>NZ_FOWQ01000004.1:56249-471494 GCF_900115505.1 Geodermatophilus dictyosporus | reverse complement strand
AACCCTTTCCACCCACCACCATGCGGCAGCCGGTGAACATCCGGTATTAGCCCCAATTTCTTGGAGTTATCCCAGAGCCGGGGGCAGGTTGCCCACGTGTTACTCACCCGTTCGCCACTCATCCCCCCGCAAGCAGGGTTCAGCGTTCGACTTGCATGTGTTAAGCACGCCGCCAGCGTTCGTCCTGAGCCAGGATCAAACTCTCCGTAGATGCTTGAACCAGGCGAAGAACCGAGACCTGACAGATCTCGATCAATCAACCAAAGGAACCCTCCACACCCCACAGGATGCGGACGGGGTACTACTTGGCACTGACTTTCGGCACGCTGTTGAGTTCTCAAGGAGCGGACGCACACCGACTCGACCCTCTCGGGTGTCCTCGGTGGCTTGTTGTCCAACCCTGCGCCCGCACCGGGTGTTCCCTGCTGGGTCCTCCCCGCCGGCCCTCCCGGGCCGTGCGGCGCGCAGAGATGAAGTTACGTGCCTGTCGGACCGGTGTCAAACCGGTCGGTCCGTGACCGTCGACACCGTCTCGGAACCGGCGCGTCTCCTGGCGGACACGCGCCGGGGCGCACTCAGCCGGCCCGGTGCACCCCGGCGACGGCGCGCTTGCCCCGGCGCAGCACCAGCCACCCACCGGGCAGCCAGGCGTCCTCCCCCGGCACCGCGTCGGCGTCGGTCACGCGCTCGTTGTTCAGGTACACCCCGCCCTCCCTCACGGTGCGGCGGGCGTCGGACAGGCTCGAGGCGAGCCCCGTCTGCTGGAGCAGCTGCGCGACGGTCGGCGTCCCCCCGTCGACGGTGACGCTCCCGGCCTCCCGGAGCGCGGCCCCGAGGGTGTCGGCGCCGAGGGCGCCGAGGTCCTCGCGGCCGAACAGCGCCCGGCCGGCGGCCTCGGCCTGGCGGAGCTCGTCGGGTCCGTGCACCAGGAGGGTCAGCTCCTCGGCGAGGGCCCGCTGCGCCGCGCGGGAGGCCGGGCGCTCCTCGCTCTCGGCCACCAGCGCCGCGACCTCCTCGGCGGGGCGCTCGGAGTACAGGGGCAGCCAGGTGCGGGCGTCGGCGTCGTCGGCGTTGAGCCAGAACTGGTAGAAGGCGTAGGGCGAGGTGAGCTGCGGGTCGAGCCAGACGGTGCCGCCCTCGCTCTTGCCGAACTTCTGCCCGTCGGACTTGGTCACCAGCTGCGTCGACACCGCGTGCACGGTCGCGCCCTCGACCCGGCGGACCAGGTCGATGCCGGCGGTGAGGTTGCCCCACTGGTCCGAGCCGCCGGTCTGCAGCGTCACGCCGTGGCGGCGGTGCAGCTGCAGGTAGTCGTGGGCCTGGAGGATCTGGTAGCTGAACTCGGTGTAGCTGATGCCGGCCTCGGAGTTCAGCCGGGCCGACACCGCCTCCTTCGCCAGCATCCGGCCGACCCGGAAGTGCTTGCCCAGGTCGCGCAGGAAGTCGATCGCCGACAGCGGCTCGGTCCAGGTCAGGTTGTCGACGTAGACCGGCCTCGCCAGGCCGTCGCGCTCGGCGGGCAGGCCGAGGAAGGGCGCCACCTGGCGGCGGATGCTCTCGACCCAGCCGGCCACCGTCGACCGGTCGTTGAGCTGCCGCTCCGCGGTCGGCCGCGGGTCGCCGATCAGCCCGGTGGCGCCGCCGACGAGCACGACCGGCCGGTGCCCGGCCCGCTGCAGCGCGCGCAGGACCATGAACTGCACCAGGTGGCCCACGTGCAGGCTCGGCGCGGTGGGGTCGAAGCCGCAGTAGTACGTGACCGGCCCCTCGGCGAGCGCGGCGCGCAGCGCGTCCTCGTCGGTGGACTGGGCGATGAGCCCCCGGCGGTGCAGCTCGGAGAGGACGTCGGTCACGGGGCACCATCCTGCCCGGCGGGGCGGCGGCGGCGCGGACCACCCGGGCGGAAGGGGCTCACCGACGGCGCGCCGGTCTCCCAGAACCGCCAGGGCAGCTCGGTGGCCTTGGTGATCCCGACCCGCGGGCCCGCGGAGACGCCGTCGGGCGGGTCCCCGGCCTGCAGCCGGACCGGCGCGGCCGGGTCGAGCAGGTCGGTGCCGAGGTCGCCCGGCCCGATGCCGAGCGCCGCGGCGAGCCGGGCCGGGCCGCGGGCAAGGTCGCGGGTGGCCTTGGCGGCGGGACGGCGGGCACGGGCCAGGTCCTCCCCCACCGCCACCTCCCCGGCGCGCAGCAGCACCGCCGAGCCGGTGCCCTCGGGACCGACGACGACGTTGGCGCACCAGTGCACGCCGTAGCTGAAGTAGACGTAGAGCCGCCCCGGCGGGCCGAACATGATCGCCGCCCGCGGGGTCGGGCCGCGGTGCGAGTGCGCCGCGGGGTCACTCCCCTCGCCCGAGTACGCCTCGACCTCGGTGAGCCGGACGGCGACGGTGCCCTCGGGCCGGTCGGTGACCACCCAGCAGCCGAGCAGCGCCGGCGCGACGACGTCGACCGGGCCGAGCAGCTCCTCCGGCGTCAGCAGCCTGCCGGGGGTGCTCAGAGCGCGGCCGCCACGGGCGAGTCGGCCGCCCAGCGCCCGTGCGCCGCGGCGACCTCCCGCAGCGCGGACAGCTGGCCGGCGACCCGCTCGGGCGCCGTCCCCCCGCGGGTGCTGCGGGCGGCCAGCGCGCCGCGCACCGACAGCACCGAGCGCACCTCGGGGGTGAGCCGCTCGTCGATGCCGGCCAGCTGCTCGTCGTCGAGCTCGTCCAGCTCGAGGCCGGCCTCCTCGCAGACGGCGACCATGCTGCCGGCGATCTCGTGCGCCGAGCGGAACGGGACGCCGTTGCGCACCAGCCACTCGGCGACGTCGGTGGCCAGCGCGAAGCCCTGCGGCGCGGCGGCCTCGAGCACCTCCGGGCGCAGGGTCAGCGTGGCGACCATCCCGGTGACGGCGGGCAGCAGGAGCAGCAACTGCTCGAGGGAGTCGAAGACCGGCTCCTTGTCCTCCTGCAGGTCCCGGTCGTAGGCCAGCGGCAGGCCCTTGAGCATCGTGAGCAGGCCGGTGAGGTTGCCGACGAACCGGCCGGACTTGCCGCGCGCCAGCTCGGCGATGTCGGGGTTCTTCTTCTGCGGCATGATCGACGACCCGGTGGCCCAGGCGTCGTCGAGGCGGGCCCAGGCGAACTCGGTCGACGTCCAGAGCACGACCTCCTCCCCCAGCCGGGACAGGTGCACGCCCACCATCGCCGCGCAGAAGCAGAACTCCGCGGCGAAGTCGCGGTCACTGACCGCGTCGATCGAGTTCTCCGCGGCCCGGTCGAAGCCGAGCTCGGCGGCGACGGCGTCGGGGTCCAGCGGCAGCGAGGAGCCGGCCAGCGCGCCGGAGCCGAGCGGGCTGACGGCGGCGCGGCGGTCCCAGTCGAGGAGGCGGTCGACGTCGCGGGCGAAGGCGTGGGCGTGGGCGAGCAGCTGGTGGGCGACGAGCACCGGCTGGGCGTGCTGCAGGTGGGTCATGCCGGGCGCGGGGACGTCGAGGTAGCGCTCGGCCAGGCCCAGGAGCGCGTACTCCAGCGACGCCAGCTCGCCGACCAGCGCCCGGACGTTGTGCCGCAGGTAGAGCCGCAGGTCGGTGGCCACCTGGTCGTTGCGGCTGCGGCCGGCGCGCAGCTTGCCGCCGAGGGTGCCCAGCTTCTCGGTGAGACCGCGCTCGAGGGCCTCGTGCACGTCCTCGTCGGACTCGACCGGGGCGAAGGTGCCCGCCGCCACCTCCGCCGACAGCTCGGTCAGCGCCCGCACCATCTGCTCGAGCTCGTCGTCGGCGAGCAGGCCGGCGCGGTGCAGCACCCGGGCGTGCGCGCGCGAGCCGGCCAGGTCGTAGGGCGCCAGCCGCCAGTCGACGTCGGTGGACTTCGACAGGGCCGCCATCGCGGGTGAGGGGCCGCCGCCGAAGCGGCCGCCCCAGAGCCGGGTCGAGGACGGGGCCGGGGAGGTCTCCGAGGTCACGGTGCACTCTCCCCCACGGCGCCGGAGGTGGCGGCCGGGGGGTCGGCCGGCGTGCTGCGGGAGGCCAGCGCGCGCAGGCGGTCGGCCAGCACGGCGCCGCCGTCGGGCTGCCGGGAGACGACCAGGAGGGTGTCGTCGCCGGCGATGGTGCCCAGGACGTCGGGCAGGCCCACCTTGTCGAGGGCGGAGGCGAGGAACTGGGCCGCACCGGGCGGGGTGCGGACGACGGCGAGGTTGGCGCTGCCCTCGGCGCTGGTGAGCAGGTCGGACAGCAGCCGGGTGAGCCGGGCCGGCGCGGCCTGGGCCGGGCGCAGCGGGGCGTTCTCCGGCGGCAGCACGTAGGACGCCGGGGCGCCGTCGGACCCGCGCAGCTTGACCGCGCCGAGCTCCTCGAGGTCGCGCGAGAGCGTGGCCTGGGTGACCTCGATGCCCGACGCGGCCAGCAGCGCGGCGAGCTGGGTCTGCGAGGTGATCGGCTGCGCCGCGATCAGCTCGCGGATGCGGGCCTGGCGCGCCGAGCGGGTCAGCGCCGTCGTCACCCCGATCGCTCCAGCAGCCAGGTGAGCAGGGCCTTCTGCGCGTGCAGGCGGTTCTCCGCCTCGTCCCACACCGCGCTCTGCGGCCCGTCGATCACCGAGGCGGCGATCTCCTTGCCGCGGTAGGCCGGCAGGCAGTGCAGGACGACGGCGTCGTCGGCGGCGCGGGCGAGTGCGGCGTCGTCCAGGGCGTAGGGCAGGAACGGGGCGACGCGGGCGTCGTACTCCTCCTCCTGCCCCATCGACACCCAGGTGTCGGTCACCAGCACGTCCGCGCCGTCGGCGGCGGCCGCGGCGTCGGCGGTCCACAGCACCGAGCCGCCGGTCTCCGCGGCGATCTCCGCCGCGCGCTTGAGCACCGCCGGGTCGGGCTGGAACTCCTCCGGCGAGCCGATCCGCACGTGCATGCCGGCGGTCGCCCCGCCCAGCAGGTAGGAGTGCGCCATGTTGTTGGCGCCGTCGCCGAGGTAGCTCAGCGACCGGCCGGGCAGCGAGCCCCTGCGCTCGGCCACGGTCTGCAGGTCGGCGAGGATCTGGCAGGGGTGGAACTCGTCGGTGAGCGCGTTGACCACCGGCACCCGGCTGACCGCCGCCATCGCCTCGATGCGCTCCTGGCCGAAGGTGCGCCAGACGATCGCGGCGACCTGCCGGTCGAGCACCCGGGTGGTGTCCTCCACCGGCTCGCCGCGGCCGAGCTGGCTGGTGCCGGCGTCGACCACCAGCGGGTGACCGCCGAGCTCGGCGACGCCGACGGTGAAGGACACGCGGGTGCGGGTGGAGGGCTTGTCGAACAGCACCGCCACCGCCCGGGGCACGCCGCCCGGGGCGCGCAGCGGGGTGGGCGCGGCCTCGGTGTGCCGGGTGCGCTTGAGCTCCGCGGCCAGCGCGAGCACCTCGGCCTGCTCCGCGGGCGACAGGTCGTCGTCGCGCAGGAGGTGGCGGGTCACGGCTGTCCCGCCGCGTCGAGGGCCGCGGGCAGCGCGGCGACGAAGGCGTCGACCTGCGCGTCGGTGAGGACCAGCGAGGGGGCCAGCCGCAGCACGTCGGGGGCCACGGCGTTGGCGAGGAAGCCGGCCTCGCGCAGCGCGACCTCCAGCGCCGCCGCGACCGGGGCGGTGAGGACGACGCCGAGCAGCGCGCCGCGCCCGCGGACGCCGGACACCGCCGGGTGGCCGAGGCCCTCGATGCCGGCGGTGAACCGGTGCTCGAGCTCCTTGGCCCGCTCGAGCAGTCCCTCGTCGCGGATGGTGTCGAGGACGGCGAGCGCGGCCGCGGCGGCGATCGGGTTGCCGCCGAAGGTGGAGCCGTGCGAGCCGGCGGTCATCAGCTCGGCGGCGTCGCCGAAGGCGAGCGTGGCGCCCAGCGGCAGCCCGCCGCCGATCGCCTTGGCCATGGTGATCAGGTCGGGCTGGAGACCGTCGGCCTGGGAGGCGAACCAGTGGCCGGTGCGCCCGGTGCCGGTCTGCACCTCGTCGACGGCGAACAGCGCGCCGGCGGCCCGCGCAGTCTCCGCCGCCGCGGTCAGGTAGCCCGGCGGCGGGGGCTGCACACCGCCCTCCCCCAGCATCGGCTCGAGCAGCACCATCGCCGTCCGGTCGGACACCGCGCCGGCCAGCGCGCCGGCGTCGCCGTAGGGCACGTACCGGACGCCGCCGGGCAGCGGGGCGAACGCGGCGGCCTTGCTCGGCTGGCCGGTGAGCGCGAGCGCCCCCATGGTCCGGCCGTGGAAGGCGCCCTCGGCGGTGACCACCTCGGTGCGCCCGGTCAGCCGGCTGATCTTGAAGGCGGCCTCGTTGGCCTCGGCGCCGGAGTTGCAGAAGAACACCCGCCCGGGCCGGCCGGCCAGCTCCAGCAGCCGCTCGGCGAGCGTCAGCCCGGGCTCGTGCATCGCCAGGTTGGACACGTGCCCGAGGGTCTGCGCCTGCCGGGTGATCGCCTCGACCACCCGCGGGTGGGCGTGGCCGAGGATCGTCGTCGCGATGCCGCCGAGCAGGTCGGTGTACTCGCGGCCGTCGACGTCCCAGACGGTGGCACCCTCCCCGCGGGCGAGCGCGACCGGGGGCACCCGGTAGTTGCCCATCATCACCGCCGACCAGCGGGTGGCCAGCTCCTCGGTACGCGTCACGACGGAAGCTCCTTCCCCCCGGCCGGGACGACCATCGTCCCGGTCCCCTCGGTGGTGAACATCTCCAGCAGCAGGGCGTGCGGCGTGCGGCCGTCGACGACGGTCGCCCGCTTCACCCCGCCCTCGACCGCCCGCAGGCAGGCGGCCATCTTCGGGACCATCCCGGCGTCGAGCGTCGGGAGGATCTCGGCGAGCTCGGCGGCGTCGATCTGCTGCACCAGCGAGTCGCGGTCGGGCCAGTCGGCGTAGAGGCCCTCGACGTCGGTGAGCACGACGAGCTTCACCGCGCCGAGCGCGACGGCCACCGCGGCGGCGGCGGTGTCGGCGTTGACGTTGTGCACCACGCCGTCGCGGTCGGGGGCGACGGTGGCGATCACCGGGATCTTGCCGCGCTCGAGCAGCGCGGTCACCGGCGTCGGGTCGACGGCGACCACGTCACCGACCAGGCCGACGTCGACCGGCGCGCCGTCGACGACCGCGGCGGTGCGCTCGGCGGTGAACAGGCCGCCGTCCTCCCCGGACAGGCCGACCGCCAGCGGGCCGTGCTGGTTGACCAGCCCGACCACCTCGGGGGTGACCTGGCCGGTGAGCACCATGCGGACCACCTCGATGGTCTCCTCGGTGGTCACCCTCAGGCCGCCGCGGAACTCGCTGGCGATGCCCAGCCGGGTGAGCATCTCGGTGATCTGCGGGCCGCCGCCGTGCACGACGACGGGCAGGATGCCGCAGGTCCGCAGGAACACCATGTCGTCGGCGAAGGCGCGGCGGCACTCGTCGTCGACCATCGCGTGGCCGCCGTACTTGATCACCACCACGTTGCCGTGGAACTCCTTGAGCCACGGCAGCGCCCCGGTGAGGACGGCGATCCGGCGGGCGTCACCCTCGGGGTCGTGGGTGCGCATGACCCGGCTGGTGCCGATCCGCCGCCTCGGCGGTGGCACCTCGTCGACGGCGACGTCGGGCGGGGTGGGGTCCTGGGGGGTGCTCACGTCGCCGCTCACGTCGAGTAGGCCGAGTTCTCGTGCACGTAGGCCAGGGACAGGTCGTTGGTCCAGATCGTCGCCTGCTCGCCGCCGGCCCGGAGGTCCACGTCGATGGTGATCGCCCGGCCGGTGAGGTCGACGCCCTCGCGGGGGTCGCCGATCGCGCCGCCGCGGCAGACGGTGACGCCGTTGATGGTGACGTCGACCCGGTCGGGCTCGAAGGTGGCGTCGGTGGTGCCGATCGCGGCCAGCACCCGGCCCCAGTTCGGGTCGTTGCCGAACAGCGCGGTCTTGAGCAGGTTGTTGCGGGCGCAGGCGCGACCGGCGGTGAGCGCGTCCTCGACGGTCGCGGCGCCCCGGACGGTGATCGCGATGTCCTTGGTGGAGCCCTCCGCGTCGGCGAGCAGCTGCATCGCCAGGTCGGTGGCCGCGGCGGTGAGGGCCTCGGTCACCTCCTCCGCGCCGGGCGTGACCCCGCTGGCGCCCGAGGCGAGCACGAGGACCGTGTCGTTGGTGGACAGGCAGCCGTCGGAGTCGACCCGCTCGAAGCTGACCGCGGTGGCCGCCCTGAGCGCCGTCTGCAGGGTGCCGGCGTCCACCACCGCATCGGTGGTGAGGACGACGAGCATCGTGGCCAGGCTCGGCGCGAGCATGCCGGCACCCTTGGCCATCCCGCCCACGGTCCAGCCGTCGCGGGCCTGCACCGTCGTCTTCGGCACGCTGTCGGTGGTCATGATCGCCCGCGCGGCGTCGTCCCCGCCGTCCGCCCGGAGCTCCCCGGCGGCCGCGGTGACCCCGGCGGTCAGCTCCCCCATGGGCAGCCGGACGCCGATCAGGCCGGTGGAGGCGACGGCGACGTCGATCGCGCCGATGCCGAGCTCCTGCGCCACGTGCTCGGCGGTGGCGTGGGTGTCGCCGAAGCCCTCGGGGCCGGTGCAGGCGTTGGCACCGCCGGAGTTGAGGACCACCGCCCGGACCCGGCCGGTGGAGAGCACCTGCCGGCTCCACTGCACCGGCGCGGCCGGGAAGCGGTTGGTGGTGAAGACGGCGGCCGCGGCGTCGCCGGGACCGTCGTTGACGACCAGCGCGACGTCCGGCGCGCCGGAGGACTTCAGGCCGGCGGCGACGCCGGCCGCCCGGAACCCCCGGGGGGCGGTGGTGCTCACGGGGCCACCCCCACGACCGGCAGGCCGGTGGTCTCGGGTAGCCCGAGGGCGAGGTTGGCGCACTGGACCGCCGCTCCCCCGGTGCCCTTGGTCAGGTTGTCGACCGCGGCGACGACCACCAGCCGGCCGGCGTCGGGGTCGACGGCGAGCTGCAGCGCGACGGTGTTGGCGCCGAGCACCTGCGCCGTCGTCGGCCACTGGCCCTCGGGCAGCAGGTGCACGAACGGCTCGTCGGCGTAGGCCTTCTCGTAGGCGCCCCG
This sequence comes from Geodermatophilus dictyosporus, assembly GCF_900115505.1. Lineage (GTDB taxonomy): Bacteria > Actinomycetota > Actinomycetes > Mycobacteriales > Geodermatophilaceae > Geodermatophilus > Geodermatophilus dictyosporus. The sequence goes on along the minus strand of NZ_FOWQ01000004.1, from coordinate 462,482 downwards.
GACGGCGGCCTCGTCGGCACCCGTCGCCAGCGGCGCCGAGCAGGTGGCGAGGATGCCCCGGCTCATCGGCACCAGCGTGGGGGTGAAGCTGACCGTCACGTCCCGGCCGGCGGCCCGGGAGAGGTTCTGCACCATCTCCGGCGTGTGCCGGTGCACCCCGCCGACGCCGTAGACGCTCACCGAGCCCATGACCTCGCTGCCGAGCAGGTGCGGCTTGGCGGACTTCCCCGCCCCGGAGGTGCCGCTGGCGGCGACCACGACGACGTCGGGCCCGACCAGCGCGGCGGCCAGCGCGGGGGCCAGCGCCAGGGTGACCGACGTGGGGTAGCAGCCGGGGACGGCGATCCGGCGGGCGCCGGCCAGCTGCTCGCGCTGGCCGGGGAGCTCGGGCAGGCCGTAGGGCCAGGTGCCGGCGTGCTCGGAGCCGTACCACCGCGCCCAGGCGGCGGGGTCGTTGAGCCGGTGGTCGGCGCCGCAGTCGATGACGAGGGTGTCGTCGGCGAGCTGCGCGGCGACGGCGGCCGACTCGCCGTGCGGCAGCGCGAGGACGACCACGTCGTACCCGGCCAGCAACCCCGGGTCGCTCGGCTGCACCTCGAGATCGGCGTAGGGCAGCAGGTGCGGCTGCAGCTCGCCCAGGCGTCGGCCGGCGCTCGAGTTGGCGTGCACCCCGGCCAGCCGGAGGCTCGGGTGCCCGGCCAGCAGCCGGCACACCTCACCCCCGGCGTACCCGGTGGCGCCGGTGACCCCGACCGTCCACGTCTGCCCTGTGCTCACAGTGCATGACCATACATGCCTGTGCATGACCGTTCATTGCGGGGTCAGTTGGTGTCCCCCTGAGCGCGGTGGTGCTCTGACTACACCTGTGGGCAGAGCACGAGAGAGCCGGGAAGCACTCCCGGGCTCAGTCGTGCTCTGACTACACCTGTGGGCAGAGCACGACTGCGCTCGGGACGACACCCCGGCCGAGGATGGGCGCGTGCTGCACGGCTGCCTCAACGGCGCCCGCCGTCCCGACGAGCACCCGGCACTGCCGGTCACCCCGCAGCAGCTCGCTGTCGACGCGGTCGCCGTCCGGGCCGCCGGGGCGGGCGGGGTGCACCTGCACGTCAAGGACCCCGCGGGCGCCGACACGCTCGCCGCCGTGGAGCTGGCTGCCGCCCTCACCGCGGTGCGGGCCGCGGTGCCGGGCCTGCCGGTCGGCGTCACCACCGGCGCCTGGGCCGTGCCCGACCCGGCGGCGCGGGTCGCCGCGGTGCGGTCCTGGACGGTGCTGCCCGACACCGCCTCGGTCAACTGGCACGAGGACGGCGCCGGAACGGGGGTGCCGGTGCAGCCGTACGGGGAGGCCAGCAGCGCCTGGCCGGCGCTGCGGTGCGCGGCGCGATGGGAGCTGGACACCCGGATCGGGCTGGAGGGCACGCTCGTGCTGCCCGACGGGAGCCCCGCGCCGGGCAACGCCGCGCTGGTGCTCGCCGCCCGCTCCCTGGGTGCGGTCTGAGCCGGTCAGCCCAGCGGGTCGGTGTCGCCGTAGGGCACCAGCCGCAGCCGCCGGGCGTCCCCGGTCGGCGTGGTGGCCCGCAGCGTGTCGAGGTCGTCCACGCCGGCGCGGACGAACCGACCCGACCACTGGTCGAGCTCGCCGGCGGCGATGGCCACCACCAGGTCGACGACGTCCTGGGGGCGAGTCCACTCGGTGCGGCCCGTGTGCATCGGCATGGCGCGGGTCATCGCGGTGTCGACCACACCCGGCGCCAGGTCGAAGGCCCGCACACCGTGCGCGGAGCCGGCCAGGTGGACCGCCTCGGTGATCCGCACCTGCGCGGTCTTGCCGGCGGAGTAGGCGCTGTAGTGCGGGTTGGCGCGGGTGCTGATGCCGCTGGCGAGGTCGACCACCCGGCCGCCGCCGGCCGCGACCATCCCGGGCAGCACGGCCCGGGCGAGCAGGAACGGCCCGCGCACCTGGCTCTCGACCACGGCCCACCACTGGTCGGGGTCGGCCTCCCACAGCGGCACCTCGGCGGCGTCGATCAGGCCCGCGTTGTTGACCAGCAGGCCGACCGGCCCGAGGACGCGGGCCACCTCGGCGACGGCGGCGTCGACCGCGGCCGGGTCGGTCACGTCGGCGGGCAGCGCCAGCGTGCGGGCGCCGGTGGCCGCGGCGACGTCGTCCATCGCGGTGCGCAGCCGGCCGGCGCCCCGGGCCAGCCCGGCCACCGCGGCGCCGCGCGCCGCCAGCCCCTCGGCGACGTACCGGCCGATGCCCGCCGACGCCCCGGTGACGAGCGCGACGAGGCCGGTGAGGTCGGGTCCGGACGTCACGCACCGCCGCTGCGCAGGGTGATCCCCTGCAGCTCGACGACGGCGACGATGCCCTCGCGCACCCGGGCGACGTCGTCGGCGGTCAGGGTCCGGTCCGGCGCGCGCAGAACCAGCGACCAGGCCAGCGAGCGGGACCCGCTGGGCACCGGCGGGCCGGAGTAGACGTCGAAGAGGCGGACCGCCTCGAACAGCTCGCCCGCTCCCCCGCGCACCATCGACTCGACGTGGGCGGCGGTGATCTCGTCGGGCACCACGAAGGCCAGGTCGAGGAAGACCGGCGGGAACGTGGAGATCCGCGGGCCCACGGGCACGGCGGCCGGCGGCAGCGCGTCGACGTCGAGCTCCATGACCGACGTGCGGGCCGGCAGGTCCAGCGCGGCGCACACCCGCGGGTGCAGCTCACCGGCGTACCCGACGACCCGGTCGTCCACCACCAGCTCCGCGCACCGGCCGGGGTGCCAGGGCGCCTGCTCGCCGGGGCGGACGAACAGCTGCACGCCGGCGGCCGCGGCGACCAGCCGGGCGGCCTGGACGGCGTCGGCCCACCCGGCCGGGCGGCCCGGCCCCCACCAGCCGCGCGGCTCGCGGGCGCCGGTCAGCGCGACGGCGACGTGCCAGGGCTGGTCGGGCACCGCCCCGAGCAGCGCGGCGAGGGTGTCGTCGTCGGGCCGGGCGTCGACGCCGGGCAGCGGCGCGGCCTCGCGCGCCCCGCCGGGGAACACCGACCCGTGCTCGAACAGGGCGACGTCCCGCTGCCCGCGGGCGAGGTTGCGGGCCAGCGTGGCCAGCAGCCCGGGCAGCAGCGTGGTGCGCAGCGCCGGTTCCTCCTCGCGGAGCGGGTTGCGCACGAGCAGCACCTCGCGGCGCGGGTCGTCGTCGGGCAGGCCGAGGGCGTCGAGGGCCGGCAGCCCGACGAAGGGGTAGGCCGGGGCCTCGACGTGGCCGGCCTCGGCCAGCGTGCGGCCGATGGCGCGGCGGCGGCGCTGGGTGTCGGTCAGGCCGCGCCCGGGCGGGGCGGTGGGCAGCACCGAGGGGACGTCGTCGTAGCCGGCCAGCCGGACGACCTCCTCGACCAGGTCGGCCGGGTCGGTGAGGTCGGGCCGCCAGGACGGCGGGGTGACGGCGAGGCGGTCGTCGTCGGCGTCCACGGCGCAGCCGACGGCCTCGAGCAGCCCGATCACCTGCGCCGGCGGGTACGGCACGCCGGCCACCCGGCCCGGGCGCCCGGCGTCCAGCGCGATCGACGGGCGGGGGCCGCGGGTGTCGACGTCGACCGGTGCGCCCGCGACCCGGGCGCCGCCGTACTCGGCCAGCAGCTGCGCGGCGCGGGCCAGCGCGGCGACGGTCATCTCCGGGTCGACGCCGCGCTCGAAGCGCTTCGCGGCCTCGCTGGGCAGCCGGTGCCGGCGCGCGGTGCGGGCCACGCCGGTGGGCTCCCAGTGGGCCGCCTCGAGCAGCACGGCGCTCGTGCCGTCGCCGATCTCGGTGGAGGCGCCGCCCATCACCGCCGCCAGGCCGATGGGGCCGGAGTCGTCGGTGATCAGCAGGTCGTCGGCGTCGAGGGTGCGGGTGGTGCCGTCGAGGGTCGTCAGCCGCTCCCCCTCGCGGGCCCGGCGCACGACGATCGGGCCACGCACCGCGTCGCGGTCGAAGGCGTGCATCGGCTGGCCGAGCTCGAGCATCACGTAGTTGGTGACGTCGACGGCCAGCGAGATCGACCGGATGCCCGACTGGGCCAACCGGCGGCGCATCCACCACGGGCTCGGGGCCGCGGGGTCCAGGCCCTCGAGGGCGACCATCGAGAACCGGTCGCAGCGGTCGGCGTCGGCGACCGTGACCTCCCACGCCGGCTCACCGGACCAGGCGGGGGCCTCCGCCGCGCCCGGGTCGCGCCACGGGACGCCGAGGCCGGTGCCCATCTCGCGGGCGATCCCCCGCATCGACAGGCAGTAGCCGCGGTCGGGGGTCACCGCCAGCTCGACGACGACGTCGTCGAGGCCCACGACCGGGCGCGCGTCGGCACCGGGCTCGTACCCGTCCCCGAGCACCAGGATCCCGGTGTGGTCCTCGCCGGTGCCCAGCTCGCGGGCGGAGCAGATCATCCCGTCGGAGACGTGGTCGTAGGTCGTCCGGGCGGCGATCGCGAAGCCGCCGGGCAGGACCGCGCCGGGCAGCGCGACGACGACGGTGTCGCCGACGGCGAAGTTGCTGGCACCGCAGACGATGCCGCGGGGCTCGGCCTCGCCGACGTCGACACGGCAGTACCGGATGGGCTTCTTGAAGCCGGTGAGCTCCTCGATCCCGCGCACCCGGCCGACCACCAGCGGGCCGGTGACCTCGGCCGGGCGGTGGACCTCCTCGACCTCCAGGCCCAGCCGGACGAAGGCGGTGTCGAGCTCCTCGACCGTCGTCCCGGCGGGGACGTCGACGTACTCGGCCAGCCAGCCGACGGGGACCCGCATCTAGAGCTCCACTCCGAACGCCTCGGTGAACCGGACGTCGCCCTCGACGATGTCGCGCATGTCGCCGACACCCGAGCGGAACTGCAGCGCCCGCTCGATGCCGACGCCGAAGGCGAAGCCGCTGTACTCCTCCGGGTCGACGCCGCAGGCCACCAGCACCCGCGGGTTGACCATCCCGCAGCCGCCCCACTCGACCCAGCGCGGGCCGTCGCGGTGCTCGGGGAACCAGACGTCGAACTCCGCCGACGGCTCGGTGAACGGGAAGTACGACGGCCGCCAGCGGGTGACCGCCTCCGGGCCGAACAGCGACCGCGCGAGGTGGTCCAGGGTGCCGCGCAGGTGCGCCATCGTCAGCCCGCGGTCGACGGCCAGGCCCTCGACCTGGTGGAACACCGGGGTGTGCGTCGCGTCGAGCTCGTCGGTGCGGTAGACCCGCCCGGGCGCGACGACGTACACCGGCGGCGTGCGGGACAGCAGGGTGCGCGCCTGCACCGGGCTGGTGTGCGTGCGCAGCACCAGGCCGGAGTCCTCGTCCCGATCCCGCCCGCCCGCGACGAAGAAGGTGTCCATCATCGTGCGCGCCGGGTGGTCGCGGCCGATGTTCAGCGCGTCGAAGTTGAACCACTCGGCCTCGAGCTCCGGGCCGTCGGCGACCTCATAGCCCATGCCGACGAACACGTCGGCGATCCGCTCCTGCAACGTGGTCAGCGGGTGCCGGGCGCCGCGCGGGCTGCGGTCCCACGGCAGGGTGACGTCGACCCGCTCCTCGGCCAGCACCCGGGCGTCGCGCTCGGACTCCAGTTCCGCGCGGCGGGCGTCGAAGGCCTCGGTGACCGCGACCCGGGCGGCGTTGACGCGCTTGCCGGCGTCGGCGCGGGCGGCCGGAGGCAGCGCGCCGAGCTCGCGCCGGGCCAGCGAGACGGGCGCGCGGTCGCCGAGGTGGGCCGGGCGGACCGCGGCCAGCGCCTCGAGGTCGGCCGCCGTCGCGAAGGCCTCGCGCGCCGCGGCCACCGCGGCGTCGAGGGCCTCGGCGGAGAGGGCCGCGACCTGCTTGGGGTCGTAGGGGTCGTTGGCGCCGGACACGGGAGGCCATTCTGCCCGGCACCCGCCCCGGCCCGCCCCCGGGTTCTCCGGACCGCCGTGTCCGGGCCTGCCCCTTCGGGGGGAACCGGCACCGTCCCGGCGCGTCCGGCGGCCCCCGCGTGCCGAAGGGAGCGGAATGAGCTCCCCCGCCGAGGCACGGACGCCTCCTCCCGCCGATCCCGTGCTCGCCGACGCCATCCGCGGCGTGCACAGCGTGTTCCAGCCCATCGTCGAGCTCGACACCGGCCGGGTCGTGGCCTACGAGGCGCTGGCCCGGGGTCCGGTGGGCCCGCTGGAGCGCCCGGACGCGCTGTTCGCCGCGGCCCGCGCCGCCGGGCGGCTGGCCGAGCTGGACGAGGCCTGCCGGGCGGCCGCCTTCCGCGGTGCCGTCGACGCCGCGCTCGTGGCCCCGCTGACGCTGTTCGTCAACGTCGAGCCCGAGGTGCTCGACACCGCGCCGCTGGCCGACCTGCTCGCCATCGCCGAGCGCGCCCCCGGCCACCTGCGGGTGGTCATGGAGATCACCGAGCGGGCGCTGGCCGCCCGACCGGCCGAGCTGCTGCGCACGGTGGAGCGGGTGCGCGAGCTGGGCTGGGCCATCGCCGTCGACGACGTCGGCGCCGAGACGATGTCGCTGGCCTTCCTGCCGCTGCTGTGCCCCGACGTCGTCAAGCTCGACCTGCGCCTGGTGCAGGAGCGGCCCGGCCCCGCCGTCGCCGAGATCGTGAACGCGGTCAACGCCTACGCCGAGCGCAGCGGCGCGGTGGTGCTCGCCGAGGGCATCGAGGACGGCGGCCACCTGCGCACCGCGCTGGGCCTGGGGGCCACCCTCGGCCAGGGCTGGCTCTTCGGCCGCCCGGCGTCCGGCCCGGCCGGCGGGCTCCCGGTGGGCGAGCTGGTGCTGCCCGGCGCCGGCCGGCCCGGCGGCGCGCTCGGCGAGCTGTCCCCGTTCGCCTGCCTGCCCGACGACGTCCCGCTGCGGCGTGCACCCAAGGCGCTGCTCATCGAGCTGTCCAAGCAGCTGGAGCGGGAGGCCATGCGGCTGGGTCGGACGTGCGTGGTGGCCGCCACCTTCCAGGAGGCCCGCCACTTCACCGTCTCCACCACGCAGCGCTACCGCGACCTGGTCGAGCGCACCGGCTTCGTGTGCGCCCCTCGGCGAGGACCTCCCGGTCGAGCCGCTGCCGGGCCTGCGCGGGGCCGCCCTGTCGCCGGAGGACCCGGTGCGCGGCGAGTGGGACGTCGCCGTGCTGTCCCCGCACTTCAGCGCCGCGCTGCTCGCCCGCGACCTCGGTGACGACGGCCCCGACCCCGAGCGCACCTTCGAGTACGCGCTCACCTACGACCGGACGACGGTGTCCCGGGCGGCGTCGTCCCTGCTGTCCCGGGTGGCGCCGCGCACCGGTTCGGCTCCCACGGCCACCCCTGCCGGAGCGCTGCCGACCGTGCCCGCGGCCCGCCCGGCCACCGGCCTGGCCGTGGGGACGAGCAACGCCGAGGTGCTGCTGCGCCGCGCGCTGGAGGCCACGCCGAGCGGGGTCACCGTGGTGGACATGCGGCTGCCCGACCAGCCGATCGTCTACGCCAACCAGGCGTTCCGGGACCTCGCCGGGCTGCCGTCGGAGGACATCCTCGGCCGCAACTGCCGGCTGCTGCAGAGCACCGAGACCGACCCGGGTGCGGTGGCCCGCATCCGCGCCGCGGTCGCCGCCGGTCAGGCCTGCCGCGAGACGGTGCTCAACCTGCGCGGCCCCGAGCGCACGCCCTGGTGGAACGAGCTGCACCTGGCGCCGGTGCACGACGCCGACGGCGCGGTCGTGCAGTACATCGGCGTGCAGGTCGACGTCACCGCGCGGGTCGAGGCCGAGCGCGCGCTGGTGCGCGAGCGCGACCGCACGTCGGCCGCGCTGGCCCGCATCCAGGAGCTGGCCTACACCGACCCGCTCACCGGCCTGCTCAACCGGCGCCGCCTCGAGGAGCAGGTGGAGGCGGCCGTCTGGGAGACCCGCGCCCGCGGCGACGCGCTCGGGCTGCTGTTCGTCGACCTCGACGGCTTCAAGGCGGTCAACGACCGGTTCGGCCACGCCGCCGGCGACGAGCTGCTGCAGGTGGTGGCGCGGCGGCTGCGCGACCGCGTCCGCCGCCGCGACCTGGTGGCCCGGCTCGGCGGCGACGAGTTCCTCGTGGCCCTGCCCGACCTCTCGCCGGAGACCGCGGCCGACGAGGCCGCCCGGGTGGCCGACGAGCTCGCCGCCTCCCTCGGCCGTCCGGTGGCGCTGCGCGGCACCGAGGTCACCGTGGGCGCGAGCGTCGGGGTGAGCGTCTGCCCGGCCGACGGGGTGGTGTTCGCCGACCTGCTGCACGCGGCCGACCTGCGGATGTACGAGCGCAAGCAGCGCCAGGCGCCGCGGCGGGCGGTGCCGGTCCCGGCGTCGCCGGCGCCGGGCTGACCGGCGGCCGGGCGCGGGCGGCTCAGCGGCCGGCGGCCTCCCGGGCGGCCTGCTCGAGCCGCTCGCGGTGGGCGGCGAAGGCGGCGGCGTCGGCGCGGGTCAGGTTGTCGTGGTCCCGGCGCAGCCCGGCGGCGCCGTCGACGCCCTCGCGCAGCACGTCGGCGTGCCCGGCGTGGCGGGCGACCTCGGCCAGCACGTGCACCAGCAGGGTGTGCAGCGTGGGCCGGCGCCGCTCCTCGGGCCACCAGGGCACCTCGCCGGTGGCATCGAGGGCGAGCGCGGCGATCGTCGCGTCGGCGTGCGCGGTGGCCCGCGCGTAGCGGCCGAGGACGTCCTCGCGGCTCTCGTCGGGGCGCGCCCACAGGTCGTCGTCGGGCCCGGCGCCGGGGTCGTCCCACGGCATCGGCTCGGGGAACGGCAGGCCCAGGACGCCGCCGAGGTAGCCGGCCTCCACGCAGGCCAGGTGCTTGACCAGGCCGAGCAGGTTAGTGCCGGTGGGCGTCAGCGGCCGCCGGACGTCGTACTCCGAGAGCCCCTCGAGCTTCCACAGCAGCGCCTCGCGGGCACCGGCCAGGTAGCGGTGCAGGGTGGCCTTGGCGTCGTCGTCCACCCCGCCACTCAACCCTGCGCCCGTTGCGTCGTGTAGAGGCAGATCGCGGCGGCCGCGGCCAGGTTGAGGCTCTCGGCGCGGCCGCGCATGGGGATCCGCACCCGGGCGTCGGCGGCCGCGGCCAGCTCCGGGGGCACCCCGCGGGCCTCGTTGCCGAACAGCCACAGCACCGGCCCGGCCAGCACGGCCCCCAGCTCGTCGAGGGTGGCCTCTCCCCCGCTGTCGGCGGCCAGCACGGTGACGCCGCGCTGCTGCACGGCAGCCACCAGCGGCCCGAGCGGGGCGCTGCGGACGACGTCGACGTGGAAGAGGCTGCCGGCGCTGGAGCGCACCGCCTTGCCGCCGTAGGGGTCGGCCGACCCGGCGCCGAAGACGACCGCGCCCGCCCCGCAGGCGTCGGCGGTGCGCAGCACGGTGCCGGCGTTGCCGGGGTCGGCCAGCCCGGCCAGGCCCACGGCGAAGGAGGGCGGCGCGGCGACCATGTCGTCGGCGGGCACGTCGCGCAGCGCGCAGACGGCGACCAGGCCCTGCGGCGTCACCGTCTCCGACAGCGCGGCGGCGGCCTTCTCGGTGACGAGCCGCACGGGCACGGTCGTCCCGGCGAGCAGGTCGCGGTGCGCCGCGGCGGCGGCCTCGGTGGCGAAGACCTCCCGGACGTCCTCCGGCACGGTCGCCAGCGCCTCGGACACCGCCTGGCGGCCCTCGGCGAGGAAGGCGCCCGCGGCGTCCCGGCCGGACCGCCGGGTCAGCTTGCGGGCGGCGGCCACCCGGCCCGAGCGCTCGGTCAGCGGCTCGGTCACGTCGTCCTCCCCTTTCGTCCCTCCCCGCGAGATCTGCACAGTGGCGCCCTTCCGGGGCCGGGAGGGCGCCACTGTGCAGATCTCGTCAGCCGGCCGCGCCCCGCACACGGCGACGCCGCCGGCGCCGGCCCCTGGGGACCGGACACCGACGGCGTCGTCAGCGTGCAGGAACGGCCTAGGCGGCCTGCTCGCCGCCGGCCGGAGCTGCGGCGACGGCAGCGCGGGCGGTCTCCACCAGCGCGGCGAACGCGGCCGGCTCGTTGACCGCGAGCTCGGCGAGCACGCGGCGGTCGAGCTCGATGCCGGCCAGCTTGAGGCCCTGCATGAACCGGTTGTAGGTCATGTCGTTCAGGCGGGCCGCGGCGTTGATGCGGGTGATCCACAACTTGCGGAAGTCACCCTTGCGCGCCTTGCGGTCGCGGTAGTTGTAGGTGGCCGAGTGGAGGATCTGCTCCTTGGCCTTGCGGTACAGGCGCGAGCGCTGACCGCGGTACCCGCTGGCGGCCTCGAGGGTCGTCCGGCGCTTCTTCTGGGCGTTGACCGCCCGCTTCACGCGTGCCACGTGAGAGCTCCTTACAGGTTCGGGAGGCGGGGGCTCAGATGCCCAGCAGCTTCTTGACGGTCTTCGAGTCGGCGGGGCTCAGGACCTGGTCCTTCTCCAGCCGGCGCTTGCGCCGCGAGGACTTGTGCTCGAACTTGTGCTGGTTGTTGGCCTGCTCGCGCATGATCTTGCCGGTGCCCGTCACGCGCACCCGCTTGGCGGTGCCCTTGTGGGTCTTCTGCTTCGGCATGTCCTCGGTCCTCGTCGGTGTCTGTCGGCGCCGCGCGGCAGCACGGAGCTGCCGCACGGCACCGGCGGTCTGGTGGTGCGGTCCTGCGGTGCGCCCGGGTCAGCCCGTCGGGGTCTGACCCTCGGCGGCGCGCTCGGCCTTGGCCTGGCGGCGGGCGCCGTCGGTCGCGGCCTGGTTCCGGTGCGGGGCGATCACCATGACCATGTTGCGGCCGTCCTGCTTGGGGTTGGACTCGACGACGCCCAGTTCGGAGACGTCGGCGGCCAGCCGCTGCAGCAGGCGGTAGCCCATCTCGGGCCGCGACTGCTCGCGGCCGCGGAACATCACGGTGATCTTGACCTTGTCGCCGCCCTTGAGGAAGCGCTCGACGTGGCCCTTCTTGGTCTCGTAGTCGTGCGGGTCGATCTTCAGGCGCAGCCGCATCTCCTTGATGACGGTGAGCGCCTGGTTCCGCCGGGCCTCGCGGGCCTTCTGGGCGGACTCGTACTTGAACTTCCCGTAGTCCATCAGCTTGACGACCGGCGGACGGGCCATCGGCGCGACCTCGACGAGGTCCAGCTCGGAGTCCTGCGCCAGTCGCAGCGCCTCGCCGATCGGCACGATGCCGACCTGCTCGCCCTCGGGGCCGACCAGGCGGACCTCGGGGACGCGGATACGGTCGTTGATACGGGGCTCGGTGATGGCCTCTCCTCTGCTCATTCCACGGGAGGAGCCGCGCCCGACCGGGCACCGGGACGACGCGGGCCCCGTGAGCAGGTGCTCACAGGGCCCGTCCGCCGGTGCGGCACGGACCCACGGGGGGCCGTGCACGTCGCGGAGAGCCGGCCGGGGCGGGCCGGACTCTCGCGATCCGGGACCTGGGCGCCTCGACGGCGCCAGGTGGGAGCGGGCTCCTCTTGGTCAGCGGCCCGGGGCAGGGCCGCTGGATGGTGGTTCGCGCGCCTCGTGTAGCGGGGAGGCACGCCCATGCTACAGCGTCGCGACGGCCCCGGTCATTCCGGGGCGCGACGTGCTGCAACGGCCCCGGTGAGGTGCTGCGACGGCCCTCCTGCAGGGCCCCTCCTGCAGGGGCCCGCCCCGAGCGGAGCGAGGGGTGGGGGGCAGGAGGGTCCTTCCTCAGTCGTCGTAGAGCAGGGGCGGCGGCGCGGGCTGCCGGGCCCGCGCCGCCGCGTGCAGGGCGCGCAGGCCCTCGACGGCGACCGCCGCCCGCTCGCCGTCGACGGCCTGCACCGCCGCGACGGCCATCTCGTCGCCGTTGGCCAGCTCGAGGCTCGCCCAGGCGGCGCCGCGGTCGAAGCGCACCGCGCGGACGACGTCCCAGGGCAGGTCGGCGCGGCCGAGCAGGTTGCGCACCCGGATGCCGGCGGCGTCGGCGTCGACCCGGGGTCGGCCCAGCGCGAGGATCCCGGCGCCGAGGAACAGGCCGAGGCCGGCCATCGCCACCTGGTCGACCGGGCCGAACTCGACCACCCCGGTCGACGACGACGTCAGCAGCAGGGCGACGACGGTCATCCCGGCCACCACCGCCGCGGCGACCAGCGCACAGGCCAGCCGGAGCCGGCGCGGGACGGCGGTGACGCGGTCGGGTGCGGCGGGCGGGCTGGGCACGCCTCCATGGTCCCAGGCCACGGCTGGCAGAGTGCGGGCCGTGGAGGTGACCGGGCACGCACAGCGGACGGCCTGGCAGGAGCGGGCGGTGCCGCCGGTCGAGGCGGTGCGGCCGGGCCTGTGGTCGGTGCCGGTGCCCATGGGCGGGCCGCTGCGCTGGGTGAACGCCTACGTGCTCGAGCTCGCCGGCGGCGGGCTGGGCCTGGTCGACACCGGCTGGGGCGCCGACGACAGCTGGGACGCGCTGCGCGCCGGCCTGACCGCGATCGGCGGGGACGTCGCCGACGTGCGTGGCGTGCTGGTCACCCACCTGCACTTCGACCACGTCGGCCTGGCGCAGCGGGTGCGCGAGGCGTCGGGCGCGTGGGTGGCGATGCACCCGGCCGACGCCGGCGACCTGCGCTCGATGACCGACTGCTCCCCGGAGGAGTCCACGGAGCGCGAGGTCGCCTTCCTGGTGTCCCTCGGCGCCCCGGAGGACGACGCCCGCGCCGACGCCGGCACCCCCGAGGAGCGGGCCTCCTGGCGGCGGCTGGTGCGGCCCGACCGGCTGCTGGAGGACGGCGACCGCGCGGACCTGCCCGGCTGGTCGCTGCGCGCCGTCCACACGCCGGGGCACACCGCCGGCCACCTGTGCTTCGCCGACGAGGCGACCGGGCTCTTCTTCGCCGGCGACCACGTGCTGCCGCGGATCAGCCCGAACATCTCCACCCACGCCGGTGGCGCGGGCGACCCGCTGCGCGACTACCTCGGGTCGCTGGAGGCGGTCGCCGGCCGGGCGGTCGAGGAGGTGCTGCCGGGCCACGAGTGGCGCTTCCGCGGGCTGGCCGAGCGCACCCGCGAGCTGCGCGCGCACCACGAGCGCCGCCTCGCCGAGCTGCTGGCCGCCGCCCGGGAGCACCCCGGTAGCAGTCCCTGGGACCTGGCCGCGCACCTGACCTGGTCGCGGCCGTGGTCGGAGTACGAGCGGCGGATGCGGATCTTCGCCGTCACCGAGACCGACGCGCACGTGCGGCTGCTCGCCAGCCGGGGCCTGGTGGTCGGTGACGGCGGCACGGTGCCGCGGTGGAGCGCGACCCACCTCCGCTGATCCGGCACTACCCTGGGAGCCGCAGGCCGGGTCCTCGAGCCACGGGGTCGCCACGGCCGCTGCCCTCGAGGTGCCCGTGCGTCACGACGCCCACCGACCCATGCCCCTCGCCGACGAGCTGTCGGTCGTCTCCGCACGTGTGTCGGGCCTCCTGCTCTCCGAGGAGACCGTGGCCGTCGCGCTCGGCCTCGTCAGCTCGCTGCTGCTCGAGACCGTCCCGGGGGCCACCGGCGCCGGCGTGTCGATCGTGGACCGGTCCGGACGGCGGACGTCCGGGGCGACCGACCCGCTGGTCGAGCGCGCCGACGCGCTGCAGTACGAGCTCGACGAGGGCCCCTGCCTGGCCGCGGCCGCCGGCCGGACGCTGGTGCGCGCCGACGACCTGCACACCGACGGCCGCTGGCCGCGCTGGGCCGCGGCGGCCACCGACCTCGGGCTGCTGTCGAGCCTGAGCGCCCCGCTGGTGGCCGGGGACCGCACGCTCGGCGCCCTCAAGGTCTACGGCGGCGTCCCGGGCGCCTTCACCCCCCACGACGCGCAGGTGCTCGAACTGTCCGCGGCGCAGGCCGCCCTGCTGGTCACCCACGTGACCGCCCGCGAGCGGGCACGCCGGGCCAGCGACGACCTGCGGCGGGCCGTCGCGGCCCGCGACGTGGTGAGCACCGCCAAGGGCGTGCTCATGGCCCGGCACGGGGTCGGCGAGGAGACGGCGCTGGCCATGCTGCTGTCCCGCTCCGGAGGGGACGCCGGCACGCTGCGGCAGGCGGCCCGTGCAGTGGTCGACTCCACCGTCCGCCGGCTCCGCTGATGACGTCGGCCGAGGACCGGCGGACCCTGTTGCGGGCCGCGTTCGGTCACGCCGACCTCGGGCTCGAGCAGCTGTGGCTGCGGTACTTCGAGCTGGGCGGCGACGGCGACCTGTTCGACCTGGAGGCGCACCTCGACGGGCTGGCGTCCCTGCCGGACGTCGACGGCGACCTGCTGGCCGTCGCGGTCAACGAGCGGCTCGACGAGCTCTCCGCGGCCCGCCGGGTGCCGTACTCGCGGCCGCTGCGCCCGCCGCGACCCACCACCGGCCCGCTCGCGGCGCTGCTCCACCTGCTCGAGGCCGCCCGCTCCGCTCCCCCGGACCGGCTGGGCCCGCTCGCCGCGCACGCCGGCCGGGTCCTCGGCGTCGACGTCGCCGTGCACGTCGTCGACCACGAGCAGCGGTGGCTGCTCCGGCTCCCCGACGGCCGGACGTGCACCGAGCCGGTCGCCGTCGACGGCACCCTGCCCGGCCGGGTCTTCCAGGCCGGCCGGCTGTTGCCCTCGGAGGCCGGCGGGGTCCCCCGCCTCTGGGTGCCGTTGCTGGACGGCGCCGACCGGATGGGCGTGCTGGAGGTGCGGGTGGCGGCGGCCCGCGACCTCGAGGACCCCGACCTGCGGGAGCAGTGCGAGTGGCTGGCCTCGATGGTCGCCCACCTGGTCACCTCGATGGGGGTCTACGGCGACGTCCTGGAGCGCACCCGGCGCGGCCGCCCGCGGTCGCCGTCGGCCGAGCTGGTGTGGCAGCAGCTGCCGCCACTGACCGCCGCGACCGACAGCTTCGTCCTGGCCGGGCTGCTGGAACCCAGCGCGGACGTCGGCGGCGACGCCTTCGACTACGCGCTCGGCGAGGACGCCGTGTGGATGACCGTCCTCGACGCCATGGGGCACGGCCTCGGTGCCGGCCTGATGAGCGCCGCGAGCCTCGCCGCCGCCCGCAGCACGCGGCGGGCCGGGCGCGGCATCCACGACCAGGCCCGCGCGATCGACGAGGTGATCGGGACCACGTTCCCCGGCAGCGCCTTCGTCACCGGGGTGCTGGCCGAGCTGGACGTCACCTCCGGGCGGCTGCGGTACGTCCGTGCCGGGCACCCGCCGCCGCTGCTGCTGCGCGACGGGCGGGTGGTCAAGGAGCTGAGCGCGGGCGGGCGGGTGCCGTTCGGGCTCGAGACGGCGGGCTTCGGGGTCGCCGAGGAGGTGCTCGAGCCCGGGGACTGGCTGGTGCTCTACACCGACGGCATCACCGAGGCGCGGGACGCCGCCGGGCGGTGGTTCGGCGAGCAGCGGCTGGTCGAGTTCCTGACCCGCGCGGCCGCGGCCGGGCAGCCGCCGCCGGAGACGGTCCGCCGGCTGGTGCACGCGGTCCTCAACCACCAGGACGGCGTGCTCCAGGACGACGCGAGCATCCTCGTCGCGTCCTGGGCCGAGCGCTGAACCGGGCGGGGCGACACGTCACACGCCCGCAACGACGGTCGCGGACCATGGGGGCGTGCACCCCTCCCCCGCCGTCCCCGCCCCCGACGAGGCAGCCGCCCCGGCCCCGCTGGCCGGCTACACGGTGGCCGTGACCGCCGCCCGGCGGCGCGAGGAGCTCGGCGCGCTGCTCGACCGGCGGGGTGCGCGCGTGGTCTACGCCCCGGCGATCCGGATCGTGCCGCTGGCCGACGACGCGGAGCTGGTCGCGGCCACCGAGGCGGTGCTCGCCGCGCCGGTCGACCTCGTCGTGGCCACCACCGGCGTCGGGTTCCGCGGGTGGCTGGAGGCCGCGGAGGCGTGGGACCTGCCGCTGGTGGAGCACCTGCGCGCCGCCCGGGTGCTCGCCCGCGGCCCCAAGGCGCGCGGCGCCATCCGCGGCGGCGGGCTCGTGGACGCGTGGTCGCCGCCGTCGGAGTCGTCGGCCGAGGTGCTCGAGCACCTGCTGTCCGGGGCCGAGGGGCCGCTGGCCGGGCGGCGGGTGGCCGTCCAGCTGCACGGCGACCCGCTGCCGGAGTTCGTCGCCGCGCTGCGCGCCGCCGGCGCCGAGGTGCTGACCGTGCCGGTGTACCGGTGGGTGCTGCCCGAGGACGTCGGGCCGCTGCGCCGGCTGGTCGGCTCGGTGGTGGCCGGGGCGGTGGACGCGGTGACCTTCACCAGCGCACCGGCGGCGGCCAGCCTGCTGTCGGAGGCCGCCGGGCTGGGGCTGCACGACGGGCTGGTGGCCGCGCTGTCCGGGCCGGTGCTGCCGGTGGCGGTGGGCCCGGTGACGGCGGCACCGCTGGAGGCGGCCGGGATCCGCACCGTGCAGCCCGAGCGGTCGCGGCTGGGGGCGCTGGCCCGCGAGGTGGTGGCCCGGCTGCCCGAGCGCGACCCGGTGCTGCGGGTGGGCGGCGCGCAGCTGCAGGTGCGCGGCCACGCCGCGGTGCTCGACGGCCGGCTGGTGGAGCTGCCGCCCGGCCCGATCGCCGTGCTGCGGGCGCTGGCCGCCCGGCCGGGGGACGTCGTCGCCAAGGCCGACCTGGTGCGCGGTCTGCCCGGCGGCGGGGACGCCCACGCCGTCGAGATGGCGGTGACCCGGCTGCGCGCCGCGCTCGGGCCCGGGGTGGTCGAGACGGTGGTCAAGCGCGGCTACCGGTTGGCGGTCTGACACGCAGATCTCGCGGGAGGGAGCCCGGTCCCTACACCCCAGCGGTGCGTGAGGCCGGGCGCAGGTAGACGGCCCAGGTGACGACGACGCAGACGGCGTAGAAGGCGATGAACACCAGGTAGGCGGCGTCCCCGCTGCCGGTGGTGAGGAACGACTGGCGGAAGGCCAGGTTGACCAGCACCCCGCCGAAGGCGCCGACCGCGCCGGCGATGCCGATGAGCGCGCCGGACATCCGCAGCGCCCGCCGGTCGGCGAGCGCGGTGTCCTGCCCCGCGGCGACCGCCTGCTGGGCCTGGGTTCGGAAGACGGCCGGGATCATCTTGTAGGTCGAGCCGTTGCCGAGGCCGCTGAGCACGAACAGCAGCACGAAGCCGACGACGAACAGCGGCAGTGACCCCACCCGGCTGGCGGTGAGCACGACCCCGGCGCCGGCGGCCATGGCGACGAAGGTCCAGCAGGTGATGCGGGCCCCGCCGAAGCGGTCGGCCAGCGAGCCGCCGAGCGGGCGGACCAGGCTGCCCAGCAGCGGGCCCAGCCAGGTCAGCGACGCCGCGGCCAGCGGCGTGGCGAAGTCGGCGGCGAACTGGTTCTGCAGCACCTGGCCGAAGGCGAAGCCGAAGCCGATGAACGAGCCGAACGTGCCGATGTAGAGGAACGACACCACGTAGGTGTGCGGCTCGCGGGTGGCCTCGCGCATCGCCCGCGGCTGGTTGCGCGCCGTCGTCAGGTTGTCCATCAGGAGGGCCGCGCCGACCGCGGCGACGACGACCAGCGGCAGGTAGACGGCCAGCACGATGCGCGGGTGCTCGACGCCGGCGGTGGCCAGCACCAGCAGGCCGACGAGCTGGACGACCGGGACGCCGAGGTTGCCGCCGCCGGCGTTGAGGCCCAGTGCCCAGCCCTTGAGCCGGTCGGGGTAGAAGGCGTTGATGTTGGCCATGGAGCTGGCGAAGTTGCCGCCGCCGACGCCGGCCAGGCAGGAGACGACCAGCAGCGTCGTGTAGCTGACGCCGGGCTCGAGGACGACGGCGGTGGCGATCGTGGGCACCAGCAGCAGCGCGGCGCTGACGACCGTCCAGTTGCGGCCGCCGAACCTCGCCACGGCGAAGGTGTAGGGCAGCCGCACGAAGGCGCCCAGGGCGGTGGGCAGCGTCGTCAGCAGGAACTTGCCCGCCGGGTCGATGCCGTACACCGGCTCGGGCAGGAAGAGGACGACGACCGACCACAGGCTCCAGACCGAGAAGCCGACGTGCTCGGAGAACACCGAGAAGAACAGGTTGCGGCGGGCGACCCGCCTGCCGGTGGACTCCCAGAAGGCGGGGTCCTCGGGGCGCCAGTCGTCGATCCACCGCCTGCCGCGCGGCGGGGTCGGCGCGGCGACGGGAGGGGGTGCGGTGCGCGGAGGGGCGGCCATGGGTCAGCAGCGTCGCGGGCGGCGGTTTCCCCGCCGTCGCCGTCGGGAGCACCCCGTGTTCCGTTGTGCTCACCGGCCCTGCCCCGCTGTGGTGAGGGTCCCGGTCGTGGGCCGACAGGACCGGCCGGGAACGACGATGATCGCAGGCGTGGACCACGTGGAGGTCGCGCCCGGGCGCGCGCTGGTGGAGTCCGGTGAGCTGGTGGCCGGCTCGATGGCGCGCTCGGCGGCGGGCTTGCTGTTCGACGGCGCGGCGGCGCGCGTGCGCCTCGACGACCGGCTCGCGGCGTGGCTCCGGCGGACGGCGACGGCGGCCGACGCCGACCTGCCGGCCCCCGTCCCGCGCCGGGGGCGCTGCCGTGCCGGGGCGGCGCTGGCCTTCGCCGCCGAGCTGTCGGTCACCCGCGCCGCGCAGGGCCGGTCGGTGCGCTCCGACGGCTTCCTCGCCCGCGGCCCGGGCGACCGCGCGCCGGCCGACGAGCTGGCCGAGGCCGTGGTGCTGGCGGCCGCGGACACGACCGAGGAGTGGCGGGTCCGGCACCTGGGGTACCTGCTGGCCGAGGCCGCCGTCTCCCCCGACCTGGACGCCGCCGTCGTGCGCCGCGGGCTGCGGCTGGCCGGCGAGCTGACCGGCCGGCAGCTGGTGCTGCTGGCCGCCGTCGGCCGGCGCGAGCGGCTGCCGCTGCCGATGGCGCCGGTGCCGCAGGACCCGCGCGGCTGGACGGCGTGGGGCGCGCTGGAGGACCTCACCGACCTGCAGCGCCGTGGCCTGCTCGACCCGCCACCGGCCCGGCCCCGCCCCGGCGGCGCGGCGCTCCCCCGGCTGCGCCCGGCCGACCTGCGGCCGACCCGCAGCGGCGTGCTGGTGCACCGCCTGCTGGCGCTGGACTTCGTCCGCGACGACGCTGTCACCGCCGCGCTGGCCGACCTCGCCTGAGCCCCGGCGGATCGTGACCCGTCCGTGACCCGTGGCTGTGGGTCCGGCGGGCGCGCCGGCGGGAGGGACCCGGGGTCGACGGGCTGCGCTTCGAGGACTTCGTGCCCCGGGAGCAGGCGGGCCTGCTCCGCCTGGCGGTCCTGCTCGCCGGCGATCGCGGCCACGCGGCGGACCTCGTGCAGAGGGCACTGCGCTCGCTGCCGCCGCGGATGCGCGGAGCGGTCGTCCTGCGCCACCACGCCGACCTCTCCGAGCAGCAGACCGCCGAGGTGCTCTGCTGCTCGGCCGGCGCGGTGGACACCCACACCACCCGGGGGGTGGAGGCGCTGCCCGACTGACCGGCGGCGCCCCGGCCCGTTGCTCCCCGCCCGGTGGCGGTGCCACCATCGCCGCCGTGTCCGGCTCCGCCGCCGATCGGCTGGCCCGCCTGGCCGACGGCTACCTGGTCACCCAGCTGCTGCACACCGCCGTCGTCCTGGGCGTGCCCGACGCGCTGGCCGCAGGTCCGCGCAGCGCCGCCGACCTGGCCGGCGAGCTGGGCGCGCTGCCGGGCCCGCTGCACCGGGTGCTCCGCGGGCTGGCCGCGGAGGAGGTGCTCGAGGAGACCGGCGACGGCCGGTTCGGCCTCACCGACACCGGCCGGCTGCTCCGGACCGGGGTGCCCGGGTCGCTGCGCGGCCCGGTGGCCGTGCGCGGCGGCGTCTACTACGGCGCGGCCGCCGGGCTGCCCGCGGCGGTGCGCGACGGCGGGGTCGCGTTCGAGCAGGTGCACGGCCGGCCGTTCTTCGACCGGCTGGCCGAGCAGCCGGAGCAGCTGGCCGCCTTCCAGGCCTCGATGGACAGCCGCTCGGCGCGCGAGGCGGCGGCGGTCGTCGCCTCCCTCGACCTGACCGGGCTGGGCTCGGTGGTCGACGTCGGCGGGGGCCGCGGCACGCTGCTGCGCGCGGTCCGCGAGCGGCTGCCGGACGCCGACGTCGTGCTGTTCGACCTGCCCGAGGTCGTCGCCGGCAGCGACCTGCCGGCCGTCGGCGGCGACTTCTTCACCGGGGTGCCGGCCGGCGCCGACGCCTACCTGCTCTCCCGCGTCCTGCACGACTGGGACGACGACGCCGCACTGCGCGTGCTGCGCGCCTGCCGGGCGGCGATGCGGCCGGACTCCGTGCTGCACGTGGTCGAGGCGGTGCTGCCCGAGCGGGCCACCGACGACCCGGCCGCGGTGCGCATGGACCTGCACGTGCTCCTGCTCCTGCGCGGCCGGGAGCGCACCGCCGCCGAGTACGGCCGGCTCCTCGCCGACGCCGGGCTGCGGCTCGCGCGCGACGTGCCGACCGACGCCGGCGTGCACGTCCTGGAGGCCCGGCCCGCCGCGGGGTCCTGACGTCCCCCGCGTGCACGTCCGCGGAGGTGCACGCTCAGGTCTCGACGACGACCATCCCGTCGAGCTCGCGGACCGGGTAGCGGGTCAGCGGGGGGACGCCGCCGGTGGAGCTGCCGTCGGTCCACCGGAACCCGTAGAGGTGCAGCGGGCAGACCAGCACGTCGGGGTCGGTCTGCCCGTCGGCGAGCGGGCCGCCGGCGTGCGGGCAGGCGGCCTGGGTGGCGTGCAGCGACCCGTCGCGCAGCCGGAAGACGGCGACCTGCACGCCGCCGGCGACGAACGCGCGGCCCTCCCCCGGCGGCACGTCCTCGACCCGCGCGACGGCGTGCGCCCGGACGCCGGCCGGCGCGGCCGGCCGTGTGTCGGCGGTGCCGGTGTCGACGGTGCCGGTGTCGGCGGTGCGGGTGTCGACGGTGCTCATCGGACCGGCACCAGCGGCAGCGGGAGCAGCGGGAGCGCGGCGCGGAACTGCCCGGGGGTCGCCGGCTCGCGGCCGTCCTGGCCCCACGGGTCGGTGTAGGCGTCGATCGAGCGCTGCACGCCGGCGTCGAGGTCGGCGCAGGTGCCCTCGGCGTCGTCCACGACCACCGACCGGACCCGCTCCAGCCCCACCCGCGGCACGAAGTCGTAGGTCCGCTCCAGCCAGTTGGCGTGCTCGCGGTAGTACTGCAGGAACCGGCCCACCAGCGTGAGCACCTCGGCCGGGGAGCCGACGGTGGCCAGCAGGTCGCCCTTGCGCACCGTGGCCCCGGCCGCCCCGCCGACGTACACCTCCCACCGGCCGCTGCCCACCGCGACCACCCCGACGTCCTTGACGTAGGCCTCGGCGCAGTTCCGCGGGCAGCCGACCACGGCCATCTTGATCTTGGCCGGGCTCTCGATGCCCTGGAAGCGGGTCTCCAGGTCGATGCCCAGCTGCGTGGAGTCGTCGAGGCCGAAGCGGCAGAAGTCGCTGCCCACGCAGGTCTTCACCGTGCGCGTGCTCTTGCCGTAGGCGTACCCCGACGGCATGCCGAGGTCGGCCCACACCGCGGGCAGGTCCTCCTTGCGGACGCCGAGCAGGTCGATCCGCTGGCCGCCGGTGACCTTGACCATCGGGACCTCGTACTTCTCCGCGACCTCGGCGATGCGCCGCAGCTGCGCCGGCGTCGTCACCCCGCCCTTCATCTGCGGGACGACGGAGAACGTGCCGTCGCGCTGGATGTTGGCGTGCACCCGGTCGTTGACGAACTCGGCGTCCTTCTCGCGGACGAGATCGGTGCCCCAGACCGTCTTGAGCAGCGAGGCCAGGCCCATCTTCGACCGGGCGTCCTCCCTGCCGTCGGGGGCCAGCGCGGCGAACACGGCCGACACGCTGCGCAGGTCGTGCTCGCGGATGGCCGCGACGAGCGCGGGCTTGGCCAGCGGGACGCCGGGGACGTAGTACGAGGCGGCGGGGTCCTCGGCGACGTCGCCGTCGGCGGCCCACTCCACGACCTGCTCGACCAGGGCCTTGCAGGAGCCGCAGCCCTTGCCGGCGCGGGTGCGGTCCATGACCGCGCCGACGCTGCCGCAGCCGTCGGCGACCGCGCCGCAGATGGCGCCCTTGGTCACCCCGTTGCAGTTGCAGACCTGGGAGTCGGCCGGCATGTCCGCGACGCCGACCTCCTCCCTGCCGTCGGAGAGGTCGACCAGCAGCCGGATGCGCTCCTCGGGCAGCGCGGTGCCGCGGTCGAGGGCCTGGGTCAGGTAGGCGACCTTGCGGGTGTCGCCGAGCAGGGTGGCGCCGACCAGCCGGTCGTCGCGGACCACCACCGACAGGTGCACGCCCCGCTTCGGCTCGGAGATGACGAGGACCTCGTCGGAGTCCCGCTCGGGGGTGCTCACGCCCATGGTGGCGACGTCGACCCCGGCCACCTTGAGCTTCGTCGCCGTCCGGCTGCCGTGGTACTCGGCCGTCGGGTCGGTGCCGGTGAGCACGTCGGCGAGCACCCGCGCGTGCTCCCAGGCGGGCGCGACCAGGCCGTAGACCGAGCCGCGGTGCTGGGCGCACTCGCCGATGGCGTAGACGTCGGGGTCGTCGGTGCGCAGCTGGTCGTCGACGACGACGCCCCGCTCGACCTCCAGCCCGGAGCGGACGGCGACGTCGGTGTGCGGGCGGACGCCGGCGGCGACGACGAGCAGGTCGCAGTCTAGCCGCCGGCCGTCCTGCAGCAGCACGCCCTCGACGTGCCCCTCGCCGAGCACCTCGGTGGCCAGCACGTCGAGGTGCACGGTGATGCCGAGCGCCGCCACGCTGCGCTCGAGGACCGCGCCGGCCTCCCGGGAGAGCTGGGCGTTCATCAGCCACGGCATCGCGTGCACCAGGTCGACCTCGAGCCCGTGGCCCTGCAGCGCGCGGGCGGCCTCCAGCCCCAGCAGCCCGCCGCCCATGACCACGGCCCTCCGGCAGCGCGAGGTGGCGGCGAGCATCGCGCGCGTCTCGTCGATGGTGCGGAACCCGTACACGCCGGGCAGCAGGCCGCCGTCGCCGGTGCGCACCCCGGCCGTCGGCGGGATGAAGCTGTGGCTGCCGGTGGCCAGCACCAGGTGGTCGTAGGCGGTGGCGGAGCCGTCGGCGGCGTACACGACCTTGGCGGCGGTGTCGA
The DNA here is from genome assembly GCF_900115505.1 of Geodermatophilus dictyosporus. Lineage (GTDB taxonomy): Bacteria > Actinomycetota > Actinomycetes > Mycobacteriales > Geodermatophilaceae > Geodermatophilus > Geodermatophilus dictyosporus. Next base: position 439,480 of record NZ_FOWQ01000004.1, on the reverse strand, counting down.
CCCGCTCGACCCGGACGCCGGCGCGCAGGTGCACGCCGGCGTCGGCGTACCAGTCGTGGCTGTTGAGGACGATGTCGTCCTCGTGCGCCTCCCCGGCCAGCACCGGGCTCAGCATGATCCGGTTGTAGTTGCCGTGCGGCTCGTCGCCGAACACGGTGATCCGGAACTGCTCGCCGCCGCCGCGCTCGAGCACCTCCTCGACGAGACGGGCGCCGGCCATGCCGTTGCCCACGACGACGAGGCGGGCGCGGGGGTCGAGCTCGTCGTCCATCGAGAGGGAGGTCAGCCCCTCCGGGCGGCCGCCGAGGACGCGCATCAGACCTCCACCAGGCCCAGGTCGACGACGAGCTCGCCGGTGACGCCCTCGGGCGCGGCGGCGTGCAGCTCCACCACGCAGCCGCCGGGCAGGTCCTCGACCACCCGCAGCGGCACGTGCACGTCACCCCGGGCGCCGATCGGGAACCAGCGCACCGGCTCGCCGTCGCGGACGAGCAGCACGTACACCAGCTCGCCGGTGGAGTTGCCGCCGCGGAAGTACAGCGCCTGGGCGGTGACGCCGGCGGGCACCTGGTAGCGGAGTGCCGGGTCGACCGGGCCCGGCTTGGCCAGGCCCTCCCCGGTCAGCGGGAACACGCCCTGCAGGAACTTCGGGCTGCTTCTCACGGGGTGGCTCCTCCTCGAGCTCCGGGACGGGGACCGTGCTTCGGGGGACGTGGGTCGGGTGTGCGGCCGAGGCGCGGGCTGGCCGGCGGCCTCGGGCTCGGGGATGCGCTCGGCCGGGCCGCCGACGCGCGTGACGGCGACGGCGCAGACCTTGAAGGCGGGCATCCGGCTGACGGGGTCGAGTGCCGGGTCGGTGAGCGCGTTGGCGCTGGAGCCGCCGCCCCAGTGGAAGGGCACGAAGACGACGTCGGGGCGGATGGCGTCGGTGACCGCGGCGGCGAAGCGGGCCCGGCCGCGGCGGGTGGCCAGCTCGACGACGTCGTCGTGGGCGATGCCCAGCCGGCGGGCCAGGTCGGGGTGGAGCTCCGCCCGCGGGGTGGGCGCGACCAGCGACAGGCTGCGCGAGCGCCGCGTCTGGGTGCCCGACTGGTACTGCGCGAGCACCCGGCCGGTGGTCAGCACGTACGGGTGCTCCTCGTCGGGGCGCTCGTGCGCCTCGACGTGGTGCACGGCTCGGAACCGCGCCCGGCCGTCGGGGGTGGCGAACCGCTCGGTGAACAGCCGCGGCGTCCCCGGGTGCGCCGGTGCGGGACAGGGCCAGAAGACGCCCTGCTCGGCGTCGATGCGGTCGTAGGTGATGCCGGAGTAGTCGGCGGTGCCGCCGGCGCTGGCCCGGCGGAGCTCGGCGAAGACCGTCTCGGGATCGGCGGAGAAGCCCCGTGCGCCCAGGCGCTCCGCCAGCTCGGCGAGCAGCCGCAGGTCGTCGCGGACGCCCTCGGGCGGGTCCAGGGCGCGCCGGCGGCGGATCACCCGGCCCTCGAGGTTGGTCATCGTCCCCGACTCCTCGGCCCACATGGCGCTGGGCAGCACGACGTCGGCGAGCTCGGCGGTCTCGGAGAGGAAGAAGTCGCTGACGGCGAGGAAGTCGAGGTCGTGCAGCCGGCTCACCACCCGGCGGGCGTCGGGCGCGGACACGGCGACGTTGGAGGCGAGCACCAGCAGCGTGCGGACGCCGCCGTCGGTGCCGAGGGCGTCGAGCAGCTCGAAGGCGCTGCGCCCCGGCCGCGGCAGGTCGCCGGGGTCGACGCCCCAGACGGCGGCCACGTGCGCGCGGTCGGCGGGGTCGGCGAGGCTGCGGTAGCCGGGCAGCTGGTCGGCCTTCTGCCCGTGCTCGCGGCCGCCCTGCCCGTTGCCCTGGCCGGTGACGGTGCCCCAGCCGCTGCCGGGCCGGCCGGGCAGCCCGAGGGCCAGCGCCAGGTTCAGCCACGCGGTCGCGGTGTCGGTGCCGGAGCGGTGCTGCTCGGCGCCGCGGGCGGTGAGCACGATCGCGCGCTCCGCGCGGGCGAGGGCCCGCACGACCTGCCGCTGCTGGGCCACCGGCACGCCGGTGATCCGCTCGACCCGGTCGGGCCAGTAGCCCGCCACCGCGTCGCGGACGGCGTCGAAGCCGGTGGTGCGCGCGGCGACGTAGTCCCCGTCGACCAGACCCTCGGCGACCGCGGTGTGCAGCAGCCCGTTGGCCAGCGCCAGGTCGGTGCCCGGCAGCGGCTGCAGGTGCAGGCCGGCAGCGCGGGCGGTCGCCGTCCGCCGGGGGTCGACGACGACGTGCAGGGCGCCGCGGGCCCGGCCGGCGTCGAGGTGCTGCCCCGCGGGCGGCATGGTGTCGGCGGGGTTGCTGCCCACCAGCACCACGACGTCGGCCTCGGCGACGTCGGCCAGGGGGAAGGGCAGGCCGCGGTCGAGGCCGAAGGCGCGGGTGGCCGCGGCCGCCGCCGAGGACATGCAGAACCGGCCGTTGTAGTCGATCGCGCTGGTGCGCAGGGCGACGCGGGCGAACCGGCCGAACTGGTAGGCCTGCTCGTTGGTCAGCCCGCCGCCGCCGAAGCAGCCGACGGCGTCGCGGCCGTGCTCGGCCTGGGTGCGCCCGATCGCGGCCACGACCCGGTCGAGCGCCTCGTCCCACGTCGCCTCGACCAGCGGGCTGGTGCGATCGCCGGGGACGGCGCGCACCAGCGGCCGGGTCAGCCGCTCCGGGTGGTCGAGCAGCTCGTGCGCCGACCAGCCCTTGGCGCACAGCCCGCCGCGGTTGGTCGGGAAGTCCAGCGGGACCAGGGTCGCCGGCCGGTCGCCGGCGGTCACCGCCATGCCGCACTGCAGCGAGCAGTAGGGGCAGTGGGTCTCGGTGGTCCGCGTGCGGGGACCGGCCGGAACGGCACCGGGGACGACGGCTGCGGACACGTCTGTAGAGGCTGCTGCGGCCCGGTTTCCCCGCCGCCACGACGACGTCAAGCCTGCGTTCCGGCGACCTCACGGCCGGCCCGGGGCGACGGTGCGCCCGGGTCCGGATCCTGCGCGTTCCGGTTCACGCCGTGATCGAGAGGGCAACCAGATGGCGGCCCGCGCAACGGTGGCAGCGCCGCCGCCCGGAGCAGACCCGGAGCACCCGACGGCAGGTCGGCGGGCCACTCCACCGCGCTCGCCCCGACACCGAGGGCGCCGACGCGACCGGCACCCGCACCTGCTGGACCCGCGGGTGCCCACCCGGCTCCCTCCCCCGGGGCGGGACCAGACCCCACTGACGGAAGGCACCCTGAGCAGCTCCCTCGGCGGCAACGCCGCCTCCACGACCACCGCCGGCGCCTCCGCCACCCGCGGCGCCGCCCGCGACGCGGTCGACGCCCAGCACGCCCGCTTCGGCGGCATCACGTGGGGCGCGGCCTTCTTCGGCTGGCTGTCGGCCAACGGGCTGGCGGTGGTCCTGCTGGCACTGCTGTCGGCCGCCGGCGTGGCCTTCGGCCTGACCCAGGTGTCCAGCGCCGACCAGGCGGCCGACCAGGCCACCGCCCAGGCCGACACCATCGGCCTCACCGGCGGCATCGCCCTGCTGGTGGTCCTGTTCCTCGCCTACCTCGCCGGCGGCTGCGTCGCCGGCCGGATGGCCCGCTCCGACGGCGTCCGGCAGGGCATCGCGGTCTGGGTGATCGGCCTGCTCGTCGCCGTGCTCCTCGGCGTCGCCGGGGCCGTCCTCGGCGCCCAGTACGACGTGCTGCAGCAGCCGAACCTGCCGAGCCTCCCGATCAGCGGTGACACCCTCACCACCGCCGGGATCACCGCCCTGGTGGCCGTCCTCGTCGCGACGCTGCTCGGCGCCGTGCTGGGCGGCAAGCTGGGCACCCGCTACCACCGCAGGATCGACCGCGCCGGCTTCGACGCCTGAGCCCGCCGCGCCCGTGACGGGGCCAAGCCCCATCCGGGGGCCGGCCCCGTCGTCGTGTGCGGGGACCGCGCCGGTGGCAGACGCGTGGTCTGATCGGGTCATGAGCGAACCCGGCCCGACGGTCCACGTCGGCGTCCCCGTCGTCCGGCCGGCCGAGCCCCGCGACGTGCCCCGGATCGCCGCCACTCTCACCGTCTCCTTCGCCGAGTCGCGCTGGGTGCGCTGGGCGCTGCCCGTGGACGGCCGGACCCAGCGGCTGACCCGGCTGGCGGAACTCGACGCACACCGCGGCGTGACCACCGGCACCGCCTGGGTGAGCGAGGACGTCGACGCCGTCGCCTCGTGGGAGGCCCCGGAGGGGGCGGCCCCGCCGCTGCCCTCCGACGTCGGGGCGGCGCTGGCGCGCGAGGTGCCCCGGCTGCACGCCGATCGCGCCGACGCCGTCGCCCGCACCGACGTCGCGCTCGCCGCGGCACTGCCCGACGGTCCGCACTGGCGGCTGCGGGCGCTGGCCACCCGGCCGCGGTCGCGGCGCCGCGGGTTGGGCGGCGCGGTGCTCGAGCCGGCGCTGCGGCGCTGCGACGACGACGGCGTGCCCGCGGCGCTGGTGGCGCCGGCGTGGGCGGTCGTGCGCTGGGCACGGGCGCTGGGCTTCGAGGTGACCGCGGCGACCCGCTCGGCCGACGGGCAGCTGCCGCTGTGGGTGGTCGTCCGGCAGCCCGGCGTCCCGATGCCGCAGCTGTGAGGGTCAGTCCCAGCCGCCCCGGCGGCGCTTGAGCTCACCGCGGCGCTTCTTCTCCGCGATCCGCCGCTCCTGCGAGCCCCGCGTCGGCTTGGTGCGGCGGCGGGCCGGCGGCGGCGGGGCCAGCGCGGCGCGCAGCACGGCGGCCAGCCGCTCGCGGGCGGCCTGGCGGTTGCGCAGCTGCTGACGGTGCTCGGCGGCGGCGATGGTGAGGACGCCGTCGCTGAGCCGGCCGCCGAGCCGCTGCTGCACCCTCGACCGCTGCGCCTCGCTCAGGCCCGGCAGCTCCAGCGGGGACACCGACAGCTCGACCCGCGAGTCCGCGGTGTTCACGCCCTGCCCGCCCGGCCCCGACGAGCGGGAGAACCGCCAGGACAGGGCGGCGGCGGGCACGACGAGGGAGCCGGTGACCGGGAGGTCACCGGAGGCGTCGTCGGGAGCGGGCACGCCGGCCAGTCTGACGGCCGGAGGTCAGGCGGGCACGGGCGGTACGACGGCGGCGAGCAGGCGGCGCACCACCGCGGCGTCTCCGTCGATCCGCAGGTCACCGGCGGCCAGCGCGTCGTCGAGCGGTCGTCGCCCGAAGGCGACCGGGCGCAGCACTGCCGCGGGCCCGGCGAGGACGGCGTCGGCAGCGGCGGCCACGCCGCGGACCGCGGTCAGCCGCCCGTCGTCGACGGTGAGGGCGATCCGGTCGGCACCGGCAGGGTCCTCCACCCGGAGCCCGACCCGCGCCGACCAGCCGGCCAGCCGGGCCGGGTCGGCCGTGGTGCGCAGGGCCAGCACGAACGCGTCGGTGCCGAGCTCGCCGGACGACGTCTGGACGGTGCCCGAGCCCCAGCGGCCGAGGGCGAGGAGGACGTCGTCGAGCGCGCGCCCGCGGTCGGTGAGCTCGTACACCCGGCCGCCCACGGGCGGTCCGGCCACCGATCGGGTCACCAGGCCGGCCGTCTCGAGGTCGCGCAGGCGCTGGCTGAGCACCGTGGGGCTGCTCCCCGGCAGGCCGCGGGCCAGGTCGCTGTACCGCTTGGGGCCCAGCAGCAGCTCCCGGACGACGAGCAGCGCCCAGCGCTCCCCCACCAGGTCGAGCGCACGCGCGATCCCGCAGGGGTCGTCGTAGCTGCGGCGGTCGGGCACGCCCCGACGGTACCCCTTGCACTACGAGAGTCATAGCAACTACTACTACTTCCGTAGCGACCGCGACGGGAGGGCACCATGGGCACCATCACGATCGTCGAGCACGTCAGCCTGGACGGCGTCGTCCAGGCACCGGGCGCGCCGGACGAGGACACCCGCGGCGGGTTCCCCCACGGCGGCTGGTTCGGGCCCTACTTCGACCCCGTGCTCGGCGGGGTGATGGGCCGCGGACTGGCCGCCGAGGGCGGGATGCTGTTCGGCCGGCGCACCTACGAGTCGCTGCAGGCGGCCTGGGCCGGGACCACCGACAACCCGTTCGGCCCGGTGCTCGACGCCAGGCCCAAGTACGTCGCCTCCCGCGACGCCGGCTACGCGCCCACGTGGGTCAACTCGACCCTGCTCGCCGGCGACGCGGCGGAGACGGTCGCCGCGCTCAAGGCCGCCACCGACCTGGACCTCACCGTGCTCGGCAGCCCGGACCTGCTGGCCACCCTGCTGCCCGCGGGGCTGGTCGACGACGCGTGGCTGACCGTCGCCCCGGTCGCGCTCGGCAGCGGGCGCACCCTGTTCCCGGCGGGAGCGCACCTGCGCTGGGAACTGGTCGAGTCCGTCCCCACCACCACCGGCGTCGTGGCGAACCACTACCGGTTCGCGGGCTGAGCCCGGGGGCGCCGCCCCGCACCCGGGTGGCGACCCCTGCAGGCGGCGTCGTTCAGGCGGCGTCGTTCAGGCGGCGTCGTTCAGGCGGCGTCGTTCAGGCGGCGTCGTTCAGGCGGCGGGCACCGGGTCGGCGCCGCCGGTGGCGCGGGGGTGGCAGCGCAGCAGCCGGCGCAGGGTGAGCCGGCTGCCGCGGCGGGCGCCGTGCCGCTCCAGCGCCTCGACGGCGTAGGCCGAGCAGGTGGGGGTGAACGCGCAGCAGGGCGGCCGCCGGGGGCTGATCTCGCGCTGGTAGACGCGGACGGCGGCCACGAGCCGCTCGGCCGCGCGCGAGCCGCGGGTCCCGGTGCCGGCGGCGCGCACGTGCCGCGCCGTCGTCGGCACGAGGAACAGGCCCTCGACGCCGCAGCCGATCGCGTTGGCCAGGCAGCAGCCGGTATTGAGGAACAGCAGGTCGCGCAGGCAGCTGCCGTCGCGGTCGTACCCGCGGCGGTAGCGGCCCGGCGGCGGCCCGTAACCGTACCCGTGGCCGGGTCCCCAGCCGCGCCCCCAGCCGGGCCGGGGCCCGTGGCCGCGGCGACGTCGACGGCGGGGACCCCAGCCGCTGCTCCAGATGAACACCACGGCCCGATCCTGCGGGTCACGGCCGCCGGGCGCAGGGCGGGAGGATGGCGGCGTGACCCCGCCACCGCTGGCCGGTGCCCCCCTCGCCGATGCCCTGGCCGCCGGCCCCGTCGTCCTCGACGGTGGGCTGTCCACCGAGTTGGAGGCGCGCGGTCACGACGTGTCCTCGGCGCTGTGGTCGGCCCGGCTGCTGCGCGACGAGCCCGGCGCCGTGGTCGCCGCGCACGCCGCCTTCGCCGCGGCCGGCGCGCAGGTGGCGACGACGGCGAGCTACCAGGCGACCGTCGAGGGGTTCGGCGCGGCCGGCCTCGGCCGGGACGAGGCGCTGGGACTGGTGGCCCGCTCGGTGGAGCTGGCCCGCCGCGGCGCCCCCGGGAGCTGGGTGGCCGGCTCGGTGGGGCCCTACGGGGCGGCGCTGGCCGACGGGTCGGAGTACACCGGCGCCTATGCCGGCCGGCTCTCGGTGGCCGACCTGCGCGCGTTCCACCGGCCGCGGATGGCCGCGCTCGCCGAGGCCGGCGCCGACGTGCTGGCCTGCGAGACCGTGCCGGCGGCCGCCGAGGCGGAGGCGCTGCTGGCCGAGGCCGCCGACCTCGGCGTGCCCGTGTGGCTGTCGCTGACCACCGCCGTGGACGCCGACGGCGTGGCCCGCACCCGGCGCGGTGAGCCGGCGGCCGAGGTGTTCGCAATGGCCCGCGGCGTCGGCGTCGTGGTGGCGGTGGGCGTCAACTGCGTGCCGCCGGACGCGGTGACCCCGTCGCTGGCGGCCGCGGCGTCGTCGGGCAAGCCGCTGGTGGCCTACCCCAACAGCGGCGAGGGCTGGGACGCCGTCGGCCGCCGGTGGACCGGGACCGGCGGGGTCGACGCCGGCGCCGTCCCGGGGTGGGTCGGCGCCGGCGCGCGGCTGGTCGGCGGCTGCTGCCGGGTGGGCCCCGCGGGCATCGCCGAGCTCGCGGCGACGATCAGGGGATGACACCCGCCGCACGGGACCGCCCACGCGCCGTGGTGCCCGGCCTCGCGCTGCAGGGTGAGGCCGGGCACCACGGGGTGAGGTCCGCGGACGGCGTGGGTCCGCGGTCGGCCGCTCAGAGGATGGGGTTGCCGCCGGTGACGGCGACGCGCGCACCCGAGACGTAGGACGCCTCGTCGCTGGCCAGCAGCACGTACACCGGCGCGAGCTCGGCCGGCTGCCCGGCGCGGCCCATCGGCACCTGCTGGCCGAAGCTGGCCACCTTCTCCTCGGGCATGGTCGCGGGGATCAGCGGCGTCCACACCGGCCCGGGCGCCACGCTGTTGGCCCGGATGCCCTTCTCCGCGTACATCTGCGCGAGGCTCGCGGTGAAGTTGGCGATCCCCGACTTCGTCATCGCGTAGGGCGCGAGGCTCGGGCTCGGCATGTCGGAGTTCACCGACGACGAGTTGATGATCGACCCGCCCGAGGGCATGTGCGGGATCGCGTCCTTGCACAGCACGAACATCGCCGTGAGGTTGGTGGCGACGGTGTGGTCCCACTCCTCGTCGGAGACCTCCTCGAGGGTGTCGTGCGACATCTGGAAGGCGGCGTTGTTCACCAGGACGTCGACCTTGCCGAACTCCTCGACGGCCTTCGGGATGATCGTCTTGGCGTGCGCCCGGTCGGAGAGGTCGCCGGGGACGAGCACGCACTTCCGGCCGGCCTCGCGCACGTACTTCGCGGTGTCCTCGGCGTCCTCGTGTTCGTCGAGGTAGGAGATGAGGACGTCGGCGCCCTCGCGCGCGAAGGCGATCGCGACGGCGCGGCCGATGCCGCTGTCGCCGCCGGTGATCACGGCGGCCTTGCCGGTGAGCTTGCCCGAGCCGCGGTAGGTCTCCTCACCGTGGTCGGGCTTGGGGTCCATCTCGCCCAGCGTCCCGGGCGGGGTCTGCTGCTGCTCGGGCTGGCTCTCGGGGCGCGGTGACGACACGGGGTCTCCTCGGGGTGGGGGCGCGCGGTCGCCGGGGTCGTCTCCCCCGGCACCGCGTCGCCGTCCCGCCTACCCGTGTCCCGCCGCGGGGAACCCGCCGCGCGGCGTCAGGACGCGCGCGGAGGCGCGGTGGCCGCCACCGCGGGCAGCTCCCAGCGCATCTCCATGTGCCGTCGACCGGACCGGTCGATCACCGGCACCCAGCGGACCATCGGACGTTCCTCGACACGCATCGCGGCGCCACCTCTCGTTCACCTGTCGTTCATCTTCACCCAGGACGTCGGCAGGTGCCACCTCCGGCTGCAGCGGTCGTTACGGTTTCGTGACCGAGCGGTCCCCTCGGGGGACGTCCGGGCCGCCGGGTCGGTCCGGGCTCACGGGCCCGCAGGTGCTCGCACGGGCGGCCCCGCGGGTCCAGGACCGGGCGCTGGCGCACCGGGTCCGGGAGGAGTCCGTACGCCTCCCCGGCGTGCGGTACCGGTTGCCGGTGTCCGCCCGGGCGGCGCCCCGGCCGCCTGGCACGCTGGGACGCACGATGACCGCGACCGCGCCCCTCCCCCTGCTCGACGACCCCGGCGACCTCTCGGCGCTGCGGACCCGCGGCGACGACCCCGACGAGCTGTTCACCTCCTTCGCCACCTGGGCCGACGAGGGCGGCACGCCGCTGTACGCTCACCAGGAGGAGGCGCTGATCGAGCTGGTCAGCGGGGCGAACGTCGTGCTCGCGACGCCCACGGGCTCGGGCAAGTCCCTGGTGGCCACCGGCGCGCAGTACGCCGCGCTGGCCGCCGGTCGGCGCAGCTTCTACACCGCGCCGATCAAGGCGCTGGTCAGCGAGAAGTTCTTCGCCCTGTGCGGCGTCTTCGGCGCGGCCAACGTCGGCATGCTCACCGGTGACGCGAGCGTGAACGCCGGCGCCCCGGTCATCGCCTGCACCGCCGAGGTGCTCGCCAACGTGGCGCTGCGCGAGGGCGCCGACGCCGACGTCGGCCTCGTCGTCATGGACGAGTTCCACTTCTACGGCGACCCCGACCGCGGCTGGGCCTGGCAGGTGCCGCTGCTGGAGCTGCCCCGCGCCCAGTTCCTGCTGATGAGCGCCACCCTCGGCAACACCGACGCGCTGCGCGAGGACCTCACCCGCCGCACCGGCCGGCCGACCGCGCTGGTCGCCGGCGCCGAGCGCCCGGTCCCGCTGCACCACTACTACGCGACGACGCCGGCGCACGAGACCATCCAGGAGCTGCTCGACACGCAGCAGGCGCCGGTCTACGTCGTCCACTTCACCCAGGCGCAGGCGCTGGAGCGGGCGCAGGCGCTGATGAGCGTCAACGTCTGCACCAAGGAGGAGAAGGCCGCGATCGCCGAGACCATCGGCGGGTTCCGGTTCACCTCCGCCTTCGGGACGACGCTGTCGCGGCTGGTGCGCCACGGCATCGGCGTCCACCACGCCGGGATGCTGCCGAAGTACCGGCGGCTGGTCGAGCAGCTGGCCCAGGCCGGGCTGCTCAAGGTCATCTGCGGCACCGACACCCTCGGCGTCGGCATCAACGTGCCGATCCGCACGGTGCTGTTCTCCGCGCTGTCCAAGTACGACGGCAGCCGCACCCGGCTGCTCAACGCCCGCGAGTTCCACCAGATCGCCGGGCGGGCGGGCCGCGCGGGCTACGACACCGCCGGCACCGTCGTCGTCCAGGCGCCCGAGCACGAGGTGGAGAACCTCAAGCAGTTCGCCAAGGTCGCCGACGACCCGAAGAAGCGCCGCAAGCTGGTGCGCCGGAAGGCGCCCGAGGGCTCGGTGCCGTGGTCGAAGGCGACGATGGAGCGGCTGGTGGCCGCCGAGCCCGAGCCGCTGACCAGCCACATGCGGGTGACGACGGGGATGCTGCTCGACGTCGTCGACCGGCCCGGCGACCCCGTCGCGGCGCTGCGCCGGCTGCTCACCGACAACCACGAGCCCCGCCGGCGGCAGCTGAGGCTGGTGCGCGAGGCGGTCGGCATCGCCCGCTCGCTGCTGCAGGCCGGCGTCCTGGAGCGGCTCGACGAACCCGAGCCCGACGGGCGGCGCTTCCGGCTGACGGTCGACCTGCCACCGGACTTCGCGCTCAACCAGCAGCTGTCGACCTTCGCGCTGGCCGCCATCGAGCTGCTCGACCCCGACTCCGACACCTACGCCCTCGACGTCGTCAGCGTGGTCGAGGCGACCCTCGACGACCCCCGGCAGGTGCTCGCCGCGCAGCTGAACAAGGCCCGCGGCGAGGCCGTGGCGCAGATGAAGGCCGAGGGCGTCGAGTACGACGAGCGCATCGAGCTGCTCGACGACGTCACCTACCCCAAGCCGCTCGAGGAGCTGCTCGGGCACGCCTTCGAGGTCTACGTCCGCAGCAACCCGTGGGCCGCCGACGCGCACCTGTCGCCGAAGTCCGTCGTCCGCGAGATGTGGGAGCGGGCGATGACGTTCAAGGAGTTCGTCTCCACCTACGGCCTGACCCGCGCCGAGGGGGCGGTGCTGCGCTACCTCTCCGACGCGGTCAAGGCGCTGCGCAACGGGGTGCCGGTGGCCGCCCGCACCGAGGAGGTCACCGACCTCGTGGAGTGGCTCGGCGAGCTGGTGCGGCAGGTGGACTCCAGCCTGCTCGACGAGTGGGAGCAGCTGACCAGCCCGAACTCACCGCTCGACGAGCCGGTCGCCATCCCGGCCCGGGCGCGGCCGCTGACCGGCAACGAGCGGGCGTTCACCGCGATGGTGCGCAACGCGCTGTTCCAGCGGGTGCTGCTGTGGGCGCGGCGGCGCTGGTACGACCTCGGCCAGCTCGACGCCGGGTCGGGCTGGGACGCCGAGCGCTGGGGCGAGGTGGTGCGCGGCTACTTCGCCGAGCACGACGAGCTGGGCACCGGCGCCGACGCCCGCGGCCCGGCGCTGCTGGTGTGGGACCGCGGCGAGCCCGGCGTGTGGCGGGTGCGGCAGATCGTCGACGACCCGGCCGGCGACCACGACTGGGGCATCGACGCCGAGGTCGACCTGCTCGCCTCCGACGAGGCCGGCGAGCTCGTGCTGCGGGTCGTGGACGCCGGCCGCAAGGACGCCTGACCGGACCGGCCGCGGCTCCGGCGACGGGGCCGGGTGCAGCGGGGCCTCCCGGCCACCGAGGGCCCCCCGTACCCCGGGGTGATCACGCGCGGAGGCCGTGCGCGCGGTCACACCCGGGCCGTGTGCCACGCTCGACGGCGGTGACCGCATGACCGTGCCCGAGATGCTGGCGGTGCTCGCCGCGGGCGCGGCCGCCGGCAGCATCAACGCCGTCGTCGGGTCGGGGACCCTGGTGACCTTCCCGGTCCTGCTCGCCACCGGGCTGCCCCCGGTCACCGCCACGGTGACCAACACCCTCGGCCTGGTCCCGGGCAGCGTCAGCGGCGCGGTGGGCTACCGGCGGGAGCTGGCCGGCCAGCGCCCGCTGCTGCTGCGGCTGCTGCCCGCCTCGGTGCTCGGTGCCCTGACCGGGGCGGTGCTGCTGCTGCACCTGCCGGCGGCGGCGTTCGAGGCGGTCGTGCCCGCCCTGGTCGGGCTGGCGGTCGTGCTGGTCGCCGTCCAGCCGCTCCTGTCGCGCCGGCTGGCCGCGCGGCAGGTCGCCGGCGGCACGTCCCCGCGCGGCCTGCGGCTGGCCGGGCTGGTCGCCGCCGCCTACGCCACCGGCAGCTACGGCGGCTACTTCGCCGCCAGCCAGGGGGTGCTGCAGGTGGGCCTGTTCGGCCTGCTGCTCCCCGAGCCGCTGCAGCGGCTCAACGCGCTGAAGAACGTGCTCACCTCCGCGGTCAACGGGGTCGCCGCGCTCGCCTACGTCGTGGTCGCCACCGACCGCGTCGACTGGACGGCGGCCGCGCTGGTGGCCGGGGGTTCGGTGGTCGGCGGCACGCTCGGTGCGCGGTACGGCCGGCGGCTGCCCCCGGTGGCGCTGCGGACGGCGATCGTCGTGCTCGGCTGCGTCGCCGTCGGGGTGCTGGTGTCGCGGTGAACGTCGTCGAGGCGCTGCTGCTGGTGCTGGCCGGCGTGGGCGCGGGGCTGGCCGGCAGCGTCGCGGGCCTGGCCTCGCTGGTCAGCTACCCGGCGCTGCTGGCGACCGGGCTGCCGCCGGTGACGGCCAACGTGACCAACACCGTGGCGCTGGTGCTCACCAGCGTCGGGTCGATCAGCGCCTCGCGGCCGGAGCTGACCGGGCAGGGGCGGCGGCTGCTGCCGCTGGTCGGCGCCGCGGTCCTCGGCGGCTCGGCGGGCGCCGCGCTGCTGCTGCTCACCCCGGCCGAGGCCTTCGAGCGGGTGGTGCCGGTGCTCATCGGCGGTGCCGCGCTGGCCATCCTGCTGCAGCGCCCACCCCGGGAGCTGGCCGAGGAGGGCGCCCGCGCGCACCGGCGGCGCGACCCGTGGTGGCTGGTGGCGGGGACGGCCGTGGTCGCCGTCTACGGCGGCTACTTCGGCGCGGCGGCCGGGGTGCTGCTGCTGGCGCTGTTCCTGCTGGGCACCGGCGAGCCGCTGCCGAGGGGCAACGCCTTCAAGAACGTCACGCTGGGTGCGGCCAACGCGGTGGCCGCGGTGGGCTTCGTGGTGCTCTCCCCGGTCGCCTGGGGCGCGGCGCTGCCCCTGGCGCTGGGCTGTCTCGTGGGCGGCCGGCTCGGCCCGCGGGTGGTGCGGCACGCGCCGCAGCAGGCGCTGCGCCGGGGGATCGCGCTGGCCGGGCTGGGTCTGGCGGTCGTGCTGGCGCTCGACGCCTACCGGTGACCCCCGGTGGACCGACCGGGGCGGCCACGGGCAGGCTGTCACCGGGCCCACCAGCGGGAACGGGACCCACGACGGCGGGGACGACGAGGCGAGGGAGCCGACGGTGACGATGAGCGACGCGGCAGGACGCTTCCTGGAGGCGCTGCGCGAGCCGGCGGAGCCCGGCGAGGACGGCCTGGAGATGGTGCCCTCGCGGCTGTGCCGCGCCTGCGCCGACGCCGTCGGGGTGGACGGCGCGGCGCTGAGCATCCACGAGGGCGCGGGCCTGCGGACGCCGATCGGGGCCAGCGACCCGACCACCTCGCACGCCGAGCAGCTGCAGTTCACCGCCGGTGACGGCCCGTGCCTGCGCGCCCACGACACCGGCAGCGCCATCGTCTTCGACATCGACGACATCGACCGCAACTGGCCCTCGCTGCACGCCGCCCTGCTCGGCGAGACGCCCTACCGCGCCGTCTACTCGGTGCCGCTGGCCCCGCCGCTGGGGCCGACGGTGATCGTCGACCTCTACGCCCGCGACCTGGCCACGCTCACCGCGGTGCCGCGCGACGACGTCGAGGCGGTCGTGGTGACGATGACGGAGGAGCTGGTGCGCTCCTCCGGCGCCGCGTCGAGCGACGAGAGCTCGGCCCGCTGGTGGGACTCCCCGGAGGCCCGCCGCCGCAACCGGGTGTGGCAGGCCACCGGCGTGGCGACGGTCGCCCTGGGCCTCGACGTCGTCGACACGCTCGCGGTGCTGCGGGCGCACGCCTTCGCCACCGGCCGGGTGGTCGACGACCTCGCCGAGGACATCGTCACCGGCCGGCTGGACCCGGTCGAGCTGCGCGAGCCCGTCCGCGGCGACTGAGCCGGCGCGGCCCCGCTCAGCGGGCGGTGTAGGCCGACAGGAACAGCACGAACGCGCTGCTGCCCAGCAGCAGCCGGGCGGGGGTCAGCCCGTTGATCAGGCCCGCGGTGGCCTCCACCCAGGCCGGCCGCACGGCGGCCTCGCGGGCGCCCCGGCGCACCAGTCGCACCTCGTCGGCCAGCAGCGCCGCGGCCGCGCCCAGCATGGTCAGCCCGACGACGAGGAAGGCCAGCGACAGCCCCTCGGCGAACCCGTCGGCCCGCCCGCCGAGCACCCAGACGGCGACGAGCCCGGCCACCAGCCCCAGCACGGCACCGGCGGCCGGTGCCCACGGGCCCATGCGGGTGAGCGGGTCCCGCCGCCGCGGCCGGACCACCGGAGGGGCGGGCGGGCGGCCGCTCACCGGCCCGGTGGCGTGCGGGCCCGCGTCGTCGGCGGCCGCGGGCGCCACCGCGGGCTGCACCGCGGTGGGTGCCGGCGGCGGTCCTGGCACCGGAGCCGAGCCGACGGCGCTCGCCCCGGCCGCTCCCGCCCGCCCGGCGGGCGCCGACACCGGCGCGGTGGCCGGCCCGGTGGACACGGGCGCCGGCGGGCCCGGCGGCGGGACGGGCCCGGGGGCTGCGGACGGGGACGGGACGGACGGGGACGGGACGGACGGGGACGGGGCGGACGGCGCGGGGGCCACGGGCTCGGACATCGGTGATCACGCTAGGCGCGACCCCCGACAGACCTGCTCAGGCCCCCGGGCGCGGCGGCCGTGGGGGCGGTCCCCCGGCGCGGGACCACGGGCCGTCGCGCCCGGGCGACCCCACGTCACGGGCCGGCGTCAGAGGAGGCGGCGGCTGCCCTCGGCCACCACCCGCAGCCAGCGGTAGCCGTAGCCGTCGAGGGTCAGCTCCACCGTGCCGCCCTCCCCCACCGGGGTCGTCTGGGTGACCAGCAGGTCCTCCAGCCGGTGCGAGGGGTCGCAGCCCTCGAGGGTCAGCGGCACCACCCGGGGCTCGGGGCCGAGGTTGTGCACCGCGACCACCGTGCCGTCGTCCCACGCGGAGAGGTGGGCCAGCACCTCCGGGTGCGGCTGGTCGAGGACGCGGAACGCGCCCCAGCCCAGCTCCGGCGACTCGCGGTAGCGCCGGACGAGCAGCGTGACGAAGGAGAGCATCGAGTCCTCGTCGCGGCGCTGGTCGGCGACGTTGACGAACTCGGGCGCGAAGCCGCCGTCGACCACCGGGCCGGGCAGCCGGTCGGGGTCGGCGGTGGAGAACCCGCCGTTGGGCCCCGAGGTCCACTGCATGGGCGTGCGGACGGCGAGCCGGCCCTCCGCGGAGAGGTCCTCGCCCATGCCGATCTCCTCGCCGTAGAAGAGCACCGGCGTGCCGGGGAGGCTGAACAGCAGGCTGTAGACCATGCGGACCCGCCGCGGGTCGCCGTCGAGCATCGGGGGCAGCCGGCGGCGCAGGCCGCGGCCGTAGACCTGCATCCGCTCCTCGGGCCCGAAGGCGGCGAAGACCTCCTCCCGCTCCTCGTCGGTGAGCTTGTCGAGGGTGAGCTCGTCGTGGTTGCGCACGAAGGTGGCCCACTGGCTGTCGGGGTCGACGTCGGGGCGCGAGGTGAGCGCGGTCGCGAGCGGGCCGGCGTCGCCGCGGGCCAGCGACAGGTACATCGCCTGCATGCCGACGAAGTCGAACAGCATGGTCAGCTCGTCGCCGTCGTCCCCGCCGAAGAACTCCCGCTGCTGCTCGTGCGGCAGGTTCACCTCGCCGAGCAGCACGCCGCTGCCGGTGCGGCGGCCGACGTAGGCGCGCAGCGCCCGCAGGTACTCGTGCGGGTCGGGGAAGCCCTCGCTGTCGGCGCCGCCCTCGGTCTCGAGGAAGAAGGGGACGGCGTCGACGCGGAAGCCCGACAGGCCCAGCTGCAGCCAGAACCCCATGATCTTGGCGACCTCGTCGCGGACCCGCGGGTTGGTGACGTCGAGGTCGGGCTGCTCCTTGTAGAAGCGGTGCAGGTACCACTCCCCCGTCGGCTCGTTGAACGTCCAGACCGAGTCCTCCTGGTCGGGGAAGACCACCTGGTCGCTGGTGTCCGGCGGCTCGTCGTCGCGCCAGACGTAGAAGTCGTGGAAGGGGTCGTCCCGGCTCTGCCGCGCCCGCTGGAACCACGGGTGGTGGACCGAGGTGTGGTTGACGACGAGGTCGGCGATCACCCGGATGCCGCGGTCGTTGGCCGTCCGGATGACCTCGACGAGGTCGCCGTGGGTGCCCAGCCGCGGGTCGACGCCGTAGAAGTCGGTGATGTCGTAGCCGTCGTCGCGCTCGGCGGTCGGGTAGAAGGGCATCAGCCACAAGCAGGTGACGCCGAGGGCGGCCAGGTGGTCGATGCGCTGGGCCAGCCCGGCGAGGTCGCCGCACCCGTCGCCGTCCCAGTCCAGGTAGGTCTCGACGTCGAGGCAGTAGACGACCGCGGTCTTCCACCACACGTCGGCGGTGTCGGTGATCTTCACGTGGGGGTCCCCTCAGCTCGGGGTGGACGGGACGTCGGGTGCGCAGTCGTCGCCGCCGACCCGCGCGGACACGCCGGCACGGGCGGCACCAGGTGCGCTCCCGGCGGCGGCACGCGGGCGGGTCAGGGCGGGGTCGGGCGGCCCTCCGGCAGCACCGTGGGCGCCCCGGGCTCGGGCTCCTGCCGCGGGCGGCGCGGCCCGCCGGGACCGTCGAGCGCCACGGCGGGCTCGGGCCGGGTGACGCCGAGCTGCGGCAGCACGTGCTCGCCGAACGCGTCGAGGAACGGCTTCTGCTCCTTGCCCACGTGGTGCAGGTAGACCTCGTCGAAGCCGAGCTCGACGTACTCGGCCAGCCAGGCGGTGTGCCGGCCGAGGTCCGAGCTCACCCGGACGGCGCCCTCGACCGCCTCCTGCGGCGTGTACCTGCTGGCCAGCTCGAAGGCCTCCGGGCCGTCGAGGTCCCAGCACAGCGGCGGCGGGAAGGTGTTGGTGTACCACTGCTCGTAGGCGATCCGCCGCGCCCGCTCGGGGTCGGGGTCCCAGCACAGGTGCACCTGGAGCACGAGCCGGCCCTGGCCGCCGGCGTCCCGGTAGGCGCCCACCAGCTCGCGCAGCGTCTCGTGCGGCTGGTTGATGGTGATGAAGCCGTCGGCCCAGTCGGCGTGCCGGCGTGCCGTCGGGACGCTCATGACCGGGCCGATGAGCGCGGGCTGCTGCTCGGGCAGCGACCAGATCTTCGCGCGCTCGACGTCGACCAGCCCGCGGTGGGTGACCTCCTCGCCGGCCAGCAGGGCGCGGATGACGTCGACGCACTCGCGCAGCCGGGCGTCGCGCACCCGCTTGGGCGGCCACGGGGTGCCGGTGATCCGCTCGTTCATGACCTGCCCGCTGCCCAGCGCCATCCAGAACCGGCCCGGGAACATGGCCGCCAGCGTCGCCGCGCCCTGGGCGATGACCGCCGGGTGGTAGCGCTGCCCCGGGGCGTTGACCACCCCGCAGGGCAGGCCGGTGGTGGCCAGCGCGGCGCCCAGCCAGGACCAGGCGAACCCCGAGTGCCCCTGGTCGTGGTTCCAGGGCGCGAAGTGGTCCGAGCACATCGCCGCGGTGAAGCCCACCTCCTCCGCGTGCTGGACGGCGGCCAGGAGCTCGGCCGGGTGGACCTGCTCGTGCGAGTTGTGGAAGCCGATCACGGTCACCGTGCGTGCCTACCGCAGCCGGGGGTCCGCGGCCACGGGACCGCGGTGTGCCGGAACGCTCAGCGGAGCAGGCGGGCCACCCGCGCCGGGTCGGTGGCCACGTCGAGGTGGGCGCCGCGGCCGTCCCCTCCGACCGGCCAGCCGCGGTCCCGGGCGGCCGCGGCGTCCTGGTCGTAGGCCGGGGACAGGTGCACGTAGCGCGCCTCGGCGGCCAGGGGTGGCACCGGGACGCCGGTCGACCACAGGTCCGCCGGCAGCCGGTGGCCCTCGGCGAGGACGGCGGCCCGCACCCGCTCGTCGGGCAGCAGCTCGACCATCGCCCCGGGGCCCCACCACGTCGTCCAGTCGGCCACCCGGCCGTCCTCGCCCACCAGCGGCGCCACCCGCTCCCGCACCTCGGCCGGCCACCCCGCCGTCCCCGCGGCCGGCGGCAGGACCGCGTCGAGCCAGACCACCCGGCGGGCGCCGGCGGCCGCGGCGACCAGCGGGAGCGCGACGCCCGCGCCGGAGAAACCGACGACGACGTCGGCCGGCCCCACCGCCGCCGCCCAGCGCTGCGCCCACCCGGCGGCCGAGGGGCGGTCGGCCGCCGGGTCCTGCACCGCGGCCCGGAGGTCGGGGACGGCGACCGACGCGCCGCCCGCCCGCAGCTCCCCGGCGAGCGGGCCGAGCACCGCGGGCCCGAGCAGCGGCGGGTGCACGAGCAGCAGCCGGTCCACGGCCTCAGGGTGCCGCACGCAGCGCGGCGACCCACCACGCGACGGCGGGCACCGACGGCTCGAACGGCGGCCGGCCGTTCAGCACGCCGAGCAGCTGCCAGTAGCGCTCCACGCGGGCGTCGGTGAAGGCGGCCAGCCGGTCGGCGAGCGCGGCGCGGCGGCCCGGATCGTCCTCCCGGCCGTCGTCGAGCAGCTCGGCCACCAGCGCCTCCGCGGCGGGGCTGCCCGGCGGCACGCCGTCGGCGAGCGCGCGGCGGCCCAGCGTCTGCAGGCGGCCGGCGTCGACCCCCGGGTCGGGGTCCTCCGGGCCGGCACCGGCGCCGGCCACCGCCATCTCGCGCACCCGGGCGGCGAACCCGTCGTCGGCCACCAGCCGGGCCAGCTCCAGCCAGGCGGCCACCTGCTCGGCGGTCGGCTCCTCGGGCAGCTCGGCGGGCAGCGACCGCATGGGCGCGGCCAGGCCGGCGCCGGGGGCGTCGTCGGGCAGGCCGGCGAAGGCGCGGTCGACGAAGTCGTCGACGATCCGCTGCCGCTCGCGGGCGGACAGAGCGGCCAGGTCGGACACGATCCTCATCTCCTCGGTCGGGGTGCCGGCGTGCACGACGGCCTGCAGCAGCGTCCGGCGCAGCCGCAGCAGGCGGATCTCGGCGTCGAGGGCGCGCACGTGCTCGGCGGCGACGTCGGCCACCGCGCGGCGGGCGGCCAGCAGCTCGCGGACGGCGGGCAGGCCCAGCCCGAGACCGCGCAGGGTGCGCACCAGGTCCAGGCGGGCCACGGCGGCGGCGTCGTAGAGCCGGTAGCCGCCGGCCGAGCGGGCCGGCGGGTCGACCAGCCCGGCGTCGGACCAGAACCGCACGGTGCGCACCGGGACGCCGAGCCGCGCGGCCACCTCGCCGATGGTCAGCAGGACTCCCTCCACGGGCCCGACCCTGCACCCTCCACCCACTGGAGGGTCCAGACGTAAGCGGCACCACTCCGTCCCCTGCTGCGATCACCTCCTCGGCCCCGGAGGATCGAGGGGTGACACGCACCCCCGACACCGACCGGTGGGGCATCGACGCCACCTGGCTCGACGCCCTGGACGAGGAACACGAGGTCGCCCAGGCCACCATCGAGCGCCTGCGGGAGGTGATCGGCGAGCCGCCGGAGGACCTCGAGCACCGGGCGCCCATCGTCGCGCGCCCCGGCGACGTCCTCGAGGTCGACGAGGCCGAGGTCACCCTCGAGGACGGCTCGACCCGGCACGTGGACGGCGAGCTGCCCGACGACCTCCCGCTCGGCTACCACTGGCTGCAGACGCCCGGCGGCCCGCGCCGCCGGCTGGTCGTCTCGCCCGGCCGGTGCTGGCTGCCCGAGGACCGCGCCTGGGGCTGGGCGGTGCAGCTCTACGCCACCCGCAGCAGGGACAGCTGGGGCATCGGCGACCTCGCCGACCTGCGCGCCGTCCGCGAGATGGCCGCCGGCCAGGGCGCCGGGTTCGTGCTCGTCAACCCCCTGCACGCCGTCGCCCCCACCCCGCAGCAGGAGGCCAGCCCCTACCTGCCGGCCACCCGCCGCTTCCGCAACCCGGTCTACCTGCGCGTGGAGGAGGTGCCCGGGGCCGACCGCGTCGACGTCGGCTCCGGGACCGACCTGTCCGACGGCGACCTGATCGACCGCGACGCGGTCTGGGCGCGCAAGCGCGAGGCGCTGCGCCGGGTGTTCGACGCCACCGGCAGCGACGAGCCGGCCTTCCGCGAGTGGTGGTGGTTCCAGGGGCAGAAGCTGCAGGACTGGGCCACCTGGTGCGCGCTGGCCGACGCGCACGGCCCCGACTGGCACACCTGGCCCGAGGACCTGCGCGACCCGCGCAGCGAGGCCGTCGGGCGGTTCGCCGCCGGGCACGAGCCCGACGTCGCCTTCCACGCCTGGCTGCAGTGGTGCCTGTCCCGGCAGCTCGAGCAGGCCACCGAGGGCATGACCGTCATCCAGGACCTGCCGATCGGCGTGGCCGGCGGCGGCGCCGACGCGTGGACCTGGCAGGGCGTGCTCGCCCAGGGCGCCACGGTGGGCGCCCCGCCCGACGAGTTCAACGCCCAGGGCCAGGACTGGGGCTCCCCGCCGCTGGTGCCCTGGCGCCTGCAGGAGGCGGACTACGAGCCGTTCGTCGAGTCCATCCGCGCCACCATGGCCGGCGCCGGCGGGCTGCGGATCGACCACGTCATGGGCCTGTTCCGGCTCTGGTGGGTGCCCACCGGCGGCAGCGCCGCCGACGGCGCCTACGTCCGCTACCCCGCCGAGGACCTGCTCGACATCGTCGCGCTGGAGAGCCACCGGGCGCGGGCCGTCGTCGTCGGCGAGGACCTGGGCACCGTCGAGGACGGCGTCCGCGAGGCCATGGCCGAGCACGGCGTCCTCAGCTACCGGCTGCTGTGGTTCGAGGACGACGACCCCACCGAGTGGCCCGAGGAGGCGATGGCCGCGATCACCACGCACGACCTGCCCACGGTGGCCGGCCTGTGGAGCGGCGCCGACCTCGAGGAGCAGCGGCAGTACGGCACGGGCACCGACGAGGAGCTCGAGCGCGGCCGGCAGACGCTGCTGGAGCGGCTGCCGGGGCTGCGGAGGAACGCCCGGCCGGAGACGGCGGTCGAGCGGGCGCACGAGCTGCTGGCCCGGGCGCCGTCGCTGCTGCTGTCGGCCACCCTCGACGACGCCGTCGCCGAGCGGCGCCGGCCCAACGTGCCCGGCACCACCGACCGGCCCAACTGGTCGCTGCCGCTGCCGGTGCTCGTCGAGGACCTGCCGGCGCACCCGCTGCTCCAGGAGGTGGCCCGGACGCTGGGCGCGGGCGTGACCCGCACCAGCGACCCGGAGGAGGACGCCCTCGGCGAGCAGCCCGGCGGGGAGGCCCGCGCCGGGTGAGGACCCCCGGCCCCCGGCGCTCACGCGCGTCGGGGGGCAGGGGGCCTCCCTCAGGACCCCGCGCCCTCCTCCTCGAGGCTGCCCGCACCGCGGCCCGCGGTCAGGACGTCGCCGTCCCCGGGACCGCCGACGAGCGCGTCGTCGCCGGCGCCGCCGTCCAGCGTGTCGGGACCGAAGCCGCCGAGCAGGACGTCGGCGCCGTTCCCGCCGGACAGCGCGTCCTCGCCGGCGCCGCCGCAGACCACGTCGTCGGCGTTGCCGGCGGTGACCACGTCGTCGCCGTCCAGCCCCACGATCACGTCGGCCCCGTCCGTGCCGGTGAGGACGTCGTCCCCGTCGGTGCCGGTGATCGTCGGGACCAGGCCCTGGCAGCGCTCCTCGAGGTCGATGCCGAGCACCAGCGGGTCGTGGTCGCTGGACCGGTGGGGGTCCGGCGCGTACAGGTCCGGGTCGCCGTCGTACTGGAAGGCCGCCGACTCGACCGCGTTGACGTTCCAGTGCGCGAGCCCGGTGACCTTCTCCGCCATCGCCGCCGTGGCCAGCGCGTGGTCCAGCGAGCCCGAGAGCGCGTCGAACACGTAGCTGTAGCGGCCCGGGTCGAGGTCCTCGCCGAGGTCGGCGTAGCCGGAGGTGCGTGCGCAGGCCGGCGGTTCGCGGGGACCCCTACGCCCACGAGACGTGACGGACAGGTCACTCCGTGCGTGCAGTCTGCACCTGGACCGGCGCGCCCCGTCAAGGTCGACGAGTCGACCCGTCGCCGTACCGACTCGTCGACCTGGGACGACGGACCGAACACGTGTTCGACGGCCGTGCCAGACTGCGCAGGTGGCTGGCGGGATGCACCGGGGCAGGGCGCGGCCGTCGCTGGGCGAGCGGGCCGCCGACTCCGGCGTCCGCCCGGCGCCCGCGCCCGGGCCGGCGGCCGACCCGCCCCCGCGGCGCGAGGACGGGACCGGCCGGCACTGCTGGGTGCACGCCCCGCCCGGCGCCCCGGGCACGGTGCCGGGGCTGCTGGTCGAGTGGCGTCAGCAGCCCGGGGGCTGGCAGGGCCGCGTCGCCTACGCCGTTCCCGGGCCGCACGGGCCGGTGCTCGTCGAGGCGTGGCTGCCGGCGGGATCGCTCCAGCAGCGCTGAGGGTTTCCCCCGCGGCCGGGCGGCTATGGGCTCCCCTGGACGACCGACCACGGAGGGACCGCGATGACCACCCCACCCGACCGCCCGACCCTCGACGACGTCATGGACACCGAGGAGTCGGCGCCGAAGACGCGCCAGGAGCACGGCAAGGCCGACCCGCGGCCGAGCGACGACGCACTGCAGCACCGCACCGAGCAGGAGCGGCAGGCCGTCGGCTCCGACGACGCCGACCCGGCCGGCGCGGAGTTCCACGCAGCCACCGACTGAGGGTCGCGGGCGGGCGCCGGGCGGCGGTCCGTGCCCGCCCGCGCGGTCAGCGGCCCTGCAGGCTGCGGCTGCGGCCGAGCAGCAGCGCGAGCACCAGCGCCCCGCCGACGCCCGTGCCGGCGACGGTGGCCGCGCCCGGCCACCCGGCGTCCGCCCACGCCCGGCCGGCCACCGTGCCGCCGACCGAGGAGCCCGCGTAGTACCAGAACGAGTACAGCGAGGCGGCCTGCCCGACCGGCCGCTCCCCCAGCGCCGCCCGTGCGACCACCCACCCGCTGGCCACCGCGTGCGCGGCGAAGAAGCCCACGGTGAGCACCGCCAGCCCCGCGACGAACAGCACCAGGGGCTCGGCCAGCGTGAGCAGCAGCCCGGCCCCGGTGAGCACGATCGCGGCGGGGACGACGACCCGCCGGCCCACCCGCTCGGCCAGTCCGCCGGCCAGCGGGGAGCTCACCGAGCCGAGCAGGTAGGTGAGGAAGACCAGCCCGGCCAGCGCCGGCGAGAGCCCGTACGGCGGCGCCTCGAGCCGGAAGGTGCCCGCGTTGTAGACCGCGACGAAGCCGCCCATGAGCAGCGCGGCCAGCGCGTAGAGGCCCAGCAGCACCGGGTCGCCGACGCCGCGGGCCAGCTGCTGCAGCACCGGCGTGCCGCGGGGCACCGGCACGAAGCGCCGCGACGCCGGCAGCAGCAGCCAGACCGCGGCCGTGCACGCCACCGCCAGCCCCGCGGTCGCGCCGAGCGCAGCACGCCAGCCACCCAGGTCGGCCAGCGCCCCGGCCAGCAGGCGGCCGCTGAGGCCCCCGATCGCGGTGCCGCCGACGAACAGCCCGATGGCCCGCGAGCTCACCGAGGCGTCGAGCTCCTCCCGCAGGTAGGCCACCCCGACGGCGGGCAGCCCGGCCAGCGCGAACCCCTGCAGGGCGCGCAGCGCCAGCAGCGGCTCCCACGCCGGCACCAGCGCCACGAGCACCGCCAGCACGGTGGCCGAGGCCAGCGCCGCGCGCAGGACCGCGGTGCGCCCGACGCGGTCCGACAGCGGCCCCAGCACCAGCAGGCCCACGGCCAGCCCCGCCGTCGCCCCCGAGACCGACAGCGTCGCGGCGGCCGGCGGAACGGCGAAGGCGCGGGTGAGCTCGGGCAGCAGGGCCTGGGGCGCGTAGAGGACGGCGAAGACGGCCAGCCCGGCGAGGAAGACCGCCGTCGAGGCGCGGCGCAGCCCCGGCTCCCCCGCGCGGTGGCCCCGCGGCAGCGGGCCCGCGCCGCTCAGCGCGGCGACCGGGGTCGGCGGTCGGGGGGCGGCACGCGGCCATCGTGCCCTGCTGCTGGGATGGGCCGGTGACCCGCCTGCGGCCCGCCGACGTCGCCTGCTGGGTGGTGAAGTCCGCGCGCCCCCCGTCGGCCGTCGTGCCGGGGTGGCGGCCCGGCGAGGAGCGGACGTTCACCCGCTGCCTGTACCGGTCCTACCGGCTCGGGCTGGTGGCGCCCGGGGACCCCTGCCTGCTGTGGCTCTCCGGCCGCGACCGGCCGGGCGTGCACGCCACCGGGGTGGTCGCGGGCGAGGTCGGCGAGGACGAGCGCGGGCCGCTGGTGCACGTCCGGCTGACCCTGCTGGCCGAGCCGGTGCCGCGCGCCGACCTGCTGGCCGACCCGGGGTTCGCCGGCGCCGAGGTGCTGCGGGTGCCCGCCGGCAGCAACCCCTCCTACCTGACCCCCGCCCAGCACGCCGCCCTCCTCGCCCACCTCCCCTGAGCCGCCTCCCGCACGCCGAGGGCGTCCGCCGGCGGGGCTGGGACCATGGGGCGTGTGCCGATGAGACGGATCGCCTGGGGCGCCCTCGCCTGGGTGCTGACCCTCCAGTTCTTCGTCGTGGAGACGGTCGTGCAGCTCCGCGCCGGGCTGCCCTACTCGCGGTCGGCCGACGTCATCAGCGCGCTCGGTGACGTCACCTGGCCCGGGCACTCGCTGATGAACGCCTCGTTCGTCGTGCAGGCCGCGCTCGTCGGCGGCGGCGCGGTGGCGCTGCTGCCGGCCCTGCGCGGCCGGGCGGCCCGTCCCGCGGTCGCGCTGCTGGGCGCCGCCGCGCTCGGCGTGCTGCTGGTGGGCGTCTTCCCGCGGCTGACCTCCCCGACCCTGCACACCGCCGGCGCCGCCCTGTACCTGGTCGGCGGCGCGGCCGGGCTCGTCGCGCTGGCCTACGCCGTCCGCCCGTGGTCGGAGGCGCTGGGGACGACGCTGGCGCTGCTGGGCCTGCTCGGGGCGGCGACGACGGTCTTCTACGGCGCCGGGGTGGTCGGGCTGCTCGGCGCCGGCGGGACGGAGCGGGTCGCGGCCTACGTGGTCCCGATCGGCCTGGCGCTGACCGGGCCGGTGCTGTGGCGGCTCACCCGCAGCCGCGAGGAGCCCGTGACCGGCCGGCCCACCCGCCGCCGGCTGCGCGCCGCCGAGCGGGACCGGGAGCGGGCGGCGCGGGTCCGCCGCGAGGCCGAGCGCGACGACGCCCTGCGGGCCCTCGCCCGCCGGGCCGAGAGCGGCACGGGACGCTCCCCCGCCGCACCGCGGCCGGCCGCTGCCGCGGACTCCCGGGCCGACCCGCACGACGACCTGGCCGACCACGACCTCGCCGACCACGACCTCGCCGACCACGAGCTGGCCGACCACGACCTGGCCGACCACGAGCTGGCCGACCACGAGCTGGCCGACGACGACCTCGACCCCGACGACCCCTGGGCCGGCCCCCGCCGCCGCTGAACCGGTCGCGGTCGTTCCACACCGCGGCCACGACGGGCACATGACCGGACCCACCATGGAGGAGCTCTCCGCCGAGGCGTGCTCCCGGCTGCTCGCCACCCAGGGGATCGGCCGGCTGGCCGTCAACGCCGAGCACCACCCGCTGGTGATCCCGGTCAACGACGCGGTCGACGGGACGACGATCGTCATCCGCACCGCGCCGGGCACCAAGCTGGCCGCGGCCGACCACGCCGACGTCACCTTCGAGGTCGACGAGATCGACCGGCGCACGCGCAGCGGCTGGTGCGCGCTGGTCCGCGGCGTGGCCGAGGAGGTCGGTCCCGGGCACCGCGCCGACCTGGTGGCCCGCACCGAGGCCACCGGCGTGCAGCCGTGGGCGCCGGGCGGGCACGGCCGGTGGCTGCGGCTGATCCCGACCTCGGTCACCGGCCGGCGGATCGTGCCCGGCGAGCTGCCGCCCGCGGTGGACCCGCGCGCCTACCTCTGAGCGGCCGGCGCGGCGGGATCGGGCGCGGGGGCCGTCCCAGCGGCTCCCCGGGCCGCCGGCGGGCGCACGCGACCGCGACTGCGGGCCAGGGCCACCCCGGCCAGGCACACCGCGCCCCCGGCCACGGCCAGCGCCGGCGGCACCTCGTCGAGCAGCAGCCACGACAGCAGCACCACCAGCGGCGGCACCAGGTAGGTCGTGACACCCAGCCGCCCCGCCGGGGTGCGCGCCAGCGCGTAGGCCCACGTGCTGAACGCCAGCGCCGTCGGCACCACGCCGAGGTACACCGCACCGAGCACCGACGACGCCGGGGCGACGGCCAGCTCGGCCGCCAGCACCCCCGACCACGGCAGGCAGCAGACCGCCCCGACCGCGCAGGCGGTCAGCGTCACCTGCAGCGGCGGCAGCCGGCGCAGCACCGGCTTCTGCGCCACCACGCCCGCCGCGTAGGTCACCGCGGCGACCAGGCACAGGACGACGCCGAGCAGGTCGGTGCCGCCGTCCCGGCCGGCGACGCCGATGAGCAGCACCCCGGCGAACGCGACGACCAGCCCGGCCACCAGCCGGCCCGGGAAGCCCTCGCCGAGCACCAGCCCGGCGAGCACGGCGATGAGGATCGGCCCGGTGTTGACCAGCATCGCCGTCGTCCCGGCGTCGAGGTGCTGCTCGGCGGCGTTGAGCGCGACGTTGTAGACGCCGAACCAGCCCACCCCGCACAGCACCAGCAGGCCCCACTCGCGCCGGGTCGGGGCCACCCAGCCACGCCCCAGGGACAGCAGGGCGAGCACCGCCGTCCCGACCAGCAGGCGGCCCAGCGCCAGCGCCCCGGGCGAGAGGTCCTCCCCCACCGCGCGGATGCCGATGAAGGCCGACGCCCAGGCGAGCACGGTGACGGCGACGGCGGCCAGCACGGCCGCGGCGGGGGAACGGGTCACGTCCGGACCCTAGGCACCGCCGGAGGCCGGGAGCTGGCGGTTCCCGGACGTGGCAGCCCTGCTGCGGAGAACGGCAGGAACGCCCCCCTGCAGGGGCCCTCGGTCAGCCGCGCAGGTGCTCGGCGTACGTGCGCCGTCCCCGGGCGGCCCGCGGCCCGGGCAGCACGCTGCCCTCGCGGAACGCCGCGCTCAGCCGGCCCGGCAGCGGGGTGGACACCACGTGCACGCCCGGCTCGCGCGCGGCCGCCCAGGCCCGCGCCAGGTCGCCCGCGGACAGCGCCTCCGGCCCGCCGAACTCGACGACGTCGCCGGCCGGCGGCCCCCCGGCCACCTCGACGAGGAAGCCGGCGGCCTCGGCGACGTCGACCGGGGCGGCCTGCCAGCCCATCGGCACCGGGAGCACCGGCCCCCGGCGGGCGGTCGAGAGCATCTCGTCGATGAACGGGTGGAACTGGGTGATGCGCGCCAGCGTCACCGGCAGCCCGGAGGCCAGCAGCACCTGCTCGGCGGCGAACTTGGCGCGGTAGTAGCCGAAGGGCACCCGGTCGACGCCGACGATCGAGACGTAGACCAGGTGCGTCAGCCGGTCGCGGTCGACCGCCTGCACCAGCCGGCGGGTCCCGGCGACGTCGACCTGCCACGGGTCGCCGCGCGGGTCGCTGGCCGCGTGCACGACCAGCTCCGCCCCGCCCACCGCCGCCGCCAGGTCGCGCCCGGTCGCGAGGTCGCCGCGGACCCCGCCCGGGCCCGTCCCGCGACGCGACATCTGCCGCACCTGGTGCCCGGCCGCCTCCAGCGCGGGGACCAGTGCGCGGCCGAGCTGACCACTGCCTCCGGTGACCAGTACCTGCACGCCCGACAGTGTGGCCGGACCGGTCCCTCCCGTCCTCCCGGCGCGCCCTGCCCGGCCCATCTCACCTGCGAGATACCGTGGCCCCCCGTGACGTCGACCGACCCGACCCTCCTCACGCCGACGGCCGATGCCCCGACGCTCAGCCCCCTGGCCGCGGGTGCGACCCGGCGGATCGGCCTGCTGGTCCGCGACGCGCGGCGGCACCGCGGGCTGACGCAGCAGCAGCTCGCCGAGCGGCTGGGCACCAGCCAGAGCGCCGTCGCCCGCATCGAGCAGGGCGGGCAGAACCTGACCCTCGAGCTGCTCGGCCGGCTCTCCGACGCCCTCGACAGCGAGCTGATCACCGTGGGCCCGGCCGGCCCCACCCACCTGCGGGTGACCGGCGGGACGCCGCTGCGCGGCAGCGTCACGGTGAAGTCGTCGAAGAACGCCGCCGTCGCGCTGCTGTGCGCCTCGCTGCTCAACCGCGGCCGGACGACGCTGCGCAACGTGGCCCGCATCGTCGAGGTGGAC
The DNA here is from genome assembly GCF_900115505.1 of Geodermatophilus dictyosporus. GTDB lineage: Bacteria > Actinomycetota > Actinomycetes > Mycobacteriales > Geodermatophilaceae > Geodermatophilus > Geodermatophilus dictyosporus. Next base: position 410,623 of record NZ_FOWQ01000004.1, on the reverse strand, counting down.
CGCATCCTCGACGTCCTGCGCTCGATCGGCGTCTCGGCCACCTGGGACGACACCGGCCGCGACCTGACCCTCGTCGTCCCCGACGAGCTCGACCTCGCCGGCATCGACGCCGACGCCGCCCGGCGGACCCGCAGCATCATCATGTTCCTGGGCCCGCTGCTGCACCGGGCGCGCACCTTCCGGCTGCCCTACGCCGGTGGCTGCGACCTCGGCACCCGCACCGTCGAGCCGCACATGATCGCGCTGCGCCCCTTCGGCCTGGCGGTCGAGGCCCACGCCGGCGAGTACCAGGCCACCGTCGAGCCCCGGGCCACCTCCCGGCGCACCATCGTGCTGACCGAGCGCGGGGACACCGTCACCGAGAACGCGCTGCTGGCCGCCGCCCGCACCGACGGCACCACGGTCATCCGCAACGCCAGCTCCAACTACATGGTCCAGGACCTGTGCCTGTACCTTCAGCTGCTCGGCGTGGGCGTCGAGGGCCTCGGGACGACGACGCTGACCGTGCACGGGCGGCCGGTGCTCGACGCCGACGTGGACTACACGATCAGCGAGGACCCGGTCGAGGCGATGAGCCTGCTCACCGCCGGGATCGTCACCGGCTCGGAGCTGACCGTGCGCCGCGCCCCGGTCGAGTTCCTGGAGATCGAGCTCGCGGTGCTCGCCGAGATGGGACTGCGGTACACGCTCTCGCCGGAGTACCGCGCCGACAACGGCCACACCCGGCTCGCCGACGTCACCATCTCGCCGTCGCAGCTCAAGGCGCCGATCGACAAGATCCACCCGATGCCGTTCCCGGGCCTCAACATCGACCACCTGCCGTTCTTCGCGGTCATCGCGGCCTCGGCCACCGGCTCGACGCTCATCCACGACTGGGTCTACGACAACCGGGCCATCCACCTGTCGGACCTGACCCGGCTGGGCGCCGACGTCCGCCTGATGGACCCGCACCGCGTGCTGGTCACCGGCCCGACCCGCTGGCGCAGCGCCGAGGTGGTCTGCCCGCCGGCGCTGCGGCCGGCCGTCTGCATCCTGCTGGCGATGCTGGCCGCGCGCGGCACCTCGGTGCTGCGCAACGTCGACATCATCGCCCGCGGCTACGAGCACCTCTACGAGCGCCTGGTCGAGATGGGCGCGTCGATCGAGGTCTTCTCCGACTGACCGTCGACGCCGTCCGCGGCCTCCGGTCGCTGCTGCACGGCCCCCTCGCCATCGAGGCGGCCGGGGGGTTCGCCCTGCCGCAGGACCCCGACCGCAGCTACCGGCGGCTGGTGCGCAGCCACGGCGAGGTGCTGCGGTCCTGGTCCCGCGAGCCGGGCGCGCTCAGCGCTCCTGGGCGGTCGGGCGGACCAGCACCTCGTTGACGGCCACGTGCGGCGGCTGCGTGACGACGTAGACGATCGCGCGCGCGACGTCCTCGGCCTGCAGCGGCGTCATCTCGCTGTACATCCGCTGCGAGGCGGCCCTGGCGTCGGGCTGGGTGATGTGGTCGGTGAGCTCGGTGGCCACCGCCCCCGGCTCGACCAGCGAGATCCGCACGCCCTTCGTCGTCACCTCCTGGCGCAGCGACTCGCTGAAGGCGTTCACCGCCCACTTGCTGGCGTTGTAGACCCCGGCGCCCTTGCGGGCGGTGCGCCCGGCGACGCTGGAGACGTTGACGACGTCGCCCGAGCCCTGCTCGACCATCCCGTCGATCGCGGCGTGGGTCAGGTACATCAGGCCGAGCACGTTGGTGGAGAGCATCCGCCGCCAGTCCTCGACGTCGGCGCCGACGATCGTGCCGAGCAGCATCACGCCGGCGTTGTTGACCAGGACGTCGAGGCCGCCGAGCTCCTCGCGGGTGCGGCGGACGGCGTCGCGGCAGGCTGCCTCGTCGGTGACGTCGAGGTCGAGGGTGAGCACCCGCGCGCCGTCGTCCCGGAGCTTCGCTGCCAGCGCGTCGAGGCGGTCGGCGCGGCGGGCGCCGATCGCGACGGCGGCCCCGGCCCCGGCGAGCGCGACGGCGGTGGCCTCACCGATCCCCGACGAGGCCCCGGTGACCAGGGCGACCTTCCCGTCGAGCGGCCTGGTGCTGGCGGTCATGCGGCCCTCCTCCCGGCGCAGCCCGGTGCGGCACCCCGGACAGCCTGCGCCCGTCCCGGGGATCCGGCAGCCCGGGGCTCAGTGCTGCGGCAGCTCGACACCGAAGCCGGACACGGCCAGCCGCAGCAGCACCGGCCCGCCCCGGCGCAGGTCGGCCACCCGCGCGGCGCTGACCTCCTCCAGCTGCGCCACCCGCCGCGCGAGCGCCTCCGGGCCGGCCAGCCGCGCCTCGTGCAGCGCCGTCGTGTTGGCCCACACCCTGCGCCGCGACTCCCGCAGCAGCACCCGCGCCGCCGTCCGGTTCGCCCCGACCATCACCCGGTCGACCACCGTCCTCCGGGAGCCCGCGGCCTGCAGGGCGACGTCCTCGTGGGCCACCCGGCCGGCCAGGACCGCGTCGATCCGCTCGTGGTCGCGGCGGCGGCTGTCCAGCACCGCGGGGTCGGCGAAGTCCGCGGGCCCGATCACCCGCACCAGCGACTGCGGCAGGTCGAAGTTGATGTGCGCGTTCATGCCGAGCAGCACGTGCCCCTCGGGCCGGGTGCGCGGGTCGGTGCCGAACGCGGCCCGCCACGGTGCCGGGGGCGACGCCGGGTCGCGGCGGTGCGCCTCCAGGGCGTCGAGGTAGAACTCGGCGAAGTCGACGTCCCAGACGGTCACCCACGCCGGGTCCTCGAACAGGCCGCCGTCGATCGCGGCGTCCACGGCCTCGGTGGTGCGCAGGTAGGTGCCGAGGAAGAACCGGCCGGGGTCGCCGTCGACGTCGAGCTCGTCGAGCAGCGCCCGCATCCGGCCGACGAGCTCCTCCACCGGTGCGGTCACCCCGGAGATGCTGCCCGAGCGCGGGCCGCTTCGCGCCCGGGCGGCTAGACGAGTGCGTCGTAGCCGTCGTCGGGCGGCAGCAGACCGGAGTCGACCGGCGGCCGGTGCGGCTGGTCCAGGCCGCGCATCCGGGCCGCGTGCAGCGCCAGCAGCAGGTTCAGCCGCAGGGTCGGGTCGGTGGTGAAGGGCCCCAGCAGCCGCTCGAGCTTGCCGATGCGGTAGCGCATCGTGTTGTAGTGGAAGTGCAGCCGGCGGGCGGACTCGGCGACGTTGAGGTTGGTCTCCAGCAGCACCCGCAGCGTCTCGCGCAGGTCGGCCGAGTCGGGGTCGGAGGCGTCGGCGAGCGTGCCGAGCACCTCGTCGACGTAGGACCGCAGCTCGGTCGAGTCCGGGATGAGCGAGAGCAGCCGGAAGACGCCGAGCTGGTCGAAGTGGGTGACCGCCGTCGGCCCGTGGATCTCCTGCCCGACGCCGAGGGCCCGCTGCGCCTGCTGGTGGGCCTCGCCCAGCGCCGACAGCGACAGCGCCGGCCGGCCGATGCCGGTGGCCAGCACGCGCCCCACCCGGCGCACCCGCGCGTTGACCCGCGAGGTGACGGCGGTGACCAGCGCGGTGATGTCCTCGGGCGTGCGCTCGTCGAGCGGCAGCACCGTGACGATCTCGGTGGACAGGCCCGCCACCGCGGCACCGGACACCTCCGACTCCAGCGCCGCCCGCCAGCCGTCGGCCAGCCGGTCGAGGACGTCGAGGGCGCGGGTGGGGTCGGCCTGCGGGTCCGCGGCGGTCTCGGTGGCGGTCACGAGGACGGCGACCGGCCCGTCGAGCCGCCAGCCGAACGACCGGGTCTGCGCCAGCGCCCGCTCGGTGTGCCGCAGCGACCCGGCGACCAGCCGGCGCACCAGGTCGCCCTGGAAGCGCAGCTCGACCGAGTGCACGGCCTGCTGGCGGATGACCGACAGCGCCGAGACGACGGCGGCCCGCTCGAGGACACCGCCGGCACCGACCACCATCTGCCCGCTGCGGTGCACCGCGACCAGCCAGCCGTGCCGCTGCTCGCCGGCCATGATCGGGGCGACGGCGTACTCCCCCACCCCGCCGGGCAGCTCGTGGTGGCCCGGGACGAGCAGGATGCCGTCGGCCGGGGACAGGTCGGCGTCGGCCAGCACGTCGGCCGGGGTGACGACGGTCTGGTCGGCGCGCACGCCCGAGACCCGGCTCGAGGGCGCCATCATCGCCAGCTCGTCCTCGGCCTCGGCGTCGAGCAGCCACAGCCAGTCGCTGATCTCGGCGACGTCGTCCGGGGGGCCGGCGGTGGTGACGATCTCGCGGTCGGGGCCCAGTCCCAGCACCGCCGCACCCTCCAGGAAGGTGGCCAGCTGCTCGGTGACCTCGGCCAGCCCGCCGCCGGAGAGGGCGACGTCGATGAACTGGTCGTGCATGCGGGCGGAGAGCACCAGGGCCTCGCCCTGCTTGCGCACGACCGCGCCGAGGACCTCGGAGACCGCCTCGTCGAGCCGGACGGTGGCCGGCAGGGCGACCACCGGCAGGGACCGCCGGTCGGCCTCGGCGAGCACCTCACCGGGCACCGGCGGCGGCCCCTCGGTGCGCCGGTAGGCCAGCGCCGCGGTGCCCAGGTGGTCGAGGCGCTCGACCAGCGCCCGGCAGTCGGCGGGGTCGGCCGGCGGGAGCCGGGCGCCCAGGACGACCACGACGTCGGGGCCGGCGGCGGCCAGCGGGGCGGTGGGGTCGTCGACGACCATGTGCCGGACGGTCCGTTCCAGACCCGCCCGGCCCGCGACCACCTCGGATCCGGCCAGGCGCGGCAGGCGCAGGGCCTCGTCCACCCGCAGGCCCACCCGGTCGCGCCAGCCCGAGCGGTCGTCCCGGGCCTGGGCGGCGCGGCCGCCGCCGGTCTGGTGCCGGCCGCGCGGGAACGACAGCGGCGCCGTGGGGTACGACCCTGAGGCCAGATAGGCCTCACCCTGAGTCACGACTCGCCCTCCTCGTCGGCCGCCCGATGTCTCGAGTTGCAGGAACCTGGCATGTGTGCCTGGACGGCTGCCCCCATTCTTGGCCACATTCGCCATACGAGGACGTGCGACGCGCCGCTTAGCTTCGAGACCCGGTCCGTTCCGTCCGCTGGATGGTAGGCGGTCGCCGCACCCGGCGCCCCGCCCGCTCCCGGCGGAGGGACCGGACCGGTCGGGGGCCCTGAGCGGAGGGTCGCCTCCGACCTGTCACGGCGAAGGGCCAGCCATGCGCACCATCGACACCACCCCTCCCGGTTCGGGGGCCGCCGTCCAGGGCCGTGCCGCCCGCGCCGGTGTCCCCACGATCCCCCTCCCCCGCGCGGCCCAGGACGCGGTGCGCTCGGGCGCGCCCGTCCGGACGCCCTCCGCCGTGCCGGCCTCGGCCAGCACCGGGGTCGCCGACCTGCTGCGCGGGCCGGTCCGCCAGGCGCGCGTGCTCATGAGCGCGCCGGCCGCCGTCTACCTGCAGGTGCCCACCGAGCGCGGCAGCGACGTGGTCGGCGTGCTCACCAGCGACGCGGCGCGGCTGCCGCTGGGCTGCGTGCTGTTCCGGCCGAGCAACGGCCGCCCGCTGGTCACCGTGCCCGCCGGCGCCCCCGCCGAGGTGGGCGGCGGCCGGATCGTCGTCGGCGACCTCGTCGTCCGCGCGGCCGCGTGGTGGGACCCGCGGCCCCGGCTGCCCAGTCCGCGCCCGGCGCTGCTGCCCGAGGGCGTGCGGCAGCTGCGCAACACCCTCTACGGCGAGGGCGTCCCGCACAGCGCGTTCACGCTGCCGGGCCTGCCCGGGGGCCCGGGCGGTCCGCTGGCCGCGCTGCGCGGCGCCGTCCGCCGGGCGGACCTCGACGCCGCGCTGCGCACCGCGGTGCGGCTGGTGGGCCTCGGCCCCGGCCTGACCCCCGCCGGCGACGACGTCATGGCCGGCACCATGGCCGGGCTGGTGCTGCTCGGGCACCCCGCCGCCGAGCGGTTCTCCGCCGGCGTGCACGCCCTGGCCGCCGGGCGCACGACGGAGCTGTCCCGGGCACTGCTGCGGCACGCCGCGGCCGGACGGGTCAGCGGCGAGTACGCGGCGGTGCTGGCGGGCCTGGTCGGTGAGCGCCCGCTCGGCCCGGCGGTCGAGGGCCTGCTGGCCACCGGCTCCACCAGCGGCCGGGCCATGGCGCTGGGCCTGTGCACCGCGATCGACCTGGTCGACCGCACCCTGCGGGTGCGCTGACCGCGACCGGCCCCGGCACCGCAGCGGCCCCCTCCCGGCTCGGGAGGGGGCCGCTGCCGTGTCCGGCGATGAGCCCCGCGGCCCTGGCCGGTCTGCAGGACGGGAACACCGGACCCACGACCCGCAGGAGACCGCCGTGTCCTTCCAGGCCCACCTCGACGCGATCGAGGAGAAGACCGGGCTCACCCCGCGCCAGCTGCTCGACCAGGCGCACGCGCGGGGCCTCGACGCCCCGGGGACCAAGGCCGGTGAGGTGGTGGCCTGGCTGGCGGAGGAACACGGTCTCGGCCGCGGGCACGCGATGGCGCTGGTGCACGTGCTGAGGAACGGGCCGGGCATCAGCAGCAGGCACGTCGGCTCCACCGGCTCGCACCGCGACGAGTCCGACACCCTGTGGCTGGACGGCAGGGCGACGAGGCCCACCTGAGCGCGCTGCCGCCTCAGTCGGGCAGCTGGTCGCCGACGCCGACCGGGCCGGGCAGCAGGGGACCGAGGGCGTCCCACTCGGCGATCCGGCAGCCGTCGGTGCGCGCGTGGGCGCGGTCCACGGGGGCCGCGCGCCAGGTCCCGGTCACCCGGGCGGTCTGCGGCCCGCCGTAGACCTCGGTGCAGGCCACACCGGTCCGCGGCCCGGCGAACGGGTCGTCGAGGCCGGCCAGGTGCGCGCAGGACCCGGCCGGGTCGGGGTGGTCGCCGCCCGGGACGTCGCCGCATGTCAGCGTGTAGCGCTCCACGGGGCTGCCGTCGCCGCGGTCGACCTCCACGGTGAGCGCGTCGGCCGCCGCCGTCGCCGGGCCCGTGGTGCCGGGCGCGGCGCCCGACCCCCGCTGCGCGCACGCCGCGCACAGCAGCACCGCGGCGAGGAGGAGGGCGCCCGCCGTGGCCCCCGTGCAGGGCCCCGCCGCGGGCATGCGGGTGGCGGGGCGCACGGGGTCCTCCCTAGATGCGGCAGGCGTGGATGCTGGTGACCAGGATGGCCCGGGCGCCGAGCTCCCACAGCTCGTCCATCACCCGGTTGGTGTCGTTCTGGCGCACCATGGCCCGCACCGCCGACCAGCCCTCGGTCTGCAGCGGGCTGACCGTGGGCCCCTCGAGGCCGGGCGTCAGCGCGGTGGCACGGGCGAGCAGCTCGTTGGGGCAGTCGTAGTCGAGCATCACGTACTGCCGGGCGACCAGCACGCCGCGCAGCCGCCGCCGGAGCTGGGCGACCGCGGGGATCTCCTCGGCACCCTCGCGGCGGACGAGCACCGCCTCGCTGGCGAGCACCGGCTCGCCGATGATCCGCAGCCCCGCGGCGCGCAGCGTCGTCCCGGTCTCGACGACGTCGCAGACCGCGTCGGCCACGCCCAGCCGGCAGGCGGTCTCGACCGCGCCGTCGAGCTTGACCACGCCGGCCTTGATGCCGGACTCCTCCAGGAAGCGCTGCAGCAGGACCGGGTAGGCGGTGGCGATCCGCCGGCCGGCCAGCTGCTCGACCGAGTCGACCGCCGACTCCACCGGGCTGGCGAAGCGGAAGGAGGACCGGCCGAAGCCCAGCGGCATGACCTCGACGGCGGCCGGGCCCTCCCCGTCGGCGGGGGCGGTCTCGAGCATCATGTCGCGGCCGGTGATGCCGACGTCGAGGGTGCCCGAGGCGACGTAGACGGCGATGTCGCGCGGCCGCAGGTAGAAGAACTCGGTGTCGCTGTCGGGGTCGTAGACGGCGAGGTCCTTGGTGCTGCGGCGCTGCCGGTAGCCGCTCTCGGCCAGCATGGCCGCCGCGGGCTCGCTCAGGGCACCCTTGTTGGGGACGGCGACGCGCAGCACGGTCTCTCCTTCGGTGGCGGGTGGAACGGCCCTCGCGCAGGGACCCGCGGCTCGCCGAGCGTGCCGTGGGGGGCGCGAGGGTCCTTCACAGGTGGGTGTAGACGTCGTCGAGCGTCAGGCCGCGGGCGAGCATGAGCACCTGCACCCGGTAGAGCAGCTGGCTGATCTCCTCCGCCGTCCGCTCGGGGCCCTCGTGCTCGGCGGCCATCCAGGACTCGGCGGCCTCCTCGACCACCTTCTTGCCGGCCGCGTGCACGCCGTCGCGGACGGCGGTGACGGTGCCCGACGCGGGATCGCCGGCCGCCACCTTGCCCGACAGCTCGGCGAACAGCTCGTCGAAGGTCTTCACGCCGGCGCCCGCCCGACGGCCGGGGTGGCCTGGAAGCCGGTGGCGCGCGGCGGGGGGCGCAGCGAGCGGAGGGTCAGCGCGGTGGCCAGCGCGGCGATCGCGGCCTCCCACCCCTTGTCCTCCGCCGACCCGGGCAGCCCCGCGCGGTCGCGGGCCTGCTCCTCGGTGTCGCAGGTGAGCACGCCGTTGCCGACCGGCTTGCCCGCGTCGAGCGCGACCCGGGTCAGCCCGGCGGTGACGGCGTCGCAGACGTACTCGAAGTGCGGGGTGCCGCCGCGGATCACCACCCCGAGCGCGACGACGGCGTCGTGCCGCTCGGCCAGCGCCTGGGCGACCACCGGCAGCTCCACCGCGCCCGGCGCGCGGACCACGGTGGGCCCGGGCACGCCGCTGGCGCGGGCCGCCTCGACCGCGCGGGCGAGCAGGGTGTCGGTGATCTCGGCGTGCCAGGTGGTGGCCACGATGCCGAGTGAGAGGCCCGCGGCGTCGACGGCGCCCGCCTCCGGCCGGCCGGTCCCGCTCACAGCTGCTGCTCCGTCTGCCGCAGGGGGACGTCGGTGCCGGGCACGGTGCCCACGGCGGGGACGTCGGCCGGGCCGGACTCGGTCTCGGGCTCGATGATGTCGAGCAGGTGGCCCATCCGGTCGCGCTTGGTGCGCAGGTAGGCCAGGTTCTCGGCGGTGACGTGGCTGGGCAGCGGCACCCGGCCGGTCACCTTGAGGCCGTAGCCCTCCAGGCCGGCGCGCTTGGCCGGGTTGTTGGTGAGCAGCCGCATGGTGTGCACGCCGAGGTCGACGAGGATCTGCGCGCCGGTGCCGTAGTCGCGGGCGTCGGCGGGCAGGCCGAGGTCGAGGTTGGCGTCGACGGTGTCCGCCCCGGAGTCCTGCAGCTGATAGGCCTGCAGCTTGTGCAGCAGGCCGATCCCCCGGCCCTCGTGCCCGCGGATGTAGAGCACGATGCCGCGGCCCTCGTGCGCGACGGCGGCCAGCGCGGCCTGCAGCTGGGGGCCGCAGTCGCAGCGCAGCGAGCCGAACACGTCGCCGGTGAGGCACTCGGAGTGCACGCGCACCAGCACGTCCTCGCCGTCGCCGACGTCGCCGTGGACGAAGGCGACGTGCTCGCGCTCGTCGTAGGAGCTGCGGTAGCCGACCGCGGTGAAGGTGCCCGGGACCAGCGGCACGGTGGCCTCGGCGACCCGCTCGACCAGCTTGTCGAAGCGCTTGCGGTAGGCGATGAGGTCGGCGATGGAGATCAGGCACAGGTCGTGCTCGTCGGCGAAGACGCGCAGCTCCTCGGCGCGGGCCATGCCGGTCGGGTCCTTCTCGCTGACCAGCTCGCACAGCGTCCCCGACGGGCGCAGGCCGGCGAGGACGGCGAGGTCGACGGCGGCCTCGGTGTGGCCGGGCCGGCGCAGCACGCCGCCGTCCTTGGCGCGCAGCGGCACGATGTGGCCGGGGCGGGCGAGGTCGGCCGAGGAGGTCTGCGCGTCGGCGAGCAGCCGGATGGTGTGCGCGCGGTCGCTGGCCGAGATGCCGGTGGTGATGCCCTCGCGGGCGTCGACGGTGACGGTGTAGGCGGTGCCGCGGCGGTCCTGGTTGACCCGGAACATCGGCGGCAGGTCCAGCCGGTCGGCGTCGGCCTCGGTGACCGAGACGCAGATGTAGCCCGAGGTGTAGCGGACCATGAAGGCCACCAGCTCGGGGGTGGCCAGCTCGGAGGCGAAGATCAGGTCGCCCTCGTTCTCGCGGTCCTCGTCGTCGATGACGACGACGGGCCGGCCGGCCTTGACCGCGGCGATGGCGGTCTCGACGGAGTCCAGGCGGACGGGGTCGGTCACGAGCGCGCTCCCAGCAGGCGTTCCACGTACTTGGCGATCACGTCGACCTCCAGGTTGACCGGGTCTCCCGGGGCACGGCCGCCCAGCGTGGTCTCGCGCAGGGTGGTGGGGATGAGGCTGACCTCGAACCACGGCTCGGGATCGTCGGCGGCACTGAGCGCGCTGACGGTCAGGGAGACGCCGTCGACGGTGATCGAGCCCTTCTCCACGACGTAACGGGCCAGCTCCGGGGGCAGCGCGACCCGCACGACCTCCCAGTGCTCGGCCGGGGTGCGCGAGAGCACCGTGCCGACGCCGTCGACGTGGCCCTGCACGACGTGACCGCCCAGCCGCCCGCCCGCGGCCACGGCCCGCTCCAGGTTGACCGGGTCGCCGGCGGCGAGGGCGCCGAGGCTGCTGCGGCGCAGCGTCTCGCCCATGACGTCGGTGGTCCACTCCTGCCCGTCGCTGGCGGTCACGGTCAGGCAGACGCCGTTGACCGAGATCGAGTCGCCGAGGGCGACGTCCTCCAGCACGCGGCGGGCGCGGATGCGCAGGACCGCGGCGTCGCCGGCCTCCTCGCGCGCGGCGAGGGAGCCGACCTCCTCGACGATGCCGGTGAACACCTCAGCCCCTCCCGTCCACGTGCCCTCGGCCCCCAGTGTGACGGGTGGGCCGCAGGCGGATCTGCACGTCCCCGCCGAGCAGGGTGACGTCCCGTACCTCGAGGGCAAGCGCGCCGGCGATCGTCGGGATTCCCAGGTCCCCCACCAGCGAGGGACCGGCGCCGAGGAGCTTGGGGGCCAGGTGGACGACGGCCTCGTCGACCAGGCCGGCGCGCAGGAAGGCCGCGGCCAGCGTCGGGCCGCCCTCGAGCAGCACCCGGCGGACGTCGCGGTCGAACAGCTCGGCCAGCAGCTCGGCCGGCGACCCGGCCCGGCTGACGTGGGTGGGCGCGGCGTCGTCGAGGACCCGCGCGGTGCCCGGCAGGCGGCCGCGGCGGTCGTGGACCACGCGCAGCGGCTGGCGGGGGGCGTGGCGGCCGTCGGCGTCGCGGACGGTGAGCTGCGGGTCGTCGGTCAGCGCGGTCCCGGAGCCGACGAGGACGGCGTCGCAGGTGGCGCGCAGGGCGTGCACGGCGGCGCGCGCCGTCTCCCCGGTGATCCAGCGGCTGGTGCCGTCGGCGGCGGCGACCCGCCCGTCGAGGGTGGCGCCGACCTTCCAGACCACCTGCGGGCGGTGCTCGCGGACGCCGGTCAGCCACGCGGCCAGCGCGCCCTCCTCGGCGGCCTGCCGCTCGACGCCGACCTCGACGTCCACCCCGGCCTCGCGCAGCCGCTCGGCGCCGCCGACGGCCAGGCGCGTGGGCTCGGGCACGGCGACGACGACCCGCGCCACCCCGGCGGCGAGCAGCGCGTCGGCGCAGGGGCCGGTGCGTCCGGTGTGCGCGCACGGCTCGAGGGTGACGACGGCGGTGCCGCCGCGGGCCCGCTCCCCGGCCAGCGCCAGCGCGTGCACCTCGGCGTGCGGGCCGCCGGGCGGGGAGGTGGCGCCCTCCCCCACGACCGCGCCGCCGGCGTCGAGGACGACGGCGCCGACGGCGGGGTTGGGGCTGGTGGTGCCGAGGACGGACAGCCCGAGCTCGCGCGCGCGGGCCATGGCGCCGGCCTCGCGCGCCCGGGTCGTGGCGGCTCGTCCCTGGGGGCTCACGCTCCGGCCGCCGCCGCGGCCTGCGCGCGCAGCGCCGCGATCGCGCGGCCCGGGTCGTCGGCGCCGTAGACGGCCGAGCCCGCGACGAAGACGTCGGCGCCGGCCGCGGCGGCCTGCTCGACGGTGTCGGCGTTGATGCCGCCGTCGACCTCGACCAGCAGCCGGAGGTGGCCGGTGTCGACCAGCTCGCGGGCGCGGCGGACCTTGGGCAGCACGTCGGCCATGAACGCCTGGCCGCCGAAGCCCGGCTCGACGGTCATGACCAGCAGGGTGTCGAAGTCACGCAGGACGTCCTCGTAGTCCTCCAGCGGCGTCCCCGGCTTGATCGCCAGGCCGGCCAGCGCCCCGGCGGCGCGGATGTCGCGCGCGACGTCGCGGGGATCGCCGGTGCAGGCCTCGGCGTGCACGGTGACGTTGCGGGCGCCGACCTCGGCGTAGCCGGGGGCCCACCGCTCGGGCGCCTCGATCATCAGGTGGCAGTCCAGCGGCACCGGGCTGACCGCCTGGATCGCCTCGACGACGGGCCGGCCCAGCGTCAGGTTGGGCACGAAGTGGGCGTCCATGACGTCGACGTGCAGCCAGTCGGCGTCGGCGACCCGGGCCACCTCGTCGGCCAGCCGGGCGAAGTCCGCGGAGAGCAGGCTGGGGGCGATCATCGGGGCGCGGGGCACGTCTCCCGAGTCTAGGTGCGGGGTGATCACCCCTCCCGGTCGCGGTCGGGCGGCGGGACCCACGGTGGTGCCGGTCGCCGGGCGGGTCCTCGGCCTCGTGCGGCGCGGCGTGTGCACACAGCGCGGATGGTGCGGCCGTGCGTCCGCGCTGCGTGCACTCGCCGCGGACGGCGTCCGTCGACCGGCTGCGTCGACCGTCTCGCCGGGTGTCGACCTGGTGCGGTCCCAGCCGCCTGCAGGCGACCACAGGTCGGCAGCGGGCACGCGGGGCCGGTCAGCGGGTGCGGCGCAGCAGGGCCAGGAACATGGCGTCGGTGCCGTGCCGGTGCGGCCACAGCTGCCCGTAGGACCCCCGCCCGACCCCCGGCACGCCGTCGAGCAGCGGCACCACGGGCAGCACCTCGACGTCGTCCCGGGCGGCCGCGGCGTCGGCGACGGCGACCGTCTCGGCGGCGTGCGGCGAGCACGTCACGTAGGCCACCACGCCGCCGGGCCGCACCGAGGCCAGCGCCGAGTCCAGCAGCGCCGTCTGCAGGTCCACCAGCGGGCCGACGTCGTCCGGCCCCCGCCGCCAGCGCACCTCGGGACGGCGGCGCAGCGCCCCCAGCCCGGTGCACGGCGCGTCGAGCAGCACGCGGTCGAACGAGCCGGGCGCCCACGGCGGCTCACGGCCGTCGGCCACCACCACCTCGACGTCGTCCTCGCCGGCCAGCGCGCCGCGGACCAGCTCGGCGCGGTGCGGCGCGCGGTCGGCGGCGGTCAGGTGCACCCCGGCCGGGCGGACGGCGGCCAGCAGCCCCGCCTTGCCGCCGGGGCCGGCGCACACGTCGAGCCAGCGCCCGTCGGGGCCCTCCAGCGGCGCCCGGGTGAGCAGCAGCGCGGCGAGCTGGCTGCCCTCGTCCTGCACCGCGGCCGCGCCCGAGCGCACCGACGGCAGCCGCCCCGGGTCGCCGCCGCCGAGGCGGACCGCGTACGGCGACCACGGCCCGGGCGTCCCACCGGACTCCTCGGCCAGCGCGTCGCGGTCCACGTGCCGGGCCACCAGGTGCACCTCGGGGGCGGCGTCGTCGGCGAGCAGCGCCGCCTCGAGCTCGGCGTCCCCGCCGAGGGCCTCGCGCCAGGCGGCCACGATCCACTCGGGGTGGTCGGTGGCCAGGGCCAGCCGCCGGTCGCCGTCGGCGCCCAGCTGCGCCAGCCAGGCGGCGCGGTCGCCGCCGGCGGCCACCTTGCGCAGCACGGCGTTGGCCAGGCCCGAGGGGCCGGGTCCGACGATGGCGCGGGCGAGGTCGACGGTGGTGGCGACGGCGGCGTGCGCGGGCACCCGCAGGTCGAGCAGCTGGTAGGTGCCCAGCCGCAGCAGGTCGAGCAGCCGGCGGTCGAGGTCGGCCAGCGGCCGGTCGACCAGCGTGGCGAGGACCGCGTCGAGGGTGCCCTGCGCGCGCAGCGCCCCGTAGGCCAGCTGGGTGGCGAAGGCGGCGTCGCGCGGCTCGAGGTCGCGCTCGCGCAGCAGTTGCGGCAGCAGCAGGTTGGCGTAGGCCTCCCGCGCGGAGACGCCGTCGAGCACGTCGTAGGCGGTCAGCCGGGCGCCGTCGAGGGGTGCGCGGCGGGGCGGGCGGCGGTCCCGCCGTCCCCCGCGCGGACCGGCGGGGCGCCGGGGCGGGCCGCTCATGCCCCGAACCGCTCGCCGGGCCCCGGGCGGGCGCCCCGCGCCCAGTCGGCGGCCGGGTGCGCGCGCTTGCCGGCCGGCTGCACCTCGCCGAGCCGCACCGAGCTGCGGCCGGTGCCCACGACGACCCCGGTCGGGCCCACCGACACCTCGCCGGGCTCCAGGCCCGGGGACGTCGGCAGCGGCTCGACCGGGCCCAGGCGGAACCGCTCGCCGCGCCAGGTGGTCCACGCGCCCGGCGCGGGGGTCACGCCGCGCACCCGGCGGTCGACGACGTGGGCCGGCAGGGCCCAGTCCACCCGCGCGTCGGCGGTCTCGATCCGCGGCGCGAGGCTGACGCCCTCGGCGGGCTGCGGCTGCGGGACCAGCGTGCCGTCGGCGATGCCGTCGAGGGTGGCCACCAGCAGCCGGGCGCCGCTGACGGCGAGCCGGCCGAGCAGGTCGCCCGCGGTGTCGCGCGGGCCGATCGGCTCGGTGACGACACCGAAGACCGGACCGGTGTCCAGTCCCTGTTCGAGCCGGAAGGTGCAGGCGCCGGTGACCTCGTCACCGGCCATGACCGCGTGCTGCACCGGCGCGGCACCGCGCCAGGCCGGCAGCAGCGAGAAGTGCAGGTTGACCCAGCCGTGGACGGGCAGGTCGAGCGCGGCCGGCGGGACGAGCGCGCCGTAGGCGACCACCGGCGCGCAGTCCACGGCGAGGCCGGCGAGCTGCTCCAGGAACGCCGGCTCGCGCGGCGAGCGGGGCCGCAGGACCGGGACCCCGGCGGCGTCGGCACGCTCGGCGACCGGCGAGCGGCTCACCCTCCGGCCGCGGCCGGAGCGGGCGTCGGGCCGGGTGAGGACGGCGGCCACCTCGTGGCCGGAGGACAGCAGCGCCTCCAGCGAGGGGACGGCGGCCTCCGGCGTCCCGGCGAACAGGAGCCTCAGTGGGGGCTCACCTCCACGCGCGGGACCCAGGCGCCCATGCCGGTCCAGTCGGCCCCGGCCAGCTCGGCCAGCGCCGCGGCCCTGGCCCCCGGGTCGAGCCGGTCGACGAAGAGGACGCCGTCGAGGTGGTCGACCTCGTGCTGCACCGCGCGGGCGAGCAGGTGCGAGCCCTCGACCCGGAGCGGGTCACCGTGCTGGTCCCAGCCGGTGGCGACGACGTGCAGGTGGCGGCGGCAGTCGAAGCGGTAGCCCGGGATGGACAGGCAGCCCTCGGGCGCCTCCTCGGTCTCCTCGCCGACGAGGTCGACCGACGGGTTGACCAGGTGGCCGACCTCGCCGTCGACGTACCAGGTGAACACCCGGAGCCCGACGCCGATCTGCGGGGCGGCCAGTCCGGCCCCGCCGGCGGCGTGCATCGTCTCGGTCAGGTCGGCGACCAGCCGGCGCAGCTCGGCGTCGAAGTCGACGACGGGGGCGGCGGGGGTGCGCAGCACCGGGTCGCCGAGCAGCCGGATGGGGGTGACGCTCACCCGCCCAGCGTATGTGGCCCTCCTGCAGGGGCCCGCCGCGAGCCTGCGAGCGGCGGGGGTCCGTCGTCAGACGAGCTCGAGGGGGTCGAGCTGGACGCGCACGTGCTCGCTCGCCTTCCGCGCGCTGCGCACGCCCTGCACCTCGGCCAGCGCGGTGGCCAGCGCCAGGCCCTCGCCGCGCGGCACCCGCACGAGGTAGCGCTCCCGCTCGCCCTCCTGGCCGGGTCGCGCCGGTTCGGGCACGGGGCCGAGCAGGTCGGCGCCGGCCGGCAGCCGGGCGGCCGCCAGGAACTCCGCCAGCGCCGCCGGCGAGCCCGACAGCGCCGCCATCCGGGTGGCCGGCGGGAAGCCCAGCGCCCGTCGGTCGGCGAGCTCGCGCTCGGCCAGCCAACCCGGGTCCCAGCGCACCAGCGCCTGGACGACGGGGTGGGCGGCGTCGGCGGCGACGACCACCGAGCCGTGCGGGCGGACCAGCGTCGCGGCGTTGGCCCAGCGGCGCAGCGTCTCCTCCCCCGCCCGCAGGTCCGCCCGGCCCAGCAGCGCCCACGAGTCGAGCAGCAGTGCCGCGCCGTAGCCCCCCTCGGCGACCGGCTCCGCGCCCGGGGTGGCCACCACCAGCGACGGCCCGGCCGGCACCGACGGCAGCACGCCCGACGTCCGCCCCGACACCCGCACCGGCGCGCCGGGGAACGCCCGGCCCAGCTCCTCGGCGGTGCGGGCCGCACCGACCACGGAGGCGCGCAGCTTGGTCCCGTGGCAGTGCGGGCAGTCGAAGGTGGCCGCCGGGCGGGCGCACCAGCGGCAGGCCGGCACCCGGGACCCGCCCGGCCCCGGCGCCGGGGAGATGCCGAGGGGACCCCGGCACACCGCGCACCGGGCCGGGGCGCGGCAGCGGTCGCAGGACAGCCCGGGGGCGTAGCCGGCGCGGGGCACCTGCACGAGCACCGGCGCGCCCTCGGCCAGCGTCGCCCGGGCGACCCGGTGGGCGAGGCTCGGCAGCCGGGCGGTGCGCGCGGCGGGGTCGCGGGCGAGCTCGGAGTCCTCGCCGAGGGCCTGCACGCGGGGCGCGGCGGCGCGGAGGGTGGCCCGGTCGGCGGCCAGCTCGTGCGCCCAGCCGCTGTCGACGAGCAGCTGCGCCTCGGCGGTCCGCGCGGTGGCCGCGACGACGGCGGCGCACGAGGCCAGGTGGGCGCGGTGCAGGAGCACGTCGCGGGCGTGCGCGTAGGGGGCGCGGGGCTCGGCGTGCAGGTCGTCGCCGTCGTCCCAGACGGCCACCAGGCCCAGGTCGGCGACCGGCGCGAACACCGCGGCGCGGGTGCCGAGCACCACCCGGGCGCTGCCGCGGGCGGCGTCGAGGAAGCGCCGGTACCGCGCGTCGGGGGCGGCGTCGGCGCGCAGCACGACGAAGGAGCCCGCCGGCAGCGAGGCGGTGGCCGCGGCCTCCAGCCGGTCGAGGTCGCGGCCGTCGGGGACGACGACGAGCGCGCCGCGCCCGCCGGACAGGGCGGCCTGGCACAGCTCCGCCAGGCGGGCCGGCCAGTCCTCGCCGGGCAGCGCCGTCCACACCGCGCGGGCCGGGCGCCCCCCGGCGACGGCGGCCAGCAGGGAGGGCCCGGCCGGGTAGCGGGCGAAGCCGGCCGGGTCCGGGGGCGCCGGTGGCGGCGGGGCCTCCCCCGGCGGGCGCTTCTCGGCGGCGGCCCGGCGCGGCGGGATGGCCAGCCGCAGCACGTCGGTCAGGGTGCCGGCCCAGCGCTGCGCCACCGAGCGGGCCAGCGCGGCCACCTCCGGGGTGAGCACCGGCTCGGGCGAGACCAGCTTGGCCAGCGGCGCGAGCTTCCGCCCGGAGTCGCTCGCCTCGGCCAGCTCGAGCACGACGCCGTCCACCAGCTGGCCGGCGAAGCGCACCCGCACCCGGCAGCCGGCCCGCACCTGCCCGGCCAGCTCGTCGGGGACCGCGTAGTCGAAGGGCCGGTCCAGGTGCGCCAGCGGCACGTCGACGACGACCCGCGCCACCCGCGGCGCCCCCTCGGGCGCGGGGACGGCGGGGTCGGTGGGCACGTGGTCGCACGCTACCCACCGGCTCCGACACCGACGGGGCACTCAGGCGTCGGTGCCGCGCTCGATGCCGAGGGTGGCCAGCAGGTCCTCGTGGAACTGGATCCAGACAAGGTGCAGCGAGTCGCGGTCGTGCCCGTCGACCCAGCCGCGCTCGCCCGCGTCCACGCGCCGCAGCGCCGCGGCGTACAGGCCGGCGTAGCCGCCGAAGCGGCCCAGCAGCGCGCTCAGCTCGGCGCAGAGCCCGGTGAACTCCGCCCCGGCCGACCGCAGCGTGCGCAGCACCCGCTCGTCCCACCGCCAGTCGGTGTGGTCGTTGAAGGCCATCGGGTCGAGCCGGGTCGGGCGCACCTGCCAGTCGGTGCAGGCGGCACCGAACCGGCGGTTGAGCGGCCGGAAGCGGCCGTGCACGCCGGCCACCGCGTCCCGGGCGCCCAGCGCGTCGAGCTCGGCGGCGAGCCGGCGCTCGCCCTCCGCCCGGCCGGCGTCGAGCAGCGACCACCCCTCGCTGCCGCCGAAGGCGAGCCGGCGCACCCAGCCGCGGGCCTCGGCGTCGAGCAGTGCCTCCTCGACGGCGTCCCGGTCGAGGCCGTAGCGGCCGGCGACGCGGGCCGTCGTCGGGAAGCCCAGCACCCGGACGCCGTGCAGGGCGAGATCGGGAAGCGCGGTGGCGTGGGGCACGAGCGCCCGAGGGACGCGCTAGGCGCCGACGGCGGAGCGCAGCGCCTCGACCCGGTCGGTGCGCTCCCACGGCAGCTCGACGTCGGTGCGGCCGAAGTGGCCGTAGGCGGCGGTCGGCCCGTAGATCGGCCGGAGCAGGTCGAGGTCGCGGACGATCGCACCCGGGCGCAGGTCGAACACCGTGGTGACCGCCTTCTCCAGCACGTCGTCGGCCACCGTGCCGGTGCCGTGGGTGTCGACGAACAGGCCCACCGGGTGCGCGGCGCCGATCGCGTAGGCCACCTGCACCTCGCACCGGCGGGCCAGGCCCGCGGCGACGACGTTCTTGGCCACCCAGCGCATGGCGTAGGCGCCGGAGCGGTCGACCTTCGAGGGGTCCTTGCCGGAGAACGCGCCGCCGCCGTGGCGGGCCATGCCGCCGTAGGTGTCGACGATGATCTTGCGGCCGGTCAGCCCGGCGTCGCCCATGGGGCCGCCGATGACGAACTTGCCGGTGGGGTTGACCAGCAGCCGGTAGCCGTCGGTGGGCAGGCCGAGGGCCTGCAGCTCGGGCTCCACGACGAGCTCCTGCACGTCGGGGGTGAGCAGCTGCTCGATGGAGATGTCCTCGGCGTGCTGCGAGGAGACGACGACGGTGTCGACGCCGACCGGCCGGTCGTCCTCGTAGACGACGGTGACCTGCGTCTTGCCGTCGGGCCGCAGGTAGGGCACCGAGCCGTCCTTGCGGACCGTCGACAGCCGGCGGGCGAGCCGGTGGGCCAGCGCGATGGGCAGCGGCATGAGCTCGGGGGTCTCGTCGGTGGCGTAGCCGAACATCAGGCCCTGGTCGCCGGCGCCCTGGCGCTCGATCTCGTCGTCGGCCGCGCCGGTGGTGCGCGCCTCGTAGGCGGTGTCCACGCCCTGCGCGATGTCGGGCGACTGCGCGCCGATGGAGACGCTCACGCCGCACGAGGCGCCGTCGAAGCCCTTGCGCGAGGAGTCGTAGCCGATGCCGAGGATGGTCCGGCGGACGACGTCGGCGATGTCGACGTAGCCGGCGGTGGTGACCTCGCCCGCGATGTGCACCTGGCCGGTGGTGATCAGCGTCTCGACGGCGACGCGGCTGCGCGGGTCCTGACCCAGCATCTGGTCGAGGATGGCGTCGCTGATCTGGTCGGCGATCTTGTCCGGGTGGCCCTCGGTCACCGACTCGGACGTGAAGAGGCGGCGTGGCACTCGGGATCTCCCTGCTTCGGTGACGAGGTCTGGCGCGCCGGGGCGCGCCGTCGGGTCACGTTACCGGCGCCGCCCGGCGGCCGGCACCGGACGGGGTCAGGCCAGCCGCGGCAGGACGGTCTGCCAGACGCCGGCGGCGACGGCGTCCTTGGTCCCGTGCGGGACCTCCGTGGCCGAGCCGTCGGCGGCCAGCACCACCGCGGCGTTGTCCGGCCGGCCGAACACCCCGCCGCCGGAGACGTCGTTGACCACCAGCAGGTCGCACCCCTTGCGGGCCAGCTTGGCGCGGGCGTGGGCGAGCACGTCACCGGCCTCGTCACCGGTCTCGGCGGCGAAGCCGACCACCAGCTGGCCGGGCGCGCGCTTGGTGACCAGCTCGGCCAGCACGTCGGGGTTGCGCACCAGCGACACGACGGGGACCTCGGAGGGGTCGTCCTTCTTCTTCAGCTTGGTGGCCGCGACGGTGGCGGGCCGGAAGTCGGCGACGGCGGCAGCCATCACCACGACGTCGGCTGTCACTCCCCCGCCCGACCCAGCCTCGGCGAGCACCGCCGCGCGCAGCTCCTCCGCCGTCCCGACCGGCACCACCCGGACGCCGAAGGGCGCGGGCAGGTCGACGTTGGCGGCGACCAGGGTCACCTCGGCACCCCGGGCGGCCGCCACCCGGGCCAGCGCGAAGCCCTGCCGCCCCGAGGAGCGGTTGCCCAGGTAGCGCACCGGGTCCAGCGGCTCGCGGGTGCCGCCGGCGCTGACGACGACGCGGCGGCCGGTGAGGTCGGCGCGCAGCACGCCCGCCCCGGAGGCCAGCGCCACCTGGGCCAGCGCGGCGACGTCGGCGGGCTCGGGCAGCCGGCCGGGTCCGGAGTCGGGACCGGTGAGCCGGCCGACGGCGGGCGGCAGCACGATCGAGCCGCGGCGGCGCAGCGTGGCGACGTTGTCCTGGGTGGCCGGGTGCAGCCACATCTCGGTGTGCATGGCCGGCACGAACACGACCGGGCAGTGCGCGGTGAGCAGGGTGGCGGTGAGCAGGTCGTCGGCGCGGCCGGCGGCGGCGCGGGCGAGCAGGTCGGCGGTGGCCGGGGCGACGACGACGAGGTCGGCGCTCTGCCCGATCCGGACGTGGGCGACCTCGGGGACGTCGGACCACACGTCGGTGGTCACCGGGTTGCCCGACAGCGCCTCGAAGGTGGCCGCGCCGACGAAGTTCAGCGCGCCCGGCGTGGGGACGACGCGCACGTCGTGCCCGGCCTCGGTCAGCGCGCGCAGCAGCAGCGCGGCCTTGTACGCGGCGACGCCGCCGGCGACACCCAGCACGATCCGGCTCATGCCCTCATCCTCCCGCAGACGCGCCGACGCCCCCGGTACCGAGTACCGGGGGCGTCGGTCATGAGGGACTGGAAGGGCCCCCTCGCAGGGCCCCGCGCCGAGCGTGCGAGGCGTGGGGGGCGAGGGGGTCCTTCCTCAGTTCTCGCCGGCGGTGTGGGTGAGCAGGCCCTCGTTGATCTCGCGCAGCGCGATGGAGAGCGGCTTCTCCTGCGGGGCGGTGTCGACCAGGGGGCCGACGTACTCCAGCAGGCCCTCGGAGAGCTGGCTGTAGTAGGCGTTGATCTGCCGCGCGCGCTTCGCGGCGAAGATCACCAGCCCGTACTTGCTGCTGGTGCGCTCGAGCAGCTCGTCGATCGGCGGGTTGGTGATGCCCTCGGGGGCGGGTGCGACTCCGGACACGGGCGGGCGTGCTCCTCGTTCGATCGGCGGGAGTGAGGGGCCTCGGCGGCCGCTCACTCGGAGGCGCCGACCGACCTCCCGGACGACGGCGCAGTCAGCAAGCCTACCAACTCGTCGGCGGCCCGGGTGACGTCGTCGTTGACCACCACGGCGTCGAACTCCCCGGCGGCGTCCAGCTCGGCCTGTGCGATGGCCAGCCGGCGCTCCTGGACCGCCGGCGGCTCGGAGCCGCGGCCGGCCAGCCGGCTGACCAGCTCGGCCCACGACGGCGGCGCCAGGAAGACCAGCTGCGCCTCCGGGGCGCGGGCCCGCACCTGGCGCGCGCCCTGCAGCTCGATCTCCAGCAGGGCCGGCGCCCCGGTGGCGAGTCGCTCGCGCACCGGGGCCTCCGGCGTGCCGTAGCGGTTGCCCGCGTACTCGGCCCACTCCAGCAGGCCGTCCTCGGCGACGAGCCGGTCGAACTCGGCGCCGGTGAGGAAGTGGTAGTGCACCCCGTCGACCTCGCCGGGCCGGCGGGCCCGGGTGGTGACCGACACCGACACCCACACCTCGGGGTGCCGGCGGCGGACCTCGGCGACGACGGTGCCCTTGCCGACCCCGGAGGGACCGGACAGCACCGTCAGGCGCGCCGTGGCGGGTGGTTCGGGTGCTTCGGGCAACGCGTCGTCCTCGTCGGTCCTGCGGAGGTGGGGTCGGCCCCGGCTCAGGCGGTCGAGTCGGCGGGCACCTGCTCGGCGACCACCTGCTCCCCGCCGAACTCCGCCTCGAGCGCCCGGCGCTGGTTGGCGCCCAGACCGCGGACCCGGCGGGTCGGGGAGATCTCGAGCCGCTCCATGATCTTCGCAGCCCGCGCCTTGCCGACACCGGGCAGGCTCTCCAGCACCGCGGAGACCCGCATCTTGCCGATCACCTCGTCGGTCTCCCCCTGGCGGAGGACGTCACCGACCGTCGTGCCCTTGCTCTTGAGCCGCTCGCGGAGCTCGGCGCGCGCCTTGCGGGCGGCGGCGGCCTTCTCCAGGGCGGCGGCGCGTTGTTCGGGGGACAGGTCAGGGAGGGGCATGGTGCGTCCGATCGTGTCGTCGCCGGTCGGCCCGGCGTCTCTGTGCTGTGTCGCGGTGGTGCTGCCGCGGGTCCGGTCCCCGTGTGCTCGGGCCCGGCGATCAACCTAGTAACCGGGAATCCGCAGGTCACGCGCCCGGCGGCCGAGCTTTTCGACCTCCCGGCGTCCGGCGGTGACGCTGCGTGGACCGCTCGGATGACGGAGAGTCAGGAGCCCTGTTCAGAGAGCATACGGAACCGGTACGTCCGATCGTGGCCGGGGGCCGACACGCCCGCACCGGTCGTCGCGACACGCCGGACCCGCCCGGTCACGCCGCCGTCGGACGCCGCCACGAGCGCCGCCCGAGCGGCGGTGCCGGGGCCGGGTCGCGCCTCAGGCGGCCAGCTGCTCGGCCCAGCGGGCGGCGGCGGCCCGCAGCGCGGCCGGGTCGGGCCCGGCGGCGAGCACGTCCCGGGACACGGTCGGGACCACGGCGCCACCCTGCCCGAACAGCCGGCGCAGGTCGGCCGCCGAGCCGCCCTGCGCGCCGAGCCCGGGGGCGAGCACCGGCCCGCCGAGACCGGTGAGGTCGACGTCGAGGTCGCGCAGCGTCGCCCCGACGACGACGCCGAAGCTGCCGGTGCCGGGGCCCCAGCGGCTCGCGAGGTCCCGCACCGCGCCGGGGTCGGGCAGCGGGTCGCCGACCACCCACCCCAGGGTGTTCCAGCCGCGCACCGTGTCGACGACGACCTGCGCCACCGACCGCTCCCCCACCAGCGCGTGCTGCAGCGTGCCGGCGTCGGGGTTGGACGTGCGCGCGAGCACGAACAGCCCGCCGCCGTGCGCCCGCGCGGTGTCCACGGCCGGCTGCAGCGAGCCGGGGCCGAGGTAGGGGCTGACGGTGAGCGCGTCGACGGCGAGCGGGTGGCCGGGGCGCAGGACGTCGGCGTAGGCGTCCATCGTCGAGCCGATGTCCCCGCGCTTGGCGTCGAGCAGCACCAGGGCGCCGGCGGCACGGGCGCGGGCGGCGCCGTCCTCCAGCGCGGCCAGGCCCCGCGAGCCGTGCCGCTCGTAGAAGGCGCTCTGCGGCTTGAGGAGCGCGACGGTGCCGGCCAGCGCGTCGACGACCGTGTCGGTGAACCGGCGCAGCCCGCCGGCGTCGTCGGGCAGGCCCCAGCGCTCGAGCAGGGGCGGGTGCGGGTCGATGCCCACGCACAGCGGCCCGCGCGCGGCGACGGCGTCGGCCAGCCGCTGCCCGAACGGCGCGGTCACGAGCCCTCCTCGCCGGCGCTCGTCGGACTCGTGCCCGGAGGTGCTGCGTCCACGGCCGACCTCGCGAGCCCGGTCACCGGGGCACCGACCGCGGCAGGGTGTCGCCGAGGGCGGCGACGCAGTCGCGGGCGAGGAACGGGTCGGCGAAGGCACCCGAGGCCGACTGGACGGCGTCGGCACCGGCCGCCCACAGCGCCTCGAACGACGCGACGTCGGTGACCCCGCCCATCGCCAGCACGTCGAAGCGGTGCCCCCCGGCCTCGCGCAGCGCGACCAGCCGGCGGGTGAGGTCGAGCGCGTGCCCGCGGACGGCGGCCCCCGAGAGCCCGGCCACCGCGCGACCGGGGAAGGTCGGCTCCCCGTCGCTGCGCACCACCCGGCCGGCCACCGTGTTGATGGCCGCGACGCCGTCGACCAGCGGCGCCAACCCGGGGACCAGCGCGGCGAGCCGGTCCTCGTCGAGCCAGGAGATCTTGGCGACCAGGCCGGTGCGGTCGCCGAGCGCGCGGCGCACGCCCTCGACCACCGCGAGCGTGGCGGCGGCGTCGAGGCACAGCGGCGGCTTGACGCCGTCGTCGGCCGCGGCGCTGAGCGTGTTGGGGCAGGACAGGTTCAGCTCGACCACCTCCGCGCCGGCCTCCTCGGCCAGGCGCGCCGTCGCGGCGAAGTCGTCCACCAGGTCGGTGCCGTCGCCGGACCCCATGACGCTGACCAGCAGCAGCTGGTCGCCGTCGACGGCGGCCAGCGAGCGCTCGAGGTCGGCCATCCACTCCGCGGGCGGGGGCGAGGGGACGCCGAAGGAGTTGACCGTGCTCACCCCCGGGTCGCCGGGCGCCACCCAGTCCCACGGGTCGGACACGACCGCGTCGCCGGGCGGCCGCGGGGCGAAGGTCCAGTTCGGTTGCGCGTTGGGCTCGTGGGCGCGGCTGCGCACGGTCTTGTAGGTGAGCACGCTGAAGCCGTTGCGGGCGTGGTAGCGCACCCACTCCTCGCCGCCGTTCAGCACGCACGCCGGCACGCCGATCGGGAAGCCGACGTCGCGGCCGAGCACCCGCCAGCGGCGGCCGCCGGCGCGCGGCCGCCCGGGCAGCCGCGGCCCGACCGGCGTCCGCAGGTTGTCGCGGTAGGACCCCAGCAGGTCGTAGGACGGCGTCCGCACCCCGTGCGCGGCCAGCAGCCCGCCGTGGCCGGCGGAGAACAGCACACGGGTGAGCAGCGGCAGGTCGGCGTCGCCGGCCTTTCCCGCCGCCAGCCGGGCGGCCAGGCCCTCGGCGTCGGCCCGCAGCGCGCCGAGCTCCGCGGCCGGCGGTGTGGCGAACCGGGTGACGCCGGCGAGGAAGGCCGCCGGCAGGCCGTCGAGCAGGCCGCGGGCGACCAGTTCGTCGCGCACCCGCGCCACCACGGTCACGGGCGCGGCGCCAGGGCGGCCGCCAGACCGGCGTGGACCTCCTGCAGGCTGCGGACGCCGAGGCCGCCGCGCAGCAGCGCCTCGATGCCCTGCACCGCCGCGGCCAGCCCCTGCACCGTGGTGATGCACGGGATCCCGGCGGCGACGGCGGCCGTGCGGATCTCGTAGCCGTCCAGCCGCGGCCCGCTGTTGCCCGGGGACCCGAACGGCGTGTTGACGACGATGTCGACGTCGCCGGCCTGGATCCGCTCGACCACGTTGCCCGGGCCCTCGCTGTACTTGCCGACCACCTCGCACGCGACCCCGTTGCGGCGCAGCACCCGCGCGGTGCCCGCGGTGGCCAGCACCCGGAAGCCCAGGTCGGCCAGCCGCTTGACCGGGAAGACGGCGGCCCGCTTGTCCCGGTTGGCCACCGACACGAACACCGCCCCCGACGTCGGCAGGGAGCCGTAGGCGGCCGCCTGCGACTTGGCGAAGGCGGTGCCGAAGCCGTCGTCGAGGCCCATGACCTCGCCGGTGGACTTCATCTCCGGCGACAGCACGGTGTCCACGCCGTGGCCCTCGACGGTGCGGAACCGGTGGAAGGGCAGCACCGCCTCCTTGACCGCGATCGGCGCGTCCTCCGGCAGGTCGGTGCCGTCGCCGGTGGCCGGCAGCACGCCGGCGGCGCGCAGGTCGGCGATCGACTCCCCGACGGCGATGCGGGCCGCGGCCTTGGCCAGCTGCACGGCGGTCGCCTTGGACACGAAGGGCACCGTGCGGCTGGCGCGGGGGTTGGCCTCCAGCACGTACAGGACGTCGTCCTTGAGCGCGTACTGCACGTTCATCAGCCCGCGGACGCCGATCCGGGCGGCCAGCGCCTCGGTGGCGGTGCGGATCCCGGCGAGGTCGGCCGAGCCCAGGGTGATCGGTGGCAGCGCGCACGCGGAGTCGCCGGAGTGGATGCCGGCCTCCTCGATGTGCTCCATGACCCCGCCGAGGTAGAGCTCCGCGCCGTCGTAGAGCGCGTCGACGTCGATCTCGACGGCGTCCTCGAGGAACCGGTCGACCAGCACCGGGTGGGCGGGGCTCACGTCGGTGGCCTTGGCGATGTAGGCCTCCAGCGTGGCGTCGTCGTAGACGATCTCCATGCCGCGGCCGCCGAGGACGTAGGAGGGGCGCACCAGCACCGGGTAGCCGATGCCCGCGGCGATCTCCCGCGCCTCGGCGAAGGTGGTCGCGGTGCCGTGCTTCGGCGCGAGCAGCCCGGCGTCGGCGAGCACCCGGGAGAACGCGCCGCGGTCCTCGGCGTCGTCGATGGCCTCCGGCGAGGTGCCCAGCACCGGGACCCCGGCGTCCTTGAGCCGCTGCGCCAGGCCCAGCGGCGTCTGCCCGCCGAGGGTGCAGACGACCCCGGCGACGGGGCCCGCGGCGCGCTCGGCCTCGACCACCTCGAGGACGTCCTCGAAGGTCAGCGGCTCGAAGTAGAGCCGGTCGGCGGTGTCGTAGTCGGTGGAGACCGTCTCGGGGTTGCAGTTGACCATCACGGCCTCGTAGCCGGCGTCCTGCAGCGCCATGACCGCGTGCACGCAGGAGTAGTCGAACTCGATGCCCTGCCCGATCCGGTTGGGCCCCGAGCCCAGGATGAGGACGGCCGGCTTCTCGCGCGGCTCGACCTCGGTCTCCTCGTCGTAGGACGAGTAGTGGTACGGCGTGCGGGCGGCGAACTCCGCGGCGCAGGTGTCCACGGTCTTGAACACCGGCCGGATGCCCAGCCGCCAGCGCAGGCTGCGGACGCCGTCCTCGCCGGCGAGCTCGGGCCGCAGCGCCGCCACCTGCCGGTCGGACAGCCCGTGCCGCTTCGCCCGGCGCAGCAGCTCGGGGGTGAGCGCCGGGGCGTCGCGGACCTCGGCGGCGACCTCGCGCACCAGCGCGACCTGGTCGACGAACCACGGGTCGAAGCCGCTGGCCTCGGCGACCTGCTCGACGGTGGAGCCGGCCGCCAGCGCGGCCTCGGCGGTGTAGAGCCGGCCGTCGACCGGCGTGCGCAGCGCCTCGAGCAGCTCCGCGGCCGAGCGGCCGTCGGGCTGCCCGGTCCAG
This sequence comes from Geodermatophilus dictyosporus, assembly GCF_900115505.1. Classification (GTDB taxonomy): domain Bacteria; phylum Actinomycetota; class Actinomycetes; order Mycobacteriales; family Geodermatophilaceae; genus Geodermatophilus; species Geodermatophilus dictyosporus. The sequence goes on along the minus strand of NZ_FOWQ01000004.1, from coordinate 383,522 downwards.
AAGCCGGCCACCTTGGTCTCGGTGGATCGCATCGCCTTGCCCAGCGCCTCGGGGAAGTTGCGGCCCATCGCCATGACCTCGCCGACGCTCTTCATCGTCGTGGTCAGCCGCGGGTCGGCGCCGGGGAACTTCTCGAAGGCGAAGCGCGGGATCTTCACCACGACGTAGTCCAGCGCCGGCTCGAAGCTGGCCGGGGTGACGCCGGTGATGTCGTTGGTGATCTCGTCGAGCGTGTAGCCGATCGCGAGCTTCGCGGCGATCTTGGCGATCGGGAAGCCGGTGGCCTTCGACGCCAGGGCGCTCGACCGCGACACCCGCGGGTTCATCTCGATGACGACCAGGCGCCCGTCGGCGGGGTTGACGGCGAACTGGATGTTGCAGCCGCCGGTGTCCACGCCGACCTCGCGCAGCACCGCGATCCCGACGTCGCGCATCCGCTGGTACTCGACGTCGGTCAGCGTCATCGCCGGCGCGACGGTCACCGAGTCGCCGGTGTGCACGCCCATCGCGTCGACGTTCTCGATCGAGCAGATGACGACCACGTTGTCGCTGCGGTCGCGCATGAGCTCGAGCTCGTACTCCTTCCAGCCGAGCACCGACTCCTCGACGAGCACGGTGTGCACGGGTGAGTCGGCGAGGCCGTGGGACGCCATCCGGCGCAGCATCGGCTCGTCGGTGGCGAAGCCCGAGCCCAGGCCGCCCATGGTGAAGCTCGGCCGGATGACGACCGGGTAGCCGACCTCGGCGGCGGTCTCCAGCGCCTCCTCGACGGTGGAGCAGACCCGCGAGCGCGGGGCGTCGGCGCCGATCGACCGCACGATGTCCTTGAACATCTGCCGGTCCTCGCCGCGGTTGATGGCGTCGACGTCGGCGCCGATGAGCCGCACGCCGTAGCGCTGCAGCGTGCCGTTCTCGTACAGGCCGATGGCGATGTTGAGCGCGGTCTGCCCGCCGAGGGTGGCCAGCAGCGCGTCGGGCCGCTCCTTGGCGATGACCCGCTCGACGAACTCCGGCGTCAGCGGCTCGATGTACGTGGCGTCGGCGACCTCGGGGTCGGTCATGATCGTCGCCGGGTTGCTGTTGACCAGGCTGACCCGTAGGCCCTCGCTGCGCAGCACGCGGCAGGCCTGGGTGCCCGAGTAGTCGAACTCGGCGGCCTGGCCGATGAGGATCGGCCCGGAACCGATGACCAGGACGTGCGAGATGTCGGTGCGCTTGGGCATCAGGCCCTCTCCCCGCTGCTGTGCTCGACGGTCGTCGCCGGGCTGACGGCCGGGCCCCCGTCGCGGACGGACTCCATGAGGTCGACGAACCGGCCGAACAGCGGCGCGGCGTCGTGCGGGCCGGCGGCGGACTCCGGGTGGAACTGCACGCTGAAGGCCGGGGCGTCGAGCAGCCGCAGCCCCTCGACGACGTCGTCGTTGAGGCCCACGTGGCTGACCTCGACCCGCCCGTAGGGGGTGCCGGTGGCCCGGTCCAGCGGCGCGTCGACGGCGAACCCGTGGTTGTGGCTGGTCACCCGCACGGTGCCGCTGACCCGGTCGAGCACCGGCTGGTTGAGCCCGCGGTGGCCGAAGCGCAGCTTGTAGGTGCCCAGGCCCAGCGCGCGGCCCAGGATCTGGTTGCCGAAGCAGATGCCGAACAGCGGCCGGCCGGCGTCGAGCACGCCGCGCACCGCGGCGACGGCGTAGTCGGCCGCGGCCGGGTCGCCGGGCCCGTTGGACAGGAAGACGCCGTCGGGGCCGTGCTCGAGCAGGTCGGCCGCGGTCGCCGTGGAGGGCAGCACGTGCGTCTCGACGCCGAGCTCGGCGAGGTGGCGCGGGGTGGCGGTCTTGATGCCCAGGTCCAGCGCGGCGATGGTGAACCGCTTGTCCCCCACCGCCGGCACGACGTAGGGCTCCGGCGTGCTGACCTGCGGGGCGAGGTCGGCGCCGACCATGCCCTCGGCCGCGCGCACCCGGGCGAGCAGCGCGTCGGCGTCCGTGGTCTCGCTGCTGATCCCGGCGCGCATGGCGCCGCGCTCGCGCAGGTGGCGGGTGAGCGCGCGGGTGTCGATGCCGCTGATGCCGACGACGCCCTGGGCGCGGAGCTCGTCGTCGAGGCTGCCGGTGGCCCGCCAGTTGGCGGGGCGGCGGGCGGGGTCGCGGACGACGAAGCCGGCCACCCACATGCGGCGGCTCTCGTCGTCCTCGCCGTTGACGCCGGTGTTGCCCACGTGCGGCGCGGTCATGGTGACGATCTGCCCGGCGTAGCTCGGGTCGGTGAGCGTCTCCTGGTAGCCGGTCATGCCGGTGGCGAACACCGCCTCGCCGACCGTCGTCCCGACCGTGCCGTAGGCCTCGCCCCGGAACGTCCGCCCGTCCTCGAGCACGAGGATCGCCTCTGTCACCGCACTGCCTTTCCGTCGAGCACCGTCGCCTCGCCCCGCAGGAAGGTGGCGACGACGCGGCCGGGCAGCTCCCGGCCGGCATAGGGGCTGTTGCGGCTGCGGCTGGCCAGCGCGGCCGGGTCGACGGCGGCCCGGGCGGCGGGGTCGAGCAGCAGCAGGTTGGCCGGCTCGCCGGGCGCGACCGGGCGGCCGTGCCCGTCGAGCCGGCCGATGGCCGCGGGGCGCACCGACATCCGGTCGGCGACGCCGGCCCAGTCGAGCAGACCGGTCTCCACCAGCGCCTCGACGACGACCGGGAGCGCCTGTTCCAGCCCGAGCATGCCGGGCCGGGCCTGCGCCCACTCGCTCTCCTTGTCCTCCACCGCGTGCGGCGCGTGGTCGGTGGCGACGGCGTCGACGGTGCCGTCGGCCAGGCCCTGCCGGAGCGCCTGCACGTCCTCGTCGGTGCGCAGCGGCGGGTTGACCTTGAACACCGGGTCGTAGGACTCGGCGAGGGCCTCGGTGAGCAGCAGGTGGTGCGGGGTGACCTCCGCGGTCACCTGCACGCCGCGCGACTTCGCCCACCGCAGGATCTCCACCGACCCGGCGGTGGAGACGTGGCAGACGTGCAGCCGGGCGCCCACGTGCTGGGCGAGCAGGACGTCGCGGGCGATGACCGCCTCCTCGGCGGCGGCCGGCCAGCCGGTGAGGCCCAGCCGCGCGGAGCGGTCGCCCTCGTTCATCTGCGCGCCGACGGTGAGCCGCGGCTCCTCGGCGTGCTGGGCGACGACGCCGTCGAGGGCCTTGACGTACTCCAGGGCGCGGCGCATCAGCGCGGGGTCGGCGACGCAGTGGCCGTCGTCGGAGAACACCCGCACCCGGGCGGCGGAGTCGGCCATGGCGCCGAGCTCGGCGAGCCGCTCGCCGCGCAGCCCCACGGTCACCGCGCCCACCGGGACGACGTCGACCAGCCCGGCCTGCCGGCCCAGGCGCCACACCTGCTCGACCACGCCCGCGGTGTCGGCGACCGGGTCGGTGTTGGCCATGGCGTGCACCGCGGTGTAACCGCCCAGCGCCGCGGCGCGGCTGCCGGTCTCGACGGTCTCGGCGTCCTCGCGGCCGGGCTCGCGCAGGTGGGTGTGCAGGTCGACCAGGCCGGGCAGCGCGACCAGCCCGTCGGCGTCGACGACGTCGGCGCCGGTCACCGACAGCCGCCGGCCCACCGCGGCGATCCGGCCGTCCTCGAGCAGCAGGTCGGCGGGCTCGCCGCCGAGGACGCGCGCCCCCTTGATCAGCGTGGTCATGCGGGGGCGCCTCCGAGCAGCAGGTACAGGACGGCCATGCGGACGGAGACGCCGTTGCCGACCTGCTCGACGATCGTCGAGCGGACCGAGTCGGCGACGTCGGCGGCGATCTCCATGCCGCGGTTCATCGGGCCGGGGTGCATGACGATCGCGTCGTCGCCCAGCGCGGCCATCCGGCGCGCGTCGAGGCCGTAGCGGCGGCTGTACTCCCGCGCGCTGGGGAAGAACGAGGCGTTCATCCGTTCGGCCTGGACCCGCAGCATCATCACCGCGTCGGCCTTGGGCAGCACGGCGTCGAGGTCGTAGGAGACCTCCACCGGCCAAGCGCCCACACCGACCGGCAGCAGCGTCGGCGGGGCCACCAGCGTGACCTCGGCGCCGAGCGTGGTCAGCAGCCAGACGTTGGAGCGGGCCACCCGGCTGTGCAGCACGTCGCCGACGACCGCCACCCGGACGCCGTCGAGCCGGCCCAGCCGGCGCCGGATCGTGTAGGCGTCCAGCAGCGCCTGGGTGGGGTGCTCGTGGGTGCCGTCGCCGGCGTTCACCACGCTGCCGCGCACCCAGTTCGCCAGCCGGTGCGGCGCCCCGGAGGCCGAGTGGCGGACGACGATCGCGTCGCTGCCCATCGCCTCCAGCGTCAGCGCGGTGTCCTTGAGGCTCTCGCCCTTGGAGACGCTGCTGCCCTTGGCGGAGAAGTTGATGACGTCGGCACTGAGCCGCTTGGCCGCCAGCTCGAAGGAGATGCGGGTGCGGGTGGAGTCCTCGTAGAAGAGGTTGACCACGGTCCGCCCGCGCAGGGTGGGCAGCTTCTTGACCTCGCGGCCGGCCAGCGCCTGGTCGATCTGCGCGGCGGTGTCGAGGACCAGGGTGGCGTCGGCGCGGTCGAGGTCGGCCGCCTCCAGCAGGTGCCGCTTCACTGCTCCACCACCACGACCTCGTCCGTGCCGTCGGTCTCGGCGAGGTGCACCCGCACCTTCTGCGCACGCGAGGTGGGCACGTTCTTGCCCACGTAGTCGGCGCGGATCGGCAGTTCCCGGTGGCCGCGGTCGACCAGCACCGCCAGCTGCACCGCCCGGGGCCGGCCGAGGTCGCGCAGCGCGTCGAGCGCCGCGCGCACCGAGCGGCCGGAGAACAGCACGTCGTCGACGAGGACGACCAGGCGGCCGTCGATGCCCGCCGGCGGCAGCACCGTGTCCTCCAGCGCACGGACGCCGCGCAGCCGCAGGTCGTCGCGGTAGAGGGTGATGTCGACGGTGCCGGTGTCGACGGGGGTACCGGAGAAGGCCTCGACGCGGGCGGCCAGCCGGCGGGCCAGCGGGGCGCCGCGGGTGGGGATGCCGACGAGCACGAGGTCGGCGAGTGAGTCCCTGTCGTCACCCGCCCCGCCGCCCCCGGCGCACTTCTCGATCAGCTGGTGGGCCATCCGGTCGACCACGCGGGCGACGTCGGCGGGGGCGAGCAGTGCCCCGGGAGCGGCCTGGCCGGGGGCAGGCTCGGTCGAGCTGGCCATCAGGCCTCCTTCCCCGCCTCACGGGACGGGTCGTTAAAGGAGTGGGTGGACCGGTGCCGACGGTACTGCACCCCGTCGTGTGACCGTCGTCGCGCGTCGCAGCCCCGCAGGTGGGCGTGGGTGTCCCCGGTTGCACTCTCCGGGGGATGGCCGCTGTTGCCGTCCCGGTGTAGCAAGTACGCTGCGTGACGACGACGCCGATGACACGACGACGGACAGTGAGCAGACACCCATGAGCACCGACTACTCGCGGGCCCTCGGTGCCCGACTCCGCGCGATCCGCAACCAGCAGGGCCTGTCCCTGCAGGGGGTGGAGGACAAGTCCCACGGACGCTGGAAGGCCGTCGTCGTCGGCTCCTACGAGCGCGGTGACCGGGCGGTGACCGTCCAGCGGCTCTCCGAGCTGGCGGTCTTCTACGGCGTGCCGGTGTCGGAGCTGCTGCCCGACCCGCGGCCGTCGTCGGCCGTGACGTCGACGACGAAGATCGTGCTCAACCTCGAGTCGCTGGGGTCGCTGCCCGCCGACGAGGCCGGCCCGCTGGCCCGCTACGCCTCGACCATCCAGGCGCAGCGCCACGACTACAACGGCAAGGTGCTGTCCATCCGCGCCGAGGACCTCAAGTCGCTGGCGATCATCTACGACATGAGCCCCGACGAGCTGACCACCCGGCTCATCGAGTGGGGCGTGCTCAACCCGGGCATGGACGGCGCGGCGCTCATGGCCGACGACGAGGACGAGGGCTGGGGCGACCGCCGCCGCGGTCCCCGCTAGACCCGACGCCACGAGGTCCGCCCCGGCACCCCGGGGCGGGCCTCGCTGCGTTCCCGGGCCCGGTGCGGGGACACGCTCCCGACGAGACGTGCACGCACTGCGGTCGGAGCGACCGCCCAGCGACGTCGTGTGCACGTCTCGGGGCCGTGACGACGGCCGTGAGCCCGACAGGTGCACGGTCACGACCCCACCTCCCGGATCCGTCGCCGAACCCGGGCGCGGCTCCCGGGGACGTGTCGTCGTGCCGCGGCGTCGGCGGTGCCGGACCGCGGTGCGACGCGGGTGTCTCACCGGGAGCGACGGGGCGGGTGCGGAGCGCGCGGAACTGTCGGTGGGTGTCCCTAGCGTCCGGGCTGTGCCGGTCGACGGCGCCCTGACGCGAGGAGCACCCATGAGCACGACCCCGCCGGTCGTCCTGCCCGACCGTGACCTGCTGCTCGCCGCCCGCCGCCGCGAGGCCCTGCGCCGGGCGCACCGGCGGCAGTCCAGCGCGCGCATGGCCGCGATGCTGGCCGCCGCCGGCGCCGGCCCGGGGCGCGACATCTGACGGTCAGGAGGAGGTGGGCACCTCGGCGTCGAGGATGGCGCCGAGGACGCCGTTGACGTAGGCCGGCGAGTCGTCGGTCGACAGCGCCCGGGCCAGCTCCACGGCCTCGTCGATGACCACCGCGTCGGGCACGTCGTCGGCCCAGAGCAGCTCGAACACCGCCATCCGCAGGATCGCGCGGTCGACGTCGGGCAGCCGCTCCAGCGACCAGCCCCGGGCGTGCTGCCCGATCAGCCCGTCGATGCGCCCGGCGTGCGCGGCCACGCCCTCCACCAGCCGGATCGCGTGGTCGGGTACCGGCGGGGAGGGGTCGGCGATGCGCTCGCGGAGCAGCTCCACCGGGTCGGCGCCCCGCAGGTCGGCCTCGTAGAGGACGTCGACGGCGCGCTTGCGCGCCTTGGTGCGGGCAGCCATGTCAGCGGTGCGGGATCGCGGGTGGCGTCAGTTGGCGCGGCCGAGGTACCGGCCGTCGCGGGTGTCGACCTTGAGCCGGTCGCCGGTGTTGACGAACAGCGGCACGTTGATCTGCGCGCCGGTCTCCAGCGTGGCGGGCTTGGTGCCGCCGGTGGAGCGGTCGCCCTGCAGGCCCGGGTCGGTGTGCTCGACGACGAGCTCCATGGTCACCGGCAGCTCCACGTACAGCGGCGTGCCCTCGTGGACGGCGACGACGGCCTCGGTGTTCTCCAGCAGGTAGTCCGCGCCGGAGCCCACGGTCTCGGTGGGCACGTGGATCTGGTCGAACGTCTCGCCGTCCATGAAGACGAAGTCGGTGCCGTCCTTGTAGAGGTACGTCATGTTCCGCTTGTCGACGGTGGCGGTCTCGACCTTGGTGCCGGCGTTGAAGGTCTTGTCGACGACCTTGCCCGAGAGCACGTTCTTCAGCGTCGTCCGGACGAACGCGCCGCCCTTGCCGGGCTTGACGTGCTGGAACTCGGTGACGGCCCACAGCTGGCCGTCGAGGTTGAGGACCATGCCGTTCTTGAGGTCGTTGGTGGTAGCCATCTAGAGGACCAGCAGTTCCTTGCTCGTGAGGGTCAACAACTCGGGCGCGTCCGCCGTGACGACGAGCGTGTCCTCGATCCGGACACCGCCGTGGCCGGGGAGGTAGACCCCCGGCTCCACGGTGACGGCCATGCCGGCGGCCAGGGTACCCGCGCCCAGCGGGCCGATGCCCGGCGCCTCGTGGATCTCCAGGCCCACCCCGTGCCCGAGGCCGTGGGGGAAGTGCTCGCCGTGCCCGGCGGCGGCGACGACGTCGCGGGAGGCCGCGTCGACGGCGACGACGTCGGCACCGACGGCCAGCGCCGCCCGCCCGGCCGCCTGCGCCTCGGCGACGAGGGCGTACACCTCGCGCTGCCAGTCGGCGGCCGAGCCGAGGACCAGCGTGCGGGTCATGTCGGAGTGGTAGCCGTCGACGGTCGCGCCGAAGTCCAGCTTGAGGAAGTCGCCCCCGCGCAGCTCCGTGCCGTCGGGCCGGTGGTGCGGGATCGCCGAGTTCGCGCCGGCCGCCACGATCGTCTCGAACGACGGCGCCTCGGCACCGAGCGCCAGCATCCGGGCGTCGAGCTCGCGGCCGACCTGCAGCTCGCTGCGCCCGGGCCGCAGCGCCCCCTCGGCGGCCAGCTCGGCCAGCGCCCGGTCGGCCACCGCGCAGGCCCGGCGCAGCGCCTCGATCTCCGACTCGTCCTTGACCGCCCGCAGCTCCTCGACCGCCCGGCGGACGCTGACCAGCTCCGGCGCCGTCCCGCCGGCAGCGGCGTCGACGAGCACCCGCTCGAGCTGGCCGAGGCCGTCGACGGTGACCTCGTGGCTCTCGTAGCCGATCCGACCGGCGCCGCCGCGCACCGCCTCGCGGGCGAGCCCGACCACCGTCGCCCGGTCGACGAGCAGCTCGACGTCGGGCACCTGGGTGCCGGCCTGGGTGGTGTAGCGGCCGTCGGTGCCGAAGACGTCGGCGCCGTCGGTGCGCAGCAGCAGCGCGCCGTTGGAGCCGGTGAAGCCGGTGAGGTAGCGGACGTTGAGCAGGTTCGTGACCAGCACGGCGTCCAGCCCGCGCTCGGCCGCGGTGGCCCGCAGCCGCTCCCGCCGCTCCGCCGCGCGGCTCATCGCGCGTCCCGGGCGGCCAGGTAGCGCAGCGCCAGCTCGTAGCCCTGCACGCCGAGCCCCGCGATGACGCCGTCGGCCACCCCGGAGACGTAGGAGTGGTGCCGGAACTCCTCGCGCCGGTGGATGTTGCTGATGTGCACCTCGACCAGCGGGGCGGTCAGCATGGCCAGCGCGTCGCGGAGCACGACCGAGGTGTGCGACCAGCCGGCCGGGTTGACGACCACGGGGTCGCCGGCGTCGGCCGCCGCGTGCACCCAGCGCAGCAGCTCGCCCTCGTCGTCGGTCTGCCGGACCCGCACCTCGAGGCCCAGCTCGCCGGCGACCTCCTCGATGCGGGACACCAGCTGCGCGTACGTCGTCGTCCCGTACTTCTCCGGCTCGCGCGTCCCGAGCCGGCCGAGGTTGGCGCCGTTGAGCACCTGGACGGTCACGAGGGGTCCTCCGAGACTGCGGCCCACGCCGCGTCGAGCCAGGCCTGGTCGGGGTCGGCGAGGATGCGCGGGTTGCCGAGCCCGTCCAGGACGACGAACCGCAGCGTCGAGCCGCGGGCCTTCTTGTCCACCCGCATCACCGCCTGCAGGGCGGCCCAGTCGCCGCGGTAGCGGGTCGGCAGGCCCATCGCCGCGACGAGCGAGCGGTGCCGGTCGACCTCGGCGGGGGTCAGGAGCCCGGCCTGGCCCGCCAGCTCGGCGGCGAAGACCAGCCCGACGGCGACCGCCTCGCCGTGCCGCCAGCCGAAGTCCTCGACCCGCTCGATCGCGTGCCCGAGCGTGTGTCCGTAGTTGAGGAACTCCCGGCGGCCGGTGTCGTAGAGGTCCTCCCCCACCGCGTCGGCCTTCACCTGCACCGCGCGCTCGACGAGCTCCCCGGTGTCGCGGCGGCCGGTGGGGTCGACGGTGAGCAGGTCGAGGATGCCGGCGTCGGCGATCAGGCCGCACTTGACCACCTCGGCCATGCCCGAGCGGAACTCCGCCTCGGGCAGCCCGGCGAGCACGTCGGTGTCGGCGAGCACGCCGGCCGGCGGGTGGAACGCGCCGACGAGGTTCTTGCCCGCGGCGGTGTTGATGCCGGTCTTGCCGCCGACCGCGGCGTCGACCATGCCGAGCACGCTGGTGGGCACCTGCACCACCCGCACCCCGCGCACCCAGGTCGCGGCGACGAAGCCGGCGAGGTCGGTGACCGCTCCGCCGCCGACGCCCACGACGGCGTCGGAGCGGGTCAGCCCGAGCCGGCCGAGCTCGTCCCACACGCGGGCGGCGACCTCGGCGGTCTTGGCCGCCTCCCCGTCGGGGACGACGACGGCCTCGGCGGCCACCCCGGCGGTCTGCAGCGTCTCGACCGCGGCACCGGCGAGCGCGGCCAGCGGCGGGGCGTGCACGACGGCGGCCTTCGCGGTGCCGGCCAGCAGGAGGCCCAGCTCGGCCTGCGCGCCGGGGCCGATCACGACCTCGTAGGGCTCCTCCCCGGCGACGGTCACCCGCCTCACGCGTCGGCCCCGGCGGGCAGGGCGGCCAGCACCTCGGCGACGACGTCCTGCGGGTCGCGGCCTCCGGTGGGCACCACCACGGTGGCCACCTCGGCGTACAGCGGCGCGCGCTGCTCGAGCAGGGTGCGCAGCATCGCCCGCGGGTTGACCCCGAGGATCGGCCGGTCGCGCGCGAGCCCCGCGCGGCGGACCGCCGAGGGCAGGTCGACGTCGAGGTGCACGACGGTGCCGCCGGCCCGGCCGTAGGCCACCAGCAGCGCCCGGCTGCCCGCGCTGAGCACCGCGCCGCCGCCGAGGGCCAGCACGCCCTCGTGCCCGGCCAGCGCGCGGGCCACCGCCCGCTCCTCCAGCGCGCGGAAGTGCGGCTCGCCGGAGCTGACGAAGAGGTCGGCGACGGTGGTGCCGGCCTCGGCCTCGACGTCGGCGTCGGTGTCGCGGAAGGGCAGGCCCAGCGCGCCCGCGACCGCCGTCCCGACGGTGGTCTTGCCCGACGCGGGCGGGCCGACCAGGACCAGCAGCGGCGCGCTCACCGGTACGGGAGGGCGTCGAGGTAGGCCTGCGCGTTGCGGCGGGTCTCGGCCACCGAGTCGCCGCCGAACTTCTCCAGCGCGGCGTCGGCGAGGGTGAGGGCGACCATCGCCTCCATCACCACCGACCCGCGGGGCACCGCGCAGGCGTCGCTGCGCTGGTTGATCGCGACCGCGGCGTCGCCGGTGGCGACGTCGACGGTGGCCAGGGCCTTCGGCACGGTGGAGATCGGCTTCATCGCGGCGCGCACCCGCAGCACCTCGCCGTTGGTCATGCCGCCCTCGATGCCGCCGGCGCGGTCGGTGACCCGCCGGAGCCGGCCGTCGGTGCTGACGATCTCGTCGTGGGCGACCGAGCCGCGGCGGCGCGCGGTCTCCAGTCCGTCGCCGACCTCGACCGCCTTGACCGACTGCACGCCCATGAGCGCGGCGGCCAGGCGGGAGTCGAGCCGGCGGTCCCAGTGCACGTGGCTGCCCAGGCCCGGCGGCAGGCCGTGGACGACGACCTCGACGACGCCGCCGAGGGTGTCGCCGTTCTTGCGGGCGTCGTCGACCTCGGCGACCATCACCGCGCTGGTGGCCGGGTCGGCGCAGCGGACCGGGTCCTCGTCGACGCGCGGGTTGTCCTGCGGGCCGGGCAGCACGCCGTCGGGGACGGTGACCGGGCCGATGCCGACGACGTGGCTCACCACCTCGACGCCCAGCGCCTGGCGGAGGAAGGCCCTGGCGACCGCGCCGAGGGCGACGCGGGCCGCGGTCTCGCGGGCGCTGGCGCGCTCGAGCACCGGGCGGGCGTCGTCGAAGCCGTACTTCTGCATGCCGGCGAGGTCGGCGTGCCCGGGCCGCGGGCGGGTCAGCGGGGCGTTGCGCGCCTGCCCGGCGAGCACCTCGGGGTCGACCGGGTCGGCGGCCATGACCGTCTGCCACTTGGGCCACTCGGTGTTGCCGACCTGCACCGCGATCGGCCCGCCCTGGGTGACCCCGTGCCGGACACCGCCGGTGAGGGTGACGACGTCCTGCTCGAAGGACATCCGGGCGCCGCGGCCGTGACCGAGCCGGCGGCGGGCGAGGTCGACGTCGAGGTCGGCGGTCTGCACCTGCACGCCGGCGGGCAGCCCCTCGAGGATGGCGGTGAGCTGCTGGCCGTGCGACTCACCGGCGGTCAGCCAGCGCAACATGCCGAGCATTCTGCCAGCCGACTCCTCGGCGACCGCCCGCGGCGGGGCGGCCACGATCAGGTCACCTGGTCATCGAGCGGGCGCCCTCATGGCAGCGGGCCCTCGACCAGCAGGGCGAGGACCGCGCCGAGCAGCAGCGGCGGGCCGAAGGGCAGCGCGGTGCGCCAGCCGGCCCGGCGGGCCGCCACCAGGACCAGCGAGACGGCGGCGCCGGCGAGCAGGCCGAGGAGGACGCCGGCCAGCAGCACGCCCCACCCGGCCCAGCCGAGGACCAGCCCGAGGAGGGCGAGCAGCTTGACGTCGCCGAGGCCGAGGCCCGACGGGGCGGCCAGCGCGGTCAGCAGGGCGACGCCCCCGGTCGCGGCCGCGGCGAGCAGCGCTCGCAGCAGCGCGGGCCAGGTGCCGAGGAGGGCGGCGTCGGCCAGCAGCGCGGCGGCGCAGACGGCGCCGGCAGGGAGGGTGACCCGGTCGGGCAGCCGGTGGACGGCGAGGTCGACCTGCGCCAGGACGACGGCGGCCCCGGCGGCCCAGCACAGCGCCAGCGTCGCCGGGCGGGCGCCGGTGAGCAGCACCGCCCCGCACAGCAGGACGGCGAGGACCGCGGCGCTGAGCACCGCCCGGGCGCGACCGGGCCGTGCTGCGGGGTCCCGGGCGGCCAGGCGCACCGCGGTCCGGGCGAGCAGCGGGCCGGCCGCGGCGGCGACCAGCAGCGCGGCCGCGAGCAGCAGCGCGGGCGGGACGGTCGGCGTCAGCGGGCGTCCAGCGCGGCCCGCATCGCGCCGATCGGCGCCGGCTGCCCGGTCATCAGCTCCACCTGCACGGTGGCCTGCCAGAACAGCACCTCGATGCCGCTGACCACCGCGGCCCCGGCGGCGTGCGCCCGCTCGGCCAGCGGCGTGGGCCACGGCGCGTAGAGGACGTCGAGCAGCGTCTGCCCGGAGCGCCACCCCAGCCCGGCCAGGTCGGGGTGCGCGCCGATGGGCACCGTGCTGACCACCACCGGCGCCTCGACCGGCCCGGCTGCCAGCGGCGCGACGGCGGCCTCCACCCCGAGCGCGCCGAGCACCCGGACGACGTCGGCGGCGCGGTCGGGCGCCCGGACGAGGACGTCGACGTGCTCGGCGCCGAGCTCGGCCAGCGCCACGGCCGCCGCGGCCGCCGTCCCCCCGGCGCCGATGATCGCGGCGTGCGCCACCCGCTCGACGCCGCCGGTCTGCAGCGCCATGCCGACGCCGTGGACGTCGGTGTTCTCCGCCCGCCAGCCCTCGCCGGTGTGCACGAGGGTGTTGGCCGCGCCGAGCAGCCGGGGCAGCGGGTCGACGGTGTCGGCGACCGCGACCGCCGCCTGCTTGCACGGCATGGTCACCGAGAACCCGCGCCACTCCGCGCCCAGGCCGGCCAGCAGCACGGGCAGGTCCTCGGGGCCGAGGTCGAGCCGGTCGTAGGTCCAGCCGGTCAGACCGAGGGCGGCGTAGGCCGCGCGGTGCAGCAGCGGGGACAGGGAGTGCGCGACCGGGCGGCCGAGGACGGCCGCCCGGCCGGGCAGGTCCGGGTCGGACACCGGCCGGTCAGCCACCGCACCCGAGGCCGGCGTCGGCGCACCGCTGCCGCGCGGCCTGGAACTCCGCGTAGTCGGCGGTGAAGAAGTGCCGGCCGTCCTCGGTCTCGAGCACGTAGTACAGGAGGTCCCCGGTGGTGGGCGCCAGCGCCGCCTCCAGGCTCGCCTCGCCCGGCGAGCTGATCGGCGTCGGCGGCAGCCCGGCCCGCGTGCGGGTGTTGTAGGGGCTGTCGGTCTGCAGGTCGGTGACGGTGAGGTCGTTGCCGTTCTTCTGCAGGCCGTAGGCCAGGGTGGCGTCGATGCCGAGCGGGATGCCCTGCGCGAGCCGGTTGTAGACGACCTGCGCCACGTTGGCCCGTTCCTCGTCCAGGCGGGTCTCCGACTGGATCATCGAGGCGACGACGACCACCTCGTACACCGAGCGGCCCGACGCGGCGGCCCGCTGCTCGAGCTGCAGGTCGGTGGCGACCTCGGTGAACCGGGCGACCATGCCGCGCAGCACGTCGGTCGCGGAGTCGCCGGGCTCGACGTCGTAGGTGGCCGGGAAGAGGAAGCCCTCGAGCTGGCCGTTGGCGTAGGCGGGCAGGCCGAGCGCGGCCGGGTCGGCGGCCGCCGCCTGCACCTCCTCGACCGGCAGGCCGGTGGACTCGGCGACGCGCTGCAGGGTGGCGCTCAGTGTGAAGCCCTCGGGGACGGTGACCCGCGAGACCAGCCGGCTCTCGGGGTCGAGCAGCAGGTCGAGCGCCGCCTGGCCGCTCATCTGCGCGCGCAGCGAGTAGACGCCGGGCTGGATGCCCATGGAGGCGGGGTCGGCCTCGGCGGCCTCCACGAACGGGTCGGCGGAGGCGATGACGTCCTGCTCGACGAGCGTGCGGGCGATGTCGCTGAGGGTGTCGCCGCCGCCGATGCGCACCTCGACGGTGCCGGTGCCGGCGCCGGCGTAGTCCTGCGCCTCGGGGTTGACCAGGCCGATGAGCGCCCGCCCGCCGAGGACGATGCCGGCGACGATGCCGGCGAGGACGAGCAGCACGAGCACGTTGACCAGGGGACGCCGACGGCCGCCCCGCGAGCGCCGCCGGCTGCCGCCGTGGCCGTCGTCGGCGTGCCCGGTGAGGTGTGCGGCGAGCGGGTCGTCGTGGTGGTCGTCGTGGTGGTCGTCGTGGTGGTCTTCGTGGTGGTCGTCGTGCAGGTCGTCGTCGTGCCCGTCGTGGAGGTGCTCGTCCTCGTGGTGCGTCTCGGGAGCGGCGGCGGCCCGGCGGGCCCGGCGCCCGCGGCGCCGCTCGCGCCGGCCCCCACCGACGACGTCGAGGCCGCCGGTGGCGTCCTCGTCGGCCCAGTGCTCGTCGTGGGCGGCGGGCGCCTCCGCGGGTGCCTCGACGGCCTCGATGTGCGCGGTGTCGTCGTACCCGGTGTCGGTGTACCCGGTGTCGGTGTACCCGGTGTCGGTGTACCCGGTGTCGGCGTGCCCGCCGTCGTCGATGTGCGCGGTGTCGCCGTCGCCGCCGGAGCGGCGCGGCAGCCGCGACCAGGCACCCGACGGGCGCGGCGGGAGGCCGGGCGCCGGGGCCGGCGAGGGCCGGCCGCCGGGCAGCGGCCCGGTGCGGTCGTCGTCGTCGCCGGGGGCGGAGTGCCGGCCGCTGAGCGACGGGGCGCGGTCGAGCAGGCCGGCGCCGCGACCGGGGAGGCGGGGGTGGGCGGGCACCGGTCCCAGCGGCAGCTGGGTCGTCCGCGGGACGTCGGCGGCCCGGTTGCCGTACCAGGCGCCGGCCTGGCCGCCGGGGCCGAGGACGTCGGGTCCCGCCTGCCGGCCCCGCCCGTACGGCGGGACCGGACCGTTCACGAGCGCCCCCGCTGGGCGTCCAGATAGGTCTGGAGGATGACCACGGCGGCGGCCTGGTCGATCACGGGGCGCTGGGCACGGCTGTCGAGCCCGTTCGCGCGCAGGGAACTGGCTGCGGTCACGGTGGAGAGCCTCTCGTCGACGAGGTGCACGGGCACGCTGCCGATGCGCCCGGCGAGTGACCGAGAGTAGGCACGCGCTTCCCGTGCGGAGGCGCCCGACGCACCCGAGAGGTGCCTCGGCTCCCCCACGATCACCTCTGTCACCTCGTGTTCCACCACGAGGTCGGCGATCCGGTCGAGGTCGCTGCCGTCGCGGCGGCGCTCGACGGTCTCCAGCGGGCTGGCCAGCGTGCCGGTCGGGTCCGACAGCGCGACGCCGATCCGCACGGTGCCGACGTCCAGTCCCAGCCGCCGGCCCTGGCGGGTGCGCCGCGGCGGCAGCGGCAGCCCGGCGGGCAGGCCCTGCGACAGGTCGATCTCGGTGGTCTCGTTGGAGACCGGCGGGAAGCCCGCGCGCAGGTCGATCGCCTCGGTCGGGTGGTGCACCGGCGCCTGCGGCGGGGTCCGTCGCGGGCGCGACGGCGGCACCGCGGGGCGCCCCTGCACGCGCCGCTCGCCCATGTCACCGGTCTCGTCGGGGCGCTGCTCGGGCACTCCGGTCACCTCCCTGCGGCGGTCGCGACCGCCTGTTCGCCCGCCTGGAGAGCGGCGGGGATGCCGCTGGGGTCCGTGCCGCCGCCCTGGGCGACGTCGGCCTTGCCTCCGCCCCGGCCACCGACCGCGGGCGCCGCGGCGCGCAGCACGTCGTTCGCCGACAGGCCGCGCTCCTGCGCGGCGGGGTTGAGCGCCGCGACGAGAGCCACCTTGCCCCCGGCACCCGAGGCGAGCAAGACGACACCCGGGCGCTCCCCGAGCCGGCCGCGGACGTCGAGGGCCAGCGTGCGCAGGTCCCCGCCGGAGAGCCCGGCCGGCGACGCGGTGACGACGGCGACCCCGCCGACGTCCCTCGCCTGCGCGGCGAGCTGCCCGGCCGCGGCCTGCGTCTGCTGGGCGCGGAGCTCCGCGATCTCGCGGTCGGCCTCGCGCAGCCGGGACAGGATGCCGCCGACCCGGTCGAGCAGGCCGTCGGTGGGCGACTTGAGCAGCTCGCCGAGCTGGCGGACCAGGTCGCGCTCGCGGGCCAGGTAGCGGAAGCCCTCCAGGCCGACGACGGCCTCCACGCGGCGCGAGCCCGACCCGACCGAGGACTCGCCGGTCAGCGCCAGGGTGCCGATCTGCGCCGACCCCGCGACGTGCGTGCCGCCGCAGAGCTCGCGCGACCACGGGCCGCCGATCTCCACGACGCGCACCTGCTCGCCGTAGGTCTCGCCGAACAGCGCGAGCGCACCGACGGCCTGCGCCTCGGGCAGCGTCATGTAGCTGGCGCTCACCCGGTGGTCGGCGCGGACGGCGGCGTTGGCGACGTCCTCGATGTCGGCGCGCTGCTGCTGGCTGAGCGCGCCCTGCCAGGCGAAGTCCAGCCGCAGGTAGCCCGGGCGGTTGTAGGAACCCGACTGCAGCGCCTGCGGGCCGAGCACCTGGCGCAGCGCGGCGTGGACGACGTGGGTGCCCGAGTGCGCCTGGCAGGCCGACAGCCGCCACTCGCGGTCGACCTCGGCGGCCAGCTCCGCACCCTGGGCCAGCGCGCCCTCGAGCACCCGGACCTGGTGCACGACCAGCCCCTTGACCGGGCGCTGCACGTCGAGCACCTCGGCGCGGCCGCCGTCCCAGGTCAGCGTGCCGGCGTCGGCCACCTGGCCGCCGGACTCGGCGTAGAACGGCGTGCGGTCGAGCACCACGCGCACGACCTCGCCGGCGCCGGCCTCGGCCGCGCCGACGTCGTCCCCGTCGAGCTCGGTGGCGGCGAGATCGGTGACGAGGCCCAGCACGCGGGAGTCGGTGCGCAGGGTGTCGTAGGCCCGCCAGTCGGTGGGGCCGTGCTCGGCGAGCAGCCGGCGGTAGGCCAGGACGTCGACCGAGCCGGTGCGCTTGGCGCGGGCGTCGGCGCGGGCCCGGTCGCGCTGCTGCTGCATGAGGGCGCGGAAGCCGGCCTCGTCGACGGTCACGCCCTGCTCGGCGGCCATCTCGAGGGTGACGTCGATGGGGAACCCGTAGGTGTCGTGCAGCGAGAAGGCCTGCTCGCCCGACAGCGCCGGCGTGCCGGCGGCCTTGGCCTCGCGGACGGCGGTGTCGAACAGCGCCGTCCCCGAGGACAGGGTGCGGCGGAACGCCTCCTCCTCGGCGTAGGCCACGGAGCTGATCCGGTCGAAGTCGGTGGCCAGCTCCGGGTAGCTGGGGCTCATCGCGTCGCGGGAGACCGGCAGCAGCTCCGGCAGGGTGGCGGTGTCGACGCCGAGCAACCGCATGGAGCGGACGGCGCGGCGCAGCAGCCGGCGCAGGATGTAGCCGCGGCCCTCGTTGCCCGGCGTGACGCCGTCGCCGATGAGCATCAGGCCGCTGCGGACGTGGTCGGCGACCACGCGCAGCCGGACGTCGGCCTCGTGGTCCTTGCCGTAGGTGACCCCGGCGAGCTCGGCGCCGCGGCGCAGCACCGGGGCCACCTCGTCGATCTCGTACATGTTGTCGACGCCCTGCAGCAGGTAGGCCACCCGCTCCAGGCCCATGCCGGTGTCGATGTTCTTCTTCGGCAGCTCGCCGACGACCCGGAAGTCCTCCTTGCTCCGGACGTCGGTGAGCTCGTACTGCATGAAGACGAGGTTCCAGATCTCGAGGAACCGGTCGCCGGCGGTGTCGACCAGCGGGCCGCCGTCCGGGCCGAACTCCGGGCCGCGGTCGAAGTAGATCTCCGAGCAGGGGCCGCCGGGGCCGTCGGCGCCGGTGTGCCAGTAGTTGTCCTTCTTGCCCAGCCGCTGGATGCGGTCCTCGGGCAGCCCGGCGATGCGGTGCCAGGCGTCGGCGGCCTCGTCGTCGTCGAGGTAGACGGTCACCCAGATCCGGTCGGGGTCGAAGCCCAGCCCGCCGTCGGCGACCGGCCCGGTCACCAGGTCCCAGGCGTGCTGGACGGCGCCCTCCTTGAAGTAGTCGCCGAAGGAGAAGTTGCCGTTCATCTGGAAGAACGTGCCGTGCCGGGTGGTCTTGCCCACCTCCTCGATGTCGAGGGTGCGCACGCACTTCTGCACGCTGGTGGCCCGCGGGAAGGGGGCGGGCTCGCGGCCGGTCAGGTACGGGATGAAGGGCACCATCCCCGCGACGGTGAACAGCAGAGAGGGGTCGGGCGAGACCAGCGAGGCGCTGGGGACGACGGTGTGGCCGCGCTGCTCGAAGTGCTGCAGGAAGCGGCGGCGGATCTCGGCGGTCTGCATCAGTGCTCGGGTCTCCTGCGGGCGGTGGCGGCGGCGCGGTCGGCGCCCGGCCGCCGGGAGGTCAGCGGTCGGCGGGTCAGGCGCCGTGCCGCCCGGTGCGCCCGGGGAACATCCCCCCGGGCAGCTGCGCCTGGTCGCGCTCGGGCAGCGGCGCGTCGAGGCCGGTGCCGCTGCGCAGCTCCTCCTCGCGGGCCGCGGCGGCGGCGCGGACGTCGGCACCGAAGTCACCGATGGCGTCGGCGAGGTCGCGCAGGCCCTCGGCGATCGAGGCGCCGATCCCGGCCGGCGTCATCCGCTCGGCGGCGCGGGAGACCTTGCGGACGACGAGGGCACCGATGGTGATGCCCATGGCCAGCCAGAACAGCCGGCGCATCAGGCGGCCCGCCGGGCGGCACGGCGCTCGCGGCGCGCGGCCTTGTCACGGGCGGCGGCCTCGGCGATCGCCTGGCCCTCGCGGCGCTTCTTCGTCGCGCTGCGCACGCCGTAGCTGAACGCCGCGACCTTGATCAGCGGGCTGCCGACGGTGGCGGCGACGACGCTGGTCAGCGCGGCCACGTTGCTCGACACGTTGGCCGCGTTGCCGGTGATGTCGTCGACCCGCTCGAGGTTGCTGTTGACCTGGGCGATCGTGGTCTGGGCCTGGCCCAGGATCGGCTGGCTCTGCTCGCGCACCTGCCGGATGGTCAGCGTGGCCTCGTCCAGCGTGCGCCCCAGCTTGAGCAGCGGGACGGCCAGCAGCACCACCAGCAGCACCAGCGCCAGGGCGGCGATCAGTCCGGCCCACTCTCCTGCGGACACGCGGCGTCTCCTCTTCGTCGTGCGGCTTCTCGTCCTACCGCCGGACGGCAGGACCGGCGTGGTCACAGTAGTCGCGGCCCCCCGCGGTCAGCGGGCGCGCCGGAGGATGGCCCGCAGCTTCGCCAGCCGCGCCCCGATCCCGGCCTCCGCGCCCCGGCCGGTGGGCCGGTAGTAGTCGCGCCCGACCAGCGCGTCGGGCGGGTACTGCTGCGCCACGATCCCCTCGGGCGCGTCGTGCGGGTAGACGTAGGTCCTGCCGTGGCCGAGCTTCTTCGCCCCGGCGTAGTGCGCGTCGCGCAGCGCCGGCGGCACCGCCCCGGCCAGGCCCGAGCGCACGTCGGCCACCGACTCGCCGATGGCCACGGTGACCGCGTTGGACTTCGGCGCGGTGGCCAGGTGGACGACGGCCTGCGCCAGCGGGAAGTGCCCCTCGGGCATGCCGATGAAGGCCACCGCCTCGGCCGCGGCGACCGCCGTCTGCAGCGCCGTCGGGTCGGCCATCCCGATGTCCTCGCTGGCCGCGATCACCAGCCGCCGTGCGATGAAGCGGGGGTCCTCCCCCGCCACGACCATCCGCGCCAGGTAGTGCAGCGCGGCGTCGACGTCGCTGCCGCGGATCGACTTGATGAGCGCGCTCGCGACGTCGTAGTGGGCGTCGCCCTGCCGGTCGTAGCGGACGGCGGCCTGCGCGACCGCCGTCTCCAGGGTGGCGAGGTCGATCTCGCCCGAGCCCGCCGCGCGGGCGGCGCCGGCACCGGACTCCAGCGCGGTCAGCGCCTTGCGGGCGTCGCCGCCGGCGACCCGGACCAGGTGCTCCTCGGCCTCGGCGGCGAGCGTCACCGCGCCGGCCAGGCCGCGCTCGCTGGTCAGCGCCCGGCGCAGCACGGCGCGCACGTCGTCGTCGGACAGCGGCTGCAGGGCCAGGACCAGGCTGCGGCTCAGGAGCGGGCCGACCACGGAGAAGAAGGGGTTCTCGGTGGTGGCCGCGACCAGGCTGACGATGCGGTCCTCGACGGCCGACAGCAGCGAGTCCTGCTGGGTCTTGGAGAACCGGTGCACCTCGTCGATGAACAGCACCGTGCGCCGGCCGGCGTAGGTGAGCTCCCGCTTGGCGCTGGAGATGACCGCGCGGACCTCCTTGACGCCCGCGTCGAGCGCCGACAGCTGCACGAACTGCCGCTTGGTGGCCAGCGAGATGACGTGCGCGAGCGTGGTCTTGCCCGTGCCGGGCGGGCCGTAGAGGACCAGCGACATCGGCTCGTCGGCCTCGACCAGGCGGCGCAGCGGCGCCCGGGGGCCGAGCAGGTGCGACTGGCCGACGACCTCGTCGAGCGAGTGCGGGCGCATCCGCACCGCCAGCGGCGCGCCCGGGTCGACGCCGTCGGTGCCGCCCTCGGCCGGCTCGTCGAACAGGGACGTCACGGGTAGCGACGCTACCTGCGGGGCACGACAGCCCCGTGCAGCAGCGACGCATCGGAGACCGCGCAGTCAGCGCCATCGGGCTCGGGGCGATGCCCCTGTCCACCAAGACCGACCGGCCGTCCCGCGAGGACGCCGTCGCCACCGTGCACGCCGCGCTCGACGCCGGCGTGACACTGGTCGACACCGCCGACGCCTACGCCGCCGACGAGTCGGAGTTCGGGCACAACGAGTCGCTCGTGGCCGAGGCGCTGGCCTCCTACGGCGCGACGGACGTGCTGGTGGCGACCAAGGGCGGGCACACGCGCCGGGGCAGCGACTGGCTGCTCGACGGGTCGCCGGCCTACCTGCGGCGGGCCTGCGAGGACTCGCTGCGGCGGCTGGGCGTGGACGCCATCGGCCTCTACCAGTTCCACCGGCCCGACCCGGACACGCCGTGGGAGGACTCGATGGGCGCGCTGCGGCAGCTCGCCGACGACGGCCTGGTGCAGATGGTCGGCATCTCCAACGCCGACGTCGCGCAGATCGACGTCGCCCGCTCGATCGTGGGCCCGGCGCTGGTGAGCGTGCAGAACCAGTTCTCGCCGGGCTGGCGGTTCTCGGCCGACGAGGTGGCCCACTGCGCGTCGCACGGGCTGGCGTTCCTGCCGTGGAGCCCGTTCGGCGGGGTGTCGGCGGCCGGGTCGCTGGACGCGACCGCGCCCGCCTTCGCGGAGGTGGCCGCCGAGGTGGGCGTCTCGGTGTACCGGGTCACGCTGGCCTGGCACCTGGCCCAGGCCGATGTCGTCGTCCCCATCCCCGGCGCCTCCCGCCCGGCGTCCATCCAGGACTCCGCCGCCGCGGCCGACCTCGAGCTCACCCCCGGGCAGCTGGCCCGCCTCGACGGCTGAGGAGGCGTCCGCGCGCGCCGAGCGGGCAGTTGCGGTCGCCGACACGGTCGGACGCGCCGGTTACAGCGGCAGCAACTGCCCACTCAGCGGGGATCCACAGGCGGGGACGCTGTCCACGGACGCCGGCGCCGCGACTCTCGCACCGGCGTGCGCCCGCAGGGTCGCCGCGTGGCCGACGACGAACTGGCACCCGTCCACACGAGGCAGCAGGCCCGGGACGACGGGTCGACCCGCGCGCAGCTCCGGGACGACGGGGTGCGGGTCAGCCGCGGCGCCTACGTCTCGCGGTCGGTCCCGCTGTCCCTGCACAACGCCTGTTCCGCCCTCCTGGCGGTCCTCCCCGCGGGCGTGGCCTCCTCGCACCGGACCGCCGCCGCGCTCCTGGGTGCGCCCGTCCCGCACGGCTGGCCGCACGAGGGGTGCCTGCCCCCAGGGTCCTACCGCCTGCGGCGGCGCCGGCTGCTGACGCACGTGCGCGACCTGGGACCGGAGGACCTGACCCGGCGCGGGAGCCTGCCGGTCACCGGTGGGGCGCAGACCTGGCTCGACCTGGCGGCCGTCCTCCCCCCGCCCGACCTGGTAGCGGTCGGCGACGCCCTCCTCCGGGCCGGGCACCTCGACCCCGAGAGGCTGGCCCGCCGGCTGGCGCGGGCGGACGGCGTCCGCGGCGTCGTCCGGGCGCGGGAGTGGGCGCCGCTGCTGACGACGGAGTCGATGTCCCGGCCGGAGAGCGTCGTCCGCTGCCTGCTGATCGCGGGCGGCCTCCCTCACCCTCCACCTCAGGTGGAGATCCACGACCGACGCGGTCGGGTCGTCGCGCACAGCGACCTGGGGTGGCCACGGTGGCGGGTCGCGGTCGAGTACGAGGGCCGGCAGCACGCCGAGCGCGACCGGTTCGGCCGGGACGTCGACCGCTACTCCCTCATGGCGGCCGACGGGTGGCTCGTCGTCCGCTACGCCGCCGTCCACCTGCGCCGGCCGGAGGTCGTCGTCGACCGCGCGGCTCGGGCGCTGCGCAGCCGCGGCGCCACTTGGTGAGCACGAGTGAGCAGTCGTCGTCACCGACACTCGACGACGCGCCGCGGCTGGCGACCACGACTGCTCAGTCGACGGGAGGAACCCCCTCAGCGGGTCGGGTCGGAGGGGCCGGGGGTGCCAGGCTCTCCGGGCAGCGGGGGCTCCTCGGCCACCGCGTCGATGCCGGCCTCCTTGCGCTGCGCGTCGGTGATCGGCGTCGGCGCCCCGGTCAGCGGGTCGTAGCCGGCCCCGGTCTTGGGGAAGGCGATGACCTCGCGGATCGAGTCGACCCCGGCCAGCAGCGCGGTCAGCCGGTCCCAGCCCAGCGCGGCGCCGGCGTGCGGGGGCGGGCCGTAGGCGAAGGCCTCGAGGAAGAAGCCGAACCGCTCGCGGGCCTCCTCGCGCGACATGCCGAGCGTCTCGAACACCCGCTCCTGCAGCTCGGGGTCGGCGATCCGGACCGAGCCGCTGGCCAGCTCGTTGCCGTTGACCACCAGGTCGTAGGCGTCCGACAGCGCGCCGGCCCTGTCGTCGGCGAAGCGGTCGCGCCACTCCGGCGTGGGCGAGGTGAACGGGTGGTGCATGAACGTCCAGTCGCCGTCCTCGGTCTCCTCGAACATCGGGAAGTCGACGACGAACAGGAACGACCACGACCCCGGCGCGATGAGCTCCAGCCGACGGGCGATCTCGTTGCGGGCGGCGCCGAGCAGCTCCTGCGACGAGCGGCGCGGCCCGGCGGCGAAGAACACGCAGTCACCGGGCGCGGCGCCCACGGCCTCGACCAGCCCGGCCCGCTCGGCGTCGGAGACGTTCTTGGCCACCGGCCCGCCGAGGGTGCCGTCCTCGGCGACGGTCACGTAGGCCAGGCCGCGGTAGCCGCGCGAGCGGGCCCAGTCCTGCCAGGCGTCGAACGCCCGCCGCGGCTGCGAGCCGCCGCCGGGCATGACGACGGCGCCGACGTAGGGCGCCTGGAACACCCGGAACGGCGTGTCCGCGAAGAACTCCGTCAGCTCGGTCAGCTCGATGCCGAAGCGCAGGTCGGGCTTGTCCGACCCGAAGCGGTCCATCGCCTCGCGGTAGGTCATCCGCGGGATCTCGGGCACCTCGTGGGCGGCCAGCTCCGACCACAGCGCGCGGACGACGTCCTCCACGATCGCGAGGACGTCGTCGCGCTCGACGAAGCTCATCTCGAAGTCGAGCTGGGTGAACTCCGGCTGCCGGTCGGCGCGGAAGTCCTCGTCCCGGAAGCAGCGGGCGATCTGGTAGTAGCGCTCCAGGCCGCCGATCATCAGCAGCTGCTTGAACAGCTGCGGCGACTGCGGCAGCGCGTACCACTTGCCCGGCTGCAGCCGCACCGGCACGAGGAAGTCGCGCGCGCCCTCGGGCGTGGAGCGGGTGAGGTCGGGGGTCTCGACCTCGGTGAAGCCGTGGCGCGCCATGACCCCGCGGGCGATCCGGTTGACCTCGCTGCGCAGCCGCAGGATCCGAGCCGGGCCCTGCCGGCGCAGGTCGAGGTAGCGGTACTTGTAGCGCACGTCGTCGCTGGCGGCCTGGTCGGTCTCGATGGGGAACGGCAGCGGCGCCGCCGGCGAGAGCACCCGCAGCTCGGTGGCGGCCACCTCGATGTCGCCGGTGGGCAGCTCCGGGTTCTCGTTGCCCGCCGGCCGCTGCCGCACCTCCCCGGTCACCAGCACGCAGAACTCGTTGCGGAGGGCGTGCGCCTCCTCCTCGCGGACGACGACCTGGACGTAGCCCGAGGCGTCGCGCAGGTCGACGAAGACGACGCCGCCGTGGTCGCGCCGGCGGGCCACCCAGCCGGCGAGGGTGACGGGGGAACCGGCGTCGGACGCGCGCAGCGTGCCGGCGTCGTGGGTGCGGAGCACTAGAGGGCCTTTCGGGAAGAAGTCACCAGCGGTCGTGCACGTGGGCGCGGATGCGCTCGTCGTAGAGCCGCTCGAGGTCGGCGAGCTCGCCGTCGGTCAGCGGCGGGAGGTCGGCGGCCGCGACGTTGCCGCGGACCTGGTCGACCCGGCTGGCACCCGGGATGACCGACGTGACGCCGGGCTGCTGGACCACCCACCGCAGGGCGACCGCCGCCGGCGACCGGTCCCCCGCGATCCCGACGAACTCGCGGGCCGCGGCGACGCCGACGTCGTAGGGCACGCCGGCGAAGGTCTCGCCGACGTCGAAGGCCTCGCCGTGGCGGTTGAAGTTCCGGTGGTCGTCGGCGCCGAAGGTCGTCGACTCGGTGAAGCGGCCCGAGAGCAGGCCGCTGGCCAGCGGGACCCGCGCCAGGACGCCGACGCCGCGCTCGGCCGCCGCGGGCAGCAGCTCCTCCAGCGGCTTGCGGCGGAACACGTTGAGGATCACCTGGATCGACTGCACGCCGGGGTGCTCGAGCGCGGTGAGCCCCTCGGCGACGGTCTCCACCGAGACGCCGTAGGCCGCGATCGCCTGCTCCTCGACGAGGGCGTCCAGCGCGTCGTACACCCGCTGGTCGGAGTAGACGGCGGTCGGCGGGCAGTGCAGCTGCACCAGGTCGAGGGTCTCGACGCCGAGGTTGCGCCGCGAGCGGTCGATCCAGGCCCGCAGGTTCTCGGGGGTGTACTGCGCGGCCTCGAACGGGTCGGCGCGGCGGCCGGCCTTGGTGGCCACGAACGGCCGCTCGATCGCCCGGCCCTGCCCCCCGACCCCGCCCGAGCGGGCGGCGAGCGCCTTGCGGATCCGCTCCTCGCTGCGCCCGTCGCCGTAGACGTCGGCGGTGTCGAGCAGCGTGACGCCCGCGTCGAGGGCGGCGTCGAGCACGTCGGCCGCCGTCTGCTCGTCGACGTCGCCCCAGTCGCCGCCCAGCTGCCAGGTGCCCAGGCCGACGACGGAGACCTCCGCGCCGGTCCGTCCGAGGGGTCGGGTCTCCATCACTCAGTCACCACGTCTCTCAGCGCCTGGAACAGCTCACCCACGGGGACGGCGCGCTGCTCCCCCGTGCGCAGGTCCTTGAGCTGGCCGACGCCGTCGGCCAGGTCCCGCTCGCCGACGACCACCGCGTGCGTCGCACCCGAGCGGTCGGCGGCCTTCATCGCGCCCTTGAGCCGCAGGTCGCCGTACACGGTGTCGGCCGACACGCCGGCCGCGCGCAGCTGCCCGACCAGCCGCACCGCCAGCCGCTTGGCCTCCGCCCCCAGCGGGACGACGAAGGCCTGCACCCCGGCGGCCGAGGCGACGTCGAGCCCCTCGGCCTGCACCGCCAGCAGCGTCCGGTCGACCCCGACGGCGTACCCGATGCCGGACACGTCGGGCCCGCCGAGGGCCGCGGACAGCCCGTCGTAGCGGCCGCCGCCGCCGATGGCCGACTGCGCGCCGAGCCCGGAGTGCACGAACTCGAAGGTGGTCTTCGTGTAGTAGTCCAGCCCGCGCACCAGCCGCGGCGCCTCGGTCCAGGTCACGCCGAGGTCGGTGAGGTGCTGGCGGACGGCGTCGTAGTGCGCCCTGGTCGAGTCCGAGAGGTGGTCGGCCATCAGCGGCGCGTCGCCGAGCTGGGCCTGCACCTCGGGGCGCTTGTCGTCGAGCACCCGCAGCGGGTTGATCTCCGCCCGCCGGCGGGTCTCCTCGTCCAGGTCGAGCTTGTCCAGGTGGGCGACCAGCAGCTCGCGGTACTGCGGGCGACAGGTCGAGTCGCCCAGCGAGGTGAGCAGCAGCTCGAAGTCGGTGAGCCCGAGGTCCCGGAACCCCTGCACGCCCAGGGCCACGACCTCGGCGTCCAGCGCGGGGTCGTCGACGCCGAGGGCCTCCATGTCGACCTGGGTGAAGTGCCGGTAGCGCCCCGCCTGCGGCCGCTCGTAGCGGAACGCCGAGCCCACGGTCCACAGCTTCACCGGGAGCGCGCCGGTGTGCAGCCGGTGCTCGATGAAGGCGCGCACCAGCCCGGCGGTGAGCTCGGGGCGCAGCGTCAGCGACCGGCCGCCGCGGTCGTCGAAGGTGTACATCTCCTTGGTCACGACGTCGGTGGACTCCCCCACGCCGCGCGAGAAGACCTCGGTGTGCTCGAACACCGGCGTCTCGACGTAGCCGTAGCCGGCCCGCCGCAGCGGCGCGGTGAGGGTGTCGCGGACGGCGAGGAAGCGCGCCGACTCCGGCGGCAGGACGTCGAAGGCCCCCTTGGGCGCGGTCAGGCCGCTCACAGCCCGCGGCCCTTCGGTGCCGCCGCGCCGGCCTCGGCCAGGTAGGGGTTGGTCGCCCGCTCGCGGCCGATGGTGGTGGCCGGCCCGTGGCCGGGCAGCACGACCGTCGCGTCGTCCAGCGGGAGCACCACGTCGCGCAGCGAGGCGAGCATCGCCTCCCAGGACCCGCCGGGCAGGTCCACCCGGCCCACCGATCCGGCGAAGAGCACGTCGCCGGCGAGCAGCCCGGGGGCCTCCCCCAGGTCGAGGGAGAACACGACCGAGCCCTGCGTGTGCCCGGGCGCGTGCCGCACGGTCAGCTCCACGCCGGCCAGCGACAGGACGGCGCCGTCGTCGAGCGGGCGCACCTCCGACGGGTCGGGCAGCGCCACCCCGCCGATCAGCGGGGCGAGCGCCGGCCCGTGCCAGCGCACCGGGTCGGCGAGCATCCCGGAGTCGTCCGGGTGCAGGTAGGCCGGGATGCCGTAGCCCTCGCACACCGGCAGCACGGAGAAGGTGTGGTCGAGGTGGCCGTGGGTGAGCACCACCGCCACCGGCTTGAGACCGTCCTCGTCCAGCACACGGGCGAGCGGCTCGACGGCGTCCATGCCCGGGTCGACCACGACGCACTCCGAGCGCGGCCCCGGGGCGACGGCGTAGCAGTTGGTGCCGAAGGCGCCGGCCGGGAACGAGCGGATGAGCACCCGTGCAGGTTACGCGGGTGATCTCGCGCCGCTCGCGGTCCGGCGACCAGGCCGGCTCAGGGAGCGCACCTACACTCGCGGCCGAGCAGCGGGGCACCGCGCGGCGCGGCCCGGGACCGGGCAGCGGCGCCGCAGGGACCCAGGCCCCGCCGAGCAGCCGCCCGTCCGAGGAGTGCCCGTCCCGTGCCGACCAACAAGCAGCGCCGCGTCGCCGCGCAGCGCCGTCTGCAGCGCCAGCTCGAGCGCCGCGCCGAGCTCGCCCGCAGGCGCCGCCGCAACCTGCTCGTCGTGGTGACCGTCGCCGCCGTCGCCCTGGTGGCCGGGGCGGTGGCCCTGGTCGCGGGCCTGGGCGGGGACGACGACCCCGGCGCCGAGGCCGCCACGAGCAGCAGCAGCGCCGCCGCGGAGGCCACCGCCGCCCCGGCCACCACCAACGCCGACGGCACGGTCGCCTGCACGTACGCCCCCGACACCTCGGGCAACACCGACCTGGTCGACGCCGGCACCCCGCCCGATCCGGCCGCCACGCCGGCCACCGGCACCGTCGCGCTGCTGATGAGCACCTCCCAGGGCGAGATCCCGCTGACCCTGGACCGGGCGAAGGCCCCGTGCGCGGCCGCCAGCTTCGTCCACCTGGCCCAGCAGCAGTTCTTCGACGGCAGCCCCTGCCACCGCGAGGTGAACGCGGAGAGCTTCGGCGTGCTGCAGTGCGGCGACCCGACCGGCACCGGCCAGGGCGGCCCGACGTACAAGTTCGCCGAGGAGGTCACGCCGGAGACGACCTACCCGCGCGGCACGATCGCCATGGCCAACAGCGGCACCCCGGGCTCCACCGGCAGCCAGTTCTTCCTCGTGTTCACCGACTCGCAGCTGCCGCCGGACTACACGGTGGTGGGCACGGTCGACGAGGCCGGCCTGGCCGTGCTCGACACGATCGCCGCGGCGGGCAACGACGGCTCGTTCGAACCCAGCCCCGGCGGTGGCGCCCCGAACCTGCCGGTGACCATCGACTCGATGACCGTCGTCGCGTGAGGCGCCTGCGCGCGGCCGGGCTGGCCGCCGCGCTGCTGTCGCTGGCGGCCTGCGGCGGCACGGTCCCCGGTGCCACCGCACCTGCCGAGGACGGCGTCGAGGTCCCCTCCGGCGGAGGCGGGGGCGGCACGACGGCGTCGACGGCGACCTGCGACTGGGTGGCCGCGCGCTCGGGCAACCCCTACGCCGTCGAGGTGCCCACACCCGCGGACGAGGTGCCCGCCGAGGGCACCGCGGCGCTGCGGGTGAGCACCAGCCTCGGCGAGCTCACGCTCACCCTCGACCGCGCCGGCGCCCCGTGCGCGGCGGCGAGCATGCTGCACCTGGCCGAGGAGGGCTTCTTCGACGACTCGGCCTGCCACCGCGAGGTCGACAGCGAGGGCCTGCAGGTGCTGCAGTGCGGCGACCCCACCGGCACCGGCGCGGGCGGGCCCACCTACGCCTTCCCCACCGACGTCGACGGTGACGAGACCTATCCCCGGGGGACGGTGGCGATGGCCAACAGCGGGCAGGGCCTCGACGGCAGCCAGTTCTTCCTCGTGTGGGGCGACAGCCTGCTGCCGCCGGACTACACCGTCGTCGGCACGGTCGACGACGCCGGGCTGGCGGTGCTCGACCAGGTCGCGGCCAACGGCAACGACGGCTCGCTGGACCCCAGCCCCGGCGGCGGCGCGCCGACCGTCCCGGTGACCCTCACGTCGGTGGCCCCGGTCCCGTGAGCGACCCCGACCGCTACGCCGGCTTCCCCGCGGGCTTCTTCGACCGCGACGACGAGTCCCCGGACACGCTCTTCTACGGCCCGCCGCGGCTGGTCACCCACATCGACGACGCCGCGATCGCCGCGGTCGGCGGGCTCTACGCCGAGCTCGGCATCGACGGTGCCGCGCCGGTCCCCCGCCGGGTGCTCGACCTCATGTCCTCGTGGGTCTCGCACTTCCGCACCCCGCCGGCCGAGCTGGTGGTGCTGGGCATGAACGCCGAGGAGCTCGCCGCCAACCCGGCGGCCACCGAGCGGCTGGTGCACGACCTCAACGCCGACCCCCGGCTACCACTGCCCGACGACGACGTCGACGCCGCCGTCTGCTGCGTGTCGATCGACTACCTGGCCCGCCCGATCGAGGTGCTGGCCGAGGTCGGCCGGGTGCTGCGTCCCGGCGGCCCGCTGGCGGTCACCTTCAGCAACCGCTGCTTCCCGACCAAGGCCGTCCGCGGCTGGCTGTACACCGACGACGAGCAGCACGGGGCGATCGTCGCCGAGCTCGTGCGCCGGACCGGCCGGTTCACCGAGCCCGAGGTCTCGCTGCGCACCCGGCCGGGCGCCGGCGACCCGCTGTACGCGGTGGTGGCCCGGGCCCGCTGAGACGTCAGGTCACGTCCTCGACCTCGACGTCGACCGCGGCCACCGGCAGCCCGAGGGTCGCCCCGGCCACCGCCGCGACGCGGGCGCGCACCCGGTCCGCCAGCCCGGGCAGGGGGACCCCGGCGCGCGCGGTCACCGCGACCGACACGCGCAGCACCCCTCCCGCCGCGTCGACCCGGCACCGGCCGACCCGGACGTCGCCCGCCGACTCGGCCGCCGCCCGCACCACCCGCAGCACCGCCGCCTCGGCCACCGCCACCCGGGCCCCGGGGGCGGCGGAGAGCACCACGGGCGTGCCGGGTGGCCGCGGGTCGGCGCGGACGGCGTCCATCACCCGCCGCAGCAGCGCCGGCGGGGGCACCAGCGCGGCGTCCTCGCGGCGGGCGGCCGCGGTGGCGGCGGCCAGCAGGTCGAGAACCGGGCCGTCGTCGTCCCGCTCGTCGTCCGGCAGGTCGTCCCGCTCGCCCGGGGTCAGCGCCACGCGGTCATCGCCTCCGCCAGGTCGGCCCGGGCCCGCGCCAGGCGCCCGCGCACCGCCACCGGGGAGGTGCCGAGCGCCTCGGCGATCTCGGCGTAGGAGCGCTCGTGCAGCTCTCGGAGCACCCAGACCGCACGCTGCTCCGGCGTCAGTCCGCGCAGCGCCGCGGCCAGGGCGTGCACGCCGGCGGCGGCCTCGACCACGCGCTGGGGCTGCTCGCCGGGGCGCAGGTCGGGCAGCTGCTCGAGCGCGTCGTCGGGCAGCGTGCGGCGGTCGCGCAGCCGGTTGAGGCTGCGGTTGGTGGCGGCCCGGTAGAGCCAGCCGCCGACCGCGGCGTCGTCGCGCAGCTCCGGCAGCCGGCGCCAGGCGGTCACGAGCACGTCCTGCACCACGTCCTCGGCCTCCTGCCGGTCGTCGAGCACGCGCACCGCCAGCCGGTACAGCGGCGCCTGGTAGCGCCGCACCAGCGCCTCGAAGGCGCCGGCGTCACCGGCGCGCGCCCGGGCGGCCAGCTCGCCGTCCGGGACGGGGTGCTCCCCCCACCCCGGCGCCGCGGCGCTCAGTCCTCCCCCTCGTGCACCGGGCCACTGTGACAGCGCCTCGAGGCGACGGCAGCCCGGTGGCCGGCCGGTGACCCTGCGTACGGGCGCGACCGGGTGCCGTGCGTCACAGGGAGGAATCCGTGTCGACCGCGTGACGACCCGGGAAGGAGTGGGTCCTACCGGATGTCACGACACCCGATCCCGCACAACGGGTCACAGGAGGAACGACATGAGCGCCCCCACCAGCACGTCCACCACCGCGTCCACCAGCAGCACCGCGGTCGCCACCAAGCAGGACGCCGGCACCTCGAGCGGCACCCAGCTGGCCACCTCGCAGGGCCGGACCACGATCGCCGACACCGTCGTCTCCAAGATCGCCGGCATGGCCGCCCGTGAGGTCAACGGCGTCTACCGCCTCGGCGGCGGCGTGGCCCGCGCCTTCGGCGCCATCCGCGAGCGCATCCCCGGCTCGGGCGGCCCGAATGTCTCGCAGGGTGTCTCGGTCGAGGTCGGCGAGACCCAGGCCGCCGTCGACATCGACATCGTCGCCGAGTACGGCGTCCCGATCGCCGACCTGGCCACCGGGATCCGCCGCAACGTCATCACCAGCCTGGAGCGGATGACCGGTCTGGAGGTCGTCGAGGTCAACATCAGCGTCAACGACGTCCACCTGCCCACCGACGACGACGCCGAGCAGCAGCCGCAGCAGCCCAGCCGCGTCGCGTGACGTCCCCCGGCACCGTCGTCGACGGCGTCCTCGTCGACGGCATCGACGTCGACCTGCTGGCCGCCGCGGTGGCCGCCTGCCCCGCGGTGGCCCGGCTGACCGCCGGCCCCGCGGGGGCGGGCGTCTACCTGCCCGGCCGCCGGGTGGCCGGTCTCGCCGTCCGCCCGCAACCGGGCGGCGGCCCGGCCCGGGTGGCGGTGCACGTCGTCGCGCGGGCCGGGGTGCCGGTCCAGGAGGTCGCCGGGCAGGTGCGGACGGCGGTCGCCCCCGTCGCACCCGGCTCGCCGGTCGACGTCGCCGTCGAGGACGTCGAGGACGTCGAGGACGTTCAGGCGTGAGCCCGCCCGGCGGCCCCGTCCCGGACGACGCCCGCGCCCGCCGACGCGCGGAGCGGGCGTGGATCCGCACCCACCACCCCGACGTCGGCGGCGACTCCGCGGCCTTCGCCGCGGGACTGGCGGCGCTGCGGGCCGGCCGGCTGCCGGGGACCGACGCGCCACCCCGGCCGCGGGTCACCGTCGTCCGCAGCCGCGGGCCGCGCGCCTGGCTGCGCCGGCTGCTCGCCCCGCGGCGCCCGCCGCGGACCCGACCCCTCCGCCGACCCCCAGGAGATCCCCATGCGCCCCAGCCTCGTCGGCCTCATGGTCGGCCTCGTCCTCGGTCTCGCCGGTGCCTTCGGCGGGTTCGACGCCTTCCTGCTCGTCGCCGTCCTCGGCGCCGTCGGCTTCCTCGTCGGCCAGGTCGTCGAGGGCCGCATCGACCTGTCATCCTACCTCAGCGGCAGCGGAGGACGGCGGTGACCGCGCCGGCGGGCGCGTCCGCGTCGGGCACCGTGGCCGACGCGCCGCGCGGTGAGCTCGACGGCCGCGGCCGGCTGGTCGTGGCCGACCGGGTCGTGGAGAAGATCGCCGCGCAGGCCGCCGCCGAGGTGGACCGGGCCACCGGCTCGCCGCGCCGGCTCCTGGGCGTCGCGGTCGGCTCCGCGGAGGACCGCCCCCAGGTCGACGCCCGCGTCGACTGGCCGGTCGCGACCGTGTCGGTGGTGATGTCGGTCGCCTGGCCCACGCCGGTGCTCGAGGTGACCGAGCAGGTGCGCCGCCACGTCACCGAGCGGCTGGCCGACCTGGCCGGCGTGCGCACCGCGGGCGTCGACATCCGGGTCACGTCGCTGCCCGGCCCGCGCTCCCGCGACCGGCGGGTGAGCTGACGTGCGCACGGTCGACCGCGTCCTCGCCGTCCTGCTCGCCGTCGCGGGGCTGCTGCTCGGCGTCCTCGTCGTCGTCGAGGTCGTCGCCGCCGCCCTGGACCGCGGTCCGGTCGCCCTCCCCTACGGCCCGGCGGCCTCCTGGCTGCGCGAGACGCCGTGGTCGGCGGCCGCCGCGGTCGCCGTCGCCGTCGGGCTGCTCGTGCTCGGCCTCCTGCTGCTGGTCGCCGAGCTCACGCCCCGCCGCCGCACCGACCTCGTGCTCACCGGCACCGACCCCGCGGTGACCACCACGCTGTCCACCCGCAGCCTGGGCCACGTCCTCGAGGCCGCCGCCACCGCCACCCCGGGTGTCGAGCGGGCACGGGCCCGCGCCCGGGCCCGCCGCGCGCGGCTGTCGGTGCACGTGCCGCTGCGCGACGCCGGCGAGGCGGCGCGCGTGGGGCGCGAGGCGCAGGCCAACGCGACCGCGGCGCTCGAGGAGCTGCACCTGCGCCGGACGCCGCGGCTGCGCGTCCGCACCCGACAGGAGGCCCGATGACCACCACCGAGGACCGCCCGGCGCCCGCCCCTGCCCCCGGCGGGACGTCCGGTCCGGCCGCGCTGCTCCCGCGCACCCGCGCCCGCGGCGTCGTCCGCGCCAACCGGGTCGTGCTGGCCCTGCTCGGGCTGCTGCTGGCCGCCGCCGGTGCCGCCGCGCTCGCCGTCGTCCTGGGGCTGTTCGGCTCCCGGCTGCCCGACCGGCCGGTGCTCGACACCCCCGTGGGCGACTTCGTCGACGCCAGCCCGTGGTTCTGGCCGGTCATCGGCGTGGCCGGGGCCCTGCTGGCGCTGCTGTGCCTGTGGTGGCTGCTGGCCCAGGCCCGCTCCGACCGCGTGGCCCGGCTGCCGCTGGCCCGCGACCCGAAGCGCGGTGACACCGAGCTCGACGCCGCCGCGCTCACCGGTGCGGTCGAGGACGAGGTGGAGGGCTACCGCGGCGTCACCCGCGCCCGCGCCGGCCTGTCGGGGGCCGGTACCGCGCCGCTGCTGACCCTCACGGTGACCCTCGACGGGCGGGTCGACGCCGGGGAGCTGCACACCCGCGTCGTCGACAGCGCGATCGCGCACGCGCGGCAGGCCCTCGGCCGGCCGGACCTGCCCGCCCGGGTGGAGCTGGTGCTCCCCCGCCGCACCCGCCGCGACGTCCGCTGAGGGAGGACCGCCGGCCGACGGCTATGCCGTGACGCGCTCGACGTCGAACACGCCCTCGACGTTGCGCACCGTCTGCAGCACCGCGCCGAGGTGGGCCGGGTCGGCCAGCTCGAAGGTGAACCGGCTGACCGCCACCCGGTCGCGGCTGGTCTGCACCGACGCCGACAGGATGTTGACCCGCTCGTCGGCCAGCGCCTTGGTGACGTCGGAGAGCAGGCGGTGCCGGTCGAGCGCCTCCACCTGGATCGACACCAGGAAGACCGAGCCCGGCTGGCTGACCCACTCGACCTCCACCAGCCGCTCGGGCTTGCGCTGGAGGTCGCCGGCGTTGGTGCAGTCGGTGCGGTGCACGCTCACCCCGCCGCCGCGGGTGACGAAGCCGAGGATCTCGTCGCCGGGCACCGGGGTGCAGCACTTGGCGAGCTTGGCCCACACGTCGCTCATCCCGTGCACGACGACGCCAGGGTCGCCGCTGGCGGGGCGCCGGTGCACGGCCCGGCGGGTGGGGATCGCGGTCTCGGCGATGTCCTCGACCGCACCCTCGGCGCCGCCGAGCGCGGTCATCAGCTTCTCCACCACCGAGGCGGCGGAGATCTGGTTCTCCCCCACCGCGGCGTAGAGCGCGGTGACGTCGGCGTGGCGCAGGTCCTTGGCCAGGGTGACCAGCGCGTCGCCGCCGAGCAGCCGCTGGAGCGGCAGCCCCGACTTGCGCATGGCCCGGGTCAGGGCCTGCTTGCCGGCTTCCACCGCGTCGTCGCGGCGCTCCTTGGTGAACCACTGCCGGATCTTGGTGCGCGCCCGGGACGACCCGACGAAGCCCAGCCAGTCCTTCGACGGGCCGGCCGTGGGCGAGCGCGAGGTGAACACCTCGACGACGTCGCCGTTGGACAGCGTGCTGTCCAGGCTGACCAGCGCCCCGTTGACCCGGGCGCCGATGCAGCGGTGGCCCACCTCGGTGTGCACCGCGTAGGCGAAGTCGACCGGCGTGGACTCCCCGGGCAGGCTGATGACGTCGCCCTTGGGCGTGAAGACGAAGACCTCCTGCGGACCGAGGTCGTAGCGCAGGGTCTCGAGGAACTCGCCGGGCTCCTGGGCCTCGCGCTGCCAGTCCAGCAGCTGGCGCAGCCACAGCATGTCGTCGGGCGAGCCGACCTTGGCCGCACCCATCTCACCGGCGCTGGGGCGGCCCCCCGCCCGCGCCTTCTCCTTATACTTCCAGTGCGCGGCGATGCCGTACTCGGCGGTGCGGTGCATGTCGTGCGTGCGGATCTGCAGCTCGACCGGCTTGCCCTGCGGGCCGATCACCGTCGTGTGCAGCGACTGGTACATGTTGAACTTCGGCATCGCGACGAAGTCCTTGAAGCGCCCGGGTACCGGCTGCCAGTGGGCGTGCATGATGCCCAGCGCCGCGTAGCAGTCGCGCACGGTGTCGACCAGGATGCGGATGCCGACCAGGTCCCAGATGTCGGTGAAGTCCCGGCCGCGGACGATCATCTTCTGGTAGATCGAGTAGTAGTGCTTGGGCCGGCCGGTGACGACGGCCTCAATGCCGGCCGCCTTGAGCTGGTCGGTGACCGCCGCGGTGACCTCGGCGAGGTAGGTGTCGCGGGAGGGCGCCCGCTCGGCGACCAGCCGGACGATCTCGTCGTAGCGCTTCGGGTAGAGCGTGGCGAAGGCGAGGTCCTCGAGCTCCCACTTGATGGTGTTCATGCCCAGGCGGTGGGCCAGCGGGGCGAGGATCTCCAGCGTCTCGCGCGCCTTCTTCTCCTGCTTCTCCGGCGGGAGGAAGCGCAGCGTGCGCATGTTGTGCAGCCGGTCGGCGAGCTTGATGACCAGCACCCGCGGGTCGCGGGCCATCGCGACGATCATCTTGCGGATCGTCTCGGCCTGGGCGGCGTCGCCCAGCTTCACCTTGTCGATCTTGGTTACGCCGTCGACGAGGTGGGCCACCTCGGGGCCGAAGTCGGCGCTGATCGCCTCCAGCGTCGCGCCGGTGTCCTCGACGGTGTCGTGCAGCAGGGCGGCCACCAGCGTGGTGGTGTCCATCCCGAGCCCCGCGAGGATGGTCGCCACGGCCAGGGGGTGGGTGATGTAGGGGTCGCCGCTCTTGCGCTTCTGGGTGGCGTGCGCGGCCTCGGCGACGTCGTAGGCCCGCTGCAGCAGGCCCAGGTCGGCCTTGGGGTGGCTCTGGCGGTGCAGCGCGGCCAGCGGCTCGAGCACCGGGCGGACCAGCCCGGCGCGCTGCCCGGCGACGATCCGCCGGGCCAGCCGGTCGCGCACCCGGCGCGGGCGTGGTGCGCTGGTCTCGCCCTCGGCCGGCGGCTCGCTGCCGACGTCGTCGGGACGGCGGACGAGGGGGCGGCTCGGCAACGGTGCCCGCTGGTCCGGCGACGTGCCGGCCGGCCCCTCGGGTCGCGCGGCAGCCACTCCGGTGGCGGGCGCGTCGGGGGACACGGCGGCTCCTGCGCGGCTGAGGAGGTACGGCTCCTCCATGCTAGCCGTGACCAGCCCCTCCGCGGCCCGACCGGGCGGGAGAGCTCCCCCTCAGGTGGTCCAGAGCGAGTGGACGGCGTGCGGGGCCAGCCGCGCGCGCCCGCCCAGCTCGGTCAGCTCGATGACCACCGACACCGCGGTCACCACCGCGCCGAGCTCCTCGACCAGCGCCAGCGCCGCGCCCAGCGTGCCGCCGGTGGCCAGGACGTCGTCGACGAGCAGCACCCGCTGGCCGGCCCGCAGCGAGTCGGTGTGCATCTCGATGCTCGCGGTGCCGTACTCGAGGCTGTAGTCGGCGCTGACCCGCTCCCGCGGCAGCTTGCCGGCCTTGCGGACGGGGACGACGCCGACGCCGGCGTGCAGCGCCACCGCGGCGGCCAGCAGGAACCCGCGGGCCTCGACACCGACGACGACGTCGAACCCCGGGTCGTGCGCCGCACCGTCGTCGGCGTGCGCCACCGCGGCCGCGCGCGGGTCGGCCTGCTGCGGCGCGGCCAGGCCCTCGACCATCCGCCGGAACGCCGCGCCGTCGGCGAACACCGGCGTCAGGTCGCGGAAGAGCACCCCCGGCGTCGGGAAGTCGGGGACGTCGACGGCGAGCGTCGCGATGAGCTCCTCGAGCGGCAGCTCGGCCTCCGGTGCGCTCACCGGCGTCTCTTGGCGCCGGGGCGGCCGCCGGGGCGCTGGGGACGCTGCCCCGGTCGCGGCGCGGCGGTGGCGCCCCGCGGTCCGGGGGTGCGGGCCGGCTCGGGCGTCACCGAGGACGGCGACTCGACGACGACGTCGGCCTGCGCCGGGCCCAGCGCGTCGGGGTCGCGCTCGGCGAGCGCCACCCCGCCGCGGGCCGGGCCGCGGGTGCGGCGGGCGCTGGCGACGGTGCCGGCGGGAGCGCGGGTCCCCTGGCGGGCGGCCGACGACCGGCGGGCGAGCACGCGGCGGCGCAGCGCCTGCACCTCGGGCTCGCGCTCCTTGAGGTCGGCGACGATCGGCGTGGCCAGGAAGATCGACGAGTACGCACCTGCGGCGAGGCCGACGAAGAGCACCAGCGCGAGGTCCTTGAGCGTGCCCACGCCGAGCAGGCCGGCGCCGACGAACAGCAGCCCGGCCACCGGCAGCAGCGCGATGACCGAGGTGTTGATCGAGCGCATGAGCGTCTGGTTGACCGCCAGGTTGGCCGCCTCGCCCCAGGTCATGCGGGCGCTGGAGGACAGGCCGCGGGTGTTCTCGTCGACCTTGTCGAAGACCACGACGGTGTCGTAGAGCGAGAAGCCGAGGATGGTGAGCAGGCCGATGACGGTGGAGGGAGAGACCTCGAAGCCGATCAGGGAGTAGACGCCGGCGGTGACCACCAGGTCGTGCAGCAGCGCGAGGATGGCGCCGATCGCCATCTTGGGCTGGAACCGGATCGCCAGGAACGCGATGACCGCGACGAGGAAGACCGCCAGCGCCAGCAGCGCCTGGTCGGTGATGTCCTGTCCCCACTCCGCGCTCACCGACTCGGGGCTGACCTCGTCGGGGGTGACGCCGACGGTGCCTGCGACGGCCTCCACCACGGCCCGCTCGCCGGCGTTGTCCAGGGCACCGGTGCGCAGCAGGATCTCGCTGCCGCCCACCACCTGGGCCGAGGCGACGTCGGCGCCGGCCTCGGTGGCCGCCTCGCGGACCTCCTCGAGCTCGGCGCTGGTCCCCGGCAGCCGGAAGCTGTTGCCACCGGCGAAGTCGATGCCGAAGTTGAAGCCGCGGAACACCATCGAGGCGATGCAGACGAGCACGACGACCGCGGTGATCTTGTAGATCAGCCGGCTGCGGCCGACGACGTCGAGGCCTGCCTCGCCGTTGTAGAGCCGGTTGACCAGCGACGCGCGCCGCTGCGGACGGCGCACCCCGCCCCCGTCGCCGCCCTCGGCGGGCAGGCCCGCCCCGGCGAGCGCGGCGTCGTCGGCGGCCGCGGCGGCGTCGTCGGTCGCCGATCCCGCCGCCTCGCCCGCGCGGGCCTCCTCGGCGTCGGTGCCCACGGGCACCTCGGTGTCCTGCTCGCGGCTCATGCCTGGCTCCTGTCCTGCGTGCGGCGGGCGCCGGACCCGGCGCCGACCAGCTCCCGCTCGGCGGCGGGCGCCGAGGCGGCGGCTCGGCTCGACCGGTCGACCCGGCCGAGGCCGGAGAACCGGCTCTGGCCGAACGCCCGGTAGCGGGCCAGCACGGCCATCAGCGGGTGGGTGAAGAGGAAGACGACGATCAGGTCGAGCACCGTGGACAGACCCAGGGTGAAGGCGAAGCCCTTCACGTCGCCGATGGCCAGCCAGTAGAGGATCGCCGCGGCCAGGAAGCTGACCGCGTCGGCCGACAGGATCGTGCGGCGGGCGCGCACCCAGGCGCGCGGCACCGCCGAGCGCAGCGTGCGGCCCTCGCGCACCTCGTCCTTGAGCCGTTCGAAGTAGACGACGAAGGAGTCGGCGGTGATGCCGATCGAGACGATGAACCCGGCGATGCCGGCGAGGCTGAGCGTGAAGCCGATCTCGCGGCCCAGCAGCACCAGGCTGGCGTAGACGACCACCGCCGACAGGAACAGGCTGGCGATCATCACCAGGCCCAGCAGCCGGTAGTAAACCAGCGCGTAGACGAACACCAGCACGATGCCGATCGCGCCGGCGATCAGGCCGGCCCGCAGCTGCTCGGAGCCCAGCTCGGTGGAGATCGACTGGGCGGTCGCCTGGGTGAAGGTCAGCGGCAGCGCGCCGTAGCGCAGCTGGTTGGCCAGCTCCTCGGCGCTCTGCTGGTCGAACGAGCCGGTGATCGTGGTCTGGCCGTTGATGGCGCCCTGGATGGTGGGCGCGGAGACGACCCGGCCGTCGAGGGTGAAGGCCACGTTGCTGCCGACGTTGGTGGCGGTGTACTCCGCCCAGGTGGCCCGGCCCTCGCTCTTGAAGTCGAGGAGCACGACCCACTCGCCGGTGGTCTGCTGGGTGCCGGCGCTGGCGTCGGCGATGTCGGTGCCCTCGAGGATGGCCGGGCCGAGCAGGTACTTCTGCGTGCCGTCCTCGCTGCAGGCCGCGACGTGGTCGGCCGACCGGTCGACGCTTCCGCTGACCTCCTCGGGCGAGCAGGTCAGCGTCGCGAACCGGGCGGCCGCCTCCTCCTGGGTCACCGCGGGCGCGTCGGGGGCGGGGATGGAGGGGTCCTCCACCGCGCCGTCGGCGGTGGTGGCCTCCGCGCTGCCGGTCGCGGCGGCGTCGGTCGGCGGGGCGCTGTCGCTCGGTGCGGCGCCGTCGGTCGGGGTCGCGGCGTCGCTCGGCGTGGCGGCGTCCGACGGCTCCGCGCCGTCGGTGGTCTCGGCCGGGGCGGCCGGCTCGGGGCCGGCCAGCACCGGGCGGAAGCGCAGCTGCGCCGTCTGGCCGAGCTCGCGCGCCTGCTCGCCGTCGTCACCGGGCACCGAGATGACGATGTTCGACTCGCCCTCGGTGACCACCTCGGCCTCGGCCACGCCGAGGCCGTTGACCCGCTGCTCGATGATCTGGCGGGCCAGCTCGAGGTCCTCGGGGTCGGGCGCCTGCCCGTCGGGGGTGCGGGCCGAGAGCGTGACGGTGGTGCCGCCGCGCAGGTCCAGGCCCAGCTGGGGGGTCCGGTCGGTGCCGGTGAGGAAGATCAGGCCGTACATCACGGCCACGATGAGGACCAGCGCGGCGAAGTAGCGGCGCGCGGGCAGGGCGCGGTTGGCCACGGGTGGGACTCCGCTCAGAGGGTCTTGCCGGTGGGGCCGTCCCCGGGGCGGTCGTCCCGGGACGGCGCGTCGTCGACGACCGGGTCGACGACGGTCTCGCCGGTGGCCACCGGGCCGGCGAGGTCACCGGCGGGCTGGCGCACCTGCAGGACCGCCTGCCGGGCGTAGGTCACCACGACGCCCGGGGCGATCTCGACCTGGATGGTGGCCGGGTCGGCGAGGCCGGCCACGGTGCCGTGGACGCCGCCGGCCATGGTGACCGGGACGCCGACGGCCAGCGCCGACTGCGTCTGCTGCTGCTGGCGCTTGCGCGCCCGGTTGGGCAGGACGATCAGCGCCACGAAGGCCAGCACGAGCAGGAGCAGGGGGAACAGTTCCACGACGGTGGTGCCTCTCTACCGCGCTCGCGTGCACGCGGTCGGTGCGGCCCGGGTCGGGACCGCTCGGGTACGTCGGTCACGGCGCGCACGGCGACCGGCCGCCGATCCGCAGGTCGCGCGGCCGGGACCGGTCGACCCGCGGGGGTCGAGTTGCGCGCCAGCGCCGACGAGTCTAGGCGTCGAACAACGGTTCCGACGACGAACCCGGGTCACGCGGGACTGCTGTGACACCTCCGAGGGGGATCCCGCCGCGCGGCACCGGCCGGCCGAGGTGCCGCCAGGCCGCCTCGGTCGCCACCCGCCCGCGCGGCGTGCGCGCCAGCAGCCCGGCCCGCACCAGGAAGGGCTCGCACACCTCCTCGACGGTGTGCGACTCCTCCCCCACGGCGACCGCGAGCGTGCTCACGCCCACCGGGCCGCCGGAGAAGCGGCCCACGAGCGCCTCGAGCACCGCCCGGTCGAGCCGGTCGAGGCCGAGGTCGTCGACGTCGTAGAGGGCGAGCGCGGCCCGGGCGACGGCACGGGTCACCCGCCCGTCGGCCTCCACCTCGGCGTAGTCGCGCACGCGGCGCAGCAGCCGGTTGGCGATGCGGGGCGTACCGCGGGAGCGGCCGGCGATCTCGGCCGAGCCGTCGTCGGTCAGCTCGACGCCGAGCAGGTCGGCGCTGCGGGCGAGGACGCGCTGCAGCTCGGCCGGCTCGTAGAACTCCATCTGGCCGACGAAGCCGAACCGGTCGCGCAGCGGCCCGGTCAGCAGGCCGGCCCGGGTGGTCGCGCCGACGAGGGTGAACGGGTTGATCTCCAGCGGGATGGCGGTGGCGCCCGGGCCCTTGCCGACGACGACGTCGACCCGGAAGTCCTCCATCGCCATGTACAGCAGTTCCTCGGCCGGCCGGGCGATGCGGTGGATCTCGTCGATGAACAGCACGTCGCCGGGGCCGAGGTTGGACAGCATCGCCGCGAGGTCGCCGGAGCGCTCGATCGCCGGGCCGCTGGTGATCTTCACCGAGGTGCCGAGCTCGGAGCCGATGATGAGCGCGAGGCTGGTCTTGCCCAGCCCGGGCGGGCCCGACAGCAGCACGTGGTCCGGCGGCCGGCCCCGGCGCTTGGCGCCCTCGAGCACGAGCGCGAGCTGGCGGGCCACCTTGGGCTGGCCGATGAAGTCGTGCAGCGAGTGCGGCCGCAGCGCCGACTCGACCACCCGCTCCTCGTCGCCGGCCTGCGGGGAGACGCCGAGGTCGCGGCCCAGCCCGGACTCGACCTCGCCGGTCAGCGACCGGTCGAACGGCGCGCTCATGCCCGGCCCAGCAGCTGCAGCGCCTGCCGCAGCAGCGCGGCGACGTCGACCCGGCCGGTGGCGGCCTGCTGCTCGTCGGCCACCGGGGCCAGGGCGGTCAGCGCGGTGTCGGCCTCGCGGCTGCTCCAGCCCAGCCCGACCAGCGCCGAGGCGAGCTGGTCGCGCCAGGGCGCCACCGGGGTGAGCGGCGCGGCGCCGGCCGGCAGCGGCGGACCGTCGAGCTGGGTGTCCGTGGTGGTGGTGCCCAGGCGGTCGCGGAGCTCCAGGATCAGCCGCTCGGCGCCCTTCCTGCCGATGCCGGGCACCTGCATCAGCGCCTTGACGTCGGCCATCGACACCGCGCGCCGCACCTCTCGCGGCGGGTGGATGGCCAGCACCGCCTGGGCCAGCCGCGGCCCGACGCCGTTGGCTGTCTGCAGCAGCTCGAACAGCTGGCGCTCGTCGTCGTCGGCGAAGCCGTAGAGGGTGAGGGAGTCCTCCCGGACGACCAGGCTGGTGGCCAGCCGGGCCTGCTCCCCCACGGTCAGCCGCGCGATGGTGCCCGGGGTGCACTGCACCGCCAGGCCCACGCCGCCGACCTCGACCACCGCGCCGTCGGGCGACACCGCGGCCACCCGGCCGTTCACCGACGCGATCACCGCGACACCCCCTGCCAGCGCGGCAGCGTCCGCTGCACCACCGGCGCGCCGATGCCGCCGGCGATCGCGGCCGAGCGCAGCCGCTGCTGGGCGGGGCCGCGCCACACGTGGCAGACGGCGAGGGCCAGCGCGTCGGCGGCGTCGGCCGGCTTGGGGGCGGCCGCGAGGCCCAGCACCCGGGTGACCATGAGGGTGACCTGCTCCTTGTCCGCGCGGCCGTTGCCGGAGATGGCCGCCTTGACCTCGCTGGGGGTGTGCCAGGCGACCGGCCGGTCGGCCTGCGCGGCGGCCAGCGCCGCCACCCCGGCCGCCTGGGCGGTGCCGGTGGCGGTGCCCTTGTTGTTCTGGGTGAACACCCGCTCGATGGCCACCACGTCGGGCCGGTGCTCGCGCAGCAGCGCCGTCACCTGCGTGTGCAGCTCCAGCAGCCGCAGCTCCAGGTCGAGGTC
Organism: Geodermatophilus dictyosporus; assembly: GCF_900115505.1. Taxonomy (GTDB): domain Bacteria; phylum Actinomycetota; class Actinomycetes; order Mycobacteriales; family Geodermatophilaceae; genus Geodermatophilus; species Geodermatophilus dictyosporus. The sequence continues at coordinate 340,465 of NZ_FOWQ01000004.1, read as the reverse complement.
GGCGGAGCTGCGGATCACGCCCACGCCGACGGCGGCCGGGCGCGCGCCGGGGCGGCCGTCGACCACGCCCCAGCCGCACCGGGTCAGCCCCGGGTCGATCCCGAGCACCCGCATGGCGCTGCTCCCCACCGACGTCTCCCCCTGGCCGAACTGGTGTTCGACCGAGGCTAACCGCCGGGACCGACGCGGGGAACGGCGACACGCCCCCGCGTGGTGCCGTGCTGGAGGCGGCCCGCCTAGCTCACGCTCTCGAGGACCTCGTCGGAGACGTCGTAGTTGGCGTAGACGTTCTGCACGTCGTCGCAGTCCTCGAGGGCGTCGATGAGGCGGAACACCTTGCCGGCGCCCTCCTCGTCGAGCTCCACGGTGACGCTGGGCACGAACCCCGCCTCGGCCGAGTCGTAGTCGATGCCGGCGTCCTGCAGCGCGGTCCGGACGGCCACCAGGTCGGTGGGCTCGCAGACGACCTCGAAGGTGTCGCCGAGGTCGCGGACCTCCTCCGCGCCGGCGTCGAGGACGGCCACGAGCACGGTGTCCTCGTCCACCCCGTCGGCCGCGGGCACGACGACGACGCCCTTGCGCGTGAACAGGTAGGACACCGAGCCCGGGTCGGCCATGGTGCCGCCGTTGCGGGTCATCGCGGTGCGCACCTCGGAGGCCGACCGGTTGCGGTTGTCGGTGAGGCACTCGACGAGCACCGCGACGCCGCCGGAGGCGTAGCCCTCGTAGGTGATGCTCTGGTACTCGACCCCGCCGGCCTCGGCGCCCGAGCCGCGCTTGACCGCGCGGTCGATGTTGTCGTTGGGGACCGAGGACTTCTTGGCCTTCTGGATGGCGTCGTAGAGCGTCGGGTTGCCGGCCGGGTCACCGCCGCCGGTGCGCGCCGCGACCTCGATGTTCTTGATCAGCTTGGCGAACAGCTTGCCGCGCTTGGCGTCGATGGCGGCCTTCTTGTGCTTCGTGGTCGCCCACTTGGAATGGCCGCTCACTGCTCTCCTCCGGGGTCGGGGGCGCCGGCACCGGCGCCACTGGGGACGGCCACCGCCCGGCCGACCGCGGCCGCCTGCCGCACGACGTCCACGAACAGCGCGTGGACCCGGGTGTCCCCGGTCAGCTCCGGGTGGAAGCTGGTGGCCACGACGTCGCCCTGGCGCACCGCGACGATCCTACCGTCGGCCGGTCCGCCGACGACCCGCCCGAGGACCTCGACGTCCGGCCCGGCCTCCTCCACCCACGGCGCGCGGATGAACACCGCCGACAGCGGGCCGCCCGGCACGCCGGCCAGCTCGATCCGCGACTCGAAGGACTCCGCCTGCCGCCCGAAGGCGTTGCGCCGCACCGTGACGTCGAGGGCGCCGAGGGTCGGCTGACCGGGCGGGGCGTCGAGCAGCCGCTCGGCCAGCAGCACCAGGCCCGCGCAGGTGCCGTAGGCCGGCAGCCCGCCGCGGACGGCCTCGCGCAGCGGCCCGAGCAGCCCGGTGCGGACGGCGAGCTTGGTCATCGTCGTCGACTCGCCGCCCGGCAGCACCAGCCCGTCGACGCCGGCCAGCTCCTCCGGGCGCCGCACCGGCACCGCCTCGGCGCCCAGCGCGGTCAGGACGGCGAGGTGCTCGCGGACGTCACCCTGCAGCGCCAGGACCCCGATGCGGACGGGGTCCGGGGCCGGGGCGCTCACCAGCCGCGGGTGGCGAAGCGCTGCGAGTCGGGCAGCGTGTCCACGTTGATGCCGACCATCGGCTCGCCCAGCCCGCGGGACACCTTGGTGACCACGTCCGGGTCGTCGAAGAACGTGGTGGCCTGCACGATCGCCGCGGCCCGCTGGGCGGGGTCGCCGGACTTGAAGATGCCCGAGCCGACGAACACGCCCTCGGCGCCCAGCTGCATCATCATCGCCGCGTCGGCGGGGGTGGCGATGCCGCCGGCGGTGAACAGCACGACCGGCAGCTTCCCGGCGCGGGCGACCTCGACCACCAGGTCGTGCGGCGCGCGCAGCTCCTTGGCCGCGACGAACAGCTCGGTCTCGTCGAGGGTGGCCAGCCGCCGGATGCCGGCGCGCAGCGCGCGCACGTGCCGGGTGGCCTCGACGACGTTGCCGGTGCCGGCCTCGCCCTTGCTGCGGATCATCGCCGCGCCCTCGGCGATCCGGCGCAGCGCCTCGCCCAGGTCGGTGGCGCCGCAGACGAACGGGACGGTGAACGCGTGCTTGTCGATGTGGTGGGCCTCGTCGGCCGGGGTGAGCACCTCGGACTCGTCGACGTAGTCCACGCCGAGGGCCTGCAGCACCTGGGCCTCGACGAAGTGGCCGATGCGGGCCTTGGCCATCACCGGGACGGAGACCGCGTCGATGATCCCCTGCACCATGTCCGGGTCGCTCATCCGCGCGATGCCGCCCTGGGCGCGGATGTCGGCGGGCACCCGCTCCAGCGCCATGACCGCGACCGCGCCGGCGTCCTCGGCGATGCGGGCCTGCTCGGGGGTGACGACGTCCATGATGACGCCGCCCTTGAGCTGCTCGGCCAGGCCGCGCTTGACGCGGTCGGTGCCCGTGGTGGGCGTGGCGGGGACGTCGGCGTGCGGGGACACGGGCTGCTCCAGGTCGAGGGGGGTGGCCGGCCGGGGAGGCGCTCGGCCGCAGCCATCGTAGGTCGCGTCAGCGGGCGGCCGGTCCGGCGCCGGTGGTCACCGCGTCCAGCCCGTCCTCGACGTCGAAGAAGCGCGGCAGCGGGCGGTCGGCGTGCAGCCGCAGCAGCCGCGGGAACCGGTGCAGCCGCAGCAGGTGGGTGTCGCGGACGGCGTCGTTGTAGAAGCGGCGGGCCAGGCCCATGCGCGCGTCGGCCTCGGCCAGCTCGGTGAGCAGCCGCGCGGGCACCCCGGGCAGCTCGGCGGGCAGCGCCCGCAGCTCCCGGCCGAGGGCGTTCTCGGCCAGCTCGCGGTCGCCGGTGCGCGGCCGGCCGGCCTCGTGCGCAACGGCCTTGAGCCGGGTGGCGCGGTCCTCCCCGAGCACGGCGGCGTGCTCCGAGGCCAGGTCGGCGGCCAGCGCCGCGCGCTGCTGCAGCCGGGTGTCGAGCACCGACCAGGCGCGCGCGACCCGGCCCTCGAGACGGCGCAGCCGGGTGAGCGTCCACGCCGTCCAGGCGAGGAGGAGGACGGCGACGCCCGCGGCGAGCAGCAACCAGGCGTCGGGCGTCACGACCGCCCACGCTAGCGGCGCGGCCTCCGGAAGAGGGACGGCCACACCCCGTCGGGGGCACCGGCGGCGGCGAGGTCCTCGTCGTCGGCGGCAGTGACCCCGCCGGTCCCGGCGAGGACGACGGTCTCGTAGACGTCGAGCACCCGGCGGGCCACGACCTGCCAGTCGTAGCCGGCGGCCGCCGCCTGCCCGGCCGCCGACAGCCGCGCCCGGCGGCCGGGGTCGGCGAGCAGGTCCGACAGCGCCCGGGCGAGCGCCGCGCTGTCCCCGCGGCGCACCAGCACGCCGGCCGCGCCGTCCTCCAGCACCCGCGCGAACGCGTCGAGGTCGCTGGCCACGATGGGCGCGCCGGCGGCCATGGCCTCGATGAGCACCACGCCGAAGGACTCGCCGAGCAGGTTGGGCGCGCAGTACACGTCGACCGAGCGGAGGAAGGCGGCCTTGTCGGCCTCGGAGATCTCGCCGAGCACCGCCACCGAGGGCGCGAGGTCGTCGCCCAGCGCGTCGCGCAGGGCCCCGGGGTCGCCCCGGCCGGCGACCAGCAGCCGCGCGCCGGGGTGCTCACGGACGACGGTGCGCATGGCCTCCAGCAGCACCGGCAGGCCCTTGCGCGGCTCGTCGTACCGGCCGAGGAAGCCGATGGTCGGCCCGTCCACGCCGCGGGTGTGACCGGGCAGCGAGGGGCCCTGCGCGAAGGGCGCGACGTGCACGCCGTTGGGGATGACCACCGCGTCGTTGCCCAGGTGCTCCACCTGCACCCGGCGGGCGAAGTCCGACACCGCGATGCGCCCGGAGATCCTCTCCAGCCACGGGCGGATGAGGGGGCCGACGGCAGCCAGCCACCTGGAGCGGGTCGTGGCGGCGTGGTAGGTCGCCACGAGCGGGCCGGTGGCGGTCATGCAGACGACCAGGGAGACCGAGGGGGTCGCCGGCTCGTGCACGTGGACGACGTCGAAGTGGCCCTCGCGCAGCCAGCGGCGCACGCGGGCGGCGCTGACCGGTCCGAGCTGCATGCTGGCCATCGAGCCGTTGTAGGGCACCGGCACGGTGCGCCCGGCCCAGGTCGCGTGCTCGGCCGGCAGCGACTCCTCGTGCCCGGCAGGGGTGAGCACCTCGACGTGGTGGCCCAGGCCGCGCAGCGTCTCGGCGAGGTCGCGCACGTGGTACTGGACCCCGCCGGGGACGTCCCACCGGTAGGGGCAGACCAGGCCGATCCGCATCAGCCGCGCCCTCCCGCGGGCGGGTCCGGCGGCACGTCGGCCCAGATCCGCCCCAGCACGTGCCAGTCCTCGGGCGCCCGGGTGATGCCGTCGGTGAAGGCGTCGGCCACGGCCTGCATCGCGGTGGTCACCCGGTCCCGCAGCCGTGGCCCGCCGTCGAGGGGGACCTCGGGGAAGACCTCGTGCACCCAGCCCCGCTCGCTGAACCGCGAGACGGCCGGGTGCAGCGCCGCGCCCGTCTGCGCGGCCAGCAGCGCCGGCCCGCCGGGCATGGTGGCCGGCCGGCCGAAGAACTCCACGCCGACGCCGCCGGAGCCCAGGTCGCGGTCGACGAGCAGGCAGACCGACGAGCCGCCGGCCAGCCACTCGCGCAGCACCTCCGAGCTCGGCCGCGGGCCGCCGGTCAGCGGTACCACCCGCATGCCGAGGGTCTCCCGGAAGGCGAGGAAGCGCTCGTACAGCGACTCCGGGCGCAGCCGCTCGGCAACGGTCAGGAACGGCCCGCCCAGCCAGTCGACCAGCCACACGCCGGCGGCGTCCCAGTTGCCGCTGTGCGGCAGCGCCAGGACCACCGGCCGGCCCTGGACGCGGGCCCGCTCGAGGTGCTCCTGCCCGAGCAGGACGGTGTCGCGCAGGATCCGCTCGGTGCCCAGGCGGGGCAGGCGGAAGGCCTCCTGCCAGTAGCGCGCGTAGGAGCGCAGCGCACGGACGGTCAGCGCGTCGAGCTCCTCGGTGTCCAGCTTGCCGCCGGTGGCCACCCGCAGGTTCGCCCGCAGCTGGCGCACCCCGCGGCCACCGCGCCCGGCCACCCACCGCCCCGCCGCGTCGGCGGCACCGCGGGCCACCGGCTCGGGCAGCCGCTGGACGGCCTGCCAGCCGGCGGCGTAGCCCAGGTCGGTGAGGCGAGCGGCCGCGCGGGCGCGCACGCCGCTCACCGCGCCGGCGCCGACGCCGCCGGGGCTGCCTTCCCCCGGGACCCGCGGTGGACGGCGGCGATGCGCTGCGCGACGGTCACCGCGCCGCCGGCGACCGACAGCCACAGGCCCACGTCGACGAGGTACGGCAGGCCCAGGCCGGTCAGGCCGGTGCCGGTGAGCACCAGGATCAGCCGCTCGGTGCGCTCCACCAGCCCGACGTCGCACGGGATGCCCACCCCCTCGGCGCGGGCCTTGGTGTAGCTGGTGAGCACGCCCAGGACCAGGGCGACCAGCGCCAGCAGGGCGAGCAGCCGGTTCGCGCCCGCGCCGGTGAACCACCAGACCAGGGCGCCGAAGACGGCGGCGTCCACGGCCCGGTCGCAGGTGGAGTCGAGCACCGCGCCGAACGCCGAGCCGCCGCCGCGGGCGCGGGCCAGCGCGCCGTCGAGCATGTCGAGCAGCACGAACACCGTGACGGTGAACGCGCCCCAGAAGAGCTGCCCGTGCGCGATCAGCAGCACCGCCCCCGCGATGGCGCCGAGCGTCCCGGTGACGGTGACCATGTCGGGGGTGACCCCGGCCCGCGCCAGCCGGGTGACCACCGGCGCCCAGAACCGGCCGACGGCGGCGCGGGCGCCCTGACCCAGCACGTCAGTCTCCCTGCACCGGGGCCGGTGTCGGCCAGGACCGCGCGAGCAGGGCCCGCGTCTCGGCGAGCACCTGGGGCAGCACCCGGGTGAGCCCGATGACGGGCATGAAGTTGGTGTCCCCGCCCCAGCGCGGGACCGCGTGCTGGTGGAGGTGGTCGGCGATGCCGGCGCCGGCCACCGCGCCCTGGTTCATCCCGATGTTGAAGCCGTGCGCGCCGGTCACCTCTCGCACCACCCGCATCGCCGTCTGCGTGAACGCGCCCAGCTCGGCGACCTCGGCGGCGGTGAGGTCGGTGTAGTCGGGCACGTGCCGGTACGGGACCACCATGAGGTGCCCGGCGTTGTAGGGGTAGAGGTTGAGCACCGCGAACACCGTCCCGCCGCGGGCGACGACCAGCCCCTCCTCGTCCGGCATGGCCGGGATCAGGCAGAACGGGCAGTCGTGCTCACCGGTCGGCTTGCCCTCGCCGCGGAGGTAGGCCATGCGGTACGGCGTCCACAGGTGCTCGAAGACGGTGGCCGGGCCGCCGTCGTCGCTGGAGACCGGGACGTTGAAGCCGTCCGGGCCGATGGTCACGACCGCCCCAGCGGCGTCTCGGCGGTCGGGTCGGCGTTGTGCCGGGCGGCCACCCACGCGGCGACGGCGTCGACGGCGTCGTCCACCGGGACACCGTTGCGCTGGCTGCCGTCGCGGAAGCGGAAGGAGACCGCACCGGCCTCGGCGTCGGTGGCCCCGGCGATGAGCACGAAGGGCACCTTCTGCTTGCTGGCGTTGCGGATCTTCTTCTGCATGCGGTCGTCGGAGTCGTCGACCTCGACCCGGATGCCCCGCTCCCGCAGCCGCAGGGCGACGTCGCCGAGGTACGGGACCTGGTCGTCGGTGACCGGGACCGCCGTGACCTGCACCGGCGCGAGCCACGCGGGGAACGCGCCGGCGTAGTGCTCGGTGAGGACGGCGAAGAACCGCTCGATCGAGCCGAACAGCGCCCGGTGCAGCATGACCGGCCGCTGCCGCGAGCCGTCGGCGGCGGTGTACTCCAGGCCGAAGCGCTCCGGCAGGTTGAAGTCGACCTGGATGGTCGACATCTGCCAGCTGCGGCCGATCGCGTCGCGCGCCTGCACGGAGATCTTGGGGCCGTAGAACGCCGCGCCGCCCGGGTCGGGCACCAGCTCCAGGCCGGAGTCCACCGCCGCCTGCCGCAGCGCCTCGGTGGCGACCTCCCAGCTCTCGTCCGAGCCGACCGACTTCTCCGGGTCGCGGGTGGACAGCTCCAGGTGGAAGTCCGCCAGGCCGTAGTCGGCGAGCAGCCCGAGCACGAAGTCGAGCAGGCTGCGCAGCTCCCCGCCCATCTGCTCGGGGGTGCAGTAGATGTGCGCGTCGTCCTGGGTGAAGCCGCGGGCCCGGGTCAGCCCGTGGACGACGCCGGACTTCTCGTAGCGGTACACGGTGCCGAACTCGAACAGCCGCAGCGGCAGCTCCCGGTAGGACCGGCCGCGGGAGCCGAACACCAGGTTGTGCATCGGGCAGTTCATCGGCTTGAGGTAGTAGTCCTGCCCCTGCCGGCGGACGGCGCCCCCGGCGTCGCGCTCCTCGTCGAGCTGCATGGGCGGGTACATGCCCTCGGCGTACCAGTCGAGGTGACCGGAGACCTGGAACAGCCGCGCCTTGCTGATGTGCGGGGTGTTGACGAAGGAGTAGCCGGCCTCCTCGTGCCGCCGGCGGCTGTAGGCCTCCAGCTCGCGCCGGACGACGCCGCCCTTCGGGTGGAACACCGCCAGGCCCGACCCGATCTCGTCGGGGAAGCTGAAGAGGTCCAGCTCCGCGCCCAGTCGCCGGTGGTCGCGGCGCTCGGCCTCGGCCAGCTGCTCCAGGTACGCCTTGTGCGCCTCGCGGCTCTCCCAGGCCGTGCCGTACACGCGCTGCAGCTGCGGGTTCTTCTCGCTGCCGCGCCAGTAGGCGGCGGCCGACCGCGTGAGGCTGAACGCCGGGATGCCCGAGGTGCGCGGCAGGTGCGGGCCACGGCACAGGTCGGTCCACACCCGGTCGCCGGTGCGGGCGTCGAGGTTGTCGTACATGGTCAGCTGCGCGCCGCCGACCTCGACGTCGGCACCCTCGGCCGCCGGGTGGGCCGGGTCGGGAGCGGAGCCCTTGAGCCCGATCAGCTCCAGCTTGTACGGCTCGTGCGCGAGCTCGGCGCGGGCGTCGTCGTCGGCGATGTCGCGGCGGGCGAACCGCTGGCCGGCCCTGACGATCTGCTGCATGCGCTTCTCCAGCGCCTGCAGGTCCTCGGGCGTGAACGGCTTCTCGGGGTCGAAGTCGTAGTAGAAGCCGTTCTCGACCGGCGGGCCGATGCCCAGGCGGGTGCCCGGGAAGAGGTCCTGCACCGCCTGGGCGAGGACGTGGGCGGTGGAGTGGCGGATGACGGCGCGGCCCTCGGGGCTGGCGGCCGGCACCGGGTCGACGTCGGCGTCGGCCTCGGGGGACCAGGCGAGGTCGCGCAGGTCGCCGGTGGCCAGGTCGCGGACGACGACGGCGCCGTCGGGACCCTTGAGCGCGACCCCGGCGTCCTTGAGCGCCTGCTCGGCCGTGGTCCCGGCCGGCACCCGGATCGGGGCGGCGGCGGCGGGGGTGGGCGCGGCGGACACGGGGTCTCCTGGGGGTCGCTCGGGGTGCCGGTCGGCGTCCGTCCGGGACGGGCGGGCACCGGCCAGCGTATCGACCGCCCGCCCCCGGTCCAGCGACCCGACTACGCTGGGACGACGTCGTCGCCGACGGCCACCGTGCCCGGCTCGACCACCTCGGCGTAGACGCCCAGGCAGTGCTTCGGCAGGCGGGTGACCTCGAGCACCGCCGAGCCGAGCCGCAGCCGGCGGCCCACCCAGGCGCGCTCCAGGTCACCGGAGAGGTCACCGGAGGAGTCGCCGGAGGAGTCGCCGGATGAGCCGCCGGGCAGGTCGAGCAGCAGGTTGGCGCGCGGGTCCTCGGCGCCGCAGCCGGCCGGCACGACGCCGGCGGCCGCGAGGTCGAGGGCCTGCCGGGAGACCAGGTGCACCGCGGCGGAGCCGTCGGGCCGGGCGGTCAGCGGCTCGAGCCGCACCGGGCGGCCGAGTGCGCCGGTGACGGCGGCGGCGTCGGCGGCCGGGTCCCCGGTGGCGGCCACGCCGGCCAGGGCGGGGGCGTCCCTACCGCGCAGCACCCGGCCGTCGGCGTCGACGACGGCCCAGGCCCGGTCACCGGCCAGCCCGGCGGGGCGGACGTCGGCGCGCTGCAGCGCCGTCCCGGCGCACCCGCGCACCGGGTAGACCGAGATGCCGACGACGGTGCCCGCGCTCACGCCCGCCACGCTACGGCCGGGGCCAGGCGGCGGGGGCCAGGCGGCGGGGGTCAGGCGGCGGGGTCAGGCGGCGGGCTCAGGCGGCGACGCCACCCCGTCGGCGCAGCCGGCGCAGCTGGGACTCCAGGTAGGGCCGGGCCCTGCGCTGCCCGCCGCGGACGGCGATCGCCTCGGCGAGCTGGGTGAGGATCCGCCCGAGCCGCACCTCGTCGGCCGGCCACCCGCGGCGCAGGCACTCCTCCAGCCACTCGACGGGCGCGGTGTGCCCGCGCTCGGCGTTGCAGCGGCGGCACGCGGCGACCTCGTTCTCCAGCCACGACGGCCCGCCCTTGACCCGCGGCACGACGTGCTCGGTCGTGGGGGTCACCTGCCCGGAGAGCGCGCGGCCGCACCAGATGCAGGTGGGGCCGTCCCGTTCCACGGCCGCCTCCAGGCGTGCGGCCCTGTCCAGTGCCATCTCCCCCATGGTGCGCCCGATCGCGCGGGAGGCGGCGGGCTCGGGCGAGCCGCCCCTCCAGCCGGACGGTGACCTCGTCGCCGGCGGCCTCGCCGAGGGCCCGGCGCAGGTCGGCCGTCACCGGCAGCTCGTGCGTCCCGTCGCCGAGGGCCATGAAGGAACTGCGGAAGGGCACGCCGTCGACGGTGCCGCGCACCTCCACCAGGCCGCGGGCGCCGAAGTACTCGGCCGACCCCGGCATCCGCACGTACGTCCGGCCGCCCCCGGCCGGGCTCTGCCACGGGGGCGGTGAACTGGGCGTCGAGCGCGCCGGGGCCTGCGGGACCGCTCACGGTGTCCTCCTCGCGACGGGTTCGGCGCCGGGCAGACCGCCGCCGCTCCCCGGACTCATCGGTCCCGGCGGTGTACCCCGCGTCGATCCGCACGCCGCCCGCGACGGCCCGGTCGACGACCGCCCGGCGGCCGGCACCCGAGGGCGCCGGGCAGGTCGTCGGCCGGGTCCCCATCGGTCACCGGGGCATCGCAGGACGGCGGGTCCCCCACCGATGAGAAACGGGATCGGCCAGTGTCTGACCCCACGAGACCGACCGAGCGGCCGCCGTGGCCGACCGACACGCGAGGAGCACGACATGGGCGCCATCCGGGTGCACGAGTTCACCACCGTCGACGGGGTGGTCGACGTCCCGATGTGGACGGTCGACTACGGCTTCCCCGACGACCTGTCCGAGTCGATCGGGGCGCTGACCGCGTCCTCGTCGGGCATCCTCCTCGGCCGCACGACCTTCGAGATGTTCGCGCCGGCCTGGTCGACGCGGACCGTCGAGGAGGACCCGGGCGCGCCGTTCTTCAACGACACCACCAAGTACGTCGTGTCCTCGACGCTCACCGACGCCGCCTCCGTGTGGCGCAACTCCGAGGCGCTCGGCGGTTACGACCCCGACCGGATCCGCGAGCTGAAGGCCGACCGCGACCTCTACGTCAGCGGCAGCGCCACCCTGGTGCGCGCGCTGGTCGCCGACGGCCTGGCCGACGAGCTGCACCTCTACGTCTACCCGGTCGCCCTCGGCGAGGGCATCCGGCTGTTCCCCGAGGGGACGTCGCAGAAGCTGTCGCTGCTCGACGTCGAGCGGCTGAGCAACGGCGTGGCGCACCTGACCTACGGCCCGGCCTGACCCCGGCCGCACGACGAGGGGCCGGGTCCCGGCGGGACCCGGCCCCCGGTGCGTCCCCGGCGGCGCTCACTCCGTGACGACCGCCGCCCCCACCCGGATCTCGCCGTCGGTGAGGACGTCGGCGCGCAGCCCCCCGCGGTGGATGAGCGGCCGCAGCGTGCCCGGCCCGCTGAGCCGGTCGAGGTGGACGCACGGCTCGCACAGCCGGCGCCCCTCGCACAGCACGTTCCCGACGCGGAAGCGCCGCCCGACGAGCGCGTTGACGTCGACGCCCCGGGTGAGGACGTTGCGCCGGGTGCCGGCGAGGTCCAGGGGCACCCCCGCCGCGGCCAGCTCGTCGAGGACCTCGGCGGCCACGAGGGTCAGGTCGTAGCCGGGACGCCGCCCGCCGCGCGGGCTGAAGGTGCCGGCTCCCGCGGCGTAGCGGTCGCCGTCGAGCCCGCGGCCGGCGCGGGCGTGCGCGACGTCGAGCAGCCGCATCGGCGCCTCCGCGGCCGGCGCCACGGCGAGGCCCTCGACGGTGCCGCGCAGCACCTCCGCGGCCGGGCGGCGGCGCAGCACCGGGTCGAGGGGGGCGACGGCGTGGGCCTCGCGGATGGGCAGGTCGGCGGTGGCCCGGCCGAGCAGCGCGGGCGTCTGCGGGCTGAGCACGACGCCCGGCGGCGTGCCGAAGGCCACCACGGCCGCCGCGCCGTCCGGGTCGCCGTCCGCCTGCTCGACGACGGCGATCCACCACCCGGGCCACTGGAAGCGCACCGGGTCGGCGACGGGCACCAGCCCCGAGCCGTGCCCGGCCAGCCAGCCGCGCCAGGCGCCCAGGGCGTGCGCCAGGTCCTCGCCGGTCCGTGGCAGGTCGGTCACCGGCACCTCGGCGAGCGAGGCCAGGCACGCGGCGAACCCCCGGGTGAGGGCGGTCGCAGGGGGTCCGGGCGGGAGCTCGACGTCGATCACGGGTCCTCCGGGGGATCGGCCGGGCGGGGTGGACGGCGCCGCTCAGGCGCCGCTCACCCCGCGGACGGCGAGGGACACGGCGAGGAGGGTCATGACGGCGGCGATGACGCCGTCGAGGACCCGCCAGGCGGCCGGGCGGGCGAACACCGGCCGCAGCAGGCGCGCGCCGAAGCCGAGACCGGCGAACCACAGCACGCTGCCCAGGCCGGCACCGGCGGCGAACTGCCACCGGTGCTCGCCGTAGGTCGAGGCCGTCGAGCCCAGCAGCACCACGGTGTCGAGGTAGACGTGCGGGTTGAGCCAGGTCAGGGCCAGGCAGGTGCCCACGGTGACCGCGAGGCCGGTGCGGGCGCCGGCGGCGTCGGGCAGCAGGGCGCCGGGACGCAGCGCCCGCCGGGCGGCGAGCAGGGCGTAGCCGAGCAGGAACGCCGCCCCGGCGAAGCAGACCACCGGGACCAGCCACGGCAGCCGCTCGAGCGCCGCCCCGGCGCCCAGCACGCCGGCGAGGATGAGCACCACGTCGGAGAGCGCGCACACCGCCACCACCGCGGCCACGTGCTCCAGGCGCAGGCCCTGCCGCAGGACGAAGGCGTTCTGGGCACCGATGGCGATGATCAGCCCCAGGCCCAGGGCGAAGCCGGACGCGGCGGCGAACAGGGCCGGGGTGGTGAGCACGCCGTCGACGCTACGAACCCGCGCGAGTGCAGTCCAGCTACAGATCCTGATGCGTCGTTAGCATCGCTGTCCGTGGATCTCGACCTGGCGCACCTGCGGGCCCTGGACGCCGCCGTCCGCGGCGGCACGCTGGAGGCCGCCGCCCGCGCGCTGCACGTGACCCCGTCGGCGGTCAGCCAGCGGCTGCGCGCGCTGGAGGTGGCGACCGGCCGGATCCTGCTGGTGCGGACCAAGCCGGTGCAGGTGACCGAGTCCGGACAGGCGGTGCTGCGCCTCGCCCGGCAGGTGGACCTGCTCGCCGCCGACGTCGTCCGCGAGCTCGGCGGCGACGAGGCCTCCGCGGTGCCGACACTGCCGATCGCGGTCAACGCCGACTCGATGGCCACCTGGGTGCTGCCCGCCCTCGCGCCGCTGGCCGGCGCGGTCTGCTTGGACCTGCACCGCGAGGACCAGGAGCACACCAGCGCCCTGCTGCGCGCCGGCACGGTCATGGCCGCGGTGACCGCGGAGGCCGAGCCGGTGCCCGGCTGCACCGCCACCCGCCTCGGCGGCATGCGCTACCGGCCGATGGCCACGCCCGCGTTCGCGCGGCGCTGGTTCCCCGCCGGCCCCACCGCCGAGGCGCTCGCGCGCGCCCCGGTCGTCGTCTTCGACCGCAACGACGACCTGCAGAACCGCTACCTGCACGCGCGCGCCGGTGCCGGCGTCGCCCCGCCGGTGCACTACGTCCCCGCCGCCGCCGACTTCGTGGCCGCCGTCGCCCTGGGCCTGGGCTGGGGCATGGTGCCCGACCTCCAGGCGCGCGGGACCGCCGCGGAGCTGGTCGCGCTCGACGGCCCGGTGGACGTCGAGTTGCACTGGCAGCAGTGGCGGTTGCGGTCGGCCACCCTCGACCGGGTCCGCGACGCCGTGCTGGCGGCCGCCGCCCGCGAGCTGGACCGGCCCGGCCGCTGACGGGCCCGGCAACGCCGAGGGGCCGGGCACCCCGTCGCGGGTGTGCCCGGCCCCTGGTGCCGGTGGGCGATACTGGGTTCGAACCAGTGACCTCTTCGGTGTGAACGAAGCGCTCTACCACTGAGCCAATCGCCCGGTGCGCCTCTCATGATGCCAGACGCTCACCGCCAGAGCGGCACCCACCCCGGCACCCAGTCGGGCACGCCCATGAGGTGCAGCACGACGACGAGCACGCCGTAGACGAAGACCGCCGTCAGCAGCCCGACCGCCAGGCGCACCCACACCGGCTGCCGCCCCAGCCAGTCGGTCCAGGCCGAGACGCGGCGCTTGGTGAACTCCAGCAGCCGCTCGGCCCACATGAACTCGGTGGCGAGCACGAACAGGCCGGCGATGACGGTGAGCCAGCCCGGCCCGGGCAGCGGGATGGTGACCAGGCCGACGGCGACCACGAGACCACCGACGACGCCGACGCCCATGCGGTAGGCGGAGTCCAGCGAGCGGCGGGCGGCCACCCGCCGGCGCCAGCGCGTCTCGGCGACCCGCTCGCGCAGGCTGTGGTGCCCGTCCTGGTCGAAGTGCGCCCGCCGCTGCTCGGCGGTGGGGCGGGCCCGCCGCTCCTGCGGGGGCGCCGTGTCCTGTCCGCTCAGCTGGTCACCTGCCCGCTCGCCACCACGTCCGACGGTTCCGCCGGCATCTGCCGACCGGGCTCGATGCTGATGGCGTAGCCCTCGAAGTCGTCGAGCCCGGTCGAGGCGGAGCCTACGGTCCGCAGGTCGGTCTGTGGGGTGACCACGTCGAAGGTGCCCAGCGGCACAGGCGTCTGCCCCTGCACCCCCCACACCACGTACGTGCTGTCGCTGCGGTCGTTGACGGTCAGTCCGGTGCTGACCACCTGGAGCTGGCCGTCGCGGGCCACCACGGTGGCCACGGCCCGCCCGTCGTCGTCGACGACCGGCGCGATGGCCGCGCGCCCGGGCTGCAGCACCGACTCGAGGACCTCGGCCCGCTCGGCGGCCAGCGTCTGCGCGTCGTCCCGCGCCGCGCCGAGGACGACCACCCAGGTGCCCAGCGCCAGGACCGCGGCGACCGCGGCGGCCACCAGCGCGTTGGGCAGCACCCGCCGCCACGCCGTCCGCTCGGCGTCCGCGGCGGTCGGGACGTGGCCGGGGAAGCCGGTGGCCACCGGTGGCGGGTCGGTGCGGCGTCGCCCACCGGGCCGGCCCGGTGCGGCCGCGGCGGGCGCCGGCCCCACGTCCCCGGCGACGGTGTTGCCGGCGACGGCGTCCCCGACGGCGCCGGGCGGGGGCGCCACCTGCTCGGTGCGCTCCACCGCGGCGCGCAGCCGGTCGCGGAGGTCGTCCGAGGGCTCGGCCGGAGGCAGGTCGCCGGCCATGGCCGACATCACCTCGGAGGTCTCGGCGACGGTGCGGGCGCAGCGCGGGCAGGTGGGCAGGTGCGTGCCGAAGACGGCCTCGTCCTCGGGCTCGAGGGCGTGCAGCGCCCAGCCGACGGCGAGCTCGTCGAAGGTCTCGTGCGGGTCGGGACGCGCGCTCACCGGGCAGCACCCCCGTCGACGGCCGCGGGACCACTCAGCGCCCCACCCGCGCTCGCACCGGCCACGGCGCCCAGCTCCTCCTTCAGCCGCCGCATGCCGGCGAGCATGCGGGTCTTCACCGTGCCCAGCGGGGCACGGGTGAGAGCGGCGACCTCGCGCTGCGTGTAGCCGCCGTAGTAGGCCAGGGTCAGCGCCTCCCGCTGGGCGTCGGGCAGCGTGCTCAGGGCCGTGCGCACCCGCTCGGAGACGACGCGCGTCCAGGCCTCGTCCTCGACGTCCTGCGCGCTGGTCGGCGCGGTCAGGGCCAGGTCGTCCTCGGCACGGGACTGCCGCCGCCGGTGGGACTCCTCGCGGCGCACGGCGTCGACCGCCTTGTGGTGGACCATCGCCATGAACCAGGAGGAGAAGCTGCCGCGCGCGCGGTCGTAGGCGTACGGGTCGCGCCAGACGGTGAGGAACACGTCCTGGACGACGTCCTCGGCCAGCGTGTCGTCGGCGAGGATCCGGCGGGCCAGCGCGAAGGCCGGACGACGGAACCGGTCGTACAGGTCGTCGACGGCACCCCGGTCGCCGGCGCGCACGCGCGACACGAGGTCCGCGTCCCCGGAGTCGCCCTCCGGACGTCGTGCCGGCCGCGTCACGGCTCCCATGGTCACACGTCACGTTCGACAGGCACACTGATCCCGGTTCACCACGCCGTAGTACGGGTACCGGACGAACACCCGGACGGATGACACGCCCGGGCCCCGGGGTGCGCACCCATCCCGGCGTGCCGGTCGTTGGAGAGGTCATGTCGCAGCACGCTTCCCCCGGGTACTCCGTCCCCACGACGCTGCACCTGGTCGGCCCGACGTCGTGGACGGAGGTCCCGGCAGTCCTCTCCTACGAGGTGCGCGACCCGTTCGCGGTCCGCATCGGTTTCGGGGAGGCCGGGGAACCCGACGACGGGATCACCTGGCTGCTCAGCCGCGAGCTGCTCGTGGCCGGGCTCGACCGCCCCGCCGGCGACGGCGACGTCCGGCTGTGGCCGGCCCGCACCAGCGGCGACGCGCTCTACCTGCACCTGCGCGCCCCCTCGGGCGAGGCGCTGTTCGAGCTGTCCCGGGCGACGGTCGCCGCCTTCCTGCTGCAGACCGAGGCGCTGGTACCCACCGGGCAGGAGACGGCGGCCCTGGACGTGGACCAGGAACTGGCCGTGCTGCTGTCCGGCGGCGCCGACCCGACGGCCGGCTGACCTCCGGGGGACCCCCCGTGGGACCCCCTCACCGGGTCGGGTATGGTTCTGCCCGTACGACAGCAACGCGGACGTGGCTCAGTTGGTAGAGCATCACCTTGCCAAGGTGAGGGTCGCGGGTTCGAATCCCGTCGTCCGCTCGGGACCTCGGGCGCTGGTCGCGAGACCGGCGCCCGTGTGTGCGGTGGAGTGGCCGAGAGGCGAGGCAACGGCCTGCAAAGCCGTCTACACGGGTTCAAATCCCGTCTCCACCTCGCCTCCGCGCCGAGGGTGGAGCGGGCCGGTCGGCAGACCGGACTCGGGCGATTGGCTCAGTGGTAGAGCGCTACCTTGACACGGTAGAGGTCACTGGTTCGAACCCAGTATCGCCCACCGCAGCAGGGCCCCAGGTCGACGACCTGGGGCCCTGCCCGTTCCCGGGGTCGACTCCTCCGGGTCAGGGCGCCCGCGGCACCACGTGCTCGGCCCAGAAGCGCTCCACCTGCCCGGCCAGCGCGTCGGGGTCGCCGCTGTTGTCCAGGACGACGTCGGCCACCGCCCGGCGCTGCTCGTCGGTGGCCTGGGTGGCGATCCGGGCGCGGGCGTCGTCCTCCCCCAGCCCGCGCTGCGCCAGGCGGGCCACCCGGGTCTCCAGGTCCGCCTCGACGACGAGCACCAGGTCGTACTGGCCGGCCTGGCCGGTCTCGACGAGCAGCGGCACGTCCTGGACGACGACGGCGTCCGGGGCGGCCTGCGCGACGACCTCCTGGGCCCGGGCCCGCACCAGCGGGTGCACGATGCCGTCCAGCCGCGCCCGGGCCGCGGGGTCGGCGAAGACGACCGACGCCAGCGCGGCCCGGTCCAGCGCGCCGTCCGCGGTCAGCACCCCCGGGCCGAAGGCCCCGACGACGGCGGCCAGGCCCGGCGTCCCGGGCTCGACGACCTCGCGGGCGATCCGGTCGGCGTCGACGACCACCGCCCCGCGGGCCGCCAGGAGCGCGGCGACCGTGCTCTTGCCCGAGCCGATCCCGCCGGTCAGTCCGATGCGCAGCACGCACAGACCGTAACCAGCGCACCGGACGCGGTCACGGACGGGTAACGCCCACCCGTCCCGCCCGGCGCGTCGCACCAGTCACACCCGTCACTCCTCATAACGTCCGCCCCGTCGGTTCCCCACGGAGGGGGACGCAGCCGAGAGAGGCAGGCACTGACGATGTCGCAGTCCCGCACCGCCGTCGCGACGGTCCCCGCCGCCCCCCGCACCCCGGGCCGGCACCGGGTCGAGCGCGCGGGCGGCGTCCGGGTGACCGACCTGCCCGCCGTCCGCGAGCGCCTGGCGGCGCGGGAGGTCACGACCTCCCGGCGCTCCGCCTTCCTGCGGTGGCTGTTCGACGCCGCCCCGGCCGGCCGGCACACCTGGCAGGCGCTGACCGCCGCCGGCGGCCGGCCGCGCACCGCCTTCGCCATCATCCTGAGCCTCTGATCTCCTGAGCCAGGGCCGGCCCGCCCGGCCGGGGAAGCCGGGCGGGCCGTCGCCCCGGGCCTCCGCGGCCGACCGCGGACACGACGGAGGCCCAGGACCTCGCGGGTCCTGGGCCTCCGTCGTCGATCAGACCGTCAGCGCACGGTCAACGGGTCACTCCCCGCCGGCGAGCTTGGCCCGCAGCGCGGCGAGCGCCTCGTCGCTGGCCAGCGTGCCGCCACCACCGGACGTGGTGTCACCGCTGGTCGGCGCGTCACCGCCGGAGGAGTAGTTGCCACCCGCAGCGGCCTCGGCGTCGGCCTCGCGGGCCGCGGCGATCTGCTTGCGGTGCGCCTCGAACCGGGCCTGGGCCTCGGCGTACTGCCGCTCCCAGGTCTCGCGGGCCTCGTCGTAGCCCTCGAGCCACTCGCCGGTCTCCGGGTCGAAGCCCTCCGGGTAGATGTAGTTGCCCTGCTCGTCGTACGAGGCGGCCATGCCGTAGGCGGCGGGGTCGAACTGCTCCTCGTCGCCGATGACGCCCTCGTTCGCCTGCTTGAGCGACAGCGAGATGCGGCGCCGGTCGAGGTCGATGTCGATGACCTTGACGAGGATCTCGTCGCCGACCTGCACGACCTGCTCGGGGATCTCCACGTGGCGCTCGGCGAGCTCGGAGATGTGGACCAGGCCCTCGATGCCCTCGTCGACCCGGACGAACGCACCGAAGGGCACCAGCTTGGTGACCTTGCCCGGCACGACCTGGCCGATCTGGTGGGTGCGGGCGAACTGACGCCACGGGTCCTCCTGCGTCGCCTTCAGCGACAGGGAGACCCGCTCGCGGTCGAGGTCGACGTCGAGGACCTCGACGGTGACCTCCTGGCCCACCTCGACGACCTCGGAGGGGTGGTCGATGTGCTTCCAGGACAGCTCGGAGACGTGCACGAGGCCGTCCACGCCGCCCAGGTCGACGAACGCGCCGAAGTTGACGATCGAGGAGACGACGCCGGTGCGCACCTGGCCGCGGGCGAGCTTGTTGAGGAACTCGCTGCGGACCTCGGACTGCGTCTGCTCCAGCCACTGCCGGCGGGACAGGACGACGTTGTTGCGGTTCTTGTCGAGCTCGATGATCTTGGCCTCGAGCTCGCGGCCCACGTAGGGCTGCAGGTCGCGGACGCGGCGCATCTCGACCAGCGAGGCGGGGAGGAACCCGCGCAGGCCGATGTCGAGGATGAGACCGCCCTTGACGACCTCGATGACGGTGCCGGTGACGACCTCGTCGGCTTCCTTCTTGGCCTCGATCGTGCCCCAGGCGCGCTCGTACTGGGCGCGCTTCTTGGACAGGATCAGGCGGCCTTCCTTGTCCTCCTTCTGGAGGACGAGGGCTTCCACCTCGTCGCCGACGGTGACGACCTCGTGCGGGTCGACGTCGTGCTTGATGGACAGCTCGCGCGAGGGGATGACGCCCTCGGTCTTGTAGCCGATGTCCAGCAGCACCTCGTCCCGGTCGACCTTGACGATCACGCCTTCGACGATGTCGCCGTCGTTGAAGTACTTGATGGTCTGGTCGATCGCGGCGAGGAAGTCCTCGGCGGTGCCGATGTCGTTCACCGCGATCTGGGGGGTGCTGTCAGGACGGACCTGGGTGGAGGTCATGTGGTCGAGTGCTCCGGACGGGGGGATGCGTAGGGACAGGACACCGCGGCCGGGTGACCGCGGGAGCGGTGAAGCCGGCGCGCGCCGACCCCTTGCGGAGAACAGCACTGACAGACCTCTGGCGCTCCTCCATGGTACGGACGCGGGCGCGCGCGGGTCCACCTGGGTCGACACCCGCCAGGACCGGCGCGGCGTGTCACCATCGGCGTGTCATGAGCCCGCCGACCGCCCTGCCGCTGGGCCCCGACGGCTACCCCGCCGCCGGTGGCGTCGAGCGGCGCCCCGCGGGCCCCGAGGAGTCGGCGCGGGCCAACCGCGGCTGGTGGGACGCCGCCGCACCGGCCTACCTCGCCGAGCACGGCGCGGACCTCGGCGACGTGGACTTCCTGTGGTGCCCCGAGGGACTGCGCGAGGCCGACGCGCACCTGCTCGGCGACGTCGCCGGGCGCCGGGTGCTGGAGGTCGGCTGCGGCTCGGCGCCCTGCGCCCGCTGGCTGCGCCGGGCGGGGGCCGACGTCGTCGCGCTCGACGTGTCCGCCGGCATGCTCGCCCGGGCCGCCGAGCTGGGCCGCGCCACCGGCCTGCCCGTCCCGCTGCTGCAGGCCGACACCGGCGCGCTGCCGCTGGCCGACGCGTCGGTCGACGTCGTCTGCTCGGCCTTCGGCGGGCTGCCGTTCGTCGCCGACGTCGAGGGGGCGCTGGCCGAGGTGGCGCGGGTGCTGCGCCCGGGCGGGCGGTTCGCGGCGTCGGTCAACCACCCCTTCCGCTGGCCGCTGCCCGACTCCCCCGACCCCGACGACCTGCACGTGGTGTCCTCCTACTTCGACCGGCGGCCCTACGTGGAGACCGACGGCGAGGGGCGGACGGTCTACGTCGAGCACCACCGCACGGTGGGCGACTGGGTGCGCGCGGTCGTCGGCGCCGGCCTGGTGCTCGACGACCTGGTCGAGCCCGAGTGGACGCCGGGCCGCACCGAGGTGTGGGGGCAGTGGTCCCCGGAGCGGGGGGCCCTCGTCCCGGGCACGCTGGTCCTGGTGGCGCACCGACCCTGACCATCGACCCGAGGTCGAGGCTCGGGGTCGGCCCTGGGCGGCGAGCCACCGGTCGGCGGCCCGCACGCCCTGCGGCCGCACGACGAGCCCGCGGGTGCGCGCCGCGGCGCCGAAGGTCGTGGCGTCGTCCCGCCGGATCGCGGCGGACCCCGGGCCGTTCAGCTGCGGCTGCACCGACGGGTACTGGGAGAGGACCCCGGTGCCCCCACGCCTCGCACGCTCGACACGGGTCCCTGCACCGGGGCCGCTCCAGGCCGGCAGGGCGTCGACGTCGGCCGCGGACGCCGGCCGCGGCACCCAGCCGGGACCGTGGCACGGCGCGTCCGTCTCGGTGTGGGGCAGGCCCAGCCGGCCGGCGAGCTCGCGGGCCGGCGTGGTCCTGCCGGCACCGGGACTGCCGGCGACCGGGACCCGCCGCACGCCGCGGGGCGGGGGCCCGGCCCCGGTGCAGGGGCCCACGCCGGGCGCGCGGGGCGTGGGGGCACCGGGGTCCTGCCTCAGTGGGCGGCGGCGTCCCAGCTGGCGCCGTAGCCGACCGAGACCTCCAGCGGCACCGACAGCTGCGCGGCGCCGGCCATCTCGCGGCGCACCAGCGCCTCGAGCTCCTCCCGCTCACCCGGCGCCACCTCGAGCACGAGCTCGTCGTGCACCTGCAGCAGCACCCGGGAGGACAGGCCCCCGGCGGTGATCGCCCGGTCGACGCCGAGCATCGCCACCTTGATGACGTCGGCGGCCGACCCCTGGATGGGAGCGTTGAGCGCCATCCGCTCGGCCATCTGCCGCCGCTGCCCGTTGTCGCTGGTCAGGTCGGGGAGGTAGCGGCGGCGACCCAGCGTCGTCTCGGTGTAGCCGGTCTGGCGGGCGTCGTCGACGACCCCGTCGAGGTACTCGCGGATCCCGCCGAAGCGCTCGAAGTAGGCGTGCATCTGCTCGCGCGCCTCCTCGGTGGAGATGCGCAGCTGCTGGGCAAGGCCGTAGGCGGAGAGCCCGTAGGCCAGGCCGTAGCTCATCGCCTTGATCCGGCGGCGCATCTCCGGGTCGACGTCCTCGATCGGGATGTCGTAGGCCCGGGAGGCGACGAAGGAGTGCAGGTCCTCCCCCGACGTGAAGGCCTCGATGAGGCCCTCGTCGCCGGAGAGGTGCGCCATGATCCGCATCTCGATCTGGCTGTAGTCGGCGGTCATCAGCGACTCGAAGCCCGGGCCGACGACGAACGCCTGGCGGATCCGCCGGCCCTCGGCGGTGCGGATCGGGATGTTCTGCAGGTTCGGGTCGATGGAGGACAGCCGGCCGGTGGCGGCGATCGTCTGCTGGTACGTGGTGTGGATGCGGCCGGCGTCGTCGACCATCGGGATCAGGCCGTCGATGACCGTGCGCAGCCGGGTGACGTCGCGGTGGCGCAGCAGGTGCTCGAGGAACGGGTGCCCGGTCTGGGCCAGCAGGTAGGTGAGCGCGTCGGCGTCGGTGGTGTAACCGCTCTTGATCTTCTTGGTCTTCGGCAGGCCCAGCTCGTCGAACAGCACCGCCTGCAGCTGCTTGGGCGAGCCCAGGTTGATCTCGTGCCCGATGACGGCGTAGGCCTCGGCGGCCGCGGCGGCCACGCCCTCGGCGAACTCGCGCTGCAGCTCGTGCAGCAGCTCGGTGTCCACGGCGATGCCGGTGCGCTCCAGGCCGGCGAGCACGCGGGTGAGCGGCAGCTCGATCTCGCCCAGCAGGTGGTCGCCGCCCCGCTGCCCGAGCACCTGCTCGAGGGCGTCGGAGAGGTCGTTGACCGCGACGGCCTTGAGGACGTCGGCGTGCGCGGCCTCGGCGGCGACGTCGGCCTCGCTGGGGCCCATCCCGTCGAGGGTGAGCTGGCTGTCGGGGGCGGCGGCGTCCTTGAGCTCGCGGCGCAGGTAGCGCACCGCCAGGTCGCCGAGGTCGAAGGACCGCTGACCGGGCAGCGCCAGGTAGGCGGCCAGCGCGGTGTCGCTCACCAGGCCCTGCAGGTCCCAGCCGCGCGCCCACACCGCCAGCAGCGGGCCCTTGACGTCGTGGGCGACCTTCTCCGTCGCCGGGTCGGCCAGCCAGTCGGCCAGGGCCCGCTCGTCGGCGGCGTCGAGCTCGGGACCGGTGCCGACGAACACGGCGTGGTCGTCACCGGCGGCCAGCGCCAGGCCGGTCAGCTCGCCGGTGCCCCGCCCCCAGGTCCCGCGGAAGACGACGCCGGTGCGCCCGGTGCGGGCGTGCGCGTCGAGCCAGGCGGCCACGCCCCCGGCGGGGACGACGTCGGCGGTGACGTCGAAGCCGCCCTCGACCTCGGGCTCGGCGCTGGACAGCGTGGCGAACAGCCGGTCGCGCAGCACCCGGAACTGCAGGTTGTCGAAGAGGGTGTGCACCTCGTTGCGGTCCCAGGCGCGCACGGCGAGGTCCTGCGGGCCCACCTCGAGGGGCACCTGCCGGTCGAGCTCGGTGAGCCGGCGGTTCTGCAGCACCGAGGACAGGTGCTCGCGCAGCTTCTCGCCGACCTTGCCCTTCACCGTGTCGACCCGGTCGACGAGCTCGTCGAGGGAGCCGTACTCGCGGACCCACTTGGCCGCGGTCTTCTCCCCCACGCTCGGGATGCTGGGCAGGTTGTCGCTCGGGTCGCCCCGCAGCGCGGCGAAGTCGGGGTACTGCCGCGGCGTCAGCCCGTACTTGGCCTCGACCTCCTCCGGCGTGAACCGGGTCAGGTCGGAGACGCCCTTGCGCGGGTAGAGCACGGTGACGTGCTCGTTCACCAGCTGCAGCGCGTCGCGGTCACCGGTGCAGATGAGCACGTCCATGCCCTGCTCGACGGCCTGCACGGTGAGCGTGGCGATGACGTCGTCGGCCTCGTAGCCCTCCGCGGTGATCACCGGGACGTGCAGCGCCCCCAGCACCTCCTGGATGAGGCTGACCTGGCCGCGGAAGTCCGTCGGGCTCTCGGTGCGGTTGGCCTTGTACTCCGCGTAGATCTCGCTGCGGAAGGTCTTGCGGCCGACGTCGAAGGCGACCGCCAGGTGCGTGGGCTGCTCGTCGCGCAGCACGTTGATCAGCATCGACGTGAAGCCGTACACGGCGTTGGTCGGCTGGCCCGTCGTCGTCGAGAAGTTCTCCACCGGCAGGGCGAAGAACGCGCGGTAGGCCAGCGAGTGCCCGTCGAGGAGCAGCAACCGCGGCCGCGTCCCCGTACTCGAGGGGGCGGTGGGCGCGGGGGTGGTCACCGGAGCGGACATCGCCGCCGATCCTAGGTCCGGGCGGGGACGGTCCGGGCCCGCACCGGAGGTCACTGCGGGCGCTGGCTACCGTGCCCGGCGTGACGACCTCTCCTCCGGACTGGCTGCCGGCGGTGGCCCGCAGCCCGCTCGACGACAAGCTGGGCATCGAGATCGTCGACTACTCCCCCGACCGGCTGGTGGCCACGATGCCGGTCGAGGGCAACGAGCAGCCCTACGGGCTGCTGCACGGGGGCGCCACCTGCGCGCTGGTGGAGTCCCTGGGGTCCTGGGCGGCCGTCATCGGCGCCGGCCCCGGCCGGCGGGTCGTGGGCGTGGAGCTCAACGCCAGCTACCTGCGGGCGGCCACGCAGGGCACGGTGACCGCGGTGTGCACGCCGGTGCGCCGCGGCCGGACGCTGTCGACCTTCCTCATCGAGGTCACCGACGACCGGGGGCGGACGACGGCCAGCGCCCGGCTGACCTGCGCGATCCTCGCCACGTAGGAGATCACCGCGCAGGAGATCGCCGCGCAGGAGATCGCCGCGCAGGAGCCGGTTAGCCCTCGGCCACCGCGCCGTAGGGGGCCAGGCCGCGCGGGACCGGACGGCGGCGCGGCACCGGCCGCCGGGGCACGGGCACCCCGCCCCGCTGCCAGGCGGCCAGCGACCGCAGCAGCGTCTCCCGCGGCACGATCCGCCGGGTGGTCAGCGGCGCGAAGCCCATCCGCGCGAAGAACCGCTGCCGCTCGGCCTCGTGCCCCCCGACCGCGACCACGACGTGCTCGGCACCGACGTCGCCGGCGTGCCCGGCGGCCGCGGCGAGCAGCGCCGCCCCGACGCCGCGCCGCCGGTGGTCGCGGTGGACGACGAGGTTGTCGACGGTCACCTGGGGGACGCCGAGCAGCGCCGAGAGCGGGTCGAGCCCGAGCACGGCCAGGCCGACGGCGACCTCTCCGGCCGACCCGCTGCCGTCCCGCGCGTTCGCCCCGGGCAGCACCGCGAGGACGACGCGGTGCGCGGGGTCGGCCAGCAGCCGCCGGAAGCCGGCAGCCGCCGCGGCGCCGGGCGTCTGCCCGGTGAGGACGCCCTCGGCGTGCGCCTCGACGCGGTGCTGGCGCACCAGCGCCAGGACGGCGGGCAGGTCGCCCGGACGTGCCGTGCGCGTGACCACGCGGGACCGCTGACCGGTACCTGACACGGTGTCCTCCCCTGGACGGTGCCGCGAGCCTGCACCCCCGGCGACCGCGCGCCGCTGCGACGCGCCGGTCGGGCGGACACGGGCGGTCACCCGCGCGTGTCGCGCTTCGGTCACAGGTGGGCGACGAGGGAACGGCGAAGCGACGCCGCTGGGTTACCGTCCGGGCTCCACTGCCACGACCAGGGAGGTTGTGTGAGGCACCCGTCAGCCCGTGCCGGGCGGACCAGGGACGCCCGGGGCGCGATCCGCTCCGGCCCCGGGACGGCCGCCAGCAGGGTGCTGCTCCGGCTCCTGCTGGTCCTCGTCGCCGCGTGCGGCCTGGCCGTCCTCGTCCCCGGCACCGCCGGCGCCGAGGGCGAGCAGGTCATCGGCACCCTGCAGACCAGCCGCAGCGGCCCCATCGAGGGCATCGAGGTCACCGTCACCACCGCCGACGGCGACGACGTCGACACCGCCGAGACCGACGACGAGGGCCGCTTCGCCGTCGACCTCCCCGGTCCCGGCCAGTACACCGTCACCATCGACGCCGACTCGCTGCCCGAGGGCGTCGTGCTCAGCGGCGAGGACAGCCGCACGGTCACCGTCGACGCCGGACGGCGCCAGCCGGTGCAGTTCGGCCTCAACGACGGCAGCACCGGGTCCGGCGGCGGCAACGTCCGCGCCATCCAGCTGTTCGTCGACGGCCTGCGCTTCGGCCTGCTCATCGCGATCTCCGCGGTCGGCCTGTCGCTGATCTTCGGCACCACCGGCCTGACCAACTTCGCGCACGGCGAGCTGGTGACCATCGGTGCGCTGTTCGCCTGGTGGGTCAACGTCGGCCTCGGCGTGCCGATCATCCCGGCCGCGATCATCGCCATGATCGGCGGCGCTGCCTTCGGCGCCCTCAACGAACTCGGCCTGTGGCGGCCGCTGCGCCGCCGCGGCACCGGCCTGGTCGCCGCGCTGGTCGTCTCGATCGGCCTGTCGCTGCTGCTGCGCTACCTCGTCCAGATCCTCTACGGCGGCGACTCCAACCCCTACACGGGCCTGGGCGCCTCGCGGGCGGTCGACTACGGCCTGTTCCGGCTGACCAACCAGTCGCTGGTCTCGATCATCATCTCGGTGGTCGTCCTGGTCCTGGTCGCCGTCATGCTGCAGCGCACCAAGATCGGCAAGGCGATGCGTGCGGTCGCCGACAACCGCGACCTGGCCGCCTCCTCCGGCATCAACGTCAACCGGGTGATCCTGGTCGTGTGGATGATGGGCGGCTCGCTCGCGGCCCTGGGCGGCGTCCTGCTCGGCCTGTCCGACCAGGTCCGCTGGGACATGGGCTTCCAGCTGCTGCTGCTGATGTTCGCCGGCGTCACCCTCGGTGGCCTGGGCACGGCCTACGGCGCCCTCGTGGGCAGCGTCATCGTCGGCGTCTTCGTGCAGATGTCGACGCTGGTCATCCCCAACGACGTCAAGTACGTCGGCGGGCTGCTGCTCCTCATCGTCATCCTCGTCATCCGGCCCCAGGGGATCCTGGGCAGCCGCGCACGGATCGGCTGAGCCATGGGCGACCTCATCAACGCGCTCGCCGTCGCCGGCAAGTCGGCGCTCGGCTTCCAGGCGGTGTTCTTCGCGCTGCTGGCCATCGGCCTCAACGTGCACTTCGGCTACACCGGCCTGCTGAACTTCGGGCAGATCGCCTTCGCCCTGCTCGGCGGGTTCGGCATCGCCATCTCGGTGAGCCAGTGGGGCCTGGACTTCTGGGTCGGCGTGCTCGTCGGCCTGGGCGCGGCCGTCGTCCTGGCGCTGCTGCTGGGCCTGCCGACCCTGCGGCTGCGCGCGGACTACCTCGCCATCGCGACCATCGCGACGGCGGAGGGACTGAGACTGCTCTTCCGGTCGGTGTCGGCCAGCGAGGTCACCGGCGGCACCCGGGGCCTCTCGGCGTTCAACGGCGACTTCGTCTCCCTGGCGCCGTGGGACACCGGTCAGCGCTACTCGATCCTCGGCACCCGCTGGAGCGGCGGCGAGCTGTGGGTGGCGCTGGTCGGCTGGGTGCTGGTGGCGCTGCTGTGCCTGCTCGTGTGGCTGCTCGTGCGCAGCCCCTGGGGCCGGGTGCTCAAGGCCATCCGCGAGGACGAGGACGCCGTCCGCGCGCTCGGCAAGAACGTCTACCTCTACAAGATGCAGTCGCTGGTGCTCGGCGGCGTCATCGGCGCGCTCGGTGGGATGGTCTACGTGGTGGGCACCGGCGCGGCGAACCCCGACCAGTTCCAGAACGCCAACACGTTCCTCGCCTACGCCGTCCTCATCCTGGGCGGCGCCGCCCGCGTGCTCGGCCCGGTGGTCGGCGCGGTCATCCTGCTGTTCGTGATCCAGTTCGCCGACACCGGTCTGCGGGCACTGATCAGCAACGGGATCATCCCCGAGGGGCTGCTCTCCGCCACCGACGTGGCGCAGATCCGCTTCGTCCTGGTGGGGCTGGGCCTGATGCTGCTGCTCGTCTTCCGGCCGCAGGGCATCTTCGGCGACCGACGAGAGGTGATGCTCGATGCCCGGTGAGATGCCCGCTGAGAACACCCCCACCGGCGCGCACGCCGCGTCGCTGGACAAGGGTCCCGCCCACCGGGGCGCGCCCCAGCGGCTGGCCCAGGCGGCGCTGCGCGACGTGCCCTGGGAGGTCGGCGTCGCCAAGCCCGACCCGGCGATCGTCGTCGAGAACGTCACCCGCACCTTCGGCGGCCTGACCGCGGTGTCGGTCGACCGCCTGGAGATCCAGCGCGGCGGCATCACCGGCCTGATCGGGCCCAACGGTGCGGGCAAGACGACGCTGTTCAACCTGCTCACCGGCTTCGACCAGCCCAACACCGGGACCTGGTCGTTCGACGGCCGCCCGCTGGGCAAGCTGGCGCCGCACCAGGTGGCCCGGCTCGGCGTCGTCCGCACCTTCCAGCTCACCAAGGCGCTCTCGCGCCTCACGGTGCTGGAGAACATGCTGCTCGGCGCCCAGGGCCAGCGGGGGGAGAGCTTCCTGCGCGCCCTGGTGCCCGGCACCTGGCGGTCGCAGGAGAAGGCGAACACCGAGAAGGCGCTCGAGCTGCTGCGGCGGTTCAAGCTCGACGCCAAGAAGGACGAGTTCGCCGGCACCCTCTCCGGCGGTCAGCGCAAGCTCCTGGAGATGGCGCGGGCGCTGATGAGCGACCCGCAGGTCGTCATGCTCGACGAGCCGATGGCCGGCGTGAACCCGGCGCTGACCCAGAGCCTGCTCGGCCACGTCAAGGACCTCCGCGAGGAGGGCATGACGGTGATCTTCGTCGAGCACGACATGGACGTGGTCCGCGACATCAGCGACTGGGTCGTCGTCATGGCCGCCGGCCGGGTGATCGCCGAGGGTCCGCCCGAGTCGATCAGCCAGAACCAGGCCGTCGTCGACGCCTACCTCGGTGCCCACCACGACGCGCCGCTCACCGTCGAGGAGGAGGACCAGGTCCTCGCCGAGGCCGAGCGGCGGATCGCACACGAGGAGCACGGTGAGGTCATCGACTCCGACACCACCACCCGGGGAGAGGGACGATGAGCGAGCCGCTGTTCGAGGTCGACGAGTCCGGCGAGGACGTCACCCGCGCCGACGAGGCCGCCGCGGGGAGCACCGAGCTCTCCCCGGCGGAGAAGGCCGCCACCCGCGAGGAGCACCTGCGCCTCGCGGAGGGCGCCCTGGTGCGCGCCGACGACCTGGTCGCCGGCTACGTGCCCGGTGTCAACATCCTGCGCGGCTGCGACTTCTACCTGCAGGAGGGCGAGCTCGTCGGCATCATCGGCCCGAACGGGGCCGGCAAGTCGACGCTGCTCAAGACCCTGTTCGGGCTCATCCCCGTGCGCTCGGGGCAGGTGTCGCTGCGCGGTGAGGACATCACCTCCGCCCCGGCGCACCGGCTGGTGTCGCTGGGCGTGGGCTACGTGCCGCAGAACAACAACGTGTTCCCCTCGCTGACCATCGAGGAGAACATGCAGATGGGCGTCTACCTTCGGTCGAAGACGTTCAAGGACCGCTTCGACTACGTCGTCGACCTGTTCCCGCTGCTCGGCGAGCGGCGCAAGGGCAAGGCGGGGTCGCTGTCGGGCGGTGAGCGGCAGATGGTCGCCATGGGCCGCGCGCTGATGATGGACCCCTCGGTGCTGCTGCTCGACGAGCCGTCGGCGGGCCTCTCGCCGGCGTACCAGGACGAGGTGTTCATCCGCTGCCGGCGCATCAACGCCACCGGCGTCTCGATCATCATGGTCGAGCAGAACGCCCGCCGCTGCCTGCAGATCTGCGACCGCGGCTACGTCCTCGACCAGGGCCGCAACGCCTACACCGACACCGGCCGGTCGCTGATGACCGACCCGAAGGTGATCGAGCTCTACCTGGGGACCCTCGCCAAGGCGCACTGACCCCGGACGGCACACCGGAGGCCGGCGTCCCCACGTGGGGGCGCCGGCCTCTCGGCGTCCCCGGCCCCGGTGCAGGGACGGCGGGGCCGACACTTGCCCGGCCCCCGACCGCACGGGCTGCCGGTCCGCCCCTCACGCCCCAGGCTGCCGACCCCGCCGACGGCGGGCCGCTCCGCAACCGCCCGGCGACCGGGCGCCCGCCAGCCGGCGACCGGAGCGCCGAGCCCGGTGCCGGCCCCTGGAACGGGCCGTGGCCCGGTCCCCTGGGGGACCGGGCCACGGTGGGTGGTGCGGGTGGGCGCCGTCGCGGGACGGCGTCCGCGGGACTCAGCGCTGCGGGCCGATCCCGTTCTCGTTGAGCCCCTGGATGATGCGCGAGGACTCGTTGAACCCGATGACGACGATGCCGTCGGGGTTGAGCTCCACCATCTGCTGGACCTCGGCGTCGAAGTTCGCCGCGTTGGGGTCGTAGATCACGTTCACGACCTGGTCCTCGCTCAGACCGCCGGCGAGCAGGTTCTCGCGGGTGTTCTCCGCGAGGCCGTTCCCGTAGGAGTCGTTGCGGGCGAGGATGCCGACGGTGTTGTTGCCGTCGGCGGCGAGCAGGTCGGCCAGGGCGCGCGCCTGCAGGACGTCCGGCGGAGCGGTGCGGAAGTACAGCCCGTTGTCGTTGTACGTCGTGAACTGGTCCGACGTGTTGGCCGGGCTGATCTGCATGACGCCGGCCGCGGTGATCCGGTCGATCACGTTGAGGCTGACGGTCGAGGACGCCGCACCGACGATCGCGTTGACGCCGGCCTGCAGCAGGCGGTCGACGGTCTGCGTGGCGGTGTCGGTCGTCGCGTCGCCCGAGTCACCCTCCTCGAGGCGGACGTCCTGGCCGAGGACGCCACCGGCGGCGTTGATCTCCTGGACGGCCAGGCGGGCGCCGGCGACCTCCGGGGGGCCGAGGAAGGCGAGGTCACCGGTCAGCGGCAGCAGGGTGCCGACGACGAGCTGCTCACCGGTGGTGCCGGGGGCCGCGGGGGCCGGGCCCTCGTCGGTCGTGGCGTTGGCCTCGTCGCCGGCAAGGACGAACTCGGTCAGCGAGTCGTCGATGGCGTTGTCGTCGCCGAACTGCTGGATGCCGAAGCTCGCCGCGGCCGGCTCACCGGCGTCGACGAAGGCCAGCGGGCCGCTGATGCCGTCGTAGTCGGGGTTGCCCCCGGCGTTGACGATGTCGATGCAGGCCTGGAAGGTGTCGCACTTCTCGCCACCGGTGGTGGTGCCGTTGACGTAGGCCTTGAAGACGTTGGCGTCGTTGGTGCCGGCCAGCTGGGCGGCCAGGGCCGTGATGACGATGGCGTCGTACGTCTCGCCGGCGTAGTTGAACGTGTTGCCCAGGTTCGGGTCGACCTGGAGGAGGCGGTCGGTGAAGTCCCCGGCCAGCTCGGTGAGCGGCAGGGTCCCCTTCATGCCGGCCAGGGCACCCTGCTCCTCGAAGTCCTCGCCGAGGGTGGAGCCCATGTTGCCGTCGGTGCCGTAGATGTTGACCTGCTTCTCGCCGCTCCCCGAGGCGTCGCCGCCCGAGTCGCTGCCGCCGCCGTCGTCGCCGCCACCGCAGGCGGTGAGCGCGACGAGCGCGGCTGACGTGACGGCGATGCTGCGGGCGTAGGTACGCGTGCGCATCCAGCAACTCCCAGTTGTCGTACGTCGGTCCGCGGCCGGGCATGAGGGCACCGGCCCCGTCAGTCCGCAGAACCTAACTGCTGCCCACTGCCGCGGAGCCGGACGGCCGGAACCGTGACGAGGTCGTGACCTCGCCCGATCCGGTCGTGTGAACGGCGTCCCTCAGGAGGGTGCACCGTCCGCGGGCACGGGTGCGTCGGGCGACAGGATCCGCTCGGCGAGGGCCTTCATCGACGTGCGCTCGTTCATCGCGGTGCGCTGGATGAAGCGGAACGCCTCGGCCTCGGTCATGCCCTCGCGGTTCATGAGCACGCCCTTGGCCTTCTCGACGACCTTGCGGGTCTCCAGCCGCTCCTCGAGGGTGCGCACCTCGCCGTCGAGCGCAGCGATCTCGGTGAACCGGGCACGGGCCACCTCGATGGCCGGCACGAGGTCGTTCTTGGAGAACGGCTTGACCAGGTAGGCCATGGCGCCGGCGTCCCGGGCCCGCTCGACCAGCTCGCGCTGGCTGAAGGCGGTCAGCACGATCACCGGGGCGATGCGCGACGCGGCGATCTGCTCGGCGGCGGCCAGTCCGTCGAGCACCGGCATCTGGATGTCGAGGATGACCAGGTCGGGCGAGAGCTCCCGGGCCCGGTCGACGGCGGTCTGCCCGTCGCCGGCCTCGGCGACGACGACGTACCCCTCCTCCTCGAGCATCTCCTTGAGGTCGAGGCGGATGAGTGCCTCGTCCTCGGCGATGAGGACCCGGGTCGGCTCGCTGCTCACGGGCGCAGAGCCTAGCGACGACGGCCGGCAGCGGCGTCCCGGTTAGGCTGCGGGCGCCGTGACCTCGGTCGCGCAGCCCCCGTACCCCAATCGGCAGAGGGAGCGGACTCAAAACCCGCGCAGTGTGCGTTCGAGTCGCACCGGGGGCACGGTGCCCATCGTCGGCCTACCGGCCGACACCGGGCGCACGGTGCCCATCGTCGGCCCAGCGGCCGACACCGCGGCCTGGAGCCGTCCCCGACCGCCGTGGAGCCCCGCGGTCGAGTCCTCCTCGGGGACCTGCCGGGCCCCGCTCGTCGGACGGCGACCGCGGCCACGAGCCGTCCCTGACCGCCGTGGAGCCGATCCCGGCACTCGTCGCGGAAGCTCCGCCCCCACTCCTCGCACCGCCTCGCAGGGCGGCTCGCGTCCCAGCGTCCTCGTCCTGCGTCGCCTCGCTCCTCCCGGACCCCTCCGGGGTCCCTTCGTCGCGGGCAATACGGTGACGGGGTGAGCGAGCCCGTGCCCCACATGACCCCCGAGCAGTTCCGGCAGCACGGTCACGAGGTGGTCGACTGGATCGCCGACTACTGGTCGCGCCTGCAGTCCTTCCCCGTGCGCTCGCGGGTCTCCCCCGGCGACGTCCGGGCCGCGCTGCCGCCGTCGGCACCGGAGCAGGGCGAGCCGTTCTCCGCCGTCCTGGCCGACCTCGACCGCGTCGTCCTGCCCGGGGTCACCCACTGGCAGCACCCCGGTTTCCTCGCCTACTTCCCCGCCAACACCTCCGGGCCGTCCGTGCTGGGCGACCTGCTGTCGGCGGGCCTGGGCGTGCAGGGCATGTCGTGGGTGACCAGCCCGGCGGCCACCGAGCTCGAGCAGCACGTCCTCGACTGGCTCGCCGACCTGCTCGGCCTGCCCGAGGCGTACCGGTCCACCGGCACCGGCGGCGGCGTCGTCCAGGACTCCAGCTCCGGGGCCAACCTCGTGGCGCTGCTCGCGGCGCTGCACCGGGCCAGCGGCGGCGCCACCGTGCGGCACGGCGTCCGGCCCGAGGAGCACACCGTCTACGTCTCGTCGGAGACGCACTCCTCGATGGAGAAGGCGGCGCGGATCGCCGGCCTGGGCACCGACGCGGTGCGGGTCGTCGAGGTCGACGGCGACCTCGCGATGCGCCCCCAGGCGCTGCGGGCCCGGCTGGAGCGCGACGTGGCCCGCGGGTTCCGCCCGGTGCTGGTCTGCGCCACGGTCGGCACGACGTCGACCACTGCCGTCGACCCGCTCGCCGAGCTCGGCCCGATCTGCCGGGACCACGGCGCGTGGCTGCACGTGGACGCCGCCTACGCGGGCGTGAGCGCCGTCGCCCCCGAGCTGCGGGCGCTGCAGGCCGGCGTCGAGTGGGCCGACAGCTACACGACCGACGCGCACAAGTGGCTGCTCACCGGCTTCGACGCCACCCTCTTCTGGGTCGCCGACCGCGCCGCGCTCACCGGCGCGCTGGCGATCCTGCCCGAGTACCTGCGCAACGCCGCCACCGACGCGGGCGCGGTCGTCGACTACCGCGACTGGCAGGTCGAGCTCGGCCGCCGCTTCCGCGCGCTCAAGCTGTGGGCGGTGCTGCGCTGGTACGGCGCGGAGGGGCTGCGGGCGCACGTGCGCTCCGGGGTGGCGCTGGCGCAGGAGCTGGCCGGCTGGGCCGACGCCGACAACCGCTTCGACGTCGTCACGCCGCACCCGCTGTCGCTGGTCTGCCTGCAGCCGCGGTGGCCGGCCGACGTGGACGCCGACGTCGCCACCATGACGCTGCTCGAGCGGCTCAACGACGGCGGCGAGGTCTACCTGACCCACACCAGCGTGCGCGGCCGGGTGGTGCTGCGGGTGGCCATCGGAGCGCCGACGACGACGCGGGCGCACGTCGAGCGCGCCTGGGCGCTGCTGTGCGAGGGACACGACTGGCTGGCCGCCGACTTCGCCGAGCAGGCCGCCGAGCGCGCCCGGGCCGAGGCCGAGCGCAAGGCCGAGGCCGAGCGTGCCGCGGCGGCCGAGCGCAGGGCCGAGGCCGAGCGTGCCGCGGCGGCCGAGCGCAGGGCCGAGGCCGAGCGTCAGGCGGCGGAGGCCGAGCGGGAGCCGGTCACTCCCCCAGTGACCGGATGAGCCCCTCCTGCGCGACCGTGGCCACGTGCGTGCCGTCGGCCGACCAGATGCTGCCGAAGCACAGCGCGCGGCCGGAGGAGGCCGCCGGGCTGTCGGTCTCGTAGAGGAACCACTCGTCGGCGCGCACCGGCGCGTGGAACCAGACGGCGTGGTCGAGGCTGGCGCCCACGTAGCGGCCGCCCCAGCCGCCGCCGACCCGCGCCAGGCCGGCCGAGAGCAGCGTGAGGTCGGTGACGAAGGTCAGCGCCGCGGCGTGCACGGCGGGGTCCTCCGGCAGCCGCCCGGCCACCCGGAACCACGCGTGCGACTGCGTGTGCGGCGGCGACTTGGGGTCCGGCGCGAAGGGGTCGGCCAGCGGGCGCTGCTCCACGGCGCGGCTGATCTCCAGGGCCGGCGCGGCCAGGTCGCCGTGGCCGGCCGCGTGGTCGGCCAGCGACCGCAGCTCGCCGGGGCCGGGGACCTCCGGCATGGGCCGGGCGTGCGCGACGACGGCGTGCTCGCCGCCGTGGAAGTCGGCGGTGAGCGCGAAGACGGCGACGTCCTCCGCGCCGCGGCGCTGGCAGGCGATCACCCGGCGGGTCGAGAACGACCGGCCGTCGCGGATCCGCTCGACCCGGTAGCGCAGCTCCTCGTGCGGGTCGCCGGGCCGCAGGAAGTAGGCGTGCAGCGAGTGCACCCCGCGCTCCCCCGGCACGGTCAGCCCGGCCGCCATGAGCGCCTGCCCGGCCACCTGGCCGCCGAAGATGCGCTGCAGGCGGGTGCTGGGCGTGCGGCCGACGAAGACGTCGGGGTCCCGCTCCTCGAGGCCGAGGACGGTCATGAGGGCGGCGGCCTGGGAGTCGCCACCGGTCACGAGTCGGTCCCGACCTCGTGGACGCGGATGAGGTTGGTCGACCCGGGGGTGTTGGGCGGACTGCCGGCCACGACGACGACGCGGTCGCCCTCCCGGAGCCGGCCGATGGAGAGCAGGGAGAAGTCGACCTGGCGGACCATGTCGTCGGTGTGCTGCACCGAGGGCACGAGGAAGGTCTCCACGCCCCAGGACAGCGCGAGCTGGCTGCGGACCCGCGGGTCGACGGTGAAGGCCAGCAGCGGCTGCCGCGGGTGCAGCGCGGCCAGCCGGCGGGCACTGTCGCCGGTCTGGGTGAAGGTCGCGAGCGCCTTGACGCCCATCGCCTCGGCGACGTCGCGGGCGGCCCGCACAATCGCCCCGGAGCGCGAGCGCGACTTGCGGTGCAGCTCGGGCACCCACGCCTCGTCGCTCTCGACGGCGTCGATGATCCGCTCCATCGTGCGGACGGCACCGATCGCGTAGCGCCCCACCGACGTCTCCCCCGAGAGCATCACCGCGTCGGCGCCGTCGAGGACGGCGTTCGCGACGTCGGAGGCCTCGGCGCGGGTGGGCCGCGAGTTCTCGATCATCGACTCGAGCATCTGGGTGGCCACGATGACGGGCTTGTTGCGCTCGCGGGCGGCCTGCACGGCGCGCTTCTGCACCAGCGGCACGGTCTCCAGGGGCAGCTCCACGCCGAGGTCGCCGCGGGCCACCATGATCCCGTCGAAGGCCTCGACGATGGCCTCGAGGTTCTCCACCGCCTCGGGCTTCTCCAGCTTGGCGATGACCGGGACGCTGATGTCCTCCTGGCGCATGATGTCGCGCACCAGCTCGACGTCGGCCGGGGAGCGGACGAACGACAGCGCGATGAAGTCGACCGAGAGGTGCAGGGCGAAGCGGAGGTCCTCCTCGTCCTTCTCCGAGAGTGCCGGGACGCTCACCGCGACGCCGGGCAGCGACAGCCCCTTGTTGTTCGACACCTGACCGCCCTCGACCACCAGGCACCAGACGTCGGGGCCGTCGACGCCGACCACGGACAGCGCCAGCTTGCCGTCGTCGACCAGCAGCCGGTCGCCCACGCGGGCGTCGGCGGCCAGGCCCTTGTAGGTGGTCGAGACCCGCTCGGCGGTGCCCTCGACGTCGTCGACGGTGATGCACACCCGGCTGCCGGTCTCCCAGGTGACCGGGCCGTCGGCGAAGGTGCCGAGGCGGATCTTGGGGCCCTGCAGGTCGGCCAGGACGGCGACGGCGTGACCCGTCCGGTCCGAGGCCTGGCGCACCTTGAGGTAGGAGGCCTCGTGGTCGGCGTGCGACCCGTGGCTGAAGTTGAGCCGGGCGACGTCCATGCCCGACTCGACGAGGGCGGTGATCTGCTCGAGGGAGCTGGTGGCCGGACCCAGGGTGCAGACGATCTTCGCGCGGCGGGACATGGGGAGAACGCTAGTGGGCGCCCCCGCGCGCCCGTGGAACGGGCAGGGGCCGGGTCCCGCGGTGTCGCGGGACCCGGCCCCCGGCCGTCGGTGGGACCCCTCCCGGGGGTCCCACCCGTCTAGCGCAGCGCGACCGCCGTGGGGGTGACCGGGCGCGGCAGCATCGAGCTGCCGGTCAGGTACGCGTCGACGGCGCCGGCAGCGGCGCGGCCCTCGGCGATGGCCCACACGATGAGCGACTGGCCGCGGCCGGCGTCCCCGGCGACGAACACGCCGGGCACCGTGGCCATGAACTCGCCGTCGCGCGCGACGTTGCCGCGGGCGTCGAGCTCGAGCCCCAGGGTCTCCACGAGGCCCTCGCGCTGGGCGCCGGTGAAGCCCATGGCCAGCAGCACCAGCTGGGCGGGCAGCTCGCGCTCGGTGCCCTCGACCTTCTCGAAGCGGCCCTCGACCCGGCGCACCTCGTGGATGAGCAGGGCCCGGACGTGACCGTCGTCGTCGCCGAGGAAGCGCTCGGTGTTGACCGAGTACAGCCGCTCGCCGCCCTCCTCGTGGGCCGAGGAGATGCGCATGATCATCGGGTAGGTGGGCCAGGGGTTGCCCTCGGCGCGCTTGTCCGGCGGGGCCGGCATGATCTCCAGCTGGGTCACCGAGCGGGCGCCCTGCCGGTGCGAGGTGCCCAGGCAGTCCGCGCCGGTGTCCCCGCCGCCGATGATGACCACGTCGAGGCCCTTCGCGCTGATGGGCGGGTCGTCGAGCTCGCCGAGCGCCTGCCGGTTGCCGAAGGGCAGGAACTCCATCGCCAGGTGGATCCCGGCGAGCTCACGGCCGGGCACGGGCAGGTCGCGGCCGACGGTGGCCCCGCCGGCGAGGACGACGGCGTCGTGCTCGCCGCGCAGCTGCTCGGCCGACAGGTCGCCCTCGCCGCTGCCGCCGACCTCGACACCGGTGACGAAGCGGGTGCCCTCGGCCCGCATCTGGTCCAGCCGCCGGTCCAGGACGGACTTCTCCATCTTGAACTCGGGGATGCCGTAGCGGAGCAGCCCGCCGACGCGGTCCGCGCGCTCGTAGACGGTGACGTCGTGCCCGGCGCGGGTGAGCTGCTGCGCGGCGGCCAGCCCCGCCGGGCCGGACCCGACGACGGCGACCTTCCTGCCGGTGCGCTCGGCGGGGGCCTGCGGCTCGACGAAGCCCCGCTCGAAGGCCTGGTCGACGATCTCCCACTCGATCTGCTTGATCGTGACCGGCGAGTCCTGCAGGTTCAGCACGCAGGAGCCCTCGCACGGGGCGGGGCACAGCTTCCCGGTGAACTCCGGGAAGTTGTTGGTCGCGTGCAGCCGCTCGATGGCCTCGCGCCAGTCGTCGCGGCGGGCCAGGTCGTTCCACTCCGGGATCAGGTTGCCCAGCGGGCAGCCGTGGTGGCAGAACGGGATGCCGCAGTCCATGCACCGGGCGGCCTGCTGGCGCAGCGCCGCGACCGGGTAGACGGCGTCCTCCCCGCTCTGCCGGGAGAGGTAGACGTCCTTCCAGTCCAGGATGCGGACGTCGACGGGCCGCCGCGGCGGCATCGCCCGCTCGTACTTCAGGAACCCCGTGGAGTCAGCCACGTGCGGCCTCCATCACTGCTCGGTCGACGTCGGTCCCGGCGGCCTCGGCGGCGCGCCGGGCCTCGAGTGCGCGGCGGTAGTCGCGCGGCATGATCGTGCTGAACTGCTCGGACCAGCGGCCCCAGTCGGCCAGCAGCGCGGCGGCCACCGGCGACTCGGTCTCGGCCTGGTAGCGGACCAGGACCTCGCGCAGCCACGACGCGGACTCCACGTCCAGCGGCTCGACGTCCACCATCTCGGGGTTGACCCGGTGGCGGGCCAGGTCCAGGACGTAGCCGACGCCGCCGGACATGCCGGCTGCCACGTTGCGCCCGGTCGGCCCGAGGATCACCGCGCGGCCGCCGGTCATGTACTCCAGCGCGTGGTCGCCGGCGCCCTCGACGACGGCCAGCGCGCCGGAGTTGCGCACGCAGAACCGCTCGCCGACCCGGCCGCGCAGGAACAGCTCCCCGCCGGTCGCGCCGTAGCCGATGACGTTGCCGGCGATGACGTTGTCCTCGGCGGCGAAGGTCGCCTCCCGCGCCGGGCGGACCACGACCCGCCCGCCCGAGAGCCCCTTGCCGACGTAGTCGTTGGCGTCACCGAGCAGCCGCATGGTGATCCCGCGCGGCACGAAGGCGCCGAAGGACTGGCCGGCCGACCCGGTGAAGGTCAGGTCGATCGTGCCGTCGGGCAGGCCCTCGCCGCCGAAGCGGCGGGTGACCATCGAGCCGAGCATCGTGCCGACCGTGCGGTTGACGTTGCGCACCGGGAGCTCGAGGGTGACCGGCCGCGCGTCGAGCAGGGCGCCCTCGCACAGCTGGAGCAGCGTCTGGTCCAGCGCGACGTCGAGGCCGTGGTCCTGGGTGCGGACGGCGCGCCGCGGGGTCCCCTCGGGCAGCTCGGGCAGGGCCAGCATCCTCGACAGGTCGAGCCCGCGGGCCTTCCAGTGGTCGACCGCCTGCCGGGTGTCGAGCAGCTCGACGTGGCCGACCGCCTCGTCGACCGAGCGGAAGCCCAGCTCGGCCAGGTGCTGCCGCACCTGCTCGGCGAGGAACTCGAAGAAGGTCACCACGAACTCGGGCCGGCCGGTGAACCGCTTGCGCAGCTCCGGGTTCTGCGTGGCCACGCCGACCGGGCAGGTGTCGAGGTGGCAGACCCGCATCATGATGCAGCCGGAGACGACCAGCGGGGCGGTGGCGAAGCCGTACTCCTCGGCGCCCAGCAGCATCGCGACCATGACGTCGCGGCCGGTCTTCATCTGCCCGTCGACCTGCACCACGATCCGGTCGCGCAGGCCGTTGGCCAGCAGCGTCTGCTGCGTCTCGGCCAGGCCCAGCTCCCACGGCGAGCCCGCGTGCTTGAGCGAGGTCAGCGGCGCGGCGCCGGTGCCGCCGTCGTGCCCGGAGATGAGCACCACGTCGGCGTGCGCCTTGCTCACGCCGGCCGCGACCGTCCCGACGCCGACCTCGGCGACCAGCTTGACGTTGACCCGCGCCTCGGTGTTGGCGTTCTTCAGGTCGTGGATCAGCTGCTTGAGGTCCTCGATCGAGTAGATGTCGTGGTGCGGCGGCGGGCTGATCAGGCCGACGCCCGGCGTCGAGTGCCGCGTGCGGGCCACCCACGGGTAGACCTTGCCGCCGGGCAGCTGGCCGCCCTCGCCGGGCTTGGCGCCCTGCGCCATCTTGATCTGGATGTCGTCGGAGTTGACCAGGTACTCGCTGGTCACGCCGAAGCGGCCGCTGGCCACCTGCTTGATCGCCGAGCGGCGCAGGTCGCCGTTGGGGTCGGGCACGAACCGGTCGGGGTCCTCGCCGCCCTCACCGGTGTTGGACCGCCCGCCGAGCCGGTTCATCGCGATGGCCAGCGTCTCGTGCGCCTCCTGCGAGATGGAGCCGTAGCTCATCGCGCCGGTCTGGAAGCGCTTGACGATCTCGCTGGCCGGCTCGACCTCCTCCAGCGGCACCGGCTCGCGCACGCCCGTCCTGAGCGTGAACAGCCCGCGCAGTGTCGCGGCGTCCTCCGAGAGCTGGTCGACCGTCTGCGTGTAGCGCTCGAAGACCTCGTACTGCCGCGAGCGGGTGGAGTGCTGCAGGAGGAACACCGTCTCGGGGTTGAACAGGTGCACCTCGCCCTCGCGGCGCCACTGGTACTCCCCGCCGGTCTCCAGCCGGCGGTGCGCCCGCTCGGTCGGGTTCTGCGGGTAGGCGCGCCGGTGCCGCATGGCGACCTCCTCGGCGAGCACGTCGACGCCCACGCCGCCCAGGGGCGCGGAGGTGCCAGTGAAGTACTCGTCGACGACCTCCTGGGACAGGCCGACCGCCTCGAAGATCTGCGCCATCGTGTACGAGCCGACGGTGCT
Organism: Geodermatophilus dictyosporus; assembly: GCF_900115505.1. GTDB lineage: Bacteria > Actinomycetota > Actinomycetes > Mycobacteriales > Geodermatophilaceae > Geodermatophilus > Geodermatophilus dictyosporus. Next base: position 300,417 of record NZ_FOWQ01000004.1, on the reverse strand, counting down.
GATGCCCATCTTGCTCATGACCTTCAGGACGCCCTTGCCCAGCGCCTTGACCACGTTGCGCACGGCCTGCGCCGGCTGCACGCCGGTGAGCACGCCGTCGCGGATGAGGTCCTCGATGGACTCGAAGGCCAGGTAGGGGTTGACCGCGGCCGCGCCGTAGCCGAGCAGCAGCGCGACGTGGTGCACCTCGCGGCAGTCGCCGGACTCGACGACCAGGCCGACCTCCATGCGGGTGCGCTCGCGCACCAGCTGGTGGTGGACGGCGGCGGTCATCAGCAGCGACGGGATCGGCGCGCGCCGCTCGTCGCAGTCGCGGTCGGAGAGCACGATGACCCGCGCGCCGGCCGCGATCGCCCGGCTGACCTTGCTGCGCAGCTCCTCGACCGCCTGCACCAGCGCGGGCCCGCCGCCGGTGACGTCGAAGTGGCCGGTGATCCGCACGGCGGCGAACCCGGGCAGGTCGCCGTCGTCGTCGATGTGCAGGATCTTGGCCAGCTCGTCGTTGTCGATGACCGGGTAGGGCAGGAACACCTGCCGGCAGGACGCGGGGGTCGCCGTGAGCAGGTTCTGCTCGGGACCGAAGGTGCGGCCCAGGCTGGTCACCAGCTCCTCGCGGATGGCGTCCAGCGGCGGGTTGGTCACCTGGGCGAACAGCTGCCCGAAGTAGTCGTAGAGCAGCCGGGAGCGGTCCGACAGCGCCGCGATCGGGGTGTCGGTGCCCATCGAGCCGATCGGCTCCGCCCCCGAGGACGCCATCGGGGTGAGCAGGACGCGCAGGTCCTCCTCGGTGTAGCCGAACAGCAGCTGCCGGCGGACGACGGACTCGTGGCTGGGCCGGGCCCGCCGCCGCTCGGGCAGCGAGGGCAGGTGCACCAGCCCGGCGTGCAGCCAGTCCTCGTAGGGGTGCTCGGCGGCCAGGGCGCCCTTGACCTCCTCGTCGGAGACGATCCGCCCGGAGGCGGTGTCGACGAGGAACATCCGGCCCGGCTGCAGCCGGCCCTTGGCGACGACGTCGCCGGCCGGGATGTCGAGCACGCCGGCCTCGCTGGCGAGCACGACCAGGTCGTCCTTCGTCCGCCACCAGCGCCCGGGGCGCAGGCCGTTGCGGTCCAGGACCGCCCCGACGATGGTGCCGTCGGTGAAGGCCACGCAGGCCGGCCCGTCCCAGGGTTCCATGATCGAGGAGTGGAACCGGTAGAAGGCCCGGCGGGCCGGGTCCATCTCGTCGTGGTTCTCCCACGCCTCCGGGATCATCATCAGCACGGCGTGCGGCAGCGAGCGGCCCGACAGGTGCAGCAGCTCGAGCACCTCGTCGAAGGTGGCCGAGTCGCTGAAGTCGCTCGCGGTGACCGGGAAGACCCGCTCCAGGCCGAGCTCGGCGGCGGGGCCGGCGGGGCCGTCGAACAGCTCCGTCTCGAGCTTGGCCTCGCGGGCGCGCATCCGGTTGCGGTTGCCCTTGATCGTGTTGATCTCGCCGTTGTGGGCGATGAACCGGAACGGGTGGGCCAGCGGCCAGCTGGGGAAGGTGTTGGTGGAGAACCGGCTGTGCACCAGGGCGATCGCCGACTCGTAGCGCTCGTCGCGCAGGTCGGGGAAGAACGCCGGCAGCTGGTCGGTGGTCAGCATGCCCTTGTAGGTGACGGTGCGCGAGGACAGCGACACCACGTACATCGAGCTGCCGGCCTCGCGGGCCTCGCGCTCGGCGCGCTTGCGCAGCACGAAGGAGCGCCGCTCGAGGCGGGTGACGCCGTTGACCGACACCGGGCCGCCGAAGGCCGCCGCGTCGGCGCGGGCGCCCATCGTCTCGGCGACGAAGAGCTGGGCGAAGTGCGGCATGACCGCGCGGGCGGTGGGCCCGAGGTCGGCGCCGTCGGGGTCGACCGGCACGTCGCGCCAACCGAGGACGGTCAGGCCCTCCTCGGCAGCGATCCGCGCGACGTCGGCGTGGCGGGCGGCCCGCTCCTCGGCGTCGACGGGCAGGAAGGCGATGCCGACGGAGTACTCCCCCACCGGCGGCAGGTCGAAGTCGACGCTGGCGCGCAGCAGCCGGTCGGGCACCTGGGTGAGGATCCCGGCGCCGTCCCCGGAGTTGGGCTCGGCACCCGCGGCGCCGCGGTGGTCGAGGTTGTGCAGCGCGGTCAGGCCGGCGGCCACGATCGAGCGCGAGCTGCGGCCCCGGGCGTCGGCCACGAGGGCGACGCCGCAGGCGTCCGAGTCGTTGGCGGGGTCGTAGAGACCGGTGGCCGGGGGCACGGCCGAGAACGGCACGGCCCGGGGGGCGGGGGTGTGGGACCCGGACATGATCACTCCCGTCGTCGGCCGTCACGCCGTCGCGCAGGCGACGGGGCGGGGGCACGGGTGCCCGGCCGGTGGTCAAGGGGCGGTGCGGCGGAGGTGCAGGCGGAGGACTGCGGTGAGCCGACGGCCGGCCGGGACACGGTGGCCCGGGCAGGTCCGGCTCGCGAGCCCCACGGGGGTCGGTGCCGTGGGGTCGTCGTCCGCGGGGCAGCGCTGGCCCGGTTCCGACACGGATGACCACCCAGGATCGCTGGGCTGTCTGCACAGGAGGGTACACAGCCGCAACACCGGGTCAGCGCCGTCGGACCGCCGCTGCGGCGCGTCCCGTCAGGGCGTCCCCGGCGTGTCGTGGGACCGGTCCCGCGACCGGTCCGACGGGCCGGCGTCGGTGCCGGTCGGGGCCTCGTCGGGCCCCTCGCCGGCGACCGTCGGGGTGTCGCCGTCGTCACCCCCGCCGGTGCGGTCGAGGACCTCCCGCGGGCGGCCGCGCTGCCACACCAGGGAGGCCACCGCGAGCAGCCCGACGAGGACGGCGGTGAAGACGTTCAACCGGATGCCGAAGAACGTGTTCGCCGGGTCGGTGCGCAGCAGCTCGATCCAGAACCGGCCGGCGCAGTAGAGCGCCACGCACAGCGCGAACGCGCGGCCGTGGGAGAGCCGGAACCGGCGGTCGGCCCAGACGACGACGGCCGCGGCGGCGAGGCACCACAGCAGCTCGTAGAGGAAGGTGGGGTGGAAGGTGCCCAGCACGACCGGCTGCCCGTCGGCGCCGAGCACCGCCTCCCGCCCGTCCCACTCGTGGACGCGCAGCGCCCACGGGAGGTCGGTGGGGCCGCCGTAGAGCTCGTTGTTGAACCAGTTGCCCAGCCGGCCGACCGCCTGCGCCACCAGCAGGCCCGGGGCGAGGGCGTCGCCGAAGGCCGGTAGCGGGATGCCGCGGCGGCGGCAGGCGATCCACGCGCCCACCGCGCCGAGGGCGATGGCGCCCCAGATGCCGAGGCCGCCCTCCCAGATGGCGAAGGCACGCAGCGGGTCGCCGCCCTCGCCGAAGTAGGGCTGCGGCGTGGTGACCACGTGGTAGAGCCGGCCGCCGAGGATGCCGAAGGGCACCGCCCACACGGCGATGTCGAGCACCTCGCCGGGGCGGCCGCCGCGGGCCACCCAGCGCCGCTCGGTGATCCAGCAGGCCAGCACGATGCCCGCGATGATGCACAGCGCGTAGGCCCGGATCGGGAACGGCCCGAGCTCCCAGACGCCCTGCGTGGGGCTGGGGATCACCGCCAGCGGCGTCACGGCGACACCGTCGAGCGGCGGCGGACGCCCTCGGCCAGCTGGGCCGACAGCGCGCGCACGCCCTCGGGACCGCGCCCCTCGAGCAGCTCGCGCACGTAGGCCGACCCGACGATGACGCCGTCGGCGAAGCGGCCGACCTCGGCGGCCTGGTCGCCGTCAGAGACGCCGAGGCCGACGCAGACCGGCTTGTCGGTGACCGCGCGGGTGCGGGCGACCAGCCGCTCGGCGGCGTCGCCGACCGTGGCGCGGGTGCCGGTCACGCCCATGGTGGAGGCGGCGTAGACGAACCCGCGGCAGGCCTCCGCGGTGGCGCGCAGCCGGGCGTCGATGGACGACGGCGCGACGAGGAAGACGCGGTCGAGACCGGCCGCGTCCGAGGCGGCCAGCCACGGCCCCGCCTCGTCGGGGATGAGGTCGGGGGTGATGGCCCCCGCTCCCCCGGCCGCGGCCAGGTCGGTGGCGAACCGCTCGACGCCGTAGCGCTCGATCGGGTTCCAGTAGCTCATCACCACCGGCACGGCGCCGGCCGCGGCCACCGCCTCCACCGCGCGCAGCACGTCGCGCATGCCCACGCCCGCGCGGACGGCGACGTCGACGGCCTGCTGGATCACCGGCCCGTCCATGCCGGGGTCGCTGTAGGGGACGCCGATCTCGACGACGTCGGCCCCGCCCTCGACCGCCGCGGTCATCGCGGCGATCGAGTCCTCGACCGTCGGGTGGCCCACCGGCAGGTAGGCGACCAGGGCGGCGCGGCCCTCGGCGCGGGCCGCCCCGATGCGGTCCTCCAGCGCGCTCACCGGCTCTCCTCGGCGGCGCTCGTCGGCCGCTCGGGGCGCTGCTCCGTCCCCGCTGGGCTCGCCGACCCGCTCACGACTGGCTCCCCGCGTCCTGGCCGGGCACCGCGTCACCGGCGGTGACCGCGCCCTCGGTGGGCTGCTGGTCGGTGTCCATGCCGGGGCCGGGGTCGACCTCGGTGCGGTCGCCCAGCCCGAACCAGCGCGAGGCGGTCTCGACGTCCTTGTCCCCGCGCCCGGAGAGGTTGACCAACAGCAGCGCGTCCGGCCCGAGCTCCCGGCCCAGCCGCATCGCGCCGGCCAGGGCGTGCGCGGACTCGATCGCCGGGATGATGCCCTCGGTGCGCGACAGCAGCGCGAAGGCCTCCATGGCCTCGGCGTCGGTGACCGGCCGGTACTCGGCGCGGCCGATGTCGTGCAGGTACGAGTGCTCCGGGCCCACGCCCGGGTAGTCCAGGCCGGCGCTGATCGAGTGCGACTCGACGGTCTGCCCGTTGTCGTCCTGCAGCAGGTAGGAGCGGGCGCCGTGCAGCACGCCGGGCGAGCCGCCGGTGATCGTGGCCGCGTGCCGGCCGGTCTCGACGCCGTCGCCGGCGGCCTCCAGGCCGACCAGCCGCACCCCCTCGTCGGGGACGAACGCGGTGAAGACCCCGATCGCGTTGGAACCGCCGCCCACGCAGGCGAGGACGGCGTCGGGCAGCCGGCCCTCGCGCTCGAGCACCTGGGCGCGCGCCTCGTCGCCGATGACCCGCTGGAACTCGCGGACCATGAGCGGGAAGGGGTGCGGGCCGGCGACGGTGCCGAAGACGTAGTTGGTCGTCTCGACGTTGGTCACCCAGTCGCGGAAGGCCTCGTTGATGGCGTCCTTGAGGGTGCGCGAGCCGGTGGTCACGGGGATCACCTCGGCCCCCAGCAGCCGCATGCGGGCGACGTTGAGCGCCTGGCGGCGGGTGTCCTCCTCGCCCATGTAGACGGTGCAGGACAGCCCCATGAGCGCCGCCGCGGTCGCCGTCGCGACGCCGTGCTGGCCGGCGCCGGTCTCGGCGATGACCCGCTGCTTGCCGATGCGCCGGGTGAGCAGCGCCTGGCCCAGCACGTTGTTGATCTTGTGCGAGCCGGTGTGGTTGAGGTCCTCGCGCTTGAGCAGCACCCGGGCGCCGCCGCAGTGCTCGGCGAACCGCGACACCTCGGTGACCGGGCTCGGGCGGCCGGTGTAGTCGCGCTGCAGCGCGGCGAACTCCTCGACGAAGGCCGGGTCGACGCGCATGGCCTCGAAGGCGGCGGTGAGGTCGTCGAGTGCGGCCACCAGGGCCTCGGGGACGAAGCGGCCGCCGAAGACGCCGAAGTGGCCGGTGTCATCGGGCCACGCGGGGTGCGCCGACTCGAGTCGCTGCTCGGGTGGGTGCACGGCGCTGGTCGTCATGGCCCCAGTGTCCCGCGATCGGCCTCCGGCGTGCGGAGCAGGGGGTCAGCGGGTCGCGCGATCCGGCCGGGCACGGCTGGGCGGTGTGCGTCGGTGGCGGGTGGTGACCCTCCTGCAGGGGCCCACCGCGAGCCTCGGGACGGGGCCTGCTCAGCGGGTCGTGCGCGGGGTGGCCGGGTGCGACCCGGCAGTCACCAGGTCGGCCACGGCCTGGCGGGCGTCGCCGGCGGTGACCAGGCCCTCGCCGACGAGGACGGCGTCGGCACCGGCCGCGGCGTAGGAGATGAGGTCGTGCGGGCCGCGGACGCCGGACTCGGCGACCTTGACCACCTCGGAGGGCAGGCCGGGTGCGATCCGCTCGAAGGTCGACCGGTCGACCGCCAGGGTGGTGAGGTCGCGGGCGTTGACGCCGATCACCGCGGCGCCGGCCGACAGCGCCCGGTCGGCCTCGGCCTCGGTGTGCACCTCGACCAGCGCGGTCATGCCCAGCGACTCGACCCGCTCGAGCAGGCCGGTGAGCACGTTCTGCTCGAGGGCGGCCACGATGAGCAGGACGACGTCGGCACCGTGGGCGCGGGCCTCGTGCACCTGGTAGCTGCTGACCACGAAGTCCTTGCAGAGCACCGGCACGTCGACGGCGGCGCGGACGGCGGCCAGGTCGGCGTGCGAGCCGCCGAAGCGGCGCCGCTCGGTCAGCACGCTGATGACCCGGGCGCCGCCGGCGGCGTACTGCGCGGCGAGGACGGCGGGGTCGGGGATGTCGGCCAGCGCGCCCTTGCTGGGGCTGCGGCGCTTGACCTCGGCGATGACGCCGACCCCCGGCTCGCGCAGGGCCGCCAGGGCGTCGAGGGGCGGTCGGGCGTCGCGGGCGGCGGCCTTCACCTCGGCCAGCGGGGTGGCCGCCTCGCGCGCCGCGACGTCCTCACGGACGCCGGCGACGATCTCGTCGAGGACGGTCACTCCGCCTCCTCGCTGGGTGCTCGTGGGTCCGTCCCGGCTGCTCCGGGGCGCGTCGGGTGGGTGGCCCCACTCTAAGCGCGGCGCCCGGAGGGGCCCGCCGCAGGGTCGTCGGCGGGGTCGTCGGTGGGGTCGTCGGTGGGGTCGTCGGTGGGGTCGTCGCCGCGGTCGAGCGCGCGCCACGCGTCGAGCGCGCGCTCCTCGTCGGTGCGGGGCCGGGCCGGTGCGGGCGCGGCCGCACCGGGCGTCCGCTCGTAGCGGCGGCCCATGCCCGGCCAGCGGTGTCCGCGGGCGAGCACGAGCAGCCCGGTGGCCAGCGCGAGCACGGCGGCGACCAGGCACAGCACCGGCCAGCCGGTGGCCAGGTCGGTGCTCGCCGTCTCCCCCGGCGCCCGCGGCGTGCCCGGCGGGCCGCTGGCGAGCAGGCGGGCGGCCGACCAGCCGAGCACTCCCCCGGCGGCGGCCACCAGGAGGCCCACCGCGGCCCGGCCGGCACCCCGGACGGCGAGGACGGCGACCGCGGCGGCCAGCAGCACCAGGCCCGAGGCGGGGACCAGCGGCGCGACGTCGGACCCGCTGAGCACCTCGGTGACCGGCGGCAGCGGCGCCGGGCGGGTGACGTCGACCGTCGCCCAGGTCTGCCCCCCGGCCGCCAGCGCCAGCCCGCCGGCCAGCGCGCAGCCGGCCAGCGCGCCGCCCAGCTCGCGCCGGGCGTTCACCGCACCTCCCGCATGCCCTCCGCGGTCGCGATCGCCGAGAGCACCGCCCGCGCCTTGTGCCGGGTCTCGGCCTCCTCGGTGACCGGGTCGCTGTCGGCGACGATCCCCGCGCCGGCCTGCACGTAGGCCCGGCCCTGGTGCAGCACCGCGGTGCGGATGGCGATGGCCATGTCCATGTCGCCGCTGGCGTCGAGGTAGCCGACGGTGCCGGCGTAGAGCGCCCGCCGGGTGGGCTCGAGGGACTCGATGATCTCCATGGCCCGCGGCTTGGGAGCGCCGGAGACGGTGCCGGCCGGGAAGGTCGCGTCGAAGACGTCGAGGGCGTCGCGGCCGGGGGCGACCTCGCCGGACACCGTCGAGACCAGGTGCATGACGTGGCTGTAGAGCTCGACCCGCATGAAGTCGGGCACCTCGACCGTGCCGGGCACGCACACGCGCCCCAGGTCGTTGCGCGCGAGGTCGACCAGCATGACGTGCTCGGCGCGCTCCTTGGGGTCGGCGAGCAGCCCCTCGGCCAGCCGCACGTCCTCCTCCTCGGTGACGCCGCGCGGGCGGGTGCCGGCCGGCGGGTGCACCACCGCGCCGGTGCCGGTGACGGTGACCAGGGCCTCGGGCGAGGAGCCGACGACGTCGAACGGCGACTCGCGCCCGGCGAAGCGCAGCAGGTACATGTACGGCGAGGGGTTGGTGGCGCGCAGCACCCGGTAGAGGTCGAGCGCGTCGACGTCGGTCTCGGTCTCGAAGCGCTGGGCCAGCACCACCTGGAAGGCGTCGCCGGCGCGGATGTGCTCGCGGACGGTCTCCACCCCGGCCTCGTACTCCCCCGCGGCCATGGTGCTGCGCACCGGCGGCGGGTCGGCCGGGGTGAACGCGGCCACGCCCGGCGGCACCGCCTTGGTCAGGTCGGCGGTCATCGCGTCGAGCCGGGCGACCGCGTCGTCCCAGGCCGCGCCGGCGTCGGCGGTGTGGTCGTGCGTGCCCGGCAGGGCGTTGGCGATGAGCAGCACGGTGCCGTCGGTGTGGTCGAGGACGGCGAGGTCGGTCACCAGCGTGAGGGCGAGCTCCGGCATGCCCAGGTCGTCGGTGGCGGTCGAGGGCAGCCGCTCCAGCCGCCGGACGACGTCGTAGCCCAGGTAGCCGACCAGCCCGCCGGTGAGGCGCGGCAGGTCGGGTCGGCGCGGCGAGCGCAGCCGGCGGGCCAGCGTGCGGACGGCGGCCAGCGGGTCGGCGGGCAGGTCGTCGGTGAGGCCGGGCAGCGGGTCGCCGAGCCAGACGGTGGCGCCGTCGCGCTCGGTGAGCACGCCGGCGGAGCGGACGCCGACGAAGCTGTAGCGCGCCCACCGCTTGCCCTGTTCGGCGGACTCGAGCAGCACCGTGCCGGGGCGGTTGCCGGCGAGCTTGCGGTAGACGCCGACCGCGGTCTCGCCGTCGGCCAGCAGCCGGCGGGTGACCGGCACCACCGGCTGGTCCAGGACCGCGAAGTCCTCCCGCGAGGGGCTGGTCTCACCGAGCGGCACGGCTGACCTCCAGGGGGCGGGAGAAGCAGGAGCGCTCGCCGGTGTGGCAGGCGGGGCCCTCCTGGTCGACGAGCAGCAGCAGCGCGTCGCCGTCGCAGTCGAGGCGCACGTCGTGCACCCACTGGCGGTGACCGGAGGTCTCCCCCTTCACCCAGTACTCGCGCCGGCTGCGCGACCAGTAGGTGGCCCGGCCGGTGGTGAGGGTGCGCCGCAGCGCCTCGTCGTCCATCCAGGCGACCATGAGCACCTCGCCGGTGTCGTGCTGCTGGACGACGGCGGCGACCAGCCCCGCGGGGTCGCGGCGCAGCAGCGCGGCGACCGCGGGGTCCAGCGCGGGGACGGCGGTGGGGTCGGCGGTGGGCACGCCCCGATCGTCCCACCGCGCCCGGGCCGCCCCGGCCGGCGGCCCCGGGAGGTCAGCCGGTGGCGGGCCCGGCGCCGTCGGCCCAGCGTCGGGCGTCCCGGACGAGCAGCAGGCCCACGCCCACGCCCGGCAGGACGGCGTAGAAGAGCACGAGGACGACCAGCACCCCGACCGGGCCGGGCCCGGAGACGCCGCCGGCGAGGCCGTCGAGGGTGAGCAGCCGCACCGCCCAGTACAGGGCGATGGCCAGTTGCGCGCCGAGCCCGCCGAGCAGCGTCGCCCAGGACGCCCGCCCCCGGCGGTTGAGCACGAGGACGCCGCCGACGACGAGGGCGACCGCCGACAGCAGCTGGACCACGCTCAGCACGGTCGCCTCGGTGACCAGGCTCTCGGCCTCGCCGCTGCTCTGCCCGCCCAGGACCGCCAGCGTGCCGAGGGTGCTGGCCAGCAGGAGCACGTAGGCCGAGGACAGCGCCACGACGCCGGCCTGGACGAAGCCCAGCACCGCCGCGGTGGTGACCTGCCCGGGCCGGCGCGGCCGCGGCGGCGCCGGGGGGCCCCACGCCGGGAGGGCGGGCGGGTAGCCCGGCGCCCAGCCGTGGGAGGGCGGCGGGTAGGCGGGCGGGACGGCGTAGGGCGCGGGCGCGGTGACGGGCGGGCCGGTGTAGCCGGCGGGGTCGGTCGGTGCGGAGGGGTCGGCCCAGGGGCTGCTCACAGCGCCGCCGCCAGCGCCCGGCCGGCCACGCGGCCGGAGAACAGGCAGCCGCCGAGGAAGGTGCCCTCCAGCGAGCGGTAGCCGTGCATGCCGCCACCGCCGAAGCCGGCGACCTCCCCGGCGGCGTACAGGCCGGGGAACACCTCGCCGCCGGGCCGCAGCACCCGCCCGGACAGGTCGGTCTCCAGCCCGCCGAGGGTCTTGCGGGTGAGCAGGTTGAGCCGGACGGCGATCAGCGGGCCGGCCTCGGGCTCGAGCAGCCGGTGCGGCGGCGCGACCCGGATCAGCTTGTCGCCGAGGTAGCTGCGCGCCCCGCGGACGGCGGTCAGCTGCAGGTCCTTGGTGAACTCGTTGGCCACCTCGCGGTCGCGGGCGAGGACCTCGCGCTCGACGGTGGCGAGGTCGACCTCGGGGCGGCCGCCGGTGACGCGGTTCATCCCGGCGACCAGGTCGGGCAGCGTCGTGGCGGTGACGAAGTCCTCGCCGCGGTCGAGGAACGCCTGCACGGGCGCGGACACCCCGGCCCGCACCCGGTTGAGCAGCAGCCGGACGTCGCGGCCCGTCAGGTCCGGGTTCTGCTCGGAGCCCGAGAGCGCGAACTCCTTCTCCACGATCTTCCTCGTCGCGACGAACCAGGTGTGCTCGTGGCCGGTCTGCCCGATGTGGGCCAGCGTGCCGAGGGTGTCGAACCCGGGGAACAGCGGCACCGGCAGCCGCCGGCCGGTGGCGTCGAGCCACAGCGACGAGGGCCCGGGCAGGATGCGGATGCCGTGCTGCGCCCAGACGGGCGAGTGGTTGGCGATGCCCTCGGTGTAGTGCCACATGCGGTCGCGGTTGACCAGGTTCGCGCCGGCCTTCTCGGTGGCCTCCAGCATCAGCCCGTCGACGTGCGCCGGGACGCCGGACAGCAGCCGCTGCGGCACCGGGCCCAGGCGCGCGGGCCAGTTGCGGCGGACCAGGTCGTGGTTGCCGCCGATGCCGCCGGAGGTGACGACGACGGCCTGCGCGGACAGCTCGAAGGGCGCCACCTCGGCGCGGGAGCTGGCCTCGCCGCGGGCGGCGTCGCTGGGCTCGAGCACCGCGCCGCGGACGCCGGTGACCGTGCCGCCGGTGACCACCAGCTCGCTCACCCGGTGGCGGAAGCGCAGCTCGACCAGGCCGCGGTCGACGGCCGCGCGCACCCGCCGGGCGAACGGCTCGACGAGCCCGGGCCCGGTGCCCCACACGATGTGGAAGCGGGGCACGGAGTTGCCGTGCCCGGTGGCGGTGTAGCCGCCGCGCTCGGCCCAGCCGACGACCGGGAAGAAGCCGACGCCCTGCTCGCGCAGCCACGCCCGCTTCTCGCCGGCGGCGAAGTCCAGGTACGCCTCGGCCCACTGCCGCGGCCAGTGGTCCTCGGGGCGGTCGAAGGCGGCGGTGCCGAACCAGTCCTGGCGGGCCAGCTCGAGGGAGTCGCGCACCCGCAGCCGCCGCTGCTCGGGCGAGTCGACGAGGAAGAGGCCGCCGAAGGACCACCACGCCTGCCCGCCGAAGGACGCCTCGGGCTCCTGCTCGAGCAGCACCACCCGCCGGCCGGCGTCGGCCAGCTCGGCGGTGGCCACCAGCCCGGCCAGGCCGGACCCGACCACGACGACGTCTGTGTCTGTCACGGTCGGCACGCTAGCGGCCCCCGCCCCCGCGCCGGCCCGTCCCCGACGGCCGCGCCGCCGGTGTCCTCCGCCCGGGGCGGGTCCACTCCCGGATCGGGCGGCCGAGGGCCAGCACGAGGGCGCCGGCCGGACCGGCGAGCAGCAGCAGCGCCCAGCCGACGGACCCGCCGTCCCCGAGTGCGCCGAACAGCCCCGCGACGCCGAGCAGCAACAGGGCCGGGAGCGCGGCGGCGACGGCGAGGACCAGCCAGCCGCGCCCCCGGCCGCGGAACACCAGGACCGCGCCGAGGACGGCCAGCAGCGCCAGGGCCGCCGACGCGGTCAGGAACCAGTGCCAGCCCGGCCCGCGGGGGCTCCACAGCAGCCAGCCGAGGTAGAGGTCCTCGGCGGCGACCAGCAGTCCGAAGACGAGCGCGAACGGGGCGGCCAGGGGGCGCCCCGCCGGCGTGGGCGCGGCGGCCCGGCGGACGGACGGCGACGGGGCGGCCGCCCGCGGTGAGCGGCGGGCCGTCGTCCGGCGGGGTGGCGGCGGCACGGCGGTCAGGCCGAGGCGTCGGGGCGGGGACGTGTGGCGATCCAGGCGCCCACGGCCGGCGTCATCGCCAGGACCGCGGCCACCAGCGGGCAGACGACCAGCAGGAAGGGCCAGACGCCCACCGACTGGCCGACCCGGGCGGCCATGCCGAGCACCAGCCCGGTCACCGCGAGGGACGCACCGGCGGCCGCCACGAGCGGCCAGCGGCCGCGGCGGGTGAGCAGCCAGACGATGCCGAGCAGCTCGAGCACCGGCGGGGTGATCAGCAGGAGGGTCCACCAGTCCCGGCCGCCGGCGTCGTTGCCGAGCAGCACCGCGGTGGCCCCGACGAGGGCCAGCGGCAGCACCCCGATGCCCGCGACGACGGCGGAGACGAGGGCGACGACGGGCATCCCGGAGGGCGCCCGGGGGAACGGCGAGGTCACGGCCAGCAGCCTAGGGACCCGCTCCGGGCGGCTCAGCCGACGCGCTCGGGGGTGCCGGCCGAGGAGCGGCGCCAGGAGGCGTGCAGCCGGGCGTACGGGCCGACGGCGTCGACCAGGTCGGCGTGCGTGCCGCGCTGCACCACCCGGCCGGCGTCGACGACGAGCACCTCGTCGGCGCGCTCCGCGGTCGAGAGCCGGTGCGCGATGGTCAGCGTCGTCCGGCCCTCGGTGAGCCGCTCCAGCGCCTGGGTGAGCCGCCGCTCCGTGGCCGGGTCGACGGCGCTGGTGGCCTCGTCGAGCACGAGCAGGTCGGGCGCGGCCACGTGCGCGCGGGCGATGGCGACCAGCTGCCGCTCCCCCGCCGACAGCGACTCGCCGCGCTGGCCGACCGGGGTCGCGACGCCGTGCGCGAGGCCGGCCAGCCAGTCGCCCAGGCCGAGCTCCTCGAGGGCCGCCGTCACCTGCGCGTCGGTCAGGCCGGGCCGGCCGTAGCGCACGTTGTCGGCGACGGTCGCGTCGAAGAGGAAGCCGTCCTGCGGCACCATGCCCACCCGCCGGCGCAGCGAGGAGAAGGCGACCTCGGTCAGCGGCACCCAGCCGGCCCGGTCGGAGCCGAGCAGGACGCGGCCCTCCGTCGGGTCCATGAGCCGGGTGACCAGCTTGGCGAGGGTGGTCTTGCCCGAGCCGGTCTCCCCGACGACGGCGTAGCTGCGCTGCGGGGCGAGGGCCAGGTCGACGTCGTCGAGGGCGGGGCGGGCGCCGGGTGCGTAGCGGAAGGTGACGTGCTCGAGCCGCACGCCGAGCGGCCCGTCCGGCAGCTCGAGCGCCGAGCCGGTGGCCGCGGGGTCGCGGACGTCGGGCTCGGTGTCGAGGACGTCGAGCACGCGGCGGAACCCGGCGATGGCGTTCTGGCCCTCGTTGAGCACCTCGGTGGCGGTCTGCACCGGGGCGACGAACAGCGTGACGAGGAACAGGAAGGCGACGAGCGTGCCGGCGGTGATCTCACCGGCCAGCCCCAGCAGGACGCCGACGACGATGACCGCGGCGTTGGCGAGCGCGGCGACGAACTCGCCGCTGACGAACACCGCGGCGGTGACCTTCTGCGCGTCGACCTGGGCGCGGTAGTGCCGGCCGATGGAGCGGTCGAGGCGGGCCGCCGTCCGCTCGCGGATGCCGTAGGCGCGCACGGTCGGGGCGCCGACGACGGACTCCGACACCGCGGCGAGCACGTCGCCGACCCGCTCGCGGACGACGCCGTAGGCGACCTGCAGCCGGCGGGCGAACCAGCGGACGGCGAGCGCCAGCGGCACGAAGCAGGCGATCACCAGCAGGGTGAGCTGCCAGGAGTAGACGGACATCACGACGGTCGCCACGACCAGCTGGCCGAGGCTCACCACGCCGATCACGCCGCCCCACTGCATGAAGGTGGACAGCTGGTCGACGTCACTGGTGACGCGGGAGACCAGCGAGCCGCGGCGCTCCCCCTGCTGGTGCAGCACCGAGAGGTCGTGCACGTGCCGGAACGCCCGGGAGCGCAGCCCGGCCAGCGCGGTCTCGGTGGTGCGGAACAGCCGGACGTTCATCCGGTACACCGCGACGCCGGTGACCAGCACGACCACGGCGCAGACGAGCACCAGCGTGCGGACCAGGCCGAGGTCGGGACCGCCGGGGGCGAGCAGGCCGCGGTCGATGACCTGCTGGACGGCGATCGGCACGACCACCCGCCCGGCCGTGGCGACCAGCGCGAGCGCGAACGTGGCGGGCAGGCCGCGGCGGAACTCGGGCATGGTGCGCAGGCCGCGACGCAGCGTCGCGAACGCCCCCTCGCGCCGCTCGGTGTCGACGGTGCTCGCGGTGCTCACGCCGCCACCTCCGCCTGGGCGTAGGCGCGGACCAGGGCGGTGTAGCCGGGCACGGTGGCCAGCAGCTCCTCGTGGCTGCCGCGGGCGGTGACCCGGCCGTTCTCCAGCCAGACCACCTCGTCGGCCAGCGCGATGGTGGCCTGCCGGTAGGCGACCACGACCACGGTCGAGGGCCGCTCGGCCGACCGCAGGGCGTCGAGGATGCGCGCCTCGACGGCGGGGTCGACGGCGCTGGTGGCGTCGTCGAGGACGAGCAGCCGCGGCCGGCGGACGACGGCGCGGGCCAGCGCCAGCCGCTGGCGCTGCCCGCCCGAGAGCGTGGCGCCGCGCTCGCCGACGCGGGTGTCGAGGCCCTCGGGCAGCCGGTCGACGAACTCCTCGGCCGCGGCCACCCGCAGCGCCGCGCGGACCTGCTCGTCGGAGAAGTCCCCGCCCAGGGTGACGTTGCCGCGCACGGTGTCGTCGAAGAGGAAGGTGCCCTGCGGGACGAACGCGGCCTGGCCGCTGACCTCGCCCTCCCGCAGGCGGCGCACGTCGACGCCGTCGAGGAGCACCTCGCCGCGGACGGGGTCGACGAGCCGCACGAGCAGCCCGGCCAGCGTGGACTTGCCCGAGCCGGTCGGCCCGACGACGGCGACCGTGCTGCCGGCGGCGACGTCGAAGGTGACCCCGGAGAGCACCGGCTGCGCGGCGCCGTCGAAGACGTGGTCGACCGCGCGCAGGCCCAGCCGCGCCCCGCCGGTCCCGGTGGCGGCGGTCTCCGGGCCGTGCGGGGTCTCGCCGGTGGCGTCGAGGACCGGGGTGACCCGGTCGAAGCCGGCGAGCGCGCGCGGGAGGTCGGCGAGCACCCAGCCGATCGCGCGGATGGGCAGCGCGAGCAGGGTGAACAGGTAGGCGATGCTCACCAGGTCGCCGGCGTCGGTGTCGCCGGACGCGACACGGCCGGCGCCGACCACCAGGACGGCGAGCGTGCCGAGGTTGGGCAGCGCCTCCATGAGCGGGTCGAACAGCCCGCGGACCCGGCCGACGGCGACCAGCCCGTCGCGCAGCTCCTGCGCGCGCTCGGTGAACCGGGCGCTCTCGACGTCCTCGCGGCCGAGGGTCTTGACCACCAGGCCCGCGTCGAAGCTCTCGTGGGCGATCTCGCTGACCTCGGCGCGCAGCTGCTGGGCGCGCTGCATGCGCGGGCTCATCACCTGCGAGTAGACGGCGTTGAGGACGAAGACCAGCGGGAAGACGACCAGGCCGACCAGCGCCAGCAGCGGGTCGGTGAGCACCAGCGCGACGACGGTGATCGCGATCATCACCAACGTCCCGCAGGCGAAGGGCAGCGGGGAGACGAAGTACCAGGCGGACTCGACGTCGGAGTTGGCGTTGGAGAGCAGCTGGCCGGTGGGGTGGCGCTGGTGCCAGGCGAGCGGCAGCCGCAGGTACTGCCCGGTGACGCGGCGGCGGTAGTCGGCCTGCAGCCGGTAGGCCATGATCCCGGCGAACAGCCGGCGGCCGAGGATGCCGAGGATCTTGAGGACGGCGACGCCCAGGAGCACCGCGACGGCCAGGGTGAGGGCGCCCGCGGTCGTCTCGCCGTTCCGGAAGGCCGGGAGGACGACGCGGTCGGTGATGCCGCCGATCACGAAGGCCGACAGCACGGTCATGCCCGCGTACAGGCTGCTGGCCAGGACCGCCAGGGTGAACATCCCCCGCTGCTCGCGGATGGCGCGGCCGACGTGGCGCAGTCCCCGCCGGACGACGGCGTCTCGGGCGCGGGGCACGGGTCTCCTCGGGGTGGTGCGACGACGGCGGCGCTCCACACGTCGTCAGCCAGGCTGACCATCTTCCCGACGGGGGGCCTGGCGTTTTCCGGGTGGGCGAGATCGGTAACCCCGAGCGGTGACCGATGCTTCCCGCCCGCTCGCCGCCCGCGAGCGGGCGGACCTCGCCGACCTGCTCGACGCGCTCGGCCCGCACGCGCCCACCTGCTGCGAGGGGTGGACGACGGCCCACCTCGCCGCGCACCTGGTCACCCGCGACCGCCGGCCGGACGCGGGGCCCGGCTACGCGCTCGAGCGCACGCCCGTCGGCGAGCGGCTGCACGCCCACTCGGTCCGGCTGGAGGAGCGGCTGCGCACCTCGACGCCCTACCCGGAGCTGGTGGCCCGGGTGCGGTCGGGCCCGCCGCGGTGGCTGCCGATGGGGTGGCCGGGGCTGGGTGACGTCGTCAACGGCGTCGAGTTCACCGTCCACCACGAGGACGCACGCCGCGCCCAGCCGGGCTGGGAGCCCCGCGCGCTGCCGCTGCGCGACGCCGACACGCTCTGGGGCGCGGCGCAGCTGTTCGCCCGCACCGCGGCCCCGCGCCACCCCGGCGGGCTGGTGCTGCAGCGCAGCGACGTCCCGGGGCCCGGGAAGCGCATCCGCGCCGGGTCGTCGCCCACCACGGTCGAGGGCGAGCCGCTGGAGGTGCTGCTGTGGGCGACCGGCCGGACGGAGGTCGCCCGGGTGGCCGTGCGGGGCGGCGCGCCCGCCACCTGAGGTGGGGACCGGAACCGCGGCTCAGCGCAGCGGGGTGTCCCGCTCGTGCCGGACGGGGACGCCGGCGCCGGCCAGCGCGGCCTTGACGTCGCCGATCCGCAGCGTGCCGAAGTGGAAGACGCTGGCGGCGAGCACGGCGTCGGCACCGGCCTCGACCGCCGGCGGGAAGTGCTCGACCGCGCCCGCTCCCCCGCTCGCGACCACCGGCACGGTCACCTCGCGGCGCACGGCGCGGATGAGCTCGGTGTCGAAGCCGGCGCGGGTGCCGTCGGCGTCCATGGAGTTGAGCAGCACCTCGCCGGCGCCGAGCTCCGCGGCCTGCACCACCCACTCGACCGCGTCGCGGCCGGTGCCGCGGCGCCCGCCGTGGGTGGTGATCTCGAAGCCGGAGTCGGTGGCCGCGCCGTCACGCACCCGGCGGGCGTCGAGGGAGAGCACGAGCACCTGGTTGCCGAAGCGGTCGGCGATCTCGCTGATGAGCTCCGGCCGGGCGACGGCGGCGGTGTTCACCGCGACCTTGTCCGCGCCGGCCCGCAGCAGCCGGTCGACGTCGTCGGGGCTGCGGACGCCGCCGCCGACGGTGAGCGGGATGAACACGCTCTCGGCGGTGCGGCGGACGACGTCGTAGGTGGTCTCGCGGTCGCCGGAGCTGGCGGTGATGTCGAGGAAGGTGAGCTCGTCGGCGCCCTCGGCGTCGTAGACGCGGGCCATCTCGACCGGGTCGCCGGCGTCGCGCAGGTCGACGAAGTTGACGCCCTTGACCACCCGGCCGGCGTCGACGTCGAGGCACGGGATGACCCGCACGGCGAGGGTCACGCCGACCTCACGGCGTCGGCCTCGACCTCGACGAGCATGTCGGGGTGCAGCAGGGAGGCGACGCCGATCATGGCGGTGGCCGGACGCACGGCGCCGAACACCTCGCCGTGCACCCGCCCGACCTCCTCCCAGCGGGAGGTGTCGGTGACGTACACGCGGGTGCGGACGACGTCCGCGGCGCGGAGGCCCGCCGACTCCAGCGCCTCGACGAGCACGCCGAAGGCGACCCGCGCCTGCGCGCCCGCGTCGCCGGGGTGCACGACCTCGCCGTCGACGGTGGCGGTGCAGCCGCTCACCCACGCCTGGTCACCGGCGACGACGACCCGGCTGTAGCCGACGACGTCCTCCCAGGGGCCGCCGGAGCCGATCCGCCGCACGGTCACGACGACGCCTCGCGGGTGACGGCGAGCGCCTCGGGCAGGGTGAAGGCGCCCGCGTAGAGGGCCTTGCCCACGATGGCGCCCTCGACGCCGACGGCGGTCAGCCCGGCCAGCGCCCGGATGTCGTCGAGCGAGCTGACCCCGCCCGAGGCGACCACGGGGCGCGGGGTGGCGGCGCAGACCTCGCGGAGCAGGTCGAGGTTGGGGCCGCGCAGCGTGCCGTCCTTGGTGATGTCGGTGATCACGTAGCGGGCGCAGCCCTCGGCGTCGAGGCGGGCGAGGGTCTCGTAGAGCTCGCCGCCCTCGCGGGTCCAGCCGCGGGCGGCCAGCCGGGTGCCGCGCACGTCGAGGCCGACGGCGATCCGGTCGCCGTGCTCGGCGATGGCCCGGGCGCACCAGTCGGGCGACTCCAGCGCGGCGGTGCCGAGGTTGACGCGGCGGCACCCGGTGGCCAGGGCCGCGGCCAGCGACGCGTCGTCGCGGATGCCGCCGGAGAGCTCCACGTCGACGTCGAGCTCGCCGACGACGCGGGCCAGCAGCTCGCGGTTGCTGCCGCGGCCGAAGGCGGCGTCGAGGTCGACCAGGTGCACCCACTCCGCGCCGTCGCGCTGCCACTGCAGGGCGGCCTCCAGCGGGTCGCCGTAGGCGGTCTCGCTGCCGGCCTCCCCCTGCACGAGGCGGACGGCCTGGCCGTCGGCGACGTCGACGGCGGGGAGCAGCTGCAGGGTCGGCACGGCGACCAGCCTAGGGACCGGCCGCCGGTGGCCTCCCTCACCTCCGGCAGGCTGCCGGGTGTGGAGTTCGCCGACGTCGTCCGCAGGCGCCGCATGGTGCGCGACTACGACCCGGACCGGCCGGTGCCGCCGGAGGTGCGCGAGCGGCTGCTGGACCACGCGACCCGGGCGCCGTCGGCCGGGTTCACCCAGGGCTGGGCGTTCCTCGTGCTCGAGTCGGCCGCGGACCGGGACCTGTTCTGGTCGGTGACCGCCGGCCCCGGGGCCCCCGACGCGTGGCTGACCCGGATGCGCCGCGCGCCCCTGCTCGTGGTCCCGCTGTCGTCCAAGGACGCCTACCTGGAGCGCTACGCCGAGCCGGACAAGGGCTGGACCGACCGCGACCCCGCCGCTGTGGATGCCCGCTGGCCGGTGCCCTACTGGGACGTCGACGCCGGCATGGCCGCGTTGATGGTGCTGCTCACCGCCGTCGACGAGGGCCTGGGCGCCTGCTTCTCCGGCGTGCCCGGACCGCGGGTGGACGCGTTCCGCGAGGCGTTCGGCATCCCGCCCACCCACCGGCCGGTCGGCGTCGTGTCGGTCGGCTACCCGGGCGACGGCGACCGGCGCTCGCCGTCGCTCAAGCGCGGCCGGCGGAGGCTGGACGAGGTCGTGCACCGGGGCCGCTGGTTGACTCCCCCGGCGTGACCTCCTCCTCCTCGCGCGCCGTCCTCGTCACCGGCGGCTCCCGCGGCATCGGCCGCTCGATCGCCCGGGCCTTCGCCGGGCGGGGCGACCGCGTGGCCGTCCACTTCGGCACCTCCCGCGAGCGCGCCGAGGCGGTGCTCGCGGAACTCGCCGGGGACGGGCACGCGCTGGTGCAGGCCGACATGGCCGACGCCGCCGCGGTGGGTGCGATGGTCGACGCCGCCGCCGAGGCCCTGGGCGGGCTCGACGTGCTGGTCAACAACGCCGGCGTCTTCGTGGCCTCTCCCCCGCTCGAGTCTTCGTTCGAGCACTGGCGCGACGTGTGGGAGCGGACGCTGGCGGTGAACCTGCTGGGCGCCGCGCACGCCACCTTCCGCGCCGTGCCGCACCTGCGGGCCGCCGGAGGGGGCGCCGTGGTGAACGTGTCCAGCCGCGGCGCCTTCCGCGGCGAGCCGCAGAACCCGGCCTACGGCGCGTCGAAGGCCGGCATGAACGCGTTCGCCCAGTCGATGGCGCTGGCGCTCGCGCCGCTGGGCATCTCGGTGACCGCGGTGGCGCCGGGCTTCGTGCAGACCGAGATGGCGCGCGAGGTGCTCGACGGGCCGGGCGGGGACGCCGTCCGCGCGCAGTCGCCGTTCGGCCGCGTGGCGCGGCCGGAGGAGGTCGCCGCGGCGGTGCTGTGGCTCGCCTCGCCGGAGGCGCGGTTCAGCACCGGGACGATCGTGGACGTGAACGGGGCGTCCTACCTGCGCAGCTGACCGGCCCCGCGAGGCCGGAGTGGCATGAGAGGCGCCTCACCGGCGTCTCACCGCGGTGTCACCGGGGCGGACGACGGTCGACGGGTGGACTCCGCGCTGCTCGCCCCGACCGCCGTCCCCCCGTCCTGGCCGCCGTCGCTGCAGGTGCTGCTCGGCGAGCCGGCGCCCGACGTGTGGGCGGCCGTCCTCGGGCCGCTGGGCGGCCGGCTGCGCAGCCTGACCGCGAGCACGGTGACGCTGCGGCCCGACGCGGCGGCGACCGTCCGCTACACCGCCGTCGTCGACTGGGCCGACGGCCGGGCCACGCGGGAGTCGCTGGCGGCCACGACCGGGGCGGAGGTGCCACCGGGCGCCGCGGTCCTCGAGGGTGCGGCGCCCGACGGCCGGCCGGTGACCGTCGGGCTGTGGCGGTGGCCGCTGGACCCGGCACTGCCCGGGCTGGCGTGGGCGGCGTCAGCGGCCCGCACCGCGGAGCGGCTGGCCGGCCTGGGGCTCGACGTCGGCAGCCCGCGGCTGCGGCTGCGCGCCTACCGGCCCGGCCGGCGGGCGGTGGTCGAGGTGACCTCGCCGGCGGGGCGCTGGTTCCTCAAGGTGGTCCGCCCCCCGGCGGTCGCCGACCTCGCCGACCGGCACCGGCGGCTCGCGGCGTCCGTGCCGGTGCCGCCGCTGCTCGCGGCCACCGACGACGGCGTGGTCGTGTCGCCCGGGCTGCCGGGGACGCCGATGCGCGCGGCGCTCGCCGGGGACCCGACCGCACTGCCGGACCCGGCGGCGCTGGGGGCGCTGCTCGACGCGCTGCCGCCCGTCGGGTCGGTGGGGCGGCGGGACCCGGCCGACCCGGTGCCGCGGGTGCGGGCGCACGCGACGGTGCTGGGGATGGTCTGCCCGGGCCTGGCGCCGCGGCTGGAGCGGCTGGTGGCGGCGGTCGGCGCGGCGGCCGGGCCGCACCCGGCGGTGCCGGTGCACGGCGACTTCTACGAGGCGCAGCTGCTGGTGTCCGAGGGGGCGGTGAGCGGCCTGCTCGACGTCGACACCGCCGGGCCGGGCGCGCGCATCGACGACTGGGCCACGCTGGTCGCGCACCTCGCGCTGCTCGAGCGGCTCGGCGACCCCGGCCCGGTGGCCGCCTACCGGGCGCGGGTGCAGGCGCTGCTGGCCGGGCGGCTGCCGGCCGCTGAGCTGGCGGCGCGGGTGGCCGGGGTGCTCCTCGGCCTGGCGACCGGCCCGTTCCGGGTGCAGCAGGACGACTGGGCCGCGGCCACGGAGGCCCGGGTGGCGCTGGCGGAGGAGTGGGTGAGGGGTTCCTCGTCCCGGTGAGGAGCAGCTCACCGCGGTCTCCCGGGGGCCTCACCCGCGGCGGACACCGTGGGGAGTGTCGGACGGGACCGGCGATGAGACAGGCCTCATCCGGCTCTCCCGGTCGCCTCACCCGCGCCGGGCACCGTCGACGACGACACCGGGACAGCACCGAACGAGGAGGAACACCACCATGACCACTCGCCCCGCCACCTGGAAGATCGTCACCCTCGGCACCGCGCTCACCGGCCTGGGCCTGGCTGGCGTCGGGGTCGCCACCGCCGGCGACGACGGCGGCACGAGCCAGCCGCCGGCCGCCGTCGCCCCGGCCGCCGTGGACGACACCCCGGACAGCACCCCGGACACCGCGCCCGCCGACGCCGCCCCGGCCGACGCCGCACCGGCCGACGCCTCTCCGGAGACCGCGGACTCGCCGGCCGAGAGCGCCGTCGACACCCCCGGCGAGACCCCCGACACCGTCACGCCCGACGACACGCTCACCCCGGACGACTCCCCGGACGCCTGAGCCGCACGACGCGCCACGGCCCCGGTCCCCACGGAGGGACCGGGGCCGTGGCACGCCGGGTGCCGGCTCGACTCGGCTCAGGCGGCGGCGAGGCGGTAGCCCATGCCGCGCACCGTCTCGATCCGCTCCGCACCGAGCTTCCTGCGCAGGTAGCGCACGTAGACGTCGACGACGTTGGAGCCGGGGTCGAAGTCGTAGCCCCACACGTGGCTGAGCAGCTGCTCGCGCGCCAGCACCTGCCCGGGGTGGCGCAGGAAGGTCTCGGCGAGGGCGAACTCGCGGGCCGAGAGGTCGACGGTGCGGCCACCCACGCTGGCCCGCCGGGTGCGCAGGTCCAGCGACAGGTCGCCCACCGACAGCACGGTCACCTCGCCCTGGCGGGCGCCGGCCAGCCGCAGCCGCACGCGCGCGAGCAACTCCTCGAAGCGGAAGGGCTTGGGCACGTAGTCGTCGGCACCGCCCTCGAGCCCGGCCACGGTGTCCTGCACGCTGTCGCGTGCGGTCAGCACGATGACCGGCACCGAGCAGCGCTCGGCGCGCAGGGCGCGCAGGACGGCGAACCCGTCGAGAACGGGCAGGCCGATGTCGAGGACGACGAGGTCGAACTCGCCGCTGCGGGCGCGGTCGAGGGCGGTGAGCCCGTCACCGACCACCGCGGTCGCGAACCCGTTGGCCCGCAGGCCCTTCTCGACGAACGCGGCGATGCGCGGCTCGTCCTCGGCGATCAGCACCCGGCTCACCGGGCTCCTCCCTCGGTCGGGGCCGCCGGCACCTCGGCCCTCGCCCCGGCCGACGGCGGGGTGGGGAGCGAGTCGTCGACGGTGTCGGCGGTGGGGACGGCGCCGAACCCGGCGTCCGGGTCGGCGTCGGTGCCGGCGTCCCGCGGCGGGGCGGGGCGGGCCGGCAGGACGAGGGTGAACGTCGACCCGTCGCCGGGCCGGCTGTGCAGCTCCACGCGGCCGCCGTGCGCGGCGGCGATGGCCTGCACGATCGACAGGCCCAGGCCCGCGCCGTCGCTGCGGCGGGCACCGGAGCTGCCGCGGGCGAAGCGCTCGAACACGCGCGCCTGGTCGGCCTCGGCGATCCCCGGCCCCGTGTCGTCGACCCACACCAGCAGCCGGCCGCCGGTGAGCCGGCTGCCCAGCACGATGCGGTCGCCGGGCCGGGTGTAGCGGGCGGCGTTGTCGGCGAGCGCGACCACGGCCTGGGTCAGCCGCTGCGGGTCGAGCAGCAGGTCGGCGCGCGCGAGGGCCCCGAGCTGCCAGTCGCGGTCGCCCAGGCGCTGCACCTTCCCGAAGACCTCGGCGGTGAGCTCGGCGACGTCGACCGGCTGCGGCCGCACGAACTCCGGCTGCTCGGCGCGGGCCAGCAGCAGCAGCTCGGAGACCATGCGGTTCATCCGCTCGAGCTCGTCGTCGACGAGGGCGACGGTCTGGCGGACGTCGTCGGGATCGGCGGGGTCGAGCACGTCGAGGTGGCCGCGGACGATGGTGATCGGCGTCCGCAGCTCGTGGCCCGCGTCGTCGAGGAACCGGCGTTGGGCGGCCACCCCGGTCTCGACCCGGTCGAGCATGGCGTTGACGGCGACGGCGAGGTCGGTGAGCTCGTCGGGCGGCCGGCCGTCGACGGGGATGCGCCCGGACAGGTCGGTCTCGGTGATGCCCTGCGCGGTGGTGGCGACGGCGCGCACCGGCGCGAGGACCCGCCCGGCGACCACCCACGCGCCGGCCGCGGCGAGCAGCAGCGTCGCGGCGCCGACGCCGAGCATGAGCGTGGCGGTGTCGTCGGCGGCCTGGCGCTCCTGGTCGGCGAAGTAGGCGACCACGGCCACCCCCCGCGACGGGTCGCCCTCCAGCGTCACCGGGACGGCGAGGTAGCGCACCTCGCCCGCCCCGCTGGCGTAGCGGCCCGACGTCGTCTCCTCGACGGAGGCGACGAGCTCGGTGAACGCGGTGTCCTCGCTGAGCAGGACGGGCGCCTCGATGCGGCTCTGGTAGCGGTACTCGCCGTCGACGTAGCCGAGGAACTTCTCGTTCGGCCGGGCGAGGTTGTAGGTGATCATCGTCTGCAGGACGTCGGCCACCGTGCTGAACGGCTCGCCGCTGCGGGGGTCGACGTTGCCCTCGATGATCCGCCGGAACTCGCCGACCTCGGCGGTCAGCGCGACGTCCATGCGCTCGTTGGTGGCGCGCACGAGCAGCTGCCAGGTGACCAGGGTGACCACGGCCAGCGCCATGAGGACCATCAGCAGGACCCAGCCGATGATCCGCGTGCGGGCGGCCCGGGGCGCGAGGCGTCGCCGGGTGCGCTCGCGCCAGCCGGCCGTCGTCCGGTGCTCAGTCGTTCCCGTCGTCGTCACCGTCGCCCCCGTCGTCGGTGTCCCCTGCGTCGTCGTCATCGTCATCGTCATCGTCGTCGTCGGACAGCGGCGGTGGGGGGACGACGTCGGTCGGCTGCGGCGCGGGCGCCGGGGCGGGCACGGTGTCGGCCGGCGGCCCGCCGTCGGCGGGCGGGTCTGCAGGTGGGTCGGCGGGCGGGTCGGCAGGGGTGTCGCGGGCCGGGACGTCGATCGGCGCCGGGACCGAGGTCTGCCCCGCCCCGTCGCGCTCGCCGGACCCGCCGAGGAGCGCCCAGGCCGTCCCACCGGCGAGCAGCACGACGGCGAGGCCGGCCAGCACGGCGAGCAGCAGGCGGGAGCGCACACCGCTGAGACTCGGCCGGGCCGGTGACGGACCCGTGAGAGTCGGATGAGAGGCCTCTCATGGATCCGGTCGGCCGCGTTCCGATCCGGGAGCCGCTCAGGACGGGCAGCCGGCCGGGCCGGCGGCGTGACCCCCGCGAGGGGTACGAGGACCCCACACCGGTCACGACGCCGGAGCCCTGCCCGCCGTGCGTGGGGGCCTCGGCCGTGTCCACGGTCGGCGAGCTGCGCTCCTGGGAGCCGATCCCCACGGCGCAGGGCGGCCTGGAGCGGGACGTCCACCGGCCGACCGGCGCGCCGGCCGCCACTCCCCCGCCGCGGCAGTCACGCGCACACCGCTCCCGGCGGCGTCCGGTTCGGTGCCATCGTCTGGCTGGTCACTGCCCGCCCCCGGACCCGTCGGCCGCCGATCGATCGCCGCACCGGGAGTCCCGGACCTGCAGGGAGGAGAGCGTCATGGACGAGCACGTGCTGCGCGCCAAGCTCGACCGCTTCTTCGAGTACGTCGGCGCCGACGTCGACCGCGCCGAGGAGCTGTACCACGAGGACGCGGTGCTGGAGTTCCCGCAGAGCGGCGAGCGCTTCGAGGGCCGCACGACGTTCACGGAGTGGCGCCGGCAGTACCCCGTTCCCGAGGCGGACCTGCGCTTCCACATCCGCCGGGTGACCGTTCGGGAGGACTTCACGGTGGTCGAGCTGTCAGCCAGCTACGACCAGGGGGCCACCTGGAGCTACGGCGTGCAGCTGCTCGACTTCCGCGGCGACAAGGTGGTCCGCGAGCGCATCTACGTGATGGACGGCTGGGAGGCCCCGGAGTGGCGTGCGCCCTGGCGGTCGCCGACCCCCGCCGACCCGCCCCGGTGACCCGTGCCGGGAGGCCCGTCGTGCGCGGGAGCGGACGCGGCGACGGTCCGGTGCCCGCTCCGACCCGCGCCACGTCCACGTCCACGTCCACGTGGTGCACGGTCTCGAGCGGGCTCCCACGCACTCCCCCGGGCGGGGTGTCCTCCGACGGACCCGGAGGCCGTGCGGGACCGTCGATCCGTCAGCCGAGGTCCGTCGTCGCCCCCACGACGACGAGGTCGGAGCTGTGCGTGCCCGCCGCGTCGACGCCGGGCGGCCGCGGCTCGAAGTCCGGCAGGCCGGACAGCCCGTCGCTGCCGTCGACCACCCGCAGCGACAGCGGTCCGCCGCCCTCCACGGTGACGGTGGCCTCGACGCCGGCCTGCGGCGGCGCGTGGAAGGTCAGCCAGAGACGGTCCTGACCGAGCGCGGCGTCCGGCACGTCCCGGGCCTCGGCGCGGGCCGCGACCACCCGCCCGCCGTCGGTCCGGAGGTCGAGCACGACCAGCCGGACGTCGCGCTGCGGCCGCACCCGCACGGTCACCGTGCGCCGGCCGTCCGCGACCCGGTCCTCGAGCACCTCGACCGTCGACGGCGGCAGGTCGGCTCCCTCCGCCGGCCCGACCGCCACCGCGCCGCCGGCGAGGTAGGGGTAGTCGTGCGGCAGCGTCCGCGGCGTGCCGACGTAGCGCGACGTGTACTCCCCCGGCTGCGACTCGGTGCTGGCCCACCACGCCTCACCGGTGTCGGCCTCCAGCGCGTACACCAGCTGGCTGGGCACCGGGTGCTGCTGGTCGAACCGGTCGACGGCGATCCCCACGACGGTCAGCGCGACCACCAGCACCGCGGCCACGCCGGGCACCGCGAGCGCGCGCAGCCGCCCGGGACCGGCCGGGGACAGCTCCTCGACCACCGGCAGCAGCGCGAGCACCAGCAGCGTCGTCACCGCCGCCGGCGCCGCCCCGCCGGCCAGCCCCAGGGCCGGGAAGAACAGCGACACCGTGGGCGCCAGCACGACGACGGCGACCGCCCCCGCGACCAGCCCGCCCACCAGCCGCAGCGGCCGCGACCACACCGGCAGCAGCCCCGCGAGCACCCCCGCCAGCGCGGGCAGCGCCGCCAGGTACGAGCCGCCCGGCGCCAGGGCCGCCAGGACGACGGCGAGGACGGCGAGCAGCGCCAGCGCGCCGGTCCGCAGCGCCGGGGCGCCCAGCCGCCGCCGCAGCAGCGCGTACCAGGCGAGCACCACGAGCAGGACGACGGCGACCGCCGCCAGCCGGAACCACCCCGGCCGCCACGGGTCGAGCATCGAGGCGTACCCCGGCCGCACGAGCACCAGCAGCTGCCACAGCCCGACCACGCCGAGCGGCCCGAGCACCAGCGGGACGACGGCGGCCGCGGTCCCCAGCAGCGTCCGCGGCAGCGAGGAGCCCCGCCGCCGGTCGACGACGGCCAGCGCGGCCACCCCGAGCACCGCCGCCCCGGCCAGCGGCCACACCAGCCACCCGGGGTAGCGGGCCAGCCCCGACGGCAGCGGGAAGTAGGTGGCGTCGACGTCGCCGGGCCGGGCGAGGTCGGTCAGGTCGGCGTCGCCGAGCTCCCGGGTCAGCGCCAGGGTGTTCTCGCCGAGCGCCTGCAGCGTGCCCCGGTCCAGCCGGGAGGGGGTGTCCTGCGGCGTGTGGTAGGCCGCGTTGCCGTCGATGAAGGCGGTGTTGAGGCCGGTGAAGCCGCGCGCCAGCAGCACGCTGAAGTCGGTGTCGTTGGGCAGCGTGCGGTACACCTCGACGGCGAAGCTGCTGGCCACCGGGTGCGGTGCCGCGGCCGCGTACCGCGCGGCGAGGCCCGTGTTGCCCCGGGACGTCTCGAACGTGATCGGCGGGCCGGTGGTGCCGCGCGCCTCCAGGTTGAGCACGACGCCGCCCTGCGGGGCCAGCGGGTGGCTGGCCGCGAACGCCTCCGCACCGCACAGGCAGGCCTCCTCGGCGTCGGTGAGCACCACGACGACGTCGTTGCGCAGCGGCTGGCCCTCCCCCAGCGCCCGCACCGTCTCCAGGAGGGTGGCCACGCCGGCGGTGTCGTCGCTGGCACCGGGGCCGGTCTCGACGGAGTCGGTGTGCGCCACCAGGAACAGCCGCCCGGTCGGCTCGGTGCCCGGCAGGACGGCGACGACGTTGCGCACCCGTGCCATCTCCGCCGCTCCCGGCCCCGACGCCGAGGCGCCGACGGCGTTCTGCACGCGGGTGTCCAGGCCCAGGTCGGTGAGCACGGACACCAGCCCGTCGACCACCCGCTGGTGCGCGTCGCTGCCCGCCACGTGCGTCTCCGCGGCGAACCGCTCGACGTGCTCGAACGCCCGCGCCGCGCTGAACGACGGTGCCGGCGCGTCGGCCGGCGCCGGCGACGGCGGCTGCAGCGCCAGCACGCTCCACGCCGCCAGCCCGGCCAGCAGGGCCAGCGCGAGGAGCGGGGCGAGCAGCCCCCGCTCGGGGACGGGGGGACGGGCGGCGGGCAACGGGTCCTCCTCGACCGGGCCGGGACCGGGTCACCCTAGGTCGGGCAGGGGGACACTCCGGGGATGCCGGCCGTGCACCTCCCGCGTCGCGCCGGGCGGCGCACCAACCTCGGCCTGCTCGCCCTCCTGCTGCTCGCCACGGGCACCGGGGTGCTCGCCTTCGGCGTCGGGACGCCGCTGCCCGCCCGGCTGGTGACCGCCGCGCACGGCGCTACGGGGCTGGGCCTGCTGCTGCTGGTGCCGTGGAAGACCGTCGTCGTCCGGCGGTCGCGGACCCGCACCGTCGGCCGCCGCGACCCCACCGCCGCGTGGGCGCTGGCCGTCCTGGTGGTCCTCACGCTGGTCACCGGCGTCGCGCACACCGTCGCCGGGCAGGCGGCGTCCCTGGGCGGCGTGGGGGTGCTGCTGGTGCACGTCGCCGTGGGCGTGGGCACCGGCGCGCTGCTGGTCGTGCACGTCGCCGGCAGCCGGCAGCGGCCGCGGCGGACCGACCTGTCCCGGCGGGCGCTGCTGCGCGCCGGCGGGCTGGCGGTCGGCGCGGTGGCGGCATGGGGCGCGGTGGAGGGCGGCCTGCGACTGACCGGCGCGCCGGGCGGGCGGCGCCGCGGCACCGGCTCGCACGAGCGCGGCAGCGGGGACCCGGCCGCGATGCCGGTCACCCAGTGGTTCACCGACACCGTCCCCGACGACCCCGGCGACACCCTCGAGCTGGTCGCCGGCGGCCGCACCACCCGGCTGCGCGCCGCCGAGCTCGACCGCGGCGACGGCGTGACCGCCGTCCTCGACTGCACCGGCGGGTGGTACGCCGAGCAGGAGTGGCGCGGGGTGCGGCTGGACCGGCTGCTGGCCGGGCTGGACCTGCCCGACGGCGGCAGCGTCGACGTCGTCGGCGTCACCGGGTACCGGCGGCGGCTGCCGCTGGCCGACGCCGGGTCGCTGCTGCTGGCCACCCACTGCGCGGGCCGGCCGCTGTCGACCGGGCACGGGGCGCCGGTGCGGCTGGTGGCGCCGGGCCGGCGCGGCTACTGGTGGGTGAAGTGGGTGCGGCGGGTGGAGGTGGTCGACGCGCCCTGGTGGGCGCAGCCGCCCGTCCCCCTCCAGTAGTGGAAGGACCCCCTCGCCCCCCACACCTCGCTCCGCTCGGCGCGGGTCCCTGCGAGGGGGCCGCCGCCCTCAGAGGCTCTGGAGCCAGTTGGTGAGCAGCTGGGCGCCGGCGTCACCGCTCTTCTCGGGGTGGAACTGGGTGGCCGACAGCGCGACGTTCTCCACGCCGGCGACGAACCGGTCGCCGTGCTCGGCCCAGGTCACCTTCGGCGGGGCCAGCCGCGAGGGCGGGCCGTCCTGGCCGAGGGGGAACTCGCGCACGCCGTAGGAGTGCACGAAGTAGAAGCGCTCGCCGGCCAGGCCCGCGAACAGCACGCTGTCCTCGGGTGCGGAGACGGTGTTCCACCCCATGTGCGGCAGCACCGGCGCCGCCAGCTGCTCGACCGTGCCGGGCCACTCGCCGCAGCCCTCGGCGTCGTGGCCGTGCTCGACGCCGCGCTCGAAGAGCACCTGCATGCCCACGCAGATCCCGAGCACCGGGCGCCCGCCGGCCAGCCGGCGGCCGATGGTGCGCGGCCCGCCGACGGCGCGCAGCTCCCGCATGCAGTGCGCGAAGGCGCCCACCCCGGGGACGACGAGGCCGTCGGCCTCCAGCGCCGCGTCCCGGTCGGCGGTCACGGTGACGTCGGCGCCGACCCGGCTCAGGGCCCGCTCGGCCGACCGCAGGTTGCCCGACCCGTAGTCGAGGACGACCACCTTCTTCACGCCTGCCACGGTACCGAGCAGCACCGGGCGCCCCGGCGGGATTCCCGGGTGACACCGCGGACCGACCCACCCTGCGGGGTGAGCGCCGGACGGCCCGGCTCAAGGGTCCCCTCGGACCGGGCGATGAGCCGGTCATGCGACCACTGGCGGAGGACGAGGAGCGCGTCACCTTCTGGCGCCGGCACACGATCGGCGGTGTCGTGCTCTGCGTGGTGCTGCCCGCCATCGTGCTGCTGCGCACCTGGATCACCACCGGTGTGCCCAACGCCGCGGTGATCGTGCCCATCGCGCTGGCGGTCGCGGTCCCCGCACCCCTGCTGCTGCTGGTCCCGGTCCAGCGGCTGGTCCGGCACCCCCGCGGGCGGCTGTTCTACGACACCTGGGAGGCCGCCGGCATCGCGCTGGTGATCGTCCTGTGCCTGCTCGACGGCGGGACGACCAGCCCCTACGTGCTGTTCCTCTTCGTCCTCCTGGCGCACGCCGCGCTCGCCTACCCGCCGATCGGCGTGGCGCTGGCCGGGACGACGATCGTCGCCGGCTACCTGACGATGGGGCTGGTCGACGGCAGCCTGCGCCCGTCCGACCTGCTCGTCGGCGTCCTGGCGCTGGCCGTGGCCACCGGCACCTGCGCCTTCGCCTCGGCCAACCACGTCCGCGCCTACGAGCGCACCGCCGCCTACGCGCGGGAGATCGCCGCGCTCGCCCGGCGGGACGGGCTCACCGGGACGCTCAACCACCGCGCCTTCCACGAGCAGCTGGAGGCCCACGTGCGCCGCGCCGCGGCCGACCACCCGGTCAGCCTGCTCATCGTCGACGTCGACTCGTTCAAGACCGTCAACGACACCTTCGGCCACCCCGCCGGCGACGGCGTCCTGCAGCTGGTGGGCACCACCCTCACCGGCCTGACCCGCCCCGGCGACGTCGCCGGCCGCCTCGGCGGCGACGAGTTCGCCCTCCTGCTGCCGGCCACCTCGATGCCCGAGGCGGCCGCCATCGCCGAGCGGCTGCGCACGCGGGTCCGCTCCGACGACGCCGCGCTCGGCGCGACCCTCAGCGTCGGCGTCGCCACGGCCACCGCCCCCGACGCCACGGCCCTGCACGCCGCCGCCGACGCGGCCGCCTACCGCGCCAAGCGCGGCGGCCGCGACCGCGTGGTGACCACTGCCGGGAGCACCGAGGAGGTCACCCTCCCGGTGCCCGCGTCCTGAGCCGCCCACGTCAGCGGTCCCAGGGCAGCACGGTGAGCTCGGGCCACACGGCCTGCCAGCGGGCAGCCTTGGTCTCGTAGACGTGCCGCGGCGCCGGGCTGTGCGGGTTGGGCCGCACGACCATGCCGAGGAGGTCGTCGAGGCCGTACGGCGCGTACAGCCGCGGGCCGCCGTCGGCCACGGTCACGCCGACGGCGCAGCAGACGGCGGCGAAGGAGTCGATCGCCTGCCGGCAGTCGGTGAACGGCGCCGGTGCCGCGGTCCCGAACCTGTCGGCGTACCAGAGGTGCACCCGCGCCTCGTTGCGCACCTCGACCGGTACCGGCACGTCGGCGAACAGCTCCGCGGCCCGGCGGATGACCGCGTCCTCGGCGTCCCAGGAGGTGTCACCGTCCCAGTAGAAGAGGTCGGCGTCGCGGACGCCGGTGCCCGGAGGCCGGCCGGTGAGCCCGTTCCACGCCGCCTGGACAGCGCTCCCGCGGTGAGCCACCACTCCCCCACGCCGAGCGCCGGCGCCCGGTCCAGCACCGCGGCGACCACCGGGTCGGCCAGGACCAGGTCCCGGAAGCGGCGGTCGCCGTTCAGATCAACCGCAGGATCCCCGACGCCGTCGCCAGCAGCGCCGCGACCAGCAGCACGACGGCGAACACGACCTGCGGGCCGGTGCGGCCCTTCGTGTCGTGGTCGGCCCGCCAGATGCTCCACGCGCCGCCCAGCAGGAACCCGCCGACCACGACGAGGACGGCGCCGGAGGACACCTAGAGCGCGCCCTTGGTGGAGGGCACGCCGGCGACCCGCGGGTCGATCGCGACGGCGGTGCGCAGCGCCCGGGCCAGCGCCTTGAACTGACCCTCGACGATGTGGTGCGCGTCGCGACCGGCGTAGAGCACCCGCACGTGCAGGGTGATCCGCGCGTTGAACGCGAAGGACTCGAGCACGTGCTTGGTCAGGGACGTCGGGTAGTCCGGCCCGATCACCGGCGTCATGGTCTCGGGCTCGGCGTGCACGAGGTACGGCCGGCCCGACAGGTCGACGGCGGCCTGCACGAGCACCTCGTCCATCGGGATCGTGGCGTCGCCGTAGCGGGTGATGCCCTGCTTGTCCCCGAGCGCCTCGCCGAAGGCCTGGCCGAGCGCGATGGCGACGTCCTCGACGGTGTGGTGGGCGTCGATGTGCAGGTCGCCGTCGGCCCGGACGGTGAGGTCGATGCCGCTGTGCCGCGACAGCGCGGTCAGCATGTGGTCGTAGAAGCCGACGCCGGTGCTGACCGAGCTCTTCCCGGTGCCGTCGAGGTCCAGCTCGACGACCAGCTTGGTCTCGCTCGTGGCGCGCTCGACGCGGGCGGTGCGGCTCATGGTCTCAGTCTCCCAGGCGGTGGTCGGGGGCGACGGCGGTCAGCGCGGCGAGGAAGGCGTCGGTCTCCGCGGGCGTCCCGGCCGTGACCCGCAGCCAGCCGGGGATGCCGACGTCACGCACCAGCACGTCGCGGTCGAGCAGCGCCCGCCAGGCGGCGGGGGCGTCGGCGAAGCGGCCGAACAGGACGAAGTTGGCGTCGCTGGGCACGCTGGTCAGGCCCAGCCCGGGCAGCGCGGCGACGATCCGGTCGCGCTGGTCCTTGACCGCGTCGACGGTGGCCAGCAGGGCGTCGGTGTGCGCCAGCGCGGCCCGCGCGGCGGCCTGGGTCAGCGAGGACAGGTGGTAGGGCAGCCGGACGAGCTGCACGGCGTCGACCACGGCGGGGTCGGCGGCCAGGTAGCCCAGCCGCAGCCCCGCCATGCCGAACGCCTTGCTCATCGTGCGGCTGACCACCAGCCGCGGGCGGCCGGGCAGCAGGGTGAGCGCCGACGGCGTGCCGGTGCGGGCGAACTCCGCGTAGGCCTCGTCGACCACGACCATGCCCTCGGTGGCGTCGTGGAGCTGCTCGACGGTCTCCAGCGCGACCGCGGTGCCCGTCGGGTTGTTCGGGCTGGTCACGAAGACGACGTCGGGGCGGACCTCGCGCACCTGGGCGACGGCCTGCGCGGCGTCGATGGTGAAGTCCGCGCGCCGGTGGCCGTCGACCCACGCCGTCCCGGTGCCGGCCGAGATGATCGGGTGCATCGAGTACGACGGCGTGAAGCCCAGGGCGGTGCGGCCGGCGCCGCCGAAGGCCTGCAGCAGCTGCTGGAGCACCTCGTTGCTGCCGTTGGCCGCCCACACCTGCGCCGGCTCGATCGGCGCGCCGCCGCGGGACAGGTAGGCGGCGAGGTCGGCGCGCAGGGCGACGGCGTCGCGGTCGGGGTAGCGGTTGAGGTCGACCGCCGCGTGTCCCAGCGCCTCGCCCAGGGTGGCCAGCAGCTCGTCGGGCAGCGGGTGGGGGTTCTCGTTGGTGTTGAGCCGGTACGAGACCTGCAGCTGCGGGGCGCCGTAGGGCGTGCGGCCGCGCAGCTCCGGCCGCAGCGGGAGCTCGTCCGGCGACGTCCTGGGAGTGGCCGTCACGAGCGCTGCCGGAGCCGGACGGCGGCGGCGTGCGCGGGCAGGTCCTCGGCGTGGGCGAGCGCGTCGACGTGCCCGGCCACCTCGGCGAGGGCCTGCTCGTCGTACTCGACGACGTGGATGCCGCGCAGGAACGACTGCACGCTCAGGCCCGACGAGTGCCGGGCGCAGCCGCTGGTGGGCAGCACGTGGTTGGAGCCGGCGATGTAGTCGCCCAGCGAGACCGGCGACCAGGCGCCCACGAACACCGCGCCGGCGTTGCGCACCCGCAGCGCCACCGCGCGGGCGTCGCGGGTCTGGATCTCCAGGTGCTCGGCGGCGTAGGCGTCGACCACCGCGAGGCCGGCGTCGACGTCGTCGACCAGCACGATCCCGGACTGGCTGCCGTCGAGCGCCGTGAGGATCCGGTCGGAGTGCTTGGTGGCCGCGACCTGCGCCGGCACGAGGTCGAGGACGGCGTCGGCGAGCTCCTCGCTCGTCGTCACCAGCACCGCGCCGGCCAGCGGGTCGTGCTCGGCCTGGCTGATCAGGTCGGCGGCGACGTGCACCGGGTCGGCGGTGTCGTCGGCGAGGATGGCGACCTCGGTGGGGCCGGCCTCGGAGTCGATGCCGATCAGCCCGCGCAGCAGCCGCTTGGCGGCGGTGACGTAGACGTTGCCCGGTCCGGTGACCAGGTCGACGGGCTCGCAGGCGCCCGCGCCGTAGCCGAAGACGGCGATCGCCTGCGCCCCGCCGACGGCGTGCACCTCGGTGACGCCGAGCAGCGCGCACGCGGCCAGCACGCCGGGGTCGGGCAGCCCGCCGTTGTCCCGCTGTGGCGGCGAGGCCACAGCGATCGACTCGACGCCGGCGATCTGTGCGGGGACGACGTTCATCACCACGCTGGACAGCAGCGGCGCCAGCCCGCCGGGCACGTAGAGGCCCACCCGGCGCACGGGCAGCCACCGCTCGGTGACCGTGCCGCCGCGCACGACCTGGGTGGTGACGTCGGTGCGGGCCTGGTCGGCGTGCACGCGGCGCACCCGCGCGATCGACTCCTCCAGCGCGGCGCGCACCGTCGGGTCGAGGCCGTCGAGGGCGGCCCGCAGCGCCGCGGGTGGGACGGTGAAGTCCTCGGCGTCGACGCCGTCGAGGCGGGCGGTGATCTCGCGGACCGCCTGGGCGCCACGGATGCGGACGTCCTCGCACAGCGGACGGACGGTGGCCAGCACCGAGTCGATGTCGGTGGCGGCGCGGGGCAGCAGGCCGGCCAGGTCACGGACCCCCGGCAGCGCGGAACCGCGCAGGTCGATGCGGGCGAGCACGGGGACCTCCGGGGAGAGTTCGGGGAGATCTCCAGGGTAGTGGCGGCGGCGCAGCCGCTCGTCACCGCCGCCGGGCCGGTGCCGACGCCCGTAGGCTCGCGGCGTGGGCGACCTCATCCCGTTGTTCCCGCTCGGGTCGCCGCTGTTCCCGGGGATCGTGCTGCCGCTGCAGGTGTTCGAGCCGCGGTACCGGGCGCTGGTCCGCGACCTGCTGGCCCTGCCCGAGGACGGCGGCCGGCGCTTCGGTGTGGTCGCGATCCGCCAGGGCTGGGAGGTCGAGCGGGTGGCACCGGCCGAGGCCCTCTACGACGTCGGCTGCACCGCGGAGCTGCAGGTGGTGCGGCCGCAGCCCGACGGCGGGTTCCGGATCATGACCGTGGGCGGGAACCGCTTCCGGCTGCTCGACGTCGTCGTCGGCGGCGAGGCCGCGGACGACAAGCCCTACCTGCAGGCCGAGGTGGAGTGGCTGACCGAGGAGGAGGCCGCCGAGGAGGCGGCCGGCGACCAGGAGCAGGTCCTGGGCTCCCCGGCCGCCGGCGGGCCCGGGCTGGACGAGGGCCTGGTGCGTGAGGTGGCCAGCGGGTCGCTCGGCGTGCTGGAGCGCGGCGTGGGCGGGCTGTTCACCCGCTACGTCGCCGCGGTCGCCGCGCTGCAGACCGGGGTGGAGGAGACCGCCGCGGCCGGCGAGGCCGAGGAGCTGGCCGGCGCGGAGACGCTGCTCGAGGCGGTGGCCGGCGACCCCCGGGCGCTGTCCTACCTGGTGGCCTCGGCGGCCCTGCTGACCACCGAGGACCGCCAGGCGCTGCTGGCCGAGTCGGCCACCCGCCGCCGGCTGGTGGCCGAGGCCCGGATGCTGCGCCGGGAGCTGACCCTGCTGGAGACGGTGGGCGCGGTGCCGGCCCCGCTGCACCAGTTCGCCGGCCCGCTCGGCCTCAACTAGTCGAAGGACCCCCTGCCCTCTGGAAGGACCCCCTGCCCCCCCACCACTCGCGGGCTCGCGGCGGGACCCTGCAGGCGGGCCGTTCCGGCACGTCACCCGCGGCCGAGGTCGTCACCGGCGGCGAACAGCGCGGCGACGACGTAGACCAGCAGCGCGCAGAACGGCGCGACCGCCAGCGCGGGCAGCGAGGACAGCTCCAGGCCGGTGGTCACCCGCGCGCCGACGTCGGCCAGCTGCGCCGCGGTGGGACCCGGCGCCAGCCCCTCCCCCAGCCGCCAGGCCAGCACCCCGGCGAGCGCGGTCCCCAGCGCCGTGGCGACCAGCCAGGCCACGCCGCGGCGACGGCGCACCGCCCAGGCCACCCCGCCGGCGAGCAGCCCCAGGCCGGCCAGGACGAGCACCAGGACGACGTCGTCGCCCACGAGCAGCTCCGCCGACGGGCGCCCGACCGGCACCGCGCCGCCCTCGACGACCTCGAAGCGGGCCCGCGGCGCCAGCCACACCCACAGCAGGCCCGCCGGCAGCCCGCACAGCGCCAGCAGCCCGGCCCACACCGCGGCGCCGCGCAGGTCCGACCGCAGCTCGTCCCGCCACCCGGCCCACCGGGCGGGGGCCGCCGCGGCGACGACCACCGGCACCACCGAGCCGCCGTGCGCGAGGCCGCCGTGCGCCGCACCGCCGTGCACGTGGCCGCCGTGGACAGGCCCGCCGCGGGACACCGCCGGGCCGTCGGGGACCGGGGAGGGACTGCTCACGGCCCCCAGTGAACCCGTCCGTCCGGGGACACGCTCACAGGAGCGCGACGCTGGTGGGCCCCAGCAGCGCCTTGATGTCGCCCATCAGCGCCGTGCTCGGCCGGACCCGCAGCCCCTGGTCCAGCCGCAGGACCGTCTCCCGGCCGCCGTTGACCAGCTTGAGGTGCACCTCGGTGGTGCCCGGGTGGCTGCCGAGCACCTCGCGCAGCCGCTCCACCACCGGCGGCGTGCAGCGGGCCGCGGCCATCTGCACCAGCACCGGGCCGCGCGGCCCCTCGGTGAGCTCCGGGATGGTCACCTCGGAACCGAACAGCGAGGGCTGGTCGTCACGGCGGCTGATCCGGCCCTTGACCACGACGATCTGGTCGCGGACGACCTTCTCCGACACCTCGGCCCACGTCTTGGGGAAGAACAGCACCTCGATGCCGGACTCCAGGTCCTCCAGCGTCGCGATCGCCCAGGGCGCGCCCTGCTTGTTGGTCCGGGGGGCGACCGACGTCAGGATGCCGGCGATGGTGACGTTGGCGCCGTCCTCGACCCCGCCGGCGTTGATCTCCGCGATCGGGGTGTCGGCGTTGGCGGCGAGGACGTGCTCGACGCCGTGCAGCGGGTGGTCGGAGACGTAGAGGCCGAGCATGTCGCGCTCGAAGACCAGCCGCTCGGACTTCGACCAGTCCGCCGTCGGGACGGCGATGTCGAGCGCACCGCCGAACGGGTCGTCGCCGCCGCCGTCGCCGCCGAAGCTGCCGAACAGGTCGAACTGGCCCTCGGCCTCCTTGCGCTTGAGCGACATGGCGGCGTCGACGGCCTGGGCGTGGATGGCGGCGATGCCCTGCCGCGAGTGGCCGAGGGAGTCGAAGGCACCGGCCTTGGCCAGCGACTCGACCACCTTCTTGTTGCAGGCGACCGTGTCGATCTTGCGCATGAAGTCGGCGAAGTCCTTGAACGCGCCCTTCTCCTCGCGCGCCCGGACGATCGACTCGACGACGTTGGTACCCACGTTGCGCACCGACGCCAGGCCGAAGCGGATGTCGGTGCCGACGGCGGTGAAGTCCCAGGAGGACTCGTTGACGTCGGGCGGGAGGACCTTGATGCCCATGCGCCGGCACTCGGCCAGGTAGATCGGCCGGCGGTCCTTGTCGTCGCCGACGCTGGTGAGCAGTCCGGCCATGTACTCGGCCGGGTAGTTGGCCTTGAGGTAGGCGGTCCAGTAGCTGACCAGGCCGTAGGCGGCCGAGTGGGCCTTGTTGAACGCGTAGTCGGCGAACGGGACGAGGATGTCCCACAGGGTCTTGATCGCCGCGTCGGAGTAGCCGCGCTCCTTCATGCCGGCCTCGAAGCCGACGAACTCCGCGTCGAGGACCGACTTCTTCTTCTTGCCCATGGCGCGGCGCAGCAGGTCGGCCTTGCCGAGGGAGTACCCGGCGACCTTCTGCGCGATCGCCATGACCTGCTCCTGGTACACGATCAGGCCGTAGGTGCCGCCGAGGATGTCCTCGAGCGACTCGGCCAGCTCGGGGTGGATCGGCGTGATCTCCTGCTGGCCGTTCTTGCGCAGCGCGTAGTTGGTGTGCGAGTTCGCACCCATCGGGCCGGGCCGGTAGAGCGCGCCGACGGCGGAGATGTCCTCGAAGTTGTCCGGCCGCATCAGCCGCAGCAGCGAGCGCATCGGCCCGCCGTCGAACTGGAAGACGCCGAGGGTGTCCCCGCGGGCCAGCAGGTCGTAGGTGGCCTTGTCGGTGAGGTCCTTGCTGATCTCGTCGAGGTCGATCGGCTCCTTGCCGTTGAGCTCGATGTTGCGCAGCGCGTCGTCGATGACCGTGAGGTTGCGCAGGCCCAGGAAGTCCATCTTCAGCAGGCCGAGCGTCTCGCAGGTCGGGTAGTCGAACTGCGTGATGATGGCGCCGTCGGCCTCGCGCCGCATGATCGGGATCGAGTCGATCAGCGGGAAGCGGCCGATGATGACGCCGGCCGCGTGCACGCCCCACTGCCGCTTGAGGCCCTCGAGCTTGCGGGCCTGGTCGACCACCTCGGCCGCGCCCGGGTCGGACTCGTAGCGGGCGCGGAACTCCGCGGCCTCCTTGTAGCGCGGGTGGGCCGGGTCGAAGACCCCCGTGAGCGGGATGCCCTTGCCCATCACGTCCGGGGGCATGAGCTTGGTCAGCTCGTCGCCCACCGAGTAGGGCCGGTCGAGCACCCGGGCGGCGTCCTTGATCGCGGCCTTGGCCTTGATGGTGCCGTAGGTGACGATCTGGCTGACCCGCTCCTCGCCGTACTTCTGCGAGACGTACTGGATGACCTCGCCGCGGCGGCGGTCGTCGAAGTCGATGTCGACGTCGGGCATCGAGACGCGCTCGGGGTTGAGGAACCGCTCGAAGATCAGCCCGTGCTGCAGCGGGTCGAGGTCGGTGATGCCCATGGCGTAGGCGGCCAGCGAGCCCGCCGCCGAGCCGCGGCCGGGACCGACGCGGATGCCGTTGTCCTTGGCCCAGTTGATGAAGTCGGCGACCACGAGGAAGTACCCCGGGAAGCCCATCTGCGTGATGATCCCGACCTCGTAGTCGGCCTGCTTGCGCACGTGGTCGGGGATGCCGTTCGGGTAGCGCTTGTGCAGCCCCCGCTCGACCTCCTTGACGAACCAGGAGGTCTCGTCCTCCCCCGGCGGCAGCGGGAACCGGGGCATCAGGTCGGCGCCCTCGGTGAACTCCACCTCGCACTGCTCGGCGACCAGCAGCGTGTTGTCGCACGCCGCGGCCAGGTCACCCGGGAACAGCGCCCGCATCTCCTCGGCGCTCTTGAGGTAGTAGCCGTCGCCGTTGAACTTGAAGCGGTTGGTCTCGTTGAGCCGGGCGCCGGTCTGGATGCACAGCAGCGCGTCGTGGGCCTCGGCGTCCTCCTTGCGCGTGTAGTGCAGGTCGTTGGTGGCCAGCAGCGGGATGCCGAGCTCCTGCGCGATCTGCACCAGCTGCGGGCGGGTCTTCTGCTCGATGGTCAGGCCGTGGTCCATCAGCTCGGCGTAGAAGTTGCCCTTGCCGAAGATGTCCTGGAAGTCGGCGGCGGCCTGCCGCGCCCGGTCGTACTTGCCCGCGCGCAGCCACATGTTCACCTCGCCCGACGGGCAGCCGGTGGTGGCGATCAGGCCGGTGCCGTAGCGCTCGAGCAGGTCGCGGTCGAAGCGCGGCTTGCGGTACTGGCCCTCGAGGCTGGCCATCGAGGAGATGCGGAAGAGGTTGTGCATCCCCTCGGTGGTGCGGGCCAGCAGCGTCATGTGCGTGTAGGCGGCCTTGCCGCGGGAGGAGCCGCCCTCGCCGTCCTCGTCGACGAGGTTGTCGCCGAAGTCGAACGGCGCGCGGTCGAACCGCGAGCCGGGCGTGTAGTAGCCCTCCATGCCGATGATCGGCTTCACGCCGGCGGCCTTGGCCTGCTTGTAGAAGTCGTAGGCGCCGAACACGTTGCCGTGGTCGGTCATCGCCAGCGCCGGCATGCCGTACTCAGCGGCGGCCTTCGTGACCTCGGGCAGCTTGGCCGCCCCGTCGAGCATCGAGTACTCGGTGTGGGTGTGCAGGTGCACGAACGAGCCGGTCGCTGCTCGATGGCCTGGGCTGCTCACGGTGCTGCGGCGCTCCTCACGGGTCGTGCTGGCCCAGCCGTCGGGTGCTCCGGCGGGCGACCGGCGGGGAAGACCGGGCGGTGCGGTGCGACGACCGACGGCGGCCCGGGCCGGTGCACCGATCCTCGCACTGGGGACTGTCTACGCCGAGGGTCTGACAGGACGTGTCTCGACCGGCGGGGAGTCGCCGGTCACAGCGCGCGCCGCATCGTCACGTGCACGATCCCGGCCTCCTCGTACTCACCGCCCACGGCCGTGTAGCCGGCCCGCTCGTAGAAGCCGCGGGCGGTGACCTGGGCGTGCAGCTCCACCTCGGACAGGCCGCGCGCCGCGGCCTGCCGGTGCAGCTCGGCGAGCACCGCGGCGCCGTGGCCACCGCCGCGGGCGGCCGCGTCGACCGCCATCCGGCCGACCACCGCCCGCCCGCCGCGCTCGAGCAACCGGCCGGTGGCCACCACCCGCCCCTCGGCGTCGAGGGCGACGGCGTGCACGGCGGTGGCGTCGGCGCCGTCCTGCTCGACCTCGGGGGGCACGCCCTGCTCCTCGACGAAGACCCGGGTGCGCAGCGCCACCACCTCGGGCCAGTCGGCGGGGCCGGCCACGCGGGCGGTGGGCCGGCCGGTCACGCGGCCGCTCCCCCGGCCGCCCGGGGCGCGGGCAGCCCGCCGGGCAGCGCCGAGGCCGGCACCAGCAGGAAGCGCAGGTCCACCGCGGCGTGCAGCAGCACCGGCAGCAGCAGCGAGCCGGTGTCGAGGTAGAGCGCGGCGAACACCCCGCCGAGGACGCCGGTGAGCACGACGCCGGGCAGCCCCTGGTAGGCGTGCGCCAGGCCGAAGGCCACCGCCGCGACCAGCACGAGCACCGGCACCGGGAGGTCCGGGCCCACCGCGGCCACGACGGCGAGGAAGAAGCCGCGGTAGAGCCACTCCTCGCACACGCCGGCGGTCACCCCGACCACGCCGAACAGCCGCCGCTCCGCCGGCGTCCGCGGCAGCAGCGCCAGGGTCGCGTGCCCCTCCGGCTCGGCGTGCCGGCCCTCGCCCGGCCGCTGCGCCCGCACCAGCGCCCCGCCGCGCAGCGCGCGCACCGAGACGAACGACAGCACGAGCACCAGCACCGTCGCCGTCCCGGTCACCGGCCCGGGCCAGCCGGTGGGCCAGACCAGCCCGACCGCGGCGGCGTCCACACCCGGGGCGGACAGCCACAGGACGACGGCGAGCACCGCCAGCCCCCACTCGAGCACCAGCAGCCGCCGGTAGAACGACCGCCGGGCGGAGGCGTCGGTGCGCAGCCGCCCCTCGAACCGGCGGTGCAGCACGTGCCCGACCAGCGGCTCGCCGGCCACGAGGTAGCCGGCCACGACGACGGCCGACAGCGCCGCCGGCCCGAAGGCGGCGAGCTCGTCGGGCAGCGCGGTCACGGGGCGGTGCTCACCGGGTGAGGGACACCGCCTCAGGACTCGGCGCGCAACACGGCCAGCGCGCCGGCGAGGTCGGGCGGGTAGGCGCTGGTGAACTCCACCCAGTGCCCGTCGGCGGGGTGGGCGAAGCCCAGCCGCACCGCGTGCAGCCACTGCCGCGAGACGCCCAGCCGGGCGGCGAGGGTGGGGTCGGCGCCGTAGGTGGCGTCGCCGACGCAGGGGTGGCGCATCGCGGAGAAGTGCACGCGGATCTGGTGGGTGCGCCCGGTCTCGAGGTGGATGTCGACCAGGCTGGCCGCGGGGAAGGCCTCGACGACCTCGTAGTGCGTCACCGACGGCCGCCCGCCGCTGACGACGGCGAAGCGCCAGTCGTGCCGCGGGTGGCGGTCGATCGGGGCGTCGATGGTGCCGCGCGAGGGGTCGGGGTGGCCCTGCACGAGCGCGTGGTAGCCCTTGTCGACCGTCCGCTCCTTGAACGCGGCCTTGAGCACGGTGTAGGCGCGCTCGCTCTTGGCCACGACCATCAGCCCGGTGGTGGCGGCGTCCAGGCGGTGCACCACGCCCTGCCGCTCCGGGGCGCCGGAGGTGGAGACGCGGTAGCCGGCCGCGGCCAGCCCGCCCACGACCGTGGGCCCCTCCCAGCCGGGGCTCGGGTGCGCGGCCACGCCGACCGGCTTGTCGACGACCACGACGTCGTCGTCGTCGTGGACGACGGTCAGCCCGGGCACCGGCTCGGGCGCCGGGGGCTCGCCCGGCGGCGGGGGCAGCTCCACCTCCAGCCAGCTGCCGCCGGTGAGCCGGTCGCCCTTGCCGCGCGCGCGGCCGTCCACCCACACCTTCTCGGCGTCGGCGAGCTCGGCGGCGACCGCGCGCGACAGGCCGAACAGCCGCGCCAGGGCCTGGTCGACCCGCTGGCCCTCGAGCCCGTCGGGGACCGGCAGCGCGCGGTGCAGGCCGGAGGGGGTCACGTCCGTCATCGTCCCAGGTCGCGGCGGTCAGTCGCGGGCGACCGCGTCGTCCCCGCGGTCGGTGCCGCGGTCGCCGCCGCGAGTGCCGTCGAACTCGATGCCGCGCAGGGCCAGCACGGCGCCGAGCACGCCGCCGCAGACGATGGCCGAGTCGGCCAGGTTGAAGATCGGGTAGACCTCGCCGTCGGGCGCGAAGACCGAGACGAAGTCGACGACGCCGCCGCGGAGGAAGCCGGGGTCGCGGAAGACGCGGTCGACGAGGTTGCCCACCGCGCCGCCGAGCACGAGGCCCAGGGCCACCGCCCAGCCGAGCGAGGCCAGCCGCCGCGCCGTCCGGACGATCACCACGGCGACCACGACGGCGACGAGGGTGAACACCACCGTGAAGCCCTCGGCGAAGGAGAAGGCGGCGCCGGTGTTGCGGGCCTGGGTCAGGTAGACCAGCCCGCCGAGCACGCGGACGTCCGCACCGGGCTCGATGGTGGCCACGACGAGCAGCTTGGTGGCCAGGTCGGCCAGCAGGACCACCGCGGCGAGCGTGAGCAGCAGCCGCGTGCGGGGACGGCGGACCGGCGCCGTCGTCCCCTCGGGGACGGCGGGCGGCTGCGCGGGCTCGTCGCTCAGGGCCGGGTCTCCTGCTCGCGGGTGGGGGCACTGCGGGGTCGTCCGACGATAGCCGCGGCGGGGCCGAGGGCCGGTGCGGACACTGGCTGCCGCTGCCACTCGAGCCGGAGGTGAGACATCTCACAGGGGTGTGGACGCATCTCACACCCGAACCGAGGCGTGTCCGGGTCGTTTCCCGCCGATGGTCGGAGACGGCACACGTCCACGTCAGGAAGGC
Source organism: Geodermatophilus dictyosporus (assembly GCF_900115505.1). GTDB lineage: Bacteria > Actinomycetota > Actinomycetes > Mycobacteriales > Geodermatophilaceae > Geodermatophilus > Geodermatophilus dictyosporus. The sequence goes on along the minus strand of NZ_FOWQ01000004.1, from coordinate 256,751 downwards.
AGTCGTGTCCACCGACCTCGCTGTAGCCACCGACCCCGACGTCGTCCTCGTCGGCGGTGGCGTCATGAGCGCGACGCTGGCGTCGCTGCTCGGTGTCCTCGCCCCCGAGTGGAGCGTCACCGTGTTCGAGTCCGCGGCCGACGTGGCCGGCGAGAGCTCGGACGCGTGGAACAACGCCGGCACCGGCCACGCCGCGCTGTGCGAGCTCAACTACACGCCGGCGGGCGCCGACGGCCGGGTGGACACCACCAAGGCGCGAGCGATCAACGAGCAGTTCCAGGTCTCGCGCCAGTTCTGGTCGCACCTGGTGCGCACCGGGCTGACCGGCTCGCCCAAGGACTTCATCACGCCGGTCCCGCACGTCAGCTTCGTCACCGGCGAGCAGGGCCGCACCTACATGCGCAACCGGCACGCCGCCCTGTCGGCCGAGCCGCTGTTCGCCGGCCTCGAGTACACCGACGACCCGGCCGAGCTGGCCTCCTGGGTGCCGCTGGTCATGGACGGCCGCGACCCGCAGCAGGTCGTCGCCGCGACCCGGTCGGTGGCCGGCACCGACGTCAACTTCGGCGCGCTCACCCGGCTGCTGCTCGCCCAGGGTGAGGCCCGCGGCGTGCAGGTGCACACCTCTCAGCGGGTCACCGACCTCGACCGGCTGCCCGACGGCCGCTGGAAGGTCACCGTGACCGACCGGCGCACCGGCGAGGAGCGCACGCTGCGCACCCGGTTCGTCTTCGTCGGCGCCGGCGGTGGCGCGCTGCCGCTGCTGCAGAAGGCCGCGATCCCCGAGATCCGCGGCTTCGGCGGCTTCCCGGTCAGCGGCAAGTTCCTGCGCACCCGCTCCCCCGAGCTGGTCACCAAGCACCAGGCCAAGGTCTACGGCCAGGCCGCCGTCGGAGCGCCGCCGATGTCGGTGCCGCACCTGGACCTGCGCCTGGTCGACGGCGAGTACTCGCTGCTGTTCGGCCCCTATGCGGGCTGGTCGCCGAGGTTCCTCAAGGCGGGGTCGGTCCTCGACCTGCCGCTGTCGGTCAAGCCGAACAACCTCGGCTCCATGCTCGGCGTCGCCCGCACGGAGCTGGAGCTGACCAAGTACCTCGTCACCGAGGTGCTGGCCTCCCGCAGCGCCAAGCACCGCACGCTGCAGGGGTTCGTGCCGCTGGCCGAGCAGGGCGACTGGGAGATGATCACCGCGGGCCAGCGGGTGCAGGTCATCAAGGCCGACCCCAGGACGGGCAAGGGCGTGCTGCAGTTCGGCACCGAGCTGATCGTCGGCTCCGACGGCTCCATCGCCGGGCTGCTCGGCGCCTCGCCGGGTGCCTCGACCGCCGTCTCGGCCATGCTCACCCTGGTCGAGCGGTGCTTCCCCGACCGGGTCGCCGCCCGCCGACCGGCACTCGAGGAGGCCATCCCCTCCTACGGCCGCGACCTCTCCGCCGACCCGGCCCTGCTGGCCGCCGTCCGCGAGGAGACCACCCGCACGCTGGAGCTCAACGGCTGAGGAGGGGCCTTCCTGCCCCACTCGCACGCTCGGGGCGGGCCCCGGCAGGAGGGCCGGCAGCGCGGGGTCCTCGTCCCTAGTCGGCCTCGGTCGCCGCGCCCTGCTCGCCGCGCCAGGAGGCCAGCCGTCCGGCACGGCTGACCGCGCGCAGCCGCCGCTCGGCCTCCGAACGGGAGCGGCGGGCCGACACCAGCAGCGCCTGGTCGCCGCGCATCAGCCGGGTCGTGCGGTCGGGGACGAACGAGCGGCCGTCGCGGACGATCAGCACGACCGCGGCGTCCTCGGGCAGCCGCAGCTCCGGCAGGTAGACGCCGTGCAGCCGGGAGCCCTCGGGCACCCGCATCTGCATCAGCTCGGCGTCGAGCTCCTCCAGCGGCGCCGCCTCGACCTGCACGTCGCGAGGGGTGACCGGGGTGGCGATCCGCAGCCGCCGCGCCACGAACGGCAGCGACCACCCCTGCACGAGGGTGAAGACGACGACCAGCACGAAGACCGTGTCGAAGACCCTCGTCGCCCCGGGGACCTCCTCGGTCAGCGGGATGATGGCCGCGACGATCGGCACCGCCCCGCGCAGGCCGGCCCAGGAGATGAAGGCCTGCTGCGCCCACGGGAAGCGGAACCACACCAGGCTGGCCACGACCGACAGGGGCCGGGCGAGCAGCAGCAGCGCCCCGCCGACCAGCAGCGCCGGGCCGATCGCCTCGGGCAGCCGGCTCGGCGAGACGAGCAGCCCCAGCAGCACGAACAGGCCGATCTGGGACAGCGAGGCCATGCCCTCGGCGAACCCGATGCTCGCGGCCCGGTGCGGCAGCGGGGCGTTGCCCAGCACCAGCCCGCAGAGGTAGACCGCGACGAAGCCGGAGGTGTGCGCCAGCGTCGCCGACGAGTACGCGAGCACGCAGAGCGCCAGTGTCGCCAGCGGGTAGAAGCCGGCGACGGGGAGCGCCACCCGGCGCAGCAGCGCGGCGCCCCCGAAGCCGATCCCGACGCCGATGACGGCACCTCCGGCGAGCTCGGCGGCCACCACCAGGCCGACCAGCCACCACGGCTGGGTCGCCGCCCCGGTGAGCGACTCGGCCAGCACGGTCACGAGCAGGATGACCGGGGCGTCGTTGAGACCGCTCTCGGCCTCCAGCGAGGCGGCCAGCCGCCGCGGGAGGGGCAGCCGCCGCAGGGTCGCGAAGACGGCGGCGGCGTCGGTGGAGCTGATGACCGCGGCCAGCAGGAGGGCGAAGCCCCAGTCGAGGTCCAGGAGCCAGACGCCGACGGCCGCGGTCACACCCACGCTGACGGCGACGCCGACCGTGGACAGCGTGAGCCCGGGTCCGATGGCCCGGCGGACGTCGCCCCACCGCGTCGTGAGACCGCCCTCGGCGAGGATGACGACGAGCGCGGCGTACCCCAGCGTGTGGGTGAGCTGGTAGTCCTCGAACTGGATGCCGGCGCCGCTCTCCCCCAGCGCGACGCCGAGCGCGAGGTAGAGCAGCAGGCTGGGCAGCCCGAGCCGGTCGGCCAGCCGCAGCGCGATCGCGGCCACCAGCACGACGAGCGCCCCGACGGCGAGGGCGACGGTGACCGTGGTGTTCACCGCCCGCCGCCGATCACGGCGGCAGTCTGTCGTACGCGCGCACCGCGGCCCTCGCCCCGCCGCCCGAACGCGCTCGACGGCTCGGGGACAATGACGGTGTGAGCTCTCCGTTCCGTGCGCTGCCGCCCCAGGTCGACCTGCCCGCGCTCGAGCAGGACGTCCTGCGGCGCTGGGAGGAGCGCGGCGTCTTCGAGCGGTCCCTGGCCGCGACCGAGGGCCGGCCGCAGTGGGTGTTCTACGAGGGCCCGCCCACCGCCAACGGCCGCCCGGGCACCCACCACATCGAGGCGCGCGCGTTCAAGGACGTCTTCCCCCGGTTCAAGACGATGCAGGGCTGGCACGTGCCCCGCCGCGCCGGCTGGGACTGCCACGGCCTGCCGGTCGAGATCGCCGTCGAGCAGGAGCTCGGGTTCGCCGGCAAGCCCGACATCGAGCGCTACGGCATCGCCGAGTTCAACGCCCGCTGCCGCGAGTCGGTCATGCGCCACGTCGGCGCCTTCAGCGACCTCACCCGCCGCATGGGCTACTGGGTGGACATGTCCACCGCCTACTGGACGATGGACCCGCACTACATCGAGAGCGTCTGGTGGTCGCTCAAGCAGGTCTTCGACAAGGGCCTGCTCGTCGAGGACCACCGGGTCGCCCCGTACTGCCCGCGCTGCGGCACCGGCCTGTCCGACCACGAGGTCGCCCAGGGCTACGAGTCGATCACCGACCCGTCGGTGTACGTCCGGCTGCCCGTCACCGACGGCGAGTGGGCCGGGAGGGCCGACCTGCTGGTCTGGACGACGACGCCGTGGACGCTGCCGAGCAACACCGCCGTCGCGGTCAACCCCGACGTCACCTACCTGGTCGCCCGCCGCGACGGGGACACGCTGGTGGTCGCCGAGCCGCTGCTGGGCGCCGTCTTCGGCGACACCGACGACGTCGAGGTGCTCGCCCGCACCCGCGGCCGCGACTGGGAGCGCACCCACTACCGGCGCCCGTTCGAGCTGGTCGACTTCCCCGAGGGCGAGGACAGCCACTTCGTCGTCCTCGCCGACTACGTCACCACCGACGACGGCACCGGCCTGGTGCACCAGTCGCCCGCCTTCGGCGCCGACGACCTCGCCGTCTGCCGCTCCTACGGCCTGCCGGTGGTCAACCCGATCGACGCCTCCGGCCACTTCCTGCCCGGGGTGCCGCTGGTCGGCGGGCACTTCTTCAAGGTCGCCGACGCCGCGCTGGTCGAGGACCTGCACGCCCGCGGCGTGCTGTGGCGCGAGCAGCGCTACGAGCACAGCTACCCGCACTGCTGGCGCTGCCACACGCCGCTGATGTACTACGCGCAGCCCTCCTGGTACGTGCGCACCAGCGCGGTCAAGGACCGGCTGCTCGCGGAGAACGAGAAGACCCGCTGGCACCCCGAGACCATCCAGTGGGGCCGCTACGGCGACTGGCTGAACAACAACGTCGACTGGGCGCTCTCCCGCGACCGGTACTGGGGCACCCCGCTGCCGATCTGGCGCAACGACGCCGACCCCGATCGGATGGTCGTCGTCGGCTCGCTGGCCGAGCTCTCCGAGCTGACCGGCCGCGACCTGGCCGGCCTGGACCCGCACCGGCCCTTCATCGACGAGGTGACCTTCACCCGCCCCGGCGAGGAGGGCACCTACCGGCGGGTGCCGCAGGTCATCGACGCCTGGTACGACTCCGGCTCGATGCCCTTCGCGCAGTGGGGCGCGCCGCACCGCAACCAGGCGGAGTTCGAGGCGTCCTACCCGGCGCAGTTCATCGCCGAGGCGATCGACCAGACCCGCGGCTGGTTCTACTCGCTGATGGCCGTCGGCACGCTGGTGTTCGGCCGGAGCTCCTACGAGGACGTGCTGTGCCTGGGCCACATCCTCGCCGAGGACGGCCGCAAGATGAGCAAGCACCTGGGCAACATCCTCGAGCCGATCCCGCTCATGGACCGGCACGGCGCCGACGCCGTCCGCTGGTTCATGCTGGCCGGCGGCTCGCCGTGGTCGGCCCGGCGGGTCGGGCACGAGACGCTGTCCGAGGTGGTCCGCAAGGTCCTGCTGACCTACTGGAACACCGCCAGCTTCCTCACCCTCTACGCCGAGACCAACGGCTGGGACCCGGCCACCTCGCCGGCCCCGCCGCGCGCGGACCGGCCGCTGCTGGACCGGTGGGCGCTGGCGCAGCTGGCCGCGGTCACCGAGGGGGTCACCGACGCGCTGGAGGCCTTCGACACCCAGGGCGCCGGCCGGCTGCTGGCGCAGTTCGTCGACGACCTGTCCAACTGGTACGTGCGCCGCTCCCGCCGCCGGTTCTGGGACGGCGACCCGGCGGCCCTGGGCACGCTGCACGAGGTGCTCGACGGGCTGACCCGCCTCCTGGCGCCGTTCACCCCGTTCCTCACCGACCACGTGTGGACGACGGGAGTCGCGCCGGGCCTGCCCGAGGGCGCTCCCGACTCGGTGCACCTGGCCTCGTGGCCGGCCGTCGACGCCGACGCCCGCGACCCGCAGCTGGTGGCGCAGGTGGACCTCGTCCGGCGGCTGGTCGAGCTGGGCCGCTCGGCACGGACGTCGGCGAGGGTGCGCACCCGGCAGCCGCTGGGCCGGGCCGTCGTCGCCGCGCCGGGGTTCGCCGCGCTCCCCCGCGACCTGGTCACCGAGGTGGCCGACGAGCTGAACGTCGCCGAGCTGGCCGAACTGTCCGCGGTCGGCGGCGACCTGGTCGACGTCAGCGTCAAGGTCGACTTCCGCGCCGTGGGCCGGCGGCTGGGCGGGCAGGTGCAGGCGGTGGCGAAGGCCGTCGCGGCGGCCGACGCCCCCGCGCTGGTGACCGCCTACCGCGCCGGGACGGCGTCGGTGGAGGTCGACGGCGCCACCGTGCCGCTGGAGGACGGCGACCTGGTGGTCACCGAGACGCCGCGCGAGGGCTGGACGGTGGCCAGCGGCGGCGGGCTCACCGTGGCCCTCGACCTGACCCTCACGCCGGAGCTGGAGCGGGCGGGCCTCTTCCGCGAGGCCGTGCGGCTGGTGCAGGAGGCCCGCAAGAGCAGCGGCCTGGAGGTCAGCGACCGGATCGCGCTGTCCTGGACCGCCGAGGAGCCGATGCGCACGGCGCTGGCCGAGCACGCCGACGCACTCGGCCGCGAGGTGCTGGCCACCACGGTGCGCGAGGACGCCGTCGACGACGCTGCCGAGGACGGCGCGGTCTTCGAGGGGCCGGGCGGCCTGCGCTTCACGATCACCCGCGCGTGACCAGCGGGCACCCGGCGCGGGTCAGCTGCGCCGGGCGGCCCTGCGGGTGCGCTCGACCTCGGCGAGGTGCCGGTCGGGGCGGCAGACCGCGCACGGGGTGAACCCGTCGGTGCGCGCCTCGCGCACCGGCAGCGGGACGGTCTCCCGGCCGGCCGACCACCGACAGCCGGCGAGGTGGTAGCGCGGGTGCTCGTCGACCACGAGCACCTCGTCGGTCAGGTCGACGACGATCAGCAGGTCGGTGACCTCGACGTCCTCCTCCGCGGGGTCCCCGGACGCGTCGGCGGCACCGGTGGCCGCCGGGGCGGGGTGTCCGGTGGCACGCCCTGCGCTGGCGGTCAGGTCCTCGGGCCGGCCGGGGTGGTCGTCGTCGGGCGACGACGACCCCGGGGGTTGCGCGGGGCCGGTGGCCGGTGTGGCCCGCTCACCCGCCCGGCCGGCCGGCTCCGCCGCCGCACGGGTGTCACGTGCGGCGGCCGGGGCGCGCAGCCGGGCCGCCACGAGCAGCGCCACGGCCAGGCCGCAGGCCGCCACGCAGGCCCAGTACCAGCCGGTCACGCCGGTGAGCCCACCGGCGACGAACAGGCCGAGACCGGCGAGGACGAGCAGGCCCGCCGCGAGGATCACCGGCGGCCCTCGGCCGCCGGCGACCCGTCGCGTCGGGGACGGCGATCAGTCGCCGGCATGTCCGATCCGGCGCCCGGTCTGCGCGGAGAAGACGTGCGCCTCGCCCGGACGGATGGCGACGTGCACGACCTCGCCCTTCGCCGGGGGACGCCGCGCGTCGGCCCGCAGGACCAGCGGGCGGTCGGCGGTCTCCCCGGTCTCCGCCCCGGCGTGCAGCTGGCCGTAGGCGAAGGCGTCCGAGCCGAGCTCCTCCACGACCTGGACCTCGACCGGGAAGCCCTCGCCGGGCCCGACGAACTGGACGGCCTCGGGGCGGAAACCGAGCGTGGCCGTGCGGCCGCCCTCGTCGGCGAGGAAGCCCAGCACGTTGCGGGACAGCGGGACCGGGTGCCCGCCGAGGACGGCGCCGCCCTCGCTGAGCGGCACCGGGACCAGGTTCATCGCCGGGGACCCGATGAAGCCCGCGACGAACTCGTTGGCCGGCCGGTCGTAGAGCTCGCGGGGGGTGTCCACCTGCTGCAGGAGACCGTCCTTGAGCACCGCCACCCGGTCGCCCATGGTCATCGCCTCGACCTGGTCGTGGGTGACGTAGACCGTCGTCGTCCCGAGCCGGCGCTGCAGCGCCGCGATCTCGGTGCGGGTCTGCACGCGCAGTTTGGCGTCGAGGTTGGACAGCGGCTCGTCCATGAGGAAGACCTGCGGGTTGCGGACGATCGCGCGGCCCATCGCCACGCGCTGCCGCTGACCGCCCGACAGCGCCTTGGGCTTGCGGTCGAGGTACTGCTCGAGGTCGAGCAGCCGGGCCGCCTCGCGCACGCGCGTCAGGCGGTCCTCCTTGGACATGCCGGCGATCTTGAGCGCGAACGCCATGTTGTCCGCGACCGTCATGTGCGGGTACAGCGCGTAGTTCTGGAACACCATCGCGATGTCGCGGTCCTTGGGCGGCAGCTTGGTGACGTCCCGGTCACCGATGCGGATGGACCCGTCGGTGACCTCCTCGAGCCCGGCGAGCATCCGCAGGGACGTCGACTTGCCACAGCCCGAGGGACCGACGAGGACGAGGAACTCGCCGTCGGCGATGGAGAGGTCGAGGGCGTCGACCGACGGGCGGGAGGCCCCGGGGTACACGAGCGTGGCCCGGTCGTACGTGATGGTGGCCATGGTCTTCCTGTTCGTCCCTTCCGCGCCGTTGCAGAGCGCACTCACTGTGACATGCAGGGGTCGCCGCGACCAGCGTCCGGTCCCGACGGCACCCGTCCGCGCCACCGACCGTGACCGGCCCGTGACCCGAGCGGGGTGCGGACCACCGCTCGGGGGGCGTTGCGTAACGGTTTCAGCAAGGTGTCGGGCGACTCCGCACGGTGAGGCTTATGGTCCCCCGGCGACCGCGACGGCCGGCACCTGCCCGGCGCGTCCACCGACACCGACCACACGCTGCGGAGACCACCGCAGGGAGCTGGAGGACATCCATGACGATGCGCGCGAGAGGTCGGCGCAACACCGCGCTGGCCGGCGGCCTGGGCGTGGCGCTCGTGCTCGCCGGCTGCGGCGCCGGCGAGACCAGCGGGGGCGGCGGCGGCGACACCGCCGATCCCTCGGAGCTGAGCATCGACTGCGCGCCCTACGAGGAGTTCGGCGACCTGGAGGGGCAGACCGTCAGCGTCTACACCTCCATCGTCGACCCCGAGGACCAGCCGCAGATCGACTCCTACGTGCCCTTCGAGGAGTGCACCGGCGTCGAGGTGCAGTACGAGGGCTCGCGCGAGTTCGAGGCGCAGCTCGTCGTCCGCGTGCAGAGCGGCAACGCCCCCGACATCGCCTTCATCCCGCAGCCGGGCCTGCTGGCCACCCTGGTCGGCCAGGGCGCCGTCGTCCCCGCACCCCAGCAGGTCGAGGCGAACGTCGACGAGTACTGGGACGAGAGCTGGAAGACCTACGGCACCGTCGACGACACCTTCTACGCCGCTCCCCTGGGCGCCAACGCCAAGTCCTTCGTCTGGTACTCGCCGTCGGCCTTCGAGGACGCCGGCTACGAGATCCCGCAGACGTGGGACGAGATGGTCGCCCTGTCCGACCAGATCGCCGAGAGCGGCGCCAAGCCGTGGTGCGCCGGCATCGTCTCCGGTGACGCCACCGGCTGGCCGGCCACCGACTGGCTCGAGGACGTCGTCCTGCGCTCGGCGGGCCCCGAGGTCTACGACCAGTGGGTCAACCACGAGATCCCGTTCGACGACCCGCAGATCGTCGAGGCCCTCGACCTCGTCGGCGGCATCCTGAAGAACCCCGACTACGTCAACGGCGGCCTCGGCGAGGTGCAGTCCATCGCCTCCACCGAGTTCGGTGACGCGGGCCTGCCCATCCTCGACGGCAGCTGCTTCATGCACCGGCAGGCGTCGTTCTACCAGGCGAACTGGCCGGAGGGCACCGAGGTGGCCGAGGACGGCGACGTCTTCGCCTTCCCGCTGCCGCCCATCGAGGGCGAGTCGGCCCCGGTCCTCGGCGGTGGCGAGTTCACCGCGGCGTTCAACGACGAGCCGGCGACCCAGGCGTTCCAGACCTACCTGTCCTCGGCGGACTGGGCCAACGTCAAGGCGCAGGTCTCCGGCCCGGGCTGGGTCAGCGCCAACACCGGTCTGGACGTGGAGAACCTCGTCTCGCCGATCGACCAGCTCGCCGCCGAGCAGTTCCAGGACCCGGAGGCCGTCTTCCGCTTCGACGGCTCGGACCTGATGCCCGGTGAGATCGGCGCGGGTGCCCTCTGGACGGAGCTGACCAACTGGATCGCGAACGACAAGCCGACCCAGCAGGTCCTCACCGACGTCGAGAACGCCTGGCCGGCGGCCTGACCCACGAGGTCCCGGCAGCCACCGGCTGACGGGACGCCCCACCCACCCTGGAGGCCGGGGGGACCACAGCACCGCTGCGGTCCCCCCGGCGTTCCGTTGCCGGAGAGAGGTCGTCAACGGTGCAGTGGTTCCTCGACGCGAGCACGACGGGGCACAAGATCGCCCTGATGGTGGTCGCCATCCTCCTGTTCGCCGCCGTGATGGGGGCGATCCTGTTCGCGGTCGACCGGCCGCGGCGGGTGCCGAACTGGATCGTCGCGGCCGGCTTCCTCGGCCCGACCCTCCTGCTGTTGCTGGTGGGCCTGGTCTACCCGGCCCTCGACACCATCCGCGGCTCGTTCTACAGCCGTGACGGCTCGCAGTTCGTCGGCCTGGACAACTACGCCACGGTCTTCACCACGGACAGCTTCCAGACGGTCCTGGTCAACACCCTGCTGTGGGTGGTCCTGGTCCCGCTGGTGACCACCGGCCTGGGCCTGGTCTACGCCTACCTGGTCGACCGCACCCGCTTCGAGGCCCTGGCGAAGGCCCTGGTCTTCCTCCCCATGGCGATCTCGATGGTCGGCGCCGGCGTCATCTGGAAGTTCGTCTACGAGTACCGCCCCGACCAGCCGGGCGTGAACCAGATCGGCCTGCTCAACCAGCTGCTGGTCATGCTCGGCATGGAGCCGCAGCAGTTCCTGCTCAACGCGCCGTCCAACACGTTCTGGCTGATCGTCGTGATGATCTGGATCCAGGCCGGGTTCGCCATGACCGTGCTCTCGGCGGCCATCAAGGCCATCCCCGACGACATCGTCGAGGCCGCCCGCCTCGACGGCGTCGGCGGCATCCAGATGTTCCGCTACGTCACCGTGCCCAGCATCCGGCCGGCCCTCGTCGTCGTCCTGACCACGGTCGCCATCGTGACGCTGAAGGTGTTCGACATCGTCCGGACCATGACCGGCGGTCAGTTCGGCACCAGCGTCGTGGCCAACGAGTTCTACACGCAGGCCTTCCGGCAGTTCAACGTCGGTCTCGGCGCGGCCCTCGCCGTCCTGCTGTTCGTGCTGGTCATCCCGATCATCGCGTACAACGTCCGCCAGCTGCGTCTCGCCGAGGAGATCCGATGACCACGACCACGCCGGTCATGGCGCCCGTCCCCATCGACGAGCGCCGGCTCACCCGCGCCGAGCGCCGCGCGGTCGCCGCCCGGACGAAGTTCAGCTCCCCCGCCGCGTCGATCATCGCGCTGGTCATCGCGGTGCTGTGGACGGTGCCGACGCTGGGCCTGCTGATCACGTCCTTCCGGCCCGAGCTCGACATCCGCCGCTCGGGCTGGTGGACGGTGTTCACCGACCCGACGTTCACCCTCGACAACTACAACGAGGTGCTCTACGGCGGCGGGACGAACTTCGCCGCGCTGTTCGTCAACTCGCTGGTGATCACGCTGCCGGCGGTCGTCATCCCGATCACCCTGGCGCTGCTGGCGGCCTACGCGTTCGCCTGGATCGACTTCCCCGGGCGCAACATCCTGTTCGTCGCCGTGTTCGCGCTGCAGGTGGTGCCCATCCAGGTCACGCTGATCCCCCTGCTGAGCATCTACGTCGACACCGGGCTGGCCGGGTCCTTCTGGACCATCTGGCTGTCGCACTCGATCTTCGCCCTGCCGCTGGCCGTCTTCCTGCTGCACAACTTCATGAAGGAGATCCCCGCGTCGCTGGTCGAGGCCGCCCGCATGGACGGCGCCGGCCACGTGAAGATCTTCTTTCAGGTACTGCTGCCGCTGCTCACGCCGGCGATCGCGGCCTTCGGCGTCTTCCAGTTCCTCTGGGTCTGGAACGACCTGCTCGTGGCGCTGACCTTCGCCGGCGGTGCCCCGGACGTGGTCCCGCTCACCGTCCGGGTGGCCGAGCTGGCCGGCACCCGCGGCTCGGACTGGTACCTGCTCGCGGCCGGCGCGTTCGTGTCCATCGTGCTGCCGCTGGTGGTGTTCCTGAGCCTGCAGCGCTACTTCGTCCGCGGCCTGCTGGCGGGCAGCGTCAAGGGCTGAAGGACCTCCTCCTCCCCCACCCCTCGCGAGCTCGGGGCGGGCCCGAGGAGGAGGCCGTACGACGAAGGGCCCCGGACTCGCGTCCGGGGCCCTTCGTCGTGTCGGTCGTCAGGCGGGGGCGTGCTGGCTCTGCCGGCTGGCCGAGGACGGCTCGGCCGAGCCGCGGGTGTCGAGGTCGCGCAGGTGCGACTCGAGGTAGGAGCGGAAGCGGGTGCGGTACTCGCGCTCGAAGGTCCGCAGCTCTTCGATCTTGCGCTCGAGGTTGGCCCGCTTCTCCTCCAGGCCGCCCATGACCTCGGTGTGCCGGCGCTCGGCGTCCTGCTCGAGGGCGGCGGCCTTGGCCCGGGCCTCGCGCTCCATCGTGTCGGCGCGGGTGCGGGCGTCGCTGAGCATCGAGTCGGCGCGGGTGCGTGCCTCGGTGACCATCTGCTCGCTCTTGGCGCGGGCCTCGGCGACCATCCGCTCGCTGTTGCCCTGGGCCGTGGCGACCATCTGGTCGGCCTGCGACTTCGCCTCGTTGACGTAGCGGTCGGCGGTCTCGGAGGCCAGCGCCAGCATGCGGGAGGCCCGCGTGGTGTCGTCCTCGCGCGGCGCCGGGGGCGGCGGCGGCGGCGCGGGCACCGGCTCGGGCGCGACCGGCTGCGCGGTGACCCGGCCGGTGCTCGAGCTCGCGCGCAGCTCGTTGTTCTCCTCGATGAGCCGGGCCAGCTCGGCCTCGACCACGTCGAGGAACGCGTCGACCTCGTCCTCGTCGTAGCCCCGCTTGCCGATCGGCGGCTTCTTGAAGACGACGTTGTGCACGTCGGCTGGCGTGAGTGGCAACGGGCTCACCTCGGGGTGGACGGCGGATACGGGTCGGTCGGTCCCACGCGGGGCCGCGCGGACTCGACGGTCACGCGCTGATGGCGAGCGACAGCGTGATGCTCCGCAGGATGTAGACGGCGATCAGGAGCACCATAAACGCCAGGTCCAGCCGGATGGACCCCAGGTTCAGCGGTGGGATCACCTTCCGGATCACCTTGAGCGGCGGGTCGGTGGTCGCGTACACGACCTCGAGGCCCGCGGCGACCAGCCCGGAGGGGCGCCAGTTGCGCGCCAGCACCATCACCCAGTCCACGACGAACCGCGCGAACAGCAGGATGAGGAAGACGAGCAGGACCGACGACACGATCTGCCAGAAGAGAGCCACTGTCCTCGCTCGTGCCGGGGCACCTGGGGTGCCGGGTGGGCCTGACCTGCTGCGCCCCGGCCGACGGCGTCAGGACTGGTCGAAGAACCCGCCCTCGCGGATCTTGGCCTTGTCCTCGGCCGTCACGTCGACGTCCTGCGGGCTGAGCAGGAACACCTTGGCCGTGACCGGCTCGATGCTACCGCGCAGGCCGAAGATGAGGCCCGCAGCGAAGTCCACCAGCCGCCGCGCGTCGGCGTGGTCGAGCTCGGTGAGGTTCATGATGACCGGGCTGCCGTCGCGGAAGGCCTCGCCGATGGCGCGCGCCTCGTTGTAGGTCTTGGGGTGCAGCGTGGTGATCCGGTAGGGCTCGCGCACCGGCGCCGGAGCCGGCTCGGGAGCGACGGCCACGGGCTCGCGGGCGGCCAGCCCCGCCGCGGCGGCGGAGCCGACCGGGCCGAGGCGGGCGGGACCGGCGGACACCGGGGCGACCGGGGCGGCCGGCGGCTGCGCCAGGCCCAGGCGGGTGGCCCCGGCGCGGCGCAGCGCGACCGGCTCCGGGTCGGGGGCGGGGGCCAGCTCCACGCCGCGGCCGCGCTCGCCGGGACGGCCGGCATCGCGGTCGTCGTCGTAGCGCCGGTCGTCGAGCCGCCGGTCGTCGAGCCGCCGGTCGTCGAGGCGCCGCTCGTCGAGGCGCCGGTCGTCGTAGCGGTCGTACTCGCCGCCGTAGGAGTCGAAGGAGCCGTGCGCGTCGGAGGCGTAGCGGTCGTCGTAGCGGCCCTCGTAGCGGCCGGGGCGGCTGTCGAAGCGGTCGCTCTCGTAGCGGTCGGCGTCGTAGCGGTCGCCGTCGTAGTGCCCGGCGGGGTCGGCCTGGCGCGCGTCGTAGCGCCCGTAGGCGCGGGCGTCGTCCTCCTCGACGAGTCCGAGGTAGATGCCCATCTTCCGCATGGCCCCGGCCATCAGACCTCCTCCGGGGCGCCCTCTGGTGGGACCCCTGTGACTGGTGTGACTCGGGGCGAGGTTAGGGGTCGTGAGCCGAAGAGCGCGGTTCCGACACGCACCAGCGTGGCGCCGGCCGCGACGGCCTCCTCGAGATCGCCGCTCATGCCGGCCGAGACCTCGGTGGCGCCGGGGTGGTCGGCGCGCAGCCGCCCCGCGAGCGCGGCGAGGCGGGCGAAGGCGGGGCCGGGCTCCTCCCCGCGGGGGGCGACGGCCATGAGGCCGCGCAGCCGCAGGCCGGGGAGGTCCGCGACCTCGTCGGCGAGCGCGGGGACGTCGGCCGGGGCAGCACCGCCGCGCTCGGCCAGCTCACCCGCCGCGCCGCCGAGGTCGACCTGGACGAAGACGTCGACCGGCCGGCCGCGCTCCTCCCCCGCCCGCGACAGCGCCCGCGCCAGCGAGGAGCGGTCGAGGGAGTGGACGACGGCGCCGGTGCGCGCCACGGCGGCGGCCTTGTTGCGCTGCAGCTGGCCGACGAAGTGCCACTCGAGGGACAGGTCGGCGAGCTCGGCGGCCTTGGCGGCGAGCTCCTGGGCGCGGTTCTCGCCGAAGGCGGTCTGACCGAGCGCGGCCAGCGCGCGGACGTCGTCGGCCGGCCAGGTCTTGCTCACCGCCAGCAGCCCGACCGACGCCGGGTCGCGGCCCGCGGCGCGGGCGGCGACCGCGATGCGCTCGCGGACGGCGCGGAGCCGGTCGGCCGGGGAGGTCATGCCGTGATCCTCCCTGGTGACGTGCCGGCACGGCCCTCCCGCAGGAGCCCGCCCCGAGCGGAGCGAGGGGTGGGAGCAGGAGGGTCCTTCAGCCCAGCCAGGTGACGCCGGCCTGGCGGCCGGTGACGCCGTCGCGGCGGTGGCTGAACAGGCGCCGGTCCTCGACGGTGCAGCGCGGGTCGTGCACCACCTGCGCCACCCCGGCGCGCGTCATCAGCTCGGCGAGCCCGGCGCGCAGGTCCAGCCCCGGCGTCCCCTTCCGGGTGCGGACGGCGGCCGCCGGCGCCACCCGGGCCACCTCGGCCTGCATGGCGCGGGGCACCTCGTAGTCGGCGCCGCACACGGCGGGCCCGAGCAGGGCGGTGGTGTCGGCCGGGCGGCTGCCGAAGCGGGCCATGGCGGCGAGCGTGGCGGGGACGACGCCGGCCCGCACGCCCTCCCGGCCGGCGTGCACGGCGGCGACGACCCCGGCGACCGGGTCGGCGAGCAGCACCGGCACGCAGTCGGCGACGAGCACGCACAGCACCAGGCCGGGCGTGCGGGTGACGACGGCGTCGGTGGCCGTCAGCGGCCCGTCGACCGGCCCGTCGACGACGGCGACGCCGGTGCCGTGGACCTGGTCCATCCACACCAGCCGGTCACCGGGGACGCCGAGCTCGCGGGCCAGCCGGGCCCGGTTGGCCGCGACGTCACCCGCGTCGTCGCCCACGTGCCCGCCCAGGTTGAAGGTGTCGTAGGGCGGGTGCGACGAGCCGCCCCGCCGGTCGGTGACGACCCGTCGGGGTCGCACCGCCGGCGGGGCGGGTGAGGTGCTGGAACGGCCCCCGTGCAGGGGCCCGCCCCGAGCGGAGCGAGGGGTGGGGGGCACGGGGGTCCTGCTACTGGCGGAGGAACTCCGGGATGTCGAGCTCCTCCTCGAAGTCCTCGTTGCCCAGCGGCCGGCGGCCGGCGGCCGGGGCGGCCGAGCCGGTCCCGGCGGCGGCGTTGTGCACCGGCGGCAGCGGCGGGACGGTGAGGCCCCCCTGCGGCGCCGGGCGGGCCGGGGCCGGGGTGGCGGCCGGCGCCGGGGGCACCTGGCCGACCAGCCGCTCGCCGGTGGCGCGCGGCAGGCTCGGGGCCGCGGGCAGCGACGGCTGGGCCACGCGGGGCGGCGCCGGCGGGGCGGCCGGCACCGCGGCCACGCCGCCCTCCTTGCGCGCCGAGGGGCGGCCGCCGTCGAAGCCCGCGGCGATGACGGTCACCCGCACCTCGTCGCCGAGGGCGTCGTCGATGACCGCGCCGAAGATGATGTTGGCGTCGGCGTGCGCGGCGTCGGAGACGAGCGAGGCGGCCTCGTTGATCTCGAACAGGCCGAGGTCCGAGCCGCCGGAGATCGACAGCAGCACGCCGTGGGCGCCCTCCATCGAGGCCTCCAGCAGCGGGCTGGCGATCGCCTGCTCGGCGGCCAGCAGCGCCCGGTTGTCGCCGCGGGCGCTGCCGATGCCCATGAGCGCCGACCCCGCGCCGGACATGACCGACTTCACGTCGGCGAAGTCCAGGTTGATCAGGCCGGGGGTGGTGATCAGGTCGGTGATGCCCTGGACACCGGAGAGCAGGACCTGGTCGGCGGTCCGGAAGGCGTCCATGACGCTGACGTTGCGGTCGCCGAGCTGCAGCAGCCGGTCGTTGGGGATGACGATGAGCGTGTCGCACTCGTTGCGCAGCTCCTCGATCCCCGACTCGGCCTGCACCGCGCGGCGCTTGCCCTCGAAGGAGAACGGCCGCGTGACCACACCGATGGTCAGCGCGCCGAGCTTGCGGGCGATCGAGGCCACGACGGGCGCGCCGCCGGTACCGGTGCCGCCGCCCTCGCCGGCGGTCACGAAGACCATGTCGGCGCCCTTGAGCACCTCCTCGATCTCCTCGCGGTGGTCCTCGGCGGCCTGGCGGCCGACGTCGGGCTGGGCGCCGGCGCCCAGGCCGCGGGTGAGCTCGCGGCCGACGTCGAGCTTGACGTCGGCGTCGCTCATCAGCAGCGCCTGCGCATCGGTGTTGATGGCGATGAACTCGACGCCCTTCAGACCGACCTCGATCATCCGGTTGACCGCGTTCACGCCACCGCCGCCGATGCCGACGACCTTGATGACCGCGAGGTAGTTGTGCGGAGGTGTCATGTGGGGCTCCCGACCTCGACCCTCATCCTCAAGTAAAGCCTTATAGTTATGTCAACTGGGTCGACGCGCACGAAGTTAGGTGCGCGTTCACGCGGCCTACAAGCACCCTCCCCGGCCCGGCGTGTCGCAGGAGCCGAACACCACGGATCTCCGGCGACCCGCTGGTCACATCTGCACCACGGTCGGTGACGACCCGCCTGTTCGGAGCCTCAGGCTCGGGTCGAGACCCACTCCAGGGGGCGGCGCGCGGAACTCGGCAGGTCATTCGCCGTGTCGGGCGTGTCGCGCCGGTCGGCGTGTCGGCCGCGGTCGCCGTCGCAGCGGTGCGCGGCCGCCGCGACACGGACGGCGACGACCGAGAGGCCGCTCAGCGGAGGACGACGGCGCCGGGCGCGCTGACGTCGATGGTGCCCGCCGGCTCCAGCGCCCCGGAGGAGAGCTGGTCGAGCAGCGCGACGAGCGCGTCGGACTTGCCGGCGGCGTCGTCGGCTCCGCCCCAGACGACGGTGGTGCCGTCGGCGAGGGTCAGCGTGACGTCCTCGCCGGAGCCCGCCGAGGCGGCCGACACGTCACCGCGCACGTCCGCCGGCAGGGCGACCAGCGCACCGAGCGCCGCGCGGGTGGCCGGGTCGTCGGGGCCGGGGTCGGCGACGTCGAGCGGGACGACGCCGGCAGGCGACTCGCCGGTGACGGTGTCGAACAGCACGCCGTCGGCGTCGACGAGGGAGCGGGTGCCGGCTTCCTCGACCACCGCGACCGGCCGCCGCTCGACGACGGTGACGACCACGCTGCGCGGCCAGCCGCGGGTGACCTCGACGGAGGCGACCTGGGGCAGCCGGGCGACGCGCCCGGCGGCGGCGTCGACGTCGACCCGCAGCAGCGGCGTGCCCTCGGCCACTCCCGCCGCGGTGCGCACCTGGTCGGCGGTCAGCGTGGTGGCGCCGTCGACCCGGACCGCCTGGACGGCCAGCAGCGGGCTGGCCCACACGGCCCACCACACGGCGGCGACGGCCGCGAGGGCGAGGGCCGCGCGCACCAGCCGGCGGCGGCGCCGCTCGGCGGGGGTGTCGGGCCGCCGGCGGCGGGGCCCCGGCCGGACGGCCTCCGCCGGGACCGCGCGCTCCCGGTCGGCGGTCGTGCGGCCGGTGCGGCTCACCGGTCGGGGTCGGCGCAGCCGCCGCCGTTCCCGGTGCCGGTGCCGGTGAGGGCGGCCAGCACCTCGGGGCCGACCATCGAGACGTTGCCGGCGCCCATGGTGATCACCAGGTCGCCGGGCCGGGCGCGGGCGGCCAGGGCCGGGGCGGCCGCGGACCAGGAGGGCTCGAAGAGCACCCGCTCGGCCGGCAGCGGCACCGCCTCGGCGACCATGGCGCCGGTGACGCCGGGGACGGGGTCCTCGCGGGCGCCGTACACGTCCATGACCACGACCTCGTCGGCCAGGCCCAGCGCCTCGCCGAAGGCGGCCGCGAACTCGCGGGTCCGGCTGTAGAGGTGTGGCTGGAACGCCACCACCACGCGGCCCTCCCCCGCCACCGCCCGCGCCGCGCGCAGCTGGGCGGTCACCTCGGTGGGGTGGTGGGCGTAGTCGTCGTAGACGCGCACGCCCGCGGCGGTGCCCTTGAGCTCGAAGCGGCGGTGCACCCCGCCGAAGCGCTCCAGCCCCGCCACCAGCCCCTCGGCGGGCAGGCCGAGCTCCAGCCCGGCGAGCAGGGCCGCGGCGCTGTTGCGGGCCATGTGCTCGCCGGGCACCCGGATGCGCACACGGCCGAGCTCGGTGCCGTCGAGGACGGCGGTCCAGCTGGTGGCGTCCTGGCCGACCTCGAGGTCGGCCAGCCGCAGGTCGGCGTCCGCCGCGGTGCCGTAGGTGCGCACCCGCGCGGGCGTCGGGACGCCGCGCAGCCGCGCGGAGCCCGGGTCGTCGGCGCACAGCACGACGAAGCCCGCCGGGTCGAGCGTCTGCAGGAACCGGTCGAAGGCGGCCTCGACCGCGGCGAGGTCGCCGTAGTTGTCCAGGTGGTCGGCCTCGACGTTGGTGACGATCCCCCCGTACGGCGCCAGCAGCAGGAAGGAGCGGTCGCTCTCGTCGGCCTCGGCGACGAACACGTCGCCCTCCCCCGCGTGCGCGTTGCTGCCCGACTCGTTGAGGTCGCCGCCGATGGCGAAGGAGGCGTCGACGCCGCAGGCCTGCACGGCCACGGTGAGCATGGAGGTGGTCGAGGTCTTGCCGTGCGTGCCGGCGACGGCGACGCTGCGCCGTCCGGCCATCACCGCGGCCAGGGCGACCGCGCGGGGCAGCACGCGCAGGCCGCGCTCCCGGGCGGCGGCCAGCTCGGGGTTGTCCTCGCGGATCGCCGAGGACACCACCACGGAGTCGGCGTCGCCGAGGTGCGCGGCGTCGTGGCCGAGCTCCACCCGGGCGCCCAGCGCGCGCAGCGCCAGCAGGGTCGGGGTGTCGCGGCGGTCGCTGCCCGAGACGGTCACCCCGCGGGCCAGCAGGATGCGCGCGATGCCGCTCATGCCGGCACCGCCGATCCCGACGAAGTGCACCGCGCCGAGCTCCTCCAGCGCGGGCACCGGCGCGGTCCACGCGGCGGTCGCGTCAGCGGTCACCGGTCGCCACCTCCAGGACGATGTCGGCCAGCCGGTCGTCGGCGTCGGGGACGCCGGCCGCGGCGGCGTGCGCGGCGTACCCGGCCAGGGCTGCGGGGTCGGTGAGCAGCGGGACGAGGGTCGCCTCGATCCACGCCGGGGACAGGTCGGCGTCGTCGACCAGGAACCCGCCGCCGGCCTCGACCACCGGCAGCGCGTTGCGCCGCTGCTCGCCGTTGCCGATGGGCAGGGGCACGAACGCGGCGGGCAGGCCGACGGCGGACAGCTCCGCCACGGTCACCGCGCCCGAGCGGCACAGCGCCAGGTCGGCGGCGGCGTAGGCGAGGTCCATCCGTTCCAGGTAGTCGACGACGGCGTAGGGCGCCGCGCCCGCCGGGCGGGGCGGCACGGTGACGTCGGTGTTCCTGGGGCCGCGGGCGTGCAGCACCTGGATGCCGGCGGCGGTGAGCGCGTCGGCGGCGGCGACGGCGGCCCGGTTGAGCGAGGCGGCGCCCTGGGACCCGCCGAAGACCAGCAGCGTCGGCCGGTCGGCGTCCAGGCCGAAGGCGGCCCGGGCCTCCGCGCGGCGGGCGGCGCGGTCGAGGGTGGTGATCGACGCGCGCAGCGGCATGCCGACGTGCTCGCCGCGGTGCAGCGGCGTGCCGGGGACGGTGACGGCGACCCGCGCGGCGATGCGGGCACCGACCCGGTTGGCCAGGCCCGGCAGCGCGTTCTGCTCGTGCACCACCACCGGCACCCCCGCCCGGCGCGCGGCGAGGTAGGCCGGCAGCGCGACGTAGCCACCGAACCCGACGACGACGTCGGCGCCCACCTCGTCGAGCAGCGCGCGGGTCTCGGCGACCGAGCGGCGCACCCGGCCGGGCACCCGCAGCAGGTCGAGGGTGGGCCTGCGCGGCAGCGGCACCGGCGGGATGAGCCGCAGGTCGTAGCCGCGCGCGGGCACCAGCCGGGTCTCCATGCCGCGGGCCGTGCCCAGGCAGGTGATCCGCAGGCCGGCGTCCCGGCGGCGCAGCGCGTCGGCCAGCGCGAGCATCGGCTCGATGTGCCCGCCGGTGCCGCCGCCGGCGAGCACGACGCTGCGCGCTGCCCCGGCGGTCACCGGGACCGACCCGGGCGGTCGGCCGGGCGGGCCGGCACGCGGTCGCGCTCGGGACGGCGACCCGGCGACGCGGTGGTGCGCCGGTCGGGCCGCGGCACCTCGGCGGGCCGGCGGACGGGGTGGGCGTCGACCGGGTGCCGCGGCAGCGCGCCGGCGCGGCCGGCCGGGGCGCCGTCGCCGCGCCCCGGGCGCGGGCGGCGGGGCCGGACGGGGTCGACGGCGTGCTCGGGCACCGGCAGCAGCCAGCGGGCCAGGCGGCCGCGCTCGGTGCGCCGGGCGTGCTCGATGGCCTCGGGCTCGGACCGTGCGAAGCGGATGAGGATCCCCACGATGAACAGGGTGAGCACCAGCGAGGTGCCACCGGCGGACACGAGCGGCAGGGTGACGCCGGTGACCGGGAGCAGGCCGACGACGTACCCCATGTTCATGGCCGCCTGGCCGACCAGCCACACGGTGATGGCGACGCTGGCCAGCTGGACGAAGCGGTCGGCCGTGCGGCGGGCGATGCGGAAGCCGGCGTAGGCCAGCACCGCGTAGAGGGTGACCACGACCAGGCAGCCGAGGAAGCCGAGCTCCTCGCCGATGATCGCGAAGATGTAGTCCGACTCCGCCTCGGGCAGCAGGTTCCACTTCATGGCGCTGTTGCCCAGGCCCACGCCCCACAGCCCGCCGGTGGCCAGCGCGTAGAAGCCGCGGATGGCCTGGAAGCCGGTGTCGGTGGGGTCGGCGAAGGGGTCCAGGAACGCGGTGATGCGCTCCAGCCGGTAGGGCGCGGCCTGCACCAGGAGGACGACGGCGGTGGCGGCGGACGCGAGGGCGATCGCCCACACCCGCCACGGCGCGCCGCCGGCCCACAGCAGGCCGACGACGACCAGCAGCAGGCTGACGACGGCCCCGAAGTCGGGCTCGCGGATCAGCAGGACCGACAGCAGGAGGAACACCGGGACGAGCGGGACCAGCAGCGTCCGCACCGTCAGGGAGCGGCCGCGCAGCGCGAGCACGTGCGCGCCCCACAGGGCGACGACGAGCTTGGACAGCTCCGAGGGCTGGAAGTCGGTGAACCCGAGGCTGATCCAGGCCCGCGAGCCGTTGTACTCCGTGCCGATGCCGGGGACCAGCACCGCCACCAGCAGCACCGTGACGACGACGAGCGCGACCGGCGACCAGCGGCGCACCAGCCCGACCGGCAGCCGCACGGCGACGCCGAGCGCGACCAGGCCCAGCGCGGCGAAGACCAGCTGGTCCAGGCCCGGCTGCCAGGCAGGCTCGTCGTTGAGCGCGGCCTCGATGGCCGAGGCCGAGAAGACCATGACCAGGCCGATGGCCAGCAGCAGACCGGCCGCGCCGATGACCAGGTGGCAGCTGGTCATCGGGCCGTCGAGCCAGGCGGGCCCGCGCAGCCGGGGCCGTCCGGGGGTGCGGGAGGCGCCGCGGCCGGGAGTGCGTCGGGTGCCGCCACGGGACGGAGCGGTCCGGCTGTCCATCCGGTCATCGTCGCCGCTGGCCGGCCCGCGCCCGTGCAGCCTCCGCGCGTGTCGTGAGGTGCTGGAACGGCCGCCCCCTGAGGACCCGCGCCGGGCTCGCGAGGTGTGGGGGGAGGGGTGGTCCTTCGTCACAGGCCGGTGACGGACAGCCAGTCGGCGTAGAACAGGCCGAGGCCGAACGCCACGGCCATCCCGGTGACCAGCCAGAACCGGACGATGACGGTGTTCTCCGCCCACCCGGCCAGCTCGAAGTGGTGGTGCAGCGGGGCCATCCGGAACACCCGCCGGCGGGTGGCGCGGAAGAAGGCGACCTGGATGACCACCGAGAGCGTGACCGCGACGAACAGCCCGCCGAGGACGACGAGCAGCAGCTCGGTGCGGGTGACGATGGCGAGGCCGGCCATGAGCCCGCCGAGGGCCAGCGAGCCGGTGTCGCCCATGAAGATCCGCGCCGGGCTGGTGTTCCACCAGAGGAAGCCCAGGCAGGCGCCCATCGCCGCGGCCGCGACCAGGGTGACGTCGAGCGGGTCGCGCACCTGGTAGCAGCCGTCGACCGCCGTGGCGGCGCAGTCGTGGGTGAACTGCCAGAAGCTCATGACGACGTAGGCGCCGAAGACCATGGCCGAGCAGCCCGCCGCGAGCCCGTCGAGGCCGTCGGTGAGGTTGACCGCGTTGGAGAAGCCGGCGATGAAGAGGTAGGCCAGCACGACGAAGCCGATCGCGCTGAGGAACAGCGGCTGGATGTCGCGGACGTAGGAGACGAACTCCGACGCCGGCGTCACCCCGGCCTCGTCGGGGAAGTTCAGCGCCAGGACGGCGAAGCCCACGCCCACGACGAGCTGGCCGACCAGCTTGGCGGTCTTGTTCAGGCCGAGGCTGCGGCGGTGGCGGATCTTGAGGTAGTCGTCGAGGAAGCCGACGGTGCCCAGGCCCACCAGGAGGAACAGCAGCAGCAGGCCGGTGGCGGTGACCCCGCGGCCGGGCTGGTTGATGACGAACAGGTGGGCGAGCAGGTAGCCGCCGACGGTCGCGCCGACGATGACGGTGCCGCCCATGGTGGGCGTGCCCTTCTTCGACAGGTGCGACTCGGGGCCGTCGTCCCGGATCTCCTGGCCGAAGCCGCGGCGCCGGAAGGCGCGCACCGCCAGCGGCGTGCACAGGATCGAGATGATCAGCCCGAAGGACGCGGCGACGAGGACGGACTTCACGCGCCTGCCCCGGCACTGGCATCGGGGCCCAGCAGGTCGGCGGCCAGCTGTTCCAGCCCGTGGGACCGGCTGGCCTTCACCAGCACGACGTCACCGGGCACCAGCACCTCCGTGAGCAGTTGGCGGGCCGCCGCCCGGTCGGGGACGGCCACCGCGGTCTCCCCGCGGCGGGCACCGGCGGCGGTCGCGCCCGCCACCAGCCCGGCCGCGTCGGACCCGACGGCCACGAGCAGGTCCACGCCGGCGGCCACCGCGTCGCGGCCCAGCCGCTCGTGCTCAGCGCCGGCGGCGGGACCGAGCTCGGCCATGCCGCCGAGGACGGCGACGCGGCGGGTGGCGGGCATCCCGGTGACGGCGGCCAGCGCCGCCCGCATCGACTCGGGGTTGGCGTTGTAGGCGTCGTTGACCACGGTCACGCCGTCGGCGCGGCGGGTGACCTCCATGCGCCAGCGGCTGCGCGCGGTGGCCGCCGACAGCGCGCCGGCGACGGCGGCCGGCGTCATCCCCGCGGCGATCGCGGCGGCCGCGGCCGACAGCGCGTTGGCCACCTGGTGCTCGCCGACCACCTGCAGCGCGACCGGGTGCTCCTCCCCCGGGGCGACGAGCGTGAACCGGGCGCGGGCCGCCTCGTCGAGCGTGACGCCGGTGGCGCGGACGTCGGCGTCGGCGGCGCGGCCGGTGGTGACCACGCGGGCGCGGGTGCGCGGCGCCATGCCGGCCACCCGGGGGTCGTCGGCGTTGAGCACGGCGGTGCCCGACTCCGCCAGCGCCTCGACCAGCTCCCCCTTGGCGAGGGCGACGGCGTCGGCCGAGCCGAACTCGCCCAGGTGCGCCGAGCCGACGTTGAGCACCACGCCGACGTCGGGCCGGGCGACCGCGCACAGCCGGGCGATGTGCCCGATGCCGCGGGCGCCCATCTCCAGCACGAGGAACCGGGTGCCCGCGTCGGCCGAGAGCACGGTGAGCGGCAGGCCGATGTCGTTGTTGTAGGAGCCGGGCGGGCTGACCGTGGGGCCGGCGGTGCCGAGCACCTGGCCGAGCAGGTCCTTGGTGGAGGTCTTGCCCGAGGAGCCGGTGATGCCGACGGTCACCAGGTCGCCGTCGGCCAGCCGCCGGTGCACGGCCGCGGCGAGCCGGCCCAGGGCGGCGACGGTGTCGTCGACGACCAGCGCGGGCAGCGGGCCGCCGGGACGGGTGGTCAGCGCGGCGACGGCACCGGCGGCCGCGGCGGCCTCGAGGTAGTCGTGGCCGTCGACCCGCTCCCCGGCGACGGCGACGAACAGGTCGCCGGCGCCGACGGCGCGCGAGTCGAGGGTCACCCCGGTCACGGTCGCCGTCCCCGGGTGCAGGGCGGCGTGCGGGACGCCGGCGCCGACGGCCTGCGCGACCTCGGCGAGGGAGAGGGCGATCACCGGCGGGCCGCCCCGGCGGTGGACGGCAGGGCGGCGATCTCCTCGCGCAGCACCGCGCGGTCGTCGAACGGCGTCACGGTGCCCGCGACCTCCTGGCCGGTCTCGTGTCCCTTGCCTGCGACGAGCACGGTGTCGCCGGGCCGGGCCAGCGCCACGGCGCGGGCGATCGCCGCTCGGCGGTCGCCGACCTCCTCCACCGCGTCCCGCCGGTCGGCCGGCACGCCGGCGATCGTCGCGGCCCGGATGGCGGCCGGGTCCTCCGAGCGCGGGTTGTCGTCGGTGACGACCAGGTGGTCGCTGCGGGTGGCCGCGGCGGCCCCCATCGCCGGGCGCTTGCCGGGGTCGCGGTCGCCGCCACAGCCGAGCACGGTGATCAGCCTGCCCCGGGTCGCGCCGCGCAGCGCGTCGAGGGCGGTGGCGACGGCGTCGGGGGTGTGCGCGTAGTCGACGACGGCGGTGAACGGCTGGCCGGCGTCGACCGGCTCCATGCGGCCCGGGACGACGGTGCCGGCGATGCCCTCGAGCGCCGCCTCGACCGGCACGCCGACCGCGTCGAGCAGCGCGACGGCGAGCACGGCGTTGGTCACGTTGAACCGCCCGGGCAGCCGCACCCGCGCCGGCCAGGTGCCGCCGGGACCGGTGAGGGTGAACGCCGAGCCGCCGTCGGGGCCGGCCCCGACGCCGGTGGCCGTCCAGTCGGCGGGAGCGCCCTCGGCCGACACGGTGACCGCGCGCCCGCCGAGGGTGCCGGCGAGGCGGCGGCCGTGCTCGTCGTCGACCACGACGACCTCCCGCGCGGCGCGGCCGTCGAACAGCAGCGCCTTGGCCCGGAAGTAGCTCTCCAGGTCGCCGTGGAAGTCGAGGTGGTCCTGGCTGAGGTTGGTGAAGCCGGCCGCGGCGAAGGGCACCCCGCCGACGCGGCCCTGCACCAGCGCGTGGCTGGAGACCTCCATGACCACGGTGTCGACGCCGGACTCCAGCATGGCGGCCAGCAGCGCGTGCAGCACCGGCGCCTCGGGGGTGGTGCGCACGCTGGTGATGGCGGCCTCGCGGCCGTCGCGGCCGCGGGTGCGCGACTGCACGGTGCCGATCAGGCCGGTGGCGCGGCCGGCCGCGGCCAGGCCCGCCTCGACCAGGTAGCTCGTCGTCGTCTTGCCGTTGGTGCCGGTGATCCCGACGACCGGCAGCCGGCGGGCCGGCTCGCCGTAGACGCGGGCGGCGACGGCGCCGAGCACGCCGCGGGGGTCCTCGACCACGCACACCGGCAGCCCGGTGGCCGTCGCCTGCTCGCGGCCCGAGGGGTCGGTGAGGACGGCGACGGCGCCGCGGGCGGCCGCGTCGGCGGCGAAGCGCGCGCCGTGCGTGCGGGCGCCCGGCAGCGCGGCGTAGAGGTCACCGGGGCGCACCTCGGGAGAGGCGAGGGTGACACCGCGGACGGCGGTGCCGGGGTCGCCCTGCACGGGGTCGCCGACCAGGTCGGCCAGCGCGCTGAGGGCGAGCGGGCGGGTCCCCGCTGGCCGGGGCACCGACCCGGGTCCGGTCGGGCTCACGTCGGGCCAATCTACCGGCGGACCGGTCGCGCCCCGCGCACCCGCGGCTCCTCGGCGGTGCGGCCCTCCTGCAGGGGTCCGCCCCGAGCGCCGGCGAGGGGTGGGGGGGCAGGAGGGTCCCTCGTCAGTCGCCGGCTGGCTCGCGGGCGGCGAGGTCGGCGGCGGTGAGGGGGAAGTCGGGCCGCTCCGTCCCCGACGGCACCACGCCCCCGTTGGTGAGCACCGCGCCCATGACGTCGGCGAACACCGGCGCGGCGACCTGGCCGCCCTCGGCGTCGCTGCTGGGCCGCTCGAGGTCGACGGCGACGACGTACTGCGGGTCGTCGGCCGGGGCGAACCCGACGAACGTCGTCACGTAGCCGCCGCCGGCGTAGCAGTTGCACTCCGGGTTGGGCCGCTGCGCGGTCCCGGTCTTGCCGGCGACCCGGTAGCCCTCTACCTGGGCCAGCGGGGCGGTGCCGCCCGGGCCGACGACGGCTTCGAGCATGTAGGCCAGCGCGTCGGCGGTGTCCTCGCTGACCACGCGGGTGGGCTCGGGGGCCTCCGGCGTCGTCGTCGTCCCGTCCGGCGCGGTGACCGAGCCGACCAGCCGGGGCGGGATGCGCACGCCGCCGTTGGCGATGGCCTGGTAGACCGACGCCATCTGCAGCGTCGTCACCGAGACGCCCTGGCCGATCGGGACGTTGGCCGCGCGGCTCTCGGTCCAGTCGGCCGAGCCCTGCAGGAGGCCGGCGCTCTCGCCGGGGAGCTCGATGCCGGTCTCCTCCCCGACGCCGAACGCGCGCAGGTACCGCTCGAGCGTCTCGTCGCCCACCTCGCGGGCCAGCATGATCGTGCCGACGTTGCTGGACTTGGCGAGGATGCCGGTGACCGTCCAGTCGACCGGGGCGTGGTCGTGGGCGTCGGTGACGACGACGTCACCGGCCTGGATGTGGCCGTTGACGCTGAGCACCGTGTCCGGCGTCGCCCTGCCCTCCTCGACGGCCGCGGCCAGGGTGACCGCCTTCATCACCGAGCCGGGCTCGAAGACGTCGGAGACGACCGGGTTGCCCAGCAGCTCGGGGTCGGTGCTGCCGGCCTGCGACGGGTCGTAACCCGGGCACGAGCCCATCGCGACGACCTCGCCGGTGTGCACGTCGAGCACGACCGCGGAGGCGCGGGTGGTGGCACCGTCGGCGCAGGCCTGAGCCAGCCGCTGCTCGGTCCGGAACTGCACGTCCTGGTCGACGGTCAGCTCGACGGTGCTGCCGTCGGTGGCCGGCGTGGACTCGTCGATGCCCGACGGGATGGGGTTGCCCCCGCTGCCCACCTCGACCCGCCGCTGCCCGTCGGCGCCGGCCAGCAGGTCCTCGAAGCGCAGCTCGACCCCGCCCAGGCCCGCGCCGTCGCGGCCCACCCAGCCCACGATCTGCCCGCCGACGGAACCGGCCGGGTAGAGGCGCACCGGGTCGTCCTCGAAGGAGACGCCGGCCAGGCCGAGCTCCTCGATGGCGTCGGTGGTCTCCGGCGGGACCTGCCGGGCCAGGACGACGTACCGGCCCTCCTCGGTGAGCTGGCCGGTGAGCACGTCGACGGGCGCCTCGAGCAGCGCCGAGAGCGCGAGCGCCGTCCGCTCGGGGTCGTCGACGACGGTGGGGTCGGCCACCACGCGGGAGGCCTCGACGGTGTAGGCGAGGGGGTTGCCGTCGCGGTCGACGACGGCGCCGCGCAGCGCGGCGATCGGGTAGGTCGCCAGCCGGTCCTGCTCGGCGGCGTAGGCGTAGTCGGCGCCGTCCACGCCCTGCAGCAGCACCAGCTTGCCGGTGACGACCAGCAGCGGGACGACGACGAGCACCAGGCCCCACCACAGCCGGCGCGGGCCGGCGGTCAGCGGGCGCCCGGCGCGGCGGCTGCCGGGCGGGCGGCGGGGGGCGAAGGCGCCGACGCGGGGGGTCCCGCCGCGGGGCGCGCCGCCGCGGGTGGGAGCCGGCGGCAGCGGGGCGCGCGGGCGGACGGGGACACCGGACCGGGTGCTGCGGACGGCGGCCCGCGGCGCGGTGCGGCGGCCGGGGTCGCGGGGTGGGACGGCCACGGGTCAGCCCCCCGTCCCGGCCTCGGGCTCCCCGGGCGCGGGCGCCGGTTCCGGGGTGCCGCGGAGCGTGGCGCTGCCGTCGGGGGCGACGACGAGGTAGGCCGCCGCGCCGGCGGGCACGAGGCCGGCGGCGGCGGCCGCTGCGGCGAGCTGGGCCGGCGCGGCGCCGTCGACCACCTGCTGCTCGAGCCGCTGCACCTCCTCGGCCTTCTCGGCGTTGGCGGTGCGCAGCGCGGTGGCCTTGAGCGAGTTGACCGCGACGGTGGTGTTGAGCACGAGCAGGCCCAGCGTGGTGAGCACCAGCAGCGCGACGACGAGCAGCACGAACGGTGCCCGGCGGCCGGCGAGGGCGCCGCGCCGCGACCGGGGGGCGTCACCGCCGGGGACCAGCCGGAGCACCGGCGCGCTCACGCGCGGTGCCGGCCCGGTCGCCCGGCCACGGGACGGCCGGGAGGGCAGCGCGCGCAGCGGGCGGGAGGGCAGCGCGCCGGAGGTCTGCACGCGGACGGGCCGGGAGGCCATCGCCGGGACCGGGCGGGAGGTGGTCGCCGGGACCGGGCGGGAGGTGGTCGCCGGGACCGGCCGGGAGGCCATCGCCGGCACCGGGCGGGAGGTGGTCGCCGGCACGGGCGTCCTCGTGGCGGGCGAGCCCGTCGCCGGCGTCCTCGGCACGGCGGCGCCCTCGCGGGGCGCGCGGGCGGCGGCGCTCACGCGGCCCGCCGGGTGCGCTCGGCCGCCCGGACGCGGGCCGAGGCCGCGCGCGGGTTGGCGGCCACCTCGGCGTCGGACGCCGCCTCGCCGCCGCGGGTCAGCAGCCGCAGCACCGGCCCGTACTCGGGCAGGCGCACCGGCAGGTCCGGCGGGGTGCGGTCGGTGGCGCCGGCGGCGAGGGTCTGCTTCACGATCCGGTCCTCGAGGGAGTGGAAGGTGATGACGGCGACCCGGCCCCCGACGGCGAGCGCGTCCAGCGCCGCGGGGAGTGCCCGCCGCAGTGCGCCGAGCTCGTCGTTGACCTCGATGCGCAGCGCCTGGAAGGTCCGCTTGGCCGGGTGTCCCCCGGTGCGCCGGGTGGCCGCGGGGATGGCGTCGCGCACCAGGTGGGCCAGGCGCTCGGTGTGCGTGAACGGCGCGCGGGCCCGCTCGCGGACGATGGCGCCGGCGATCCGGGCGGCGAAGCGCTCCTCGCCGTAGACCCGCAGCACCCGGGCGAGCTCGGCGGCGGAGTAGGTGTTGACGACGTCGGCGGCGCTGCGCGGGGCCCCGGGGTCCATGCGCATGTCCAGCGGGCCGTCGCCGGCGTAGCTGAACCCGCGCTCGGGCCGGTCGAGCTGCAGCGAGGAGACGCCGAGGTCGAACAGCACCGCCTGCACCTCGGTCAGGCCCAGCCCGTCGAGGACGTCGGGCAGCTCGTCGAAGACGGCGGGCACCAGGGTGGCGCGGTCGGCGTGGCCGGCGGCGGCGATGCGGGCGGCGGCCTCGGCGCGGGCCTGCGGGTCGCGGTCCAGCCCGACCAGGCGGAGGCCGGGGTGGGCGTCGAGGAGGGCCAGCGCGTGGCCGGCCAGGCCCAGCGTGGCGTCGACGAGCACCGCCCCCTCGGTGGCGCAGGCCGGGCCGAGCAGCTCGGTCACCCGGTCGAGGAGGACCGGCACGTGCACGGGCTGCGACCGGGCCGCCGAGTCCTGCGGCGCGGGCCGCGTGGGCTCGGGCGTGCTCATCGTCGGCCTCCTCGGGTCGGGCTCCCGCGCCGGGAGGGGTGGCGCGTCGTCCTCATGGTCGCGCGGTCGGCGGGTCGTCGGCGGGAGCTCGACGGGCGCGCCGCGCGACGGGTGGGGCGCGGCGGTCGGGCGGGCGGCGAGGGGCGGGCAGACGGGAGGAACCCACGGCAGCCGGGAGGCCGGTGGGTGGGGGCGGGTGGGCACCGTGGGGCGGGGTGGGGTCCCGGAGGTGGCGGGGGTGGGACCCCCACCCCCCGCGGGCTCCGCCTGGCGCCGGGGAAGTGCGTCAGGTGGTGCCCGCGGGGAGCGGAGGCCGCCGGGAGCCGGTGCCGGTCCGACCGGCGGCGGGGTGCCGCCCGGTGCGCGGGGACCGAGCCGCGGGGAAGACGGTTCGGGCCGCACCCGGTCGAGCCGCGGGGAAGACGGCTCGCGTCGGGGTGCGCAGGTGGTCGGGGCGACCGGCGGGACGGGGTCAGGACAGCGTGGGCATCCCCTCGCTCTCCATGGCGGCGAAGGCCGCCTCCTGCTCCTCCACGTAGGTGTCCCACGTGGCCTGGTCCCAGATCTCGAAGCGGGTGTCGACGCCGACCACGACCACGTCTCGGTCGAGGTGGGCGTACTGCCGGAGGTTGGCGGGGATGGTGATGCGCCCGGTCTTGTCCGGCTCGACCTCGACCATCGAGCCGAAGCTCATGCGCGCGCGCATGCGGGCCTCGGCGGTGTCGGCGGGGGCCATCTGGGCGGCGGCGGCGCTCTGCTCGGCGACCCGGCCCATGGTGAGGCCGTAGATGCAGCGTTCCTGACCCTTCTTGATCACCATGCCGTCGGCCACCTGGTCACGGAAGCGGACCGGGAGTGCGAGCCGGCCCTTCTCGTCGAGGCGCAACGTGTAGCTGCCGACGAACACCGGATCACCTCCCCCATCGGTCCTCCTCGTGTCCTCAGCGGACCCGGGACGGGCCCTGGCTCCCCACCGCGCCACACAGTAACCCACTACGCCCCACCGGACACCACTCGACACCATGTCGTGACCGGCGCCCTCCACCGCCTGCGGTGCAGGTCAGCGGCGTGCGACCACCCCGGCGGCGCGCGGTGGGGCCGGGTGGGGCAGCAGGTGGGTCGCGGTGGGGCCGCCGACCCCGCCCGGAGGTCCGCCGGGGGCGCGGGGTGGGGACCGCGAGGCCCGCCCGGAGGCCCGCGTGGCACGTACCGTGGGCCGGGTGACCGACACCATGCGTGCGGCCGACGGGACGGCGGGGTTGCCGGTCGACGTCGCCACGGAGGGCGCGCGCATCGCGGCCAACGTCTCCCGCGTCGTCCAGGGCAAACCGGGGGTCGTGCACCTCGCCCTCGTGGTGCTGCTGGCCGAGGGCCACCTGCTGGTCGAGGACGTGCCCGGGGTCGGCAAGACGACGCTGGCCAAGGCGCTGGCCGCGTCCGTCGACGCGAGCGTGCGGCGCATCCAGTTCACCCCCGACCTGCTCCCCAGCGACGTCACCGGGGTGTCGGTCTACGACCAGGAGACCCGCGCCTTCGAGTTCAAGCCGGGCGCGGTGTTCGCCAACGTGGTGGTCGCCGACGAGATCAACCGGGCCTCGCCCAAGACCCAGTCGGCGCTGCTGGAGGCCATGGAGGAGCGGCAGGTCACCGTCGACGGGGTCAGCTACGAGCTGGCCGCCCCGTTCCTCGTGGTGGCCACGCAGAACCCGGTGGAGATGGAGGGCACCTACCCCCTCCCCGAGGCGCAGCGCGACCGGTTCACCGCGCGGGTGTCGATGGGCTACCCCGACCGCGAGGCGGAGGTGGCGATGCTCGACGACCGCGGCACCACCGACCCGCTGGCCACCCTCGCCCCCGTGGCCGACGCCGCCTCGGTGCGCGCGCTGGTGGCCGCGGTGCAGCAGCTGCACGTCTCCGACGCGATCCGCCGCTACGTGGTCGCCCTGGTCGAGGCCAGCCGCCGCGCCCCCGAGCTGCGCCTGGGCGCCTCGCCCCGGGCCGGCCTGCAGCTGCTGCGCACCGCCCGCGCCGCCGCCGCGCTGGCCGGCCGCGACCACGTGCTGCCCGACGACGTCCAGGCCATGGCGCAGCCGGTGCTCGCCCACCGGCTGCTGCTCACCCCCGACGCCGCGGCCGCGCGGCGCACGCCCGAGCAGGTGGTGGCGGGGCTGCTGGCGGACGTGCCGGTCCTGCGGGGACGCTGAGGACCGTGACCGGCCCGCTGCGGACCGCCCTGACGTCGCTCACCCTCCGCGGCCGCTGCCTGGTCGCCGCCGGCCTCACCCTGCTCGCGCTCGCCGCGCTGCTCGGCGAGCGGGCGCTGGCCCAGTTGGCCGTCTTCGTGCTCACGCTGCCGCTGCTGTCGGCGCTGGCGGTGTCCCGGCAGCGGGTGCGGGTGGCCGCCCGCCGGGCGGTCTCCCCCGCACGGGTGCCGCGCGGGGAGGACGCCGAGGTGCTGCTCGAGGTCACCAACACCGAGCGCCGCACCGGCCGGCTGTGGCTGCTGACCGAGCAGCTGCCCGCCGAGCTCGGCCGCTCCCCCCGCTTCGTCGTCGAGCGGCTGGCCACCGGCGGGACGGCCGCGCTGCGCTACCGGGTGCACGGCGGCCGGCGCGGGCGCTACCGGATCGGCCCGCTGCGGCTGCGGCTGGTCGACCCCTTCGGCCTGGTGCAGCGCACCACCAGCGGCACCGGCGACGCCCCGCTGCTGGTGGTCCCGCGGGTCCGCGAGCTGGGGCCGGGCGGCCCCGCCGGCGGACAGGGCGGCGGCGCGGAGGGCGCCCGCCGGTCGATCGCGGTGCACGGCGAGGACGACGTCAGCACCCGGGCGTACCGGCACGGCGACGACCTGCGCAAGGTGCACTGGCGGGCCACCGCGCGCACCGGAGAGCTGCAGGTCCGCATGGAGGAGCGGCCGTGGCGGGCCTCGGCCGCGCTGCTGCTGGACACCCGCGCCCGGGCCCACCTGCTCGCTCGCACCACCGCCCCGGGCGGCGCGGCGGCCGCCGCCGTCCCGGGCCCGCCGGGTGACCCGGCGCCGCCGCCGGACAGCCTGGAGTGGCTGGTGGAGGCCGCGGCCGGCATCGGCAGCCAGCTGGCCCGCCGCGGCGCGGTCCTGCGGGTGGTGACCGAGGCCGGCGAGCTGGGGTCGGCGACCGGGCGCGGCGGGCTGGGCCCGGCCGACCTGCTCGACCGGCTGGCCGCCCTCACCCCCTCCCGCGGCGCCTCGCTGGCCCCGGCGGTCGAGCTGCTCTCCCGGGTGGCCGGCGACGGCCCGGTGGTCGCCCTGCTGGGCACCGTCGGCCCCGACGACCTCGGCGAGCTGGTGGCCGCGCGGTCGGGCCCGGCCCGCGACGTCGCCGTCCTGCTCGACGTCACCGGCTGGGCCGACCCGGCCGGCAGCCGCAGCCGGCGGGCCCTGTCGGCGTCCGCTCGCGCGCACCTGACCGGCCAGCTCGAGCAGTCGGCGTCGCTGCTGCGCGGCGCGGGCTGGCAGGTGGTCCGCGCCGGGGCCGACCGCAGCCTCGAGTCGGTGTGGGCCGAGCTCGCGCACACGCGCAGCGTCGCGGTGGGGGTGCCGGCGTGACCGCCCTCGCCCCGCCCCCCGTCCGGACGCCTCCGCCGCCGCGCCGGGCCGATCCGCCGCCGCTGCCGCCGGGGACGCTGCGGCGCGACGGCGGCACCACGCTGGCCGCCGCCACCGCGAGCGCGCTGGGCACCTGCTCGCTCGGGCCGGTCTTCGTCCGCCCCGCCTGGGTGCTGCCCACGCTGGCGGCGATCGCCGTCGTCGCGGCCGGCGGGCTGCTGCTGCGGGCCGCCGGGCCGGCGCTGTGGGCGTGGGCCTCGGGCGGTCGGCCGGCTCCTGCCCGGGCGTCGGCCGTCGCCGTCCCGCTGGTGCCGCTCGGGCAGCTGGGGCTGCTCACCTGCCTGCTGACCGCGCAGTTCGCGCCGGAGCGCGCGCTGGGCGGCTGGCTGCCGACGCCGTCGTCGCTGGACGCCCTGGGCCGGGTGCTCCTCGACGGCTCGGCTGAGATCCGGGAACAGTCGACGCCGGCGCTGCCGCTGACCGGGCTGCTGGCGCTGACCGTGCTGCTGGTCGGGCTGGTGGCGGTCACCGTCGACCTGGTCGCCGTCGGCGGGCGGCAGCCGGCCCTGGCCGGACTGGGCCTGCTGGTGCTGTTCTGCGTGCCGGTCAGCACCGTCACCGGGGACGTCGGGCTGCTGGCACTGGCCGCGCCGGCGGCCGGGCTGGCGCTGCTGCTGTGGGCCGACCAGGCGCGGCGGCTGGCCGAGCGCTCCGGGCGGCCGGGCAGCGGGCGCGGTGGCGGGACGGCGGCCGTGACCACCGCCGGCGTCGCGCTGGTGGCCGGGCTGGTGCTCGGCAGCCTGGTGCCCACCCTCCCCGAGGGCCGGCTGGCAGCGGGCTTCGGCCCCGGCGGCGGGGGCGGCGGCGCCACCGGCACCGCGCTCGACCCCGCGGCGGCGCTGCAGGGGCAGCTGACCCTGCCCGAGCCGATCGACCTGCTGCAGGTCGACAGCTCCGTGCTCGACCCCGGCTACCTGCGGGTGGTCACCCTCGACGTGTACGACGCCGAGGAGGGCTGGACGCTGGGCAACCTCGACGGCGAGGCGTCGGTGGCGCAGGAGGAGGACCTCGCCCCCCTGCCCGGACGGCGCGGCGGCCGCGAGGTGGAGGTGGCGGTGACCGCCGTGGGCCACGACGACCGGTTCCTGCCGGTGCCCACCTCGCCGCTGCAGGTGGACATCGACGCCCCCGAGGCCTGGCGGTTCGACCCGGCCACCGGCACGGTGTTCGGCCGCGACGTCACCACCGGCGGTGCCGGCTACCGGGTCACCGCCGTCGAGCCGCAGCCCACCGAGGAGGAGCTGCGCGCGGCCGGGCCGCTGCCGGTGGACTCCCCGCTGCGGGAGCGCGACACCGCCCTGCCGCCCCTGGACCCCGCCGTGACCGACCTCGTGGCGGCGCTCACCGCGGGCGCGGCGACGCCGTACGACGCGGTGCGCGCCATCCACGACTCCTTCTCCCGCCAGAACGGCTTCGTCTACTCCCTCTCGACCGCCCCGGGCACCAGCGGCGACGACCTCGCCGACTTCCTGCGCCTCAAGCAGGGCTACTGCGAGCAGTACGCCGGCGCGATGGCCGCGATGGTCCGCGCCGCCGGCATCCCCGCCCGGGTGGCGCTGGGCTACACGCCCGGCCGGGTGCAGCCCGGCGGCGGCCGGATGGTGACCAGCGACGACGCGCACGCCTGGGTGGAGGTCTACTTCGCCGACCTGGGGTGGATCGCCTTCGACCCGACGCCGATCGACACCGAGCGCGCCGTCGAGCTGCCGTGGGCGCCGCGGCCGGCCGACCAGGAGATCCTGGAGCGGCCGACCGACGTGCCGACCGTGCCCACGGTGCCCGCGCCCGCGCCGACGCCGCAGACCGACCGGGTTGACGGCGCCACGCCGCAGGGGCAGGGCGGGACCGCCGAGGCCACCTCGGCCCGCCCGGTGCTGGTGGGCGCCGGGGTGCTGCTGGGGCTGGCCGCGCTGCTGGCCGCCCCGGCCGGCGCCCGCGCGCTGCAGCGGCGCCGGAGGCTCGCCGACGGCGGCCCGGCCGCGCTGTGGGACGAGCTGGCCGCCACCGCCCGCGACCTCGGCCTGCCCTGGGACCCGGCCCGCACGCCCCGGCAGCAGGCCGCCGTCCTGGCCCGGACCCTCGATCCCGATCGGGCGCCCGGAGCGGGCGCCCACCGCGCCGGTGCCGCCGGTGCGGCCGAGGCCGTCGAGCGGCTGGCGCGCGCGGAGGAGGGCGCCAGCTACGGCCGCCCCGGCGCGGCTGCCGACCCGACGCTGCAGGACGCGCTGGCCGCGGCGCGGCGCGGGCTGGTCGCTGCCGCGCCGGCCCGGGTGCGGGTGCGGGCGCTGCTGTGGCCGGCCTCGCTCGGCGACGCCGTCCGCACCGGCCTCGCCGCCCGGACCCCGCGCCGCCGCACCACCGCCTGACGAGGGGTCACCGCCCGCGCGGGCCCGGGCAGCGCAGCGCGGCCCGTGCAGCGCGGTCCGTCCCCGCGGGCCCGGCCTCGCCCCGGCCCGGCCTCGCCCCGTGGTGCCCGACCTCACCCCGCAGCGCGTGGTCGGGCACCACGGGGTGAGGACGGGCGCGGCGGACGCCGCACGCGGACCGCCGTCCTCCCCCGGAACGCCGACGGCCGCCGTCCCGGGCGGGACGGCGGCCGTCGGCGACGGTCGGGGTGCTACTGGTCGTAGCGGCGGCGGAAGCGCTCCTCGAGCCGGTTCTTCAGCGGCTGCCGGCGGGGCTTGCCGCCCCGCCCGCGGGCCGTGCTGCCCCCGCGTGCACCGGCCGGGCCGGCCTCGACCACGCCGGTGGCGCTGCGGTAGTTGAGGACGCCGAGAGCGGTACCGCCGAACATCACCAGGAAGCCGAGGACCCCCAGGGGAACGGACGGGGCGACGGCGCCACCGACGAGGACGGCCAGGCCAACCAGCACCAGCAGCGCACCGAGTTGCAGCTTCCGCCGGGCCTTGAGCCTGCGGTCACCCGTGCGGACGGAGGAGGCGAACTTGGGATCGTCGTCGACGAGGGCGCGCTCGATCTGCTCCAGCAGTCGCTGCTCGTGCTCGGAGAGCGGCACCGAGACCTCCAGGTGGGCGGAGCCAATACCGCCGGTCTCTACCCGGCGGTGACACCGAGGATACGAGGCGATTGCGGGGTGCGAAAGGCGAGCACGCGGCGACCCGCCGGGAGGCGTCGTCGATCACCCCCGCGGGTGGTCGCGGACCCGTCGGTCGCCGTCGCGGTGCAGCAGGGTGGCCGGGCGGACGGCGCCGGCCCCGAACCTCCGGGCGGCCCGGTCGGCGGCCAGTTCGGCGTCGCGGCGGCCGTGCTCCCGGGCGCCGAGCTCGAGCTGGCGGGGCGCCGACCCGGCGTCCACCAGCCGCTCGGCGCGCACGCCGACCAGCCGGATGCGGGCCCGGTCCAGGCCGAGGGCGTCGAAGAGCCCCCGGGCGGTCTCGTACAGCTCCTGCCCCACGTCGGTGGGGACGCCGAGGGTGCGGCTGCGGGTGATCGTGGTGAAGTCGGCGAAGCGGACCTTGATGCTCACCGTGCGGGCCAGCCAGCCCCCGGCGCGCAGCCGGCCCGCCGTCCGCTCGGCCAGCCGCAACAGCTCCCGGTGGATCACGGCGGGGTCGTCGACGTCGGTGCCGAAGGTCTCCTCGTGCCCGGTGGACCGCTCCGGCTCGTCGGGCACCACCCGGCGCGGGTCGCGGCCCCACGCCAGCTCGTGCAGGTGCCCGCCCGCCGCGGGGCCCACCGCCCGCTGCAGGGTGCGGGCCGGGACGTGCGCGAGGTCGCCGACGGTGCACAGCCCCAGCCGCAGCAGCACCTCCTCGGTCTTCGCGCCCACGCCCCACAGCGCGCCGACCGGCAGCGGGTGCAGGAAGTCGATCACCTCGGCCGGGCGGACGACGAGCATCCCGTCGGGCTTGGCACGGGTGGAGGCCAGCTTGGCGACGAACTTGGTGCCGGCCACCCCGACCGAGCAGGTGATGCCCTGCTCGTCGAAGACCCGGGCGCGCAGGTACTCGCCGATCTCGGCGGCGTCCCCGAGACGGCGGCCGGCGCCGGAGACGTCGAGGAACGCCTCGTCCAGGCTCAGCGGCTCCACCAGCGGGGTGATCGAGCGGAACAGCGCCATCACCGACCGGGAGACCTCGGCGTAGAGCGCCATGTCGCCGGGCAGCACGGTGGCGGTGGGGCACAGCCGCAGCGCCCGCGCCGTCGGCATGGCGGCGTGCACGCCGTACGCCCGGGCCTCGTAGGTGGCCGAGGTGACCACCCCGCGGTTGCCGGCCCCGCCGACGATCACCGGCGTGCCGGCCAGCTCGGGGTGCCGGCGCACCTCGACGCTGGCGAAGAAGGCGTCCATGTCGACGTGCAGCACGCTGCACCCCTCCGCCCGCCCCCGCGACGGCGCCACGCCGCACCCCTTCCCTCGAACACCTGTTCGGACCGACCCGGGGAGCGTAGCCGCCCGCCGCGGGCGCCGGCGCGGCGTCGGCGGGGTGTCCGCGCGTGTCGTGAAACGGCAGGTCGGGCCATGTGTGGCGGGACACCGAACGGGTTAGGTGGGACACGACCGACCGTCGTCCGGCGGACGGTCCCGACCCGGATCCCCGGAGGAGCTCGATGGCGCTCGACGACGACGACATGACCAGCGTGGAGGGTCCGGCCGACAGCGGCGCGGGCGAGGGCACGCCGGGCCACCACGACGGCGGCGCGGACGGCGGGGCCGACGGCGGTGCCGGCCACGACGGCGGTGCCGACGGCACGGCCGACGGCGGTGCCGGTCACGACGGTGGCGCCGACGGCGGCGCGGACGGCGGCGCCGGGCACGGCCCGGCCGACGGCGGTGCCTCGGGCGGCGGCTCGGACGGCGGCGCCGACGGCGGGGCCGACGGCGGTGCGGACGGTTCGGCCTGAGCCAGGACCCGACAGGCACCGGGCCGGGCGGAGGCGACCTCCGCCCGGCCCTGCGCCGGTGCACGCACCTCGACCCGGAGGTCTTCGCCGGGCAGCACTGGTCCCGCCGCCCCCTGCTCGCCCGCGCCGAGGACACCGGTGAGTCCTTCGCCGACCTGCTGACCCTGGCCGACGTCGACGAGCTGCTCTCCCGCCGCGGCCTGCGCACCCCGTTCCTGCGCATCGCCAAGGACGGCCAGGTCGTCGACGCCACGCGCTTCACCAGCTCCGGCGGCGCCGGTGCCGAGATCGCCGACCAGGTCTCCTCCGACGCCGTGCTGCGGCTGTTCGCCGACGGCAGCACCGTCGTCCTGCAGGGCCTGCACCGGCTCTGGCCGCCGCTGATCGAGTTCGCCGACCAGCTGGCCGCCGACCTCGGGCACCCCACGCAGGTCAACGCCTACGTCACCCCGCCGTCCTCGCGCGGCTTCTCCCCCCACTACGACGTCCACGACGTGTTCGTGCTGCAGGTGGCCGGCGAGAAGCACTGGACGATCCACGAGCCGGTGCTGCCCGACCCGCTGCGCACCCAGCCCTGGACCGACCGGTCGGCCGCGGTCGCCGCCGCCGCGGAGCGCGAACCGGTGATCGACGCCGTGCTGCGCCCCGGCGACGCCCTCTACCTCCCCCGCGGCTACCTGCACTCGGCGGTGGCGCTCGGCCAGACCAGCGCGCACCTGACCATCGGCGTGCACCCGGTCACCCGCTGGGCGGCCGCGGAGTCGGCGCTGGACCTGGTGCGGGTGCTGGCCGCCGAGGACCGGGAGCTGCGCCGCTCGCTGCCGCTGGGCCTGGACCTGGCCGACCCGGGGTCGGTGCGCGACGAGGTCCGGGCCGTCGTCGCCGCGCTCGGGGACTGGCTGGACCGGGTGGACCCCGACGAGGTCGCCGACCGGCTGCGCTCGCGGACCTGGGCGCAGGTGCGCCCCGAGCCGGTGGCGCCGCTGGCCCAGGCCACCGCCGCCGCGGCGCTCACGCCGGACTCGGTGCTGCGGCTGCGCCGCCGGCTCCGGGTGGCGCTGCGCGAGGGCGACGGCGACCGGGTCGTCCTGCTCGGCGGCCGGCGCCGGCACGAGTTCCCCGCGGCCACCCGGCCCGCGCTGGCCGCGCTGCTGGCCGCCGGCGAGCTCAAGGTGGCCGACCTGACCGGCCTGGACCCCGACGACCGGCTCACCCTCGCCCGTCGCCTGGTGACCGAGTCGATCGCGCTGGTCGCCGACGCCGCCTCCCCCGGCAGCGGCGGGGTCGACGGCGTCCCGGCCACCGCCCCCGAGCCGGGCCCGACCGGTCCCGGTGCGCCCGCGCCGGACGCCGGCGGGGACGATGGGGAGCGTGCCGACGCCCTCGGGACCGGGTCGTGAGCCCGCGGCCCTGCCCCCGGTGAGCACCCCGGCCGCCTCCCGCTCCACCCCGGCCGGCCGGCTCGACGCGACCCGGTGCTCGGTGACGGCCGAGGCCCGCGGGGACTCCCCCGTGGGCACGGCCTCACCGGCGCAGCGCTGGCTGCTGGTCGAGCAGCCCGGGCCGTGGGGCCGCGACGCCCTGACCCAGTCCCGCTTCGACCGCGGTGTCGCCGCCCGGCTGTCGGCCCGCGCGCGGGCCGAGGGCGTGCGGGTGCTGCTGGTCCGCCGTCCCGGGGAACGGCTCGCCGACACCGGCCGGGGCTGGGCCTACGCCGACGGCCGGCCCGGCCGCGAGGGGCTGTGGTGGTCGGTGCGGACGGAGGACGCCGACTTGCTGGCGGCCCCCTGGGACGGGTCGGTCGGCGAGCGGGCGGAGCGACCCACCTACCTGGTCTGCACGCACGGCCAGCACGACGCCTGCTGCGCGCTGCGCGGCCGGCCGCTGGCCCGGTCGATGCCCGCAGCCGACGTCTGGGAGTGCAGCCACCTCGGCGGCTGCCGGTTCGCCTCCAACGTGCTGGTGCTGCCGCACGGGTTCGCCTACGGCGCGGTGCCCGGCGACGGCGCCGACGTGGTGGCCGCGCACACCCGCGGGCAGGTGGCGCTGCCCTGGCTGCGCGGACGCGCCGGGCTGTCGATGCCGGCGCAGGCCGCCCAGGCCGCGGCGAGGGAGTCCACCGGGCTGCTCGGCGTCGACGACCTGCCGGTGCGCGGCTCGCGGCGGCTGCCCGGCACCGACGCCGAGGAGGCCGAGGGCGTCGAGCGGTTCGAGGTGGTGCTGGCCGGCCCGGCGGGCGACGTCGTCGTCCGGCTCGACAGCCGGCCGTCGGCCGAGGCGGTGCAGCTGACCTGCCGGGCGACGCACCCGGCGCACTCCCGGGTGTGGACGACGCTGTCGGTGACCGGGTAGGGCTCAGCCCAGCGCGCGGCCGCGGGCCAGCAGCAGCGGGATCGCCAGCTCCGCGTCGGTCAGCGAGCCGTGGTAGGCCACCAGCCGGCTCGGCCCGGGCTCGGACAGGCCGGCGGTGATCGCCCAGGGTCCGCGGGCGAGCGCGACGACGTCGCCGATGCGGGCGGCCAGCGCGGGGTCGACGTCGCCGAACACCCCGCTGGCCACCGCCTCCTCCCGGCCGGCCACCCAGGCGCGGTCGCCGAGCACGCCGCGCCACGCGCCGAGGACGTCGCCGGCGGACCCGGGCACGGCGTGCACGTAGCGGGCCCGCGGCTCCCCGGCGAGCAGGGCGACGCCGTCGAGCAGCTCGGGCTCCTCGTCGAGGTCGACGCGGGTGTGCGCGGGGACGTCGAGCATGCCGTGGTCGGCGGTGACCAGCAGCGCGGCGTCGTCGGGGAGGCCGTCGACGACCTGCTCGACCAGCTTGTCGACCAGCGCCAGCTGCAGCCGCCAGCTGTCGGAGTCCACACCGCGGACGTGCCCGGTCAGGTCGAGCTCGGGTGTGTAGCCGTAGACCAGGCCGGTCGGCGACAGGCTCAACGACTGCAGGACCACGGCGGCCAGGTCGCCGGCGCCGACCGTGCCGGAGTAGCCGGCGCCGCGGTAGGCGGCGGT
Source organism: Geodermatophilus dictyosporus (assembly GCF_900115505.1). Classification (GTDB taxonomy): domain Bacteria; phylum Actinomycetota; class Actinomycetes; order Mycobacteriales; family Geodermatophilaceae; genus Geodermatophilus; species Geodermatophilus dictyosporus. The sequence continues at coordinate 215,209 of NZ_FOWQ01000004.1, read as the reverse complement.
GGACAGCCCGGAGCCGCGGTAGGCGTAGGGGGCGACGGCGGTGACCGGGACGTCGGCGGTGGCGAGCTGCTCGAAGACCGTGGGCCGCGCCTGCCACTGCGCCGGGTCGGGGTCGTCGGCCCACTGCACGTGGTTGAGCGTGCGGTCCTGCCCGGGGACGGCGGTGACGAAGCCGAGCACGCCGTGCCCGCCCGGGGGGACGCCGGTGGCCAGCGTGGTCAGGCTGACCGGCGTGGTGCTCGGGCAGGGGGCGGCGAGGTCGCCGGCGGGGGCGGCCAGGCCGGCGAGGGTCGGGGCGAGGGCGGCGTGCTCGCGCAGCAGGTGCGCGCCGAGGCCGTCGACGAGCAGGACGGCGACCCGGCGGGCGCCGGCCAGGGCCGCGGTGAGGCCGAGCGGGTCGGCCGGCAGCCCGCCGCGGTCGACGTCGACGCCGAGGGCGGCGGCCGCGCCGGGCAGCACGTCGGCGAGGGTGGCGGTGCCGTAGTCCGGGCGGGTCAGGCCGGCCGGCAGCGCCGTCACGGACGGGTGGCCAGCACGTGCAGGCCGGTGGCGACGTCGCGGTAGGGCGAGGTGACCGCGAGCGCGAGCTCGAGCCGGCGGACCGCCTCGGGGCCGGCGCCGGAGGCGGCGTCGAGCAGGTCGGCGACGACGGCGACGCCGCGCCACTCCCCCGGCTCGAGCCCGGCGCCGGTGACCAGCGCCAGCAGGTCGCCGGGGCCGAAGCGGCGCCGGGCCGGGCGGGTGCGGCTCGGCGCGGGGTCGCGGTCCTCGAGGAGGGCCAGGGCCTCCCTGGGGTGCCCGCCCAGCGCCCGGGCGAGGACGGCGCCGGCGCGGTTGGCGGTGGCGATGCTGACCTGGCCGCCGGGCCGCAGCGCGCGGGTGACCTCGCGGAGGGTGGCCGAGGGGTCGTCGACGACCTCGAGCACCGAGTGGCACAGCGCGAGGTCGTAGCCGCCGCCGGCGCCGTGCCCGTCGTCGAGGGGCAGCTCGTGCAGCAGGTCGCCGTCCCCCTGCAGCCCGCGGACGCGCTCGCCCACCCCGGCGGTCTGCGCCCGGCGCTGCAGGGTGGCCAGGGCGTCGGCGCTGGGGTCGACGACGGTGACCTGGTGGCCGAGCCGGGCGAGCGGGACGGCGAACCCGCCGCTGCCGCCGCCGACGTCGAGGACCCGCAGCGCCTCGCCGGAGGCGACGACCGGGTCGAGCGCGGCCCACACCGCGGCGGTCCGGACGGGCAGCTGCTCGCCGGTGGACGGGGCGGGGGCGCTCACCCGCCCGACCCTACTGGCGGGGGCGCCGGGTCACGCCGGGACGCCGTCGGCGGCCTCCCGCATCTCGGCGACGACGATCCGGCGCATCTGCAGCATCGCCTCGGTGGCGCGCTGGGCCCGGCCGGGGTCGGGGTCGGACAGCAGCGCGAAGAGCTCGACCGGGATGACCTGCCAGGAGACGCCGAAGCGGTCCTTCAGCCAGCCGCACTGGCCCTCCTCGCCGCCGTCGGTCAGACGCGCCCAGTAGTGGTCGACCTCGTCCTGGTCGGCGCAGTGGATCTGGAAGCTGATCGCTTCGGAGAAGGGGAACTGCGGGCCGCCGTTGAGACCGACGTAGGCCTGCCCGTCGAGGGTGAAGCTCACGGTCATCGCGGTGCCCTCGGGGACCGGCATGTCGGGGCCGTAGCGGGTGACCTGGTCGATCGAGGAGTTCGGGAAGACCGACGTGTAGTACTGCGCGGCCTCCTCGGCGCGGCCGTCGAACCACAGGCACGGGATCTGCTTCGGCATGGGGGTCCTCGCTCCTCTCCGGCGACCGGCGGCGTGCCGGCGTGCAGGAGTAGACCGCGCGGTGCCGCCCGAGTCATCGGTGCGCGCCGCCCGGGGGTGTCGGCGTCGACGGAGGGGGGTCGGCCTCCGCCGTCCACGCCCGCCAGTGCGGCCAGACCAGGTCGGCCAGCGCCGCGTACCCGGCCGCGCCGGGGTGGGCTCCGTCGCCGGCGGCCACCTCGGCCGTCCACGCCGGGCCGGCGGCCAGCGCGGCGTGGACGGCGACGTGGGGGACGCCGCGGGTGGCGCACAGCTCGGCGAAGCGCGCGTCGAGGTCGGCGGTGCGGGCGTTCTGCGCCGCGTCGGCCACCGGGGGCGGGCCGACCACCAGCACCGGCCAGCCGGCGGCCCGGGCTCCGGCCAGCACCGTGTCGAGGGCGGCCACGGAGCGCTCCGGTGCGACCCGCGGGGCGCCGTCCTCGAGCGTGGTGTCGTTGACCCCGAACGAGACCACCAGCCGCGCGTCCCACTCCCCCGACAGCCGGGGCGCGCACTCGGCCGCCCAGCGGGCAGCGACCTCGACGCCGGTCTGCCGGCGCACGCCCAGCGGGTAGGCGGTCAGCGGGCGCCCGGCCCGGGCGCTGCGCGCGGCGAGCCGGCCGACCCAGCCGAGGTGCTCGGGGTCGCCGACGCCGGCCGTGAACGAGTCGCCGAGGAAGCAGACGCGCAGGTCCGGGGTCACCGGGGCCATCGTGCCGGACCCGCGGCGGACCGGTGGCGGACCGGTGGCGGACCGGCGGGTGGCCCCGCCGCAGGAGCGGGCCCGCTCAGTGGCCCGGGCTGCCGGGGCTGGAGTGCCAGAGCTTGCGGGGTGCGGCGGCCGCGGCGCGGCGGGCGGCGGTGGCGGCGTCGTCGCCGGCGGGCTTGACGTCGGCGTAGGGCGACATCCGGAAGCCGGTGGGGTGCACCAGCACCGGCTTGACCACCACCGGCCGGGCCCCGTGCGAGGCCGCCGCCCCGCTGATCGCCTGCTCGGTGTACTCCCCCGGGGCGGCCATCTGCTCGGCCACCGCGGCCAGCCCGCCGGTCTCCCACGCCTCGTGCAGTGCCGGCAGCTCCCACGCGCCGGTCGCGCGGATCGACACCCCGCGCGGGCCGGTGCGCCGCAGCACCCCGCGGATCACCAGCAGCCACGAGTGGAACACCGTCGCCGCGTACGGGCCCTGCACGTCCTCGAAGAAGGTCGAGTCGGTGCAGCCGGTGCCGTCGTCGAGGGTCACGAACACCACCCGCCGTCCCGACCGGATGGGCGGGGTCTGGGTGGCCACCTTGACCCCGGCGACCAGCACCTCGGCGCCGCTGCGGCTGCCGAGCAGCTCCCCGGCCGGCACCGCGCCGATCGCGGCGAGGAAGGGCCGGTAGAAGTCGACGACGTGCCGGCTGGCGTCCAGCCCGAGCACCTCGAGCTCGGCGCGCACCAGCTCGGCGTCGGTGAACTCGGGCAGCCCCGAGCCCGCGCCCCACGACAGCACGCCTCCCGACAGCGCCGTCTCCTCCGCCTCGGAGACGCCGGCGCCCTCGCCGTCGGCGGCGTCGGCGTCGGCGTCATCTGGCGTCTCGAGGCCGAAGAGGTCGAGGCTGAGCTGCCCCACCGAGCCGGCCTTCGCGCCGCTGCGGCTCCACCGGTCGAGCTCGCTGATCTGCAGCAGCAGGTCGCGGCGGGTCATCGAGCCGCGGGCACGGGTGGGCCGGCCGGCCTCCCGGTCGCGCACCCCGAAGCCGTAGAGGGAGTCGAACCCGCCGGCCAGGACGAGCCGCTCGACCACCGGGCGGGACACCGCGGCGCGTGTCCAGAAGTCGGTGAGCGACCGGTAGGGCTGCCCGGCGACGATCCGCGTCACCTCGTCGTCGGAGATGCCCTTGACGTCGGCGAGGGCGAGCCGGATGCCGTAGCGGGAGGGGTCGGGCATGGCCGCGGGCATCCAGTCCGGACGCTGCCAGTCCGCCCGCCGGTCGGGTTCCCGGCCGGGTCCTCCCCGGTCCGGCGTCGCCAGCCGCTCCACCCGGTAGCTGCCGGTCGAGGCGTTGACGTCGAGGCCGAGCACCCGGATGCCGAAGTTGCGGGCGTCGTCGAGGATCAGCCGCTTCGGGTACATGCCCGGGTCGTGGGTGAGCACCCCGGCGAGGAAGGCCGCCGGGTGGTGGGTCTTGAGCCACGCCGACTGGTAGGTGGGCAGTGCGAACGCCGCGGCGTGGGCCTTGCAGAAGCCGAACGAGCCGAAGGCGACCAGCACCTCCCACACCCGCTCGACCACCTCGACCGGGTAGCGCTGCAGCGCCACCGGCACGAACCAGGCCCGCACCTCCGGGTGCAGCTCCTTGTCCCCCAGCGCGCGGCGGGCCTCGTCGGCCTGGGCCAGGTCGCAGCCGGTCATCTGCGCCACGATCTGCAGCACCTGCTCGTGGAAGACCACGACGCCGGCGGTCTGCTCGAGGAACGGTGCGAGGTCGGGGTGCGGGTAGACCGGGTCCTGCCAGCCGTTCCGGGCCAGCAGGAACGGCGTCACCATGTCGCTCTTGACCGGGCCGGGCCGGAACAGCGAGATGTCGATGACGATGTCCTCGAACGTCTCCGGCCCGAACTTGCCGACCAGCTCGCGCTGCCCCGGCGACTCGATCTGGAACATGCCGAGGGTCCGGGTGCTGCGGATGAGCTCGAAGGTCGTCGGGTCGTCCCTCGGGATCGCGTCGACGTCGAGGGTCTCGCCGTCGACCCGGGCCACCTCCTCGACCGCGTGCGCGATCGCCGACTGCATCCGGATGCCCAGCAGGTCGAGCTTGAGCAGCCCGAGCTCCTCGACGTCGTCCTTGTCGAACTGGCTCATCGGGTAGCCGAGGAAGCTGTTCTCCACCGGCGTGCGGTCGAGCAGCGTGGCGTCGGAGAGCAGCACCCCGCACGGGTGCAGCGCGATGTGCCGGGGCAGCCCGTCGAGCCGGGCGACGAGGTCGAAGAGCAGGTCGAGGTCGCCGGTGCCCCCGCCCCGGCGCGAGCCCAGCCGGCTGGCCCGCAGCTCCGGCAGGTCGCGCAGCGCCGCGTGCACCTGGTCGGCCCGGACGTGCGGGAAGGCCTTGGCGACGGCGTCGACCTCGCCCGGCGGCAGCCCGAGCGCGGCGCCGACGTCGCGGATGGCGTGCCGCACCCGGTAGGTGTCCATCATCGAGATGCAGCTGACCCGCTGCGCCCCGAAGCGGTCGATGACCGCGTCGTAGACCTCCATCCGCCGGGCGGACTCCACGTCGATGTCGACGTCGGGCAGCTGGTGGCGCAGCGGGGAGAGGAAGCGCTCCATCAGCAGCCCGTAGCGGATCGGGTCGACGTCGGAGATGCCCAGCAGGTAGGTGACCAGGCTGCCCGCGCCCGACCCACGCGCCGCGGCGCGGACCCTCAGGCTCCTGATGAGGTCGACCACGTCGGCGACGGTGAGGAAGTAGGACGGGTAGCCGAGGGAGTCGACGACGGCCAGCTCGTCGTCCAGCCGCCGGGTGACCTGCGCGGTGGCCGCCATCCCGCGCCGGCCCAGCCCCGCCTCGCAGCGGGCGCGCAGCACCTGCGAGGGGCCCATCCCCCGCTCGCCGGGACGGGTGACGACGTCGAGCTCGGGATAGCGCACGGTGCCGACGCCGAGGTCCTTGCGGACGTCGACGACGCACTGCTCGGCCAGCCGGGCGGTGCGCTCCAGCAGCCGCAGCGCGGCGTCGCGGTCGGGGCCGGCCAGTTCCCCGGCGACCTCGGCCATCTCCTTGCCCGACTTCAGGTAGCCCTCGGCGGTGCGCCGGTCGACGTGCCGCCGGTCGAGGGCGACCAGCCGCCGGGAGGCGTCGAGGACGTCGGCGGTGGGCGCGTCGAGGGCGTCGACGTACCGGACGGCGTTGGTGAGCACCACCGGCACGCCCTGCTCGGCGGCGAAGCGCATCAGCCCCTGCGCGCGGGAGCGGTCGCCCCGGCCGCGGTGGTGCACCAGCTCGACCACCAGCGAGCCCGGGCCGAACACCGAGCGCCAGGCGTCCAGCCGGGCCGCGGCGACGTCGGCCCGGCCGGCGGCCAGTGCCCGGCCCACCGGCGAGTCCGGTCCCAGCACGGCGACCAGCCCCGGGGCGTGCTCGGCGGCCAGCGCCAGCGAGGCCACCGGCTCGCCGCGGGTGCCGCGCAGGTGGGTGGCGCTGGTCAGCCGGCACAGCGCCCGCCAGCCGGCGCCGTCCCGGGCGAGGAAGGTCACCCGGGGCAGCCGCGGGTCGACGCTCGCCCCGCCGCGCGCCGGGCTGCGGCGGGCCGGCCGCACAGGGGTACCCCGGTCCCGGGCCACCCCGGGCACGGTCAGCTCGTCGTCCTCCCCCAGCACGCGCGCCCGGGCCCGCGGCACGGCGGTGTCCACCGCCGGGGCGACCGCGAGGTCGACCCCGAACAGCGGCCGCACCCCGGCCGACCGGCACGCGAGCGCGAACTTGACCGCGCCGTAGAGGCCGTCGCGGTCGGTCAGCGCCAGCGCGCCCATGCCGTGCTCGGCGGCGCGCGCCACCAGGTCGGCGGGGTGGTTGGCCCCGTACCGCAGGGAGTACCCGGAGGCGACGTGGAGGTGGACGAAGGGGTCCCCGCTCACCGCCCGCGGGCGGGACGGTGGGCGGTGCCGCCGACCACGCGCGGGCGCGGGGCGGGCTCGGGCTCGTGGCCGAGGAGGTCCTCGACCACGGTGAGGAAGGAGCCGACGTCGCGGACCAGGTCGTCGGCCTCCCGCTCGGTGACCGCGCGGGACAGCCCGGCCTCGGCCGCGGCCCGCTTGGCCGCGCCGGCAGCGAAGAAGGTGGCCCACTCGCCCAGCTCGGGAGCGACCTGGCCGAGCAGCACCCAGGCGCTGCGCGGCCGGCGGCGGCCGCTCTCGGGCCGGGTGCGGGCGGCCAGCACGGCCGCCGCGGCGCGCAGCGCGCCCAGGTGGGCGGTGGCGTAGCGGCGGCGCGGGTCGGTCGAGCCCGCCGCCTCGGCGAGCGCCCGGGTGGCCTGGTCGAGCAGCTGGACGGCGGCCGCCGGCAGCGGCGGGGGCAGGGGCAGCTGGTCGGCCATGACGCGAGCGGCGCCCATCAGTCGTGCACCCGCACGAGCGACCACCGGTTGTCGGCGGCGTCCCAGGACAGGTCGTAGACGCCGGCGAAGCTCATCCGCGACCGCCCGGCCCGCACCGCCTCGACGCGGAAGACCTCGCGGGGTGCGACCAGGTCGGCCGAGGCGCCGCCGGCGGCCGACCGCTGCCACCACGGCGCGGTCTCCACCCAGGAGTCGAGCAGCTCGCCGACGACGTAGCGCCACTGACCGCGCCAGAACTGCGCCGGACCGAGCGGCCCCCGCTCGACCCGCACCTCCTCGCCGACCCGCTCGCCGACCTCACCCAGCACCCGGCTCATGCCCGACTCCCCACCCCGTGCCCGCGACCGGCCCGCCCACCGCCCGGGCGGGGAAGGTCCCGGGAGCGGTGGCCGACCGTTCGAACGTCTGTTCGAACAGCACGAGTACACCCGACCGCGACGGTGTCGTCAAGCCGGACGCACCCGGGAGCAGGGACCGGCGTCCCCTCCCCCGCCCGTGCGCGGCGGACGGTACGGCGGGGGTCCGACAGCGGTGGCAGGATCGACGCATGAGCCGACCCGCCCACCCCCGGGTGGCCGCGTTCGCCGACCTGCTCTCCGAGGCGGGGGCGAGCGGGCGGGTCCACGAGCTCCCCTCCGGCGCGCACACCGCCGCGGAGGCCGCCGCCGCGCTCGGCGTCCCGATCGGCGCGATCGCCAACAGCCTGGTCTTCGACGTGGACGGCGCGCCGCTGCTGGTGCTCACCAGCGGCGCGCACCGGGTCGACGTCGCCAGGGTCGCCGCGCTGCTCGGCGTCCCGCAGGTCCGGCGCGCCTCGGCCGACTTCGTGCGCGAGCACACCGGCCAGCCCATCGGCGGCGTCGCCCCCCTCGGCCACCCCGGGCCGATCGGCACCCTCGTCGACGTCGAGCTGGCCCGCCACGACCGCGTCTGGGCCGCCGCCGGGCACCCGTCGGCGGTCTTCCCCACCAGCTACGACGAGCTGCTGCGGCTGACCGCCGGCACCGCCGCCGAGGTCGGCGACGGCCCTCCCGAGGCCGCCCGCGCCGAGGCGGCACGGGGCGGGGCCGCGCACCCCGGGGCCGCGCCGCTCGGGAGCACGCCGCTCGGGACCACCCCCACCGGAACCACCCACGACCCCGCCGCCGCGGTGGGTCCGTGAGCGAGGAGAGACCCGTGACCGGCACGACACCCGCGACGCGGGTGACCGAGCTGCCCGTGGGCTGGCTGCGCGACCACATGCACGAGGCGCTGACCATCTACGGCGAGGCGATGGGCTACGACGCCTCGGTGGTCGCCGGCCGCTACGGCTACGCCGTCCAGCACACCGAGCGGCCCGGCTTCCGCGCCGTCGGCGCCTTCGAGGCCGGCAGGGACGGCGAGCGGCTCGTGGGCTTCGGCTACGGCTACCTCGTCGCACCAGGCCAGTGGTGGCACGACCAGGTGCGCGCCGCGCTCGACCGGCGCACCGCCAAGCGCTGGCTGCCCGGCGCCTTCGAGGTGTGCGAGCTGCACGTGCACCCCGACGCGCAGAGCCGCGGGCTGGGCCGGCGGCTGCTGCACGCCCTGGTCGAGGGCGTCCCGGCGCCGGTGGCGCTGCTGTCGACGCCCGACGCCGACACCAAGGCGTTCCGCCTCTACCACGCCGACGGCTTCGTCGACCTCGCCCGCGGCCACCACTTCCCCGGGGACGCCCGTCCCTTCGCGATCCTCGGCGCCCGGCTCCCGCTGCGCGCCGTCGCGTCCTGACCGGCGTGCCGGCCGGCGGCCGCCGCGCCGACGCCGTGGCCGGCACCGTGCCCGGCACCGTGCCCGGCACCGTGGCCGACGCCGCCACTGACGCCGTGGTCGACGCCGTCGTCGTCGGCGCGGGGCACAACGGCCTGGTCGCTGCCTGCCACCTGGCCCGGGCCGGGCTGGCCGTCGAGGTGGTCGAGCGCGACGAGGTGCTCGGCGGCGCGGTGTCCACGGTGGAGCGCTGGCCCGGCGTGCGGGTCGACCGCGGCTCCAGCGCGCACGTCATCGTCCGGCACAGCGGCGTCGTCGAGGAGCTCGACCTCGCCGCGCTCGGGCTGCGCTACGTCGACTGCGACCCGTGGGGCTTCGCGCCGGCGCCGGTGCCCGGCGACCCCGGCCCCGACGGCCGGCCGCTGGTCTTCTCCGTCGACCTCGACGCCACCTGCGCCTCCATCGCCGCCGCCTGCGGGGAGGACGACGCCGCCGCCTACCGCCGGTTCGTCGGCGTGTGGGGCCCGCGCAGCCGCGCCGTCGTCGACTCCTTCGGCCGGCAGCCGACCCCGCTGGGGCTGGTCCGCGCCTTCTGGCCGCTCGGCGCGCCCAGCGGCGACGCCCCGCGCACGCCCGGCGGCGACCTCGCCGTCGACTTCCTCGGCTCCGGCGACGCGCTGCTCGACCGGTGGTTCACCAGCGAGCGGCTCAAGGCGGCGCTGGCCTGGTTCGGCGCGCAGTCGGGCCCGCCGATGTCCGAGCCCGGCACCGCGGCGATGGTCGCCTGGGTGGCGCTGCTGCACGACACCCCGCCGGGTCACCCGGTGGGCGGCTCGGGCGGGCTGACCGAGGCGCTGCGCCGGCGGCTGGAGTCCGACGGCGGGCGGGTCACCCTCGGCGACGGCGCCGCGCGGCTGCTGGTCGAGGACGGGCGGGTCGCCGGCGTCCAGACGGAGTCCGGACGGCGGGTCTGCGCCCCGGTCGTCGTCGCCGCCTGCCACGTGCTGGCCACCCGCGACCTGGCCGGCGAGCACGCCCCGCCCGCGCTGGCCGCCGCCGCCCCGCCGGTGGGCAACGGCTTCGGCCTGGTGCTGCGCTGCCTGACCGACGCCCTGCCGGCCTACCCCGGCGTCGACCCGGCCGTCTCGGCCCAGGGCCTGCAGCTGCTGTGCACCGACCGCGCGCAGCTCGCCGCCGCGCACGGCGACTGGCTGGCCGGCCGGCTGCCGCGCGAGCCGGTGCCGCTGGCGATGTCGTTCTCCGCCAGCGACGACACCCTCGCCCCGCCCGGGCGGCACGTGGTCACCGTGTGGGGGCAGTGGTACCCCTACGACCTCGCCGACGGCGGCGACTGGGACGCCCTCGCCGACGCCGAGGCCGCCCGCCTGGTGGCCGCCGTCGACCGCTTCGCCCCCGGCTTCGCCGCCTCGGTGCAGCAGCTGTACGTGCAGACGCCGCTGCTGCTGGAACGGGAGCTGTCGCTGCTGCGTGGCAACGTCATGCACGTGGAGATGGGCCTGGCCAGCATGTTCGCGTTCCGGCCCACCCCGGCGCTGTCGGGCTACCGCGTGCCCGGCCTCGCGGGCCTCTACCTGGCCGGTGCCTCCACCCACCCCGGCGGCGGGGTGTCGGGCAACTCCGGCCGGACGGCGGCGCGCGCGGTGCTCGCCGACCGCCGTCCGCTCGCCCGTGCCCGGAGCCGGGCCGGCCGGGCGCTGCGCGCCGTCCGCTCCCGGTGAGCACCCGATGAGCGCCCGATGAGCGCCCGATGAGCTCGGTGACGGCGGCCGCCCGGCGGGCCGCGGCACCGGCCGCGCGGCTGCCGCTGGTCCTCGCCGTCGCGGTCGTCCTGGCCGCGATCGCCTACCCGCTCACCGACGGCGGCGGCCGCGACGCGGTGTCCTGGACGATCGTGCTGCTGGGCTCGGCGGTGTCGGTGACCTCGGCCGCCGTGGCGCACGGCCCGCGCACCGGGCTGTCGGTGCTCGGCCTGGTGGCGGCCACCGCGGTGGTGTTCGAGTCGGTCGGGGTGGCCACCGGCTTCCCCTACGGCCCCTACGCCTACAGCGACGTGCTGGGCCCCACGCTGCTCGGCGTCCCGTTCCTGGTGCCGCTGGCCTGGCTGATGATGGCCTGGCCGAGCTGGGTGCTGGCCCGGCTGCTCACCCGGCGCGTGCGGCCCGGGCGGCAGCGGCCCGCGCGCGTCGTCGTCGCGGCCGCGGTGTTCGCCGCGTGGGACGTGGTGCTCGACCCGCAGCTGGTGCAGGCCGGCTACTGGACGTGGGCGCGCCCGCAGCCGGGCCTGCCCGGCATCGACACCGTGCCGCTGACCAACCTCGCCGGCTGGCTGCTGGCCGGCCTGGTGCTCATGACGCTGCTCGACCTGGTGGTCGCCCGCACCGCGCTGCCCGGGGGCCGGCGCACCGGCGACGCCGCCCCGCTGCTGGTACTCGGGTGGATGACCCTCGGTGGCGCGCTGGCGCACGCGGCCTTCCTCGACCTGCCCGGCTCCGCGGCCTGGGGCGCGGCCCTGGCGGTGCCGGTGCTGGTGACGCTGGCCGTGCAGGCCCGCCGTCCGTGAGCGGCCCGGTCGTCCGGGTCCTGTCCGGCCTGGCGGTCGCGGGCGCCGCGCACGCCGCGGTCAACGCCCGGCTGCTGCGCCGGGCCCCGGCCGACCCGCCGGCGGTGGCCCGGCCGGTCACCGTCGTCGTCCCGGTGCGCGACGAGGAGGCCGCGGTCGGCGGCTGCCTGTCCGCCGTCCTCGCCTCGCGGGGGGTGCCCGACCTGCGGGTGGTCGTGGTCGACGACGGCTCCACCGACGGCACGGCCGCCGTCGTCCGCGGGATCGGCGACCCGCGGGTGCGGCTGCTGACCGCCCCGCCACCGCCTGACGGCTGGCTGGGCAAGCCGCACGCCTGCTGGGTGGGCGCGCAGACGGCCGATGACGGCGTGCTGGTGTTCGTCGACGCCGACGTCCGGCTGGCGCCGGGCGCGCTCGCCGCAGCGGCCTGGCTGCTCGACGCGCACGGTCTGGACCTGGTCTCGCCCTGGCCGCGGCCGGTGGCGGTGTCGGCGGCCGAGCGGCTGGTGCAGCCGCTGTCGCCCTGGCTGTGGCTGACCACGCTGCCGCTGCGGGCCGCCGAGCGCTCGCCGCGGCCGTCGCTGACCGCCGCCAACGGCCAGTTCCTGGCGCTGACCCGCCGCGGCTACCTGCGCGCCCGCGGGCACGCCGCGGTGCGCGACCAGGTGGTGGAGGACGTCGCGCTGGCGCGGGCGGTCAAACGCGCGGGCGGCCGCGCCGTCCCCGCCGCCGGCGCCGACCTGGCCACCTGCCGGATGTACGACGGCTGGACGGCGATGCGCGGGGGCTACGGCAAGTCGCTGTGGTCCTCGGTCGGCGGGTCGCCGGCCGCGGGGCTGGGCGCCGCCGCGGTGCTCACCGCCGTCGGGGTCGTGCCGGCGCTGGCCGCGCTGGGCGGCTCGCGCGCGGGGCTGGCCGGCTACCTGGCCGGGGTGGCCGGGCGGGCGGTGAGTGCGGCTGTCACCGGGAGCCGGGTGTGGCCGGACGCGCTGGCCCACCCGGTGTCGCTGCTGGCGCTCGACGTGCTGCTGGCCGGGTCGGTGCGCGGGCACCGGCGGGGCACCCTCACCTGGCGCGGGCGCGCGGTCGGCTGACGCGGGCGAGGATGGGGCGTGACCTCGGCCGACTCCCCTGCCCGCACGACCTTCGACCCCGCGGCGATGAAGCCGTCGGACTTCTACCGGGTCGTCAACTCGGTCGTCGTCCCCCGGCCGATCGCGTGGGTGTGCAGCCGTTCGGCCGAGGGCGTGCACAACCTGGCGCCGCACTCCTTCTACACGGTCGCCTGCGTCAAGCCGCCGGTCGTGCAGTTCACCTCGGTGGGCCGCAAGGACTCGCTGACCAACGTCGAGGCCACCGGCGACTTCACCGTCAACCTGGTGCCCGAGGAGCTGTTCGAGCAGGCCAACGCCACCGGCACCGACTTCCCGCCCGACCAGAGCGAGGCCGAGCACACCGGCGTCCGGCTCGAGCCCAGCGAGAAGGTGGCCGCGCTGCGGGTGGCGCAGTCCCCGGTCGCCATCGAGTGCACGCTGCACTCGACGCTGCGGCTGGGTGACAGCACGGTCGTCTTCGGGCGGGTCGAGTGGATCAGCGTGTGGGAGTCCGCCGTCCGCGACGGCCGGCCGCGCATCGAGGAGCTGCGGCCGCTGGCCCGGCTCGGCGGCAACGAGTGGTCGACGATCGGCGAGGTGCGCACCATCCCGCGCATCCCCTACACGACGTGGGCGCAGGACCCCTCGATCGGCGAGCAGGTCCGGGGCAGCTAGGAGCTGTCCTGCGGATCGTGTGCGCCGTCGGTGCTGCCGCCGTCCGCGACCGACTCGAGGGCGCCGACGCCACCCCACGCCTCAGCCGGAGCAGCCCGTCCGGCCTCGTACCGGGCCGACGCCGGGACGTCCGACCCGGGGCGGCGCGGGGCGACGATCGGCACGGCCCGCGCGGAGCCGGGGCTTCCGGCCCGGGCCGGATCGGTCGAGCATGGGCGCGGTCGGCGTCATGGCACCGGACCCACCTGCCGGTGCAGCGCCGCGCCGGAGGAGGACCCATGGGTGTTCGGGTACGTCACGTGGTCACCGGTCATGACGCCGAGGGCAGGTCGGTCGTCGTGTCCGACGAGGCGACGCCCGCGATCGAGGTCGGAGCCGTCCCCGGCGCGCAGTTCTACCCGGTGTGGGGCACCGCAGACGGGACCACCACCGTCGGCACCGGGGCTCCGGACGCCGAGGTCTTCCCGTTCTTCCCCGGCGTGGGCGGCACCCGGTTCCTGCTCCTGCGCTTCGCCCCGGAGTCCTCCGCTCCGTCACCGACCGGCTCAGCGGACGATCTCTCGGCAGAGGTCGAGGAGAAGCTGCCCGGGTTGATCGGAGCGTTCGAACCGGACGCCCCCGGCATGCACACCACCGACACCATCGACTACGGCCTGTGCGTCGAAGGCGAGATGTGGCTCGAGCTCGACGACGGCCAGGAGGTGCACCTCACTCCCGGCACCTGCGTCGTGCAGCGTGGCACCCGCCACGCGTGGCACAACCGCAGCGACGAGCCGGCGCTGATGGCGTACGTCATCGTCGGCGCCGGCCGGGAGTCCTGACCCGACCACCCGACGACCGGAGGACCGGAGGACCGCCAGCAGGCGAGCCGGCCGGCTCGGCGGCGTCCCCACACGCTCGAGTCCGCGTCGGACGACACTCCTCGACGTGCAGCCGGGGGCGTGGAGAGCGCTGCCGGCCTCTCCAGGTGAGGCCGGGCCTCCCGAGGCGTGCACGGAGGTCCAGCCTGAGCGGTCCGGCACCAGGCGTGCTGACCGGTGAGGACGGCGGCCATGGGACGGGCCGTGAGGGAACACGAGGACATCCCGCGCGCCGTCGCGGGCCTGAGCTGGGTCCTGCTCCTCTTCGGACTCCTCTACCTCATCGCCGCGGCAGCTCCGGACAGCGGCATGTACTGGGACGTCGAGCGGCAGTCGACGACTGCGTGGATCGGCATCGGCTCGCTGACCACGGCTGTGCCCGTGGGAGTGGTGGCCCTCGTCCTGGATCGACACCACCGTGTCCGCGACTACGCCCCCGGGGAGTCCCGCGCCGGGATCCGGCACCCGGTCGCGCTCGCCGCTGCTCTCGCCTCCGCCGCCCTCACAGCGCTGGTCCTCACCGTCATCGTGGCGCGCGCCTCCTGAGCCGGTGTCCATCGCACCGTCCCCCGGCGGTCGCCGACGACACCGGTACCGCACGACGTGTGTCGAGCCCCCCGGCGCTGAGGCCGCACACCGGGCTCTTCCTCCTGTCGTCCGACAGGCCGCCTCGAAGGACACCAGTATCGGCGCACAGGATCCGCAGGACGGTGCGCCGGCCACGGGGCCGGAGGCTCGCGGTCGGGACGCCGTGGCAGGGCTCAGCGCGACGCGGGGACGCCACGTGGCCCCGGCGCGGTCCGGCAGGGCCGCGGCGTCACGGCAGGAACGCGGCGACCTCGTCGGCGGCCGCGCGGCCGAAGGCGTCGGCGAAGCGGTCGAGGAAGGGCTCGCGGCGCAGCTCGTACTCCTGCGTGCCGACCACCTCGACCGCCTCGGTGGCCACCGCGGAGCCCAGCTGCGTCGCCCGCTCCAGTCCCAGCCCCCACGCGCGGCCGGCGATGAACCCGGCACGGAAGGCGTCCCCGCCGCCGGTGGGCTCCACCGGCTTGGTCTCGGGCACGGCGATGACCTCGATCGTGTCGGTGCCGGCCTGCCGCACCCGCACGCCCTGCGCGGCGCGGGTGGTCACCCAGGTGCCCACGCGCGCGAGGACCTCCTCGTCGGTCCAGCCGGTCTTCTGCAGCAGCAGCGCCGACTCGTACTCGTTGGTGAACAGCAGCTCGGCGCCGTCGACCAGGTCGCGGATCATCTCGCCGTCGGCCCAGGCCAGCTGCTGGCTGGGGTCGGCGGCGAAGGCGGTCCCGCGCTCCCGGCACTCGCGGGTGTGCCGCACCATCGCCGTCGGGTCGTTGGGGCCGACGACGACGAGGTCGGGCTCCCCGACCCGCGCGCACACCGGAGCCAGCTCGATCTGCCCCGCCTCGCTCATCGCGCCCGAGTAGAAGGAGGCGATCTGGTTGTTCACCGCGTCGGTGGTGCACACGAAGCGGGCGGTGTGCTTGAGCTCCGACCAGCGCACGTCCCGGGTGTCGACGCCGTGGCGGGTCAGCCAGGCCTCGTAGTCGGCGAAGTCGCTGCCGACCGAGCCGACCAGCACCGGCGCGAGCCCCAGCAGGCCGAGGCCGTAGGCCATGTTGGCGCCGGCACCGCCGCGGTGCTGGATGAGGTCGTCGACGAGGAAGGACAGCGAGACGTTCTCCATCTGGCCCTCGACGAACTGGTCGGTGAACCGGCCGGGGAAGGTCATCAGGTGGTCGGTGGCGATGGAGCCGGTGACGACGACGGGCACGGGGGCTCCTCGGGACGGCGGGGGGCGGCGGCGGGAGGGTGGGGGGACCGCGGCCGCGACGGCGGCGCACGCCCACCCTAGGCAGCGCCTCTGCTCGCGCACACCCCGGCGTGTGGCCGCGAGACGGGCACGTCCGCGGTGGTCCACCGCCGACCGCGTGCGTTCGTCCGCCCGGACGGGCGGTGTCCGAGCCGGTCCGCCGGGGGTGGTGGCAGCGCCCGGCCGTCCGGACCCGGACGGCGACCCTCGACGTGGAGGTCGGCATGGCGGAGAAGAGCGGCAAGGGCAGCGACACGGCGGAGAAGGCGAACGCCAAGGCGGAGGCGGAGGGCGAGGAGGACCCCCGCAAGAGCTCGGCCGCCCAGAGCGAGCTGGGCGAGAGGGGCGGCAGGACGTCCTGAACGGGTCGTCTCAGCGCGGCGGCTGGTCCTCCAGCGCGCGGCGCAGGGAGAACCCGAGCTGCGCGGTGCCCACCACCCCGAGCAGCGAGCCGACGGCGGCTCCCGCGGTCACCACGGCCGCGGGGACGTCGCCGACGCCGGCCACCCCGGTGAGCCCGGCCGCGGCGACGACGCCGGCCCCGCCCACGGTGAACCCGGTCATGACCACCCGGGTGGGCCGCTCCCACACCGAGATCGAGCCGGTCTCGGCCACCCCGGCCTGCCCGGCGCGGGCGCGCAGGTAGTCGGGCAGCCAGCACAGCGCGCCGAACAGCGCGGCCAGCCACCCCGGCGCCCCGGCGACCCAGAGGGTGACCGCGTAGCCGGCCTCGGTGAGCCGGTCGACGGCGGAGTCGAGGACGTAGCCGCGCCGCGACGCCCGCCCACCGGCCAGCGCCAGCGCGCCGTCCAGCGAGTCGAGCAGGCCCGAGAGCCCGACCAGCAGGCCCGCGGCGACCAGCCACGCGCCGCCGGCCAGCGCCGGGCCGACGGCGGCCAGGGCCACCAGCAGGCCGAGCGCGGTGGCCCCGAGCGGGGGCAGCCAGGCCACCGAGCGGGCCAGCGTGTAGGCCAGTGTCAGCCAGCCGTGCACCAGCCGGCTGCTCGCCGGGTCGGTGCCGCCGTGCCACCGCGACCACTCGGCGAGGTACTCGTCGCGGCTCAGCACGCGCGCAGTCTCCCGCAGCCGCCGGCCGCACCGGGGACAGTGGGGAGGTGCTCGCCGGCCTCTCCCCCGCCCGCCGCCGCCTGGTCCTGGTCCTGGTGGCGCTGGTCGTCGTCGCCCTCGCCGCCGCGACGGCGCTGCTGGTCGTGCGCGGGACGGACGCCGCGGCGCCGGCCGACCCGGTGTCCCAGGAGGAGCCCGGGCCGGTGCTGCTGGTGCCGGGCTACGGCGGCAACGCGGGGTCGCTGGCGTCGCTGGCCCAGCGGCTGACCGCCGAGGGCCGCGACGCCACCGTCGTCGACGTCCCCGAGGGCGGCACCGGCGACCTCGCCCTCTCCGCCGCCGCGCTCGACGCCGCGGCCGGCGCGGCGCTGGAGCGCACCGGCGCCGGCAGCGTCGACGTCGTCGGCTACTCGGCCGGCGGCGTGATCGCGCGGGTGTGGGCCGCCGACGGCGGGGCCGGCGTCGCCCGGCGGGTCCTCACCCTCGGCTCCCCGCACCACGGCACCACGCTGGCCGACCTCGCCGAGCGAGTGGCCCCGGCCCAGTGCCCGGAGGCCTGCCGGCAGCTGACCACCGGCAGCCCGCTGCTGGGCGACCTCAACGCCGACGACGAGACGCCCGAGGGGCCCACCTGGGTGTCGATCTGGACGACGCAGGACGAGACGGTGACCCCGCCGGACTCCGCCCGCCTCGAGGGCGCGCTCAACCTGACCGTGCAGTCGGTGTGCGCGCAGGCGCGGGTGGCCCACGGCCAGCTGCCGCGCGACCCGCTGGTGCAGGCGATGGTGCTGGCCGAGCTCGCGGCCGGGGACCCGGTCGAGCTCGGCCCCGCCGACTGCGCCCGCCTCGGCGGCTGAGGGGACGGGCCCCGACCAGCGGATGGGCCTCCCTGCCCCCACCGCTCGCAGGCTCACAGCGGGACCCTGCAGGGAGGCCGCGCACGGGCCGCAGGACGGTCAGCTGGTGATGTCCTTGGTGGTGAAGTTCGCCCACGCCGCGGTGAGCAGCACGCCCACGTAGACGCCCTGCAGCGCCAGCCCGCGGACCACGTCGCGCCACAGGACCGGGTCGCGGAAGAGGTCGACGAAGGCCAGCCAGTAGCGCGTGGGCAGGTACGGCGCGATCGGCGAGGCCGCGTCGAGGGTGAACAGCAGCGAGGAGGTCACCAGCACGGCCAGCGCCCCCAGGGCGGCGGCCAGCGGCGAGTCGGTGAGCGTGGAGAAGAACAGGCCGAAGGCGGCGACCCCCAGCATCGACACCGCGACGTAGCCGATCGCCAGCAGCGTGCGCCCGGCCAGCTGCTCGGCCGTGAGCGAGGTGCCCGACACCGACGTCCCGGCCGCCGCCGGCTGCGCGTCGAACAGCAGCGTGCCCACCAGGTAGCCGACCGCGGCGACCACCACGACCGTCACCAGGACGAAGGCGAGGACGGCGACCAGCTTGGCCACCAGCAGCCGGGTGCGGCCGACCGGGCGGGCGAGCAGGTAGCGCAGCGTGCCGGCCTGCGCCTCCCCGGCGACGGCGTCCCCGCTGACCACCGCGACGGCGATCGGCAGGAACAGCGGCAGCACGATCGCCAGCGCCGCCAGCGGGTACAGCTGCCCGTTGGTGAGGACGGCGGACAGGAACGGCGGCCCCTCCCCCGGCCGCGGCGCCAGGTCGGTGATCCGCAGCAGCACCGCCACCAGCACCGGCAGCGCGTTGAGGACGGCGATCGTCGTCCAGGTGCGCGGCCGGCCGAAGGTCTTGCGCAGCTCGACGCCGATCACGACCGCTCCACCCGGTCGGTGCTGGCGCCCGCGGCCGCCAGCACCACCTCCTCCAGGGTCGGCCGCTGCAGCGCCAGCCCGCGCACCGGCACGCCCGCGCCCACCAGCAGCGCGTTGACCTCCGCCGGGTCCGCCCCGCGCACGACCACCCGGCCCCCGTCGGCCGCCAGCACCCGCCCGTCGAGCACCGCGCGCACCCGCTCGGGCACGGGGGTGTCGACGACGGTGGCGCCGGTGGGCGCGGTGAGCGTGGCCAGCTGGTCCTGCAGCACCAGCCGGCCGCGGTCGAGCACGCCCACCCGGGTGCACAGCTGCTCGACCTCGGCCAGCAGGTGGCTGGAGAGGAAGACCGTCGTCCCGCCGCGGTGCAGGTCGAGCAGCAGCTCGCGGACCTCGTGGATGCCCTGCGGGTCCAGGCCGTTGGTCGGCTCGTCGAGCACCAGCAGCTCCGGGCGGCGCAGCAGCGCACCGGCCAGGCCGAGGCGCTGCCGCATGCCGAGGGAGTAGGCGCCCACCGGACGCCGGCCGACCCCGCCGAGGCCGACCTGGTCGAGCACCTCGGCGACCCGCCGCCTGCGGTCGCGGCGCCGCCCACCCGGGCCGGCGGCGTCGAGGAGCGCGAGGTTGGCCGCGCCGGAGAGGTGCCGGTGGTGCGCGGGTCCCTCGATGAGCGCGCCGACCCGGGGCAGCACCCGCCGGCCGGCCCGCGGCATCCGGCCGCCGAGCAGCTCGACCTCGCCGCGGGTGGGCAGCACCAGGCCGAGCAGCATCCGCACCGTCGTCGTCTTGCCCGAGCCGTTGGCGCCGAGGAAGCCGTAGACGTCGCCGGCGCGGACGTCGAGGTCGATGCCGTCGACCGCGCGCACCCGGCCGTACTGCTTGACCAGCCCGCGGGTGACGACCACGGAGGTCACGACGGCGCTCCGGTGAGCGCCGCGGCGGCGCCGGCGAGCGCGTCGGGGGTGACCGTGCCGACGAGCAGGTAGGCGCCGCTGCGGGGCGGCTCGACGAGCACCAGCCCGAGCGGGCCGGCGGCGATGCGGGTGCCGAGCTCGTCGCGGACGGCGCCGGGCGCCGCGGCCAGCGTCGAGCGCAGGCCCGCGGCGAGGCGGCCGGGCAGCGGGGCGACCGCCAGCAGGGTCACGCCGCTGCCGTAGAGACCCACCGTGGCCGGCGCACCGTCCACCTCGCGCCGGGCGAGGCCGGCCAGCTCGGCGGGGAGCCGGACCGGGGACAGCTCCCGGTCGGCCGCCTCGCGCAGCAGGCCCCCGGTGTCCTCGCCGGGCAGCACCCGGGCGTCGGCCGGCGGGGTGAACGCGACGACGCCGGCCGGCGGGGTGGTGAGGTCCAGGTCGAGGAAGCGGGTGTCGAGCGCGGGCACGGTCGCACCGTCGGCGACCACCTCCACGGCCAGGGGCAGCCCCGTGCCGCCGTCGACCCACACGTCCACGCGGGCCACCGACGCGGCGGGCGCGGCCGGCACCAGCCGCACGCCGAGCGCGTCGCGGCCGGCCACCCGGCGGGCGCCGATGCGGGACAGCTCGTCGTCGGCGGCCTCCGACAGCAGCCGGCGGCCGAGGGCGGCGGGCACGAGGTCGGGCGGGGCGGGCAGCGCCAGGGCGGCCAGGGCGTCACGGCGGGCGGTGGCCGACTCGAACTCCCAGGTCCAGGCGCCGCCGGCGTCGGTGTGCACGCCGGTCTCGCCCGCGGCGCTCACCACGTCGACGCGGTGCTCGTCGGGCCCGCGCCACCAGACGCGCATCGCCGTCCGGTCGCTGAGCAGGTCGGCGACCCCGGGCAGCTGGTCGCTCACCGGCAGGCTCAGCCCGCCGGCGGACACCGCGTACCCGGAGAAGGCCACCCCGGCGCTGGCCGCGACGGCGTCGCGCAGGTCGGCGGCCGGGACGTCGGCGTCGTCGGCCGGCAGCGCGCCGACCACGGCGGGCAGCGCCAGCAGGACGGCGAGCAGCGCGGTGACGACCGCCCAGCGGCGCGCCCGCCCGTGTCCCGACATGCGCGCCACGGTACGAGCGCCGCGACGCGGGGGTCCCCCGGCGGCGGGTGTGCGCAGGTCGACGCGGGTATGCGCGGGTCATGGCCCCTCCCCTGAGCGACGCGGTGGTCGTCGACGTCCTGCGCCGGCTCGACCGGCTGACCGCTCCCCTCGTGCAGCGGCTGGGCCGCCCGCCGGAGCTGCCCGCCGCCCAGCGCGACGACTGGTGGGCCGAGCGGGTCTCCCGCGTGGCCGCCGTGGCCGGCGGCCTGCCGCGGCTGGCCGGCCGGCTGGCCGACCTGCTCCCGCTGCAGAACACCGTGGGGACGGCGGTGCAGTCGCTGGTCGTCCTCGGGGTGGCCGGCGAGCACGGCGTCGTCGACCCCGCCGAGCGGGTGTCGCTGCTCTCCCGGGTGCTGCTGGCCCGCGAGCTGCCCGCCGAGCGGGTGCGCCCCCTGCTCGAGCGGGTGCGCGGCACCTACACCGAGGCGGCGCTGGGGGTGCGCGAGGACCGCGCCGGGCTGCGCGGCGCCGCGCGCACCGTGTGGCGGGCCGCCCGGCTGCTCAGCCGGATCGACGAGGCGCTCGACGCCCGGCCGAAGGGCCGTCTCGGCGCCCGCGCGCTGGCCAACCTGCCGCTGGTCGGCGTGTTGGGCGGCTACGCCGCCGAGCGGGAGGCGCTGCGGCGGGCGGCCCGGCGCACCGCGGAGCTGCTGGAGGCCGGCGGCCCGGTCACGGTCTAGCCGGGCGGCAGGGCTAGGAGGCCGCCAGCGTCGAGGGCACCGACGTGCCGGTGCCGGTGAGGTTGGTGAAGACCTCGCGGGTCGCCGTCGACCGGTTCATGGTGATGAAGTGGATGCCGGGCACGCCCTCGTCCAGCAGCCGCCGGCACATCGCCGTCGCCACCTCCACGCCGTAGGCGCGCACCGCCGCCTTGGCCTCGGGCGCGTCGCCGTCGAGCTCGGCGAAGCGGGCGGCCAGCTCCTCGGGGAACGCCTGGCCCGACAGCTGCACGATGCGGGTGATCTGCCGGGCGTTGGTCACCGGCATCACCCCGGCGACCACGGGGACGTCGCAGCCGTGGGCGGCCACCCGGTCGCGCAGCCGCAGGTAGTCCTCCACCCGGAAGAACATCTGGGTGATCGCGAAGTCGGCGCCGGCGCGGCACTTGCGCACGAACATCTCGACGTCGGTGTCGAAGTCCGGTGAGCGCGGGTGCCGCTCGGGGAAGGCGGCGACGCCGACGGAGAAGTCGCCCATCGAGCGGATCAGCTCGACCAGCTCCGAGGCGTACTCCAGCCCCTCGGGGTGGCGCACCCAGTCGGCCTGCGGGTCGGCACCGGGCGGGTCGCCGCGCAGCGCCAGCAGGTTGCGCACCCCCGCGGCGGCCAGCCGGCTGACCACGTTCCGCAGCTCGGCGACCGAGTGGTCGACGGCGGTCAGGTGCGCCAGCGGGGTCATCGTGGTCTCGGCGGCGATCCGCTCGGTGACCGCGACCGTGCCCTCGCGGGTGGAGCCGCCGGCGCCGTAGGTCACCGACACGAACGACGGCTGCAGCCGCTCCAGCTGGCGCAGCGCCGTCCACAGCTGGGCCTCGCCCTCGGGCGTCTTGGCGGGGAAGAACTCGAACGACCAGGTGGGCCGCGACGAGGCGAGCAGCTCGCGGACGCTTCGGGTCACGGGTCCCGAGGGTACGTGCGGGACACGCCGCTCCCCCGCATCCGTCCGGGCGTTCCCGGGAGAAGCAGGTCCGGAGTGCTCTCCCGACGACGACTGGAGGTCCCGTGGGCAGGAACCCGGGCAGGACGCGCACGACTCGATGGGGCGATACTGGCCGGGTGATCACCGGGGCGGGACAGCAGCAGTCCGTGGTCCGCCCCCTGGCGCCCCCGCTCGCGGCCGCCGACCTGGGGCGCGTCCGCGGCGCGGTGGCGGCCGCGCTCACCGGCTTCCTCGAGGAGCAGCGCACCACGCTGGCCGGCATGGACCCGGTGCTCGAGCCGGTGGTCGACGAGGTGTGCGCGCTGGCCGACGGCGGCAAGCGGCTGCGCCCGGCCTTCGCCTACTGGGGCTGGCGCGGGGTCACCGAGGACGTCAGCGGCCCGGGCGAGGACGACGCCGCGGTGCTGCGCGCGGTCGCCGCCCTGGAGTTCGTGCACGCCAGCGCCCTCGTGCACGACGACGTCATGGACGGCGCGCTCACCCGCCGCGGCCGGCCGGCGACGCACGTGGGGTTCGCCGTGCGGCACGGCGACGGCGGCCTGTCCGGCGACGGCGGGACCTTCGGCGTCGGCGCGGCGATCCTCGTCGGTGACCTCGCGCTGGTCTGGTCCGACGAGCTGCTGCGCCGCTCCGGCATCAGCGCCGCCGCCCTGGCCCGCGCCCGCTCGGTGTGGGACACGATGCGGACCGAGGTCACCGCCGGGCAGTACCTCGACCTGCTGCGCGCCGCGGGCGGCCTGCCCGGAGCCCAGGGCGCGCTGACCGTGGCCCGCTACAAGAGCGCCGGTTACACCGTGCAGCGGCCGCTGCAGCTCGGCGCCGCGATCGCCGGCGCCGGCCCGCGCGCGGCCGACGTCTACACCGCGATCGGGCTGCCGCTGGGTGAGGCGTTCCAGCTGCGCGACGACGTCCTCGGCGTGTTCGGCGACCCGTCGGTGACCGGCAAGTCCGCCGACGACGACCTGCGCGAGGGCAAGCAGACGCTGCTCATCGCGCTGGCCGAGGAGGAGGCCGACGAGCAGGGCCGGCAGCTGCTGCGCACCTGCCTGGGCAACCCCGACTGCGGGACCGAGCAGCTCGACGCGCTGCGCCGCCTCATCGAGGACACCGGCGCCCGCGCCCGGGTGGAGGAGCGGATCGCCGAGCGGACCGCCACCGCGCGCACCGCGATCGCCGACGCGCCGATCGCCGTCGAGGCCGGTGCCGCCCTCGACGCCCTCGCCGTCGCCGCGACCTCGCGCACCGCCTGACGTGCGCACCGTCCCCGGACGCACCGACCGCGTCGTCGTCGTCGGCGCCGGCCTCGCGGGCCTCGCGACGGCACTGCGGCTGCGCGGCGCCGGCCGCGAGGTGACCGTCGTCGACCGCGGCGGGGGCCCCGGCGGGCGCGCCGGCGTCGTCGCGCGCGACGGCTACGTGCTCGACACCGGACCCTCGGTGTTCACCGCGCCCGAGCTGGTGGCCGACACGCTGGCCGCCGTCGGCGAGAAGCTGGAGGACCGGCTCGAGCTGGTGCCCCTGGAGACGACCTACCGCGCGCAGTTCGCCGACGGCTCCGCCCTCGACGTGCACGCCGACGTCGACCGCTTCGCCGCCGAGGTCGAGGCGCTGGCCGGCCCGGCCGAGGCGGCCGCGCTGCGCCGCTACCTCGCCGACCTGGCCGAGCTGTACCGGCTGCAGATGGACACCTTCATCGACCGCAACCTCGACACCCCGCTCGACCTGCTCGGCCCGGAGCTCTGGGCGCTGGTCCGCCGGGGCGGGTTCGGGCGGCTGTCGAGCCACGTGGCGCGCTCCTTCACCGACGACCGGCTGCGGCGGCTGTTCAGCTTCCAGGCGCTCTACGCCGGCGTCTCCCCGTTCCGGGCGATCGCGGCCTACGCCGTGATCGCCCAGCTCGACATCGGCGCCGGCGTCTGGCACCCGGTCGGCGGGATCGGCGCCGTCCCCCGCGCGATGGCCGCCGCGGCCGCCGACGCCGGGGTGGTGTTCCGCTACGGCGCGACCGTCGAGGAGCTCGAGCTGCGCGGGCGTCGGGTGACCGGGGTGTGCCTCGCGGGCGGGGAGCGGCTGGCCGCCGACGCCGTCGTCGTCACCACCGACGTCCCCGAGCGGCTGGTCCCCGGCGTCGCGCGGCGCCGCCGGCCGGTGTACTCGCCCTCGTGCGTGACCCTGCACCTGGGCGTGCGGCACGAGCTGCCGGGGCAGGCGCACCACACCATCTCCTTCGGCGCGGCCTGGCAGCAGGTGTTCGACGAGCTGACCCGCGACGGCCGGCCGATGAGCGACCCGAGTCTGCTGGTGAGCTCGCCCTCGCTCACCGACCGGTCGCTGGCCCCCGACGGCGGGCAGGTGCTCAGCGTCGTGGCGCCGGCACCGAACCTCGACCCGCACAGCGGCGGCAACCCCGGCATCGACTGGGACGCGCTGCTCCCCCGCTACCGCGACGAGGTGCTGGGGGTGCTCGAGGCCCGCGGCTGGACGGGCCTGACCGACGCGATCGAGGTGGAGCACGTGGACACCCCGCTGACCTGGGCGCGGCAGGGCATGGCCGCCGGCACGCCCTTCGCCCTGGCGCACACCTTCGGCCAGACCGGCCCGTTCCGGACACCGACGCTGCCCCGCCGCGGCCCGGAGAACGTGGTGCTGGCCGGCTCGTCGGTGCAGCCCGGCGTCGGCGTCCCGATGGTGGTGATCTCCGGCCGGCTGGCCGCCGAGCGGATCACCGGGCCGCTGCGGTGACGGCGACCGAGCGGCCGCTGACCCAGGCGGAGCGGCAGGAGCGGCTCGACGCCGCCTACCGGTTCTGCGCCGCGGTCAACGCCGAGCACGGCAAGAGCTACCACCTGGCCACCCGGCTGCTCACCGCCGACCGCCGTCCGGCGGTCCACGCGCTCTACGCGGCCGCGCGCACCGCCGACGACCTCGTCGACCACCCCGGCGCCGACCCCGAGGCCGACCTGGCCGACTGGTCGCGGGCGCTGCTCGCCGAGCTGGAGGCCGGCTGGTCCGACGACCCGGTGCGGCTGGCCACCGTGCACACCTACCGCCGGTACCGGATCCCGGTGGAGCACCTGGTCGACTTCCTCGCCGCGATGACCAGCGACCTCACCGTCACCGGCTACGCCGACATGGCCGCGTTGGACCGGTACATGTGGGGCTCGGCGTCGGTGATCGGCCTGCAGGTGCTGCCGGTGCTCGGCACCGCCCGCGGCGTGCCGCAGGAGGAGGCCGCGCCGCACGCCATCGCGCTGGGCGAGGCGTTCCAGCTGACCAACTTCCTCCGCGACGTCGCCGAGGACGTCGACCGCGGGCGGGTGTACCTGCCCGCCGACGTCATGGCCGCGCACGGCGTGACCCGCGAGCAGCTCGAGGCCAGGCGCCACGACGCCCGCTTCCGCGCCCTGATGCAGGAGATGGTCGCGATCGTGCGCCGCCGCTACGACGACGCAGCGCCCGGGACGCCGATGCTCGCGCCGGAGTCGCGGGACTGCGTGCGGGCGGCGACCGCGCTGTACGGCGGCATCCTCACCGAGATCGAGCGGGCCGACTACCGGGTGCTCGACCGGCGGGTGACGGTGTCCAAGCCGCGGCGGCTCGGGATCTTCGCCCGCCGCCTCGCCCGCGCCCAGGCGGTGCGCCTCGGGACACGACGCAGTTAGAAGGCCAGGGCCTGGGCGCGGCGGGTGACCTCGGTGTGCCGGTCGCTGCGCAGCGCCTCGACCGGGGTGCCGGGCAGCGAGTCGTCGGGGCGGAAGAGCCACTCGAAGACCTCGGCGTCGCTGAACCCGCCGTCCTGGAGCACGGTGATCAGCCCGGGCAGGTGCTTGAGGACCGCGCCGTCCTGCAGGAAGTCGGCGGGGATCCGGCTGTTGCCGCTACCCGGGACGGCGAGCAGCTTGTGCTCGCGCAGCAGCTGGCGGACCCGGTTGGGCGAGGTCCCGAGGACCGCGGCCACCTCCTGCGGGGTCATCGTCTGCAGGCTGTCGACGTCCATGGATCCGAGCCTAGGTCGCCCCCCGGACCCGCCGCCGGAGCGGGCTAGGATCGGGTCCGGGCCGTGACTGGCGCATCGAGGTGGGGCACCACCGGGGAGCGGCCTGCACTCCCCCGCCGGGCGCCTGGGCAGAGCCGACCACCGACCGCGCAGGAGCCCACCCATGACCGACGTGACCCCCTCCTTCGACGCCGCCACCGCCTCGGCCGCCTACCGCAGCGCGCTGCAGGTCATCGCCGAGGTCGAGCCCCGCGTCGCCGAGGCGATCGGCGCCGAGCTCGCCGACCAGCGTGACTCGCTGAAGCTGATCGCCAGCGAGAACTACGCCAGCCCCGCCGTGCTGCTGACCATGGGCAACTGGTTCAGCGACAAGTACGCCGAGGGCACCGTCGGGCACCGCTTCTACGCCGGCTGCCAGAACGTCGACACCGTCGAGGCGCTCGCCGCCGAGCACGCCCGCGAGCTGTTCGGCGCCCCCTACGCCTACGTCCAGCCGCACTCGGGCATCGACGCCAACCTGGTCGCCTTCTGGGCCGTGCTCGCCCAGCGGGTCGAGGCACCCGCGCTGCAGGCGGCCGGGGCCCGGCACGTCAACGACCTCACCGACGAGGACTGGGCGGCGCTGCGGCACGCGCTCGGCGACCAGCGGATGCTCGGCATGAGCCTGGACGCCGGCGGCCACCTGACCCACGGCTTCCGCCCGAACATCAGCGGCAAGATGTTCGCCCAGTCCTCCTACGGCACCGACCCCGCGACCGGGCTGCTCGACTACGACGCCGTCGCCGCCCGCGCCCGCGAGTTCCGCCCGCTGATCCTCATGGCCGGCTACTCCGCCTACCCGCGCAAGGTCGACTTCGCCAGGATGCGGGAGATCGCCGACGAGGTCGGCGCGACGCTCATCGTCGACATGAGCCACTTCGCCGGCCTGGTGGCCGGGAAGGTCTTCACCGGCGACTTCGACCCGGTGCCGCACGCCCACGTCGTCACCAGCACCAGCCACAAGTCGCTGCGCGGCCCCCGCGGCGGGTTCGTGCTGGCCCAGCCCGAGTACGCCGACGCCGTCGACCGCGGCTGCCCGATGGTGCTCGGCGGCCCGCTGCCGCACGTCATGGCGGCCAAGGCGGTCGCGTTCGCCGAGGCCCGCCGTCCGCAGTTCACCGCGTACGCACAGGCCGTCGTCGACAACGCCGTCTCCCTGGCCGACGGGCTGACCCGCCGCGGCGCCCGGCTGGTCACCGGGGGCACCGAGAACCACATCGTGCTGCTCGACGTCTCCGGTTACGGGCTGACCGGCCGGCAGGCGGAGTCGGCGCTGCTGGACGCCGGCATCGTCACCAACCGCAACGCGATCCCGGCCGACGCGAACGGCGCCTGGTACACCTCCGGCGTCCGGCTGGGCACCCCGGCGCTGACCACCCGGGGCTTCGGCGCGGCCGAGTTCGACCGCACCGCCGAGCTGATCGTCGACGTGCTGTCCAACACCACCCCGACGTCGACGCGGGACGGGTCCCCCTCGAAGGCGAAGTACGTCGTCGACGGCGGCCTGGCCGACAAGACGCGCGCCGCGGCCGCCGAGCTGGTCGCCACCCACCCGCTCTACCCGGGCCTCGAGCTGTCCTGAGCGCCGCCGCGCGGTGACCAGGTGACCTGATCACCGAGTGTCCTACCCGACGTCCCGGGGTCAGGTAGGACGCTGCACGATCAGGTCACCTGGTCATCACCGCCCCTGCCGTGACCGGTGTGACGGGAGGGTGGCAGGGGCTCACCGACCCCGCGTGTGCGGTCGGAACCGGCGACCTGCGCTCCTACACTCGGGCCCGTGGACACCGCCGTGACCGACCCCGTGGTCGGCCTGGTCCTCGAGGGGCGATACCGCCTCGAGGAGCGGCTGGCGCGTGGCGGCATGTCCACCGTCTACGCCGCCACCGACCTGCGGCTGCACCGCACGGTCGCGGTCAAGGTGATGGCCGAGCACCTCGCGCACGACCCGACGTTCGTCAGCCGGTTCACCCGCGAGGCGCGGGCGGCGGCCATGCTCAGCCACCCCAACGTCGTCTCGGTCAGCGACCAGGGCAGCGACCAGGGGCTGGTCTTCCTGGTCATGGAGCTCGTCCGCGGCCGCACCCTGCGCGACCTGCTGCAGGCGCGCGGCCGGCTCACCGTCGCCGAGGCGTTCGCCGTCCTCGAGCCGGTGCTCGCCGGGCTGACCGCCGCGCACCGCGCCGGGATCGTGCACCGCGACGTCAAGCCCGAGAACGTGCTGATCGGCCACGACGGCACCGTCAAGGTCGCCGACTTCGGCCTGGCCCGCGCGCTGACCGGCACCGGCCAGACCAGCCACACCGGCGGCGTGCTCATCGGCACGGTCGCCTACCTCTCCCCCGAGCAGCTCGAGCGCGGCCGCGCCGACGCGCGCAGCGACGTGTACGCCGCGGGGCTGGTGCTGTTCGAGATGCTCACCGGCCACCCGCCCTACGGCGGCGACACCCCGCTGGCGGTCGCCTACCAGCACGTGCACCACGACGTCCCCGTGCCGTCGGAGGAGGTGCCCGGCGTGCCGTGGCAGGTCGACGAGCTGGTGACGCGGACGACGCGCCGCGAGCCCGCCGTCCGCCCGCTGGACGCCGGTGCCTTCCTCGCCGACCTCGAGGACGTGCGCACCGACCTCGGCCTGGCCCGCGTGCCGGTGCCCACCGGCCGCAGCTCCGCCGGCCCCGGCACCATCCGCCCCACCAACCGGCCCGCGCGGCCGCGCCACCCGAGCGACCCCGGCCCCGGCGACCCGGGCACCGAGGTGCTCGGTGCCGGGCGCTCCTCCCGCGGCCGGGGGACCAACATGCTGCCCGGCATGGGCGCCGGCCCCACCACCGACGTCGCCGGACGGCGACCCGCACCGCCGCACACCCGTCCCGGCGTGCCGCAGCACATCCGCCGCCGCCGCGCCCGGCTGGCCGTCGCCGTCGTCCTGCTCCTGGCGGTCACCGTCGGCGCGATCGGCTGGTGGCTGGGCTCGGGCCGCTGGACGACGGTGCCCTCGCTGGAGGGTGCCGACCGCGCGACCGCCGTCGACCTGCTGCAGCAGGCGGGGCTGGACCCGGTGTTCGCCGACGAGCAGTTCAGCGAGACCGTCCCCGAGGGGCAGGTCATCTCCGCCGACCCCGACGACGGCGAGGCCATCCGCAACTCCGACGTCGAGCTGGTCGTCTCCAGGGGTCCCGAGCGGTTCACCGTCGCCCCCGAGCTGGTCGGCCGTCCGCTGGAGGAGGTGCAGGCCGAGCTCGCCGAGACGGTGCCCTGGCAGGCCACCGTCCAGGAGGACTACGACGACGACGTCCCCGTGGGGTCGGTCACCGGCTTCGAGCCCGACGCCGGCACCGAGCTGGCCCGCGACACCCCGCTGACGGTGTACGTCAGCCGTGGCCCGGCGCCGGTCCCGGTGCCCGATGTGGTCGGCCAGAGCCCGGACGCCGCGCGGACCAACCTGGAGTCCCTGGGCTTCACCGTCGCCCGCACCGACGGCCGCAGCGCCGACGTCGGCACCGGCCAGGTCATGGCGGTCAGCCCGACGCCGGGCGAGGAGGCGCCCTTCGGCGCCGAGGTGACCATCCAGGTCTCCATCGGGCTGCCGCAGGTCGAGGTGCCCGACGTGACCGGGATGAGCGAGCGCGAGGCGGTCGCGGCGCTGGACGCCGCGGGCCTGACCCACAGCACCTCGACGTTCATCACCGGCGACCGCGTGTACCGCCAGAACCCGGCACCCGGCACGGTCGTCGACGTCCGCACCGAGGTCAGCCTGCTGCTGAGCTTCGGGTGACGGCGACCCCCGTCGGAGCCCACGTCCAGGTGGCCGGGGGCCTGGCCACCGGCGGGCTGCGCTACACCGACGACGTCGGCGCCGAGGCCGTGCAGGTCTTCGTCGGGAACCCGCGCGGCTGGCGGCGCAGCGCCGGCGACCCCGCGCAGGACGCCGCCTTCGTCGAGGGCCTGGCCGAGCGCGGCGTCCCGTCGTTCGTGCACACGCCGTTCCTGGTCAACGTCGGCTCCCCCACGCCGGCCACCGTCGACCGCTCCGTCGAGACGATCGCCGCCGACCTCGCCCGCGGCGTCCAGCTGGGCGTGCGCGGCGTCGTCGTGCACGCGGGGTCGGCGGTGGACGAGGACCGCTACGAGGCTGCCCTGCGCCAGCTGCGGGAGCGGCTGCTGCCGGTCCTCGACGCGCTGCCCGACGACGGCCCGCGGCTGCTCGTCGAGCCGACGGCCGGCGGCGGGCGCTCGCTGGCGGCCACCGTGGAGGACCTCGGCCCCTACCTCGCCGCGCTGGACGCGCACCCGAAGGTGGGCGTCTGCCTGGACACCTGCCACGCGTGGGCCGCCGGGCACGACCTGGCCGCCCCCGGCGGGACGACGGCGACGCTGGACGCGCTGGAGGCCGCCGTCGGCCCCGGGCGGCTCGGGCTGGTGCACGCCAACGACTCCCTCGACGGGCGCGGCTCCCGGCGGGACCGGCACACCACCATCGGCGCGGGGTCGATCGGCGTGGCCGCCTTCGCCGAGCTGCTGGCCCACCCGTCGGTGGCCGGGGTGCCGGTCGTCGTCGAGACGCCCAGCGCCGACCGCGGCCACGCCCGCGACATCGCCCTGCTCCGCGCCCTCCGCGACGGCCGCCCCGCCGACGGGATCCCGTCGGCCGCCTGACCGGCGCGCCCGGCGGCCGGCGACACGCGGTCTCACGCTGGGAACACGCGTCCTGACTTGCAGTGAGCTACGGCACCGCGTTGGGTCGCATCTGCCCGCGGTCACCCGGCCGCGGGGAGCTGAACCGAGGAGCCGTCCTTGCCCACTCGTCGCACCCTGGTCGCCGGCGCCGTCGCCGCCCTGGCGACCACCGGCCTCGGCGTCACCGCCGGTCCCGCCGCGGCCGCGCCGGCCGACGGACCGCGCGCCACCTACGTCGTCACCGTCGACCGCGCCACCCTCCCCGAGCAGGCGGCGGAGCGGGCCCGCGGGCTCGGCGGGTCGATCGACCACGTCTACACCGCGGCCCTGCGCGGCTACGCCGTCACCCTGCCGGAGACCGCCGCGAGCCGGCTGGCCGCCCAGCCCGGCGTCGTCGCCGTGGAGCGCGACCAGGTGCTCGGCGTGGAGGCCACGCAGACCGGTGCCCCCTGGGGCCTCGACCGCATCGACCAGCAGGCCCTGCCCCTCGACAGCAGGTACACCTACACCGCCACCGGCGCCCGGGTGACCGCCTACGTCATCGACACCGGGATCCGCTCGACGCACACCGAGGTCGCCAACAGCTTCCGGGCGGGCTACAACGCGGTCAGCGGGCGCAACACCACCGAGGACTGCAACGGCCACGGCACCCACGTCGCCGGCACCATCGGCGGCACCACCCACGGGGTGGCCAAGGACGTCACGCTGGTGCCGGTCCGGGTGCTGGGCTGCACCGGCAGCGGGACCACCTCGGGGGTGGTCGCCGGCATCGACTACGTCACCCGGGACCACGCTCCCGGCGCACCCGCGGTGGCGAACATGAGCCTGGGCGGCGGTCTGAGCACGGCCATCGACAACGCGGTCAAGGCCTCGATCACCGACGGCGTCACCTACGCCGTCGCCGCCGGCAACGAGAGCGCCAACGCGTGCACCACCTCGCCGGCGAACGTGCCGGCGGCGCTCACCGTGGCCGCCAGCGACCGCGACGACGCCTCCGCCTCCTTCACCAACCACGGCACCTGCGTGGACCTCTACGCGCCGGGCGTCGGCATCACCAGCGCCTGGCACACCAGCAACACGGCGACCAACACGATCAGCGGGACCTCGATGGCCACCCCGCACGTGGCCGGTGTCGCCGCGCTGTTCCTGCAGGGCGCCCCGACGGCCTCCCCCGCGGCGGTCGCCTCGGCCGTCACCGGCGGCGCGACCGCGGGCCGGATCGCGGGCGAGCCCACGGGCACGCCGGACCTGCTGCTCCGCAGCACCTACTGAGCCGGTCGACGGTGTGCGCTGCTGCCCGGTCCTGACCGCAGGAACGGAGCGTCGGCGCACACCGTCGCCGTGTGGGGTCCGCCTAGCGGTCGAGGAGGTCCGCGAGGACGTCGCCGGCCCGGTCGACGGCGGCCCGGTCGACGTCGAGGTGGGTGACCAGCCGGACGCGCCGCGGGCTCACCTGCGACACGAGCACGCCGCGGGCCTTGGCCGCCTCGGCGACGACGGGCGCGGCGACGTCGTCGAGCACCACCATGTTGGTCTCCACCGTGGCCGGGTCGACGCCGAGCCGCTTGGCCAGCACCTGGGCGTGCTCGTGGTCCTCGGCCAGCCGGGGCAGGTGGTGGTCCAGCGCGTACAGCCCGGCCGCGGCCAGCACGCCGACCTGCCGCATCCCGCCGCCGAGCCGCTTGCGCCACAGGCGGGCCGCGGCGATGCGCTCGGCCGAGGCCACCAGCACCGAGCCCACCGGCGTGCCCAGGCCCTTGGACAGGCACACCGACGCGGTGTCGGCCAGGCGGCCGTAGGTGGCCAGGTCCAGCCCGGAGGACGCGGCGGCGTTCCAGACCCGCGCGCCGTCGAGGTGGACGGCGACTCCCGCGCCGCGCGACCAGGCGAACAGCCGCTCGAGCTCGGCCAGCGGCTGCACCCGCCCGCCGCCGCGGTTGTGCGTGTTCTCCACGGCGACGGCCGCGGTGGCGGTCAGGTGCCAGTCGTCGCGCGGGCGCACCTGGGCGATCAGCGCGTCGGCGTCGAGCAGCCCGCCGGCGGAGACCACGGTGCGGGTGGAGATGCCGAACACCGCGGCCGCCGCGCCCATCTCGTAGGTCACCACGTGCGCGTCGGCGTCGCAGAGCACCTCCTGGCCCGGCTCGCAGACCAGCCGCATGCCGATCTGGTTGCCCATGGTCCCCGAGGGCACGAACAGCGCCGTCTCGTGGCCGAAGAGGTCGGCCACCCGCTCCTCGAGCTCCCGGACCGCGGGGTCCTCGCCGTAGACGTCGTCGCCCACCTCGGCCTCGGCCATGGCCCGGCGCATGCCCGGCGTCGGGCGGGTGACGGTGTCCGAGCGCAGGTCGACGACGGCGGGGTGGGTGGGGGCAGCGAGGTCAGCCACGCAGCATCTCCGCCACCAGGAAGGCCAGCTCCAGCGACTGCCCGGTGTTCAGCCGCGGGTCGCACGCGGTCTCGTACCGGCTGTTGAGGTCCTCGTCGCTGATCTCCATCGCCCCGCCGAGGCACTCGGTGACGTCCTCGCCGGTCAGCTCGACGTGGATGCCGCCGGGCCAGGTGCCCAGCGCCCGGTGGACGGCGAAGAAGCCGAGCACCTCGTCGACGACGCGGTCGAAGTGCCGCGTCTTGTAGCCGGTGGGCGACTCGTGGGTGTTGCCGTGCATCGGGTCGCACTGCCACACGACCTGGTGGCCGCTGGCGGTGACCTTCTCCACGATCGGCGGCAGCACGTCGCGGATCTTCCCGTTGCCCATCCGGCTGATCAGCGTGAGCCGGCCGGGGACGCCGTCGGGGTCGAGCCGCTCGACGAGCTCGGTGGCCTGCTCGGGCGTCGTCGTCGGACCGATCTTGACGCCGATCGGGTTGGCGATCCGCGACATGAACTCCACGTGCGCGCCGTCGAGCTGGCGGGTGCGCTCACCGATCCAGACGAAGTGCGCCGAAGCGGCGTAGGGCCGGCCGTCGTGCACCCGCAGCAGCGCCTGCTCGTAGTCGAGGATCAGCGCCTCGTGGCTGTTGTAGAGCTCCACGCCGCGCAGCGCCGTGTCGTCGACGCCGCAGGCCTTCATGAACGCCAGCGCCCGGTCGATCTCGCGGGCGATGACCTCGTAGCGGACACCGGCCGGGGAGGAGGCGACGAAGTCCTTGTTCCAGTCGTGGACGGCGTGCAGGTCGGCCAGGCCGCCGCGGGCGTAGGCGCGGATCATGTTCATCGCCGCCGCCGAGTTGGCGTAGGCGCGCACCAGCCGGCCCGGGTCGGGGATGCGCTTCTCCAGCACCGGCTCGAGCGAGTTGACC
This sequence comes from Geodermatophilus dictyosporus, assembly GCF_900115505.1. Classification (GTDB taxonomy): domain Bacteria; phylum Actinomycetota; class Actinomycetes; order Mycobacteriales; family Geodermatophilaceae; genus Geodermatophilus; species Geodermatophilus dictyosporus. The sequence continues at coordinate 180,978 of NZ_FOWQ01000004.1, read as the reverse complement.
ATGTCGCCGCGGTAGGAGGGCAGGCCGAGGGCGTCGGTGTCCGACGAGCGCGGCTTGGCGTACTGCCCGGCCACGCGGCCCACCTTCACCACCGGCACGCTGGCGCCGTAGGTGAGGACGACGGCCATCTGCAGCAGCGTGCGGGTCGTGCTCTGCAGGTGCGGCTCGGTGTTGAGGTCGAAGGTCTCCGCGCAGTCCCCGCCCTGCAGCAGGAAGGCCCTCCCCCGGGCGACGTCGGCCAGCCGGCCGCGCAGCTCGTCGACCTCGCTGGGCGCCACGATCGGCGGCACCGTCGACAGCGTGGACAGCACGGCGTCGAGGGCGGCGCGGTCGGGCCACGTCGGCTGCTGGGCGGCGGGCAGCTCCCGCCACCGGTCGAGACCGGGCACCAGCTGCGCAGGATCGAGCAGAGTCACGCACCGAGGGTACGGCGGCGGCCCGGCCCGGCCGACAGGCGTCAGCCGAAGAACACCTCCGCCTCGGCGTAGCGCTCCAGCGGCACGAGCTTGAGCCGGGCGGTGGCCTCGGCGATCGGCACCGGGACGACGTCGGTCCCCCGCAGCGCCACCATCACCCCCGACAGCCCCGCCTGGACGGCGTCGACCGCGGCCAGGCCGAAGCGCGTGGCCAGCACCCGGTCGAAGGCCGAGGGCGTGCCGCCGCGCTGGACGTGCCCGAGCACCACCGCCCGGGACTCCCGGCCGGTGCGCTCCTCGAGGACGGCGGCCAGCGCCGCGCCGATGCCGCCGAGGCGGACGTGACCGAACGCGTCGGTCTGCCCGCTGGAGGTGACCAGCCCGCCGTCGGCCGGCCGCGCGCCTTCCGACACCACCACGATCGGCGAGTAGCCGGACTCGAAGCGGTGCAGGCAGTGCGCCACCACGGCGTCGACGTCGAAGGGCCGCTCCGGGACCAGCACCACGTTGGCCCCGCCGGCCATCCCCGCGTGCAGCGCGATCCACCCGGCGTGCCGGCCCATGACCTCGACGACGAGCGTGCGGTGGTGGCTGTCGCCCGTGGTGTGCAGCCGGTCGATGGCCTCCATCGCCACGCCGACCGCGGTGTCGAAGCCGAAGGTGTAGTCGGTGCCGTCGAGGTCGTTGTCGATGGTCTTGGGCACGCCGACCACCCGGACGCCGCTGCCGGCCAGCCGGGCGGCGACGCCGAGGGTGTCCTCGCCGCCCACCGGCACCAGCGCGTCGACGCCGTGCGCGGCCAGGCAGCCCAGCACCCGCTCCGGGCCGCCCTCGAGCGCGTACGGGTTGGTGCGCGAGGTGCCGAGCACGGTGCCGCCTCGGGGCAGCAGCCCGCGGACGGCGGCCACGTCGAGGGGCACGGCGTCGTCCTCGAGCAGGCCGCGCCAGCCGTCGCGGAACCCGACGACCTCGTCGCCGGAGCCGGTCGCCTTCCGGACCACGGCCCGGATGACGGCGTTGAGACCGGGGCAGTCCCCACCGCCGGTCAGGATCCCGATGCGCACCACGCCTCCCGGGGGACGAACCGCAGGTCAGGACCGATCCTGCCGCAGCCGGGTGACCGCGGTCACCGTGCACACGCCCGGGACCGGCAGGATCGCCCCGTGGACCCGGCCGACCTGCTCGCGCTCATGCCCTTCGCCGTCGCCACCGGCGTGCAGCTCGACACCGCCGCGCCCGGGGAGGTCACCGGCCGGCTGCCGTGGGCGCCGCAGCGGTGCACCGCCGGCGGGGTGCTGCACGGCGGGGCGCTCATCACCCTGGCCGATACCGTCGGTGCGGTGTGCGCCTTCCTCAACCTGCCGCCCGGCGCGTCGACGTCGACGCTCACCTCGGCCACCTCGCTGCTGCGCGCCGTTCGCGGCGGCACCGCGCACGCCACGGCGCGGCCGCTGCACGTGGGGCGCTCGACGGTCGTCGTGCTCACCGAGGTGACCGACGACGACGGCCGCCCGGTGGCCTCGGTGACCCAGACCCAGGCGGTCCTCGGCCCCGCCTGAGATCCCGCCGGGGTCTCGCCGGCGTCCCGGCCCGTCCCAGCCGTCCCGCCCGCCACACCCCCCGGGGTTCCGGTACAGGTGCGGCCGCGGGCTGCCGACCCTGCCGCCGCGTGCCGGGACCACCGGCCGGCCGGGAGGGGGACGACGTGCGGGTGCGCGGGCAGTGGGGCATCAGGACGAAGGTGGTGGCCCTGGCGGTCGCCAGCGTCACCGCGACCGGTGCGGCCATGGCCGGGGTGAGCGCCTGGCAGAGCGCCCGCTTCGCCGACGAGACCGAGCGCTCGGTCGCCGAGCTGGTCGAGGAGAGCGTGGCGCGCACCGCGGCGGGCGTGCACGACGTCGTCGCCACCCAGGGCGCGTCCACCGCCGCGCAGGTCGACAGCGACCTCGCCGTCGCGCTGCACGTGCTGGCCACCTCCGGCGGCCTGGCCGTCGGCGGGCCGGGCGGACCCGTGCGCTGGGAGGCGAGGAACCAGCTCAGCGGCGAGGTGACCCCCCTCGACCTGCCACGGGTCACCGTGGGCGGCGCGTGGCTGGGCCAGAACACCGACCCCGCGGTGCCAACCGCCGTGGTCGACCAGGTCAAGGCGCTGGTCGGCGGCACCGCCACGCTGTTCCAGCGGACGCCGTCGGGCGACATGCTCCGCGTGGCCACCAACGTCACCGGCACCACCGGCGCCCGCGCGATCGGCACCTTCATCCCCGCGACGAACCCCGACGGGCAGCCCAACCCGGTCGTGTCCACGGTGCAGTCCGGGCAGACCTACCGCGGCAACGCCTTCGTCGTCGACTCCTGGTACGTCAGCGCGTACACGCCGCTGTTCGACGGCGCCGGCCAGGTGGTCGGCATGCTCTACGTCGGCGAGAAGCAGGAGAACCTGCCGGCGCTCCGGGAGAGCCTCGAGGCGACCACGGTCGGCGAGCACGGCTACGTCGAGGTCCTCGGCGGCACCGGTGACCGCCGCGGCACCGTGCTGGTCAGCCGGGACGGCGCCCGCGACGGCGAGCAGCTGGCCGAGGCCACCGACGCCGACGGCCGGGCCCACGTGCAGGAGATCGTCGACACCGCCCTGGCGCTCGGCGACGGCGAGCAGGCCACCGTCCACTTCACCGACCGCGAGGCCGGCGCGAGCACCGCGCGGGTCACCTACTACGCGCCGTGGGACTGGGTGGTCGTCACCGTGGCCCGCGACGCCGACTTCACCGGCCCGGTCGACCGGCTCGCCGACGGCCGCAGCGCGATGGTCACCGCGCTGGTCGTCGCCGCCGTCGCGGTCGCGCTGCTCGGCGGGCTGGCCGCCCGGCAGGTGGGCCGCCGGCTCACCGCGCCGCTGGAGCAGCTGCGCGCCCGCATGGCCGAGATCGCCGACGGCGAGGGGGACCTCACCCAGCGCATGCCGGTCACCGGCGGCGACGAGGTGGGCCAGCTGTCGGAGGCGTTCAACCGGTTCGTCGGCAAGGTGGCCGGGACCGTCCGCGACATCGGCCGGTGCGCCCGCCAGGTCGCCGAGTCCGCCTCCGGCGTCGCCCAGGTGGCCGACGGGCTGGCCGGCCGGGCCGCGCGCAGCCGCGACCAGGCCGAGTCCGCGCACGCCGCGGCCAGCGACATCAGCGCCAGCGTGTCCTCGGCCGCGGCCGGTGCGGAGGAGATGGGCCTGTCGATCTCCGACATCGCCCGCAGCGCCGCCGAGGCCGCCGCGGTGGGCCGGCAGGCCGCCGAGCTCGCGCGGGAGACCGAGACCGCGATCGCCACGCTGGGCACCAGCTCGGCCGAGATCGGCGACGTCGTCCGGGTCATCGCCGCCGTCGCCGAGCAGACCAACCTGCTCGCGCTCAACGCCACCATCGAGGCCGCGCGGGCCGGGGAGGCGGGCAAGGGCTTCGCCGTCGTCGCCAACGAGGTCAAGGAACTCGCGCAGGAGGCCGCCCGCGCCAGCGACGACATCGCGCGCCGCGTCGAGGCGATCCAGGCCGACACCGGCGCCGCGGTCGGCTCGATCACCCGCATCGCCGAGGTCGTGCACGCGATGAACGACCACCAGCTGACCATCGCCAGCGCGGTCGAGGAGCAGACGGCGACCACCCGCGAGCTGACCCGCAGCGTCGCCGCGGCCGCCGACGGCGCGGGCTCGGTGTCGGGCACGCTCACCGTCGTCAGCGCCGACGCCCGCGACAGCGCCGACGACGTCGACCGGGCCCGCACCAGCGCGGGCGAGCTCGACCGGCTCTCCCAGGAGCTGACCCGGCTGGTGGGCGCGTTCACCGTGTGACCCGCGCCCGGGCGGCGTCAGCGGGGCGCGTCCTGGCCGGACCAGTGCTCGGGTGGGTCCGCGGACCCCTGGTGCAGCCACTGGGCGAGACCGGCGGGGTCGCGGCTGGCGAACTCGTCGAGCAGGACCCCGCGCACGGCGAGGGCGTCGGCCCGGGCACCCGGCCGGGCGCCCGGGCCGAGGGCCTCCTCGGTCAGCCGCCACTGCACGCACAGCTCGGCCAGGGACAGCTCTCCCGCGGCGGCGCGCACCGCCTCGACGGGGGCGCGCTCGAGCGCACGGCCCAGGGCGTCGACGGCGACGACCCCGCCCAGCACGACGACCAGGCCGACGGCGACCGCACCGGCCGACCCGGCCGGCGGCACCCCCGCGAGGAAGGGCACCGCCAGGGCTCCCCAGGCGGCGGCCAGGGCGACCACCCGGCGGGAGCCGGGCCCCTGCGGGGAGCCCTCGTGGCCGATGCCGGCGACGGTCGCGGCGACCGCGGCGCCCAGCGGGACCAGCGCCAGCACCTGGGGCGGCGTCAGGCCGAGCGCCCCGAGCGCGGCCACCGGGAGGACGACCACGAGCAGGGCCGGCCGGGCGATCCCCGCCAGCCGGCGCAGCCGAGCCCTGCTGCGCCGGACGTCCGCGGGGCGCCGGCGGGTCACCGGACGGCGCCGACGAGCCGGGACCGGTCCCGCCGGCGACGGAGGACCGGCGGGAGCCCCCGCACGTCCGGCAGTCCCATCAGCCGGAGCAGCCGCCGGACGGGTGCCGAGGCCGCGACCAGGACGACGTCGCGGCCGAGGACCGGTGCCAGCCCGTGGGTGTCGGCGAAGGGCACGGCCCGCAGGTCGACGGCGACCGGCGTGCCGGCCCGGGCCGCCACGTGCTCGACCACCGCCCCCACCAGCGGGGCGCCGGCGGCGTCGAGTTCGCCGTGCACCTCGACGACCGCGGCACCGCCGCGGTGGCGGACCTCGACCCGGAGGGTGTCCTCCTCCGACCCGGGCGACGGCACGGTGCGGAGCGGTCGGGAAGCGGGGCGCGGGTGCATGCGCCGCACGCTAGGGAGCACCCGGCTGCCGGGGCACCGACCGGGACGGACGAGTCGGCGCCCCGGGGACTGCCGGGTCCCGGCAGTCGGTGCCGGGCCGACGGGACGCGGCTGCCCTCAGCGGTCGCGGGCGGCCTCCATCGCCTGCCAGCGGGCCAGGTTGTAGCGGGCATCGACGAGGGCGTCGTGCGTGCCGGCGGGCTTGGGCGGCAGCCCGGGCCGGCCGGCGTCGTCCCACCGCTGCCGGAGCTCCCGGGTGAACCGGGGCACCGCCCGCGGCAGCGCCGTCATCGGGCCCCACAGCTGGCACAGCGCCACGTGGTCGTAGGCGGCGAACCAGGCCCACAGCTCCACCTCCTCACCGGGGCCGGTGAGGAAGGCCAGCAGGTCGTCGCGGATGCGCCGGCGGCTGCGCCAGGCCCGGTCGGCCGGCGGGGGCAGCTGGTCGAGGACGTTGCGGCGCACCCACGGGATGGCCCGCCGCTCGTCGAACTCGGTGCTGACCGCGTAGAACTCGCGGCCGGTCTCGTCGACGACGCCGATGGAGACGAGGTCGATCGTGGTGCCGTCCTCGATGAACTCGGTGTCGTAGAAGTACCGCCGCACGCCGCCCACCGTAGAGCCGCGTGCGCGGGTCAGGTCGCCGTCGACGGTGCGCGCTCGGGGTCGCCGTGGCGGGCCACCGCCGTGGCCTCCCGACGGCGGTCGAGCCAGCGCATCACCGGCCCGGCGGTGACGCCGTGCAGGACGACCGACCCGACGACGACCAGCACGGTGACCCGCCAGAGCTGCTCGGCGCCGGGGACGTCGGCCTCCGACAGCCCGTAGGCGAGGTAGTAGAGCGACCCGATGCCGCGGACGCCGAAGGAGGCGATCACCCCGCGCTCGGCGTGCCCGGTCCTCCCCCGGGACAGGCCCAGCCAGCCGGCCACCGGCCGGACGACGAGCAGCACGGCGAGGGCCAGGACCACCTCGGCGACCGAGACGCCGGCCAGGATCCCCCGGCCCACCGCGCCCCCGATCAGCACCAGCAGGACCACGGTCAGCAGCCGCTCCAGCTGCTCGACGTGGGCGTGCAGGACCCGGTGGCGGCCGTGGGCCCGCTCGGCCGCGCGCACCGTGCAGGCGCAGACGAACACGGCGACGAAGCCGTAGCCCTGCGCCAGCTCGGCCGTGCCGTAGGCCAGTGACACGCCGGTGAGCGCGATGAAGCCCTCCGCCCGCTCGGCCAGGCCGACGTCCTCGGCCGGCCGGGAGAAGAACAGCGCGCGCAGCACCCAGCCGACGGCGTAGCCGACGGCGATCCCCGCCGCCAGCCGCCACAGCACGTCCACGGCCAGCCACTCGGCCAGCCAGCCGCCCGGCGCCGCACCCGCGGCGGCGATCGCGATCGCCGCGTAGGTGAAGGGGAAGGCGAGGCCGTCGTTGAGGCCGGCCTCGGAGGTCAGCGCGAAGCGCGCCTCGTCCTCGCCGTCGGCCTCGTCGGTCGGCTCGCCGACCTGCACCTCGGTGGCCAGGACCGGGTCGGTCGGGGCGAGGGCGGCGGCGAGCAGCACGGCGGCGGCGGCGCCGAGCCCGAGCAGCCACCCGCCGAGGAGGGCCACCGCGACGACGGTCAGGGGCATCGTGATGCCCAGCAGGCGCCAGGTGGTGCGCCAGCGGCGCCAGCCCACCGGCCGGTCCAGGGCCAGCCCGGCGCCCATCAGCGACACGATGACCACCACCTCGGTGAGGTGCACCGCGACGGTCTCGTGGCGGATCGGGTCGGGCGTGGGCAGCGCCTCGACCAGGGCGAACACGACCGCGCCGACCGCGACGAAGACGATGGGCAGCGACAGCGGCCGCTGGGCGAGCAGGCGGGGCAGGACGGCGGCCACCAGCGTGGCCAGGCCCGCGACCGCGTACGCCAGACCCGTCGGGTCCAGGCTCACCGAGCCGGCTGCCGGTCGCGCGCGGTGCTCCTCACGCAGCGATCCTGCGGGCCCGCGCGGGTCGACGCCCGTCGAACCGGGCCGGTGCCCGGCCGGGGACGGGACCGCCGCTCAGCCGGCGAGCGTGTCCGGGGCCCGGTCGCCGGCCTCGTCGACGGGCGGCTGCAGCCGGCTGACGACGTCCGAGGCGCTGGCGCCGGTGGCGTCCATGGTCCGCTTCACCGTGGCGCCGTAGACGTCGACGTACTCCTGCCCCGACAGCGTCATGATCTCGTACATGATCTCGTCGGTGATCGACCGCTCGACGTAGCGGTCGCCGGCCAGGCCCTCGTAGCGGGAGAAGTCGAGGGGCTCGCCGAAGCGGACGCCGATGCGCACGAGCCTGCGGCCGAACGGGATCCGGCGGGGCGCGTAGGTCATCGCCACGGGGACCACCGGGACGCCGGTCTCCAGCGCCATGCGGGCCACGCCGGTCTTGCCGCGGTAGAGCCGGCCGTCGGGCGAGCGGGTGCCCTCCGGGTAGATGCCCAGCAGCCGGCCCTGGCGCAGCATCTGCAGGCCGGTGCGGATCGCCCCCTCCGCGGCCGTGGCGCTGGAGCGGTCGATGGGCACCTGGCCGGCGCCGGTGAAGAAGGCCCGCCGCAGGAGGCCCTTCACCCCGCGGCCGGTGAAGTACTCCGCCTTGGCCAGGAAGGTGACCCGGCGCCGCAGCGACAGCGGCATGAAGATCCAGTCGGCGGCCGCGAGGTGGTTGCTCGCCAGGATCGCGGCGCCGGTGGCCGGCACGTTCTCACGGCCCTCGACGCGGGGCCGGAACACCAGCTTCGCGACGGGGCCGATCGCCACGAACTTGAGGAACCAGTAGAACAACACGCCTCCCTGTGGAACTGCCAGACTAGGGAGGCGGGAGCCCCGGCGACAATCCGGCCGGGGCACCCGCGCGTCGCCACCCGCGCGCGTGGCGCCGTCGCCGGACGCCGAGGAGGACTCCCCGTGGTGCCAGACCGGCCGACCCGGCGTCCCCGGGGTGGCGCGTGACCGGCCCGCGCCGCGGTCGCGGCCGTCTCGACAACGGCCTGGACGCCGCGCTCTGGGCGCCGGTGCGCGACGTCGACCCGCGGGTGGGCGAGCACCTGCTCGACGTGCTGCGCGAGGCCGGCATCGCCGCCTACCTGGAGCCGGCCGCCGACGTCGAGCCCTACACCCGCACGGTCACCTACCCCAGCCCGCCGGTCGACCGGCTCTTCGTCGACCGCGCCCGGGTGGGCGAGGGCCGCGCGCTGGTCGACCGGCACGCCGACGACCACGCCCCCGCCGAGGCGGTGCGCCGGCCGGCCCGCCGCGACCTCGACGAGGACGTCGAGTGGGCGCGCATCGTGGCCGCGTACGAGGCCGAGCACGGCCGCACCGTGGTCGAGGACGCCCCCCCACCGCACGACCCGCCGCAGGTCGAGCAGGCGGAGCGCGAGGAGCACTACGAGCCGCCGCCGGCCCCGCCGGTGCCGCTGCCCTCCCCCTCGACGCTGTACGCGGTGCTGCTGGCCGCCGCCGGCGTGGTGCTGGTGGGCGCGCCCCGGGTGCTCGGCCTGACCACCGACACCGGCCTGGTGCTCGGCGTGGCCGCGCTGGTGGGCAGCGCCGGGCTGTTCCTCTCCCGCATGCGGGAGCGCTCCACCGACGACGGGGACGACGGCGCCGTCGTCTGAGCGCGTCAGCCGCGGTGCTCGGCGCAGGCGGCGGTGCGGGCGAGGTCGGCGGCCCCGACCAGGCCGGCCTGGGCGCCCAGCGCCGCGGCCACCACCCGGGGGCCGGGCCGGAAGCCGCGCCCCGGCAGGGCCCGGTCCAGCCGCTCCCGCGCCGGCCGCAGCACCATCTCGCCGAGGACGCTCACCCCGCCGCCGATGACCACGACGTCGGGGTCGAGCACGGTGGCCAGGTCGGCGATGCCCTGCCCGAGCCACTCGCCCACGTCGCTGACCAGGCTGAGCGCCACCGGGTCGCCCTCCGCCGCGGCGCGGGCGACGTCCTCGCCGGTCAGCCGGGCGGCGTCGCCGTCCACCCGGTCGAGCAGCCGGGCCGCCGCCGCCGGTGAGCGGGTGGCCACCTCGCGGGCGGTGGTGGCCAGGGCGCTGCCGCTGGCGTACTGCTCCCAGCAGCCGCGGTTGCCGCACGGGCACAGCCGGCCGTCGGGGACCACGCGCATGTGGCCCCACTCCCCCGCGACGCCGTGCGCGCCGCGCTGCAGCTGTCCGCCGGCCACGATGCCGCCGCCGATCCCGGTGCCCAGGGTCACGCACAGCGCCAGCTCCGCCCCGCGGGCGGCGCCGAAGCGGTACTCGGCCCAGGCGGCGGCGTCGGCGTCGTTGCCCACCCACACCGGCCGCCGCAACCGGGCGGCGAGGTCACGGCGCAGCGAGCTGTGCCGCCAGGCCAGGTGCGGGCTGAACAGCACCACGTCGCCGGTGCGGTCGAACCAGCCCGCCGCCCCCACGCCGACGGCGGCCAGCGACCCGCCGTGCGCACCGGCCAGCTCGGTGACCACGTCGGCCACCGCGGCCTCGGTCTCGGCGACCGACGCGGTCGGTGTCGAGCGCCGCGCGGTGGCCAGCACGGTGCCGTCCGGGGCGACGACCCCGCCGGCCACCTTGGTGCCGCCGACGTCGACCCCGAGGGCCGGCAGGGCGGCGGGACCGGCGTCCCCGCTCCCGGCCACTCAGCCGATCTCGATGTGCTGCACCGGTACCGACGCCGGGGGGCCCGCCTCGCCGGGCGCCTCCGCCGGGGCCCGCCCCGGTGTCCCGGCCGGCGGTGCCGGCTGCTGCTCGGCGACGGTGCGCAGTGCGGCGGCCGCGGTGGTCAGCGCGTCGGCCAGCGCCTCGGTCACCTCCGGCCGGCGCGCCACGGCGGCCAGCCGGCAGACCGGGCACCACTGGCAGTTGCCGCCCGGGACGTGCCCGGCGCCCTCCGCGCCCGGGCCCGGGTCGGTCTCGGCCCAGGACCGCACCACCGCCTGCCCCAGCCCGGCGACCACCCGCCGCGCCTCGTCGAGCCAGTCGGCTCCCTCGCTCACCGCGTCCTCCCGATGTCCTCGCCGACGTCCTCGCCGATGCCCTCGCCGACGTCCTCGCTGCCGTTCCCCGCCTGGGCGGCCAGCAGGTCGGCCGGCCACAGCTCCGGATCCGCCGCGAACCCGACCTCGAGCCGGGCGGCGCCGGTCCCCGCCGCGGCCAGGGTGCCCGCGGTCACCACGCAGCGCCGCAGCAGCGCGTCGAGGCGCAGCGACCGGCGGGCGCCGGCGGCGGTGACCACCAGCTCGTCCTCCCAGCGGGTCAGCTGCACGTCCTCCCGCTCGGCGAAGGGCAGCGGCACGGTCAGCCGCCAGCCGCCCTCCACCCGCTCGGGCGCCGGCGCCGCAGGACCCGCGGACGGGCCCGGCAGGTCGGGCAGGAGGGCGGCGAGCGCGCCGGCGTCCTCCGGCGCGGACGCCGTCTCCGGGACCGTGTGCACCGGCGCGACCCCGGCCAGCGTGGCGAGCGCGGCCTCCTGCTCGCCCAGGCGGGCGGTCCACCAGTCCCCGGCGCCGCCCTCGGGCAGCACGCGCACCAGCACGCCGGCCGGGCGCTGCCCGTGCACGGCCAGCGCGGTGGCCGCGCGGCGCAGGTCGGCGGCGGCGGCCGGCCGGGGCAGGGCGACCAGCCAGACGGCGGTCGCGCCGGGGTCGGTCAGCGCCTGCCGCTGCAGCAGTGCCTCGAGCTCCGGGACCGCCTCGAGCACCAGGTCGGCCGCCCCGCGGCGCAGCGTGCCCGCGCGGACGGCGGCGGTGCGGACGGCGGCCAGCACCCGGACCCGCGTCGGCAGGGCCTGCTCCAGCCACCAGCGCAGCGCGCCGGGCAGGGCCACCAGCGCCGCGGCCGCGGCCAGCGGGCCGGCGTCGACGACGACGTCGGTATCGGTGTGGGCACCGTCGGGCACCCGGCCCAGGGCGGCCAGCAGCGCCAGCTCGCCGGTCCCCGGCAGCGGCACCACCGACGTGGCCGGCGGCAGCGCGAGGCCGGGGGCGGCGCCGCTCAGCTCCCCGGCCCGGCCGGCCCAGAAGGTGCCGAAGTCCGCCTGGGGGTCGACCCGGACGACGTCGAGCCCCGGCTGCTCCGCCGCGCCGGAGGGCGGCCGCTGGCCCGTGACGAGGACGGCGCGGCGCCCGGCGCGGGCGGCGCGGACCGCGGCGGCGGCCGCCAGCGTGGTGGTCCCGGCACCCCCGGGACCGGTGAACAGCAGGGTCGGCACGCCTGCTCAGCCCTCGACGCGCTTCTTGAGCTCCTTGAGCGCGGTGTCGAGGATGACCTTCTCCGCCCGCCGCTTGAGCATCCCGATCATCGGCACCGCCATGTCGACGGTGAGCCGGTAGGTCACCTCGGTGCCCCCGCCGGCCTCGACGAGCGTGTAGGAGCCGTCCTGCCGCTTCATGATCTTGCTGCGGACGAGCGTCCAGGACACCTGCCGGTCGCCGTCCCAGGTGTAGTCGAGGACGTAGTCGTCGGTGAGCACCGTGGCGTCGATGACGAAGCGCACCCGCCGGGCGCGGCCGTCCGGCCCGGTCTCGAGCACCTCGACGGTCTTGGCCGCGCCGACCCACTGCGGATAGGCCGGGAAGTCGGCGATCACCGCCATCACCTCGGACGCCGGCGCCGAGACGACGATCGACTGGGTGGACTGCTCGGCCATGCGACGAGGCTAGCCGCTCGGTCCCCGCCTGCCCGCCGGGCGGCCGACGTGCGCCTACTCACCGGTAGCAGCACCCGGTAGATTCGCGCCGACGTGTCCCGCGGTGGGACCGCGGGCACCGGCGCCCCGGCCGAGCGGGCAGGAAGGACCGAGCGTGCGCGAGTACAGCGTCCCGGCGAGGACCCAGGTGGGCCATGACGCGGCCCTCCCCGACCTGCTGGCCGACAACGTCGCCCGGCACGGCGACGACGTCGGCCTGCGGGTCCAGCGCGGCGGCCGGTGGGAGGACGTCACCTGGCGGGAGTTCGGCGACCAGGTCGCCGGCGTCGCCAAGGGGCTCATCGCCGCGGGCGTCGGCCCCGGCGACCGGGTCGCGCTGCAGGCCAAGACCCGCTACGAGTGGCCGCTGCTCGACTTCGCGATCTGGACCGCCGGCGCGGTCACCGTGCCGGTCTACGAGACCTCCAGCGCCGACCAGGTCGCCTGGATCCTCGCCGACTCCGGTGCCGTCGTCGCCGTCGTCGAGCGGCCCGAGCACGCGGTCGCCGTCGACTCGGTCCGCGAGCAGGCCCCCGACCTCGGGCCGCTCTACGTCATCGAGGACGACGCCGTCGGCGCGCTCACCGCCGCGGGTGCTGGGGTGCCCGACAGCGAGCTCGCGGCCCGCCGCGCCACGCTCGACGCCGACAGCCTGGCCACGCTGATCTACACCAGCGGCACCACCGGCCGGCCCAAGGGCTGCGAGCTGACCCACGGCAACTTCCTCTTCGAGATCGACAACGGCATCACGCTGCTGCACCGGCTCCTCGGCGAGGAGGACTCGCTGCTGCTGTTCATCCCGCTGGCGCACGTGCTGGCGCGGGTGCTGCAGGTGGGCGCGGTCAAGACGCGCACCGTCACCGGCCACACCCCCGACGTGAAGAACCTGGTCGAGGACCTCGGCGCCTTCCAGCCGACGTTCGTGCTCGCCGTCCCCCGGGTGTTCGAGAAGGTCTACAACTCCGCGAAGGCCAAGGCCGACGCCGACGGCAAGGGCCGCATCTTCGACCGCGCGGCGCGGGTCGCCATCGACTGGTCGCGCGCGCAGGACACCGGCGGTCCCGGGCTGGCGCTGCGCGTGCAGCACGCGCTGTTCGACCGGCTGGTCTACGGCAAGCTGCGCGCCGCGCTCGGCGGCCGCTGCAAGGGCGCCATCTCCGGCGGCGCCCCGCTCGGCGAGCGGCTCGGGCACTTCTTCCGCGGCATCGGCGTCACCGTCTACGAGGGCTACGGCCTCACCGAGACGACGGCAGCCGCGTCGGTCAACCACGACGAGGCCGTCCGCATCGGCACCGTCGGCCGGCCGCTGCCCGGTGTCGGCTTCCGCATCGCCGACGACGGTGAGGTCCTCATCCGCGGCGGCGTGGTCATGCGCGGCTACTGGAACAACCCGCAGGCCACCGCCGAGGCGATCGACGCCGACGGCTGGTTCGCCACCGGCGACATCGGCGAGATCGACGCCGACGGGTTCCTCCGGATCACCGGCCGGAAGAAGGAGATCCTGGTGACCGCCGGCGGCAAGAACGTCGCCCCCGCGGTCCTGGAGGACCGGCTGCGCTCGCACCGGCTGGTCAGCCAGTGCATCGTCGTCGGCGACCAGCGGCCCTTCATCGCCGCGCTGGTCACCCTCGACGCCGAGGCGCTCCCGCTGTGGCTGCAGTCCAGGGGCCGGCCGGCCGACACCCCCGTCGAGCAGCTGGCCGACGACCCCGACATCCGGGCCGAGCTCGACGCCGCCGTCGCCGAGGCCAACAAGGCGGTGTCCCAGGCGGAGGCGATCAAGAAGTACCGGGTGCTGGGCACCGACTTCACCGAGGACAACGGGATGCTCACCCCGAGCCTGAAGCTCAAGCGGGCCGTGGTGATGAAGGAGTTCGACGCCGAGGTCGAGGAGCTCTACGCCCGCTGAGGCGGGCCGCTCACGGGGCCGGTGGTGCGAGCAGGTCGGCGAAGGTGGCGGCGATCGTCGTCCACGACCAGCGCTGCTCCACCCACGCCCGGCCGGCCGCGCCCACGGCCCGGGCCCGCGCCGGGTCGTCGAGCAGGGCGGTGACGGCGTCGGCGACCGCCGCCGGGTCGCGGGGGTCGCCGACGACGGTGCCGGTCACGCCGTCGCGGACGGCCTCCGGCGCGCCGCCGGAGGTCCCCGCGACGACCGGCAGCCCGCACGCGGCGGCCTCGAGGTAGACCATGCCGAGCCCCTCCACGTCGAGGCCGGCGCGACGGGTGCGGCAGGGCATGGCGAAGACGTCGCCGGCCGCGTAGTGCTCGGGCAGCCGGGCGGGCGGCACCGGACCGGCGAGGACGACCGAGCGCTGCAGGCCCCGCGCGGCGACCGCCCGGCGCAGGTCGGCCTCCAGCGGCCCGCCGCCCACCAGCAGCAGCTGCGCACCGGGGTGCCGGGCGAGCACCCGGGGCCAGGCCGCCACGAGCACGTCCTGTCCCTTGCGGGGCACCAGGCGGGACACGCACACCACCACCGGCCCCTCCCCCAGCCCGTGGCGGCGGCGCACCTCGCTGCCGTCGGCGGCCGGGGTGAACCGGTCGACGTCGACGCCGGGTGAGAGCTGCGCGAGCCGGGTGCGGCCGGCCAGCGCCGGTGCCAGCCGGCCGCGGGTGTACTCGCTGATGTAGGTGAGGACGTCGAGCCCGCCGGCGATGCGGCGCATCACCCCGCGGGCCCCGGGCAGCGCCACCCAGCCGGTCTCGTGGCCGTGCGTGGCGCCGACGAGGTGGCGGACGCCGGCGGCCCGCAGCGCCGGGGCGAGCAGCCCGAGCGGGGCGGCCGCGCCGAAGAAGGCGGTGTGGCACCCGTGCTCGGCGGCCAGCGTGACGGCGGCACGGGCGGTGCCGGGGGTGGGCAGCAGCAGGCCCGTGTCCCGGCGCACGACGCGGTAGGGCAGCCGCGCGTCGTGCGCCTCCCAGCCCGGTGAGCGGGAGGCGAGCACCACCAGCGACTCCGGCGGGCGCCGCTCCAGCAGCGCGGCCACGAAGGTCTGGATGCCGCCCTGCCGCGGGGGGAAGTCGTTGGTGACGACGAGCGTGCGGTGCGGCCGGCTCACCGCTCGCCCAGCCGCAGCCAGTCCTCGGCCAGGGCGATCCGCTGTGCCGTCGTCGGGTGCGACCCGAACCACCACTGCCAGGGCGTCGGCGGGCTCGGGTCGGACACGTTGGTCTCGGCCAGCCGGCGCTGCATCTCGATGAAGGCGGCCGCGTCCCCGGTGAGGTCGAGCGCGTACAGGTCGGCGCGGGCCTCGACGTGCCGCGACACCAGGTTCTGCACCGGGGTGGCCACCAGGGAACCGAGCGAGACCAGCAGCAGCACCAGTGGCACCACGCGGGGGTCCCCGGGCGAGTCGGCACCGGCGCGGCGCAGCAGCGGCGCCCGGGACAGCAGCCAGCCGAGCAGCGCGACCGCGGCGCCGGCCCCCAGCGCCCCCAGGAGCGTCCCGGTGAGGACGTCGTCGGTGGCCACGTGGCCGAGCTCGTGCGCGACGATCGACTCGATCTCGTCGGCGGGCACGTCGGCCAGGAGTGTGTCGTAGAGGACGACGCGGCGGGTGGAGCCGAAGCCGGACACGTAGGCGTTGAGCGCCGTCGTCCGCCGGGACGCGTCGGCGACGAGGACGTCCTGCACCGGGGAGCCGCTCTCCTCGGCCAGCTCCAGCAGGTCGGTGCGCAGCTGGCCGGCCGGCAGCGGCGCGAAGGTGTTGAACGCCGGCTCGATGACCACCGGGTAGAGGAAGGAGCCGGCCACCACCAGCCCGGCGGCCCCGGCCGACGCCCAGGCCCACCACGTCCGCGGCGTGCGCCGGGCGAGCGCGACCAGCACCAGCACGACCAGCGCGGTCAGGCCGGCGTCGATGGCGGTGGAGACGCCGACGTCGCGCAGCCACAGCGGCCAGGAGCGGGTGGACAGCCCGTACCGGTGCCGGACGACCTCGCCGTAGGCCGCCACCGGCAACGTGACCAGCCGGCCCACGACCACCAGCACGACGGTGCCCAGCAGGACCTGCCAGCCCCAGCGCCCGCCCACCGGCCGGCCGGCCGCGGTCACCAGCCGGCTGCCCAGCGGGGTCAGGCCCAGCAGCGCGGAGGTGGCCAGCCCGAGCAGCAGGTTGGCCACCGAGGCGGGGCGGATGTCGGCGGCGAGGGCCTCGGCGCGCGCGAGGACGGCGGCGGGCAGGCCGGCGTCGGCGCTGGCCGGCGTGGCCCCGCCGGGCGGGGTGGGCAGCAGCGTCCAGGGCGTGCGGACGGCGACCACCACGACGAACGCGGCGCCGAGCAGGGCCGCCACGAGGAGGGCGGCCCGAGCGCCGGCCCGGCGCGCACCGTCCACCCGGCCGATCCTAGGTGCCGCCGCGCCCGGGCCCCGGACGGCTCCGGGGACGGCGAGGGCCGGGGACCCCTCGGGTCCCCGGCCCTGGCGACGTGCCGGGACGGCCCCTCGCGGGGAGGTCCTCCGCTAGGCGATGCGCCGCATCCCGGTGATGCCGCCCATCGAGTCGACCGACACGACCTTCACCGGCTGGCCGGAGGTGGAGGCGTGCACCATCTGGCCGTTGCCGATGTACAGCGACACGTGGCTGACCGGGCTGTAGTAGAAGACCAGGTCGCCGGGCCGCAGCTCGGCGCGGCTGACCGCGGTGCCCATCTGCGACTGCATGCGGCTGGAGTGCGGGAGGCTGATCCCCGCCGCCGCGTAGGCGTACTGGGTCAGACCCGAGCAGTCGAAGGCGTCGGGGCCGCCGGCGCCCCACACGTAGGCGTCACCGACCTGCGCCAGCGCCGTCTGCACCGCGCTCTGCGCCGCGCCGCTGCCCCCGCCGGCCGGGGCCGGGGCCGGGGCGGGCGCCGCCGGGGCGGGCGCCGGCGCGGGCTCGGCGTCGGCCGGGGCGGCCCCGGCCGGGACCGCGGCGGCCGGGCCGCTCTCGCCGACCGAGCCGGTCTGCTGAGCGGCCAGCGCCCGCTGGGCGGCCGCGGCCGCCTCCTGCTCGGCGGCGGTCAGCGCGGCGACCTGCTCCTGGTACGCGGCGATGTCGTCCTGGAGGCGGTCCTCCTGGGTGGACAGCTCGTCGAGGCTCTGCTGCGCGGCGGCCTCGGCCTGCTCGGCGTCGGCCTGCGCCTGCCGCGCGGCCGCGGCGACCTCGCCGACCTCGGCCAGGACGTCGGTGGTGTGCCCGGCGATCTGGTCGAGGGTGGCCAGCGAGCTGACGAAGTCCTCGGCGGAGTCGCTGGTCATCAGCAGGTCGAGCTCGGCCATCGAGTCGCCGGCCGTGTAGGCGCTGCGGGCGACCTCGCGCAGCCGGCCGTCGAGGGCGTCGAGCTGCGACCGGGCGTCGGCGGCGGCGCGGTCGGCCTCCTCGACGGCGGCCTGCTGCTGGGTGAGCACCTCGCGGGCCTCGTTGACCTGCTCGGTGACCACCTCGAGCCGGTGCCCGGCCTCGGCGGCGAGCTGGGTGGCCTGCGCGGCCGTGTCGGCCTGCTCGGGGTCGGCGGCGGCGGTGCCGGGGAGGAGGGCCAGCGTGAGGCTGGCGGTGGTCCCCACGAGCACGACCCGGCCGAGGCGGCGGACCAGCGAGGGGGTGTGCGGACCGGCAGCCCGGGTGGTGCGGGTGCTGCGGCCGGCGGTGGACTGTGCGCGTGCGTGCCCCAGGGCAGGGCGGGGGGTCGCCACGGTCGGCGGCTCTCCGTTCTTCCTCAGCAACCGCCTACCGAGTTAGCTGACGGGTTCGGGCTGGGAAGACGTGCCCTATCTCCGTGTACCGGAACGGGTCCGGCGCACACGAGAACTCACCCCAGTGCTGCGGTGGGTCCCCGGCTCACCTCGCGCACGTCCGTGGACGGCGTCCGGTGACTCGGCGGTGTCCGGCCGAGGCCACCTCGCATCGGGTGACGACCACCCGGCCGAACGCGGGTCACCCTACGGACGTGGTGCAGGTGTGACAAACGAGGGTCCCGGTGACTGTGGGGAAGCACACGGTCCCGAGCCGCGCCACGCCGGCGCGTCCCGACCAGGGCTCTCACCTCGGCCTCAGCCCGTCCGCCGCCGTCCGCCCGGTCGGGCCGACCCGGCCGGACGGTGACGCAGCGGAGGGACCAGGCCCCCCTCGGCGAGGGCCCGGACGGCGCGCCGCTCGACGTCGTCGAACTCCACCACCACGCCCGGGCGCGGGGCGTCCTCGCGCTCGGACGACCAGCGGGCCGGGACCGGCGGCACCGGCAGCAGCACGGGCTCGGTGCCCCGCTCCCCCGGCGGCGCCCCCAGCAGGACGGTGACGACGCAGTCGGCGCAGCCGGTGCCGCGCGCGGTGCACGAGTCGCAGTCGATCAGCATGGCCGTGTCCCTCCGGTGGCCCCGCCGCGCCGCCCGGTGCCGGGCCGCGGTCGGGACGGTCTCCCTGTCGGTCGCTGCGCACGCTAGGGACGGCCACCGACAGTCCCGCTCAGCTGCCCGCGTACTCCCAGTGCCAGGGCTCCTCGCGGCCGTTGCCCGGGTCGGCCCAGGTCGGGTGCAGCCAGCCGAACCGGCCGGCGTTGGCCACCATCCACGCGTACTGCGGCGTGCCGAACTCCTCGATGCCCCCGCACAGGTCCACCGCCAGCCCCCAGCCGTGGTTGCTGGTGCCCGGGACCGCGGCCAGGGCCGGCTTCTCGCCGTAGAGGCGCACCTGGCCTGCGTAGGTCCGGTAGGAGTCGGTGATGCAGACCGGCTGCCCGAACTCCTCGGCGTACGCCGCGCTCATCGCCCGCCAGGCCGCGGCGGCGTCGCAGCGCAGCGAGTGGCCGGCCACGCCGATCGGGCACAGCGCGCTGGGCGGGATCAGCCCGTTGGGGTAGCCGCCCCACGAGCGGGCGCCGTCGGCGCTGGGCGGGTGGACGGTGTTGCCGCACTCGACGGGCAGCCCCCCGTCGGCGGGGCCGGGCGCCGGGACCTCGGGTCGTGGGCCCAGGCTCGGCCGGCCGACGTGCAGGACCTGGTCGGCGGGCAGCCGCCGGACGACGACCGCGCCCGCCCGCCCGTCGGCGGCGAGCATCGTCTCCCGGTCCAGGGCGATCCCGACGTGGCCCAGGCCCGACTCCGGGGTGCCGAGGAACACCAGGTCGCCGGGCAGCACGTCGGCGAGGTCGACCGGCGTGCTGACGGCGAACAGCCCGGCCTGGTCGGCGGGCAGGTCGATGCCGGCGGCGCCGTAGACGGAGGACACCAGCGAGCCGCAGTCCCAGGAGTCCGGGCCCGCCGTGCCCGGGGCGTAGGGACGGCCGAGGGTGTCCATGGCGGCGGTGACCGCGCCGAGCGTCTCGGCCGGCAGCACCAGCAGCGACGTCGGCTGCCGCGGCAGCTGGGCGGCACCGGCCTGCGCTCCCCCGCCGGTCGCCCCGACCGGCGCCAGCCCGGCCGGCAGGCCGCGCGCGGGGTCGAGCAGCGCCGGGGCCGCCGGGGCCCGGACGCCGGCCGCGGCGAGCTGGTCGAGGTAGGCGCGCCAGTTGGCCGCCGTCTGCGCGTTGACGTCGCCCTGCGCGCGCTGCAGCTGCGCCAGCTGCCGGTCGACCTCGCCGAGGGCCGCGTCGAGCTCCTCGGTGACCGCCGCGGCGGTGGCCTCCAGGTCGGCGACCTCCCCGGCCAGGCGGTCGGCCCGCCCCTGCGCCTCGGCGAGGGCGGCGTCGGCGGTGCCCTGCTCGTCCAGCGCCGCCTGCCGCTGCTGCTCGGCCCCCCCGACGACCACCGCGGTGTGCGCGTCGACCGCCTCCAGGTAGCCGATCGCGGCGGCGGCGTCCCCCGGGTCCCCGCCGGAGAGCAGCACGGACAGCGGGGTCGGCGCACCGCCGTCGCGGTAGACCGCCGCGGCGTAGTCGGCCACCACGTCCTGGTACCGCGCCAGCGCGCCCTCGGCGTCGGCCACCACGGCGCGCGCCGCCTCGACGTCGGCCTGGGCGGCGGCCAGCGCGTCGCGGGCGGCGGTCACCTCGGCCTGGCGTTGCCGGAGGTCGGCCTGCACCTCGGCGGCCCGCTGCTGCAGCCGGTCGAGGGCCTCGCTGTCGAGCACGCCGCTGGTGCCCCCGGGCTGGTCGCTGGGCGCGGCCGCGGCCGGTCCGGCGAGGGGCACGGCCAGGAGGACGGCGACCGCGGCGGCCAGGCCCAGCGCCGCCGTCCGCGGCCTGGTCCCCCGCGGCGACCGGGCGCGCATCGGTCCCCCTCCCGACGTGGCGGCCACCGTGGCCCACCGCGGGATCGTGCCCCAGTCGTCGGCGGCTGCGCCACCGGCTCCGGCGCGCCCTCCCCCGGCCGGGCGAGCCGTGCGGGCGCCGGTCACGCGGCGTGTGCCCGCGGGACTGTCCGACCCCCGGCCTACCGTCCCGCCGTGCACTTCCCCAGCGCCCGCCCCGGCGGCACCGGGTCACGGCTGCCCCGTCACGAGCAGGCCGCCGGCCACCCCGGCTCCGGGCCCGCGCAGACCACGATCGACGAGCTGGGGACGCCACTGGCGGCGGTCACCTTCGTCGTCGTCGACCTGGAGACGACCGGGGGCTCGCCCAAGGACAGCGCGATCACCGAGATCGGCGCGGTGAAGGTGCGCGCCGGTGAGGTGCTCGGGGAGTTCCAGACGCTGGTGGACCCGGGCTGCGAGGTGCCGCCCTACATCAGCGTGCTCACCGGTATCACCACCGCCATGGTGGCCACCGCCCCGCGCATCGACGCGGTGCTGCCGGCCTTCCTCGAGTTCGCCCGCGGCGCGGTGCTGGTGGCCCACAACGCGCCCTTCGACCTCGGTTTCCTCAGGGCCGCGTGCGAGCAGACCGGCACCGCGTGGCCCGCCGCCGCCTCGGTCGACACCGCCGTCCTCGCCCGCCGGCTGCTGTCCCGCGACGAGGTGCCCAACTGCAAGCTGGCCACCCTGGCGCCGTTCTTCTCCGCCGCCACCTCGCCCTGCCACCGGGCGCTGGACGACGCCCGCGCGACCGTCGACGTCCTCCACGGCCTGTTCGAGCGGCTCGGGCCGCTGGGGGTCACGTCGCTGGAGGAGCTGACCTCCCTCACCCGCCAGGTCGACCCGGAGCGCCGCCGCAAGCGGCACCTCGCCGAGCACGTCCCCTCGGGCCCGGGCGTCTACGTCTTCCGCGGGCCGCGTGACGAGCCCCTCTACGTCGGGACGTCGACCGACCTGCGCACCCGGGTGCGCAGCTACTTCTCCTCCAGCGAGCAGCGCAGCCGGATGACCGAGATGGTGGCGCTCGCGCAGCGGGTCGAGGCACTGCCGTGCGCGCACGACCTCGAGGCCGCCGTCCGGGAGCTGCGGCTCATCGCCGAGCACAAACCGCGCTACAACCGCCGCTCCCGCTTCCCCGAGCGGGCGCTGTGGCTGCGGCTGACCGAGGAGGCCTTCCCCCGGCTGTCGGCGGTGCGGCGGGTGCGGCCGGGGGCGGGGCTGTTCCTCGGCCCCTTCGCCGACCGGCGCGCCGCGGACATGGCGATGGCCGCCGTCCACGAGGCGCTGCCGCTGCGGCAGTGCACCTCGCGGCTGTCCCCGCGCGTGCACACCAGCGCCTGCGCGCTGTTCGGCATGGGCCGCTGCGGCGCGCCGTGCACCGGGGCGCAGTCGGTCGAGGAGTACGCCGCGATCACCGCCGTGCTGCGCGCCGCCGTCGCCGGCGACCCGCGGGACCTGGTCGCCCCGCTGCTCGACCGCGTCGACCGGCTGGCCGCCGAGGAGCGCTTCGAGGACGCCGCGCTGCTCCGCGACCGGGTCGCCGTCCTCGTCCGCGCGGTCCGCCGGCGGCAGCGGCTGGAGTCGCTGGCCGCCGTCCCGGAGCTCGTGCTCGCCCGGCCCGACGGCGAGGGCGGCTGGGCGCTGTCGGTGGTGCGCCGCGGGCGGCTCGTGGCGGCCGGCTGCGCCGCCCGGGGGGTGTCGGTGCGCGACACGCTCGGCGGCCTGCGCGCCACCGCGGAGACGCCTCCCGGCCCCGACGGCGAGCTCGCCGCGTCGGTCGACGAGACCGAGCTGGTCGTGCGGTGGATGGAGAAGCCGGGCACCCGGCTGGTCGAGGTGCACGGCACGCTGGCCTGCGCGGCGCCGGGGACGGGCGGGCTCAGCGGGTTCCTCGCGCGGGTGGAGGCCGGGCGGGCGCTGCGCGACCCGTTCGCCGACGGCCGGCAGTTGGGCACCCGCGCCCGCCCCGAGCGCCTCGCCGCCGGCGGGTGACCCGCCGGCGGCGAGCGGAGCGAGACGCGGGGGGCAGGAGGGCCCTTCGACTAGCATCCCCGGCGTGATCACCGCCATCGTGATGATCGACGCCGCCACCGACGCCATCGGCGAGGTGGCCCAGGCCGTCGCCGACCTGGAGGGCGTCAGCGAGGTCTACTCCGTCGCCGGGGACACCGACCTCGTCGCCATCGTGCGGGTCCGCGAGTTCGAGCAGGTCGCCGAGGTGATCGCCGGCCGGATCAACAAGGTGCCCGGCGTCCTCGAGACCGACACCCACATCGCCTTCCGGGCCTACTCCCGGCACGACCTCGAGGCGGCCTTCTCCCTCGGCTTCGAGAACGCCGACTAGCCGTACTGGCCGGCGGCGGCTCGGCTGACGGCCACCCAGCGGTCGAGCAGCGCGCTCGCCCGGCCGTCGTCCACGGCCGCGGCGGCCCGCTCGATGCCGCCCGCCAGCGCGGCGGTCAGCTCCCCGCCGTGCTCGTCGAAGGCCGCCAGGGCGGCCGCGGCGTTGAGCAGCACGGCGTCGCGCACCGGCCCCGCCTCGCCGCCGACGACCCGCCGGAACACCTCGGCGTTGTACGCCGGGTCCCCGCCGCGCAGCGCGTCCGGCCCGGCCGGGGCGATGCCGAGGTCGGTGGGGTCGACGACGCCGGGGGCCACCGCGCCGTCGCGCGCCACCCAGACCCGCGACGTCGTCGCGGTGGTGAGCTCGTCGAGGCCGTCGTCCCCGCGGAACACCAGCGCCCGGCTCCCCCGGCCGGCGACCACGGCCGCCAGCACGGGCGCCATGCGGGCGTCGGCGCAGCCGATGGCGGCGGCCACCGGCCGGGCCGGGTTGGTCAGCGGGCCGAGGAAGTTGAACACCGTGCCGATGCCCATCTCGCGGCGCGGGGCGGCGGTGTGCCGGTAGCCGGGGTGGAAGACCGGCGCGAAGAAGAATCCGATGCCCGCCTCCTGCACACAGCGGGCCACGGCCGGCGCCGGGAGGTCGATGACCACGCCGAGCGCCTCGAGCACGTCGGCGGCCCCGGAGGACGACGAGGCCGCCCGGTTGCCGTGCTTGGCCACCGGGACGCCGGCGGCCGCGGTCACCACCGCGGCCATCGTGGAGATGTTCACCGTGTGCGCGCCGTCGCCGCCGGTGCCGACGACGTCGACGAACGCGCCGGACAGCTGCACCGGCGTGGCCCGCTCCAGCATCGTGGCCGCCAGTCCGGCGACCTCGGCGGGCGCCTCGCCCTTGGCCCGCAGCGCCACCGCGAAGCCGGCCACCTGCGCCGGCGTCGCCTCGCCGCTCATGATCTCGCGCATCGCCCACGCGGTGTCGTCGGCGGCGAGGTCCTCACCGGCGAGCAGGCGCGTCAGCAGGCCGGGCCACGACGGCCCGGCAGAGGTGCGCGCGCTCACCGCGAGACGGGACGGCGGGACGGGCCACGCCCGGCCCGCTCGCGCAGCAGCCCGGCCACGACCTGCGGGGCGACCAGCGGGTCGACCGGCAGGGCGAGCGTGCCGTCGGCCTGCGACCAGTGCGCCAGCCAGCGGTCGGGCTGCCGGGCGATGAGCACGCAGATCGCCGGGCGGTCGGCGACCTCCACGACCATCTGGCGGGACAGCGCCAGCCCCCCGGTGGGCTGCGCCTCGCCGTCGAGGACGCACAGGTCCACGCCACCGCCGTCGACGGTGTCGACGACGTCCTCGCCGGTGGCGCACTCGATCCAGGTCAGCGGACCGACGTCGGGCGCCGGACGGCGGCCGACGGCGGTGCGGACGGCCTCGCGGACCTCGGGCCGGGAGCTGTAGACCAGGACGGTGGCCGGCGCGTCGCTCACGTGCGGGAGCGTAGTGCCCCGGCCCTCCTCCGCCCGGCCGGGACGACACCCGGACGGGGGACGGTCTCGACCCGGTCACGGACCAGGCACGTCGTGCCACCCGCGATCGGTGCCTGTCGCCGGCCGGTGACATGATGGGCGTCGTGACAACGGCCCCCGTGGCGAGCAGCACCTTCGACACCTCGCGGGTGCACTCCCTGACCCGACCGAACATGGTCAGCGTCGGCACGATCATCTGGCTCTCCAGCGAGCTGATGTTCTTCGCCGGGCTGTTCGCCATGTACTTCACCGCGCGCGCCCGCGCGACCGAGGGCTGGCCCCCGGAACCCACCGAGCTCAACCTGCCCTACGCGCTCTTCTTCACCCTGGTCCTGGTCGCCTCCTCGGTCACCTGCCAGATCGGCGTCTTCGCGGCGGAGAGCGGCAACGTCTACGGCCTGCGCCGGTGGTTCACGATCACCTTCGTGATGGGCCTGGTGTTCGTCCTGGCCCAGGCCAACGAGTACCGGGTGCTGGTCACCGAGCACGCGACCACCATCTCCAGCTCGACCTACGGCTCGGTCTTCTACCTGACGACCGGCTTCCACGCGCTGCACGTCATCGGCGGCCTGGTGGCCTTCGTCTACGTGCTCATCCGGTCCACCATGGGCCGGTTCACGCCGGCACAGGCGACCTCGGCCATCGTGGTCTCCTATTACTGGCACTTCGTCGACGTCGTGTGGGTCGGGCTCTTCGCCACGATCTACCTGATCCGCTAGGGAACCGGTGTCCACCACGAACCCCCAGTCCGACACCCAGCTCGACGAGGGGCCACGCCGGTCCCGCTGGTCGCGGCGGCCGGCCGAGGGCACCCCGGCGGCCGCCGCCCGGGCCCGCCGCCGCTCCAGGCAGCGTCGCCGGCTGGCCAACGTCGCCGCCCTGATGGCCGGTCTCGTCCTGACCGGTGCCCTCTACTCGACCCTCGCGCCCGGGGCCCAGGCCGCCGACGAGGGCAGCGAGTCCAGCGCCGAGGCCGCCGGCCGCGAGCTGTACGAGCGCAGCTGCATCAGCTGCCACGGCGAGAACCTCGAGGGCGTGCCCAACCGCGGCCCGTCGCTGATCGGCGTCGGCGAGGCCGCCGTCTACTTCCAGGTGCACACCGGCCGCATGCCGCTGGTCCGCCAGGAGGCCCAGGCCCCCGACAAGCCGGCCATCTTCTCCGACGAGGAGATCGACCAGCTGATGGCCTACGTGCAGGCCAACGGCGGCGGCCCGGTGCTGCCCTCCGGCGACCTGCGCGACGGCGACCTGGCCCTCGGCGGGGAGCTGTTCCGGCTCAACTGCGCGTCCTGCCACAACTTCGTCGGCGAGGGCGGCGCCCTGTCGTCGGGCAAGTACGCGCCCAGCATCGAGGACGCCAACGACCTCGAGATCTACTCGGCCATGCTCAGCGGCCCGGAGAACATGCCCGTCTTCGGGGACAACCAGCTGACCGCCGAGGAGAAGCGCTCGATCATCAACTACATCCAGACGATCACCGACATGCCCGACCCGGGCGGCGCGGGCATCGGCCGCATCGGCCCGGTGGGCGAGGGCCTGGTCATCTGGCTCGTCGGCGTCTCGGCCCTGCTGTTCGGGATCTTCTGGATGGGGAGCAAGGCGTGACCACGCACGACACGCGTCCCGGCTCGACCGGCGGCGCGGACACCCCGGGCCCGCTGTACGGCGGCCCGGACGACGACTACACGCCCGAGCAGCTGGCCGCCCTCCCCCGGGAGGAGCTCGACCGGCTCGGTGCCCGCTACGACGGGGTGGAGATCCTCCACGTCGAGCCCGGTCCCGAGCCGGGCTCCCCGCTGGAGAAGCGGGCCGTCCGCCAGGTCGGCCTGTTGTTCGGCCTCGCGGGGCTCTGCGCCTTCGCCTTCGTCGTCGTCTACGCCGGCGCCGGGTGGTTCCTGCCCGACTGGCAGTGGGAGCTGGGCAGCAGCAGCTTCAGCGTGCTGTACACGCCGCTGCTGGGCCTGCTCATGGCGCTGGCGTTCACCTTCTTCGGCGTGGGCCTGGTGCTCTACACCAAGAAGCTGCTGCCGCACGAGACCGCCGTCCAGGACAAGCACGACGGGTCGCACTTCGACCGGGTGACCACCGGGGCGACCCTCGTCGGCGGTCTGCACAACAGCGGCCTGAAGCGGCGCAAGCTCATCACCGGCAGCCTCGCCTTCATGGGCGGCGGCCTGGGCCTGATGCTGCTGGCCCCGCTCGGCGGCCTGATCAAGGACCCCAACGAGGGCGACCCGCTGGGCACCACCGAGTGGGCCGAGGGCGTGCGGCTCGTCCGCGACGACGGCACCCCGGTGCGTCCGGGTGACCAGGAACCCGGATCCCTGGAGACGGTCTTCCCGGCCGTCCCCGAGGGCAACCGGCTCGCCGACGCCGCGACGATGCTCATCCGGCTGCGCCCCGCGCAGCTGGAGCAGGCCGTGCCGCGCAGCGGCCAGGAGGACTTCGGCTACGGCGACTACGTCGCCTACTCCAAGATCTGCACGCACGCCGGTTGCCCGGTGTCGCTGTACGAGCAGGAGACCAGCCGGATCCTCTGCCCCTGCCACCAGTCGCAGTTCGACGTGACGCAGGGCGCCAAGCCGATCTTCGGCCCGGCCACCCGCTCGCTCCCCCAGCTGCCGATCACGGTCGACGACGAGGGCTTCTTCGTCGCGCGCAGCGACTACATTGAGGCCGTGGGTCCCACTTACTGGAACCGGGAGCGCATCTGATGGCCCGTACCGCCACCGCCCCGGGAGCGCCGACGACGCGTCTGGGCAAGACCGCGCTCGAGGTCGACGACCGGCTCATCGTCGCCGGTCCGCTGCGCAGGACGCTCAACAAGGTCTTCCCCGACCACTGGTCGTTCCTCCTGGGCGAGATCGCGCTCTACTCGTTCATCATCCTGCTGCTGACCGGCACGTACCTGACGTTCTTCTTCCAGGCCTCGATGACCGAGGTCGTCTACGACGGGTCGTACGCGCCGTTGCGGGGCCTCGACATGTCGATCGCCTACGCCTCGACGCTGGACATCTCCTTCGACGTCCGCGGCGGTCTGCTCATCCGGCAGATGCACCACTGGGCGGCGCTGCTCTTCGTCGCCTCGATCGTCGTCCACATGCTGCGGATCTTCTTCACCGGCGCCTTCCGCCGGCCGCGTGAGACCAACTGGCTGATCGGTGTCGCACTGCTGGTGCTGGCGCTGGTCGAAGGCATGACCGGTTACACCATGCCCGACGACCTGCTCTCCGGCACCGGCCTCCGGATCATCAGCGCGATCATCCTGTCCATCCCGGTGATCGGGACCTGGGCGCACTGGGCCGTGTTCGGCGGTGACTACGTCGGTGAGCTGATCGTCGGCCGGTTCTACATCGTCCACGTGCTGCTGATCCCGGCGATCCTGCTCGGGTTGATCGCGCTGCACCTGCTCATCCTGGTCAAGCAGAAGCACACGCAGTTCCCCGGCCCGGGCCGCACCGAGCACAACGTGGTGGGCAACCGGCTCTTCCCGACCTTCGCGGGCAAGGCGACCGGACTGCTGCTCGTGGTCTTCGGTGTCGTCGCCGCTCTCGGCGGGCTGGTCCAGATCAACCCGGTCTGGCTGTGGGGCCCGTACAACCCGGCGCAGGTCTCGGCGGCGTCCCAGCCCGACTGGTACGTCATGTTCCTCGACGGGTCGACGCGCCTGTTCCCCGCGTGGGACATCTACCTGCCGGGCAACTACAACATCCCGGCGCTCTTCTGGCCGACGCTGGTCCTGCCGGGCATCCTGTTCACGCTCCTGATGGCCTACCCCGTCATCGAGCGGAAGCTGACCGGCGACACCGCCTCGCACCACCTGCTGCAGCGCCCGCGTGACGTACCCGTACGGACGTCGCTGGGCGTGATGGCCATCTCGTTCTACCTGGTGCTGCTGCTGTCGGGCGGTAACGACGTCATCGCCGACAAGTTCGACATCAGCCTCAACGCGATGACCTGGATCGGCCGCATCGGGCTGCTCATCGTGCCGCCGATCGCGTACGTGCTGACCTACCGCATCTGCCTGGGTCTGCAGCAGCACGACCGCGAGGTGCTCGAGCACGGCATCGAGACCGGTGTCATCCGCCGGCTGCCGCACGGTGAGTTCATCGAGGTCCACCAGCCGCTCGGGCCGGTGGACGAGCACGGCCACGGCCAGCTGGCCTACGGCGGTGCGCCGGTGCCCAAGAAGATGAACCAGGTGGGCGGCGCCCGCCGGGCCATCCGCGGGTTCTTCTCCCCGATCGAGGAGCCCACCGCGGTCGAGCTCGAGCAGCGCGGGGAGGACCGGGGTCTCGCCCCGGCCGAGCCGCAGCGGGAGCTCACCACGAGCGGCCGACCCGCCGAAGGTGGTCGTCCCGCCGAGGGCGGGCGCCCGTCCGAGGGTGGTCGCCCCTCCGAGGGCGGTCGTCCGCAGGAGCCGCGGGACTGACCCGCGCGTGATCGAGGCCCCCAGGCGGGGGGCGACCAGCAGGGCCCCGGTGGACTCCACCGGGGCCCTGCTGCATCCGTGCCTGCCTCGTCAGGTGCCACCGGCGCTCCACGGACGCCGGAGGCCTGCAAGCACCCCGCTCGTCGGGGCCCGCGCGTCGACGCCGAGGGACCCCCCACCGGTGGCAGGCCGGGAGCCCGCTGACCCCTGCGCCCGGTCAGGAGGTCACGGAGCCGCCGGGGAGTGCAGCGCAGTGAGCAGCTGACCGCGCAGGGCGGCGTTCGAGTACAGGCCGCCACCACGGTCGCTGGCCCGTCCCCCGGTGAGGTCGGTGAAGCGGCCGCCCGCCTCCTCGACGATCAGGATCCAGGGCGCGTGGTCCCACGTGTGGTGACGCTCGGCCAGGAAGCCGTCGATCTCGCCACGGACCAGCTCGACCAGCGGGAGGGGGCTCCCCGGTGCGCCCAGCACCGGGTGGGAGCCGGGCCCGGGACTCGTCGTCCAGGGCGTCGAGCACCGCGCCGGCGAGCATCGCGGTCGTGCTGACCTGCAGGCGCCGGGTCCCGGCGTCCTGGCCGGGCCAGGACGACTCGAAGGACCCACCCCGGGGTCGCCCACCAGCAGCACCGCAGCGCCGGGGAGGCGACGACGGCGACCTCCGTGGTCCCCGGACCGCCGGCGCGACGTGGATCCGCCGGTTCGGATCACCCCTGCTGAAGAAGCCGGTGCGGCGAGGGGGTCGAGGATCCGGACCCGGTCGGAGTCACCGAGCCGCCCGGACTCCTCGCCCAGGAACGCGTCCCCGGACCGGGCCTGCGACAACGTCTCCCGCAGCAGGCGCTCGACCGCCAGGTCGGCTGCGGTGACCGGTGAGCCGTCGGCCTTGCGGGTGGCCGGGACGCCGGAGCGGAAGTGGGCGAGCGCCAGCTCCCCTACCCGGCCCGCGGCGTCGAAGGCCAGTCGGAGGTCGTCATCGGCCTCCATCACCGTCGACGGTAGCGGCCACGTCCTGGCCCGACCGGAGGCACCGGGCCGCGTGCTGCACGCGCGGACCTCCGCGCCGGCGACCCCGGGGACGACGGGGGACCCTCCCCCGCGGCACGGGAGAGGGCCCTCCGGTCGGGTGGACGGCGTCAGCTCGACTGCGCGTTCTGCCCCACGTAGTACTCGAACAGCAGCCCACCGATGGTGACCAGGAGCGCCACGACGCCGATGAGCAGCAGCCAGACGTACCAGTACGCCAGGCCCAGACCGGTGATGGCGGAGGCCAGGGCCAGCCCGAAGGGCCAGTAGCTCGCCGGCGGGAAGAAGCCCAGCTCGCCGGCGCCCTCGGCGATCTCGGCGTCCTTGCGGTCCTCGGGTCGGGGGTCGATGCGGCGGGAGACGAACCAGAAGAAGCCGCCGATGAGTCCGGACAGACCAGCGGACAGGATGAGCGCCGTGGTGCCGATCGGCTCCCGCGACCAGATCCCGTAGACGGCCGCGGCGACCACGCAGAAGACCGCGATCAGATTGAGAATCAGCGCCTCGACCTTCACGGTCGTCCTCCCTGCGCGTCGGTGGCGGTGGTGGTCACGGGATCAGCGTGCTCAGTTCGCGGCCTGCTGGTAGTACCCGTCGCCCACGCGGAACGGGCGGGTCGTCGTCGCCTCGCCCTCCTGGCCGATGGTCTCCAGCGCCTCGCGCGTGCTCTGGCCGGCCTCACGGGCGGCCAGGTAGGCGTCGTACTGCTCGCCGCTGACCACGCGGACCTCGAAGTTCATGTACGCGTGGTAGCTCCCGCACAGCTCGGCACAGCGGCCGACGTAGGCGCCCTCCTGGGTGGCGCGGACCTCGAAGACGTTGTCCCGGCCGTTCTCGTTGCCCGGGATGACGTCGAGCTTGAAGAGGAACTCCGGCACCCAGAAGGAGTGGATGACGTCGGCGGAGGCGACCTCGAAGCGGACGTCCTGGTCGACCGGCATGACGAGGATCGGGATCTCGTCGGTGGAGCCGACGGTGTTCACCGGCTCGCCGTCGTCGCCGGTGGTCTCGGGGTAGACGAACTGCCAGTTCCACTTGAAGGCGTTGACCGCGATCGTCGCGTCGGGTTCGTCGCTGCGGTCCTGCACCTGGTTCTGGACGACGACGGTGAAGAAGAACAGGCCCGCGATGATCAGGAACGGGAAGATCGTGTAGGCGATCTCGAGCGGCAGGTTGTACGCCGTCTGCCGCGGGAGCTCGTCACCCTTCTTCCGGTGGAACAGCACCGACCAGACGATCAGGCCCCACACGAGGACCCCGACGATCAGTGCGGCGATGACCGAACCGGTCCACAGCTCGCGGACGCTCTCGGCCTCCTCGGTGATCCCCTCGGGGAAGCCGAAGCGCCAGAACTCGTTGTTGAGGTCGCATCCGGTGAGGGTGAGCACCCCCAGGAGACCGAGCGCGGCGACCCGCGCGAGCCTGCTGCGTCGAGCCACTGCTCGCTGCCTCCTCGTTCCTCCACCCGGGTGACCCGGGTGGCTCTCCGGCGCGACCGACCGCGGGGACCCCACGGCGGTCCGTGCGCCGACCTCAGTCTGGGCCGAGACTAACCGACCTCGCAGGAGGGGCGGCGACCGGAGACCCGATCCCGGCGGGTCGGCCCCGCACCGGCGCGTTCACCGCCCTGACGTGGCCGGAGACGCCCAGGCGTCCGGCGGGCCCGAGAGGGTGCGGGCGGGCCGCCCGGCGGTGCCGCGGTGGCGCGGTGACCCCCCTCACCGCGCCGCCGCCCCGGCTCCTGCGGCGGTTATTGTCGGGAGCGTGTGGACGCGGCTGCTGACCCCCCGCTGGGTGCTGCTGCACCTGCTCGTCGCCGCGCTCTTCGTCGCCACCTTCTTCCTCGGCTTCTGGCAGCTGGGCAAGGCCGAGGACGGCGGCGGCGCGGTCAACTGGAGCTACGCGCTGCAGTGGCCCCTCTACGGGTTCATGGGCCTGTGGTTCTACGTGCGCATGGTGCGCGAGGAGCTCCACCGCGACCCCGACGAGGACGAGCCCGGCAACGCCGTCGTCCTCTACCAGCGCCCGCGCATCGACACCTCGGGCGACCCCGAGCTGGCCGCCTACAACGCCTACCTCGCCGAGCTCAACGAGCGGGCGCTGGGCCAGCGGGGTCCCGGTGGCCGCTGAGCGCACCGCCGAGCGCAGCCGGCTGCCGTACGCCCTCGCCCGCCGGGTCGGGCAGGGCGTCCCCGCGGCGCTGACCCGCTACCGGGTCATGGCCTGGGTCGTGGGGGTGCTGCTCGTCGCGCTGGTGCTCGTCGCGGTGCCGGTCAAGTACCTCGGCGAGGTCGACGAGCCGGTCGCGGTCATCGGCACCCTGCACGGGTGGCTGTACGCCGTCTTCTTCGTGACGGCCTGCGACCTCGCCCTGCGCGCCCGCTGGACGCTGCGCGGCACGGTGCTCATCCTGCTGGCGGGGACGGTCCCGATCCTGTCCTTCGTCGCCGAGCGGATCGCCACCCGCAAGACCCGCGCCGGCGAGCGCGTCTGACCCCGTCCCGGCCCCCGGCCGGGCTCGAGCCGAGACCCCCGGAGACCTGCGCCTCATGTGCGGCCTGCTGGCCTACCTGTCCACCGACGCCCCCCGGGTCGACGACGACCGTGTCGACGGCGTCCGCGAGGCGCTGCACTGCCTGCACCACCGCGGCCCCGACGACACCGCGGTCTGGTCCGACGCCAACGTCGTCCTGGGCTTCAACCGGCTGTCGATCATCGACGTCGAGGGCAGCCCGCAGCCCCTCCCCTACGCCGGTGACCGCTACCGGATCCTGTTCAACGGCGAGATCTACAACTACGTCGAGCTGCGCGAGGAGCTGGCCGCCGCCGGCGCGCAGCTGGCCACACACGGCGACACCGAGACGATCGTCGCCGGCTACCACCTGTGGGGTCAGGACGTCGTCCGCCGGCTGCGCGGGATGTTCTCCTTCGTCATCTGGGACACCCACACCCGCACCGCCTTCGGCGCCCGTGACCCGTTCGGCATCAAGCCGCTGTTCACGGCGCGCCTGGCCGACGGCGGCCTGGTCTTCAGCTCGGAGAAGAAGGCCCTGCTGCAGCTGCTCGGCGGCAGCGCGGCGGCCGGCGGCGTCGACCCCGCCTCGCTGCAGCACTACCTGACGCTGCAGTACGTGCCCGAGCCCGCGACGCTGCACCGGGGCATCCGCCGGATCGAGAGCGGCACGAGCTTCACCGTCGTCGACGGCGAGCTGGCCACCGCGCGCTACTTCCACCCGGCGTGGCGGCCGCAGCCGGTCCCCGCCGGCGGCGAGCAGGAGCTCTACGACCGCATCGCCGCCGTCCTCGACGAGTCGGTGGCCAAGCACATGCGCGCCGACGTCACCGTCGGGTCGTTCCTCTCCAGCGGCATCGACTCCACCGCGATCGCCGCGCTCGCGCACCGCTACAACCCCGATCTGATGACCTTCACGGTCGGCTTCCAGCGGCAGGCGCAGTCGGAGATCGAGATCGCCGCGGAGTCGGCGTCGATCCTGGGCGTGCGGCACGTGCCGGTGGAGGTGACCGCCGAGGAGTTCGCCGCCGCCATCCCCGAGGTCGTCTGGTACCTCGACGACCCGGTCGCCGACCCGGCGCTCGTGCCGCTGTACTTCGTGGCCCGCGAGGCGCGCAAGCACGTGAAGGTGGTGCTGTCCGGCGAGGGCGCCGACGAGCTGTTCGGCGGCTACACCATCTACCGGGAGCCGATCAGCCTGGCCTGGGCGTCGGGGCTGCCCGCCGCCGGCCGCCGCGCGATGGCCCGGATCGCCGACCTGCTGCCCGAGGGCGTCCGCGGCCAGGACCTGCTGCGCCGGGCCGCCACCCCGCTCGAGCAGCGCTACTACGGCAACGCCCGCAACATGCGCGACGACGAGCTCGCCGCGCTGCTGCCCGGCCGCGACCCCGACCTCTCGCACGTTGCCGTCACCGAGGACCTCTACCGGCGCACCCGCGAGGCCGGCTACGACGACGTGACGGCGATGCAGTACGTGGACCTGTTCACCTGGCTGCGCGGCGACATCCTGGTCAAGGCCGACAAGATGACCATGGCGAACTCGCTCGAGCTGCGGGTGCCCTTCCTCGACCCGGAGGTCTTCGCGGTCGCGAGCTCCCTGCCGGTCGAGCAGCGGGTGCCCCGCCGCGGGGACGCCACCAAGTACGCGCTGCGCCAGGCGATGCGCCAGATCGTCCCGCCGCGGATCATGAACCGGCGCAAGCTGGGCTTCCCCGTGCCGACGGCGGACTTCCTGGCCGGCCCGCTGCACGACTGGGCCCGCGGCATCGTCACCGACAGCCAGACCCAGCAGTGGCTCGACCGCGACGTCGTCCTCGCTCTGCTCGACCGGCTGCGCACCGAGGACGTGCCCAGCAAGCGGGTGGCCCGTCAGCTGTGGTCGGTGCTCGTCTTCATGGTGTGGCACGGGATCTTCGTCGAGGAGCGGATCGCCGTCGACGTCCCGGAGACGGTGTACCCCGTCAAGCTCTGACAGACGCGGAACGGCGCCCGCCCCCGGAGGGGACGGGCGCCGTCGCGGTGACCTACTGGAACGGCCCCGTCGCAGGGTCCCGGGGCGCGCGGAGCGTGTCCCGGGGGGCGACGGGGTCCTCTCTCAGTGGAACGAGTCGCCGCACGCGCAGGAGCCCTGCGCGTTGGGGTTGTCGATCGTGAAGCCCTGCTTCTCGATGGTGTCGACGAAGTCGATCACCGCGCCGCCCAGGTACGGGCCGCTCATCCGGTCGACGATCACCTCGACGCCACCGAACTCGTAGGTCTGGTCGCCGTCGAGGAACCGCTCGTCGAAGAAGAGCTGGTAGCGCAGGCCGGAGCAGCCACCGGGCTGGACGGCGATGCGCAGACGCAGGTCGTCGCGGCCCTCCTGGTCCAGCAGCGCCTTGACCTTCGAGGCGGCCGGGTCACTGAGCAGCACGCCGGTGCTGCCGGGGGTCTCGGTGTCCTGCACCGTCATGTTCTGTCCTCCCACATCCGAGGGCGTCCGTTGTGCGCTCCCTGCCGCGGACCAACACCGCCGTGGCCGGTGGTGTTCCGATGCCCGTCCCACTGTACGGCGCGCACCGCGGGGGGCCAGTCCCCTGCGCGGACGCACGTAGACTCCCGGCCGTGAAGTTCCGCCTGCCCGGGCGCCGGGACCGCGCCGCCGCCACGACCGTCCCGGACGACGCCGCCGACCTGACCCCGCAGCTGGTGAAGGCCACCGGCAAGGGCCGGCCCACCCCCAAGCGCGTCGAGGCCCAGGGCCGCCGTCCCGGCCCCCCGCCGCCGCCTCCCACCACGCGCAAGGAGGCCTACAAGCGGATGCGGGAGCAGCAGGCGTCCCGGCGCGCCGACACCCGGGCCGGCATGGCCCGCGGCGAGGAGCAGTACCTGCCCGCCCGCGACCGCGGCCCGGTGCGCCGGCTGGTGCGCGACGTCGTCGACGCCCGCCGCAACGCCGGCAGCTTCTTCCTCGGTGTCGCCGCGCTGGTGCTGGTCGGGTACTTCATCCCCGACCCGGCGGTGCAGAGCTACACCGTCTTCGTCTGGTTCTTCTTCTTCCTGGCGATCGCCGTCGACTCGGTGTTCCTCGGCCGGCGGATCAAGAAGAAGGTCCTCGAGCGCTTCCCCGACCAGCCGCACCGCATGAAGGGCCTCGTCTGGTACGGCATCAGCCGCGCCACGATGATCCGCCGGTGGCGGTTCCCGCGGGCCGAGGTGCCCATCGGCGCGGACGTCTGAGCGACCTCCCCAGGCAGGCCGATCCCCCGCCGCCGCACTAGCGTCGGGGTACGTGGAGTACCGACGCCTCGGCCGTTCCGGCCTGACCATCTCCGAGATCGCCTACGGCAACTGGCTCACCCACGGGGGCCAGGTCGAGGAGGACGCCGCGCAGGCCTGCGTGCGCGCCGCCCTCGACGCCGGGATCACGACCTTCGACACCGCCGACGTCTACGCCGGCACCCGCGCCGAGTCCGTGCTCGGCCGCGCCCTGGCCGGCCAGCGCCGGGAGGGGCTGGAAGTCTTCACCAAGGTCTACTGGCCCACCGGCCCGGGCCCCAACGACCGCGGCCTCGGCCGCAAGCACGTCACCGAGAGCTGCGAGGCCTCGCTGCGGCGGCTGCAGACCGACCACATCGACCTCTACCAGGCGCACCGCTACGACGAGACGGTGCCGCTGGAGGAGACGATGACCGCCTTCGCCGACCTGGTGCGGGCGGGCAAGGTGCTCTACGTCGGCGTGTCGGAGTGGCGCGCCGAGGAGATCGCCGCCGGCGCCGCGCTCGCCCGGGACCTCGGCATCCAGCTCATCAGCAACCAGCCGCAGTACTCGATGCTGTGGCGGGTCATCGAGGACGAGGTCGTCCCGACGTCGCAGCGCGAGGGCGTCTCGCAGATCGTCTGGTCGCCACTGGCGCAGGGCGTGCTCACCGGCAAGTACCGCCCCGGCGAGCAGCCCCCCGAGGGCAGCCGCGCCACCGACCCGGAGGCCGGGCGGTTCATCCGGCGGTTCATGGCCGACGACGTCCTCACCCGGGTGCAGGAGTTGCGGCCGGTCGCCGACGACCTCGGCCTGTCGATGGCACAGCTCGCCGTCGCCTGGGTGCTCCGGAACGAGAACGTGGCTGCGGCGATCATCGGCGCGACCCGCCCCGAGCAGGTGCACGACAACGTCAAGGCGGCCGGCGTCCGGCTCGAGGCCGACGTGCTGGCCCGCATCGACGAAGTGCTCGGCGACGTCGTCGAGCGCGACCCGGCGAAGACCGCCCGCGGCTGACACGGGACCCTCGCCCCGGCCTCGACCTCTCCTGGAGGTTCAGGCCGGGGCGAGGGCCATCGGGCCGTAGACCTTCGCCTCCCCGTCGAACAGGCTGACCGCGGCCACGCCCCGGGCCAGCAGGTCGCGCCAGTTCTCCCCCAGCCAGGACTCCGCGTCGCCCTGGTTGTCCGCTGCCGGCACCTCGACACCGAGGGTGACCGGGTCCAGGGGTGCGCCGTCGGGGTCCTCGAGCCGCCACGTCCAGGTCATGCCCGCGAGGGTAGGCAGCGGCCGGCCGGGGCCGCCGTGTCCGGGGTGTGACCCGCGCCGGGGTTAGCGCGGTCCCCGCCGGGCATCTGGAGTCATCGACCGTCCCGCCACCACCGGAGGACCGATGACCACGCCCCCCACGGGCGGCGCCTCGCGCGCGACCCCGCCACCCCCGACGACGGAGGACGCCTCGACCGGCCAGCTGATCAGCCAGCTGACCGAGCAGGTCTCCCGCCTCGTCCGTGACGAAGCCCGGCTGGCCCAGGCCGAGATGACCCAGAAGGCCAAGCGGCTGGGCACCGGAGCGGGTCTGTTCGGCGGCGCCGGCCTGTTCGGCTTCCTCGGGCTGTGCGTCCTGGTGGCGACCTTCGTGCTGCTGCTCGACCTCGTGCTGCCGGCCTGGCTGGCGGCGCTGATCGTCGCCGTCGTCCTGTTCGCCGTCGCCGGCGTGCTCGCCCTGGTCGGCAAGAAGGACGTGCAGAAGGGGACGCCGCCGGTGCCCACCGAGGCGATCGCCAGCACGAAGGCCGACATCGCGACCGTCCGGGAGAGTGCGCGCCGATGAGCACCCCGTCCGGCAGCTCCCGCCCCGACGACGCGGCCGCGCAGGGTCCCACCGACCCCGACGCCATCAAGGCCGACATCGAGGCCACCCGCGAGCAGCTCGCAGGCACCGTCGACGAGCTCAGCCACCGCCTCGACGTCCCGGCGCGGGCCAAGGAGGGCGCCGCGCGCGCCCGCGACACCGCCGTCGAGACCTACCGCGAGAGCCCGCCGGTCGTCGCCGGCGCCGGGGCCGCCCTCGTGGGCCTGGTCGGGCTGATCGCGTGGCGGCGCCGGCGCAAGCGCCGCCGTGCCGCGGCCGCCCTCAGCAGCGGGGCCGCCCTGGCCGAGGCGCGGGCCGAGGCACGCCGTGCCCGCCAGGAGGCGGCCCGCGAGGCCGCCCGGGCCCGCCGGGCCGTCGCGAAGAACGCCAGGCGGACCAGGCGGACGTCGCGCCGCGTCTCGAGGAAGGTGCGGACGTGAGCGAGAGCAGGAACGCCAGCAAGAGCGCCAAGCTGGTCTACCGGCCGGTCGGACTGGCCGGCGGCATCCTCGCCGGTGTCATCTCCGGCGCGGTGTTCAAGCAGGTGTGGAAGCGGGTCTCCGGTGAGGACGACGCCCCGGACGCCCTGCAGAGCGAGTACCGCATGCGCGAGGTGGTGCTCGCCGCCGCCATCCAGGGCGCGATCTTCGCCGCGACCAAGGCGGCCATCGACCGGGCCGGGGCCCGCGGGTTCACCAAGCTGACCGGCAGCTGGCCGGGCGACTGACGCCGGGAGGGACGGGATGACGCGGACACGACCGGAGGGACGAGCGGGCGGGTCACCGGCCCGGCGCCGGGAGAGCGCCGTCGACCGGATCCGCGAGCGGGTCGAGGAGAAGGCGGCCCGGCGGGCGGCGGCCCGCGAGGCGGCCGAGCGCACCGTCCGCGGCGGACACGCGCCCGACCCGGGTCGTGTCCCGCCCGGCGGCCCCTCGCCACACGAGCTGCCCGGCGTCCACGCCGAGAAGCCGACCGAGATCCCCGCCCGCGGCTGGAAGCAGGTCGTCAAGCGGGCGTGGGCGGAGAACAACGCCGACAACATGCCGATCATCGCCGGCGGCGTCGCGTTCTTCGCCTTCCTGGCCATCTTCCCCGCGCTGATCGCCACCATCTCGATCTACGGCCTGGTCGCCTCGCCGGAGACGGTCGCCGAGCAGGTGGAGAGCCTCTCGGCACAGCTGCCCGACAGCGCCGCGAGCCTCATCGGCGACCAGCTGACGTCGATCACCCAGAACAGCGGCGGGGCGCTGTCCCTCTCGCTGCTCGTGTCGGTGCTCGGTGCGCTGTGGTCGGCCTCGGGCGGCACCGGCAACGTCATCTCGGCGGTCAACATCGCCTACGACGAGGTGGAGACCCGCTCCTTCGTCAAGCGCAAGGCGCTGGCGCTGGGGCTCACGCTCGGCGCGATCGTGTTCGTGCTGGTCACCTTCGCGCTGGTCGCCGTGGTGCCGGCCGTGCTCGACACGCTCCCTCTGGGCGTGGTCGGGACCGTCCTCGCGCAGGTCGTGCGGTGGGTGCTGCTGCTCGGCGTCTTCGCCGGCTCCCTCGCCGTCCTCTACCGGGTGGCGCCCGACCGCGACGCCCCGCAGCTGAGGTGGGTCAGCCTCGGCGCCATCGTCGTCACGATCATCTGGGCGCTGGTGAGCCTGGGGTTCAGCTTCTACGTCAACAACTTCGGGTCCTACGACAAGACGTACGGGACCATCGCCGGCGTCATCGTCCTCATGCTGTGGCTCTACCTGACCTGCTACCTGGTGCTGCTCGGCGCGGAGATCAACTCCGAGGCCGAGCACCAGACGGCGGAGGACACCACCGAGGGCGACCCGGTGCCGATGGGCGAGCGCAACGCCACGATGGCCGACGAGCTGCCCGACCCGCCGGAGCCGACGAAGGAGTCGAAGCAGAAGGCCTGAGCGCCGTTCAGCGCACGTGCGAGGGGACGAAGGGC
Source organism: Geodermatophilus dictyosporus (assembly GCF_900115505.1). Classification (GTDB taxonomy): domain Bacteria; phylum Actinomycetota; class Actinomycetes; order Mycobacteriales; family Geodermatophilaceae; genus Geodermatophilus; species Geodermatophilus dictyosporus. The sequence continues at coordinate 141,918 of NZ_FOWQ01000004.1, read as the reverse complement.
GGCTTCACGACCTCGACCGGCTGCGGACGTCCACGGACGTCGACGGCCAGCTCCGCCCCCGCCTCGACGTCGGCGGCGGTGTCCAGCAGCGCGAGGGCGATGCCCGTGCGCAGGGTGGGCGAGAACGTGCCGCTGGTGACCTCGCCGACCCGGGCGCCCGCGCCGTCGAGCACCGCCATGCCCGGGCGCGGGATGCCCCGGCCGGGCGCGCGCAGGCCCCACAGCAGCCTCGCCGGGCCGGCCTCCCTCTCGGCCAGCAGCGCCTCCCGGCCCCAGAACGCCGGCTTGCGCCAGCCGACCGCCCAGCCGCTGCGGGCCTGGTTGGGGGTGATCCGGCGTCCGAGCTCGTGGCCGTGCAGCGGGTAGCCCATCTCGGTGCGGAGGGTGTCGCGGGCGCCCAGGCCGCACGGCCGGATGCCCTCGGCGGCGCCGGCCTCGAGCAGCCGGTCCCAGAGCGCGCCCGCCCGCTCGGCCGGGGCGAGCAGCTCGTAGCCGTGCTCGCCGGTGTAGCCGGTCCGGCACACGGTGACCTCCTGGCCCTCCCCGCCGGCGAAGGCCATGTAGTCCAGGTCCGCGTGGTCCAGGTCGCCGACCAGCCCGGCGGCGGCCAGGACGGCAGCCGACCGGGGCCCCTGGACGGCCAGCACGGCGACCTCCTCGTGCCGGTCGGTCACGGTCACCCCCGGCGGCGCCGCGGCGGCCAGCCGGGCGAGCACCTCCTGGGCGTTGGCGGCGTTGGGCACCAGCAGCACGTCCTCGGGGCCGTGCAGGTAGACGATCAGGTCGTCGACCACCCCGCCGGCGTCGGCCTCCCCGTCGGGGACGCAGCACAGCGTGTACTGCGCCCGGCCGGGGCCGATCCGCCCGAGGTCGTTGGTCAGGCTGGCGTCGACGAGGGCCGCCGCACCCGGGCCGCGGACGGTGCCGGTGCCCAGGTGCGAGACGTCGAAGAGCCCCACCCCCTCGCGCACGGCGGCGTGCTCGGCGAGCACGCCGCCGCCGGCGTACTCGATGGGCATGGACCAGCCGCCGAAGTCGGCCAGCTTGGCGCCGGCCGCGACGTGCCGCTCGTGCAGGGGCGAGGTCCGCGGGCTCACTCCCGCACGCTATCCGGCGACCTGCGGGACCGGCCCCCGTGCAGGAGCCTGCGCCGGGCGGGCGAGGCGAGGAGGGCACGCAGGTCCTCCTAGGATCGAGCGGTGCCGCCGACGATCACCGCCACCGACCGCCCGCTCGAGAAGACCCCCGCCGACGCCGTCGTCGTCGGCGTCGGGAAGGGCCCGTCCGGCCCGCTGCCCACGCCGGGCGCGGAGGCCGTCGACCGGCTGCTGGGCGGCCGGCTGATGTCCGCGCTCGCCGACCTCGGCGCCCGCGGGAACCCTGACGAGGTGACCCGGCTCTCCAGCCTCGGCCAGGGTCCCTTCCCGGTGGTGGCGGCCGTGGGGCTCGGCGCGCCGGAGGCCACCGGCGGCTACTCCGCCGAGGCGGTCCGCCGGGCGGCGGGCGCCGCCAGCCGGGCGCTGTCCGGGCGCGGCTCCGTCGTCACGCTGCTCGCCGCGGTGGGCGGGGCGCCCGACGCCGAGCGGCTGCACGCCGTCGGCGAGGGCGCGCTGCTGGGTGCCTACGAGTTCACGGCCTACAAGTCCGACCTGCCCGCCGACCGGCCGGCCCCGCCGCGCGAGGTCACCGTCGTCGTCCCCGACGCCGGCGCGGCGAAGGCGCCGCTGGTGCGGGTGCGCGCGGTGGCCGACGCCGTCGCGCTCGTGCGCGACCTGGTCAACACCCCGCCCAACGACCTCTTCCCCGCCGAGCTGGCCGCCCGCGGTGCCGAGGCGGGCAAGGCCGCCGGCCTGTCGGTCGAGGTGCTGGACGAGGACGACCTCGTCGCGGGCGGCTACGGCGGCGTGCTCGCCGTGGGCAGCGGCTCGGTGCGGGGGCCCCGGCTGCTGCGGCTGACCTACAGCGGCAAGAAGGCGCGCAAGAAGGTCGCCCTCGTCGGCAAGGGCATCACCTTCGACAGCGGCGGCCTGTCGATCAAGCCGGCGCAGAACATGCACCACATGACCAGCGACATGGCCGGCGCCGCCGCGGTCATCGCCACCGTGTGCCTCGTCTCCCGGCTGGGCCTGCCGGTCGAGGTCACCGCCACCGTCCCGATGGCCGAGAACCTGCCCAGCGGCACCGCCTACCGCCCGGCCGACGTGGTCACCTTCCGCAACGGCAAGAAGGCCGAGATCACCAACACCGACGCCGAGGGGCGCGTGGTCCTCGCCGACGCCATCGCCCGCGCGGCCGAGGACTCGCCCGACGTCCTGCTCGAGACCTCGACGCTCACCGGCGCCCAACTCGTCGCCCTCGGCTCGCGGACGGCGGGCGTCATGGGCAGCGACGACCTGCGCGACGCCGTCGTCGCGGCCAGCCGGCGCAGCGGCGAGCCCATGTGGCCGATGCCGCTGCCCGAGGAGCTGCGCCGTGGCATCGACTCCCCGATCGCCGACTTCGTCAACGCCAACGCCGACCGGATGGGCGGCATGCTCGTCGGGGCGCACTTCCTCGCCGAGTTCGTGCCGGCCGGACTGCCGTGGGCGCACATCGACATCGCCGGGCCGAGCTACAACACCGGCGCCCCGTGGGGCTACACGCCCAAGGGCGGCACCGGCGTACCGGTGCGCACGCTCCTGGCCACCATCGAGGACCTGCTCACCGGCTGACCCGCACCACCGGCGGGGCGCCCGCGCCGTACCCCGGCGACCTGCGCCCCGCCGTGGTCGCCGCCCTCGGCCGGACGATCTCCGGAGTGGCAGGATGGGCGCGGACCATCCCCCGTTCGGACGAACGAGGGAGGCCACGGACTACGAGGAGCACGTCGTGAGCGCACCCACCTCCCCCGCCGACCTGGTCATCCTCGGTGGTGGCTCGGGTGGCTACGCCGCCGCGCTGCGAGCGGCCGAGCTCGGGCTGTCGGTCGTCCTGATCGAGAAGGACAAGGTCGGCGGCACCTGCCTCCACCGGGGCTGCATCCCCACCAAGGCGCTGCTGCACAGCGGCGAGGTCGCCGACTCCGCCCGCGAGGGCGAGCAGTTCGGCGTCAAGACCTCGCTGGCCGGCATCGACATGGACGGCGTCAACGCCTACAAGGACGGCGTCGTCTCCCGGCTCTACAAGGGCCTGCAGGGGCTGATCAAGAGCCGCAAGATCACCTACGTCGAGGGCGAGGGCCGGCTGGTCTCCCCCACCGCCGTGTCCGTGAACGGGGAGACCTACGAGGGCCGCCACGTCCTGCTGGCCACCGGGTCCTACTCCCGCAGCATCCCGGGGGTCGAGCTCGACGGCGTCCGCGTCATCGACAGCGAGCAGGCCCTCGGCCTCGACCGCGTACCGACCTCGGCGATCATCCTCGGCGGCGGCGTCATCGGCTGCGAGTTCGCCAGCGCGTGGAAGTCCTTCGGCGTCGACGTGACGATCATCGAGGGCCTCAAGCACCTCGTGCCCCTGGAGGACGAGAGCTCCTCCAAGCTGCTCGAGCGGGCGTTCCGCCGCCGGAAGATCAACTTCGAGCTCGGCAACCTGGTGTCGTCGGTCCAGCCCACCGAGAACGGCGTGAAGGTCAGCCTGCAGAACAGCAAGGAGTTCGAGGCCGAGATCGTGCTGGTCGCCGTCGGCCGCGGCCCGGTCAGCCAGGGCCTGGGCTACGAGGAGGCCGGCGTCGCGATGGACCGCGGCTACGTGCTCGTCGACCAGTATTGCCAGACCAACGTCCCCACCATCTCCGCCGTCGGCGACCTCATCCCGACCCTGCAGCTGGCCCACGTCGGCTTCGGCGAGGGCATCCTCGTCGCCGAGCGCCTCGCCGGGCTGCCGGTCGTGCCGATCGACTACGCCGGCGTCCCGCGGGTCACCTACTCCGAGCCCGAGGTCGCCTCCGTCGGCCTCACCGAGGTGCAGGCCCGCGAGGAGTACGGCGACGAGATCGAGACCCTCGTCTACGACCTCGGCGGCAACGGGCGCAGCCAGATCCTCAAGACCCAGGGCGCGGTCAAGCTGATCCGCCAGAAGGACGGGCCGGTCGTCGGCGTGCACATGGTCGGCAGCCGCGTCGGCGAGCTCGTCGCCGAGGCGCAGCTCATCTTCAACTGGGAGGCCCTGCCCGACGAGGTGGCCGCCCTGATCCACCCGCACCCGACGCAGAGCGAGGCCATCGGCGAGGCCCACCTGGCCCTGGCCGGCAAGCCCCTGCACGCGCACAGCTGACCGAGCACCCCGTCTCCCCCACCGCCACCACGAAGGAGCCCTGCCCCGATGCCGACCTCCGTCACCATGCCCGCCCTGGGCGAGAGCGTCACCGAGGGCACGGTCACCCGATGGCTCAAGCAGGAGGGTGAACAGGTCGAGGTCGACGAGCCCCTCCTCGAGGTCTCGACCGACAAGGTCGACACCGAGATCCCCTCGCCCGCCGCGGGCGTCCTCAGCCGGATCCTGGTGTCGGAGGACGAGACCGTCGAGGTCGGCGCCGAACTCGCGGTGATCGGTGGCGAGGGCGACGGGGACGGCGGCGGCGGTCCGGCGTCCGCGGACGACCAGGACACCCCGCAGACCCCCGACCAGCAGGTCGCCGACGCCGGTCCCGCTCCGCAGGAGGAGCAGCAGCCCGCGCCCCAGCAGGAGCAGGAGCAGGGGCAGCAGCCGGCACCGGCCTCGGCCGACGGCGGCTCCGGTGGCGGTGGCGGGGGCGGTGAGGGGACGCCGGTGACCATGCCGGCGCTCGGCGAGAGCGTCACCGAGGGGACGGTCACCCGCTGGCTGAAGGCCGTCGGCGACGAGGTCAGCGCCGACGAGCCGCTGCTGGAGGTCTCGACCGACAAGGTCGACACCGAGATCCCCGCACCGGCGTCCGGCACGCTGCTGGAGATCACGGTCGGCGAGGACGAGACCGTCGAGGTCGGCGCGCAGCTGGCCGTCATCGGCAGCGGTGCCGCGGCGAGCGCCCCCGCACCGTCCGCGCCCACCCCTGCCCCGGCCCAGCAGGACACGCCCGTCACCCAGCCGCCGGCACCGCGGCAGGAGCCCCCGGCTCCCGCGCCGCCCGGCCCCCCGCCGTCGGTCCCGGCCGGTGCCGACTACGGCTCCGGTGCCGCCGAGACGGTCGCCGAGCAGCAGCAGACCCCACCGACCCAGCCGCGCCCGGCGTCCTCCGGCGAGCAGGCCCCGGCGCCGGCTCCCGCGCCGGCCCCGGCGCCCGCCGACGGTGCGGGCACCTACGTCACCCCGCTGGTGCGCCGCCTGGCCGCCGAGCACGGCGTCGACCTGAACTCGATCACCGGCACCGGTGTCGGCGGGCGGATCCGCAAGCAGGACGTGCTCGCCGCCGCCGAGCAGGCCGCCGCCCCGACCGAGGCCCCGGCTCCGGCAGCCGCTCCGGCGCCTGCCGCGGCCGCCGGCCGGCCGGCCACCCCGTCGCCGGCCGCCCAGCCCGACCCGTCGCTGCGGGGCCGCACGGAGAAGATGTCCCGCCTGCGCAAGGTCATCGCCCAGCGGATGGTCGAGTCGCTCGCGGTCAGCGCCCAGCTGACCACCGTGGTGGAGGTCGACATCACCCGGATCGCCAAGCTGCGTGACCGGGCCAAGGCGGACTTCCAGGCCCGCGAGGGCGTCAAGCTGTCGTTCCTGCCGTTCTTCGCGAAGGCGGCCGTCGAGGCGCTCAAGGCCCACCCGGCCGTGAACTCCTCGGTGGACATGGAGGCCGGCACGGTCACCTACCACGACGCGGAGAACCTCGGCGTCGCGGTGGACACCGAGCGCGGCCTGCTCGTGCCGGTCATCCGCGACGCCGGTGACCTCAGCATCGGTGGTCTCGCCCGCAAGATCTCCGACCTGGCCGAGCGCACCCGGCTGAACAAGGTGACCCCCGACGAGCTGGGCGGCGGCACGTTCACGCTGACCAACACCGGCAGCCGCGGCGCCCTGTTCGACACGCCGATCATCAACCAGCCGCAGGTGGCGATCCTCGGCACCGGCAGCGTGGTGAAGCGTCCGGTGGTCGTGCAGGACCCCGACCTCGGCGAGGTCATCGCGGTGCGGTCGATGGTCTACCTGGCCCTCACCTACGACCACCGGATCGTCGACGGTGCCGACGCCGCCCGCTTCCTCACCACGGTCAAGGACCGGCTGGAGGCAGGCCAGTTCCAGGGCGAGCTCGGTCTCGCCTGACGCCCCCCGGTCGGGCCCCGGCGTGCGCGCCGGGGCCCGACCGTGTCCCGGCCAGGGGGATCGAGGAGGGTCATGAAGATCGCGGTCACCGGCGCGTCCGGGCTCATCGGCAACGCGCTGGTCCCCGCCCTGCGGACCGACGGGCACGAGGTGATCCGCCTGGTCCGCCGCACCCCCCGCACCGCCGACGAGCACCGCTGGGAGCCCCAGCACCGCTCCATCGACCCCACGCTCCTGCGCGACGTCGACGCGGTGGTCAACCTGGCCGGGACGCCCATCCGCCCGCGCCCGTTCACCGAGCGGTACCGCCAGGAGGTCCTCGGCAGCCGGGTCGACAGCACCCGCACGATCAGCGAGGCGCTGGCCGCCGTGGCGGCCGAGGAACCCGGTCGCCGCCGGGTGCTGCTGTCGGCATCCGCCGTCGGCTACTACGGCGACACCGGTGACACCGTCACCGACGAGCGGGCCCCGGCCGGTGACGACTTCCTCGCCCGCGTCTGCGTGCAGTGGGAGGACGCCACCCGTCCGGCCGCCGACGCGGGCGTGCGCGTGGCCACGCTGCGCACCGGGCTGGTCATCGGCCGCGGCGCGATGCTGGTGCGGATCCTCGGCACCGTGTTCCGCGCCGGGCTCGGCGGCCGCATGGGCTCGGGCCGCCAGTACTGGCCGTGGATCGGCCTGGCCGACGAGGTCGGCGCGATCCGGTTCCTGCTCACCGCCGACGACGCGTCCGGCCCGGTGAACCTGACCGGCCCCGACCCGGTGACCAACGCGGACTTCGTGCGGGACCTCGCCCGGGCCGTCCACCGGCCGGCCGTCCTCCCGGTGCCCGCGCCGGTCATCCGGCTGGCCCTGGGCGAGTTCGGCCGCTCCAGCGTCCTGGCGGGGCAGCGCGCCGTGCCCGCGCAGCTGCAGGCCGCCGGCTACCGCTTCACCCATCCCGACCTGCCCGCGGCGCTGCGCGACGCCCTCGCCCGCGACTGACCTTCCTCACGTCAGCCGCCCGGCCGACTCGATCCGCCAGCCCCCGGGCGTCCGGACCAGCACCATGCTGACCGGGGTCCGCCCCCGACCGGCCTCGGTCCGCCTCGGCGGACCGTCGGGATCGTCCGCGGCGACGACGTCGTAGGCCGGCCAGCTGTCCACCAGCCGCAGCACCACCCGGCCGTCCGCGCCGGGCGCACCGGTCGCGGTCACCTCCTCGACGACGGGCCGGAAGCCGCGCAGTGCCTCGCCGGAGGCCGCGAGCGCCGCCACGTAGCCACGGTCGGCGGCCAGCAGGGTGCTGTCCGCTGTGTAGACCTCCCCCAGCGCCGCCGGAGAGGTGCTGGACAGCGCCTCGGCCCGGCGCGCGTAGAGCCCGGCGAGGACGGTCGGCCAGTCCGGGTCCGCCGTGGTGGCCTCGACCGCGGGCGGGGAGGACGACGGGGCCGGAGCGGCGGGTGGCGGGGCGGCGTCAGGAGTGGACGGGGCGGGAGTGGACGGGGCGGGAGTGGGTGCCGGCGGCGGCGCGGCGGAGGACGTGCCGGACGGCGCCGTCGCCGACGCGACCGCAGCGGCGGGAGCGTCCGCTCCCCCGGGCCCCGACCGGGTCCACACCGTCCCCAGCCAGACGGCGCCGGCCACGAGCCCGGTCACGCCGAGGGCCACCGCAGCGCGACGCAGCAGCGGGCCGCCCGGCCGGGGCAGCCGGAGCAGCCGTCGCGGGGCGGGCCGGACCTCCCGGGGCGGCGGGCGCCGGTGCCGTCCGGGCACCTCGTGGGTGAGCTCGGTGCGCGGCACCCGTCCGGGGCTCGCGTCGTCCGCGTCCGTGGCGGGCAACCGCACCGGCTCGGGACGGCAGGCGTGCCGGAGGTCCAGGGCGAAGGCCGCCGCCGACCCGCGGTCGTGCGGGTCGGGCGACAGGCCGCGGGCGACGACGTCCAGCAGCGCCGGCGGGGCTCCCGGCGCGAGCTCGGCGAGGTCGGGCAGCTCCGCGGTCGCGGCGACGGCCAGGGTGTCGGCCGGTGTCGCCGCGTTCCACGGTGCCACCCCGGTCAGGGCGTGGAAGGCCGCGGCCGCGACCCCGAAGACGTCCGACGCCGGGCCCGGCGCCGCACCGCGGGCGACGGCGGGGTCGACGTAGGCCGGTGTGACGGCACCGGCCGCCTGCTCCCCCAGCACCCGGGCCACCCCCAGGTCGGTCAGCACCGGGCGGCCCTCGGCGGTGAAGACGACGTTGCCCGGGGACAGGTCACCGTGCACGACGCCCTCCCCGTGGGCGCAGGCCAGCGCCGCGGCCACCGGAGCGAGTGCGGTGACCACCTCCCCGGGTCGCAGCCGCCCGCGCCGGGCCAGCAGGTCCGCCAGGCTGCCGCCCTCGAGGAGGTCGAGGACGAGCGCGACCCGCGCGGGTCCGCCCCGGCGCGGCTGGTGCACCACCTCGTGCAGCCGGACCAGGTGCGGGTGGTCCAGCGCGCCGAGCAGCGCCGCCTCGCGGGCCTGCCGCTCGGCGTCCCCGGCGAGGAGGACCTTGACGGCCACGGGGCGGCCGCCGGCCCGGGGCACCGCCCGCCAGACCTCACCCGAGCCGCCTCGGCCGAGCAGCCGCTCGAGCCGGTAGCCGGGCACGGCGGGCGGCCGCGGGTCGCCGTCGGGCGGGCCGGCGGGGTCCGGGGAGGCAGGCACGGCGGGGACGGTAGGACGCCAGGCCGGTGGCCCGCTCCGTCCGTCCACAGGCCGCGGGGCCGTCCACAGCCCCCGTCCCGGACGGGTGGCCCGGGCGGTGAGCACCTAGGTTCGGGGCATGCCGCTGCCCGCCCGTGCCGAGGTCGTCGTCGTCGGCGCCGGCCTCGCCGGGTTGTCGGTGGCCACCCGCCTGGTCGACGCCGGCCGCGACGTGCACGTCCTGGAGGCGGCCGCGCACGCGGGCGGCCGGCTGGCCACCGAGCGCGTCGACGGCTTCGTCGTCGACCGGGGCTTCCAGGTCTTCAACACCGGCTACCCCCGGGCGGCCGACCTCGACCTGCCGGCCCTCGACCTCGGCTGGTTCACCCCGGGCGCGGTCGTGTGGGACGGCGGGCGCGCCCACCGGGTGGTCGACCCGCGCCGCCACCCCACCGCGGCACTGGACACGCTGCGCTCGCCGCTGGGCCCGCTGCCCCGCAAGGCGGCCGTCGCCGCGTTCTCGGCGCGGGCGGGCTACGCGCCGGTGTCGCGGCTGCTGGCCGCGCCCGAGACCAGCGCCGACGAGCGCCTGGCGCGGGCCGGGGTCGGGCCCGCGGCCCGGTCGCGGTTCTTCGGCCCCTTCCTCGCCGGCGTGCTGCTCGAGGACCGGCTGGAGACCTCCAGCCGCTACCTCGACCTGCTGTGGCGCAGCTTCGTCCGCGGCGCCACGGGCCTGCCGGCCCGCGGCATCCAGGCCATCGGCGAGCAGCTGGCCGGGCGGGTGGGCGCGGAGCGGCTGCACCACGGCGTCCGGGTCGGCGCTGTGTCGGGGTCGTCGGTCACCACCGACGCCGGACGGGTGCAGGCCGACGCCGTGGTCGTGGCGACCGACCCGGCCACCGCGGCCGAGCTGGTGCCCGCCGTGCAGGCGAGCGCGCCCCGGCAGGTGACCACCCACTACCACGTGCTGCCGGCCAGCCCGTGGCCCGATCCGCTCATCGTCCTCGGCACCCCCGGCGGGCACCTGGTCAACAGCGTGGTGCTCACCGACGCCCAGCCCGCCTACGGCCCGGACGGCCGGGCGCTGGTGGCCAGCAACTCCCTCGCCCCGACCCGCGAGGTCGACGTCCGGGAGGAGGTGGCGCGGCTGCACGGCGTCGCGGTCGCCGACCTCGAGCACCTGACCACCGTCACGGTGACCGGCGCCCAGCCGGCCGCGCTGCCACCGCTGCAGCTGCGCCGCCCGGTCGACCTCGGCGGGGGCCTGTTCGTCTGCGGTGACCACCGCGACACCCCGTCGATCCAGGGTGCCATGGCCAGCGGCCGGCGCACCGCCGCGGCCGTGCTGAGGTCGCTGCGGTCGGGCACCCCGGCAGGAGCCGCCTGATGCCCGCGACCACGCCGACGATCCTCGCCACGAGCATCGGCTTCGACTCCCGCGGCCGCGGCCCCTACGACTGGGTGCCCGGGCCGGTGTTCGACCTGGCCCTGGAGCTGGCCGAGGCGCCCGAGCAGCCCCGGCTGTGCTACCTCGGCACCGCGACCGGCGACGACCCGGTCCGGGTGGCCGGGGTCTACGGGGCCTTCGCCGGCAGTGCGGTGCGGGTCAGCCACCTCAGCCTGTTCCCGATGCCGACCGTGCCCGACGTGCGGGCGCACCTGCTGGCGCAGGACGTCATCTGGGTCGGCGGCGGCAGCGTGGCCAACCTGCTGGCGGTCTGGCGGGTGCACGGGCTCGACGAGGTGCTGGCCGAGTGCTGGCGGGCCGGCGTCGTGCTCGGCGGGGTGTCGGCGGGGTCGCTGTGCTGGCACGTGGGAGGCACCACCGACTCCTACGGGCCCGACCTGCGGCCGGTCACCAACGGCCTGGGGCTCATCCCGACCTCCAACGGCGTGCACCACGACTCCGAGGAGCAGCGCCGTCCGCTCTACCAGCGGCTGGTCGCCGACGGCACCCTCCCCGCCGGGCACGCCACCGACGACGGCGTCGGCCTGGTGTACCGCGGCACCGCCATGGTCGAGGCTGTCGCCGACCGGCCGGGCAAGGCGGCCTACCGGGTCGAGCGCGGACCCGACGGCACTGCGGTGGAGACCCGGGTCGAGCCGCGCCGGCTGCGCTGAGCGGCCGGCCGTCCCCGGTCCCGTGGAGTGGGGCGAGCGGGGTCCCCTCACTACGCTGGGAACCGTGAGCGAGCTGCGCGTCGTCCGGGCCGGCACCGTCCCCTACGAGCAGGCGTGGGAGCGGCAGCGCGAGATCCACGCCGCACGCGTGGCCGGGGAGGGCCCCGACACCCTGCTCCTGCTCGAGCACCCCTCGGTCTACACCGCCGGCCGGCGCACCGAGCCGCACGAGCGGCCGCTCGACGGCACGCCCGTCATCGACGTCGACCGCGGCGGCAAGATCACCTGGCACGGGCCCGGCCAGCTGGTCGGCTACCCGATCGTCGCGCTGCCCGACCCGGTCGACGTCGTCGCGCACGTCCGCCGGCTGGAGGACGCGCTCATCGCGGTCTGCGCCGGCGTGGGCGTGCAGACCCAGCGGGTCGAGGGCCGCAGCGGCGTGTGGGTGGCCGCCGACGCGCCCGGCCCCGACAGCCGGTTCCGCCCCGAGCGCAAGATCGCCGCGATCGGCGTCCGGGTCGCGCGCGGGGTCACCATGCACGGCTTCGCGCTCAACTGCGACCCCGACCTGGCGGCGTTCGGCGCGATCGTGCCCTGCGGCATCGTCGACGCCGGGGTGACCTCGCTGAGCGCTGAGCTCGGCCGGGACGTGCCCGTGGCCGAGGTGGTCGACGCGGTGGAGGACGCCGTGCGACGCGTCCTCGCCCTCGCCCCGGCCGTCTGACCGTGGCCGGGCTGCCGCGGAGCACCCACGTCAGCCTGACCACGTTCCGTCGCACCGGGCAGCCGGTGGCCACGCCGGTCTGGGCCGCCCCCGACGGCGAGAGCCTCGTCGTCTGGACCCGCGCCGACTCCGGCAAGGTCAGACGGCTGCGGCACACCAGCCGGGTCACCGTCGCCCCGTGCGACATCCGCGGCCGGGTGCGCGGCCCGGCGGTCGAGGCGACGGCGGGTTTCGTCGACCGCGCCGAGTGGCCGCAGGCCCTCGCCGCCCTGCGGCGCGCCTACGGCCTGCGTTTCCGGCTCGGCTACGGAGGCTCCCGGCTGTGGTCCCGGCCCACCCGGCCGGGCACCGAGCGGCACGAGCTGATCCGCATCCGTCCCGCCTGAGGAGGCGCCCAGGCGGGACGGGCGCCTCAGGCGACGACGAAGTTGACCAGCCGGCCCGGGACGGCGACCACCCGCCGCACCGTCTTACCGGCCAGCTGCACGGCGACCCGCTCGTCGGCCCGCGCCACGGCCTCCAGGGCCGCGGCGTCGGCACCGGCCGGCACGCTCACCTGCGCCCGCACCTTCCCGTTGACCTGCACGGCGACCTCGACGGTGTCCTCGACCAGCCACTGCTCGTCGGCCACCGGGAACCCCGCCCAGGCGACCGAGGAGTCGTGGCCCAGCCGGGCCCACAGCTCCTCGCCCAGGTGCGGGGCCAGCGGCGAGACCAGCAGCACCAGCGGCTCGGCCACCGAGCGCGGCACGGCTGCGTCGGCGCCGTAGGTCGCGGTCAGCGCGTTGGTCAGCTCGGCGATGCGGGCGATGGCCACGTTGAACCGCAGCGTGGCCATGCCGTCCCGGACGCCGGCGATCGCCCGGTGCAGCGCCCGCAGCACGTCGTCCGAGGGCGTGGCGTCGTCCACGCGGACCGCGCCGGTCGCCTCGTCGACCACCACCCGCCAGATTCGCTGCAGCAGGCGCTGCGAGCCGACGACGGCCTTGGTGTCCCACGGCCGCGACTGCTCCAGCGGCCCGGTCGACATCTCGTAGACCCGGAAGGTGTCGGCGCCGTAGGCCCCGATCATCTCGTCGGGCGTCACCATGTTCTTGAGGCTCTTGCCGATCTTCCCGTACTCCCGGTTGACCGGCCTGCCCTCGTAGAGGAACCGCCCGTCCTCCTCGACCACGTCGGCGGCCGGCACGTAGAAGCCGCGCTCGTCGGTGTAGGCGTAGGCGGAGATGTAGCCCTGGTTGACCAGCCGCCGGAACGGCTCCTCGCTGGACACGTAGCCCAGGTCGTGCAGCACCTTGTGCCAGAACCGGGCGTACAGCAGGTGCAGCACCGCGTGCTCCATGCCGCCCACGTACAGGTCGACGCCGCCGACGTCGCCCGGCGAGCGCGGCCCCAGCCAGTAGCGCTCCAGCTCCGGGTCGACCATCTGCGCGTCGTCGCCCGGGTCCAGGTAGCGCAGGTAGTACCAGCACGACCCCGCCCAGTTGGGCATCGTGTTGGTCTCGCGGCGGTAGGTCCGCAGGCCGTCGCCCAGGTCCAGCTCCACCGTCGTCCACTCGGGGACCCGCGACAGCGGCGGCTCGGGAGCGGACTCGGCGTCGTCGTCGGCGAAGGTCTTCGGCGAGTAGTCGTCGACCTCGGGCAGCAGCACCGGCAGCAGCGACTCCGGCACCGCCCGCGGCAGGCCGGCGTCGTCCCCGTCGACGGCGTAGACGACCGGGAACGGCTCGCCCCAGTAGCGCTGCCGGCTGAACAGCCAGTCGCGCAGCTTGTAGGTGGTCGTCGCCTCGCCGTGGCCGGCGGCCACCAGCCACTCGGTCATCCGGGCGATCGCCGTGGCCTTGTCGGTCAGGCCGTCCAGCGACACGTGCTCGTTCGACGAGTTCACCATCGGGCCGCTGCCGGTGTACGCGCCGCCCTCGAAGCCCTCCGGCGGCTGCACGGTGCGCACCACCGGCAGGCCGAAGACGGCGGCGAACTCCCAGTCGCGGCTGTCCTCGCCCGGCACCGCCATGATCGCCCCGGTGCCGTAGCCGGTCAGCACGTAGTCGGCGACGAACACCGGCAGCTCGCGGCCGGTGACCGGGTTGACGGCGGTCGTGCCCAGCCAGACGCCGGTCTTCTCCCGGGCCTCGTTCTGCCGGTCCAGCTCCGAGCGGCGGGAGGCCTGCCGCTGGTACTCGCGCACCGCCTCGCCGGGGGTGGCCGCGCCGCCGGTCCACCGCGGGTCGGTGCCGTCGGGCCAGGCGTCCGCGGTCAGCGCCTCGACCAGCGGGTGCTCGGGGGCCAGCACCACGTAGGTGGCGCCGAACAGGGTGTCCGGGCGGGTGGTGAAGACCTCGATCGCCTGCTCACCGGCCGCGAAGCGGATCCGCGCGCCGGTCGAGCGGCCGATCCAGTTGCGCTGCATCTGCTTGACCGAGTCCGACCAGTCCAGCCGGTCCAGGTCGGCCAGCAGCCGCTCGGCGTAGGCGGTGATCCGCATCATCCACTGGGTCAGCGGGCGCCGGAACACCGGGAAGTTGCCCCGCTCGGACCGGCCGTCGGGGGTGACCTCCTCGTTGGACAGCACCGTCCCCAGGCCCGGGCACCAGTTGACCGGCGCCTGGTGCAGGTAGGCCAGCCGGTGCGCGTCGACCACGCGGCGCTTGTCGGCGTCGGGCAGCTCCGCCCACGGCCGCCCCGTCGGGTTGGTGCCCGGCGCCGGCTCGCGCGTGCCGGCGTCCAGCTCGGCGACCAGCTCCTCCACCGGGCGGGCGCGGCCGGCCTCCTCGTCGAACCAGGCGCCGAAGATCTTCAGGAAGATCCACTGCGTCCACCGGTAGTAGCCGGGGTCGATGGTGGCGAAGGTGCGCCGCTCGTCGTGGTCGACGCCCAGCCGGCGCAGCTGCGCGCGGATCGCGGCGATGTTGGCCTCGGTGGTGATCCGCGGGTGCTGCCCGGTCTGGACGGCGTACTGCTCGGCGGGCAGGCCGAAGGCGTCGTAGCCCATCGGGTGCAGCACGTTGCGGCCGTCCATCCGCAGGAACCGGCTGGTCACGTCGGTGCCCAGGTAGCCCAGCGGGTGCCCGACGTGCAGCCCGGCGCCCGAGGGGTACGGGAACATGTCCATCAGGAAGGCCTTGGGCCGGTCGGCGACCCGCTCGAAGCCCTCCGCCAGCCGCCCCGTCGGGTTGGGCGTGTGGAAGGTGCCCTCGCGCTCCCAGCGGTCCTGCCACTCCAGCTCGATCCGCTGCGCCAGCGCCGGCGTGTAGCGGTGCGGCGGGACGCCCTCGCCGGCCGGGTCGGTGGCGGGCTGGCTGACCGTCTGGCTCATGGTCGCGGTTCTCCTCGGCGGTCGTGCGGCGGGCAGAAAAAAACCCCTCGCGCAGGAGGGGTCGCCGTGCTGTCTGCGTCGGTCAGATCAGCACGGCCGGCGAAGGAGCAGCTGCCCGATCACGCGCGCGAGCCTACTCCGCCGCACCGGCGGGACGCGCGCGGATGCGGCCGGCCGCCGTCCCGTGCACACCACCCGGGAGGGTGAACCGGCGGCGGACCGGGCTGTAGTCCCCGTCCCGCCCTGCCGAGACCGATCGTGTGCGATCGAACGCGGAGAGAGAGCCCGACCGTCGCGGCTCCCGCTGGACCCTGGGCTCGATCGGCCTCGTCCTCGCGCTCTTCGCCACCGGCGTCGGACCGCGTCCGGACGGCGAGGCGTGGGCCCTGGCCTACGACCTGGTCCTCTACAACGCCGTCTGCCTGCTGGCCGCCGTCGTCTGCGTCCTCGCCGCCCGCCGCAACCGCGCGGAGCGCCTCGCCTGGACCAGCCTGGCCGTCGCCTTCGTGCTCAACACCGTCGGCAACCTCGTCTACACGCTGGTCATCGCCCGGCTGACCTACGAGCCCTACCCCTCGCTGGCCGACTTCTTCTACCTCGGCTACTTCGTGCCGCTGTACGTCGCGCTCATCGCCCTCATCCGCACCCGCGTGCAGCGCTTCCACGCGAGCATGTGGCTCGACGGCGGGATCGGCGCCCTGGGCGCCACGGCCGTGGCCGTCGCGGTGCTGCTGGAGCCGGCCCTGCGCCTGACCGAGGGCAGTCTCGCCGCCGTCGTCACCAACCTGGCCTACCCCGTGGCCGACGTCGTGCTGCTCGCCGTCCTCGTCGCCGTGTCGGCGATCCTCGGCGTGCGCCGCGACCCCGCGCTGCTGCTGCTCGGGGGCGGCATCGTGGCCAACCTGGTCGGCGACATCGTCTACCTCGACCTGGCCACCGTGGGGGACTACGTCGAGGGCGGCCCGCTCGACCTCACCTGGCTCAGCGGCATGCTGCTCATGGCGCTGGCCGCCCACCGCAGCGACCGGACGGTCCCCCCGTCGCGCGAGGCCGACACCCAGGTGGGCTGGCGGGTGCTCGCCGTCCCGCTGGTGTGCAACCTGGCCAGCCTCTTCGTGCTCGGCCTCGGCTGGGGCGACCGGATGTCGCCGTGGGCGGCGTGGGCCGCGATCGGGTGCGTCCTGGCCGCGCTGGCCCGGACGGCGGTCACCTTCCGCGAGGTCCGCACGATCCGCGAGGTCAAGCTCGAGGCCCGCACCGACGAGCTGACCGGCCTGCCCAACCGGCGCGCGCTGCTCGAGGCCGCCCGCGACGTCGTCGCCGCGGCCACCACCGCGCGGCCCGCGGCCCTGCTGCTGCTCGACCTCGACGGCTTCAAGGAGGTCAACGACAGCCTCGGCCACAGCGCCGGCGACGAGCTGCTGCGCCAGGTCGGCCCGCGGCTGACCCCCGCGCTGCGGCCCGGCGAGGTGCTGGCCCGCCTCGGTGGCGACGAGTTCGCCGTGCTGCTGCCCGGCACGGACCTCGAGACCGCGGCCGACTTCGCCGGCGTGGTCGACGGGCTGCTCCGCCAGCCCTTCCCGGTCGGGGGCATCCGGCTGCACGTCGGCGTCAGCATCGGCGTGTCCACCGCCCCGGTGCCCGCCGACGACGTCCAGGAGCTGCTGCGCTGCGCCGACGTGGCCATGTACGCGGCCAAGTCCGGGCGCACCGGCGTCCAGGTGTACGTGCCCGACCCGGGCAGCGACTCCGGTGACCGGCTGCGCACCATGGAGGAGCTGCGCACCGCGCTGGTCGAGGACGAGCTGATCGTGCACCTGCAGCCGCAGGTCGCGATGGACGACGGCCGGCCGGTCGGCGTCGAGGCGCTGCTGCGCTGGCAGCACCCCACGCGCGGGCTGCTCAGCCCCGCGTTCGTGCTGCCCGCCGCCGAGCAGGCGGGGCTGCTGCGCCCGCTCACCGACGCGGTGCTCGACCGGTCGCTGGACGCGGTCGCCCTGTGGTGGGCCGAGCACCGGGTGCCGGTCTCGGTCAACCTGTCGGCGGCCAACGTCGCCGACCTGGACCTGCCGGCCAAGGTGGCCGCCGCCCTCGGCCGCCGGGGGCTGCCCCCGCAGGCGCTGACCCTGGAGCTGGTCGAGGACACCCTCATGGCCGACCCCGAGCGCGGCCGCCGGGTGCTCGGCGAGCTGCGCCGGCTCGGCGTGCGCACGTCCATCGACGACTACGGCACCGGCTACAGCTCGCTGGCCTACCTCCGGCACCTGCCCGCCGACGAGCTCAAGCTCGACCGCAGCCTGACCGCCGACGTCGACCGCGACGAGCGGGCCGCGGCGATCGTGCGGCACACCGCCGCGCTGGCGCACGACCTGGGGCTGAGCCTGGTCGCCGAGGGCGTGGAGGACCTCGCCACCGGACGGCGGCTGGCCGACCTCGGCTGCGACGTCGCGCAGGGCTACGCCATCGCCCGGCCGATGCCCGTCGCCGACTTCGTCGGGTGGCTGGCCGGCACGCGCACGGGCGGGTCCAGCCACCGCGTGTGACCGCCGGGGGCCGCGCTCCCCCGGGGTGTGCCCGCCAGCGGGACCGGGCAGGATGGCCGGAGTCGATCAACCCGGAGGTCCATCCCGTGTCCCGTAGTCAAACCCGCGGCCAGGTCATCGGGGCCGAGCTCCAGGAGGGGTTCAGCCACCTGGGCGCCGCCGTGACCGAGGCGTCGCGGGCCGCTGCCGAGCAGCTCGCCCCGCGCGTCGAGGCGGCCCGTGACGCGGCCGGTCCCGCCCTCGACGCCGCCCGCGACGTCGTCGTCCCGAAGGTCGCCGCTGCCGTCGCCGTCGCCGCCCCGGCGCTCGCCTCCGCCCGGGAGGCGCTCTCGCCCCGGGTGGAGTCCGCCCGCGACGCGGCCGGCCCCGTGCTGGAGCTGGCCCGCGAGCGGGTCGACGCCGCCGTCGAGGCCCTGACCCCGCGCCTGGAGGCCGCCCGCGGTGCCGCCGGTCCCGCCGTCACCTCCGCGCTCACCGCGGCGGGTGCCGTGGCCGCCCGGGCCGCCGCCGACCTCGCCCCGCACGTGGAGGCCGCCTCGGCGGCCACCCGCAAGGCCCTGACCACCGAGGTCGCGCCCCGCGTCGTCGCCGCCCGCGACGCGGTCGGGCCCGCCCTCGAGCACGCCCGGGGCACCCTGGCCGCCGGTGTCGAGGCCGCCCTCGGCGAGCTCGAGCACCGCCGCGCCGAGCTCGTCGCCACCACCACGAAGGCGACGGCCGACCTGCGCACGAAGTCGGCGAGAACGGGTAGGGACACGAGGACGAGGGCGGCGCGGACGGCCGCGCGGACCACGCGGAGGGCCGGGCTCGCGCCCGAGCCGCGCCGCTGGCCGTGGGTCGTCGCCGCCCTCGTCGCCGGGGCGGTGGCCTTCGTGCTGCTGCGCCGGAAGAAGGCGGACCCGTGGACGCCGGCCCCTGCCGGTGACGGGCCCGTGCCGAGCTACCGAGAGGACCCCGTGCCCAGTTCCCCGAGCAACGACAACGCCGGCAAGACCGTCTCCAGCGCCCAGTGGGAGGCCGGCGACTCCGCGCCCAACGAGTCCGACATGGGCATCCGCGACGCGCAGCTCGTGGCCGGTGACGACGCCGCCGGCGAGACCGACCCGACGCAGACCGCCCCCGAGCCGTACACCAGCGGTGGCGGCGCCCAGGACGCCGGCCCGACCGCCGGCCCGCCCGGAGCCGGCCAGGCCTGAGCCGCGCCGAGAGCTCTCCCACACCGCCCCCGCTGCCTCCCGAGGCAGCGGGGGCGGTGCGCGTCCGGGGGTACCGTGCTGGTCATGAGCGAGACGGCGGTGCCCACTCCCCCCGCGAAGGTCGAGCCCGCCGGACGCAAGCTGCTGCGCCTGGAGGTCCGCAACAGCCAGGTCCCGATCGAGCGCAAGCCCGACTGGATCAAGACCCGGCTCAAGACCGGCCCGGAGTACACCGAGCTCAAGTCGCTGGTCCGCCGCGAGGGCCTGCACACCGTCTGCGAAGAAGCCGGTTGCCCCAACATCTACGAGTGCTGGGAGGACCGGGAGGCCACCTTCCTCATCGGTGGCGACCAGTGCACCCGGCGCTGTGACTTCTGCCAGATCGACACCGGCAAGCCGGCCGAGTTCGACGCCGACGAGCCCCGCCGCGTGGCCGAGAGCGTGGCCGCGATGCAGCTGCGCTACGCCACCGTCACCGGGGTCGCCCGCGACGACCTGCCCGACGGCGGGGCCTGGCTCTACGCCGAGACAGTCCGGCAGATCCACGCCGCCGTCCCCGGCTGTGGCGTCGAGCTGCTCATCCCCGACTTCAACGCCGAGCCCGCGCAGCTCGCCGAGGTGTTCTCCTCGCGGCCGGAGGTGCTCGCGCACAACGTGGAGACCGTGCCGCGGATCTTCAAGCGGATCCGGCCGGGCTTCCGCTTCGAGCGGTCGCTCGCGGTGATCACCGCCGCCCGGGAGGCCGGGCTGGTGACCAAGTCCAACCTCATCCTCGGCATGGGCGAGGAGCCCCACGAGGTGCTGGAGACGATGCGCGCCCTGCACGAGGCCGGCTGCGACCTGCTCACCATCACCCAGTACCTGCGGCCCTCGCCGCGGCACCACCCCGTCGTCCGCTGGGTCAAGCCCGAGGAGTTCGTCGGCTTCCAGCAGCAGGCCGAGGAGATCGGCTTCCCGGGCGTGCTCGCCGGGCCGCTGGTGCGCAGCTCCTACCGGGCCGGGCGGCTCTACCAGCAGGCCGTGGAGGCCCGCGGTCTCGCTCCTCGGGGCTGAACTCCCGCCGCGCCGACCGGACTGCTGCCCGCACGCCCCTATCCTGGGGACATGGCACGCAGCAAGCCCACAGACTCCCCCGCGCCCGCCGGCAAGGCGGGGCGCGGCCCCGCCGCGGGGCGCGGCCGGTCCTCGGGCGCTGCCGCCGGGGCCACGGCCGCCTCCGCGAAGGGCACCGCCGGCAAGGACACCAAGGCCAAGGGCAAGGCCGGCGCGGACGGTCAGCCCAAGGTCGGGCGCCTGAAGAGGGTCGGCAACCAGGTCCGCATGATCAAGCAGGCCTACTCGCTCACGCGGAAGAACGACCCCAAGCTGCCCTGGCTGATGCTCATCGCCTTCGTGGCGGTGGCCGGCGTCGTGGAGCTGCTGGCGATCCTCTTCGGCGCACCGTTCCTGCTCCTGCCGCTGGCGATCGTCCTCGGCCTGATGGCCGCGATGATCGTGTTCGGCCGCCGGGCGCAGGGCTCGGCCTACCGCCAGGTGGAGGGCCAGCCGGGCGCGGCCGCCTGGGTGCTCGAGGGCATGCGCGGCGACTGGCGGGTCAGCGCGGGCGTCGCCGGCACCACCCAGCTCGACAGCGTGCACCGCGTGCTCGGCCGCCCCGGGATCATCCTGGTCGGCGAGGGCTCCCCCGCCCGCGTCCGCGGCCTGATCGCCCAGGAGAAGAAGAAGATCGCCCGCGTCGTCGGCGACACCCCGATCTACGACGTCATGGTGGGCGACGAGGAGGGGCAGGTGCCCCTGCGCAGGCTCAGCACCCACGTGATGAAGCTGCCGCGCAACCTCTCGGCCGCCGAGGTCAACAGCCTCGGCCGGCGGATGTCCGCGCTCGGCGGTCCGCGGATGCCCGTCCCCGGCGGCCCGCTGCCCGGCGGCCGGCAGATGTCGGTCAGCTCCCGGCAGGTCCGCCGCCGCTGAGGACGGACCACCCTGCTCCCCGCGGGGTGGCCGTCACAGCCGGTCGAAGGGCGCGGCGTAGCGGAAGGTGCCGCGCTGCTCGGGCCCGTCGAGCCGGCGGGCCTGGAAGTGCGCGCCCCACGCCGGGTCGGGCGGGGCGAGGCCGAGGTCGGACGCCGCCCGGAAGCCGAAGCGCCCGTAGTAGGCCGGCGACCCGAGCAGCGTGACCAGGCGCTCCCCCGCCGCCTCGGCGACGGCGAGCAGCGCGTGCACCAGCACCGTGCCCGTCCCGCGGCCCTGCCTGTCCGGCCGCACGCCGAGCGGGCCGAGCCCGAGCGCAGGTGCGCCGAGCGGCTCGATCCACCCGCGGGTGGCCAGGACGTGCCCGACGACGTCGTCGCCGTCCACGGCCACGAGGGACAGGTGCGGGAGGAACCCGGCGTCCTCGCGCAGCTCCTCGACCAGCCGCGCCTCCACCGGCGTCGGGAAGGCCGCCCGGTGGACGTCGCCGACGGCGCGGTGGTCGGCGGGCCGTTCCCGTCTCACGGCCATCGTGCGGGGTCCCGCCGCGAGCCTGCGAGCGGTGGGGGGCACGGTGGTCCTTCAGCGCTCGCGGACGACGGCGGTGTCGGTGAGGCGGTCGTGCAGCCCGCGGCCGTCGGCGTCGACGACCAGCGCCGGGACCAGCAGCATCAGCAGCCCGGTGCGGACGACGGCCCGCCACAGCGCCAGCCGCGCCGCCGGCCGGTCGTGGGCCAGCCGCAGGCCGAGCAGCCGCATGCCCGGCGTCTGCCCGACGGCGACGAGGGACACGACGTAGACGACGGCGAAGGACAGCAGGCTCCAGTTGCCCGGCAGGTCCGGCGCGGTGAACAGGCCGGCGAGGACCGCCGAGAGCACCGCGTCGACGAGGAAGGCGAGCACGCGGGTGCCGAAGGTGGCCAGCGAGCCGGGCCCGTCGGACGGGAGCCCCAGGGAGGCGCCGCGGCGGCGGCCCTGAGAGGGTGGCTGCGCGTCCCCGACCATGCCCCCAGCGTAGGACGCGCCTGCAGCCGGCCCCTCCGAGCCGGGACGACGACGGGCGCCGACACGCCGGGGGCGTTGTTACCGCGCCGAAACAGACGGGACACCGCGGGGCAACCCCCCGCTCGTAGCTTGGCCGAAGGCCGTCCGCCCACTCCCGGAGGATCGATGTTCACCAGTCCCGACGAGGTCGCTGCCTACATCCGCGACAACGACGTCGAGTTCGTCGACGTCCGCTTCTGCGACCTGCCCGGCGTCATGCAGCACTTCACGATCCCCGCGTCGACCTTCGGCGAGGACACGTTCTCCGACGGTCTCGGCTTCGACGGCTCGTCGATCCGCGGCTTCCAGGCCATCAACGAGTCCGACATGCTGCTGCTGCCCGACGCCAACAGCGCGTTCGTGGACCCCTTCCGCAAGCACAGGACGCTCAACGTCAACTTCTTCATCCACGACCCGATCACGCGCGAGGCCTACAGCCGCGACCCGCGCAACGTGGCGAAGAAGGCCGAGGCCTACCTGGCCAGCAGCGGCATCGCCGACACGGCCTACTTCGGGCCGGAGGCGGAGTTCTACGTCTTCGACTCGATCCGGTACGACACCGGCATCAACGAGGCCTACTACCACATCGACTCGGTCGAGGGCGCCTGGAACTCCGGCTCCCCGACCGGTGAGAACGGCGTCGGCCCCAACCGCGGCTACAAGGCGCGGCTGAAGGGCGGCTACTTCCCGGTCGAGCCCTACGACCAGCAGAGCGACCTGCGCGCCGACATGATGAAGAACCTCATCGGCGTCGGCCTCGAGCTCGAGCGCGGCCACCACGAGGTGGGCACCGGCGGCCAGGCCGAGATCAACTACAAGTTCGACACGCTGCTGCGGTCGGCCGACAGCCTGATGCTGTTCAAGTACGTCATCAAGAACACCGCCTGGGCGCACGGCAAGACCGCCACGTTCATGCCCAAGCCGCTCTTCGGCGACAACGGTTCGGGCATGCACTGCCACCAGAGCCTCTGGCGGGACGGCGAGCCGCTCTTCCACGCCGAGACCGGCTACGCGGGCCTGTCCGACACCGCCCGCCACTACATCGGCGGCCTGCTGGCCCACGCCCCGTCGCTGCTGGCCTTCACCAACCCGACGGTGAACAGCTACCACCGCCTGGTGCCCGGCTACGAGGCCCCGATCAACCTGGTCTACTCGGCGCGCAACCGCTCGGCCTGCTGCCGGATCCCGATCTCCGGCGACAGCCCGAAGGCCAAGCGCATCGAGTTCCGCGTGCCCGACCCCTCGGCCAACCCCTACCTCGCCTTCTCGGCGATGCTGATGGCCGGCCTCGACGGCATCAAGAACAAGATCGAGCCGCCGGCGCCGGTGGACAAGGACCTCTACGAGCTGCCGCCCGAGGAGGCCCTGGGCATCGAGAAGGTCCCGGCCTCGCTGGACGCCGTCCTCGACCGGCTCGAGGTCGACCACGACTACCTGATCGACGGCGGGGTGTTCACCCCCGACCTGATCGAGACGTGGATCGAGTACAAGCGGGAGAACGAGATCGACCCGATCCGCCTCCGCCCGCACCCGCACGAGTTCGCGATGTACTACGACATCTGAGCGACGGGGCCACCGCCCCTGACCTGCGCGAAGCGCAGCCCCCGCCAGGGTCTCCCCGGATCCCCCTGGCGGGGGCTGCGCCGCGTCCGGCACCGGGCGCGCACCCTCGTGACGGGCGGTCGGGAGGGGACCGACGTGCGGCTGAACGCCCGTCGTCACGCGCGCCGCACCCGACGGTCTCCGCCCCGGACCGTCGCGGATGCCACGTCCGCGGCCTTCGGATGGGTCCGGTCAGCCGGTCGGCTCCACCGCCCGGCCGCCCTCGACGCGCAGCGTCGTCGCCTCCGGTGGCCGAGCGAGGGTCACTCCGACGGACCCCAGGAGCTGCCCCAGCCTGTCGCCCAGGCGCTCTCGGACGGTGTCGGCCTGCTCGCGCGTGTCCCAGAACGACAGGATCATCTGCTCGAGCTCGTCCGGCATCGAGGTCTCGCCCCGCTGCAGCCGCTCCCGGGCGTCCGCGATGCCCTCCTCGTAGGTCTGCTCGTCTGCGTGGACCAGGAACCACGCGCCTCGGCAGCCGTCCAGTTCAGCGAGCATCCCCACAGCCGGCGGGTCCTCGTCCGGAGCGGCCATCAGCCGCTCCAGGTTCTCGAGCCAGCTCTGCAGATCACTGACCCGCAGGTGGTAGGTGGCCAGTCGGGCGTACATCCTGCACCTCCCGCCGCCGGAGACGGCCGGCGGCCGCAGGGAGATGATGACCCTCTCGACCGAGGGGACCCGCCTCGTTGCGGCGGCCCACGATGGGCGCGGGTGTCCGTCACGCACCCCGTCCCGCGCGGTCACGGTGCGCCTGCCGCCGACTGGGGACCGGGCCGATCGCACGGTCGCGGGCGTGCGGTTCGGGGAGCCGGGCGACCCGCCCTCACGCGACAGCCGGCGCGCACCAGTCCGGCGCTGGGCTCCGGAGCGCCACCGCGCAGCCACCCCGGGAGGCCACCGCGGCGGCGAGGACGCCGAGGTCGTTGGCGGCCAGGTGCAGCAGCGCCGGCGCGAGCAGGCTGCCGCTGCGCTCCCGCAGCGCGGCGAAGAGGACGTCGACGCCGGCCGTGCCGAGGCAGGCGGCGGTGACCGCGGTGGCCCGCCGCAGCGGGTCGGCGGCCAGGCCGTTGAGCGCGAGCCCCTGGCGGGTGGGCGCCACGTGCCAGAGGCCGAAGAGCGCCGCCGCTGCCGCAGCCGCCCACCGCCGCGGCAGCACCCGCCGCAGCACGGGCGGGAGCACGCCGCGGAAGGCCACCTCCTCCCACAGCACGGTGCCGACCGGGATGCGGACGAGCACCCGGGCGGTCAGGTCCCGCGCACCGAGCCCCGCGACGCGCGCGTCGGCGAGCAGCGGCCGGGACGCGGGAACCGCCAGCGCGGCGGCGTAGCCGGCCCCGACGACCGCGGCGCAGGCGCCGCCCCGGCGGGCGCCGGCGGGCAGCCGCCCCGGGTGCAGGCCGAGCTCGTCCCAGGAGATCCCCCCGGCCCGCGCCGCAGCCAGCAGGGCGGCGGTGGCCGCGGCGTTCACCGGCGCGTAGGCGCGGGCGGGCAGCCGCGGCACGACCACGTCGTTCCACGCGCCGAGCAGCACGACCAGGCCGGCGGCCCGGCGGACGTCGGAGCCGGCGCTCACCGGTCCCCCCTCCGCAGGTCCGCCTACTGCCCCCGCGCCTGCACGGAGCCGACGATGCCGGTGGCGATGTCGCGGAGCTTGCGGTTGTAGCGCATCGAGGCCTCGCGCAGGATCTCGAACGCCCGCTCGGGGTCCACGCCGTGCTGGGCCATGAGCACGCCCTTGGCCTGCTCGATGACCGCCCGCGACTGCATCGCCTGGCGGAGCTGGGCCGCCTCGTCGCCGAGGCGGGCGACCTCGTGCGCGTTGGCGACGGCCACCGCGAGCACCTCGGCCACGGTCGTGGCGGCGTCGAGCACCTCGGCGGAGGCGAACGCCGACGGCTGCGTCGAGTAGGTGTTCAGGGCGCCGATCACCGCGCCCTGGAACGGCAGCGGGAGGGACAGCGAGCTGCGCACCCCGAGCTCGGCGACCCGCGCGGCGTAGTCGGGCCAGCGCTGCTCGGTGCGCACGTCGTCGATCCGCAGCACCACCCCGCCGCGGCCGGCGTCCAGGCAGGGGCCGTGGCCCCGCTCGTACTGCAGCTGCTCCGCGGGCACCGCCAGCTCTCCCGACCAGGCCGCGGTCGAGGCGTCCTCCCCTCGCAGCAGGGTGACCGAGGCCGACTCGGCGCCGGGGATCCCGCGCTCGGCCACCTGCACCACCTCGGTGAGGACGTCGCCGACCGGCCTGCCCACCAGGGTGATCCGCGCGAGGTCCCGCAGCAGTTCCTCCACCGCCGCATCCTGTCACCGCTCGGACGGCACCGGCTCCCCCCGACGACGACGGGCCGGGACCTCCGCGGAGGCCCCGGCCCGTCGGGTCGTGGTCCGGGTCAGGCGGTGACGGGCTGCCGCAGGTCAGCGTCGACCCCCGTCGGGTCGGCCAGCGGGCCGGCCGCCCGCCCGGAGCGGAACCGCTCCAGGTCGAGGATGCCCTCCCGCTTGGCCACGATCGTCGGGACGAGCGCCTGGCCGGCCACGTTCACCGCGGTGCGGCCCATGTCGAGGATCGGGTCGACCGCCAGCAGCAGGCCCACACCGGCCAGGGGCAGGCCCAGCGTCGACAGCGTCAGGGTCAGCATGACCACCGCGCCGGTGACGCCGGCGGTGGCGGCCGAGCCGACCACCGACACCAGCGCGATGAGCAGGTAGTCGGTGAGGGAGAGGTCCACGCCGAAGAACTGCGCCACGAAGACCGCCGCGAGCGCGGGGTAGATCGCCGCGCAGCCGTCCATCTTCGTCGTCGCGCCGAGCGGCACGGCGAAGGAGGCGTAGGACCGCGGGACGCCCAGGCTCTGCTCGGTGACCCGCTCGGTCACCGGCAGCGTGCCGATCGAGGAACGGGAGACGAAGGCCAGCTGGATGGCCGGCCAGGCACCGGCGAACCAGCGCAGCGGCGAGAGGCCGTGCAGCCGCAGGAGCACCGGGTAGACCACGAACAGCACCAGCGCCAGGCCGGCGTAGACGGCACCGGCGAAGACGCTCAGCGAGCCCAGCGACTCCCAGCCGTAGGTGGCGACGGCGTTGCCGATGAGGCCGACGGTGCCCAGCGGGGCGAGCAGGATGACCCACCACAGCAGCTTCTGGACGACGGCCAGGGCGGAGCGGACCAGGCCGAGGAACGGCTCGGCCGGCTCGCCGACCTTGAGCACCGCGACGCCGACCGCGACCGAGAGCACGATGAGCTGCAGCACGTTGAACGACAGGCTGCCGTCGGCGCCGGTCTGCAGGCCGAGGACGTTGCCCGGCACCAGGCCGGTGAGGAAGTCCCACCAGGAACCGGTGGTCTCCGGCGGGGCCTGGGCGGCGGCGTCGACGGAGCTGTTGCGGCCGGGCTGGGTGAGCAGGCCCAGGCCGATGCCGATGGTCACGGCGATCAGCGCGGTGATCGCGAACCACAGCAGCGTCTGGCCGGCCAGCCGGGCGGCGTTGGAGACCTGCCGCAGGTTGGCGATGCTGACGATCACGGCGGTGACGACCAGCGGCGGGACGAGGACCTTCAGCAGCGTGACGAAGGTGCCGCCGACGGTCTGGAGGGTGCTGGTGAGCCAGTTCGGCGACCCGTCGGCGACGGGGCCGAGGTCGCGGGCCACCAGACCCAGGGCGATGCCCGCGACCAGCGCGAGGAGCACCTGCGCGGCGAAGGGGACGGAACGGAGACGTGCGAGCACGGACGTGCCTCTCGGGGTGTGCGTGGGGTGGGGGACGGCGGCGGGCGGCGTCACCAGCCGGCGGTCGTCATCCGGCAGAAGTCCAGCTCACGGCGGCGCGTGAGCCCCCACGGGTTGTCCACGGCAGGGTCCAAGGCGCACGAGGGGCGCCGGCATCCCGGTTGTGCGCGGACTCACCGTTCCCCGGGGTGGCTCGTCCGCGCGCCCCGGTCACTGGTAGGGAGGAGTGTGGCCCACCACTTCGAGGACTTCTCCCCCGGCCAGGTGTTCACCAGCCAGGCCCGCACGATCACCGAGGCCGACGTCGTCACCTTCGCCGGGTGGAGCTGGGACACCAACCCGGTGCACACCGATGCGGAGTCCGCGCGGGAGGGCCGCTTCGGCGAGCGGATCGCGCACGGGCTGCTCGGCCTGTCGGTGGCGATGGGGCTGGCGTCGCGGATCGGCGTCTTCGAGGAGTGCTCGATCGCGCTGCTCGGCGTCGACGGGTGGCGGTTCCGGCGGCCGCTGCGCATCGGCGCCACGGTCCGCTGCCGGGTCGAGATCCTGGAGACCCGGCCGACCGGCCGCGGGGACGCCGGCGTCCTGCGCCGGCGGTTCGCGCTGCTCGACCAGGACGGCGAGGTGCTGCAGGACGGCGAGATCGGCCTGCTGGTCAGCCGGCGCCCGGCCGGCTGAGCGCCGCCGGCCGCGCGGCCGCGCCTCAGGCGGCGTCGTCCTCCCGGGTCGCCTCGTCCTCGATGCCGACCATGACCTCGTTGGTCTGCAGGGTGACCAGCCAGGCCAGCGCGTGGTCCTCGACCGGGTCACTCGAGACCCGCGCGATGGCGTCGAGCTGGGCGGCGACCAGCCCGCGGGCGGCCTGGTAGACGTCGGAGGCGGTGACGGCGATGCCCTGCTCGGTCAGCCACAGCCGGCCGTCGGGCAGCACCCGCACCTCGGTCTGGCTGCCGACGCCGAGGTCGGCGGCCGCGCTCGTCAGGACGGACATGCCGGCGCGCAGCTCGGTGAGGCGGCGGGAACGGCGGTCGGGGGACGACGGCATGGGCACTCCTCGGACGGGCCCGCGGGCCTCGGGACGTACCTGGGGAGTCGGCACCCCGCCCGCTCCGCCTGACCGCTGCTGGGACACCGGAGCACCCCTGGGACGGGCGGGACCAACCGTTGCCTCCCCGACCCGGTCCCGGCCCCCGGGGGACGGCTCTCGCGGCCGGGACCGGGCGGCGCCGACCCCGTCCCCGCCTGACGGCCGCGGCCCCGGCCTCCTGGTGGAGGACCGGGGCCACGGAGGACCGGCTCAGCAGCAGCGGCTGACCGGGTTGCGCTCCCGCTCGTCGGCGCGACGCCGCTCGAACTCCCGCCGGCTCACCGGCTGGTGCCCGTGCGCGGCGCAGTGCGCCAGGTAGTCGTCCCAGCGCGCCTCGCCGCTCCACTCGCGCAGGTACCAGCGCACCCCGCGCCAGGCCCGGACGGCGGCGGACCGGACCGGGCCGGCGACGTCGGCCGTCACCGGGCCGGTCCCTCCTCGGTGAAGGTGCCCTGACCGCGGGCACCGGCGCCGGCGCCGACCAGCCGCTCGTGCTCGGCGATGGCCTGCTTCTCCTCCGCCGTCGCGAACAGCCCCGAGGGCTCGACGATCCGCGACGGGACGGCCGGCTCCTCGGTGGTGGGCAGCGGCCCGCGGGCGCGGACGGCCCGGGCGATGACCACCAGCGCGTTGACGAAGACCACGACCACCAGGAGCGCGAAGAAGGCCTGCAGCACGCCGTTGATGGTCGAGTTGGTGACCACCTGCTGCATCTGGCCCACGTCCTGCGCCGGTGCGAGGACCTCACCGTTGTCCAGCGCGGTCGCGTAGCGGTTGCGCTGGGCGAAGTAGCCGATCGCGGGGTTGTCGGAGAAGACCTTCTGCCAGCTCGCCGTCATCGTCACCACCAGGTCCCAGGCCAGCGGGACGGCGGTGATCCAGGCGTACTTCAGCTTGCCGTGCTTGACCAGCAGCACCGTGCAGAGGGTCAGCGCGATCGCGGCGAGGAGCTGGTTGGCGATGCCGAACAGCGGGAAGAGCTGGTTGACGCCGCCCAGCGGGTCGGTGACGCCGATGTAGAGCATGCCGCCCCACAGGCCGACGACGATCGCGCTGGCGATGATGTTGCCCGGCCGCCACGACAGGTCGCCGAACTTCTTCCAGACGTTGCCGATGGTGTCCTGCAGCATGAACCGGCCCACGCGGGTGCCGGCGTCGACGGCGGTGAGGATGAACAGCGCCTCGAACATGATCGCGAAGTGGTACCAGAAGGCCTGCAGGTTCCCGCCGAACGCGTTGCTGAAGATCTCCGAGATGCCGACGGCGAGCGTCGGGGCACCGCCGGTGCGCGAGATGAGGCTCGGCTCCTGCACCGCGGCCGAGGCGGCGGCGAGGTCGGCGGCCGACGTCGGGAAGCCCAGGCCGCTGACGTAGGCGGCCGCGGTCTCCGGCGTCCCCCCGGTCACGCCGGCCGGGGCGTTCATCGCGTAGTACAGGCCCTGGTCGATGACCACGGCGGCGATCAGCGCGCTGATGGCCACGAAGGACTCCATCAGCATGCCGCCGTAACCGATGAGCCGGACCTGGCTCTCCTTGGCGACCATCTTCGGCGTCGTCCCCGAGGAGATCAGGGCGTGGAAGCCCGACAGGGCGCCGCAGGCGATGGTGATGAAGACGAACGGGAACAGCGACCCGGCGAACACCGGTCCGGTGCCCTCGCGGGCGAAGTCGGTGATCGCGTCGGCCTGCAGCACCGGGCGGGCGATGAGCAGGCTGACCGCCAGCAGCGCGATGACGCCGATCTTCATGAAGGTCGACAGGTAGTCGCGGGGGGTCAGCAGCAGCCAGACCGGCAGCACCGAGGCGACGAAGCCGTAGACCACCAGGGCGAGGACCAGCCACTCCTTGGACAGCGTCAGGGCGTCGGCCAGGCCGGTGTTGTCGATCCAGCCGCCGCCGACGATCGCCAGCAGCAGCAGGACGACGCCGATGGCGGTGGCCTCGAGCACCCGGCCGGGCCGCAGCACCCGCAGGTAGACGCCCATGAACAGCGCGATCGGGATGGTGAGCGCGATGGAGAAGACGCCCCACGGCGACTCCGCCAGCGCGTTGACCACGATCAGCGCCAGCACGGCCAGGATGAGGATCATGATCGCGAAGACGGCGATCAGCGCGGCGACGCCGCCGACGATGCCGATCTCCTCGCGGACCATCTGGCCCAGGCTCTTGCCGTTGCGCCGCATCGAGAAGAACAGGACGACCATGTCCTGGACGGCGCCGGCGAAGATGACGCCGACGACGATCCAGATGGTGCCGGGCAGGTAGCCCATCTGGGCGGCGAGCACCGGGCCGACGAGCGGGCCGGCGCCGGCGATGGCGGCGAAGTGGTGCCCGAAGAGCACCCGCCGGTCGGTGACGTCGAAGTCGATGCCGTTGTGCAGCCGCTCGGCCGGGGTGGCCCGCCGGTCGTCGACGCGCAGCGCCCGGTAGGCGATGAACCGGGCGTAGAAGCGGTAGGCGATGGCGTAGGAGCACAGCGCGGCGAAGAGCATCCACAGCGCCGAGACCGACTCACCCCGCGACAGCGCGAGGACGGTCCAGGCGACGGCGCCGACGACCGCCACCGCCGTCCACACCAGGGTGCTCTTGAGCGTGGGCCGGCGGCGGCCGGTCCCCCCGGGCGGTCCTCCGTCGGTGTCGGGCCTGCTGACCGTGGTGGACACGGGCGTCCTCCTCGCGTGCGCAGACAGCGCCCGGACGACGCTGTCCTCGAGACGCTGCGAGCATGCCAAGCCGCCGCACCGCCCGCCCGGCCAGGTCCCCGGTCGTGACCGGCCCGTGATCGCTCAGGAGTCGCCCCAGACCTCCTCGGCGACCTCGACGACCAGCGCCAGCTTGGCCACCTGCTCCTCGCGGGTCAGCGCGTTGCCCTCGACGGTGGAGGAGAACCCGCACTGCGGCGAGATCGCCAGCTGCTCCAGCGGCACGAAGCGGGCGGCCTCGTCGATGCGCCGCTTCAGGTCGTCCTTCGACTCGAGCTCGGGCCGCTTCGTCGTCACCAGGCCCAGGACCACCCGCTTGCCCTCCGGCACGAAGCGCAGCGGCTCGAAGCCCCCGGAGCGGGCGTCGTCGTACTCGAGGAAGAAGCCGTCGACCTCCAGGCCGCCGAAGAGCGCCTCGGCGACGAAGTCGTAGCCCCCCTCGGCCACCCAGGAGGAGCGGAAGTTGCCGCGGCACATGTGGGTGGTGACCGTGAGCCCCTCGGGCCGGCCGGCGAGCGCGGCGTTGATCTGCCGGATGTAGCGCTCGTGCTGGTGCTCGGCGTCGCGGCCCTGGGCGGCGAGCTCGGCGCGCTGGGCGGGGTCGTTGAGGTAGGCCAAGCTGGTGTCGTCGAGCTGCAGGTAGGTGCAGCCCCGGGCGGCGATGCCCCGCACCTGCTGGGCGTAGGCGGCCGACAGCGCGTCCCAGAAGGCGTCCTCGTCGGGGTAGACGGCCGGGTCGATCGCCGCCGCGCCGCCGCGGTAGTGGACCATCGACGGCGAGGGGATGGTCAGCTTGGCCGTCTGCCGCTCGTCCACCTGGCCCTGCAGGTAGGCGAAGTCCGCCCCGAAGATCGGCTCGTCGATCGACAGCGGCCCGTCCACGTGCAGCCCGGCCGGTGTGAAGTCGATCGTGCCGTCGGCGTTGCGGAAGTGGACGACGATGTCCTCGCCGCTCACCTTGCTGATCCCGTCGATGGCGTAGATGAAGTCCATGTGCCACGAGGCGCGGCGGAACTCCCCGTCGGTGGCGGTGCGCAGGCCCACGTCGCCCTGCAGCCGGACGACGTCGGCGATCGCCTCGTCCTCCACGCCGCGCAGCTCGGCGTCGTCGATCTCCCCGGCGGCGTGGCGGGCGCGGGCCTCGAGCAGCGCGGGCGGGCGCAGCAGGCTCCCGACGTGGTCGGCGCGGAACGGCGGTCCGGGTGCGTCACTCATGTGCGGCAGCCTCGTCGTCCGGCCCGTCGTCCGCAGCCCGGCTCCAGGGCCGGACGCCCTCCCCCGACACCAGCCGCTCGGCGGCGGCGTAGACGAGCAGCCCGGGCAGCAGCAGCACCGAGGGCAGCACCAGCGGCGCGGCCAGCACCGAGATCGCCAGCACCCCCGGCGCGCTGGCCCACCAGCCGGGCCGCCGCTCGGCGTCGGCGAGGGCGCCCCAGCGGACGCCGGCCCACATGAGCCAGCGCAGCAGCACCGGCACACCGGCCTCGCGCATGACCCGCCGGAAGATCCCGTCGGCCTGCCGCGAGGTCACCACCCGGGTGCGGATGCCCACCGTGCACAGCCAGTCGTGCAGCACCGCGGCCAGCGTGTAGCGGCCCGACTCCGGGACCAGCCACAGCACCGGCCGCGGCACGCTGGCCAGGTCGGTGCCGAAGCCGGCGGGGACGACGAAGCGGTCGCTGCGGCCGAGGTAGGTCAGCGGCTCGACGAGCGTCCAGCCGTCGGCGCCGGAGGTGCGGAGGACGGCGGCGGGCGGGTCGAAGGGCACGCGGCGATCCTGCCGCCGGCCGGGCGCGGGTGCTCAGCCGGTGCGCTGCTCGACCATCCGCGCCGAG
This sequence comes from Geodermatophilus dictyosporus, assembly GCF_900115505.1. GTDB lineage: Bacteria > Actinomycetota > Actinomycetes > Mycobacteriales > Geodermatophilaceae > Geodermatophilus > Geodermatophilus dictyosporus. Next base: position 109,199 of record NZ_FOWQ01000004.1, on the reverse strand, counting down.
ACGCGGCGGATCAGGTCGGCCTGCCGGGAGACCACCACGTCGAGCACCCGGTTGACCGGGAAGACCTCGCCGAGCCGGGCCAGGCCCATCACCCGCGGGACGGCCACCGAGCGCGACCAGTACGACGTCAGGCACCCGGCCACCCGCTCGGCCACCCGCTCGGTCGCCACGCCGGGCGTCAGGCGCCCGTCGGCGTCGGCGTCGGAGGCCGGCGGGCTGCCGTGGCCGCGGGCCATCCACTCGGTGGCCACCGGCCCCGGCAGGACCGAGTGCACCCGGACGCCGCGCGCGGTCACCTCTCGGCGCAGCCCGGAGAGGAACCCCTGCACGCCGGCCTTGGTGGCCGAGTAGACGGTCAGCGGGGGCACCTGGGCGAGCCCGGCGGAGGAGCTGACCACGAGCACGTCGCCCCGCCCGCGCTCGGCGGCCGCGCGCAGCAGGTGCGGCAGCGCCAGCCGGGTCAGCTCCACCACCCCGGTGAGGTTGGTGGCCACCATGCCCTCGACCACCTCGCCCGGGGTGTCCTCGACCAGCGCCGCGTAGGCCAGGCCGGCGTTGAGCACCACGGCGTCGAGCCGCCCGTGCTCGTCGAGGACGCGCTGCACCAGCGCCGCGCGGTCGGCGGCGTCGGCGACGTCGGCGGTCACGGCGGTGACGCCGGGCAGGCCGCCCACCGCCTCGACCAGCCGCCGCCCGTCACGGGCGCAGGTGACCACCCGGGCACCGCCGGCGGCCAGCCGGGCCACGGTGGCCCGGCCGATGCCGGCACTGCCGCCGGTCACGAGGACGACGCGGTTGCGCAGGTCTGCCATGTCCGGCCACTACCCGGTACGGCATCACATCGTGCACGGTGCATCAGATGGCGTGCCGCGGGGCATGGCCAGGTCCATGCGCCTGCCCGAGCCCCGGGGCCCCCTGTCCGCCGCCCTCGCCGACGACCTCCGCGCCGGAGCCGTCTCCCCCGCCACCGTCGACCTGGCCCGCCGGACCGCGGAGGCGGCGCCGGACCCCCTGCTCGACGACGACCTCCAGCTGGCGCTGGCCCTCTGCTACGAGCTGCACTACCGCGGCTTCGACGACGTCGACGACGCGCTGGAGTGGGACCCCGCCCTGCTGGCGCTGCGGGCGCACCTCGAGCGGCGCCACCTCGCCGGGCTGCAGGAGCTGACCGGTCCCCCGGAGGCCACCGGCGAGCCGGTCGACCAGCAGCTCGCCGCGCTCATCGCCGCCGACGACGGCCCGTCGCTGTCGGCCTTCATGGCCAAGCGCGGCACCGCCGAGCAGTGGCGCGAGTACCTGACCCTGCGGTCGGTGTACCACCTCAAGGAGGGCGACCCGCACACCTTCGCCGTCCCGCGGCTGTCCGGGCGGGCCAAGGCGGCGATGGTCGAGATCCAGGCCGACGAGTACGGCGGCGGCTCGGCCGAGCGCATGCACAGCGAGCTGTTCGCCGGGATGATGCGCGACCTCGGCCTCGACGCCGGCTACGGCGCCCTCTGGGACGACGCGCCCGCCGTCGCGTTCACCTCGGTCAACACCATGTCGCTGCTCGCCCTGCACCGGCGCTGGCGCGCCGCGGCGCTGGGCCACCTCGCCTGCGTGGAGATGACCTCCTCCGAGCCCAGCCGCCGCTACTCGGCGGGGCTGCGCCGGCTGGGCCACGACGCGGCGACGACGGTCTTCTACGACGAGCACGTGGAGGCCGACGCCGTCCACGAGCAGATCGCCTCGGTGGACATGTGCGGCTCGCTGGTGGCCGAGGACCCGTCCCTGGCCGGGGACGTGCTCTTCGGCGCGGCGTGCTCGCTGGCCGTCGACGGCCTCACCGCCCGGTACCTGCTCGGCGCCTGGGAGGCCGGCCGCTCGGCGCTGCGCGGGGAGCGGGCGCTGGCCGCCTAGCGGTCAACGAGACCAGATCGTCCGTTCCTCCGGCTGGACTCCGCGCGCAGGCTGCCGAGACCACAGGGTGCAGGACCGCGGAGGCCCCGCGGTCCCCGAGCACGCGGAGACACACATGTGGCGGCGCCCTGAACCGATCCCGGCCGGCAGCCCGGCCCTGCCGCCGATGCCCCGGGACATCGAGACGCTGGAGGCCGTGGTCGCCGCCCTCGACGACGGGGTGCGCACGCCGCTGGACGCCCACGTCGCGGTGGTGCGCACGCTCACCGAGGCGTGCGGCCTGGCCTACGGCGCGGTCTGGGTGCCCGGCGCCGGCGGCGGGTTCACCCTCGCCTTCGAGACCGGCCCGCTGGCCCCGGCGATGGTCGGCGCCCGGCCCGCCGAGGGCCGGCTGCCCGACGCCACCGGCGGCAGGGCGGTGCGCGAGCGCCGGGCGGTGCACCTCGACAGCGCTCCCGCCGCCCGCGGGGCCGACCCGCGCTGGGTCGCGGCGTGGGCGGCCGGGGCCCGTGAGGGCTGCTTCATCCCCGCCGTCGACGAGGGGCGGGTCACCGCCGTCGTCGAGTACCTCACCCCCCACCAACTGCCCTTCTTCGGCTCCCGCACCGAGAAGTGGGAGTCCATCCACCGGCTGTTCGCCTCCATGCGCGCGGCCGCGCTGGCCACCGCGGCGCAGCGGGAGACCGTGCACGACCGGGCCGCCGTCAGCGCCGTCGTCACCCGCCTCGGCGAGGCCGCCGACGAGGCGGCGGTGCTGCGCGCGGCGCTGGAGGCGGTGCGCTCGGCGTTCGGCTGGGCCTACGGTTCGTACTGGGCGCTCGACGAGGCCGAGCAGGTGCTGCGCTTCCGCACCGAGTCCGGCTCCGCGGGCGAGGAGTTCCGCAAGGTCACCCTGGCCGCCAGCTTCGCCGAGGGCGTGGGCCTGTCCGGCCGGGCCTGGCGGCAGCGCGACCTGGTCTTCGTCCCCGACCTCGCCGAGGTCACCGACTGCGTCCGCGCCCCCGCCGCACGGCGGGCCGGGGTGCGCTCGGGCGTGTGCTTCCCGGTCACCGCCAACGGGCAGGTCATCGGCACGATGGACTTCTTCGTCACCGAGACCGTCGAGCTGTCGGACTCGCGGGCCTCGGCGCTGCGCAACGTGCAGCACCTGGTCTCCCAGCGGGTGGACGCCCTCCGCCGCGCCGCGGCCGACGCCGAGCGTTCCCGCGAGCTGCTCGACAGCGTCGAGCGGCTGCGCGGCGCCGCGGTCGCGGCCGGCGAGGTGGCCGAGGCCGCGGTCGCGCAGGCCTCCTCGATGACCTCCGAGGTGGCCGCGCTGACCGAGGCGTCGACGTCGATCGGCGAGGTCATCCGGATCATCTCCGGCATCGCCGACCAGACGAACCTGCTGGCCCTCAACGCCACGATCGAGGCCGCGCGCGCCGGGGAGGCCGGCCGCGGCTTCGCCGTCGTCGCCAGCGAGGTCAAGGACCTCGCCCGGGAGACGGCGACGGCGACCCAGCGGGTGTCGGACCAGATCGCCGGCATCCAGAGCAGCAGCGAGCAGGTCACCGCGGGCATCCACGCCACCAGCGAGGTGATCGGCCGGCTCGACGCCGTCCAGGCGCGGATCACCGACGTGCTCGAGGAGCAGGTCCGGATGGCCCGCTCCATCCAGGCGCAGTAGCCGCCGGGCCCCCGGCGGGGCGGCCGCTCAGCGGGGCCGGTCGCCCTGCCGGGGCGCGCTGCGGATGGCGGCGGCCGGGCGGGGCCGGCTCGGCGCGCTCGGCGCGGAGAAGCCCGACCGCTTGTGCGTGCCGTCGCAGAAGGGCTTGATGCCGGACTTGCCGCAGCGGCACAGCGCCACGGTCTTGCGGCCGGGGTCGATCTCGGTGCCGTCCTGGTCGACCAGCCGGAAGTCGCCGCGCACGATGAGCGGCCCGTCGCGGTAGGGCGTGACGGTGGCGGCCGCGGGGTCGACGGGCAGGTCGGCGGGCAGGTCGTCGTGGTCGTCGTCGGCGGGCAGCGCTGAGCTCACCCCCTCAGCGTGCCCCGTCCGTGCGACCCGCACACCCGGCGGTCAGGCCGGGGGCCGGCCGTAGAAGACCTGCTCGACCACCGTGCGGGCGTGCCGGGTGGTGCGCCGGTAGTCGTCGAGGAACTGCCCGGGGTCGGTGTCGGGGCCGTACCCGCTGGCCCGGGCCACGCCGGCCAGCTCCAGGCCGGGCCGGGGCAGCTGGTCACCGGGCCGGCCGCGGACCAGGAAGACGGCGTTGCGCGCCCGGCTGGCCAGCTCCCACGCCTCGCGCAGCACCTGCGCCTGGTCGGCCTCGAGCAGCCCGTGGGCCGCCAGCCGCTCCAGCGCCTCCACCGTCGAGGGCAGGCGCAGGTCGGGCACCGCGGCGGCGTGCTGCAGCTGCAGCAGCTGCACGGTCCACTCGACATCGGCCAGCCCGCCGCGGCCGAGCTTGGTGTGGGTGGCCGGGTCGGCGCCGCGGGGCAGCCGCTCGCGTTCCACCCGCGCCTTGATCCGCCGGATCTCGGCCACCTGCGCGTCGGTCAGCCCCTCGGCGGGGTGGCGCAACGGGTCGATCAGCTCGACGAAGGCCGCACCCAGCTCCGGGCTGCCGGCCACCGGGGTGGCGCGCAGCAGCGCCTGCACCTCCCACACCGACACCCAGCGCTGGTAGTACTCGCGGAAGGCGTCCAGGCTGCGCACCAGCGCGCCCTGCCGGCCCTCGGGGCGCAGGTCCGCATCGACCTCGAAGGCCGGGTCCGGGGCGGGCTCCCCGAGCAGCCGGCGCAGCGTGTGCGCGATGGCGTTCGCCGCCTGGGTCGCCCTCGCCTCCTCCGCGCCCGGACGGGCCCGGTGCACGAACAGCACGTCGGCGTCGGAGCCGTAGCCCAACTCGCCGCCGCCGAGCCGGCCCATGCCGATGACCGCGAGGTCCACCGGCACGTCGTCCTCGGCGGTGCCGGACTCGCGCGCCCACGCCCGGACGGCGACGTCGAGGCCGGCCTGCAGGGTGGCGACGGCGACGGCGGTGAGCGCCTGGCCGACCCGGACCACGTCGACCCGGCCGAGCAGGTCGGCGGCGGCGATCCGCAGCAGTTCGGTGCGGCGCAGCGAGCGCACCACGCGGATGCCGGCCTGGGCGTCGGGCGCGCGCCGGGCGGCGGCCCGCCAGGCACCGGTCAGCGCCTCGGCGCTCCGGGGCTCGAGCTCGGCGTCGTCGGCGAGGATGCGCAGCGCCTCGGGCGTGCGGGTGAGCAGCGCGGCGACGTACTGGCTCGAGCCCAGGAGGCGGGCCAGCCGCTCGGCCACCCGGCCCTCGTCGCGGAGGAACCGCAGGTACCACTGGTTGCCGCCGAGGGCCTCGCTGACCTGCCGGTAGGCCAGCAGCCCGGCGTCGGGGTCGGCGCAGTCGGCGAGCGTCTGCAGCACCACCGGCAGCAGGTACTTCTGCATCGACGCCGAGCGCGACACCCCGCCCGACAGTGCCGCCATGTGCCGCAGCGCGCCCTGCGGGTCGCCGAACCCCAGCGCCCGCAGCCAGTCACCGGCCGCGCTGGAGCCCAGCTGGGCGGCCTCGGCCGGCACCTTGGCCACCGCCGACAGCAGCGGCCGGTAGAACAGCTTCTCGTGCAGCCGGCGCACCTCGCGGGTGTGCAGCGCCAGCTCCGCCCGCAGCACGACGACGGCGTCGCCGCGGTGGTCGGGCTTGTAGCCCAGCGAGCGGGCCAGCCAGCGCAGCTGCTGCTCGTCGGTGGGCAGGAGGTGGGTGCGCCGCAGCCGCAGCAGCTGCAGGCGGTGCTCCACGGTGCGCAGGAAGCGGTAGGAGGCGATGAGCGTCGCGCCGTCGTCGCGGCCGACGTAGCCGCCGTCGACCAGCGCCGACAACGCCGGCAGCGTGCCGCCGACCCGCAGCCGGAGGTCGACCCGGCCGTGCACCAGCTGCAGCAGCTGGACGGCGAACTCCACGTCGCGCAGCCCGCCGCGGCCGAGCTTGAGCTCCCGCTCGGCCTGCGCGGGCGGGATGTTCTCCTCCACCCGGCGGCGCATCGCCTGCACCTCGCCGACGAAGCCCGGGCGCTCGCCGGCCTGCCACACCAGCGGGAAGAGCTCCTCGACGTAGCCGCGGCCCAGGTCCGGGTCGCCGGCCACCGGGCGCATCTTCAGCAGCGCCTGGAACTCCCACGTGCTCGCCCACTGCCGGTAGTAGGCGGCGTGGTTGGCCAGCGTGCGCACCAGCGCCCCGGCCTTGCCCTCGGGCCGCAGCGCCGCGTCGACCTCCCAGGCCGCCTCGTGGCAGATCCGCATGAGCGCGGCGGCCACGCGGGTGGCGCTCTGCAGCGCCGGTGCCTCGGGGTCGGTCGGGTCGACCGGCTCGGCGACGAAGACGACGTCGACGTCGCTGACGTAGTTGAGCTCCCGGCCGCCGGTCTTGCCCAGCGCGATGACCGCCAGCCGGCAGGGCGCGGCGTTCCCGGGCTGCTCGGCGACGGCGATCGCCAGCGCGCCGGACAGGACCGCGGCCGCGGCGTCGGCGAGCTCGGCGGCGACGTCCTCGGCCGAGAGGCCCTCGCCCAGGTCGCGGCCGGCCAGGGACAGGACGGCGCGGCGGTAGGCCAGCCGGAGCGCGGCCACCCGCTGCGGGGACGCGTCGGGCGCGGGCCGGCCCAGCCTGACGCCCCACGGCGGGTCGTCGGGGTCGGCGCCGACGGCCATCAGCATCTGCCGCTCCAGCGCCTGTGCGGTGGGGCGCACCGGGCCGCGGCTGTCGGAGTCGAGCACCGTCCAGTCGCCGGGGTGGGCGGCCAGGTGGTCGGCCAGCCCGGCGCTGGCGCCCAGCACCGCCAGCAGCCGGCTGCGCAGCGCGCCCGAGCCGCGCAGCCGGGCCAGCAGCGCCGCGGCGGAGCTGCCGGTGGCGTCGGCGGCGTCGAGCGCCTCGACCAGCCGGGTCAGCGACCGGACGGCGAGGTCGGGGTCGCCGGCGCGGGCCAGCGCGGAGACGACCGGGCCGGCCTCGGGGTCGGCGGGCTCGTTGCGGTCGAGGTCCCACAGGCCCAGGGCCGGGTCGGACAGCTGCAGCGCGGCCCGCTCGGCGTCGAGGAAGCCGAAGCGCGCCAGGCGCACCCGCGCCCGCCAGGGCACCTCCCGGGTGGCCGACACCTCAGACCCCCGTGGTGCTCGTCGCCCGGACCAGGTCGGCGAAGCGCGCGGCGAACGGCGCCCACACCTCCTCGACGTCCGGGTGCACCGCGGCGGCGCGCTCGGCCACGGTCGGCGCGTCGAGACGGGTCGAGGCGATGCCCTCGGGGTCGCCCTCGGCCCACTCGCGCACGATCTCGGGGGTGGTCTCGACGTGGAACTGCAGCCCGTAGCAGGCCCGGCCGGTGCAGAAGGCCTGGTGCGCGTAGCGCGGGCTGCTCGCGAGGAGGGTGGCGCCGGCGGGCAGCTCGCTGATCTCGTCGTGGTGCCACTGGACGACGTCGGGGCTCAGCGGCAGCGGGCCGAACAGCGGGTCGTGCTCGGCGGCGTCCCGCTTGGCCACCAGCGCGGCGCCCACCTCCGGCCCGTCGGCGCCGACCCGCACCCGCCCGCCGCCGGCCTGGGCCAGCAGCTGCGCGCCGAGGCAGACCGCCAGGGTGGGCACCCGGTCGGCCAGGGCGCGGGCGAGCAGGTCGCGCACCGGGCCCAGTCCGCTGGTGGCGTCGTCGTCCACGCTGGACTGGGGGCCGCCCATCACCAGCAGCCCGTCGTGGCCGGCGAGGTCGGCGGGCAGGGGGTCGCCGGCGTCGAGGTGCCGCTCGTCGAGCTCGAGGCCGGCGTCGCGCAGCCACTGCCCCAGCCGGGCGGGCGGAGCGGTCTCGCTGGGGACGACGACGAGCAGGCGGGGGCGGTCCGGCACGGGACGAGGTTAGTGCGCCCCGTCCGCGTCCTGCGGCCGTGCTCCGGGGTGTCCCCCTGGCCGCCTCGGGGGCGTTCCGTCGTCGACGACGTCCTCGACGTGGACGCAGGCGAGAGGCTGCAGCCCCTCCGTCACCACGACCACGACCCCGGTGCCACGTCCGCGGCGGCGCCGGCTCCGGGCAGGAGCCAGCGCGCACGGGCCGGCGACGTCAGCCGGTCCGGGTCGGAGCCCTGCAGGACGAGGGACGCCACGCCGTCATCGGGCGTGGACGGCGACACGACGGCGGTCGCGGCGTACCGGTCCCGAGTCGGGTCAGGGCGCGGCGGTCCCGTCCGCCGCCGCCCTGCTCGGCGGTCAGCCGGACGACGGTGCCGCGGTACGGCCACGTCCACCGCACCTCCGGGGCCGACCGTCGGCTCACAGGCCGGGCAGGTAGCGCTTGAGCTCGAAGGGCGTGACGTTCTGCCGGTAGGAGTTGAACTCCTCCCACTTGTTGCGGAGGAAGAACTCGAACACGTGCTCGCCCAATGTCTCGGCCACGAGCTCGCTGCCCTGCATCGCGGTCAGTGCCTCGCCGAGGCTCACGGGGAGGTCCTCGTAGCCGGCGGCGCGGCGCTCGGTGTCGGTGAGCGACCAGACGTCGTCCTCGGCCTCGGCGGTGAGCTCGTAGCCCTTCTCGATGCCCCGCAGCCCCGCGGCCAGGATGACGGCGAAGGTCAGGTACGGGTTGCAGGCGGAGTCCGGGGAGCGGACCTCGACCCGCGCCGACTGCCCCTTGTTCGGCTTGTACGAGGGCAGCCGCACCAGTGCCGAGCGGTTGGCGCGACCCCAGGTGGCCGCCGTCGGCGCCTCGGTGCCGGCCAGCAGCCGCCGGTAGGAGTTCACCGTCTGGTTGGTGACGGCGGTGAACTCGCGCGCGTGGGTGAGCAGCCCGGCGATGAACTGCCGGCCGGTGGCCGAGAGCCGGATCGGGTCGGCCGGGTCGTGGAAGGCGTTGCGGTCGCCCTCGAACAGCGAGACGTGCGTGTGCATGGCCGAGCCGGCCAGCTCGGTGAACGGCTTGGGCATGAACGTGGCGTGCACGCCCTGGGCCAGGGCCACCTCCCGGACGACGTGCCGCAGCGTCATCACGTTGTCGGCCATCGACAGCGCGTCGGCGTAGCGCAGGTCGATCTCCTGCTGCCCGGGCGCGACCTCGTGGTGGCTGAACTCCACCGAGATGCCCATCGCCTCGAGGGCGAAGACCGCCTCCCGGCGGAAGTCGTGCGCCACGTTGTGCGTGGACAGGTCGAAGTAGCCGCCGTTGTCGGCCGGCCGGGGCGGGCGGCCGTCGGTGGGCAGGTCCTCCAGCAGGAAGAACTCGACCTCGGGGTGGGTGTAGAAGGTGAAGCCCATGTCGGCGGCCTTTGACAGCGCCCGGCGCAGCACGTGCCGCGGGTCGGCCCACGACGGCGACCCGTCGGGCAGCGTGATGTCGCAGAACATCCGCGCGGTGTCGCTGACCCGGCCCTTCGTCGCCGGCATCACCTGGAAGGTGCCCGGGTCGGGCTTGGCGAGCATGTCGGACTCGTAGACGCGGGCGAAGCCCTCGATCGCCGAGCCGTCGAAACCGATGCCCTCGGCGAAGGCGGCCTCGATCTCGGCCGGGGCGACGGCGACGGCCTTGAGGTAGCCCGAGACGTCGGTGAACCACAGCCGCACGAAGCGGATGTCACGTTCCTCGAGGGTGCGCAGGACGAACTCCTGCTGTCGGTCCATGCTGGCCATGATCGGGTCCGCTCGTTTCCGGGGTGTGACGTCCCCGCACAGCCTGCCCCGTCGGGCCGCGCGGCACACGGGGCCCGCTCGGCCCTGTTGCCGCCCCGCCGTCCCGGCGAGGAGGTCCCCCCGCGACGCCGGCTCAGGTCGGCGCCTCGTGACCGAGCTGGCCTGCCTGGCCACGGCCGAGGACCTCGTCGTCCGGTGGGAGGTGCGCGAGGGCGACACCGCCGCGCAGCGCCTCCACCGCCGCCCGGGCGCGCGGACGTGGCCGGAGGTCGTCGCCCGGTGGCCGCCGGAGGCCCAGCGCGCGCTGCGCGGCGACCGAGCCGGACTGGCAGGATCCCGGCGGACCGCGGCCGTCCCGCCGCTGGTGACGGCGGTCCGGGACGGCGAGGCTGCCGCCGTGACGACGACGCCCCTCTCCCCCACCGGCACCGTGGCCGCCGCGGCGGGCGCGCTCGCCGCGCAGCAGGACCGGGTGGCCGGCCTCCTGGCCCGGGCCGCCGGGCACTCCGGACCGCTGTCCCCGGAGGCGCGCCGCCGCCTGGTCGCACTCGGGCACTTCCCCGCCTACGCCGGCGAGCTCGACTGGACGCCGTGGGAGGTGGCCGGGCACCTGCGCGACAGCGCGCGGGTGTTCACCGACCGGATCGGGCGCCTGCTGCGCGAACCGCGACCGGTGCTGGCCGACTTCGTCCCCGACACCCCCGACCGGGTCGCCGGCTACCGCGCCACCCCGCCGGCGGTCCTGGTCGCGGAGCTCGCGGCCGCGCAGGCCGGGCTGCTGCGGGCGGTGGCGACGGTCGCCCCCGACCGGCTCGGCGCGGCCGGGGTGCACGGGACCGACGGACCGGTGACGCTGGCCGACCTGCTGGCCTTCCTCCCCGCCCACCAGCGCGACCACGCCGAACAGCTGGCGGCCCTGCTGGGGGACTGAGGCGGCGGACCCGGTGGCCGGTGCCGCGCGACGGTGACCAGACTGTGCGGCGTGGACGGTCCGGTGCAGCTGAGAGTCGCGATGGCCCAGGTCGACACCCGCGTCGGCGACCTGGCGGGCAACGCCGCGCTGGTGGTCGAGTGGGCGCAGCGGGCCGCCGACGACGGCGCCCACCTCGTGGTGTTCCCCGAGATGACGCTCACCGGCTACCCGCCCGAGGACCTCGTGCTGCGGGAGTCCTTCGCGGCGGCCAGCGAGGAGGCGCTCGTCGACCTCGCGGCCACCCTCGCCGGGCAGGGCCTGGGCGGGGTCGCCGTCGTCGTCGGGTACCTGGCGCACACCCACGGCCCGGCACCGGCCGCCGTCGACACCCCGCCGGCCGCCGACGGGTCCGACGACGAGCGGCCCGGCGACGCCAACCCGCGCCGCGGCCAGCCCCGCAACGCCGCCGCCCTGCTGCACGGCGGGCAGGTCGTCGCCCGCTACGCCAAGCGGCACCTGCCCAACTACGGCGTCTTCGACGAGGCCCGCTACTTCGTGCCCGGCACCGAGCTGCCGGTGGTGCGGCTGCACGGCGCCGACGTCGCGCTGACCATCTGCGAGGACCTGTGGGTCGAGGGCGGGCCGTGCGGGGTCGCCGGGCAGGCCGGCGTCGACCTGGTCGTCTCCCCCAACGCCTCCCCCTACGAGCGGGCCAAGGACGACCTGCGGCTGCCGCTGGTGCGCCGCCGCGCCGCCGAGGCCGGCGCGCCGATCGTCTACTGCAACCAGGTGGGCGGGCAGGACGAGCTGGTCTTCGACGGCGACTCGCTCGCCGTCTCCGCCGACGGCGAGCTGCTCGCCCGGGCGCCGCAGTTCGTCGAGCACCTGCTCTGCGTGGACCTGACCCTCGACCCGGCGCGGGTGCCCGAGCGGCGGGCGGGCCGCATCGGGCCGATGACGGTCACCCGCACCGTCGTGTCGGAGGAGCCGGTGCCCGCCTTCGCGCCGCGGCCGGGGCACGTGGCCGACCCGCTGAGCGACCCCGAGGAGGTCTGGCGGGCACTCGTGCTGGGGCTGCGGGACTTCATCGACAAGAACGGCTTCCCGTCGGTCGTCTTCGGCCTCTCCGGCGGCATCGACTCCGCGCTGGTGGCCGCGCTGTCGGTGGACGCCCTCGGCGCCGACCGCGTGCACGGCGTCGCGCTGCCGTCACGGTGGTCGAGCGAGCACTCGATCGCCGACGCCGAGGACAGCGCGCGCCGGCTGGACCTGCACTTCTCCACCGTGCCGATCGCGCCGATGGTCGACGCGTACGAGGCGTCGGTGGAGCTCACCGGGACGGCGGCGGAGAACCTGCAGGCGCGGGTGCGCGGCACGCTGCTCATGGGGCTGTCCAACCAGCACGGGCACCTGCTGCTGGCGACCAGCAACAAGAGCGAGGTCGCCGTCGGGTACTCGACGCTCTACGGCGACGCCGCGGGCGGGTTCGCGCCGATCAAGGACGTGCCCAAGACGCTGGTCTGGGAGCTGGCCCGGTGGCGCAACGCGCACGCCCGCGAGCGCGGCGAGACCGAGCCGATCCCGCAGAACTCGATCGACAAGCCGCCGTCGGCCGAGCTCGCGCCCGGGCAGAAGGACAGCGACTCGCTGCCCTCCTACGAGGAGCTCGACGCGGTGATCGCCGACTACGTCGACCGCGACCTCGGCATGGCCCAGCTGCTCGAGCGCGGCCACGACCCGGAGGTGGTGGCGCGGGTGCTGCGGCTGGTCGACGTCGCGGAGTTCAAGCGCCGGCAGTCCGCACCCGGCACCAAGATCAGCCTCAAGGCGTTCGGCCGTGACCGGCGGCTGCCCGTCACCAACCGCTGGCGCGAGAGCCTGCCCAGCGTCCGCGAAGGAGCCCAGGCGTGACCGAGTCGGTCCTCTACGGCGGGACGTCGACCGCGCGGGTGCGCATCCACCACCTGCGGCAGGCCAAGGAGCGCGGCGAGCGGTGGGCGATGCTCACCGCCTACGACACCTACGCCGCCGCGGTGTTCGAGGAGGCCGGCATCCCGGTGCTGCTCGTGGGCGACTCGGCCGGCAACGTCGTCCTCGGCCACTCCTCCACCGTGCCGGTCACCGTCGAGGACCTGCTGCTGATGACGAAGGCCGTGACCCGCTCGACGAAGCGGGCGCTGATCGTGGCCGACCTGCCCTTCGGCAGCTACGAGGCCTCGCCGCAGCAGGCGTTCACCACCGCCGTCCGGATGATGAAGGAGGGCGGCGCACAGGCGGTCAAGCTCGAGGGCGGGGCGCGGGTGGCACCCCAGATCCGCACGCTGGCCGACAACGGCGTCCCGGTCATGGCCCACATCGGGTTCACGCCGCAGAGCGAGCACGCCCTCGGCGGGTTCCGGGTGCAGGGCCGCGGCGCCGGCGCCGAGCAACTGCTCACCGACGCGCGCGCGGTGCAGGAGGCCGGCGCCTTCGCCGTCGTCCTGGAGATGGTGCCTGCCGAGCTGGCCGCCCAGGTGACCGAGGAACTGTCCATCCCGACGATCGGCATCGGGGCCGGCGCCGACTGCGACGCGCAGGTGCTGGTGTGGCCGGACATGGCCGGGCTCAACGGTGGCCGGGTGCCGAGGTTCGTGAAGAAGTACGCCGACCTGCGCGGCGAGCTGCTGCGGGCGGCCCGCGAGTACGCCGACGAGGTGCGCAGCGGCGCCTTCCCGGGGCCCGAGCACTCCTTCGAGTAGCCCGCGGCGGGCGGCGCCGGGGACCGCCCACTCGCGCCGGTCAGGTGTGCGGTCGTCCTCGGGCGGCGGACGACCGGCCGGCCCGGGCCAGGAGCAGGCCGTAGCCGAGGGCGTTGAGACCGAGCGCGACGGTGCAGGTGCCGACCTGGGTCGCGGTCGCGGCGACGTCGAGCCCCAGCGGGCCGAACAGGACGTGGCCGAGGAAGCCGCCGTCGTAGGGCGGCAGCCCGGCGCGCTCGCGCAGCGCCAGCTCGAGCGTGGTCAGCGGGCAGGGTGCACCGGCGAGGTTGACCGCCAGGACGGCGAGGGCGACCGGCACGTGCAGCAGCACCAGCCGGGGCCGCCGCAGTGCGAGCAGCGCGCCGGTCAGCATGAACAGCACGACGGTGCCGTGCAGCACCGCGACCGCACCCGCCAGCAGCACGCCCCCATCCTCGCCGCTCCGGCGCTCCGCGGGCTGGTTCCGAGCTCCGCGGGTGCGATCGGACCCGCGGCACGCGGAACGCGCCCGCGGAGTCGCCCTCAGGAGCTGCGGCGACGGGTCGGTGAGGTAGGCCCCCGGCCGGAGGCGGGTCAGCTCGCCGCGACGCAGGCGGGCGGTCAGCTCCTCGTCCGACCAGCCGCCGGGCAGGGCGTGCCGACGCAGGACGAGATCAGGGGGCAGCAGGGGTTCCACGACGCCGAGCGTCGGGGGCCGGCGCGCCACGGCGGGCTCCCGACCCGGGCCGTGGACGGGCGGCGGGCTGTGGACGGCGCACTTCCCCGAGCCCGCTCCGGGCGCTGAGGGTCCGATCGGACCCGTCCGACGCGGAACCGGCCCGAATGGCGGCCCGGGGAGCACCTGCGGACGTCGTCAGACGTCGGTCACCCGGATGCCGGCGTGCGCCCTGTACCGGCGATTGGCCGGGACCAGGCTGACCGTCGGCGACCCGGCCGGCCCGGCGAGCGCCCCCGCGTGCCCGACGACGGCCTCCTCCACCGGGTGGCCGGTGCCCCCGCTGCTCACCGGTCAGTCGCCCTCCCGCCAGCGGCGGTCCTCGGCGTCGAGCTGCTCGTTGCGCTCGGCCACCGACTGCAGCGCGTGCTCGGCCTCCTCGCGCGTGTCGTAGGGGCCCAGCCGGTGCCGCTCGGCGCAGCCGTCCCGGTCCTCCACGGTGCGGTGCTTCAGGCAGTAGAACCACGGTCCCTGCGCCATCGCGCCCTCCTCGACGTCGTCCTCCCCGACGGCCGTGCCCCGCGGCGGGGGCGCTCACTCCTCGACCATCACCTGGTCGTGGCGGGCGTAGAACGCCGTCCGCTCCTCCGGCGAGAGCGTGCGGCCGCTGCGGCGCAGCTCGGCGGTCTCGGCGAAGAACTCCTCCCGGGCGATGCCCGGGGTGAACAGGATGAGGAAGGACACCGGCTCGTCGGAGTCGTTGCGGAAGCCGTGCACCCCGCGCTCGGAGGCCAGCGCGAAGTCACCGGGCCGGTGGGGCTGCCAGCGCCGGTCGGCGTAGAGGGTGAGCTCGCCGGAGAGCACGTAGAACGACTCGGAGAACGTCTGGTGGTAGTGCGGGGCGGCGCCGGGCGAGTGCGGCGCGAGCCGGTACTCCACCAGCCCGAACCGGCCCGCGGTCACCGCGCCGGTCGCCACCATGCGCAGCGCGGCGGCCCCGGACCCGGCCAGCGGGTGGTCGGCGAGCGTCCGCACCTGCACGAGACCGGGCGGGGGGTGCGACATGCCGGCAGCCTGCCAGCGCCGCCGTCGTCGCGGCGAGCGGAGCGGGCGCGTCCCCATCCCGGGGGACACCTCGCGTGGGAAACGCCGCAGCCACCTCGGCGTACGGCATCCTCCACCCCGTGCGCGCGTGGCCCCTCGGTTCCGACGGCTCCGACCTCCCGGAGGAGGCGATGGGACCCGGCAGCGCCGAGCACCGCCTCGCCGCGCTCGTGATCGCCGTCCTCCTCGTGGTGGGCGGCGCCACGGGACTGGTCAACGCGGCACTCGACGGGACGGTCCGCGAGGGCGTCACGGGCTGGACCTACACCGCGACGATGGTGGGGCTGCTGCTGTCGGCGGTGCCCCTGGTGGTGCGCCGCCGCGTGGGCCGCTGGTCGACCTTCGGCCTGGTGCTGCTCGGCCACCTCGTCTACGTCGTCGTCGCACAGTGCATCGACGACCCGGTGCGGTACGCGTCGCCGATGATGCTGCTGTTCTCCTGCTGCGCCGCGGCCTGGTTCCTCGACCGCCGGATGCTGGGCGTGGTCATGGCGCTGACCCCGGTGGCGTGCCTGGCCGCGATGGCCGGCAGCTACCCGAGCCCGGTCGGCCTCGCCGTCCAGGTGGGCGTGCACGGCGGGATGCTCGTCCTGGTCTCGGTCACCGTGTACCTGCTGCGCCGGCGGGTCCAGCGGCTGCTGGCCGCCACCGAGGCGCTCTCCCAGCGCGACCCGCTCACCGGGCTGGCCAACCGGCGGCACCTGGTCGACCAGGCGCCGCGGACCTGGCGGTCGGCCCGCCGGGAGGGGCTGCGGGTGGCCGCCATGGTGCTCGACCTCGACCACTTCAAGCAGGTCAACGACGTGCACGGGCACGCCGCCGGCGACGCCGTCCTGCGGGGGGTGGCCACCGCGCTGTCCGACAGCGTGCGCCCCAGCGACCTGCTGGCCCGCCTGGGCGGCGAGGAGCTCGTCGTCCTCGGCCTCGTCGCCGACCCCGCGGAGGCCGCCCGGCTGGCCGAGCGGCTGCGCTCGGCCGTCGCCGGCAGCCGCAGTGGCCACGGGCACCCCGTCACCGCCTCGATCGGGGTCGCGCTGGTCAACCCGGTCGACGGGGAGGACGTCACCGAGGCGCTGTGGCGGCTGGTCGACCGCGCCGACGCCGCCATGTACGAGGCCAAGCAGGCCGGCCGCGACCGGGTGGCCACCTCCCGGGTGCCGCGGCCGCGGTCCGCGCCGGCCGGCGAGCTGCTCGACCCGCCGACCCTCCCGGGGGCCGCCCGCACCGACGCGGGCTGACCCGGGAGCCGCCCGCTCCGACGGGTGGCGGCGGCGGTTCTCTGCTTCCCTGTTCTCCATGACCCTGGTGGTCCCGGACCCGACGCGGACGGTGCCGCTGCCGCTGCGGCAGCAGGCCGACGTCCGGGACAGGTGGCTGACCCAGCGGCTGCTGGACCTCCTGCCGGTGCTCATGGACCGGGCCGGCATCGACCTGTGGCTGGTGGTGGGCCGGGAGAACAACGAGGACCCGGTGCTGGCCACGCTGCTGCCGGCGACCTGGCTGTCGGCGCGGCGCCGGGTCGTGCTGGTGCTGCACCGCAGCGACGACGGCGTCACGCCCGTGGCCGTCTCCCGCTACCCGGTGGGCCAGTTCCTGCCCGGCTGGACCAGCGAGGACGACGGCGACCGCGGTGACGAGCAGGCGCAGTGGGCCGCGGTGCGGCGGATCGTCGAGCAGGCCGCCCCGCGCCGCATCGGCGTCGACGTCTCGGCTCGCTGCGCCCTGGCCGACGGGCTGTCGGTGACCGACCACGGCCTGCTGACCGAGGCGCTCGGCCCCCACGCGAGGCGGCTGGTGCCGGCCGAGGACCTCGTCGTGGGCTGGCTGGAGACCCGCCTGCCCGAGGAGATCGCCGCCCTCGACGCGCTCAACGGGCTCACCGACCGCGTGCTGGCCGAGGCGCTGTCCCCCGCCGGCGTCACCCCGGGGACGACGACCGCGGCCGACCTCGCCTGGTGGGTGCACCAGCGGCTGGCCGACCTCGGCGTCCCGCCCTGGTTCCACCCGGGGGTCACCGTGCAGCGGGCCGGGGTGCCGCTGCGGGGCCGGCACGGGCTCGAGCTGCCCGCCGTGCCGCAGGACGCCGCCCTGCTGCCCGGCGACCTGGTGACCTGCGACGCAGGGCTGGCCAGCCTCGGCCTGACCACCGACCTGCAGCGCACCGCCTACCTGCTGCGGCCGGGTGAGACCGCACCCCCGCCCGGGCTGTCGCGGGCGTGGACGGCCGGCACCCGGGTGCAGGCGCTGACCGCCGCCGCACTGTGCGCCGGGCGCACGGGCAACGAGGTGCTCGCCGCCGCTCGGGCCGCGGCCACCGCCGAGGGCCTGGCGGCCGAGGTCTACTCGCACCCGATCGGCGTCCACGGCCACGGCGCCGGGCCGGCGATCGGCCGGTGGGACGACCAGCACGGCGTCCCCGGTGACGGCGACCGGGTGCTGCACCCCGACACCGTCTACGCCCTCGAGCTCGCCGTGCGCGTGCCGGTGCCCGAGTGGGACGGGCAGTGCGTGCGCCTGGCGCTGGAGGAGGCGGTCGCGCTGACCGACACCGGCGTGACCTACCTGGGCGAGCGGCAGACCGAGCTGCTGGTCGTCCCGGGCGCGCAGGTCACGCCGACGACGGGCGCCGCCGGATCGCGCGCAGCAGCACCTCGCCGGGTCGCACGACGGCGCCGACCGCCCGGCTGATCGGACTGGCGGTCAGCACGGTGTCGGCGAACTCGCCGCGCACCCGGCCCGGTCCCGGCGTCGGGGTGTCCAGGATGTCGGTGCCGTCGTCGGGCCGGTCGGTGGTCTGCAGCTGCCGCGCGGTCATGGACAGGACGGCGTCGGTGAGGGCGGGGCTGAACTTCTGCCCGGCGATGATGCCCAGCGCCGCGTCGCCGACGGGGACCTCGCGCCGGGGGTGCACGGAGGTCCGCACGACCGCCTCGGCGACCAGTTCGGGGGCGTAGGCCGGCGGCGGGCCACTGGGCATCGCCCCGAGCTTGGTCCGCGCGTGCTCGAAGAACGGCGTGGCGATGGTGGCGGGCAGGACCTGGCTGACCTCGACCGGCGACCGGGCCTCGGCCAGCTCCGCGCGCAGCGCGTCGTAGAACGCCCGCAGCGCGAACTTGCTGGCCGAGTAGGGCGCGTGCAGCGGCAGCGAGCGGTAGCCCTCCACCGAGCCGATGCCGATCAGCACCCCGCCGCCGGCCCGCTCCAGCGCCGGGACGGCGGCCTGCGCGGCGGCGACGTGCCCGATGTAGTTGACCTCGGTCACGCGGCGAAACTCGTCGAGGCCGATCTGCTGGACCGAGCCCCAGATGCCGACGCCGGGGACGGTGACGAAGGTGTCGATCCGGCCGAAGCGGGCCTCGGCGGCCTCGACCAGCGCCCGGACGGCGGCCTCGTCGGTGATGTCGGTGGGGACGGCGACCGCGTCGGCGCCCGCGCGGGTGAGCTCCTCGACCAGCGTCCCGAGGGCCTCCACCCCCCGGGAGGCGACGACGATGCGGGTGCAGCCCTGCCGCGCGTACTCGAGCGCCGTCGCCCGGCCGATGCCGCTGGAGGCACCGAGGACGACGACGACCTGGTCGGCCGGCGGACGGGGGCGGTCAGCCTGTGTCATGCCGTTCCGGTACCCGCCGTGGCCTGCTTCGTGCGGGCCTCGGCCGTCTTCCTGTCGTTGGCCTTCTGGATGGCGTCGACGAGCTCGTCCTTGGTCATCGACGAGCGGCCCGACACGTCGAGCCGCCGGGCGAGGTCCATCAGGTGCTCCTTGGTGGCGTTGGCGTCGACGCCGCCCCTGGTCTGCCGGTCCGTGTGGGCACCGCCCTCGGCCTGCGCGTCGGACGGCCCCCTGTGGTCCTTCTCCTCCCAGTGGTCGCCGACCTTCTCGTGCGTGTGCTTGACCGCCGCCCAGGCCACCCGGTTGGCCCGCTGCTCGTCGCCGTCGTAGGTCTCGACGGCGGAGTCGTGGGTCTTGGCCCAGGTGCGCTGCGCCTTCTCGTCCGAGCGCTGCAGGGTGCTGGGGATCTCGTCGGCCTTCGCGTCGCCGCTCTTCGTCGTCTTCGGCATCGCCCCTCCTCGGTCGGCCGTCCGCACCCGCGGTACCCGGCGCGGGAGGGCCGGTAACCGGCCGGTCCTGGGGCGTGGTCGGTCACCGACCGCACGGGGGCCACCCGTTGGAGTGGGTCCGGCGTCCCCGCGCCTCGACCGGGCTGCCAGGCCTGTCGATGGCACGGGCAGGAGGTGCCATGAGCGACGGGATCCCGCCACCGGGACAGTGGGACGCGCCCGCCGGCGTGCAGCCGGTGCGGCCGCCCGCGCCGGTCGAGGCGGTCCCGGTCGGCGTCCGTGCCGCACTGCTGGCCGGCGTCGCCGGGTGGAGGGCACGGCGACCGGCTCGCCGACGTGCCGACGTCAGCGACGCCCTGACCGAGGCCCGCTTCCGGGTCCTGTTCGAGGCGTCGCCGGTGGGTATCGGCCTCTCCGACGAGCGCGGGGTGTTCGTCGCGGTCAACCCGGCGATGTGCCGGCTGTTCGGCCGGCCGGCCGAGGAGCTCCTGGGGCGGTCCGCCGCACCGTTCCACCACCCCGACGACCGGCACGTGCACGCGGCGTCGACGCGGCTGATCACGGGCGCGGAGGACGGGGTCGGGCGCGTGCAGAAGCGCTACGTGCGCCCCGACGGCACGGTCCGGACGGCGTGGCTGACCCTGACCCACGTCACCGGCCCGGACGAGCGGCCGTGGACGCTGGCCCACGTGCAGGACGTCACGGAGCGGGTGGCCGCCGAGCAGGCGCTGCGCGAGTCGCAGGAGACGGTGCTGGCCGTCGCGCGGCTGGTGCGGCGCATCCGCTCCGGGGACGACGTCCGCGGCACGATCCTGGAGGCGGTCCGGGCCCTCGGCGGTGCGAGCTCGGCCCACCTGGTCGAGTACGAGGACGCCCCGGTGGGCCCGGGCGCGAGAGCCGGCGATGGGCCCACCCCGGCGCCGGGCCTCGTGGTGACCGCCGGCGTGGGCGCCCACCCGACGGGCGTGCGCACGCCACTCGGTGCCGCCTCCGCCTGCGCCGAGGTGGCGCGCACCGGCCGGCCGCTGTTCCTGGCCGACCCGGCCGCGGATCCGCTGCTCGCGGGGGACCTGCTGGCGGCACTGGGCGCACGGTCGGTGCTGGTCCACCCGGTGCAGTCCGGCGACGCCACGTTGGGTGTGCTCGTGGTGGCCTGGGACGACCGCGTCGACTCCGTGTCCGACCACCGGGCGGCCACGGTGGGCCTGCTGGCCGACGAGACCGCCCTCGCCCTGGACAACGAGGCCCTGCTGCGCAGGCTGGAGCGCACGGCGGCCACCGACGCCCTCACCGGCCTGCCCAACCGCCGGTCGTGGGAGGCGGACCTGCCCTCGCAGATCGCGTCCGCCCGGCGCACCGGCGCGCCGCTCAGCGTCGCGGTGGCAGACCTCGACCACTTCAAGGCCTACAACGACACCTTCGGCCACCAGGCCGGTGACGACCTGCTGCGCCGCTTCGCCGCCGTGTGCACCGAGGTCCTGCGCGAGCCGGACGTCGTGGCCCGCTGGGGAGGTGAGGAGTTCGTCATCGCCCTGCCCGCCTGCCCCGAGGCGCACGCGCAGCGGGTGCTCGACCGGTTGCGCGCAGCGGTGCCCGAGGATCAGACCTGCAGCATCGGCCTCGCGGTCTGGGACGGCGTGGAGACCCCTGACGAGCTGCTGGCCCGCGCCGACGCGGCGCTGTACCGGGCCAAGGCGCTGGGCCGGGACACCGTGGTCTCGGCTGCGGCGGGCGGCGACTCCGGGACGTCGATCGCGGCGACGCCCGTGCACCGGTGAGGGCGCCGGAGGTCAGTCCACCTGCCACTGCGCCCAGTGCGCCCGCTGCCCGTCGGTGAGCGGGCTGGTGGCGTCGGCGGCGTAGTCGAAGTTGACCAGCACCATCTCCGCGCGCAACGCCACCTCGCCGTCCTGCGTGAGCTCCTGGCGCATGCCGATGGAGCTGCGGCCCAGCCGGGTGATCGTGCTGCTCACCGTCAGGTGCTCGGAGACCCGGTAGTGCACCTGGCGGAGGTAGTCGACCTCCAGCCGGGCCAGGATGATGCCCGCACCGGGGCCCGGTCCGGCCATGGCCAGCCGGGCGTCCTCGAGCAGCCCCAGCACCCGGGCGTGGTTGACGTGCCCGAAGGCGTCGCTGTCCCCCCAGCGCAGCTGCACCGGGTGCTCGTGCACGGCGCCCGGTGCAGGACCCTCGCTCAGGGCAGGTCCGCCGTCTCCGCCGACTGCCGGTGGGCGCCCTGGGCGTCGTCCGCGTCGGGGTGCACGGTGCGTTCCTCCGACTCCGCGAGGATCACCTCGGCGGCGACCTCCTCCATCCCGCCGCCCTTCATGACCGACTCCTCGGGCAGCAGGTCGGCGCGCGTCTCGACGTTGTGCTCGGTGACGTTGGCCAGCGCCTCGGGGCTGGGCTCCTTCATGGTGACCACGCGGACCCCCCTCAGAAGCGCTGCTGCTCGGTGCCGAGGCCCAGGGCCCGGGCGACGTCCTGCACGTTCTCGAACTGCTGCCCCTCGGGCAGCCGGCGCAGGTCGGACAGCACGCGGTCGGTCGCGTTGTTCTCCTGGGCGCGGGAGACCAGCGTGTCCCGGTCGGCAGGCCAGACCTCCTTGCCGAGCACCTCCGCGATCGCGGAGCGGCGGTCGACGTCGGCCGGGCTGGTCCCGGCGGGCGTGCCCTCCTGGTGGGGGTCGGTCATGGCTGCTGCCTCCGTCACTGGGGGGTGGGCGTGGAGTCGTCGGTGTAGCGCAGGATCGCCGCGACCGGGATGTCGCCGGGCATCGCCGCCCGGGGCACGACGACGACGCCCGCGGTGCTCGCGACGGCGGCGGCCAGCAGCGCGCTGTCGGCGGGGACCGAGTGCACCTCCTGCACGCCGAGGGCGTCCATGTCGGCCTGGTCGACGCCGAGCTCGAGCGGCGAGCCGCCCACGAGCAGCTTCTCGTCGTCCGCGGGGTCGGCGAGGACCAGCGTCTCGACCTGGGCCTTGCGCAGCGCCTCGACGACGTTCGCGGTGCCGGTCACGGCCAGCCCGTGCGCCCCGGCCGAGCTGATCTTCTCGACGGCCTCGGCCTCGTCGCGCGCCTCGTGCTCGGCGACGAGCTCGGCGGCCCTGCGCTCGACCGGCTCGCGGTCGGCGCCGGCGGCCCGGCCGCCCTCGTCCATGGACACGATCAGGTCCGACCACAGCCCGCTGGCGCGGTCGGTGAGGATCTGCCGGGCGCGCATGTCCCCGGCGAGCAGGACGAACCGGGGGTGCAGCCGCCGGACGACCGAGGCGATGTGCTCGGCGACGTCGTCGGCGTTGTGCACCCACTTGTTCTCGGCGTTGTGCTGGTAGCGGTGGTGCGCCCAGCCGCCGCCCTGGAACTTGCGGATCTGGAAGGTGTCGCCCTTGACCGTCTCCTCCTCGTCGGCGTGCCCCGGGAGGGTCGCGACGGTGAGGTCGGCGCCGGTGCGGTCGGTGAGGACGACGACGTGCGAGACCCGGCCCGGCAGCGCGCGCAGCACCGGCAGCAGGTCGGGCTGCGGCGACCACTCGGCGAGCTCCTGGCGCGGCACGTCGGCGAGCTGGGAGTCGAACACCACGCTGCCGTCGGAGGCGACGACGACCGCCCGGCCCTTGATGGTCCCGGCCTCGCCGCCGTCGTTGCCCTCCAGCAGCCGGCCGCGCACCGCCTCGACGACGACCTCCGGCGCGCCCTGCTCGCCGAGCTTCTCGGCGACCGCGCGGACGCGGAGGTCGAGCTCGGTGTCGGCGTTCTCGGTGGTGTGCGTGACGTCGGCCGTCACGGTGGCGTAGGGACCTGGGGCCTCGAAGACCGGTGCCAGGAAGGACACGTCCATGCGGTGGGGACCAACTTCCTCATCGTGCTGTCGGGACGGCGCCCGGGGCGGGGCGCGCTCTAGCTCGCCGCCTACCCACCGACCCGGACGCCACACACCGTGTCGGACCGCGGGGGCAGGGGTAGGCGGTCGGCATGACCGAGCACGACCAGCTGCCGTTGCCCGACTACGACCACCTGCCGGTGGAGGGACTGATCTCGCGCATCCGCACGCTGGACGCCACCGGCCTGCAGACGCTCCTGGACTACGAGCGCGCCCACGCCGACCGGCTCCAGGTCGTGATGGCCATGGAGAACCGGCTGCGCTCGCTGCACGAGGGCGCCCAGCCCTCCGGCGGCGACCCGGCGGCCGCGGCGGCGGACGACCCGGTGGCCGCCGCCGGCGGGTCGAAGGTGTCCGGGGCGACCACCGGCCCGCCGGTGAACCCGCCGTCGCAGGGCGACCCGACCAACCCCGCCCAGCCCCGCTAGACCGGCGGCCGCCGCGC
Source organism: Geodermatophilus dictyosporus (assembly GCF_900115505.1). GTDB lineage: Bacteria > Actinomycetota > Actinomycetes > Mycobacteriales > Geodermatophilaceae > Geodermatophilus > Geodermatophilus dictyosporus. The sequence goes on along the minus strand of NZ_FOWQ01000004.1, from coordinate 85,841 downwards.
TCTCCGGCCGGCCGTGCCGTGCACGTCCGCGGAGTCGCCCCGGGTGACTCCGCGGACGTGCGCACGCCGGCGCTCAGCCCCCGCTGAAGGTGGCGGCGATGTCCATCGCCGCGGGCCCGAGCAGCACGATGAACAGCGTCGGGAGGATGCACAGGATCAGCGGGAAGATCACCTTCACCGGGATCTGCATGGCCTTCTCCTCGGCCCGCTGCCGCCGCTTGAGCCGCATCTCGGCGGCCTGGGTGCGCAGCACGTCGGCGATGGAGACGCCGTAGACGTCGGCCTGCACGACCGCGCGGATGAAGCGCCGCAGGTCGGTCACCCCGGTGCGCTCGGCCAGCGCGAGGTAGGCCTCGCGCCGGGGCTGGCCCACCCCGATGTCCTGCAGGGTGCGCACCAGCTCCTCGGCCAGGGGCCCCTTGCCGGTGCGCCCGGCCCGGGCCAGCGCCGACTCGAAGCCCAGCCCCGCCTCCACCGCGATGGTCATCTGGTCGAGGGTGTCGGCCAGCTCCAGCTCGATGGCCTGCCGCCGCTCCTGCCCGCGGCTGGTCAGCAGCAGGTCGGGGACGAACCAGCAGACCCCGGTCACGACGACCACCAGGACGGCGAGCAGCGCGCCGGGGCGGGCGCCGAGCAGCAGCGCGCCCAGGCCGGCGGCGATCGCGGGCAGCACCAGCTTGGCGGTGAGCACGCGCGCCAGCGGCCACTCGGCCGGGCGCCCGGCGGTGCCCAGCAGCCGGTCGACCCGCGCCACGGTGCCGGGCGGGGTGAGCGCGCGCACCAGCCGGCCGGCGGCACCGCCCCCGAGGGGCACGGCCGGGCCGACGGGGGCGGCGTCCAGCCCGCGGGTGAGGTTGTCGCGGGCCTGCACGGTCGCCGCGTCGGGACGGGCGAGCAGCGCCCAGCCCAGCAGGGGCACGGCGAGGGCCACGGCGAGGGCCGCGGCGAGCACGGGGACGGGGAGGGCGCTCATCAGAACCGGATGCTCACGGTCTTCTTCAGCCACAGCGCACCGGCGGTGAGCAGCAGCCCGCAGACGCCGAGCATGACGAACCCGACGCCGGTCTCGGTGAACGTGGACAGGTACTCGGGGTTGGTGAGCGCGATGAAGCCGCTCACCCCGAAGGGCAGCAGCATGAGCACGATCGCCGACAGCTTGCCCTCGGCGGCCAGCGCCTTGACCTGCCGGCGGATGGCGTTGCGCTCGCGGATCGTGCGGCTGACGACGTCGAGCACCTCGGCCAGGTTGCCCCCGACCTCGCGGTGGATGGCGATGGCCTGCGCCACCCAGGTGAAGTCGTCGCTGGCGGTGCGGGCGGCGACCTCGTCGAGGGCGTCGGCGAGGTCGCGGCCCACCCGGGTCTCGTTGACGATGCGGGCGAACTCCTCCGACGTCGGCGCCTCGGCCTCCTGCGACACCGAGTCGATCGCGCGCAGCAGGCTGTGGCCGGCCCGCAGGCTGCCGGCCATCAGCTGCAGCGAGTCGTCGAGCTGGTCGGCGAAGGCCGCCTGCCGCCGTCCGGTCCGCCAGGACAGCAGCAGCCGCGCGCCCAGCGGGGCGGTGAGGGCAAGCAGCACCCCGGGGACGACGCCGCCGAGCAGCGCGCCGAGCACCCCGAGGCCGAGCGCGACCAGCCCGGTGCGGACCACGAACACCGGCAGGCTCACGCCCAGCCCGGCCCGCTCGAGGGCCGCCGTCCCGGAGGCCAGCCGACCGCGCCGGGCGAGCGCCCGCTCGACGGCGGCGCCGGCGGCCGCGCCGGCGCCGGCCAGCGCCGACCCCTGCGGGAGCACGGCGGGGTCGAGCCGGTGCAGCGGCACCCGCCGCGGGGCCGGGGGCACGACCGCGACCACCCCGAGCAGCAGCGCGCCGGTGACGGCGAGCAGGCCGGCGACGAGCAGGGCCGGCGTCACCCGCCCCACCCCCGGGGCCGCGGCGCCTGCGGGACGGCGAAGACCCGCGGGTCGACGGCGATGCCGAGGTCGGCGAACCGCTCGGTGAACCGCGGCCGCACGCCGGTGGACACCGGCCGGCCGAGGAAGCGGCCCGAGGGGTCGACCCCGGCGGAGTAGTCGAAGAGGAAGGCGTCCTGGAGGGTGACCGTCTCCCCCTCCATGCCCTGCACCTCGGTCACGTGGGTGACCCGGCGGGTGCCGTCGCGCATCCGGGTGAGCTGGACGACGAGGTCGACGGCGGAGGCGATCTGCTCGCGGATGGCGCGCAGCGGCAGGTCCATGCCGGCCATGAGCACGAGGGTCTCCAGACGGGCGACGGCGTCGCGCGGGGAGTTGGCGTGCACCGTCGACAGCGACCCGTCGTGGCCGGTGTTCATCGCCTGGAGCATGTCGAGGCTCTCCCCGCCGCGGCACTCCCCGACCACGATCCGGTCGGGCCGCATCCGCAGCGAGTTGCGCACCAGGTCGCGGATGGTCACCGCGCCCCGGCCCTCGATGTTGGGCGGCCGGGACTCCAGCCGGACGACGTGCTCCTGCTGCAGCTGCAGCTCGACGGCGTCCTCGATGGTGACGATCCGCTCGCCCTCGGGGATGAAGGAGGACAGCACGTTGAGCAGCGTCGTCTTCCCGGTGCCGGTGCCCCCGGAGACGATGACGTTGAGCCGCGCCTCGACGCAGGCCCGCAGCAGCTCGGCCATCTCCGGCGTCAGGGTGCCGAAGCCGATGAGGTCCTCGACGGTGAAGGGGTCCTTGGCGAACTTGCGGATGGTCAGGGTCGAGCCGCTGAAGGCCAGCGGCGGGATGACCGCGTTGACGCGCGACCCGTCGGCGAGGCGGGCGTCGACCAGCGGCGAGGACTCGTCGATGCGCCGGCCCACCCGGGACACGATGCGGTCGATGACCCGCCGCAGGTGCTCCTCGGAGGCGAACCGGGCGCTGCTGCGGCGCAGCTTGCCGCCCTGCTCGACGTAGATGTTCTCCGGGCCGTTGACCATGATCTCGGTGACCGAGGCGTCGTCGAGCAGGCGCTGCAGCGGCCCGTAGCCCAGGACGTCGTCGGCGAGCTCGGCGGTCAGCCGCTGGCGCTCCTCCGGGCTGAGCGGGACGCGCTCCTCGTCGACGACCGCGTCGAGCTCCCCGAGCACGATGGCCCGCAGCTGCTCCTCGCCGAGGCCCGCGTCGCTCATCCGGCTGCCCATGCGCTCGAACAGCGCCTTGCCGACGCGGTCCTTGAGCCGGGCGAGGGCGTCGGTCGCGGGCGCGGGTGCCACCGCGACGCGGGCGGCGGGGACGGCCGGGCGCGGGGCCGGCGCGGTGGGGGCGGCGGGGGACGCCGGCGCGTCCGGCGCGCTGTGCCGGCCGCGGGCGGCGTCGAGGCGGGAGGCGAGGTTCACGACGCCGCCCGGTGCGTCGAGGCGGAGGTCACGACGCCGCCCGGTGCGTCGAGGCGGAGGTCACGACGCCGCCCGGTGCGTCGAGGCGGAGGTCACGACGCCGCCCGGTGCTTGGCCCGGTAGCGGCCGGGACGGACGATCGGGGTGGCCTGGAAGCGCGACACCAGCCGGCGCAGCTCCTTGACGACGGGCTCGCGGCCGCCGTCCTGCAGCAGCGGGATGCCGCGGTTGGTCGAGGCCGGCACCGAGGAGGATCGCGGCAGGACGACGTCGACGCCGGTGCCGATGGCGGTCTCGACGTCGCGCACCGACAGCCCGCCCTTGGGGTCGGCGAAGTTCATCACGACGTGCCGGCCGGCCGGGATCATGCACAGCTCGCGGAGCACGTCGAGCTCCTTGCGCAGCCCGCGGACGCCGGGCACGTCCATGCTGCTGAGCATCACGACGTCGGTGGCCCGGTCGAGGGCGGCCAGCGTCTGCTCCGACAGCCCGGGGGCGGTGTCGACGACGACGTAGCGGAACTCCCGCGCCAGCGAGGCCAGCAGCCGGCTGACGTCGGCGCCGCTGATCGTGTCCCCCGCCGCCGGGGACTCCGCGCCGCAGACCGCGTAGAGGCCCGACGGGTGCTGGGTGAGGAAGGTCTTGAGCACCATCGTGTCCTGGCTGGCCGGGCCCTGGACGGCGTCGGGCAGCGTGTACTCCGGCGTCAGGCCGAGGGCCGAGGCGACGTCGCCGAACTGGACGTCGAGGTCGACCAGGACCGTCGACTGCGGTGCGGCCGCGGTCAGCCCGATGGCCAGGTTGGTCGACACGGTGGTCTTGCCGACCCCGCCCTTGGGCGAGGCGATGGTGATGACCCGGCCGGTGTAGCGGGCGGTCTCCTCGGACGGGCGCAGCACGCGGCGCCGGCCGGCGGCGGCGGCGCCCGCGCGGTCGATCGCGGCGCGGAGGTCCGCCACCGAGGCGTCGGGCACCAGCAGGTCGCGGATGCCGGCGCGCATGGCCTCCTGCCACAGCTCCGGCGTCGGCGCGGCGACGAGCACCACGCTGATGCCGGGGCACTGCACGTCCAGGCGCGCGGCCAGGGACAGCGCCTCGGCCGGGGCGGCGTCGGGTCCCACGACGAGGACGTCGGGGAGCTCGCCGTCCCAGAGCTGCTCGAACAGGCGTGCCGGGTCGCTCGGCAGGCGGCCGGGCGGCAGGACGTGCACGTCGCCGTCGGCGGCGGCGAGGACGCGGCCGCACAGCTCCTGGTCGGCGGCGGCCAGGACGATGCGGCTCACTTCTGCTCCCGGGTGTAGACGTCGGTCTGGGTGACGACCCCGGTGTCCCCGGTGTCGGCGGTGGCCGGCTCGCGCGAGAGCCAGAGGGTGCCGTGCTCGGCGCCGAAGACGACGGTCTCGGCGTCGGAGGCCGGCAGCGCGAGGGTGACGAGCACGCTCCCGGTGGGGACGGCGTCGCCCTCCTCGGCAGCGGCGGTCTCGGTGTCGCCCGTCGCGGCGGGGACGCCGCCGTCGACGCGGGTGACCAGGACGCGGTGCAGGACGGCGTGGGTGGTCGCGCGGCCGTCCTCGAAGGTCAGCGAGAGGAAGACGCCGACGGTGTCCCCGGCGACCAGCCGGCCGCCCGCGGCGCGCTCCGGGGCGAGCAGCACGGTGACCTCCTCGGTGCCGTCGGGCAGCGCCACGGTCCCGGCGTCGCGCTGCGCGGCGGGGTCGCCGAACCGCGCGGCCAGCAGCTGCTCCCCCGGCTGCAGGTCGACGGTGGCGACCTGGCCGGCGAGCTCGGCCAGGTCGGTGACCCGGCCCTCGGTGGCGGCCTTGACCGGCAGCAGCTCGGTGCGCACCAGGTCCTCGAGCTCGTCGGCGGGGGTGCCCTCGGGGACCGGCTGGTCCACGACGAGGACCTCCACGGTCTCCACGCCGGCGAGGGCGCGGGCGTCGGCCCCGCGGACGTGGGCCACCAGGACCAGCGTGCCCACGAGGGCGAGCAGGAGCGCCACCAGGGCGGCGAGCAGTCGTCTCACGGGGCACCTACCGGATCAGGCGGAGGACGGCCGACCCCAGGTCGGGCGCGTCGGGGTCGAGGGAGAAGGCGTCGGAGAGCTCGACGAAGCGGGTGAAGTAGCCGGTGATGCAGCGGTCGTTGCCGCCGCACGGCCGGGGGGTGGTGCTGAACTGGCCGCCGAGGTGGTACCCGGTGATGTGGAACGCCGCGTAGCCGTAGACGTGGTACCAGGCGTTGCTGCCGGTGCTGCCGTACTGGTCGAAGATCGGCAGCAGCACGGTGGACCCCAGCCAGTGGGTGAGGTCGGCCGGCTGGCAGTCGGACGGCGGCGTGTTGCCGGTGGACGACGTCGAGCGGCCGTTCACCGCGCTGGTGGCCCGGCACTGTCCGGGGTCGGTGACCAGGTAGCCGAAGCCGCCCGGGACGATGTTGTGCGACGGCCCGGTGCAGTCCGTGGTCCCCGAGGTCTTGGTCAGCCGGATGGTGCGCACGGTGGTGCCCGAGGGCATCCCCCCGCCGGTCTGCTGGGAGAACTCGCACCAGGAGAAGGTCAGCGGCAGCACCGCCGTCCCCCCGCCCGGGGCGCCCCACGCGACGGTCGCCGAGGCGGAGACAGCGGTGGCGTCGATGCCGAGCACCGGGGCGAACCAGTGCTCGGTCGGCTGGCGGCCGGTCACGGTGACCCGGGTCGGGCGGGTGGCGAGGACGGGCCGGTCGGCGTCGGCGGTGCCGGCGTTGGCCGCCACCATCGTGTCGGCGGTGGCCTGCACGTCGCCGCAGGCGCCGCGGGCACAGTCCTGGGCCACGGCCAGGGCGGCCGCGTCGGCGGCCACCTGGAGGCGGGCGCGCTCGGCGTAGACGGCGCCGACGTCGACCGCGATGGCGGCAAGACCGAGCACCGGCACCATGAGCAGGGTGAGCAGGACGGCGCTTGCGCCGCGCTCCGCACCGAGCCGGCGGGTCAGCCACCGCACCGCATGACCCCCGTCCCGGTCATGTCCACGGACGACCCGAAGAGGCCGGTGAGGAAGGGCATGTCGTAGTCGATCCGCAGCCGCACCAGCGTCGAGCCGGTGGTGGTCGGGCACCGGGCCGGTGTGATCACGATCTGCGCGTCGGTCAGCGCCGGGTCGAGCGAGGAGGCCACCGACCGGACGGTGGCCCGCGCGGCGGCCGGGTCGTTCTGCAGCGCCATCATCCGCACGCCCTCGCGGGCGGCGGCCGACAGCGTGCCGTGGACCTGGAAGCCGCGGCCGAACTCCACGATGCCGAACACGAGGAGGACCAGCAGCGGGACGATCAGCGCGAACTCCACCGCGCTGGCCCCGCGCTCACCGCGCAGCACCCTCATCTGGTTCCTCCTCCCTGGTGCGGTGCGGCGCAGCGGCCCCGCTGGACGGGGCCGCTGCGCCGGGCAGCGGACGTCTCGGTCTGTGCGACCGGTCAGGCGGCGTTCAGGGCCCCGATGACGGTCTGGAACATCTCGGCGAGCTGGCCGCCGAGGGTCGCGACGAGGCCGACGATGACGGCGGCGATCAGGCCGACCATCAGGCCGTACTCGACGGCGGTGGCGCCCTTCTCCTCGCGCAGGCGGTCCTGGGCGACGGCGGCGAGGGCGACAAGGGTGGCGAAGACGTTCTGCACGGGTACTCCCTGGGTGGAGCCGGCCGGTACGGGTCGGCTGACCCGTCCTCGCGGCTGTGCAGAACCGATCGCCACGACGGTTCGCCGACTTGAGGGGCGTCCACCGCATCGGAGGACCGCGGCCACCCGATCCGCCTACTCCAGTCGGACGGCGGTCACACCGCGTGACCGGATCCGGCCCCCGGACCGGGTCCGCGGGCTCAGAGCGGGCCGGCGGCCCAGGCGGCGGTGAGGAGGGCGCCGAGCAGGAGCGCCGGGCCGAACGGGAGCTCGCTGCGCAGCCCGACCCGGCGCCCGGCCAGCAGCACGAGGGACACCGCGGCCTGGACGACGAACCCCGCCAGCACCCCGAGCAGCAGCGCCGGCCACCCGAGCCAGCCCAGGTGCAGCCCGAGCAGCGCGCCGAGCTTGACGTCACCCATCCCCAGCCGGCCCGGCGCCGCGAGGGCCAGCGCCAGCAGCGCGGCGAACAGCACCACCGACCCGAGGACGGCGCGTCCCAGGTCCGGCCAGGTGCCGGAGACGGCGGCCGCGACGGCGAGCAGGACCCCGGAGACGGCGAGGGCGGGCAGCAGCACCCGGTCGGGCAGCAGCCGCTCGCGCAGGTCGATGACGCCGAGCAGCACGCCCGCGGCGGCGAACCACAGCCAGGCGGCCAGCTCCGCGCCGGCGCCGAAGCGCAGCGCGACGAGGGCGAACAGGGCCGCCGTCGCGACCGGCAGCACCCCCGCCGGGGCCGCTCCCCCGCTCCCGCCCGGCACCCCGCCGCCCAGCACGCCGCCGACGGTCGCCGGGCGGGGCCACGGGAAGCGGGCCGCCGCGCGGTCGACGAGCAGCCCGACGGCGGCGCCGAGCACCGCGGCCGCGGCCAGGAGCGCGCCGGTCACCGGGCGGTCCGGGAGCGGGCGGCGGGCACGGTCAGCACGGTGGCACAGCGCCGGGCCGGTGCCCGGGTGCCCGCCCGCCGCGTCGTCCCGCCCGTCCCGGCGGGCGCAGCCGTCCCAGCCCGCTGCACCGCGGACCGTCGCACCCCTCGGACACCCTGTGCGCATGCCCTTCCACGCGACCCTCGTCCGCCGGCCCGGCCCGGGCGGCTGGGTGTTCGCCCCGGTGCCCGGGAGCCACGCGCCCGAGGTCGCGGGGCCGTTCGGCCGGGTCCCGGTGACCGCGACCGTCGACGGGCACACGTGGGCGACCAGCGTGTGGCGCGACCGGGAGGCCGGCTGGCTGCTGCCGGTGCCGGCCCGGGTCCGCCGCGGCAAGGACGACGGCGACACGGTGATCGCCGAGGTCGCCGTCGACCCCGGCCGGTTGTGAGCGGCGCGGGGGCAGGCGCGCCCGGCGGCGTTCCCGCGGGGACGCCCGGGCGGGAGGATGCGGCCGTGGACGACTGGGACGACTCCGTGTCGATGCGGCTGGCCGGCCTGGCGCTCGACCGCGGACGGCTGACCGACGACCTGGTGACCGCGCTGGCGGTGCGCGGGGCGCTGCTCGTGGACCTCGCGCTGCGGGGACGCGTCGTCGAGACCGACGACGCCGTCGAGGTCGACGCCGACCCGACCGGTTTCGCGCCCGCCGACCGGCTCCTCGCCGGCTGGGCGCCCACGCTCACCGAGGTGCTCCGGCACGGCGAGGTCGACCAGGAGGACCTGGCGGCCGAGCACCTGCGCCGCGGCTCGTGGACGGTCCGCCGCCGGTGGCCCCGGCGCTACGACGACCACCACGCCGGGCGGACGGCGGCCGACGAGCGGGCCCTGGAGACCCCCGACCGCGCGTGGACGCCGGCCGACGCGGCGCTGACCTGCACCGCCGGCACCCTCGGCCTGCTCAGCGCCCCGCGGGAGCTGCCGGGCGAGGACCTGCTCGCGCGGACCGGTCCGGTGCGCTGGGTGGTGGAGCTGGTGGTCGAGGAGGTCGACCGCGCCGTCGTCCGGGGCCAGGCGTGGCGGGGCGCGGTGACGTTCGCCGACGGCACGCCCGGCTGAGGCGCGGCCGCCGGGTCAGCCGGCGACGCCGGCGAGGAACGGGTCGACGGCGGCGCGGAACGCGTCGGGCTGCTCGACCCAGGGGAAGTGGCCGCAGTCCTCGACGACCACGCTGCGCCCGTGCGGGAAGAGCTCGGCGACCGCCAGCACCGGGGCGAGGCCCGTGCCGGCGTCCTGGGCCCCGGCGACCACGAGGACCGGCGCCTGCACGGCGCGCAGCCGGTCGGTCAGGTCGGGCGGCCCGTCGCCGGTCATGAACGCCCGGGCTGCGGCGAGGGAGTACCGCAGCGTGCGGGCGTGCGCCCGGGTGGTGGCGTCCCAGCGCGCGTAGCCCAGCGCCGCCGAGGCCTGCCGCCAGGCGGTGAACCCCTCGTCGCCGGACAGGTCGGGCGGCCCGGCCGCGGCCGCCGTCGCCTCGGCGAAGGCGGCGTCGTGGCGCGCCGCGGCGATCGCGGGGGCGTCGGAGGGGACGTCGACCAGGTACTCCGCCGGCGGGGTGACCAGCACGAGGCCGGCCAGGCGCTCGGGGTGGGCCGCGGCGTGGGCGACGGCCAGCCGGGTCCCCGCGGAGTGGGCCAGCACCGTGCAGCGGGCCAGGCCGAGGTGCTCGCGCAGCCGGTCGACGTCGTCGGCCTGCGCCCAGCGCGACCCTGCCCGGGTCAGGTCGGCCCCCGCCGAGCCGCCCACGCCGCGCAGGTGCGGGACCACCAGGCGGTGCCGGTCCGACAGTCCCGCCAGGTCGCCGAGGTAGGACGGGTGGGCCGCCGCGCCGCCGGCGAGCACCAGGACCGGCGGCCCGTCGCCGAGGACGTCGTAGGACAGGACGGCGCCGTCGCGCGCCGGGAAGGTGGGCATCAGCAGCGCACGCTAGCCGCAGGCGGCGGGACCGCACCTCCTCCGGCGCGACGTCGTGCTCTGCCCCGCCTGGCGGGGCAGAGCACGACCGTCAGCGGGAGGGGACCAGGTCCCGCCCGGTGCGGACGACGCCCCGCTCGTCGCACGCCTGCTCGTAGCACTCGTGCAGCAGGACCAGCCGGCCGAGCAGCCGGTCGACCCAGGCCGCCGACGTGTTGACCGCCACGGGCTCGAGCATCAGCCCCCAGAACAGCCGGTCGAGGTCCCGCCCGCCGTCGTACTCCCGCCAGGCGGCCGCGGGCAGGTCGGAGCCCAGCGCGGCGGTGAACCGGCGCGCGACCGTCTCGCGCAGGGCGCCGACCGCCGCCGCGTAGCCCGGCAGGGCGCGCAGGTCCCAGGCCCTCCCCCGCCGTCCCCGCCGCGGTGCCCCGACCGGCTCGGGCACCGCCAGGCCGATGGCCCGGCCGAGCAGCGGCACCAGGCGCTGCCGGTCGGCCGGGGACAGGGTGTCGTTGGCGTGCCGGAGGACGGCGGCCAGCTCGCCGTCGACGCAGGCCGGCTCGTCACTGAACGGCTCGCCCGCCAGCAGGGCGGTGTACTCGAGGAAGCAGGCGCCGTGCGCGGGGCTGCGGTGCCGGCCCCGGCCGAGGACCGGCATCCCCTCGAGTGGCTGGGACATGGTCGACCGCCTCCCCGCCGGACCAGCGGGGACGACGCCGTCCCACCCCGGCCGTCCGAGCGTAGGCGCGGACGGCTCCGCCATCGAGTCGATCGTGCGCCCACGGCGCGACCGCGGCGGGGTGCGCGGGCGGGGCCCCGGCGGCCGGCGGTCCCGCTCGCGGCGCGCGCGGTGGCCGAGGCGGGCTACGGTGCGGAGCTGTCCCCGTCGTCGGGCCGTCGGGGACCGGACCCCAGACCCGGGTCGCCGGACGGGGACGCGAAGGCAGGCCGATGCAGGACGCCAGCCGGTCGTGGGACGACGGCGCCGCCGCGGAGCTGGCCCGGCTGCGGTCGGTGGTCGAGCAGCTGCCGGCGTTCGTCGACGCCGTCGAGGGACCCGAGCTGCGGCTGGTCGCGCTGAGCGCGCTCAGCCGCGAGCACTCGCAGCGGCCCGAGTGGCGCGGCCTGCCGCTGGCCGAGGTCTATCCCGAGCTGGTGTCCCAGGGCGTCCTCGACGTCTACCGGCAGGTCGTCCGCACGGGGCGGCCGTTCGCCACCCCCGAGTGGCGCTTCGAGCTGGTCGACCCGGTCAGCGGCGAGGTGACCGAGCTGGTCCTCGACTGGTCGGCGGTGCCGTGGCGGCGGCCCGACGGCACGGTCGACGGCGTCATCTCCCTCGCCCGGGACGTCACCGAGCAGGTCCAGGCCCGGCGCCGTGCCGAGCGGGAGGCCGCGGAGGCGGGGCAGCGCTACCGGGCGGTGCTCGACGTGGTGACCGAGCTGCAGCACGCCCTGCTGCCCGGCAGCGTGCCGGTGCTCCCCCGGGTCGACGTCGCGGCGCGGGACCTGGTGGCCGGCGCGGAGCAGTCGGCCGGCGGGGACTGGCTCGACGTGCGCCCGCTGCCCGACGGCCGGGTGGGGCTGGCCGTGGGGGACGTCGTGGGCCACGGCGTCGCCGCGGCGGCGGTGATGAGCCAGCTGCGCGCCGTCCTCGGGGACTCGCTCGACACCACCGCCGACCCCGCGGCCGCGGTCGCCCGGCTCGAGCGGTTCGCCGAGACGCTGCCCGGTGCGCGGTCGGCGACCCTCGTCGTGGCCGTCCTCGACCCCGAGGGCGGGACGATCGACTACGTGACCCGCGGTCACCCGCCGCCCCTGGTGGTCGACGCGTCCGGGGTGGGCCGGCTGCTGCTCGGCAGCGGCGGTGGCCCGCTGGGCAGCGGGCCCGGCGGGCCGCCGCAGCGCGCACCGCTGGGCCCGGGGGACGTCGTCGTCCTGTACAGCGACGGGCTGGTCGAGCGGGCCGACCGGTCCTACCCGGAGGGGCTCGACGAGCTGACGCGGCTGGCCGAGGCGGCCGCCGTCGGGCAGCTGTGGCCGACCGGGACGTCGGCGTCGGCCGTGGAGCGGATCTGCACCGACGCGGTCGAGGTGCTGGTCCGCCGCGGGTGGGACGACGACGTCACCGTGCTGGCGGCCGCCCCGCGCGAGCCGGTGGCGGTGCTGCGGACCAGCGCGGCCGCCACCGAGGAGGCGCTGCCGCGGCTGCGCAGCGGGGTCCGGGAGTGGCTGCGCGCGCTGCGGGTCGACCCCGGCGACGAGCTGGCCGTCGAGCTCGCGGTCGGCGAGGCGGTGGACAACGCCGTCGAGCACGGCTTCCGGTTCCTGTCCTCGGGCACCGTCGTGGTGGCGCTGCGACTGGGCGCCGACGGCCGGGTGCACGTGCGCGTGGACGACGACGGCATCTGGCAGCCGCCCGGCGACCGCGGGGATCGCGGCACCGGGCTCGGGCTGGTGCACTCGCTCGGCGACGACCTGTGCGTGGACGGCCAGCCCAGCGGGACCACGGTGACCTTCAGCCGCCGCCTGTGCCGCCCGGTGAGCACGGCGCTGGGGGCTGGTACGGCGCGCGTGCCGCCCCCGGCGACCGACGAGCCGTTCACCGCGGAGCTCGACGGCGAGCCACCGGTGCTGCGGGTGCGCGGCGCGGTCGACGCGTTCGGCGCGGCCCGGTTCCGGGAGCACCTGGACGCGGCGTCCCGGGCCGGCACGGTCCCGGTCGTCGTGGACCTGACCGGGGTCGGCCACCTGACCAGCGTCGGGGTCGCCGCGCTGACCGACCTGCTCCGCGACGCACCGGACGCGGTGACCCTGGTGGCGCCCACCGGCAGCCCGGCCGCCTTCGTCCTCGACCTGGTGGGCCTCCCCCGCCGTCCGGCGGCACCCGGCTGACCCGCCCGGTCAGGGGACGGCGTCCACCCAGGGTCGCGGCTCGTGCTCGGCGCGGAAGTGGTCGCCGCCCTTGCGCACCGGGTCGTCGGTCCCCCAGGCCTGCGGGGCGTCGGCCCGGCGGACCATGCGCGGGACGTGCTTGGCGCAGTGGATGTAGGCCTCGACGACGTCGACGTGCACCCAGCGGTCGACCCGCCGTCCCCCCTCGACGGCCAGCGCGTCGAGGACCCGCGGCGGCAGGCCGGGCCGGGCGCGCAGTGCGGCCGACTCGACCACCGCAGCCCGGCCGTTGACGTGCAGCCCGACGCCGGACTCGCAGAGGTCGACGAACAGCAGGCCGACGTGGCCGTTCTCGGTGATGTTGCCCAGGCTGGCCATGACCCCGTTGCCGCGGTACTCGGGCAGCAGCAGCGTCCGCTCGTCGAGCACGCAGACGAAGCCGGGCGGCCCGGCACGGAAGGTGCAGTCGGCCTCGCCGCCGGCGTCCGCGGTGGGGACGAAGACCATCTCGCGCTCCTCGACGGACGCGCGCATGCGGTCGTCGAGGCGGTCGAACACCTGGTGGTCGTAGAAGGTGCGGGCGCGGGCGGTCGTGGCGAACCGCTCCTGCAGCCGGTGTTCCCCTGTCGATCCGGGCACAGCGTCCCCCAGCCCTGGTCGGTGCCGCGACGCTAGGGCCGCCGGCCCGCCCACCGACCGGACGACGGCGTCCGGTCCGGCCCGGCGGGCGCGACCGGTGCGCTACCCGGCGGTCCCGTCCGGTGGAGCGTCGAGCAGCGCGAGGACCATCGGCAGCACCCGGGCGCAACCGCCTCGGCGGGGAGAAGGCCCCGTACGGGCGTCAGCGCTGGGGGCCGTACGTCGCGATCAGCTCCGCGTACCGGCGTGCGCCGACGCCCTCGGACACGTCCCCGACTCGGAGCACGGTCAGGCCCAGGTAGCCCCAGCCGGCGAACGCCTCCTCGATGTTGTCCCAGCCCTCCTCGGAGTAGAGCCCGCCGGCCAGGGCGTTCTCGCCCTTGGTCTCGACGCCGGCGCGGTGGGCGTAGTCGCCGATCCACTGCACCAGGGTCTGGGCCAGCGAGTACTGCGGCGCGTAGTCCTGGTCGTCCATCTCCAGGGCGGTGAAGTGCACGACCACCTCGCGCGGGCCGCCGTCGAAGCGGTTGGCCAGCTCGACGATCCGCTGGTAGCCGTGCCCGGTCGCCCACGAGTCGACGTCGACGCTGGTCTGGATGAGACCGGTCGTGACCTCGGTGGCCCGCGGGTGGACGGGGTGGGTCATCGACCAGTGGATGCCCGGCACCTTGTAACCGATGTCGGCCCCGGGGAACTCGTCGCCCAGGGTGCGGATGACCGTGCGCAGCACCCGCTCCCCGTGGTCGACGAGCGAGCCGTTGTACCAGTCGACGAAGTCGCGGCCGTACTGCGTCTCCAGGTACGCCCGGCTGGTGAAGAACGCCTCGGCGTCCTCCGGCGGGGCGATCTGGTCCCGCGAGGTGAGGTCGGTGCCCCAGGCGCGGTTGACCTCGGCCAGGGAGCCGTAGCGCGCCAGAGTCGTCTCCTGGAAGTCGCGGATCGCCAGGGGCGAGTACGCCTGCAGGGCGCCCCGCGTCGGGTAGCCGGTGCCCTCGTCGTGCTGGTTGTAGGACGGGTAGCGCAGCTCGCCGGACGGGCCCAGCGAGACGTTGACCTCGACGACGTCCTCGGCGTAGCGGTCGCCGTAGCGGTCCTCGAAGGCCCGCGTGAAGTCGCGGTACTCGTTCATGACGAGCCGGTCGGCCCAGCCCTGCACGCTCTCGCGGCTGTGGTTGCCCTGCTCGCTGCGGTGCTGGAGGCCGTACTCGTCGAGGTGGACGCCCTGGGAGCTGCGCCCGGCGTACTTCTCCCACAGCCACTCCGGCAGCAGGCTGGTGTAGTCGTCGCCGACGTTCCCGCCGGCCTGGTGGAACGACAGGATCGGGGCGAGGTCGAGGCCCGCGGCCGTGATGACCTCGAACACGCGGTCGTAGTAGTCCCACTCGAACTGGTTGTCGGCGGCGCCCTCGACGTCGCCCCACCACACGTCGACGCTGATGGCGTCCACGCCGTAGGCGGCCACGGCGTCCAGGTCGGCCTCGAAGTCGGCCCAGTCGGTCACCTTCAGCGGTGCCATCGCGTTGGCGGTGAACTCCGGGTTGCCCAGCGCGACCAGCCCCGGCGGGACGGGACCGTCGGCGGGAGCCGCCTGGGCGGTGCCGGCTCCGGCGAGGAGCAGGCCGAGGACGGCGAGCGGGACAGTGGCTTTCCTCACGTCCGGCCATGCTGCCAGCCTGTGACGGACCGGTCACGAGGGGGTTCCGGCCGTTGTCGTCCCCTCGCCGCGTGTCGCGCCGTGTCGTGGCCGGCCGGGCTCAGCCGCGGCGCAGGGCCCGGCCGTCGGGCAGGGTGCGGCCGCTCAGCAGTGCCAGGAGGGCACCGCCGTCGGCGCGCACGACGTCGCCGCTGCCCCGGCTCCAGTCGGTGTCGGTGGCCTCGAGGCGGACGCCGGTCAGGTCGACGCCGAAGTGGGCGCCGTCGGCGGCGGCGAGGTGGTCGAGGACGGCGACCACGGCCTCGGCCGGTGCGACCGACGGCCGGCCGAGGGCGACGGTGACGTCGAGGGAGTGGATGACGGCGTGGCTGAGCGCCCCGGCCGCGCCGCCGCCGGGCGGCTGCCACGCGTGCAGCCGCGGGGAGCGCAGCGCGTCCAGGTGCTCGGCGGGCGGCAGGACGGCGTCGCGCGCGGCCACGGTGTCGGAGAAGGCGGTGAAGTCCCCGCCGGCCGCCGCCATCCCGGCGCCGAACTGCTCGGGCGTCAGCCGCGCGGGCATGGTCACGTGCGCGACGACGTGCCGGACCTGCCAGCCCGCGCACAGCGACGGCGCGTCCCAGGTCTCGGCGGGCGCGGTGGCGAGCAGGGTGGCGAGGCCGTCGCAGGTCGGGGCCACGAGGGACTGCAGGTCGGTCACGGTCGCTCCTCTCGGTCGGGTGGGTGCGGCGGTCAGCCGTGGAGGGTGGGGCGGTAGACGAGCTCCTGGGTGCGGCCGTCGAACGTCCGGCTCTCCAGCAGCTCGAGGTCGAAGTCGGCCGCACCGCGGAAGACCGGGTCCACCCCGGTCTTCCCGGTGATCACCGGGAAGACCGTCAGCTGCACGCGGTCGACCAGCCCGGCGGCCATCAGCGCCCGGTTCATCGACAGGCTGCCGTGCGAGCGCAGCGGCACGTCGGACTCCTCCTTGAGCCGGGCGACGACGTCGACGGCGTCACCGTGCACGAGGGTCGCGTCCGGCCAGTCGAGCGGTCCCTCGAGCGTCGTCGACACGACCGTCGTCGGCATGGTCCGCATCCGGTGGTTGATCGGGTCGGTCACCACGGCGTCCTCGGCGCCCGGTCCGAGCAGCTGCACGAAGTCCCGGAAGGTGGTGGCCCCGAGGACCATCCGCTGCTCCTCGCGGTACTGGGCGAGGCGGTGGTCGAGGAACTCGGGCCCCTGCTTGCCCCAGTAGCCGCCCCAGTCGCCGCCGTCGAAGGAGCCGAAGCCGTCGAGGCTGGCGAAGACGTCGAAGGTGTAGCTCGCGGTCATGCCGCTCTCCTCGGGTGCGATGTGCGTCCGGTGTGAGCGGTAAGACCCGGCACGAGGGCGGGACTCATCGCAGCTGCACGTGCGCAGCCCGCTCGGGACGACGCGGAGCCGCACACCGGAGGTGGACCCGGCACCCGAACGGGCGACTGCCGCGTCGAGGACCGCGACCCCGTCATCCCGCCGACCCCGATGCGCGCGTGGTGAGGGGTGGTCGCGTCCCCGACGGACGACGGGCGCCCTCGCGTCGCCGCAGGCGCGGGAGGCCGAGCCCCTGGCTCCTCCTGACCCCGGCGGTGGTCCTCGGCGCCTCGGCGGCCGCAGGTCGGGCCATCGGCCGACCCGACGGTGCGGTGATGGTGGCGGCCGGTCGAGTCACGGCGGTGGGGCGTCGCCGCTCACCGGACCTGGCGTGACCCCGGCCGGGTGAGGCGCGGTGACGGGACGGTTCAGGCGGCCTTCCGGGTGCTCTTGGCGAGCACCTCGCCGGCCTTCTCCACCTTCACCAGGCGGCGCTTCTTGACCGTGTACCCCGTCGGGAGCGTCCCCTCGGCGAGGGCGCGGAGGGGACACCGCTTGCAGCGCGGCTTGTCCTCGCAGCACTTCTTCTTGGGCATCCGCGCCGACTTCGCCACACGGTGAGGCTAGCCTTCCCTTCGCGGGCGTTCCACGGGCACGGGCGGGTCACCGGATAACGTCCGCAGACCGCCACCGCACACGTCCGGGAGTCCCGATGGCCGCCCCTGCCTTCGTCGAGCTGCTCAACACGCAGATCGGCAACGAACTGGCCGCGCACCAGCAGTACGTCGCCTGCGCCGTCTACTTCGACCAGCTGACCATGCCCCGGACGGCTCAGCTCTTCTTCGACCAGGCGGTCGAGGAGCGCGCGCACGCCATGATGATGGTCCGCTACCTGCTCGACTCGGACGCGCCGGTGCGCATCCCCGCCGTCCCGGCCCCGGTCAACGAGTTCCCGGACGTCGTCGCACCGGTCGCCCTCGCGCTGGACCAGGAGAAGCGGGTCACCCAGCAGATCAACGCGCTCATCGGCGTCGCGCGGCGGGAGGACGACTACGCCTCCGACCAGTTCATGCAGTGGTTCATCAAGGAGCAGATCGAGGAGGTCAGCAAGATGAGCGACCTGCTCACCATCGTGAAGCGCTCCACGCACGACCTGGAGACGATCGAGGACTACGTGCTCCGGGAGGTCACGGCCTCGACCGCCGACCCCACCGCTCCGCCGGTCGCAGGCGCCTGAGCGAGCTGCTCCGCGCGCAGCCCACCTGCGAGAGGCCGTCGACCGGGACCCGAGGGGCTCCACTCGACCGCAGACCGCCACGACGTTCCCTGGCCGGAATTGGTGCCCGGCCGCCGGCCGGTCATCACGACCGCACGACTGCGTCACGGCTCGGGCGGCCCGAAGCCGATCCGAGGTCGGGTGCTCACTGCCTGGTCTCGTACCTGGTCAGGAGCACACCGCCAGGGAACGTCCGGGTCTCCACCAGGGTCAGGTCCACCCAGTTGTCCAGGGCCGTGAAGAACGGCGTGCCGCCACCCACCAGGACCGGGTGGGTGACGATCGCGTACTCGTCGATCAGCCCGGCCCGCATGGCCGCCGCGGCGAGGGTGGCGCCGGCGACGTCCATGGGGCCGCCGTCCTCGGCCTTGAGCCGGGTGATCTCGGGAACCGCGTCACCGGTGACCAGGCGGGCGTTCCCGTCGACCGCGCTGAGCGTGGAGGAGAACACCACCTTGGGCATGTCCCGCCAGCGGCGGGCGTACTCGATTTGCGCCGGTGTGGCGCCCGGCTGCTGGTCGGCGGTCGGCCAGTGGGAGCTCATCGCCTCCCACAGTCTGCGCCCGTACAGCGCCAGGCCCGTCGCCTCCACCCGGTCGGACCACCACTGGAACAGCTCGTCGCTCGGCACGCTCCAGCCGAGGTCGTCGCCGGGCGCGGCGGTGTAGCCGTCCAGGCTCAGGTTCATGCCGAAGGTCAGTCTCCGCATGGCGTCAGCCTCCCGTGAGTCGCCACCGGGAGTACGGACCAGCACGGCACGGGAGAGTCATCGGCCAGGCCACAGCGAGTCACCCTCGCCACCCACCTCGTGCGGTGGCCGAGCGACGGGTTCGTCTCCACGGCCGACCTCGGGACGCCCATCCGCCGGACGGCCTTCCTGCCCACCGTGTGACGGCCGGCCGTCAAGACAGCCAGCCTGCTCATCCAGCACGGCGAGCCGGTGAGGACCGCCCAGGCGCGGCTCGGTCATGCGAGCGCCTCCGAGACCCTCGACACCTACAGCCACCTCTGGCCGGACTCCGACGACCGGACACGGGCCCTGGTGGACGCCGTGCTGGCTCCCGCGGCTGCGGAACCTCTGAGTAACGGGGACCCCCGCCGGACCTGAAGCAGCAGGTCAGGCGGGGGACGACGGACGAGTCGGCCTGTACGCCGGGTTCTGTCCTCGGGCGCCTCACGGCCTCCCGATGGGCGGTCATCCATCTAGGCCCGCCGTTGCCGGCGGGCTCGAGCGGTCCACCCGCAGGCTCGGGCGGGCAGCCCTCGAACGCCTGCGCGGGACGGCGGTCGCCCACCGTCCCTTCTCGACCTTGCTCCGGGTGGGGTTTACCGAGCCGCACCGGTCACCCGGTGCGCTGGTGGTCTCTTACACCACCGTTTCACCCTCACCGGCCGTGTCTCCGAGGAGGCACCGCCGGCGGTCTGTTCTCTGTGGCACTGTCCCGCGGGTCACCCCGGGTCGCTGTTGGCGACCACCCTGCCCTGTGGAGCCCGGACGTTCCTCGGCGACGGGGTCTCCCCCGCCGACGCGACCGCCCAGCCGACTCGTCCGTCGTGCCCCGAGTCTAGGTGCCCCGGGTGCCCCGGGTGGCGCGACGACGCGACGCCCCGACTCGGAACCGCGTCGACACGCCGGTACGGGTGACGACACGCACACGGGAACCGGTGAACCCGCCGAGCCGGCCGATCCGGAGTTGTCACAGTTCGATGACGAACCTAGGTTTTCGGGCGTCCGGACCGGTCGTCACCTCCCCCATCCGGGGGAACCGCGCCGGACGCCGCCGAGTCGCAGCCACCCTCCGTGGCCGTGAACCGGGGACCCACCGCACCACTGGGGTGAGTCCCGCCCTCCGAGCCCGGCTCGGGAGGCGGGTAGGGCGCAGATCCCCGCCCGAACCCGTCAGCTGACCCGGTAGGCGGCCAAGGGAGAAGGAGAACCACCGCGCGGGCGCCCTCGAGGCCCCTGCGCCCCCGCACACCCTCGGACAGCGACGCCGCGACCCGGACCTGGGTGTCCACGCCGCGCCGCTCCCCACGACCGGACCCGACCGGCTCCCTCACGGCCACGCCTCCACGGCGGGCCCACCACGCCGGCCGCGGTCTCGGCTGCCCGTCCACGGGCCCTGCCGCAGAGGCGACCGCTGAGCAGACGGCGGCGCCCGCGAACACCCCCACCGCCAGGAGTTCTCTTCACCATGCCCAAGCACCGCGCTCCCCGCAGCCGCGCCGTCCGCCGCACGGCGGCGGTCGGCGCCTTCGCCGTCACCTTCGCCCTCGCCGGGCAGTCGGCCGCCCAGGCCGACGACCACCGCGGTCGCGGCTGGGACCGCGGGTCCGGGAACGAGACCACGAACTCGGCACCCGCGCCCGCGCCTGCCCCGGCCGCAGCACCCGCGGCCGCCCCCGCAGCGGCTCCGGCCGCCGCCCCCGCGGTCTCCGGCAACCTCACCGGCAAGCCGACGCCCACCTCGACCGCCTACAGCGCGTGGGCGGCGCACGTGCGCCCGGTGGTCGCCGAGGTCGTCGCGGCCTTCGACGTGCCGACGGTCTACACCCGACCCGGGCACTCCCCGACCCAGGAACTGGCCGCCGACTTCATGGTCGGCAGCGACTCCGCCACCGGGGACGCCGTCGCCCAGCACGTCATCGCCAACGCGTCGCGGATGAACGTCGACTACGTCATCTGGAAGCAGCGGATCTACCTGATCGGCGGCTCGGGCTGGCAGCCCATGGAGGACCGCGGGTCGGCCACGGCCAACCACTTCGACCACGTGCACGTCAGCTTCGGCTCCTGACCGGCGGGCCACGGGGGCGCGGCGTGACCGCGCCCCCGTGGCAGCCACCCCCTCGACCTCGCGTCGCGGTGCCCGACCTCGCCCCGCAGCGCGAGGCCGGGCACCCTGCCGCGAGGTCGGGCGCGCGAGCCGACGACGGCCGCACGGGCCGAGGGCGGCGCGAGGTCAACCGGCGTAGAGCCGGAAGCCCGCGACCCGCCGTCCGCCCGACCGCGGGGACGGCGCCGTCGCCAGCTCCACCTGCCGCCGGGCCTGCTCCTCGACCGGGTCGTCCGACAGCGCCGCCAGGTAGCGCCGGTGCTCCAGCAGCGAGGCCACCGCCCGCTCGACGGCGTCCTCCACGTCGACGACGTGCGTGACCCCCACGGGCGTCGCGACGGCGACCCACCGCACGCCCCGCCAGGGCTCCTGGTCGGCGAGCTCGGGGAAGATCCACTCGTTGGCCGCGTCGCCCACCGCGTCGAGCACCGACCGGCCAAGCGCCCGGTGGTCGGCGCTGTTCCAGTAGCCGGGCGCGACCTCGGGCGGCGTCCAGGTCTCGCCGAAGTGCACGGTGACCACCAGCTCCGGGTGGTGCCGCCGGATCGCCGCCGCCAGCGACCGGCGCAGCTCCAGCCCCTCGGTGAGCCGGCCGTCCGGGTGCCCGAGGAACTCGACCACCGACACCCCGACGGCCTCGGCGGCCCGCCGCTGCTCGGTCTCGCGCAGCGGCCCGGCCTCCTCCGGCGGCAGCCCGGCGATGCCGGCCTCGCCGCTGGTGGCCAGCACGTAGCGGACGTCGCGGCCGGCCGCGGTCCACGTGGCGACGGCGGCCGCGGGCCCGTACTCGATGTCGTCGGGGTGCGCGACGAGCACCAGCGCCCGTTGCCAGTCGTCGGGCAGGGCCTCGAGGGGCGGCTCGTCGGTCACGGATCGGGAGTCTGTCAGCGGGCGGCGACCCGCAGCAGCACCTCGGCCAGCTCGGCCGGCGCGCTGACCATCGGGTCGTGCCCGGTGGCGAGCGGCACGACCTCCCACCCGGGCTGCGAGCGCACGAGCTCCTTGGCCGGCTCGACGGTGCCCAGCGCCGGGCTGGTGCAGTCGACGTAGGTGCGCGGGCGGGCCAGCCAACGGTCGAGGTCGAAGTGCACGGGGTCGTCGTAGACCCCGCCGGGCTGGGGCGTCTGCCGGCGCGCCACCCACTCCGCGTCGGCGCCGGACAACCCGAACGCCTCCGGCGGCGGGGTCGGCAGCGACCCGGAGCGCCCGATCGCCGCACGCCGGGCGGCCTGCACCTCCGGCGGGTTGCGGGTCGACCAGCTCTCCCCCGGCAGCGGGACGACGCCGTCGACGTAGACCAGCGCGCCGACCTCCGCGCCCAGCCGGTCGGCCGCCCCCGTGACCACCACACCGCCGTAGCTGTGCCCCACCAGGACCGCACCCGTGCACTCCTCGGCCCGCACCGCGGTGACGACGTCCTCGACGTGCGTGCCGAGCGTGACCGCCGGGGAGAGCTGGTGGGCCCGCTCGCCCAGGCCGGTCAGCGTCACCGTCACCACGCGGTGCCCGGCCGCCCACAGCAGCGGCAACACCCGCCGCCAGCTCCACGAGCCGTGCCAGGCCCCGTGCACCAGGACGACGTCGGTCATCGGCCGCGGGCCACCCGCAGCGCCGCGGCGATCATCGGCGCCTGCAGCGGCAGCCGGACGGCCGCGGCGGCCAGCGACAGCCGGTTCCCCCGCGCCACCCGGAAGTGCTGCAGGTGCGCGGGCACGAAGCCGGTGAGCAGCCCGGCCGCCGACCAGCCACCCGCGCGCCGCGTGGCCGGCACGGTCAGCAGCGCGGCGGTCGCGATCCCCGCGACGCCGGTGCCGAGCACCCAGGCGCGGGCGTCACCGAGCTCCGGCGGGACGAGCACCTCGAAGGTCCGCGGCCGCACCAGGTGCAGCACGCCGGAGCCGCCGAGGGCGGCGGCCAGCCAGGTCGCCGGGGCGGGGAGGCGCATGCGGTCACCGTAGGCTGCCCGCTCGTGTCCGCCGCCGACCTGCTGATCGCCGCAGCGGTGGCCCTGGGCGCCGGCGCGATCAACTCGATCGCCGGCGGCGGGTCGCTGATCCTGTTCCCCACCCTGGTCGCGCTCGGGCTGGGCACGGTCGCGGCCAACGTCACCAATTCCGTCGCCCAGTGGCCGGGCTACCTCGGCGGGATGCTGGGCTTCCGCCGCGAGTACGCCGGCCAGCGCGGGCGGCTGGTCCGCCTGGGGCTCGTCTCGGTGCTCGGGGGCACGGCGGGCAGCGTCCTGCTGCTGACGACGCCGAGCGAGGCCTTCGACGTCGTCGTCCCCGTGCTGGTGCTGCTGGCCAGCCTGCTGCTCGCGCTGCAGCCGCTGCTCACCCGCCGGCTGCGCGACCGGGACGACGGCGCCGCCCGCGACCCGTGGTGGCTGTACCTGGCGCTGTTCCTCGCCACCGTCTACGGCGGCTACTTCGGCGGGGCGCTCGGCGTGATCCTGGTCGGCGTGCTCGGCACGGCGCTGCACCGGCTGCCGCTGGCCAACGCGCTGAAGTCGGCGCTGTCCGCGGTGACGGCGACCGTCACGCTCGTCGTCTTCGGCCTGTTCGGGCCGGTCGCGTGGACGGTGGTCGCGGTGGCCGCCCCGGCCAGCCTGGTCGGCGGGTTCCTCGGCGCCCGGGTGGCCACCCGCATCCCCGCGACCCCGCTGCGGGTGCTCATCGTGACCTTCGGCGTCGCGGTGTCGGTGTACCTGTTCACCCGGATCTGACCGGGCGGGACGGCACCGCCCTCGCGGGACGGGTGTGACGGACGGGTCCACCCGTCGCCCCGGACACGCGTGTGTGCCCCGGATCGGCGGACGGGTGTGCCTAGCGTCACCGCATGCGCAACGACCCCGCCCGCGTCCAGCAGCTCCACCTCATCGCCGCCGCCCGTGCCGCGGCCGTGCGGCCCACGACCCCCCAGCAGGTGTCGGACATCGTCCGGGTCACCACCGACGACGAGGTGGACACCCGGACGTTCCGCGCGATCGTCGCCGACATCTCCGCCGACGTGCTGCGCTGAGGCTCACTCCCCGCCGCGGCCGGGCTCGCCGATGGCGATCATCGCCTCGACGGCGCGGCGGGCACGGGCTGCGGTCCCCGGCTCGACGTCGACCGCGCCCTCGCCGGTGCGGAGCGTGTGCAGCAGCTTGGCCGGGGTGATCATCTTCATGTAGCGGCAGGCCGCGCGGCTGTTCATCGGGATGAAGTCCGTCCCGCTGTTGAGCGCCCGCAGCTGGTGCAGGATGCCGACCTCGGTGGCCACCAATACCTGCCCGGCCGTCGTGGTCGCGGCCTGCTCGACCATGCCGCCGGTGGACAGCACCCGGGTGCGCTCGGCCGGCAGGTCGCCGTGGCTGACCAGGTCGAGCACCGAGGTGGTGCAGCCGCACTCGGGGTGCACCAGGATCTCCGCGTCCGGGTGGGCAGCCACCTGCGCGCGGACGTCGGCCGGGCTGATGCCGGCGTGCACGTGGCACTCCCCCGCCCAGACGTGGACGTTCGACCGCCCGGTGACCCGCTTGACGTGCGCGCCCAGGAACTGGTCGGGGCAGAAGAGGATGTCGCGGTCCTCCGGGATCGACCGGACGACGTCGGCGGCGTTCGACGACGTGCAGCAGACGTCGGTCTCGGCCTTCACCGCGGCCGTGGTGTTGACGTAGCTGACGACGACGGCGCCGGGGTGCTCGGCCTTCCACTCGCGCAGCTGCTCGGCGGTGATCGAGTCGGCCAGCGAGCAGCCGGCGTCGTGGTCGGGCAGCAGCACGGTCTTGTCCGGCGAGAGGATCTTCGCCGTCTCGGCCATGAAGTGGACGCCGCAGAAGACGATCTCGCGGGCGTCGGTCTGCGCCGCGACCCGCGACAGGTACAGCGAGTCGCCGGTGAAGTGGGCGACGTCCTGGATCTCGGGCACCTGGTAGTTGTGCGCGAGGACGACCGCGCCGCGCTCGTCGGCCAGCCGGCGGATCTCGGCCGCCCAGCTCTCGTACTCGGCGGGCGAGAGGGTGCGCTCGTCGCCGGGGACGGCGGTGGTGGCGGGCGCGGCGGTCGCGGTCACGGGGCTCCTCGGAGGCAGTCGCGGGAGGCTCATCGTCCCCGCCTCGTCGTCGCGGACGGGAGCGGGGTGTCCCGTGCAACACCCCCGTGCCCGGCCCGCTTCCCGTCCAGCGCCGCACGTCCTACGCCAGGGAGGTCACCCGGCTGCCCTGCACGACCACCGGGTCCGGGAACGCGATCCCCGGCGGCCCGCCCGCGCCGGAGCAGGGCCGCCCCGAGCCCAGGACCACCGGGGACCGGCGCGAGCACCACCCGGTCGACCGGACCCGCGCAGCGCCTGCCCGCCGACGTCGCCGGCGCCCATGCCGGTCAGGAACTCCGCGGTCTCCGCACGTCTCCCCTCCGGACGGGGTCATGGGCCGGGTGTCCTGTCCGCGGCGGTGTCGCTGGACGGGTACGTCGCGCGGGACGACGACGTGCCCGGGCCGCCCACCTCCTCGCTCCCGGCTCCGCGGGCCGGCCGTCCTCGACGCACCGGTCGACGGTCGGCGGTGCGGCCGGACGCACCGGCGGCGGCCCTACGATCCCCCGCGTCGATCCACCACAGCCAAGGGATCCCCCATGCGTCGTCGCCCGATCACCCTCGTCCTGGCCGCCACCGCGCTGGCGCTCGCGGCGTGCGCCCCGCAGGAGGAGTCCACCGACACCGGCTCCACGGGAGGGAGCGCAGCGGCCACCGGCGCCTGCACGCCCGACGAGCTCGACACCCTGGAGCCCGGCACCCTCACCATCGCCACCGACCAGCCGGCGTACGAGCCGTGGTTCGTCGACGACACGCCCGAGAACGGGCAGGGCTTCGAGTCCGCCGTCGCCTACGCCGTCGCCGAGCAGCTCGGCTACGCCGAGGACGACGTCACCTGGACCCGCGTGCCGTTCAACGCCGCCATCCAGCCCGGCCCGCGGCCGTTCGACGTCGACGTCAACCAGTTCTCCATCACCGAGGAGCGCCGGCAGGCCGTCGACTTCTCCTCGCCGTACTACACGGTCAGCCAGGCGGTCATCACGACGGCGGGCTCCGCGGCCGACGGCGCGACGAGCACCGAGGAGCTGCGCGGCCTGCGCCTGGGCGCCCAGGTGGCGACGACCAGCCTCCAGGTGCTCACGGACGTCATCGCCCCCGAGAGCGACCCGGTCGTGTTCAACACCAACGACGACGCCAAGCTCGCACTGCAGAACGGCCAGGTGGACGCGATCGTCGTCGACCTGCCGACCGCCTTCTTCATCACCGCCGCCGAGCTCGACGACGGCGTGATCGTCGGCCAGCTCGAGGACTCCGGTGAGGGTGGGGACCAGTTCGGCCTGCTGCTGGCCAAGGACAGCCCGCTCACCGACTGCGTCAGCCAGGCGGTCGACGCCCTGCGCGAGGACGGCACGCTCGCCGACCTCGAGCAGCAGTGGCTCTCCGACGTCGCCGACGCGCCCGTCCTGTCCTGAGCACCGTCCGCCCCGGCGCGGCGCTGCCCCCGCCGAGCGCGCTCGAGCTCGAGCGCCGGGCCTGGCGCACCCGCCGGGCCCGGCGCTCCACGCTGGTCGCGCTGGCCTCCACGCTGCTGTTCGCCCTCGTCGCGTGGTTCGCGGTCACCCGCTCGCCGGGCTGGCCGCGGGTGCAGGCCACGTTCTTCTCGCCGTCGGCGGCGCTGGAGTCGCTGCCCGACATCGCCCGCGGGCTGCTGGTCAACCTGCAGGTGCTCGTCGTGGGCGGCGTGCTGGTGCTCGTCGTCGGGCTGGGCACCGCGGCGCTGCGCACGCTGCGCGGCCCGGCGTTCGCGCCGCTGCGGATCCTCGCGACGGTGTACGTCGACCTGTTCCGCGGCGTGCCGCTGATCATCGTGCTGTACCTGGTCGGCTTCGGGTTCCCCGCACTGGGCCTGCAGGGCGTGCCGACGTCGCCGTTCGTGCTGGGGACGGCGGCGATCGTGCTCGTCTACTCCGCCTACGTCGCCGAGGTGTTCCGCGCGGGCATCGAGTCGGTGCACCCCAGCCAGCGCGCCGCGGCCCGCTCCCTCGGCCTGACCCACCGGCAGACGATGCGCATCGTCGTGCTGCCGCAGGCGCTGCGCACGGTGACCCCGGCGCTGCTCAACGACTTCGTCGCGCTGCAGAAGGACGTCGGCCTGATCTCCGTGCTCGGCGCGATCGACGCCGTCCGCTCGGCGCAGATCCAGGTCGGCCGGACCTTCAACTTCACGCCCTACGTCGTCGCGGGGCTGCTGTTCGTGCTGCTCGCCGTCCCCTCGGCGCGGCTGGCCGACGCGGTCACCGCCCGGGCGCGCCGCCGCCAGCAGAGCGGTTCGCTGCTGTGAGCGTCCTCGAGCTGCGCGGCGTCGTGAAGGCGTTCGGGCCGACCGTGGTGCTGCGCGGGGTCGACCTCGCCGTCGACGAGCACCGGGTGGTGGCGCTCATCGGCGGGTCGGGGTCGGGCAAGTCCACGCTGCTGCGCTGCGCCTCGCTGCTGGAGACCGTCGACGACGGCCAGGTGCTGCTCGACGGCGAGGACGTCACCGACCCGCGGGTCGACGCCGACCGGGTGCGCCGGCGGATGGGCGTCGTCTTCCAGGCCTACAACCTCTTCCCGCACCTGTCGGTGCTCGACAACGTGACGCTCGCGCCGACGGTCGTGCACGGCCGGCCGCAGGCGGAGGCGGTCGAGGAGGCGCAGGCGCTGCTGGACCGCATCGGGCTGGCCGACAAGGCCGCCGAGTTCCCCGACCGGCTGTCGGGCGGCCAGCAGCAGCGGGTGGCCATCGTGCGCGCGCTCGCCGTCCGCCCGCGGGTCCTGCTGCTCGACGAGGTGACCAGCGCCCTGGACCCCGAGCTCGTCGGCGAGGTGCTCGCACTGGTCCGTGAGGTCGCCGGGCAGGGCATGACGATCGTGATGGCCACCCACGAGATGGGCTTCGCCCGCCAGGTGGCCGACACCGTGGCCTTCCTCGACGGCGGCGTGCTCCTGGAGTCCGGCCCGCCGGGGCAGGTGCTCGGCGAGCCGCAGCACCCGCGCACCCGGCGGTTCCTCGCCCGCGTCATCGACGCCGGCCGGTTGTAGCGCCGCGCGAGATCTGCACACTGGTGGCCATCAGCGGAGCACGGCCACCACTGTGCAGATCTCGCGGCGGAGGTCAGCGCAGGTGCGCGGTGTCGTTCACCAGGCGCACGGAGTGCCGGCCGTCGCTGGACCAGGCGACCGTCGACAGCGAGGCCGCACCCAGGAACAGCCGGTGGACGACGGCGTCGTCGACGTCGAGACCGGCCGTCAGCAGCAGCTTGATCGGCGTGACGTGGCTGACCAGCAGCACGGTGCGCCCGCGGTGCTCGCGCAGCACCCGCGCCCGGGCCCGCGCCACCCGGCGGCTGACGTCGGCCACCGACTCGCCACCCGGCGCGGGGACGTCGACCTCGGTGAAGACCCGGCGCGCGGCCAGCGGGTGCTTCGTGCGGGCCTCGTCGGCGGTGAGCCCCTCGAGGTCGCCGAAGTCCATCTCGACCAGGTCGTCGTCGAGGGCCACCGGCAGGCCGAGACGGGCGGCGACGATCTCGGCGGTCTCCCGCGTGCGGCGCAGCGGCGAGGCGACGACGACCTCGACGCCCAGGCCGGCGGCGCGCTCGGCGGCCGCCTCGGCCTCGGCCCGCCCGACGGCCGACAGCGGCAGGTCGTTGCGGCCGCTGAACCGGCGCTCGGGGGTGTGCTCGGTCTGCCCGTGCCGCAGCAGGTGCGTCACGGTGGTGACCGCCGGCGCGCGCTCGGCCGCCGGCTGGACGTCGTCGGCCCTGGTGCTCGGTTCGGCGGCGGCGTCCCGGTGGACCGGCCTGCCGTCCATGGCGCTGTTGGCCAGCGCGTCGGCGGCGCCGTTCTGCGCTCGGGGCACCCACGTGTAGCGGACGCTGCCCAGCTGCCGGGCGAGGTCGCGGGCCTGCAGCGCGAGCTTCTGCATGTCGGGGTGCTTGACCTTCCAGCGGCCCGACATCTGCTCGACGACGAGCTTGGAGTCCATCCGCACCTCGACGTCGGCGCCCGCGTCGAGGTCCAGCGCGGCCTGCAGCCCGGCGACCAGGCCGCCGTACTCGGCGACGTTGTTGGTCGCCCGGCCCACCGAGGCGGCGCGCTCGGCGAGCACCCGCCCCGTGGCGGCGTCACGCACCAGCGCGCCGTAGCCGGCCGGGCCGGGGTTGCCCCGCGACCCGCCGTCGGCCTCGACGACCAGCCGCCGGCTCACAGCCCGGACTCGGCGGTGCGGACCAGGATCCGGCCGCAGTTCTCGCAGCGCACCACCTCGTGCGGGTCGGCGTTGCGCACGGCGGCGAGCTCGCGGCCGTTGAGCTCGATCCGGCAGCCCTGGCACTGGCGGGCCTTGAGCACCGCCGCGCCGGTGGTGCCGGTCTGGGTGCGGATGCGGTCGTACAGCGACAGCAGCGGGTCGGAGACCCCGGCGGCGACCTCGGCGCGCTTCGCCTCGTGCCGGGCGGTGGAGTCGGCCACGTCGGCCAGGGCGTCGTCGCGCAGCTGCTCGGCGCGCTCCCGGTCGGCGACGGCCGAGGCCCGGCCCTCCTGCGCGGCCACCAGCGCGGCGTCGGCGGTCTCCCGGCGCTCCATGAGCTCGAGCACCTGGTCCTCGAGGTCGGACTGCCGCCGGGCCAGCGACTGCAGCTCCGACTGCAGCGAGGTGATCTCCTTCGGCGTGGCCGCGCCGGAGTCGATGCGCGACTGGTCGCGGGCCGCCCGCTGCCGGACGGTGTCGACGTCGGCCTCGAGCCGCTTCTGCTCGCGGTCGAGGTCGCGCACCTCGGTCTCGGCGCGGACCACCGCCTCGGCGAAGGTGCGCTCGGCCTCCGCCGCGGCCTCGACCGCGGCGACCTCGGGCAGCGTGCGCCGCCGGTGGGAGAGCTGGGTGAGCGCGACGTCCTCGTCGGCCAGGGCCAGCAGCTTCTGCTGCTCGAAGTGGTCGGCCTTCACCCGTCCAACCTACCGGGGCACCGCCCCCGTCCCGGCCCCCGTGCAGGGTCCCGCCGCGAGCCTGCGAGCGGTGGGGGGCACGGGGGTCCTTCGACTACCGGGGCTCCGTCCCGTCCTCTGGCCCTCG
>NZ_FOWQ01000004.1:0-56209 GCF_900115505.1 Geodermatophilus dictyosporus | reverse complement strand
TCGACTACCGGGGCTCCGTCCCGTCCTCTGGCCCTCGGCCCCCGTGCAGGGTCCCGCCGCGAGCCTGCGAGCGGTGGGGGGCACGGGGGTCCTTCACCTGCGGGCGTCGGCCCCTCCGGTCGATCCCGGCGGGGCCGACTCCAGCGGGTCGGGCAGGTCGCGGAAGGTCGGGTCCTCCCGCTCGGCGGTGTAGTCGGTCTCCGCCGTCCCGTCGACGCCCTCGGCCACCCGGGCCGCCCGCAGCGCCACCGTCACGAGGACGGTGACGAGGAGGTTGACGAGCAGCGCGAGGAACCCGGCGTACACGCTGGAGGCGACGTCGAGGCCCAGCTTCGACAGCGGGAACGACGACCCGCCGAAGTGCTCGCGGACGACGGTGCCGTCCGGGCCGACCCGCTGGATGTTGTAGAGCAGGAGCAGGCCCGCGGCCATGCCGGCGAACCAGCCGGCGATGAGCCCACCGCGGTGCAGCCAGCGGGTGTAGAGGCCCAGGGCCACCGCCGGCAGCGTCTGCAGGATGATCACGCCGCCGATGAGCTGCAGGTCGATGGAGAACTGCGGGTCGATGAACAGGATCGCCGCGACCGCGCCGACCTTGACCACCAACGAGGTCACCTTGGCGACCTGGGCCTCCTGGCGCGGGGTGGCGTCCTTCTTCAGGAACTCCTTGTAGATGTTGCGGGTGAACAGGTTCGCCGCGGCGATCGACATGATCGCCGCCGGCACGAGCGCGCCGATGCCGATCGCGGCGAACGCGATGCCGGCGAACCAGCTCGGGAACATCTCCTGGAACAGCACCGGGACGATCGTGTTGCCGTCCTCGCCGATGGGCGTGACACCGGCGGCGATGGCCATGAAGCCCAGCAGCGCGATCGCGCCGAGGGCGAGGCTGTAGAGCGGCAGCGCGCTCATGTTCCGCTTGAGGACGTCGCGGTTGCTGGCCGCCAGGATGCCGGTGATCGAGTGGGGGTAGAGGAACAGCGCCAGCGCCGAGCCCAGGGCCAGCGTCGCGTAGCCCAGCTGGCCGGTCGCCGGCAGCAGCACACCGGCGCCGGTCCCGGCGGAGAACTTCTCCTCGGCCGCGCCGAAGATCGCGTCCCAGCCGCCGAGCTTGGACGGGATCACGATGACCGCGACGATGATCGTCAGGTAGATGAGCGTGTCCTTGACGAAGGCGATCAGCGCCGGCGCCCGCAGCCCGGAGTTGTAGGTGTACAGCGCCAGGATCACGAACGCGACGACCAGGGGCAGCTCGCCCTCGACGCCCATCGCCTTGAGGATCGCCTCGATGCCGACCAGCTGGAGGGCGATGTAGGGCATCGTCGCCACGATCCCGGTGAGGGCGACGAGCAGCGCCAGGCCCGGGGAGTCGAACCGGGAGCGGACGAAGTCGGCCGGCGTGACGAACCCGCGCACGTGGCTGACCGACCACAGCCGGATCACCACGAGGAACACCAGCGGGTAGATCACGACGGTGTACGGGACGGCGAAGAAGCCAGCCGCACCCGCACCGAACATCAGGGCCGGGACCGCGACGAAGGTGTAGGCGGTGTAGAGGTCACCGCCGAGCAGGAACCAGGTGATCCAGGTGCCGAAGCTGCGCCCGCCCAGGCCCCACTCGTCGAGGTGCATGAGGCTCTCCGCGCGCCGCCACCGCGAGGCGACGAACCCCATCACGGTGACGACCAGGAACAGGACGACGACGATCGTCAGCTCGACGACGTTGACCCCGTCCACGGCTCAGCGCCCCCCGTCCCGGTCGGTGGTGTCCCGTGCGGTGGTGTCCCGTGCGGCGGTGTCGCGTGTGACGGCCGCGCGGGCGGCCGCCCGGTCGGCCGGGCTGCGGCGGGTGGCCCGGTAGACGAGCACGGTGGTCAGGACGCCGAGCCCGACGAACAGCAGCTGCACCCAGTAGAAGAACGGCCAGCCGAACAGGGTCGGCTCCACGCGGTTGTAGAGCGGGACCAGCAGCGGCACGACGATCGGCACCAGCAGCAGCCAGTTCCACGGGCTGCGGTCGCTGCGCGCGGGCGCCACGTCGGTCCCTCCCGGCCTGCGCGTCGGTGGTGTCGGTGCGCCCGCCATCCCCGCCCTCCTCCTCCCGGGGTCGCACCCCGGAGCTCAGCCGGCCACGCGTGCGGCCGGTCCCCCGTTCCCCCCTGCGCGCACCGTCCACGGGTCGGTGCGGTGGTGCGACGCGACCGCCCGGACCCGGCCGGAGAGGTCCGCGGCCAGCACCTCGGCGGCCACGGGCACCCAGGGCCACTCGGAGGCGAAGTGTGCCACGTCGCACAAGGCGGGTCCGGGCAGCTCACCGGCTTCCGAGACCGGGTGGTGCCTGAGGTCGCTGGTGAGCAGGACGTCGGCGCCCGCGGCCGCGGCGGCCGGCAGCAGCGACCCGCCGCTGCCGCCACAGACGGCGACCGTGCGCACCGGGCGGTCGGGGTCGCCGGCGGCCCGGACGCCGCCCGCCGTCGTCGGCAGCACGGCCGCGGCGTGCGCGGCGAAGGCGGCCAGCGTCGTCGGCTCGGCCAGCGTGCCGACCCGGCCCAGTCCCTGCCGTGAACCGGGGGCGACCGCCTCCAGCGGCCGGGTGGCCTGCAGCCCGAGGACGGCGGCGAGTGCGTCGTTGACGCCCACCTCCGCGGCGCGGTCGGCGTTCGTGTGCGCGACGAACAGCCCGCACCCCGCGCGGACCAGCCGGTGCACCAGCCGCCCCTTCGGGTCATCGGCCGGCACGCCGTGCACCGGGGTGAGGAACAGCGGGTGGTGGGTGACCAGCAGGCCGGCGCCGCTCTCGACCGCCTCGTCGACGACGGCGGCGACGGGGTCGACGGCGACCAGCACCCGCTCCACCGGCTCGACGGGGTCGCCGCACACCAGGCCGACGGCGTCCCAGCTCTCGGCCAGCGCCGGGTCGTAGCGGGCCTCGAGGGCGGCGACGACCTCGCCGAGGGTGGCGCTCACGGCCGCCGACCCTAGGTGGCCCGCGCCACCGCGACGCGCCGGCCGTGCGCCACGGGCCCCGTGGACCGCCTCGTGCGCGGGCGAGGTCGACGGCGACCGCCCGCTCGACGCCCCGTGCACACGGCGCGACTCGAGTGCCCCGCGATCCGCGCCGTGTGCACACCGCGTGAGCCACCGCCGCACACCCGGGCCCACCTCACCGCGGCGCGTCCACCCTCACCGCAGCGCGTCCACCCTCACCGCAGCGCGTCCACCCTCACCGCCCACCGTCGGGGAGGACACCCGACGATCAGGTGACCTGATCGTCGCGGCCGCCCCGCACCCCGGGTGGCAGGCTCGGGACCGTGGCGGAGAGGGCCCTGCGGGCGCCGGCGTGGCTCGAGGAGCTGGTCCGCACCACTCCCCCGCCCGTGCCGTGGCGCGACGTCGTCCGGTTCGCCGTGGCGGTGCCCGCGCCGCTGGCCGTGGCCCTGCTCGTCGGCGGCGGCAGCGCGCTCGGCGCCGGCGTCTTCGGCACCACCGGCGCGCTGGCGGCGAGCCTGGCCCCGCAGGCCGGGCCGCTGCGCGACCGGCTGCGCCGCACCGCCGCCGCGGTCGGCTTCGGCGCGGTCGGCCTGGTCGCCGGGCAGTACGCGACCGGCGGCGGGTGGCTGCCCGTGCTCCTGGTCGCCGGGCTGTCGGCCGCGGCCGCCGTCATCAGCGCGGTGAACTCGGCGATGTCCCTGGGCGCGCTGCAGCTGCTGGTCTACACCGCGCTGGCCTCAGGGCTGCTCACCCCGCTGTCGGCAACCGCCGAGGTGGGGTTCTTCTTCACCGGCGCCGCCTGGGCCACCCTCGCCACCCTCGTGCAGGCCGCCACCGAGCCCAGCGACCCCGACCGCGCCTCGGTCGCGGCGGTGCTCACCCGCATCGCCGGGCTGCTCACCGCCGTCGGCACCGAGCGCACCGACGACGCCCGCCGCGACCTGACCACCGCGCTCAACGCCGCCTACGACCGGGTGATCCGCACCCGCAGCCTCGCCGCCGGCCGCAACCGGCAGCTCGCCGAGCTGGCCGGGGTCCTCAACGCGGCCGCACCGCTGGTCGAGGCCGCCGTCGCCGCCGCCCGCACCGGCGTGCAGGCCGACCCGCACGACGTGACGGCGGTGCACGCGCTGGCCGCCGCGGTCACCGGCACCCGCGAGCTGCCCGCCGACCGGCCGCCCGCGCTGGAGGAGGGGCCGGCGGTCCGCCGCGCGGTGCGCCACGGCGTGCGGCTGGCCTGGGCCGTCGTCGGCGACCCCGAGGAGCGGGCCGGCGCGGCGGTCCCGCAGGCCCGGCTGCCCTGGCGCGAGCGGCTGCGCGACCTCGCCGACCGCACGCTGGGCAGCTCCGACACCCGCGAGTTCGCCGTCCGGCTGGTCCTCTGCATGTCGATCGCCGAGGTCGCCCGGCAGCTGCTGCCCATCGAGCGGCCCTACTGGGTGCTGCTCACCGTGGCCATCGTGCTCAAGCCCGACTTCGGGTCGGTGTTCACCCGCGCGGTGCAGCGCGGCGCGGGCACGCTGCTCGGCGTCCTCATCGGCTCGCTGCTGCTGTCTGTGCTGCCGGGCCCCGCCTGGGTCGTGGCGGCCCTGGCCCTCGCCGCGGGGCTGCTCCCGTGGGCGCGCGGCGCCAACTTCGGGCTGTTCTCGGTCTTCCAGACACCGGTGATCATCCTGCTGCTCGACCTCGCCGTCCCCGGCGGGCCCGGCCTGGTCGGCGCCCGGCTGGTCGACACCCTCATCGGCTGCGCCATCGTGCTGGTCGCCGGCTACCTGCTGTGGCCGCAGACCTGGCGCGCACCGCTGGACGAGGCGCTGCGCGCCGCGGCGCTGGCCCTCGACGACTTCGTCGGCGCGGCGTTCGGCGACGACCCCGCCGGCCGGCGGCGGGCCCGGCGGCGCGCCTACCGGGCCCTGACCGAGCTGCACACCCAGCTGCAGCGCCGGCTGGCCGAGCCCCCGCCGATCAGCACGCGGGCCGGCGCCTGGTGGCCGGTCATCGTGCAGCTGGAGCGGTCGGCCGACGCGGTCACCGAGGCGGTCATCGCCGTCCGCGGCGGGGAGCACGGACCCGACCCGGCGCAGGTGGCCGTGCTGCGCAGGGCGGTCCGCGAGCTGGCCGACGACGTCGCGGCGCACCGGCCGCCCGACGACGCCGAGATCCTCGCCGACGGCGTGCTCGCCCCGGTCGCCCGCGAGGTCGACGCCGCCCGCCGGCTGGTCCGCGACGCCGCGCCGGGCCGCCGTCCCGAGACCACGGCGCCGGGCGGCTGACCCGGCCCCGCCGCGCGGAGTCGCCGGGGTCCCGGGCCTGCGCTGTCATGGACCGGTGCCCACCGCCTCCGGCAACGCCTCCCCCGTCCCCCGCCAGCCCGGCCCGCCGCCGCAGGGCTCGAGCACCGTGCGCACCGACGACGGCGTCGACCTGCACGTCGAGGTCGACGGCCGCGCGGACGCGCCGCTCACCGTCGTGTTCAGCCACGGCTTCACCGCCCGGCTCGGCGAGTGGGACCTGCAGCGCGACGCCGTCCGCGACCGCGCCCGCGTGGTGCTGTGGGACCAGCGCGGGCACGGCCGCTCGGGCTGGGCCGACCCCACCAGCGCGACCATCGACCGCACCGGGCGCGACCTGGCCCAGGTGCTCGACGCCGTCGTCCCCCGGGGGCCGGTCGTGCTGGCCGGCCACTCGATGGGCGGCATGACGGTCATGGCGCTGGCCCGTCAGCGCCCGGAGCTGTTCGGCAGCCGCGTGGTCGGCGCCTTCCTGCTGGCCACCTCGGCCGGCGGGCTGGTCGCCGCCGGGCTGCTGGGCACCGTGGTCCGGCTCATGCGCCGGCTCCGCCTGCTGCCGCTGTACCTGTGGTGGCTGCGGCTGCTCGCGCCGACCATGGAGCGGTACCGGCGCCGCGGCACCCGCATCGGGCGCCGCTACGTGCGCCGATACCTGTTCGGGCGCGACGACGCCACCCCGGAGGCCGTGCGGCAGGTGCAGGACATGCTCGAGGAGACGCCGCTGCCGATCACGATGGCCTTCTACGGCACGTTCCTCGACCACGACGAGACCGCGTCGCTGCCGGTGCTGGGCCGGGTGCCGGTCACCGTCGTCGCCGCCGAGCACGACCGGCTGACCCCGGCCGCGCACGGCCGGCGGCTGGCCGAGCTGATCGGCGAGACCGCCGAGCTGGTCGTCGTCCCGGGTGCCGGGCACAGCGTGAACCTCACCCGCACGGCCGTCGTCGACCGGGCGCTGCTGGACCTGCTCGACCGGGTGGAGGCGGCCGGTCCGGGCACGGCCCGGCGGGCGGGGTGAGGAGCGGCACGCCTAGCGTGTCCGCCACCACACGACCGTGTTGCGGCGACGGTCCGGCTGGACACGGAACCGGACGACACCGTCTCGATCACCGAGGAGCGACCGTGGACCGCCTGAGCGCGACCGATGCCGGCTTCTACTACGCCGAGAGCGAGGACGCCCCGCTGCACGTGGGCTCCGTGTCCGTCTTCGAGGGACCGGCCCCCTCCTACGGCGACCTGGTGCGGCTGCTGCTGAGCAAGATGCCCCAGGTCCCGCGCTACCGGCAGCGCGTCCGGCGGGTGCCGCTGGACCTGGGCCGGCCGGTGTGGGTCGACGACCCGCACTTCCAGATCCTCTACCACGTGCGGCACACCGCGGTGCCCAAGCCGGGCGGGCCCGAGCAGCTGCGCAACCTCGCCGGCCGGGTGCTCGGCCAGCGGCTGGACATGGCCAAGCCGCTGTGGGAGGTGTGGCTGGTCGAGGGCCTGGAGGACGACCGCTGGGCGGTCATCTCCAAGGTCCACCACTGCATGGTCGACGGCATCGCCGGCACCGACCTGATGCAGGTCGTGTTCGACCTCGATCCCGACGCCGAGCACGCCGCGCCGCGCGACTGGTCGCCGCAGCGCAGCCCGTCGGGCGCGGGCCTGGTGGCCGGCGCGCTCACCGAGACCGTGACCGCGCCGCTGCGCCAGCTCACCGCCGGCCCCGCCGCGGTCACCGGTGGCGCGAAGGGCCTGGTCAGCAGCGCCCGGGCGGCCGCCTCGGTGCTGCCCGCCCTCGCCCGGCAGGCGGTCACCCCGACGGCGCGCACGCTCACCGGCCCGATCGGGCCGCACCGGCGGTGGGCCTGGGCCGACGCGGAGTTCGCCGAGTTCAAGGCCGCCCGCACGGCGCTCGGCGGCACGGTCAACGACGTCGTCCTCACCGCCATCACGCGGGGCTTCCGCGACCTGCTCGAGGGCCGCGGGGCGCTGGGCGCCGACACCGTCGTCCGCACGATGGTGCCCATCTCGGTGCGCCAGGCGGGCGAGCGCGGCTCCCTCGACAACCGGGTGACGGCGGCCTTCGTCGACCTGCCGGTGGGCGAGCGCGACGTCCGCGAGCGGCTCGCGTCCATCCGCCGGCAGATGGACGAGCACAAGCGGACGATGGCGGCCGTCGACGCCCGCTCGATCATCGCGATGGGCGACTTCATGGCGCCGACGATGCTCGCCCTCGGCGTCCGCGCCTCGATGCAGGCCGGCCAGATGTGGTGCCAGGCGGTGACCACCAACGTGCCCGGGCCCCGGGTGCCGCTGTACCTGCTGGGGCGGCGGATGGTGTCGGCGCACCCCTACGTGCCCATCGCCGGCGGCACCCGCATCTCGATCGGCATCTTCAGCTACCTGAACTCGATGACCTTCGGGATCAACGCCGACTTCGACGCCTTCCCCGACGTCGACGTGCTGTCCGAGGGCATCCGCCGCGGCGTCGACGAGCTCGTCGCGCTGGCCGCCGGGCGGCCCGCGGCCGCCGCCCGCTGACCGTCCCGGCGTCCCGCGCGGGAACCCGGTTCACCGCGCGGGACGCCGGGTAGCCGAACCCGGGTGACCGCTCCCGAGACCGACCTGACCGTCGCCGTCACCGGCCCCACCGGCACCTTCGGCGAGGGCCTGGTGCCGCTGCTGCAGTCCGACGAGCGCGTCGGCCGCGTCGTCGGCATCGCCCGCCGGCCCTTCGACCCGGCCGCCCGCGGCTGGACGAAGATGACCTACCGGCGCGGCGACGTCCGCGACGCCGGCGCGCTGCGGGAGGCCTTCGCCGGGGCCGACGTCGTGGTCCACCTGGCGTTCCTCATCACCGGCAACGCCTCGCGCGACACCACCCGGGCGATCAACGTCGACGGCACGCTCAACGCCTTCCGCGCCGCCGCCGCGGCCGGCGCCCGCCGCTTCGTCTACGCCTCCTCGCTCGCCGCCTACGGCTTCCACCGGGACAACCCGATCGGCATGACCGAGGAGTGGCCGGTGCGCCCGGCGTCCCGGCTCTTCTACGCCCAGGAGAAGGCCGAGCTCGAGCAGCTCCTGCAGGCCGAGGCGCGGGCCCACCCGGAGATGGCGCTGTACCTGCTGCGCCCGCCGGTGGTGCTCGGCCCCCACACCGTCGGCGCCAAGGACCTGCTGCCCGGCCCGCTGGCCCCGCTGGGGCGGTGGCTGGCCGAGCAGAGCACCCGGCGGCTGCCGATCCCGGTGCCGGTCGCGGTGCCGGCCCTGCCGCTGCAGGTCGTCCACGAGGACGACGTCGGCCAGGCGCTGCTGCGGTGCGTCGTCGCGGCCGGCCCGCCCGGGGCCTACAACATC
Source organism: Geodermatophilus dictyosporus (assembly GCF_900115505.1). GTDB lineage: Bacteria > Actinomycetota > Actinomycetes > Mycobacteriales > Geodermatophilaceae > Geodermatophilus > Geodermatophilus dictyosporus. The sequence goes on along the minus strand of NZ_FOWQ01000004.1, from coordinate 47,585 downwards.
GCCGGCGACGGCGTGCTCACCGCCGCCGACGTCGCCCGGGAGTACGGCGCGCTGCCGCTGCCGCTGCCGGCCGCCCCGGCGCAGCTGGCCGCCCGCGCGGTGTCGAAGCTGCCGTTCCTGCCGCCGGTGGCCGAGTGGGTGGAGGCGGCCAGCCACCCGGCGATCATGGACACCACCAAGGCCCGCGAGGAGCTGGGCTGGACCCCGCGTTACAGCGGCCTGGAGGCGCTGCGCGCCACGCTCCGCTCGGGGTGACCCGGGGCTACCGCGGCCGGTCGCGGGAGGGCAGGCTGCCCTCGCCGCCGTCCCGCGCCCGCGCCGCGGCGACCCCGCCGGACCCGTCCCGAGGAGAGGTGCGCATGACCGAGCTGGTGGACACCGCCGTCCCCCGCCTCGTGCTGACCGACGTCGGCACCGAGGTGGAGCGCCGTCTGGTCGCCGGGGCCCTGCCGGACGGCGACGGCGTCACCGTGCTGCCGCTGAGCGGCACGGCCCTGGCCGCGGCGCTGGCGACCGCCTCCCCCGACACGGTCGTGACGGCGGTCCGGGTGGCCTGGACGCCCCGGCGGCCTCCCGCGTCCCGGCCCGGCCGGTCGGCCCGCGGGCGGCTGCACGACGCCCGCCCCTCGCTGCGGCGCCGGCCGCCGGCGCCACTGCAGGCCGCCGCGCTGCGCCGCGACCCCGACCGGGCGCGCGTGGTGGTCGCCGAGCCGGCCACCGTCGGAGAGCTGGCGGGCCGGTGGGACGGCAGCGGCTCGCTGGCCGGCTTCGTCGCCCACCAGGCCGCCCTCGCCCTCGACCGGGCCGAGCGCTCGGTGGTCGGCGACCGGGCCAAGGTGCCGCGCCAGGTCGCCGAGGCGATCGAGCACAGCCCCGACTTCCGCCGCGAGGTCGCCGCCCTGGCCGCGCAGCTCGACCGGCCGGAGGAGGAGGTGCTCGCCGAGGCGGTCGCGGACCTGCACGGCCTGGCCGCCGCCATGGACCCGGTCGCCGTCGAGCTGTTCACCGGCCTGCTGCGGCCGGTGCACGCCCGCGCCTGGGACGTGCAGGCCGACACCGCCCGGCTCGACGACCTGCGCGAGCTCAACCGGCGGCACCCGCTGGTGTTCCTGCCCAGCCACCGCTCCTACGTCGACCCGCTCGTGCTCGCCGACGTCCTGGCCCGGCACGACTTCCCCCGCAACCACGTCCTCGGTGGGGAGAACCTCGACTTCTGGCCGGTCGGGGCGCTGGCCAAGCGCGCCGGGCTGGTCTTCATCCGCCGCAGCTTCGGCGACGACCAGGTCTACAAGCTCGCGGTCCGCGAGTACTTCGCGTTCCTGCTGGCCAAGCGGTTCAACCTCGAGTGGTACATGGAGGGCGGCCGCTCGCGGACGGGCAAGCTGCGCCCGCCCCGGCACGGGCTGCTGCGCTACGTCGCCGACGCCGTCGAGCGGGGCCGGGTCGACGACGTCTACGTCGTCCCCGTCTCGATCACCTACGACCAGCTGCGCGAGGTGTCGAGCATGGCCGCCGAGCAGGGCGGCGCGGCCAAGCGCGGCGAGGGGCTGTCGTGGATGGCCTCCTACATCCGCGAGCAGGTGCGCACGCCGCTGGGCACGGTGCACGTCGGCTTCGCCGAGCCGCTGTCGCTGGCCGCCGCGCTGCGCAGCGGCGCCGACCCCACCGACCCCGACGCGCGCCGGCTCACCCTGCAGAAGGTGGCCTTCCAGGTGGCCGTCGGCATCAACGCGGTCACCCCGGCGACGGCGACGGCGCTGGTCACCCTGGCGCTGCTCGGCGTCCGCGACCGCGCCCTCACCCTCGCCCAGGTGCAGCGGGTGCTCGAGCCGCTCCTGGACCACCTCACCGAGCAGGGCCGGCCGCACTCCGGCGCGGCGCTGCGCACCAGCGGCGGGGTGCGGCGGGTGCTCACGGCGCTGGCCCAGCAGGGCGTGGTCACCGCCTACGAGGGCGGCGAGGAGCCGGTCTACGCCATCGAGCGCGGCCAGCACCTGGTGGCCGCGTTCTACCGCAACAGCGCCATCCACCACGTCGTCGACCGGGCCATCGCCGAGCTGGTGCTGCTGCGCGATCCGGTCGACCGCTGGGAGGAGGCCTTCCGGCTGCGCGACCAGCTCAAGTTCGAGTTCTTCTTCCCCGAGCGCGACGCCTACCGCGACCGGCTGGCCGAGGAGCTCGCGCTGCTGGACCCCGAGTGGGAGACCGCCGACGGCCGCGAGGTCCTGTGCGGAGCGCCCCTGCTGCTGGCCCACCGGGTGCTGCGCTCCTTCGTCGACGCGCAGCTGGTGGTCGCCGAGCGGCTGGCCGCCCGCGACCCGCGGGCGCCGGTCGTGCAGGCCGACTTCCTCGCCGAGTGCAGCGGGGTCGGCCAGCAGATGCTGCTGCAGGGCCGGCTGCACGGGCCCGAGTCGCTGTCCCGCGAGCTGTTCACCAGCGCCCTGCAGCTGGCCGCCAACCTCGACCTGCTCGACCCCGGCCGGGAGGACCTGGCCCGCCGGCGGCAGGAGTGGGCGGCTCAGGTCCGGGACGTGGTGAGCCGAGTGGGAGTGATCGACGAGTTGGACGCCGCGGCGCGGCGGGAGAACGTGGGGGTGGAGCCGTGACGGCCGACCAGGGGACGACGACCGGCGGCGGGCTCGGCCAGCACGCGGCGGCGATGGCGCGGTCGGGCGTCTGGACCGAGGAGCAGCTGATCGCCGACGTCGACGCGGCGCCGCCCGGCCCGCGGGTCGGGGCGTTCTTCGACTTCGACGGCACCGTCATCGACGGCTACTCGCTGGCCGCCTTCGCCCGCCACCACCTGCGCTCGCTGCAGGTGACGCCGGCCGCGATGGGCGAGCTGCTGCTCAACGGCCTGCGCGGGGTCACCACCGAGGAGGACTTCGAGCGGTTCACCGTGGCCGGCATGCGCGCCTGGGCCGGCCGCACCGAGGACGAGCTGACCGAGCTCGGGGAGCGGCTGTTCGTGCAGGGCATCGCCGGGTCGTTGTACCCGGAGGCGTGGCGCCTGGTCACGGCGCACCTGGAGGCCGGGCACACCGTCGTCCTGGCCTCCTCGGCCACCCGCTTCCAGGTGGAGCCGGCCGCCCGCGCCCTGGGCGTCGAGCACGTGCTGGTCTCGCCGGTGGAGGTCGTCGACGGCGTGTGCACCGGCCGCCCCGGGGGCCCGCTGCTGTGGCGCACGGGCAAGGCCGAGGCGGTGCGCACCTTCGCCGCGGAGCACGGCATCGACCTGCTGCAGAGCTACGCCTACTCCAACGGCGACGAGGACGTCCCGTTCCTGCGCACCGTCGGCCGCGCCCGCGCGCTCAACCCCGGCCGGGGGCTGGCCGCCGCGGCCCGACACAACTCCTGGCCGATCGCCCGCTTCCGCCGCCGCGGCAGCACCTCCCCGGTCGACCTCGCCCGCACCGTGGCCGGCGTCGGGGGCATGCTCGGCGGCTTCGCCACCGGCCTGGCCGTCGGGGCGCTCAGCGGCTCCCGCCGCGAGGCGGTCGACCTGGGCATCACCCTCGCGGGGGAACTCGGCAGCGCGCTGGCCGGCGTCAAGCTCGACGTCCAGGGCGCCGAGCACCTGGCCACCCGGCCCGCGGTCTTCCTGTTCAACCACCAGAGCCAGCTCGACGTCCTCGTGCTCGCCAAGCTGCTGCGCGGCGGCTTCACCGGCGTGGCCAAGAAGGAACTGGCGCGGACGCCGGGCTTCGGGCTGGCCTTCCGGCTGGCCGACGTCGCCTTCGTCGACCGCGGCGACCCCGCCCAGGCGCGCAGGGCCCTCGAGCCCGCCGTCGAGCGGCTGCGCGAGGGCATCTCGCTGGTGATCGCGCCCGAGGGCACCCGCTCGGCCACCCCGACCCTCGGCCCGTTCAAGAAGGGCGCCTTCCACGTCGCCATGCAGGCCGGCGCCCCGATCGTGCCGATCGTGCTGCGCAACACCGGCGAGCTGATGTGGCGCGGCGCCACGACCATCCACCCCGGCGTGGTGCAGGTGCGCGTCCTCCCGCCGATCCCCACCGAGGGGTGGACCGTCACGGAGATCGACCAGCGGGTCGCCGAGGTGCACGACCAGTACCTGCGCACCCTGGCCAACTGGTCGGGCCGCGCCGAGCGGCCGGTCGTCTCCGAGGAGCCGACCGCCGACGCCGGTGCCCCGGTGCCGGCCCCGCCGCTGGCCTGGGGCAGCGCGCCGGAGATGAACCCGCTGGAGACGGCGATGTGGCGCGCCGAGGTGGCCGATCCGCGGCTGCGCGCCAACGTGGCGCTGCTCGAGCTGCTCGACCCCGCGCCGGACTGGGAGCGGCTGCGGGCCGCGCACGAGTGGGCCTCGCGGATGGTGCCGCGGATGCGCCAGCGCGTCGTCGAGCCGGCGCTCGGCATCGGCGCCCCCCGCTGGGTGACCGTGCCCGGGCTCGACCTCGACGCGCACGTGCGGCGGGTTCGGCTGGAGGCGCCGGGGTCGGTGCGGCAGCTGCTCGACGTCGTCGGCGAGTTCGTCTCCGCGCCGCTGGACCGTGACCGCCCGCTGTGGCAGGCGGTGCTGGTCGAGGGCCTGTCCGACGGGCGGGCCGGCTACGTCGTCAAGACCCACCACAGCACCACCGACGGGCTGGGCGCGGTGCAGTTGATGAGCCGGCTGCACAGCCGCACCGCCGAGCACGACCCGGCCCGCCCCGAGCCCCCGGTCCCCACCCCCGACGACGACGTGTCGCGCACCGCGCTGCTCACCGAGCAGCTGGTCGGGACGGCGCGCTCGGCCCCGCTGGCGGTGCTGCGCCGCGGCGTCGGGGCGCTCACCGCCGGCGCCCGGCCCTGGGACGCCGTCACCTCCGCGCTGGGGTCGGTGACCTCGGCCGGGCGCAGCCTCACCCCGCCCGGGCCCGGCTCCACCCTGCTCACCCCCCGCGGCGGCGACTGGCACCTGGAGGTGCTCGAGGTGCCGCTGGCCGACCTCAAGGCCGGCGCCAAGGCCGCCGGCGGGTCGCTCAATGACGGGTTCCTCGCCGCGGTGATCGGGGGCTTCCGCCGCTACCACCAGCGGCACGGCGCCCCACTGGGCACGCTCGCCGTGGGCATCCCGATCAGCCTGCGCGCCCAGGACGCGCCCGAGGGCGGCAACCGGTTCACCGGTGCGCGCTTCCCCGCCCCCCTCGACGAGGCCGACCCCGCGGTGCGCGTCAGGGCCATCCGCGAGTTCGTGCTGTCGGTCCGCGGCGACAGCAGCGGCACCAGCGTGGTCACCGACCTGCTGGCCCCGACGCTGAGCTGGCTGCCCGCGCCGGTCATCGGCGCGGTCTCCGGGCGGCTGACCAGCGCCAACGACGTCCAGATCTCCAACGTGCCCGGGGTGACCCACCCGGTCTACATCGCCGGGTCGCGGATCGATCGGATGTACCCCTTCGGCCCGCTGCCCGGCTGCGCGGCGATGGTCACGCTGCTCTCGCACGAGGCGCAGTGCTGCATCGGCGTCAACGTGGACTCCGCTGCGGTGACCGACCCCGCCGGGCTGGTCGCCGACCTGCAGGCCGGCCTGGACGAGGTGGTCGCCCTCGGCCGCTGAGCCCCGGCGGGCAGGTGTGCGCACCGGCTCTCGCGATGCCGGACCGTCAGGCGACGCACGTCACGGTCCAGGCCTGCGCGGGTCCACCCTCGCCCACCCCGACGAGCCGATGCCGCGGCTCGGCCCGCTGACCCTCGGCCACGGCCGGGTCGGCCAGCTCCCGGCCCGGGTGGCGGCGGGGCTGCGCTCGGCCGGCCTGCAGCGGGGCGGCACCGTGCCCGAAGCGAGGGGACGGGGCTCACGACCGAGCTGCGGGACCGCTGACGGACTCCCCCAGCCACGAGAGGACGAGGGCGGCCAGGCGGTCGGGCACCTGCAGCTGCGGCACGTGCCCGACGCCGGCCAGCTCCTCGTAACGCCAGTGCGGGTGCTGGCGGGCCACCTCGCGGGCGGCGTCCACGGGCACCAGCCGGTCGCGGTCGCCCTGCACCAGCAGCACCGGGGCGGCGACGCGGGCCATGGCCGCCCGGTAGTGGCGCGGGTCGAGGAGGATCCCCAGCAGCGAGCGGGCCGCGGTCAGGAACGCCCGGTCCATGCCGGCGACGTCCTCCCGCTGCTCGAGGAGGGTGACCGCCCGGTCGACCACCGGCGCGGGCAGCTCGTCGGGGTCGACGCCCACCAGCTCCAGCATCGCGCGGACCCGGGTCAGCGGCGTCTGCCGCGACCGGCGCAGCCGCAGCACCCGCTCCCCCACGCCCGGGACGGCGTAGAGCGCGAAGGTCGCCGCCACGAGCGGATCGAGGCGGCGGCGCCCGCCGGGCAGCGCGGGGTCGAGCAGCACCAGCCCGGCGACGCGGTCGCGCTCGGCCGCGGCGGTGAACAGCGAGACCATCCCGCCCATCGAGTTGCCGACCAGCACGGCCGGCTCGCCGACCACCTCGCGCAGGAAGTCCCGCAGCACGCCGACGTTCGCCTGCACCGTCGTCCGCCGCCTGCCGGGCTCGCTGCGGCCGAAGCCGGGCAGGTCCAGGGCCCACACCCGGGCCGTCGGCGTCAGCAGCGGGGCGAGCAGGTCCCAGTTGCCGTGCGAGCCGCCCAGCCCGTGCACCAGGACCACGGCCGGGCCGTCGTCGGCACCGCCGTAGTCGACCACGTGCACCGGACCGCCGAGGTCGACGGTCCGGCCCGTCCCGGGCTGCTCCACCTGTGCTCCTCCCGCCGCGTGCGCCGTCCGTACGGTTCCACGCCCCCTGCCCGCAGGCGCCGTGGGGTGGGTGCGACGGCTGTGGCGCGAGCCACAAGTCGGCCGCGCCGCGGCCGCGCGCCGCCACGGTCAGGTGTGACCGGAGCGGGACCGTGGTACCGGAGCGTACGGAGGCCGGACGGGCCGCCGGCGAGGAGGACGACGTGTCGCGACACCAGTACGAGGGCCCGGGCCTGCCGCTGTACCTCACCGAGGTCGGCCGGGCCTGCGCGGACTACGGGCTCTACCTCGCGGCCCGACCGCTGCTCCCGCGCCTGCCGGTCGGCGACGGGCACCCCGTGCTCGTGCTGCCCGGCCTGATGGCCGACGACGCCTCCACCCGCACCCTGCGCCGCACGCTGCGCCGGCTGGGCTACCGGGTGCACGGCTGGCGGCTGGGCCGCAACATCGGCCCGACCGCCGAGTGCGTCGAGGGCATGGCCCGCCGCATCGACGACCTCAGCGACCGCTACGGCCGGCCGATCAGCCTGGTCGGCTGGAGCCTGGGCGGCATCTTCGCCCGCGACCTGGCCCGCAAGGTGCCCGACTCGGTGCGCCAGGTGATCACCCTGGGCAGCCCGTTCGCGCTGCAGCGCGACAGCCAGACCCGGGCGAACCGGGTCTTCGAGCGCTACTCGCACCTGCACGTGGAGCGGCGCACGCTGCCGCTGGCGAGCGAGGCGACGCCGCTGCAGGTACCGGCCACCTCGATCTACTCCCACCACGACGGGATCGTCGCCTGGCAGGCGTGCCTGGACCGGCTCTCCCCGCAGACGGAGAACATCGCCGTCTACGCCAGCCACCTGGGGATGGGCCACCACCCGGCGGTCATCTACGCGGTGGCCGACCGGCTCGCCCAGCCCGAGGGCACCTGGCGGCCCTTCCGCGCGCCGCTGGCGCTGCGCCCCTGCTTCCCGCGCCCGGACGTCCCGACGGCGCTCCCCCGCACCGCCACGGCCGCCTGAGGGTCCCCGCCCGCGCCGGGGTGCGCCGGACCGCGGTCACCCGGGCCGGGTGACGACGACGCGCCGCACCTCGACACCGCCGGACGTCGACCTGCGGTCGCCTCGACCCACCGGAGACGACCACAGGTCGACGACGGGCACCTGGCGCGGTGGGGGTCCGTGGTGGGCGCGGCAGGGATCGAACCTGCAACCGCTCGCTTGTAAGCAGGCAGAGCTTGAACGCTGTGCTGACCTGCGCTTTTGCAGGGCAGAGTGGTCTGACTGTGCAAGTGTTACAGCGGTGTCTGCGCCCTGGGGATTTGACCCGGTTGAGTGAATGCCTGTGCGGGCGGGCTTTGCTGCTGAGGAGCACTTGCCTACTTCACTCGTGAGGACGGTCTCCCACTTGACGCCGGTCGGCCCCCTCAACGTCAGTTGAACGCATGCGAGAGGACGACCTCCCGGTCAGCAGCGCCGTTGCCAGATTCCGGTCAAACTTCCCGTCAGGTCGCCGATACAGAACCGGACGTTTCCCTCTCAGCGAGCGACAGGCGGTCGGGAGTACAGGACCAACGTCATCGTCCTCGCTTCCAGCCCACCACCGATCGGAACACCACCATGAGCACCCCCCATAATCACGGCCCTCAGCAGGGCTACGGCCCTCAGCAGGGCTACGGCCCTCAGCAGGGCTACGGCCCTCAGCAGGGCTACGGGCCGCCCCCGGGGATGGCCCCGCAGATGCCGCCGCAGGGACCGCCGCCGAAGAAGTCGATCTACAAGCGCGTCTGGTTCTGGCTGTTGGCTGGACTGGCCGTGATCATCATCGCGGCGGCGGCCGGAGGCGGCGGAGACGGCGAAACCTCGGCGGCCGACCCCACTACGCCCACCGCCGAGCAGCCCGCCGACAGCGGAGGGTCGGCGGCTGAGCCACCGGCACCGGCACCGGCACCGGCACCTCCCCAGGATGACCCGCTGGAGGACGACGGCTGGGTACTCGGTGAGGTTCAGGTGGAGACCGGCCTGGTCAACTCGCTGACCGCGCGGATCACCAACAACGAGAGCAGCACCCGGTCGGCCTTCTTCACGATCACGGTGCTCGGGCCGGACGGCTCTCTGGTGGGTAGCGCGGTGGGCGCGGCGAATGATGTCGAGGCCGGAGTGACGGCCACAGTGACCCTGCTGTCCAGCGAGGATCTGGAGGGTGACCCGGCGACCTTCACTTACGAGTTGCAGTCCTGAGGTTCTGACGCCCGGCTCCGAGGCCCCCTGTCCGATTTCGGGCAGGGGGCCTTGGGCTTCCCCTGTCGGTCAGCTCGCGGCAAGCCCGGATGCGGACGAGGGCGGCTGGAAGCCGAGGCCCACTTGGCAGGTGGCCTCGGACGGCAGCCCGGTCGCTGGTGAAGACGCCAATCGGTCGGTTTGGCACTCGGCGTCGTCCCAGCGAGGCGGTGACCACCCTCTCGACGGGCAGACCCAAGGATGCCTGCTAGTCATATGCGCGCCCAGCCACGTCGGTCCACTACCGCGCAGGGTAGACGGTGGGCTAATGGTGTCAGCGTCGAGCTATGCCGACCTGCGCCTTCACCGCGACAGTTCCCATCGATCCCACCGTCGCTGACCCGGAGGAAGGGTGCTCGCCCATGTCGACAAGCACCAGGGACAACTGCCCCCTGAATGACAACCCGAAGGAGTGCAGCGGGCATCCGGTCTGCGTGCCCCATCTGAAGCAGTTTCACGAGGACGACTGAGTCGAATACGAAGAGGTTGGGTGAGTGGTGTTCTTATCGGACTAGTGAGGGCGGCCGACGCCCCATCGTCTTGAAATGCGTCTATTCTTCGCTGATATTCACTGATCCTAGCGATGTACTCCGATACATCTTCAGGTGTGGACTCTTCCTTTATGCGTTTATCGATGAGAATCATGTACTCCCTAACGCCGCGCCACGCCTCGACCTCCGATCGACTGGGCGTGCCACGCATCCGACGTCGGATAGCGCCGGCAGCTCCGGCGGCTCCGTCCACGGCGGCTGCTGCACCGCCGACCACGACAGCCTTATCACTAGGCAGGCCAATACCGTCTGCGACGCCGTAGGCGACGGCACCAACAGCAGCCGCCCTGGCGGCTCCGAGAGCCAACGGGTTAGGGCCAGAGGTTGGCCCCTCCTCGGGTAGGCGCTGAGCCATGAGGCTGCTCCTACAACGTTGCTCCGCGAGGGAGCGGACACCCCCATCCACTTGGCGGTCCTCCGCGAGGATCCACCAGTGCGGCAAGATAGAGCGGCTGCCGTCACCGCAGCGTCACCGGTGACGTTGCGCATCAAAGGGAAGAGATGTGTGGGCGCGGCAGGGATCGAACCTGCGACCGCTCGCTTGTAAGGCGAGAGCTCTCCCGCTGAGCTACGCGCCCCGCCCGCCCAGGGTAGGTGGCCCCGGGCGGTGGGTCCGGGTGGCGGCCCCGCTACAGGGTCCCGCCGCGAGCGTGCGAGTGGCGGGGGGGGGGGGGTAGCGGGGGTCCTTGGTCAGGCCGCGATCTTGGCGACGGCGTCCTTCCAGCCCGACTGCTCGCGCGCGTCGCCGGGCTGGTTGACCTCGGCGAAGGCGACCCTGCCCTCGGCGTCGACGAGGAAGGTGCCGCGCACAGCCATGCCGGCCTTGTCGTTGAACACGCCGTAGGCCTGGGCGGTGGCGCCGTGCGGCCAGAAGTCGCTGAGCAGCGGGAACTCCAGGCCCTCCTGCGCCTTGAACGCCTTGAGGCTGAACACCGGGTCGGTGCTGATGGCCACCACGGTCACGCCGGCGTCGGTGTAGGTGGCCAGCTCGTCGCGCAGCTGGCAGAGCTCACCGGTGCAGATGCCGGAGAAGGCGAACGGGTAGAAGACGACCAGCACCGGCCGGCCCCGCAGCTCGGCGAGGGAGACGACCTGGCGGTCCTGGTCGGGGAGGCTGAACTCGGGCGCGACGTCGCCGACGGAGAGACTCATGAGCCTGATCGTGCCCCACCCTCGGCGACGTGCTGGAACGGCCCCCTCGCCGGGGCCCGCGCCGAGCGGAGCGAGGCGTGGGGGCGAGGGGGTCCTTCGATCACCGGCGGCTGCGGGCCGCCTTCGGCGTGACGAGCCGGATGCCCGACCAGTCCTTCGCCGCGGAGATGCTGCTGGTCTGCGACAGGCCCGCGGTCGGCGCCACCTCGGTGACGTCGCCGGGCGCGACGTGGCCCGGCCGGCCGGACTTGGGGACCAGCAGCCAGACGACGCCGTCGTCGGCCAGCGAGGTGAGGGCGTCGGTCAGCGCGTCGAACAGGTCGCCGTCGTCCTCCCGCCACCAGAGGACGACGACGTCGGCGACCTCGTCGGTGTCCTCGTCGACCATCTCGCTGCCGGAGGCCTCGACGATGGAGTCGCGCAGGTCCTCGTCGGCGTCCTCGTCCCAGCCGAGCTCCTGCACGACCATGCCCGTCTTGATGCCCAACCGGGCCGCCATGCCGGCGGTGCCCGAGTCGACGCTCATCCCTGCTGTTCCTCCGGAGGATCGATGGCCGCCGACCCGGGGCCGGCGCAGGCGGGGCGCCGGTGGTCGGGCGCACGTGGCGGTCTGTGGGGGCTGACGGCGGACACGACCGGCGGGGCTGTGACCCGCTGCCTGGTCATGTCACCCCTCTCCTGCCCGGCCGCGCGGGGCCGACGGCGTCGGTCCGCGTGGGCAGGAGCGTAGGCCATGCCTGGTCAGGCGCAAGCGCTCCGCGAGGACCGGCCGTGCCGGTACCGGGCGGTACGCCACCGATGCGCTGCGCTGGCGTGACGCAGACCGCCCGGACGCGCGACGATGGGGGCATGAGCGCACCGCAGCAGGGTGGGGACCCCACCCGCGACGCCGGCCAGCCCCGCGCGGTCATCACCGACGGACTCCCCAGCCAGCTGGTCGACACCGATCCCGACGAGACCCAGGAGTGGGTGGAGTCGCTCGACAGCGTCGTCGAGCACGCAGGCCGCGGGCGGGCCCGCTACCTGATGCTGAAGATGCTGCAGCGCAGCCGCGAGCAGCAGGTCGGCGTCCCGGCCCTCCGCAGCACCGACTACATCAACACGATCCCGCCCGAGCGGGAGCCGTGGTTCCCCGGCGACGAGGACGTCGAGCGGCGCATCCGCGCCTACATCCGGTGGAACGCCGCGATCATGGTCCACCGCGCACAGCGGCCCGGGATCGCCGTCGGCGGGCACATCTCCTCCTACGCCAGCTCGGCCTCCCTGTACGAGGTCGGCTTCAACCACTTCTTCCGCGGCAAGGACCACCCCGGCGGCGGCGACCAGATCTGGTTCCAGGGCCACGCCTCCCCCGGCATCTACGCCCGCGCCTTCCTCGAGGGCCGGCTCTCCGAGGAGCAGCTCGACGGCTTCCGGCAGGAGGTCAGCCACCCCGGCGGCGGGCTGTCGAGCTACCCGCACCCCCGGCTGATGTCGGACTTCTGGGAGTTCCCGACCGTCTCGATGGGCCTGGGCCCGCTCAACGCCATCTACCAGGCGCGGTTCAACCGCTACCTCGAGAAGCGCGGCATCAAGGACACCTCCGACCAGCACGTGTGGGCCTTCCTCGGCGACGGCGAGATGGACGAGCCCGAGTCGCTCGGCGCCATCGGCCTGGCCGCCCGCGAGGAGCTGGACAACCTCACGTTCGTCATCAACTGCAACCTGCAGCGGCTCGACGGACCGGTGCGCGGCAACGGCAAGATCATCCAGGAGATGGAGTCGTTCTTCCGCGGCGCGGGCTGGAACGTCGTCAAGGTGATCTGGGGCCGGGAGTGGGACCCGCTGCTGGCCGCCGACCGCGACGGCGCCCTGGTCAACCTCATGAACCAGACGCCCGACGGCGACTACCAGACCTACAAGGCCGAGGACGGCGCCTTCGTCCGGGAGCACTTCTTCGGCCGGGACCCGCGCACCCGCAAGCTCGTCGAGGGCATGAGCGACAAGGAGATCTGGGACCTCTCCCGCGGCGGGCACGACTACCGCAAGGTCTACGCGGCGTTCAAGGCGGCGGTGGAGCACAAGGGCCAGCCCACGGTCATCCTCGCCAAGACCATCAAGGGCTGGACGCTGGGCAGCCACTTCGAGGGCCGCAACTCGACCCACCAGATGAAGAAGCTGACCGCCGAGGACCTCGCCGGCTTCCGCGACCGGCTCTACCTGCCCATCCCCGACGAGCAGCTCGACAAGACCCTGCCGCCCTACTACAAGCCCGACCCGAACTCCGACGAGATGCAGTACATGCTCGACCGGCGGCGGGCCCTGGGCGGGGCGGTGCCGCGGCGGCGCTCGGAGTTCAAGCAGCTCAAGGCGCCCGACGACAAGGCGCTCGACGTGCTGCGCCGCGGCTCGGGCAAGCAGGAGGTGGCGACGACGATGGCGTTCGTCCGCCTGCTCAAGGAGCTGCTCAAGGACAAGGAGCTCGGCCCGCGGTTCGTGCCGGTCATCCCCGACGAGGCGCGCACCTTCGGGATGGACTCGCTGTTCCCGTCGCAGAAGATCTACAACCCGGCCGGCCAGCGCTACACCTCGGTCGACCGCGAGCTGATGCTGGCCTACAAGGAGTCCGAGCAGGGCCAGATCCTGCACGAGGGCATCAACGAGGCCGGCTCGACGGCGTCGTTCACCGCCGTCGGCACGTCGTACGCCACGCACGGCGAGCCGATGATCCCGATCTACATCTTCTACTCGATGTTCGGGTTCCAGCGGACCGGTGACGGCCTCTGGGCCGCCGCCGACCAGATGACGCGAGGCTTCCTGCTCGGCGCCACCGCCGGCCGGACGACGCTCAACGGCGAGGGCCTGCAGCACGAGGACGGCCACTCGCTGCTGCTGGCGCACACCAACCCGGGGGTCGTGTCCTACGACCCGGCCTTCTCCTACGAGGTCGGGCACATCACCAAGGACGCCCTCGCCCGCATGTACGGCGAGGACCCGGGCGCGCCGCTGGGCGGGCACCGCAGCCCCGACGTCATGTACTACCTGACGGTCTACAACGAGCCGTTCCACCAGCCGGCCGAGCCCGAGGGCCTCGACGTCCAGGGCCTGCTCGCGGGCATGTACCTGTACGCGCCCGGCCAGGGCGAGGGCCCCAGGGCGCAGGTGCTGGCCTCCGGGGTGGCGGTGCCGTGGGCGCTGCGCGCACAGGAGCTGCTGCGCGAGGACTGGGGCGTGTCGGCCGACGTGTGGTCGGTGACGTCGTGGACGGAGCTGCGCCGCCAGGCCGACGAGGTCACCGAGCACAACCTCCTCCACCCGGAGGACGAGCCGCAGGTGCCCTACGTGACCCAGCGGCTGGGGGACACCGAGGGTCCGGTCGTGGCGGTGTCGGACTGGATGAAGGCGGTCCCCGACCTCATCGCCCCGTTCGTCCCCGGCGGCATGTCGACGCTGGGCACCGACGGGTTCGGCCTGTCCGACACCCGCCCGGCGCTGCGGCGGCACTTCCACGTGGACGCCGAGAGCATCGTCGTCCGCACGCTGGCCTCGCTGGCCGACCGCGGCCAGCTCGACCGGGCGACGGTGCGCGAGGCGGTGGCGAAGTACCAGATCCGCGACGTCCGCAAGGCGCCGGAGGACCAGCGGTCGGACCCCAGCCCCGCGACGTGAGGCGACCCGGCGACGGCGACCCGGGCCTGCGGGTCGCCGTCGTCGGCGGCGGGGTCATCGGCCTGACCTGCGCCCTCGAGCTGGCGCGGGCCGGCCACCGGGTGCAGGTGGTCGCCGCCGACCCGCCGGAGGCCACCACCTCGGCCGTGGCCGCGGCGCTCTGGTTCCCCTACCGGGCCGCGCCGCTGGACGCGGTCCTCCGCTGGGGCCTCGCCTCGCGGGCCGTCTTCACCGCCCTCGCCGGCGACCCGGCCACCGGGGTGACCCTGCGGCCCGGCACCGTCGTGCACCGCACCCCGGGACCCGACCTGTGGTGGAGCGCCGGGCTGCCCCACCGGCCCGCCGCGGCCGCCGAGCTGCCGCCCGGGGTGCCCGGCGGCACCCGCTGCACGGTGCCGGTCGTCGACACGGTCCGGTACCTGCCGTGGCTGGCCGGCGCCGTCCGGTCGGCCGGGGTGGAGGTCGTCCGCCGGCGGGTGGACCGGCTCGACGACGTCCCGGGCGACGTGCTCGTCGTGGCCGCGGGACTGGCCTCGGGTCCCCTGCTGGGCGACGACAGCGGTGTCCCGGTGCAGGGGCAGGTGGTGCGGCTGGCCGATCCCGGCCTGACCGACTGGCTGCTCGACGAGGACGGGCCCGGCGGGCTCACCTACGTGATCCCCCGCGGCCACGACGTCGTCTGCGGCGGCACGGCCGTGGAGGGCGCCACCGGCACCGAGCCCGACCCGGACGTCGAGGCCGCCGTGCTCGTGCGGGCACGGGCGCTGGTCCCCGAGCTGCGGGAGGCCCCGGTGCTGTCCCGCCAGGTCGGGCTGCGGCCGGGCCGGCCCACCGTCCGGCTCGAGCGCGTGCCGGGAGCGGGCCGGCCCGTCGTCGCCTGCTACGGCCACGGCGGCGCGGGCGTCACCCTCTCCTGGGGCTGCGCCGCCGACGTCGTCGCCCTGGTCTGAGGCGCGCCGGGCGCCGCGGTCCGCGCCCGGCGCCCCCGGTCAGGCCCGCTCGCGGTGGCGGCGGAGCAGCTCGGCGTAGAGCAGGCCGCTGTCCTTCACCGTCCGCCGCTGGGTGGCGTAGTCGACGTGCACCAGGCCGAAGCGCTGCGCGTACCCGCGAGCCCACTCGAAGTTGTCCAGCAGCGACCAGGCGAAGTAGCCGCGGACGTCGGCGCCGCGGTCGACCGCCGCGGTCACCGCGGCGAGGTGGCGGACCAGGTAGTCGACCCGCTCGGGGTCGTGCACGGCGCCCTCGGCGTCGACCTCGTCCGCCCACGCGGAGCCGTTCTCGGTGACCACCAGCGGCAGGCCCGGCGCGCGCTCGCCGAGCCACAGCAGCACCTCGGTGAAGGCGTCCGGGCTGATCCCCCAGCCCATGGTCGTCGTCGGCCCCTCGGGGTCGAGCTCCACCACGTCGTGCCCGCCGATGAACGGCGAGGGCCCCTTGCCCGCCGGCCGCGGGCCGGCCTGCACGGTGTTCTCGAAGTAGTAGTTGACGCCCAGCCAGTCCAGCGGCGCGGCGATCACCTCGAGGTCGCCGTCGCGCACGGGCAGCGGGGCGCCCGCGGCCTCGAGGTCGGCGACGACGTCGGCCGGGTAGGCGCCGTGCACGACCGGCTCCAAGAACACCCGGTTCTGCTGCCCGTCGAGCCGGCGGGCGGCGTCGACGTCAGCTGGCGCGTCGCTCGCCGGGCGCATCGGGGTGAAGTTGAGCGTGATGCCGAGGTCGGCCACGCCGGCCTCCCGCAGCCGGGCGGCGGCCAGGCCGTGGCCCAGCAGCAGGTGGTGCACGGCGCGGGCCCCGGCGACCGGGTCCTGCAGGCCCGGGGCGTGCTCCCCCGCCACGTGGCCGAGCAGCGCGCTGACCATCGGCTCGTTGAGGGTGGACCAGTGCCGCACCCGGTCACCGAGGGCGTCGACGACGACGGCGGCGTAGTCGGCGAAGCGGGCCGCGGTGTCCCGGTCGGCCCACCCGCCGCGGTCCTGCAGCGCCTGCGGCAGGTCCCAGTGGTAGAGGGTCAGCCAGGGGTCGACGCCGGCCTCCAGCAGGGCGTCGACCAGGCGGCGGTAGAAGTCCAGGCCGCGCTGCTCGACCCGGCCGCCACCCTCGGGCAGCACCCGCGGCCAGGCGACGGAGAACCGGTAGGCCGACAGCCCCAGGTCGGCCATGAGTGCGACGTCGTCGCGGTAGCGGTGGTAGTGGTCGACGGCGACGTCGCCGGTGTGGCCCTCGAACACGCGGCCCGGGGTGTGGCTGAAGGTGTCCCAGATCGACCGCCCCCGTCCGTCCTCGTCGACGGCGCCCTCGATCTGGTACGCCGCGGTCGCGGCGCCGAAGACGAAGCCGGGTGGGAACGACAGGCCGGCGAGGAGGTCCTCGCGCGGGGCGTCGGTCGTCATGGGGAGGGACCTCCGGGTGGCAGGGAACGGTTCGCCTGCGGGTCTACACCACGCCGGCGGCGGCCTTCCCGGCGGTCGCTCAGCCCTCGCTCCAGGACGGCCGGCTCCTGTCCACCCGCCAGACCAGGACGGGGCCGGCGTCCGGGCGCAGGACCACGCCGTCGGGCACCCCGGGGCCGTCGTCCCCGACCCACAGCCGGGCGTCGGGCCGGCCCAGGTCGACCCAGCCCCGCGCGGCTCGTAGCACCGCGTGCGACGGCGGCGCGGCGGGGTCGGCCGCCCGCAGGTACGTCTGCACGACGCGCGCCCCGTCGGGACCGGCCACCTCGTCGTGCGCCAGCCCGGTGCCGGCCCGCAGCACGCCGACGTCGCCGGCGGCCATCGGCGCACCCTCCTCCCAGGCGTGGGTGAGCGAGCCGGCCAGCACCACCGCGACGACGTCGACGGCCCGGTGCTCGTGGCGGCCGTATCCGGTGGCCGGTGCCAGCCGGTCGTCGGTGACCCGCAGCAGCGGGCCCAGCGACCCGTCGCCCGGCTCGAGCAGGGTGCGCCCGGCGAGGCCGGTCACCGCCGCACGCCCCGCTCCGGCAGCGCCGCGGCGCCGCCGGGCAGGCCGCGGGCGACCAGCGCGACCGCCAGCGACCACGCCGTCCCCAGCGCCAGGCCGCCGAGGACGTCGGAGAGGAAGTGCACCCCCAGCCACATCCGGGTCAGCCCCACGAGGACGGCCAGGGCGACCCCGGACACGACGGCGAGGCGGCGGGCGGGCGCGGTCAGCCGCGGCCAGGCCAGCACCAGCCCGACGGTGACCAGCGTGGCGATGCCCGAGGAGTGGCCGCTCGGGTAGGACAGCGACTCGTACGTCAGCCCGCCGTTCTCGAACGCGGGCCGGGCGCGGCCGGCGAACTCCTTGAGCGCGGTGGTCACCGGGCCGATGGCGGTGATCGCGACGACCACCCACAGCAGCGTGCGCCACAGCCGGCGGCGGACCAGCCAGACCAGCGCCGGGAGGAACACCAGCACCCGGAACCAGGTGACGCCCGGCGTGGTGAGCACCTCCAGCAGCCCGCCGACCAGCGCGGTGCGGTCGTCGCCGGCGTAGAGCGACCGGCTGACCGCGTCGTCGAGGCGGACCTGCGGGGCGAAGCCGGTGAGGACCCCCGCGCCGAGGACGGTCAGGACGGCGGCACCGGCGCCGATCGCGGCCCGCACCCGGCGGTGGGTCCGGCGCGGGACGGGGGGCGGCGCGGTGGCCGGTGCCGTGGCCGGTGCCGTGGCCGGTCCTGTGGGCTCCACTCCCCCACTCTCCCCGACGCCCCGGGTCGTGACACGCTGACCGGGTGGCCCACCGGGTGAGCGCCCACCCGCCGTCGGCGGCGACGCTGCGGCGGCTCGAGCGCGCCTCGGGGGCGATCGCCACCCGCGCCGTGGCCCGCATGGACGACGACCTGCCGTGGTTCCGCATGCTGCCCGCCGACCAGCGCTCCTGGGTGGGGCTGGTGGCGCAGGCCGGCATCGCCTCCCTGGTCGAGTGGTGCCGCCACCCCGGCCGCCCGCCCCGGCTCACCGGCGAGGTCTTCGGCGCCGCGCCCCGCGAGCTGGTGCGGGTCATGCCGCTCAAGCACACCGTCGACCTGGTCAAGCTCACCGCCGAGGTGATGGACGACCACGTCGAGTCCGTCGCCGAGCCCGGGGACGTCGACGCGCTGCGGGTGGCGGTGCTGCAGTACAGCCGCGAGGTCGCGTTCGCCACCGCGCACGTCTACGCCAGCTTCGCGGAGAACCGCGGCGCCTGGGACGCCCGGCTCGAGGCGCTGGTGGTCGACGCGCTGGTGCGCGGGGAGCGCTCCGAGGAGCTGCCCGGCCGCGCCGCGGCGCTCGGCTGGGCGGACACCAGCCCGGTGACCGTGCTGGTCGGCGCCGCGCCGGACGTCGGCGACGCGCACGCCGCCGTCCGGCGGGCCGCCCGCTCCCAGTCGTGCGAGGTGATGGTCGGGGTGCACGCCGACCAGCTGGTCGTCGTCCTCGGCGGGGCCGAGGACGTGGGCGCGGCGGCCGACCGGGTGGCCGAGGAGTTCGGCCCCGGGCCGGTGGTGCTCGGCCCGGTGGTCGACCGGCTCAGCGCCGCGGGCGGGTCGGCCGCCGCGGCGCTGGCCGGCTGGCGGGCCGCCCGCGCCTGGCCCGGTGCGCCCCGACCGGTGCGGGCCGACGCGCTGCTGCCCGAGCGGGCCCTCGACGGCGACCCGCTGGCCCGCGCGGCACTCACCGAGCGGGTGGTCCGGCCGCTGCGCGGCGCCGGCGGCGGGGTGCTCGAGACGGTGCGCGCCGTGCTGGCCGGCGGGGGCAACCTGGAGGCCAGCGCGCGGGCGCTGTTCGTGCACCCCAACACCGTCCGGTACCGGCTCCGGCGGGCCACCGAGCTGACCGGCCAGGTGGCCACCGACCCCCGCGGCGCCTGGACGCTCCAGGTGGCTCTCGTCCTCGCCGACCTCGACGGCGGCCGCTCCCTCTGGCACTGAGGAAGGACCTCCTCGCCCCCTTAAGTGGTCCCTACCACTGAAACGGTCCGCGACGGCGCGTCTGCGGTTTCGCTTTGGAGGGTTTCTACAGAAGACGCCGGTGAGCTTTCGTGCCCGGCGAGCGCGCGGGCGCCGGTGTCCTCTGAGACGGTGGAGGGCGTGCTGGCCGTCCTCGCCCCCGGACAGGGTGCCCAGAAGCCCGGGATGCTCACCCCCTGGTTGGAGCTGCCCGGCGCCGAGTCCTTCTTCCGCTGGGCCGGCGCGATCGCCGACGCCGACCTGCTGACGCTCGGCACCACCGGCGACGCCGAGGCCATCAAGGACACCGCGGTCACCCAGCCGCTGGTCGTCGCGATGAGCCTGTTCGTCGCCCGCGAGCTCGGCGGCCTGCCCGGTCCGGTCGCCCACTCGCCGCAGACCGGCCGCGACGTCGTCATCACCGGGCACAGCGTCGGTGAGCTGACCGCCGCGGCGCTGGCCGGCGCCCTGTCCGTCGAGGCCGCGATCGCGCTGACCGCCGTGCGCGGCCGGGCGATGGCCCGCGCGTGCGCGCTCACCCCCACCGGGATGTCCGCCGTCCTGGGCGGCGACCCCGACGAGCTGGCCGCCGCACTCGAGCAGCACGGGCTGGCCGCGGCGAACCTCAACGGCGGCGGCCAGACCGTCGTCGCCGGGCCGCTCGAGGGCCTCGCCGCGCTCAAGGCCGCCCCGCCGGCCGGGGCCCGCGTCCTGCCGCTGTCGGTGGCCGGCGCCTTCCACACCTCCTACATGGCACCGGCCCGCGAGGAGCTCGAGGGGCTCGTCGGGGGCCTGCGGCCGGCCGACCCCAGCCGCCTGCTGCTGTCCAACGCCGACGGCGCGGCGGTCCCCTCCGGCGCCGAGGTGCTCTCCCGCCTGGTCAGCCAGGTCACCAGCCCGGTGCACTTCGACGCGTGCCTGACGACGCTGCGCGAGCTCGGTGTCACCGCGGCGATCGAGCTCCCGCCCGCCGGCGCGCTGGCCGGCCTGGCCAAGCGCGAGTGGAAGGGTGCCGACGTCGAGGTGCTGGCGCTGTCGGGTCCCGGCGACCTCGACCGCGCCCGCGCCCTCATCGACGCCGCCCGCGGCCGGCCCGAGCCCGAGCACCAGCCCGACTGGCGGGTCGTCGTCTCCCCCGTCCGCGGCACGGTCAGCCCGGCCGACGTCGCCGAGGGCACCCGGCTGCCGGCCGGCACGCCGCTGGGCCGCATCCGCAGCCGCCGTGGGGAGGCCGACGTCTCGGCCGGCTACGACGGCGTCCTCGCCGAGTGGCTGGTCCAGGACGGCGACCTGGTCGACGCCGGCGACCCCCTCGCCCGTCTCTACCCGGAGGTCTCCGCGTGACCATCCACCTGAAGAAGGGTGCCCCCGGCACCCGCGTCCTCGGCCTGGGTTCCTACCGGCCCCGCCGGCGGGTGACCAACCACGAGCTCGCCCAGGTCATGGAGACCAACGACGAGTGGATCCAGAGCCGCGTGGGCATCGCCGAGCGCCGCTGGGCCTCCGACGACGAGACGCTGGTCGAGATGGCCGTCGCCGCCGGCGGCAAGGCGCTGGCCGCCAGCGGCCTGGCGCCCGACGAGGTCGACCTGGTCGTGCTGGCCAGCGCGAGCCTGCGGGCCCCGATCCCCGGCATCGGCCCGCAGGTCGCCCACCGCCTGGGCATCCCGCGGCCGGGGGCCTTCGACCTCAACGCCGGCTGCGCCGGCTTCTGCTACGCCCTCGGGGTGGCCTCCGACGCCATCCGCGGCGGCTCGGCCCGCAACGCGCTGGTCGTGGGCGTCGAGCGGCTCACCGACGTCACCGACCAGACCGACCGCTCGACGGCGGTCATCTTCGCCGACGGCGCCGGTGCCGCGGTCATCGGCGCCTCCGAGGAGCCCGGGATCGGGCCGGTGGTCTGGGGCAGCGACGGCGACCAGTACAACGCCATCGAGATCGCCGCGGGCAGCTCGACGATGACCATGGCCGGCCAGGCGGTCTACCGCTGGGCCACCACCAAGCTCACCGACACCCTCGTCGAGGCGATGGAGGCCGCCGGCGTCGGCCCCGGCGACATCGACGTGTTCGCCCCGCACCAGGCCAACCTGCGCATCGTGGAGTCGATGACCAGGAAGCTCGGCTTCGGCGAGAAGACGGTCGTCGCCCGCGACGTCGTGCAGTCGGGCAACACCTCGGCGGCGTCGGTCCCGCTCGCGCTCACCGCGCTGCTGGAGTCCGGCGAGGCCAAGAGCGGCGACCTCGCCCTCGTCCTCGGCTACGGCGCGGGCCTGACCTTCGCCGGCCAGGTGTTCCGCCTGCCCTGACGGGCACTGTGACCCCCGGACCCACCCGGGCCCGACGGCGGGCAGCCCCCGCCCCCACCGAGAGAGAGGACCTTCGCGTGAGCGAGGACATCCAGGCAGGTCTGGCCGAGATCCTGGAGGAGGTCGCCGGGGTCGCCCCCGCCGACGCCACCCCGGAGAAGTCGTTCACCGAGGACCTCGACGTCGACTCCCTGTCGATGGTCGAGATCGCCACCGCCGTCGAGGACAAGTTCGGCGTGGCCATCCCCGACGACGAGCTCGGCAACATCAAGACCGTCGGCGACGCGATCAGCTTCATCCAGAAGAACAAGTAGCAGGACCACCCTCCCCCCGCGCCTCGCAGACCGGCGCGGGCCCGGAAGGGTGGCCGACTCCCGGCCCCCCGGCCACACCGCTCCCAGGAGGAGAACCGTCATGACCGACGTCGTCGTCACCGGCCTCGGCGCCACCACGCCACTCGGTGGTGACGTCGCCAGCACCTGGGACGCGCTGCTGGCCGGGAGGTCGGGGGTCAGCCGCATCACCGACGACTGGGCCAAGGAGTTCCCCGCCCAGCTCGTCGCCCGCCTCGCGCAGGAGCCGGCCGAGCAGATCGACCGGGTCCGCGCCCGGCGCCTGGACCGCAGCCAGCAGGTCGCGGTCATCGCCGCCGAGCAGGCCTGGGCCGCGTCGGGCGCCGCCGGTGCCGGCGTCGACCCGCTGCGCATCGCCGTCGTCTTCGGCACCGGCATCGGCGGTGCACTGACCCTGCTCGGCCAGGACGACGTCCTGGAGGAGAAGGGTCCCAAGCGGGTCTCCCCCTTCACCATCCCGATGCTCATGCCCAACGGCCCCGCGGCCGCGGTCGGCCTGGCGGTCGGCGCCCGGGGCGGCGTGCACGCCCCGGTGAGCGCCTGCGCCTCCGGTGCCGAGGCGATCCGCTGGGGGCTGGACCTGCTGCGCTTCGACCGCGCCGACGTCGTCCTGGTCGGCGGCGCCGAGGCCTGCGTGCACCCGCTGCCCATGGCCGGGTTCGCCGCCATGCGCGCGATGAGCACCCGCAACGACGAGCCCGAGCGGGCCTCGCGCCCCTTCGACAAGGCCCGCGACGGCTTCGTGCTCGGCGAGGGCGCCGCCGCCCTGGTGCTCGAGCGCGCCGACTCCGCCCGTGCCCGCGGTGCGCAGGTGCACGCCCGGCTGGCCGGCGCCGGCGCCACCGCCGACGGCTACGACCTGGTCGCACCGCACCCGGAGGGCGAGGGCGCCGGCCGTGCCATCGCCGCCGCGCTGCGCGACGCGGGCCTGTCGCCCAGCGACATCGGCCACGTCAACGCGCACGCCACCTCCACCCCGGTCGGCGACACCGCCGAGGCCGCGGCCATCCGCGACTCGGTCGGCGACCACGTGCTGGTGACGGCCACCAAGAGCCAGACCGGCCACCTGCTCGGTGCCGCCGGCGCGCTGGAGTCGGTCTTCACCATCCTGGCGCTGCGCGACCAGGTCGTCCCCGCGACGGCCAACCTCGACGACCCCGACGACGACGCGGCCGTGCAGGCCCTCGACATCGTCCGCCGGGAGCCGCGGAAGGCCTCGCTGACCGCCGCGGTCAACGACTCCTTCGGCTTCGGCGGCCACAACATCGCACTGGTCTTCACCACCGCCTGACCGACGGCCCCGTCGCGGGCCGCTCGCCCACCGGCCTCGCGGGGCCGGCCCCACTCACCGGCCCCGCGCCGGCCTCAGGAGACCCCGTGACCACGCTGCACGCCGTCCCGACGCTGCCCACCCCCGACCCGCGCGACCCCGAGGACCGGCTGCTGCGCCTCCTCGACGCCGGGTCGGCGACCCTGCTGGCCCCCCGCGACACCTCCGGCGTCCTCGCCGCCCGCGGCACCGTGTCCGGCACGCGGGTGATCGCCTACTGCACCGACGCCACGGTGATGGGCGGGGCCATGGGCGCCGACGGCTGCCGGCACGTCGTCGACGCCATCGACACGGCGCTGCGCGAGCGGCTGCCGGTCGTGGGCATCTGGCACTCCGGCGGCGCGCGGCTGGCCGAAGGGGTCACCGCGCTGCACGCCGTCGGCGAGGTGTTCGCCGCGATGGTGCGCGCCTCGGGGCGGGTGCCGCAGATCTCCGTCGTCCTGGGCCCCGCGGCCGGCGGCGCCGCCTACGGGCCGGCGCTGACCGACCTGGTGGTCATGGGCCCGGCCGGCCGGGTGTTCGTCACCGGCCCCGACGTCGTCCGCTCCGTCACCGGCGAGGACGTCGACATGGAGAGCCTCGGCGGGCCCGACACCCACGGCCGCCGCAGCGGCGTCGTCCACGTGGTCACCGACTCCGAGGACGCCGCGCTGGGGACCGCCCGCCAGGCGGTCGACCTGCTGGCCGCCCAGGGGTCGTTCGCGCCGGCCGCCGCCGAGGCCGACGTCGACCTGCGCGCGCTGCTGCCCGAGCGGACCAACCGCGCCTACGACGTCCGGCCGCTCGTGGCCGCCGTCCTCGACGGGCCGGGCCTGGAGCTGCACCCCCGCTGGGCGCCCAACGTCGTGACCACCCTGGGCCGGCTCGGCGGGCGGACCGTCGGCGTGGTCGCCAACAACCCGCTGCGGCTGGGCGGCTGCCTGGACTCGGCGTCGGCGGAGAAGGCGGCCCGGTTCGTGCGGATGTGCGACGCGTTCGGGGTGCCGCTGGTCGTGCTGGTCGACGTCCCCGGCTACCTGCCCGGCGTCGGCCAGGAGTGGGACGGCGTCGTGCGGCGCGGCGCCAAGCTGCTGCACGCCTTCGCCGAGGCCGTCGTGCCGCGGGTGACGCTGGTGACCCGCAAGTCCTACGGCGGCGCCTACATCGCCATGAACGCCCGCTCGCTGGGCGCCACGGCGGTGTTCGCCTGGCCGGGTGCGGAGGTCGCCGTCATGGGGGCCAAGGCCGCCGTCGGCATCCTGCACCGGAAGGAGCTGGCCGCCGTCCCGCCCGCCGAGCGCGAGGCCCTGCACGCGCGGCTGGCCGCCGAGCACGAGCGGATCGCCGGCGGGGTCGACCGGGCGCTGCAGATCGGCGTGGTCGACGAGGTGGTCGAGCCGAGCCGCACCCGGCGGGCGCTGGTGGCCGCGCTGGCCGGCGCACCGGCCGGCCGAGGGGCACACGGCAACATCCCGCTCTGAGGGGCGGTCCCGGCCCTCCTGCACGGGCCCGCCGCCAGCGTGCGAGCGGTGGGGGGCAGGAGGGTCCGTCGAGCGCTGCGGCGCGGGAGCGCGCCCGCCCGAGGGCGCGCACGAGAGGAGAGGCCCGTCACCGCTGCAGCGGTGACGGGCCTCTCGTGAGGTCGTCCGGACGCCGCTTCCCCGACGGCGTCCGGTCGACCTGGTCTGGAGCCTACGACGAGTTCCCGCAGGTCCTCATCTCGTGTGCCCGGATCGTGACCTGCGCGTTCCCTCAGACGACCTGGTGCAGCCAGGTCGTCTGGCTGCCGTCACCGGCGTAGCGGTACACCTCGAGGTCGGCGTCCCAGGCCGCGCCGAGGAGCTGGTCGACGCCGTGGCGGAACGCCTCGACCGACGTGGCGGTCGCCGCGAGGGTGCGCAGCTGCTGCTCGGTGACCACGATGTCGCCGTTGGCGCTCGTCGGCGCGCGGAACACCCCGTGCCCCGGCACGTAGGACATCCGCTCGCCGTCGTTGCCGTGGCTGGCCTCCTCGGTGACCTCGAAGCGCAGCATCGGCCACTGGCGCAGTGCGGCGACCAGCTTGGCGCCCGTCCCGGGAACACCGGTCCAGGCAACCTCGGCACGGAAGGCACCGTGCGCCGCGGGCTGGTCGGCCCACGACAGGGAGACCGGCGCGCCGACGACGCGTTCGAGCGCCCACTCGACGTGCTGGCAGAGCGCCTTCGGGCAGGAGTGCACGAAGACGACACCCTGGGTAGACCGTCGCTGCACGAGGCACCTCCATCGACTCGATCGGTCTCGTCTTCCCCAACGGACGATCGGTTCGGTGACAGGCTGTGGTCAGCGGCGGCGGATCAGGGCCTCCGGGGACAGTGTGCACGATGAGGTACCCGTCGCGCCAGTGCGGATGCGCCACATGCGTCAGAAGTGACGGCGGTGATCTCACGCGTCACGGAAGTGCTGGTCAGCGCCATACCACGACGGCGACCCCACCGTCCAACCCGGTCGGGGATCGTCCTGACCGTACCCCGAGGCCACCGTCACCGGGCGTTGCGGGGCCCCGTGTCCCCTGCGGCACTCCTTGGTTCCGGCATAACGGTCGGTGACCGCCGCGCGGAGACAGTGCTCACCCAGCGAGTTCGTGGACCCGGTCCCCACCGGCGGCCTTGGCCCGGTACATGGCCGCGTCGGCGCGGTGCAGCACACCGGCCACGTCGTCCTCGGACGCCACCAGGGCCCGGCCGACGCTGGCGGTGACGCCGTGACCTGCGCCGACGGTGGCGACCGCGGCGCGCAGCCGGTCGGCGAGGGTCGCGTCGTCGACGGGCAGCAGCGCGTCGGCCAGGACGGCGAACTCGTCGCCGCCGAGCCGGGCGACGGTGTCGGTCTCGCGCACCGCCGCGGTGAGCGCGACGGCCACCGCCCGCAGGACGGCGTCGCCGGCGGCGTGGCCCTCGAGGTCGTTGACCGCCTTGAAGCCGTCGAGGTCGACGATGCAGACCACGGCGCGCTCCCCCCGGCCGGCCCGGGCGACCGCCTGCTCGAGCCGTTCGAGGAAGGCGCGGCGGTTGGGGACGCCGGTGAGCGGGTCCGTGGTGGCCAGCGCCTCCTGGGTGCGCAGCAGCAGCACCTGGCGGTCCTGGGCGGCCCAGTGGTTGGCCGACGTGAACGTGCAGCAGAGGGTGAAGATCGCCATGACGCTCGCCGTGAAGACCACGTGCGAGTCGATCTCGTCGGCCACCACGAACAGGTGGGCAGCGGCCATCACCGCCCCGGTCAGGGCCACGCCGACGGGTGGGTAGGCGACGGCCATGAAGGCCAGGGTGACGAACAGCATCGCCCACAGCGGGCTCTCGGCGCCGCCGTCCAGCCGCGCACCGAGCGCGACGACGGCCGTGGTGGCCAGGCTCCACCCGTAGAACAGCAGGCAGCCGCGCAGGTCGCGCATCATCTGCCGCAGCGGCAGGACGAGCAGCAGCGGCGAGGCCAGGACCACCCCGCCGGCGAGCAGCAGCAGGGCCCGGTCCACCCGCGCCGAGGTCGGTGCGACGAGCAGGTGGACGAGGGTGGTCCAGCCGCACAGCTGCGTGAGCAGCACGCCGGTGCGCACGTGGCGGACCCAGTACTGCGCCCGCTCCTCGTCCTCGGCCAGCGGGCGCAGCAGCCCGGTGGCCAGCCAGGCCGGCACCCGGGGCAGCAACCGGCGCCGGGGCACCCTCTCCCTCACGTCCCCGGGATCGACGCCCCGGACCCAGCGCTTGACCCGGGTCGGCGGCGCGTCCCTCCTCCGAGGGGGGAGGTGTGACCGGCGGCACCTGCGACCGGCGGCGCGGCGATGGGTAGGGCCCCGGCATGACCGGCGACCGGGGCGGGCCGACGCGACGGCACGGGCTGGCCGACGCCGGCCGGGACGTGGTGGGGCCGATGGTGCTCGACGCCTGGGACGCCTTCCTCCACCAGGCCGCCGCCGTCGACCTCGCCCGGCCGACCCGGCTGCCCGGCTGGCGGGTGCACGAGGTGTGCGTGCACCTGGGTGCGTGGCCCGACCACGAGGCCCTCGCCGGCCTGGTCGCCTCAGCCCGCGCCGGTGGCACGGGGACGCCGGCCGACGTCGACGGCACCAACGCCCGGGTGACCGCGGCGCACCGCGGCGCCTCGCGGGAGGAGGTGCTGGCCGCGCTACGCCGCAACCGCGAGGCCACCGTCCGCTACCTCGCCGAGGAACCCGAGGAGCTCGACACCGCGTCCACGGTGTCCACGGTGGGCCGGCTGCCGGTGCTGTCGGTGGTGCTCGGGCAGGCCTACGAGCTCGCCGTCCACGGGCTCGACCTCGCGGACGCCGGCGCCCCTCCCCCACCGTCCTCGGTGCTGCAGTCCGGTCTGGCCGCGCTCGCCGACGTGACCGGGGCGCTGGCCGCGGCCTCGGGGATCACAGGCGGGGCGGCACTGGTCACCCCGGACGGCGGGTGGGCCTTCGCCGCCGACGCGGGGGGCTGGACGGTCCGGCTCCTGGACGGCGGCCGTCCGCGCGGAGCCGCCGTCGAGGCCCGGGCCGACGTGCTGCTGGAGGCCGCGTCGGGCCGGACCAACCCGGCCGCGGCGCTGGTGCGCCGGCGGCTGCGGGTGCACGACCTGCCGGGGCTGGTGCGGCTGGCCCCGATCGTGGAGTCGGCACCGGGCATCCCCGGCGCCCCCGTGCTGGCGCTGGCCGCGCGGACCGTCGGGGGCGCCGGTGACCTGCTCGGCCGGCTGCGCGGGCGCCGGTGACGCCCGCGACCGGTCAGGTGCAGCCGCCGCCCAGCGAGACGCCCTGCCGGCTCAGCCACGGGATGGGGCTGACCCGGCTGGCGTAGAGGCCGCCCTCGTGCACCTCGAAGTGCAGGTGCGGCCCGGTGGACTGGCCCTTGTTCCCGACCTCGGCGATCCGCTGGCCGGCGCTGACCACCTGGCCGGCGGAGACGAAGAACTGGTTGACGTGGCCGTAGACGGTGACCCGGCCGTCGTCGTGCTGCACGTAGACGGCCTGGCCGAAGCCGCTGGCCGGACCGGCCTGCAGGACGACGCCGCCGGCGGGTGCGAGCACCGGCGTCCCGATCGGGGCGGCGATGTCGACGCCGTAGTGCATGGTCCCCCAGCGGGCGCCGTAGCAGGAGGTCACCCGGCCGGTGGTCGGGGCGACACCACCCCCGCTGGACTGCACGGTGATCGCGGCGGCCTGCTCGGCCTGCTGCTGGGCCTCCCACGCGGCCTCGGCCTCGGCGACGCCCCGCAGGCGGAGCAGCTCGACCTCCGCGGCGCGCAGGCGCTCGTCGAGCGCGGCCTTCTCCGCCGACAGTGCGTCGAAGTCGCCCTGGGCCTCGGCCAGCCGGGCGTCGGCGGCGGCCTGCGCCTCGGCGGCGACGTGCGCGGCGGCGTCCCGCTCCGCGACGGCGGCGCGGGCGGCGGCGTCGGCCTCCTCCTCCTGCGCCTCGAGCAGCTCGAACTCCTGCAGCGTCTGCGCGCGCTGCACGCCCAGCAGGTCCAGGGTGGCCGCGCGCTCGAGCACCTCGCGGGGGCCCTCGCTGTCGAGCAGCACCGTGACGTCGCCGCCGAGCTCCCCGCCGCTGCCCATGTAGGCCTCGCGGCCGAGCTCGACGACCTCGTCCTCGGCGGCGGCGACCGCGTCACGCGCGGCCTGCAGCTCCTCGGCGGCGAGGGTGGCGGCCTCCTGCGCGGCGGCCAGCTCGGCCTGGGCGACCAGCGCGGCGTCGGCGGCGGCCTCGGCCTCGACCGTCATCCGCTGCAGCTGCTCCTCCGCCGCGGTCACCTCCGCCTCGATGCGGTCCACCTCGGCGACCAGGTCGCGTTCGGCGGCCTCCGCGGCCGCGACGTCGTCCTCGGGCGCGGCCAGGCCGGGCGCGGGTGCCGTCAGGACCACCCCGAGGGCGACCCCGGCGGCGAGCACGGCGCGGCGGAGACGGCGGGGCAGGATGGGGCGGGTGCCGGAAGCGGGGCGGTGGTGCAGGCTCGCCAAGAGAGCGTCTCTCCGTTCCTCGGGGCCGCCCGTCGGGCCGTTGGGTGTGCCCCGCGAGGGCACGCCCGTGCCCGCGTCCGGCGTCCGCGGGCGTGACCGACCCGGGGACTCCCGTGGGTCCCCGGTCCCCCGGCGCGCGGGCCGGGCAGTCAGGCGGGGCCTGCCCGGGGCCCTCGGTTCGAGGAGCTGAGGCCCGGCAGGACCGCGGGCGAAACTACACGGCCGTAAAGCCGCCAGATCACGGAACGGTGACGATCCCGGCGCGCCTGTTTGCGCGTTCAACCGTCTGACCTGCGGTGCTCACAAACCGTGCGGACCAGTGCACCCTGCGCCACACCCGGTCCCCCCGGCAGGTCGCACCGCAGGTCAGTGCCACAGCTCACAGCTCCGTCACAGGATCGGCGGGCACCCTGGCCGGCCGGACCGGCCCCCAGCAGGAGGAACCACATGGACGACGCCACCCCGGTGCAGGCCCCGCCGATGCGGGCGGCCGACAGCGACCGGGCAGCCACGGTGCACCGGCTGCAGGATGCCGTCGCACGGGGGCTGCTCACGCCGGACGAGGGCAGCGACCGGATGGCTTCCGTCTTCGCCGCCGTCCACCTGCGCGACCTGGCACCGCTGACCGCCGACCTCCCGCCGATGGCACCCGACCGGACCGCGCCGGGCTGGCGGCCGCTCGGCCTCCTCGCCTGGGAGCAGCTGCGGACGACGCTCACCACCGCCCGGGGCGGCGGTCCGGCCGTGCTCCGGATCGCCCTGCTGGCCGTCGTCGCGCTCGTCGTCCTCGTGGCCCTGGGCTCGATGGCGCTGCACGCGCTGCTCGACGGCGGGCCCGACGGCTTCGGCCGCTGGGACGGCCCCCGCGGCCCGCGCTGAAGCCCGGACACTCAGACCGTCACGGACACGATCAGGAACAGCAGCAGGCCGGCGAGCAGCACGAGCCAGGTGCTGCCGACCACCACGCCGGCGAGGGCCCGGCCGCGGCGTCCCGACCCGGTCCCGAGCGCAACCCCCGACAGGACGACGCCGGTGATCGCCAGGACCGGCGAGGCGAGGAGCCCAGGGTTCTCCAGGGGGTCGGGGACCAGCGGCACGGCCAGGACGGCCTCCGCCACCTGCAGGAGGACCGGGAGCAGCGCGGCGAGGCTGCAGGCCAGTCCCCAGGTGGCCATCCGGCCCTGCCGGTGGACGGGCCTCCCGGCGCCCGAAGGCCACGGCGGGCTCTCCCCGAGGTGGCTCCCGACCCGTCCCGCTGCGTCCTGACCCGTCACCGCTCCTCCTCCCGGCCGGCACGGTGCCGGCTGCTCGTCTCGCTGGGCAGCCCATCAGGGCGCAGGGCACGGCGGCAGCGTCCGGAGCGGACCTGTGGACGGCGATCGGGCTGTGGACAGCAGGCGTCCCGACCAGTCCGTGCGGCCGGGGTGGGCGGCCGCTCAGCGGCCGACGACGGACACCCGCGCCACGAGGCGGTCCGCTCCGGGACGGCGGCTGCCGCCCCGGGAGCGGGAGCACGGCGGTGCGCACGCCGCGTCGCCGGTGGTGCCGTGCTGCCACCGACGGCGCGGTCCCGTCACCCCGCCCAGGCCCGGCCGAAGGGGAACCCGCCGATCCCGCCGACCGCCAGCGGGTCGTGGCGGCGACGTGCGGGACTCCCGAGGGCTCCCGGCTGGTGCCGCCCGGGTCTGCTCCTCGTCCACTGTCCTCCCCGTGGCCCGGGGAGCCCCCACGGTCACGGCCGGGACCGGGGTGCGGCCGCGTGCTCGCTGTGATCCGGCTGGAACTCGCGGGGAGCCGGTCGACGGCGTCTGGCAGGCTGGACGGCACTCGTTCGGGGCGGTAGCTCAGCCGGTCAGAGCATGGGACTCATAATCCCTGGGTCGTGGGTTCGAGCCCCACCCGCCCCACCGGTGTTTTGCAAGTCAGCGGCCTACAAGGTTGATCGGGACGACGTCGGAGCCTCGCTCAGTCCGCAGAGAGTCCGCACGAGCGCGGACTGCGGCTTCGTCGAGGCGGTCAGCGACGACATCCAGGTCGTCGTCGAACGGCCCCGAGTAGACGTCCAGGGTCATCGCGGCCGAGGCATGCCCGAGGAGGCGTTGGACGGCTTTGACGTTCGCTCCGGCGGACACCGAGAGGCTGGCCGCGGTGTGGCAGAGCCCTTCTCGGCATGACGCCCCACCAGCAAGATCACTTGCAGAGCCGACACATCGACATGTCGGGGCGGTTGCGAGAGTGGAGGTCTTGGCGCAGGGGGACGAGGAGGGACACCCAGTGAGAGCAGCCCACCCTCACCCGCCGCTGCGGCCGCAGGGGACGGATGAGGCGTCGGTGTCCCCTAGATGAGTGAGTCCGAAGTCGGTCAGTGGTCGTAGGCGATCAACGATCGGGTGATCGGCTGGCCGGTGGCGCGGTTGAGCCAGATGGCAGCGGTCAGCGCCAGCAAGCGCTGGGCGACTTGGGTGGCCACGCCGGTGATCGTGCGGCCGCCGTGCAGTTCCAGGTCGAGTTGGCCTTTGAGGGTGTCGTAGACCGACTCGATGAGCTGGCGGATCGGCGCGAGCAGGGCCTGACCGGGGCGAGGCGTGCGGTGACGCAGCGACGGGCGGCAGCAGATCGGCGCCGCGGGCGTGCAGGTAGTCGTCGAGCTCGGCGGAGATGTAGCCCTTGTCGGCGAGCAACAGCAGCCCCGGCCGCTGGGCCAGCAGCGGCTGATCGTGATCGAGCATGGCCATCAGCACCTGGCGCTCATCGAGGCTGGGCGGGGCCAGCGCCCAGGTGATCGGCAGCCCGGCCGGGGTGCAGACCAGGTGCAGCCGCAGGCCCCAAAACCAGCGGGAGTGCGATCGGCACCAGCCGTAGCCGGCGATCCCGGCCAGCTGCGAGCGCAGCGCGGCCGGGCGGGAGCGGGCGCACTCCACCGGGGTGGAATCGATCAGCCAGACCGGATCGGTCCACAGATCGGTGTCGGCCGCCAGGTCGCGGATGATCCGGTTGAGCAGCGGCAGCGCCGCGCGCAGCCGCTTGTTGTAGCCGGATTGGCCGGGCAGGTAGGGGAACGCGCCGGGCAGCGCGGCAGGCACCAGCCGCAACCAGCGGGCCTCGGAGTGCCAGCCCAGCAGTACCTGCGCGACCGCGAGGGTGAGCAGCTCGGAGTCGGTCAGCCGCGGGCGGCGTCCGACGCGCACGCGACCGGCGAGACGATCATCGATCCAGACATACAGTGCGGTCAGGAGGGTGTTTAGGTCCGTTCTCACACCCCGAGCCTGGGCACCCTCCGCCCACGCCTACAGCGACCTTCGGCCCTGCTCCCCGATAGGACTTACTCGTCTAGCGGGCGGCGCATTCAGGCGGTCGTCGCAACACCTGTCGAGCGTGAGGTGTTGTGGTGGTTTCCGAGTGGCGACGGGTTCGGGATGAGCGTCAGGAGCGGTTCTGGGAGCTGGTGACGGCGGGATCGTCCTTCTCGCAGGCCTGTGAGGCTGTCGGCGTGGATCGGCGGCAGGGATATCGATGGCGACGCGCGTCAGGCGGTCGACCGCCGTCGGTACCGCGGGTGGTGTCGGCGAGGTATCTATCGCTGGAGGAGCGACTGCAGATCGCCGACCTGCATCTGGCTGGCGCGTCGATGCGCGCGATCGCTGCCCGGCTCGGCCGCGCACCATCAACGATCAGCCGCGAGCTACACCGCAACGGGCCAGTGCCGGGGGCCGGCCGGGTGAGGCAGGCCAGGTACGCCCCGTACGCGGCGCACAAACGCGCCGGGCTGCGGGCGCGGCGGCCCAAGCCGTTCAAACTGGAGGACGCACGGCTGGCGCTGTGGCGGTGCAGGACAAGCTGTGCCGGAAGTGGAGCCCGGCCCAGATCAGCGTGCACCTGGCCAGCGAGCATGGCGACGAGGCGGCGATGCGGGTGAGCCACGAGACCATCTACCAGGCGCTATTCGTGCAGGGCCGCGGCCAGCTACGGACCGAGCTGCACCGGCATCTGCGCACCGGTCGGGCCTGGCGCCGACCCCACGGGTTCTCCGCCGCGACCACGGCGAAGATCTCCGGCATGGTCTCGATCAGCGAACGGCCGGCCGAAGCCGCCGACCGGGCGGTGCCCGGCCACTGAGAAGGCGACCTGATCCTGGGCACCCACTGCCGCTCAGCGATCGGCACGCTGGTCGAACGTCAGACCCGCTTCTGCCTGCTGGTGCACCTGCCCGACGGGCACGGCGCCCAGACCGTGCGCGACCGGCTGGTCGCAACAATTTAGACCCTGCCCGAGCAGCTGCGCCGCTCGCTGACCTGGGACCAGGGCAGCGAGCTGGCCCAGCACCAGGCGATCACGCTGGCCACCGACATGGCGATCTACTTCTGCGATCCGCACTCGCCCTGGCAACGCGGCAGCAACGAGAACACCAACGGCCTCCTGCGCCAGTACTTTCCCAAAGGCACCGACCTCTCGGTCCACACCGCTGAGCACCTCGACGCCGTCGCTGCCGAACTCAACGGCAGGCCCCGCCAGACCCTCGGGTTAATCACCCCGGCCGAAGCCATGCAGCGGCTACTGTCCGACCCCGAAAAGCCAGTCGTTGCGACGACCGCTTAGAACCGCCGGCCGCCTAGGGACACCCGCCGGCTCGCCGGGAGGGCGGCTTCAGAGACGACCTCCCCGCTGCTCCGACCCCACGCCTTGTAGGCGTCGCTCGATACGGGCGTGGCAGGCTGCATCTCCGTGGTGATCGACGTGGAGACTCTCCTGCGACGGGTGGTCGCCGAAGTCTTCGACGCCCCGTAGAGGACCTGCCGCTGCGGTGGCAACCTGCACTGAACTTTATGCGATTGTCGCCTCGCTGCGCCATGCGCCGGATCTCATGACAGAAACTCCGAGTCACATCAGCGACAGCAATCGATGTACACGTTCGCATCCCCACAGGTAGCGACACGAGGCCAAGCCGCCTCAAGTTTTCCGCAGCAGGCCGGTTACGCCAGCCAAGAGTAGCGCGGTTGTAATCCATGCAAAGGTCCTTAGGACCGCGAAGGACCCCGACCACCAGTCCGTTGAAATGACTCGCCATGCGCCTGCTTGTCCAGCGGTCCCCGGCGGAAGCAAAGAATCGATCGCATACAGGATCGGGTCTAGGCACGGATAGGCAGGATTGATCTCGGAACAGGCAGTTTCACCAGTCACTGTCGGACCAGGGGCCTCTGGCGCTACACCCGGATTTTGTGGTGGAGAAGATTGCACGAGTTGAGCCGAGGCTGGATTGGTCGGCGCGAAGGAAGCACGGCTGCCTGCGACGAGAGTCGCCGTGACGATGAGCGTTAACGCCAACCAGGCCGCAGCGACAAGGGGATAATAGCCGTATCCAACCAGGGCGCCATACGGCCACCGGGCCAACTTCGTGTACCAAGGAGCATGCCTAGTCGTCAGCTTTGCCGCCTGCCATCGCATCCACCGGGCATCTGAGGTCTGCCCTATCCGCTCATACACGGCAGCAAACTCGTGCCATGGCTGCGTGATGTGGGAGAGCTTCGAATCAACAGAACTCAACCAGCTTGCCGCCGCACGTCTATCCTCGCGAATTATGCCGTGCATGTCCCTGATTGAGCATCCGATTGCCATTAATGGACCGGGTAGTTGCCGGTCTGGCGGGTTTGGATCCACAACAAGGCTTCCGATCTGGGCGGCCGCCAAGTATAGGCTTCCGCGAACCTCTCGTATTCCCCGTAGCCAAAGGGTTGACACCTGTAGGTACTGGCCGTACACAGCGATATCTTCCAAGCCCTTGACTTCGTGATCGACGGCCCGAATCGTCGCGCCGGTCCAGGTCAGCAGCCCGTCCAACTGGGCGCTCGCGAGATTGATGCGCCCCCTTGCATTCAATTCCGTTAAATACACGTTCCCGGACACCTTAGCCCGTTCGAGGTTCAAGATGACCTTGCCTACTGTCCGCAAAGTCCCATAGGCTATCGTCAGGGAGCCGCCGATGCGTGCGGAAGTTAGGCGGAGCTCCCCCTGAGTTGACTTCAGTCCGTCGAAGTAGACGCTGCCTTGAATGTTTGCTCGGTCTAGGATCAGTGCCCGTCCGCCTTCGGCTTTAAGCTCCATCCTAGTAGCGGAGAACAGCCCTGCTCGCAACTGTATAGCACTGACATAGCCAGCCACGACGGATTCGTCGAGTACAACCCATGAGTCAATAACAGAGTCATCCAGACGGACACCTGGTAGATGCGATGAGGCGAGACTAAGATATTTGACGCATGCATGTCTAGCCGTCAATGGACGGTTGAACCGACTGTGGTTGATCACCAAGGGAAATGGGACTGAGGCGTAGTCCAGGTTTAGGGTCCCGGTGATGTCCGCACCTCGAATCACCAGCCCCTCAGGAGCTGGCTTGAGGTCGCGTCCGAGGAGCGCTTCGCGAATTGCAGCGGCGGGAATGCGCCGCTCACTCGGCCATGAGTCCGCTCCCTGGGGGTGGATGTCCTCGTCGGCCATGCCGGGTGCCAGGTCCACAGTCTGGCCTCCACTGATGGCCTTGACAAGTTTGGTCACCCAAGAGCGCAGATCCCCACGAGCCATGGTTGCGTAGTCTGCTCCAGACCTGGCGTTCAAAGGAACGATGTACGCGCCCGACTGCGCACGTAGACAACACTCCCGACTGCAGTGGCCCCTCGGGTTTTGGTTAGTTGAGTGCCGCATGATCAATGGGGTGGGTGGTACAAACTGCAGCAGAGCGTGACACCATGACTACCAATGGATCTGACACGGCGGTGACTGCTTCTCTCCTAGACGAGGGCCGCCGGTTCTCTGGAGACAGGACAGCTCGAGTGTCAGACTCAGGGCTTCGCGGATATTACTGGTAGTACTGGGGACATGACCGTGGACTGCCTCGGCTGTCCACTCCTCCGGCGGTTCAGGGGACTGCCGGTTGGGCCTACGACATCCGGCAGCGGGAGTCATGGTGGCGAAGACTGGTGAGAATCCCGACACAACCGGAGACGCTGCCGGGAGAAACGGTGGTTACGGATCTACTCCCCCAGCCTCTCAACCGACCCCGTACGGCCAGCCAAGTGGCTATGCCCACCCAGGTCATCCTTCGCAACCGCCAACGTCAGGCTACCGGGGGCAGTATGGAGGAGCGCCGTATCCCCAGTTCGGGCAGTCGCCTGCATACGGCTACTACGGGCAGGCCGCTCCCCTCTACGGCCAAGACTATGTGAAGGCTCCGTATAGCGGAGCGCTGGCCGCTGTGTCCTGGCGCCTCGTGGTCCTGCTTCTCGTAGTATTTGCAGTCGGCATTGTGCTGGGGTTCCTGCTAGGTGTGTTGCTCGCCGGCTCTTGATCGCCGTGCCCGCCGAGCTCGCCGCCCGCACGGGCGATCTGCGCGGGCGCGATTTCCCCGATCCAGCGCCGAATCGCCGCTCGGCCCCGCCGGTTGCGGTCCCCAGGGCCTGTCCCTGAGGCAGCCCTATGGGACACGCAGCTCGGCGCCGCGTTGCTGGAGGGCGGCGGCTGGGCTGGCTCCGGTGGACCGACAAACAAGGTTCACAGGAACGGGGCGGCGCGCGCCTGCTAGCGAGATGGCACCTCCATGCTCCGCAGCTACCGGGCGACGAGCCGGCACTGGAGCTCAGCAGAGGCTCCCCTACCACTCGCTGGCAGTCAGGCGCGGAAGTGCGCCGGTCCGCAGAGAGTCCGCAAGAGGTCCGCAAACAATCGGTCAGCGCCAGAGACGTTCAACCGTGAAGACGCAGTTCAACGGCCCAATCGCCAAGATCGACGCACGTCAAGAGACGGGTGGAAACGGACTCATAATCCCTGGGTCGTGGGTTCAAGCCCCACCCGCCCCACCAGCAGGTGCGCCGTCTCGCCCGGTGCCCGGCCATGGGTTCGGGTGCGTCGCGCGCGTGCTGCCGGTGATGGTCGACAGCTGGGTTGCCGGTCACCGAGCTCGTCGGCGTAGGGCCGAGAGGCCCCGTCCCGGGCCTAGGTGGACCTCCGGATGGTCACGAGGAAGTCCCCGCCGTCCCACTCGACGACGTCACCGGTCCACGGGTCCTCCAGATGACCGTCGTCGTGCTGGTCCATGCCCCGCAGGGCCGGCCCGCTGGGCACGCGGAGGACCGGTTGCGTGTCGCTCACCTCCCGGGTCACCTCGATCCCGGTCACCCGTCCCCGGACTCGCTCCTCGGGCTCGAGGTGGTGGTGGGTCTCGACGAGGAGCACCCGGCCGTCCGGCCCCGTCCAGCGGGTGCAGTGGAGATCCACCACCTGGTGGCGCTCAATGGCCGGCCCGCAGCACTCGTGCTCCCAGCCACCCACCTCCACGACCACGTCCACCGCGCGAGGCTGTGCGCGGGTGGTGGACGCCGAGCCGAGGCTGCCCACCGCGATCCGGACCGAGGGGTCCCTCGGGCACTGCCACACCGGCCGGCCCTCCGCGGAGAGCTGCACCGTGAGCGGGTGGGTGTGCCGCGGGCACTCGGGCCAGGCGCCGTGCAACTCCTCGACGACGGCCTCCTGCACCAGGTCGGCCAGGTACGCGAGGGCCTCGTCCTCGTCGGTCATCTCCGGGAGCTGCCGCGAGACGTTCGGCGCCTCGAACCAGATCTGCGGGAAGAGCAGCGGCCGCCGCACCGGCTCGACCGGCCCGGACAGCAGCGTGCCGCCAACAACCGAGGGGCCCGGCCACACCTCCTCGTCCTCGCGCACCCTGACCCTCCACCTCAGCTCGAGTCCGGTCGTCCGCTCCACGTCCGGGACGAGACGACCGGTGACGCGCTCCCAGAACCGCTGCGCCTCCGGCAGGCGGGCCCGGTACACGGCCACGGCCTGACGGTCGCGGTCGAGCACGCGCCCGGGGCCTGCGGCCCGCTCGAACGCCACCCAGTGGTCGACGTCGTCGAACAGCCCGGAGGGGTCCTGCACGTCGGGGGCCTCGCCGCCCACGCGGATCCGGCGACCCCCGAACCCGGTTCACAGCCCGTCCGCCACCACGGACAACCGGTACGGCTCCTCGATCCCCCGCTCGTGCCGGACCCGGGCCGCGACGTCGGCGAGTGCCCGCTGCCACCGCTGCACCTCGTCCAGGGAAGGCCACGCGTCGGCCGACTGCTCGGGGAAGGCCGTCACGGCGACATCCTCGCGGTCGCCGGCGCTGTGCGGAGCGGCAACTGCCCGTCGGTCGAGCTGTTGCTCGTCCTCGATGCGGCCCTCGACGCCTGACGGCGGGTCCCGGCGCCCGGTCGACGACGGACAGTGGACCCGTGTGCCGCGGACCCCTGCGGAACGCCGGCCGCCCCTAACCTCGCCCCGTGACCCGGGACGAGGACGGCGCCCCCGCGGGCCGCCCCCTGCCGCCGCGGCTGGACCCGCGCGCCGGCCGGCCGGCCCATCCGCACGGTGCCTCGAGCGCTCCGCAGCGGGCGGCGTCCCGCACCCGCCGCGGTGCGGTCGTGGCGCACGCGGTGGCCGCCGTCCTGTCGGTGGTGCTGCTCGGCACCAGCGGCTGGGGCTGGTACCTCACCCGGGTCGCGGAGGCCACGGTCACCCGCACCGACGCCATCCCCGACTCCGGCAACGCCGACGCCGGTGGCGCCGCCGAGGCGATGGACCTGCTGCTGGTCGGCAACGACAGCCGCGCCGACCTCACCCCCGAGCAGCTCGAGGAGTTCAGCGCCGGCACCGACTCGGGGACCAACACCGACACGATGATCCTGGTGCACGTCCCGGCCGACGGGTCGCGCGCCTCGTTCGTCTCCTTCCCCCGCGACTCCTACGTCGAGATCCCCGGTCACGGGACGGACAAGCTCAACGCCGCCTACGCCCTCGGCTACGGCGAGGTCGACGACTCCGCCCCCGAGGACGAGCGCAGGGCCGGCGGCAGGCAGCTGCTGGTGCAGACGATCAGCCGGCTCACCGGCCTGATGATCGACCACTACGCCGAGGTGGACCTGCTCGGCTTCTTCGAGCTCAGCAGCGTCGTCGGCGGCGTGGAGGTCAACCTCTGCTCGGCGGTGGACGACTCCGCGTACTCCGGCGCGGTCTTCGACGCCGGCGTCCAGGTGATCGAGGGCGCCGAGGCACTGGCCTTCGTCCGCCAGCGGCACGGCGTCCGCCCGGACGGCAGCCCCGCGCTCCCCCGCGGCGACCTCGACCGCATCGTGCGCCAGCAGGTCTTCATCGGCGGGGTGCTGCGCAAGATCCTCTCCCAGGACACGCTGCTCGACCTCGGCACGCAGCGGCGGC
Organism: Geodermatophilus dictyosporus; assembly: GCF_900115505.1. Taxonomy (GTDB): domain Bacteria; phylum Actinomycetota; class Actinomycetes; order Mycobacteriales; family Geodermatophilaceae; genus Geodermatophilus; species Geodermatophilus dictyosporus. The sequence continues at coordinate 8,140 of NZ_FOWQ01000004.1, read as the reverse complement.
TCGTCGAGGCGGCGTCGCGGTCGCTGACCATCGACGAGGACCTGGACCTGCTCGACCTGGCCCAGCGGATGCAGGCGGTGCGCCTCGACGGCATCCAGTTCCAGACGGTGCCGATCGCCGACCCCGACGACGTGGACGACGACGGCCGCTCGATCGTGCGGCTGGCCGACGCGGCCACGCTGCGGGCGTTCTTCGCCGAGCTGTCGGCCGAGCCGGAGGGCACCGGCAGCCCCGCGCCGGAGGCACAGGCCACGGTGGCGCCGTCGGAGGTGTCGGTGGAGGTCTACAACGGCTCGGGCATCGCCGGCCTGGCCGCCGACGCCACCGCCGAGCTGGAGGCCGTCGGCTTCGTCGTCACCTCCACCGGCAACGCCGCCACCAGCGACCACACACACACCGTCGTCCGGCACGCGGCCGGCGACGAGGCCCTGGCCGCGACGCTGGCGGCGGCGGTCCCCGGCGCCGTGACCGAGGTCAGCGACGACCCGGACCCCGGCACGGTCCAGTTGGTCCTCGGCAGCGACGCCGCCGGCAGCGGCGGGGCGGAGACGCCGGCCGAGCCCGCGGCCCCCACCGAGGAGCCCCGGACCGCCGAGGACACCAGCTGCATCAACTGAGCGCGGACGCCGGCCGGAGCGCACGACCGCCGGGAGGGGGACGGACGGGAGGACACCACACCTCGTCCCACTCGAACGTATAGCGCACTCCGGGGCTTGCGGCAAGACCCGGGTCGGGCCCCACACTCGCCGCTCGGAGCTCTGACCTGCGGACCCGGGAGTCGCCACGTGCACGTGTCGTCAACGACCAGGGGGACGGCGGACGCCGGCACGCCGCTGCGACCGGCGCGTTCGACCTCCCCGCGAACCTGACCACCAAGGCCGATCCGGCGCTGATCGCACGGGACGAGGAGCACTTCGCCGCCGTCGCAGCGAGCCTCCGGCAGACGATCGCCGACCTGTCCGACCGCCTCGCCGCGGAGCGGAGAGCGCCCGGCGGCACCGGTCAGGAGGCGCTGGACCGGGACCTTGAGGTGCACCGGCTGACCGCCCGCCTGCGCACGCTGCGCCGCTTCGGCCTGGACCTGTGCCTGGGCCGCATGGTGGGCGCGGACGGCGCCGACCCGGTGTACGTCGGGCGCCTGGGCCTCACCGACGGCGCGGGTCGCCGGCTGCTGGTCGACTGGCGCTCCCCCGTGGCCGAGCCGTTCTTCGGCGCCACCCACGCGAACCCGATGGGGCTGGCCAGCCGCCGCCGGTACCGCTGGACCCGCGGCCGGATCACCGACTACTGGGACGAGGTGTTCACCCCCGACGGGCTCGAGGGGCACGCCGCGCTCGACGACCAGTCCGCGTTCATCGCGAGCCTGGGCACCAGCCGGTCGCCGCGGATGCGCGACGTGCTCGGCACCATCCAAGCCGACCAGGACGCCGTCGTCCGGGCCGGCTCCCAGGGCCCGCTGGTCGTGGACGGCGGCCCGGGCACCGGCAAGACCGTCGTCGCCCTGCACCGCACCGCCTACCTCCTCTACTCCGACCCGCGCCTCGGCCACCACCGCGGCGGCGTGCTGTTCGTCGGCCCGCACCAGCCCTACCTGGCCTACGTCTCCGACGTGCTGCCCGGCCTCGGCGAGGAGGGCGTGCTCACCTGCACGCTGCGGGACCTGGTCCCCGAGGGAGCGGCGGCCACGGTCGAGGCCGACCCTCGGGTCGCCGCCCTGAAGGCGTCCGCGGACCTCGTGGCCGCGGTCGAGGCGGCGGTCCGGTTCCACGAGGAGCCCCCGGCCAGGGGCCTGACGGTCGAGACCCCCTGGGGCGACCTCCCCCTCGACGCCGCCGACTGGGCCGAGGCGTTCGAGGCGCGCGAGCCCGGGACGCCGCACGACGAGGCGCGCGAGCAGGTGTGGGAGGAGCTGCTGGCGATCCTGGCCGACCGGCTCGAGGACGACGACGTCGACCCCGACCTGGTCCGCGAGGCGCTGCAGCGGGACCGGCAGCTGCGCGCGGCGTTCGCCCGGGCGTGGCCGCTGCTGGAGGCGCCCGACGTCGTCGCGGACCTGTGGTCGGTCCCGGCCTACCTGCGCCGGTGCGCGCCCTGGCTCCGCGCGGACGAGGTCCGGCTGCTGCAGCGCGCCGACCCCCGGGCCTGGACGGTGTCCGACCTGCCGCTGCTGGACGCCGCCCGGCAGCGGGTCGGCGACCCGGAGGCCGCCCGGCGGCAGCGCCGGCACCGCGCCGGCGTGGCTGCCGAGGAGGAGCGCATGGCCGGCGTCATCGACGAGCTGATCGCGACCGACGACTCCGAGCTGCTGCTGATGACCAGCCTGCGCCACTCCGACCTCCGCGACGCCCTGGTCGACCGGGCCGCGCTGCCGGTGGCCGACCGGGACGCCCTCGCCGGGCCGTTCGCGCACGTCGTCGTGGACGAGGCGCAGGAGCTGACCGACGCCGAGTGGCAGATGCTGCTGCTGCGCTGCCCGTCCCGGAGCCTGACGGTCGTCGGCGACCGCGCCCAGGCGCGGCACGGCTTCCCCGAGACGTGGCAGGAGCGGCTGCGGCGGGTCGGGCTCGGCGACGTGCGGCTGGCCTCCCTCACGGTCAACTACCGGACGCCGGCGGAGGTCATGGCCGAGGCGGAGCCGGTCATCCGCGCCGTGCTGCCCGACGCCAACGTGCCCACCTCCGTCCGCAGCAGCGGCGTGCCCGTCGTCCACGGGTCGGTCGCGGAGCGGGACGCGGTGCTCGACGGCTGGCTGGCCGCGCACGCCGAGGGGACGGCCTGCGTCATCGGCGACCCCGCGTTCCGCGCGACGCCCCGCGTCCGGTCGCTTCCCCCGGAGCTGGCGAAGGGGCTGGAGTTCGACCTCGTCGTCCTCGTGGACCCCGAGGCGTTCGGCGGCGGCGTCGAGGGGGCGGTCGACCGCTACGTCGCGATGACCCGCGCCACCTCGCAGCTCGTCGTCCTGACGAGCGGCTGACCGGACCGTCGCCGTCAGGCCCCGTGGAGGTCGGCGACCGCCGTGGCGACGACGAGGTCCTGCCAGGACATGCCGACGGTCTTGACGACGAGCGGGCGGTCGGCGGGCACGGCGGCCGTCCCGGTGACGACGTCGCGCAGCGGCACCAGGTCGCCAGGGCTGAGGGCGCCCTCGGCGACGGCCAGCACGACGTCGCCGGCCTCGCGCAGCGCGGTGGCGACGTCCTCCACGACCACCGTGGCGCGGGCGAGCAGCGCCGCGTCGAGCTCGCGGGCGTCGGGCTCGTGCGACCCGACCGCCACCACCACGACGTCCTCGCGCAGCAGGGCGGGGTCGACCACCGGGGTCCGCGCCGAGGTCGCGCAGACGACGACGTCGGCCGACCGCAGGGCCTCCCCCGCCTCCGGCGACCCGAGTGCGACCGCGTCGAGCGGTGTCCGGGACGGGTCGCGGACGAGGTGCACCACGTGCGACAGCGGGCGGACCGCGGCCAGCGTGGCGACGTGACCGGTCGCCTGTGGGCCGGCACCGACCACCCCCACCCGCAGCGGCCGGTCGGGCAGCCGGCCGAGCACGGCGGCGGCCGAGACCGCGGGGGTGCGCAGCGTGGTCAGCGCGGTCCCGTCGAGCACCGCGCGCAGCGCGAGGGTCCCGGGGTCGAACAGCAGGTAGACGGCCTGGACGCGGGGCAGCCCACGGGCCGGGTTGTCCGGGGCGACGGTCACGACCTTCACCCCGGCGGCGGCCGCTCCCTCCGACGGCATCAGCAGGAACTGGCCGTTGGCCAACCCGACCGGGACGCGAGGCGGGTCGACGGCGGGGTCGAGCCCGCCGCGCAGGGCCTCGGTCACCGCCTGCACCGCCGCGGCCGGTCCGAGCGCCGCGACGGCGTCCGCATCGAGGAACCTCACCGCAGCACGAAGCCCGGGACGAGCGGGTCGCGCGGGTCGATGGAGAAGACGTGCTCACCGGTGCGGTACGCCGTGCCGGTGACCCTGGGGACGACGGCGGGCCGTCCCCCGACGTCGACGCGCTCCAGCACGGTCTCGGTGAAGGTGCTGCCGACGATCGAGTCGTGCCGCAGCACCGTGCCGCCGGGCAGGCGGTCCTCGGCGGCGAGCACCGCGAGCCGGGCGCAGGTGCCCGAGCCGCACGGGGAGCGGTCGACCTGGCCGTCGGCGAAGACGGTCACGTTGCGCTGGTGCACCTGCCCGTCGGTGTCGCCGAGGTCGTCGAACCAGATGGTCCCGTAGACGCCGTCCTGCCGCGGGTCGTCCGGGTGGACGGCGTGCTCGCTGTCGTCGAGGGCCCCCTTGACCTCCCGGCCGAGGGCGACGAGCTCACCGAGGTGGGTCGGGGTGACGCACAGACCCACCTGGGCTGCCGGCAGCGTCGCGTAGACCGCGCCGCCGTAGGCGACGGTCACGGTCACCTCGCCCCGGGAGGTGGCCACCGGGACCCCGCGGGCGATGACCCAGCTGGGCACGTTGACGAAGTCGACGGCGACGACCCGGCCCGCCTCGCGGTGCACCCGTGCGGTGACGCGGCCGGACGGCACGTCGACGACGACGTCCACGCTGCCGGTCTCCGGCGCCTCGACCAGCCCGGTGTCGACCGCCCACACCCCTAGCGCGATCGTCCCGTGCCCGCAGGCGGTGGAGAAGCCGTCCTCGTGCCAGAACAGCACCCCGAGGTGCGCACCGTCGTCGTCCGGCGGCACGAGGAAGCCGCCGTACATGCCGGCGTGACCACGCGGCTCCGAGCACAGCACCGCTCGCAGGCCCTGCACCTCGGGGTCCCCGATCGCGCGGGCCCGCCGCTCGGCCACCGTCGCCCCCGGGATCGGCACCGGAGGATCGGCCACGATCCGGAACGGCTCCCCACCCGTGTGGTAGTCGGTGGTCGCGATCGCCGAGGGGAGCACACCGGCACCCTGCCACGCGGCCCCTCTGCGGCGTCCCGACCAGACGCCGCCTGCACGCGCCACCGGCTCGGCGCGCCGCCGTCCGGCCCCGGTCGGAGGAGGGTGTCGGCATGCGCTCGTCGGACCCGCCGTCGCGGAGGGCGGGCTGGGCCGCACTGCCGGCCGCGGTGCGCCGGGCGGTGACCGACGCCGTCGGCGCGCCCGTGGTGTCCGCCGGGTCGCCGCAGGGCGGGCACACGCCCGGGGTCGCCGCGCGGTTGGTGCTCGCCGACGGGCGGCGGTGCTTCGTCAAGGCGGCGTCGGCGACCCACGGCGACTGGGTGGTCGCCGCCTACCGCCACGAGGCCGCGGTCAACGCCCACCTGCCGCCGTCGGTGCCCGCGCCGCGGATGTGGACGCACCTCGACGACGGGGACTGGGTGTCCCTCGTCTTCGACGACGTGGCCGGCCGCTTCCCCTCGCCGTCCTGGGACGACGGCGACCTGGCCCGCGTGCTGGACGCCGTCGACGGCAGCGCACGGGCCCTCACGCCCAACCCGGTGCCGGGGGCCGCGCCGGTCCGGGACGCCTTCGCCGGTGTCCTCGGCGGCGCCTGGGCCCGGCTCTCCGGGCACCCGGCGCTGCCCGACGCCGACCCCTGGGCCGCCGGCCACCTGGCGGACCTCGTCGCCCGCGAGCCGCGGTGGGCCGACGGCGTCGACGGGGAGACGCTGCTGCACCTCGACCTGCGCCGGGACAACGTGCTGCTCACCGCCACGGACGTGGCGCTCGTCGACTGGGCGTGGCCGGCCGTCGGGGCACCGTGGCTGGACCTGGTGTGCCTCCTGCCGACGGTGGCCGGGCGCACCGGCCGGCACGACGTCGAGGCCGTCTTCCTGTCCCGCGCCGCGGGTCGCGCCGCGCCGCCGGCCGCAGTCGACGCCGTCCTCGTCGCCCTCGCCGGCTTCTGGCGGGCGAGTTCGCTGCTGCCCCCTCCGCCGTACGCGCCGGGACTGCGCGAGGAGCAGCGCCGCGCCGCCGACGGCACCACCCGGTGGCTGCGGACCCGGGCCGCGAACTGGTCCCCCTGACCCGGGGTGTGCGCGGTCAGCAATCGCGGCCGTCCTCGCACACCCCAGGTGTCGGTGCAGCCGACGCCGTGCTCGACGTCCCTGCGCCGGACCTGGGTCAGCGCTCCCGGTTCGAGGCGGACGACGATCCAGCCGCTGGGACGAGAGCCCACCGGGCGGCGCGTCGCGGACGTCAGAGGCGGCGGGCCCGTCGCCGCGGGACGCGGGTCGTGACCGCCGAGACGAGCAGCAGCTTCACCAGCCAGTCGCCGGCGTGGATCGCCGCCTGCTGCCACGGCACCTTCTCGTGGACGACCGACCCGGTCAGCAGCACGCCGGGGAACGCCGCCCACAGCGCGAGGGCCAGCCGGGCGGCGTCCGCCGGCTCCGTGGCACCGGTGCGGACGGCGAGGGCGCGCACCGCCGCGGCCACCACGGCGCTGCGGGCGAACTCCACGGGCGGCAGCCACGGCGGCGGGGGTGCACCGCCGGCGTACACCTCGTCGAGCTGTGCCAGGCGACGGCCGAAGGCGGTGTACCAGGCGGTGCTCGACGCGACGGCGGCCGCGGCGGCCAGGCCGACGGCCGGGAGGCCGGACGGTGCGGTGGTCGGGGGCATGCGTGGCTCCTCTGCTCGGGGACGTGCAGGACCGACCCCCTCCGGCCGCCGGACCCACCGGCCGGAGCATGCTCGGGTGATGAGGCCCACGACCCTGGCCACCTCCGCCGCCGTCGCCGCGACCGCGCTGGTGGGATCGGCCGGTACCGACGTCACCTCACCCTGGTACCGGCGTCTGGACAAGCCGCGCTGGCAGCCGCCCGGTGCGGTCTTCGGCGGGGTGTGGACGGCGCTGTACGTGCTCCTCGCGGTGGCCGGCTCCCGGGCGGTGCCGCGCGGTGGCCGGGGCTACGTCCGGGCCTACGCCGCCAACCTCGCCCTCAACGCCGGCTGGACCTGGGCGTTCTTCCGCGCGCACCGGCCGTCGCTGGCCACCGTCGAGGCCGCTGCGCTGGCCGTCTCCACCACCGACCTGGCCCGGCGGACCGCGCGCCTGGACCCCGTCGCCGGCCGGCTGCTGCTCCCCTACGCCGGCTGGACGGCCTTCGCCGTCGCCCTCAGCGCGGAGATCACCCGCCGCAACGCGCGCTGACCGTGCCGGACTGGGCCCGGACGCTGCTCGCGGTCGCCGGCGGCCTGCTGCTGTGCTGGGCCGTCCTGGTCGCCGTCCTGTGGTGGCGGCGGCCCGAGGAGACACGGCTGCGGGACCTGCTGCGGCTGCTGCCCGACGTGCTGCGCCTGGTCCGCCGGCTGGCCGGTGACCGCACGCTGCCCCGCGGGGTGCGCGTCCGGCTGTGGCTGCTGCTGGCCTACCTGGCCTCCCCGGTCGACCTCGTGCCCGACGTCGTCCCGGTGCTCGGGTACGCCGACGACGCGGTGGTGACCGTCCTCGTGCTGCGCTCGGTGGTCCGCCGGGCCGGGCCCGAGGCGCTGTCCCGGCACTGGCCGGGGACGCCGGAGGGGCTGACCGCGCTGCGCCGGGCCGCCGGGCTGCCACCGTGAGCAGCGCGGGGGTGCACCCGTCCGGCTGACGGCGGGCGTCCCCGGACGACTGACCGTCACCGTTCCTCTGGCCCCGCGTCACCGGTCCGGTCACGATGGGGGCCACGTCGTCCGACAGCTCAGGGGGAGAGCGCGTGGGCAGGTCCTCGGGGCGTGGGCGTCCGGCCCGCCTCATCCCGGTCATCGGTGCCAGTGCCTGCGCCCTCGGTGTGACGGCGACGCTGGCGGCGACCTCCGTGCTGCCGAGCGCGGCCGCCCGGACCCCGGGGACGGCGCCGGCGGGCAGCACCGCCGAGCGCCTGGCCGACGAGCCGCTGCCGTCGCCGGCCGGTCCGCTGGAGGTGCCGAGCATCGGCGTGCTCGCACCCGGCTTCGACGGGGGCTGGGCGCCCGGTCCGCCGCCCGCGGCGCCGTCGACGTCCGCGCCCACCACGTCCGCGCCCGCCGCGCCCGGGGCGTCGCCGGCCGTGCCGACCTCGCCGGAGGCGGGTGCAGGGGCACCGGTGGAGCAGCCTGCTCCGTCGCAGGCTGCGACGGAGTCCCCGGTCACGGTCGAGGAGCCCCCGATCGAGGCCCCGCCGGAGGAGCCGACGCCCACCCCGGAGCCGACGCCCACCCCGGAGCCGACGCCC
>NZ_FOWQ01000012.1 GCF_900115505.1 Geodermatophilus dictyosporus | reverse complement strand
CTGGCGGACGACCACCGCCCGGCCGCCGTCGTCGATCACCGCCACGGCCAGGGTGTCTTTGTGGCTGTCGATTCCTGCGAACATCCCTGCCTCCGCTGCGCCGTCGACCGCGGCCGGGCAGAGCGCGAGCACCTCAAGGGACCACGAGCCGCGTCCCCACGCCTCTATCGAGCGTCAGCTGCCCGGACTGGACCGCCGCCGGGAGGCACCCACTCAACGAAGCCTCAACCGGTGGGTTGGGCAGCAAGACGTCGAGCCTTCCCGACGGCGGCGCGGACCCCGTCGATGGCGGGCGAAAGCCATCCTGACCTGAGGTGGCAAGACGTCTAGGACGTAACATCTCTCACCGTTACAGGCGGGTGTCCCCGCTTGTACGCTGACCCGACCCGGACGGCCGGAGATCCACCGCCGTCCCGGACCCGGCGCCGGTGTCGTCGACACCCGGCGTGCCCCAGAGGATGGAGACGCCGTGACTTCAGTGGCCACCCCCGGTCTCGACAACGCCCCCACCACCCACGCCCGACTGCTGGCGTGGGTGCGCGAGATGGCGGAGCTGACGCAGCCGGACCAGGTGGTGTGGGTCGACGGCACCGACGAGGAGTGGGAGCGGCTGACCCAGCGGCTGGTCGACGCCGGCACCTTCACCCGCCTGGCGAAGAAGCCCAACTCGTTCTGGTGCGCGTCGGACCCCAGCGACGTCGCGCGCGTCGAGGACCGCACGTTCATCTGCTCGGTCGACGAGGCCGACGCGGGGCCCACCAACAACTGGATGGCCCCCGACGAGATGAAGGCCGTCATGACCGAGCTGTACCGCGGCTCGATGCGCGGCCGGACGATGTACGTCATCCCGTTCTGCATGGGCCCGGTCGAGGCCGAGAACCCGATGTTCGGCGTCGAGCTCACCGACTCGGAGTACGTCGTCGTCTCGATGCGCGTCATGGCCCGCATCGGCAGCCGCATCCTCGAGGCGATGGGCACCGACCGGCCGTTCGTGCCGGCGATGCACTCCCTGGGCGCCCCGCTGGCCGACGGCCAGGAGGACGTGCCGTGGCCCTGCAGCCAGACCAAGTACATCGTGCACTTCCCCGAGGAGCGGGCCATCTGGTCCTACGGCTCGGGCTACGGCGGCAACGCCCTGCTGGGCAAGAAGTGCTACTCGCTGCGGATCGCCTCGGCGATGGCCCGCGACGAGGGCTGGCTCGCCGAGCACATGCTGATCCTCAAGCTGACCAGCCCCCAGCAGAAGACGTACTACGTCGCCGGCGCCTTCCCCAGCGCCTGCGGCAAGACCAACCTGGCGATGCTCGAGCCGACCATCCCCGGGTGGAAGGTCGAGACCATCGGCGACGACATCGCCTGGATGCGGTTCGGTGAGGACGGGCGGCTCTACGCCATCAACCCGGAGTACGGGCTCTTCGGCGTCGCCCCGGGCACCGGCTGGGACACCAACCCCAACGCGATGCGCACCATCGACAACGGCAACTCCGTCTTCACCAACGTCGCCCTCACCGACGACGGCGACGTCTGGTGGGAGGGGATGACCGAGGAGCCGCCGGCGCACCTCACCAGCTGGAAGAAGCAGGACTGGACTCCGGACTCCGACGAGCCCTCCTCGCACCCGAACTCGCGGTTCTGCACCCCGATCACCCAGTGCCCGATCCTGGCGCCGGAGTACACCGACCCGAAGGGCGTGCCGATCTCGGCGATCCTCTTCGGCGGCCGCCGCAAGACCACGATCCCGCTGGTCACCGAGGCCCGGGACTGGAACCACGGCGTGTTCATGGGCGCCACGCTGTCCTCGGAGACGACGGCGGCGGCCACCGGCGCGGTCGGCGTCGTCCGCCGCGACCCGTTCGCCATGCTGCCGTTCATCGGCTACAACGCCGGTGACTACTTCGGCCACTGGGTCGAGACCGGCAAGATGCACGACTCGACCAAGCTGCCGCGGATCTTCTACGTGAACTGGTTCCGCCGCGACGAGGACGGCGGCTTCCTGTGGCCGGGCTTCGGCGAGAACAGCCGGGTGCTCAAGTGGGTCGTCGAGCGCCTCGAGGGCACCGCCGCCGCCGAGGAGACCGCGGTGGGCCACGTCCCGACGGCGGACTCGCTCGACGTCTCGGGCCTGGGCATGACCGAGGACCAGGTCCGCAAGGCGCTCGCCGTCGACAAGGACGAGTGGCGCCAGGAGATCCCGCAGATCACCGAGTGGTTCGAGAAGTTCGGGGACAAGCTGCCCAGCACCATGTGGGACGAGCTGGAGATCCTCAAGAGCCGGCTCGCCTGAGGAAGGGCCCTCCTGCCCCCCACCCCTCGCTGACGCTCGGGGCGGGGCCCTGCAGGAGGGCCGCCCGCGCGGGTCCAGGGCCCCGCACCGGACAGCGTCGTCCGGGGCGGGGCCCGCCGCCGCCCCGCACGGAACGGAGCGGTCTGACTGCTGAGCGCGCGGACGTCGGTTAGCGTGGCGCGCGAACCCGCGTCCCCTGACGACAGGTCCCGCCCCGGTGCTCAATCCCTACCTTCACGTGCTGCGCACGCCGCACGCGCTGCCCATGGTGCTCGCCGCCTTCATCGGCCGGCTGCCGCTGTCGATGGTCGGTCTGGGCTGCGTGCTGCTCGTGGCCTCCGAGACCGGGTCCTACGGCCTGGGCGGTGCCGTCGCGGCCGCCGGCGCGGTCACCACCGCGATCGCCGGGCCGCTGCTCGGCCGGTGGGCCGACACCCACGGCCAGCGCCGGACGCTGCTCCCGGTGGTCGTGGTCTTCGCCGCCGCCGGCGCGCTGTTCCTGGCCGCGGTCAAGGAGGACTGGCCGCGCTGGACCTTCTTCGTCACCGCAGGTCTCGCCGGGGCGTGCATCCCGCCGGTCGCCTCGATGATCCGGGTGCGCTGGACGCACCTGCTGCGCGGCACCACGCGGCTGCCGGCCGCGCTGGCGATGGAGTCCGTCGTCGACGAGTTCGTCTTCATCGTCGGGCCGGTGCTGGTCACCTTCCTCTCCACCACGGGGCACGCGACCTCCGGCGTGGTGACCGCCTTCGTGCTGGCCGTCGTCGGCGCCCTGCTGTTCGCGGCACAGGGCCGCACCGAGCCGCCGCCGCACGGGCACGAGGCCCGCCGGGGCCCCGCCGCGATCCGCACGCCGGGGCTGAGGGTGCTCTTCGTCGTGGGCGCCGCGGTCGGCTCGATCCTGGGCACCCTGGAGATCGCCCTGGTCGCCTTCGCCGACGAGGCCGACGCCATGGCGCTGTCCGGCGTGCTCATCGCCGGCCTGGCGCTCGGCTCCATGGCCAGCGGGATCGGCTGGGGCGCGGTGCACTGGCGGCACCCGCTGCGGCACCGGCTGCTGGTGGTGCTCGCGGTGCTGACCGTGCTGACCGTGCCGCTCTCGCTCGTCGGCAACGTCTGGGTGATGCTCCCGCTGGTCGTGGTGGCGGGCGTGGCCGTGTCGCCCTCGCTGATCAGCTCCTTCACCCTCGCCGAGCTGATCGTGCCGCGGTCGGCGGTCACCGAGGCGTTCACCTGGATCGGCACCGCCCTCGGCCTCGGCGTGGCCGTCGGCACCTCGGCCGCGGGCAAGATCGTCGACACGTACGGCGCCAACTCCGCCTTCCTGGTCGCGACGGTCTCGGCGGGCCTGGCCGCCGTCGTCGTCCTGGCGTTCCAGCGGCTGCTGCACGTGCCGGCCGAGCACGCCGCCGAGCCCGCGATGGCCCGCTGACCCGGCCCCGCCCCGCGGCCGGCGGTGGCCGCGTCCTCGGCGTCGCCCCCGAGCGCCTCGGCCGCTGGGTCGACGGCGTCGCCGCCCGGCACGGCGCGCTGCAGACCACCGTCGACGACGACGGGACGCTGCGCCTGACCTGCGCCGACGGCACCACCGTCGCCCTGCGCGCCCCCTTCGGCTGGACCCCGTCGGCCCCGCTGCTCACGGCGTTCACCGCCGCCGCCCGGCAGCCCCGCCACGTCGCCGTCCTGCTGGTGCGCCGCGGGCGCTGGGCGGTCGGCGTCTTCGCCGGCAGCGACCTCGTCGTCTCCAAGGTCGACACCCGTCTCGTGCAGGGCCGCAGCGCCGCCGGCGGCTGGTCGCAGCAGCGGTTCGCCCGCCGCCGGGCGAACCAGGCCGACGCGGTCGTCTCGGCCGCCGCCGACACCGCCGCGCGGGTGCTGCTGCCGCACGCGGCGCAGGTGGTGGCGGTCGTGACCGGCGGCGACCGGGGGATGGTCGACGGCGTGCTCGCCGACCCGCGGCTGGCCCCGCTCGCCGTACTGCGCCGGGAGCCGGCCCTGGAGGTCGGCGAGCCCACCAAGGAGGCCCTGCTGGCCACCCCGGCGCAGTTCCGGGCGGTGCAGGTGCACGTCGTGGAGCCCGGCGACCGCCCCTAGCGTGCGGAAGTCGGAGGACGGCAGCCGGCGGACGGCGTAACGTCCACCGACCGTGTCCGCGACACCGACCGACACGACCACCTCCGCCACCCCGACCGATCCCGTCCTCGCCGCCGAGCGCGCCCACCTGGCCCTCGCCGGGGACTGCCTGACCGGGATGCGCGCCGCCGCCTCCGCCGTCGCCGACGCCGGGGTCGACGCGTGGGCCTCCGAGCGCCTCGGCGCCGCCCGCGCCGAGCGGCTGCGCTCGCTGGCCGCCGATCCCGGCGTCCCGCCGTTCTTCGGCCGGACCGACACCGCGGACGAGACCTTCCACATCGGCCGCCGGCACGTCCGCGACGCCACGGGCCGGCCCGTGGTCATCGACTGGCGCGCGCCCATGAGCCGGCCCTTCTACCGGGCCAGCGCCGCCGACCCGCAGGGCCTGGTCCGCCGCCGGCGGTTCGGCTTCTCCGGCGGCGAGCTGACCGGCTACGAGGACGAGCTGCTCGGTGCCGGCGACGAGGGCGACGGTGCCCTGCTGAGGCAGGAGATCGAGCGCCCGCGCAGTGGCCCGATGCGCGACATCGTGGCCACCATCGCGCCCGAGCAGGACGAGATCGTGCGCGCGCCGCTGGCCGAGTCGGTCTGCGTGCAGGGCGCCCCGGGCACCGGCAAGACCGCCGTCGGCCTGCACCGCGCGGCCTACCTGCTGTACACGCACGGCGGCCAGCTGGCCCGCACCGGCGTGCTCGTCGTCGGGCCCAACCGGGCGTTCCTGCGCTACATCGAGCAGGTGCTGCCCACCCTCGGCGAGGTCGACGTCGAGCAGACGACGGTCGCCGGGCTCACCGGCCGGGTGCCGGTGCGGGCGCAGGACCGCCCGGAGGTCGCCGCGCTCAAGGGCGACGCCCGCATGGCCCAGGTGCTCGAGCGCGCGCTGTGGGGCGCCATCGCCAAGCCGGCCGACGACGTCCTGGTCCCGCTGGCCGGCCGCCGCTACCGGGTGCCGGTGGAGCGGCTCAAGCGCCACGTCGACGACCTGCGCCGCCGCGGCCGGGTGGCCGACGACCAGCAGCGCCTGCACCACGCCGCCGGGCGGGAGCGGCTCGCGCTGCTGCTGGCCGAGGACGCGCGCCGGCAGAAGGAGGAGGCCGGCGGCAGCCCGACCGACGCCGAGACCCGCCGGGCCGCGCGCAGCCCCGAGGTGCGCGCGTTCTGCGACGCCGTCTGGCCGGCCCGGGACCCCGCCGGGCTGGTCGCGGACCTGCTCACCGACCCCGCCGTCCTCGCCCGCGCCGCGCGCGGGGTGCTCACCGACGACGAGCAGGCACTGCTGCTGCGGCCGGCCACCCGCTCGGTGCGCACCGCGCCGTGGACCGAGGCCGACGCCGTCCTCGTCGACGAGGCAGCCGGGCTGGTCGAGCGCACCGCCGGCTACGGCCACGTCGTCGTCGACGAGGCGCAGGACCTCTCGCCCATGCAGTGCCGGGCGGTGGCCCGCCGGCTGGCCGCCGGGTCGCTCACCGTGCTCGGCGACCTGGCGCAGGCCACCAGTCCGTGGTCGCCGTCGGAGTGGGCGCCCACGCTGGCCGGGCTGGGCCGCCCGGACACGGCGGTCCGGCCGCTGACCCGCGGCTACCGGGTGCCCGCCGAGGTGCTCGACTACGCCAACCGGCTGCTGCCGGCCATCGCGCCCGGCCTGCCCGCGGCCACCGCCGTGCGCCGCGAGCCCGGGGCGCTGGAGGTGCGGCCGGTCGCCGACCTCGCCGGCCCGCTGGCCGACGTCGTCACCGCGCTGGCCGCCGGGCCCGGGTCGGTGGGGGTCGTCTGCGCCGACGCCGCGGTGCCCGGGGTGGCGCGGGCGCTGCAGGACGCCGGGCTGCCCGCCGGGGTGCTGGCCGACGACGGCACCGCCGCCGAGCGGGTCGCCGTCGTCCCCGCGACGCTGGCCAAGGGCCTCGAGTTCGACGCGGTCGTGGTCGCCGACCCGGCCGCGATCGCCGCCGCCGAGCCGCGGGGCCTCAACCGCCTCTACGTGGTGCTCACCCGGGCGGTGAGCACCCTCGTCGTCCTGCACCGCGACGACCTGCCGGCGCTGCTGACGGCGTGAGCGGTGTCACCCGTACGGCGCGGGTGGTTGTGGTCGCCGACGATCTCCGTTTGCATGGGCGCGGCCGAGAAGGGGGGCCCATGGACCGGCAGCAGAGCCGGGGCTTCGCGCTGCTGCGCCTGGTCGCGACGATCGTGGTCGCCGGGGCGCTGGTGGCGGGCGTGCTCCTCCCCTGGGTCGGCGTCCCCGCGGTGGCCGCCCAGCAGTCCACCGGCCTGCTCGGCGACCTGCCCACCGAGTTCACCGTCGACCCGCCGCCGGGCAACACCGTGCTGCTGGCGGCCAACGGCGAGCCGATCACCTACTTCTACGACGAGAACCGCGACCCGGTGGAGCCCGGCGAGATCGCCGAGGTCATGAAGCAGGCGATGGTCGCCATCGAGGACGCCCGGTTCCGGTCGCACCGCGGCCTCGACGTGCAGGGCACGCTGCGCGCGTTGGCCACCAACCTCGCCGCGGGCGGCGTGCAGGAGGGCGGTTCGACGCTGACCCAGCAGCTGGTCAAGCAGACGCTGCTGCAGACCGCCGACACCCCGGAGGAGCGGCAGGCCGCCACCGAGCAGACGCTGGGCCGCAAGCTGCGCGAGGCCCGCCTGGCGCTGGCCCTCGAGGACGTCTACGGCAAGGACGAGATCCTCACCCGCTACCTCAACATCGTCTACTTCGGCTCCAACGCCTACGGCGTGCAGCCCGCCGCCCGCGCCTTCTTCGGCGTCGACGCCGCCGCGCTCAGCCTGCCGCAGGCCGCGCTGCTGGCCGGGCTCGTGCAGAGCCCCACCTCCGACGACCCGTTCACCGCGCCCGACGCGGCCCTGGCGCGGCGCAACGAGGTGCTGTCCCGGATGGCCGAGCAGGGGTACGTGAGCGCCGACGAGGCCGCCGCGGCGCAGGCCGAGCCGCTGGGTCTGGCGCCGGGCCCCGAACCGCCGCGCGGCTGCGTGCAGGCCACCGTCGGCCCCTACGTGTGCGACTTCGTGCAGCGCCACCTCACCCAGGAGCTCGGGCTCACCCAGGACCAGCTCGACAACGGCGGCTACGTCGTCCAGACGACGCTCGACCCCGAGCTGCAGCGCTCCGGCGACGCGGCGGTGCTGCAGACGCTGGCCGTCGACGACTCGCTGGCCGGCATGTTCACCGCGGTGGAGCCCGGCACCGGCCACCTGCTGGCGATGAGCGTCAACCGGGTCTTCGGCTACGACCGCTCCGACCTCCGGCAGGAGTCGTTCAACCTCAACACCTGGCCCAGCCAGGGCTCGGGCTCGACCTACAAGGTGTTCGTCGCCGCGGCGGCGCTGGCCCGCGGCTACTCCTCCCACTACACGCTCACCGCGCCCGAGCCCTACGTGTCGCGGGTGTACTCCGGTCCCTGCCAGGGCCGCGACACCGACGGCCGGTACTGCGTGCGCAACGCCGGGTCGGGCTACCGGCCGACGCTGGACCTGACGACGGCGCTCTACCAGTCGTCCAACACCTACTTCCTCGCGCTGGAGGACGCCCTCGGCAGCGTGGAGGAGCCGGTGCGGATGGCCGAGGCGATGGGGCTGTTCCAGTTCAGCCCGCCCGGGCTGGCGCAGCAGATCATCGACGAGAACCGCGGCTCGTTCACCTTCGGCGCGGAGGCCACCAGCCCGCTGGCGCTGGCCAGCGCCTACTCGACGTTCGCCGCCAGCGGCACGCAGTGCGACGTCGTCCCGGTGACGGCCGTGCTCGACCAGCACGGCCGGCCCGCGCTCGGTGCCGACGGCGAGCCGTTGCCCGTCGGCGACCGGTGCACGCCCGAGGCCATCCCGCCCGGTGTCGCCGACACCATGAACCAGATGCTGCGCCGCGACGTCGAGCCGGGTAACCCGGGCCAGACGGGGGCGCGGGCCTACGTGCGCGGGCACCAGATCGCGGGCAAGACCGGCACCTCGCAGGACAACTACTCGGTGGCCTTCGTCGGCTACACCCCCGAGATCACCGCCAGCGTCATGGTGCTCAACCCCAAGGAGAACGAGGACGTCGGCGGGTTCGGCGGCGGCAAGGGCGCCACGATCTGGCGCGACGCGATGGCGCCGATCCTGGAGGCCCGCGGGAGCGGGGAGTTCCCGCCGGCCGACGAGACGGTGCTGAACGGCAACACCCGCCCGGTGCCCGGCTGCTCGGGCGTGCGCAGCTGCACCGCCGCGCTCACCGACGCCGGGTTCGCCCCGCGGACGGCCCGGGTCGACAGCGACGAGCCGGCGGGCACGCTGCTGGGCACCAGCCCGCCGCGCGGCAGCCGCGCGGTGCCCGGCCAGGAGGTCCTCGTCCTGGTGAGCAACGGCAGCGACTACGTGGAGCCGGCTCCGGAGCCCGAGCCGGAGCCCGCGCCGGGACCCGAGCCGGAGCCGCCCGCCCCCGCGCCGGCGCCACCCACCGGGCCGCCGGCGCCCGAGCCCCAGCCGGCCCCCGAACCGGCGCCGGAACCGGCACCCGAGCCGGCACCCGAGCCCGGGCCGGCCCCGGGAGGCCCGCCGGCGCCCGAGCCCCCCACGGCACCCGGCGCGCCCGCGCCCGCCCCGGGCGGGCCCCCGGCGTTCCCGCCCGGCGGGCCCGGCGCCCCTGCCTGAGGGCGGGTCAGCCGTTCGTCGAGGGCCTGGGTGAGCAGCCACCCGCCGAGCAGCACCAGGTGCAGCAGGAACATCCACAGGGCGATGGCGACCACCGCGCCGACGGCCACCAGGCCGCCGAAGGGCGCCCCCAGGTCCAGCGGCAGGGACAGGAACAGCACGAAACCCTGCAGGAAGCCCGACAGGCAGGCCGCGGTGAACAGCGCCCCGGTGACCAGCGCACCGCGGCGGTGCCGGCCCCCGGCCACGACGCCGAACCCCCACAGCAGCGGCACGGTGAGCACGAACAGCACCGAGTAGTACCCGACGGCGAACCGGGCGAGCGCCGCGGCCGGGCCCTCCTCCCGCAGGGTGTCGGCCATCACCGAGGCGGCCAGCAGCAGGGGGTAGAGCAGCGCGGGGGTGAACAGGACCAGGGGCAGCGCGAGCAGCCGCCCGCGCCAGGCCGTGAGGGTCTCCTGCCGCTGGCTGAACCGCAGCAGCGCCCGGCGCAGGCCCTCGCCGTAGAGCGACATCGGCAGCAGCGCCAGCAGGAACCCCAGCAGGTCCACCCGCACCCCGGCGGCCACCAGCCGCTCGACCGCCTCCGGCGCCCCCAGCTGGGCCGGCAGGAGCTCGGTGAGCCGCCCCGTCAGCGCGCGCACCTCCTCCGGGGAGGTGACCAGCGCGGTCAGCCGGACGGCGACGAGCAGCAGCGGCACCACCGCGATCCCGGCGTAGAAGGTCAGGCCCGCGGCGATCAGCGCCAGGTCGCGACCGCGGAGCTGGCGCCGGGTGCTGCCCAGCAGCACCCGCGCCTCGGCCCCGAGCCGGGCCGCCGTCCACGTCCGCCCACGGCTCACCGGCTCACGCCACCCCTCCGGGAGGTCCCGTGCCCGCCGTCGGTCCGGCCGTGGTGCTCAGCCGCCGGGGTTCGCGTCGTCGGTCGTCGGCGCGTCGTTGCCCGGGTTCTCGCCGGTCTCCTGGCAGCTGGCGTCGTTCTCGTTGCTGGCGTTCCCCCCTGCCGAGTCGCAGTTCGTCGGCCCCCGGGAGAAGTCGGTGTTGTCGCCGCAGGCGACCACGGACCCGAGCAGGGCGAGCACGACGAGCGGCCGGGCGAGGCGCATCCGGGTGGAGGAGGACATGCCCGGACTCCTGCTCGGCCCGGACCCGTCCCAAACAGGGCCACGCCAGCGGGCTGTGCCGACCGTGACCGGGGTCGCCGCCGGCGGATCACCGGAGGGGGATTGTCACGCCGGGGTCTCGGCCTTACTCTCTGTGTGTCCAACGGGGCGCTCCGTCACCGACCTGGGTGACACCCCGTGGACGCCGTCGAGCCGGTGCCCCCTACGGGTCACCGGGCCGGGGACCCATCGCAGTCCTGGGGTGTAGCGCGCGTGCGCGCCGGGCGACTCCACGCCCGAACCCGTCAGCTAACCCGGTAGGCGGCCTGGGAGAAGGAGAGTCGCCGACCGTGGCGTTCCCCCGCACGACCCCCTCCGGCCTGCCCGCGACCGGCCGGTCGCGCCGCCGCGCCGTCCTCGCCCTCGCCGGCGTCCTCGGCCTGGGCCTGGGGCTGGCCGCCACGCCGGCCGCCGCCGAGGAGCCGGTCAGCGCGGCCGCGGCCGCCGAGCTGGTCGCCGCCCGCGGGCACGAGCTCGAGGTCGTCACCGAGCGCTTCAACGAGGCGCGCGAGGCGCTGGCCGCCCAGCAGGCCGCCGCCGAGGCCGCCGCCGCGACCCAGGCCCAGGCCCAGGCCGCCGTCGACACCGCGCGCCGGCAGGTCGTCGGCATCGCCCGCTCGGCCTACACCGGCGACAGCATGGGCTCGCTGCAGGCGCTCATGACCAGTGCCGACGCCGACGAGTTCGTCAACCGGGTCACCCTGCTGCAGGGCGTCGCCGGCTACCAGAACGAGCTGCTCGGCCAGGCCGTCGTCGCCACCGACTCCGCCACGGCCGCGCAGACGCAGGCCGCCGAGGCCGCCGCCGAGGCGCAGCGCCTCTACGACGACGTCGCCGCCCAGCAGGCCGACCTCGAGGGCCAGATCGCCGAGTACCAGGCCGACTTCGCCCGGCTGAGCGCCGAGGAGCGGCGTGCCGCCCTCGAGGCCGCCGCGGCCGCGCACGCCGCCGAGGGCGCCCGCGCCAGCCGTGACGAGGAGCGCAGCGCCCCCGCCGACAGCAGCGCGCCGTCGTCGTCCCCGGCCGCCGCCGAGCCCACCGCCGCCGTCCCGGCGGGCGACAGCGGTGCCGCCTCGACCATCGTGGCCACCGCCATGGCCCAGCGCGG
Source organism: Geodermatophilus dictyosporus (assembly GCF_900115505.1). Lineage (GTDB taxonomy): Bacteria > Actinomycetota > Actinomycetes > Mycobacteriales > Geodermatophilaceae > Geodermatophilus > Geodermatophilus dictyosporus. The sequence continues at coordinate 135,927 of NZ_FOWQ01000012.1, read as the reverse complement.
CAAGCCCTACGTCTGGGCCGCCGGCGGTCCCGGCTCCTTCGACTGCTCGGGTCTCACCCAGTACGCCTACCGCGCGGCCGGCATCAGCCTCCCGCACTCCAGCAGCATGCAGTCGAAGATGGGCACCGCGGTCTCCCGCTCCCAGCTCCAGCCCGGTGACCTGGTGTTCTTCTACAGCCCGGTCAGCCACGTGGGCATCTACATCGGCAACGGCCAGATGGTGCACGCACCGACGTCGGGGGACGTGGTCAAGGTCGCCACCGTCGACTCGATGGGCGGCTACGTCGGCGCCCGCCGCCTGGTCTGACCGGCGGGGTCGCCGGCCCCTGCTGCGCAGGTCACACCGCGCGACGGGATCCCCGCGACCGGCCCGGCGTTGGACGGGGGAGAGCCGCTCGACCCCGGAGGACCCGCTCCCGATGAACCCGCGCACCGTCGTCCTCGCCTTCCGCGCCGTCGCCGTCGCCGAGGCCCTGTCCTGGGTCGGCCTGCTGGCGGGGATGTACGTCAAGTACGTGCCGCAGACCTCGGAGGCGGGCGTGCAGTTCTTCGGGCCGGTGCACGGGGCGGTGTTCGTCGCCTACGTCCTCGTCGCGCTGGTGACCGCCCGGGTGCTCGGCTGGTCCCGGTGGACGACGCTGCTCGCGCTCGCCGCCTCGATCCCGCCGCTGGCCACGGTGGTGTTCGAGCGCTGGGCCGGGCGGACCGGCCGGCTGCGGGCGCCTGCGCGCGCCTGACCTACCGTTCCGGGCATGGCCGAGCCCGTGCTGCCCGCGACCGCCCGCACCCTGCTCGCGCGCACCGCCCGCGTGCAGCGCGACGGCCGCGCGCCCGGTCTGGTGGCCGGGGTGGTCCGCGACGGCGGGCTGGTCTGGTCGGCCGGCCGCGGCGACGTGGCCGAGCCGCACGCCGACGTCCAGTACCGGCTCGGGTCGATCAGCAAGACCGTCACCGCGGTCGCGGTCATGCGGCTGCGCGACGAGGGCCGGCTCGGGCTCGACGACCCGCTGGACCGGCACGTGCCCGGCACGCCGTTCGGGGACCGCAGCATCGGCCAGCTGCTCTCCCACCTGGCCGGCGCGGCCGCGGAGAGCCCCGGCGGCTGGTGGGAGCGCGTGCCGGGCGGCTCGCTGGCCGACCTGGGGCTGACCGGTGAGCACGTCGTCCTCGGGGAGGCGCGGCGGTTCCACTACTCCAACCTCGGCTTCGGCCTGCTCGGCGAGCTGGTGTCCCGGCTGCGCGGCCGGTCGTGGGCGGACGCCGTCACCGCCGAGGTGCTCGCGCCGCTGGGCATGGCACGGACGACGCCCCGCCCGTCCGGCCGCGCCGCGCAGGGGTACGCGGTGCACCCGTGGGCCGACGTCGTGCTGCCCGAGCCCGAGCACGACGCCGGCGTGATGGCCGCCGCCGGGCAGCTGTGGGCGACGCTCGCCGACCTCGCCCGCTTCGCGGTGTTCCTGCTCGGCGACACCGGTGACGTGCTGTCCCCGGCGACGCTCGAGGAGATGGCGGTGCCCGCGGGCGTCGACCCGTCCTCGCCCGCGTGGTCGGCCTACGGCCTCGGCCTGCAGGTGCTGCGGGTCGACGGGCGCACGCTGACCGGCCACGGCGGCTCGATGCCCGGTTTCCTCGCCGGGGTGTTCGTCGACCGCGAGGAGGGCACCGGCGGCGTCTCGCTGGCCAACACGACCAGCGGCCTGGACGTGCTCGTCCCGGGCCTGCTCGCCGACCTGCGGGCCGCCGAGCCACGCGTGGTCGAGGCGTGGCGGCCCTCGCCGTCACCGGTGCCGCCGGCGCAACTGGGGGTCTGGTACTGGGGGCCGGCGCCGGTCGCGCTGCGCGCGCTGCCCGGCGGGCTGCTGCACCTGGGGCCCCTGCCCGGGCGGCCGGGGCGGGCCAGCCGCTTCTGCCGGCGCGGCGACGGAACCTGGGTGGGCCTGGACGGCTACTACGCGGGCGAGCCCCTGCGGATCGCCGCCGACCACCTCGACGTGGGCACCTTCGTCTTCACCCGCACGCCCTACGACCCCGACGCCCCCGTCCCGGGGGGCGTCGACGAGGCCGGCTGGGGTCTCCCGCCCGCCTGACCAGGAGTGGGCACCGATGACTCCGGCGCCCGGCCCGGGTCTCCTCCTCCGGACCGACGAGCACCCCTGGAGGACACGTGGCACAGCGCACCATGGAGCCGGAGCAGGTCCAGGCCGCCGTACGGGCCGAGCGGCTGGCCGTGGCCGGCCTCGCGGAGGGGCTGGACGACGCCGGCTGGTCGGTGCGGTCGCTGTGCCCGGCGTGGACGGTCCGCGACGTCGTCGCCCACCTCACGGTGACCACCCGCGCCACCCTCCCGTCCGTCGTCCGTGACGCGATCCGGGCGCGGGGCAGCTTCGACCGGATGACGGTGGACGTGGCGCACCGCCGGTCCGCGGCGTTCGCCCCCGCCGAGCTGGTGCGGCAGCTGCGCGAGAGCGCGGAGTCCGCACGCCGGATGCCGCTCAGCGGCCCGATGGACCCGCTCATGGACGTCGTCGTGCACGCCCAGGACGTCGCCCGCCCGCTCGGCCGGCGGCACGAGACGCCGCCCGACGTCGCCGTGCGGGTGCTGGAGCACCTCGCGGGGAACCGGCTCATGGGCGGACCGCGACGGGTGGCGGGGCTGCAGCTCGTGGCGACCGACGCCGACTGGTCCGCGGGGGAGGGGCCCCGGGTCCGAGGCCCGCTGTCGGACCTGCTCCTGGCCGTGTCCGGCCGGCCCGCGGGACTGGAGCACCTGACGGGACCGGGCGTCGACCGCCTGGCGGGGCGGCTCACCGCCGCCTGAGCGGGCGCCGCCGCGGAGGTGCCCGGGGTCAGAGGCGGTCGAAGGCGTCCATCGTGGTCTTGACGACGGCGCCGTAGGCCAGGTGCGGCACGACGTCGCTGGCCCAGTCGGTGGCCGACCAGGTGCGCGGGTCGGTGATCCCGAGCGCGGTCATCGGGCCGTTGGAGGCCACCAGCACCCCGAGCGTGGTGAGCAGCGTGCCCACCAGCGGCTGCGACCGGAAGCCGGAGGCGCGGGCCAGCCCGATCAGCACCCCGACCCCGATGCCGGCGACCAGGCCGGTGATCGGCCCGAGGCCCTGCACCCGGTTCTGCCGGTGCTCCTCGTCGCCGGGGATGGGGACGTGGGCCTTCTGCGCCAGCGCCGCCACCGTCTGCTCCGGCGTCGAGCTGGTGCCGCGGCCGCGCACGACCATGTCGAGGTAGGTGACGGCGTTGAGCGCCGTGGTCCCGGCCGCCCCGGCCGCGGCTCCGCGCAGTGCCCAGCCGGTCCTGCTGATGCCTCGCCGCCCCTTGCCGAACGTCCCCACCGCGGTGCGCTTCGCCATGTCGGCGGTCTACCCGGGCGCGCGACCAGTGGAAACGGCGCACTCTGGGGGAGTGGAGGACGCCGGCCCCGCCCTGGAGCGCGCGATCGCCGCGCTGCTCGACGTCCGGGCACCGGGCGCGACGATCTGCCCGTCGGAGGCGGCCCGCGCGGTCGACCCGGAGGGCTGGCGCGCGCTCATGCCGGAGGCCCGCGCCGCGGCCGGCCGGCTGGCCGCGGCCGGCGCGGTCGAGGTCACCCAGCGCGGCGCGGTCGTCGACGTGGCCACCGCGCGCGGCCCGGTCCGGGTGCGCCGGGCCGGGTCCTGACCGGGAGGTCGCGCTACTCGGCGGCCCGGTCCCCGCCGGCCGCGCGCTCGAGCAGCGGGCCCATGCGGTGGTCGACGTAGCGGCGCAGCGCCAGCGCGGTGTCGGTCCGCTGGACGCCGGGCAGCGCGAGCACCTGCTCGGTCAGCCGCCACAGGTCGTCGGCGTCGACGGCGACGACCCGCACCAGCAGGTCGGCCGCCCCCGACAGCGCGGTCACCTCGAGCACCTCGGGGAGCGCGGCGAGCGCGGCGGCGACCTCCTCCAGGCCGCGCTGCACCACCTGCACGGTCACGTACGCCGAGAGCCGGTAGCCCAGCGCCTCGGGGCGCACCCGCGACTCGAACGGCGCCAGCACGCCGCCGGCCTCCAGCCGCGCCAGCCGGGCCTGCACGGTGTTGCGGGCCAGTCCCAGCTGCTGCGACAGCGCCATCACGGTGGCGCGGGGGTCGGCGCCGAGGGCCTGCAGCAGGCGCGCGTCGGTGGCGTCCAGGCGGTCCGGAGGCGCGGGCACGGCGTCAGTCTGACACCCCGGCGCAACCCCTCGACCCCATCCTGCTCAACTCGTGCGCGGGGGCTTGCGCACCTCGACCGGGTGGTGGTGTGCTCGCTCACACGCGGGCCGTGCCACGATGTGTGAGTGGTGCCACACCCCGGCACCGCAGGACGTCCCACCCCGCGAGCCCGACCGGTGACCCCGGCGGCCCGCGGACGACGGCGAGGAGGAGCACGTGAGCGTGTCCAGCGCGACCACCGAGGTGGTCGACCCCGTACCGGGGGCGGCAGCGCCCCACCTCCCCGAGCAGCCCGACCTCGTGCAGCTGCTGACGCCGGAGGGCGAGCGGGTCGAGCACCCCGACTACGCGATCGACGTCTCGGCCGAGGAGCTGCGCGACCTCTACCGGGACCTGGTGCTCGTGCGCCGGTGGGACGTCGAGGCGACCGCGCTGCAGCGCCAGGGCGAGCTGGGCATCTGGGCCTCGCTGCTGGGCCAAGAGGCCGCCCAGATCGGCGCCGGCCGCGCGCTGCAGGACGGCGACGTCGCCTTCCCCACGTACCGCGAGCACGGCGTGGCCTGGACCCGCGGCGTCGACCCGCTGCACGTCATCAGCCTGTTCCGCGGCGTCGACAACGGCGGCTGGGACCCGGTCGCGACGGCCTTCAACCTCTACACCGTCGTCATCGGCGCCCAGTGCCTGCACGCCACCGGCTACGCCATGGGCCTGCAGCGCGACGGCGCCGAGAGCGCCACGCTGGCCTTCCTCGGTGACGGCGCCACCAGCCAGGGCGAGGTCAACGAGGCGATGATCTGGGCGGCCAGCTTCTCCGCCCCGGTCGTCTTCTTCTGCCAGAACAACCAGTACGCGATCAGCGTGCCGCTCGAGCGCCAGACCCGGGTGCCGCTCTACCAGCGGGCGGCCGGCTTCGGCTTCCCCGGCGTCCGCGTCGACGGCAACGACGTGCTCGCCGTCCTGGCCGTCACCCGCGCGGCGCTCGCCGCCGCCCGGGAGGGCCAGGGGCCGACCTTCGTCGAGGCCTTCACCTACCGGATGGGCGCCCACACGACCTCCGACGACCCCACCCGCTACCGGCTGGCCAGCGAGCTGGAGGAGTGGAAGCTGCGGGACCCGATCGCCCGGGTCAAGGCCTACCTGTCGCGCAGCGGCGTCGCCGACGCCGCCTTCTTCGACTCGGTCGAGGCCGAGGCCGACGAGCTGGCGAAGCGGATCCGCACGGGCACCGTGGAGATGCCCGACCCGCCGGGCACGGCGATGTTCGACCAGGTCTACGCCGAGCAGACGCCGACCCTGGCCGCGCAGCAGGCGGAGTTCGAGGCCTACCAGGCCTCCTTCGAGGGGAGCGAGCACCGGTGACCGAGACGCTGACCATCGGCAAGGCCCTCAACCTGGGCCTGCGCCGCGCCATGGAGGACGACGCGAAGGTCGTGCTCATGGGCGAGGACATCGGCCGGCTCGGCGGGGTCTTCCGGATCACCGACGGCCTGCAGAAGGACTTCGGGGAGGACCGCGTCGTCGACACCCCGCTGGCCGAGGCCGGCATCCTCGGCACCGCCGTCGGCCTGGCCATGCGCGGCTACCGGCCGGTGTGCGAGATCCAGTTCGACGGGTTCGTCTTCCCCGCCTACAACCAGATCGTCACCCAGGTGGCCAAGATCCACGCCCGCTCGCGGGGCAAGCTGCCGATGCCGATCGTCATCCGCATCCCCTTCGGGGGCGGCATCGGCGCGGTCGAGCACCACAGCGAGAGCCCCGAGGCCTACTTCGCGCACACGCCGGGCCTGAAGGTGGTCGCGGTCAGCAACCCGGTGGACGCCTACTGGGGCATCCAGCAGGCCGTCGCCCACCCCGACCCGATCGTCTTCCTCGAGCCCAAGCGGCGGTACTGGGAGAAGGCCGAGGTCGACACCGGCGCCACCCCCGGCCCGCTGTTCGCCTCGCGGGTGGTCCGCGGCGGCGACGACGTCACGGTGCTCGCCTACGGCCCGATGGTGAAGACGGCGCTGCAGGCCGCCGAGGCCGCCGCGGAGGAGGGCCGCTCGGTGGAGGTGGTCGACCTGCGCACGATCAGCCCGCTCGACCTCGACCCGGTGTTCGACTCGGTGCGGCGCACCGGGCGCTGCGTCGTCGTCCACGAGGCGCCGGTGACCCTGGGCCTGGGCGCGGAGATCGCCGCCCGGGTGACCGAGACGTGCTTCCACTCCCTGGAGGCCCCGGTGCTGCGGGTGGGCGGTTACGACACGCCCTACCCGCCGTCGAAGCTCGAGGAGGAGTACCTCCCCGACCTCGACCGGGTGCTCGACGCCGTCGACCGTGCGATGGAGTTCTGAGATGGCGCTGCGCCAGTTCAAGCTGCCCGACGTCGGTGAGGGCCTCACCGACGGCGAGATCCTGCAGTGGCTCGTGGCCGTCGGGGACACGGTCACGGTCAACCAGCCGCTGTGCGAGGTGGAGACCGCCAAGGCCGCCGTCGAGCTGCCCTCGCCCTACGCCGGCACGGTGACCGAGCTGCTGTTCGAGGCGGGCACGACCGTCGACGTCGGCACGCCGATCATCACCATCGACGACGGCGCCGACGCGCCGGCCGCCCCGGCCGCCCCGGCGCCCGCGGGGAACGGCGCCGGGTCCGAGGAGCCCGCCGCCGGGCTGATCGGCGGCGCGGCGCCCGGTGGCCGGACGGCGGTGCTCGTCGGCTACGGGCCGCGCACCACCGAGGCCCGCCGCCGTCCCCGCCGCGGGGGCCCGCCGCCCGCGCGTCCGGCGGCGACGCCCGGCGCCGACTACGGCTCCGGTGGCCACGACCGGCCGCCGCTGCTGGCCACCGCCCCGGACATGACCGTCAAGCCGGTGCGCCACGGCGGTCTGGAGGTGGGGCGCCAGGCCGAGGCGCACGCGGCGGCCGAGGAGGCCGCCACCGCGCTCGGGGCCGCCCCGGGCCGGGGCCGGCTGCGCCCGCTGGCCAAGCCGCCGGTCCGCAAGCTGGCCAAGGACCTCGGCGTCGATCTCGCCGCGCTGTCCGGCAGCGGCGCCGGCGGCGTCATCACCCGCGAGGACGTCACCGCCGCCGCGGCCGGGCCCGCACCCGAGCCCGTCCCCGCCCGGGCACCCGCCGTGGCGCCCGCCGCTGCCCCCGGCGGGCAGCGGATCCCCATCAAGGGCGTCCGCAGGGCGACGGCGGCGGCCATGGTCGCCAGCGCCTTCACCGCGCCGCACGTCACGGAGTTCCTGACCGTCGACGTCACCCGGATGATGAAGCTCCGGCAGCGGATCGCCGCCCGCCCGGAGTTCGCCGGGGTCAAGGTCAGCCCGCTGCTGTTCGTGGCCAAGGCGCTGCTGCTGGCCGCGCGCCGGCACCCGATGGTCAACAGCTCGTGGGACGAGGCGGCGCAGGAGATCGTCGTCCACGGGCAGGTCAACCTGGGCATCGCCGCCGCCACCCCGCGCGGGCTGGTCGTCCCGAACGTCAAGGACGCGGGCCGGCTCTCGCTGCCCGAGCTCGCGACCGCGCTGACCGAGCTGACCGAGACGGCCCGGGCCGGGCGGACGGCGCCGGGCGACATGAGCGGCGGCACGATCACCATCACCAACGTCGGGGTCTTCGGCGTCGACACCGGGACGCCGATCCTCAACCCCGGCGAGTCGGCGATCCTGGCCTTCGGCGCGGTGCGCGAGATGCCGTGGGTGCACAAGGGCAGGGTCCGGCCGCGGCAGGTCACCCAGTTGGCCCTGTCCTTCGACCACCGCATCGTCGACGGCGAGCTGGGCTCCCGGTTCCTCGCCGACGTGGGCGCGCTGCTGTCCGACCCCGGGACGGCGCTGGCCTTCTGAGTCCCCCGGCGATCACGGCGTCGGAACGACCGGTCCGTGCCAGGACGTGGTCAGGGCGCCGTGGTCGCCGGCGGGGTCCAGCGCAGCACCCCGGTGCCGGCCTCGGCCAGGGGCCCGGCCGGCACGTGGCGCAGGACGGCGTTGCGCGCCGTCTGCGGCCACCCGCCGCCCAGGTGGGCGCCGAGACGCGCCGTCTGCAGCGACCGGCGGGCGATGCGCCGGCACCGCGGCCGGCGGGCCCGGTCGAAGGCGGCCAGTGCGCCGGCGAGCGGGGCGCCGGCGGAGACCGGCGCGGCGACCAGGCGACCCACGCAGACACCGTCCTCCAGCGAGGTGTCGGCGCCCTGGCCCATCGTCGGCAGCACGGCGTGGGCGGCGTCCCCGATCAGCGCCGTCCGCCCGTGGACGTACCTGGGCAGCCCCCCGGGCAGGTGGTGGACGTCGTGCCGCAGGAGCCGGTCCGGTCCCGTGGCCGCCAGCACGGCGCGCACGTGCGGGGACCAGCCGGAGAAGTGCGCGACGGTCGCGGCCAGCTCGTCGTCGGAGCGCACCCCGGCGGGGGAGGGGACGTAGCCGTACCAGTGGAGCTCCGTGTCGCTGATCGGCACCGTGCCGAACTCGGCGCGCGGACCCCAGAGCGCCACGAACCCGTCGTCCGTCCTCCCGGGCAGCTCGACCACCGCGCGCCAGCTGGTCCCCCCGCCGTACCGCAGCCGCGCGCCCGGGAACAGCTGCGCCCGGTGCAGCCGGTGCACCCCCCCAGGCGCGGTTCGCCGACCCCGGGTCGCCCCGCGGGTCGGGCAGCCGGAGCAGCCAGCGGCCGTTCCGGTCCTGGGTGCCCGCACCGAACGTCTCGTGTCCGAGGCCGCGGACCCGGTCGCCGACGCCCAGGGCGTCCAGCGCGGCCATGCCGTTGCGGGTGACCGCGAGACCCGCGCCGACCTCGCCGGACTCCGGGGCCCGCTCCAGCACGGTCACCTGCCAGCCGGCCCGGACGAGCGCGGCCGCGGCCGCCAGGCCGGCGATCCCCCCGCCGACCACCGTCGCCGTGCGCTCCCCGGCCATCCGTCCTCCGCTCCCGCCGTGCGGCCGCGAGGTCCTCCGACAGCCGGGAGTGTGCCGGGGCGGGGCCGTCCGTGGCGGTGCGGACGGTGCGCCGGCCTGCGCGGATCCCACGTGTCCTCGCGCGACGGCAGGGGTAGGGCGAACGGGACCGCAACGACATCCCGAGCCAGAGGAGCGTGCACCGTGGCCAGCGTGCAGGAGTCCGTCGACGTCGACGTCCCCATCCGGGTCGCCTACGACCAGTGGACGCAGTTCGAGTCCTTCCCCCAGTTCATGGGCGGTGTCGAGCGGATCACCCAGCTCGACGACACGCGCACCCACTGGATCACCAACATCGACGGCGTCAAGCGTGAGTTCGACGCCGAGATCACCGAGCAGCACCCCGAGGAGCGGGTGGCCTGGACCAGCACCAGCGGCGATGCCAAGCACGCCGGTGTGGTCACCTTCCACCGCCTCGACGACGCCAGGACCCGCGTGATGATCCAGATCGACTGGGAGCCCACCGGCATCGTGGAGAAGGCCGGCGCCGCGCTCGGCTTCGACGACCGGCAGGTCAAGGCCGACGCCAAGCGGTTCAAGGAGTTCATCGAGAGCCGCGGCACCGAGACCGGCGCCTGGCGCGGCGACGTCTCCCGCCCCGACCAGCCCTGAGCTGAGCTCCGCACACGACGACGGCGCCCGCCCCCTCGGCCGAGGGGACGGGCGCCGTCGTCGTGCGGTGCGGGTGCTACTCGGCGTCCAGGTCCTGCGCGACCAGGCCGGCGATCTGGTCGACGACGGACTGGTCGTCGCTGGTGACGGTCACCTCGGTGCCCTTCTGGGCGCCGAGGGTCATGATCATCAGCGGCGACCCGGCGTCGACCGGCGCACCGCCGGGAGTGGCCAGGGTGACCGGGACACCGGCCTTGCCCACCGCCTCGGCGATGAGCGCGGCCGGGCGGGCGTGCAGGCCGACCCGGGAGCCGACGGTGACGGTCTGGCTGGGCATTCCTCGTCCTCGCTTCTGGGGTGGGGTCAGGGGTGCTGGGTCCAGCCTGCCCGGTCAGGCCCGCGCGGGCGCGCTGACCGTGGAGGCCGGGGCGGCGGCGTGGGCGTGGGCCAGGTCGACGGCGTCCTCCGGGACGGCGTCTGCCTTGGTGCGGCCGATGCTCTTGGCGATGGTGACCGCCAGGGCGCCGACCACGGTGCCGACCACGAGGGCGACCAGGAACATCAGCACGCCGCTCATCGCGAAGAACACGAAGATGCCGCCGTGCGGGGCCCGCAGCTCGACGCCGCTGGCCGCCACGATCGCGCCGGTGGTGGCACCGCCGAGCATCATCGAGGGGATGACCCGCAGCGGGTCGGCCGCGGCGAACGGGATGGCGCCCTCGGAGATGAACGACAGGCCCAGCAGCCAGGCCGCCTTGCCGTTGTCGCGCTCGGCCGGGGTGTAGAGCTTCGGGCGGACCAGCGTGCTCAGCGCCATCGCCAGCGGCGGCACCATGCCTGCGGCCATGACGGTCGCCATGATGACCAGCGGGGCGCCGCTGCCGGCGGCCAGGCCGGTGGTGGCGAAGACGTAGGCCGCCTTGTTCACCGGGCCGCCGAGGTCGAAGCACATCATCAGGCCGAGGATGATGCCGAGCAGCACCGCGGAGGTGCCGGTCAGGCCGTTGAGCCAGTTGCCCAGGCCGGTGAGCGCGGCGGCCAGCGGGCGGCCGAGCAGGACGGCCATGATGCCGCTGGAGATGAGCGTGGCCAGCAGCGGGATGATCACGACCGGCTGCAGCCCGCGGACGCCGGTGGGCAGCTTCCAGGAGGCGATCCACCGGGCCGCGAAGCCGGCGATGATGCCGCCGACCAGGCCGCCGATGAAGCCGGCGCCCACGCTCACCGAGACGGCGCCGACGACGAAGCCGGGGACGATGCCCGGGCGGTCGGCGATCGCGTAGGCGATGTACCCGGCCAGGGCCGGCACGAGGAACCCGAACGCGGCCTGGCCCAGCACGGTGCAGACCGCGCCGAGGTAGCCGAGGAAGCCGTCGTTGAGCCCCTCGGTGGGCGCGGCGGTGGGCAGGTCGAAGAACGAGTTGCTGAGCACCCAGCTCAGCGCGTAGCTCTGGCCCTCGACGTCGGGGTTGGGGTTGACGATCTGGTACCCGCCGAAGAGGAAGCCCAGCGCGATGAGCAGACCGCCGGCCGCGACGAACGGGATCATGTAGCTGACGCCGGTGAGCAGCCAGCGGCGGATCTCCGTGGCGGTGCCCGGGCGGCCCGCGGAGGAGGCGGCGGCGGGCTCGCCGGCCGTGCCGGAGCCCGGCACGCGGCGGGCGTTCGGGTCGTCGGCGGCGGCCAGCGCCTCGCGGATCATGACGTCGGGCTCGTTGATGGCCCGCTTGGTTCCCGACTGGATCACCGGCTTCCCGGCGAACCGGTCCCGGTCCCGGACGCCCACGTCGACGGCGAAGATCACCGCGTCGGCGTCGCGGATGACCGCCGGGTCCAGCGGCGTGGCGCCCGACGAGCCCTGCGTCTCGACGACGAGGTCGACGCCGGCGTCCTGGGCGGCCGCGGTGAGCTTGTCGGCGGCCATGTAGGTGTGCGCGATGCCGGTCGGGCAGGCGCTGACGGCGACCAGCCGGCGGCGGGCGGCGGTCTGCCCGGTGGACGCCGGGGCCGCGGCGGCCGGCGAGGTGGCCGGTGCCGGGACCGAGGTGGCCGCGCTGGCGCCGGTCGCCGGCTGCGGGGAGACGACCTCCTCGACGAGGGCCACGACGTCGGCCGGCGTGGCGGCGGCCCGCAGCGCGGCGACGAAGTCCGGCCGCACCAGGGCGCGGGCCAGCGCGGACAGCAGCGTGAGGTGGTCGGCGTCGCCGGCCGCGGGGGCGGCGATGAGGAAGACCAGGTCGGCCGGGCCGTCGGCGGCACCGAAGTCGACGCCCGGGCTGAGCCGGGTGAAGGCCAGGGACGCCTGCGTCACGGCCGCCGAGCGGCAGTGCGGGATGGCGATCCCGCCGGGCAGACCGGTGGCCGCCTGGGCCTCGCGGGCCAGCGCGTCCCCGGCGAGCGCCTCGGCGCCCGTCGCCCGGCCGGCGTCGGCCACCAGGCCGGCCAGCCGGCGGACCACCGTGGCCTTGTCGGAGCCGAGGTCGGTGTCGAGGACGACCAGCTCGGGGGTGATGAGTGCGGACATGACGGACCTTCCGGGGCGTCAGGGGACGTCCCGGCCGGCGGCCGGGACGGGCTGCTGTGCGGGCGGTGCTGCGGGTGCTGCGGGTGGGACGGACCCGGGCAGGCCGGGCTGTACGGAGACGCCGGCCAGGTCGACCTGGTCGGGCGTGGGGAGCGCGGAGCCGGGCAGCGCGGCGGCCGCCGCTCCGGTGGCGACCGCGCGGCGGAGGCGCTCGGCGGCGGGGGCCCCGGCGAGGTCGGCGAGCACGTGGCCGGCCAGGCTGGAGTCGCCGGCACCGACCGTGCTGCGGACGGTGATCCGCGGCGGCCGGGCCGACCAGACCTCGCCGCCGGCGGTCGACAGCGTGGCGCCGTCGGCGCCGAGGGTCAGCAGCACCTCGGCGATGCCGCCGTCGTGCAGGGCCCGCACCGCGGCCGACAGGGCGGCGGGGTCGGCGAGCAGCGCGGCCTCGGTGGTGCCGGCCACCTGCGCCAGCTCCTCGGCGTTGGGCTTGACCAGGTCGGGGGCGGCATCGGCGCCGGCCGCGAGCAGGGCCAGCAGCGGCGCCTCGGAGGTGTCGACGGCGACCCGCGCGCCGGTGCCGCGCACGGCCCGGACCAGGTCGGCGTACCAGTCGGTCGGGGTGCCCGGAGGCAGCGAGCCGGACAGGACCACCCACGCCGCGCCCTCGGCGGCCGCGGCCAGCGCCGTGGTGAGCGCGGCCCGGGTGCCCGCGTCGAGGGCGGTGCCGGGCTCGTTGAGCTTGGTGGTGGTGCCGTCGGGCTCGGTGAGCGTGTAGTTGGTGCGCACCGGGGCGCCGGTGCCCACGGTGACCAGCGGCAGGCGGAGGACCCGCAGCGCGGTGACCAGCGGGTCGGCGTCCTCGGCGGGGACGACGGCGGTGACGTCGGCGCCGGCCGCGGCCAGCACGCGGGCGACGTTGACGCCCTTGCCGCCGGGCTCGGTGGAGCTGGTGCCCAGCCGCACGACCCCGCCCCGGGCCAGCGGGCCGGGGAGGACCAGGGTGCGGTCGAGGCTGGGGTTGGCCGTCAGCGTGACGACGCGGCCGCCGCTCACGCGACCACGACCTCGACGCCGGCGTCCTCGAGCCGGGCGACGACCGCCGGGTCCGCGCCGCTGTCGGTCACCACGACGTCGACGTCGTCGAGAGCGGCGAAGCGGACGAGGTGCTCGCGGCCGAGCTTGCTGCCGTCGGCGAGGACCACCACCCGCTGCCCGGCGCGCACCATCGCCCGCTTGACCGAGGCCTCGGCCTCGTCGGGGGTGGTCAGCCCGTGCCCGGGGGTGATGCCGTTGGCGCCGAGGAAGGCGACGTCGACGCGCAGCTCGGCCAGCGCCCGCACCGGCGTCTCGCCGACGGCGCACTGGGTCAGCCCGCGGACCCGGCCGCCGAGCACGTGCAGCGTCAGGCCCGGGGAGGTGGCCAGCCGCGCGGAGATCGGCACCGAGTTGGTGGCGACGAAGAGGTTCCGGTCGGCGGGGAGCACCTCGGCCAGCGCCGCGGTGGTGCTGCCGCCGTCGAGCAGCAGGCTGCCGCCGGGCGCGGGCAGCAGGTCGGCCGCCGCGGCGGCGATCTTGCGCTTGGCCTCCGCGCGGGTGGCGTTGCGCTCGGCCAGCGCCGTCTCGACCAGGGTGAGCGCCCCGGCCGGGACCGCGCCGCCGTGCACCCGGCGCAGCACCCCGGTCCGCTCGAGGACGGCGAGGTCGCGGCGCACCGTCTCGGTGGTCACCCCGAACTGCTCGGCCACGGCGGTCACCGCGATCCGGCCCTGCTCGGTGACCAGCGTGGCGATCGCCTGTTGGCGCTCCTCCGCGTACACCGGCCCACCTCCTCACCTCGTCGTCCGGCCGCCGCGAGGAGTCGCGGACGTTCCGGAACGGTGTCCGAACGTGTGGGTTCGGGTCTGTCTTGGTGTTGTTCTACGTTGCTTCCGTTGACAAGTCAACACCGATTGGTGAGTCTGGTCACCGACGGACGACGGCGTCCCCGCCCTGCACGGCTCCTCCGACCCCGAGAAGGTGCGCATGTCCTCCACCACCCAGAGCGCTCCGAGCACGGACCGCCCCGCGTCCGGCGTCCTCACCGGGACCCCCGTCGTCCCCGGTGTCGTCCTCGGCCCGGTGGTGCGTCCCGCGGGCGCGGTCCAGCTGCCCGCCGAGACGTACGAGGAGCTGCCGGAATCCGCGCGCGCCGAGGAGGAGGCGCGCTTCGTCGCCGCCGCCGAGACCGTGGCCGGCCGGCTCGCCGAGCGCGCCGCGGCCGCGACCGGGATGACCGCCGAGGTGCTCTCCGCCACCGCGGGGCTGGCGCGCGACCGCGGCCTGCTCGGCGCGGTCGAGCAGCGGATCGCCGCCGGCCTGCCCGCCACGGTGGCCACCGTCCAGGCCGCGCAGCAGTTCGTCGACGTCTTCACCTCCCTGGGCGGGGTCATGGCCGAGCGGGTCACCGACGTCCGGGACGTCCGGGACCGGGTCGTCGCCGAGCTGACCGGCCAGGGCGAGCCGGGGGTGCCCGCGCCCGAGGAGCCCTCGGTGCTGCTGGCCGACGACCTGGCCCCCGCCGACACCGCCGGCCTCGACCCGGCGCGGATCGTCGGCCTGGCCACCCGGCTGGGTGGCACGACCAGCCACACCGCGATCATCGCCCGCCAGCTGAACCTGCCCCTCGTCGTCGCGGTCGAGGGCCTCGACGCGGTGCCCGCCGGCGCCACCGTGCTGCTCGACGCCGACGAGGGCACCGTCACGGTCGACCCGGACCCGGAGGCGGCCGCCGGACAGCTGGAGGCCGCGCGCCGGGCCGCCGCGGCGCTGGCCGGCTACACCGGTCCGGCCACCACGCGCGACGGCGTGCCGGTGCCGGTGCTCGCCAACGTCCAGGACGGCGAGGGCACCCGCCTGGCCGTCGCCGCGCACGCCGAGGGCGTCGGGCTCTTCCGCACCGAGCTCGCCTTCCTCGGCCGCGCCGCCGAGCCGACGGTGGAGGAGCAGGCCCGCGGCTACGCGGCCGTGTTCGAGGCCGCGGCCGGCCGCCGCGTCGTCCTGCGGACCCTCGACGCCGGCTCGGACAAGCCGCTGGAGTTCGCCACGCCGCCCGAGGAGGCCAACCCCGCCCTGGGCGTCCGCGGCCTGCGGGTGGCCCGGCGCGACCCGGGTCTGCTCGACCGCCAGCTCGACGCGGTGGCCGAGGCCGCGCGGCGCACCGGCGCCTCGCCGTGGGTGATGGCACCGATGGTCGCCACGGTGGGGGAGGCCGCCGACTTCGCCGCCCGGGTGCGCGCCCGGGGCCTGGTGCCCGGCGTCATGGTCGAGGTGCCCTCGGTGGCGCTGCTCGCCGACCGCGTCCTGCAGCACGTCGACTTCCTGTCGATCGGCACCAACGACCTCTCGCAGTACGCGCTGGCCGCCGACCGGCTCTCGGCCGACCTCGCCGACCTCACCGACCCGTGGCAGCCGGCGCTGCTGGCGCTGGTCGAGACCGCCGCGGCCGCCGGGCGCCGGGTGGGCAAGCCGGTGGGGGTCTGCGGCGAGGCGGCTGCCGACCCGCTGCTGGCCTGCGTCCTCGTCGGCCTCGGGGTCACCTCGCTGTCCTGCGCCGCCCCGGCCGTCGCCGGCGTCGGCGCCCGGCTGGCCACGGTGGACCTGCCCGCCTGCCAGGAGGCCGCGGCGGCCGCGCTCGCCGCCGACGACCCGCGCGCCGGCCGGGCCGCCGCGCGCGCCGTCCTCGTCCGGGGCTGAGATGGGGGCCGGCCGCGGGGCCGGTCTCACCCCTCAGGGTGAACGATCGTCGGGAAGTGACCTACACGACCTCAGCATCGTCGGAATATCCGCGGATCTGCCTGCTTTACTACTGGTGCACCCACCGGAAGTACCGCAGAGGAGACGACGGACATGAACAGCGGGACCACCTGGCGGCAGCGGCGGCAGGCGGCTCGGACGCGGCGCGCCCTCGACCGGGCCCTCGCCCGCAGCAGCAGCCCGGCGATGCGCGACGAGCTGCTCACCATGGCCAACAGCGCCTGGACGCCGCGCGTCTGACGAAGGACCTCGCTGCCCCCGCACCTCGCCGGCGCCCGGTGCGGGACCCTGCAGCGGGGCCGCTCCCCGACGTACGGGGAGGCCGGCCTCACGGCCCGTCTCACGGCCCCGGCCCGCGCTCGCGGTCCGGGGCCGAGCCCTGTCCGGGGCCGGTGCCGCCGGCGTCCTCGCGCACCGCAGCCCGTCCTCCCTCACCGCCCACCGTCGGGGAGGACGCGCGACGACCAGGTCACCTGATCGTCGCACCGGGTGCCCCCCTTGGGGTCGGGTGGCTCAACCCGAGACCGGGCGGTGCCGATGGAGCGGGCATGAGTGGAGGACGTCCGGGGGCACGACCCGGACCCGGCAGACCCGAGCCCGCGGGAGCCCCCGCCGAGGCACGGGAGACGTCCGGCGCGACCACGGGGCTGGTCCTCGCCTTCGTCCGCCAGGAGCTCGGCGAGGACGCGGTGCAGGAGGTGCTGCGCCGGGCGCAGGTCCCCCACACCGCCGAGGAGCTCACCCAGCCCTCGACCTGGACCAGCTACGAGACCCGGATCCGGCTGTTCACCGCCGCCACCGAGCTGCTCGGCGACCCGAACGTCATGTTCCGCATGGGCGCGGAGTCGCTCCGCACCGGGATGGCGCCGGCCCTGGTGGTGCTCGTGCGCGCGATGGGTTCCCCGCGCCAGGTCTTCCAGCGGCTGCCCAAGGCGGTCGCCAACTTCAGCACCACCTCGACGATGACCGTCCAGGAGGTCGGGCCCACCTCGGCGACGCTGCGCTACGAGCTGCACGACGGCTACGCGCACTCGCGCCTCGACTGCGACTACGCCCGCGGCCTGATCACGATGATCCCCACGATCTTCGGCCTGGCCCCGGCGCGCGTCGTGCACGAGGAGTGCGAGTCCTCCGGGTACGAGGCGTGCGTCTACCACCTCTCCTGGGACCGGCGGTCCCGCCGGCCGTGGGGCCGGCGGCGCTCGGTGTCGGCCGACCCCGAGCTGACGGCGCTGCGCGAGCAGGTCCGCAGCCTGCAGTCGGCGGCCACCGACCTGGTCGACGGCGGTGACCTCGAGACGGTCCTCGCCCGCATCGTGGAGCGCGCCGCGGCCGCCGTCCTCGCGCCCGCCTACCTGCTGGCCGTCTCCGCACCCGGCGGGGGCGCCCCGCTGGTGCACAGCGCCGGCCTGCCCGCCGCGGAGGTCCCCGGCCTCACCGCGCGGCTGCTCGCCGGTGAGGACCTCGGCCCGGGCGCGGTGACCGTGGACGTCGCCTCCGCCCGGCGCACCCACGGCCGGCTGGCCGCACTGCACCGCCCCGGCGACGGCGGCCTCGGCGACGAACGGGCCATGCTCGCCGCCTACGCCGGCCACGCCGCCGCGGCCCTGGACCTGGTCCTGGCGCTCGAGGACAGCCGCTCGGAGGCCCGGCGGGCCGGCGCGCTGCTCGACCTGGCGCACCGGCTGGCCCTGGCCGCCGACGCCGACGAGGTCTGCGCCGTGGTCGCCGACGCGCTGCCCCGGATCGTCGGCTGCGGCAGCTCCGGCGTCATGCTCTGGGAGCCGGCGAGCGCGGCCCTGCGGACCACCGCCTGCGTGGGGCTGCGCCCCGAGGCCGAGATCGTCCTGCGCACCACCACGCTGCGCGCCGAGGACGTGCCCGAGCTGTTCGGGATGCTGTCGGACCGCGAGCCGCGGGTCCTCGACACCGACCGGAGCAGCGGCCCGCTCCGGACGCTGCTGGGCTCCCTCGACCTGCACAGCGCCGTCGCCGTGCCGCTGCTGGCCGGTACCACCTTCCTCGGCGTCGTCACCGCCAGCTGGACGGCGGGTGAGCTCGGGGACGGCCCCGACCGCGACGTGTTGGCGCGGCTGCGCGGTGTCGGCGACCAGGCCTCGACCGCCCTGCAGAAGGCCCGGCTGCTCGAGACCGTCCGCCACCAGGCGACCCACGACGCGCTGACCGGGCTGCCCAACCGGGTGCTGTTCCGCGAGCGCCTGGCCGCAGCCCTGGCCGCGGTGCCGGACGGCGGCGCCGTCGGCGTCCTGTTCTGCGACCTGGACCGCTTCAAGGCGGTCAACGACACGCTCGGCCACGCAGCCGGTGACGAGCTGCTGCGCCAGGTCTCGGCCCGGCTGCGCGCCGCGGTCCGTCCCGGCGACACGGTCGGCCGGCTCAGCGGCGACGAGTTCGCCGTGCTCCTGCCGCGGCTGGGCACCCCCGCCGACGCCGGCAGCGTGGTCGCCCGGGTGGCCGAGGCCTTCGGCGATCCCTTCCGGCTCGACGGCACCCCCGTCGACGTCGGCACCAGCACCGGTGTGGCGGTGCACAGCGGCCGGGTGAGCGACGTCGCGGCCGTCGCCGAGCAGCTGCTGCGCGACGCCGACGCCGCGATGTACCGGCACAAGCACCGCGACCGCCCGCCGACGCCCTCCCCGCGCCCGGCGAGCTGACCCGGCGCGGAGTCCACCGCATCCGGGCGCTCAGCGCAGCCGGGCGCGCAGCGCGGCCTGCTCGCGGGCGCCGAAGCCGTGCGCGTCCAGCCAGCCCAGCGGGCCGCCGTGCCGCTCGCGCAGCAGCTCGAGCACGCGCCGCATCGTCTCCCCCCGCGGCGTGTGGCTGGCCACGTCGCGCCGGGACATGTCCTCGGCGTAGGTCGGCGACTCGCGCAGCTTGGCCACCAGGTCGTCGATGACCTCGGCGGTCATCGCGTAGTCGGCCACGATCTCCTCGTCCGGCACGCCGGCGACCGCGAGCGCGAACATGACGACCACCCCCGTGCGGTCCTTGCCCGCCGCGCAGTGCACGACCGCGGCGCCGTCCCCGTCGCCGTCGGCCAGCGCGCGCAGCGCCGCGACCACGTTCTCCGGCCGGTGGTGCAGGTACCCGAGGTAGGCGCGCACCGCCGGCGGCTCGACCTCGTCGGCCTCGGTGGTCTGCCGCGGCAGCACCGTCTCCACCCAGTCGGCCGGCAGGTCGGGCAGCTCGTCCTCCTCGACGGCGAACACGTCGGTGTGGTGGCCCCGCTCGGGCAGCAGCGTGAAGTGCCGGTGGGTGACCTCCTCGACCGACCGCAGCGGGCCGCGGCCCTCGAGCAGCACCTCGGCGGTGGTGCGCAGGTCGACCACGTCGCGCAGCCGCAGCTCGCCGACCAGCCGGCGGACGTCGTCGTCGCTGAGCGTCTGCAGGTTGTCGCTGCGCAGCACCCGGCCGAACGCCGTCGTCCCGCCGTCGGTGGTGGGCAGGCCGCCGAGGTCCCGGGTGTTCGTGGTGCCGTCGAGCCGCAGCCAGCGGTCGGAGCGTGCGGAGGTCACCTCCCGACCGTACGGCGTCGCTGCGGCCGGCCCCGGCGACCGCGGGGAGGTCAGGAGCCGAGCAGCTCGTCGCAGACGTCGACCAGGCGCTGCCGCAGCGGGGCGGCGCGGCCGGCGAACGCGCGCTGGGCGGCCGCGTACTCCGCGCGGCCCTCCGGCGTCTCGATCCGCACCGGTGCGTAGCCGCGGTCGGCGAGGTCGTAGGGCGAGGCCCGCATGTCGAGCTCGCGCACCTCGACGGCGAGCGCGAAGCAGTCGGCCACCAGCTCGCCGGGGACGGCGGGGGAGAGCTTGTACGCCCACTTGTAGAGGTCCATCGTCGCGTGCAGGCACCCCGGCTGCTCCGTCGCGACCTGCGTGTCCCGCGTGGGCCGCAGCCGGTTGAGCCCGACGGCCTCCGGGGTGAAGAAGCGGAACGCGTCGTGGTGGCTGCACCGGACGGTGGCGGACTCCACGACGGCGTCGGTGCCCGCCCGTCCCAGCCGCAGCGGGACGGCGTGCCGGCGCTCGTCGGCGCGGTAGACCATCGCCCACTCGTGCAGCCCGAAGCAGCCGGTGTGCGCCGGCCGCGCCGCGGTGGCGGCGAGCAGGTCCCGCACGAAGCGCACGGTCGGCCCGCGGTCGGCCAGGAGGGCGGCGACGTCGAGGCGCACCGTCCCGTCGTCGCCGGTCGCGTACCACCGCCAGGCCGCGTGCGGCGCCGGCCCGTCGGCGGACGGCGCCAGCGCGACACCGGGCCCCGGGTGCCAGCGGCGCAGCCGGCCCGGCGTCTCGGAGTAGTAGGTGAACAGGAAGTCGAGCACCGGGTGGCTCTCGCCGCGGCGCCGGCGCTCCCGGTGCGGTGCGGTCCACCGCTGCACCCGCGCGTCGTGCGCCGCGGCCCGCGCCGTCCACTCCGCCGCGGACAGGCGGGGCAGGACGGCGGTCACCGGACCAGGGTAGGTGCGGCCGGAGGGACCTCGGACCCACCCGCGGGACACGCCGCGGTGCCACCCTGGTCGCCTCCGACGAGGGAGGCGATCGCCATGGCCGGCGAGACGCGGACCACCCCGAAGCCCCTGCTGTGCCTCCTGGGAGCGCACGCCTGGGTGCAGCGCCACCCCGAGGACGAGCGGCTGCGCGGCCCCGACCACCAGGTCTGCCGGCGCTGCGGGAGGCGCCGGCAGACCTGGGACTCGACCGTCCCGCCGGGGTTCCTGGGCTGACGGTCAGCCGCCCCCGGCGGTCGTCAGCCGGTGCAGCCGCAGCGCCAGCTGCAGCTCCAGCGCGCGGTCGGGCGCCGACCAGTCGCGGCCGAGCAGCCGGCCCACCCGGTCCAGCCGCTGGGTGACGGTGTTGACGTGCACGGTGAGCACCTCGGCGGCCCGCGCGGGGGAGCCGCCGGTGTCGAACCAGGCGCGCAGCGTGGCCACCAGGTCGGTGCCGCGGCGCGCGTCGTAGTCGAGCACCGGCGCCAGGGTCGCGGCGACGAAACCCGGCACGTCGCGGCCCTCGCCCACGAGCAGCCCCACGAAGCCGAGCTCGTCGGCGCTGGCCGACTCACCGGCCCGCCCCAGCGCCTCCAGCGTCGACGCGCAGCGCCCCGCCTCTGCGCAGGCGCCGGCCACCGCGGCGGGGCCGTGCACCGGCCCGGCGCCGCCCGCGGTCACCGGCCGGCCGACCGCCGCGGCCACCTCCCGGCGCACCAGCGCGGCGGCGTCCGCGGCGGCGAGGTCGGGCAGGCACAGCACGACGCGGCCGTCCTGCGTCCCGGCCAGACCCCCGCGGGTGGCGGCCAGGTGGGTCGCGGCGGCCAGCGCCCGCCCCCGGCAGCGCTCGTCCACCCGGACGGCGACCACCGCCAGCGGCCGGTCGAGGTCGGCGCCCAGGCGGCGGGCGCGCTCGCGCAGCCCGTCGGGGTCCCGCAGCGGCACGGTCAGCAGCTCGTCGACGAGCTCGCCGCGCACCCGGCCCTCCGCCTCGCTGGCGGTGCGCCGGATGAGCAGCAGCAGCGCGGTCACGAGCGCGGCGCGCTCGAGGATCCGCTGGTCGGCGTCGGAGAGGTCGGCGGCCTGCCGGAGCACCAGCCCGCCGAGGAGGTCGCTGCCCACGGTGACCGCGGCGGTCCACCACTCGCCGTCGCGGACCGTGCGGCCGGTCGAACGGGCCAGCGCCAGCGCGCCGGCGGGGTCGGGCGGCAGCGCGGCCGCCCCGTCGTCCCCGGCGGTCGGGCGGCCCTCCTCGTCGAGCACCGTGATCCGGCCGCCGAGGGCCTCGGTCACGGCGGCCGCGACACCCTCCACCCCACCGCCGCGCAGGACGACGCCGATGAACCGGTCGTGCGCGCCCGCGGCCCGCTCCACCGACTCGGTGTGCGCGCGGAGCTCGCGGGTGGCCGCGGACAGCTCCTCGAGCGCGGTGCGGGTCTCCTCCAGCAGCCGGGCGTTGTCGATGGCGATCGCGGCGTGCGCGGCCAGCGAGCCCAGCAGCGCCACCTCGGAGCGGTCGAAGGCCCGCTCGGTGCGGTCGGCGGCGTAGAGCACCCCGATGACCTGCGACCCGCGGATCAGCGGGACGCCGAGGATGGCGACCAGGCCCTCCTCGCGGACGCCGTCGTCGATCTCGTCGGTGTGGTGGAACCGCGGGTCGGTGAAGTAGCTCGCCGTCGCGTACGGCGCCGCCGTCTGCGCCACCAGCCCGCCGAGGCCCGCGCCCATCGGCAGCCGCAGCGCCTGGAACCGCGCCGAGACGGAGCCGTCGGTCACCCGCATGTAGGTGTTGCCGCGGGCGTCGTCGTTGAGCGTCAGGTAGGAGACGTCGGTGCCCAGCAGCTGCCGCGCGCGCCGGACGATCGCGGTGAGCACCGAGTCGACGCCACGCAGCGTGGCCAGGTCGCTGGCCGTGTCGAACAGCGCCGAGAGCTCGGACTCCCGGCGGCGGCGGGCGGCGAACGCGGCGCGCACCTGCAGCGCGAGCAGCCGCACGCCCTCCAGCTCGGCGAGCGTCCCGGCGTCGGCGCCCGCAGCCCGGGCGCGCACCAGCGGCCCCTCGAACTCGATCGCCGCGGCGTCGTCGAGCACCAGCCGCAGGTACTCCGCGGCCGCGGAGGTGGCGCGGGGGGACCGGCCGGCGCCGTCGGCGGTCGGTGCCCCGATCCGGGCCACGGCCGGCACCCTGCCTGGCCCGGTCATCAGTGGGCGGTCCACCCACCGTCCATGCGCAGCGAGGTGCCGGTGACCGAGGTGGCGGCCGGCGAGCACAGCCAGGCGACGGCCTCGGCCACCTCGGCCGGCTCGATGAGCCGCTTGAGCGCCGCGGGGGCGAGCATGACCTGCTCGACCACCTCGTCCTCGGAGATGCCGTGCGTGCGCGCCTGGTCGGCGATCTGCCCCTCGACCAGCGGCGTGCGCACGTAGGCCGGCGCCACGCAGTTGGAGGTGACGCCGTGGGGCGCCCCCTCGAGCGCGACCACCTTCGACAGCCCCTCGAGCGCGTGCTTGGCGGTCACGTACGCCGACTTGTAGGGCGAGGCGCGGTGGCCGTGCACCGAGGTGAGGTTGACGACCCGCCCCCAGCCGCGCCGGTACATGTGCGGCAGCGCCCCGCGGACCAGCCGGAACGGCGCCTCCACCATGAGCCGCTGGATGGTCGAGAAGACCTCGACCGGGAACTCGTGCACCGGCGCGACGTGCTGGAAGCCGGCGTTGTTGACCAGGACGTCGACGTCGAGGTCGAGCGCGTCGACGGCGGCGAGGTCGGAGAGGTCCGCCGTCACGGCCGTGCCCCCCACCGTGGCGGCCACCTCCTCGGCGGCCGCGGCGTCGCGGTCGACGACGACCACCGCGGCGCCGGCCTCCGCCAGCCGCGCGGCCACCGCCCGCCCGATGCCGGAGCCGCCACCGGTCACCATCGCCCGCCGACCCTCGAGGTCCTCCGCGCCCATGGCGGCACGGTAGACCGTGGCGCCGGTCACTCCCACGGGTGCTCTCCACACACCCGTGCACCGGACGGTGGTGCTCCCGCACATGGACCGGACGGCGGGCCCCCGCGCCGCGACGGGCCCAGGACATGGGCCGGGCACACATGGTCCGTCGGCCAGAACTGTCCCGGGACACATGGGGGCGGTGCGCGGCCCGGCCTGGCGTCGGACCCCGACCCGACACCGGGCCGGGTGGCCGTGTACGTCGCGGTGTGCGCCGTCGTCACGCTGGTGGCGGCGCTCTCCTGCGGCGGGACCCGCGTTCGCGACCTCGGCGCCGACGACGCCGTCGAGGCCGCGGGCGGCGGACGACCGCCGGGGTCTGAGCCGCGGCGCCGCACGGGCCCCCCATGACACCCGTCATGGGGGGCCCGTGTGCGTGCGGCTCCAGGTCGTGAGGGACGGCACCTGTGCCCGGCCGGGGGCGGCGGGAGCGTGGGGACGTGCCCGGACGACAGCGGCCGACCCCCGGCCGGCGGGCACCCCGAGGAGGCCCCGCCGTGCACCCGACACCCACCCTCGCGCCGGTCCCGGCACCCGTCGCCGCGCCCGTCGTCGAGGTCACCGACCTGCGCCGCCGGTACGGCTCGTTCGAGGCCGTGCGGGGCATCTCCTTCGAGGTCCGCCCCGGCGAGGTCCTCGCGCTGCTCGGCGTCAACGGGGCCGGCAAGACCTCGGCCCTGGAGGTGCTCGAGGGGCTGGCGCCGGCCTCCGGCGGCTCGGTGCGCGTCCTCGGCGCCGACCCGCGCCGCGAGCGGGCCGCCGTCCGCCCGCACCTGGGCGTGCTGCTGCAGGCCAGCGGCCTGCCCGGCGACCTGACCGTCGCCGAGACCGTGCGCACCTGGGCGGGCACCCTCACTGCGCCCCGCCCGGTCGCCGACGCGCTGGCGCAGGTGGACCTCACCGGCCGCGCCGACGTCCGGGTGCGCAGCCTCTCCGGCGGCGAGCGCCGCCGGCTCGACCTCGCGCTGGCGCTGCTCGGCCGCCCGCGGGTGCTGGTCCTCGACGAGCCCACCACCGGCCTGGACCCGGAGAGCCGCCGCGCCGTGTGGCGGCTGGTCCGCGGCCTGGTGGACGACGGTGCCGCGGTCGTGCTCACCACGCACCACCTCGAGGAGGCCGAGCAGCTGGCCGACCGGATCGCGATCATGCGCGCCGGCACGGTGGTGGTCGCCGGCACCCGCGAGGAGATCGCCGAGACCCAGCCGGCCACCATCTCCTTCCGCCTCGACCCGGGCACCCCGCAGCCGCCGGTGCCCGCGACCGTCGAGGTCGCCGCGCCCGGCCCCCGCGTCGAGTGGCACACCCGCGACCTGCAGCCCGTGCTCGCCGAGCTGCTCGCCTGGGCCGCCCGCACCGGGGTGCAGCTGCACGGCCTGCAGGCCCGCGCCGCCTCGCTCGAGCAGGCCTTCCTCGCCGTCGCCGACGGCGCCGACCTCGGCTGACCCCCCTCCCGACAGGAGCCCCCGATGACCGCCACCGCCGTCCGCACCGCCACCGCCGTCCCCGGTGGCCCGTCCCGCCTCCGCCGCATCGGTGCCCTCGCCGGCGCCGAGACCCGGCTGCTGCTGCGCAACCGCACCGCCGTGGTCAACTCGGTGCTCTCGCCGCTGCTGCTGGTGGCGCTGGTCCCGCTGTTCGGGTCCGGCGACGCCCCGCTGGGGCAGACCCTGCTGGTCTCCGCGACCGCGTTCACGCTGGTCTTCCTCACCTACTACAACCTGGTCGTCACCTACGTCGCCCGGCGCGAGGCCCTCGTGCTGCAGCGGATGCGCACCGGCGAGCTCACCGACGGCGAGGTGCTCGCCGCCACCGCCGTCCCGACGCTGCTGGTCACGGCCGTCCAGATCGCCGTGGTGGCGGTCGGCGTCGTCGTCCTCGGCGAGTGGCGCGCGCCCGTCGACCCCGTGCTGCCGGTGCTGGCCGTGCTGCTCGGCGCGGTGCTCATGGTCGTGCTCGCCACGCTGAGCAGCGTCTGGACCCGGACGCCGGAGTCCGCGCAGGTCACCACCCTGCCGGTCGTGCTCGGGGCGACGGCGCTCTCCGGGGTGTTCTTCCCGCTGGTCGCGCTGCCGGAGGCGCTGGCCACGGGAGCCCGGCTGCTGCCGCTGACGCCGGTCGTGGAGCTGGTGCAGCTGGGCCTGACCGGCCGCACGTGGCAGGGCGAGGCGGTGGCCGGCGCCGAGCTGTGGTGGGCGGCGCTGGTCCCGCTCGCCGTCGCGGCCGCCTGGGTGGTCCTCGCCGGCGCGGCGAGCCTGCGGTGGTTCCGCTGGGCGCCCAGGCGCTGAGGACGGGCGCGCCGGATCCCCCGGCGGGCGGCGGTCGGTACGGCAGCATGAGGGCCGTGCCGACCGTCGCGCGGTGGTGGAGCAGCCGCACCGACCCCCAGCGCCTGGACCTCTACACGCGGTGGTCCTTCTACGGCTGGCTGGCGCTGACCCCCGCGCTCGCGCTGATGGTCCTGGGCGCCGAGGGCGTCGGGACCACGCCCGCCGACTGGCTGTACCTGGCCGGCTCGGTCTCCGTGGCCGTCACCGGCGTCGTGCTGGCCCGCGCCGGGCTGGCCACCCGCTGGACCCGGCGCTCCCTGCAGACCGGTCCCCTGGCCGCCGCGCTGGGCGCCGCCGCGGTCACCGCGGGCACCGGCGTCGCCGAGGGGCTGACCCGGCCCGGGGACACCGGCACGGGCTGGCTGGTCGCCCTCCCGCTGGCCATGCTGCTGACCGCCGCCTCCCCGGTCTGGACGACGCGCGTGCTGACCCGCGCCTCGGCCGGCGTCGGCCTGCTGGTCGGTGGGGTGCTGCTGCTCGCCGGCGAGCCGTGGGCCACGGCGCTGGTCCTCGCCGCCGTCTTCACGGCCGCCGTCACCGGGCTGGTGCTGGCCTTCCGGTTCTCCGTGTGGGTGCTCGACGTCGTCGTCGAGATGGAGCGCACCCGCGGCGTGCAGGCCCAGCTCGCCGTCGCCGAGGAGCGGCTGCGCTTCGCCCGCGACCTGCACGACGTCATGGGCCGCAACCTCTCGGCGATCGCGGTGAAGAGCCAGCTCGCCGCGGAGCTGGTGCGCCGCGGCCGGGAGGGCGCGGTGGAGGAGCTGACCGACATCAGCCGGGTGGCCGAGGAGTCGCTGCGCGAGGTGCGCGACGTCGTCCGCGGCTACCGCGGCAGCGACCTGCCCGGCGAGCTGGCCGGCGCCCGGTCGGTGCTGCGGGCCGCCGGCGTCGAGGTGACCGTCAGCGGGGAGGACGGCGCGGTCGTCCTGCCCGCGCCGGTGCAGACGGCCCTGGGCTGGGTGGTGCGGGAGGCGGTGACCAACGTGCTGCGGCACAGCCGTGCGACCACCTGCACGATCGCGCTGTCGACGTCGGACGGCGTCGCGCAGCTGC
Organism: Geodermatophilus dictyosporus; assembly: GCF_900115505.1. GTDB lineage: Bacteria > Actinomycetota > Actinomycetes > Mycobacteriales > Geodermatophilaceae > Geodermatophilus > Geodermatophilus dictyosporus. The sequence continues at coordinate 109,000 of NZ_FOWQ01000012.1, read as the reverse complement.
GGGTGGTGAACGACGGCGTGACCGGCGACGGGGACCGCGGCGCCGGGCTCACCGGGCTGGCCGAGCGGCTGGCCGCGCCCGGGGGACGGCTGTCGGCCCGCCGCGAGGGCGGCCGCTTCGTGCTGACGGCGACCGTCCCGGTGGGGGTGCGGGTGTGATCCGCGTGCTGCTGGCCGACGACGAGAACCTCATCCGCTCCGCCCTGGCCGCGCTGCTCGCGCTGGAGGACGACCTCGAGGTCGTCGCACAGGCCGCCTCCGGGGACGAGGCGCTGGCCATGGCCCGGGCACACGCGCCCGACGTCGCCGTCCTCGACCTGCAGATGCCCGATCTCGACGGCATCACCGTCGCCGGGCGGCTGCGCGGCCTGCTGCCGGGCTGCGCGGTGGTCATCGTGACCGGCCACGGCCGGGCCGGGCACCTCAAGCGCGCGCTGGCGGCCGGGGTGCGCGGCTTCCTGCCCAAGACCGTGTCGGCACCGGTGCTCACCGACGTCGTCCGCACCGTGGCCCGCGGCGGCCGTTACGTGGACCCCGAGCTGGCCGCGGAGGCGATCAGCGCCGGGGACAGCCCGCTGACCCCGCGGGAGGCCGACGTCCTGGAGCTGGCGGCCGGCGGCGCCCCGGTCGAGGAGATCGCCGCCCGCGCGCACCTGTCACCGGGGACGGTGCGCAACCACCTGTCCGCCGCCGCGGGCAAGCTCGGCGCGGCCAACCGGCACGCCGCCGTCGAGGTCGCCCGCCGCCACGGCTGGATCTGAACCCGCGCGTCAACCGGCCTGGTTGCCGCCGCGGACGACGGAGTCGTCGCGCTGGGCGTCGTCGTCGGTGGTGAGGGTGACGTCGCTCTCCCCGGCGTCCGCGCGGTCCTCGCCGGGGACCCCGTCGACCATGTTCGCGTCGGTCGGCCCGTCGGAGGTGTCGGGGGACTCGCGGTACCCCGTGTGGTCGGGCTCGCTCATCAGTCGTTCCCTCCTCCGGACCGGGGCGTGGGGCCGGACACCTCGCCCGACGGGCCGCCGGTGCGCGCCCGGGCGACGTCGGAGTCGGCACGGGCCGGCAGGTCGTCGTCGCTGGCGGCGTCGCGCTCGATCGCCTCGTCGGCGGTGAGCGGGACGTCGTCGAAGCTCGAGCCGGTGCCCGTGCTGCTGTTGTCGCCGGTGCCCGACGCGGTCGGGACACCCTGCTGGATCCGGTCGCTGCCCTGCGGGTCGCTCACGGGTTCCTCCTGTCCGACGGCGCTGTCCGGGGGTGCCATGCCCGCCGTCGTCCCCCCGAAACGACCGGCGGCGGTGGGACCACCGGCCTCGCCCTGCGGTGCCCGTCCTCACCCCGCAGCGCGAGGTCGGGCACCGCGGGGCGGGGCCGGCCGCCGTCGACGGGGTCAGAACGCCGCTTCGGGGACCTCCATCAGCGCGTTGTCGGTGGCCTCGGCGACGGCCCGCTCGGCGGACAGCCGGGGCAGCACCTGGGTGCAGAAGAACCGGGTGGCGGCGAGCTTGCCCTCGTAGAAGGACCGGTCCCGCTCGGCCACCTCCCCGGCCAGGGCGGTCAGGGCGACCTCCGACTGGCGGACCAGCAGCCACCCGGTCACGAGGTCGCCGACGGCCATGAGCAGCCGGGTGGTGTTCTGCGCGACCCGGTACAGCGAGGTCACGTCCTCCTGCGCGGCCGTCAGGTGGCCGAACATCGCGGTGAGGATGCCCTGCACGTCGGCGAGCGCGGTGGCCAGCAGCGCGCGCTCCTCCTTGAGCCGGCCGTTGCCCGCCTCGGCGTCGATGGTGGCCTGGACCTGGCCGGCCAGCCAGGTCAGCGCGACGCCGCCGTCCTTGACGACCTTGCGGAAGAAGAGGTCCTGGCCCTGGATCGCCGTCGTCCCCTCGTAGAGGGTGTCGATCTTGGAGTCGCGGACGTACTGCTCGATCGGGTGGTCCCGCAGGTAGCCGGACCCGCCGAGGCACTGCAGCGACTCGCTGGTGAGCAGCTGGGTGGCGCGCTCGGAGCCGTAGCCCTTGACCACCGGCAGCAGCAGGTCGTTGACGCGGGCGGCCAGGCGCGCCTCCTCGCCGTCGGCGGTGCCGGCGACCTCGGCCGCGGTGACCCGGTCGCGGAAGCTCGCCGCGTACAGGTAGAGCGCCCGCATGCCCTCCGCGTGCGCCTTCTGCAGCATCAGCGAGCGGCGCACGTCGGGGTGGTGGGTGATGGTGACCCGCGGGGCGTCCTTCGACGTCGTGGTGAGGTCGGCGCCCTGCACCCGCTCCTTCGCGTAGGCCAGGGCCTGCTGGTAGCCGGCCGACAGCGTGGCGATCGCCTTGGTGCCCACGAACATCCGGGCGTGCTCGATGACCCGGAACATCTGCGCGATGCCGTCGTGCACCTCGCCGACGAGCCAGCCCCGCGCCGGCACCGGGCCGGCACCGAAGGTGAGCTCGCAGGTCGTGGAGACCTTCAGGCCCATCTTCTCCTCGAGGTTGGTGACGTACACGCCGTTGCGCTCGCCGAGCGCGCCGGTGGCGAGGTCGACGTGGAACTTGGGGACGACGAACAGCGACAGCCCCTTGGTGCCGGCCCGCGCGCCCCGGGGGCGGGCCAGCACCAGGTGGACGATGTTGTCGCTCAGGTCGTGCTCGGCCGAGGTGATGAACCGCTTGACCCCGGTGACGTGCCACGAGCCGTCGGGCTGCTGCACGGCCCTGGTGGTGCCGGCGCCCACGTCGGAGCCCGCGTCGGGCTCGGTGAGCACCATCGTGGCGCCCCACCTCCGCTCGAGCATGAGCTCGGCCAGGCGCTTCTGGCCGGGGGTGCCGAGCTCGTGGAGGATGGCCGCGAAGGCCGCGCCGGAGCCGTACATGAAGACGGCGGGGTTGGCGCCCAGGATCATCTCGAAGGCGGCCCAGGTGAGGGCGTGCGGGGCGCCGAACCCGCCGAGGTGCTCGGGCAGGTCGAGGCGGTACCACTCGCCGTCCTCGACGGCCCGGACCGACCTCCTGAAGGACTCGGGGAGGGTCACCGAGTGGGTGGCCGGGTCGAACACCGGCGGGTTGCGGTCGGCGTCGGCGAAGGAGGCCGCGACCGGGCCCTCGGCCAGCCGGCGGACCTCGGCGAGCACGCCGCGCGCGGTCCCGGCGTCCATCTGCTCGAAGGGTCCGGTGCCGAACCGGTCCTTGGTGTCGAGGAACTCGAACAGGTTGAACTCGAGGTCCCGCAGGTTCGCGGTGTAGTGGCCCATGCCGTGTCGCTCCCGTGCTCCGTGCCGGTGCGGCGAGCGTGGTTACCCGCCGGTAGCGAAGCTATTACCGGCGGGTAACCAGGAGCAAGGCCGTGCGGTGGGACACGCCCGCAGGGGGTGGGTCGCGGCGTCCGGCGGGGGTCAGCGGTTGCGGCGGCGGGCGGCGAGCACGGCGCCGAGCAGCGCGGCCACGAGGAAGCCGAGGGCCGCGGCGATGAGCAGCGCGACGACCAGCGGCGCGCGCACGTCGGTGAAGACGAGGCTGATGGGCACGGTCTCGCCGTTGAACACGGCGAACAGCACCAGGACGACGGTGACGGCGATCAGCAGGACCAGCGCGAGGCCGCGGCCGGCGGTTCGCCCGGCGCGGCCCGCACGGGAGGGACCCGAGGGCCGCGTCGGGGCAGGGGAGGTGCCGCCCGGCGTCGTCCCGGTGGGTGCGGACCCGGCGGGGGAGGTCCCGTAGCCGGTCGCGAACGGGTCGGTGCCCGGGGCGGAGGGCCGGGGCTCGGCAGGCGTTCCGGGAGTGGTCACGTCCCGGGTCTGTCCGCCGGGGCGCCGGGTCAAACGGGACCTCAGTCGCGGTGGGCGGCCGGCTCGGTCCCCGCCGGCGGCCAGGAGGGGCCGGCGGCGCCGTCGGCCGGACCGGTGTCCTCCGGGCCGTCGGAGTCGGGCGCCGGCGGACCGGACGTGGCGCTGCCGAGGGGGCCGACGGAGCGCGGGGTCTCCGGTTCGGGCATCTTCTGCTCGCGGGTGCTCACCCTGGCGAGTCTGCGTCCCCGGCGGCCGGGTGGCGACCGGGCGGGCTCACTCCGACAGCGCGGGCCCGGCCTCGTGCGCGGGGTGCCCGGCGCTGCGCTCGCGCTGCTTCATCCGGGCCTCGTAGACGTGCCGGTCGCCGTCGGACAGCTCGGTGCGGGCGCGCTCGTCGAAGGCGCGGAAGACCGACCAGTACGAGGCGTCGTAGTCCTCGACGATCTGGAAGGTCCAGCGGTCGGCGATCACGTTGCGCCCGACGAGGTCGCGGTCGAGGTCGTCGGCCAACCGGGTGTGCCCGGCCTTCCGGAACAGCTCGACCGCGTCCTGCAGCAGCAGGTCGGCCTTGCCGGAGTGCTGGTGGAACCCGTAGAGCTGACCGCGCGCCTGCTCGATCGTCTCGAGGGCCTCGGAGAGCTTGCCCAGCCCCTCGACCGTGGTGTCGTCGAGGTCGGGACGGCTGCGGTCGGCGGTCACCGGCCCATCCTGCGGGCTGGGACCGGGCCGCGCCCGGCGAGAGGTGGGCCGCCGGGCCGGGCCCGCGCTCAGGCGGAGGTGGCTCAGGCGGAGGTGGCTCAGGCGGAGGTGACCAGGGCCGGGCGCGCCGCGGCCGAGTCGGCGGCGGCGAGGTCGACCAGTCGCTCGGCGAGCCGGCGGCCGTGCGCGGCCGGGCCGTCGGGCCCGAGCAGGCCACCGGAGAGGTACATGCCGTCGACGATGAGGTGCACCTGCGCGGCGAGGTCCTCGCCTCCGCCCGGCGCGACCTGCTCGGCGAGCCGCTCGAGGCGGCCGTGCAGCCCGAACTTGTAGTCGGCGGCGGCGACGCGGGCCGGGTGCTGCGGGTCGTCGTACTCGCTGCTGACGTTGGTGAACGGGCAGCCGCGGAAGCCGGCCCGGGTCACGTCGCGCTCCACGACGCCGACCACCGACAGCAGCGCGGCGCGCGGGTCGTGCGACAGGCGCTGCAGCTCGGCGTCGATGGTGGCCAGCACCGTGGCCGCCTTGCGCGCGAGGTAGGCCCCGACCAGCTCGTCCTTGCTGCGGAACAGCCGGTAGACGGTCATCTTGCCCAGGCCGGTCTCGCGGACGAGCTCGTCCATGCCCACGCTGCGCGAGCTGCGCCCGGCGAAGAGCCGCTCGGCGGTGTCGAGGACGATGGCCTCCCGTTCCGCGCGGCTGCGGCGGACCGGGGCCGGGCTGTCGGCGTCGGCGAGGGGCAGGGCAGCGGCGGTCACACCGGGGATGGTGCCGCCTCCCGTGACGGATCAGTCCACGGCGCGCCGGTCCCCCGGCACGGGTGATCGCTCCGGGTGACCGAGGGGCGAACGCGCTGGTCGGGACGGTGGTGAGGCGTGGGACCCGTGGGACGACCCCGTGCCCGCCTCCCGTGCGCGCGGCCGCGGCAGCACGGGAGGAGGGGGTGGACGGGTCCGTCCGGGCTCAGGACGGGCTGTCGGCGGGACCGTCGCCGAGGGGCCGGCCCTCGGCCGGGTCCTCCGCGCGCGGGGTGCGGCCGTCGTCGGTCTCCTGCTGGTCCGGGTCGCCCTCCGCGCGCTCGGGCGTGCGCGGGGGCCGTTCGGGCTCGGTCACGGCGTCCTCCTCGGGTCGCGGGTCGGTGCTCCGGGGCCTTGCCCCGCGACCGGCCGGGTGAACCTCCGGCGGTCAGCCGACCGGGACGGCGGGCGGCATGCCGGCCAGCAGCTCCCGGACGGCGTCGGGGCCGGGCAGCGCGCCCCGGGCGCCGGTCCCCGTGGTCGACAGCGCCGCCGCCGCGACGGCCTCCCGCACCGCGCCGCGCAGGTCGGCGCCGCGGGCGAGGGCGACGCCGAGCGCGCCCGCCAGGCAGTCGCCCGCGCCGGTGGTGTCCACGGCCCCGACCGGCGGCGGGGCCTGCAGCACCACGGGCCCGTCCTCCGGCACGACGAGCGCACCGCGGGCGCCGAGGGTCACCACGGTCGCGGCGGCCCCGAGCGAGCGCGCCAGCCCGGCCAGCTCGGCGGGCGAGCGCTCGCCGGGCTCGGTGCCGGCCAGCTGCGCGAGCTCGTGCTCGTTGGGCACCAGGACGGTGACGCGGGCCAGCAGCTCCGGCGGCAGCGGCTGCGGTGGGGCGGGGGTGAGCACGACCGTCCCCGACGCCGCGTCGGCGGCGGCCTGCACCGCGTCGAGCGGGACCTCCAGCTGCAGCAGCACGACCGCCGCCCGCTGCACCTCCGGCACGTCGACGTCGGCCGGCGTCAGCGCGGCGTTGGCCCCGGGGACGACGACGATCAGGTTCTCGCCGCTGCCGTCCTCGACCGGGATCGTCGCCGAGCCGGTCGGGGTGCCCGGGGTCGGTAGCACCCGCGAGGTGTCCACCCCCGCCTCGCGCAGGGCGGCCACCTGGCGCGCGCCGGCCGGGTCGTCGCCCACCCGCCCGACCATCACCACGCCGGACCCGGCCAGCCGTCCCGCCGCCGCCGCCTGGTTGGCGCCCTTGCCGCCGGGTGCGAGCACCGCCTCCCGGCCCACCACCGTCTCCCCGCGGCCGGGCAGCCGCCCGACGGCGACCAGCACGTCCTCGTTCAGGCTGCCGACGACGGTGACGGACACGGACGACCTCCGGGTGGGGCGGGGACGCGTCGCCTCATCCTGCGGGCCGTCCCGGCCCGGCCGCCGACCCGGGGTCGCCGGTGCCGTCACCGGTGCCGTCGTCGGTGTCGTCGTCGTCGGTGTCGTCGTCGCCGGTGTCGTCGTCGGTGCCCGCTCGCCGGGCCCGCACCGGCAGCCCGTACCAGAGGCCGATCGCGACGAGGAGCACGAGCGCGCTGCCCAGCAGGCCCGGGCCCCGCCCCAGGACGACGTCGAGCACGAGCAGCACGCCGCTGCTGATGGCCACCACCAGCAGCGCCAGGCCGGCCACCAGCATCCGGTCGGCCACCGCGATCAGCGCCGCCTTCTGCCGCCGCCGGAACACCAGCCGGTGGAACGACACCGGCGCGACGAGCACCACCGTGGCCAGCGCCGTGGCCATCAGGGTCACCGTGTAGACGGTGAGCGCGAAGGCGTCGAGCTCGGTGAAGCGCTGGGTGAAGGCCAGGCCGAGGAGGAAGGCGAAGAGCACCTGCACGCCGGTGATCGCCACCCGCAGCTCCTGCAGCAGCTCGGCGAGGTTGCGGTCGAGGAGCTGGTCGAGGGTCTCCCCGCGCGCCCGGGCGCTGCGGAGGGCGGCCGCCCGGGACCGGCCGCGCAGGGGTGTCCCGTCGTCGGTCGCCGGCCCGTCCCCGCCCACGCGTGGCGCGGTACCCGTCGGCCTCGTCGCGCGACACCCGTTTCCCGAGGTCGGCGCCGCGGTACCGCCGGGGGACCGACCGAGGAGGGGCTGTGGCCGACGACGACCGCGACACGATCAAGAGGGACTTCGACGAGGCGGTCAACATGAGCGCCTCGGAGCTGCAGGAGTGGCTGGACACCGACGAGTCGCAGTCCGTCGGGCAGAAGAGCGGCGGCTCCGGGGAGTCCACCGGGCACGAGTCGGGACGGCGGATCGTCGAGATCCTGCGCAAGAAGAAGGGCGACCTCACCGACGACGACCTCGCCCACATGAAGAAGGTCCACGGCTACGTCCAGCGGCACCTGGCGCAGGAGCCGGCCAAGGAGGACGTCGAGGGCTCGAGGTGGCGGTACTCGCTGATGAACTGGGGCCACGACCCGCTGAAGAAGAAGTAGCCCCGCCCGTGCGCCTCGACGACCCGCGCCGCAACGACCCGGCGCAGTACGACGCCCTCGCCGACCAGTGGTGGGAGACCTCCGGCGGGTTCGCGATGCTGCACTGGCTGGCCGCCTCGCGCGCCGAGCACGTCCCGCCGTCGCCCGGGCCCGGCGCGCTGCTGGTCGACCTGGCCTGCGGTGGCGGGCTGATGGCGCCGCACGCCGCCCGGCTGGGCTACCGGCACGTCGGCGTCGACCTCGGCGGCCCCGGGCTGGCGGTGGCCGCCCGGCACGGGGTGCTCGCCGTCCGCGGGTCGGTGCTGGCCGTGCCCCTGCGCGACGCGTGCGCCGACGTGGTGGTGGCCGGGGAGGTGCTCGAGCACGTCGAGGACGACGTCGCGGTGCTCGCCGAGGCGGCCCGGGTGCTGCGCCCGGGCGGCACGCTGGTGGTCGACGCCATCGCGGCCACCCGGCTGGCCGCGCTGGTGGCCATCCGGATCGCCGAGCGGCTGCCCGGCGGGCCCCCGCCGGGCATCCACGACCCCGCCCTGTTCGTCGACCGGCGCCGGCTGCTGGCCGCGGCGGACCGGCTGGGCCTGGACCTGCGACTGGTCGGCCTGCGCCCGTCGCTGCGCGACGTGGTGGCCTGGCGGCGCGGCCGCCGGGACGTCGTCCGGATGCGCCCGCTGCCGACCACGGCGGTGCTGTTCGCCGGATACGGCCGCAAGCGCGACGCACCGCCGCCCGGCGACGGCGGGGGCACCGTGGCCGCGGCGGTGCACCCGCACGTACGGTCGGGGACATGACCTCGCTGCCGACCGGTACCGCGACCCCGGGGCAGTGCGGGTGAGCGCCGCGGTGCTGACCGGCGCCGGCGCGGCCCTGCCGGCGACGCTCGACCAGGACGCGGCGTGGGACGGCTTCTTCGCCCGGCACTACGCGGGCGTGCGCGCGGCCCGCCGGATCTGGGACGGCGCCGGCGTGCGCACCCGGCACGCGGTGGCCAACCCCGTCGACGAGGACCTCAGCGGGTGGGGCACCGGCGCCCGCATGGCCCGCTACGTCCAGGAGGCGCTGCCGCTGGGCAAGCAGGCGGTGGCCGGCGCGCTCGACGACGCGGGCCTCGCCCCCGGCGACGTCGGCCTGTTCGCCGTGGCCACCTGCACCGGGTACGCCACCCCGGGGCTGGACATCCGGCTGGCCAGCGACCTGGGCATGCCGCCGGGGCTGCAGCGGCTGCTGGTCGGGCACATGGGCTGCTACGCGGCCGTCCCCGGGCTGGCGGCCGTCGGCGACTTCGTCGCCGCGCGCTCCCGCCCCGCGGTGCTGCTGTGCTGCGAGCTGACCAGCCTGCACGTGCAGCCGGCCCAGCGGGAACTGGACCAGGTGGTGGCGCACGCGCTGTTCTCCGACGCCGCGGCCGCCGTCGTCGTCGAGCCCGGCGCCGGGCGCGGGCGGCGGCTGGCCGGGGTGGTCGCGCGCACCGACCCCTCCACCGCCGACCACATGACCTGGGACGTCACCGACCTCGGCTTCCGGATGGGCCTCTCGCCGCGGGTGCCCGACGTGCTGTCCCGGCACGTCGGCGACGTGGTCGGCGAGCTGCTCGACGGCGCGGGCCTGCGGGTGGAGGACGTGGCCGGCTGGGCGGTGCACCCCGGCGGCCCGCGCATCCTCGACGTCGTCCGCGACGAGCTCGGGCTGACCGAGCAGCAGATGGGCGCCTCCCGGCGGGTGCTCGCCGAGCACGGCAACTGCTCGTCGGCCACCGTGCTGCTCGTGCTGCAGGAGCTGGCCGACGTCGACGGCCCCGTCGTCGCGATGGCCTTCGGACCGGGGCTGACCCTCTACGCAGCGCTACTGCTACCGGTGTAAGCGCGCCGTCGCGGCCGAACGCGCACTACGCTGTGTCACCACAGCCGCAGTGCGCAGGGGAGGCCGTCCGTGTCTGCCACCTCGTCCCCGGTCCGGGTGTTCCTCATCGACGACCACGAGGTCGTCCGTCGCGGTGTCGCCGAGGTCCTCGAGGACGACCCCGGGCTCGTCGTGGTGGGGGAGGCAGGCAGCGTCGCGGAGGCGCTCGCCCGCGGTCCCGCCGTCCGGCCCGACGTCGCCGTGGTGGACATGCGGCTGCCCGACGGCGACGGCGCCGACCTCGTCCGCCGGCTGCGCGAGCGGCTGCCCGCCGTCCGCTGCCTGGTGCTGTCGAGCTACGCCGACGAGGACGCGATCGCCGCCGCCCTCGCCGCAGGCGCCGCCGGCTACGTGGTCAAGCAGGTGCGCGGCGCGGACCTGGTGTCCGCGGTGCACACGATCGCGGCCGGCGGCACGCTGACCAACGGCCCCGGACGGCGACCGCGCGCGAACGGCGACGTCTCCCGGCGGCTGGCGGTGCTGACCGAGCAGGAGCGCAGCGTGCTGGCGCTCATCGGCGAGGGCCTGACCAACCGGCAGATCGGCGAGCGGATGGGCCTGGCGGAGAAGACGGTCAAGAACTACACCAGCCACCTGCTGGCCAAGCTGGGCCTGGAGCGGCGCACCCAGGCGGCCATCCTGGCCACCGAGCTGCGCGGGCACCGGCCCGGCTGAGGCGTCAGGGCGGCGGGCGGGGGACCGTCCAGGTCACCTGGGTCCCGGCCGGCCCGCCCGCGGTCGTCAGCCGGCCCTGGTGCCACGCGGCCCGCTCGGCGAGGTTGGCCAGGCCGCTGCGCACGGACACCGCCGGCAGCCCCCGGCCGTCGTCGGTGACCACCACGGCGACCTCGCCGTGGGGGCCCTCGTCACCGGCGTCCACGGTCACCGCCACCCGCGTGGCCCCCGCGTGCCGGACGACGTTGCTCACCAGCTCGCGCACGACGGCGAGCACGTCGGTGGCCAGCCCGGCGGGCAGTGCGTCGAGGTCGCCGCGCAGCCGCAGGTCCGGCTGCACCTCCGACCCCTCGGTGGCCTGCCGGACGGCGTCGGTGACCAGCCGGCCCAGCCCGGCGGGGGCGGTGGCGCCGTCGTGCAGCCCGAAGATCGTCGAGCGGATCTGCGCGATCGTGCCGTCGAGCTCGTCGACGCTGCGGCCCACCCGGTGCGCGGCGTAGGGGTCGGCGTCCTCCAGCGACCGGCTGACCCGGTCCAGCGAGAGGGCGGTGGCGTAGAGCCGCTGGACGACGTGGTCGTGCAGGTCGCGGGCGATGCGGTCGCGGTCGGCCTGCACCTGCAGCCGGCGCTCGCGCCGCTGGCTGCGGGCCAGCTCCAGGGCGACGGCGACCTGCGCGGCGAACGCCGACAGCGCGTCGAGGTCCTCGGTGTCGAAGGGCTCGCGCCCGTCCCGGCGCAGGCAGATCACCGTGCCCAGGGCGCGACCCAGCGGGGCGATCACCGAGGACCGGTAGTCCCGGATCAGCTCGACGGCCACCGGGGCGTGCCGGCCGCGGACCGGGTCGGCGCGGATGTCGTCGACCAGCTCCCCGACGCCGGTGCGCTGCACCCGCCCGACGTGGGTGTCCTCCAGCGGGATGCGCACGCCCTCGAGCTCGTCGGCGGCCGGCCCCGCGGCCGCGGCGATGGTCAGCGCGCCGGCGTCCTCCTCCTCCGCGACGAGCACGCCGGCGAGGTCCGCGCCACTGAGCAGGTGCGCGCGCTCCACCACCGTCTGCAGCACCGCGACCGGGTCGGCACCCGACAGCAGCGCCGTCGACACCTCGGTGGCCGCCTGCACCCACGCCCGGCCGCGCTCGGCGGCCTCGGCCAGCCGGGCGTTCTCGATGGCCAGCCCGGCGGCGGCGGCCAGGGCGAGCACCGCCTCCTCGTCGGCCTCGGTGAACGGCCCGCCGTCGCGCTTCTCGGTGAGGTAGAGGTGGCCGAAGACGGCGTTGCGCACGCACACGGGCACCCCGAGGAAGGAGTGCATCGGCGGGTGCCCGGTCGGGAAGCCGACGGAGGCCGGGTGCGTGCCGAGGTCGTCGAGCCGCAGCGGCACCGGGTGCTGCACGAGCAGGCCGAGGATGCCCTCGCCGGCCGGCAGCCGGCCGATGCGCTCGCCGTCGGTGTCGTCCATCCCGACGATGACGAACCGGTCCAGCCGGCTGCCGTCGCGGGTGAGCACGCCGAGCGCGCCGTACGTGGCGTCGACGTGCGCGACCGCGGCCTCGACGAGGCCGCGCAGCGTCGCCTCGAGGTGCCCGCCCGCGGCCGCGGCCCGCACCGCGGCGGCCAGCGCCGGCTCGCCTCCCGTCGGCGGGCCCTCCGGGCCGGGCGGGGTCACGGCCCGTCCGGAGGGTGTGCCCCGCCTCCGCCGGTCGACGGCGACGGGGTCGTTCACGCGCCGCGGGGCAGGCGGCGCCCGTGGCTGCGGGGGACCACCGGTCGCAGCAGCGTGCGACCGGAGCCGGCGACGAGCACCAGGTCCCCGCCGCGGCCGGCGGCCTCCAGTGCGTCGAAGACGGGCTGTTCCACGGTGGCCGTGCGCACGCGGCCGGTCACGCCGGTCTCGGCGATGGCGCGCACCACCTGCGCCTCGACCTGGGCCAGCACCGCGGCGCGCTGCCGCTCGTCGACCCCGCGCGGCACCGGCACGAGGCTGTCGGCCGGGCTGTCGACCACTCCGGCGGCCAGCACCGTGCCGTCCCGGCGCGCCGCCTCCCGCAGCGCCCACACGAGGGCGCCGTACGAGGAGGACGAGCCGTCGACGTGCACCACGAGACGGGGGCGGGGCCGGCGCGGCAGCAGCGGAGCCAGCCGGAGCGGTTCCACGGGCGTGTCGGCCATGGGGCGATCCTGTCGCCCCCCTGCCCGGTCGGACAGGGACCAAGGACCCGGATACCGGAACTCAGACGGCCGGAGTGCAGGTCCGGGTGACCGTGACGACCGTCGTGCCGTCGTCGGGGTCGGTGTCGGCCCGGACGGACAGCCCGGCGTCCGCGGCGGCCGCCGCCAGCGCCGGCGCCTGGACCTCGCCGACCTCCATCAGCAGACCGCCCCCGGGGGAGAGCCAGTCCGGCGCGCCGGTGAGCACCCTGCGGTGCACGTCCAGCCCGTCGGGGCCGCCGTCGAGCGCGGTGCGCGCCTCGTGCAGTCGCGCCTCGGGTGGCAGGAGGGCCAGCGCGGCGGTGGGCACGTAGGGCGCGTTGACGACGAGGACGTCGACCCGGCCGCGCAGCCGCGCCGGCAGGGCGTCGTAGAGGTCCCCGCCGTGCACCTGCCCGCCCACCGGCCCGAGGTTGCGCCGCGCGTACGGCAGCGCGGCGGGGTCGACATCGGCGGCGTGCAGCTCGGCCAGCCCGACCGCGGTGGCCAGCGCCAGGCCGACCGCGCCGCAGCCGCAGCACAGGTCCACCGCGACCGGCCGCCGTCCGGTCCGGGCGGCGACGGCGCGCGCCTCCGCGGCGGCGCGGGCGACGAGGGCCGCGGTGCGCTGCCGGGGGACGAAGACGCCCGGGCCGACGGCGACCCGCAGTCCGCAGAACTCGACCACGCCGAGCAGGTGCTCCAGCGGGGCGCCGGCCGCCCGTCGTCCGGCCAGCGCGTCGAGGTCGGCGGCGGTGGCCGCGGCGTCGGCGAGCAGCCGGGCCTCGTCCTCGGCGAAGACGCAGCCGGCCGCGCGCAGCCGGGCGACCAGGCGAGCCTCGTCGGCGGGGGTGAGCAGCACGCGGCCAGGCTGGCAGACGCGCCCGGGACGTACGGTCGCGGTGTGCTGCCTCCCGTCGTCGACGTCGCCTGGTGGCGGGACCGCCGCGACGACGTCCGGCTCGCCGACGTCCGCTGGTACCTCGACGGCCGGTCCGGCCGCGCCGCCTACGACGCCGGGCACCTGCCCGGCGCGGTGTTCGTCGACCTCGACCTCTGGCTGGCCGCCCCCGGCAGCCCCGCCGAGGGCCGGCACCCGCTGCCCGATCCCGAGGTGTTCGCCGCCGGCATGGCCGCCCTCGGCATCGGTGACGACACCACCGTGGTCGCCTACGACGACGCCGGCGGCACGGTCGCCGCCCGGCTGGTCTGGCTGCTGCGGGCGACCGGCCACGAGGCCGCGCTGCTCGACGGCGGGCTCGCCGCCTGGGACGGCCCGCTGGAGCAGCCCGCCCCCGACGTGGCGCCGGCGGTGTCCACCCCCCGGCCGTGGCCGGCCGAGCGGCTGGCCGGCGTGCCGGACGTCCTCGACCCGGCGAACGTCGTGGTCGACGCCCGCGACCCCGCCCGGTTCCGCGGTGAGCACGAGCCGGTGGACCCGCGCGCCGGGCACGTCCCCGGTGCGGTCAACGTGCCGTGCCGGGGCAACCTCGACGCCGACGGCCGCTTCCTGCCCGCGGACGCGCTGCGGGAGCGGTTCGCCGCCGCGGGCGTGACCGGGGACGACCCGGTGGTCGTGTACTGCGGCTCCGGCGTGACGGCCTGCCACGACCTGCTGTCCCTGGAGCTGGCCGGGCTCCCGGCCGGGCGGCTGTACCCCGGCTCCTGGTCGCAGTACAGCAGCGACCCCGCCCGCCCGGTGGCCACGGGAGACTGAGCCGCCTCCGCCCGTCGGTGAGTCGTCATGCAGAGTCGTGCATACTGATGCCATGTCCAAGGTGCTCAGCCAGCTGCCCGTCGGCGAACGCGTCGGGATCGCCTTCTCCGGTGGTCTGGACACCTCCGTGGCGGTGGCGTGGATGCGCGACAAGGGCGCCGTCCCCTGCACCTACACCGCCGACCTCGGCCAGTACGACGAGCCCGACATCGGCTCGGTGCCCGGTCGCGCCGGCGCGTACGGCGCGGAGATCGCCCGGCTCGTCGACTGCCGTGAGGCGCTGGTCGAGGAGGGCCTGGCCGCCCTGACCTGCGGCGCCTTCCACATCCGCTCCGGCGGGCGCAGCTACTTCAACACGACCCCGCTCGGCCGCGCGGTCACCGGGACGCTGCTGGTGCGCGCGATGCTCGAGGACGACGTCCAGATCTGGGGCGACGGCTCGACGTTCAAGGGCAACGACATCGAGCGCTTCTACCGGTACGGCCTGCTGGCCAACCCCTCCCTGCGGATCTACAAGCCCTGGCTGGACGCGCAGTTCGTCGACGAGCTCGGCGGGCGCCGGGAGATGTCGGAGTGGCTGACCGCGCACGGCCTGCCCTACCGGGACAGCGCGGAGAAGGCGTACTCCACCGACGCCAACATCTGGGGCGCCACCCACGAGGCCAAGCGGCTGGAGCACCTCGACACCGGCATCGAGATCGTCGAGCCGATCATGGGCGTGCGGTTCTGGGACCCTGCCGTGGAGATCCCGACCGAGGACGTCACGATCGGCTTCGCCCACGGCCGGCCGGTGTCGATCGACGGCAAGGAGTTCGACTCCGCCGTCGACCTGGTGCTGGAGGCCAACGCCATCGGCGGCCGGCACGGGCTGGGCATGAGCGACCAGATCGAGAACCGGGTCATCGAGGCCAAGAGCCGCGGGATCTACGAGGCGCCGGGCATGGCACTGCTGCACGCCGCCTACGAGCGGCTCGTCAACGCCATCCACAACGAGGACACCCTCGAGACCTACCACCTGCAGGGCCGGCGGCTGGGCCGGCTCATGTACGAGGGCCGCTGGCTGGACCCGCAGGCGCTGATGCTGCGGGAGTCGCTGCAGCGCTGGGTCGGCATGGCGGTCACCGGCGAGGTGACCCTGCGGCTGCGCCGCGGCGAGGACTGGTCGCTGCTCGACACCACCGGGCCGGCGTTCAGCTACCACCCGGACAAGCTGTCGATGGAGCGCACCGAGGAGCCCGCCTTCGGCCCCGGCGATCGGATCGGCCAGCTGACCATGCGCAACCTCGACATCGCCGACTCGCGGGCCAAGCTCGAGCAGTACGCCCGGCTGGGGATGGTCGGCACCGAGCAGCCGGCGCTGGTCGGGGCGGCGCAGGCCGCGGCCACCGGGTTGATCGGGGACATGGTCGAGGGCGGCGCCGAGGCGATCGCCTCCCTGGGCGCCCGCGGCGGTGACGAGGAGCTGCTGGACCGGGCGGCGATGGAGTCCGGCACGGACTGAGCACCCTCAGAGGCCGAGGGCCTCGCGCAGGCCGAGCAGGCCGGCGACCCGCCGCAGCCCCGGGTGCGGCGGGTCGAGGACGAGCCGCCCGCCCGAGCGGCGGGCGGCCAGCACCAACCGCGCCAGCAGGTCGACGGTGGCGAGGTCGACGGCTGCCTCCGGGTGGACGGTGACGACGACGGCGTGCCCGCGGGTCACTAGCAGGGCCACCTGCGCCCAGGCCGGGCCGTCGTCGACCGCCGGCACGGCCACGACCTCCGCCGTCCTCATGCCCTGACGACCGGTGCCGGCCGGCGGACTCATCGGTCGCCGTCACCCCGGTGAGCGCCGTCGCACCGATGAGTCCGTGCGCCGTGGGCGGTCGACGCTGTGTCCCCCACGAGAGGAGCTCCCCGTGCGCAGGCTGGTGGTCACCGCCTTCCTCACCCTCGACGGCGTCGTGCAGGCACCCGGCGCTCCGGACGAGGACACCTCGGGCGGCTTCGCCTCCGGTGGCTGGCAGCCGCCGTACTTCGACGACGAGACCGGCGAGCGGATCGTCGGGTGGTTCGCCGGCGCGGAGGACTTCCTCCTCGGCCGCAGGACCTACGAGATCTTCGAGTCCTGGTGGCCGCACGCGCCGCAGGACGGCGACCCGATCGCCACCGCGCTCAACCGCAGGACCAAGCACGTCGCCTCGAGGACGCTGACGTCGGTGGACTGGGACGGCACCGCGCGGCTGCTCGAGGGCGACGTCCCGTCGGCCGTCCGCGCGCTCAAGGACCGCGACGGCGGGGAGCTGCAGGTGCACGGCTCCGCCGGGCTGGTGCAGACGCTGCTGCGCGAGGACCTCGTCGACGAGCTGCGGCTGCTCACCTACCCGGTCGTCGTCGGCCCCGGGAAGCGGCTCTTCGGCGACGGTGCCGTGCCCGGGGCCTGGCGGCTGTCGTGGTCGGCGGCCATGCCGCGGGGCGCGGTCGCGGCCGTCTACGAGCGCGCGGGGGAGCTCCGCAGCGGCGAGTTCACCCTGGAGAGCGTGCCGGTGGTGCACTGAGCCGGGTGGCGGTGAGCAGGCGCTCGAGCGGCGCGGGCGTCGACGACGGGTCGAGCCGCTCGGCGAGGGCGCGCGCGTAGCGGGCCTTGCGGCCGCTGGTGGTGCCCAGGAACCGGTGCAGCTGCTGCTCCGGGGAGCATCCCCGGTGGGCGGGCTGGTGGCGGAGCGTGGCCAGCCCGCGCGACTCGCCGAGCTCCCGGACCACCGCCTCGACGCCGGCGGTGCCCACGGCCCGGATGAGCTCCTCCTCGAGGTCGGCGACGCACGCGAAGAAGCCGGACCGGGCCAGGTCCGGCCGGGGTGTCGCGGCTCCGTGCCCCTGCCCGTGCTCTCGCGCGGCCAGTGCCTGCCGGAAGACGGGCTCCTCCGCGGCGTCGTAGAGGCCGGCGGCACGGACGTCGAGCCCGCCGGGCCCCAGGAGCGGCAGGTACCGGCGCACGTTGGTCGCCCCACCCATGGAGACGACGCACACGCCCTCGGCGGCCAGGTCGCGCCCACGCGCGGCCGCGACCGCGAGGACGGCCTCGTGGTCGCTGGCCCCCTCGACGAGCACCACGGTGTGGGTGCCCGCCGCGGCGCCGGTCCGCCGCGCCGCTGCGCCCGCCACCTGGTCCCCGAGGCCGCACGCGGCCCAGGTCCGCAGGACCGACGCCAGCTGTCCGGGCTCGGGCACGCGGCGACCCTCGCAGCCGCACGAGGTACGGACAACCGGGTTGTCGGGTGTCCGCTCCGGCCTGGTCGACGGAGGTCGACGGCCGCTCCCGTTGCGCCGGTCAGAACGGTGGTGGGTCGTCGTCCGGCTCGGTCGGCGGCGTCGGTGGCGGTGGGCCGGTGTCGTCCGGTGGTGGTCGTCGCACGCCCGGCGGTTTCGTCGTGCGGGTGATCCCCGACGGGGTGGTCACGATGAGCACGCCGTCGGGGCTCATCTGGAAGCGCCAGCCGGGGGCGAAGGTCTTCAGCCGGTGGTGGCTGCGGCACAGGCAGCACAGGTTGGCGCAGTCGGTGGGCCCGCCGTGCGCGTGCGCGATGACGTGGTCGGCGTCGGCCCACCCGGCGCGCTGGCCGCAGCCGGGGAAGCGGCAGGTGCGGTCGCGGGTGTGCACGAACGTCTGCTGCCCGGCGCTGGGTTGGTAGGTGTCGACCTCGGCCGGCCGGTCGAGCACCGCGCACCCGCAGTCGACGGCCGGGTGGGTGGCACAGCCGCGCTTGGCCAGGCGGCGGAGCCGGTCGAGGGTGGTGGTGGCGCGGAGGGCGCCGTCGTCGTCGGTGAGCGCCAGGATCGCCGACCCGCCCGCCGGTGTCCGGACACCCAGCGCGTCGAGCCGGGTGAGGAGGTCGCGGAGGTGGCCGATGGTGATCGGCAGCCCGTTGACCTCCCCGGCCTCGCTCGAGTGGCCGGCCAGGGCGCTGAGGGTGGCGGACAGCTGCAGGTGCGCGGTGACCGGCGGGCGGGTGTCGTCCCAGGGCCGCTGGACGAGGTCGGCGAGCACGGCGGCGCGCAGCTGCCCGATCGGCCGGTCGTCGCCGTCCTGCTTGAGCAGGACCGCGAGCTGGTCGACCAGGTCGAAGCACGGCGCCGGCAGATCGGCGGCCAGCGTGGACATGCCCTCGCGCGGGGAGGGGTAGACGCGCACGTCGGCCTGCCGCTCGGCGTCCTTGCGCCGGGCATCGACCGCGTCCGCGTCGACAGCGAGGAGGGCGGCGACGGCCCGCTTGCGCAGGGTGTGCGTGGTCCAGCCGGTGGCCTGGGGCAGCAGCTGGGACTCCACCTGCCGGGCCACCGCCGGGTCGGTGTGCTGCAGCACGTCGACGAGCACCTTCGCCCGCGCCTCGTCCAGCACACCCTCCGCGAGTGCCGTCCAGGTGCCGGGCAGCGACTCGCGGTAGACCCACGCCCGGTGCGCCAGCAGGGAGGCGCTGCGGCGCCCGCAGTTCAGCACCACCGCCAACTCCGCGGTGAAAAACTCGCTCACGCCCGGCAGCTCCGGGTCAGGCGCCCACGACTCCCGCTTGATACCAGGCGTCCCGGGCGCCGGGTCCAGGTCGTCGGGACTGTCGTCGGCCAGACCCAGCACCAGCTCCGCCTCGTAGGCAGCGGTCATCGCCTTGACCGCCTGCACCCGGACCAACTCGGCGGCCTTCTGCTCCCGCGACAGCAACGCCACCGGCAGCCGCCGCACCTCCGGCGACTCGGCGACGAGCAGGCCGAGGAGACCGCCCACCGGCGGCGCGTCCTCCCCGATCTCCTCCACGAGCCGAACTTACGACCGGGGTAAGACAGTTCCCGCAGGTCAAGACGGTGAAGCGCGGAGAGACAGAGTCATCAGACGTCGACGGGCTCGTGGCAGGCCAGTGGAGGGAGGCGACTCGCCCCGGCGGAAGGGGAGAGCGGGTGACGAGAATCGAACTCGCACTGTCAGCTTGGGAGCTGCCGATCATCACGCGGTCGTAGCGCAGCGGGAGGCGTTTGTAGGGCAGCAGCCAGCCCAGGGTTCGTTGGACGACCCCGCGGGGCCGGCCGCGGCGAGCGCTGGAGTCCCGGCCGAGGCGGGCGATCCTCGCGGTGATGCCGCGGCGGCGCAGGTAGCGGCGCACCCGCGGGTTGTCATAGCCCTTGTCCCCGTGCAGCTTCAGCGGTCGGCGGTGTGGGTGGCCGCGGCCGCCGCGGCGGATCGCCGGCATGCCGTCGAGGAGCGGTTCGACGAAGGGGCTGTCGTGCCGGTTGGCACCGGAGACGGCCACGTTGAGCGGTGGTCCGTGCGCGTCGACGAGCAGGTGGTACTTGCTGCCGGCCTTGGCCCGGTCGGTGGGGTTGGGGCCGGTCAGCTCACCCCCCCCTTCTCGCCCGGACGCTGACTCTGTCGAGGCTGGCCCGCGACCAGTCCAGTCGGCCCTGCTCGCCGAGCCGGTGGAGCACGACGGTGTGCAGTCGGTCGAAGACGCCGGCCTCGGCCCACTCGTGCATCCGCCGCCAGCAGGTCCAGCCCGACCCGTAGCCCAACTCGCCGGGCAGCTTGGTCCAGCCGATCCGTGCGACAGCACGAACGCGATGCCCTCGAGCACGTCCCGGTCAGCCGTGCGGGGCCGGCCGGTGCGCCCGTGCACAGCGGGCCTGTGCGGTGGGATCAGCGGCTCGACCAGCGCCCACAGCGTTCCGCAACGTCTTCTTGGGGTCGGCCCCCAAGTCAGGCTGTGACGCCCAGGTCGTACATCTCGGGAGCTTCCATCCGGAGGCCGAGGTCCATGGCCTTGGGGATGACTCCGCCGAGAGCCTCTCGGGGGAAGTTGGCCGACTCTTCGTCCTGCCAGGTGCTGATCGCCACCATGGTGCCAGCCTGACGGTTCACCCCGCTCTGGTAGGAGATGAAGCCCGGCTGCGTCTTGAGTGCGTCCGCAACTCCCTGATCCAGGACGGTGATCTGCTCGTCGCTCATGGTGCCGGGGTCGAAGGTCGCGCGAGAGAGTCGCAGGTACATGGAACAGTCCTCCGGGGGAATCGGATGAGCGCCTGACTCTCCACCTCGTGCCACTTCCGTGCTAGCCCTTGGTGAGCCGCTGAGGGACCCACCCAGCAACGGACCTGGGACAACGTCGGCTGGACGTAAATGACCCTGAATGCGGCTTCAGAGACAGTCAGATCGCTTCGGACTCCTGGGGGTTGCTCAGCGAGCGGTGTCGGCCGCGGGGGGTCATCAACATGCGCGGGAGCCCCGGCCGGAGAGGCGACGCGAGACCGCGCCCATCTCGGCGTCAAGAATGGGCTTACGGTCCGTCCGGCCCGTCCTCCTGCTGACAGGTGACTCCATGGCACACGGCTTGGCCCTCGAGGACATCCACTCGGCCGTCAAGCGGACGATCAACAAGGAGGACGTCGAGGGCTTTGTCGGCCTGTACGCCCAGAACGCCCATATGGTCTTGCCTGACGGCTCGACGATCACGGGCCACGAGGCCATCCGCGAGCAGGTCATCCAGGTGTGCGCCATGAAGGGCCGCATGACTGTGACCACCCGATACATCATCGAGGCGGGTGATCTGGCCATCCTGAGCAACAAGTGGACACTCACCGCCGGAGGCGAGTCCATGTCGGCGATCACGGCCGAGGTTGCTCAACGCCAGCCCGACGGCGGGTGGCTTTACATCATCGACAACCCCTACGCCGGCCCGGCCGGCGACGCAGGGACCGAGGCACCGGCCGCGACGGCCGCAGGCTGACGACTGCCCCCGGCCGCCCGTCCCCGACGAGAGCACGACCCGCAAGACGTCCCGGCTGTCCCTGAGTGGGCCGCTTTGGGACAGCGGCCAGGCGCGGAGTCGCGGGGGCCGCAACCACCAGCGGCTGGGGCGCTCACCAGGTCATACGGTGGCCCCAGCGTGACCTACTCATGACCCAACGAGCGGAAGACCAGGGTCACGAGCGGTGCAGAGAGGTCTGTCAAGTAGTCCTACAGAACTTCTACAGAGGACCAACAGGCCGCTGGCCTGCGGCTCTACGGAGCGGGTGACGAGAATCGAACTCGCACTGTCAGCTTGGGAAGCTGATGTTCTGCCATTGAACTACACCCGCGGTGGCCCTGGAGCCGTCCACCAGCGTAGCAAGCCGCGGCACCGTTCAGGCCGCGGTGTGCCCGTCGGAGGGGCGCGGGCTGCGGATGACCACCGTCGTCCCGGTCGGACCGGTCGTCGCCACGACGTCGGCGAAGGCGCTCATCAGCATCGACCCTCGGCCGCGGTCCATGCTGGCGGTCCGCTCGCGCCACTGGCCGTGGTCGTGGACGGCGATCTCCACGGCGCCGTCCTCCACCGTCACCCGCACGTCGACGAACGGCTCGGTCGGGTCCTGAGCGTGTTCGACGGCGTTGGTGGCGGCCTCGCAGGCGGCCAGGAGCAGGTCGTAGACGCGGTGCTCGTCGAGGCCGGCGTCGGTGAGCAGCGCGCGCAACCGGCGCCGCAGCGGCGGGATCGACGCGGGCGTGGACGGGAAGCGCCACGCGGTCGCCGGCACCGGACCCGACGCAGCCGGGGCCGGTGCCGGCACGGGAGCGGCCCGCTCGGCGCGGGGACGGGGCGGGCGCGGCACGGGGGCCGCGGCCCGGGGGGCTGCCGGAGCCGGTGGCGCGGGCTCGCGGCGGCCGCGGGAGCGCTCGAGCACCGACCGCAGCCGGCCGAGGAGCTCCGCGGACTCGAAGGGCTTGGCCAGGTAGTCGTCCACGCCGGCGTCGAAGCCCTCGACGGCGGCCTCCTGCCCGGCCCGGGCGGTCAGCATGACGACCGGGACGGTGCGGGTGCCCGGGTCGGCGCGCAGCGCCCGCAGCAGGCCGAAGCCGTCGACGCCGGGCATCATCACGTCGGTCAGCACGACGTCGGGCCGCGACCGGGCCACGTCGCGAAGCGCCTCCTCGCCGTCGGCCGCCGTCCGCACCGTCCAGGACGGCGCCAGCAGCCGGGTCAGGTAGGCGCGCATGTCGGCGTTGTCGTCGACGACCAGCACGGTGCCCAGGACGCCGGGGGGCGCGGCCGGGCGCTCGGACCAGCTCGGGTCGTCGTCCCAGGGGGTCAGCGCGGCGCCACGGACGGCGGCCGGCACCGACGGCGGGACCTCGGTGGTGTCGGGCTCGCCGAAGGGCAGCCGCACGGTGAAGGTGCTGCCCACCCCCGGCGCGCTCTGGACGTCGACCGTGCCGCCGTGCAGCCCGGCCAGCTCGCGCACCAGCGCCAGGCCCAGGCCGGTGCCCTCCCGGCTGCGGGCGGGGGAGTCGGGCACCCGGTGGAAGCGCTCGAAGAGCGCGGGCAGCTCGGTGGCGGGGATGCCCACGCCGGTGTCGGAGACCTGCAGCACCACCTCGTCGTCCTCGGCGCGCAGCCGCACCACGATGCCGCCGACGAAGGTGTACTTCACCGCGTTGGCCACCAGGTTGAGGACCACCTTCTCCCACATGCGCGGGTCGACGGCGGCCGGTCGCGACAGCGGCGGGCAGTCCACGGTGAGGGTCAGCCCGGCCCGCTCGGCGGCGGCCCGCAGCACGCCGGCCAGCTCGGCGGTGGTGGCGGCCAGGTCGACCCCGACCCGCACGGCCGCCGTCCGGCCGGACTCGATGCTGACGAACTCCAGCAGGTCGTCGACGAGCCGCTTGAGCCGCTGGCCGTTGCGCAGCGCGAGGGTGAGCTGCTCGCGGACGGCCGGCGGCAGCGCCCCGCCGGACTCGGCCAGCGCGTCGGTGATCGGGGCCAGCAGCAGGGTCAGCGGGGTGCGCAGCTCGTGGCTGACGTCGGAGAAGAAGGTCGTCTTGGCCCGGTCGAGCTCGGCCAGCGCCTCGGCACGGGCGCGCTCGGCGGCGTACGCCCGCGCGTCGACGACGGCGCCGGCCACCTGGCCGGCCAGCAGCTCGTGGAAGGTGCGGTACTCGGCGTCCAGCGCCCGGTTGGGGTTGACGCCCACCAGCAGGGCGCCCACCGGCTCGCGCCCGGCCCCGCCCGACAGCGGCAGCACGACCGCGTCGCCGACCGCGTCGCCGAACGGGCCGCCGGCGACGCCGAGGGCGGCGACGTCCACCCGGCGCAGCTCCTCGGCGGACGCGGCGACGGCAGGCAGCCGGTCGGCGGCCTCACCGGCGACGGCGGCCCGCCGCAGCCGCCCGCCGTCGCCGGTGAGGTACACCGCGGCGAGGGGGACGTCGAGCGGTTCCTCGCCCAGCGCCCGGCAGACCTGCACGGCGAGGTCGTGCTCGTCCTCGCGGCGGCCGGCGGCGGTGGACACCGCGTGCAGCAGCCGCTGCCGCCGCTCGGCGACCACCTGGCGGGTCACCTCGGTGCAGACCGCGTGCATGCCGGCCACCTCGCCGGCGTCGCCGAAGGCGGGGGCGTGGGAGACGGTGAAGTAGGTCTCCTCGCGGTACCCGGCGCGCTCGAGGAGCAGCAGCAGCTGGGGGATCCAGGACGCCTCACGGGTGGCCATCGCGTGCTCGACGGGCTCCTGCAGCGCGGCCCAGCCCTCGGCGAGGGTCACCCGCAGGTCCTCGCCGATGGCGCCGGGGTGCTTGGCGCCGATGAGGGTGGCGTAGGCGTCGTTGTAGAACTGCGTGTACCGCGGGCCCCAGGTCAGGATCATCGGGAACCGCGAGGCCAGCACCGTGCGGACGGCGTGGCGGAGGCCCGCCGGCCAGTCCTCCACCGGCCCGACCGGCGTCGTCGACCAGTCGAAGGCGGCCATCAGCCGGCCGTTCTCGCTGTCGCCGGCGAAGACGCCCGCGGTCTCGGGGCGCGCGGCGGCATCCGCGGACACGCGCACCTCCAGGACGACCCCTCCCCGCGCGCACGCCAGGGCGCGGGGACCCCGCCCGACGTCAGGACCGGGCGGCCGACCGGCCGCCGCACTGACGGTCACGGTACATGCGGCCGCCGGGTGCGGCGGGGACCCGCACCCGGCGCCCCGGGGCTCAGCGGCGCATGTCGGCCAGGAAGCCGGTGGCCTCCGACCGCAGCCGCTCAGCCATTCGTCGAGGGTGTGGGCGCCGACCCTGAGGAAGACGTCGTTGGCGTAGGTGATCACGCCGCGCGGGTCGGTCTTGGAGACGACCAGCTCCTCCGCCGAGAAGGTGCGCCCCTCCCCGGTCGGGCGGACGGTCGTACGGGCCTCGCGTCGTGCGGTCGTCCGCGGGATGGTCTCCGGCACGCGGGTCCTCCCGCCTCGGGTGGGTCGTGCGCCAGGTGTCGGCAGGCGGCGGTCGGACGTCAGCCGAGCGGGCCGGGCCGGGGGCGGTGAGGGCCCCCGGCCCGACCCGGCCCTCAGGCGTCCAGGACGACGCCGCGGCAGGACGACGAGCAGTCCTGCGCCCAGACCGACGCGGGGAGCGCGGCCAGGCGGGCGGAGCGCACCAGGCGCTGCCCGGCCGGGCCGGTCCGGACGTCGGACCGGTCGCCGGCCGCCGGTCCGGGTGCCGGCGCGGGGCTCGGTGCCGGCGCGGGGCTCGGTGCCGGTGCCGGTGCCGGGTCGGGAGCCGGTGCCGGGGTGGGTGCCGGTGCCGGCGCGGGTGCCGGCGTGGTCCCGCCCGGACCGGGTGCCGGTGCGGTCCCGCCGGACGTGGTGTCGACGTACTCCAGGACGAGGCCGAGCACCTGGAGGCGGCCGTCGGGGGCGAAGACCGTCACGTCGTACCGCCCGACCACGCGGGCCGGTGCGCGGAACACCAGCTCGGTGGTGGTGCTCCTGACCACCTGTGCCGCGCCGGTCGTACCCACGAGCACCCGCGCCCCGTCCGGCAGGGCCTCGCCGGTGATGCGCACCTGGGTGCCGCCGTCCACGCTGACCCGCACCGGGCTGATCGAGGTGATCCGGAACTGCCCGCGGGCGGGGAAGGTGAGCTCGCCGCCCTCGCCCGGCGAGGGCGTCCCGCCGCTGCCCGACGGCGGCGGGGTGCCGCCGGGAGCGGGGGTGCCCGGCACAACGGGCGAGGGCGCGCTGCCCTCCCCGGAGCCACCGGAGTCACCGGAGTCACCGGAGCCGTTGCCGGTGTCGGGCGTGCCGGCGCCGGGGTCCCCGGTACCGGGGGTGCCCGTGCCGCCGTCGCCAGGGTCCCCGGTGCCCGAGCCGCCGGAGCCGCCGGAGCCGTTGCCGGTGTCGGGCGTGCCGGCACCGGGGTCGCCCGTACCCGGCGTGCCCGTCCCGCCGTCGCCGGTGCCCGTGCCGCCGTCGCCAGTGCCGGGCGTGGTGCCGGGCGTGGTGCCGGGCGTGGTGCCGGTGTCAGGGGTGCCGGTGTCCGGGGTGCCGGAGCCGCCCTCGTCCCCGCCCGTGCCGGGACCGGCCTGGGCGCCGGAGCCGACCAGCAGCGGGGCCGCGCGCGTGGTGCCGAGCGGCGCGCCGTCGCGGGTGAGCTGGACGGTGAGCACGTACCGCCCGTCGGCCAGCGGCACGGTCGGGGCCAGGTCGAGGCCGGCCAGGCTGGTGCGGGCGCCGAGGGCGAAGGTCGCCTGCCCCTCGTCGTCCGTCGTCACGGTGGCGCCGTCGAGCACGACGGGGACGTCGGCCACGGCCCACACGGTGCCCTCGTGCCACATGCCCAGGCCGAGCGTCACCGCGAAGGAGCCCGGCGCGGCCGTGCCGGTCACCGCGATCCGCGGGGCCACGACACCGGCCGGTGCCGTCATCCCGGAGAAGGTGTAGTCGACCGCCCCGAGCCCGGCGTCGGCCAGGCCGGCGACCGAGAGCCGGCCACCGGTGACCGAGCGGCCGCGGAAGGCCGCCACCTGGTCGACGTCCTCCAGCAGCGCCTGGCGCACCTGCGCGACCGTGGCGCCGGGCAGTGCGGCCCGGTAGAGGGCGGCGGCCCCGGCGACCATCGGGGAGGAGAACGAGGTGCCGTCCACGAGGCGGTAGCCGCCGTCGTTCCAGGTGGAGAGCACCCGGCTGCCCGGCGCGAACAGGTCGACCGCGGTGGCGCCGTAGGCGGAGAACGTGCTCACCGTGTCGGCGGCGGTGCTCGAGCCGACGGTGATGACGTTCGGCTCGGTCAGGTTGGCCGGGTAGACCGGGCTGCGGTCGCGGTCGGCGGAGTCGTTGCCCGCGGCGACGACGACCAGCACGCCCTTGGAGCCCGCGTAGGCCACCGCGGAACGCAGCACCTCCAGCGGCCAGCCGGAGAGCTGGCCGCCCCAGGAGGCGTTGACGACGTCGGCGCCGTGGTCGGCGGCGTAGCGGATGGCCTCGGCGCCCAGCAGGACGTCGACCCCGCTCCCGCTGCCCACGGCCAGCGGCATGATCGTCACCTCGGGGGCGATGCCGGCGGCACCGCGGCCGTTGTCGGCGCGGGCGCCGACCGACCCGGCCACGCTCGCGCCGTGGCTGCCGTTGGCGCCGTTGTCGACGTCCGGCGAGTTGGTCGTGAAGTTCCAGCCGTGGCAGTCGCCGGCCTTGCCGTTGCGGTCGGTGTCGAGCGTGCCGCAGGGCTCGGCCGGGTTGGTCCACAGCGCGCCGGCCAGGTCCTCGTGGTCGGAGTCGTAGCCGGTGTCGACGACGGCGACGACCACGCCGGAGCCACGGCCGCCGGCCCAGCCGTCGGGCGCGTCGGTGTCGGCGTCGGGCACCGCGGTCTGCCCCGGCGCGTTGCGGCCGGTGTTGTCCAGGTACCACCCGTAGGCCGGCACGTAGGGGTCGCTCACCGTGCCGAACACCTCGGCGGTGGGGGAGGGCTCCGCCGCCGCCACGCCGTCCACCGCGGCCAGGTCGTCCTCGTCGAGCGAGCCGGTGGCCACCAGGGCCCGGCCGTCGCTGAGGCGCTGCACGTTGGCCACGCCCTCCAGTGCCGCCAGCGGCTCCAGCAGCCCGGCGGCGTCCCCGGTCGTCGCGGTGACCACGTAGCGGGTCAGTCCGTCACCGGGGCCGAAGTCCGCGGCGGCCGCCACGGCGGGGGCGGCCAGCGCCGTGTAGGCCGCCGCTCCCGCGTAGCCGGCCACCACGGCCGTCACCAGCACACCCGCCTGGGTGCGCCTCCTCAGGGTCGACACGTGCCCTCCTCCCGGCCCGGGAGCACGCCCGGGCGATGCCGGCCTCCGACGGGCCAGCAGGACGGCATCGGCACGCGGCCCGGCCCGGCTGAGGAGGTGGGCACCGGGTCTGACCCGGGAGGATGAGACCGCGCTCCCTAGACTCCGCGCCATGCTGCTGTCCGACCGCGACATCCGCGCCGCGATCGCCGAGGGGCGTCTCGGCATCGAGCCGCACGACGCGGGGCTGGTGCAGCCCTCGAGCATCGACGTCCGGCTCGACCGCTTCTTCCGCGTGTTCAACAACGCCCGCTACACCCACATCGACCCGGCGCAGCAGCAGGACGACCTGACCACGCTGGTGGAGACCGACGGCGACGAGCCGTTCGTGCTGCACCCCGGCGAGTTCGTGCTCGGGTCGACCCTCGAGCTGGTCTCGATCCCCGACGACCTCGCCGCGCGACTGGAGGGCAAGAGCTCGCTGGGCCGTCTCGGCCTGCTCACCCACTCGACGGCGGGCTTCGTCGACCCGGGCTTCTCCGGGCACATCACGCTGGAGCTGTCCAACGTGGCGAATCTGCCGATCACGCTGTGGCCGGGCATGAAGATCGGCCAGCTGTGCCTGTTCCGGCTGACCTCGGCCGCCGAGCACCCCTACGGCTCGGCGGTCTACGGGTCCCGCTACCAGGACCAGCGCGGCCCCACGCCGTCGCGCTCGTTCCGCAACTTCACCCGCGCCGAGACGCG
The DNA here is from genome assembly GCF_900115505.1 of Geodermatophilus dictyosporus. Taxonomy (GTDB): domain Bacteria; phylum Actinomycetota; class Actinomycetes; order Mycobacteriales; family Geodermatophilaceae; genus Geodermatophilus; species Geodermatophilus dictyosporus. The sequence goes on along the minus strand of NZ_FOWQ01000012.1, from coordinate 81,079 downwards.
GCGTCCGCAGGGCTGACCGCCGCCGGCGACCAGCCGGGCAGCTCGTCGTCGACGTGGCGCGGGCGGGTGGCCAGCCACCCGGTGACCGTCAGGCCGACGGTGGTGATGCCGACCAGCCAGAACATGCCGGTGTAGCCGCCGGTGACGTCGCGCAGCACGCCCACCAGCAGCGGGCCGGCGGCGGCCAGGACGTAGCCCCAGCTCTGCGTGAACGTCGACAGCGCCGCGGTCGTCTCCGCCGTCCGGGCGCGCACGCCGATGAGCGCGAGCACCATGCTGAAGGTGCCCATGCCGACGGCGAGCACCGACATCCACAGCCACGGGACGCTGCGCGGGGCCAGGAACAGCCCGCCCCAGCCGACGACGTAGCAGGCCATGAACCCCAGCAGCAGCGGCCGCTGCAGGCGCTGCCGCACGGCGAGCGCCGGCGCGACGGCGTTGACGGGGATGACCACGACGGAGTTGACCCCGAGCAGCAGCCCGGCCGCCGCGGCGCTCAGGCCGGCGTCGCGCAGGTACTGCGCGGACCAGCCCATGACGACGTAGGCCTGCGTCGCCTGCAGGCCGAAGAAGAGCGTCAGGACCAGTGCGGTCGGGCTGCGGCGCAGCGGCCCGAGACGGACGGCGCGGTGCTCCCCGCGGGAGCTGCCGGGCCGCCGCGGGGTGAGGAACCAGGGCAGCGCCGCGAGGAGGGCCAGCACCGCCCAGACGCCGAGGCCCAGCCGCCAGCCGTCGGGGCCGGCCGCGGCCGCGATCGGCGCGGTGGCCGTCGCCGCGACCGCGCCGCCGATGGCCATGGCCGCGCTGTAGGCGCCCACCAGCAGCCCGGTGTTCGCGGGGAACCAGCGCTTGACCAGTCCTGGCAGCAGCACGTTGCCCAGTGCGCCGCCGACCATGGCCAGCGCCGTCCCCACCAGGAAGAGCGGGAAGGAGTCGACGACGGCGCGCAGCACCAGCCCCGCGGCCATGACCAGCAGGGCGCCGGCGAGAACGTGCGCGTCGCGGAAGCGGGCGGCCAGCGGTGGGCCGGCGAAGCCGATCGCGGCGAAGCAGACCACGGGCATCGTCGTCACCACGCCGGCGGCGGCGCTGGAGACGCCGAGCCCGGCCTCGAGCTCCTCGAGCACCGGGCCGACCGAGGAGACCGCCGTCCGCAGGTTGGCCGCGGTCAGCACGATGGCCACCGCCACCAGGAGCAGGCCCCGCCGTCGGTCGGGGGTGGCGGCGGTGCCGGGGGCGGCGGCGGTGCGGGTCACCCCCCGATGGTGCCTGCCGGGTGCACGCTGCAACCAATCCGCTGGTCAGCGCCGCCCTCCGGCACCGGCCCGGGACGACGGACGCCGCCGGCCGGCGGCCCCCTGCAGGGCCCCACCGCGCGCGAGCGTGCGGGTGGTGGGGGGCAGGGGGTCCTTCCGTCGCCGACGGCGTCCGTGGGGTGGTGCTCCGCGCGTTATGCCTGGCCGTGTCCCGTGGCGGCCGAGCCGGTGCCCGCGACGTCGTCGTCGGCGGTGCCGACCTCTGCGCCGTGCTCGGTGCCCGGCGTGCCGACCGGGGCCATCGAGCGGAGCAGGATCTGGCTGACGTCGAGGACCTCGACGTGCTCGGCGGCCTCGCCGTTCTGCTTCTTCGACGTCAGGGCGTCCGAGAGCATCGTGATGCAGAACGGGCAGGCGGTGGAGATGACGTCCGGGTCGAGGCCCAGGGCCTCCTCGGTGCGCTCCACGTTGATCCGCTTGCCGATCTTCTCCTCCATCCACATGCGCGCGCCGCCGGCGCCGCAGCAGAAGCCGCGGTCCTTGCAGCGGTGCATCTCCTGGGTGGAGAGGCCCTGCACGCTGTCGAGGATCTCCCGCGGCGGCGTGTAGACCTTGTTGTGCCGGCCGAGGAAGCACGGGTCGTGGTAGGTGACCTTGCGGTCGATCGGGGTGACCGGGGTGAGCCGGCCCTCCTCCACCAGCTGGCTGAGCAGCTGCGTGTGGTGCACGACCTCGTACTCGCCGCCGACCTGCGGGTACTCGCGGCCCAGCGAGTTGAAGCAGTGCGGGCAGGTGGTGACGATCTTGCGGGTGCCCGGCACGCGGCCCTCGAAGACGCCGTTGAGGGTCTCGACGTTCTCCTGGGCCATCATCTGGAAGACGAACTCGTTGCCCATGCGGCGGGCCGGGTCACCCGAGCAGGTCTCCCCGGAGCCCAGGACGGCGAACTCGACGCCGGCGGTGTGCAGCAGCTCGGCGACGGCCTTGGTGACCTTCTTGGCGCGGTCGTCGATGGCGCCGGCGCAGCCGACCCAGAACAGGTACTCGACGTCGTAGGGCAGCGGGCCGTCGGCCATCCGCACCTCGAAGTCCATGTCCTTGATCCAGTCCTCGCGGGTGCTCGGGCTCACGCCCCAGGGGTTGCCGCGGTTCTCGAGGTTGCGCAGCATCACGCCGGCCTCGGACGGGAAGTTGGACTCGATGAGCACCTGGTAGCGGCGCATGTCCTCGATGTGGTCGACGTGCTCGATGTCGACCGGGCACTGCTCGACGCAGGCGCCGCAGTTGGTGCAGCTCCACAGCACGTCGGGGTCGATGACCCCACCCTCCTCGAGGGTGCCGACGAGCGGGCGGTGCGCCTGTGCGTCGTTGGTGCCCTCGATGCGGGCGTAGCCCGACGCCCAGACCTGCTCGTCGCTGGGCTTCAGGACGTCGTAGTCCGGCGCGGTCTCGCTCGCGGTCTTCTCGCCGAGCAGGTAGGGGGCCTTCGCGTACAGGTGGTCGCGGAGGTCCATGATCACCATCTTGGGGCTGAGCGGCTTGCCCGTGTTCCACGCCGGGCACTGGCTCTGGCACCGCCCGCACTCGGTGCAGGTGGTGAAGTCGAGCATCCCCTTCCAGGTGAAGTCCTCGATCTTGCCGCGGCCGAAGACGTCGTCCTCGCCCGGGTCCTCGAAGTCGATCGGCTTGCCGTTCGAGGTCATCGGCTGCAGCGGGCCGAGCGCGACGCTGCCGTCGTCGTTGCGCTTCCAGTAGATGTTGAAGAACGCGCTGAACCGGTGCCAGGCGACGCCCATGTTGAGGATCCGGCTGACGACCACGAGCCAGGCCAGCGAGACGACGATCTTGACGAAGGCGACGACGCTGAGCAGGTCAGGGCTGTCGGGCAGCACGGTGGCCAGCAGGCTGGAGACCGGGTGCGACCAGGTGGGCGCCTCGGTGAGCCCGGAGGAGACCTTCAGCCCGCGGATCAGCAGGATGCAGGTGCCGACGGTGAGGACGACGGCCTCGACGAAGTAGCCGCGGCCCTCGTTGGAGCCGGCGAATCGGCTGGTGCGGCCCTGCCGGCGCGGGTGGTCCTTCTGCCGCCGGTAGATCAGGTACAGGATCCCGAGGACCGTGCCGGCGCCGATGACGTCGGCGAAGAGGTTCCACAGGCTCCACTCGCCGATCAGCGGCAGGTGGAAGGCCGGGTTCCACACCTCGCCGAAGGCCTCGACCAGCGTGAGGAACAGGCCGTAGAAGCCGATGAAGACGAACCAGTGGGCGGCGCCGATGGCCGACCACTTGAGCATCCGGGTGTGGCCGAGCGACTCGACGGCGAGCGTCTTGAGCCGCGGTCCGACCGGGCCGTTGCGGGTGGCGTCCGGCTGGCCGGTCCGGATGATCCGCACCATCGCGCGGACGGCGCGGTAGGCGAAGACGACCGCCACGATGAGGAACAGCGCGCTGATCGTGCCGAGCACGATCTGCAGGGGGCCCGTCATGATTCCCTCTCCCCACGCCCAGCGGCGTCGGTTGCTCCCGTCCGCCCGGACGGTGCGAGAGGGGCCTCGCCGCCGTCCTCACCGGCCCGCGGACCGGCGGCGGATCGCGCGTGGGCGCCTGTGCCCACGCAGCCCAGCACGATAGCTGGCCGGACCACAGGTTACTCGGCGGTAACCGTGGGCGCCGAGCCCCGACCCACCGTCGCGGCACGGTGCTCGCAGCCCCGCCGTCGGCCCGCTGACCGGCCCGTTCGGGACCGGCGGGTCGGCCGGGACACCTGACCGGGGTGTCCCGCGCCGTGGTGTCTGTCGGCCGCGAGTGAGGCGGGTCACCCGCGGGTCGTCCCCCGTCGTCCGGTGCCGTCGTCCCGTGCCGTCGTCCGGTGCGGTCTTCCGGCGCCGTCGTCCTCGCCCTGTGGTGCCCGACCTCGTCCTGCAGGGTGAGGTCGGGCACCACGAGGTGCGGGCGGGTGCGGAGTCGACGCGGTTCACGCGGTCCGTAGTCGGCCGCGGGTGCGTGGCGTCGCGGCGAAGCGCCGGACCGCCGGCCCCGGTGCGGCCAGCAGATCGGCGATGTCCGCCGCGACGGCCGGCCACCCGTCGCCGAGATCTGCGTCGGCGATGCGGACGACGCGGATGCCCAGCGCACGCAGCCCGTCCTCGCGCCGCTTCTCCTCCCACACGACCTGGCCGGGGGAACGGTCGCCCCAGGGGTCCGTGTACTTCAGGCGGCCGTCGAACTCGACGGCGACCGCGGCGTCGTCGAACCAGGCGTCGACGACGCCGACGAGTCGCGGGCCGGTGCGGATCTCGACCTGCAGGTCCGGCGACGGCAGGTCCGACCCGACGATGCGCAGTCGCCCGCGGGTCTCGAGGGGTGACTCCGCACGCCCGTCGGCCAGTCCGATCGCCCGTCGCGCGCGGGGTGCTCCGCGCCAGCAGTGCTGCGCCGCCGCCACGCGGGACAGCTCGCGGGGTGTCGTCCGTCCGGCGAGGAGTGCGGCGTCCAGCGCGACGACGGCGTCCTCCAGCGGCCACTCCCGGGCGCAGTCGACCAGCGTGCGGGCCACGGAGGTGAGGCGGAAGGGGCCGCGCCGGACCACCTCGTGGGTGTCGAGCGGTGCGCAGTTCACCCGGAAGCCCGAGCCGGCCCGCCACTGGTGGGGGTCGGTCAGGCGGACCGTGCGCTCGAGCCCGTCCCACACGGGGAGGCCCAGGATCCGGGCGGCCGAGCCGTGGCTGATGACGGTCTCGGGCCGGTCCAGGAGGAGCAGGGCGGCCAGGCAGTCGACGCCGTGCGGCCGCCCACCGAGGTCGCCCAGGCGCTCGGCGGTCGTGTAGACGCCACGCCGCAACCGCACCCAGATCCCGGTGCGGCACAGGACGCGGATCTCGTCGTGGCCGTAGCCCGCCCGGCGGGCGTCGACGGCGGTGAACAACCCCCACTGGCGGTCGGCTGCGGCTCGTAGGACGGGGTGCACGCGGGGAGTCTGGTGACCCCGCCCGCCGGGTGGTCGCCGTCGTGCGGATCTGTGGACGGCGACCGCGGTCCTCACCCCGTGGTGCCCGACCTCGCGCTGCGGGGTGAGGACGGGCACCACGAGGTGAGGGCGGCACCGCTGGAGGGGACTGCGGGAGGAGGGGCAACGGGGCGGTGACGGGCGGTGTGGGCCGTGTCACGGGGGAGGACGTGGGCGGGGCGGGGAACACCCGTGGCGGGAGTGCCGTTAGGGTGGGCAGGAAAGTTGAGCGGACCCGACGCAAGGCGGCTGTGAGCGCCGCGCCGGCGCCCGCCCGACGACCTCCGGACCAGCACGACCCCAGCACGCACACGGAAGAGAGGCCAGCTCCATGGCTCGAGCGGTCGGTATCGACCTCGGCACCACCAACTCCGTCGTCACCGTCCTCGAGGGCGGCGAGCCGACGGTCATCGCGAACTCCGAGGGCTCGCGCACCACCCCGTCGGTGGTCGCCTTCGCCAAGAACGGCGAGGTCCTCGTCGGCCAGTCGGCCAAGAACCAGGCGGTCACCAACGTCGACCGCACCATCCGCTCGGTTAAGCGCCACATGGGCACCGACTGGCGGACCGGCGAGATCGACGGCAAGCGCTACACGCCGCAGGAGATCAGCGCCCGCATCCTGCAGAAGCTCAAGCGGGACGCCGAGACCTACTTGGGCGAGCCGGTGACCGACGCCGTCATCACCGTCCCGGCCTACTTCGAGGACGCGCAGCGCCAGGCCACCAAGGAGGCCGGTGAGATCGCGGGCCTCAACGTCCTGCGCATCGTCAACGAGCCGACCGCGGCCGCGCTGGCCTACGGCCTGGACAAGGGCGAGACCGAGCAGACGATCCTCGTCTTCGACCTCGGTGGTGGCACCTTCGACGTCTCGCTGCTCGAGATCGGCGAGGGCGTCATCGAGGTCAAGGCCACCGCGGGTGACAACCACCTCGGCGGCGACGACTGGGACCAGAAGGTCGTCGACCACCTGGTCAAGACCTTCAACGCCTCCAACGGCATCGACCTGTCGAAGGACAAGCTGGCCATGCAGCGGCTCCGCGAGGCCGCCGAGAAGGCCAAGATCGAGCTGTCGGGCGCGCAGTCGACCAACGTCAACCTGCCCTACATCACCGCCGGTGCCGAGGGCCCGCTGCACCTCGACGTCACGATCACCCGCGCCGAGTTCCAGCGGATGACCGCCGACCTGCTCGAGCGCACCCGCGCGCCGTTCAACCAGGTCGTCCGGGATGCCGGCATCTCCATCGGCCAGATCGACCACGTCGTCCTCGTCGGCGGCTCGACCCGCATGCCGGCCGTCTCGGACCTGGTCCGCGAGCTGACCGGCGGCAAGGAGCCCAACAAGGGCGTCAACCCCGACGAGGTCGTCGCCATCGGCGCCTCCCTGCAGGCCGGCGTGCTGCGCGGCGAGGTCAAGGACGTCCTGCTGCTCGACGTCACCCCGCTGTCCCTGGGCATCGAGACCAAGGGCGGGATCATGACCAAGCTCATCGAGCGCAACACCACGATCCCGACCAAGCGCTCGGAGATCTTCACGACGGCCGACGACAACCAGCCCTCCGTGCAGATCCAGGTCTTCCAGGGCGAGCGCGAGATGGCGATGTACAACAAGAAGCTCGGCATGTTCGAGCTGACCGGTCTGCCCCCGGCGCCGCGCGGTGTCCCGCAGATCGAGGTCGCCTTCGACATCGACGCCAACGGCATCGTGCACGTGACCGCCAAGGACCTCGGCACGGGCAAGGAGCAGTCGATGACCATCACCGGCGGCTCGGCCCTCCCGAAGGACGACATCGAGCGGATGATGCGCGACGCCGAGGCCCACGCCGAGGAGGACAAGCGCCGCCGCGAGGAGGCCGAGACCCGCAACCTGGCCGAGTCGCTGCAGTACCAGACCGAGAAGTTCCTGGCCGAGAACGGCGAGCGGATCCCGGCCGACAAGAAGGAGGAGCTCGGCGAGGCCCTCACGGAGCTGCGCTCCGCCCTCGGCGGCTCGGACATCGCCGCGATCAAGTCGGCGCAGGAGAAGGTCGCCCGCGTCTCGCAGGAGGTCGGCGGGGCGCTCTACGCCCAGCAGGCCGAGGCCGGTGCCGGCGGCACCGGTGACGGTGCGACCGGCGCCGCGGGCGCCTCTGGTGCCCCGGGTGCCTCGGGTGCCTCGGCCCCGTCGGGTGACGACGACGTCGTCGACGCCGAGATCGTCGACGAGGACGCCGACCGCCGATGAGCCAGGGGGACGAGCAGCCGCGGGTCGTGATCCGTGACAAGCGGCGGATCGACCCCGTCAGCGGCACGGTGCGGGCGCCGGCCGGCGAGCAGCCGGCCGGCGCCCCGCCGGGCCCGTCCACAGCCGACCCATCGCCAGGGGAGCAGATGAGCGAGAACGAGACGGTCGCCGGCCCGGAGGTCACCCCGGACGCGGTGGCGGCCGGTGACGACGGGGCCGGGGACACGGCCCGCCAGCTGGCCGAGCGCACCGAGGACCTGCAGCGGGTGACCGCCGAGTACGCCAACTACCGGCGGCGCGTCGACCGCGACCGCACCCTCGTCGTCGACCAGGCCGCCGAGCGGTTCGCCGCGCAGCTGTTCCCGGTCGTCGACGACATCGAGCGGGCCCGCGACCACGGTGACCTCACCGGCGCCTTCAAGGTGGTGGCCGACCGCGTCCTCGGCGTCCTCGACGGGCTGGGCGTGGAGGCCTTCGGCGTCGCGGGCGACCCGTTCGACCCGGCGCTGCACGAGGCCGTCCTGCACGACACGTCCGACACGGTCGAGGTGCCGACGGCGACGACGGTGCTGCGGCAGGGTTTCCGCCGTGGCGAGCGCGTGCTGCGCACCGCCATGGTGGCCGTGACCGAGCCGGCCGGTGGTGCCGCGCCGGAGCCGGCCGCCCAGCACGCGACCGGCACGGAGACGACGCCCGGCAGCGGTGTGCCGGGGGAGACCCCGGCCGCCGGCTGACCGGCCGTCCCGACGTGAGGAGAGGAGGCGCCCGATGAGCACTCGGGACTTCATCGAGAAGGACTACTACGCCGCGCTGGGCGTCTCCCAGAGCGCGGACGCCGCGGAGATCAAGAAGGCCTACCGCAAGCTGGCCCGCGACCTGCACCCGGACAAGAACCCGGGCAACACCGACGCCGAGAACCGCTTCAAGGAGGTCTCCGAGGCCTACGACGTGCTCTCCGACCCCAAGCGGCGCGGTGAGTACGACGAGGCCCGCCGGCTCTTCGGCTCCGGCGGTGCCGGGGCGCGGGCCGGGTTCCCGGGTGGCTTCCCCGGCGGCACCGGGGGCGGGCAGCCCTTCGACCTCGGCGACCTCTTCGGGGGCGCCGCGGGCGGGGCCGGCCGCGCCGGTGCCGGCGGGCTCGGCGACATCTTCGGCAACATCTTCGGCGGTGGCGGCGCTGCCGCGCCGGGCTCGGCGCGGGCCCGCTCGCAGGCGGCGTCCGGCCCGGCCCGCGGGCAGGACGTCGAGACCGAGGCGACGCTGTCGTTCGAGGAGGCCGTCCTCGGCGTGACGGTGCCGCTGCGCATGCAGAGCCCGGGCACCTGCCCGACCTGCCACGGCAGCGGTGCCCGCCCGGGCACCTCGCCGCACACCTGCGAGGTGTGCGGCGGCGCCGGCGTCACCAGCCGCAGCCAGGGCGCGTTCGCCTTCTCCGAGCCCTGCCGCGCCTGCCGCGGCAGCGGATCGGTGGTCGACGACCCGTGCCCGACCTGCGCGGGCAACGGCGTCACCACGCAGACCCGCACGATCACCGTGCGGATCCCGGCCGGCGTCAAGGACGGGCAGCGCATCCGGCTGGCGGGCAAGGGCGCCCCCGGCCGGCGGGGCGGCCCGGCCGGCGACCTGTTCGTCGTGGTGCACGTCAGCGACCACGACCTGTTCGGGCGCAAGGGCGACGACCTGACGCTCACCGTGCCGGTCACCTTCCCCGAGGCGGTCCTCGGGACGACGCTCACCGTGCCCACCCTCGACGGCAACGTGACGCTCAAGGTCCCCGCGGGCACCGCCAGCGGACGGACGCTGCGGGTCCGCGGGCGGGGCGTCCCCGGCCGCGGCCGCTCCGGTGACCTGCTGGTCACCATCGAGGTCGCCGTCCCGCAGCGGCTGTCCGCCGAGGCGGAGCGGGCGGTCAAGACCCTCGACGCCGAGCTGCCCGACCCGCGGCCGCAGATCACCGCGATGGTGGAGAAGGGCGCGGACAAGGGGAGCTCCCGGTGAGCGCCGACGGACGCGGGCGGCGCGACGCCGCCCGCGCCGTGGCCGACGACGCCCCCGTCTTCGTCATCTCGGTGGCCGCCGAGCTGGCCGGCATGCACGCGCAGACGCTGCGTCAGTACGACCGGCTGGGCCTGGTGACGCCGGGTCGCACGCCCGGCGGGGGCCGCCGGTACAGCCCGCGCGACGTCGCCCTGCTGCGGGAGGTGCAGCGCCTGTCCCAGGAGGACGGCGTCAACCTGGCCGGCATCAAGCGGATCATCGACCTCGAGTCGCAGGTCGAGGCGCTGCGGCAGCGGGTGCACGAGCTGGTCGACGAGCTCGAGGACACCGACCGCCGGCGGATCGCTGCGGAGTCCGCCCTGCGCAGCGGCTTCGGCACCCCGCTGCGGCGGGCCGACCTGGTGCCGGTCCGGCAGGCCAGCTCCGCGCTCGTCGTCTGGCACCCCCGGGACGAGAGGTGAGCGCCGAGCAGGTGCCGCAGCAGCCGGACGCGCACGAGTCCTTCGTCCGGCTGGAGCGGGAGATCGGCCTGCTGCTGCGCCGGTCGCGGGCCATCTCGGCGCGGCTGGCGCGCGAGCTGCACCCCGACCTGGACGGCGCGGCCTACGGCCTGCTGGCCCTGCTGCAGGACGCCGGCCCGCTGCGCGCCAGCGACCTGGTCGCCCGGCTGGGCCTGGACAAGAGCACGGTCAGCCGCCAGGTGTCCTCGCTGGTCGAGCTCGGCATGGTCACCCGCGAGCCCGACCCGGACGACGGGCGGGCCCAGGTGCTCACCACGTCGGCGGAGGGCTCGGCCCGGCTGGCCCGCATCCGCGAGGCGCGCCGCGCCCGCTGGGAGGCCGACCTGTCGGGCTGGCCGGCGCAGGACGTCGCCACGCTCGGCGACCTGCTGGCCCGGCTCAACCGGCTCGGCGAGGCCCGCGAGGCGGAGTCGGCCGGCCGCGGCTGAGCCGACGCGACAGCGCCCCCGTACCGAGGACCGGTACGGGGGCGCCGTCGTCAGCGGGACGCCGCGGAGGGGTCCCCCCTCAGGACCCCGGCACCATCCAGCCGAGCACCGGTGAGGCCTGCAGCACCACGATCAGGCACATCAGCAGGAGCAGCAGCATGCTCCAGCCGAAGACCTTCCGGAACAGCTCGCCCTCCCGGCCGGCCATGCCCACCGCGGCCGCCGCGATGGCCAGGTTCTGCGGGCTGACCATCTTGCCCATGACGCCGCCGGAGGAGTTGGCCGCGGCCAGCAGCACCGGGTCCAGGCCGGCGTTGGTCGCCGCCTGCACCTGCAGCGCCCCGAACAGCGCGTTCGCGGAGGTGTCCGAGCCGGTCACCGCGACGCCGATCCAGCCGAGGATGGGCGACAGGAAGGCGAAGAACGAGCCCGTCTCGGCCAGTGCCCGGCCGAGGTGGCTGGTCATCCCCGACTGGTTGAGCACGTAGGCGAGCGCCAGCACCGCCATGACGGTGACGATGGCCCACTTCAGCTCGCGGTAGGTGTCGACGTAGGCCTTGAGCGCCCTCGCGGGGGAGATCCGCAGGACCAGCATGGTGACCAGGCCGGCGAAGATCATCAGTGTGCCCGCGGCCGGCAGCCAGTTGAAGGTGAACGTCGTCGACGCGAGCTCGGTGTCCGACCCGGCCGCGAACACGTTGAGCCCCGGCCAGGGGAACGTCGTCGTCCACGGCGCCTGCCCCAGCGCGCTCTTCACCGGGCCGAGGTTGGCCAGGGCGAAGATCACGATGATGATCCCGTAGGGGGCGTAGGCCTTCACCACCTCGGCGCGGGTGTCGGGCAGCACCGGCGCGCCGTCGGTCCCGGCGGCCGGGGCGTGCGGGTCGCGCGCGGCCTGCCGGCCCGGGGCGTCACCGAGCTCCTCGCCGGCGGTGGCGCCGACGCCGCCGCGGTCACGACCGCCGCCCCCGGCGGCCGCCGTGCCCCCGGCCAGCGTGGCCGCGGTGACCGGCTCGTAGCTCGCCTTGCGCACGCGGACGACCCCGACGACGGCGGCCGCTGCCACGAGCGCGGCGATGATGTCGGTCAGCGGCACGGAGATGTAGTTCGCGGCGATGAACTGGGCGATGCCGAAGGAGACGCCGGCGACGAGGGCCTCCAGCCAGGTGTCCTTGATCCCGCGCTTGCCGTCGACGACGAGGACGAGCACCAGCGGCACGAACGCGGCCAGGATCGGGGTCTGCCGGCCGGCCATCGCGCCGAGGGTGTCGACGGTCAGCCGGGCGTCGTCGCTCACGCCGGAGGTGACGGTCGCCAGGGTGACGATCGGGGTGGCCAGCGCGCCGAAGGCGACCGGCGCCGTGTTGGCGATCAGCGCCACCGCGGCGGCCTTCATCGGCTGGAAGCCCAGCGCCATGAGCATGACGACGCTGATGGCCACCGGGGTGCCGAAGCCGGCCAGCGCCTCGAGCAGCGCGCCGAAGCAGAAGGCGATGATGATCGCCTGGATCCGCTGGTCGGGGCTGACCTTCTCGAACGACCGCCGCAGGACGTCGAAGTGCCCGGTGGCGACGGTGAGGTTGTAGACCCAGATCGCGTTGATGACGATCCACAGGATCGGGAAGAACCCGAAGGCCGCGCCCTCGGTCGCCGACAGCACGGCCTGCCCGACCGGCATCCGGAACGCGATGATCGCCAGGACCAGCGCGACGGCCAGCGAGATCAGCCCGGCCAGCCACGCCTTGACCTTGAGCGCGCCGAGGAGCACGAACAGCGTGAGCAGCGGTACCGCTGCCACCAGGGCACTGAGTGCGAGTGACCCCCCGACGGGGTCGACGACCTGCTCGAACAACGGAGCTCCTTCCCACGACGGTGAGGGCGCGTGGCTGGGTGGGACGTGCGGTGGTGCGGAGGAGCAGGGGCGCCGGGACCCCGGGGCGCGGCTAGGACCCCCGGACCCCGAGCGAGGACACGGGCAGGCCGCGGATCGAGGCGTCGAGGACCTCGATGGTGTGCGCCATCCCGATGTCCGCGCCGCGGCGCTGCAGCGAGGAGGCCACCTGCATGAGGCAACCCGGGTTCGCCGTCACCAGCAGGGCCGCCCCGGTGGAGACGATGTTGGCGGCCTTGCGGTCGCCCAGCTCGCGGGCGGGCTCGGGGTTGAGCACGTTCCAGATGCCGGCCGAGCCGCAGCAGATGGCCGCCTCGGGGATCTCCCGCAGCTGCAGGCCGGGGACCTCCTGCAGCAGCGCCCGCGGCTGCGCCCGGACGCCCTGGGCGTGCGCCAGGTGGCAGGCGTCGTGGTAGGCGACGGTGACCTCCAGCGGGTGGCGCGTGGCGACGGTGCCGAGCTCGGCGAGGATCTCCGAGACGTCGCGCACCTTGTCGGTGAAGGCCCGCGCACGCTCGGCGTAGGCCGGGTCGTCGGCGAGCAGGTCGGCGTACTCCTTCATGCTCGAGCCGCAGCCGGCCGCGTTGACCACGACCCAGTCGACGCCCGCGCTCTCGAAGGCCTCGACGGTGCGGCGGGCGAAGCGCTTGGCCTCGTCGTCGCGGCCGTTGTGCACCGACAGGGCCCCGCAGCAGCCCTGCGCCTGCGGGACGATGACGTCGCAGCCCTCCGCGGCCAGCACCCGCACGGTGGCGGCGTTGACGCCGGGGAAGAACTCGCCCTGCACGCACCCGGTGAGCAGTCCGACGACGGCGCGGCGGGCACCGGCGGCCGGCGTCCGGGCGGGGATCGGCTCCCGCTTCTCCAGCGGCGGGGCCAGGCTCTCCATCACCGCCAGCTTCGGCGCGAGCCGCTCGAGCAGGCCGCTGCGGCGGATCACCTTCGGCAGGCCGCTGCGCTGGTAGAGCCGCAGCGGGCCGCGCAGCGCGCGCAGCCGGCGCTTGTAGGGGAACAGCGCGAAGATCGCGTTGCGCAGCGCGCGGTCGCCCGGCGAGCGGTCGTGGTTGCGCTCCACCTGCGCCCGCGTGGCCTCGATGAGCTTGTCGTACTGCACGCCCGACGGGCACGCCGTCACGCAGGCCATGCAGCCCAGGCAGGCGTCGAAGTGCTGCACCATCGAGTCGGTCATCGGCTCGCCCTCGAGCCCCGACTTCATCAGGTAGATGCGCCCCCGCGGGGAGTCCATCTCCTCGCCCCACAGCGTGTACGTGGGGCACGTGGTCAGGCAGAACCCGCAGTGCACGCAGTCGCTGATCAGCTCCTTCGACGGCGGGTGGTGCTCGTCGAACGCGCCGCGGCCGGGCATGCCCAGCTCCACCGGCCGCTCCGGCGTCGTCGTCATCAGATGCCTCCCACGAACCGTCCGGGCGCCAGGCGGCGCTCCGGGTCGAACCGTTCCTTCACCCGGCGCATGAGGTCCAGCGCCGGCACCGGACCCCACGCGTCCACCGCGGCAGCCACCTCGGGGGCGGCGTCCAGCACCACCAGCGCACCCCCGACGGCGGTGCACTCGGCGCGCAGCCGCTCGACGACCGCCGCCACCGCGGCGGGGTCGGCGTCGGCGGGCAGGGCGCCGTGCAGGACGCCCGCCCCGGCCGACCCGCGCAGGTCCAGGTCGAGCCCGGCGTCGGCGGCCGCCGTCCGGGCGGTCTCGAGCACCCGGGCCAGCCCGGAGAGCGCGAAGGTCGCCTTGAGGGCGGTCGGGCGGCCGGGGCGGCCCGACCAGGGGAGGGTGGCCCAGTCCTCCGGCAGCTCGGCGGCCGCGGAGGACGCCTCGCCCAGCAGCTGCCGGGTGGTGGCGGTGCGGCCCTCGACGCCGGCCTCGATGCCCTCGAGCAGCACCGAGACGGTTCCGGTACCGCCGGGGCGCCAGGAGACCTCGACCGCGGAGGGGACCACCTGGGCCTGCAGCACCGCCTGCACCAGGCGCTGGGCCTCCTCCGGCCGCTCGAACGGCGCGGAGACCACGCTGCGGGCGGCCGGCAGCGGGTGCAGCCGGAACACCGCCTCGGTGACGACGGCGAGCGTGCCGAACGAGCCGATGACCAGCTTGCCGAGGTCGTAGCCGGCGACGTTCTTCACCACGCGACCCCCGGCCTTGGCCACCACGCCGTCCGCGCGGACGACGGTGACGCCGATGAGCAGGTCGCGGGCGGTGCCGAAGGCCATCCGGCCCGGCCCGCTGGCGTTGGTGGCCAGCGTGCCGCCGACGCTGCCGCCGGGCACCGTCTCGTCGAGCGCCAGCCGCTGGCCGGCGCCGGCGACGGTCCGCTGCACCTCGGCGAGGGTGGTCCCGGCCTGGGCCTCGACGATGAGGTCGCCGGCGGCGTGGTCGAGGACGGCGTCCATCCGGCTCAGGTCGACGACGAGGTCGGCCCGCTCGGGCGGCCGGCCCCAGGTGAGCTTGGTGCCGCGGCCGCGCGGGACGACGGCGAGGCGGTGCGCCGCCGCGGCCCGCAGCACCTCGGCGACCTCCGGGGTGGAGCCCGGGCGGGCCACCAGGGCCGGCGTCACGCCGTCGACGGCGTCGGCCGGGGTGGCGTCGGCGACCTCCCCGCAGGCGGAGGACAGCGCGGCGCGCGCGGCGGTCAGGTCGACGTCGAGGGTGGTCATCAGAACGCCTCCGCCTTGCCGGCCGCGACCAGCGGGTGCGGGGCACCCTTCTTCTTCCCGGGCACCTCGCCGCACAGCCGCGGGGTGGGGAAGACCTTGCCGGGGTTGGCCACGCCGTCGGGGTCGAACGCGCAGCGGACCAGCTGCATCGTGTCGAGGTCCTCGTCGCTGAACATCTTCGGCATGTAGGCGGCCTTGTCGATGCCGACGCCGTGCTCGCCGGTGATCGACCCGCCGTGGGAGATGCAGAGGTCGAGGATGGCGCCGCTGACGGCCTCGGCGGCCTCGGCGGCGCCCTCCACCGCGTCGTCGAAGAGGACCAGGGGGTGCAGGTTCCCGTCGCCGGCGTGGAAGACGTTGGCCACCCGCACGCCCGAGGACTCCGACAGCTCGGCGATCGACCGCAGCACGCCGGGCAGCGCCGTCCGGGGGATGACGCCGTCCTGCACGATGTAGTCCGGGCTGATCCGGCCGACCGCGGCGAACGCGGACTTGCGGCCCTTCCAGATCAGCGCCCGCTCGGCCGGGTCGGTGGCCACCCGGGTGGCGAAGGCGTGGTGCTCCTGGCAGATCCGCTCGACCTCGGCGAACTCGTGCTCCACCTCGACCGCCGCGCCGTCGAGCTCGATCACCAGCACCGCGCCGGCGCCGGCCGGGTAGTCGCACTTCGTGGCGGCCTCGGCGGCCTCGATGGCCAGCGCGTCCATCATCTCGATCGCCGCGGGCACGATGCCGGCGCCGATGATGGCCGAGGTGGCCGCACCGGCGTCGTCGGTGGAGGCGAACCCGGCCAGCACCGTGCGCACCTCCTGCGGGAGGCGGGTCAGCTTGACGATCGTGCGGGTCGCGATGCCGAGCGTGCCCTCGGAGCCCACGACGGCGCCGAGCAGGTCGTAGCCGGGGCTGTCGGGCGCCATCCCGCCGAGCTGGACGACGTCGCCCTGCGGCGTCACGAACTCCGCGCCGAGCACGTGGTTGGTGGTGAAGCCGTACTTCAGGCAGTGCGCCCCGCCGGAGTTCTCCGCGAGGTTGCCGCCGATCGAGCAGATCTGCTGGCTGCTCGGGTCGGGCGCGTAGTAGTAGCCCTTCGGGCTGGCCGCGTGCGTGACGTCGAGGTTGATGACGCCGGGGTCGACGACGGCCCGCTGGTCCTCGGGGCGGACCTCGTGGATGGTGCGCATCCGCGAGGTGACGACGAGGACGCCGTCGGCCCGGGGGAGCGCGCCGCCGGACAGGCCGGTGCCCGACCCGCGGGCGACGAACGGGACGCCCTGCTCGGAGCAGGCCCGCACCACGGCGGCCAGCTGCTCGGTGGTCTCCGGCAGCACCACCAGCGCCGGCGTCACCCGGTAGTGGGCCAGCCCGTCGCACTCGTAGGTGCGCAGCCGGATGTGGTCGCTGACGACCGCGTCCGGGGGCAGCGCCGCCTCGACCGCGCGGACCACCGCGGCCATGGCCTGGGGGTTGCTGCCTGCCTCGCCGGTGGCGCTGGTGGCCTCCGGCGGGACCGGGCCCTCGACCGGTCCCGCCGTCGTCTCCGTGCCGTGCATGCCGCTCACGTGCCGGCCTCCCGTCCGCCTCGTCGCGTCGGTGTGGATGGGATGGGTCTACTCGCTCCCGCCGGTCACGGCATCCGGTCGTGCCGGTCCCGGTGCCGGGCCGGCCAGGGGATGCCGAGTGTTCCGCGATGTGGAAACAGCGGTCTACAGTCTGGAAAACGGTGGCCCGGACGGTAGTGCGCCCCT
Source organism: Geodermatophilus dictyosporus (assembly GCF_900115505.1). Classification (GTDB taxonomy): domain Bacteria; phylum Actinomycetota; class Actinomycetes; order Mycobacteriales; family Geodermatophilaceae; genus Geodermatophilus; species Geodermatophilus dictyosporus. The sequence continues at coordinate 64,340 of NZ_FOWQ01000012.1, read as the reverse complement.
TCGCCGGGACGCAAGACGGGTCCCGGACGGAGGTGCGGCGGTGGCCGGAGGGGCGGCGGAGGGGGTGCAGTCGCTCGAGCGGGCGTTCGTGCTGCTCGAGCTGATGGCCGACGCCGGCGGCGAGGTGGCGATCAGCCGGCTGGCGGCCGACAGCGGGCTCCCGGTGTCGACCATCCACCGGCTGGTGCGCACGCTCGTCGGCCGGGGCTACGTGCGGCAGGTGCCGTCGCGCCGCTACGTCCTCGGCCCGCGGCTGATCCACCTGGGCGAGTGCTCCTCGCGCACGCTGGCCACCTGGGCCCAGCCGCACCTGACCCGGCTGGTCGACGCCATCGGCGAGACGGCGAACCTGGCGATGCTCGACGGCGACCGCGTCGTCTACGCCGCCCAGGTGCCGTCCCGGCACTCGATGCGGATGTTCACCGAGGTGGGCCGGCGGGTGCACCTGCACTGCACCGGCGTGGGCAAGGTGCTGCTGGCGCAGCTGGCGCCCGAGCACGCCCGCCGGCTGCTCGACAGCGCCGGCATGCCGGTGCGCACCGAGCGCACGGTCACCGACCCCGACCGGCTGCTCGCCGAGCTCCCGAGCATCGCCGCGCAGGGCTACGCCGTCGACGACGGCGAGCAGGAGGCCGGCGTCCGCTGCGTCGCCGTCCCGGTGCCCGGCGGGTGGGCGGCCGGGGCCATCTCGGTGTCCGGGCCGGCCGGCCGGCTGGGCATGGACGCCGTCTCGCGGGTGGTGCCGCTGCTGCAGTCGGCCGCCGCCGCCCTGGCCGCCGAGCTCCGGGAGGACGCGGGCCGCACCGACTGACGAGGAGAGGAGGAAGTTGCCGACCGCAACCAACTAGACGTATGGTTGTGGTCTGCAAGCACTTCCGCTCCCCCGAGGACGCCATGCCCCTCACCTCCGCCACCCGCGACCGCCTGGTCGCCGGGGTCGTGCAGCTGCTGCGCACCGGCCGGCACGTTCCCTCCCGCGCGGTCGAGTCCGTCCACGGCGGGCTGCCCTCCTTCGGCTGGACGCTGCTGGTCCCGCTCGAGCGGGACGGCGAGCAGCGCTGCAGCGCCCTGGCCGCGCACGCCGGCGTCGACGTCTCCGTCGTCAGCCGCCAGGTCGCCGCCCTCGAGCGGGACGGCTACGTCGAGCGCCGGCCCGACCCGCACGACGGCCGGGCCAGCCTCATCGGGCTCTCCCCGGCCGGTGCCGCCGCGCTCGAGCGCACCCGCGAGCTGCGCTCGGCCTGGGCCACCGCCGCGCTCGCCGACTGGGACGAGGACGACGCCCGCCTGCTCAGCGGGCTGGTCGAGCGCCTCGCCGCCGACCTCGACCGCGCCGCCACGTCACCCCGCCAGCCCGTCAGGGCCGCCTCGTGAGCGGCGCCCGCCCTCCCGCCCCCGCACCCGCGCCACCGACGTCGCGGCCCGCCCCGACCCACCGCGAACCGTCCAGGAGCACCGTGACCACCACCCGCGAACCCGGGACCGGGACCGCCACCCGCGTCCCGGCCGCCGTCGCGCCGTCCGTCCGCGTCCCGGCCGCCGACGCGCCGGTCGAGCAGCAGGGCCGGATGAGCCACCGCCAGATCCTCGAGGCGCTCTCGGGGATGCTGCTGGCGATGTTCGTGGCCTTCCTGTCCTCGACCGTCGTCTCCAACGCCCTGCCCACGATCATCACCGACCTGCGGGGCACCCAGTCCCAGTACACGTGGGTGGTCACCGCGACGCTGCTCGCGTCGACGGCGTCCACGCCGATCTGGGGCAAGCTCGCCGACCTGTTCAGCAAGAAGCTGCTCATCCAGGTCTCGATCGTCGTCTTCGTCGTCGGCTCGATGCTGGCCGGCCTCTCCCAGTCGGTGGAGACGCTCATCGCCTGGCGCGTGCTGCAGGGCCTGGGCCTGGGCGGCCTGCAGGCGCTGGTGCAGATCGCGATGGCCGCGATGATCAGCCCGCGCGAGCGCGGCCGGTACTCCGGCCTGCTCGGCAGCGTGATGGCCGTGGCCACGGTGGGTGGCCCGCTGCTCGGCGGGCTGCTGGTCGACACCAGCTGGCTGGGCTGGCGCTGGTGCTTCTACGTCGGCGTCCCGTTCGGCGTCGTCGCCCTGGTGCTGCTGCAGCGCACCCTGCACCTGCCGGTGACCAGGCGGGAGGTGCGCATCGACTACCTCGGTGCCGCGTTCCTCACCGCCGGTGTCTCGGCGCTGCTGATCTGGGTCACCCTCGCCGGTGACAGCTTCGCCTGGGCGTCCACGGAGACCGCCCTGTTCCTCTCGGGCGGCGTCGCCGCCGTCGTCGCCTTCGTGGTCACCGAGCTGCGGGCTGCCGAGCCGATCGTCCCGCTGCGGCTCTTCCGCGACCGGACGACCACGCTGGCCGTCGTCGCCAGCGTCGCGATCGGTGTGGCGATGTTCGGCTCGTCGGTCTTCCTCGGCCAGTACCTGCAGATCTCGCGCGGCTACTCGCCGACGGCGGCCGGCCTGCTGACCGTCCCGATGGTCGGCGGGCTGCTGGTCTCCTCGACCGTCTCGGGCGTGCTCATCACCCGGTACGGCCGGTGGAAGGGCTACCTGGTGGCCGGCTCGGTCCTGGTCGTGGCCGGCTTCGGGCTGCTCGCGACCGTCGACCACGAGACCGACGTGATCCTGCTCGGGGTCTTCCTGTTCGTGCTCGGCGTCGGCATCGGCATGACGATGCAGAACCTGGTGCTGGCCGTGCAGAACACCGTGGCGGCCACCGACCTCGGCGCGGCCAGCTCCGCGGTCGCCTTCTTCCGCAGCCTCGGCGGCACGATCGGCGTCTCGGTGCTCGGCGCGGTGCTCAGCGCCCGGGTCGGCGACCTCATCGCCGCCGGGCTGCCGCCGCAGGCCGCCGCCGCGTCGGGTGGGGGCGGCGTCGGCCTGGCCGACCTCGCCGACGCGCCGGCGCCGGTCCAGGAGCTCATCCGGGTGTCCTACGGCGACGCGACGGGGCGGGTCTTCCTCGTCTCCGCGGTCATCGCCGTGGTCGCGGTCGTCGCCGTCCTGCTGATCCGCGAGGTGGCCCTGCGCACCGAGAGCGGCGAGGAGCGGCTGCAGCGCGAGTCCGAGCCGGCCCTGGCCGACGACGACCGGGTCGGCACCGCCCGCTGAGGACGCACGACGGCCCGCTCCCCTCGAGGGGGGCGGGCCGTCGTCGTGTGCGAGGCTCAGCTGTCGAGCGAGGCGTCCAGGGAGATGTCGACGCCGGTCAGCGCCTTGCTCACCGGGCAGGCGACCTTGGCGTCCTGCGCGGCCTTCTCGAAGCCCGCGGCGTCGAGGCCCTCGACCTCACCGCGCACCGTGAGCTCGATGCCGGTGAGCCGGAAGCCGCCCGCCGGGTCCGGGCCGAGGGAGACGTCGGCGCTGACCTCCAGCGACTGCGGCGTGCCGCCGGCCTGCGCGATGTTCGCCGACAGCTGCATCGCGTAGCAGGCCGAGTGGGCCGCGGCGACGAGCTCCTCGGGGCTGGTGGTGCCCCCGGCCTCGTCGGCGGCGCGCTTGGGGAAGCTGACCTCGTAGGTGCCGACCTTGCTGCTGCTCAGCTCGACCTGGCCGGAGCCCTGCTCGAGGGTGCCGTTCCAGGCGGTGCGTGCGGTGCGGGTGGGCATGCGGGTGCCTTCCGTTCGGGGTGCCGGCGTCGTCTGGCCGGCCGGACCCCGGCGCCCTACCCCGGTGGGTTGGGCGCAACCCACCGCACGGTCAGGAGCTGCGCGGCGCCTCGGTCACGCGCTGGGTGAGCACGTGCAGCGTCTGCTTGAGGTCGGCGAAGTCGTCGACGTCGAGCCGCAGCGCGCAGATCATGTCCTGGGAGATGGCGAACGCCTTGTCCCGGAGGGCGCGCCCCTCGTCGGTGAGCGCGATGGACACCGAGCGCTCGTCCTCGACCCGGCGGTGCCGGGTGACCAGGCCCGCGGAGGTGAGCCGCTTGAGGAGCGGGGACAGGGTCCCGCTGTCCAGCGCGAGCCGGTGGCCGAGCTGGCCGACGGTCTGCTGGTCCTCCTCCCACAGCAGCATCATCACGAGGTACTGCGGATAGGTGAGGCCCAGCTCCTCCAGCATCGGCCGGTAGCGCGCGGTCATCGCGCGCGAGGCGGCGTAGAGGGCGAAGCAGAGCTGGTCGTCGAGGGCCACGCTCGGCGAGGGGAGACGAGGGTCCTCGGACGTCTGGGTCATGGCGACGAGTGTAGGAGTCATCTTGTCGCGTGGCATGCAGTTGTGTCGCTCGTCAACCCCTCCGAGGCAAGACCCCGTTGTCCCCGGGGGTCCACGGGACTTGAGCGGAACAGACTCAACTCCTGGTTCGTTGCAGCTCACGACACCCGAACCGGCCGGGACGACCCCGGCTCCCCCCTGACGAGAGGACCGTCCGCACCGACCATGGAGAGCAAGCTCACCACCCGTTCCCAGGAGGCGTTCGCCGCCGCCCAGCGGCTCGCCGTCGACCGGGGGCAGGCCGCCCTCGAGCCGCTGCACCTGCTGGTGGCGCTGCTGCAGCAGACCGACGGGATCGCCGGACCGCTGCTGACCGCGACCGGGGCCGACCCGGCCGACGTCCGCGCCAAGGCCGAGGCCGCACTGCGGCGCATGCCCAGCGTCAGCGGTGCCACCGTCGCCGCGCCCTCGCCGTCGCGCGAGCTCCTGCGCGTCGTCAACGCCGCCGGTGAGCAGGCCGGCGCCCTCGGCGACGAGTACGTCTCCACCGAGCACCTCCTGGTCGGCCTGGCCGGCTCGGAGGGCGAGGCCGGCGCGGTGCTCGGCAGCGCCGGGGCCACCCGCGACGCGCTGCTGGCGGCGTTCCGCACCGTCCGCGGCAACCGCAAGGTGACCACCGCCGACCCGGAGAGCACCTTCCAGGCGCTGGAGAAGTTCGCCGTCGACCTCACCGAGCGCGCCCGCGAGGGGAGGATCGACCCGGTCATCGGCCGCGACACCGAGATCCGCCGCGTCGTGCAGGTGCTGTCCCGCCGCACCAAGAACAACCCGGTGCTCATCGGCGAGCCCGGCGTCGGCAAGACGGCGATCGTCGAGGGCCTGGCCCAGCGGATCGTGGCCGGCGACGTCCCCGAGAGCCTCAAGGGCAAGCGGCTCATGGCGCTCGACCTGGGCGCGATGGTGGCCGGCGCCAAGTACCGCGGTGAGTTCGAGGAGCGGCTCAAGGCCGTGCTCCAGGAGATCACCGAGGCCGAGGGCCAGGTCGTCACCTTCATCGACGAGCTGCACACCATCGTCGGCGCCGGCGCCACCGGCGACTCGGCGATGGACGCCGGCAACATGATCAAGCCGATGCTGGCCCGTGGCGAGCTGCGCATGGTCGGCGCCACCACGCTCGACGAGTACCGCGAGCACATCGAGAAGGACCCCGCGCTCGAGCGCCGCTTCCAGCAGGTCTTCGTCGGCGAGCCCTCCGTCGAGGACACGATCGGCATCCTGCGCGGCCTCAAGGAGCGCTACGAGGTCCACCACGGCGTGCGCATCACCGACGCCGCGATCGTCGCCGCCGCGACGCTGTCCGACCGCTACGTCACCGCCCGCTTCCTCCCCGACAAGGCCATCGACCTGGTCGACGAGGCCGCCAGCCGGCTGCGGATGGAGATCGACAGCCGCCCGGTGGAGGTCGACGAGGTCGAGCGGGCCGTCCGCCGGATGGAGATCGAGGAGATGGCGCTGGCCAAGGAGGACGACCCCTCCTCCCAGGAGCGCCTGGCCGCGCTGCGCGCCGACCTCGCCGACCGCCGGCAGCAGCTCGACGAGCTGACCGCCCGCTGGCAGCAGGACAAGTCGGCCATCGAGCGGATCCAGCGCATCAAGGAGGAGCTCGAGTCGGTGCGCACCGAGGCCGACCGCGCCGAGCGCGACGGCGCCCTCGCCCGGGCCGCGGAGCTGCGCTACGGCCGGCTGCCCGAGCTGCAGCGCTCGCTGGCCCGGGCCGAGGAGTCGGTGGAGACCGGCGAGTCGATGCTCAAGGAGGAGGTCGGCCCCGACGACATCGCCGAGGTCGTGCAGGCCTGGACCGGGATCCCCGCGGGCCGGCTGCTCGAGGGCGAGACGGCCAAGCTGTTGCGGATGGAGGACGAGCTCGCCACGCGTGTCGTCGGCCAGCCCGACGCCGTCCGCGCCGTCGCCGACGCCGTCCGCCGGGCACGCTCGGGCATCTCCGACCCCGACCGGCCCACCGGCTCCTTCCTGTTCCTCGGCCCCACGGGCGTCGGCAAGACCGAGCTGGCCAAGGCGCTGGCGGGGTTCCTGTTCGACGACGAGCGGGCGATGGTGCGCATCGACATGAGCGAGTACTCCGAGAAGCACTCGGTGGCCCGCCTCGTCGGTGCCCCTCCCGGCTACGTCGGCTACGAGGCCGGCGGCCAGCTCACCGAGGCGGTGCGGCGGCGGCCCTACACCGTCGTGCTGCTCGACGAGGTGGAGAAGGCCCACCCCGACGTCTTCGACGTGCTGCTGCAGGTCCTCGACGACGGCCGCCTCACCGACGGGCAGGGGCGGACGGTCGACTTCCGCAACACCATCCTGATCCTGACGTCGAACCTCGGCTCGCAGCTCATCGCCGACCAGTCGCTGCCGGAGGAGACCCGCCGCGCCGCGGTCATGGACGTCGTCCGGTCGCACTTCAAGCCGGAGTTCCTCAACCGGCTCGACGACGTCGTGGTCTTCCGCGCGCTGGGCAGCGAGGAGCTGGCCGGGATCGTCGACATCCAGGTCGGTGTGCTCGCCCGCCGGCTGGCCGCGCGCCGGCTGACGCTGACGGTCACCGACGCCGCGCGCGAGTGGCTGGCGATCAACGGGTTCGACCCGGTCTACGGCGCCCGCCCGCTGCGCCGGCTCGTGCAGTCGGCGATCGGCGACCCGCTGGCCCGGTCGCTCCTGGCCGGCGAGGTGCGGGACGGCGACGAGGTCCTCGTCGACGCGCCCGCGGACCTGGCGGACGAGGGCCTCACGGTCCGCCGCGCGTGAACCCGCAGCCGGGCCCGCCGTCCCCCGTGGGGCGGCGGGCCCTCGCGCGTCCCGCACCGATCCGGTGTCGATCAGCCCCTCCTCCTGGCCCCGGTCCGCACCGTCCGTGACGATCGGAGGACACCCGAGGGACGACAGGGAGCAGGCGATGACGTCAGGACAGGGCGGCCCGGACCCCCAGCAGGGCCGGCCGCCGCAGGGACACCCGGGTTGGCAGGCGCCGCCGGGGCAGGGCTGGCAGAACCCGCCGCCGCAGTACCCGCCGCCGCAGTACCCGTCGCCGCAGGGCCCCCCGCCGCAGGGCTGGCCCGGGCAGCCCCACGGCTACACGCCCGCCCCGTCGGCTCCCGGCCCGCAGTTCCCGCCGGAGGCGCCCGAGCGGCCGACCACCGTCCGTGTCGGGATCGGGGCCTTCCTCGCCACCTTCATCCTCGGCCTCGTCGCGTCCGTGGTGCAGCTCTCCGACGTCGACGGCCTGGTCGCGCAGGCCGCCGCGGCCGTCGACGACCCCACGATCAGCGAGGACGTCGTCCGCACCGGGATCGTCGTGGGCGCGGTGCTCGGCCTGCTGCTCACCGCGCTGCAGGCGCTGTTCATCTGGCTGGCCTGGAAGGGCCGCAACTGGGCGCGCGTCGTCCTGCTGGTGCTCGGGGGCCTGAGCGTGCTTCTCGGCCTGAGCGCCCTGTCCGGCACCGGCGGGGGCATCGCGGGCTCGGGCTTCCTCGACTCGCTGTCGGTCTTCTCGCTGCTCATCACGCTCGTCGGGGTCGTCGCGCTCGCGCTGCGACCGTCGAGCGAGTGGTACCGCGCGATGACCGCGCGCCGGCAGGCCGGGCTGCGCTGACGGCCCGTTACTGAACCGTTACCGCAGATCTGAACCCAACGGGCGGTCCACGGCGAAGACAGTCCGTGACCACCACCGAGCAGGCCGCCGCGCCGGCCACCGGACCGGGCGGGGCCCAGTCGCCCGCCCGCCGGGGCCGGCGCCGGCCGCTCGCGGCGCTCGCCGGGCTGCTCGCCGCGGCCGTCGCCCTCGGTGCCGCCGAGCTCGTGGCCGCCCTCGTGGGTCCCTCCTCCTCGCCCGTCGTGGCGGTGGGGGACGCGGTCATCACGCTGGTCCCCGAGCCGGTCAAGCAGTTCGCCATCGTGACGTTCGGCGAGAACGACAAGATCGCCCTCGTCGTGGGCACGCTGGTGCTCGTCGCGCTCTACGCGGTGGTCCTCGGCCTGGTCTCGCTGCGCTCGCGCCGGACCGGGGTCGCCGGGATCGCCCTCTTCGGGCTGGTGGGCGCGCTGGCCGCCGTCACCCGCCCCGCCGGCGGCCCGCTCGACGCGCTGCCCTCGGTGGCCGGCGCCGCCGCGGGCGTGGTCGCCCTGCTCGTCCTGGTCCGGCCGCTGACCCTGCCCACCCCCGCGCGGTACGCCGCCCCGCCGGCCGGCGACGCCCCGGCCGACGACGACCCGGCCGACGACGACCCCGCCGACGACCCCGCCGACGACCCCGCCGACGAGGCCACCCGGCGGCACGCCGACGAGGTCGTGCTCGACCGGCTGCGCGGCGCGCTCGCCATGGCCGACCGCAAGGGCGCGGGCATGGACCGCCGCCGCTTCTTCGTCACCGGCGGGGCCGCCCTCGGCGCGGCCGCGGTGACCGGGGGCGCCGGGCGGCTGCTGCAGCGCCGCTTCGACGTCAGCGGGGCGCGCGGGGACCTCAGCCTGCCGACGCCGTCGTCGCCGGCCCCGGCCCTGCCCGCCGGCGCGGACCTCGCCGAGCAGGTCCCCGGCCTGACGCCGCTGTTCACCGCCGACCGCGACTTCTACCGCGTCGACACCGCGATCACCGTGCCGCAGATCCGGCCGGCGGAGTACTCGCTGGCGCTGCGCGGGATGTTCGACGCGCCGCGCAGCTACACGCTGGCCGACCTGTTCGACCGCGACGACGTGGTCGAGCGCGACATCACGCTCACCTGCGTCTCCAACGAGGTCGGCGGCACCCTGGCCGGCACGGCCCGCTGGACCGGCGTCCCGCTGGGCGCCCTCCTCCGGGAGAACGGCATCCAGGCCGGCTCCGACCAGCTGGTCTGCCGCTCGCAGGACGGCATGACGATCGGCGCCTCCACCCGCGCGGCTCTCGAGGTCGAGGACGCGATGATCGCCTTCGGCCAGAACGGCGAGCCGCTCCCGGTGGAGCACGGCTTCCCGGTGCGGATGCTGATCCCCGGCCTCTACGGCTACGTCTCGGCGTGCAAGTGGATGACCGAGATCGAGGCGTCCACCTACGACGCCTTCGACGTCTACTGGACCCAGCGCGACTGGGCACGGCAGGCGCCGGTCAAGCTCTTCTCCCGCATCGACACCCCGGTCCCGCTGCGCCGCTTCCCGGCCGGCCGGACGGCGATCGCCGGGGTGGCCTGGGCGCAGACGCGCGGCATCGCGCGGGTCGAGGTCCGCATCGACGACGGCGAGTGGCTCGAGGCGCAGCTGTCCCCCGGGGTCGACGCCGACCTGTGGCGCCAGTGGGTGCTGCCCCACGACTTCGCCCCCGGCTCCTACCAGCTCACCGTCCGCGCCACCGCGGCCGACGGCGAGGTCCAGACCGAGGAACGGGCCGCTCCCTTCCCGAACGGGGCCAGCGGCCTGCAGTCCACCCGGGTGATCGCGACGTAGCGGTCCCCGCACCCCGGACCCGTCTCGGCCGCCGGCCGCAGACGCCTCTCCCGTCCCCTCGCACGGGCCGGGAGGGACATCCCACGGACGACGACACAAGGAGCACCTCGTGACGAACACCCTGACCCGCGGCATCCTGCTGGCCTCCGCCTCCACCCTCGCGGTGACGCTGAGCGCCTGCGGCTCCTCCGACAGCGGCTCCGCCGACAGCTCGGCGTCCTCGGACACCAGCAGCTCGGCGGCCGGCAGCGCGGCCGAGGAGAGCACCTCTAGCAGCAGCGCCATGCCGGCCAGCGACGAGCCGTTCGGTGCCGGCTGCACCGCCGTCCCGGCCGACGGCGAGGGGTCGTTCACCGGCATGACCGACGACCCGGTCGCCACCGCCGCCAGCAACAACCCGGTGCTGTCCACGCTGGTCACCGCGGTCACCCAGGCCAACCTGGTCGACGCCCTCAACAGCGCGCAGGACGTCACCGTCATCGCCCCGGCCAACCCGGCCTTCGAGGCCATCCCGGCCGACCAGCTGCAGGCCGTGCTGGCCGACAACGCCCAGCTCACCGCGATCCTCACGCACCACGTCATCGAGGGCCGCCTGGCCCCCGAGGAGCTGGCCGGCACCCACACCACCCTCAACGGCGACCAGGTCACCATCGAGGGCACCGGCGAGGAGTTCACCGTCGCCCAGACCGTCACCGGCACCCCGGCCTCGGTCATCTGCGGCAACGTGCAGACGGCGAACGCCACCGTCTACATCGTCGACCAGGTCCTCGCCCCCACGGCGTAGCGGCAACTGCCGCCCGACCGGCGGCCCGGCTCCCTCGGGAGCCGGGCCGCCGGCCTGCGTAGGGTCGGTCCCCATGACGGCGCCTGCGACCCTGCCCGACCGGGACCGCCTGCTCCAGCTGGTCGTCGACCTCGCCGTCGTCCGCGGGCGGGTCACGCTGTCCTCCGGGCAGGAGGCCGACTGGTACGTCGACATGCGCCGGCTGACGCTGCACCACGAGGGCGCGCCGCTGGTGGGCCGGGTGATGCGCCAGCTCACCGGCGACCTGCGCTACGACGTCGTCGGCGGGCTGACCCTGGGCGCCGACCCGGTGGCCGCGGCGATGCTGCACGCCGCCGCGGCCGGCGAGGGGTTCCTGGACGCGTGCGTCGTCCGCAAGACGGGCAAGGCGCACGGGCTGCAGCGCCGCATCGAGGGCCCCGACGTCGCCGGGCGGGCGGTGCTCGTCGTCGACGACGTCTCCACCACCGGCAGCAGCCCGCTGGCCGCCGTCGAGGCCCTGCAGGAGGCCGGCGCCGAGGTGCTGGGCGTGGCGGTGGTCGTCGACCGCGGCGGGCGGGCCGCCGTCGAGGCCGCCGGGCTGGAGTACCGCGCCGCCTTCACCCTCGCCGACCTCGGCCTGGACTGAGCGCCCGCCGTACCGTGGGGCGGTGACCGCGCTCACCACCGCCTGGGTCGAGGACCTCACCACCGCGCTCGGGCCGGACGCCGTCCGCACCGACCCCGACGTCACCGTCGCCTACGCCCGCGACCAGGCGCTGATGGCCGAGGCCGGCACTCCGGCCGCGGTGGTCTTCCCCGGCAGCACCGGCGACGTCGTCGCCGTCATGGAGCTCGCCTCCCGGCACGGCGTCCCGGTGGTCCCGCGCGGTGCGGGCTCGGGCCTGGTGGGTGCGAGCAACGCCGTCGACGGCGGGATCACGATGGTGCTGACCCGCATGGACGCCGTCCTGGAGGTGTCGGCGGCCGACCGGCTGGCCGTCGTCCAGCCCGGCGTGGTGAACAAGGCGCTGCGCGACGCGGTCGCCGCCGCCGGGCTGTTCTACCCGCCGGACCCCGCCAGCTACGACTGGTGCACCCTCGGCGGCAACCTGGCCATGAACTCCGGCGGCCTGTGCTGCGTGAAGTACGGCGTCACCACCGACTACGTGCTCGGCCTGGAGGTGGTGCTCGCCGACGGCCGGGTGCTGCGGACCGGACGGCGCACCGTCAAGGGCGTCGCCGGCTACGACCTCACCCGGCTGTTCGTGGGCTCCGAGGGCACCCTCGGCGTCATCACCGAGGCGACCCTGGCGCTGCGCCCCGCCCCGGCGACCGACCCGGTGACCCTGGTGGCCACCTTCGCCACCAGCGCGCAGACCGGGCAGGTCGTCGAGTCGGTGGTGACCAGCGGCGTGGTGCCCAGCATGCTCGAGGTGATGGACCGCACCTGCATCCGCGCGGTCGACGACATGCTGCGGGCCGACCTCGACCGCGACGCCCAGGCGCTCCTGGTGGCCCGGTCCGACGCCGGGGGAGCGGCCGCGCTGGCCGAGATCGCCGAGCTGACCCGGCTGTGCGAGGCGGCCGGCGCCGACCTCGTGCACTCCACCGCCGACCCGGCCGAGGGCGACCTGCTGCTCGCCGCCCGCCGGGCCGCGCTGCCGGCCCTCGAGCGGCTGGGCAGCGTGCTGCTCGACGACGTCGCCGTGCCCCGCTCGCGGGTGGCCACGTTCATCGACGGCTGCGACGCGATCTCCTCGCAGTACGGCCTGGTCATCGGTGTCATGGGGCACGCCGGTGACGGCAACATGCACCCGACGATCGTGTTCGACGCGACCGACGCCGACCAGCGGGCGCGGGCGCTGGAGGCCTTCGACGCCATCCTCGAACTCGGCCTCTCGCTCGGCGGCACGATCACCGGCGAGCACGGCGTCGGGACGCTCAAGGCCGACTGGCTGGCGCGCGAGATCGGCCCGGTGTCGGCCGACGTGCACCGCTCGATCAAGGACGCGCTCGACCCCGCCGGCATCCTCAACCCCGGCAAGGTGGTGCGCCGCAGGGGCTGACGCCCGCTGTCGGCGCGCCCCCGGCAGGTGGGATGCTGACCGGCGACCAGCGCCGATCGACGAGGAGACCCCGCATGCCCATCGCGACCCCCGAGGTCTACGCCGACATGATCAGCCGGGCGAAGGAGAGCGGCTTCGCCTACCCGGCGATCAACTGCACCTCGTCGGAGACGGTGAACGCGGCGCTGCGCGGCTTCGCCGACGCCGGCAGCGACGGCATCATCCAGTTCTCGACCGGCGGCGCCGAGTTCGGCTCGGGCACCCGGGTGAAGGACATGGTCACCGGCGCCGTCGCCCTGGCCGAGTTCGCGCACGTCGTCGCCGAGAAGTACCCGGTCAACGTCGCGCTGCACACCGACCACTGCCCCAAGGACAAGCTCGACGCCTACGTGCGCCCGCTGATCGCGCTGTCGAAGGACCGCGTCGACGCCGGCCAGGCGCCGCTGTTCCAGTCGCACATGTGGGACGGCTCGGCCATCGACCTCGACGAGAACCTGCAGATCGCCGAGGAGCTCATCGAGAAGTGCGCCGCGGCCAAGATCGTGCTGGAGCTGGAGATCGGCGTCGTCGGCGGCGAGGAGGACGGCGTCAGCCACGACATCAACGACAAGCTCTACACCGCCCCGGGTGACTTCGTGGCCACCGCCAAGACCCTGGGCCTGGGCGAGAAGGGCATCTACCTGCTCGCCGCGACCTTCGGCAACGTGCACGGCGTCTACAAGCCCGGCAACGTGAAGCTGCGCCCCGAGATCCTCAGGGAGGGCCAGGAGGTCGTCACCTCCGAGCTGGGCCTGTCCGAGGGCAGCAAGCCGTTCAACTTCGTCTTCCACGGCGGCTCGGGCTCGGCGCAGTCGGAGATCCGCGAGGCGCTGTCCTACGGCGTGGTGAAGATGAACGTCGACACCGACACCCAGTACGCCTTCACCCGGCCGATCGCCGGGCACATGTTCAGCAACTACGACGGCGTGCTGAAGATCGACGGCGAGGTCGGCAACAAGAAGACCTACGACCCGCGCACCTACATGAAGCTGGCCGAGACGAACATGGCCGCCCGCGTGGTCGAGGCCTGCGAGGACCTGCTGTCGGCCGGCCAGTCGCAGGGGGCCTGATGACCCACTCGCACCGCGACCTGCTCGGCGAGCCGCCGGCCACGCTGCTGCCCGGCGACCCCGAGGCGGAGGCGACGCTCGCGGCGGGCGCCGATCCCGCCGCGGTCGCCGCCGGACACCCGCGGGCGAGCGCGGCGTGGGCGGCGCTGGCCGAGGGCGCGCTCGGCGGCGGCCGCACCATCGAGGCCTACGCCTACGCCCGCACCGGCTACCACCGCGGACTCGACGCGCTGCGGAAGAACGGCTGGAAGGGCTACGGCCCGGTGCCGTGGTCGCACGAGCCCAACCGGGGCTTCCTGCGCTGCGTCACCGTCCTGGCCCGGGCGGCCGAGGCGATCGGCGAGGTCGACGAGCAGGAGCGGTGCACCCAGCTGCTGCGCGACTGCGATCCGTCACTGGCGCCCTGAGCAGGGACGCTCGACGCGCGCGGCGGCCCGAACGGGTCCACACTCCTCCTCCTCGGCACCAAGATCAGGTGCCCGTGACAGGAGGTGGCTCGTGGCCACGCTGCTCTGGATCCTCGCCGTCGTGCTCGTCGTCGCCGGCGTCCTCGCCATCGTCCGCCGGCAGCTGCTGTGGGGGATCGTGCTGATCGTCGTCGGGCTGCTCGTCGGCCCGGGCGGGGTCAGCGTCTTCACCTGACGCCGGGGCGGCCGCTCAGCGCTCGCCCAGCTCGGGGTGCAGCTCGCGCAGGCGGGTGGTCAGCGCGGTGAGCTCCTCACCGCCGGCCATGAGCCGGGTCAGGTCGTCGGCGTCGACGTCGGCGCGGGTGAGGTCGCCGGCCACCTGGCCCCGCGCGAGCAGCAGGTAGCGGTCGCCGACGAGGTGCGCGTAGCGCGGGTTGTGCGTCACCAGGACGACGGCCAGCCCCTCGGCCCGCGCCCGCAGCACCGCCTGCCCGACGAGCGTCTGCTGGGCGATCGTCATCGGCGCGGTCGGCTCGTCGAGGACCAGCGCCCGGGCGCCGAAGTGCAGCGCCCGCGCGATGGCCAGGCTCTGCCGCTCGCCCGCGCGCAGGGAGTTGACCGGCTGGTCGGGGTCGACGCCGGTCACCCCGACCCGCTCCAGCGCCCGCACGGTCGTCCCGCGCGCGGCCTCGGCGTCGAGCCGGCGCAGCGGCCACCGGCCGCGGGTGGGCTCGGCACCCAGCACGAGGTTGCGCCACACCGACAGCAGCGGCGCGACGGCGAGGTCCTGCCACACCGTGGCGATCCCCGCGGCCCGCGCCGCCCGGGGGCTGACGAAGCGCACCGCCACGCCGTCGAGCAGCAGGTCGCCCTCGTCGTGCGGCGTCAGGCCGGACAGCACCGACACCAGCGTCGACTTGCCCGAGCCGTTCTCCCCGAGCACGCAGGTGATCCGGCCGCCGTCCAGCGTGACGCCGACCCGGTGCAGCGCGGCCACGCTGCCGAACCGCACGGTCAGGCCGCGCAGCTCCAGCACCGGCGGGGGGGTGCTCACGAGCGCGGCGCGGCGCGCAGCCGGCTGCGCACCGCCCCACCGACGACCAGCGCGACGAGCAGCAGGACGCCCAGCAGCGCCTGCGACCAGCGCGGGTCCCAGCCGGACAGCTCGACGCCGCGGCGGGCGACGGAGTAGAGCAGCGCGCCCACGGCGGCGCCGGCCATCGACCCGTGGCCCCCGGTGATCAGGCAGCCGCCGATGACGGCGACCACCACGAAGTCGATCGCCGTCGCCAACGCGGGGGTCGCGGCCACGCTGGCCACCGGCACCAGGGTCAGCGTGCCGAGCAGCCAGCCCGCGGCCGCGGTGAGCGTGAACAGCGTCAGCGTCGTCCGGCGCACCGGCACACCCAGCTCGCGGGCGGCCCGGCGCGCGCCGCCGATGGCCAGCACCTGGTTGCCGAACCGGGTGCGCCACAGCAGCCAGCCGGCACCCACGGTGAGCACCGCCCACCACAGCAGGGACACGCGGAAGACCGCGCCGCCGACCTCGGCGGTCGAGCCGAACAGCGCGGCCGCCGCGCCCCAGCCCGGTGCCTCGTCCAGGCCGCTGACCCGCGGCGCCCCGGCGGCCAGCGGCAGCCCGGCCAGCGTGGCGCCCTGCAGCACCAGCGCCGTCGCCAGGGTGACCAGGAAGCTGGGCAGGCCGGTGCGGACGACCAGCCAGCCGTTGAGGAACCCCAGGGCGAGGGCGGCGGCCAGCGAGGCCAGCAGCGCCGGCCACACGCCCCACTCCCCGACCCCGACCAGCGCCCCGGTGAGCACGGCGGAGGACACGGCCAGCGTGCCGATGGAGAGGTCGACGTGCCCGCCGGCCAGCAGCAGCCCCACGGCCACGGCACCGATGCCCAGCAGCGCCGCGACGTCGAGCACCCCGGCCAGGCCGCCGGCGGTGAGCAGCCCGGGCGTGCGCACGCCGAACAGCAGGACGACGACCGCCAGGCCCACCACCGGGACGAGGCTGGGCCGGGCCAGCACCCGGTCGAGCAGCCGCAGGCGCGGCGGTGCCCGGCGGGCGGACAGCAGACGGCCGGCGGTCACCGGCACGGCACCCCGGACGGGAACGGACGCAGGGGGACCTCCTCGGCTCGGTGCCCCCAGTGTCCACCACGGGGGCCCTCCCTCAGGGCGCCAGGCGCCAGCGGACCCGGTCGTCGGCGTACCAGGTCCAGCGGGTGACCGGCCGGGCGAAGGGGACGCCGTCCCGCGTGACCTGCGCGGGGTCGCTGGCCAGCTGCAGCGCCCGGCCGGTGCTGCGCCGCGGCGGGCGCAGGAGCACGGTGGAGACGGCCACGCGGATGGTGTCGACGGCCCGCCAGTCGGGCCGGACGTCGATCCGCGCCACCTCGCCGTCGGCCACCCTCGCGTCGTCGTGGTGCGCCTGCACGCCCAGCCGCGCGGCCAGCGGCAGCCGGCCCCGCTCGGCGGCCTCGTAGCGCCCGTGCTGCAGCAGCACCCCACCGTGGTCGTCGCGCACCAGCGACAGCTCCCGCTCACCACCGCTGCCGATGCCCAGGTCGCGCGCCAGGCCGCGGGAGGAGGAGTCGTCGGCGGGCTCCCAGGAGACCGGCACCTCGGCGGTCCGGCCGGCGCCGTGCAGCGTCGCCAGCACCGCGGCCAGCGCCGGGACGGGCCCGCGGACGAGCAGCGACCCGGCCCCGGCGGCCCCGGCGACGGCGGCCCGGTCGGGCGCCCGCCCGGGCTCCAGACCGCGCAGGTCGAACTCGACGAGGGACATGCCGATACCCTGCCACTCGACCGGCCGGGCCACGTCCGGCGTCGACGACGAAGGGGTGCGCCACCCGATGCCGGCAGTCGTGCTGATCGGTGCCCAGTGGGGCGACGAGGGCAAGGGCAAGGCCACCGACCTCCTCGGTGGCCGGGTCCCCTACGTCGTCCGCTACCAGGGCGGCAACAACGCCGGGCACACCGTGATCACCCCCGACGGCGAGCGCTACGCCCTGCACCTGATCCCGTCGGGGATCCTCACCCCCGGGTGCACGCCGGTCATCGGCAACGGCGTTGTGGTCGACCCGCAGGTGCTCATCGGGGAGCTGGCCGGGCTGGAGGAGCGCGGCGTCGACACCTCGCGACTGGTCATCTCGGCCGACGCGCACCTGATCATGCCGCACCACCGGGCGCTGGACCGGGTCACCGAGCGGTTCCTCGGCAAGCGCAAGATCGGCACCACCGGCCGGGGCATCGGCCCGGCCTACGGCGACAAGGTGGCGCGCACCGGCATCCGGGTGGCCGACCTGCTGGACCTCTCGATCCTGCGGCAGAAGCTCGAGGGCACGCTGGTCGAGAAGAACCAGGTCCTGGTCAAGGTCTACAACCGCAGGGCCATCGACGTCGACGAGGTGGTCGAGGAGTACGCCGGCTACGCCGAGCAGCTCAGGGACCGCATCGCCGACACCCGGCTGCTGCTGGCCGGCGCGCTCGACGCCGGCGAGTGGGTGCTGCTCGAGGGCTCCCAGGGCACGCTGCTCGACGTCGACCACGGCACCTATCCGTTCGTGACGTCGTCGAACCCGACGGCGGGCGGCGCGTCGACCGGCAGCGGGATCGGCCCCACCCGCATCTCGCGGGTGGTCGGCATCCTCAAGGCGTACACGACCCGCGTGGGCTCGGGGCCGTTCCCGACCGAGCTGTTCGACGCCGACGGCGACTACCTGCGCACGCAGGGCGGGGAGGTCGGCGTGACCACCGGCCGCGACCGCCGCTGCGGCTGGTTCGACGCCGTCGTCGCCCGCTACGCCAGCCGGGTCAACGGGATCACCGACTTCTTCCTCACCAAGCTCGACGTGCTCTCCGGCCTGGAGACGGTGCCGGTCTGCGTGGCCTACGACGTCGACGGCGTCCGGCACGACGAGATGCCGATGACGCAGACCGGCTTCCACCACGCCCGGCCGGTGTACGAGGAGCTGCCGGGCTGGTCGGAGGACATCCGGCGCTGCCGGACCCTCGACGAGCTGCCGGCCACCGCGCAGGCCTACGTCCGCCGGGTCGAGGAGCTCTCCGGCGCGCGGGTCAGCGTGATCGGCGTCGGGCCCGGCCGCGACGAGAACGTCGTCGTCCACGACCTCCTGGACTGAGGGAAGCCGGGGACGGCACTCCCGTGAGCCGCCCTGCGGGGCGGCGGGAGGAGTGGGGGCCGCAGGCTCCCGCGATCGAGCGCCGGGGAGGGGCTCAGCGCAGGCCGGGGACGGCACGTGGCCGCGGTGCGGTCCGGGAGGACCGCGACGTGGGGGTCAGGCGGCGGCCGGCTGGGCCCGGGTCAGCTCGGCGCGGGCGGCCACCGCGACGTCGGGGTTGTCGGTGATGACGCCGTCGACGCCGAGGGCCAGCAGCAGCAGCGCCTCGCCCCGCAGGTCGCCGATGCCGGCCGGGTCGTCCCCGATCCGCAGGTGGCGCGGCAGGAAGGCGTTCTCCGCGGCCAGCGACCACGGCACCACCCGCAGGCCGGCGGAGTGCGCCCGGGTGACCAGGTTGGAGACGCCGGTCAGCGCGCCCTCGGCGTCGCGCAGCAGGATGCGGTCGCGGCTGGGCGCGATGCCCTGGGCGTAGGTGGACACCGCCCGCAGGCCGGCGTTGGTGAGCAGCGAGTCGTCCCGCGGGCCGACGTCGACCAGCTGCAGCATCGTCGGCCCGTCGTCGCCGAGGTCGGCCCGCAGCCGGCGCAGCGCGGCGACGTCGAAGGACTGGACGACGACGGTGCCGTCCGGGTCCGTGGCGTCCAGGCGCCGCAGCTCGGCGGCGACGAGCTCGGTCATCGGCTGGCCGTGCTCGGCCGACCAGCTCGGCTTCTTCAACTCGGCCAGCACGCGCACCTGCCGCTGCGGGGTGGAGCGGCGGCGGGCCAGGGCCACGACCTCCTCCAGCGTGAGGATCCCGTACTGCCCGTCGTAGGCGGTGTTGGTGGGCCGCAGCCCCGGGAAGCGCTCGACGGCGCGCAGCGTGCGCAGCTCGGCGAGGGTGAAGTCCTCGGCGAACCAGCCGACGCGCCGCTTGCGGCCCACCCGGCGGGCGGTGCACCGGTCGGCGAACTCGGGCCGGGAGGCGACGTCGGTGGTGCGCGAGAGCTCGTTCTCGTGCCGGGCGACGAGCGCGCCGTCCTTGGAGACGACGATGTCGGGCTCGATGAGGTCGGCGCCCATGTCGATGGCCAGCTCGTAGCTGGCGATCGTGTGCTCGGGGCGGTACGCGCAGGCACCGCGGTGCCCGACGACGACCGCGCGGGGGAGGCGGGCCGCTGCGTGAGTCGCGAGCGACTCGGTCGCGTGCATGCCACCTAGAACACCCGACCGAGGTGTCGGGATGGCGAACGACGGCTGGCGCGTCGCCGAGAAATGGGAGGACGGCGTGCTGACCTGCGGGCGACCATCCGGTGCGTGACGCATCTCTCATCCATCGGCTGGTCGGCCGAGTTCC
The DNA here is from genome assembly GCF_900115505.1 of Geodermatophilus dictyosporus. Taxonomy (GTDB): domain Bacteria; phylum Actinomycetota; class Actinomycetes; order Mycobacteriales; family Geodermatophilaceae; genus Geodermatophilus; species Geodermatophilus dictyosporus. The sequence continues at coordinate 44,861 of NZ_FOWQ01000012.1, read as the reverse complement.
TGAACCACCTGCCGCCCGGGACCGAGCCCGCCCGCGTGGCCCGGGTCGACCGCGGCCGGCTGACCGTGCTGACCGCCGGGGGCGAGCGGCGGGTGCACCCGGGGACCGCGCTGCACGACCCCGACGGCGTGGCCGCACCGGCGGTCGGCGACTGGGTGGCGCTGCGCGGCGAGCTCGCCGTCGCCCTGCTCCCGCGGCGCTCGGCGTTCACCCGCACCGTCGCCGGGCGGACGTCGGCCGCCCAGGTGGTCGCCGCCAACCTCGACCTCGTGCTGGTGGTCGACGCGCTGGCCGGCCCGACCCGCGCCCGCCGGGTGGAGCGCTACCTCGCGGTGGCGTGGAGCAGCGGGGCGACCCCGGTGGTCGTGCTCACCAAGGCCGACCTGTGCGACGACGTCCCGGCGGCCGTGGCGGAGGTGGCCGAGGAGGCGATCGGCGTGCAGGTGCTCGCGGTCAGCGCGTACACGGGGGAGGGCGTGGACGCGGTGCGGGCGCTGCTCGGGCCGGGGCGCACCGCGGCGATGGTCGGGCCGTCCGGCGTCGGGAAGTCGTCGCTGGCCAACGCGCTGGCCGGGCAGGAGGTGGCGCCCACCCGCGAGGTGCGCACCGCCGACGGCCGCGGCCGGCACACCACGACCGCGCGCGAGCTGCACGTGCTGCCCGGCGGCGGCCTGCTGGTGGACACCCCCGGCATGCGGGAGCTGGGCCTCTACGACGACGAGGGCGTGGACACCGCCTACGCCGACGTCGCCGAGCTCGCTGCCGGGTGCCGGTTCCGCGACTGCGCCCACCGCACCGAGCCCGGCTGCGCGGTCGCGGCCGCCATCGACGACGGCCGGCTCGACCCCGCGCGGCTGCTGGGCTGGCGCAAGCTGCAGGCCGAGGCGCACCGGCAGCTGCTGCGCGCCGACGCCCGCGCCCGCGCCGCCGAGCACGCCCGGGTCAAGGCGCTGCACCGCGCGATGCGGACGCAGCCGAACCGGGTGCGCCAGGCGAGCGGTCCGGGGACGGATCGGTAGGGTCGCCGTCCGTGCGCGTGCTCGTCGTCGGCTCCGGTGCCCGGGAGCACGCCCTGTGCGTGGCTCTGTCCTCCGACCCCGCGGTCACCGCGCTGGCCTGCGCACCGGGCAACGCGGGCACCGCCCGGATCGCCGAGGTCGCGCCGGTCGACGTCGCCGACCCGGTGGCGATCGCCGCGCTGGCCACCGGCTGGGGTGCCGACCTGGTCGTCGTCGGCCCGGAGGTGCCGCTGGTGGCCGGTTCCGCGGACGCCGTCCGGGAGGCCGGGATCGCCTGCTTCGGCCCGTCCGCGCAGGCGGCGCAGATCGAGGGCAGCAAGTCCTTCGCCAAGCACGTGATGGCCGCCGCCGGCGTGCCGACCGCCCGCTCGTGGCCGGTGGGGGGGGCCGCGGAGCTGGAGACCGCGCTCGACGAGGCCGGGTCCCCGTACGTGGTCAAGGACGACGGGCTGGCCGCGGGCAAGGGCGTCGTGGTCACCACCGACCGGGACGCCGCCGTCGCCCACGGGCGGTCGGTGCTCGACGCCGGCGGGGCGGTGCTCGTGGAGGAGTACCTCGACGGGCCGGAGGTGTCGCTGTTCGCCGTCACCGACGGTACGACGGTGCTGCCGCTGCTGCCCGCCCAGGACCACAAGCGGCGCGACGACGGCGACGCCGGCCCGAACACCGGTGGGATGGGGGCCTACGCGCCGCTGCCGTGGGCGCCGCCCGGGCTGGTCGACGAGGTGCTGACCACGGTCCTGCAGCCGACGGTGGACGAGATGCGCCGCCGGGACGAGCCGTTCTGCGGCCTGCTCTACGCCGGGCTGGCGCTCACCCCGCGGGGCGTGCGGGTGGTGGAGTTCAACGCCCGCTTCGGCGACCCCGAGACCGAGGTGGTGCTGCCGCTGCTCGAGACCCCGCTGGCCGGGCTGCTGCACGCCGCGGCCACCGGCACGCTCGCCGGCCACCCGCCGCTGCAGTGGCGCCCGGGCGCGGCGGTGACCGTCGTCGTCGCGGCGTCCGGCTACCCCGAGCGGCCGCGCACCGGCGACCCGGTGACCGGCGCCGACGGCGAGGGCGTGCTGCACGCGGGCACCGCGGTGGACGCCGAGGGGACGGTCCGCTCGGCCGGCGGGCGGGTGCTCGCGGTGACCGCGACCGGCGCCGACCTCGCCGCCGCGCGGCAGGCGGCCTACGAGCGGGTGGCCCGGGTGCGGCTGGCCGGCGCGCACTGGCGCAGCGACGTCGCGCTGGCCGCCGTCGAGGGCCGGATCACCGTGCCGCGGCCCTGAGGTCGCCCGCCCTCCCTCAACCGCGCACGCCCACCGCGGGGCGGGCCTGCTCCGGGCGCGGCTCCGGCGGGCGCGGCCCCTCGTGCCGGCGCGACAGGTAGGTGCCGGCCACGTTGGCGCAGGCCACCACCGGCACCGCGATCAGTGCGCCGAAGATGCCGGCGACGAGCAGGCCGGCGGCGATGGCGAGGACGACGGCCAGCGGGTGCACGTGCACCGCCTTGCCCAGCAGCAGCGGCTGCAGGACGTGCCCCTCCAGCTGCATGACCAGCACCACGACGGCCAGCGCGATGAGCGCCTTGATCGGGCCGACCGCCACCAGCGCGACCAGCACGGCCACCGTCCCGGCGAGGAACGACCCGATGATCGGGATGAAGGCGCCGAGGAAGACCAGCGCCGCCAGGGGGACCACCAGCGGGACGCCGAGGACGGCCAGCCCGATGCCGATGCCGACGGCGTCGACCAGGGCGACGGCGACGGTGGCGCGGACGTAGGAGATGAGCGTGCGCCACGACCGGCGGGCGGCCTCGTCGACGTAGGCGCGGCCGTCGCGAGGGAACAGGCCGACCAGCCACAGCCAGATGGACCGGCCGTCCTTGAGGAAGAAGAACAGCGTGAACAGCGCGAGGACGACGCCGGTGAACACCTCGCCGACCGTGGTGGCCGTGGTGATGGCGCCGGAGGCGAGCTCCTCCTGGTTGCCGGCGACGAAGTCCTGGAAGGCGGTGAGGCCCTCGTCGATCTGCCGCTGCGTGACGGGGAAGGTCTCGACCACGAAGTTCCGGATCTGGACCAGGCCCTCGCTGACCTGGTCGGCCAGGTCGGTGAACCCGGCCGTGACCTGCTGGACGACCAGCGTGATGATCCCGGCGACGACCGCCAGCCCGACCAGCAGCATGACCAGCGCCGCCAGCGACCGTGGCCAGCCGTGCCGGATGAGCGCGGCCGCGCCCGGCTGCAGCAGCGCCGCCAGCAGCAGCGCCACCAGCACCGGGACGATGACGACGGCCACGTGGGCGGCCACGTAGAGCAGCACGTACAGGCCGGCGAGGACGGCGATCACCCGCCAGGACCACGCCGCGGCGGTGCGCAGGCCGCCGGGGACGGTGGCCTCCCCGTGCGGCACGTCGCGCCCGGGCCCGAGCAGCCGGCGCCCGCGCTCGCCGGGACGGTGCGGGCGGCCGCCCTCGGGAGGTCCGCTGACGCCGCCGGGCCCGAGCGGGCCGTCGAGGTCGGGGGCGTCGGCGGCGGGGCTGCCGAGGGGCTCGTCACCGCCGTCGCCACCGCCGTCGCCACCGCCGTCGCCGTCGTCCTCCGGCGGCAGGGGCTCGTCGTCGTGCACGAGGATCGCCCGGTCGTCGTCGCGCTCGGGCCAGGCGTGCGGGTCGTGCTCGGCCGCGGCGCGGATGCGCTCGCGCGCCCGGGCGACCAGGTGGGTGGACCGTCGCAGCATCGTGGTCCTCCGCAGGGTGGGTGGGGCCCGTTCTCGATCACGCTAGCCCTGCGGGAGGATGCCTCCGTGCTGGGACGACCTGAGCAGGGACGAGCCGACCGGGTGCGGGCGGTACCCGCGTGATCGACCGCTACACGCTCCCCGAGATGGGCCGGGTCTGGAGCGACGAGCACAAGTACGAGCTGTGGTGCCGCGTGGAGACGCTGGTGCTGGAGGCGCACGCGGCCGCCGGGCGGGTGCCCGCCGACGTCGTCGGGCCGGTGCGCAGCGCCCCGCCGCCGACGCCGCAGCGCGTGGCCGAGATCGAGGAGACGACGCAGCACGACGTCATCGCCTTCCTCACCGCCTGGGCCGACAACACCGAGCCCCGGTCGGCCGCCGCGTACGTGCACCACGGCATGACCTCGTCGGACCTGCTCGACACCGCGCTCGCCGTCCAGCTCACCGAGGCCACCGACGTGCTGCTGGCCAAGGCCGACCGGCTGGTGGCGGCGCTGCGCGACCACGGGCTGGCCCACCGCGACACGATCCGGGTCGGCCGCACCCACGGCGTGCACGCCGAGCCCGACGTGTGGGGCCACCGGGTCGCCGACCTCGCCTTCGCGACGGCCCGGTCCCGCGACCGGCTGCGCGCGGCGCGCGAGCGGGTGGGCGTCGTCGCCATCTCCGGCGCCGTCGGCACGTACTCCCTCATCGACCCGTCGGTCGAGGTCGCCGTCGCGCAGGCGCTGGACCTCGCGCCGGCCGACGCCTCCACCCAGGTGGTCATCCGCGACTCCATCAGCGAGTGGGTGGCGGCGCTGGCGGTGATCGCGACCGTGTGCGAGGCGGTCGCGCTCGAGGTGCGGCACGGGCAGCGCACCGAGGTGCGGGAGCTCTCGGAGGCCTTCGGCTCGGGCCAGAAGGGCTCCAGCGCGATGCCGCACAAGAAGAACCCGATCCGCTCCGAGCGCATCGCCGGGCTGGCGCGGGTGGTGCGCGCCGCCGTCGTCCCGGTGATGGAGGGCATCCCGCTGTGGCACGAGCGCGACATCTCGCACTCGTCCACCGAGCGGGTGTTCCTGCCCGACGCCGCGATCACCACCGACTACCTGCTGCACCTGACCACCGGGCTGGTGGAGAACCTGGTCGTCGACGCCGACCGGATGCGCGCCAACCTCGACTCCACCGGCGGGCTGATCTACACCTCCGCCGTCCTGCTGGAGCTGGTGGAGGGCGGACTGTCGCGCGAGGACGCCTACGCACTGGTGCAGGCGGCGGCGATGGAGACCTGGAACGGCGGCACGCCCTTCCGCGAGACCCTCCGCGCCCGCGCGGCGTCCTCCGGCGTGACGCTGGACGAGGCGCGGCTGGACGCGATCTGCCGGCCCGAGGGCTACGTGCGGCAGCTGGGCCCGCTGTTCGACCGGCTGGCCGCGCTGTCGTGACGCTCGACCTGCCCCTCGTCGCGCGCGGCAAGGTGCGCGAGGTCTACGACGCCGGCGGCGACCGGCTGCTGCTGGTGGCCTCCGACCGGATCTCGGCCTACGACCACGTGCTGCCCACCCCGATCCCCGACAAGGGGCGGGTGCTCACCCAGCTGTCGGTGTGGTGGTTCGACCAGCTGGCGCCGGTGCTGGCGCGCTTCGGCGCCACCCACCACCTGCTGTCGGCCACCGACGTGCCGGCGTCCGTGGCCGGGCGGGCGATGCTGGTACGGCGGCTGGACATGCTGCCGGTCGAGTGCGTGGCGCGCGGCTACCTGTCGGGCTCCGGGACCAGGGAGTACGAGCGCACCGGCGCGATCGTCGACGTCGTCCTGCCGCCGGGCCTGGTCGAGGGGTCGCAGCTGCCCGAGCCGGTGTTCACGCCGTCGACCAAGGCGGACGTCGGCGAGCACGACGAGGCGATCGACTTCGCCCGTGTGGTCTCGCTCGTCGGCGCGGCGCGGGCCGAGGAGCTGCGCGAGCTGACGCTGGCGCTGTACCGGCGCGGGGCGGAGATCGCCCGCGACGCCGGCATCGTGCTGGCCGACACCAAGGTCGAGTTCGGGCTCTCCGGGGGTGCCCTCGTGCTCGGCGACGAGGTGCTCACGCCCGACTCGTCGCGCTTCTGGCCGGCGTCGTCGTGGTCGCCGGGTGCGGCGCAGCCGTCGTTCGACAAGCAGTACGTCCGCGACTGGCTGACCTCCTCGGGCTGGGACCGCGTCTCCCCGCCGCCGGAGCTCCCGGACGACGTCGTCGCGGCCACCCGCGAGCGCTACGTGGCCGCCTACGAGCAGCTCACGGGCACTTCCTTCCGCTGATGAGCACGCGTCCGGGCCTGGCCCTCCGCTCCGGCGGCTCCGGCGGCGACCTGCTCCTGCTGCTGCACGGGCTGGGTGCCACCGGTGCGGTGTGGGACCGGCTGCTGCCGCTGGTCGAGCGCGACTGGCCCGGGGCCTGGGCGGTGCCCGACCTGCGCGGGCACGGCCGCTCGCCCGCCGAGGCGCCCTACGGCTACGGGGTGCACGCCGCCGACGTGGCGGCCCTGGCTGCCGGCGCCTCCCGGGTGACCGTGCTGGGCCACTCCTTCGGCGGTGTCGTCGGCGCGGTGCTCGCCGGCGGCTGGTACGGCGTCGAGGTGGCCCGCGTCGTCGCGCTGGGCGTGAAGATCGACTGGACGGACGACGAGGTCGCGCGGGCCCGCGCTCTCGCCGCGCGCCCGCCGCAGGTGTTCGCCACCGCCGCCGAGGCCGCCGAGCGGCACCTGCGGCTGGCCGGGCTGGCCGGCCTGGTGGGGCCCGACCACCCGGTGGCGCTGGCCGGGGTCCGCGAGGTCCCTGAGGGCGGGTTCGCGGTCGCGTTCGACCCGCGCGCGTTCGGCGCCGTCGGCCCCTCGGTCGAGGAGGTGCTGTCGCGGGCGGTGGCGCCGTTGCGGCTGGCGGCGGGGTCGGCCGACCCGATGGTGGGGCCGGACGCCATGCGGCGGGTGGACCCGGACGCGGTGCTGGTCGAGGGCGCCGGGCACAACGCCCACTGGGAGGCCCCCGAGGCGGTCTGGCGCCTGCTCGTCTCGGGCTTCTGATCCCCCCTTCTCGCGAGATCTGCACACTGGTGGTCATCAGCCCCGTGAAAGGCCCCACTGTGCAGATCTCGCGGCTGGTTGTGGACAGCGCCGGCGAGGATGGGGGTGCACCGGCCAGGGTGCTCCGGTGCCCGCCCGCCCCACTCGGACCCGCCTGACCGGACCCGCGACCCGGGCGACCGCGCGAGCAGCCGGCATCCCGCTCACCCAGTTGCGTCACCGTGACGTGGTCCGCTCGTCCCGCGACACCTACCTGCCCCGCGCGGTGGCCGGCGTCCTGGCTGCGCGGATCGAGGCGGTCCTGATGACCGCACCCGAGCAGGCGGTGGTCAGTCACGCGACCGCTGCAGAGCTGTGGGCGCTGGCGGTCCCGCTGCGGCGGGAGGACCTGCGCGTCCACCTGACCGTTGCCACGGGGTCGGCCGTCCGCGGACGCCGTGACCGGGTCGTCCACCGCACACCCCTGGGCGACGGCGACACGACGACCCGGGACGGCGTCCGGGTGACCACGCCGCGGCGGACGTGGCGCGACCTGGCGGCGGTGCTCGAACCGGCTGCGCTCCTCGCCGTCACCGACCAGGTGCTCGCCCGCTGGTGCAGCCGCCCGGACCTCCAGGCCGAAGTGGACCACCGACCGACCGGCCGGGGCTCGGCGCGGGCGCGGGCCGTGCTGCCCGTGGCTGATCCGCGCGCGGAGTCGCCGATGGAGTCGGTCCTGCGGTGGCTGGCCCACGAGGCGGGGCTGCCTGCGCCGGAGCCGCAGCACGTGGTCCGCGACGGTGCCGGTGGGTTCCTCGGCCGCGCCGACCTCGCCTGGCCCGACCGCAGGCTGCTCGTGGAGTTCGACGGCGACGGGCACCGTGAGCGGGACGTCTTCGTCGACGACCTGCGCCGGCAGAACCGGCTGGTCAGCGCCGGGTGGACGGTCCTCCGGTCCACCTCGGCCGACGTCCTCGGCCGACCGCAGGAGGTGGTCGGGGAGATCCGCCGGGCCCTCGCTCGACGAGATCTGCACACCGGCGGCCCGCCCGGCGCCGAGGACGACCACTGTGCAGATCCCGCGCTGGGGACGGGGACGGACGCGCGGCGGGAGGTGACCCCGGCCACCCCGGTACGCTGGGGAACCGTGCCGCAGGTGGTCGTCGACGTCGTCCTCAAGCCGGAGATCTCCGACCCCCAGGGGCAGGCGGTGCTCGGCGCGCTCGGCCGGCTGGGCCACACCCAGGTGACCGGCGTCCGCCAGGGCAAGCACTTCGTCCTCGACGTGGAGGGCACCGTCGACGAGGCCGACCTCAAGCAGATCGCCGAGACGCTGCTGGCCAACCCGGTCATCGAGGACGTCGAGCTGCACCTCCCCACTGACTGAGAAGGACCCCCGTGCGCATCGGTGTCATCACCTTCCCGGGCTCCCTGGACGACGTCGACGCCGCCCGCGCGGTGCGGCTGGCGGGCGGTGAGCCGGTCAGCCTCTGGCACGCGTCGCACGACCTCGCCGGCGTCGACGCCGTCGTCCTGCCCGGTGGCTTCTCCTACGGCGACTACCTGCGCGCCGGCGCCATCGCCGCCCGGGCGCCGCTGATGCGGGACGTCGTCGACCGGGCCCGTCAGGGCATGCCGGTGCTGGGCATCTGCAACGGCTTCCAGGTGCTGTGCGAGGCCGGGCTGCTCCCCGGCGCGCTCACCCGCAACAGCCACCTGCACTTCCGCAACCGCGACCAGCGGCTGCGCATCGAGCGGGCCGACACCGCGTGGACGTCGGCCTACGCCGAGGCCCAGGAGATCGTCGTCCCGGTGAAGAACGGCGAGGGCCGCTACGTCGCGTCGCCGGCCGAGCTCGAGCGGCTGGAGGGCGAGGGGCGGGTCGCCGTCCGCTACGTCGGCGGCAACCCCAACGGCAGCCTGGGCGACGTCGCCGGCGTCACCAGCGAGGACGGCCGGGTGGTCGGGCTCATGCCGCACCCCGAGCACGCCGTCGAGGACCTCACCGGGCCGAGCACCGACGGCCTGGGTTTCTTCACCAGCGTCCTGAAGGCAGCCGTCTCCGCATGAGCCAGATCGACACCGTCGAGGTCGCCGCGAAGACCCCCGACGACGAGCAGCCGTGGGCCGAGCTGGGGCTCGAGAGCGACGAGTACGCCCGCATCCGCGACATCCTCGGCCGCCGGCCCACCACCGCCGAGCTGGCCATGTACTCGGTGATGTGGAGCGAGCACTGCTCCTACAAGAGCTCGAAGGTGCACCTGCGGCAGTTCGGCGACCTGCCGCGCAGCGAGGCCCTGCTGGTCGGGATCGGCGAGAACGCCGGGGTGGTCGACGTCGGGGACGGCTACGCGGTCACCTTCAAGGTCGAGTCGCACAACCACCCGAGCTACGTCGAGCCCTACCAGGGCGCGGCCACCGGCGTCGGCGGCATCGTCCGCGACATCCTCACCATGGGCGCCCGACCGGTCGCCGTCATGGACTCGCTGCGCTTCGGCCGCGCCGACGCCCCCGACACCGCCCGCGTGCTGCCCGGCGTGGTCGCCGGCGTCGGCGGCTACGGCAACTGCCTGGGCCTGCCCAACATCGGCGGCGAGCTGCTCTTCGACGAGTGCTACGCCGGCAACCCGCTGGTCAACGCGCTGTGCGTCGGCGTCATGAGGCACGAGGACGTGCGGCTGGCCAGGGCCGAGGGCGTGGGCAACAAGGTCGTGCTGTTCGGCGCACGGACCGGCGGCGACGGCATCGGCGGGGTGTCGGTGCTGGCGTCGGAGACCTTCGACGAGCACGGCCCGGCCAAGCGCCCGAGCGTGCAGGTCGGCGACCCGTTCACCGAGAAGCTGCTCATCGAGGCCTGCCTGGAGATCTTCGCCGCCGACCTGGTCACCGGGATCCAGGACCTCGGCGGCGCCGGGCTGTCCTGCGCCACCTCCGAGCTGGCCAGCGCCGGCACCGGCGGCATGCACGTCGACCTCGACCGGGTCCCGCTGCGCGACAGCACCCTGACGCCGGCCGAGATCCTGATGAGCGAGTCGCAGGAGCGCATGTGCGCGATCGTCGAGCCGGCGAAGGTGGCCGACTTCCTCGCCGTCTGCGAGAAGTGGGACGTGCTGGCCACCGTCATCGGCGAGGTCACCGACGGCGACCGGCTCACCGTCGACTGGCACGGTCAGCGGATCGTCGACGTCCCGCCGCGCACCGTCGCCCACGAGGGCCCGGTCTACGAGCGCCCGCTGCGGCGCCCCGCCGACCTCGACGACCTGCGGGCCGACGACCCGGCCGCGCTGCCCCGCCCGGAGACGCCGGAGGAGCTCACCGCGCACTGGCTGGCCGTGCTCGCCAGCCCCGACGGTGCGGACAAGACCTGGGTCACCGAGCAGTACGACCGCTACGTCCGCGGCAACACGGTGCTCGCCCAGCCCGACGACGCCGGCGTGGTGCGCATCGACGAGGACACCCACCGCGGCATCGCGCTCGCCCTCGACGGCAACGCCCGCTTCGCGCGGCTGGACCCCTACGCCGGCGCACAGCTCAACCTCGCCGAGGCCTACCGCAACGTGGCGGTCAGCGGCGCCCGGCCGCTGGCGGTCACCAACTGCCTGAACTTCGGCTCCCCGGAGGAGCCCGAGGTGATGTGGCAGTTCGCCGAGGCCGTCCGCGGCCTGGCCGACGCCTGCCGCGACCTCGGCCTGCCGGTCACCGGCGGCAACGTCAGCCTCTACAACCAGACCGGCGACGTGGCGATCAACCCCACCCCGGTCATCGGCGTCCTGGGCGTGCACGACGACGTCCGCACGCGCGTGCCCACCGGCTGGCGCGCCGAGGGCGAGACCGTGCTGCTGCTCGGGGAGACCCGGCCGGAGTTCGGCGGGTCGGCGTGGGCGTCGGTCGTGCACGGCCACCTCGGCGGCCGCCCGCCCGCGGTGGACCTGGCGGCCGAGCGCGCGCTGGGCGAGCTGCTCGGCGCCCTGGGCCGGGAGGGCCTGGTCGGCTCCGCCCACGACCTCGCCGACGGCGGCCTCGCGCAGGCGCTGGCCGAGTCCGCGCTGCGCTACGGCACGGGCGCCACGCTGCGGGTGGGGGACGACCCGTTCACCGCGCTGTTCAGCGAGTCCGGTGCCCGCGCCGTCGTCACCACGACCGACCCGGAGGCGGTGCGGACGACGGCCGAGTGGGCCGGCGTCGCGGTCACCGAGCTGGGGACGACGGGCGGGGACGTGCTCGCCGTCGAGGGCGTCGGCGAGCTGCCGCTGGACGGGCTGCGCGCCGCGTGGACGGCGACCCTCCCGGCGCTGTTCGGCACGCCGGAGGCCACCGTGGGCACCGTCCCGGCGGGCGCCGTCCCGAGCAGCTGATGCCCGCGCCGCAGCCGATCCCGGCCGAGGAGCTGCGCGCCGCCGTCGACGCCGTCCGCCCGTGGCTGGCCGGCGAGGCCGGGCAGCCGCCGCGGTCGGTGCTCGGTGCGGCGGTGAGGACGAGCGCCCGCTGGCTGGCCCAGCAGGTGCCCGGCCGGTCGGTGGAGCTGCGGGTGCCCCCGCACGTCGCCGTCCAGCTGGTCCCCGGGCCGCGGCACACCCGCGGCACCCCGCCCAACGTGGTGGAGACCGACGCGGCCACCTGGCTGCGGCTGGCGACCGGGGAGCTCACGTGGGCCGACGCGGTGGCCGGCGGCGCGGTCAGTGCGAGCGGCAACCGCGCCGACCTGTCCGGGCACCTGCCGCTGCGCCCGCTGCGCTGAGGGGGCCCCGGACGGCACAGCGCCCCGTCCGGCCGGCGGACGGGGCGCTGTGCGGGGTGGAGCGGGGGGTCAGCCGCCGAAGAGGGCGCCGGCTGCCTTCACCGTGTTGTACAGCCCGTAGGCCAGCGGCACCCCGACGAGGGTCCACGCGAAGGCGATGAAGGCGACCGGGGTGGTCGAGCGCTGACCGTGGTGGTCGCTGGAGGTGTGGCTCATCGGACGGGGCTCCGTTCGGCGTCGGCACGGGCGGTGGCGGGGGTGACGGCCTTCGGCTCCCAGAACTTCTCCGCGACCGGCTTGATCAGCAGGTTGGCGACGAAGCCGACCGCCAGGAGGCCGACCATGATGAACAGCGCCGGGCGGTAGTTCGCCGCGACCAGCTGCCCCGGGGTGCCCTGGGTGTCCAGCACGCCGTTGACGATCAGCGGCCCGGCCACACCGGCGGCCGCCCAGGCGGTCAGCAGCCGGCCGTGGATGGCGCCCACCTGGTAGGTGCCGAAGAGGTCGCGCAGGTAGGCCGGGACCGTGGCGAAGCCACCGCCGTAGAAGCTGATGATGATGGCGGCGGTGAGCACGAAGACCCAGGTCGCCGAGCTGCCGAAGAGGGCCAGGATGACGTACAGGATGATCCCGACGCCCAGGTAGACCATGTAGATCGGCTTGCGCCCGATGAAGTCCGACGTCGTGGACCAGGCGAACCGGCCGGCCATGTTGAACAGCGAGAGGAGGCCGACGAAGCCGGCGGCGGTGGCGGCGGCCACCGTGGAGGTCTCCCCGGTGCGGAAGAAGTCCTGGATCATCGGCGCGGCCTGCTCGAGGATGCCGATGCCCGCGGTGACGTTGCAGAAGAGCACCGTCCACAGCAGCCAGAACTGCGGGGTCTTGATGGCGTTGTTCGCCGAGACGTTCTCGGTGGTGACCAGCGCCTTCTTCTTGACCGAGGCCGGGTCGAAGCCGGCCGGCTTCCAGTCGTCGGCCGGCACCCGGACGATGAACGCGCCGAACATCATGAAGACCGCGTACAGCGCGGCGAGCGTGAAGAAGAGGGCCGCGACGGCGTCGCCGTTCGGCGTGGTGCCGGCGACGGAGGGGTCGTAGGCCGGGTCGTACCAGCTCATCAGCTGCCGGGACAGCGGCGAGGCGACCAGCGCACCGCCGCCGAAGCCCATGATGGCCATGCCGGTGGCCAGGCCGGGCCGGTCGGGGAACCACTTGATCAGCGTCGAGACCGGCGAGATGTAGCCGATGCCCAGGCCGATGCCGCCGATGACGCCGTAACCGAGGTAGACCAGCCACAGCTGGCGGGTCTCGATCCCCAGCCCGCCGACGAGGAAGCCGGACACCCAGAAGACGGCGGAGGTGAACATCGCCGCCCGCGGGCCGTTCCTGTCCACCCACGTGCCGAAGAGGGCCGCCGAGAGCCCCAGCATCACGATGGCGATCGAGAAGATGATCCCGATGGCGGTCAGGGTCGTGTCGAAGTGCGTGACGAGGGAGGCCTTGTAGACGCTCGTGGCGTAGGCCTGGCCGATGCACAGGTGCACGGCGAGGGCGGCCGGCGGGATGAGCCAGCGATTGAAGCCGGGGCGGGCGACGATGCGCTCCCGCTGCAGGAACCCGGGTAGCGCCACGGGCTGACCTCCGCTCGGTCGGGCGCACGGGGCACCCTCGGACACACGTGTGACGGACGTTACGGCCGGGACCGGGAACCCGCGCGTCAGGCAGGTGACCCCGGGACGGCCGCCCTGCATCGTTGCCCGCCATGGGATGACGGGCAACTCGGACCCGCGGATCGGGTGACCCCTACGCTCCGGGCATGGCCTACGAGGTGAGGGGCGTCGTCGCCCGCGGCAAGGGAGCACCGGTCGGCGTGGAGACGGTCCTGGTACCCGATCCAGGGCCCGGTGAGGCGATCGTCGACGTGCAGGCGTGCGGGGTGTGCCACACCGACCTGCACTACCGCGAGGGCGGCATCAACGACGACTTCCCGTTCCTGCTCGGCCACGAGGCCGCCGGGACCGTGGCCGCCGTGGGCGAGGGCGTCACCAACGTGGCCGTCGGCGACTTCGTGGTGCTCAACTGGCGGGCGGTGTGCGGGCAGTGCCGGGCCTGCCTCAAGGGGCAGCTGCACTACTGCTTCGACACGCACAACGCCGCGCAGAGGATGACGCTGGCCGACGGCACCGAGCTGTCCCCGGCGCTCGGGATCGGCGCGTTCGTGGAGAAGACGCTGGTCCACTCCGGCCAGTGCACCAAGGTCGACCCGCAGACGCCGGCGACCGCCGCCGGGCTGCTCGGCTGCGGCGTGATGGCCGGCGTGGGTGCGGCGATCAACACCGGCGGCGTGCAGCGCGGCGAGTCGGTGGCGGTGTTCGGCTGCGGCGGCGTCGGCGACGCCGCGATCGCCGGGGCGAGGCTGGCCGGGGCCACCACGATCGTCGCCGTCGACGTCGACGACCGGAAGCTGGAGTGGGCGCGGCAGTTCGGCGCCACGCACACCGTGAACTCGCGGCAGACGGACGCCGTGGAGGCGATCAAGGGGTACACGGGCGGGTTCGGGGTCGACGTCGCGATCGACGCCGTCGGCCGCCCGGAGGTGTTCGAGCAGGCCTTCTACGCCCGCGACCTGGCCGGCCGGGTCGTGCTGGTCGGCGTGCCCACCCCCGACATGCAGCTGACGCTGCCGATGATCGAGCTCTTCGGCCGCGGCGGGGCGATCAAGTCCTCCTGGTACGGCGACTGCCTGCCCTCCCGGGACTTCCCGATGCTCGCCGACCTGCACCGGCAGGGCCGCTTCCCCCTGGCCGACTTCGTCACCGAGACCATCGGCCTCGACGACGTGGAGGCCGCGTTCGACAAGATGCACTCCGGCGAGGTCCTGCGCAGCGTGGTCGTCCTCTGATGGCCGCCCGCATCGACAAGGCCGTCATCAGTGGCGTGTTCTCCCTGGACGGGCAGGACTTCGACGTCGACAACAACGTCTGGCTCGTCGGCGACGACGACGACGTGCTCGTCATCGACGCCCCGCACCGCGCCGACCCGATCCTCGAGGCCATCGGCGGGCGGCGGGTGACGGCGATCGTGCTCACCCACGGGCACAACGACCACATCACCGCCGCGGTCGACCTGCGCGCGGCCACCGGCGCGCCGATCTGGTTCCACCCCGCCGACCGGATGCTGTGGGACGTGGTGCACCCGGACGCGAGCCCGGACGAGGCGCTGGCCGAGGGCACCCGGTTCCGGGTCGCCGGCACGTCGCTGACCGCGCTGCACACCCCGGGTCACAGCCCGGGCAGCACCTGCCTGCACGCACCCGACCTGGCCGCCGTCTTCACCGGCGACACCCTCTTCCACGGCGGGCCCGGCGCGACGGGGCGCAGCTTCAGCGACCACCCGACCATCGTGCGGTCGATCCGCGGCAAGCTGCTGAGCCTGCACGGCGACACGGTGGTGCACACCGGCCACGGCGAGGACACCCGCATCTCCGCGGAGATCAGCACCGTCCGGTGAATCGGCCGGGCTCAGTCCCGGCCGGCGTCGTCCTCGGGCCGCGGCTCCTGCACCGTCGTCCGCTCCAGGCGCTGGCGGATCGCCGCGACGTTGAGCGCGAGGTCCTCGAGCGCCTCGACGGCGCGCGTGGCCAGCGCGAACGTGAGGTTCTCGCGCCGCTCCTCCGGGCTGGGCTCGCGACGGCGCTCCCGCGTCGCCCGCGCCCACGGGTCGTCGTCGCGCGTGTCGTCCGCACCGCGCGGCTGGTCGAACAGCCCGCGCAGGATGCGCTGGGCCATCTCCAGGAACTCCTGGGGGTCGGGCCGGTCGCTGGGCATGTCGGCTCCTCTCGGTGTACGGATGCGCAACGCCCGTACCCCGGCCCGGGTTCCGGCAGGCGTGGGGACCGCTCGGGAACGACGGGCCGGGGTGTCGGGCGCCACCCCGGCCGGCCGCGCCGCGCCGGTAGGCTCGGGGGGTGCCTCGCGGTGACGGACGGCTGACGCACGCCCTCGACCCCTCTGTTCCCGGCCCCCAGGACGCCTGCGGCGTCTTCGGTGTCTGGGCGCCGGGGGAGGAGGTCGCGAAGCTGACCTACTTCGGCCTGTACGCCCTCCAGCACCGCGGTCAGGAGGCGGCCGGGATCGCGGTGTCCGACGGCGCCTCGGTGGTGGTCTACAAGGACCTCGGCCTGGTCAGCCAGGTGTTCGACGAGTCGACGCTGGGCAGCCTGCGCGGCCACCTCGCCGTCGGCCACACCCGCTACTCGACGACCGGCTCCTCCACGTGGGAGAACGCCCAGCCGACGTTCCGGACCACCGACGCCGGCACCGGGCTGGCGCTGTGCCACAACGGCAACCTGGTGAACACCGCCGAGCTGGCCGGCCGGGCCGCCGACGCCGGCGTCCCCGGTGCCTTCAGCGCGAGCACCGACTCCGACCTGGTCACGTCGCTGATCGCCGCGCGGCCGGACATGAGCGTCGAGGCGGCGGCCATGGAGGTGCTGCCGCAGCTGCGCGGCGCCTTCAGCCTCACGTTCATGGACGAGGACACGCTCTACGCCGCCCGCGACCCGCAGGGCGTGCGGCCGCTGGTCCTCGGCCGGCTCGAGCGGGGGTGGGTCGTGGCCAGCGAGACCGCGGCGCTGGACATCGTCGGCGCCTCCGTCGTCCGCGAGGTCGAGCCCGGCGAGCTGCTGGCCATCGACGAGAACGGCCTGCGCAGCCAGCACTTCGCCGCCGCGGAGCCCAAGGGCTGCGTGTTCGAGTACGTCTACCTCGCCCGGCCCGACACCACGATCGGCGGCCGCGGGGTGCACGCCGCCCGCGTCGAGATCGGGCGGCGGCTGGCCAGGGAGCACCCCGCCGACGCCGACCTGGTCATCCCGGTGCCCGAGTCCGGCACCCCGGCCGCGGTGGGCTACGCCGAGGCCAGCGGCATCCCCTACGGCCTGGGCCTGGTCAAGAACTCCTACGTCGGGCGCACCTTCATCCAGCCCTCGCAGACGATCCGGCAGCTGGGCATCCGGCTCAAGCTCAACCCGCTGCGCGACGTCATCCGCGGCAAGCGGCTGGTCGTCGTCGACGACTCGATCGTGCGCGGCAACACCCAGCGCGCGCTGATCCGGATGCTGCGCGAGGCCGGCGCGGTCGAGGTGCACGTGCGCATCTCCTCACCCCCGGTGAAGTGGCCGTGCTTCTACGGCATCGACTTCGCCAGCCGCGCCGAGCTGATCGCCAACGGCCTCGACGTCGACGGTGTGCGCGCCTCGATCAACGCCGACTCCCTCGCCTACGTCTCCGAGCAGGGGCTGATCGCGGCCACCGAGCAGCCGGCCAGCCGGCTGTGCACCGCGTGCTTCACCGGGGAGTACCCGATCGCGCTCGGCGACTCCGGGGTGCTGGGCAAGCACCTGCTCGAGGGGATCGGCCGCACGCCGATGCCGAAGATGTCGGAGGCCGAGCGGGCGGTCAGCGGCTGGACCGGGCAGCAGGCCGGCAGCCCCTCGGTGCCCGGCGGCGCGGACGACGCGCTCCGCCGTCCGTGAGCCGTACGCCCGAGGAGGGCGGGTTCACCTACGCGGCGTCCGGCGTCGACATCGACGCCGGGGAGCGGGCCGTCACGCTGATGCGGACGGCGGTCGAGCGCACGCGGCGGCCCGAGGTGGTCGGCGGCCTCGGCGGGTTCGCCGGGCTGTTCGCGCTGGACACCGCCCGGTACCGGCGGCCGCTGCTGGCCAGCTCCACCGACGGCGTCGGCACCAAGATCGCGCTCGCCCGCGCGCTGGACCGGCACGACACGGTGGGCATCGACCTGGTCGCGATGGTCGTCGACGACCTGGTGGCCTGCGGCGCCGAGCCGCTGTTCCTGCAGGACTACGTGGCCTGCGGGAAGGTCGTCCCCGAGCGCATCGCGGCGGTCGTCACCGGCATCGCGGCCGGCTGCGAGCAGGCCGGTGCCTCGCTGGTGGGCGGGGAGACCGCGGAGCACGGCGACCTCATGGACGCCGACGAGTACGACCTGGCCGCCACCGCGGTGGGCGTGGTCGAGGCCGATGCGGTGCTCGGCCCCGAGCGGGTCCGCGACGGGGATGTCGTCGTCGCGATGGCCTCGAGCGGGTTCCACTCCAACGGCTACTCGCTGGTGCGCCGCGTGGTCTCGGCCGCCGGGCTGGACCTCGCCGCCACCCCGGCCGGGCTGGACCGGCCGCTGGGCGACGTCCTGCTCGAGCCCACCCGCGTCTACGCGCTGGACTGCCTGGCGCTGCTGGCCGAGCTCGGTGTGGACGGCGTCCACGCCCTCGCGCACATCACCGGGGGCGGTCTGGCCGGCAACACCGCGCGGGTGGTCCCCGCGGGCCTGGAGGCCGTGCTCGACCGCGGCACCTGGGCCCTGCCGGCGGCGGTGCACCTGCTCGAGGAGCACGGCGTGCCGCGGGCGGAGTCCGAGCGGGCGTTCAACTGCGGCGTCGGCATGGTCGCCGTCGTCGCGGCCGAGGCCGGCGACCGGGCGGTCGCGCTGCTCACCGCCCGCGGGGTGCCCGCGTGGGTCGCCGGCACGGTCGGCACCGGGGGCACCGGCGCGCGCCTGGTGGGCTCCTACCGCTGAGCGGTGCCCGCGCCGTGATCAGGTGACCTGGTCCCGGCGCATCTCACCGGACCGTGGACGGTGAGGGAGGACGCGCTGCGGTGAGGGAGGACGCACCGCGGCGCGACAGGGCGGACCTGCCCGGCCGCGGACACGCCGCACCGCGCCGTCGTCCCCCGGGAGGGACGACGGCGCGGTGTCGGGCAGGGACCGCTGCGCTGGCACGCAGGTCAGCGACTGGCGGCCCAGTCGTCGTCGTCGTCCGCCCAGCGGTCGGTGTACTCGTCGTCGTCCTCGTCGTCGTCCTTGGCCGCCGGAGCGGTGTACGTCGACGGCGACCCGGCCAGCTCGCGCTGAAGCGCGGAGAGGTCGGTGTTGGGTGAGCTGTACTTGAGCTCACGGGCCACGCGAGTCTGCTTGGCCTTCGCTCGGCCGCGCCCCATCGGCTCGACCCCCTCATAACGGAGAACGGGAGCCCAGCTCACGGGCTGGACGGCCCGCGTGGCGACCCCGACTGAGTGACTGTGTCTGGACTGAGCTTACGACACGGATCCACGGCGGGCACGGGTCCTCCCCCTCACGGTCCCCCGACCGTGGTGGTGGTCACGGCCCGGGGCGCCCCACCGCCTCAGCGGGGCAGGCGGATGGTGGCCAGCCGCCCGACCGCGGCGATGCGCTGCTCGGCCAGCCGGTCGGCGGCCACGGCGGGGGAGACCCCCTCGGCCGCGGCCGTCTCGAACACCCGCAGCGCGGTGTCGTAGATGCCCGCGGCCTTGGCCTCGGCCCGCGCGAAGGAGAAGCCGTGCCGCTCGTCCTCGACCTGGATCACGCCGCCGGCGTTGACCAGGTAGTCGGGGGCGTAGAGGACGCCGCGGGCCACCAGCTCGTCGGCGATGGCCTCGTGGGCGAGCTGGTTGTTCGCCCCGCCGCACACCACCTCGGCCTGCAGCACGTCGACGGTCTCGTCGTCCAGCGCGCCGCCGAGGGCGCACGGCGCGTAGACGTCGGCCGGCGTGCGCACCAGCGTCGCGGTGTCGGTGGCGGCGTCGACGCCGGGGTGGCGGGCCAGCACGCGCTCGACGGCGGCCTGGTCGACGTCGGTGACCACCACGTCGGCGCCGTCGGCCACCAGCCGGTCGACCAGCCAGCTGCCCACCTTGCCCACCCCGGCGACGGCCACGGTCCGCCCGGCCAGGGTGGGGGAGCCCCAGCGGTGCTGCGCGGCTGCCCGCATGCCCTGGAACACGCCGAAGGCGGTGAGCACCGAGGAGTCGCCGCACCCGCCGAGCACCTCGGAGCGGCCGTGGGCGAAGCGGGTCTCGCGCGCGACGACGTCGAGGTCGGCGTTGGTGGTGCCGACGTCGCAGGCGGTCAGGTAGCGCCCGCCCAGCGACTCGACGAACCGGCCGTAGGCGCGCAGCAGCGGCTCGGTCTTGTCGGTGCGCGGGTCGCCGATGACGACGGCCTTGCCGCCACCGAGGTCGAGCCCGGCGAGGCTGTTCTTGTAGGACATCGCGCGGGCCAGCCGCAGCGCGTCGGCGACCGCGTCGTCCTCGCCGGCGTAGGGGTGGAACCGCGTGCCGCCGAGGGCGGGGCCCAGCGCCGTGGAGTGGACGGCGATCACCGCCCGCAGCCCCGACGCGGGGTCGGAGCAGAAGACGACCTGTTCGGCACCGGCTGCGAAGACGTCCACCACGGTCCCGGAGCCTAGACACGCGCCCGGGACGACCGTGACGTGGGAAACACCCGCGCAGCGCTCAAGGTCCTCCGTCGGGGTGACGACAAGAGATGTGACGGATGGGGGACCCGGGTCCCGTGGTCACGGTGTGACGACGGTGGTGCGTGTTGCTCCAGTGACAGCCCGTCACCGGTGCGATGCTGCGCCGGTCCCCGCCACCCCTCTTCCCCAGGGAGCGATCCATGTCGCAGGGCCGATCCGGCCGGCGCACGCCCGGCCCCGCCACCGCGGCCCACGGGCGGCGGGGCGTGCGCGGCGCACTCGTCGGCCTGCTCGCCGGTGCCCTGCTGGTGGGTGGCGCCGGTCCGGCGCTGGCCGCCCCCGCGCCTCCGGTCAACCCGAGCGACGAGCAGATCGCCGACGCGCAGGGCGCGCAGGACGCCGCCGCCGCGGAGGTCGGCCGGCTGCAGGCCGAACTGGCCGTCGCGCAGACCGAGCTCGAGCGCCTCGCCCTCCAGGCCGAGGCCGCCGGCACCGCCTACCTGGCCGCCGAGGAGGCCCTGACGCTGGCGCAGGCCGCCGCCGAGCAGGCCGCCGCCGACCTCGCGGCCGCCACCGGTGCCGTCGACGCCGCGCTCACCCGCATCGCCGGCTTCGCCCGCGACAGCTACGTCAACGGCGCCACCCTGACCACCGCCGCCGCGCTGCTCGACTCCGCCGGTCCCGGCGAGCTGGTCCAGCGGGCGGCGATGCTCGACTACGTCGCCTCCACGCAGGTCGACGTCCTCGACGAGCTCGAGGTCGCCCGGGTGCAGCAGGCCAACGCCGAGTCCGCCGCCCGCGTCACCCGCGACGAGATGGCCGCCGCCGAGGAGCAGGCCGCCGCCGCCAAGGATGCGGCCGACGCGCAGGTGGCCGTCCAGCAGGACGCCGTCGAGGCGGCCACCGCGCACAAGACCGACCTCGACGCCCAGCTGCAGGCCGCCCAGATCCAGCTGCTCGAGCTGCAGGGCGCCCGCGACGCCTACCAGGAGTGGCAGCGGCAGAAGGCCGCCGAGGAGGCCGCCGCCGCCGCGGCCGCCGCCCGCGCCGCCGAGGAGGCCGCCGCCGCCGCGGCCGCCGCCCGGGCCGCCGCCGCGAGCGCGTCGTCGTCCTCGGCCTCCTCGTCGTCGTCGTCCTCCTCGTCCTCCTCGTCGTCCTCGTCGGGCGGCTCCGGCTCCTCCGGGTCGGCGGCCGTCGGTGGCTACGGCTACGTCAAGCCCACCTCGGGCCGCACGTCGAGCTGCTACGGCTTCCGCTGGGGCACCCTGCACGGCGGCGTCGACATCGCCGCTCCCATCGGGACGCCGATCTACGCGGCCACCTCGGGCACCGTCGTCCGCACCGGCCCGGCCACCGGCTTCGGCCTGGCGGTCTACATCCGCGGCAACGACGGCGCGGTCACCGTCTACGGGCACGTCAACACCGAGTACGTCGAGACGGGTGAGCGGGTGGACGCCGGTGAGCTCATCGCCGAGGTCGGCAACCGCGGCCAGTCCACCGGCCCGCACCTGCACTTCGAGGTGCACCCGTCCGGGTCGATGTACGGCGGTCAGGTCGACCCGGTGCCGTGGCTGCGCGCCCGCGGCGTGAGCATCAGCGGCTGCTAGGCAGCCGGGACGACGACGGCGGCCCGCCACCCCCGGGAGGGGTGGCGGGCCGCCGTGTTCAGCTGGTGGGGGCGGCCGAGCCGCAGTTCTCCTGGCTGAACTGCTGCACGGCGGTGCCGTCGGGGCCGCCGGCGACCGCGAGGAACTCCTGCGCCGCGGCCTGCAGCTGCTGCTGGCCCTCCGGCGTGGTGGCGTCCACGGTGTTGGCGGTGTCGGAGAACGTCTGGACGGCGTCGCCGACGGTCTGCCAGGGGCCGGCGATCTCGGCCGGCGGCTGGACGGCGTCGAAGGCGCCCGCGGCCTGCTGGAGCAGGCCGGGCAGCTGCTCGGGGGTGGCTGCGCCCAGCTGGTTGCCGAGCTCCTCGAACTGGGCGGACTGGGTGCAGAACTGGGCGACGGCCGGGTCGTCGCTCGCCGAGCCGCTGCTCGCGCCGGTCGACGACGCGGCGCTGGAGCTGGTCTCGGCGCTGGTGACCTCCGCGGACTCCTCGGCCTGGGAGCCCTCGCCCCCGCCGCCGCAGGAGCCGGCGGTGAGCAGCAGGGCGCCGACCGCGGCGAGCAGCACGGGACGGGAGCGGGACCACACGGAGCGCATGCGCCGAGGCTAGCCGCCCCCGCGCACCCGGGCTTGCGGCCGGGACGGCGCCGGGCGGGTCAGGCGCCCGGGCAGTTGGCCGTCAGGTACTGCTCGACGTTGGTGCCCGAGGGCCCCTGGAAGGCCGTGATGAACTCCTGGCCGCGCTGCTGGAACTGCTGCTGCCCGTCCGGGGTGGCGAGGTCGACGCTGCCGGCGGTGTCGGCCCAGGTGCGCAGCGCGCCGCCGAGGACGCCCCAGTCGGTGGCGATCTCCTGCGGCGGGGTGGCCGACTCGAAGTCGGTGGCCGCCTGCTGCAGCACCGGCACGACCTCCTCCGGGGTGGTGCTCGACTGCGCGGTGCCGATCGTCGTCGCGAACTGCTCGGCCGCGGTGCAGAACTCGGCGACGGCCGGGTCGGCACCCGCCGAGCCGCTGCTCGCGCCGGTCGACGACGCGGCGCTGGAGCTGGTCCCGGCGCTGGTGACCTCCGCGGACTCCTCGGCCTGGGACCCCTCGCCCCCGCCGCCGCAGGAGCCGGCGGTGAGCAGGAAGGCGCCGACCGCGGCGAGCAGCACGGGACGGGACCGGGAGAACACGGAGCGCATGCGCCGAGGCTAGCCGCCGGGCGGGCGGCCCGCCCCGACGCGCGGCTACGGTGCCGGGTGTGCACGCCCCGGCCGACCCGCGCACCAGCTGGGCCCTGCCCGCCCCCGGCGAGATGGCGCGGACGGCGGAGCTCGAGCCGCTGGTCACGCGGGTGCTCGCGCCCAACCCGTCGGGGATGACCCTCGACGGCACCAACACCTACGTCGTCGGTGCGCCGGGCAGCGGGCAGGCGGTCCTGGTCGACCCCGGGCCCGACGACCCCGCCCACCTCGCCGCGGTCGAGCAGGCGCTGGCCGTCCGCGACGCGCGCTGCGTCGCCGTCCTCGTCACCCACCACCACGGCGACCACGCCGAGGCCGCGCAGCCGTGGGGCGCCCGCTTCGGCGCGCCGGTCGCGGCCGCCGACGCCGCCGTGGCCGGGTCGGGCGGGCGGGTGCTCGAGCCGGGGGAGCAGCTGCGGCTGGCCGGCACCGTGCTGGGCGTCGTCCCCACGCCCGGGCACACGCACGACCACCTCGCCTTCCGGCTGGAGTCGGGCGCGGTGCTCGTCGGCGACCACGTGCTGGGCCGCGGCACCTCGGTGGTCACCCACCCCGAGGGCGACGTGGTGGCCTACCTCGAGTCGCTGCGCCGGGTGCACGACCTCGGGCCGAGCGCGCTGTACTGCGGGCACGGCCCGGAGCTGACCGAGGACCCGACCGCCGTCCTCGACTTCTACCTGGCCCACCGCGCCTTCCGGGAGGCGCAGCTGCTCGCGGCGATGGTCCGCGGGGCCCGCACCGTCGACGCGCTGGTGGCCGACGTCTACGCGGCGGTGCCGCAGGACCTGTGGCCGGCCGCCGCCCAGTCCACCCGCGCCACGCTGGCCAAGCTCGCCGCCGAGGGGCACGTGCGACTCGACGGCGACCGGGTCGCGCTGCCGTGACGGAGGTGCCCGTCGTCCGGGCCGCCGACGGCGAGCGCGACCAGCGGCGGGCCGCGGCGGCGCTGCGGGCGGCCGGGCTGCGGGCCGGCGACCGGCTGCTGGTCTCGGCGGCGTCCTCCCCGGCGCTGCTGGCGGTCGTCCTCGGGGCGCTGCGCACCGGCGTGGTGCCCGTCGTCCTCGACCCGGCGCTGCCCGCGGCCGAGCGGGCGGCCCTGGCGGCGGACGCCGACCCGGCGCTCGACGTCGGCGCCGACCCCGCCCGGCTGCTGGCCGCCGACGCGCAGGCCGACCTCGCCGACGTGCCGCTGGCCCGGCCGATGCACTACACCTCGGGCACCACCGGCCGGCGCAAGGGCGTGTGGTCGGGGGTGCTGGCCGAGGACGACGCCCGGGCGCTGGCCGCCGAGGAGATCGCGCTGTGGGGCTTCGGGCCGGCCGACCGGCACCTGGTCCTCTCGCCGCTGCACCACTCCGCGCCGCTGCGCTTCGCCGTTCACACGCTGCTCGCCGGCGGTCAGGTGCTGCTCCCGGGACCCTTCGACGCCGCCCGCGCGGCCGGGGTGGTCGCCACGGCACGGCCGACGACGACGTTCTGCGTGCCCACCCACCTGCAGCGGCTGCTCACGCAGTCCCGCTCCCCCGCCCACCCGGTCGACTGGTCGTCGTTCCGCCGGCTGGTGCACGCCGGCGCGCCCTGTCCCGAGCCGCTCAAGCGGGCCGTGCTCGCCGCGGCGCCGGAGGGCAGCGTGTGGGAGTTCTACGGCTCCACCGAGGCGCAGTTCACCGTCTGCCCCCCGGAGGACTGGCTGGCCCACCCCGGCTCCGTCGGCCGGGCCCGCCCGGGGCGGCGGCTGGAGACCGACGAGGGCGGGCAGCTGTGGTGCGCGGTGCCGCGGTGGGCCCGGTTCGAGTACTGGCGCGCGCCGGAGAAGACCGCGGCCGCCTGGCGCGGCGACCGGGTCACCGTGGGCGACCTCGGCCGGGTGGACGACGACGGCACGGTCTGGCTCGACGGCCGGCGCGAGGACCTGGTGATCTCCGGCGGGGTGAACGTCTACCCGGCCGAGGTCGAGGCCGTGCTCGACGCGCACCCCGGCGTGGTGGAGAGCGCCGTGGTCGGCGTCCCCGACGGGGAGTGGGGGCAGCGGGTGGTCGCGGCCTACGTCGGCGACGCCGACCCCGCGGCGCTCGCCGCCTGGGCCCGCGAGCGCCTGTCGCCGGTGAAGCGGCCCAAGAGCCTGCACCCGGTGGCCGAGCTGCCGCGCACCTCCACCGGCAAGGTGCGCCGGCTGGACCTGCCGGGGGCGCTGGGGCTGTGACCGCCGGCTGGGACGTCGTCGTGGTGGGCGCCGGGTCCTCCGGCTGCGCGCTGGCCGCCCGCCTGGCCGACGCCGGCCGCCGCGTGCTGCTGCTCGAGGCCGGCCCCGACCACGCCCGGCCCGCCGACTTCCCGGCCGACCTGCGCGACGCCACGACGCTGCGGGCCGCCGTCCCCGGGCACCCGGCCAACTGGTCGCTGACCAGCGAGCTCGCCCCCGGAGTGCGGGTGCCGCTGCCCCGCGGCCGCGGGGTGGGCGGGTCCAGCGCGGTCAACGGCGGCTACTTCGTCCGCGCCACCCCCGCCGACCACGCCGGCTGGGCCGCGGCGGGCAACGACCTGTGGAGCCTCGCGGCCACCCTGCCCGCCTGGTGCCGGCTCGAGGCCGACCAGCAGTACGGCGACCGGCCCGGGCACGGCGCCGACGGGCCGCTCCCGGTCGGCCGCCCGACCGCCGGCTCGCCGCTGACCGACGCCCTCGCGGCGGCGGCGGCCGAGCTCGGCGTGCCCGACGAGCCGGACAAGAACGCCGGCGGCCCGCCCGGCTGGGGCCCGGTGCCCTTCACCGTCCGGGACGGCGTGCGGGTCAACACCGCGATGGCCTACCTCTCGCCGCGGCGCGGGCACCCGGGCCTGACCGTGCGCGGCGGCGTGCGGGTGCGGCGGGTGCTGGTGGAGCGGGGCCGGGCCGTGGGCGTGGACACCGACACCGGGCGCCTGCCCGCCGGTGAGGTGGTGCTGGCCGCGGGCGCCGTCGGCTCGCCGCACCTGCTGCTGCTGTCGGGGATCGGCCCGGCCGCGGCGCTGCGCGCGCACGGGCTGGACGTCGCCGTCGACGCGCCGGGCGTGGGCGCCGGCCTGTCCGACCACCCGCTCGTCCACCTCCCCTGGACGCCGGTCCCCGGCCTGCCCGACGGCGACTGGCCGCTGCCGCTGCACAGCTGCTTGAACGCGACCTCGGAGGGCTCCCCGGTGCCCGGCGACCTCGAGGTGCTGCCCTGGCTGCGCCCGTGGGGGCGGGTGGTCCCGGGCGGCGGCGGGGACGACGAGACGCTCGCGCTGGCTGCCGGCCTCTACCGCGAGGAGAGCCGCGGGGAGCTCACCCTGGCCAGCGCCGACCCCGACGTCCCGCCGCGGGTCCGGCACGGCTACCTGGCGACGGCGGCCGACCGGCGGCGGCTGCGGGAGGCGGTCCGGCTGGCCGCCGCGCTGCTGCGCACCCGGGCGCTGGCGCCGCTGGTGGCCGGCCGCGGCGGGCCCGCCGACGACGTACTCGCCGACGACCGGGCGCTCGACGCCTGGGTGGGCGCGCACCTGGCCACGGCCCAGCACCTGGCCGGCAGCGCCCGGATGGGCCCCGACGGCGACCCCGGTGCGGTGCTCGACCAGCACCTGCGGGTGCGCGGCGTCGAGGGCCTGCGGGTGGCCGACCTGTCCGCGCTGCCCGAGGTGCCCGCCCGCGGGCCGGCAGCGACCGCGGTGGTGGTGGGTGAGCGGGCCGCGGAGCTGGTGACCGGCGGCTGACCCGCTCGCCCGCGCGGGCAGGAGGTGACCGGGGAGCGGATCACCGCGATGCTGGGGGACGACCCCGTGCCGGTACCTTGAGGAGTCGGGACGTGCTGATGACCATCCACCCGTTCGACGAGAGCGGCGTCGAGCGCGACGCCGCGGGGGTCAAGCACTACACCGACCTGCCCGACTCGGTGGTCGCGATGCTGCGCACCTCGGTGGAGCGCGACCCCGGCGGCGAGGCCGTCGTCGAGCTGGACGGGCCGCGGTTGACCTTCCGGGAGCTGTGGGACGCCGCCGCCCGGGTGTCGGGCGGGCTGCGCGCGGCGGGCGTGCAGCGCGGCGACCGGGTGGCGATCCGGCTGGGCAACGGCGCCGACTGGGTGCTGGCCTTCTTCGGGACCCTGATGGCCGGGGCGGTGGCGGTGCCGGTGAACACCCGGTTCACCGACGCCGAGGCGCAGTACGTCGTCGACGACAGCGGCGCGCGGGTGGTGCTCGCGCCGGGTGACCCGCTGCCCGACGGCGAGCCGCACGTCGCCGAGGGTCTGCAGCGCCCGGACCTCGCGGCGATCTTCTACACCTCGGGGACCACGGGCTTCCCCAAGGGCGCGATGACCAGCCACGAGAACTTCCTCAGCAACACCGAGACCGCCCGCCGGGTGGTCGGGCTCTCCGCCCACGACCCGTCGCTGCGCAACCTGATCAGCGTGCCGCTGTTCCACGTCACCGGCTGCAACAGCCAGCTGCTGGTGGCGCTGCAGGGCGGCGCGGCCGCGGTGGTCATGCCGGCGTTCGGGGTCGGGCGGTTCCTCCGCGCCGTCCCGGAGGAGCGCATCGCCGTCGTCATCTCCGTGCCGGCGGTGTTCTGGCTGGCGATCAGCCAGGCCGGCTTCGCCGACGTCGACGTCAGCGGCGTCCGGTTCGCCACCTACGGCGGCGCCCCGATCGCCCCCGACCTCGTGCAGCGGATCAAGGCGTCCTTCCCGTCGGCGCGGGTGGGCAACGGCTTCGGCCTGTCCGAGACGTCGTCGATCTCGACGTTCCTGCCGCACGAGTACGCCGGCACGCACGCCGACTCGGTGGGCTTCCCGGCGCCCGTGGTCGACCTGCAGGTCGCCGACCCCGACCCGGAGACCGGGGTGGGGGAGCTGCTGATCCGCGGGGCGAACGTCGTCCAGGGGTACTGGGGCAAGCCCGAGGCGACGGCGGAGACCTTCGTCGACGGCTGGCTGCACACCGGGGACCTGGCCCGCATCGACGACGAGGGCTTCACCTACGTCGTCGACCGGGCCAAGGACATGATCAACCGCGGCGGCGAGAACGTGTACTGCGTCGAGGTGGAGAACGTCCTGGCCGCCGCGCCGGGCGTGTTCGAGGTCGCGGTGGTCGGCGTGGCGGACCCGGTGATGGGGGAGAAGGTGGGCGCCGTCCTCGTGCCGCTGCCGGGTGCCGAGCTCGACGTCGACGCCGTGCTGGCGCACGCCCGGGCGCACCTGGCCGACTTCAAGGTGCCGCAGTACGTGTCGGTGCGCCCGGCGGTGCTGCCCCGCAACCCCGGGGGCAAGGTGCTCAAGCCGGTGCTGCGCTCGGAGACCCGGTGGGGCCGGCCGCTGCGCTGACCGGGTGGTCCGGGCTGTCCCGGCGGCGCGCTGCTCGCAGCCGCCGGGACGCCGGGGTCCGTGGGCGGTCAGGCCGCGCGCATCTCCTCGGTGGAGGGGCCGGTCGGCGGCGACCACGCGTCGGGGTGCTGCCGGCCGGCGTCGGCCCGCCAGTCGGCGGCGCGGTTGCCGGGGCGGGTCGCGGGCCGGGCGCTCAGCGACACGATCAGGGCGAGCAGGACCACGAGTCCGATGAGGACCCCGCCGATGACCAAGAGCGTCGTGAGCACCTCATCACGGTAAGTAGTGAACCGGTCCGTTCCCCAGGGCAGAAGACGACGGACATCGTGTCCGACACGGGCAGGTGTCGCCGGTTGACGGCGCGTCGCGGGGCGTCCTCCCCGGCACGGGTGACGGAGCCCTTGGGCCCTGGGGCGCCTCCTGCCTGGGGCCTAGGTTGCTCGGCCAACGGGGGCCGACCCGAGGAGGCTGCCATGGCGGAGAACGGCGCGGACGCGGTCGGCACCGCACCGGCCGGCACGGGCCGGTGGAGCGCCCCGGGCCCCGGCACCTGGCTGCTCGACGCCAGCCACGTCGCCCGGCCGCTGTGCGCGTTCACCGCGGACCCGGGCGTCTTCGCCGAGCCGGTCATGGCCGGGTTCGTCGACACGCTCGCCCGCTACGGCAGCGTCCTCGAGTGCCTGGACACCGCCGTCGTGGGCGGGTTCGTCTACCAGCGGCTCCGTGCCGTCGGGGCACCCCCGGACGCGGCCGGCCCGCCGCCGGAGCCGGTGTTCCGGCAGCTGCTCACGACCGTGCCCGCGCTGGCCGAGCGGATGGCCACCGCGGAGGCGGTGCTCGCCGAGCGCCGCTGGCGGGCGGACCTGCGGCTGTGGGACGAGTCGGTCAAGCCGGCGCTGCTGCGGCTGCACCGCGCGCTGAGCGCCGTGGACCTGGCGGCGCTGGACGACGCCGGGCTCGCCGAGCACGTCGACCGCTGCGCGCAGGCACTGGCCGAGGGGCACCTGCAGCACCACCGGCACAACGCCGCGGCGATGCTGCCGGTCGGTGACCTCGTCGTCCACACCGTGCGGTGGACCGGCCTCCCGCCGGCCGACGTGCTGGCCTGCCTGGCCGGTGCCAGCCCCGTCACCGAGGGCGCGCCGGACGAGCTGGCCGCGCTGGTGGCGGCCCTGGAGGGCGACCGGGAGGCCCGGGACCTCGTGCTGGCCGGCGACGTGGCGGCCGACGAGGTGCTCAGCCGCCTGCTGCGCCGGGACGGCGAGGTCGGCACCCGCGCCGACCGCTGGCTGTCCGCGCTCGCTGCGATGCCCCTCGACGGGGAGGACGCGGTGGCCGAACCCGGCTCGCTGGAGGCGCCCGGCCTGGTGGTCGACCGCATCCGCGCCGCCCTGGGCGGGCCCCGGGCGACCGCGGCCCCGGGTGCCGAGGAGGCCGCCGCCCGCGTGCGGGCCGCCGTCCCGGAGGAGCACCGGGCGCAGTTCGACGACCTCCTCGGCGAGGCCCGGCTGGTCTACCGGCTACGGGACGAGCGCGCCGTGTTCGGCGACCGGCTGCAGGGCAGCGTCGCCCGCCGGGCGCTGCTCGAGGTCGGCCGCCGGCTCACCGCGCGGGGCCTGCTCGACGAGGCCGACCACGCCGTCGACCTCGCCCCGGCGGAGGTCTCCGCGCTGCTGCTCGGGGGCGCCGGGCCCACGGCCGGCGAGGTGGCCGAGCGCGTCCGGTGGCGGCGCACCGCCGACTACCGCGACATGCCCCCGCTCTTCGGCCCCCCGCCGGGCCCGCCGGTGCCCTCGGACTGGCTGCCGCCCGCGGCCGCCCGCGTCCACGACGCGGTCGGCTTCGTCGTGGGCGCGGTGCTCCGGGACGCCGCGCGCGCCGGCTCCGACCGCACCGTCCGGGGGACCGCCGTGAGCTCCGGCGTGGTCGAGGGCACTGCCCGCGTGCTGGCCGGCTCGCACGAGCTGCACCGGGTGCAGCCCGGCGACGTCCTGGTCGCCGCGAACACCGGCCCGGCGTTCAACCTGGTGCTCCCGCGGCTGGCCGCGATCGTCACCGACCGCGGCGGCCTGCTCTCGCACGCCGCGATCGTGGCGCGCGAGTTCGGCATCCCGGCGGTCGTCGGCTGCCAGGACGCCACCCGGGTGGTGCCCGACGGCGCCCGGGTGCTCGTCGACGGCGCGACCGGCACGGTCACGGTGCGGTGACCGCCGGGCCGCTGCCCCTGGCGGTGGTCGCGGACGCCGACGTCTACGGCGCCAAGGCGGTCTCGCTCGGGGTGGCGCTGCGCGCCGGGCTGCCCGTCCCCGGCGGGACGGCGCTGCCCGCCGGCCTCGTCGCCCGCGCGGCGGAGGACGCCGCCGCGCGGGAGGTCGTCCGGGACGCGGCGGCCGCGCTCGGCGGCCCCCTGGCGGTGCGGTCCTCGGCGGTCGGCGAGGACGGCGCCCGGTCCAGCTTCGCCGGCCAGCACCTGACCGTGCTCAACGTCGAGGACCCCGAGGAGGCCGTCGCCGCGGTGCTCCGGGTGGCCGACTCGGCGTGCGCGCCGTCGGCGCTGGCCTACCGGCGGGCCCGCGGCGACCCGGCGGCGGCCGGCTGCGGCGTCGTGCTGCAGCGCCTGGTCGCCCCGACCGTCGCCGGGGTGCTGTTCTCCCGCGACCCGGTCACCGGCGCCGACCAGCTGGTGGTGGAGGCCAGCTGGGCGCTGGGGGAGGCCGTCGTGGAGGGGCTGGTCACGCCCGACCTGTTCCGCCTCGACCGGGACGGGCGGCTGCTCGAGTCGGTGGTCGGCGTCAAGGACCGCGCCGTCGTCCCGTGCCCGGGCGGCGGCACCGCCACGGTCGCGGTCGACGGCGGCCGCGCGCGCCGGCCCTGCCTGACCGACGCCGACCTGGCCGCGCTCGCCGACCTGGCGCAGCGCTGCGACGCGCTCTTCGGCGACCCGAGCGACGTCGAGTGGGCCATCCCCGGCGGCGCCCCGGTCCTCCTGCAGCGGCGGCCGATCACCACCCTGGCGTGAGCGCCCCCGCCCGGCCGGGCACCCGCGGTGTCGTCCTCGCCGCGTGCCTGGTGACGGCGCTGGTGCCGCTGGGCTCGACGTCGGTCGCCGTCGCCCTCCCACGGATCGGCGCGGCGCTGGGCGCCGGCACGGGCGGCGTCGTCGCGCTGGTCACCGGGTACCTCGTCGTGACGGCGGCCTGCCAGCCGGTGGCCGGCGCGCTCGGTGACCGGTGGGGCCGGCGGCGCAGCTGCCTGGCCGGCACGGCGGCCTCCGGGATCGCGGCACTGCTGGCCGCTGCGTCGCCCGACCTGCCCGTCCTGGTGGTCCTCCGCTGTGCCCAGGCCGCGTGCGGGGCGCTGGCGCTGGTCAACGCGGCCGCCGTGCTGCGGGTCGCCGTCCCCGCCGAGCGCCGCGGTCGCGCCTTCGGGGCGGTCGGTGCCGCCGCGATCGCCGCGGCCGCGGCCGGCCCCGCCCTCGGCGGGCTGGCCACCGGGCTGGCGGGCTGGCGCGGCGCCTTCCTGGTGACCCTGCCGGTCGCGGCCGCGGCGCTGCCGGTGGCCGCCCGGGCGCTGCCCCCGGAGGTGTCCGGCCCCGCGGCGCGCACGCCCTTCGACCTCACCGGCGCGCTCCTCCTGCTGGCCGTGCTCGGCGGCGGTGCGGCCCTGCTCAGCCGGGCGGGCTCCCTGCCCACCGCCGTGGTGGCCGCCGGTGCGGTCCTG
Organism: Geodermatophilus dictyosporus; assembly: GCF_900115505.1. GTDB lineage: Bacteria > Actinomycetota > Actinomycetes > Mycobacteriales > Geodermatophilaceae > Geodermatophilus > Geodermatophilus dictyosporus. Next base: position 13,173 of record NZ_FOWQ01000012.1, on the reverse strand, counting down.
GTGGCTGCCGGGGGTGCCTGGTTCACCGCGCACGAGCGCGGCACGCGGACGCCGGTGCTCGACGTCCGCGTCCTCGGCATCCGCACGGTGTCCGCGGCGGGCCTCGCCGTCGCCACGGGCAACGCCGCGCTGTACACGGCGCTCCTCGTCGTCCCGCTGCTGGTGGGCAGCGCCGCGTCGGTGCCGCTGCTGCTGTGCCTGCTGGTCGGCGCGGGCGTCACGGCCCTGGGTGGCGGGCGACTCGCCGACCGGTGGGGCCGGCGCCGCCCGGCCGTGCTCGGCGGGGTGCTGGTGGCGGGAGCCGGGGCGGGGCTGGTCTGGACCGACCCGGGCGACGACCCGGTGCGGGCCGGGGTGCTGCTCGCCGGCTGCGGGGTGGGCCAGGGCCTCGCCGCGGCCGCCGTCCAGGTCGCGGGCCTGGAGGCCCTGCCGCCCGAGCGGGCCGGGCTGGCCTCCGGCGTCTGGTCGACCTGCCGGTACGTCGGCAGCATCGCCGGCAGCAGCCTGCTGCCCACCCTCGTCGCCGGTGGGTCGGGGGCGCCGGCCTTCGTGCTGGTTGCGGTCGGCGGCGCCCTGTCGGCCGCTGCCGCGGTGGCGCTGCCCACGCGCAGGGCCCGGGTGCGGCCGCCGCCGTCCGGGTAGGGACCGGTCCCCGGGTGCGGACGGACCCGTGCCGCGAGGAGGACGCAGTGCAGGACGCAGCGAGGCTGGCCGGCCGGCTGGCGGCCGTGCCGCTGGGCACCCTGGCCCGGCGACGGCAGGGCAAGCCGATGCACCCGCGGGGCGTGGTCCTCGACGCCGTCCTCGAGCGGTCCGGGGGCCCCGACTGGGGCGTTCCGTGGCTGGCCGGGCCGGGCCGGGAGCCGGCCGTCGTCCGGCTGTCCCGGGGTGCGGGCCTGCCCGTGCCGCTGCCCGACCTCCTCGGCCTGGCCGTGCACCTGCCGGCCGGCGACCGGCCGGTGGACCTGCTGCTGTCGACGGCGGGCCGGGGTCGCTGGACCCGCTTCCTGCCCGTGCCGCGCGTCGACGCCGCGACCACCTACGGCTCGATCATGGGCTACCGCTCGGTGGCCGGGACGCTGCGGCTGGTCGCGGTCCCCGACGGCCCGCGGCGGGTGCCCTCCGACCCCGGGCCGATCGCGGAACGCGCTCCCGGGACGGCGTTCCGGCTGCTCGTCGCCCGCGGGGCGGGGGACTGGGCGCCCTTCGCGCGGCTGACCCTCGGCGGCCCGGTGGACGGGCTCGACCCCGACCTGCGGTTCGACGCCGTCCGCAACCCGCCGCCGGGGCTGCTCGCCGACGGGCCGATGGCCCGTTTCCGGGCGCCCGCCTACGCCGCCGCGCGCGAGGCCCGCAGCGCCTGACCCCTTCGTGTGAGCCGGGCCACTCGGCGGGGTTCCAGACGGTTGTGCGGCACCGGGTCGGGGTACCGGAACCCACGGAGTTCACCGAGGAGCACCGCCCTGCTGTCGCAGTGCTCGACCGCAGGAGGAGTGCTCGCACGCGTGGTCCCCGCACTTCCGTCGTCGCCACGGGTCCGCGTCGCGACGGTGCCGCACACCGACCCCTACGTCGACGCGGTGCTGCCGCCGGACGCGGTCCGCGTCGGGCCGGTGCACGACCCGAGCCCGTGGCTGGACCCGGCCTACCTGACCGCGCACGCCGCCCGGGTCGACGTCGTCCACGTGCACAGCGGCTTCGGGCACCTGCCCGAGGACGAGGTCGTCTGCTGGACCGAGGCGGTGCGCCGCACCGGCACCCCGCTCGTGGTGACCGTGCACCAGCTGCGTGACCCCGGCCGGCCCGGCCGGCAGCGCCACGACGCGCACCTGGCCGCCCTGCTGGCCACCGCCGAGGTCGTCCTGACCCTCACCCCCGGCGCCGCCGACGAGATCGCCGAGCGCTTCGGGCGGACGGCGATCGTGGTCGCCCACCCGTCGGTGGCGCGGGCCGACCCCGAGGGCGGCGCCGAGCGCGGCCTGGTCGGGCTGGCGCTGGGGACCGCCGGGGCGGCGCTCCCCGACCCGGCCGCCCTCGTCCGCGCCGCGCTGTCGGGCGCGGTGTCCGGTGGTGGCCGGCTGCGGGTGTTCCTCGAGGCCGGGGAGCACCTGCCGCCCGACCCCGACCTGGTCATCGCCGAGGGTCTCGAGGTGGTGACCCGCGACCCGGCGCGCTGGGACCGGCAGCTGCAGGAGCTGCACGTCGCGGTCCTGCCCGAGCGCTGCGGCACCCACTCGCGGGACCTGGAGGTCTGCCGCGACGTCGGCACCCGGGTGGTCGCCCCGAGCTGCGGCTGGTTCGCCGACCAGTGGTCCGACGTCGTCGTCTACGGCAACGACGAGGAGCACGGCCTCGACCCGGTCTCGCTCACCGCGGCGGTGGGCGCGGCGCTGACCCGGCCGATGCCGCGGCCGGCCGACCGCGCGTGGCGGGCCGAGCAGCTCGCGGCGGTGCGGGCCGTGCACGCGCAGGTCTACGGGCAGGTGGTGGCCGACCGGGTGGTCGGCGTCTAGGCCGTCCCGTCGTGCACGGCGTCGACCACCCACAGGCCGGGCAGCACCTCGCGCTCACCGGTCCCCCGGAAACCGGCCGCCGCGTAGAGCCGGCGGGCGGGGGTGTTGCCGCGGCCGGTGGAGACGGTGACACGGGCCCCGGCGGCCTCGGCCAGGACGGCGGTCACCAGGGCCCGGCCGGTGCCGCGGCGGGCGCGGGCCGGGTCGACCACGAGCCGGTCGACGTCGAGCCCGTCCGGTGTCACCCGCCACGCGACGGCCCCGGTGACCGCCCCGGTGCCGTCGTCGGCGACCAGCCACCGCAGGCCGGCGCCGCGCAGCGCGGCGAGGTCCTCGTGCAGGGCGGGGATGCGGTCGTCGCCGATCAGCCGGGCCTCGACGGCGTAGGCGGCGCGCTGGAGGGCGAGCAGCCGGGCGGCCAGTGCCTCGTCGGAGGCCGGGTCGCAGCGGTGCAGTGCCACCGGGCACCGTCCGGAGGGGGAGTGTGTGGGCAGGGGCGGGGTCGAACCGCCGACCTCTCGCTTTTCAGGCGAGCGCTCGTACCGACTGAGCTACCTGCCCCTCCCGGTGCCGGGCACCGGGTGAGCGACCCTGACGGGACTCGAACCCGCGACCTCCGCCGTGACAGGGCGGCGCGCTAACCAACTGCGCTACAGGGCCTTGCTGTGTCGTGCTGCGTCGTGCTGGTGGTGCGTGCCCCCAACGGGGTTCGAACCCGTGCTACCGCCTTGAAAGGGCGGCGTCCTGGACCGCTAGACGATGGGGGCTCGTGCTCGCCGGGGGCAGGGAGGACTCTACACGGCACGCGGCGGCGCCTTTCGCACCCCCTCCCCGCCCGTGGCGTGGCGCCCCCCGGTGCACGGGGGAGGGCCGCGGCACGGCCGCCGGGTGCCGTGCGCGTGGCCCGGCGGCTACGACGCCGTCGCGGTGGACCGCCGCACCTCCCTCCCCGCCGCCGGAGCCCGCGCCGCCCTCGGCGGAGCGCGTGGTGGGGGGCAGCGGGGTCCTCAGTTCAGGGTGGCCCGCAGCTCGACGGAGTCGCCGCTCACGCTGGTGCACTCCAGGGCCAGCGGGCCGGCCGTGACGCTCTCGCCCTCACCGCAGGACACGCTGGCGCCGCCCACGCTGATGGTGGCCCGGCCGTCCTGGACGCCGCCGAGGGTCACCGTGGTGCCGAGGATCTCCACCTCGGAGCCCTGCCCGTCGAGCGAGACGGTGCAGGAGGAGGTGGTGCAGGAGAAGTTGTTCGAGGTGAACGAGCAGCCGGCCAGCGGCGCGAGGGCGATGCCCCCGGCCAGCAGGCCGGCGGTCAGGCGGGCGGTGCGCGTCGTCGGGGCCATGGCCGCGAGCGTAGGACGCGGCGCTCAGCCCGTCGGGGAGGCCGGGGCGTCGGTGCCGCCGGTGCCGCCGTCCTCGGTGCCCTCGTCGGTGCCCTCGTCGGTGCCCTCGTCGGTGCTGCCGTCGGTGCTGCCGTCGGTCGCGGCCTCCTCGGGGACGACGGTGCGCACGATCGTCGCCTCCGTCTCGCCGAGCCCGCCCAGCGTGATGTCGTCGTAGGCGACCAGCGCGCCGTCGTCCGAGTCGAGGTAGAGCACCGTGCAGGTCAGCGGCTCGGGGTACTCGCCCTGCAGCGCCCGGAGGCCGGCGCCGCCGGTAGAGCCCTGCACCATGAGCAGCGTCCCGCCGTCGAGGGTCTCGACCTCCCGGTCGTGCGTGTGCCCGGCCAGCACCAGCGGCACGACGCCGTCCAGCGGCGGCGCCTGCTTCGGGTCGTGCACCAGCGCGATGGCCGGCGGCTCGGGCTGCTCCTCGGCGAGCTCGGCGAGGTCCTCACCGGTCTGCTCGAGCGACTCGGTGTCGCCGGTGGCGTCCTGGTCGGGGGTGAAGCGGGGGTCGCGGGCGCCCACGACGGTCAGCCCGGCGACGGTGGTCGCGGAGTCGTCGAGCACCGTGGCGTTGGGCTGGGCGGCCACCAGCGCGGCGGTGATCGCTGAGTCGTGGTTGCCGCGGACGTAGACGTACGGGACGCCGAACTGCCCGATCGAGGAGATGAGCTGGTTCTCCGGCTCGCTGCCCCAGTCGGTGATGTCACCGGTGTCGAGGACGGCGTCGACGCGGAACTGGTCGGCCACCTGGCGGACGAGGTCGAACCCGGCCGGGTTGAGGTGGATGTCGGAGACGTGCAGCAGGGCGACGGTGTCGGTCGGGCCGCCCGGCGCCGGCAGGGCCGACAGCGTCGAGTACAGCGTGCCCACGTTGGTGACCAGGTCCTCCAGCGAGGCCCGGTAGGCGCTGAAGCGGGCCACGATGTCCTCGGCGCTGCCGATGAGGCTGGTCGCGTTGACCAGCAGCCCGGTGTAGGTGGGCTGGGAGAGCGCCTCGGGCCGCCAGGTGGCCGCGCCTAGCCCGGCGGTGCCGGCCAGCAGCAGGACCGAGGCGCCGGCGGCGACGAGCGGCTCGCGACGCCGGCGGAAGACGAGCAGGGAGGTGAGGACGGCGCCGCCGACACCCGCCGCGGCCGTCCTCCAGGCCAGCCGGACGACGCCGTCGCGCAGGTCGTCGCTGACGCGGTCGACCAGGCCGTCGAGCCGCACGGGGTCGGCGACCAGCGCCTGGATGCGGGCCTCGTCCACCCGGCGCAGCTGGACGTCGAGGCCCAGCGGGCCGTCGTAGGCGTCGACGGCGAGCGACCCGAGCGGCGGGACCTCGACCGTGGCGCCGCCGCCGGTGGGGGTGAAGGCGAGGGAGGCGTCGAAGGGACCGATCGGCGCCTCGACCCGGCCGAGCAGGAGGATGCCGACCAGGGCGCCGCCGACCGTGACGAGCAGGCCGAACGCCCAGCGGCCGGCGGCGCGGGCCCACCGGCGCCCGCGGCCGGGGGCCGGTGACGGTGACGGCTCGCTCACCGCAACGAGGCTAGTGACCGGTCCGCCGCGAGGACGACGCCCGTCCCGCACGTCGTCCTCCCGCACCCAGCGCGTCCTCCCTCAGGGTGCACGGTGAGGGAGGACGCGCGGGGAGCAGGCCACCTGATCGTGGCGCAGCCGGCCGGGGGTCAGGCGGTGAGCTTCGCCGAGACCTCGGCCAGGCGGCGGCCCTGGTAGCGGGCGGCGGCCAGCTCGGCCTCGGTGACGGTCGCGGACTTGCCGCCCGAGGCGTTCGAGGTGCCGTAGGGGTTGCCGCCGGCCTCGAACAGCAGCGGGTCGGTGTAGCCGGGCGGGACGATGACCGCGCCGAAGTGCGAGAAGATGTTGAAGAACGTGAGGATCGTCGTCTCGTTGCCGCCGTGCACGTTCTGCGCGCTGGTGAACGCGGTCGCGCCCTTGTTGGCCAGCTTCCCGGTGAACCAGAGGCCGCCGAGCGTGTCGATGAACTGCTTCATCTGCGCGGCCGGCGTCCCGAAGCGGGTGGGGCTGCCCAGCGCGTAGCCCTCGGCCCACTCGAGGTCGGCGGGGGTGGCCTCCTGGACCTCACCGGCGGTGGCGTCGACGTGCGCGCGCCACAGCGGGTTGGAGTCGATGGCCTCCTCGGGCGCGAGCTCGGGCACCCGGCGCAGGCGCACCTCGGCCCCGGCCTCCTCGGCACCCTGGGCCACGGCGGCGGCCAGCTGGTGCACGTTGCCGGTGGACGAGTAGTAGATGACGGCGATCTTGGTCACGGGGGGCCCTCGGCTCTCGGAACACGAACAGAACGGAATCGTTGCGAGTTCAACAACAGGATCCTGAGTGCTCGTGTTCCGGGCGTCGTAAACCCGATGGGGGATCAGACGGGGCGCGGGCGGAACACCCAGCGCAGCGCCAGGAACCGCAGCGTGCCGATCGTCGCGGTGACCGCGGCGATGACCAGCACCTCGGCGGCGACGGCGGGCTCGTGGACCGAGGAGTTGAACCACGACAGCGCCAGGCTGGTGGCGACCATCCCGGCGAGGGCCAGTGCGCCGCCCTCCCACTGCGCGGCGAACCAGCCCACGCGCTCACCGGCGCGGAAGGTCAGCCGGCGGTGCAGCTCGTTGGCCAGCACCGACGACAGCGCCGCGCCGACCAGGTTGGCGGGCACCTCGCCCAGGCCGCGGAGGAGGACGAACAGCAGGCCGTACACGGCGCTCGAGAACCCGCCGACGAGGACGAACCGGGAGAACTGGCCCACGCCGTCGTCCGAGCGCACGCGCGCAGCGAGGTCGCCGAACAGGTCGGCGACCGCCACGGGGCGGGACAACGACGGGCAGGTCACGGCAGCTCCTCCCAGGCGTCCAGCGTCTCGCGCTTCCGACCGTTCGGCGAGCAGTTTCTCGCCGGTCGCTGACACTTCCCCGTCAGTCGCCCACCCATGCCCTGACAGTCGGCACGCAGTGTGTGTGATCCACCACGTCCCGGCGGCATCACCGCAGCTCCGGGCGGGTAGGGGCGGCCCATGAGCCTGATGGGGATCCTCGACCGACTCGCGGACGTCAACACCTTCGACCGGGCCATCGAGTCGGCCCGCAAGGGCGTGCAGGCGGTGCTCAAGCCGGGGGCGGTCAAGGACGCCCTGCACGGGACGTGGCTCGGGCACCCGCTGCACCCGGTGCTGGTGCAGGTGCCCGTCGGCAGCTGGGCCTCCGCCGGCCTGCTCGACGCCATCCCGCCGCTGCGGCCGGCCGCGACCGTGCTCATCGGCACCGGGGTCGCCGTCTCGGTGCCCGCCGCGATGGCCGGGGCGGCGGACTGGTCGGAGCAGGAGATCGGCGTCCGCCGGCTCGGCGCGCTGCACGCGGTGTCCAACACCGTGGCGCTGGGGCTCTACGTCGGCTCGCTGGTGGCCCGGGCGAAGGGGCGCGGCACGCTGGGCCGGGTCCTGGCCTACGCGGGGCTCGGCATCGCCACCGGGTCGGCCGCCGTCGGCGGGCACATGTCCTACGCCCAGTCGTCGGGGGCCTCGCACGCGGCGACGGCGGCCCGGGCGCTGACGTCGGACTGGATCGACCTCGGCCCGCTCGACGACCTGCCCGAGGGCCGGCCGGCGCTGCGCACCGCGGGCGGCAGCGGGGTGGCCGCCCCGCTGGCCGTCGTCCGCCGGGGTGGGCGGGTCGACGTCTTCGTCGGCTCGTGCTCGCACCTGGCCGGGCCGCTCTACGAGGGCAGCGTCGAGGAGGTCCGCGGGCACACCTGCCTGGTCTGCCCGTGGCACGACTCGGCCTTCGACCTGGACAACGGCGAGCCGCGGCGCGGGCCGGCGGCCAACCCGCAGGAGAAGCTCCAGGTCCGGATGGAGGCCGGCCGGGTGATGGCGCGGCTGCCCAGCCGGCACCAGTAGCCGCCCGGCGCGCCTACGCTGCCGCGGCATGCGGCGGACGGCGGTGGTGCTCGCCGTCCTGCTGTGTGCCGCGTGCTCCGACGCCGCGGGCACGTCGGCTCCGGTGACCTCTCCGGCCGGCCCGTCCGTGGCCGCCGTCCCCGGGATCGAGGCCGAGGTGCGGCAGTGGCGCACCGACGAGGCCGTGGGCGGCCAGGTGCAGGTGACCGTCACCGACACCGGCACCGAGCCGTTCACCGTCACCTCGGTGGCCCTCGAGTCGCCCGGCTTCGCGCCGCTGCCCGACCGGCCGGTGGACGTCGCGTTCGCGCCCGGGCGGACCGTCGACGTCCCCGTGCGGTACGGGGACGTCGACTGCGGGGAGGCGGCCGAGCCGGCGGCGGCGCGGCTGACCGTCGTCCGTCCCGACGGGCGCGCCGAGCAGTTGCGAGTGCCGCTGTCCGCCACGGTGCTGACCCGGATCCACAGCGAGGAGTGCGCGGCGCGCACCGTCCTCGCCGTCGCGGGGGTGGACGTCCCCGGGCTGGCCCCGGACGGGGACGCGGTGACCGGGACCCTGACCCTCACCCGCGCCGGCGACGACGACCGGCCGGTGACCGTGACGCGGCTGCAGGGCAACGTGCACTACGCCGCCGCCGCCGACCTCCCCCGGACGCTGGGAGCGGGGGAGTCGACGCTGGAGGTCGGGCTGCGCTTCACGATGGCCCGCTGCGACCCGCACGCCCTGGCCGAGGCCAAGCAGCCCTACCTGTTCCTGCTCGGTCTGCAGGTGGGGGACGACGAGGAGGTGCCGGTGGACCTGCCGCTGGACCAGGCGGACCGGGACCAGCTCGCGGCACTGGTCGACCGCGGCTGCTGACCGGCCCCGGACACAGGTCCGGTCCGGCCGCCCGGGGGGAACGGGCGACCGGACCGGGGTCTGGTGCGCGGGCGTCGGCCCCGCGCTGGCGATGACGCTACGTAGCGGGCGGCACCCGCGGCGATCCCCTGAACGGGTGCTGCTCCCCGACCGGGCGGTGCCGCGGTCACGGAGGGTTGCGGCCGACGGGTACGGGGCACCCCCGGACGGTGTTCTTCCTCTTCTCCAGCCGGCTCGGCTGCCTCGGCAGCCTCCTCGTCTCGGCCCTGCTGACCCTGCTCCTGCTGGTGGCCTTCGACGTGCTGTGAGCCCGGGCGACCGGCAGCGGATGGCGCCTCGTCGCGGGGCGGTGACCTCGGCCGGTCTGGGAGGATCGGGCCCGCCGGGCCTCTAGCTCAACTGGCAGAGCAGCGGACTTTTAATCCGCGGGTTGTGGGTTCGATCCCCACGGGGCCCACCGTGCTGACCAGCATTTTCGTAGGCTGACGGCTGCCCGGGCGACGGCCGCACCCACACCGCGCCCACACGCGTGGACGCCGCCTCCCGTGCCGCGGCGTCCATCCGGGCGGCCGGATCGCTCAGGTCGTCGTCGAACAGGCCGGAGTAGACGTCGAGCGTCATGGCCGCCGAGGCGTGTCCGAGCATCCGCTGGACGGCCTTCACGGTGGCGCCGCTGGCCACGGCGAGTGAGGCGGCGGTGTGTCGCAGGTCGTGCAGCGTGACGTCGGTCAGACCCGCCGCCCGCACGGCCGGATCGACGACGAGCCGACGCCAGTTGCGCAGCCGCAGCACGGTCCCGCTCGACGTGGTGAGCAGGAAGTCGTCGCGCTGCTTGCCGGTGCAGCGCCGCGCCAGGGCGTCGACCAGCATCTCGGGCAGCGGGACCGTGCGCTGCTGGTGCGTCTTCGGAGTGCCGAACACCGCTTGGCCGGCGACCTCGGTGACGGACTCGGCGATGGTCAGTCGCCGCCGCAGGAAGTCGACGCGACGGACGCGTGATGCGGCCATCTCACCGAAGCGCAGGCCGGTGTGTGCCAGCAGTCGGATGACGTCCCCGTCGTCGCCCGCTGAGTCGGCAAGCCGCTCGACTTCGTCGCGGGTGAGGAAGCGGGGCTCGTCCCGGTTGATGCGTGGTAGCGGCACCCGTTGTGCCGGATTACGCGGGATGCGGCCGTCGCGCACAGCGAGGTCGAGCAATAGGGAGAGGACCCGGTGCGCGTGCCGGACGGTGGCCGGTGCGAAGCCGCGCTCGAGCGTCTGAGCGACCCACGCAGCGACATCGGCGTGCCGGACGTCGGCCAGACGGTGCGTGCCCCACGCGGGCAGGACGTGCGCACGCAGGAGATCGGCGTAGCGCTGGCGGGAGCTCGGCTTCAGGCCGACCTGTGCTGCCAGCCACTGCTCGGCCCACACCTCGACGGTGACGCGGCCGCGCTCGGGTGCGGTCCAGGTCTGCGTGACGAGGGCCGAGGTGGCTTCCTCCAGCCATCGCCGGGCGTCGATCTTGCGTGCAAAGCGCTTCTCGTGTTGCCGTCCGCTGGGATCGCGATAGCGAGCCCGGTAGCGGGTCGTGCCGTCACGGGTCTTGAGGGCGGCGATGCTCCCGGCCATCGCGCCAGGCTGGCCGTCCCAGACGCTGCTGTCGACAGTCCGTCTCCAGTCCTTCCCCGGTTCGTTGACGCTGTGGATGACGGGCGTTGGTTCGGGTTGGGACGGTCGAGATCGCCCGCTCAGGTGTCACCGCTAGTTCCTGCCCTGCGCGGGCACGTAGCAGCTGGCTGTCCCCGGTCGATGCCGGTCGGGGCGGCCTCCAGATCGACCGTCGGCCGCTGCGTGGTGGGCGTCGAGGCGGGGTCAGGAGCCGGTGGTGGTCAGGACGGACGCCACGGCGTCGAGGGCGCCGGGCACGAGGGTGAAGTAGGCCCACACGCCGCGCTTCTCCCGGGTGAGCAGGCCGGCGTCGACAAGGACCTTCAGGTGGTGCGACACCGTCGGCTGGGACAAGCCGAGGGGTTCGATCAGGTCGCACACGCAGGCCTCGCCGCCCTCGTGGGCGGCTACCAGCGACAGCAGGCGCAGCCGGGCGGGGTCGGCGAGGGCTTTGAGGGTGGTGGCCAGTCGGGTGGCGTCTTCAGCGCCGAGGGGTGCGCGGACCAGCGGCGCGCAGCACACGGTGGAGGCAACCGGCAGCGTCGTGGTCATGGCCCCAGTATGGCACCGGACATTCGCTATCGTCGATATTGACATGTGTCGATGACCCGTGTCAGTGTCGCACATCGACGTACGTCCATACCTCAAGGACCCGAGGGAGGGGCCATGACCGAGATCGACACCAAGGCCGACGTGCGCGAGCAGGTCCGTGCGCGCTATGCCGCGGCCGCCCAGGCGGTCAGCGGCGGGGGACAGGCCAGTTGTTGTGGCCCGGCCGCGGAGGCCGTCGAGGTCGACGAGCGCTTCGGCGCCGGCCGCTACGACACCGCCACCACCGAGGACCTCCCCGAGGAGGCCGTGCTGGCCTCCCTCGGCTGCGGCAACCCGATCGCGGTCGCCGACCTGCACGAGGGCGAGCGGGTGCTCGACCTCGGCTCCGGCGGGGGCATCGACGTGCTGCTCTCGGCCCGCCGCGTGGGTCCTACCGGCTTTGCCTACGGCGTGGACATGACCGACGAGATGCTCGACCTGGCGCGGGCGAACGCCGCCAGGGCCGGCGCGGCGAACGTCGAGCTCCGCAAGGGCACCATCGAGGACCTGCCGCTGGACGACGCCAGCGTCGACGTCGTCATCTCCAACTGCGTCGTGAACCTTTCGACCGACAAGCCCGCGGTGCTGGCCGAGACCTTCCGCGTGCTGGTCCCCGGCGGGCGCATTGGCATCTCCGACGTCGTCGCCGAGGACGACGTGACCCCGGCCGAGCGCGCCGAGCGCGGCTCCTACGTGGGCTGCATCGCCGGTGCCCTGTCGCGCGCTGAGTACCTGGAGGACCTGGCCGCGGCCGGCTTCGCCGACGCCTCGGTCACCTTCACCCACGAGGTCGCCCCCGGCCTGCACGGCGCCATCGTGCGCGCGACCAAGCCCGCCCGGGCCACGAGCGGATCGTGCTGCGCCCCGGCGGAGGCTGCAGCGTGCTGTGAGCCGTCGGTCAAGACCTCCTGCTGCGGCACCGACGCCACTGCCTCGGCCGTGCCGAGCAGCTGCGGGTGCCGGCCGTGAACGACGCCGCGACCTACCGCCTGGTCTTCGACCAGCACCACGTCGACCTGATCGCCGCCGCGGCCGAGAGCCGCCTCGCCCATGCGGTGCCCGCCGCCAGCCGCGGACGCGCCCGCAGCTGGATGGCCCGCCTCGAGCACCTGCGGTCGAGTCTTCCGGCTCTGCGTCGGGCGCCGGCGCCGTGCTGCTGAGGACGCCACCCTGTCGTCCCTCGCCGCGGGCAGCACCTCGAGCTGGCTACCGCCGTGACGAGCGGCGACTTGGGCGTGACCAGCGGTCAAGCCCTGGCCGGCGTCGTCCGGCGGCTCGTCGAGGTCCCCGTGCTCGTCGTCCTCGTCTACGCCTCACCATGGGCCGGGCGGCGCTACTTCCCCGGCGATGACACCGTCCCCACCCGAGAGGCAACCCGTGTCTGACAAGCCCAGCGTCCTGTTCGTCTGCGTGCACAACGCCGGCCGCTCCCAGATGGCCGCCGGTTGGCTGCGCCACCTCACCGGAGACGCCGTCGAGGTGCGCTCCGCCGGCTCCCTGCCCGCCGACCAGGTCAACCCCGCAGCCGTCGAGGCCATGGCCGAGGTCGGCATCGACATCACCGACCAACGCCCCAAGGTGCTCACCACCGACGCCGTCGAAGCCTCTGACGTCGTCATCACCATGGGCTGCGGAGACGCCTGCCCGATCTTCCCCGGCAAGCGCTACCTCGACTGGGCCCTCGAGGATCCCGCAGGCAAGGGCGTGGAGTCGGTCCGACCCATCCGCGACGAGATCGAAGGCCGCGTTCGCGGCCTGGTCGCCGAGCTGGTGCCCGCTCGGTAGCCGGTCGACGAGTCAGAGCCACACGCGCAGCCCAGTGGCCACTTCGGCCGGCCGCTGGGCCGCGCAAGAACTCGTCACAACGAGTTCATGGACCAGGAGTGAGCTCCTATGTGCAAGGGCTCGGCGGTAGCGTTTCGGCTGGCGGTGGGTGCGGTGGACTGGCCGTAGCGAAGAGCAGGTCAGGGACTGCGAACCTGTCGCGCAGCTGGCTTCGGCCGTGAAGACGTGTCCCGTTTGCCGCTGCTGCACTCACCGTCCTGACCGGAGGCCGGCTGGAGCTGCTGTGCTGCGGCGAGATCGTCGTGCATCGTCTTGTAGATCAGGTCGGAGAGCCGTCGTTTCAGGCAGCGCAGAGCCTCCCGGCCGGTCTTGCCTTCGGCGCGTTTGCGCAGGTAGTAGGCGCGGCCCTCGGTGTCGGCGCGGATCTGGGTGATCGCCATGGTGTAGAGCACCCGGTTGAGGGTGCGGTTGCCTGAGCGGTTG
>NZ_FOWQ01000003.1 GCF_900115505.1 Geodermatophilus dictyosporus | reverse complement strand
AGCGACCCGGCGGCCAGCGCGGTGTCGCACAGCTGCACCAGCGCATCCCCCAGCCGCTGGGCGCGGCTGCGCTCGTCCCCGGCCGGCCGGTCGGCCTGCACGAAGGACTCCAGTGCGGCCTGCAGCTTCTCCCCACCGACCGCGTCGAGCTCGAAGCGGCCGCTGAGCGTCCCGTCGGCGTGCCGGGCCAGCATCAGCCGGCGGCCCTCGGTGGGGTCGGGTTCGGGACCGTCGGGGTCCAGGCCGGCCAGGTAGTGCCGCACCGCGGCGACGAAGTCGGCGTGCGGGTGGTCGATCGCCACCTGGGTGAGCACGGCGTCGATGACGGCCAGGTCCACGCCGCGCTCGGCGGCGGCCTGCAGGCGTTCCGGCGTCAGGGCCGTGGCGGCGACGGCGACCTGCTCGGCGGAGACCCAGCCGGCGTCGTGGGCCTCGGCCAGTGCGGGCAGGTGGTCGAGCACCCGGCCGTTGCCCACCACCCGTGCGGCCGCGGCGGCCGAGAGCCGGCAGTGCCCGCGCAGCCAGGGGCGCATCGACTTCTGCCCGTCGCGCTCCGGCGCCTGGGACAGCTCCGCGGCCCGCACCCGGCGGGCCAGCAGGGCGTCGATCCGGTTGCGCTCGGCGACCAGCGCGGCGACGTCGTCGAGGACATCACCACCACCCACATCGCCCGAACACATGTACGAAGCCTAGCCGACCCGATTGGGTCCCGCAGCCCGAATCCCCAGGTCAGCGGCTCATCCCCAGATCCTCGCGACCCCTCGCGACGGTCCGCGGAGCCGTCCTCGGAAGGTGCAGCGGGCCTCGGGACCCTGGTCCCCCGCTCCGGCGACCGGCACGGTGACCGCGGGAGCACCCCTCATCCGCAGGGAGGCCGCATGGCCCGGTTGATCAGCCTCAACGCCCTGGTCCAGCTGCTGCGGGCGGGTGACCTCCGCGCCCGGCTGCGGGTCACGCAGGACGGGCAGGCCGCGCTCGCCTGCAGGTCGTCGCCGCGGCCCTCGACACCGGCGTGCTCGACGCGCTGGCGCAGGCACCGGCGGGCACCGCCGAGCTGGCCCGGCGCACCGGCGCGACCGACCCGGACCTGCTGGAGGCCTTCCTGCGGGTGGCGGCCGTGACCCGGCTCGTCGACGGGGACGGCGCCCGGTGGCGGCTGGCCCGCGCGGGGCGCGCCGTCGTCGAGGACGACCTCGTCCGGGCCACCTACCAGGGCTTCGGCGGGTTCCACACCGACCTCTACCGCGGGCTGCGCCCGCTGCTCACCGAGGGCACGCGCCGGCGCGACCTCACCGAGCAGGTGGACGTCGACCCCGCCGCCGCGGCCCTGGCCGCACGGACCCTGCGGGAACGGGGCCTCGCCGACCGGGCGACCGTCGCGACGGCCGACGTCCGGACCGCGCTCGCCGAGGGACCGGGAGGGCCGCTCGCCGAGCCCTTCGACCTCGCCCTGCTCGCCAACGTCGTCCACCACCTCCCGCCGGCCGCACGGGTGCCCCTGCTGCGCGCGGTCGCCGGCCTCCTCGCCCCGGGGCGGCACCCTCATCGTGAACACCACCGTCGCCGTGCCGCAGCTGTTCAGCCGCCACATGGACCTGCTGCTCCGCGCGCAGGGCGGCGGTCTGCAGCTGTCCGACGCCGGCTCGCTGGTCCGCCGGCTGACCGAGGTCGGCCTCGACCCGGAGCCGCCGCGCAGCGTCGTCCCGGGGACGCCGCTGCTCGCGGTGTCGGCGTCCCGGCCGGGCGGCGTCAGCGCGAGCCGGGACCGGGCAGCAGCCCCCGCTCGACGGCGACCATGACCGCGCGGGTGCGGTCGTCGACGCCGAGCTTGGCGAACACCCGCAGCAGGTGGGTCTTCACCGTGGCCTCGCCGATGAACAGCTCCCGGCCGATCTCGGCGTTGGTCAGCCCGCGCGCCACCCCGGCCAGCACCTCCAGCTCCCGCGGGGTGGGCTCCTCGGGGGCCGGCGCGCGCATGCGGGACACCAGCCGGGCGGCCACCGGGGGCGCGAGCACGGTCTCCCCGCGGGCGGCGGCGCGGACGGCGTCGGCCAGCTGCGGCAGCGGCGCGTCCTTGAGCAGGTAGCCGGTGGCGCCGGCCGCGACCGCCCGCAGGATGTCGGCGTCGGTGTCGTAGGTGGTCAGCACCAGCACCCGGACGCCCGGGTGCGCCGCGGTCAGCCGCTCGGTGGCGGTCACGCCGTCCATGCGCGGCATGCGCAGGTCCATGAGGACGACGTCCGGCGCGGTGGCGGCCACCAGCGCCAGCGCCTCCTGCCCGTCGCCGGCCTCCCCGACGACGTCGAGGTCGGGCTGCGCCGCCAGCCAGCCGACCAGCCCGCCGCGCACCACCGGGTGGTCGTCGACCACCAGGACCCTGACCACCGACCGGCCGGTCCCGTCCGTCGGTCGGCTCACGACCACGGCACCCGCACCGTCACGCGCGTCCCCGCACCCGGCGCCGAGGCGACGTCGACCTCGCCGCCCACCTGCGCCACCCGGCCGCGCAGCCCCTCCAGCCCGGACGCGGTCACCGCCGACGGGTCGAAGCCCACGCCGTCGTCCTCCACGTGCACCGACACCTGTGCGCCCACCCGCGCCAGCCGCAGCACCACGGCCGTGGCCCCCGCGTGCCGGCGGACGTTGGTCAGCGCCTCCTGCGCCCCGCGCAGCAGCACGACCTCCTCGTCGGTGCGCAGCGCCGGCACGCCGTCGAGCGCGCCGGTGTCCACCCGCACCGCGAGCCCGGTCTCGCGGGCGAACCGGGACGCCAGCCGCTGCAGCGCCTCGACCAGCGTCGACCCGTCCAGGGCCACCGGCCGGAACGCGGCCACCACCGCCCGCGCCTCGGCCAGGTTGTCGCGCGCGACCTCCTCGATCACCGCCAGCCGCTCGCGGGCGGCGTCGGGGTCGGCGGGCAGCAGCGCGGCGGCGGTCTGCGCCTGCACCACGATCGAGGTGTAGCCCTGCGCCAGGGTGTCGTGGACCTCCCCCGCCAGCCGCTCGCGCTCGGCGAGCACCCCGCGCTCGCGCTCGGCGGTGGCCAGCTCCGAGCGGGTGCGCTCGAGCTGCTCGATGAGGTCGGCCCGCTCCGCGCTCTGCCGCAGCACGTGGCTGATCCACAGCCCCAGGGCGAGGCTGAACGCCAGGCTGACGACGGACTCGCGCAGGATCTCCAGCGTCGTGCTCCCGGACGCGGCCCCGGACACCGGGCCGATCGCGCTGGCCACGGCCAGCAGCACCGTCCAGGCCACGCCGGTGAGCCGGCCCTGCACCACGAACCAGACCTGCGGGTAGGCGAGGAAGAGCAGGAACAGCAGCCCCGGCGCCAGCCAGCCGAGCAGGCCGAACGAGGCCACCACGACGACGAGGTGGACCAGCGCCCGCCGCGGGTGCCCGCCCGCCACGGCCGGCGCGCCGGCGAGCAGGTAGGACAGCGCCAGCACCCCGAGGACGGCGAGCACCGGCCCCTGCTCCCCGGGCGCGGTCACCTCGCCGGAGAGCACGCTGGCCAGCGCCAGCGTCCACACCGCCGCCGAGATGACGTGCATCCCGACGACCGTGGCGCTCCACCCCCGCGCGGACAGCGGCTCGCCGCCCTCGTCCCCGGCGGCGGGGAGGAGGACGGCGGCCAGCCGGCGGCGGGCGGCGGTCACGCCGCCCGGCGCCAGCGGAACGTGCGGGCGCAGACCACGAGCCCGATGATCACCCATGCGGCCAGCACGAGGGCAGTGGTCCCGTGCTCCCAGCTGCCGGCCGGCTCGGCGACGGCCGCGGCGTCGGGCAGGAACACCGACCGCATGCCCTGCACCAGCCACTTCAGCGGAAAGACCGCCGCCACCTCCTGCATCCACGAGGGCAGCTCGGAGAAGACGAAGAACACCCCGGAGAAGAACTGCAGGACGACGGCGAACGCGCTGATCCCGTTGCCCACCGCGCGGCTGCTGCCCGCCGACGCCACCGCGATCCCCAGCACCGTGCCGGCGACCGCGCCGAGGAGCACCACCCAGGCGAAGGTCAGCCAGCGGCCCACCCCGTCGGGCATCGGCACGTCGTAGACGGTCGCGGCCACGGTGAGCAGCACCGCCAGCTGCAGCACGGTGGTGACCAGCACCTGGCCGGCCTTGCCGAGGAAGTAGCCCAGTGGCGGCGTGCCGATCACCTGCAGCCGGGCCAGGTCGCCGCGCTCGCGCTCCTCGGCCAGCGCCGTCCCCACCGCCTGGAAGCTGGTCAGCATGATCCCGGTGGCGGCGATCCCGGCGAGGAAGTACTGCGCGAACGGCACCCCGCCCGGCCGGTCCTCGCCGGCGAACACCGACGCGAAGATCACCAGCATCACGATCGGGTAGGCGAAGGAGAAGACCACCTGCGCCGGGTCGCGGACGAACAGCCGCAGCTCCAGGCCGGTGCGGGCCAGGCCGATCGCCAGGGCCGAGGGCGGTGCCGGGCGGGTGGTCGCGGGGGTCAGGGCGGCGGTCATCGGGTCCCTCCCTCGGGGGTGGCGCCGACCAGGGACAGGTAGACGTCCTCCAGGCCGGGGCGGGTGACGGTCAGGCCGGGCACCTCGCCGGCCGGGTGCGCGGCGAGCAGGTCGCGCAGCACGGCGGCCGGCTCGGGGGTGACCACCTCGCGGGTCGCGCCGTCCTCGGTCCAGCGCACCGTGGCCACCCGCCGCAGCTCCGCGCCGAGCTCCCCGGGCGGGGCGACGTCGACCAGCCGGCCGCCGGCCAGGACACCGACCCGGTCGGCCAGCTCGGCGGCCTCGTCGAGGTAGTGCGTGGTGAGCACGACCGTCGTCCCGCCGGCGCGCAGGCCGCGGACGAGCTCCCAGAACCGCCGGCGGGCGACCGGGTCCATGCCGGTGGTCGGCTCGTCGAGGAAGAGCAGCTCCGGCCGGCCCTGGACGCCGAGCGCGACCTCCAGCCGCCGCCGCTGCCCGCCCGACAGCCGGGCCACCCGCGTGCCGGCCGCCTCGGCGAGCCCCACCGCGGCGAGCAGCTCGGCGGTGGGCCGCGCGGTGCCGTGGTAGCGGGCGAAGTGGTCGAGGGTCTCCCGCACGGTGAGCGCGTCGCCGACGCCGGTGCTCTGCGCGACCACGCCGATCCGGTCGCGCCACGCCCGCCCGGCCGACGCGGGGTCCTGCCCGAGGACGGTGACCTCGCCGCCGTCGCGCCGGCGCACGCCCTCGAGCACCTCGATCGTGGTCGTCTTGCCCGCACCGTTGGGCCCGAGCAGGGCGAACACCTCACCGCGCCGGACGTCGAGGTCCACGCCGTCGACCACGGCGCGGCCGCCGTACCGCTTGACCAGCCCGCGCACGCGGACCGCCGTGTCCTGCCCGGCCGGCACCGGGACCGGCGCCACCTGGATCGCTGTCATGGCCCCAGCCTGACCCGTCGCGGTGCCCACCGGGACGCCCGTTCCGTGGGCCGGCCCGTCCACCGGTCGGTGGACGGGCCGGTCAGGTGCCGAGCACCGGGCGGCCGGCCAGCGCGGAGACGACCTCGACCGCGGGGTCCCAGTACCGCGCGTAGTGGTACGGGTCGGCGTTGCGCTGGGTGCGGTGCGCGGCGATGGTCGGCTCCAGCGACGGCCAGTCGGGCACCTCCTGCAGCGCGAGGAAGAAGTTGGTGGCGCTGGTGGTGGGGTCCATCCGGTCGGCGTAGGAGCCCCAGGCGCCGTTGTCCCGCTGCTGGAACAGCCCGCGGGAGTCCGGCCCTGCGGCGTCGCCGCGGTCGAGCACCCGCAGCGAGGACTCGCCCATCGCGGTCATGACGCCGATCGTCTGCGCGCAGGTGTCCAGGCCCAGGTCCGCCGCGGCGTTGAGGATCGCCGCCGCGTTGGCCAGCTGCTCCGGGCCGTACCCGGCGACCGGGCCGTCCGGGACCGCGGCCGGGTCGACCCGCACGGCGGGCCCGGCGGCGGCGCACTCGGCCGAGCGCGGCGGCTCGGCGGTTCCCGAGCGGACCACCAGCACGGCCGCGAGCAGCACGAGGACACCGGCGACGAGCGCCACGACCCTCCGCTGCCGGGACGGGACCTGCTGGGCGACCTGCACACCCGGCCCAACGGGCGGCGGGCCGGGAGGGTCCCCGCGGCTACTGGACGGGGGCGTCGGGCGGGGGCAGCGAGAAGCGCAGCTGCTCGTCGACGGAGGTGACGCCCTCGACGGCCAGCAGGCTCGGTCGGGCGCCGGCCGGCGCCCGACCGGTGATCAGGCCGAGCGAGCCGAGCACCCGCTCGACCTGCATCCCGGAGTCGCGCAGCGCCTGCGCCACCGTCTCGACCTGGGCCAGGTGGCCGTCGTCGACGGTCACGCTGACCGGCGTCAGCGGGAGGGACATGGCGGGAGGCTACGCCCGTCGAGGCCCCCCGCGGCCGCCGTCAACCGCCGCCGGCCCCCTCCTGGGGAGCCAGCGCCAGCCCGCTGCCGACGTCGGCCGACGGCTCGGTCAGCCGCTGCGCCGCCTGGGTCAGCGTCGCCCACAGCTCGTAGCCGCGCCGCCCGGTGGCCTCGGCCCACAGCGCGGCGACCCCGGCGACGTGCGGCGTGGCCATGCTGGTCCCGCTGATCGTGTTGTAGCGGTCGGGCATCGGCCAGGCGGAGAGCACGTCCACCCCCGGCGCGGCGACGTCGACCTCGCCGCCGGGCGCCGGCAGGCTGCGCGCGGAGAACCAGGCCACCGTCAGCGCCGGGTCGAGCGCGCCGACGGCGAGGATCTCCACGCTGTTGGCCGGCGCCCCGACGAAGCCGAGGTCGCCGTTCTCCCGATCGGCGTTGTTGCCCGCCGCGGCCACGATCAGCGAGCCCTGCTGCAGCGCCCGCCGGCCCGCGGCGGAGTAGGGCGGGTGGGCCTCGGCCACGTCGGCGCCCAGCGACATCGAGACGACCGCGCAGCCGTTGGCCACCGCCCAGTCGATGCCGGCCAGGATGCCGCCGTCGTCCCCGCTGCCCTCGTCGCCGAGCACCTTGCCCACGAAGACCTCGGCCCCCGAGGCGACGCCGTAGCGCGGCCCGGTCGGCGGCGACTGGGGGCCGCAGGCCGTGCCGACGCAGTGCGTGCCGTGCCCGTGGCCGTCCTGGGCGGTCTGCCCCGGCACGAACGACTCGGCGGTGACCGCGCGGCCGGCGAAGTCGGGGTGCTCGAGGTCCAGACCGGTGTCGAGGACGGCGACCCGGATGCCGCTGCCGGTGTAGGGCGACGTCGTCGCCCGCACGGCCTGCACGCCCCAGGTCGCGGCCGCGGTGTCCTGGAACAGCGGCGGGGCCGCGGCGCCGTCCTCGCCGCCGGCGCCGAGGACCCGCCCGGCGAGGTCGGCGACGCCGTCGCGGTAGCCGCGGACGTACCCGGTCAGGTCCTCCGGCAGCACCCGGTGCACCAGCTCCGGCGAGACCGACAGCACCGGCCGGGCCGCGGCGCGCAGCGCCCCGACCTGGTCGGGGCCGACCGCGACGACGGCGATCCCCAGCCGGGCGAAGACGGTGGCGCCGGCCTCGCGCAGCGTCTGCGCCGGGACCCGCCCGGAGGTGAAGTCGCGGGAGTCGGCGACGTCGGTGATGCCGGCCGCCGACCAGTCGACCTGCACGTCCTCGGGGTCGGCGAAGACGACGACCTGGCGTCCGGTGGTCCGGGCGGGCGGCCTCGGGCCGCGGCGGGCCGGTGGATCGATCACGGTTCCCCCTTCGTCCCCGCCGGCCGGAGCACCGGCGGGTCCCGGCAGTCTGTCGGGAGGGGGTGACAGCGCGCACTCCGGGCGGGGACGACGGCGGCGTCCGGAAACCGCCAGTCACCGGCGCCGGGCGCTGCCATGATCGGTGCCGTGGCCGAGCTCGCGAGGACGCGCGAAGACACAGCACCGCCGGGCACGAGTCCGACGAGCGCCGGCGAGGAGGGATCGTGACCGCCTCTCTGGACGCCGAGCGCTGCTACCGCGCGGTCGCCAGCCGGGACGCCCGCTTCGACGGCTGGTTCGTCACCGCCGTCCGCACCACGGGCATCTACTGCCGGCCCTCCTGCCCGGCACGCACCCCCGCCGCGGCCAACGTCTGCTTCTTCGGCACCGCCGCCGGCGCGCAGGCCGCCGGCTTCCGCGCCTGCCGCCGCTGCCGCCCCGACGCCGTCCCCGGGTCGCCCGAGTGGGACGTGCGCGCCGACGTCGTCGCCCGGGCCATGCGGCTGATCGCCGACGGCGAGGTCGAGCGCACCGGCGTCCCCGGCCTGGCCGCGCGCCTCGGCTACTCCGAGCGGCAGGTGCACCGGCTGCTGGTCGGCGAGCTCGGGGTCGGCCCGCTCGCCGTCGCCCGGGCCCAGCGCGCGCAGACCGCGCGGGTGCTCGTCGAGACCACCGACCTGCCGATGGCCGACGTCGCCTTCGCCGCCGGGTTCGCCAGCGTCCGCCAGTTCAACGACACCGTGCGGGAGGTGTTCGCCTGCACACCCAGCGAGCTGCGCCGCCGGCGGCCGGGCGGCGAGGGCGGGACGCCGGGCTGGCTGACCCTGCGGCTGGCCGCCCGCGCGCCGTTCGACGCCGCCGAGGTGCTGCACTTCCTCGGCCTGCACGCCGTCCCGGGCCTGGAGGAGTGGGACGGGACGACGTTCTCCCGCGTCCTCGACCTGCCCGCGGGCCCCGGCGTCGTCCGGCTCTCCCCCGCCGCGGACGGCGGCCCGGCGGTGACCGCGCGGCTGCTGCTCCCCGACCTGCGGGACCTGCGGGCCGCCGTCCCCCGCTGCCGGCGGCTGCTCGACCTCGACGCCGACCCGCTCGCCGTCGACGAGGTCCTCGGCGCCGACCCCGCGCTGGCCCCGCTGGTCGCCGGCGCACCCGGCCGCCGGGTGCCCGCCTCGCCCGACGGCCCGGAGGCGGCGGCGCGCGCGGTGCTCGGCCAGCAGGTGTCGGTGGCCGGCGCCCGCACGCTCACCGCCCGCGTCGTCGCGCTGGCCGGGACGCCGCTGGCCGAGCCGGTGGGCACGCTGACGCACGCCTTCCCGCGGCCCGCCGCGCTGGCCGCGGCCGACCTGTCGGCGGTCGGCCTCACCGGCGCCCGCCGCCGCACCCTGACCGGGCTGGCCGCCGCGCTCGCCGAGGGCCGGGTGGCCCTCGACCCCGGCTGCGACCGCGAGGAGGCCGCCCGCGACCTGCTGGCGCTGCCGGGGATCGGCCCGTGGACGGCGTCCCTCGTGCTGATGCGCGGTCTCGGGGACCCCGACGTGTGGCTGCCCGGCGACCTCGCGCTGCGCCGCGCCCTGGCCGCCGTCGGCAGCTCCGACGCCGACGCCGCGACGCGCTGGCGGCCGTGGCGCTCGTACGCCGCGGTGCACCTCTGGGCCCTCGCCGCGCCCACGCTCTTCACCCGCCCACCCCTCGATCGGAGTGCGTCATGACCCCGCCCGCCCGCCACGCCACCGTGGCCACCCCGCCCGGACCGTTCTCCGTCGTCGTCACCACCGGGACCGACGGGGAGGACGTCGTCCTGGCCGCCGGGTGGACCGGCGACGTCGCCGACCTGCTCCCCGTCGTCCACCGCTCGCTGCGACCCACCTGGGTCGAGCACGCCGGGTCCCTGCCCGTGCTCGACACCGTCGAGGCCTTCGTCGGCGGCGACGTCGCCGCGATCGACGCCGTCCGGGTGCGGCAGCGCTCCGGGCCGTTCCTCGAGGACGCGTGGGAGGTGCTGCGCACGGTGCCCGCCGGGCAGCCCGACACCTACGCCGCCTTCGCCGCCCGCTGCGGCCGGCCCTCGGCGGTGCGGGCGGCGGCCAACGCCTGCGCCCGCAACGCCGCGGCGCTGTTCGTGCCCTGCCACCGGGTGCTCGGCTCCGACGGCGGCCTGGGCGGCTTCCGGTGGGGCACGCCGGTCAAGCGCTGGCTGCTCGACCACGAGACCGAGCACGCCCCCGTCCCCGTCCCCGTCGAGGCGTAGTCGACGGACCCCCGCGGAACGGAGCCGCCTCCCGGGAGATGTCGGTGGGCTGAGGCACCCTGCTGGCGTGGACGCCGCGTCGCTGCTGCTCGGCCTGCTCCTCGGGGTGCTGCTGGGGGTCGCCGTCACGCTCGGGGTCGTCGCGCTGCTCGCCCGCCGCCGGCCGGCCGAGACCGGTCTCGACCCGCTGCACGAGTCGATCGACCACCTGCACCGGCTGCTCGCCGGCATGGAGCAGGCCCGGGCCACCGCGCACGGTGAGCTGCGGGAGCAGATGGGCACCGTCGGGCAGACCAGCGCGATGCTGCGCCAGGAGACGGCGGCGCTGGTCACCGCGCTGCGGACGCCGCACGTGCGCGGCCGCTGGGGCGAGGTGCAGCTGCGCCGGGTGGTCGAGGTGGCCGGCCTGCTCGAGCACTGCGACTTCGTCGAGCAGCCGTCGTCCACCAACGACGAGGGCGCCGGCGTCCGCCCCGACCTGGTGGTCACCCTCTCCGACGGACGGCAGGTGGTCGTCGACGCGAAGGTGCCCTTCACCGGCTACATCGAGGCGGTGCAGGCCCCCGACGAGACGGTCAAGGCCCAGCGGGTCGCCGCGCACGCCCGGCAGCTGCGCACGCACGTCGACCAGCTCGCCGCGCGCCGCTACCCCACCGCCTTCCGGCCCGCGGCGCCGTTCACCGTGCTGTTCGTGCCCTCCGACGGCTTCCTCACCACCGCGCTGGAGGCCGAGCCCGGTCTGCTCGAGTACGGCTTCGGCCGCGACGTCGTCATCGCCACGCCCAGCACGCTGCTGGCGCTGCTGCGCACCGTTGCCCACTCGTGGCGGCAGGAGCGGCTGGCCCGCGACGCCGACCAGGTCATCGAGGTCGGCCGCCGGCTGCACGCCCGCCTGACCACGCTGTCGGGCCACCTCACCCGGCTCGGCTCGGCACTGGGCGCCACGCTCGCCCGCTACAACGAGACGGTCGGCTCCTACGAGCGGTCCGTGCTGGCCGCCGCCCGTCGCTTCGACGACCTCGGCGTCGGCGAGACCCCCGTGCCCACGCCACCGGCGGTCGAGGCCGTGGTCCGCACGCTCCGCCCCGCCGACGACCGTGCCGGTGACACGGGCGGCGACGGCGACCACGTCGTGCCCGTCACCCGGCCCGCGCTGCCCGAGCGGACGCTGCTGCCCGAGCGCGACGCCGCCGACGACCGCGCCGACGACGGGGTGCGCCCCCTGCGCTGGACCCGGGACGCCTGACCGGCCCGCACCCCGCCCGTCCCGGACGGCGCGTCCGTCACACCGCCCCCACCCTCGCACCGAGAGTTGCCAAATCGGCACGGATACGTGTCGAGGTCCGACACCGGGAAACGGCCCGCGGATCCCCCTCCCGTCGCTACCGTGAGTGCCCACAGCGGCCCCACCCGGGGCCCACCGGTCCGGACGGGGAGGTGCGCCATGACCTCGGTGCGTGCAGCCGACACCTGGCGGGACAGCGGAGTGCGCCCGGAGCGCCACCACGGCAGCGTCCGCCCCGACGTGACCGGCCCCGACCGCCCGGTGCGCATGGCCCGCCCGCCGGTGCCGCCGCCCCCGCCGCGCGGCCGCCCCGCGGTGCCCGCCCCCGACCGCGCCGGCGGGACGGGCCGTCCCGCCGTGAACGGCGCCCGGCCCTCCGGCGCCCGCCCGTCGCAGCGCATCCCCTCCGCCGCCGTGCCGCCGCTGCCCGACCGCGACGACGCCGGGACCGGCGCCCGCGGCGGCAGCCGCGCCACCGGGCGCCCGGCCCAGCGCGCGGGCTCCCGCACCGCGCCGTCCACGGCGGAGGCCGGCAGCCGGCTGCGCGGCGTGGTCGCCGTCCTCGGCGTCTTCGTCCTCACCCTCGCCGGCGGCGCCGTCGACTCCTTCTTCGGCGTCGGCCTGGGCACGCTGACCCTCGTCACCCTGGTCGCGGGCTCGGCCGTCGCCACGCTGCTGGTCCGCAAACCCGACCTGCTCACCCCGGTCGTCGCCCCGCCGATGGTGTTCGTCGCCGTCGCCGCGGTGAACGTGGGCCTGGCCCCCTCGGCCAGCCTGAACCTGCCGACGATCGCCACGGTGCTCATCCGCGGCTTCCCCACGATGGCGGTCGCCACCGGCGTCGCGCTGGTGGTCGCCGTGATCCGCTGGGCCGCCCGCCGCTGAGGGAGCACCTCCCTGCCCCCACCGCTCGCAGGCTCGCGGCGGGCCCCTGCCGGGAGGCCGTCCCGGGGCGGGTCAGCCGCGCTTGGGACGCAGCTCGTGGGGCAGCGCGAAGACCAGGCGCTCCTCGGCGGCCTTGACCGTCTCGACGTCGGGGTAGCCGCGCGCGGCCAGCCAGTCGAGCACCTCGCTCACCAGCACCTCGGGCACCGAGGCACCGCTGGTGACGCCGACGGTGCCCACGCCCTCGAGCCAGGCCTCGTCGATCTCGGCGGCGTAGTCGACCAGGTGCGAGGCGCGGGCGCCGGCCTCCAGGGCGACCTCCACCAGCCGCACGGAGTTCGACGAGTTGGTCGAGCCGACCACGACGACCAGGTCGCACTCGGCGGCCATCTGCTTCACGGCCTGTTGACGGTTCTGGGTGGCGTAGCAGATGTCGTCGCTGGGCGGGGACTGCAGGCCGGGGAAGCGGGTCGTCAACTGGTCGACCGTCGCCAGGGTCTCGTCGACCGAGAGCGTGGTCTGCGACAGCCACACGACCCGCTCGGGGTCGCGGACCTGGACGTTCGCGACGTCCTCGGGCCCGTCGACGAGCTGGATGTGCGACGGCGCCTCGCCGGAGGTGCCCTCGACCTCCTCGTGGCCGCGGTGGCCGATGAGCAGGATGTCGTAGTCGTCGCGGGCGAACCGCTTGGCCTCCTGGTGCACCTTGGTCACCAGCGGGCAGGTGGCGTCGATGGTCCGCAGCTGCCGGGCCGCGGCCTCCTGGTGCACCGCCGGTGAGACGCCGTGGGCGCTGAAGACGACGACCGAGCCCTCGGGCACCTCGTCGGTCTCGTCGACGAAGACCGCACCGCGGCGCTCGAGCGTGGCGACGACGTGCTTGTTGTGGACGATCTGCTTGCGGACGTAGACCGGGGCGCCGTGGATCTCCAGCGCCCGCTCGACGGCGACCACCGCCCGGTCCACGCCGGCGCAGTAGCCCCGGGGATCGGCCAGCAGGACGCGTCCGCGCTGATCAGCCATGCCCCCATGGTATGCGGGGCACCCCCCGCCCCTCGGCGTACGACGGGTCACAGCAGGCCCCCACCGGGCAGGCCGCTGGTGAGACCTCCGACACGCCGCCGCGCGAGCGCCCCGCCCGACCGGGTGGCCACCGGCCGGCACACGCTGCCGTTCCGCGGGCACTGCGGCAGGCTGGGCCCATGTCCCGTGAGATCCCCGAGCCGATCCGCGCGAGTGTCGGCCTGGCCGCCACCGTCCTCGACGACGTCCGCAGCCTCCCCCGGACGCTGCCGGGACTCCCGGTGCGCCTCATCGGCATCGCGCTGCAGGCCGCGATGAAGCTGCAGCAGCAGTGGTCGGGCCTGGTGGCCCGCGGCGACGAGGTGCTCACCGGCATCCGGGGCGCGAGCGAGCCGGGCCTGGCCACCTTCGACGACGACGACGACGAGGCCGCGGCCCCGGACCGGGCCCAGGACGGCAGCGCGCTGGTCGCCCAGCCGATCGACGTCCTGCGCGACTCCGCCTTCGACCGCGCGCCCGACGTCGACACCACCGCCGGCACCACCGCCGACGAGGAGGTGGCGGCCCTCCCCGACGACCCGGCCGCCGACGCCGTCGTGGCCGCGGTGGAGGACACCGCCTCCGCCCTCGACGACACCGACGCACGGGTGGAGTTCACCGAGGTCGACGTCATGGAGGTCGACGTCGACACCGACGCGGCCGGCCTGGTCGACGACGAGGCCGCCGGGCTCCCGCCGGACCCGGCCCCGGCCGAGGTCGTGGCCGCCCTCGAGGGCATCACCGACCAGGTGCAGGGCGCCGAGGAGGCCCAGGCCGCCCTCGACGCCGCCGACTCCACGCTCACCGCCGAGGACGCGCTGGAGTCGGCGCTGCTCGAGGCCGAGGGCACCGGCCCCGAGTCCGGCGCCGCCACCCCGGACGACGCACCCGCCGCCAGCGACCCCGGGGGCTCCCCGGTCGGTGAGCTGGCCGGCGCGCCGGACGTGGGCAGCGACGACACGGCCACCCCCGACGCCGCGGACTCCGGCGTGCCCGACACCGACATCGGCCTGGCCGACGCGGCGACCGGCGCGGCGACCGACGAGGCGACCGGCGAGGCGGCCGGCGGCGAGGCGACCGCGGGGGACGCGGGCGTGCTGGCCCAGGACGCGCAGCCCGACGCGGGTGGCGAGGCGCCGTCCGAGGTGGACGTCATCACGCCCGACGGCGAGGTCGCCACCGTCGAGGGCACCGTCACCGAGGAGGGCGTCGTCGCCCCGGAGGGCGGCGAGGCGACGGCCGGGCCGGACACCCCGACCGGCGAGAGCCCGACGGGCGAGGACACCGCGACGGGCGAGGGCAGCGACGTCGTCACCGAGGAGCACGTCCGCGTCGACGAGGAGATGGGTGCCGAGGCCGGCCCGGCGGAGGACGCCGCGACCACCACGACCCCGGACACCGACAGCACGACCGACACCGACACCGTGACCGCCACCGACGAGGGCGGCACGCCGGTCGCCGCGGCGGGCGCGGCCCCCGAGCAGTCCGACGCCGCCACCGACGACGCCACCGACGACGCGGGCGACGGCAGCGAGGGGTCCGGCGCGGAGGCGGCCGGCTCGGCGCCGATCGAGGGCTACGACTCCTTCACCATCGCCCAGCTGCGCGGCCGGCTGCGCGGCTACCAGCTCGCCACGGTGCAGGACCTGCTCGCCTACGAGGAGGCCACCCAGAACCGGCCGCAGTTCGTCACCATGCTGCGCAACCGGCTGGAGAAGCTCGAGCAGCAGGCCGTCGACGCCAGCCCCCTGCAGCCCCGGGGCTAGCGGCTCGACCAACCCGGCACGCGGCCCGGGCCCCGTCGGGGGTCCGGGCCGCTGCCGTCGGTGGCCCCTGGCACGCTCGGGGCATGACCGCCCCCTCCTCCCCCGAGGCGCCCTGGCCGGTGCGCACGGTGGCCCGCAAGGTCGCCGAGTGGATCGGCCGGCTGGGCGAGGTGTGGGTCGAGGGCCAGGTCGCCCAGCTGTCCCGGCGCGGGGCGGCGACGGTCTTCCTCACCCTGCGCGACCCGGCCGCCGACCTCTCGGTGCCGGTCACCTGCGCCCGCGACGTCGCCGACCGGCCCGGCCTGGAGCTCACCGAGGGCGCCCGGGTCGTCGTGCGGGCCCGGCCCGACTACTACATCGCCCGCGGGTCGTTCTCGCTGCGCGCCACCGAGATCCGCGCCGTGGGCCTCGGCGAGCTGCTGGCCCGCATCGAGCGCATCCGGAGGCTGCTGGCCGCCGAGGGCCTCTTCGACGCCGCCCGCAAGCGCCCGCTGCCCTTCGCGCCGGCCGTCGTCGGACTGGTCACCGGCAAGGACTCCGCCGCCGAGCGCGACGTGCTGGTCACCGCCCGGCGGCGCTGGCCCGCGGTGCGCTTCGCCGTCCACCACAGCCTGGTGCAGGGCGTGAACGCCGCCGCGTCGGTCATCGACGGCCTGCAGCGGCTCGACCGCGACCCGGAGGTCGAGGTCATCGTCGTCGCCCGCGGCGGCGGCTCGGTGGAGGACCTGCTGCCCTTCTCCGACGAGGGCCTGGTGCGCGCCGTCGCGGCCTGCCGCACGCCGGTGGTCACCGCCGTCGGGCACGAGACCGACACCACCCTGGTCGACCACGCGGCCGACGTGCGGGCGGCCACCCCCACCGACGCCGCGCACCGGGTGGTGCCCGAGATCGGCGAGCAGCGGCGGCTGGTCGACGGGCTGCGCGCCCGCGCCCGGCACCTGCTCGCGCTGCGGCTCGAGCAGCAGGTGCGCTGGCTGGAGGGCGTGCGCAGCCGGCCGGCGCTGGCCGCTCCCGAGCGGCTGCTGCACGGCCGCGCCGACGACGTCTCGGCGCTGCGCGACCGGGCCCGGCGCACCCTCACCCACCGCGTCGAGACCGCCGAGCGTGACCTCGAGCACGCCCGGGCTCGCGTCGCGGCGCTCTCGCCGCAGGCCACGCTCGAGCGGGGCTACGCGCTGGTGCAGCGGGCTGACGGCGCCCTGGTCCGCGACCCGGCCGCGGTCGGGGACGACGAGCGGCTGGCGGTGCGGGTCGCCGGTGGTCGGCTGCCCGTCCGGGTCGACCGGCAGGATGGGGAGCCGTGAGCGAGGCGACCCCGGAGCAGCCGACCCAGACCTACGAGCAGGCCCGCGAGGAGCTGGCCGAGGTGGTCCGCCGGCTCGAGGCCGGGGGGCTGACCCTCGAGGAGTCCCTGGCCCTGTGGGAGCGCGGCGAGGAGCTGGCCGGGCTGTGCCAGCACTGGCTCGACCGGGCGCGCGAGCGGCTGGCCGCGGCCACCCCCGGCGAGCCGCAGGCCTGAGCCGGGCTCAGCGCGCGGGCACCGGCGCGACGGCGGCGGCGACGGTCTCCAGCTCCGCGTCCGTGGCCGAGCCGGTCACCAGCAGCGTCACGCCGTCCTCCTCGCGGGAGAGCGCCGTCTCCCCGCGGCCGGTGGTCGAGCGGGTCCACTCCTCGCCGGCCAGCCGCACCGTACCGTCGGCCCGCGCGCCGTCGAGCACCGCGGAGAGGGGGTCGGCGCCGGGGTCGTCGCTGGTCACGTACCCGGCGAACTCCGTCGAGGGGGTCACGTAGCCGATCTCCAGCGTCACGGGAGCGCCGTCGACGGCGCCCCCGGCGTCGGTGCGCACGCTGGTGGGGCGGTAGCCGTCGGGCAGCTCGGAGGGCACCTGGACGGCGTAGGACGCGCGCGCGGCGGCCAGCTGGACGGAGCTCGTCGGATCGATCGGCCGCACCGGGTCGGGGTCGCCCTGCCGGAAGGCGATCCAGCCGACGGCGAGCAGGCAGATGACCACCAGCGGCAGCAGCGACCGGAGCATGTTGGCCGCGCTCATCCGGTTGGCCCGCTCGACCGCGGACGGCGGCGGGGGTGGCTGCTCGTCGGCGTGCGGTCCTGCCCCCTGGTGTGCGGCCTGCTCGCTCGACGGGCCGGGAGTGCTCATTCCCCTAGGATCGCAGCACCGCTGACCCACCCCGCCGCGCCGGCGCCGGGGGCCGACCTGGAGGTCCCGTGAACCTTCCCGTGCCCGACGGCCCGCTGACGGCGAGCACGCACACCAGCAGCAGCTTCCGGGCCGACCGGCCCGCGCCCGACCGCAACCTCGCGCTCGAGCTCGTGCGGGTCACCGAGGCCGGGGCGATGGCCGCCGGGCGCTGGGTCGGCCGCGGCGACAAGAACGGCGGCGACGGCGCGGCCGTGGACGCGATGCGCGCCCTGATCGGCACGGTGAGCATGAAGGGCGTCGTCGTCATCGGCGAGGGCGAGAAGGACCAGGCGCCCATGCTCTTCAACGGCGAGCAGGTCGGCGACGGCAACGGCCCGGAGTGCGACGTCGCCGTCGACCCGGTCGACGGCACCACGCTGATGGCCAAGGGCATGCCCAACGCCATCGCCGTCATGGCGGTGGCCGACCGGGGGGCCATGTACGACCCGTCGGCCGTCTTCTACATGGAGAAGATCGCCACCGGCCCGGCCGCCGCCGACGTCGTCGACATCACCGCCCCGGTGGCCGAGAACATCCGGCGGGTCGCCAAGGCCAAGCGCGGCTCGGTCGCCGACGTCACCGTCTGCATCCTCGACCGGCCGCGGCACGAGCAGCTGGTGCACGAGGTCCGGGAGGCCGGCGCCCGGATCAAGTTCATCACCGACGGCGACGTCGCCGGCGCCATCGCCGCGGCCCGCGAGGGCACCGGCGTCGACCTGCTCATGGGCATCGGCGGCACGCCGGAGGGGATCATCGCCGCCTGCGCGCTCAAGTGCATGGGCGGTGCGCTGCAGGGCCGGCTGTGGCCCAAGGACGCCGAGGAGCGGCAGAAGGCCCTGGACGCCGGCCACGACCTCGACCGGGTGCTGCAGATCGACGACCTCGTCCGCGGCGACGTCTTCTTCGTGGCCACCGGCATCACCGACGGCGAGCTGCTGCGCGGCGTCCAGTACCGCGCCGGCGGCTGCACCACGCAGTCGCTGGTCATGCGGTCGCGCTCGGGCACCATCCGCTCGATCGAGAGCCTGCACGCGCTGGAGAAGCTGCGCGCCTACTCCGCGGTGCCCTTCGACCGGCACGACACCACGGGCTGACCCCGGGCGGACGCACGGCGGGCCCGGCACCTCGGGGGTGCCGGGCCCGCTGCGCGGTCGGTCCGGCTCAGTCCAGCCGGTCCTCGCAGCCCAGCGACTCGTACGGGAGCCGCCCGGCGCACGTGCCGGCGTACTCCTCGTAGGGGGAGTCGACCGGGCTCTGCGCCCACAGCTCGTCGCAGGCGGCGTAGTCGCCGGCGAAGCACTGGTCGGCCAGCGGCTGGTACTCGGGGTCGTCGCCCAGCCCCGTGGGCGCGGTCGGGTCGGTCGGGGTGACCGCCTCGCTCCCGCTGCCCCCGTCGCCGAGCCGGGGCTCGCAGGTGCCCTCCTCGTAGTCGACGCGACCGGCGCAGGTGCCGGCGTACTGCTCCCACTGCGAGCCGACCGGCGTGTCCAGCCAGAGGTCGTCGCAGACGGCCCAGTCGCCGGCGTAGCAGGCGTCGGCCTGGGCCTGCCAGTCGCCCTCCTCGTCCGCGCCGAGCCCGACCGGGGGCTGCGGCTCCCCGGTGGCACCGCTGCCGCCGCCGGACGACGGCGAGGGGGACGAGCTCGACGGGCTCGACGACGAGCTCGCGCTCGTGGTGGTCGGGTCGGCCACCGTGGTGCCGCCGTCGTCCCCGCGGAGCAGGAAGAACAGCCCGACGGCGAGGCCGGCGAGCAGCAGGACGCCACCGACGGTCAGCGCGACGACGAGGTTCTTCCTGTCCGCGGCCGGCTGCTGGCCGTAGGGCGGGCCGTACTGCTGGCCGTAGGGCGGGCCGTACTGCTGGCCGTACTGCTGCGGGTACGGGGCCTGGCTCGGGTCGTAGCCGCCGTAGGGCTGCTGGCCGTACTGCTGTCCGTACTGCTGCGCGTACTGCGCCTGGCTGGGGTCGTAGGGCTGCTGGCCGTACTGCTGTCCGTACGGGGCCTGGTTCGGGTCCTGGCCGCCGTGGGGCTGCTGGCCGTACTGCTGGCTGTACTGCCCGGACGGGAACTGCGACGTGGGCGGCGCCGGCTGGCCGGCCTGCGCGGTCGGGTCGGCCGCGCCCCAGCCCTGCTGCCCCGGCTGCGGGGCCCCGGGGTCGGTGCCGCCCGGGGGCGGGGAGGGAGGCTGGGACATGGTGGCGGACTCCTCGGCTACGGGTCGGTTGCGCTCGACAGGCTAGGTCGGCCCCGGGAGGACCGGGAGCACGGCGCGGTCACGGCACGGCGGCGCCCCGCCCCAGGACCCCCGGCGGCACCTCGGGTCGCGAACAGCCTGCTCGGACGCGCTTGCGGACGGCTGGGGGCCGGCTGGGACGGCCGCTCAGTCCAGGTCGGTGCAGTAGGGGACCTCGTACTGCCGCACCCGGCCCCCGCAGGTCGAGCCGTAGTCCTCGTACTCCGACTGCGGTGGCGACTCGTAGAACAGGTCGTCGCAGGCCTGCAGGTCGCCGCCGAAGCAGCTCTGCGCGTAGGCGTCGAGCACCGGGTCGGGGCCCAGCTCGCCGGGCTCCACCGGGTCGGACTGCTCCACCGGCCCGAGCGTCCCGCCGGTCCAGTACGGGTCGGCGTAGCCGCCCGTCTGCGCGTCCACCGCCTCGGCCATGCCCTCGCCGATCCCGCGGCCGACGTCGTCGGCGGCCGACGTCAGCACCAGCGCGCCGAGGACGGCGGCGACGACCAGGCCGGCGGCACCGACGGCGGTCGCGGCCAGCACGGTCAGCAGCGGCCGGCCGGCGGACACCGGCGGTGCGGCCGGCGGTGCGGGAGCGGGGACGGCCCGGCCGGCGGCGGGGTCCCAGGTCCCCCACGGCGTCCACGCGCCCGCGGGGGTGCCCGCCGCCGGCTGCGGGGTCCAGGCCGGCGGCTCCCAGGACGGGTCGACGGACGGCGGGTGGGACACGGGCCCTCCTCGGGGCTGGGGACGTCCGGGGGACCGTAGGGCCTGCCGGAGCTGCCTCCCGGGTCCCGCTCCGGGCCTGGGAGGAGTGGGGAGGACGGGGTGCTTCTAGGGTCACGCGTGCAGCACAGATCCCACCGACACCACACGGGAGCCAGCGTGGCCACGGAGCAGGACCACCGCATCGAACGAGACTCCATGGGGGAGGTCCGCGTTCCCGCCTGGGCCAAGTGGCGGGCCCAGACCCAGCGTGCCGTCGAGAACTTCCCGATCTCCGGCACCCCCATCGAGCGCGAGCTCATCGCCGCGCTGGCCGCCATCAAGGGTGCCGCCGCACGCGTCAACGCCGACCTCGGTGTCCTCCCGGGCGACGTCGCCCGGGCGATCGCCGACGCCGCCGGCGAGGTCGCGTCCGGGAAGTGGGACGAGCACTTCCCCATCGACGTCTTCCAGACCGGCTCGGGGACGTCGAGCAACATGAACACCAACGAGGTCGTCGCGACCCTGGCCACCGAGGCCACGAGCACGCCGGTGCACCCCAACGACCACGTCAACGCCTCGCAGTCGTCCAACGACGTGTTCCCCTCGGCCATCCACGTGGCCGCCACCCGGGCGATCGTGCGCGACCTCATCCCGGCGCTGCAGCACCTGGATGCCTCGCTGTCGCGCAAGGCCGAGGAGTTCGCCGAGGTCGTCAAGAGCGGCCGCACCCACCTCATGGACGCCACCCCGGTCACCCTGGGCCAGGAGTTCGGCGGGTACGCCGCGGCCGTGCGCTACGGCGTCGAGCGGCTGCAGTCCTCGCTGCCGCGCATCGGCGAGCTGCCGCTGGGCGGCACCGCCGTCGGCACCGGCATCAACACCCCGCCCGGGTTCGCCGCCGCGATCATCGAGACGCTCGCCACCGAGCTCGACCTGCCGCTCACCGAGGCGCGCGACCACTTCGAGGCGCAGAGCTCCCGCGACGCGCTCGTCGAGGCCTCCGGCCAGCTGAAGACCATCGCCGTCGGCCTGGTGAAGATCGCCAACGACCTGCGGTGGATGGGCTCGGGCCCGCGCACCGGCCTGGGCGAGATCCAGCTGCCCGACCTGCAGCCGGGGAGCTCGATCATGCCGGGCAAGGTGAACCCGGTGATCCCCGAGGCGGTGATCCAGGTGGGCGCCCAGGTGATCGGCAACGACGCCGCGGTCACCTACGCCGGCACCACCGGCGTCTTCGAGCTCAACGTGACGCTGCCGCTGATGGCCCGCAACGTGCTGGAGTCGATCCGGCTGCTGGCCAACGTCGGCCGGCTGCTCGCCGACCGCTGCGTCGACGGGATCGTGGCCAACGTCGAGCAGTGCCGCGAGTACGCGGAGTCCTCTCCGTCGATCGTGACGCCGCTGAACAAGTACATCGGGTACGAGGAGGCGGCCAAGGTCGCCAAGCAGTCGCTGGCCGAGCAGAAGACCATCCGCCAGGTCGTGGTGGAGCGCGGCTACGTCGAGCAGGGGAAGCTCACCGAGCAGCAGCTCGACGAGGCCCTCGACGTGCTGTCCATGACCCACCCCTGACGTCCGGGGCTGGGCCGGCGGGCGCCGGGCCCACCCTCGCGGACGGCTACCTGTCGTCGCGGAGCCCCGACGCCAGTAGCGTCGCGATGCGATGACCGAGACAGCGAAGACCTCAGCCGACAGCACCCCCGAGGTATCTCTCCGGCACCCGGGAGGTGAGCTCCCGCTGCGCGTGGTGCCGGCCACGGAGGGGTCCGCGGGCCTCGACGTCTCCAAGCTCCTGTCGACGACGGGCCAGGTGGCCCTCGACATCGGCTTCGTCAACACCGCCGCGTGCACCTCGGCGATCACCTACATCGACGGTGACGCCGGGGTCCTGCGCTACCGCGGCTACCCGATCGACGCGCTCGCCGGCAAGGCCAGCTTCCTCGAGGTCAGCTACCTGCTGATCTACGGCGAGCTGCCCACCGCCGACCAGCTCGGCGAGTTCGACGAGCGGCTGCGGCGGCACACCCTCCTGCACGAGGACCTCAAGCAGTTCTTCAAGGGCTTCCCCCGCGACGCGCACCCGATGCCGGTGCTCTCCTCGGCGGTCAGCGCCCTGTCGACCTTCTACCAGGACTCACTGGACCCCTTCGACGAGCGGCACGTGGAGATCTCCACCGTGCGGCTGCTGGCCAAGCTGCCCACGATCGCCGCCTACGCCTACAAGAAGTCGGTCGGCCAGCCCTTCCTCTACCCGGACAACTCGCTCGGCCTGGTGGAGAACTTCCTGCGGATGACCTTCGGCTTCCCCGCCGAGCCCTACGAGGTCGACCCCGAGCTGGCCGCGGCCCTGGACATGCTGTTCGTGCTGCACGCCGACCACGAGCAGAACTGCTCGACGTCGACGGTGCGGCTGGTCGGCTCCTCGCAGGCCAACCTCTTCGCCTCGGTCTCGGCCGGCATCAACGCGCTGTTCGGCCCGCTGCACGGCGGCGCCAACCAGTCGGTGCTGGAGATGCTGGAGTCAATCCAGCGCGAGGGCGGGGACATCCCGGCCTTCGTCGAGCGGGTGAAGAAGAAGGAGCCCGGCGTCAAGCTCATGGGCTTCGGGCACCGGGTCTACAAGAACTACGACCCGCGGGCGGCGATCGTGAAGAAGACCGCCGACCAGGTGCTCGCCAAGCTCGGTGGCAACAACGAGCTGCTGGACCTGGCCCAGCAGCTCGAGGAGATCGCGCTGTCCGACGACTACTTCGTCGAGCGCAAGCTCTACCCGAACGTCGACTTCTACACCGGGCTGATCTACCGGGCGATGGGCTTCCCCACCCGGATGTTCACCGTGCTGTTCGCCCTCGGGCGGCTGCCCGGGTGGATCGCCCAGTGGCGGGAGATGATCAGCGACCCGTCGACGAAGATCGGCCGCCCGCGGCAGGTCTACACCGGCGAGACCGAGCGGGCCTTCGTCCCGCTCGCCGAGCGCTGACCCGGGCGGGCATGGGCAGCGAGCCGCCCGGCGAGGACGCCCTGGTCCTGCCACCGGTGCCGCTGGCGACCGGGCGGCTGCTGCGCCTCGACGACGAGTCCACGGTGGCGGTCACCGCCGTGGAGCTCGTCGTCTCCACCGAGGACGGGGCGGAGCACCGCATCGCGCTGGTGCCCCGCCACGGCGCCTGGTGGCCACCCGACCGCTGAGCGCCCTCCCGCCCCCGTCCGGGCTGCCCCCCTCACCCCCCGGGGTGAGACCGCCTCCCCCCTCCCTCCTCCGGGTCCCCCGCCGCGTCGATCTGACGGCGAGCGCTCCACGGCACGTCCGCCGCGGAGCCGGCCACGCCAGTCGAGACGCCCGGGGGATCCGCAGTGCCCGCACCCCGCACCACCGCCTCCCCGCGGACCACCGGTGTCCCCGCCCCCCGCCGCGAGCTGACCGCCCGCGAGGCCGAGGCGCTGCGGGCCCTGCTCGCCGCCCGCGCCGCCGCCGGTGCTCCCGCCGGTGCCCGCCCGCGCCCCACCCGGCCGGCCACGGGCCGCACGCGGACGTCGACCCGTCGCCGCCCGGCCGCGCGGCCGGCTCCCCGGCCCACCGGCACGCGCGGCCCCTGGCGCGCCCGGCTGCTCGTCGTCGGCCTGGCCACCCTGCTGGTGCCGGTGCTCACCGTGCTGCTGGCCCCTGCGACCTCCGCCCCCGGGGCGGCCACCGTGCCCGGTGACCCCGCCGGCCTGGCGCTGGCCGCCCGGAGCACGCTGCTGCAGGACGCCGACGCCTACCGCCGGCTGCAGACCGAGATCACCGGTCGCCGGGCGGCCGTGGAGCAGGCCGTCGCCGCCGAGGAGGGCGCCCGCGCGGCCGTCGCCGCCGAGCAGGCCGCCGTGGGCGCCGCCGCGGCCGACCTCTACCGCGCCTCCGCCCTGACCCGCATGCCGGTGCTCGGCCTGGACGCCACCGCGCCCGCCGGCACCCCCGACGTCCTGTACCGGCAGGCGCTGGCCGACCGCGCCGCCGGCGACCGCGAGGCGGCGGTCGCCCGCGCCGAGCGCGCCGAGGCCGCCGCGCAGGCTGCCGCGGCGCGGGTGGCCGCCGCGCGGGCCGCCGTCGACTCGGCCACCGCGCAGGCCCGGTCCCTGCTGGGTGGCATCCGGGCGACCGCCGGTGACCTGGGGCTCGACGTCTCCGTCCAGCTGGCCGCCCTGGGCACCGTGCCCGCCGCGGGCGAGCAGCAGGCGCGCAACGCCGCCGCCCTGCAGCGCTGGCAGGGCCACCTCACCGAGCTGGCGACCGCCGGCGTCGAGCCGCCGTCGGCGGCCGAGCTGGCCGACCCCGCCGCGCTGCCCGAGGGCTTCTCCCCCGCGCTCGACGCCGCGGGGCAGGCCGTGCCCGGCGTGGCGTGGGCCGTGGCCGGCAACCGCCCGGTGACCGTGCTGCCCGCCGAGACCGTGGCCGCGGTGAGCAGCGCGCTGGCCCAGGCGGGCCGCCCCTACGTCGCCGGCGCCGCCGGGCCCGACACCTACGACTGCGGCGGACTCGTGGCCGCCTCCTTCCTGCTCGGCGGGTACGCGCTGCCGGCCACCGCCGCCGGGCAGTGGGCCGCCGCGACCGTGGTGCCCGCGTCGCAGCTGCAGGTCGGCGACCTGGTGGTCTCCGACGGCGGCCTCGACGTCGGCCTCTACCTCGGCGGGGACGACGTGCTCGGCGCCTCGGCCGCGAGCTACCAGGTGGGCGTCCGGTCGATGCCCGCGGACGCCCGCGCCGTCCGGGTGACCCTGCCCGCGCCCGCCGAGCCCAACGCGCCGCTGCCGGCGTCGACGTCGGGCCGGGGTGCCTGCGGTGCCGTGCCCGCGCCGGCCGGGCCGGTGAGCCCCGCGTGGGGCGGCTGGTCCAACGGCCGGATCCCGACGGCGGCCCTGTGCCCGGTCGCCCGCGGCCACGCGCTGCGCTGCGACGCCGCGGCCGGCTACGCGGGTCTGGCACAGGCCTACCAGGCGGCGTTCGGCACCCCGCTGTGCATCACCGACTCCTACCGGTCGATGGCCGCGCAGGTGGACGCGTTCCGCCGCAAGCCGGCGCTGGCCGCGGTGCCGGGGACGTCGAACCACGGGTGGGCGCTGGCGGTGGACCTGTGCGGCGGGATCAACGTCGCGGGCACCCCGCAGTGGACCTGGATGACCCAGCACGCCGGTGCGTTCGGTTTCGTCAACCCCGACTGGGCGCGGCCCGGCGGCGAGAAGCCCGAGCCCTGGCACTGGGAGTTCGGCGACCTGGTCGACTAGCGGCGACGGAGTCCTCTACAGCCAGCGGAGGTCGGGCAGGCGCGACCAGGGCAGGCGCACGCAGGCCTCGCCGGTCTCGCCCAGCCGCGCGGCGACGGCCGCGGAGGCGCACGCCATCGGCCGCATCGGCGTCACCACGACGTGCGGCTCGACCAGGCGGAGCCCGGCGTCGGCGATGCGGGCGAGCAGGCGGGCGGGGTCGGCCAGGGCCGCCGAGGCCAGCATCGGCGCGCCGGGGTGCGACCACAGCACCACCGGCCCCTCGACCCGCAGCACGCCCCCGGCCTCGGCGGCGCGCGCGAGCGCGGCGGTCCGGGTGCGGCCGACGACGGCGGCGTCGGCGCGGTCCGACGGCGTCCAGCCGACGGTGCGCTCCCCCCGGCGGACGACGACCCGCCAGCCGACGGCGGCACGGGCCCGGTCGGTCCAGTCGAGGACGGCCACGCCGGCCGTGGCGGCCGCGCCGTCGCTGACCGGGCGGGCGGCGACGAGGTCGGTGAGCGCGGCGGCGACCGCGGCGGTGGTGGGCGGCACGCCGGCGTCGGTCATGTCCTCGGCGAGGTCACGCAGCGGGGTGCGCACCCGGCGCTCGTCCTCGGCGAGGACCAGCACGGGGCCGCGGGCGGGATCGGCCAGCACGGCGGCGCGCAGCCGGCCGGTCGCCAGGCCCGGGAGCACGGCGGTGGCGGTCTCGTGCAGGAGGTCGACGTCGACCGGCCGGGGCCGCAGCCGCTGCAGCAGGCCGGCACGGGAGCGGGGGTGCTCGGGGCTCACGGGCGGCGACTCCCGAGGAGGGTGCGCAGGGCGAACGGCAGCGCGGTCAGGTCCAGGACGCTGTCGAGCTCGGCGGCCGAGAGCCGCACCGGCAGCACGTCGTCGGCCCAGCCGGTCACCCGGCGCACGCGCGCGGCGGGCCCGGGCCAGACGGCGTCGCGGGCGGCGGCCACGTGCAGCTCGGTGAGCACGTCGGCCAGGTGCACCGCGGCGACCGGGTGCACCCCCGGCTCGGTCAGCGCTGCGCGGACGACGGCGGCCAGGTCGCCGCGGTCCTCCTCCGACAGCCAGTGCGGGAGCAGCGCCGCGGCGGCGGGGTCGCCGGCGGGCAGGACGCTCACCGTGCACCTCCCCCCGGACGGCTGTGCGGGTCGGCCCCTCCGGCGCCGGCGGCGCGGGATCGGGCAGGACTCGCGGTCACGCTCTCGGTATCGGCAGGTCCGGACCCGGATGGACCCGGATCCGGCGGACCGATCGGATCCGTTTCGCCCGCTACTCGCTGAGCTCGGCCAGCCGGTCCTTCAGCGCCCGCTCGACGCGGTCGGCGTGCACGTTCATGTTGCGCACCGAGGTGCCGAGGTCGGCCGAGACCTGCGTCTTGGTCTGCCCGCCCCAGGTGGTCAGGTACCAGGTGGCCCAGCCCAGGACGTTGGGCTGGGCGGCCCGCTGGCCCCGCGCGGCGGTGGGGTCGGGCGCGCACGCGGCGGTCAGCGCGTGCGAGAGCAGGGTCTGCTCGGCCTCGTCCATGATCTGGTCTGGCGCCTCGTCGGAGTCGGGCAGGAGCACCTCGGTCGCGTCCGGCGTGCCGTCCAGCGACTGCAGGTTGCGCAGCCCGTTGAGGGTGGCGACGGTCTGCGAGTTGCGGCGCAGGGTGGCCACGCTCTGCCCCATGTAGGCGGCGAGCTCCCGCTCCGTGGGCCGCCGCTGGTGCTCGGCCTGGAAGGCGGCGACCGCCTTCTGCTGCCGGTTCTCGGTGTCGGCCGCCGTCCGGCCGTGCGCGTTGCGGCCCAGGTCGTGCACCCACTTGGACAGCTGGGTGGCCAGGAAGGCCCCGAACGGGACGCCCTTGGTCTCGTCGTACTGGCCGACGGCCTTGAGGATCCACTCGGCGACCTGCTGGGCGAGGTCGTCGGGGTCGGGCAGGTGCAGCCGGATCGTGCT
The DNA here is from genome assembly GCF_900115505.1 of Geodermatophilus dictyosporus. Classification (GTDB taxonomy): domain Bacteria; phylum Actinomycetota; class Actinomycetes; order Mycobacteriales; family Geodermatophilaceae; genus Geodermatophilus; species Geodermatophilus dictyosporus. Next base: position 680,786 of record NZ_FOWQ01000003.1, on the reverse strand, counting down.
CATGTTGCGCTGCAGCCGCTTGAGGCTGACCGGCATGTAGTGGCGGCACAGGTCCTCGAGGAAGGCCGGCGGCAGGTCGCGCGGCGCGCGCCGGCGGACGTCGGCCTCGGCGCGCAGGCCGACGGTGGTGGCGCCGTGCGTGGCGCACCAGGCGCGGACCCAGTCGGCGAGCACGGCGCCCTGGCCGCAGGGCCCGTCGACCCGGTACAGCCCCTCGCCCTCGTCGTGGCTGACGCTCACCCCGTCGGGGAGGTCGGCGCGCAGGCGCGCGAGCGGGAGCTCCCGGTCGGCGCGGAAGTGCACCCGGTCGCGCGGCGTGATGGGCACCCCGGCGAAGCCCTCGGCCTCGGGGACACCGCCGAAGACGAGCGGCGCGCGGGTGTCGGCGGACGGGGCGGGGGCAGGCTGGGTCACCGGTACTCCTGGGCGATCGCGGGGAAGGCGACGGCCGAGGGGCGACGGCCCCTCGGGAAGGGGCTTCAGAGCGCGACGCGCTCGTCCGCCATCGGTGAGCGGGGGCCCGGCACGGGGGCGACCTCGGGGTCGGCCGCGACGAGGAGGGCCTCCGCGGCGGCGCGCTCGGCGGGGCCGGGCTCGGCGGCGTAGACCGGCATGTGGTCGTAGAGGACCGTGAAGAGGTCGCTGACGAAGGCGTAGGCGGCCTGGGCCTGCGGCGAGAAGCGCGCGATGGCCTCGCGGGGGCCGAGCTCGACGCCGACGGTGACGCGGACGACGCGGTCGTCCTTGCCGAGGCCGCTGACGCCGAAGCCGACGGCGGGGTGCGCGGCGGCCAGCGCGGCCAGCTCGGCGAGGCAGCGGCGGGTGGACCCGCTCCGCGGGCGGAGCTGGACGTGCACGACGACGGTGTCGGCCGTCGGACCGGTGCCGGCCTCGACGCCGGACCCCTGCACTGCTGCAACGCTCTGTCGCATGTTCATCGCCCCCTGTGACGTGCTCGGGGCAACTCTGGCGGATGAGCGGACGGTGACGGGCACACAACTCGCCGTGCCCTACGCAATGTGCGGGGCCACCTTCGTCAGTTGTTGCTGACGACGGCGACCGGACGGACCCGGCGGGCCGGCGCCACGGCGAGAGTTGCCGAGGCGCCGGGCCGGCGTCCGTGGCGAGTCGTCAGCGGGCGCGGCCCCCCGGCGAGGCGGAGCCCCGCGCGGCCCGCTGGGGAGCGGCTGCCGGAGCGGTGCCGGCGCCGTTCCCGGTGTCGGCGTCACCGTCGGTGGGCGGTGCGAAGGCGGCGAGCGCGCCGAGCGTGTCGGCGGTGACCTGCGCGGCGAGCAGGTTGGCCTCGGCGATCTGCCGGTAGACCTCCTCGCGGTGGATGGTCACCTCGCGGGGCGCCTTGAAGCCGAGGCGGACGGTGCCGCCGCGCACCTCGACGACGTGCACCTCGATGTCGTCGCCGATGCGGATCGTCTCGCCGACGCTGCGGGTCAGTGTGAGCACGGGTACCCCTCCATGGGTGTGTGTCCGGCCTTCCGTGGCGGTGCCCGCCGGGGCGGGCCAGGACGGCGGGTGCGCCGTCCCCTCCATCATCGGCAGAGGCGCCGCCGGATCGGATGACGTCCGTCAGGCAGCACGACCTGGGCGGCCCGCCAGGTGCCGGGGTTGACCACCACCGGGGCGCGCAGGTTCGCCGTCGCCGCCGACGGTCCCCCGGCCGGCACGGTCACGAGCACGTAGACCTGTGCGTCGGCGGGGTCGTCGAGGCCGAGCTCGTCGAGCAGCGCGGCCGGGAGGACGGGGTCGTAGTCGGCGAAGTACCGGGCCGGGGGGATGACCAGGAACCGCGGTCCGCCGACGTCCAGGGACTGCAGCCAGAACAGCAGCCCGTCGCCGTCGGCGGTGACGAGCACGTAGTCGCGGAACTCGGGGAACCCGGGCAGCGGCGTGACCATGCCCAGCAGGGGCAGGGTGGCGACGGGGGCGAGCGTCACCGCAGGAAGTCCACGAGCGAGGGCTGGATGACCTGGGAGGTGGCCGAGAGCGCCGCCTGGTAGCCGGTCTGCTGGAACTGCAGCTGCATGATCGTCTTGGGCAGGTCGACGTCCTCGACCTCGGCCAGCTGCCTGCTCAGCGAGAGCTGGACGTCGGTGTTGGTCTGCGCGGCGGTCTCCACCCGCGCCGCGCGGGCGCCGATCGTCGACAGGCCGGTCAGCAGCCGGTCGAGCGAGGCGTCGAGCGCGTCGAGGTCGCTGCCGAGCGCGGCCGGGTCGCTGCCGATGTCGTCGGCGATCTTGCCCACCAGCGCGAACAGGTCGACACCGGCGGGGTCGCCGAAGACCTCGGGCGCGGTGACGTCGATGCGCACGTCCTCCCCGTTCGCGATCCGCCGCGTGGTCGCCACGACCGGGATGCCGTCGGCGCCGCCGACGCCGGCGTAGGTACCGTCCTCGAGGTAGGCCGCGGCCCCGGTGGTGATCCCGCCGAACAGCGGCCGGCCGTCGACCGCGGTGTTGGCCAGGCCGATCAGGCTCTTGCGGATCTCCCGGAGCTCGGTGGCGACGGCGGCGCGGCCGCTGTCGGAGAGCGCACCGTCGTTGGACGCCTGGACGGTGAGGTCCCGGACCCGCTGCACCTGGGCGGACACGGTCCGCAGCGTGCTGTCGGTGGTGTCCATCCAGGCCCGCGCGTCGGAGATGTTGCGCGCCTGCTGGGTGACCGCCGCCTGGTCCTGCCGGATCTGCATGGCCCGGTTGACACCGGTCGGCGAGTCCGACGGCTTGCTGACGACCTTGCCGGAGGTGAGCTGCTGCTGCAGCTTGCCCAGCTCGGTGAGGTTGCGGTTGAGCCCGAGCAGCGCGGTCTGCGCCACGGCCCTCTGGGTGATGCGCACTCAGGTCACCGCCCCACGACGCCGGTGCGGTTGATCAGGGTGTCCAGGGCCTCGTCGATCGCGCTCACCATGCGGGCCGCGGCGTTGTAGGCGTGCTGGAAGGACAGCATGTTGGTCATCTCCTCGTCGAGGTTGACCCCGGAGACCGACTCGCGGGCGGCGTCGACCTGGGTGGAGATCACCGACTGCACCTCCAGGTTGCGGGCGGCCACGGAGGACTCCACGCCCAGGGCCACCACGAGCTTGCGGTAGGTGGCGTCCAGGCCGGCGGTGTCGAGGCTGAGCCGGAAGAGCGCATCGGCGTTCCTGCCGTCGGCCGACGTCTTCCCGCCGAGGGTCGCGGGGTCGGTCGCCGCGGCGGCCACCTGCTCGGGCCGCAGCGACCGCAGGGTGATGGTGGCGGCGGTGACCTTGGTGAGGTCGACGGGGGTCGCGCCCGAGCCGTCGTCGAAGAGGGGGCCACCCTGCTGGCCCTCGAGGTCCCACCCCTGGGCGTGCGCGGCGTTGAGCGTGCCGGCCAGCGACCGGGCGAGGTCGTCGAGCCTGGTGCGGTGGGCCGGCACGGTGGCGGTCAGCGCGGTGAGCTGGCCGGCTGCCGCACCGCCGGGGCGCAGCACCGTGCCGCCGGGGACGGTGACCAGCCGGGGCGGGTCGGTGGCGGCGTCGTCGGGCTCGGCGGTGCCGGCCAGCCGGAGGCCGACGGCGGTGCCGCCGGCGACCAGGCTGGTCCCGCCGACGGTGACGTCGACGACGCCGTCGGCGCGCGGGACGGCGGTGGCGCCGATCTGCTGCGCCAGCTGCAGCACCAGCGCGTCCCGCCGGTCGGCGAGCTCGTTGACCGGCAGGCCGGCCAGCGTCGACAGCCGGATGGTGGCGTTCAGCTCGGCGATCGACCGGGTGCTGGTGTCGACGTCGGCGACGAGGGCGGCCAGGCCGTCGCGGGTCTGGTCCCACTGCTGGTCGAGCGCGGCGCGCGTGGTGTTGAGGCCGCTGGCCAGGGTGTCCAGCCGCTCGAGCACCTGGCTGCGCGAGGCGAGTGTCAGCGGCGAGTTGGCCAGGTCGGAGAACCCCGCCCAGACCGCGGTGAGCATGCTCTGCAGGCCCTTGTCGCCGGGCTCGCGGAAGGCCTCCTCGACCTGGGAGAGCGCCGCGCTCTCCGCGGTGAGGCGGGCGGTGTCGGCCGTCTCCAGGTGGGCACGCGCCTCGAGGAGGGCGTCGCGGACCCGCCGGACCCTCTCGGCGTCCACGCCGCCGTCGACGGCGCTGCTGACCGAGTGGACGGCCGGGACGGCGGTGCCGCCCATGGCCTGCAGGTCGACCCGCTGCCGGGAGTAGCCCTCGGTGTTGACGTTGGCGACGTTCTGGCCGGTGACGTCGAGGCCGCGCTGGGCGGCCCACAGCGCCGTCCTGGCGGTGTTCAGCGCCGAGAGCGCGCTCACAGGGCACCGTCCAGGGTCACGGCACGGGTGCTGCCGGCCTCCGAGCGGCCGGTGGCGCCGTAGGTGCCGGCCGTGGGCTGGCGGACCGAGACCAGCGCGTCGCCCAGGGCGGCCAGGCCGCCCTCGATGAGCTCGCGGTTGGCGTCGGAGAGGCTGCGCAGGTCGGTGACGAGCACCAGCAGCGCCTCGTGGTGGCGGGCCAGCAGGTCGTTCCACGGCGAGGGCGCCACGTCGGCGAGCTGGCGCAGCGACGGGTTGACGCCGACGCCGAGCCGGGTGGCCAGCGACTCGGTCACCGCGGCGCGCTCCACCTCGAGCGTGCGCAGCTGGTCGAGGACGACCTCGATCTCGTGGGCGATGCGCGCCAGCCAGCGGGTCTTGCCCGACAGGATGAGGTACTGCTTCTCCTCCGCCTTGAACAGCAGCAGGTCGAGCAGCTCCTGCTCCCGCCACAGCAGCGTCGACAGGTGCTGGAAGTCCACGTCCGCCACCGCCTCCCTCGTCCTGCCGGGCGGGCGGTCCCCGTCCGGCGTCGTCAGCGGGGAGGCCATCGGCACCGGGCGAAGGACCCTCAAGCCGAGATCCCAGGATCGGCAGATCTTGCCCGCCGGAGGTGGTGCGGTCGCCCGCGCGGGCAGCCGAGGAGGGGGGCGTGCCAGCAGCCCGCCTTCCGGTGACCGAGCGCCCACCCGTCCCGCGCCCCGCCACCCCGCGCGGCGTGCCGCCCCACGGCGGCGCCCCGCCCGTCTCCGTGGCACGGTCGGCGGTCTCCGTGGCACGGTCGGCGGCCGAGGTGGAGGCGATGGTCACCGAGCACCTGCCGCTGTGCTCCTTCGCGGTCAACGCGGTGGCCTCGCGGATCTCGCTGCCCGGCCACGTCAGCCGCGAGGACCTGCTCTCCTGCGCCCGGTTGGCGCTGGTGGAGGTCGCCCGCCGCTTCGACCCGTCGGCCGGGGCCACCTTCGCCACCTACGCCCTCCCCCGCCTGCAGGGCGCCGTCCTCGACGAGCTGCGCTCGGGCGACTGGGCCAGCCGGTCGGTGCGGGCCGCCGCCCGGCGCACCGACGCCGCGGCCGACGCGCTGACCATCCGGCTGGGCCGGCCGCCGACGCGCGAGGAGCTCGCCGAGAGCCTGGGCGTGCGCCGCGACGAGCTCGACGCGCTGCAGGTCGACGTCCACCGGGCGGTCATGGTCAGCATCGACGCCGAGAGCGGCGGCGAGGGCGGTTCCCTGGACCTGCCCGACCCGGGCGAGTCCCCCGAGCGGGCGGTGCTGCGCGGCGAGCGCTCGCGCTACCTGCACGACGCCGTCCGCGCGCTGCCGGACCGCCTCGACGAGGTCGTCGAGCGCAACTTCTTCGGCAACGAGTCGCTCACCGACATCGCCGCCGACCTCGGCGTCACGCTGTCCCGCGTCTCGCAGATGCGCGCCCGCGCGCTGACGCTGCTGCACGCGGCGATGAGCGAGGTGTGGGACGGCCGGACCGTGCCGGCCGACGGCGGCGTGCGCGCCCGCAACCAGCAGCGCCTCTACGTCGAGCGGGTGGCCGGCCGGCACGCGGGCGACCGCAACACCCCGCCCGCGGCCGTCCCCCCACCGCCGGCCCCGCGCAGGGCCTGGGCGGCGGCGGCCCGCTCCTACGGCGTCCCCCGACCCGCCTGAGTGAGATCGCCCCGAAGAAGTCCGGGGTTCGCCTCAAGTCCCGTCCCGTCCCGGCCGTAACACCACCTGCAAGCCCCGCAGCACGGATGCAGCGGGAACCTCGAAGACCTGATTCCAAGGAGGAACACCATGGGTCTGCGCGTCAACACCAACATCGCGGCGCTCAACTCGTACCGCAACCTGTCGGCCACCGACACGCAGATGGGCAAGTCGCTCGAGAAGCTGTCGAGCGGTCTGCGCATCAACCGGGCCGCCGACGACGCGGCCGGCCTGGCGATCTCCGAGGGTCTGCGCTCGCAGATCGGTGGTCTCAAGGTCGCCGTCCGCAACACCCAGGACGGCATCTCCGTCGTCCAGACCGCTGAGGGCGCTCTCACCGAGACCCACAGCATCCTGCAGCGCATGCGCGACCTGGCCGTCCAGGCCTCGTCCGACGGCGGGCTGAACGACGACGCCAAGGCGGCGATCCAGTCGGAGATCAGCCAGCTCAAGTCCGAGCTGAACCGCATCGCCGACACCACCCAGTTCAACGGCAAGAAGCTGCTGGACGGCACCTACGCCGGCAAGTTCCAGGTGGGCGCCAACCAGGGCGAGACGATCGCCGTCAACGTGGCCCAGGACATGAGCGCCGACGGCCTCGACGTCCTCGGCGTCGACGTGTCGCTCGCGGGCACCGGGCTGACCGAGACGGCGTCCACCGCCGCCGCGGCCAGCACCCGGGGCTCGTCCACGGTCGGCAGCGCCAACATGGGCAACGCCGAGAACTTCGAGAAGCTGAACGGCACCATCACGGTGAACGGCAAGAGCCTCGACCTGTCGACGGTCAAGTACAAGGCCGGGGACGATGCAGCCGCGCGTCTCGCCGCGGTGAACGACGCGCTGGACCGTGCCGGCGTGGCCGCCACGGCGTCGTCCTCCGCGACGGGCCTGGTCTTCCAGGGCGATGTCACCCCGGGCGCCTCGGCGACCGCCGCGCAGATCGCGGCGGCCGACGTGACGTTCACGCAGGCCACCGGGGCCGAGGACGCGATCGCGGACATCACCGCGGCGATCGAGCGGGTCTCCACCGCCCGCGCCGACCTCGGTGCCGTGCAGAACCGCTTCGAGCACACCATCAACAACCTGAACGTCGCGGTCGAGAACCTGTCGGCCTCCGAGTCGCGGATCCGCGACACGGACATGGCGCAGGAGATGGTGAGCTTCACCCGCTCGCAGATCCTGTCGCAGGCCGGCACCGCGATGCTCGCCCAGGCCAACTCCAGCTCGCAGGGCGTCCTGCAGCTGCTGCGTGGCTGATCCCACCCCGTAACAGCGCACCACCCCGGTGAGGGGGGAGGCCCCGCGCCTCCCCCCTCACCCACATCCGCACCCGCCCGACGCAGGAGGAACCGGCATGGCAGGGATGGCCGTCGACGGCCTCGTGTCCGGGCTGGACACGACGAGCCTGATCAACCAGCTGGTCTCGGCCGAGGCCGCGCCACAGACGGCGCTGAAGACCCGGCTGGGCGCGACGACCGCCGCCGCCACCGCCTACCGCACCGTCAACAGCCGCATGGAGTCCCTGCGCAGCGCGGCCGAGGCACTGACCTCGGCGAACCTCGCCGCCGCGCGGACGGCCACCAGCAGCAGCGCCGACGTCACCGCGAGCGCCACGTCCTCGGCCGTGAACGGCAGCAGCCTCGCCTTCTCGGTGACCTCGCTGGCCAGCGCGCACACCGTCACCAGCCACCTCGTGTGGGACTCGGCCGGCGCCGACGTCCGCTCCCCCAGCGCCGGGGGCACCGACCCCGGCTGGCCGCTGGAGATCCGCAAGCCCGACGGGACGGCCGACGGGAAGCTGGTCGCGCAGATCGCCCTGCCGGACAAGAACCCGCCCACCCTGAACGACGTGGCGGCCGCCATCAACGAGGGCGACCACGGCCTGCGGGCCACCGTGGTGCAACTGGGCACGAAGCAGGTCCGGCTCCAGGTGACCAGCACCACCACGGGCGCGGCATCGCAGTTCTGGCTCCGCGGCAAGGCGGAGACCACCGAGACGGCGGGCAGCGCCTTCGTCGCCGAGCCGCCGGGCCGGGACGCCGAGCTGCTGCTCAGCAACGGCCTGACCGCCACCTCGGCTACCAACACCTTCGCCGAGCTGTTCTCGGGCGTCTCGGTCACCGTGTCGAAGGTGGACCCCACGGCGACCACGACCGTGCGGGTGGCCAGCGACTCCGAGGGCGTCGCCGCCAAGGTGCAGGCCTTCGTCGACGCCGCCAACGCGGCGCTCAAGGAGATCAAGACCCAGAGCTCCTCGGCCCCGGGCAGCACCGCCGTCCTCAAGGGCGACAGCACCCTGACCGGCCTGACCGGGACGATCCTCGGCGCGTTCGGCACCGGCGTCGGCACCTCCTCCGCGGCCACCCTGGGCATCCAGCTCAACCGGGACGGCACGATCGCCTTCAAGAAGGAGACCCTCGTCGCCGCCCTGGCCAAGGAGCCGGCGAAGGTGCAGAGCGTGCTGGGCGGCCGGCCCGCGGACCCCGTGACCGGCACCGGCGCCGTGCAGGGCCTCGCCCAGCGCGTGCAGTCGCTCGCCAAGCAGGCCTCCGACACCACGACCGGGACGCTGACCAGCCTGGCCAAGGGCCGCGACACCCTGGCCAAGGACATCCAGGCCCGCATCGCCGACTGGGACACCCGGCTCAAGGTGCGCAGGGAGACGCTGACCCGCCAGTTCACCGCCATGGAGACGGCGCTGAGCTCCCTGAAGTCGCAGTCGAGCTGGCTGGCCGGCCAGCTCGCCTCGCTGCCCAGCTCAAGCTGACGGCCGCCCGGCCGAACCTGTCCGTACCACTGCCTCCCCAGGAGTCCGCTCGATGAGTGCCGCGTCCCTCCGCGCCCGTTACCTCGGCGACGCCGTCACCACCGCCTCGCCGCAGCAGGTGCTGGTCATGCTCTACGACCGTCTGGCCCTCGACCTCGAGCGCGCCCGGCTCGCCCTCACCGAGGGCCGGCGGGCCGACGCCGAGCTGCAGCTGCGGCACGCCCAGGACATCGTGTTCGAGCTGCTGGGCAGCCTGCGGGTCGACGCGTGGGAGGGCGGTCCCCGCCTGGCCGCGCTCTACAACTGGCTGCTCGCCGAGATCACGCAGGCGTCCCTGAAGCAGGACCGCAACCGCGTCGCGTCCTGCCTGCAGGTGGTCGAGCCGCTGCGCGACGCGTGGCGTCAGGCGGCCGCGAGCCTGGCGGCCACCGCATGACCGCCCTGCAGCGCGTCTCCCTCCCGGGGTCGGAGGACGAGCGCCGCGAGGAGTGGACCCTCGTCCTCGAGGAGATGGAGGGCGAGGTCATCGACGCGGAGCGCTCCATCCGGGGCAACCGCGCCGAGGAGATCGCCGCGTGGGGCCGGCGCATGGAGGACTGGGTGCCGCCCAGCGCCCTGGGCCCCCTGCCGATGGACCTGCGCGAGCGGGCCGCCCGGCTGCTGCAGCACCAGCTCGCCGTCGCCGAGGAGCTCGTCGAGCGGATCACCCAGTCGCAGCGCCAGCGCGACCTCGCCGCCCGGATGGCCTACCGCCCCCGCCCGGTCGCCGCCTTCGTCGACCGCGCCCTCTAGCAACTCCCCTCCCCCGACCCCCGGCCGGGTCGCCACACGCGTGGCGGCCCGGCCGTCGTCGTCCCCGGGCACGCAACCGGCGTCGGCCCCCGGACCGCACGGTGTGGTGCCCGACCTCGCGCTGCGGGGCGAGGTCGGGCACCGCACGGCGGGGTCAGGGCCTCCCGAGTCACACCGGTCCCGGGCGGAACCCCCGTCACCCGTGTGGCGGACGGCGGTCAACCAGCGGGACGCGGGTGCCGATGACGACCCCGCACGGACAGCACCACTCTCGCCACGGATCGGCGGCCCCCTCCCCTCACGCGCACTCGCGCGAGGGGTGCCCCGACGTACCCGGAGGCCCTCGTGTCCTGCCGTCCTGCCCACCGGCGGTCCGCCCGATGATCAGCGACGTCACCGCGACGACGCTGCACGCGGCCCTCAGCGGCCTCGCCCAGCGCTCCCGGGTCACCGCGGACAACATCGCCAACGTCCAGACCCCCGGCTTCCTCGCCGGCCGGACGGACTTCGAGTCCTCGCTGCGCACCGAGCTGCGCCAGGGCAGGACGCCGACCGTCTCCGGCGGCTCGATCGCCCGCTCGCTCGAGCCGACCCGCGAGGACGGCAACAACGTCAACCTCGACGCCGAGACGGTCATCGCGACCGAGACCGGCCTGCGCTACCAGTTCGCCCTCACCGCGCTCGACGGCAAGTACAACGGCCTGCGCACGGCCCTCAGGACGGCATGACGTGTTCGACAGCCTCGACATCTCCGGGTCCGCCCTCTCGGTGCACCGCCGCTGGATGGACGCCGTCTCGGACAACATCGCCAACATCAACACGGTCAGCTCGACCGACGGCGAGGCGTTCAGGGAGCGCATGGTCGTCGCCGAGGCCGTGGACTACGGCTCCGGCGAGGGCGGCGTGCGCGTCGCCCGCGCGGAGTTCGGCAGCGGCGAGGGCCGGCTGGTGTACGAGCCCGGTCACCCGCTGGCCGACGGCGAGGGCTACGTCCGCTACCCGGACATCGACCTGGGGAAGCAGATGACCCAGCTGATCATGGCCCAGCGCGGCTACCAGGCGAACATCGCGTCCATGGAGCGGGCGACCGACGCCTACCAGGCCGCCCTGCAGCTCGGGAAGGGCTGACCGTGACCTCCCCCGTCGGCGGCGTCTCGCTGCCCAGCTTCCCCACCGTCGGCGGCGTCGCCGGCCTCGGCGCCGCGGCCGGCGTCGCCGACGTCGCGGGCACCGCCGCGGCGGCTCCGGCGGCCGGGTCCGGCGAGGGCTTCGCCGCGGCCCTGACCGGCGCGCTCGACCAGCTCGGCAGCCTGCAGTCGGCCAAGGACGCACTCGCCGTCCAGGGCACCACCGGCGACCTGCGTGACGTGCACGACTACATGATCGCCGCCCAGGAGGCCTCCGTGGCCACCGAGGTCGTCGTGACGCTGAAGAACAAGGCGGTCGAGGCCTTCACCGAGATCATGAGGATGCCGATCTGATGCCTCCCGCACTGGCCGGTCCGCTGGGGAAGCTCAAGGGCACCCTCGCCACGATCAGCCTGGGCCAGAAGGTCGTCATCGGCCTGCTGGTCGCCGGGCTGGCCCTCGGCGGCTTCGTCTTCTACCGGTGGATCACGACGCCCACGATGGCGCCGCTGTTCTCCAACCTCGCCTCGACCGACGCCTCGGCGATCGTCGACGAGCTCAACGCCTCCGGCGTCGCCTACGAGCTGGCCGACGGCGGCCAGACGATCATGGTGGCCAACGACCAGGTCTACGACCTGCGGCTGCAGATGAGCGGCAAGGGCCTGCCCGCCGGCTCCGACACCGGCTACGCGCTGCTCGACGAGCAGGGCATCACCACCAGCGAGTTCCAGCAGCAGGTGCAGTACCAGCGCGCCATCGAGGGCGAGCTGGCCAACACCCTCGAGGCGCTCGACGGCGTCTCGACGGCGGTGGTGCACGTGGCTCTGCCCGAGGACGAGGTGTTCGCCACCGACGAGGGCGTGCCGACCGCCTCGGTGCTGCTGGACCTGACCCCGGGCACCGAGCTCGCCGGCGAGCAGATCCAGTCGATCACCAACCTGGTCTCCTCCAGCGTCGAGGGCATGGACCCCGAGCAGGTCACGGTCAGCGACTCCACCGGCCAGCTGCTCTCGGCGGCCGGCCAGGGCGTGACGTCGGCGTCCGGCGACGCCCGCTCGCAGATGGAGACCGACTACGAGACCCGGCTGGCCACCAACGCCCAGTCGATCCTCGACACCTTCCTCGGCCCCGGCAACGCCCGGGTCTCGGTGCGCGCCGACCTGGACATGTCGCAGCGCGACAGCACCGCGACGACGCACAGCTACACCGAGGGCACCCCGCCGGAGTCCGAGCAGACGTCGCGGGAGACCTACACCGGCGACGGCGCCGCCGTGGGCGGTGTCCTCGGCCCGGAGAACACCGCGGACGCCGGCGACGGCACGGGGGACGGCACGGCGAACTACGAGACCGAGTCGACGACGGCCAACAACGCCGTCGACGAGACCGTCACCAACACCGTCACCGCCCCCGGCGAGGTCAGGCGGCTGACCGTGGCCGTCGTGCTCAACGACACCGTGGCCGGCAACCTCAACCAGGCGCAGCTGGAGGACCTGGTCGGCAACGCCGTCGGCCTGGACGCCGCGCGCGGGGACGACATCAGCCTCGCCTCGCTGGCCTTCGACACCAGCGCCGCCGACGCCGCGGCCGCGGAGATGACCGCGGCCCGCGAGGCCGAGCAGCAGGCCCAGATGTGGTCGCTGATCAAGACCGGTGGCATCGCCCTCGGCATCGCCCTGCTGGTGCTCGTCGTGTGGCTGCGCTCGCGCCGCCGCGGCGAGGACGAGGAGGACGAGGAGGACTACCCGCTCGAGCTGGACGAGGGCGTCATGGCCGAGCTCGAGCGACTGCGGGTGGCCAGCGCACGGGACGACACCGCCGTCCTGGACAGCCGGGCGCTGGAGCTGGAGGCCGCGGAGCGGCAACGGGTGCGGGGGGAGATCGCGAGCATGGTCAGCGAACGACCGGACGAGGTGGCGCAGATGCTGCGCGGCTGGCTGAGTGACGTGCGATGACACTCGCCTCCGTCGAGCAGCTGGTGGGCGCGGGCGGGACCAACCTGCCCGCACTGCCGCCCAAGCCGAAGCGTCCCGAGCTGCCCGGCCTGCGCAAGGCCGCCGTCTTCCTCGCCCAGATGAGCAAGGAGGAGGCCGGCACCCTGCTGTCGATGCTCCGGCCGCGCGAGGTCGAGGCGATCACCCGCGAGATCATGAAACTCGGGTCGATCGAGCCCGAGGACGTCGACGGCGTGCTCAACGAGTTCCACGAGCTGATGAACGCGCAGCGCTTCGTCGGCCGGGGCGGTGTGGACTTCGCCCGCGAGATCCTGGCCGCGGGTCTGGGCGAGGACAAGGCCGAGGGCATCCTGGCCCGGCTCAACGTCGTCTACACCGAGGTCCCCTTCGCCTCGCTGCGCAACGCCGACGTCCGCCAGCTGGTGACCTTCCTCAAGGACGAGCACCCGCAGGTCATCGCGCTGGTGCTGGCCCACCTGACCGCCGCCCAGTCGGCCGAGGTGCTCTCGGGGTTCGCGCCCGAGCAGCAGGCCGAGGTGGCCCACCGGATCGCCACCATGGACCGGACCACCCCGGAGATGGTCCGCCTGGTCGAGGAGGAGCTCGGCCGGCGGATGGGCTCGCTGCTCGCCCACCAGGACATGTCCACCGTCGGCGGCGTGGAGACCCTCGTCGAGATCATCAACCGCTCGCCGCGGCCGACCGAGCGCTCGATCCTCGAGTGGCTCGACAGCTCCGACCCCGAGCTGGCCGAGCAGGTGCGCGCGCAGATGTTCGTCTTCGAGGACATCGTCACCATCGACGACCGGTCGATGCAGCTGGTGCTGCGCGAGGTGCAGTCCAACGACCTGGCGACCGCGCTCAAGGGCGTGCGCCCCGACGTCCGGGACAAGGTGGTCCGCAACCTCTCCGAGCGCGCCGCCGAGAACCTCGCCGAGGAGATCGAGCTGCTCGGCCCGGTCCGCGCCCGCACGGTCGAGGAGGCCCAGGGCAAGGTCGTCGCGGTCATCCGCACCCTCGAGGAGCAGGGCGTCGTGACCATCTCGCGGGGTGGGGACGATGAGTTCGTCGCCTGAGGCACTCCGGACGACGGCGCGGGAGTCGGTGCTGCTGCGCGGGGCCTCGGCCAGCGCGGCGGCGCCCTACCGCTCGGTGCCGGGGACGACGGTGCCGCCGCGCCCGCGGCCGGTCCCGGTCCCGCCGCCGGTCGAGCCCGCCTCCCCCGTCGTGGCCACCGCGCCCGAGGTGGTCGTCGAGCGGCGGGTGGGCAGCCGGCGTGCCGCCGACGTCCCGGTGCCCAACGGCCGCGGCGTGCTGCGGCTCGGCGACGTCTACGCCGAGGAGCTGACCCGGCTGCGCGAGTTCGCGCGGGCCGAGGGGCACAGCGCCGGCTACGCGGAGGGTCTGGCCGAGGCGAGCCGGGTCGTGGCGCAGGCCGAGGCGGAGGCCGAGGTCCGGCTGGCCGACGTGCAGGCCCGCTGGGAGCGGCGGATGGTCTCGGCCACCGCCGCGCTCGGCGCGGCCGTCGCGGCCCTCGAGGCGGCCACGGTGCCCACGGCCGACGACGTCCGCGACACCCTGCTCGACGGCGCCCTCACGCTGGTCGAGGACCTGCTCGGCCGGGAGCTGTCGGCCTCCACCACCGCGGGCGTCGACGCCGTGCGCCGCGCGCTCACCCTGGTGCCCTCCGACGCGCCCGCGGTGGTCCGGCTGCACCCCGACGACCTCGCCGAGGTGCCGCCCGCGGCGCTGGCCGCGCTGCCGCCGACGGTCACCGTGGTCGGCGACGCCGCCGTGGAGCGCGCCGGCGCGGTCGCCGAGTGCGGCCCGCGCCGGGTCGACGCGCAGCTGTCGACGGCGCTGGCGCGGGTGCGGGCGGTGCTGTCGGGCGGGGGCCCGTCCTGATGTCCACAGCCGCCGCCCTGTCCCGGGCCCGCCTCGCCGCCCGCCCGGAGCTCACCGGCTCCGTCGTCGGCGCCATGGGTCTCACGCTGACCGTCGAGGGCGTCGTCGCCGCCGTCGGCGACCTCGTCGAGGTCGACCCCGGCCCCCGCGGGCTGATGGCCGAGGTGGTCGCCGTCGCCCGCGACCGGCTCACCTGCATGCCGCTGGGCGAGCTCGGCGGCGTGCACGCCGGCGCGCCGGTGCGCAACACCGGCATGCCGCTGCAGGTGCCCGTCGGCGAGGCGCTGCTCGGCCGGGTCCTGGACGGCCTGGGCCGGCCGGTCGACGGGCACGGCCCGCTCGGCGCCGGGGTCGACTGGGTGGACCTGGCCAGCGAGACGCCGCACGCGCTGTCCCGCCGCCGGGTGGAGGAGCCGCTGCCGGTGGGGGTGCGCGCGCTGGACACCCTCGTGCCGGTCGGCAAGGGCCAGCGGCTGGGCATCTTCGCCGGCTCCGGCGTCGGGAAGTCGACGCTGCTGGCGCAGATCACCCGCGGCACCGAGGCCGACGTCCGGGTCATCGGGCTGATCGGCGAGCGCGGCCGCGAGGTCAAGGAGTTCCTGGAGGAGAACCTGGGCGCCGAGGGCATGGCGCGCACGGTCGTCGTCGTCGCCACCTCCGACGAGCCGCCGCTGGTGCGCCTCAAGGCCGCGTTCGTGGCCACCCGCATCGCCGAGGGCTTCCGCGACCAGGGCCGCGACGTGCTGCTGCTCATGGACTCGATCACCCGCACCGCCATGGCGCAGCGCGAGGTGGGTCTGTCGGCCGGCGAGCCCCCGGCCACCCGCGGCTACCCGCCGAGCGTCTTCGCGATGATGCCCAAGCTGCTGGAGAAGGCCGGACCGGGCGCCACCGGGTCGATCACCGGGCTCTACACCGTGCTCGTCGAGGGCGACGACCACAACGAGCCGATCGCCGACACCGCCCGCTCCATCCTCGACGGGCACGTGGTGCTCACCCGCAGGCTGGCCACCGCGGGGCACTTCCCCGCCGTCGACGTCCTGGAGTCGATCTCCCGGGTCGCGGGCGCGGTGACCAGCCCGGCGCGGATGGCCGACTCCCGGGAGATGCGCCGGCTCATGGGCGCGCTGCGCGACGTCAGGGAGCTCGTGGAGATCGGCGCCTACCAGCCCGGCAGCGACCCGCTGGTGGACCGCGCCCGGGTGCTCTCCCCCGCCATCGACGCCTTCCTGCGCCAGGCGCTGGAGGACAGCACCTCACCCGACGACGCCTGGTCGATGCTGCACCGGCTCGTGACGGCGGGCTGACGTGGGCCGGCGGGCCGGCTTCCGCCTCGAGCCGGTGCTGAAGGTCCGCCGCGCCGCCGAGCAGGCCGCCGAGCGGGCCGCGGCCGAGGCGGACGCCGCCGCGCGGGAGGCCGGGCGGCGCGCCGACGAGCAGGCCGCCGCGCTGGCCGCCCGGGTGCCGCCCCCCTCGGCACCCGCGCACGTCTTCCTCGCCGCGATGGTCTCGTCGGCCGCCGCGGCTGCCGATGTGAGAGCTGCACGGGCGACGGCGCAGGCCTCGGCCGAGCAGGCCGGGCTCCTCCGGGCCCGGTGGACCGCCGCGGCCCAGGAGACGCGGGCGCTGGAGAAGCTGCGCGAGCGGCACCTCCTCGCGCTCCGCGCCGCCGAGCTCTCCGCCGAGGAGCGCGCGGTCGACGACCTGGTCACCCGCCGGCACGCCGTCCGGTCGGGCGAGAACGGAGAGGAGGAGCCGTGGACGGGCTGACCGCGGTGCACAGCCGCATCGCCGAGATCCAGAACCGGATCCTCACCTTCGCGTCGGCGACGTCGACGTCGACGTCGACGTCGGCCGCGTGGTCGAGCGCCGCCGCGGCGGCCGGGCTCACCGGGACGTCCGCCGCGACCGCGGCCGCCCCCGCGTCGGCGGCCGGCAGCGGGCCCGAGGCGCGGGTGGTGGCCGAGGCGTCGAAGTACCTCGGCGTGCCCTACGCGTGGGGCGGCACCGACCCCTCGGTCGGCCTGGACTGCTCCGGCCTGGTGCAGCTGGTCTACGGCAACCTCGGCATCGACCTGCCCCGCACCAGCAGCCAGCAGGCCACCGCCGGCACCCCGGTCGCGAGCCTGGCCGAGGCACGCCCCGGCGACCTGGTGTTCTTCGACAACTCCCCGTCGCGCCCCGGCATCGACCACGTCGGCATCTACGTCGGCGACGGGAAGATGATCGCCGCCCCGCAGGAGGGCGAGACGGTCAAGGTGCAGGACGTCGGCACCCCCACGCTCATCCGCCGGGTGCTGCCCGCGTCCGCCGCCGCGGTGGCGGCTCCGTCGTCGTCGGGCGCGGGCCTGGCCGGTGTCCCCTACGCCGACCTGTTCACCTCCGCCGGCGCCCGGCACGGCGTCGACCCGGCGCTGCTGGCCGCGGTGGCGAAGGTCGAGTCCGGCTTCGACTCCTCGGCGGTCTCGCCGGCCGGGGCCACCGGGCTCATGCAGTTCATGCCGGCCACGGCCCGCGGCCTGGGCGTCGACCCGTCCGACCCGGCGTCGTCGGTCGACGGCGCGGCCCGCTACCTGCGCCAGCTCACCGACCGCTTCGGCTCCACCGACCTGGCGCTGGCCGCCTACAACGCCGGCCCGGGCACGGTCGCCCGCTACGGCGGCATCCCGCCCTACGAGGAGACCCGGTCCTACGTCCGCCGGGTCACCGGCGCCGCGGCGGCCTGGTCGTGACCGGCCCCGCGGACCACCGCACCCGCACCGCACCGTCGGGCCCGCCGCCGGCGGGCACCAGCGAGGAGACCCGATGACCGCACCCGCCCTCTCGGCCGCCCTGCCGGCCGCCGTCCCGGCGCCGGCACCGGCCGCCGACGGCGGACCGTCGGCCGGCTTCACCTCCGCACTCGACAGCGCGGTCGCCGACCGCACGTCCGTCGACGCCCGCCCCGGCCGCGCGCGGGGCCGCGAGGAGCGGGCCGACCGGCCCGACCGGGCCGACCGAACCGACCAGGCCGAGGACGCCGGGCCGGACGAGGACGGCACGGCGCCGGCGGGTGAGGAGGAAGCCGCGCCCCCCGTGCCCGGGGCGCTGCCGCCCGGCTGGGCGCTGGCACTGGCGCTGGGCACCACCGTCCCCGCGGGCGCGGCGGCCGGGGGTTCCGGGACCGCGGTCCCCGGCACGCCGGCGTCCGCCGTGGGCGCACCCGGCGCCGACGCGGCCCACGGTGCCGTCGCCGCCGGCCCGGTCGCGGTGCCCGGCGTCGCCATCGGGCTGCAGCCCCGCGCCGGCGCCCCGGCCGATCCCGGCGCCCCGGCCGCGGCGCCGCCCGCCGCGGCCGCACCCGGCGCCCCCGTGCGCGGCGCCCCGGTCCCGGCCCCGGTCCCGCCCGCGGCCCCCGCGCTGCCCGAGGGCCTCGTCGTCGTCCCGGCCGTCCCTGCGCCCGCACCGCCCGCGCCGGCCAGCGAGCAGGACGCCGCGCCCGCCGACGTGCCGTCCCCGCTCGGCGCGCTGCCCGGTGTCGCGGTCCCGGCCGCGCCGGCGGCCGACGGCGGGCAGGCCGGCACCGGCGGCCGACCGCAGGACCGCCCGGGCGAGGCCGCACCCACCGCCACGCCTCCCGCCGCGACGTCCCCCGCCGCCGCTCCCGCACCGGCGCCCGCGCCGGCCGCCGCGACACCCGCGGCCCCGGCTGCGCCCCCGGCTCCGCCGCAGCCGGTCGCCGCCCAGGTCGCCCCCGTGGTGGCCACGCTCGCCTCGGGCCCCGACGGGTCGCACACCCTGACGCTGGTGCTCACCCCCGAGACCCTCGGGGAGGTCGAGGTCCGGGTGACGGTGACCGCGGGCACCGTCGACCTGTCGCTGCGCGGCGCCTCCGAGCACGGCCGCGCGGCGCTGCTCGACGCGCTGCCCGACCTGCGCCGCGACCTGGAGAGCTCGGGCCTGACCTGCTCGAAGCTGCAGGTCGACCGCGACCCGGCCGGCTCGTCGTCCCAGGCCCAGGCCGGCTGGCAGCAGGCCCAGCAGCAGGCACAGGACCGCGGCCACGGCCGCGGCCCGTCCGACGACCGCGGCCGCCCGTGGCTGCGCGGCACCGACCCCGACGGGAGCCGCCCGGCTGCCGCCACACCCCACCCCGCGTCGAGCGGTCTCGACGTCCGGGCCTGAGAGGAGCCGACGATGACCACGCCCGTGACCGGGGTGGGCACCAGCCCGGCCGTGACGCCCACCGCCACGACCTCGCTGCAGCGCACCGACCAGATGGGCAAGGACACGTTCCTGCAGCTGCTGGTCGCCCAGATGCGCTACCAGGACCCCGGCAACCCCACGAGCACGACCGAGTTCATGTCGCAGACGGCGACCTTCACCCAGGTCGAGAAGCTCGAGGAGATCGCCTCGCAGAACGCCTCGCTGCTCGCCCTGCAGCGCTCCCTGTCCGCCGGGGCGCTCGTCGGCCACAGCGTGAGCTGGACCGCCGAGGACGGGACGACGCGGACCGGCACGGTCTCCTCCGTCCGGTTCGCCGGCGACGAGCCGAGCGCGGTGATCGGCGGCGCCGAGGTGCCCCTCGGCCGGTTGACCGAGATCTCCCTCCCGTCCTGAACCCGGGCCCTCCCGCAGGGCCCTCCCGACCCCGCTCTCCCCTCCTGAGAGGACCTCCCCGTGCTCCGCTCGATGTTCTCGGCCATCTCCGGCCTGCGCGCCCACCAGACCAAGCTCGACGTCACCGGCAACAACATCGCCAACGTCAACACGGTGGGCTTCAAGTCGTCCCAGACCGTCTTCGAGGACACCCTGTCCCAGGTCATCCGCAACGGCTCGTCGCCGACCGCGCAGTCCGGCGGCACCAACCCCGCGCAGGTCGGCCTCGGCGTCAAGGTCGCCGGCATCACGACCAACTTCGGCCAGGGCTCCACCCAGAACACCGGCCGCTCGACCGACTTCATGATCAGCGGCGACGGCTTCTTCGTGACCAGCCAGGGCAACGAGACGCTGTTCACCCGCGCCGGGTCCTTCGACTACGACGGGGTCGGCAACCTGGTCACCCCCGACGGCGCCCAGCTGATGGGCTGGATGGCGCAGGACGGCGCGGTCTCCTCCAACGGCCCGATCGGCCCGCTGACCATCCCGTTCGGCCAGGTCATGGCGCCGGAGCCCAGCACCCGCGGCACGCTGACCGGCAACCTGTCCAAGGACGCCACCGCCGGCACCCAGGCGCAGTCCCAGATGACGATGTACGACTCGCTGGGCGGCGCGCACCAGATCACCCTGGCGTTCACCAAGACCGCCACGCCCAACGAGTGGTCGCTGGCGGTCAGCGACGAGAACGGCGCTCCCCTGGCGACGACGCCGTCGACGGCCTCGGTCACCTTCGACCCGGCCACCGGCGTGCCCTCGATCGGCACGTTCTCGTTCGCCCCGTCGGCGGCCATGGCGCCCAGCTGGCGCGACCCCGCCACCGGCCTGGCCGCGTCGCCCGACATCGACATCTCGACGCTGCGCCAGTTCGGCGGCAAGACCGCGCTGACCCCCGACGACGTCGACGGCAACGCCATGGGCACGCTGCAGTCGATCTCGCTGTCCAACGACGGCACGATCGTCGGCGTCTACTCCAACAGCATCCGCGAGCCGATCGGCAAGCTGGCGCTGGCCACCTTCGCCAACCCCAGCGGCCTGTCCAAGGCCGGCAACACCAGCTACCGGGTGGGCGACAACTCCGGCCAGGCCGTCATCGGCGAGGCCGGCAGCGGTGGCCGCGGCTCGCTGACCGCCGGGGCGCTGGAGATGTCCAACGTCGACCTCGCCGAGGAGTTCACCGGCCTGATCGTCGCCCAGCGCGGCTTCCAGGCGAACAGCCGCGTGATCACCAGCTCCGACGAGATCCTGCAGGACCTGGTCAACCTGAAGCGCTGAGGACCCACGTCGCGGCCCGGCACCCGATCTCGGGTGCCGGGCCGCGTCGCGTCGTGGGGCGCGGCTGTGCGGGCCGGTTCCGCGTCCCGCGGGTGCGATCGCGCCCGGGGAGCGCGGAACCGGCCCGCGGACCCCGCCGCCCGCCGGTGCTGCTGTGACGTGCGGGGACGCGGTGCCGGCTCACCCGGGAGGGGGATGCGGCGGCCGGTGTTCGGCTCAAGCAGCCCGCACGCAGGGCCGATGGTCTCTGCGACCGGCGACGCCGCGGTCGCCTCCCCACCCCCGATCGAGCAAGGACCCGCCGTGATCCGAGTGACGCGCCTGAACGGGGAGCACTTCGCGCTCAACCCCGACCTCATCGAGCGGGTCGAGGGCCACCCCGACACCGTCCTGTTCCTGGTCGACGGCCACAAGTACATCGTGTCCGAGGCGGTCGACGACGTCCTCGACGAGATCCGCGAGTACCGCGCGAGCATCCTCGCCACCGCCTACGCGATGGACCGCGGCACCTACCGCACGCCCAGCACGCCCGGCGACGACGCCCCGCGCGCGTCGGTCGTGCCGTTCCCGGCCCGCGAGGAGCGCTGACCCGTGGACCCCTCGACCCTCATCGGGTTCGTCATCTCGCTCGTCGCCCTGCTGGCCTTCATGGTCATGGAGGGCGCCGACCCGTCGTCGCTGATCTTCCTGCCGGCCATCATCCTGGTCATCGTCGCCACCTTCGGCGCGGCGATGTCGGGCCAGACGATGAGCGACCTGTCGAAGATGGGCGGCTGGTTCAAGCTGGCCGTCATGCCGGCGAAGGTGCCGCCGGCGACCGAGCAGATCCAGACGCTGGTGACCCTCGCCGAGAAGGCCCGCAAGGAGGGCCTGCTCGCGCTCGAGGCGCAGGTCAAGGCGATCGAGGACCCGTTCCTCAAGCGCGGCCTGCAGATGGGCATCGACGGCACCGACCCCGAGGAGCTGCGCGCCGTCCTGGAGAGCGAGATCGCCGCCAAGAAGGCCGAGGACAAGGTCGCCGCCAAGTTCATGAACACGATGGGCGGCTACGCGCCGACCATCGGCATCGTCGGCTGCATCGTCGGCCTGATGAACGTCATGGGGAACCTCAGCAACCCCGAGGCGCTCGGGCCGATGATCGCCGCCGCGTTCGTCGCCACGCTGTGGGGCGTCATGGCGGCCAACTTCTGGTTCCTGCCGATGGGCGCGAAGATCCTGCGGGTCAGCGAGCTGCAGGCCGCGCAGATGGAGCTGCTCGTCGAGGGCATCTCCGAGATCCAGGCCGGCACCAGCCCCCGCGCGGTGCGGCTCAAGCTCAACTCGCTGATCCCGCCCAGTGAGGTCGCCAAGGAGGCGGCATGAGCTCCGGCGGCGGCCACGGCGGCCGCCGGGGCAAGAAGCACCCCGAGCACGAGGAGCACGAGAACCACGAGCGGTGGCTGGTGTCCTACGCGGACATGATGACGCTGCTCCTGGTGCTGTTCGTGGTGCTCTTCGCCATGAGCCAGGTGGACAAGGCGAAGTTCGCCGCCCTGGCCAGCGGCCTGTCCGAGGCCTTCGGCGCCCCGGTCAGCGCGGTGCAGGGGTCGGCGAGCAACCCGGACGCCTCGGTGCTCGACGCCCTCGACGCCGCCGTCGACGTGCAGATCCCGCCGGCTCCCGCCGAGCAGGAGTCGGTCGACGCCGCGGCCGCCCAGGCCGCCGCCGAGGAGGCCGGCCGCGTGGCCGCCGAGGCGCAGGCCGAGTACGACGACCTCGCCGCCGCGCGGGACGCGATCGACGCCGCGCTCGCCGCGGCCGGTCACGCCGGCAAGGCGCGCTACGAGATCGACGAGCGCGGCCTGGTCGTGCACATCGTGTCCGACCCGGTGCTCTTCGCCCCCGAGGAGGCCGACCTGCAGCCCCAGGGCCGCGACGTCCTCGACGCCGTCGCCCCGACGCTGGCCGCCCTGCCCAACCAGATCGGGGTCGAGGGCCACGCCAACCACCTGCCGGTCACCCCCGGCGGGCAGTGGCCGTCGAACTGGGAGCTCTCGGCCTACCGGGCCACCACCGTCGTCCGGTACCTCGCCGCCGGCGGCGTGCCGCAGGACCGGCTGTCCGGCACGGGCTACTCCGACACCCGCCCCCTGGTGCCGGAGAGCGACCCCAGCGCCATCACCGTCAACCGCCGCGTCGACATCGTCGTGGTGTCCGACGCCTCCGCCGAGGCCCGCCAGCTGCTGCCCGGCCTCGACGCACCCGCACAGGAAGGCACCCCGTGAGCACCAGGACCAAGGACAAGAAGGCCGCCAAGGACGCCGAGGACGGCGAGGAGGCCAAGGGCGGCGGCAAGAAGAAGCTGCTCGTCGTCGTGGCCGCGCTCCTGGTCGTGGCCGGTGCCGCCGCCTACTTCCTCCTCTTCGCCGGCAGCGAGGAGGCCGAGGCCGTGGTGCCCGAGCACGGCGGGTACACCGCGCTGGAGCCCGTCGCGGTCAACCTCGCCGGCGGCGGCTACCTCAAGATCGGCATCACCCTGGAGTACACCGCGGACGCCGCCGCCGGCGGGCACGGCAGCGGCGGCGTCGACGGCTCCAAGGCCCTCGACATCCTCATCGCCACCTACTCGCAGGCCCAGCCGGCCGACGTCACCGGCGCCCGCGAGGCGCTCAAGGAGTCGCTGGAGCAGCAGATCGTCGAGGCCTACACCGAGGAGGGCGTCCCGATGGTCATGCACGTCTACCTCACCGAGTACGTGACCCAGTAAGGCCGCGTGACGCCGCGGGGCCTCCCACCGGACCACCCGGTGGGCCCTGGCCCCACCCGTCACACCCCAGCGACCTCCCGGCGCACCAGGCGTCACACCCTCCCCGGCTGACCGGCGGCGCACCGCGCCGCCGGTCAGTTCGCGTTCCGGCCCCGCCGATGAGGGACCCGTGACCCGCCCCGAGATGCCGACCGCCCCCAGCGGGCCCGGTCCGCAGTCGCCGGCCGTGGGCGGCCGCAGCCGGCGAGGTGCCCCCCGCACCTACGACTTCCGCCGCCCGACCAAGCTCTCCCGGGAGCACGTGCGGGTGCTGCAGATCGCGCAGGAGGCCTTCGCCCGCCAGGCGACGACGGTCCTGACGACGATGCTGCGCACCGGCGCGCGCCTGGAGCTGCTGGGCATCGAGCAGCACTCCTACGACGACTACGTCGCGACGCTGCCCAAGCCCTTCTTCCTGTCGACGTTCACCATCGAGCCGCTGGCCGGCAAGGGCCTGCTGGCCTACCCGCTCGACCTCGCGATGGCCACCGTCGACCACATGCTCGGCGGCTCCGGCGCCGCGCAGCAACCCGAGCGGCCGCTGACGACGATGGAGACCACCATCACCGGCCAGCTGCTCACCCGGCTGCTGCAGGAGTTCGCCGCCGCCTTCACCCACGTCGCCGACGTGCGGCCGGTCTCCGACGGCATCGAGTACGACCCGGCCCTCGCCCAGGCCGCCGCCGGCTCGGACACGGTGATGGTCGCCCGCTTCACGCTGTCGCTCGGCACGCGGGAGGGCGCCGCCTCGCTGGTGCTGCCGTTCTCCTCCTTCGCGCCCGCGCTGTCCGACGCCGCCTCCCCGCAGCTGTCGGAGTCGGCGCAGCGGGAGCGCCAGCGCGCCGCCGAGGCCCTGAGCGAGCGCCTCGAGCTCGTCCCGGTCGACGTGAGCGTGCGCTTCACGCCCCTGGAGGTCTCCTCCGAGGACCTGCTGTCGCTGACCGTCGGCGACGTGCTGCTGCTGCGCCACCCGCGCGACGCGCCGCTGGAGGTCACCACCAACGACGTCACGTTCGCCCACGCGATCGCCAGCAACCACCGGCGTCGGCTGGCCGCCGCCATCGTCCCCACCCCGTCGGCCGTGAAGGACCCCGCATGACCGCCACCCTCGACCACACCCAGGCCTCGGAGACGATCACCGCCGTCGTGGTCGCCGCCGCCCGCGCGGCGGCCGCCCTCGTGCCGGCCAGCAGCGAGCTGGCGCCCGGGGCCGCCGTGACCGACCCCGACGCCGTGCCGCTCCCGCCGGCCGCGGCCGCCGCGGTCGGCGCCCGGCTCTCCGGGGAGGTCTCCGGCGACGTCGTCCTGGTGCTCTCCGCCGACGTCGTCGAGGCCCTCGACAACTCCCCCGTCGGTCCGATGGACGTCGCCACCGCGCTGCGCCCGGCGCTGGAGGCGGCCGCGGCCACCCTCGGGCGGGTCCGCGTGGACGCCGAGCGCACCGAGGACCCGGTCACCGCCCTCGACGGGCTGCGGGACAAGGGCATGTTCGTCGCGGTCCCGCTGCTGGCGGGGGACGACCACCAGGCCACCCTCGCCCTGCAGGTCACGCTGCCGAACGCCGCGCCGCGCACCTCGCGCGGCAGCCTGGACCTGCTGCGGCACGTGGCCATGGAGGTCACCGTCGAGATCGGCCGCACCCGGATGACCGTCGGCGAGCTGCTCTCGCTGCACCCCGGCGAGGTCGTCGAGCTCGACCGCGCCGCCAGCGCGCCGGCCGACCTGCTGGTCAACGGCACGCTCATCGCCCGCGGCGAGGTCGTCGTCGTCGACGAGGACTTCGGCCTGCGGATCAGCGAGATCGTCACCGACGCCGCCACCGAGCTCGGGGAGGCCGCGCCGTGACCTGGATGATCATCCGGCTGGTGCTCTCGCTGGCCTTCGTCGGCGGCGTGCTGTGGTTCGCCGCCCGCGTCGCGCAGAAGCGCGGCCTCGGCTCCTCCGCCGGGCTGGTCGACGTCGTCGCCCGCCAGCGGCTGGGCCGCAGCAGCACGGTCAACGTGGTGCGCATCGCCGACCGCGTGCTCGTCGTCGGCGCGACCGAGGAGCAGGTCACCCTGCTGGCCGAGCTCGACGGCGAGGCCGTGGAGGCCGTGGAGGCCACCCTCGCGGCGCGCGTCCCCGCCCCGCGCAGCGGCGACGACGGCGAGGACGGCGGGCCGCTGTCCGCACCCCGGACCTCCGGCGGCCGGGTGGGCGGCGCGCTGGCGGGGTCGGTCCTCGACCGCGGCGGCTGGGCGTCCTTCGTCACGCAGCTGCGCGACCGGACGGTCCGCCGCTGATGGGCGCCTCCCCCGCTCCCGGGCGCCTCCGCCGGGCCGGCGTCGTCCTGCTCGCGCTGCTGGGCTGCGGCCTGGCCGGCGTGCTGGCCGCCGGCTCCGCGGCCGCCGCCCCGACGGCGCCGACCGCCCCGGTCCCGCCGGCCGTGCCCGCCGTCGACGGCGGTGTGGACATCTCCGTCGGCAACGGCAGCCCGAGCACCTCGATCACGCTGATCCTCGCGGTCACCGTGCTGTCGGTGGCGCCGTCGGTGCTGCTGCTGTGCACCTCGTTCACCAAGATCGCCGTGGTGCTGTCGCTGACCCGCAACGCGCTGGGCCTGCAGTCCTCCCCGCCCAACTCGGTGCTCACCGGCATCGCGCTGTTCCTGACGCTGTTCGTGATGGGCCCGGTGTTCAGCGACGTCAACGAGGTCGCCGTCACGCCCTACATGGACGGCGCGATCACCGTCACGCAGGCCTACGACGCCGGGGTCGTGCCGCTCAAGGAGTTCCTGCTCGACAACACCCGCGACGACGAGCTCGAGCTCATGGTCGGGCTGTCGGGCGAGGAGCAGCCCGCGGACCGGGCGGCGGTCAGCATGACGACGCTGGTGCCCGCGTTCGTGCTCTCCGAGCTCAAGAGCGCCTTCATCATCGGGCTGGTCGTGTTCATCCCGTTCCTGGTGCTCGACATGCTGGTCAGCGCCGCGCTCATGGCGATGGGCATGATGATGGTGCCGCCGTCGATCGTGTCGCTGCCGTTCAAGCTGCTGCTGTTCGTCGTCGTCGACGGGTGGGCGCTGATCACCACGGCGCTCGTCGGGAGCTACACGTGAGTGACGCCGACGTCACCGAGATCGCCGTGCGGACCATGACGGTGGCCGCCAAGGTCGCCGCCCCGGTCCTGCTGACGGCGCTGCTGGTCGGCTTCCTGATCTCGCTGTTCCAGGCGGCGACGCAGATCCAGGAACCGACGCTGTCGTTCGTGCCGAAGATGATCGCCGTCGCCGTGGCGCTGCTGGTCACGGGCAACTGGGTGCTCGCCGAGCTGGTGAGCTTCACCGAGGCCCTGTTCGACTCGCTGCCGCGGCTGCTCGGGCGGACCTGACCGGCATGGACCTCGAGGTCCCGGCGGTCACCCTCGCGGCGCTGCTGCTGGCCACCGCCCGGGCGGCGGGCTTCGTCCTGCTCGCCCCACCGTTCAACACCCGTGCCGTGCCGGCCCCGGTCAAGGGCGCGCTGGCGCTGGCCCTGGCCGTCGCGCTGGTGCACCGGGTGGCGCCCGGGCTGCCCGAGCCGACCACCGGCTTCCTCGTGGTCACCGCGGTGACAGAGGTGGCCATCGGCGCGGCGCTGGGCTTCGTCGTGCAGCTGTTCTTCACCGCCGTCCAGTTCGCCGGCGAGCTGCTCGACGTCACCGGCGGCTTCACCCTGCAGCCGGCCTACGACCCGCTGGCGATGACGATGAACTCCGTCGTCGGCAAGCTGCACTCGCTGCTGGCCACCACGCTGCTGTTCACCAGCAACGGCCACCTGCTCATCGTGCGCGGCTTCGCCACCTCCTACGAGGGGCTGCCGGTGTCGGGCGGCTACCCGGCCGGGGCGGTCGCCGAGGTGGTGCTCACCGCGTTCACGGCGATGTTCCTCGCCGCGCTGCAGATCGCCGGGCCCATGGTCGCGGTGCTGCTGCTGGCCGACGTCGCCCTGGCGCTGCTCTCCCGCGCCGCGCCCGCGCTCAACATCTTCGCCATCGGCTTCCCGGTGAAGATCATGCTGACGCTGACCCTGCTGGGGCTCACCTTCCCGCTGCTGCCGCCGGCGCTCGACGCGCTGCTCGAGCAGGCCACCCGCGCGGTGGTCGCCCTCCGGAGCGGCTGAGCCCTGGCCGCGCAGACGACGACGTCCCACGGGAGGAGGTGAGCCGTGGCCAAGGACGGACCGGGCGGTGAGAAGACCGAGAAGCCCACTCCGAAGCGCCTCAAGGAGGCGCGCAAGGAGGGGCAGATCCCGCGGACCCAGGAGCTGGGCACCTGGGCCGGGGTGGCGGTGGCCAGCGCGCTGCTGCCGATGCTCGTGGGCAACGCCTTCGACGCCGTCGGCCGGCTGTTCGTGCAGGTGGGCACGGTGGCCCAGCACCCCGAGACCGAGGCGGTCACCCGGCTGCTGGGCGTGGCGCTCGACGCGTTCCTGTCCACCCTGCTGCCGACGGCGATCGGCCTGATGCTGGTCGGCGCGCTGGCCTCGGCGGCGCAGGGCGGGGTCACCGCGTCGGCCAAGCCGATGAAGCCGACGCTGAAGAAGCTCAACCCGTTCCCCGGGATGAAGCGGATGTTCGGCACCCACGGTCTGTGGGAGGCGGTCAAGGCGGTCCTCAAGACCGCGGCGCTGGGCACCGTCGTCGCCGTCACCAGCAGCCGCGCGCAGACGCTGGTGTCGGCCTCCGGCGCGCTGCCGCTGTCGACGGTGGTGTCGACCTTCGCCGACTCCGCGGTGCTCATGTTCCGCGTCGTGGCCGTCACCGGCCTGGTCATCGCGGTCGCCGACTACGTCATCGTGCGGATGCAGATCATGAAGAAGCTCAAGATGAGCAAGTACGAGATCCAGCAGGAGCACAAGCAGTCCGAGGGCGACCCGCACGTCAAGGCCCAGCGGCGGGCCACGCAGATGGCCATGTCGCGCAACCGGATGATGGCCGACGTCGCCACCGCCGACGTCCTGCTGGTCAACCCCACGCACGTCGCGGTCGCGCTGCGCTACGAGCCCGAGCGCGGCGCCCCGCGGGTGGTGGCCAAGGGCGCCGACGAGCTGGCCGCCAAGCTGCGCGAGAGGGCCGCCGAGGCGCGCGTGCCGCTGGTGCAGGACGTGCCGCTGGCCCGGGCGCTGCACGCCTCCTGCGAGATCGGCCAGGAGGTGCCGCCGCAGCTGTTCACCGCGGTGGCGCGGGTGCTGGCGTTCGTCATGCAGCTGGGCCGCCGCGGCGTGCGCGGCGGCTTCCACCGGCCGGGCTTCGAGGCCCCCGACGTCACCGGCCTGCCGCGGGCCGGCCGCAGGAGGGCGCCGGTCGCGTCCTGACCTCCTCCGCACAGCAGGCGATCCGCGCGTCCGGGGGACGGGTGGACCGCCTGCCGTGCGTGCACTCCTGGGGCGCGTGTGGCGGGTGGGCCGCGCTGCGACCGGAGCGGTGCCGCACTCGACTGGACCTGCCGATGCAGGACCCGTGCGAGGGATGACGAAGGCCGCCGTGCCGATCGGCGTGGTCGCCATCGTCCTGATGCTGGTCGTGCCGCTGCCCGCCGCGGTGCTCGACCTGCTGCTGGGACTCAACATCACCGCGTCGCTGCTGATCCTGCTGGTGGCGATGCAGATCAAGCGGCCGCTGGACTTCGCCGTCTTCCCGTCGCTGATCCTCATCTCGACGCTGTTCCGGCTGGCGCTCAACGTCTCCTCGACACGGCTGGTGCTCAGCGACGGCTACGCCGGCAAGGTCATCGAGGCGTTCGGGCACTTCGTGATCGGCGGCTCGCTGGTCGTCGGTCTGGTGATCTTCGTGATCCTCACGATCATCCAGTTCGTCGTCATCACCAACGGTGCCGGGCGCGTGGCCGAGGTCGGCGCCCGCTTCACCCTCGACGCCATGCCCGGCAAGCAGATGGCGATCGACGCCGACCTCAACGCCGGGCTGATCAACGAGAAGCAGGCGCGCAAGCGGCGCACGGAGGTCACCGCCGAGGCCGACTTCTACGGCTCCATGGACGGTGCCTCGAAGTTCGTCAAGGGCGACGCCATCGCCGCCATCATCATCACGCTGATCAACCTGATCGGCGGCTTCGCCGTCGGCATCGTGCAGCGCGGCATGGCGCCCGGCGAGGCCGTCTCGGCCTACTCGCTGCTGACCGTCGGCGACGGCCTGGTCTCCCAGATCCCCGCGCTGCTGCTGTCGACCGCGACCGGCATCATCGTCACCCGCTCGGCCAGCGAGGGTGACATGGGCAGCGACCTGCTCGCCCAGCTCGGCCGCTTCCGGCAGCCGGTGCGCATCGCCGGCGGCGCCGCGCTCGCCCTGTGCCTGATCCCCGGCCTGCCCAAGCTGCCGTTCCTCCTGATCGGCGCAGCCTTCCTCGTCATGGCCTCGCGGATGCAGGAGACCCTCCCGGACGACGACGACGCCGACACCACCCCCGCGGCCGCCGACGAGCCGGCGCCGGACTCCCCCGAGGCGATCGCCGAGAAGATGCGGGTCGACCCGCTCGAGCTCGAGGTGGCCTTCGACCTGGTCGACCTCGTCGACAGCTCCCGCGGCGGCGACCTGCTCGACCGGGTCAAGGCGCTGCGCCGGAAGGTCGCCATGGAGACCGGCCTGGTGATCCCGCTGGTCCGCACGCGCGACAACCTCGACCTGCCGGCCTCGCAGTACGTCATCTGGCTCAACGGCGTCCCCGCCGCCAAGGGCTCCTCGCCCGCCGGGACCGTGCTGGCCATCGGCGACTCGCTCGACGGCCTGCCCGGCCGCCCGACCCGCGAGCCGGTGTTCGGCCTGCCCGCCAAGTGGGTGCCGGTCGAGCTGCAGCGGCAGGCGGAGATGGCCGGCGCCACCGTCGTCGACCGCTCCTCGGTCATCACCACCCACCTGGCCGAGGTCGTGCGGCAGAACGCCGCCGAGCTGCTCGGCCGCGAGGACGTCCGGCTGCTGGTGGAGATGGTCCGCCGCTCGCACCCGGTGGTGGTCGAGGAGCTCACCCCCGCGCTGCTCACCCTGGGCGAGGTGCAGCGGGTGCTGCACGCGCTGCTGGCGGAGAACGTCTCCATCCGCGACCTGGTGCGCATCTTCGAGGCGCTGTCGGTCCGCGCGAAGGTGTCCACCGACGTCGACGGGCTGGTCGAGGCCGTGCGCGCGTCGCTCGGCTCGGCGATCAGCCACCCCTACGTCACCCCCGACGAGCGGCTGCACGTGCTCACCCTCGAGCCCGCGTTCGAGCAGCGGCTCCTCGAGGCGGTCCGCACCAGCGACGGCGGCCAGGTGCTGGCCCTCGACGCCGGCTCGGTCGACGCGCTGGTCACCGGCTGCTCCGGGTTGCTGGAGGAGGCCGAGAGCCACGGCTTCTCGCCGGTCCTCGTGTGTTCCCCCCAGGTCCGGGCGGCCCTGTCCCGCCTGGTCCGTCAGGTCCTTCCCCGCCTGCCGGTGATCTCCTACTCGGAGGTCTCCCGCACGGCCCAGATCGAGTCACTGGGAGTGGTGAGCGGTGCCGTTGCCATCCGTTGAGGCGCCCACGCCCGAGGCCGCCGTCGCCGCCGCGCGCGAGCGCTACGGGCACTCGGTGCGGATCACCGGCGTGCGCCGGATCCGCTCGGGCGGGGTCCTGGGCTTCTTCGCCACCGAGCGGTTCGTCGCCGAGGTCGAGGAGGTCGAGCCGGCCCGGCGCACCCCCGCGCCGAAGTCGGAGTCCGCCCGCCGCATCGAGGCCGCGCTGAGCCGCGACGCCGGGGTGCTGGCCGACTCCGACATCCGGCCGCTGTCCGGCGCCCGCCGTCCCGCCACCACGCGGCCGGCCGCCCGGCCGGCGCGCCAGGTCGCCGAGCTGCCCGACCCGGTCGACGAGCTCGCCGGCCTGCTCGGCGGCGGTGACCGGCCCGAGGTCGACCTGTACTCGCGCGCCGCGTTCCCCGCCGCCGGACGGCGGACGGCGACCGCCGCCCGTCCCGCCGCCCACACGGGTGCCGCCGCGCACTCCGGTGCGGCCTCTCGCTCGGGGCGCGGGACCGCCGACCGGGGCGACGGCGTCGCGGACGCCCTCGCGCCGGCCGGCCGGCCGGCGGGCGCGGGTCGCCCGGCCACGTCCGCCGCCCGCCGCCCGAACCGCCCCGCGGCGCGGCCGCCGGCGACCCCGCCGGCCGAGGCCGCCGGCCCGTCGCTGTTCACCGCCGCCCTGGCGCAGGTCGTCGCCGGCGACCGGGAGGTCCGCGAGGCCGTGGACGACGCCGTCGCCACCGCGCTGCGGACGGCGCCCGAGCCGGTGCAGGAGGAGCCCGCCGCCCGCTCGGTCGTGCGGCCGCCCGCCGCCGCGCCCGCCGCGCCCGCCGTGCCGTTCGCCGCCGCGCTGGCCGCGGTGACCGCCGCCGCTCCGGCCCCGGCCCCGGCTGCGGCCCCCGCGCCCGAGCCGGTGCCCGCGCCCGTGCCGGTCACCGAGGTCCCCGCGCCGGCCGTCGCCCCCGTCGTCGAGCCCGCCCCCGTGGTCGAGGTCCCCGCGCCGGCCCCCGCGCCGGTCACCGAGCCGGCGACGGCCGCGACGCCCGAGGTCGACATGTGGGCGGACATGTGGGCCGACCCGGCCCCCGCCGTCCGCCCCGCCGTGCTCGCCCGGCCCGCGCCGGTCGCGCCCGCCGCGGCCGAGGAGCCGGTGGGCGACGAGCAGGCCGAGGTCGCCGGCGAGGAGTCGCTCCTGGCCGAGCTGCTCGGCGACGCCGAGGAGGACGACGCGCCGGCCGAGGTGACCGCCCCCGCGGCTCCCGCGCACCGGACCACCGAGCTGGCCGTCGTCGACGACGAGCCGGTCACCGACGTGCTCCCCGCCGTCGTCGTGGCGCCGATCGAGGTGCCGGCACCGCAGCCGGTGGTCCCGGCGTGGGCGCCCGGCGAACTGGACTCCGGCCCGGCCACCGGCCGCGAGGAGGCGATCGCCGAGGTGCTGCGCGCCGCGCTCGCCCACGACACCCCCGACGACGCGCTGACCGACATCCTGCGCGGGGTGCTCGCCAGCGCCTCGACCGAGGGCGGCGTGCACCGCGGCCGGCCGCCGGTCCCCGCCCGCGCGCGGGTCGTGGCCGAGGAGCCGGCGTGGGTCGAGGCCTCCGCGGAGTCCGACGAGTGGGAGGTCGCCGAGCAGGTCGGGTCCGAGCGGCTGGCCCTCGCGGCGACCGCCAGCGACCCGGCGCCGGTGGCGCTGGACTCCACCGCCGTCCTGCCCCCGCTCTCGCTGCTGCCCCCGCCGACCCCCGGCAAGGCGCTGGCCGTGCCGCCGCTGCTGTCCCGCCCGCCGGTCCCGCCCGCGCGACGGCGCCCCCCGGTGCCCGGGGCGGCCGTCGCCCGGGTCGCCGCGCCGCGGCCGCCGTCCGGGCTCGCGACGGTCACCCGCCTGCCGGTCGAGACGCGCACCGGCGGCCGGGTCGTCGTCCCGTCGGTGCGCGAGCGCGGCCCCTCCGGCCGGGACCTCGCCGACACGCGGATGGTCGAGGCGGCCGGCACCGTCGCGCGGCTGCGCGCCCTCGGTGTGCCCGAGGAGCTGCTCGACGCGGGCTTCACCGCCGAGGTCGCCGCCCACGGCACCTACGCCGCGCTCACCCGGGCGCTGGGCGCCGCGCTGCCCGCGGCGCCGTCGGCCCCGGCCGGCCCCGGCGAGGTCCTGCTCGTCGTCGGCCCCGGCGTCGAGACGCTGGCCGCCGCCCGCGCGCTGTCGGTGTCGATGCGCCTGGACGCCGACCGGCTGCAGTGGGCCACCCGCGGCGACCTGGCCGCGCTGGCGGCCGAGGGCAGCCGGATCACCTCGGTCGACACCGCGCTCACCCGCAAGCAGGAGTCCGCCGCCGCGGCGACGCCGACCGTCGTGGCGGTCGACGCGCCGATGCGCGCCGGCGGCCGCACCTGGCTCGAGCAGGTCATGGCGGTGTTCTCGCCAGTGGCCGTGTGGGCCGTGGTCGAGGCGACCCGCAAGCCGGAGGACGTCGGCCCGTGGCTCGACGCGCTCCCCCGCGTGGACGCCCTCGTCGTCCAGGACACCGACCTGACCGCCGACCCCGCCGCCGTCCTCGGCCGGACGACGGTGCCGGTGGCGCTCCTCGACGGCGTGCGGGCGACCGCGCACCGCTGGGCCTCGCTGCTGTGCGAGCGGCTGGAGACCGCTGAGGCATGAGCCCGCTGCGCTGGGACGTCCTCGTGGCGGGGCTCGTGCTGGCCCTGCCGGTGCTCGCGCTGGGACTGCGCGGCGACTTCACCGCCGACGAGGTCACCGCGCGGCTGCCGTGGTGCCTGCTCGCGGGGTGGGGCGCGGTGGCGCTGCTGCGGTTCGCCGCGACGCCGCCGCGCACCCCGCCGGTGCACCGCGGCGCCGCCGTCCCGTCCCCGGCCGACGCGGACCCCACCCCCTGACGCCCTCCCGTTACCGGTGTTCCTCGACCACTGCCGGTGCTGCAGCACCCGCGACGCGAGGACCACCGGCAACCCGGCCGTCCACCGGCAGCAACACCGTCCACGGGTGGACGTCGGGGCCGCGCACCGGCTCCCGTGCCCGCCACCGTCTCCGTGTGGACGCGACCTCCCTCCCCCCGCTGGCCCTCCGCCGGGACCTGGTCACGAGCGACTGGGACGACGACGAGATCGCCCGTGCCCGCCGGTCGGGTGACCTGACGCGGGTCCGCCGCGGCACCTACGTCGACGGCCAGCCGCCTGCCGAGCACACCGACCGCCACCGTCTCCTCGTGCGGGCGACCCCCGCCGGCCTGCGCCGGGACGCCGTCGTCAGCCACGAGTCGGCCGCCGTCCTGCACGGGCCGCCGTGGTGGGCACCCGCGGGGCGCGTCGGGCCGCTCGCGCGGTCGCCCTCGCGGACGGGCGGAGCGGCAGTGTCGGCGAGAGCCGCAGCCGGGTCCTCCTGCACCGGCTCGGCCTGGCGCCGAGCGACCTGCAGCACCCGGTCCACGCCCCGGACGGGACGTTCCCGGGCCGCACCGACTTCGTGTGGGAGGGCGAGCGGCTGCTCGGGGAGTCCGACGGGCGGGTGGAGTACGGACGGCTGCTGCGCCCGGGCCAGGCCGCGGGCGACGCGGTCTCCGACGAGAAGCGCAGGGAGGACGCCATGCGAGCCGAGGACCACGGCACGGTCCGCCGGACCTGGGGCGACCTCGACCGGCCGGGGGTGCTCGCCGGTCTCGGCGGCCGGGCGCTGCAGGCCCGCCGGCGACGCCGGGCCTGACCACTGCCGGTGTTCCTCGTACTGCGCCGGTCCTGCAGCACCCGCGGAGCACGAGGAACACCGGTAGCGCGGGTCAGAAGGGCAGGTCCTCGAGCATCTCGGTGACCAAGGCGGCGATCGGCGAGCGCTCGGAACGGGTCAGCGTCACGTGCGCGAACAGCGGGTGCCCCTTCAGCTGCTCGACCACCGCCGCGACGCCGTCGTGCCGGCCCACCCGCAGGTTGTCCCGCTGGGCGACGTCGTGGGTGAGCACCACCCGCGAGCCCGAGCCCAGCCGCGACAGCACGGTGAGCAGCACGCCGCGCTCGAGGGACTGCGCCTCGTCGACGATCACGAACGAGTCGTGCAGCGACCGCCCGCGGATGTGGGTCAGCGGCAGCACCTCGATCAGCTCCCGCGAGGCGATCTCCTCGAGCACGTCCTTGGAGACCAGTGCACCGAGGGTGTCGTAGACGGCCTGCGCCCAGGGCGACATCTTCTCGCCCTCGCTGCCGGGCAGGTACCCGAGCTCCTGCCCGCCGACGGCGTACAGCGGCCGGAAGACGACGACCTTCGCGTGCGCCCGCCGCTCCATCACCGACTCCAGCCCCGCGCACAGCGCCAGCGCCGACTTGCCCGTCCCCGCCCGCCCGCCGAGCGAGACGATCCCGACGTCGGGGTCGAGCAGCAGGTCCAGCGCGATCCGCTGCTCGGCCGAGCGCCCGTGCAGGCCGAACGCCTCTCGGTCGCCGCGCACCAGCCGCACCTGCTTGTCCGGCGTCACCCGGCCCAGCGCCGACCCGCGCGAGGACAGCAGCACCAGCCCGGTGTGCGCCGGCAGCTCCGCGGCGGCCGGCACGCGCGCCTCCCCCGAGTCGTACAGCGCGCCGAGCTCGGCGTCGTCCACCGACACCTCGGCCATCCCGGTCCACCCGGCGTCGACGGCGTCCAGCGCGCGGTACTCGTCGGTGGCCAGGCCGACCGCCGCCGCCTTGACCCGCAGCGGCACGTCCTTGGTGACCAGGCAGACGTCGCGGCCCTCGGCGCGCAGGTTGAGCGCGACGACCATGATCCGGCTGTCGTTGCCGTCGTTGCGGAAGCCGGCCGGCAGCACCGCCGCATCGCTGTGGTTGAGCTCCACGTGCACGGTGCCGCCCTCCTCACCGACCGGCACGGGCGCGTCGAGCCGGCCGTGGGCCACCCGCAGGTCGTCGAGGAAGCGCAGCGCCTGCCGCGCGAACCAGCCCAGCTCGGGGTGGTGCCGCTTGTCCTCGAGCTCCCCGATCACCACGAGCGGGAGCACGACGTCGGCGTCGCCGAAGCGCAGCAGCGCGCCCGGGTCCGACAGCAGGACGGAGGTGTCGAGGACGTACGTGCGGCGAGCGGTCACGGATTCTCTCCCGACGGGCGCGGCGCGCCCCGGCTCGAAGGTGGCCGGGCCCCGGCACAGGGGCCGGGCACCGGCCCCCAGGTCGACGAACTCGTCAGCACCAACCGGGCCTCCCGTGGACGGCGGGACGGGCCCGTCGTCCACCCCGGACGCTAGAGCGGGGAGGTGACGGTCACATGACGGGCGGGAGGCGTGTCCTCCGTCGGAGGGACCACCGGTCCCAGCCGCCCCACCCGTCGGGGTCAGCCGCGGCGGCGGTCCCGGGTGCCCGGCGGCCACGGCTGCTGCCAGGACGCCGGCATCTCCCGGGTCGGCGCGGGCCGGCCGGGGGGCGGGACGTCGTCGCGCGGCGGCCAACCCCGCAGGTCGTCGTCGGCCTCGTCGTACGCCTGCCGCCCGCGGGCCCGGGCCCGGCGCCGCGGCCGCAGCGCCACCGCCCCCCAGAGCACGGGCACCAGCAGCACCGGCCACTGCACCGAGAGGTCGCCGAAGCGGAGGATCCCGGCCGACAGCAGCGCGAACAGCCAGCCCGCCGTCCACAGCCCCAGGACGCGGGCCTCCCCCGGATCGCGGCGGGACACGGGCTCAGCCGGCCGGCAGCTCGGCGGTGACGACGGCCGGCGTCAGCGGCTCGTCGAGCAGGCGGACGAAGCGGTCGGCGACGTCCTGCCCGGCCGGCCGGGCCGCCAGCCAGCGGTGCAGCAGGTCGTAGCCCTCCACGTAGGTGGTGATGTAGGCCCGCCACAGCGGGTGGGTGAGGAAGCGCAGCTGCTGGCGGGCACGCTCGGTGCTGACCAGCGACCAGCGCCGGATGTAGGCGGCCACCTCGTCGGCGTCGGCGCCGCGGTCGTGCAGCAGGACGGCGGCGTCCTGGCGCACCCGGTTCAGCGGGGCGGCGGCCGCGGCGATCCGCTCGGCGAGGTGCCCGTCGAAGCGCAGCCCGAGGTCGCCGAGCACGTCGGCGGCCCACGGCCCCCAGCCCGCACCGATCGAGGCGTCGACGCCGAGGTCGGCCAGCCCCTCGGCCATCAGGCACTCGGGGGTGTTGACCAGGAAGACGGTGTGCTCGAGGTGCCCGGCCCGCTCCACGAGCCCGCGCTCCTTGCGGCAGTGCTCGGTGTGGTGGCCGGGGTAGGACTCGTGGGCCACCAGGTGCGGCAGCTGGCTGAGCCGGTGCGGCAGGTCGGCGTTGATCGCGACCCGCGACCGGTAGTCGCCCTCGTAGTAGTTGAAGCCCGACCACGGCTTGTCGGTGACGATCTCGTAGCGCACCGTCTCGGCCTCGGGCAGGCCGTAGCGGCCGCGGACCCGGTCGCGCAGCGCGCTGGACAGCGCGTGCACGGCCTCGCCCAGCCGCTGCGGCGGGCACTCCTCGCGGCGGCGGTGCGCGGCGTACCGCTCGGCGAGCGTGCCCTCGCCGGGCAGCAGCGTGTCGAGCTCGGCGTGCACGGCGGCGTAGTCGGCCGGGTCGCCGAGGGTGAGGTCGACCTGGAAGTAGCTGCGCACCTCGTCGAGGAAGGCCACCGGCTCGCCGCTCATCTTCCGCGCGCTGCACTCCAGCCCGGTGAGCTGGCCGCGGACGAAGCCGGCCCGGTCGGCGGGCAGCCCGGAGACCTCGAGCTCCTGCAGCAGCGCCCGCGCCTGGTCGCGCAGGCCCTGCGGCGTGGGCGCCGGCTCGCTCTCCACCTCCGCGCGGATCCGCTTCTCACCGGTGTAGGCGTCGACGAACCCGGCCTCCAGGCGGTCGAAGCGCAGACCCAGCCGGACGTACTCGAGGGGGACGTCGACCGCGCCGGCTGCCATGGGCGCCAGTCTCTCAGCCACCGAAGCGGCGGTGGCGTGCAGCGTAGGCACGCAACGCCCGGAGGAAGTCGACGCGGCGGAAGTCGGGCCAGTAGACGTCGGTGAAGTGGAACTCCGAGTGCGCCGTCTGCCAGAGCAGGAAGCCCGACAGGCGCTGCTCGCCGCTGGTGCGGATCACCAGGTCGGGGTCGGGCTGGCCGCGGGTGTAGAGGTGCTCGGCGATGTGCTCGACGTCGAGCACGCCGACGAGCTCGTCGAGCGTCGTCCCCCGGCTGGCGTGCTCGGCCAGCAGGGAGCGGACGGCGTCGGCGATCTCCCGCCGCCCCCCGTACCCGACGGCGAGGTTGACGTGGGCACCCGGGCGGCCGCGGGTGACCTCCTCGGCCTCCTTGAGCACGGCGACGGTCTCGGCCGGCAGCAGCTCGAGCGCGCCCACCGGCCGCAGCTGCCAGCGCCGGTCGGGCGCGGAGAGGTCCTCGGCGACGCCCTCGATGATCCGCAGCAGCGGCGTCAGCTCCGGCTCGGGCCGGGAGAGGTTGTCGGTGGAGAGGAGGAAGAGGGTGACCACCTCGACGCCGGCCTCGTCGCACCAGCCGAGGAAGGAGGCGATGCGGTCGGCGCCGCGGCGGTGCCCGGCGTTGGGGTCGAGCAGGCCGGTGGCCCGGGCCCAGCGCCGGTTGCCGTCGATGATCGCCCCGACGTGGCGGGGGACGTCGGCACCGACCAGCTGCCGCGCCAGACGCCGCTCGTAGAGCTGCGTCAGGACGTCGCGTGCCCACTGACGCGCCCCCACGCAGGACACAGTAGGCCCCCGGCCGGACACGTTCCGCAGCCGTCCCGGCGCGCCGGGTCCCGGAGCCGGCCGGGTGCCGGGGAGCTCACAGCTCGCCGACGGTGCAGCCCTCCCCGGCGCTCCGTAACCTCGGCACATGACCGGTGCTCCTGACGCCCGCGAGCCGGTCCGGGTGCAGGCCGACGGGGCCGAGATCGAGGCCCCGCGCGGCCCCGCCGTCGCCACCGTCCTCGGCGAGGGCCAGCAGGTCGATCGGACCTGGACCGCCGAGGACTTCGCCGACGGCGACTGGGAGCACCCCGACACCCGCCCGCGGATGCGCGGCTGGCTGCACCTGTTCGCCTTCTTCGGCGCGATCGTCGCCGGCGCCGTGCTGGTCCCGCTCGGCTCGGTGCTCGGCGCCCGCGCCGGGTTCTCCGTGGCCGTCTACTGCCTGACGATCTGCGGCCTGTTCGGCATCAGCGCGCTCTACCACCGGCGGCGCTGGTCACCGCGCGGCTGGAAGCTCATGAAGCGGCTCGACCACTCGATGATCTTCCTGTTCATCGCGGGCACGTACACGCCGTTCTCGCTGCTCGCCGTCGACCAGCCCACCGGCTACTGGGTGCTCGTCGGTGTCTGGGCGGGGGCGCTGGCCGGCGTCTGCCTCAAGCTCACCTGGCCGACGGCGCCGCGCTGGCTGGGCGTCCCGCTCTACGTGGGCCTCGGCTGGGTCGCCGTCTTCATCCTCACCGACATCCTGCACATCGCCGGCGTCACCTCGCTGGTGCTGCTCGCGGTCGGGGGGCTGCTCTACACCCTCGGCGGGGTGGCCTACGCCGTCCGGTGGCCCAACCCGGTGCCCGGTGTCTTCGGCTACCACGAGGTCTTCCACGCGATGACCATCGTGGCCGCGATCTGCCACTACATCGCCGTCTACTTCGCGATGTACAACTCGCCCTTCGTCGGCTGAGCGGGCACGTCCGCGGACGTGCCCGGACCGGTCAGGCGAACAGGGGGCGGTCGTCGAACCGGCGGGAGACGCGGCCGGCGGTGCGCCAGGCGCGGGCGACGAGGTCGCGGTCCTCGTCGGTGACCAGGTTGCCCATCACCCGCAGCGCCACCGTCATCAGCGCCCGGGAGCGCATGCCGACCGGCCCGGCCGCGGGCAGGAAGCGCGGGACGGTGAGCAGCCCGGCCAGCCGGCGGGCGACGGAGAACGCCTCGCCGTAGTGCTCCCGCAGCGTGGCCGGCCAGGCCCGCGACCAGTCGCCGGAGCCGAACAGGTCGACGACGGTGCGCCCGGTCTCCAGCCCGTAGTCGATGCCCTCGCCGTTGAGCGGGTTCACGCAGCCGGCCGCGTCGCCCACCAGCGCCCAGTTGCGCCCGGCCACGCCGGACACCGCCCCGCCCATGGGCAGCAGCGCCGACGCGGGCGCCTCGACCGGCCCCTCCAGCCGCCAGTCCTCCCGGCGGGCGTCGGCGTACACCTCCAGCAGCGACTTGAGCGCCACCCCGGCCGGACGGCGGGCGGTGGCCAGCGTGCCGACGCCGATGTTCACCTGCCCGGCCCCGGCGCCCAGCGGGAACACCCAGCCGTAACCCGAGAGCAGCTCGCCCTCGGCGCCGCGCAGCTCCAGGTGCGAGGAGATCCACTCGTCGTCCGCCCGGCCCGAGCGCGCGTAGCCGCGGGCGGCGACGCCGTAGGCGGTGTCGCGGTGCCACTCGCGACCGAGCACCCGGCCCAGCGGCGACCGGACGCCGTCGGCCACGACCAGCCTCCGGCAGCCGACGGTGACCGTCTCCTCCCCCGCCGTCTGGAACACCACACCGGTGACCCGGTCGCCGTCGCGCTCGACGTCGACGGCCCGGGCGCCCTCCAGCGGCGCCGCGCCCGCCGCCAGCGCGCAGGCACGGATGCGGGCGTCGAGCTCGGTGCGCGGCACGGCGCTGCCGTGGTCGGGGAAGGCCCCGCCGGGCCAGGGCAGCTCCCAGACCCGGCCGAAGCCCGCGGCGCGCAGCCCGCGGTTGCGGGCGCGGGACCGCGCCCAGTCGCCCAGGCCCAGGCGGTCGAGCTCGGCGACCGCGCGCGGGGTCAGGCCGTCACCGCAGGCCTTGTCGCGGGGGAACACGGCCGCGTCGGCGAGCAGGACGTCGTGCCCGGCGCGGGCGGCCCAGGCGGCCGCGGCGGACCCGGCCGGACCGGCCCCCACCACGAGCACGTCGGTGGCGGCGGGGACGGCGGCAGCGGCGGGCACGTCCCCCAGTGTCCCTGGTCGGGACGACGCGCCGGCCGAGCAGCGGGAACCGGCCGGCAGCCGGCCCCGCCTCCGGCCGGTCCGCGTCGGTCAGCGGCTCACCCCGGCAGCCGCGCAGAGCTCACGGCTGCGGGCCGCGGGCCCGGACCTCCTCCACCGAGGCCATGGCCTCGCGCAGCTCGGTCAGCCAGCTGTCGGCGTTCTGCCCGACCAGGCGGACCGCCCACACCAGGGCCTCGGACCGGGACCGGGCGACCCCGGCGTCGACGAGGGTGTCGAGGACCAGCCGCTCGGGCTGCCGCAGGCGGGTCATGACCGGCACGGAGGCGTTGGTGAACACCTCCCGGACGTCGCCGCAGGCGGCGCCCCAGGCCACCGAGCGGCCGTAGCGGGCCTGGGCGGCGTCGGCGACGGCCATGCGCTGCTCGCGGGTGTCCTCGCGGAACCGGGCGATCCGCCCGGCCCGGGCGGCCGTGGGGTCGCCCTCGCCGGCGTCGGGCTCGGCGAGCGTGCCGACGACGAGGATCTCGTCGCGGTCCACGGTGATCTCGGCCGGCCCGGTGAACCAGCCGTCGGGCAGCCGCCCGGCGAACCAGCCGGCGACCTCGGCCCGGTCGACCGGCGGCGGGCCCTCGCCGCCGCGACCACGGCCGCCGGGTCCGCGCCCGCGGAAGCCGGGGGCGCCCGTGCGGGCGAAGGGGGGATCGGCGAAGCGGTGGTGTCCGTGCACGACGGCCTCCTCGTGACTCGTGCAGATTACACGCTTACACGGTAGCGCCCGACGGCCGGGCGGGCACCACGCCGGGAGCGAACAGGTCCCGTGACGGTCGGCCACCCACCGGTGACGGTGGCGGGATGTGCCGGTCCGTGTCCCCGTCCCGGCGCCTCCGTTGGTCGAGATGTGCCGACAGGGAGCGCGGAGGATCGGCACCTGCGGGCACGTGGAGCCATGGTGGCGGGCACGTGTCGGGCGGACTCTCTCCTCGTCCGCACCACCTGCCCCCCTGACCCCGGGAGCCCGCCATGAGCACCACCCGCACCCGCACCGCCGTCGTCCTGGCCGCCGCGGCGGCCGCCGTCGCCGGCAGCGTCCTGCCCGCCTCCGCCGCGCCGGGTTGCAGCACGGCGTGGGGCTCGGTGCCCGAGTCCGTCGTCGAGGACGGCGGCGGCACCCTCGACGACGTCCGCGCCGGGCGGCACGCCTGCTACGACCGGCTGGTCCTCGACCTCGACGGGGTCGACGCCTCCGAGGTGTCCTACGACGTCCGCTACGTCCGGGAGGTGCTGCAGGACGGCTCGGGCGTGCCGGTCCCGCTGCGCGGGGCGGCCGACCTGCAGGTGCTGGTGCACACCCCGGCGTACACCGGCGGCGGTGCGGCCACCTACGACCCGCCCGACGACGCCGAGGCGGTGGACGTGGCCGGCTACAGCACCTTCCGCCAGGTCGCGTGGGCGAAGTCCTTCGAGGGCGAGAGCACCGTCGGCCTGGGCGTCCGCGCCCGGCTGCCGTTCCGGGTGGTGGTCCTGGACGGCCCCGGCGACGGGTCGCGGCTCGTCGTCGACGTGGCGCACCGCTGGTGAGCGAGCGGAGCCCGGGCCGGCGGCTGCCGGCCCGGGCCCCGGTCGCCCGTGCGGGCTCAGCCGGCCGCGGGCAGGGCGACGGCGCTGCCGCTGACCCGGATGCCGCTG
Organism: Geodermatophilus dictyosporus; assembly: GCF_900115505.1. GTDB lineage: Bacteria > Actinomycetota > Actinomycetes > Mycobacteriales > Geodermatophilaceae > Geodermatophilus > Geodermatophilus dictyosporus. Next base: position 638,441 of record NZ_FOWQ01000003.1, on the reverse strand, counting down.
CCCGGGTCCTCGGGCACCTCGACGGTGAGGACGCTGGGCCGGCCCATGTCCTCGCCCTGCCGGACGGTGAGGACGGCGGGCAGCCCGACGTGCCCGCCCTCGCGCAGGTACCCGCCCAGCGCGGCGGCCGCCGCGCCGGTGGCCGGGTCCTCCACCACGCCCCCGGGCGGGAACGGGTTGCGCGCGACGAAGGTCGTGGCGTCCTGCCGCCAGACGAGGTCGACGGTCGTCCAGCCGCGCCGCGCCATGAGGTCGGCCAGGGCCTCCCGGTCGTAGTCCAGGTCGCGCAGCCGCGCCCGGGTCCGGGCGGCCAGGACCGGGTGCCAGGCACCCGCGTAGGCGACCCGCGGCGGCAGGCCCGGGTCGAGGTCGGCCTCCGACCAGCGCAGCGCGGACAGCAGTCCCCGGAGGTCGGCGTCCTCCAGCGGCGCCGTCCTCGGCGGCACGCTGGTGAGCGTGGCCCGCCAGGTCCCGTCGTCGGCGCGGTCGGTGACCACCTCGACCTGCCCCGCCGCGGTCGCCAGCCGCATCCGCCCGGCTCCCGAGCGCTCGGCGACGGCCACGGCGGTGGCGATGGTCGCGTGCCCGCAGAAGCTCACCTCGGCGCGCGGGCTGAAGTAGCGGACACCGACGGGGTCCGGGCCGGGCAGGAGGAACGCCGTCTCGGAGAAGCCGACCCCGGCGGCGGTGGCCAGCATCTGCGCGTCGGTCATGCCGGTCGCGTCCAGGACGACGCCGGCCGGGTTGCCGCCGCCGGGGTCGGTGCTGAAGGCGGTGTACCGCAGGACCTCGCCCGGTGCCGGGGCCGCCTGCTCCCGCGCGTCGATCCAGTACTCGTCGATCCGGCCGTCGCGCACGCGGTAGCGGGCCCAGCCGTGCTCGACCACCGGCCGGCGCCGAGCGGATCCCTCCGCGGCGACCGCGCCGGCCTGCCGCCACCGGGCCTCCACGTACCCGTCGGACGCCTCGACGCCGGTCACCTCGAAGGTCCACGGCCCGCGGGCGCGCAGCATGTCCCGGACGTGGTCGGCGTAGTCCTCCGGAGTCCGGGTCACGACACCGTGCTCGGCCCCCGGCCGGCCCTGGTGCGCGCGGACCCGCGCGGCCAGGTACCGGCCGGCGCGCTCGGGCCGCTCCCCCGAGCGGACGTCGCGCAGGAAGCCGCGGACGACGGCCTCGGCGTCGTCCCGGTCGTCGCTGGACGGGGTCACGGCTGGCGGGGTCACGGCTGGCGGGGTCACGGTTGGCGGGGTCACGGCTCCTCCTCGGACCGGCTCGACCGGCTCAGAACTTGGCCGCCACGTCATGGGCTGCCGCGTGTGCGCGCCGGCGGTCCCCGGCGGCGTCGGCGGTGACCAGCCCGGGGCGCAGGTGGACCTCCTGCACGTCGGACACCCCCGCCCAGGCCAGCCAGTCGCGCAGGTAGGGCGCCTGGAAGTCCGAGCCGAAGGACGGCGGGCGCCCGGGACCGTACACCGCGCTGGTCAGCAGGAGGACCGCCTTCCTCCCCTGCAGCAGACCGGTGTAGCCGGCCTCCGGGTCGAAGCCGAAGAGCATGCCGGGCTGGCTGACGACGTCGATGAACTGCTTGAGGACGTAGGGGATCCCGGCGTTCCACATCGGGACGCTGAACAGGTACCGGTCGGCGGCGGCGAAGCGCTCGAAGGTCGCCACCGTCCGCGCCCACGCCTCGCCCTCGGCGCCCTCGGGCACGCCGCCGGCGAACACCGTCATCTTGGCCGCGGCGGCGGTCGGCCCGAACTCCGGCAGGCTGCCGTCCCACAGGTCGAGGGTGTCGACCTCGTCGAGGGGGTTGAGCTCGCGCCAGGTGTCCAGGAACGTCGCCGCCAGGGCCAGCGACTCGGAGCGGGCGCCGCGCGGCGAGGCGGACACGTGCAGCAGTCGGGACATCGGGACTCCTCCGTTCGGCCGCGGCCCTGCGCCGCGTCGGGTCCCGACCGTGCTCCCCCGACCTGTCACGCCGCTGTCACGGCCGCACCAGCCGTCCGCCCCCCGCCCAGCGGGTAGCTTGCGGTCGTCGCGGTCACGGACGTCGCACGGGAGCCGGCCGGTGGAACTGCTGGTGCTGGGCCCGCTGGAGCTGCGGCGGGAGGGCATCCCGGTGACGGTCCGCCGCGGCCGGCCCCGCCGGCTCCTGCTGTCGCTGCTGCTGGAGCGGGGCGGCCCCGTGGCGCCGGGCACGCTGATCGACCGGCTGTGGACCGACGAGCTCCCCGTCGACGCGGCCAACGCCCTGCAGGTCCTGGTCTCCTACCTCCGCCGCACGCTCGCCGGCACGCGGCTGCGGATCGAGCACACCCCGGCCGGCTACCGGCTCGCCGTACCCCCGCACGCCACCGCCCCGGACACCGTCGACCTCTTCCGCGTCGAACGGCTGGTCACGGCCGGCCGGGCGCCGGCCGCGCCCCCCGCCGACCGCCTCCGGGCGGCCACCGAGGCGCTCGCCCTGTGGCGCGGGCCGGCACTGGCCGAGGTGGCCGAGGAGGACTTCGCGCGGGGCGAGGTCGCCCGGGCCGAGGAGCTGCGGCTGCAGGCCCACGAGGCACGCGCCGAGGCCCTGCTGGCCCTGGGGCGGTCCGACGAGGCCCTGCCCGATCTCGGCCGGCTGGTGCGCGAGCACCCCTACCGCGAGCGCCTCCACGGGCAGCTGGCGCTCGCGCTCTACCGCGCCGGCCGCCAGGCCGAGGCACTCGCCGTCCTCGAGGCCGCCCGCGCGACGCTAGTCGAGGAGCTCGGCCTCGACCCCGGGCCGCAGCTCCAGGAGCTCGCCCGCAGGGTGCTCCACCAGGACCCGGCACTCGACGCGCCACCCGCACCGCCACCGGCCGGGCCGTCCCGCGCCGAACCGCCGCCGGCGGAACGGACCGCGCCGTCCCCCGTGCCGCTGCCGCTCACGTCGCTGGTCGGCCGGGACGACGAGGTGCCCACGCTCCGCCGGTCGCTGTCCCGGCACCGGCTGGTCACCCTCACCGGCCCCGGCGGCGCCGGGAAGACCCGCCTGGCGGTCGAGGCGGTCCGCGCGGCCGAGCGCACCGTGTGGTGGACCGACCTCGCCGACACTCCCCCGGGCGGTGCGGTCGCGGCCGTCGCCGCCGCCACGGGCACCGGCCTGACCTCCACCGACGACGCCGTCCCCGAGCTGGTGCGCGGGATCGGTGGGCGCGACGCGCTGCTGGTGCTCGACACCTGCGAGCACCGGGCCGGCGAGGTGGCCGCGCTGGTGCGGGCCCTCACCGCCGGCTGCCCCCGCCTCGCCGTCCTCGCGACGAGCCGGCGTCCCCTGGGCGTGCCGGGCGAGCTGGTCCGGCCGGTGCCGCCGCTGCCCCTCCCGGCCACCGGGGACGCCGACCTGCCGGCGGTCACGGCGTCCCCGGCGGTGCGGCTGTACGCCGAGCGGGCGGCCGAGGCCCGCCCCGGCTTCGTCCTCGACGCCGGCAACGCCCGCGACGTCGCCGCCGTCTGCCGCCTGCTCGACGGGCTGCCGCTCGCCATCGAGCTCGCCGCCGCCCACGCCGCGGCCCTCAGCCCGGCCAAGACCGCGGCGCTGCTCGGCGACCACGTGCGCCTGCTCGGCGAGGGCGAGGGCACCGGGCGGCACGCGGGGCTGCGCGCGGTCATGGACTGGAGCTACGGCCTGCTGTCCGACGAGGAGGCGGCCTTCCTCGACCGGCTCTCGGTCTTCGCCGGGGCGTTCCCGCTCGAGGCGGCGGTGGAGGTCGCCGGCGCGGACCTCCCCGCGGACGGCCTCCGGCTGCTGCTCGCACTGGTCCGCCAGTCGCTGGTGACCGCGGCGGGCGAGGACCACTTCCGGCTGCTGGAGACCGTGCGCACCCACGCCGCCGGCCGGTTGGCGCGCGACCCGGCGGCGGCGGAGGCGAGCAGGGACCGGCACGCCCGGTGGTACGCCGCGTTCGCCGAGGAGGCCGACCGCAGCATCCGCGGCGCCGACCAGGCCGGGTGGTTCGCCGACCTGCGCACGGCCGGGCCCGACCTGCGGGCGGCCCTGCGGCACGCCCTCGACGGCACACCGTCCCGCGCCGGGGTCGGTGCCCGGCTGGTGTGCGCGCTGTCCTGGTACTGGTCCTACGAGGGCACCTTCGCCGAGGCGCGGACCTGGGTGGCCGCGGCGCGGGCCGCCGGACCGCACGGGCCGCGGCTGGACGCCTGGCTGCGGCTGGCCGGCGGCATGCACGCCGAGTCGGTCGGCGACCTGCGCACCGCGGAGCGGGAGTGCCGGGCGGCGGCGGCCGGCTTCGCCGCCGTCGGCGACGTCCGCGGCGAGGCGCGCAGTCTCCTGCACCTGGGCACGGCCCACTGGGCGCTGGGCAGGCCCGCCGAGGCCGCCGCGGCGCAGGACCGCTCCATCGCCCTGTACCGGTCGGTGCGCTCCGACAGCGGCGCGGGCCTGGCCCTCGTGCTGCGCGCCCGCACGGCCCTCGACGCCGGGGACTCCACCGGCGCCCTGGAGCTGCTGGTCCAGGCCCGGCCCGTGCTCGACCGCGCCGGTGACCGGCACCTGGTCGGCCTCTGCCTGGAGCAGCACGCCCGCACCTGCCTGGCCGGGGACGACCTGACGGCGGCCGGGGACCTGGCCGGGGAGGCGCTCGCGGTGTTCGAGGGGACCGGCTACCCTGAGGGCGTCACCGCGGCACTGCAGACGCTGGGCCGCGTGGCCCTGCGCCGCGGCGATCCGGGCACGGCCGCGGAGCGGTACCGCCGGGCCGCGCGGACCGCCCTCGACCTCGACCACCGCGCCGCCCTCGCGGAGAGCCTCGACCTGCTGGCGGAGGCCACCCTGGCCCGCGGCGACGCGCGGGCCGCCGCCCGGCTGCTGGGCTGCGCCGAGGAGGTGCGGGAGGCGGCCGGCCTCCCGCGCACCCCGGTCCAGGCGCGGTGGCACGACCGGTGGCGGCCCCGGCTGCACGCGGCGCTCGGGGACGCCTGCGCGGCGGCGGTGGCCGACGGGCGGCGACGGCGCCCGGAGGACCTCCTCTGACCGGGAGGTGCCGGGACCGCGCCGGCGTCAGCGCGCCTGCGGGTCCGTCCGGCCGCCGTCCCCGCGCTCCGGGCGCGGGCCCTCGATGGCGCGGGGCGCCCGGCGCAGCGTGTCGAGCAGGTCCTGCCCGGGTTGCCGGGGCGGGTCGACCAGCTCGGCCGGGGTGTCGGGGACGACGATCGCCGGCCCGTCGTCCTCGGGGTCGTCGAAGCTGCGCGGCAGCTTCTTCAGGTGCCCGCTCATCGACTTGACCAGCAGCACCGCGGCGACGAGCAGCACGAGGACGAGGAGCAGCCCCAGCGGGCCGGACTTGCCGACGTCCTCGGGCAGCTCCTCGGCGGCGGCGAGGACGGCACCGGTCGCGACGGCGTTCACAGGACGGGCACCTCGCTGCGGATGCCGGCGAACAGGTCGTCCTCGGGCAGGGTGGAGTCGACCAGCGAGCGGGCCAGCTCGTAGTCCTCGGTCGGCCAGACCCGCTGCTGCAGGTCCATGGGGCAGGCGAACCAGCGGCCGTGCGGGTCGATCTGGGTGGCGTGCGCGATCAGCGCGGCGTCGCGGACCGGGAAGTACTCCGCGCAGGGCACGCGGGTGGTCACCCGGTGGGACATGTCGCGCGCGGGGTCCCAGGTGGCCAGCCACTCGGCGTAGGGCGACTCGGCGCCGGTCTCGAGCATCGCCTCGTGCAGCGCCCGCGTGCGGGTCAGCGTGAAGCCCATGTGGTAGTAGAGCTTGCTCGGCTGCCAGGGCTCCCCCAGGTCGGGGTAGCGCTCGGGGTCGCCGGCCGCCTCGAAGGCCAGCACCGACACGTCGTGGGTCTTGACGTGGTCGGGGTGGGGGTAGCCGCCGCGCTCGTCGTAGGTGAGCACGACGTGCGGGCGGAACCGGCGGATGAGCGCGACCAGCGGTGCGGCCGCCTCCTCGGTGGGCACCAGCGCGAAGCAGCCCTCGGGCAGCGGCGGCAGCGGGTCGCCCTCGGGCAGGCCCGAGTCGACGAACCCGAGGAACTCCTGCTCGACGCCCAGGATCTCGCGGGCGCGCGCCATCTCCTCGGCGCGCAGCTGCGGCAGGCGCTCCCACACCTCGGGCCGGTCCAGCGCCGGGTTGAGCACCGAGCCGCGCTCGCCGCCGGTGCACGTCGCCACCATCACCTGGACGCCCTCGGCGACGTACTTCGCCATCGTCGCCGCGCCCTTGCTCGACTCGTCGTCGGGGTGGGCGTGCACGGCGAGCAGGCGCATCGGGTCTGCTTCGGTCACCGGACCAGTGTCCCCCGAGTCGACGACGGGGTGCCGCGCCCCCGGCCATCCGGACGGGTGGATGTGCTGCTCGTCACTGTGTTCCCGGGTACCTCCGCCGTCCCCGCAACGGACCCCGGGTCCGTGCGTGGCGCCGTCGGCCGGTGTTAGCTTCGTCGGATCGACGTCGCCGCCTCTCGACCGGGAGGCGGCCCCCGAGCTGCTGCAGGAGTCCCCCGCGTGACCACCCCCACTGAGCACGAGCAGGGCATCTGGCTGACCCAGGAGGCCCACGACCGGCTGAAGGCCGAGCTCGACCAGTTGGTGGCCGGCCGGCCCGCCATGGCCGCCGAGATCAACGCCCGCCGCGAGGAGGGCGACCTCAAGGAGAACGGCGGCTACCACGCCGCCAAGGAGGAGCAGGGCAAGCAGGAGGGCCGGATCCGCCAGCTCACCGACCTGCTGCGCAAGGCGCGGGTGGGCGAGCCGCCGACGACGGCGACCACCGCCGAGCTCGGCACGGTCATCACGATCCGCTTCCAGGGCGACGACGAGACCGAGAAGTTCCTGCTCGGCTCGCGCGAGATCGCCGGCACCACCGACCTCGCCGTCTACTCGCCGGAGTCGGCGATGGGCTCGGCGATCCTGGGCTCGAAGCCGGGCACGTCGGTCACCTACCAGGCGCCCAACGGCCGCGACATCACCGTCGAGGTCGTCGCCGTCGAGCCGTTCGTCCCCTGACCCGAGCCCCGCGCTCCGTCACGGGCATGGCCCGGTCCCGGCGGGCGGAGAACACCGGCTTCACCTGCGTCCACTGCTCCGGCGCCGTCCCGGCCAACACCGACGGGCACTACCGCAACCACTGCCCGTTCTGCCTGTGGTCGCTGCACGTCGACGACCTGCCCGGTGACCGCGCGAGCGGGTGCCGCCAGCCGATGGAGCCGATCGGGCTGGTGGAGAAGTCGGGCAAGGGCTGGCAGGTGGTGCACCGCTGCACGGCGTGCGGCCACCGCCAGCCCAACCGGCTGGTCCGCGACGGCGACGCGCCCGACGACCTCGACCTGGTGCTCAGCCTCCCCTGGCTGTGACACCGCGGTCCTACCGGACCGCACCGCGGCCAGGTGCCGTCCCCACCCGCCGCGGAGCCGCTGCGTCGCGCCTGCGCGGGACCCCTCCGTGGCCCACTCGGCACGACCGGGCCTGACGGCCCCTAGCTGCTCGGCGCCAGGCCGCGGCGGCGCAGCAGCGGCGCGGGGTCGGCGTCGCGGCCGCGGACGGCGCGGAAGGCCTCCAGGGGGTCCACCGAGCCGCCGCGGGAGAGCAGCCGCTCGCGGAAGGCGTCGCCGTTCTCCCGCCGCAACCCCCCGTGCTCCTTGAACCACTCCACGGTGTCGGCGTCGAGGACCTCCGACCAGATGTAGGAGTAGTAGCCGGCCGCGTAGCCCCCCGCGAAGACGTGCTGGAAGTACGTCGTCCGGTACCGGGGCGGCACCAGGTCGAAGGCGACGCCGGCCTCCTCCAGCGCCCGCCGCTCGAACTCCGCCGGGTCGCCGACCTCGGTCTCCGGGGTGATCCGGTGCCAGGCCTGGTCGAGCAGGGTGGCCGCGAGGTACTCCAGCGTCGCGAAGCCCTCGCCCCACAGCGACGCGGCGTCGATCGCCTCCACGACGGCGGCCGGCAGCGGCTCCCCCGTCTGGACGTGCCGCGCGTAGTGGCCGAGCACCTCCGGCCACAGCGCCCACATCTCGTTGACCTGGCTGGGGAACTCGACGAAGTCCCGGGGCACCGCCGTCCCGGAGAAGCGCGGGTAGGTGACCGCGGAGCAGAGCCCGTGCAGGGCGTGGCCGAACTCGTGGAAGAGCGTGTCGACCTCGGCGAGGGTGAGCAGCGTCGGCCGGCCCTCCGGCGCGCGGGCCACGTTGAGGTTGTTGACGACGACCGGCCGGGTGCCCAGCAGCCGCGACTGGGTCACGAAGGAGCTCATCCACGCCCCGCCGCGCTTGCCCTCGCGGGCGAGGAAGTCGCCGAGGTAGAGCCCGATCCCCTCGCCGTCGGGACCGCTGACCTCCCACACCCGGACGTCGGGGTGGTAGCCGGCGAGGTCGGGGCGCGCGGTGAAGCGCAGGCCGTAGAGCAGCTCGGCGGCCCGGAAGACGCCGTCGACGAGCACCCGGTCCAGCTCGAACCAGGGCCGCAGCGCCGCGGTGTCGACCGCGTACCGCTCGGCGCGCACCTGCTCGCTGTAGAAGGCCCAGTCCCACGGCGCCAGCTCGGTCACGCCGTCGCGGGCGGCGACCTCGGCCAGCGCCGCGGCCTCCGCGCGGGCGTTGGCCATCGACGGGCCGACCATCGAGGCCAGCATCGCGTCGACGGCGGCGGTGCTGCCGGCGGTCTGGTCGGCCAGGACCAGGTCGGCGTGGGTGGCGAAGCCGAGCAGCCGGGCGCGCTCGGCCCGCACCCGGGCGATCCGGGCGGCCACCGGCCCGTTGTCGTGCTCCCCGGACGACGCCCGGGACACCGAGGCCTCGAACACCCGGCGGCGCAGCTCGCGGTCGCGCAGCTTGGCCAGCACCGGCTGGCCGGTGGGCAGCAGCAGGGGCAGCACGTACCCCTCGAGCCCGCGGTCGGCGGCGGCGCGGGCCGCGGCGGCGAGCTCCTCCTCGGCCAGCCCGTCGAGCCCGGCGGCGTCGGCCACCCGGACGGCGGCGGCCTCGGTGGCCAGCTGCAGGTTCTGCCCGAACCGCGTGGACAGCTCGGAGAGCTCGCGGTTGAGCCCCGAGAGCCGGGTGCGGCCGGCCTCGTCGAGGCGGGCGCCGGCGAGCACCCGGTCGAGGCGGTGGCGCTCGACCAGCCGGACGGCCTCGGGGTCCAGGCCGGAGGAGTGCCGGGCGGCGTGGACGGCGTCGACGCGGGCGAACAGCTCCGGGTCCAGCCGCAGGGCATCGGCGTGCGCGGCCTCCAGCGGCGCGAGCTCGCGCTCGATCTCCCGCAGGCGCGGCGAGGACAGCGACGACGCCAGGTTGCCGAACACCGCCTCGGCCCGGCGCAGCAGCGCACCGGAGCGCTCGAGCGCCTCGACGGTGTTCGCGAAGGTCGGCGGCTCGGCCGACCCGGTGATCGCGGCCAGCTCGGCGCGCTGCTCGGCCATGCCGGCGAGCACCGCCTCGCGGCAGTGCTCGAGGGTGACGTCGGCGAACGGCGGCAGCCCGTAGGGCAGCGGCGACTCGGCGGACAGCGGGTTGGACGGGGCGGGGGCGGGCTCGGCGCTCATCGCGCCCCAGTCTCCGCCCCCGCGCCGGCCTACCGCGTGGCGGTGCGCTGGTAGAGGCGGACCGACAGCGGCACGAAGACCGCGAGGATTACCGCCGTCCAGATCAGCGTGTAGAGCACCGGGTTCTGCAGCGACCACGCGTCGGGCACCGGGTAGCCGGGCGGCACGTTGCCGAACAGCTCCCGGGACGCGAGGGTGACCGCCGAGACGGGGTTCCACTCGGCGAAGACCCGCAGCGCCGACGGGAAGGTCTCCAGTGGCACGAACGTGTTGGCGACGAACGTCAGCGGGAAGATCACGATGAAGCTGGCGTTCTGCACCACCTCGGGCGTGCGGACCAGCAGCCCGACCATCGCCATGAGCCACGAGACCGCGTAGGCGAAGGCAAGCAGCACGAGGAACCCGCCGAGCGCCTCCCCGAACGACGAGCGGATCCGCCAGCCGACCAGCAGGCCGGTCAGCGCCATCACCGCGATGGAGACGACGTTGAGCCCGGCGTCGGCGACCGTGCGGCCGACCAGCACCGCCGAGCGCGACATCGGCAGCGACCGGAACCGGTCGATGAGCCCCTTCTGCAGGTCGTCGGCGATGCTCGCGCCGGTGATCGTGGACCCGAAGACGACGGTCTGGGCGAAGATCCCCGGCAGCAGGAACTCCGCGTAGCTGATGCCCGGCGGCAGCCCGCCGATCGCGCCGCCGAACACGTAGCGGAACAGCACCACGAACATGATCGGCGACAGCGTGGCGAACACGATCAGGTCGGGCACCCGCCGGACCTTGATCAGGTTGCGCTTGGTGATGACGACGCTGTCGGACAGCGCCGTGGACAGCGAGCTCATCGCACACCTCCCGTGGGGACCGGCTCGGCCGGGACACCGTCGGCGCCCGGGGACTCCTCCGTGGCGTGCCCGGTGAGCGCCAGGAACACGTCGTCGAGGTCGGGGCGGCGCAGCCCCACGTCGAACACCGCGGCGGTCTGGCCGTCGAGCCGGCGCAGCGCGTCGGCCAGCACCTCGGCACCGCCGCTGACCGGGATGCTCAGCCGGCGGGCCTGCTCGTCGACGTGCGGCTCGTCGACGGCCAGCGGCCGCAGCCGCGCGACCATGGCCGGCAGCACCGCCGCGTCGGTCACGGTGAACTCCAGCCGCTGCCCGCCCACCTGGGCCTTGAGCTCGTCGGCGGTGCCGCGGGCGATGACCCGGCCGCGGTCGATGACCACCATCCGGTCGGCCAGCCGGTCGGCCTCCTCGAGGTACTGGGTGGTCAGCAGGATTGTCGTCCCGCCGCCGGCGAGGTCGGCGATGAACTCCCACATGCCCAGCCGGCTGCGCGGGTCGAGCCCGGTGGTGGGCTCGTCGAGGAAGAGCACCCGTGGCCGGGCGATGAGCGAGGCGGCGATGTCCAGCCGCCGGCGCATGCCGCCGGAGTAGGTCTTGGCCGGCCGGTCGGCCGCGCCGGTGAGGTCGAAGCGCTCCAGCAGCTCGGTGGCCCGGGTGCGCGCGTCCCGCTTCCCGAGCCGGTAGAGCCGGCCCACCATCTCGAGGTTCTCGAAGCCGGTGAGGTACTCGTCGACGGCGGCGTACTGGCCGGTCAGCCCGATCAGCGAGCGCACCCGGTCGGGCTCGTTGACGACGTCGATGCCGGCCACCTCGGCCCGGCCGCCGTCGGGCTGCAGCAGCGTGGTGAGGATGCGGACGACGGTGGTCTTGCCCGCGCCGTTGGGCCCCAGGAGGCCGAGGACGCTGCCCTCCGGGACGGTCAGGTCCACCCCGGCCAGCGCCGTGTTGGACCCGAAGCTCTTCTGCAGTCCCTCGACGAGGATGGCGTCGGTCATGCCCGTGAAACTAGGTGTGCGGGCTGACACTTCCCGAGCGGGTCCCGCCGGCGGTGTACGGGTCCGTGCACCGTCGACCGGCGCGACGCGCAGGGGTCGTCGGCCGCGACGGGTCAGGCCTCGCAGACGGCGAACCCCGCCCGCTCCAGCCCGGCGACGACGGTCCGCGCGTGGTCCGGACCGCGGGTCTCGAGGACGACGAAGACCTCCACCTGGCCCAGGTCCAGGCGGGTCGCCGTCCGCTCGTGCTCGACCTCCAGGACGTTGGCGCCGGCGTCGGCGAGGACCGCCAGCACCGCCGCCAGCGACCCGGGCCGGTCGGGCACGGCCAGCCGCAGCCGCAGGTACCGCCCGGCCGCGGCCATGCCGTGCTGGACGACCTTCATCATCAGCACCGGGTCGACGTTGCCGCCGGAGACGACCGCGACCACCGGCGGCTCGAAGGCCCCCGGCTCCGCCAGCACGGCGGCCACCGCGGCCGCGCCGGCGGGCTCGACGACGAGCTTGGCGCGCTCCAGGCAGAACAGCAGCGCCCGGGAGAGGTCCTCCTCCCCCACCGTGCGCACCTCGTCGACGAGGTCGCGGACGTGCGCGAGGGTGAGGTCGGTGGGCGCGCCGACGGCGATCCCGTCGGCCATCGTGGCGACCCCGGGCAGCGGCACGGGGCGCCCGGCCGCCAGCGACCCGGGGAACGCGGCGGCCCCCGCGGCCTGCACCGCCACGACGCGCACGTCCGGGCGCTGCGCCCGGACCGCGGCCGCGACCCCCGACACCAGCCCGCCGCCCCCGGTGCAGACGACGAGGGTGGCCACGCCGGGGCACTGCTCGAGCACCTCGGTGCCGACGGTCCCCTGCCCGGCGATCACGTCGGGGTGGTCGAAGGGGTGGATGAAGACCGCGCCGGTCTGCTCGGCGTGGGCGACGGCCGCGGCCAGCGCCGCGGTCAGGTCGACGCCGGCCAGCCGCGCGTCGGCGCCGTAGCCGCGGGTGGCCGCGACCTTGGGCAGCGGCGCCGACTCGGGCATGAAGACGGTGGCCGAGACGCCGAGCATCCGGGCGGCCAGCGCCACGCCCTGCGCGTGGTTGCCGGCGCTGGCGGCCACGACCCCGCGCGCCCGCTCCTCCGCGGTGAGCCGGGACAGCCGGACGTAGGCGCCGCGGAACTTGAACGAACCGGTGTGCTGCAGGTTCTCGCACTTGAGGTGCACCGGCCCGCCGACCCGCTCGGCCAGCGCCCGCGAGTGCTCCAGCGGGGTCCGCCGGACCACGCCCTCCAGCAGCGCGGCCGCCGCCGCGACGTCGTCCCCGGTCACCAGCTCGGCAGTCACGGCCGGATCCTCGCAGGCCGGGCGGGCGCCGCCCGTTCCCCGACCGTCCGGGTGCGTCGTACCGTGGCTGAGGTGACGGACGTCGCCCCAGCGCAGACCCCACCCGCACCCACGACCCTCGGCGAGCTCCGTGCCCGCGGAGCCGCCTTCCGGCCCGTCAAGGCCGAGATCCGCACCAACCTGCTCGCCCGCCTCGGCGCGGGCCGGCCCACCCTGCCCGGCATCGTCGGCTTCGACGACACCGTCGTCCCCGAGGTCGAGCGGGCGCTCATCGCCGGCCACGACCTGGTCCTGCTCGGCGAGCGCGGCCAGGGCAAGACCCGCCTCATCCGCACCCTCGTCGGGCTGCTCGACGAGTGGACCCCCGTGCTGGCCGGCAGCGAGCTCAACGAGCACCCGCTGCACCCGATCAGCGTGTGGGCGCACCGCCAGATCGCCGAGCACGGCGACGACACCCCGGTCGGCTGGCTGCACCGCAGCGAGCGCTTCGGCGAGAAGCTGGCCACCCCCGACACCAGCGTCGGCGACCTCATCGGCGACGTCGACCCCATCAAGGTGGCCGAGGGCCGCACCCTCGGCGACCCCGAGACCGTGCACTACGGCCTGGTCCCGCGCACCAACCGCGGCATCTTCAGCGTCAACGAGCTGCCCGACCTCGCCGAGCGCATCCAGGTCGCGCTGCTCAACGTGCTCGAGGAGCGCGACATCCAGATCCGCGGCTACCGGGTGCGGCTGCCGCTCGACCTGCTGCTCGTGGCCAGCGCCAACCCCGAGGACTACACCAACCGCGGGCGGATCATCACCCCGCTCAAGGACCGCTTCGGCGCCGAGGTGCGCACCCACTACCCCATCGAGCTCGCCGACGAGATCCGCCTGCTGCAGCAGGAGGCGCAGACCTCGTGGGTGGTCGGCGGCGACCGGCACGACGCCTTCGACGCGCCCGTCGTGCCGGCGCACCTGGTGGAGATCGTCGCCCGGTTCACCCGGCTGGTCCGCGAGTCCAGCCACGTCGACCAGCGCTCCGGCGTCTCCGCGCGGTTCGCCATCGCGGGCCTGGAGACGGTGGCCGCCTCCGCCGTCCGCCGGGCCGCCGTCGCCGGGGAGACCCGGCCGGTGGCGCGGGTGGTCGACCTGCCCGGCATCGTCCCGGCCAGCCGCGGCAAGGTCGAGTTCGCCGACGCCGGCAGCGACCCGGACGACGACCGGGAGCTCGAGGTGCTCGAGCACCTGCTCCGGCAGGCCACCGCGCAGACCTTCCGCGCCCGCTGCGGCGGGCTGGACCTGACCGGCCTGCAGGAGCACTTCACCGGCGGGGAGACCGTCGAGTCCGGGGAGCTGGTGCCCGGCGCGGCGCTGCTCGGCCAGCTGGGCACCATCCCGCGGCTCGCCGAGCTGCTCGGCCGCCTCGGCGTCCCCGAGGGCGAGCAGTCGGCCGAGCAGGCCGCCGCCGCGGTCGAGTTCGCCCTCGAGGGGCTCTACCTCACCCGCCGGCTGGCCAAGGACACCGACGGCGCCCGCACGGTGTACGGGGCCTGACGGTGGTGCGCAGGCCGGGGAAGGGCTACCGGTACGGCCGCTGGCGGGGCGGGCCCGACCCGCTCGCGCCGCCCTACGACCTGGGCAGCGCCGTCGACGAGATCGGCGACTCCGTGCTCGGCGGCAGCGGCGTCCGCGAGGCGCTGCGCGAGCTGCTGCGCCGCGGCATGGACGGCCGGCGCGGCCTCGACGAGCTGCGCCGCTCGGTGCGCGACCGGCTGCGGCAGGCGCGCACGGCCGGCCGGATGGACGGCACGCTGCAGGAGGTCCGCGAGCTGCTGGACCGGGCCCTGGAAGCCGAGCGCCGGGAGCTGTTCCCCGACCCGGACGACGCCGCCCGGCTGGCCGAGGCCGAGCTCGACGCGCTGCCGCAGGACACCGCGGGCGCGGTCCGCGCGCTCAAGGACTACCCGTTCCGCTCGCCGGAGGCCCAGCAGGCCTACGACCAGATCCAGGACCTGCTGCGGCGGGAGGTGCTCGACAGCTCCTTCGCCAACATGAAGCAGGCGCTGCAGAACGCCACCGAGGGCGACATGCAGGCGGTCAAGGACATGGTCGCCGACCTGTCCCGGCTGGTGGACGCGCACAACCGCGGCGAGGACACCGACGAGCAGTTCCGCGAGTTCATGGACCGGCACGGGCAGTTCTTCCCCGACGACCCGCAGTCGGTGGAGGAGCTGATCGACTCCCTCGCCCGCCGCGCGGCCGCGCAGGAGCGGATGATGGCCGGCCTCTCGCCCGAGCAGCGGGCCGAGCTGGCCGGGCTGATGGCCCAGACCATGTCCGACATGGGGCTGGCCAGCGAGATGGCGCACCTGCAGGACGCGCTGCGCCAGGCCCGGCCCGACCTGCCGTGGGGCCAGCGCGGCCAGGTGCCCGACGGCGAGCAGGGCCTCGGCCTGGGCGACGCCACCAGCGCGGTCGCCGAGCTCGCCGACCTCGAGGCACTGTCCAACCAGCTCTCGCAGGGCTACGCCGGCGCCTCGCTCGCCGACGTCGACGAGGAGCTGCTGGAGCAGGCGCTGGGCCGCGAGGCCGTCGACGACCTGGCGGCGCTGCGGCAGATGGAGCGCGAGCTGGAGCGGCAGGGCTACCTCAACCGCTCCGACGGCAAGCTGGAGCTCTCGCCCAAGGCGGTCCGCCGGCTGGGCGCCACCGCGCTGCGCCGGGTGTTCGCCACGCTGGACGCCACCGGCCGCGGCGAGCACGACGTCGCCGACGCCGGGTCGGCCGGGGAGCTGACCGGCAGCTCGCGGGAGTGGCAGTTCGGCGACGAGCAGCCGCTCGACGTCGTCCGCACGGTGCGCAACGCGGTGCTGCGCACCGCCGGGGAGCCGCACGGGGACGGGCGGAGGCGCGTCCGGATCGCCGTCGAGGACTTCGAGGTGGTGGAGACCGAGCGGCGCACCGGGGCCGCCGTCGCGCTGCTGGTGGACCTCTCCTACTCCATGGCGCTGCGCGGCACCTGGGGCGCGGCGAAGTCGACGGCGATGGCGCTGCACTCGCTGGTGACGACCCGGTTCCCGCAGGACGCCATCCAGATCATCGGGTTCTCCTCCACCGCGCAGGTGCTGCGGCCGGAGACGCTGGCCGAGCTCAGCGTGGACACGCTGCAGGGCACCAACCTGCAGCACGGGCTGATGCTGGCCCGCCGGTTCCTGGCCCAGCACCGCGACGCCGAGCCGGTGGTGCTGGTGGTGACCGACGGCGAGCCGACGGCGCACCTGGAGGACGACGGCACGCCGTACTTCTGCTGGCCGCCGATGCCCGAGACGATCGCGAAGACGGTCGCGGAGGTGGAGCGGGTGGCCCGGTCGGGGGCGACGCTCAACGTGTTCGCCCTCGACCCCGAGCCGAGCCTGGTCCACTTCGTCCACGACATCACCGCACGGGCCGGCGGCCGGGTGTTCACCCCGGACAGCGACCGCCTCGGCGAGTACGTCGTCGCCGACTACCTGCGCACCCGCAGGGGCCGCCGGGCACGGTGAAGGACCCCGTCCCCCCACCGCTGGCACGCCCGGGCCGAGCCTCGGGACGGGGCCGGCGGCGACCCCTGCAGAGGGGCCGTTCCCTCACGTCCCGTGCCGGACCGGGTGGGCGCCGCTGGAGCTGATGCCCGGGATCCGCCCGGCGCGGAAGGCGTCGACGAAGAGGCGGTGGTCCTCCTGAGCCTGCCGCGCGTAGGTGTGCGCGAAGTCGACCAGGTCGGCGACGAACTCCTCGCGGCGGCCGCCGACCATCGCCACGATGGCCTCCTCGGTCTGGAAGTCGACGAGCTCGTGGTCGCTGTCGACGTCGCCGACGCAGTGCACCTTCGCCGTCGCCCGGCCCAGCTGGGCCAGGACCGGGGCGATCTCCTCGGGCTCGGTGAGGTCGTCCCACTCGAGGTCGACCTCGTAGGGCGAGAGCTCCTGGACGACGAAGCCGACACCGCCGATCTCGGTGTGCCCGAGGAACTGCGAGGCGTTGGCCTGCAGCGCGCGCTGGCTGACCGCGGTGCGGTGCCCGTGGTGCTCGAAGGAGCCGCTGATGCGCGGGTCGCGGACCACCCGGCTCGGCGCGGCCACGTTGCCCTGCTTGAGGGAGAGGACGACGTCGTTCTCCAGCGCCTGGTCGTAGCCCTCGAGCAGCACGTTGTAGGCAGGCAGGCCCGCGCTGCCGATGCCGAACCCGCCGGTGCCGATGACGTCCTTGACGTCGTAGGCGACGTCGCGGCGGCGCACGGGCGGCACCACCGTGGTCCGCCACCGCTCCAGCGCGGCCAGCACCTGCTCGCGCTCGGCGTCCTCGAGCCGGCGGGTGCGGCCGCCGTCGGCGAAGCGCCGCTCGTAGGACTCGACGACGGTCATCCGGTCCAGCAGCGAGCCGCGGGTGCGGGCGGTGGTCTCCAGGATCGCCCGGTGGACCGCGCCCTCGGTGTTGGCCGTGGTCAGCGCGAAGGACCGGTCGTCGTCGGAGCGCGTGAAGGCCTCGACCTGGTCGAGGTAGGAGTGCAGGTAGCCGGCCAGCAGCTCGCCGATGACCTCGTCGCCGAGCGCCTTGCGCCAGGCCAGCAGCGCGAAGCTCGCGGCGAAGCGGCGCAGGTCCCAGCTGACGTGCCCGACGTAGGCCTCGTCGAAGTCGTTGACGTCGAAGACGATCCGCCCGGCGCCGTCCATGTAGGTCCCGAAGTTCTCCGCGTGCAGGTCGCCCTGGATCCACACCCGGGCGGTCCGCTCGTCGCACCAGCGGTCGTCGAGGACGTCCATGTCGGCGTAGAAGAGGCACGCGCTGCCGCGGTAGAAGGCGAACGGGTCGGCGGCCATCTTGCGGAACTTGGTGCGGAACGCGTCGGTGTCGGCGGCCATCAGGTCGGCGAAGGCGTCGACCAGCACGCCGACGATGAGCTCGCTGCGGTCACCGGGAGTTCCCTCGCGGGCCACCCCTCGGGGGGATTCGGACACGGGGGGCACCGTAGAGGCTCGATAGCCTGCGGGACAGGCGCTTGCACGGCGCGACGACAGGGGTGGGCGGTGACACGAGCGGGCACGGCGAGACGGCTGGCGGCCGGTGTCGCCTACGGGGGCGGCGGGGCCGGCCTGGCCGGCGCGGGCCTGCTCGGCCTGCTCCGACTGCAGGCCCGCTCGGCCCGCCGCCGGGTCGACGCGCACACCTCCCAGGCGGACCCGCCCTCCGGCGACGGCGTCTACGGCCGCGGCCGGGGCCGGGCCAAGCCGATGGTGTTCACCGTCCTCGGCGACTCCAGCGCGGTCGGGCTCGGCGTCGACCGCGCCGCCGACACCCCCGGTGCGCTGCTGGCCGCGGCGCTGGCCGAGCTCGCCGAGCGGCCGGTGCGGCTCGTGCGGGTGGCCGTCTCCGGCGCGGAGTCCTGCGAGCTGGACCCGCAGGTCGACCGCGCCCTGGCCGAGAAGCCCGACGTGGCGCTGATCATGATCGGCGCCAACGACGTCACCACCCGCACCCGCCCGGCGGTGTCGGTGCGCCACCTCGCCGACGCGGTGCGGCGGCTGCGGGCGGCCGGCGCGGAGGTCGTCGTCGGCACCTGCCCGGACCTGGGCACCATCCGCCCGATCGGCCAGCCGCTGCGGCTGCTGGCCCGCCGCTGGAGCCGGCAGATGGCCGCCGCGCAGACCATCGCGGTGGTCGAGGCGGGGGGCCGGACGGTGTCGCTCGGCTCGGTGCTGGGGCCGACGTTCGCCTCCGACCGGTCGCTCTTCAGCGTCGACGAGTTCCACCCCAGCGCGGCCGGCTACGCCGCCGCGGCCGCCGTCATCCTGCCCGCGCTGGCCGACGCGGTGGGCGTGTGGCCCGCGCGCGCCGAGGGGCGCCGCCGCCGCCGGGGCGCCGTCCGTCCGGTGGCCCGGGCCGCCGCGCGGGCCGCCGGCCGTCCGGGTACCGAGGTGCGCGCCACCGAGGTCCGCGGCTCGCAGACCGGGCCGCTGGGCACCTGGGCACGGCTGCTGCGGCGCCGCCCCACCGAGCTGCCCTCGCCGGAGGAGCTGCGCACCGAGGAGGTCCCCGCCGCGCGGGCGCACGACGGTGCGTGAGCCACGCCACACGGACGGAACCGCACCGGGCGTCACCCTCATCCGGGCCGCTACCCGGGAGTAGTTTCCGGGGTGACCCGACACCCGGCACTCCCGGCCGGGCCCGCCTCATCGTGGAGGACCCATGCCCGAAGCAGTCATCGTCGCGACCGCGCGCTCGCCCATCGGCCGTGCGTTCAAGGGGTCGCTCAAGGACTTCCGCCCCGACGACCTGACCGCCACCATCGTGCGCGCCGCGCTGGACAAGGTCCCGGCGCTGGACCCCGCGGACATCGACGACCTGATGCTGGGCTGCGGCCTGCCCGGCGGCGAGCAGGGCTACAACATGGGCCGCGTGGTCAGCGTGCTGCTCGGCATGGACCACCTGCCCGGCACCACGATCACCCGCTACTGCTCCTCGTCGCTGCAGACCACCCGCATGGCCATGCACGCCATCAAGGCCGGCGAGGGCGACGTCTTCATCTCCGCCGGCGTGGAGATGGTGTCGCGGTTCGTGAAGGGCAACAGCGACTCGCTGCCCGACACGCAGAACCCCGCGTTCACCGACGCGCAGACCCGGGTGGCCAAGGTCGCCGAGAGCGGCGCGGACTCCTGGACCGACCCGCGCGACAACGGCGAGGTGCCCGACATCTACGTCGCCATGGGGCAGACCGCCGAGAACCTGGCGCTGCTCAAGGACGTGTCCCGCCAGGACATGGACGAGTTCGCCGTCCGCAGCCAGAACCTCGCCGAGAAGGCGATCGCCGAGGGCTTCTGGGCCCGGGAGATCACCCCGGTCACCACGCCCGACGGCACCGTGGTCAGCACGGACGACGGCCCGCGCGCCGGCACCAACCTCGAGGGCATCTCCGGTCTCAAGCCGGTGTTCCGCCCCGACGGCAGGGTCACCGCCGGCAACGCCTGCCCGCTCAACGACGGCGCCGCCGCGGTGGTCGTCATGAGCGACACCAAGGCCCGCGAGCTCGGCCTGACCCCGCTGGCGCGGATCGTGTCCACGGCGGTCACCGGCCTGTCGCCGGAGATCATGGGCTACGGCCCGGTCGGCGCCTCGGAGCTCGCGCTGCAGCGGGCCGGCATGACCATCGACGACATCGACCTCGTCGAGATCAACGAGGCCTTCGCCGCGCAGGTCATCCCGAGCTACCGCGACCTGGGCATCGACCTCGACAAGCTGAACGTGCACGGCGGCGCGATCGCCGTCGGCCACCCGTTCGGCATGACCGGCGCCCGCATCACCGGCACGCTGATCAACGGCCTGCAGACGAGGGACGCCACCTTCGGCCTGGAGACGATGTGCGTCGGTGGCGGCATGGGCATGGCGATGGTCCTGGAGCGCCTCTCCTGAGCACCTGACGCGACGAGATCGCCGGTCTCGCACGGCTCCGGGCAGGCAGCCGCACGGGATCGGCGATCTCGGCGGGGTGCAGGCGCGGGATCGGACCCCGGAACGGGCAGTGGCCCGGCCCCCGCGAGGGGACCGGGCCACTGCCGTGTGTGGTGTGGGTCAGTTGTCCTGGAAGTAGGACAGCAGGCGCAGGATCTCCAGGTACAGCCAGACGACCGTGACGAGCAGGCCGAAGGCGATGTACCAGGCGAACTTGGCCGGGGCGCCGCGGCGGATGGCCTCGTCGGCCATGTCGAAGTCGAGCAGCAGCGAGAAGGCCGCCACACCGATCACGACGAGGCTGAAGACGATGGCCAGCGGGCCGCCGTCACGCAGGCCCAGGCCGCCGGGGACGAAGAAGCCGACCACCAGGTTGACCAGCACGAGGGCGAGGACGCCGAACAGCGCGCCCACGACCCAGCGGGTCAGCTTCGGGGTGACCCGGATGGCGCCGGTCTTGTAGACCACCAGCATGCCGGCGAAGACACCGAACGTGCCGATGATCGCCTGGACGACGATCCCCGGGTAGATGGTGTTGAAGGCCTCGCTGATGGCGCCGAGCCCGACACCGTAGAGCGCGCCGTAGGCGAGGGTGGCAGCCGGGTTGGCGATCTGCTTGAAGGCGATCACCAGGCCCAGGACGAAGGCCACCAGCACCGCGGGCAGCGCCAGGCCCCACGCGGCCTGACCGGGCATCGCCCAGACGGCGGCCGCGGCGAGGACGGTCACCAGGAACGACAGGCCCGTCTTCTGGACGACGTCGTCCATCGTCATGTAGCGCGTGGTCGGCGGGCTGAACGGCTGACCGGCGGGGGCCGGGGCGCCGTAGCCCTGGGGGGCACCGTAGGGCTGGCCGTACTGCTGGCCATAGGGCTGGCCGTACTGCTGGCCGGGAGCGGCGTAGCCCTGCTGGCCGTACTGCTGGCCGTAGCCGGGAGCGCCGTAGCCCTGCTGGCCGTACTGCTGGCCACCGCCGGACGCGGCGTTGGCGAAGCCCCGGCCGAAGACCGGGTTGTGGCTGGGCATCGTCATCTCCTCGAGGTGACTTCGTCGGTCGGTGGGCTGCGTCCTCGCACCCCACTCGGTTCGTACAACGCAGCAGGTGGCCCGTGCGTTCCGCGGGGAGCGGCCTACCCCGACCGGGTGAGCGGACACACCGGGGGCGCGGCACCGTGCGGTGCCGCGCCCCCGGGTCGTGCCGGTCAGGAGGTCAGACCGCGTCACCACCGTGGTCGTGGTCGTGGTCGTGGTCCGGGGAGAGCCCGCCGCCACCGGCCATCTGCTGCGCGGTGACCCGCCACTGGCGGTCGGTCGGGTCCTCCTCGAAGGTGCCACCGGGGACCGGCGTGCCGGCCACGCCGTTCACCCGGGCCGTGTCGTAGGCGAGGGTGAGCACCGAGTAGGCGATGGCGTCGGAGTTCTGGTCGAGCGCCGTCCGGTTGACGTTGGTGATCGTGTCCCCGGCCTGGTGGTAGTTCGGGTCGTAGGCCACGCCGGGAGTGCCGCCGTAGAGCGGCACCTGGTACGGCTTCTTCGCGACCTCCGCGCCGGTGAACAGGCCACCGGAGGGGATGCCGGCGCGGATGAACGCCTGGTAGTCGCTGCGGCCGCTGAACTCGGTGCCCTCGTACCAGAGGCCCTGCGCCTCGTAGTAGTCCTCGAGGACGTACTCGATGTCCGCCGAGCCCTCCGGCACCGGGGTGCCCGTGGGGGCCGGGAACGTCGACTGGTCACCGTCGTAGATGAACCGGGCGAAGTTGGGCGAGCCGACCATGTCGAAGTTCAGGTAGAGGCCGATCCGGTCCTTGTCCGCCTGGGGCAGGTTCGCGACGTAGTAGTTCGAGCCCTGCAGCCCGAGCTCCTCGGCACCCCACCAGGCGAACCGGACGGTGTTGGTCGGCTTGACCTTGCCCAGGTTCTCGGCGACCTCGATCAGCGCGGCGCTGCCGGAGCCGTTGTCGTTGATGCCTGGGCCGGCGGCCACCGAGTCGAGGTGAGCACCGGCCATGACGACGTTGTCCGACGTGCGGCCGGGCAGCTCAGCGAGGACGTTGCTGGTGTCCCGCAGCTCGCTGATCGTCTCGATCGAGACGGTGGCGATCTCGCCGGCGAACGTCGGGCCGAGGTCGAACGACGTGCCGACGGCAGGGATGTCGACCGGCGCCCCGAGCGTCCCGGCGACCACGTCAACGCGGTCGGGGGACGCACCGTCGTTGTAGACGATGACCGCGTCGTACCCGGCCGCCAGGGCGTTGCCGGCCTTGACCCCGAACGTGCAGGTACCTCGCTTGACGAGGGCGATCTGGGTCTCGGCGTCGCTGGCCGGGGCGAAGTCGGAGGCCTCGCAGCCGCTGGTCGCGGATGCGGTGTCGATCGGGACGACGAGACCGGTGACGGTGCCTGTGCCCGAGTAGGTCATGTCGCGGAACTGGTCGGGGTAGTCGTAGCCCGCACCGTCGACGGTCAGCGTCGGCTCGCCCAGCAGCTCGTAGAACGGGAACTCGAACTGCTGGCTGGAGACCTGCCAGCCGGCCGCTCGCAGCCGCTGCTGCACATACTCGGCGGACGCGTCGTACCCGGGCGTCCCCGAGGCGCGGTTGCCCCCGTTGGCGTCCGCGATCCGCTGGAGCTCCGTGAGGTGCTCGGTGACGCCGTCGACCGTGACGCACTCGGTCAGCTTGGCCACCGTGTTGTTGTTCCGTGTCTCGCAGCCGCCCGGCGCGGCCGCCGCCGGCAGCGCGACGACCACGCTGCCCGCGAGCGCCAGGGCGCCGGCGGTGCCGATCACGGCGACCCGTGACCGGCGCGCGGACTGGACCAGACTCATACGTACTCCCTTGGACGTCGAGAGTGAGCGATCGGTCGCTCACTACCGGTCACCCTGTCAAACGGGTCACGGGAGACGTCAAGACCTGTATTTCCTGCGGCCGATGGTGTACAGCCCCGGAAGAAGTCGTGAGCCCGGCGCACGGTGCCCCCGGTGGGGTTCGAACCCACACTGTGACCCTTTTAAGGGGCCTGCCTCTGCCGGTTGGGCCACGGGGGCGCGCTCCTCCCCCGGGACGTGGTGGTCCCGGGGCGGGGCGGTCTAGCTCGCCTGGGCGCGGTCGGCCCCCGTCGGGGCGGGCAGCTGCCCGGTGCCCCCGCCCCCGGCGGCGGTGACGAACTCCCGGCGCGGGTCCTGCAGCTGCCCCAGGGCGATGACCTCGCGGCGGAACACCGAGGCCAGCGTCCAGTCGGCCACCACGCGCGCCTTGCGGTTGAACGTCGGGACGCGGCTGACGTGGTAGCTGCGGTGCATGAACCAGGCCGGCCAGCCCTTGAGCTTGACGCCGTAGACCTGCGCGACGCCCTTGTGCAGGCCCAGGCTGGCCACCGACCCGGCGTACTCGTGGCGGTAGGGCTGCGGCTCCCGGCCGTGCAGCACGGCGACGACGTTGTCGGCCAGCCGCTTGGCCTGCCGGACGGCGTGCTGGGCGTTGGGGGCGGTCGTGGCGCCCGGCTGGTCCTTGGTCAGGTCGGGGACGGCGGCCAGGTCGCCTGCTGCCCACGCTCCCTCCAGCCCGCTGACCTGGAGGGTCGGCTCGCAGCGCACCCGGCCGCGCTCGTCGAGGGGCAGGTCGGTCTGCGTCAGCAGCGGGTTGGGCTTGGTGCCCGCCGTCCACACCAGGGTGTCGCTGGCGAACTCGTCGCCGTCGCTGAGCCGCACGACACCCTCGTCGGACACCGACTCCAGCCGGGTGTTGAGCCGCACGTCCATGCCGCGGGCGGTGAGCTGCTTGACCGTCCAGGCGGCCATGTCCAGGTCGACCTCGGGCAGGATCCGGCCGGTCGCCTCCACGAGCACCCAGCGCATGTCGCTGGTCGACAGCCGCGGGTAGTAGTGCTCGACGGCGTAGCGCGCCATGTCCTCGAGCTCGGCGAAGGCCTCGATGCCGGCGTAGCCGCCACCGACGAAGGTGAACGTCAGCGCCCGGGTGCGGACGGCGGGGTCGTCGGTCGAGGCGGCGGCGTCGAGCCGGGCCAGCACGTGGTTGCGCAGGTAGATGGCCTCGCCGACGGTCTTGAAGCCGATGCCGTTCTCGGCCAGCCCGGGGATGGGCAGGGTGCGCGCCACGGAGCCGGCGGCCATGACCACGACGTCGTAGGACAGCTCGTAGGGCGAGCCCTCGGCCGGCACGATCCGCGCCTTCCGTTCGGCGTGCGACAGCGACGCCACCGCGCCGGTGACCACCCGGCAGCGGTGCAGGGTGCGGCGCAGCGGGACCACCACGTGACGCGGCTCCACCGAGCCGGCCGCCGCCTCGGGCAGGAACGGCTGGTAGGTCATGTGCGGCTGGGGGTCGACGACGACGATCTCCGCCCGGCCGCGGGACAGCTTCTTCTGCAGCCGGAGCGCGGTGTAGAGGCCGACGTAGCCGCCGCCGACGACGAGGACCACCGGACGGGACGCGGGACCGGGACTGGTCATGCGCCCACCCTAGGGGCGCACGAGCTCCGTGGCCCGGGTCAGGACAGCGTCGAGCATCGGCTCGGTCAGCCGGCCGGTGAAGGTGTTCTGCTGGCTGACGTGGTAGCTGCCCAGCAGCGTCAGCGGCCCCCGCGGGCCGTCGAGGGTCACCTCCACGCCGTGGCCGAACGCCGGCCGCGGGCGGGGCAGCGCGTACCCGGCGGCGGCCAGCACCGGCCACAGCGCCGTCCAGCCGAAGCCGCCGAGGACGACGACCACCCGAAGCCGCGGCAGCAGTGCCAGCTCCCGGGCCAGCCACGGGTTGCAGGCGTCGCGCTCGGCCGGGGTGGGCGCGTTGTCCGGCGGCGCGCAGCGCACCGCGGCGGCGACCCGGACGTCGCCGAGCTCCAGGCCGTCACCGACGTGCGTGGACGTCGGCTGGCTGGCCAGCCCGGCCCGCCACAGCGCGGCGAAGATCCAGTCGCCGCTGCGGTCGCCGGTGAAGACGCGGCCGGTGCGGTTGCCGCCGTGTGCGGCCGGCGCCAGCCCGACCACCGCGATCCGGGCGTCGGCGGGGCCCAGGCCCGGGACCGGGCGGCCCCAGTAGTCCTCGTCGCGGAAGGCGGCCCGCTTGACCCGGGCCACCTCCTCGCGCCAGGCCACCAGCCGCGGGCAGGCGCGGCAGCCGGAGACGCGGGCGTCGAGGACGGCGAGGTCGCGGGCGGCCCGGGCGGCGCGGAGCACGCCGGCGGGGGTGCGGGTGACGGGGAACCCCTGGGCGTCGACTGCCACCGGCCCAGTGGACCACCCGGGCGGGGACGGGCGGCCTCCGGGGCGGCAGGGCATGATCACCGCATGGCCCGCAAGGAGAAGGCGCCGCTGACCTGGAAGCTGCTCGGCTCGGGGCTCGCGATCCCCGCCGGGATCGCCGCCCGCAAGGTGACCGACGCGGCCTGGTACGCCGCGCGCGGCACCAACCCGCCGAAGAACCCGGCCGCGCCCGGCGTGACGTGGCCGGAGGCGCTGGCCTGGGCCGCCTTCTCCGGCGTCGTCGTCGCGGCCGGGCGGCTGGTCGCCGCCCGGGGTGCCGCGGCGGCCTACCAGTCGCTGACCGGGAAGCTGCCCCCCGGCCTCAACGAGGGCCCCTGACCGACCTCAGCCGCGGGCGAGCCGGAGCGCGATGCCGTCGAGGATGTCGTGCTCGCTGACGACGACCTCGTCGAGCGAGAAGGCGTCCATGAGCACCCGCAGCACGAGGGCGCCCGCGCCGATGACGTCGACCCGCCCCGGGTGCATGACCGGGTACGCGGCGCGCCGCTCGCGGGTGGCCGTCAGCAGCCCGGCGGTGACCGAGCGGACGGCGCCCACCCCGATCCGCGAGCCGTGGATGGCCACCGGGTCGTAGGCGGGCAGCCGCAACGCGAGCGCGGCCACGGTGGTCACCGAGCCGGCCAGGCCGACCAGCGTGGCCGCCTCCTGCACCGGCACGGCGGCGGCGACCTCGGCCAGTGCGGCGCGGACGTCGGACTCGGCGCGCTGGATCTCGTCGGCGGTGGGCGGGTCGCCGTGCAGGTGCCGCTCGGTCAGCCGCACGCAGCCGACGTCCACCGAGCGGGCGGCCCGGACCCCGCCGGCGTCGCCGAGCACGAACTCCGTCGAGCCGCCGCCGATGTCGACCACCAGGTAGGGCGGGCGCGGCGGTGCGCCGCCGTGCGCGGCGGCCGCGGCGTCGAGCGAGGCGGTGGCGCCGAGGAAGGACAGCCGGGCCTCCTCGTCGCCCGGGACGACGTCGGGCGGCTGACCGAGCGTCGCGGTGACCATCGCCTCGAAGTCGGCGCGGTTGGCCGCGTCGCGGGTGGCGCTGGTGGCGACCATCCGCACCGCGGTGGCGCCCAACTCGCGTGCCTGCGCGGCGTACCCGGCCAGCACCCGGCGGGTGCGCTCGATCGCCTCGGGCGCCAGCCGGCAGGTGGCGTCGACGCCCTGGCCGAGGCGCACCACCTCCATGCGGCGCAGCAGGTCGGTGTGCGCACCCTCCGGCGGGACGTCGGCGACGAGCAGGCGGATGGAGTTGGTACCGCAGTCGACGGCCGCGACCCGGGTCACGTCGGCTCCCCCTCGGGGGGCGCGCAGGGGCCCTGGGCCCACCACTCCCCCATCTCGGCCACGGCCCGGTCGCCGACCGGGTTGACGCCGGGGCCCGCGGCCAGCGCGTGCCCGGCCAGGGCGTGCAGGCACTTGACCCGGTCGGGCATGCCGCCGGCGGTGGCCCGGGTGGGCAGCTCGCCGAGGGCGTCGCGCTCGGCGAGGTAGGCCTCGTGGGCGGCGCGGTAGGCCGTGGCGAGGCCGGCGTCGGTGCCCAGGTCGGCCTGCCACTCGCGCATCCGGCCGGCCGACTCCAGCCGGCTCGCGGCCGCGGAGGCGCGCGGGCAGGTCAGGTAGTACAGCGTGGGGAACGGGGTGCCGTCCTCCAGCCGCGGGGAGGTCTGCACCACGTCGGGCTGGCCGCACGGGCAGCGGTGCGCCACCGCCCGCACCGCGCGCGGCGGGCGGCCGAGCTGGCGGGCGACGACCGCGCGCTCCTCCGGGGTGATCGGCTCCCGCACCCGCTCGCCCGGGGAGGGGCGGGAACGGTCCTTCACCCGTCGGCCTCGGCGACCGACCCGAGCAGCTCCTCGTACCAGGGCCGGTCGGTGTCGGGGACCTCGGGCAGCGTGCCGGCGTCGCCCTCGGCGGCCTCGCCGTCGACCACGACGACCAGCCGGTCGCCGGGCAGCACGTAGGCCAGCCGCTCCCGGGCCTCGCGGGCGGTCCACGCCGGGTCGGCCTGGCGCTCCAGCTCGGCCTCGAGGTCGGCGATCCGCTGGTCGAGGGCGGTCCCCTCGGCGGCGAGCCGGGCCAGCTCCTGGCGGCCCTCCAGCCACTGCCGGAAGGGACCGGCCAGCGTCAGCGCGAGCAGCAGCACCAGCCCCACCAGGACGACGGCGCGGCCGGTGAACAGCGGCCGCCGGGCCGCCGCGGCGCGCGGTGCCGGGCGCGGGGTGCGCCGGCCGGGACGGGCCGCGGCGGGACGGTTGCCCGCGCCCGACCGCGTCCCGGCCGGCACCGGACGGGACGCGGCGTGCGAGAGCGGCCGGCCGGTCGAGCGGCGCCGGCCGGTGCCCGCGCTCACCGGGTCAGGAGGTGCGCAGGCGCGGGAAGGCCGCCGCGCCGGCGTAGCGCGCGGCGTCGTCGAGCTCCTCCTCAATGCGCAGCAGCTGGTTGTACTTCGCCACCCGCTCGCTGCGCGCCGGGGCGCCGGTCTTGATCTGCCCGCAGTCGGTGGCGACGGCGAGGTCGGCGATCGTGGTGTCCTCGGTCTCGCCCGAGCGGTGGCTCATCATGCAGCGGTAGCCGTTGCGGTGCGCCAGGTTCACCGCGTCGAGCGTCTCGGTGAGCGTGCCGATCTGGTTGACCTTCACCAGCAGCGCGTTGGCCGCCCCGCGGCCGATGCCGTCGGCCAGCCGGGCGGGGTTGGTGACGAACAGGTCGTCACCCACGATCTGCACGCGGTCGCCGAGCGCCGCGGTCATCGCCACCCAGCCGTCCCAGTCCTCCTCCGAGAGCGGGTCCTCGATGGAGACGATCGGGTAGGCGTCGACCAGCTCGCGGTAGTAGTCGACGAGGTACTCGGCCGACCGGGTCTGGCCCTCGAAGTCGTAGCCGCCCTCGCCGTGGAACTCGGTGGCCGCGACGTCCAGCGCGAACGCGATGTCGGTGCCCAGCGCGTAGCCGGCCTTCTCGACGGCCTCGGCGATGAGGTCGAGCGCGGCGCGGTTGGTGGGCAGGTCGGGGGCGAAGCCGCCCTCGTCGCCGAGGCCGGTGGACAGGCCGCGGCCCTTCAGCACCGACTTCAGCGCGTGGTAGCACTCGGCACCGGTCGACAGCGCCTCGGCGAAGGTCGCCGCGCCGATCGGCGCGATCATGAACTCCTGGACGTCGACGTTGCTGTCGGCGTGGGCGCCGCCGTTGAGGATGTTCATCATCGGCACCGGCAGCAGGTGCGCCGACGGGCCGCCGACGTAGCGGAACAGCGGCAGGCCGGTGGAGTCGGCGCCCGCACGGGCGACGGCGAGGCTCACGCCGAGCAGCGCGTTGGCGCCCAGGCGGGACTTGTCGGGCGTGCCGTCGAGGTCGAGCAGGCGCTGGTCGACCAGCCGCTGCTCGGTGGCCTCGTAGCCCACCAGCTCGGGGCCGATGACGTCGAGGACGCCGTCGACGGCCTTGGTCACGCCCTTGCCGCCGTAGCGCTCGCCGCCGTCGCGCAGCTCCACCGCCTCGAAGGCGCCGGTGGAGGCGCCGCTCGGCACCGCCGCGCGGGCGATCGTCCCGTCGTCGAGGGCGACCTCGACCTCCACGGTGGGGTTCCCGCGCGAGTCCAGGATCTCCCGCGCGCCTACGGCGTCGATGCTCGGCACGGGGGCAGCCTAACCAGCCCGCCCCCGGTCGGTGAGGACGCCGCCCACCCGGGCACGGCGGGCACGGTCCCGGTCACCCCTCCCGGCGCCGCGCCTCGGCGTCGAGCTCCCCGGCGTAGCGGCGCACCGCCTCCCGGAGCGCGTCCTCGGCGTCCCAGCCGCGCCGCTCGGCCGCGGTGACCACCGCCAGCAGCCGTTCGCCCAGCTCCTCCGGCGCGGCGGAGTCCAGGCCGGCCGGCTCCGGCGTCGGGAACCCCGCCCGGGCGGCGCGGCGCACCAGCGCCGCGCCCCAGGACGCGGCCGGCTGCGAGCGCGAGACGCCCTCCGTCGGCGAGCGCCGCTGCTTCTCCGCCTGCTTGATCTCCTCCCAGCCCGCCTCCACCCCGGCGACGTCGCGGGGGCCCGCGCCGCCGAAGACGTGGGGGTGCCGCCGGACCAGCTTGTCCACCAGGTCGCCGGCCACGTCGTCGACGTCGAAGCGGCGCCCGGCGCCCGCCTCGGCGGCCACCCGCGCGTGGAACACCACCTGGAGCAGGACGTCACCGAGCTCCTCGCGCATCGCGACCGGGTCGTCGTCGACGATCGCGTCGTAGGCCTCGTGCGCCTCCTCGAGCAGGTAGCCGCGCAGCGAGGCGTGCGTCTGCTCGGCGTCCCACGGGCAGCCGCCCGGCGAGCGCAGCCGGTCCATCACCGCGACGACGTCGAGCAGCCGGGCCCCGGGCGGCGCCGCGGTGGCGACCACGTCCCCGGCGTCGACCTCGGTGCCGGCCGCGACCAGGGCGACGACGCTGTCGGGGCGGGCGGCGGCGGCCGCGGCGTCGGACACGTCGTCGACCGCCCAGCCCTGGGCGCGCAGCGCGTCGGCGGTCGCCGCGGCGCCGGGCAGCGCGACCACCGGGCGGCCGCTGGACAGCGCCTGCCAGGCGGCGGGGCCGAGCAGGCCGGGGAGGGCGGGGTGGACGACGACGGCGAGCGCGACGGGCACTCGGCCAGTCTCCGGGACCGCCGGACCAGCCGCCCCGGCGGCTCAGGGAGCGGTCCTCCCGAGCCAGGAGTCCACCAGCAGGACCGAGAAGTCCAGCGGCAGCCCGGTCTCCTCCCGGAGGAGGCGGACCGCACGCACCCGGTCGTGGCGGGCGAGGTCGGACACCCGCTGCCGGATCGCCGGGTCGACCGTGATCGTCTCGGGGCGGGGGCGGTACCGCCAGGGCACGCCGGCTCAGCCGCCCGAGCCGGTGCCGGTGGTGCCGGTGGCGGCCGCGTCGTCGAGCAGGTCGACCACGCCGCCGTCGGCCTCGCGGACCACGTCGTCCTCCAGCGCCCCGTAGCGCGGGTTCACCGTGATGTCGAGGTCGGTGCGCACCTCGTCGACCAGCGCCGCGCCGGCCTCCTCGACGCCGGTGGCCGCCTCGTCCTCCAGCTGGGTGCGCACCTCCTCGAAGGCGGGGGTGCTGCGCTGGCCGACGTAGACCACGACCACGCCGGTCACCTGCGGCACGGTCACGGTGAAGGCGGTGCCCGGCGCGGCCGTCGTCACGCCGCCGGCCAGCGGTGCCGGGACGTCGGCGAGGGCCACGGGCGCCACCGCGGGCAGCGTGTTCTGGCCGGGGAAGCGCGCGGCCACGGCCGGGTAGGCGGCGGGGTCCGCGGTCAGCTCGTCGACGACGCCGTCGGCGGTGGGCTGGTCGGGGACGACGAGGTAGCCGAGCTCCACCTGCTCGAGGTCGCCGCGGACCTCCTCGTACCGGGCGCGCAGCGCGGCCTCGTCGAGGGCGCCGGCCTCCCCCGCGGACTCGGCCAGCTCGCGGCGCAGCAGCTGCTGGCGGGCGCTCTCCAGGACGTCGTCGCGGGAGAAGCCCTGGGCGGCGGCCTGCGCGAACAGGTCCGCGGCGTCCTGCCCGGCCAGCGACCGGTCGACGAACGCGGACACCTCGGCGTCGGTCACCTCGACGCCGTAGCGCTGCGCCGCGGCCGTGTAGACCTCCTCGCGGAGCAGCAGGCTCAGCACCTGGCGGGTGAAGTCGGTCTCCGAGCCGGCCGCGGCCTCCGCGATCGCCGGGTCGGCCAGCCGCTCGTCCACCGCCGCCTGCAGCTCGACGGCGGTCACCTGCTCGTCACCGACGTAGGCGGCCACCGACGGCGAGGTCCGGCAGCCGGTCAGGGCGGCGACGGCGGCCAGCCCGAGGACGGCAGCTGCGGGGAGTCGACGCGTGCGCACGCCCGGAGACTCCCACACCGCCCGTGGCGCTCCCCGCACGACGCGGCGGCCACCGGCGCGGCCCTCACCGTGCCGCGGTCGGCCCCCGGGGCGTGGGCCGGGAGCCCTCCGCCCCGGAGGGGTGAGCCGCTAGCTGGCCCGGGCGGCCGGCTGCTCGAGCACCGCCGTCAGCAGGGAGTGCAGGTTCTCCAGCAGGGCGACGTCGCGCAGCGGGGTGCGCCGGTCGGGACCGACCGGGACCTTGAGCGAGACCGTCTGCACGGCCGGCTTGTAGGTGGCGCCGTCGGCGAGGCGGGCCAGCCGCATCTGCTGCGACTCGCGCAGCGGCACCGGGCTGACCCGGATCGAGCGGCCCTGCAGCGACACCTCGGTGACGCCGAGCCGGCGCACCGCGGCGCGGAAGCGGGCCACCGCGAGCAGGTTGAGCACCGGCGCCGGCGGGGCGCCGTAGCGGTCGGTCAGCTCGTCGAGGACGGCCTGCGCCTGCTCGTCGTCCTGCACCGCGGCGACCTTGCGGTAGGCCTCCATGCGCAGCCGCTCGCCGGGCACGTAGTCGTGCGGCAGGTGCGCGTCGACCGGGAGGTCCACCCGGACGTCGGCGGGCTCCGCGGGTGCCTCCTCCCCGGTGAGCGAGGCGCGGTAGTCGCTGACCGCCTCGCCGACCAGGCGCACGTAGAGGTCGAACCCGACCCCGGCGATGTGCCCGGACTGCTCGCCGCCGAGCAGGTTGCCGGCGCCGCGGATCTCGAGGTCCTTCATCGCCACGGCCATGCCGGCGCCGAGGTCGGTGTTGTGCGCGATGGTGGTGAGCCGGTCGACCGAGGTCTCGGTGAGCGGCCGCGAGGGGTCGTAGGTGAAGTAGGCGTAGGCCCGCTCGCGGCCCCGGCCCACCCGGCCGCGGATCTGGTGCAGCTGGGAGAGGCCGAACGTGTCGGCGCGGTCGACGACCAGGGTGTTGGCGTTGGGGATGTCCAGGCCGGACTCGACGATCGTGGTCGCGACCAGGACGTCGTACTCCTTCTCCCAGAAGCCGACCATGATCCGCTCGAGCTCGTGCTCCTTCATCTGCCCGTGGCCGACGGCGACGCGGGCCTCGGGCACCAGGCGGCGGATCTTGGCCGCGGCCTTGTCGATCGACTGCACCCGGTTGTGGATGACGAACACCTGCCCGTCGCGCAGCAGCTCGCGGCGGATCGCGGCGGCCATCTGCTTGTCGTCCCAGGCGCCGACGTAGGTCAGCACGGGGTGCCGCTCCTCGGGCGGGGTGAGGATCGTCGACATCTCGCGGATGCCGGTCAGGCTCATCTCCAGCGTGCGCGGGATCGGGGTGGCCGACATCGACAGCACGTCGACCGCCGTCCGCATGGTCTTCAGGTACTCCTTGTGCTCGACGCCGAAGCGCTGCTCCTCGTCGACGATCACCAGGCCGAGGTCCTTGAACCGGGTGGTCGGCTGCAGCAGCCGGTGGGTGCCGACCAGCACGTCGACCTCGCCGGCGGCGAGCTTGCGCAGCGTCTCGGTGCTCTCGGCGTCGGACTGGAAGCGGGAGAGCACCGCCACCGTCACCGGGAACTGCGCGAACCGCTCGGAGAAGGTCTTGAAGTGCTGGTTGGCCAGCAGCGTCGTCGGCACCAGGACGGCGACCTGCTTGCCGTCCTGCACCGCCTTGAACGCGGCGCGGACGGCGATCTCGGTCTTGCCGTAGCCGACGTCGCCGCAGATGACCCGGTCCATCGGGACCGGGTTGGCCATGTCGGCCTTGACCTCCTCGATGGCGGCGAGCTGGTCGGGCGTCTCCTGGTAGGGGAAGGCGTCCTCGAGCTCGCGCTGCCAAACGGTGTCGGGGCCGAAGGCGTGGCCCTTCGTGGCCATCCGCGCGGAGTACAGGCGGATGAGCTCGGCGGCGATCTGCTTGACCGCCTTGCGCGCCTGGCCCTTGGTCCTCGCCCAGTCCGAGCCGCCGAGCTTGGACAGCGCCGGCTGCTCGCCGCCGACGTAGCGGGTGAGCTGGTCGAGGGCGTCGGTGGGCACGAACAGCCGGTCCGGCGGCTGGTTCCGCTTGCCCGGCGCGTAATCGACGATGAGGTAGTCGCGCTGGCCGCCGTGCACGGTGCGGCTGACCATCTCGACGTAGCGGCCGATGCCGTGCTGCTCGTGGACGACGAGGTCGCCGGGCTGCAGCTGCACCAGGTCGACGGCGTTGCGGCGGCGGGCGGGCATCTTCACCGCGTCGCGCATGGTGGTGCCGCGCTGGCCGGTGAGGTCGTGCTCGGTGACCAGCGCCAGCCGGACGCCGGGCAGCGTGAACCCGGACTCCAGGTTGCCCTGCGTGATCGAGGTCAGCCCCGGCTCGGGCGCGGACTCGACACCGGGCACCAGCCGCACGCCGAGGTCGGCGGCACCGAGCTGCTCGGTGGCGCGCTGCGCCGGGCCGGGGCCCGCGAAGGTCAGCACCACGCGCCAGCCGTCGCGGGTCCAGTCGCGCAGCGCCCCGACGGCGCGGTCGACGTCGCCGGAGAAGCGCTCGACGGTGGTGGCCTCGAGCGCGCCCTCGTCCTCGCCGAGCGTGAACGCGCCGGTCGTCCACCACGGCAGCCCGCGGCCGCGGGCGGCGGCCTCGACGTCGGCGAGGTCCCGGAAGGACGACGCGCCCAGGTCCAGCGGCGCCTCCCCCGCCTCCGCGGCCGTGGCCCAGGAGGCGGCGAGGAACTCCTCGGCGGTGCGCACCAGGTCGGCGGCGCGGCTGCGCACCCGCTCGGGGTCGGCGACGAGCACGTGGGTGCCGGCGGGCACCAGGTCGGTGAGCAGCTGGAGGTCGCCCTCGACCAGCGCGGGGGTCAGCGACTCCATGCCCTCCACGGCGATGCCCTCGGCCAGCTTGCCGAGGACCTCCAGCAGCCCCGGGTGCTGACGAGCGAGCGCGGCGGCGCGGGCGCGGACGGCGTCGGTGAGCAGCAGCTCGCGGCACGGCGGTGCCCACAGCCGGTCGGGACGCTCGTCGAGCGAGCGCTGGTCGGCCGCGGAGAACCAGCGCAGCTCGTCGACCTCGTCGCCCCAGAACTCCACGCGCACCGGGTGCGGCTCGGTGGGCGGGAAGACGTCGAGCAGGCCGCCGCGGACGGCGAACTCGCCGCGCTTCTCCACCAGGTCCACGCGGGTGTAGGCGGCGTCGGCCAGCGCGCGGGCGACGTCGTCGAGCTCGGCGGTGTCGCCCGGCGCCAGCTCCACGGGCACCAGGTCGCCCAGTCCGGGCGCCAGCGGCTGCAGCACGCTGCGCACCGGCGCCACCAGGACGTCGACGGTGCCGCCCGGGCCGGGGTGGGTGAGGTCGCGCAGCACGGCCAGCCGACGGCCCACGGTGTCCGCGCGCGGGGAGAGCCGCTCGTGCGGCAGCGTCTCCCACGCCGGGAAGGTCTCCACGCGGCGGCCGGGCAGGAAGCAGCGCAGCAGGTCGGCGGCGACGTCGGCGTCGCGCTCGCCGGCGGTGACCAGCAGGACCGGCACGCCGGCGCCGGGTGCCTCGGCGGCCAGCGCCGCGGCCACCAGCGGCTGCACCGGTGGCGGCGCGGGGACGGCGAGCTCGGCGGACCCGGCGGCGGCCACCACGCGGGCCACGCCGGGATCGGTGAGGACGACGTCGAGCACGCCGCGCAGGGTCACGGGACCGTCTCCTGAGGCCGGGGGCCACACACGACGCGCCGGGTGCGCGGGGGGCCGATCCCCCAGGTTAGTCCGCGGCGCCGCCCCCCGCCCGGCCACGCGACCACCGTCACCCACGGTGCACGGACACCGACCGGGGACATCCGACCGGGTGGCACACCTCGCCGGCCTCACTCCTTGGGGTAACCGAGCGATGACAGGGCGCTGAACACCTCCCAACCTTCCCTCGAGAGCTTCGGATCACGGGGGACTGCATGAGCGAGGAACTGCACGTCGTGCACGTCGGACCGGACGTGCGGACCGCGGGCGGGATGGCCACGGTCATCACCCTCCTCGCACGCTCGCCCGACGCCGGTGTGCGGGCCACGACCGCCGCCACGTGGACGCCGTCCTCCCGCGACCACGGGCTCACCGCCACCCTGCGGGTGGTGGGCCGGCTGGTCCGCGCGCGGGACCGGCGGCCCGACTGGGTGCACGCCCACCTCAGCGAGGGCGGGTCCTTCCTCCGCGAGGGGGCGGTGCTCCTCGCCGCCCGCGCCCTGGGCATCCGGACCGCGGCCACCCTGCACGGCGCCCGCTTCCGTGAGTTCTCCGAGCGGCACCCGCGCCTCGTGCGGCGGGTCCTCGGCGCCTGCCGGGTCGTGTTCCCGCTGGGTCCCCACGCGGCTGCCCGGGTGGCCGAGCTGTGCCCGGGCACCCCGGTGCGGCCGGTGCTCAACCCGGTCGACCTCGACGAGCTGGGCACCGCCCCGGCCCCGTCGCGCACCGCCGACGTCGTCTTCGGTGGCGTGGTCGGGCGGCGCAAGGGCGTCGACCGGCTGGTCGCCGCCTGGCCGGAGGTGCGCCGGCGCCACCCGCAGGCGACCTGCCTGCTGTGCGGTCCGCTCGGCGACCTGCCGGTGGACGACCTGCCGGAGGGGATGCGCTACGCCGGTGCGCTCGAGCGCGCCGAGCTGCTCGGCGTCCTCCGCTCGGCGCGGGTCGCCTGCCTGCCGTCGCGGGACGAGGCGCTGCCGATGTTCGTCCTGGAGAGCCTCGCCCTGGGCGTCCCGGTGGTCACCACCCCCGTCGGGGAGATCGACCAGCTCGGCGAGGACCAGGGCGTCGCGCTCGTCGACGGGGACCCGGCCGGGCTCGCCGACCGGCTCGGCGAGCTGCTCGCCGACCCCGACCTGTCCCGCGACCGGGGGCAGCGCGGCCTGACCTGGGCCAAGGAGAACTGCAGTCTCGAGGCGGTCGGCCGGGCGCTGGCCGGCGCCTACCGGGGCCGGACCGCACCGGCCCCCGCCGGCCGACCCGGCCCGTTCCAGGACTGGGCGGCCAACCGCGGCCGGCCCGGCGTCCAGCTCGTGCTGGTGCTGTTCCGCCTCGCCCAGCGGGCCCGCGGCGGCGGGCGCGGGCTGCGCCGCCTGCTCGCGGCGCCGCCGGTGCTGCTCTACCGCCTGGTGGCGCTGCGGCTGTTCAGCATCGACCTGCCGGTCTCCACCACCGTGGGCCGCGGTCTGGCGATCCACCACGGCATGGGCCTGGTGGTCAACCGGGCCACCCGGATCGGCGACCACGTCACGCTCCGCCACAACACCACCCTCGGCTCCCGTCGCACCGACGAGGACAGCCCGGTGCTCGCCTCCCACGTCGACGTCGGCCCCCACAGCGTCCTGCTGGGCGCGATCTCCGTGGGAGAGGGCGCCCTGATCGGGGCCGGGAGCGTCGTCCTGCGCGACGTCCCGCCCGCCACCTCCGTGGCCGGCAACCCGGCCCGCGTCCTGCCCACCCGAGGAGGCACACCGTGCTGACGTCGACGCCCCACACCCGCGTGTCCGGCTTCTGGCGCTCCTGCGCCCAGGAGGGCCGGCTCGTCACCTGCCTGGCCGACGTCTTCGCCACGCCGTGGCAGACCCGGCCGGTGCGGGTGCAGACGGTGAACCTCCAGCACGTGCACCTCATCGCGACCTCCCAGCAGGCCGCGGAGGCCGCCATGGCCGCCGACCTGGTGTCCGCGGACGGGTGGCCGCTGGCCTACCTGGTGCGGCGCGGCGGACGGGCCTGCGCACGGGTCACCGGTCGCGAGATCGTCGACGCGCTGCTCCACGACCCGGCCTTCGCCGGGCGGCGGGTCGCGCTGCTCGGGACGCGGGCGGAGGTCGCCGTCGCGTTCGCCGAGCAGCTGGCGCGCAACGACGTGACCCTGGCCTGGAGCCACCACGGGGACGCCCGCACCTGGGACGTGGCGGACGTCGCGCGGGAGGTCGCCGTGCGCGACTGCGACGTCGTCCTCGTCGCGCTGGGTGCGCCACGGGGGGAGCCGCTGGGCCAGGCGCTCACCGAGCTGCTGCCCCGCGGCCTGGTCGTGGGCGTGGGCGGCGCCGTGGAGATGGCCACCGGTGACATGCCGGGGGCGCCGGACTGGGTGGGCCGGCTCGGGCTCGAGTGGGCCTACCGGCTGGTGCACCAGCCCCGCCGACTCGGCCGGCGCTACCTGGTCGAGAGCCCGCGCGCGCTGCTGCTCCTGGCCCAGGCCGCGCACACCGGCTCATGAGCGCCCCGCCCCTGCACGCCCGGCTCCTCCCCGCGCTCTGGCCCCTCGTCCCGGGGGTCGCCGTCGTGGCCGCCGTGGCCGGCGCCCTGCTGGCCCCCCTGGCGACCGCCGGAGCCGCCCTCGGCCTCGGCGTCGTGGCCGTGACGGCGCGCTGGCCGCGGGCCACGGCCCTGGCCGCCATGGTCGGGGGGCCGCTGTACCTGTCGGGGTACGCGGCCGGCCCGGTGACCCTCGACAACGTCGCGGTCCTCTACGGCGCCGCCGTGGGCACCGGGTGGCTGCTGGCGCGCCGCCGGGTCGGGACGCCCCTGGCCGCCTGGCCCGTCGCCGTCGCGCTCGCGGTCACCCTCGCCGCGGCGGTCAACGGCGGCGCCGGCCTGCCCGGGACCGCCCGCTTCCTGTCCCTGGCCGTCCTGGTGCTGATCCTGGCCAACTCCACCGCGGCGGCACGCTCCCGCACCGTGGCGTGGGTCGAGGGCGCGGTGACCGTGGGTGCGCTCGTCCTCCTCGCCCAGCCGCTGACCGGCTACCCCGAGGCGTTCGGCACCGCGGAGGGGGTGGGCCAGCGCTTCGGCGGCCTGTTCGGGCACCCCAACTTCGCCGCCTACACGATCTGCTTCGTCCTG
Organism: Geodermatophilus dictyosporus; assembly: GCF_900115505.1. Lineage (GTDB taxonomy): Bacteria > Actinomycetota > Actinomycetes > Mycobacteriales > Geodermatophilaceae > Geodermatophilus > Geodermatophilus dictyosporus. Next base: position 600,336 of record NZ_FOWQ01000003.1, on the reverse strand, counting down.
CTGTACCAGCTCTACGCCACGCGGTTCACCGCGCTGCGGGCCGGCTCCACCGCGGTCCTGCTGCTCGCGCTGCTGCTCACCGGCAGCCGGGCCGCGCTGCTGGTGTTCCTGGTCCTCCTGCTCCCGGCGGTGTGGCTGCGCGCCCGGCGGTTCGTCGGCCTGCTGCTGCCCGCGCTCGTGGCCCTGCCGTTCGTCGGGACGACCGTGCTCACCCGGCTGGAGAGCATCTCCCGGACCGGGGGGCTGTCCGGGCAGAACGCCTCGGGCTGGCGGCTCGGTCAGTGGCAGGACGCCCTGGAGGCCACCCGCGGGCACGAGCTCCTGGGGATCGGCTGGGGCCAGACCGTCGCGGTCATGGGCGACGAGCTCGGCGCGCACAGCACCTACGTCCAGCTGTGGCTGGAGGTCGGGCGCGTCGGGACCGCGGTCGCCGCCGTCGGGCTCGCCGCCCTGCTGCTGTCCGCGCGGTCGTCCCGGACCGCGTCGGTGCTGCTGGCGTACGCCGTCGTCGCGAGCATCACCGACCCGGTGCTGCTCTACCCCTCGTGCCTGACCGTGCTCCTGGTGCTGCTCGCGCAGCTCCTGCCCCGGCGGGACGACGCGCCGGCCACGGAGCCCGCGCCGGACGCCGTGCCCGACGCCGTGCCCGACGCCGTGCCCGACGCCGTGCCCGACCGGGCGCCCGGGCCGCGGTCCGGCGGGACGCGGCCGACGGCGCCCACCGCGACACCACGACCCCTGGGAGCACTCGCGTGACGCTGGCCTACGAGGTCCTGGTCCCGGCCTACCAGGCCGAGGACTCCATCGCCGCGGCCGTGGCCTCGGCCCTGTCGCAGCGGCCGGCACCGGCGCGCGTCCTCGTGTACTCCGACGGCAGCACCGACGCGACGGTGGCGCGGGCGCGCGCGGCCGGCGCGGAGGTGGTCGACGGGGTCGAGAACCGCGGGGTCGGCGCCGCCCGGCAGACGCTGCTCGAGCGGGCGCGCGCACCGTGGCTGCTGGTGCTCGACGGCGACGACCGGCTGCTGCCGGACGCCGCCCGGCTGTTCGAGGAGGCGGTCGAGACACACCCGGACGCCTGGGTCCTCGGCTTCGGGGAGGTCCCCGACACCGCGGTCGCCCCCAGCGGCCCGGTGCTCGACCCGGCGCGGCCGGTCGACCTGCGCAGCCTGTGGCGGCGCAACCCCTTCGTGAGCTCCTCGACGCTGATCCGCCGGGAGCCGGCGCTGCGCGTCGGCGGGTTCCCGCCGGTCCGGCGGCTGGTCGACTACGCCTTCTGGCTCGTCCTCGCCGGCGACCCCGCCGCCCAGGGTCGGCTGTGGAACCGCACCGTGCCGGTGACCGCCCGAGCGGTCCACGGCGGGACGATCACCGGCAACGTGGTCGCCGCGGTGCAGGCCGAGCGGGAACTGCTCGTCCGGCACGCCGACGTCGCGCTGAGCGGGCTGCCCCGCCCGGTGCGGGGGGCGGCGACCCGTGCCCGGCTGTCCGTGCTGTGGTGGCGGGGGCTGTCCCGGCACCTGGACTACGGGCGCCCGGCGTCGTCCTACCTGCCCGCGGGGGACGTCGTCCCCGGCGGCGTCCTCCCCGGCCTGCTGCGGCTCCTGGCGCTGCCCTCGGTCCGGCGGACCGTGCGGGCGGCGGCCCGGACGGCGCGCGGCGGCCTGCGCCGGGACGCGGGCGCCGGCCGGCCGCTGGTCGGCCGCACCGCGGTGGCTGCCCCCGAGGGGTGAGGGCGGCCCCGCCCGGCCCGGCGGACGGGCGGCGGGACGGGAGGATCCACGTCAGTGAGGCGCGCACGGTCGCGCCGTCGAACGGACGGAGCCGGTAGACCGGCGCCGTCATCCGGACACGGGGGAAGTGGGATGGACGCACGGGTGCTGACCGGGGTCGGGCTGGGGCTGCTGGCCCCTCGGGAGGCGACCCGCCGGCACCTGCGGGCCGGGCTCTCGATCGACTCGTTCTTCGACGAGCTGAACCGCCGGGGCGTGCGGTACGCCGTCCTGCGCTGGTTCGAGACGCTCCCGGACGTCGACCCCGGCGAGGACGTCGACGTCCTGGTGGCCGACGAGGACCTGCCACTGCTGCGGACCCTGCTGGGGTCGCACCGGGTGGCGCCGGCCCGGCAGGCGTTCGACGTGTACTCCGAGACGGGCCTGCCGGGCTCGGACTTCCGCGGGATCCCCTACCTCTCCCCCGCGCTGGCCGCCCGCGTGCTCGACCGCGCCGTCCTCTCCCGGGGCCGCTACCGCGTGCCCTCCCCGGCCGACCACTTCGACTCCCTGGCCTACCACGTCGCCTACCACAAGGGGCTCCGGTCGGGACTGCCCGCCGAGCCCGGTGGGCGCCCCGCGACGGACGACCCCGAGCACGACTACGTCTCGATCCTCGGGGGCCTGGCCGCGGACGTCGGGCTGTCGGTCCGGCCGACCCTGGCCGACCTCGACGCGCACCTCGCAGCGGCCGGGTTGCGCCCGCCGCTGGACACCCTGGAGAAGCTCGCCGAGGCCAACCCCTGGCTCCGCGACTCCCTGGACCGGGAGTTCGGCCCCGCCGACGCCGACCTCCCCGGGCTCGCCGTCTTCGTGGTCCGGGAGCAGGCGGCCGGCCTGCTGGACCGGGTGCGCGCGGAGCTGGTGCGCGAGGGCTGGGAGCCGCTGGTGACCGTGCCGCTCGACCCCGCGCAGGCGACGCGGGTCCGTGCCCGGGTGCGGGGCGGCAACTGGGGCGCCGGTCCCTTCGCCGTCAGCGGTGGCGGGCCGGCCGCCTACGTCGTCGCCTTCGACCTCGCCGCCGTCGTCGAGGGTGCGACCTCCTCGCCGGAGCGGGTGACCGCGTCGAAGCTCGCCGTCCGCCGCCGGCTGCTGGCCGGGCAGCCGTCGGGGGCACGGTTCAACCCGCTGCACAGCTCGGACAACGCCCGGCAGGCACTGGACTACCTCGACGCCCTCGACGACCCCGCCCTCGTGGCCGGGCTCCGGGCGCAGATCGCCGGCCTGCGCGCCGCGACGGCCTTCCCGTACCCGGTCGTCGAGCTGCTGCCGAGCGGGCGCCGCCGGGCGGTGACCGCGGTCGTCGACCACCCCGTTTTCGGCGAGTCCGTCTGCAAGGTCTTCCACCCCGGCGCCCACCGCTTCCTCGAGCGGGAGCTGCGGGCCCGCACCGAGTTCGCCGACCTCCCCGAGGTGCCCGCCCTGCTGGAGGCCGGCGACACCTGGCTGCTGTCCCCCCGCTACTCCGACACGCGGGCGCACGTCCGGCGCTCCCTCCCCGGCGGCCCGCACGCCCAGCTGACGCCGGGCACGAGCCTCGCGCTGGCCCGGCTCGCCCGGACCGTGCACGCGCGCGGCAGCCACCTGCTCGACCTCACGCCGCTGAACCTGGTGAGCGACGCGGTGGAGGGCCTCAAGGTCATCGACTGGGAGTTCCTGCAGGACCTCCCGGCCGAGCGGCCGCCGCTGGCGCAGTCCCCCACCGTCCTCGGCCGGGACGACCGGTCCCCGGACGGCGACACGCCGCTGGGCGTCAGCTCCTACGGCGGCGCCGTCCTGACGGTCTTCTCCGCCCGGGTCACCGGCGTCCCGGCCCGCCTGCTGCTGGGCGGGGCGGCCCGGTGGTCGGTCCCCCTGCTCGCCGAGCCCGGGATGGCCCTGGCGTGGCTGCTGCTCACCCTGCGGACGGCGGTCAAGCGGAGCCGCCCCCGGGTCGTGCGCGCGGCGCGGCGCGCCGCCCGTGCCGTCCTCGTCGGCCTGGCACGGCGCGGCAGGTGACCCCCGCGGACGCCGCCCGGGCGGAGGCGGCCGCCCCTCCCCCCGCACCGGCGCGGTCCATGACCCGCTCCGCCGTCCGGGGGCTGTCCTGGTCGCTGCTCGGCGCGCTCGGGCAGGCACTCCTGCAGCTGGTCTCCATCGTGGTGCTGTCCCGGCTGCTCTCGGCCGAGGAGTTCGGCACCGCGGTGGCGGCCACCGTCGTGATGGGCCTCGCCGTGGTGCTCGGGCAGCTCGGCATCGGGCCCGCCCTCGTGCAGGCCCGGAGTCTGAGCGGCGCGGACGTGTCCACCGCGTTCGGCGTGGCCACCGCGCTGGGCGTGGTCCTGGCCGCGGGGCTGTTCCTCTCCGCCCCCCTGGTCAACCCGCTGGTGGGGCTCCCGGTCGACTCCCCCTTCCTGCGGCTGCTGTCGGTCGTGCTGGTCCTCGGCGGCCTCGGCTCGGTCTCCCTCGGACTCCTCCAGCGGTCCCTGCGCTTCCGCGCCCTCGTGCTCGTCGAGCTGTCGGCCTACGGCATCGGCTACCTGGGGACGACGGTGGTCCTCGCCTCCGCCGGCGCGGGTGCCGCGGCGCTGGTGTGGGGGCAGGTCGTCCAGGCGCTGGTGACCGCCGTCGCCGCGTACGCGCTGGTGCGCCACCCGGTGCGCCTGCCCCCGTGGGCGGAGACGGTCCGCTCGGCACGGCGGGTGCTGGGCTTCGGGTCCGCCTACTCGCTCTCGCAGCTGGGGAACTGGGTGGGCCTCAACGGTGACAACCTGGTCGTCACCTCCACGCTCGGCCCGGCCGCCCTGGGCGTCTACTCGCGCGCCTACCAGCTGCTCGTGCAGCCCGCGAACCTGATCGGGACGGTCGCGGACAAGGTGCTGTTCCCGTCGCTGTCCCGGATCCAGGACGACCGCGACCGGCTCGCCCGGGCCTACGTCCTGGCGGGGTCGCTGGTCGCCCTGCTCACCCTGCCGGTCAGCGTCCTGCTGTTCGTCCTCGCTCCCGAGGTGGTCGCGGTCCTGCTGGGGCCGGGCTGGACTGCGGTGGTCGTGCCGCTGCAGGTCTTCGCCGTGGTGCTCCTGCCCCGGACCGCCTACAAGATCAGCGGCTCCCTGACCCGCGCCACCGGAGCGGTCCTGGGCGGCGCGTGGCGGCAGTGGCTGTACGCGGCGGAGGTCACGCTGGGCTGCGCCGTCGGCAGCGCGTGGGGCGTTCGCGGCGTGGCCGTCGGGGCGTCCGTGGCGATCGTCGCGCACTTCCTCACCATGCTGGTCTTCTCGGCGCGGATCAGCCCCGGCCTGGTGGGGCGCGTGCTGCGCAGCTACGCCCGGTCGCTGCCGGTCGCCGCCGCCACCGCCGCGGTGGCCTGGCCGGTGGCCACGGCGCTGCGCGGCGCCGCGCCGGACCCGGTCGTCGTCCTCGGCACGGCCGCGAGCGGCGTGCTCGCGGCCGCGGCGGCCCTGCTCGCGACCCGGCGGCTCTTCCGGGACGAGCTGGCCGTCCTGGCAACCGCCCGGTCCCGCCCGGCCAACGGGGTCTGACCGTCCGTCGCCGGCACGCCGGGGACCGCTCCGCCGCAGCGGCCGTCGTTGTCGCCGGCGGTCCCCGGCGGGACGATCGCGCCCGCACGGGGGCCGAGACGGGAGGCGCCATGCCCCGTTACCTCTTCATCGGCAGCTACTCCCCGCAGGGCTCGAAGGCGGTCCTCGCGGTCGGCGGCACCGCTCGGCGGGCCGCCATCGAGAAGATGGTCTCCGACCTCGGCGGCCGGGTGGAGACCTTCGACTTCGCGTTCGGGTCCGACGACGTCTACACGATCGTCGAGCTGCCCGACGCCCGGACGGCGACCGCCATCGCCCTCGCGGTGAACGGCAGCGGCGCCATCGGCCTGCGCACCGTCGTCCTCATGACCCCGGAGGAGGTCGACGCGGCCTGCCAGGTGCACCCGGACTACCAGCCGCCGACCGCCTGAGGGCCGCCCCGCGGGGGACTCCGTTCCTCACGACCGTCGTGGGCGTGAGGAACGGGGGGCGGCTCCGGGACGTCCGACGACCGGGCCGGTCACGCCCGGTGGCGCGGGGGGAGGACCCTGCGCTCCTGCAGCACGCGGATCCAGTGCCGGAACGACTCCTCGGTGTCCATCACCTCGCAGAAGCCGTGCTGCTTGATCTTGACCGTGCTGACGAAGGCGAGGGGCGGGTCCTCCGTCGCGCCGTGGAGGAAGCAGAAGTCGGCGTAGTGGTGCGACTCCCCCAGCAGCTCCTGCATCCCGATCCTGCGCAGACCGTGCCGGTCGACGACGCGGTCCCAGACGTCGGCCTTGGACGGCAGGAACTCCGCCATGCTCAGCGGCTCGTCGTCGCCCACCTCCACGCCGAGCTCCTCGGCCAGGGCCGGCCACAGGTCGTGCCACTCGAAGACCTCGCCGTTGGTGAGGTTGTAGTGCTCCCCGTCGGCCCTCGGCTCCGTGGCGGCCCAGCGGATGGCGTTCGCGACGATGCGGGTGTCGACGGCCTCCCAGACGAAGGGCGGGCCGCCCGGGAAGGAGAACGGCCGCCCCTCCTCCCTGCAGATCGCGGCGTAGGCGCCGATCACCGGCGGCAGGTTCATCACGACGCCGTAGTTGGGTCCCACGACGAGCTGCGGCCGGAAGATCGTGTACCGCAACCCGCGCTGCGCGGCCTTCTCCCTCAGGTAGTCCTCCTGCAGCCAGTAGAAGTTGGCGTGCTCGTCGCGCGGGTACCGCTCGCGCGCCGGTACCCGCATCGGGTGCACGTGGATGCCGTACGCCTTGGTGCCCTGCAGCAGCGTCACGTGCTGCAGGGCGTCGTCACCGGACAGCGGCTCGACCAGGTTCCGCAGCATCGCGAGGTTGGTCTGCATCTGGTCCTCCTCGGTCCACCCGGCGATGAGACCGGGCTTCTCGTAGACCGCGGCGTACACGACGTGGGTCACGTCCGCGATGCCGCCGAACGCCGCCTTCGCGGCGCCCTCGTCCTGCAGGTCCACCGCGAGGTGCACGAAGGGCCGGTCGCTGAAGACCTCCGGCTCGCGCCGCGACACCGCGACGACGTCCCAGCCGTCGTCGAGGAAGCGGTCCACGACAGCGGCTCCGACCAGTCCGCTGGCTCCGGCGACGAGGACGGTGTTCAGCACGGCGCAGCTCCGGGGAGGCACAGGAGCCCGGGCGGTCGCGCGGCTACGACTCCGCGGGCGCTCGAGCGAGCGCCCGCTCAGCTCCGTCGTGGTGCACGGCTCACCCTCGGAGGGGCGCCGGCGGCTGTCAAGAGCCGGGACGCCGGAGGTCCTCCGCGGAGTCCGACCCTTGTTGGCGGTCGAGACGAGTGCCAGCCTGATCTCCCCGGCTCTCCCCGGCTCTCCAGGAGGCACGCCATGTCCCGCACTGACGTCGACACGCTGAACGCGACCCTGGTGCAGGCGCTCGAGAAGGGCGATTCCGCTCTCCTGGCCACCGTCTACTCGCCGGACGCGCACCTGTTGCCCCCGGGGTCCGACCCGGTGACGGGGCAGGGGATCCAGGCGTACTGGCAGAGCGTCATGGACATGGGCGTCACCGGGGGCCGACTCGAGACCGTCAGCCTCGACGAACGAGACGACCTGGCGGTGGAGGAGGGGCGCTACGACATGCGGGTCGGCCCGGACGTCGTCGACGAGGGGAAGTACGTCGTGGTCCACCGCCGCCAGCCTGACGGTGAGTGGAAGTACGCCGTCGACATCTGGAACTCCAACCGCTCACCCTCGGCCGGCTAGCACCAGGGCTCCGGAGGCCACGGCGGCCGGCCGCAGGCCTCCCCGAGCCCGATCCGTGCCGACGTCCGCCCGAGGTCGGGTCTCGTGCGCCGGACGAGCTCGCCGGGCTCGTCGTGCCCGTCCGGGGTGACGCCGTGGACCAGGGACCGCAGCCCGGCGGGGCGCCCGTCAGCTCCGGCAGCGGACGACGTGGTCGAGGACCGGCCCCAGGTGCCCGGCGATGCTCGCGACGGCCCGGGCGTGCGCCTCCGGGGGTCCGGCGATCGGGTCGTCGACGTCGTCGTCCGCGCCGGCGCCCGGCCGCAGCCGCCGGGCCGCGGCCATCCGGGCCACGAGGCCGCGCAGGTCGCCGTCCGGCGCGCCCGCGGCGTCCGGCGGCCCGCCGACCAGCCGCGCGAGGTCCGCCGCCTCGCGGAGGGTGAAGGTCCGGGACAGGCTCCGCGGCTCGAGGCCGAGCACGGCCTGCCGGTGCTCCCGCGTCATCGTCAGGACCAGGTCGGCCTCGGTGACCATCGGCCGGCGGAGCCGGCGGGCGGCGAACCCCTCGACGTCCCCACCCAGCGCACGCACGGCCGCGGCGCTGTCCGGGTGGACCGCGGCGCCGACCACCGCCTGCGTCCCGGCGCTGTGCACCGAGACGGCGGAGGCGCCACCGCCGAGGAGCTCCTGGAGCCGCCGCCGGGTCAGCCGCTCGGCTGCGGCGGACCGGCAGATGTTGCCGGTGCAGACGAACAGCAGCCGGAACTCGGTCGCGGGGGCCGGCCCGCCGCTCACGGCGTGCCGACCCCCGACGGCCGGGGGTCCACCTAGCGCGCCACGGCCGCCGGCCGGGCGGCGTACTCGGCGCTGTAGCCGTAGGCCGTGCTGACGTCGTCGCGCGCCGGCACGATGTTCAGGACGGTCCCGACCGTGCGGGCACCCACGCGGTCCAGCGTGGTGCGCGTCCGCTGGAGCTGCTCCCGGGTCGTGCTGCCGTGGCGCACGGAGAGGAGGACGCCGTCGACCAGGACGGCGAGGCCGGTCGCGTCGGCGACGGGCAGCAGCGGCGGGGCGTCGAGGACGACGTAGTCGTGGGTCGCCCGCAGCTCCTGCAGGAGGGTGCCCATCGCGCCCGAGGCGAGCAGCTGGGCCGGGTTCGGCGCCGACGGTCCGGCGCCGATGACCACGAGGCTCCCGTCCTCCCCGACGGGCTGCGCCACCTCCTCGAACCGCACCTGACCGGTCAGGACGTTGGTGAGGCCCACCCCGGTGACGAGGCCGAGGTAGCTGGTCACCCGCGGTCGCCGCAGGTCGGCCTCGATGAGGGCGACCCGCTGGCCGGCGTCGGCCAGGGCGAGCGCCAGGTTCACCGCGACCGTCGTCTTGCCCTCGGACGGCATCGCACTGGAGACCATGAGCACCCGCGGGGGCGTGTCGACGTCCAGGAACTGGAGGTTGGTCTGCAGGTGCCGGTAGGCCTCGGCCGACCGGCTCGAGCTCTGCAGGTCCACCTGGTGCCGCTCCTGCAGCTCGTCGTCCCGGAGGACGACACCGATGACCGGCGCACCGGCCAGGTCGGCCACCTCGTCGGGGTCCTTGAGCGACCGGTCCAGCCGGGCCCGGACGACCGCCGTGGCCGCCCCCAGGCCGAAGCCGATGACCAGCCCGACCGCGAGGTCGAGCACCGGCCGGGGCGCGCTGGGCGACCGCGGCAGGTCCGCGGCACCGAACACCGTGACCCTGACCGGCGAGGTGAGGGAGCCGGCCGGCGTCTCCAGCTCCTCCACCGCGGCGATGAACTCCTCGGCGACGGTCAGGGCGATCCGCTGCGCCCGCTCGGGCGAGGGGTCGGTGACGCTGACGTCGAGGACCACCGTGCCGGAGACCGGGGCCGCCTCGATGCGGGAGGCCAGCTCACCGGGCGTCAGGTCCAGGCCGAGCTCGTCCACGACCCGGGCGGCCAGCTCCTGGCTGGTCAGCAGCTCCGCGTAGGAGGCGATGCGCTTCTCCGCGAACTGGTTGCCCTGGAACGCCTCGGCGGTGGAGGACGAGTCGGTCGTGGACACGAACAGCTGCGTGTGCGACGTGTAGACGGGCGTGGTCGTCGTCGTGACCGCCAGGGCGGCGAGGCCCCCGAGGAGGAGCCCCAGCGCCGGCATCCACCACCCCCGCCGCAGCGCCCGGAGCATCTCACCGAAGTTCATCGTGCGTCCTCGTTCCCCACGTCTGGTGTAGCCGTTCGGCCCGCGGCCCGAGCCGCGCCCGTCGGACGATAGGTGCGCCACGACCGGCCGGACCCCCCTCCTCCCGGAGGCCTCCCCCCTAGGGGTTGTTTCCGGCGGCCCGGCGCCGACCGACCCCTCCTCCCGCCTTCCTGGGGGCTCCCGGGGGTGTCACGATCCCGCCTCGTCACCCGGCGTCCGCCGGGTGGCTCCCGCCGGCCGGTCGGTCGGCGGATCGCGTCGCAGAGGGAGTCCGTGTCGATGAGGGTCTCGGTGGTCGGTTGCGGTTACCTGGGGGCGGTGCACGCCGCGGCGATGGCCGAGCTGGGGCACGAGGTGGTCGGCATCGACGTCGACGGGCCGAAGATCGCGGCGTTGACCGAGGCGCGCGCGCCGTTCTACGAGCCGGGGTTCGAGGAGCTGCTGGCGCGCACGCTGGCCACCGGGCGGCTGCGGTTCTCCACGGACGTGGCCGAGGCGGCCGGTGCGCGGGTGCACTTCGTGTGCGTGGGCACGCCGCAGAAGCGCGGCGAGTACGCCGCCGACCTGCGCTACGTGCAGGAGGCCGTCGAGTCGCTGGTGGGTGTGCTGGCCCCGGGTGACCTCGTTGTGGGCAAGTCCACGGTGCCGGTGGGCACCGCGGCGGGGCTGGCCGAGCTGGTCGCCGAGAAGGTGCCCGGTGCGCTGCTGGCCTGGAACCCGGAGTTCCTGCGCGAGGGGTTCGCCGTGGCCGACACCCTGCACCCCGACCGGCTGGTCTACGGCCTGCCCGCCGGTGCCGACGGCGAGGTCGCCGAGGCGCTGCTCGACGAGGTGTACGCACCGATCGTCGAGCGCGGGACGCCGAAGGTGACCACCGACCACGCCACCGCCGAGATGGTCAAGACCGCCGCGAACTCCTTCCTGGCCACCAAGATCTCCTTCATCAACGCGATGGCCGAGCTGTGCGAGGCCACCGGCGCCGACGTCAAGCAGCTGGCCGACGCGATCGGCTACGACGACCGGATCGGGCGGAAGTTCCTCAACGCCGGCCTGGGCTTCGGCGGCGGCTGCCTGCCCAAGGACATCCGGGCGTTCATGGCCCGCGCCGGGGAGCTGGGCGCCGATCAGGCGCTGACGTTCCTGCGCGAGGTGGACAACATCAACATGCGTCGCCGGATCCGGATGGTGGAGCTGGCCCGCGAGGTCTGCGACGGGTCGCTGCTGGGCAAGCGGGTGGCGGTGCTGGGGGCGGCGTTCAAGCCCGACTGCGACGACATCCGCGACTCCCCGGCGCTCAACGTCGCCGCGCAGCTGCAGCTGCAGGGCGCCGTCGTGCGGGTGACCGACCCGGCCGCGGTCGACAACGCCCGCCGGCTGTGGCCGCAGCTGGACTACGCGGCCACTGCCGAGGAGGCCGCCGCCGGTGCCGACGCCGTGCTGGTGCTCACCGAGTGGCGGGCCTACCGCGAGCTCGATCCGGTCGCCTTCGGCCAGGTGGTGCGCCAGAGGCGGGTCCTCGACGGGCGCAACGCCCTCGACCGCGACGCCTGGACCGCCGCCGGCTGGACCTACCGCGCCCTCGGCCGCCGGACCGACTGATGCGCGCCCGACACGCGTCCCCGAACCGCCCGACGCGGCGCTCCCGGGGCGGGAGGTGGGAGCGGCCGCCGGCCTGGGCCCTCGTCGCCATGGCGGTGTGTCTCGCCGGCCTGGCCGTCGTCGGGCCGGCGGCCCTGCGGCAGGACACGGCCCCGGCGGCGGCAGGGGCCACCGAGCCGACCGCCACCGACCCGACCGCCACAGAGCCGGCCCCGCCCACCCGGGCGGCCGTCCCGGTGCAGCGGCCGGCCGACCGCGCCCTCCGGGTGCTGTTCATCGGCGACTCGCTGATGTGGGGCTCCTTCGCCAGCGACGAGAGCCTCACCTACCGGGCGCGCGTCACCGCCGGCCTCTCGGCCGGCGGTCCGGTCGAGGTCGCCACCGTCGGCGGACCTGGCTGGAGCGCGGCCGAGGCCGCGGAGGACCTGTCCGAGGTGACCGGCCCGTTCGACCTCGTCTTCGTCGAGGTCGGCGCCAACGACTCGGTCGCGATCTCGGCGGCCCGGTTCGGCACGGACTACGCCACGCTGCTCGACGGCGTCCGCGCTCTGGCCCCCGACGCCACGCTCGTGTGCGACGGCGTGTGGAACGGCCCGGAGCTCGCCACGGCCCTCGACCGGGAGCTGCGGCCCGTCTGCGCCGACCACGGCGGCGTCGTGGTCCCCCTCAGCCCGCTCTACGTCGACGAGACGCTGCGCGGGCCCGAGGGCTCGGTCCTCCCGAGCGGGGCGGTCCGCGACCAGTTCCACCCCAACGACGCGGGTCACGCCGCGATCGCCGAGGCGATGCTGGCGGTCCTCGACCGCTGAGCCGCCGGCCGCCCGCGACCCCGGAGTGCCCCTCCGCCCGGTCGGCGGGCGGCCCGGCCGGCGGGTCCGGCCACGGGCGGGTGTCACCTCGCGGGGGGACGCGCCGCTCACGCTCGGTCACCTAGCGTCGATCGAGGTCATCCGTGCAGCGGGACGCCGTCCGAGCGCCGCGCACGGGTCAACGCTATGACGGGGGAGCAACACTCGTGCGTGCCACACGCAGTCTGATCGTGGTCGTCCTCGCCGCCCTCCTGGCAGTCGGCGGCGTGGTCGTCGGTCCCGACCGGGCGAGCGCAGCGACGGGGGACTTCGGGTACCAGGGGCCGTCCTACGCCGGCGCGTCCCACGTGCCCACGTCCGACAAGCCGCAGAGCAAGCTCTGGTTCGCGCAGGGCTCGTGGTGGGCGAACATGTTCGACACGGCCTCGAAGACCTGGCACGTCTTCCGGCTGGACCGCTCGACCCAGCAGTGGGTCGACACCGGCGTGCAGGTCGACGACCGGCCGAACACCCTGGCCGACGTGCTGTGGGACGGCACGCGCCTCTACGTCGCGTCGCACGTGGTGAGCCTGTCCAGCGACACGAGCGCCACCCCGTCGCTGGCCAACAACCCGGCGCGGCTCTACCGGTACAGCTGGTCCGCCGACCGGGGGTACACACTCGACGCCGGCTTCCCCGTCGCCATCACCCAGTACTCGAGCGAGTCCCTGACCATCGACAAGGACTCCACCGGCACCCTGTGGGCCACCTGGACGCAGGTCAGCGCGGCCGCGGGCGGCGGCTACACGAGCGCGGTGTACGTCAACTCCACCACCGGCAGCGACAGCAGCTGGGGGACGCCGTTCGTCGTCCCGGTGGCGGGGTCGGCCGTGTCGGCGGACGACATCTCCAGCGTGGTGGCCTTCGGCCGCAACCGGATCGGGCTGCTGTGGAGCAACCAGCTCGACGGGACCGTGTACTGGGCGGTCCACGACGACGGCACCTCCCGCACCTCCTGGCGGGGCAGCCCCGCCGTCCGCGGGAACCGCCAGGCCGACGACCACCTGAACATCAAGGCGGTGCAGGCCGACACGTCCGGTCGGGTGTTCGCGGTGGTCAAGACCAGCCTCGACGGCGACCCGACGGCGGCCCCCACCGACCCGCAGATCCGGCTGCTGAGCTTCAAGCCGGGCACCGGGGCGTGGTCCGCGACGACCGTGGGCACGCTCGCCGACTGCCACACCCGGCCGCTGCTGATCCTGGACGAGCAGCACCAGACCGTCCACGTCCTGGCCACGGCGCCCACCAGCGGCGGGTGCCCCTTCGCCGGCGCGCCCGGCACGATCTACGACAAGACCGCACCGATGGCCGACCCGGTCTTCGCCGCCGGGCGCGGCACCCCGGTGATCCGCGACGTCGCCTCGGCCAACATGAACGACGTCACCGGCACCAAGCAGAGCGTGACCGCGGCCAGCGGGATCGTCGTCCTGGCCAGCCAGAAGGCCTCCCAGCGCTACTGGCACGCCGACCTCGCCGCCGTGCCGGCGGCGCCGGTGGCCCCCGTCGCGTCGTTCACCACCTCGGTGACCGGTGGGCAGGCACCGCTGGCGGTGCAGTTCACCGACACCTCGACCGGCACCCCGACCTCCTGGGCCTGGGACCTCGGCGACGGCACCACCGCCACGACCCGGAACCCGGCGCACACCTACACCGCCCCGGGTACGTACACGGTCACCCTCGTCGCCACCAACGCCACCGGCTCGAGCACGCCGGCCACCGCCACCGTCACGGTGACCGCCGCGGCGACCGCGAGCGGCGTCGTCACGGCGGGCGCGTCGACCACCGCGGCCGGGACGACGGCCGGCACGGAGGTGGCCGTCCCCCTGCCCGCGGGCGTGACCGCGGGGACCGTGCTGGTCGCCCAGGTCACCGCGGACGGCGCACCCACCATGGCCGCCGTCCCCAGCGGCTGGACGGCTCTGCTGCCCCGCCCGCTGGCCCTCGGCAGCGGCGCCCGGGTCTTCGCCTACTACCGGGTCGTCGGCGACCCGGCCACCGAGCCGGCCACCGCGACGTGGACGCTGTCGGCGGCCCAGCGGTGGGGTGCGGGGATGACCGCCTTCGCCGGCGCCGACCCCACCGCGCCCTTCGACACCCCGCTGAGCACCGCCACCGACACCACGTACGCGGCGAGCAGGCTCACCGTGCCCGGCCTGACCACCGTCACCGACGGCGCCCTGCTCGTCGGCGGTCTCGGCCTGGACAACCTCACGGCCGGCGTCACCCCGCCCGCCGCGTGGACCGAGGCCTGGGAGAGCAACGGCGGCCAGGTGTCGGAGATGGCCTCCCGCCAGACCTCCGCGGCCGGCCCGACCGGGGACCTCACCTGGACCCTGAGCCGGGCCACGGCCGCGGGCGGCTGGGTCCGTGCGCTGCGCCCGCGGCCCGCGCCCCCGACGGCGTCCTTCACCACCTCGGTGACCCAGGGCCAGGCGCCACTGGCGGTGCAGTTCACCGACACCTCGACCGGCGGGCCCACCTCCTGGGCCTGGGACCTCGGCGACGGCAGCACCGCCACCACGCGGGAGGTGGCGCACACCTACACCGCACCGGGCACCTACACGGTCCGCCTGACCGCCACCAACGACGTCGGGACCAGCGCCCCGGCCACCGCCACGGTGACCGTGACGGCGCCTCCCCCGCCGCGGCCCGCGGGCATCTCGGTGGGCGCGTCGACGACCGCGGTCGGCACGACCGCCGGTACCGCCGTGACCGTCCCGCGGCCCGCGGGCGTCGCCGCCGGTGACGTGCTCGTCGCCCAGGTGACCGCCAACGGCGCCCCGGCCATGGCCACCGTCCCGGCCGGCTGGACGCCGGTGCTGACGGCGCCGGTCGCGATCCACAGCGGCGCCCGCGTGTTCGCCTACTCCCACGTGGTCGGCGACCCGGCCGGCGAGCCGGCGTCGTGGACCTGGCAGCTCTCGGCCGCGCAGAAGTGGAACGCCGGGATGACCGCGTTCCGCGGCGTGGACACGACCGCCCCGTTCGACTCCCCGGCGAGCACCGCCGTCCAGACCGGCTACACCGCGGCCAGCCTCACCGTGCCCGGCGTGACCACGACGACGGCCGGCGCGCTGCTGGTCGGCGGGATCGGGCTGGACAGCTCGGCGACGGCGGTGACCCCGCCGACCGGGTGGACCGAGGCCTGGGAGAGCTCGGGGGCCCAGGTGTCCGAGCTCGCGCACCGCACCCCGTCCCAGACCGGGGCGAGCGGGCCGGCGACCTGGACGCTGGGCAAGGGCACCTCCTCGGGCGGCTGGCTGCGCGCGCTGCGGCCGGCGTCCGGGCCCACGGCACCGCCGCCGGGTCCGGGAGCCCCCACCGCGTCGTTCACCACCTCGGTGACCGGCGGGCAGGCGCCGCTGGCGGTGCAGTTCGCCGACACCTCGACCGGGACGCCCACCTCCTGGGCGTGGGACCTCGGGGACGGGACCCGCGCCACCAGCCAGAACCCGGCGCACACCTACACCACGCCGGGCACCTACACGGTGACCCTCACCGCGACCAACGCCACCGGCACCAGCAGCCCGGCCACCGCGACCATCACGGTGACGGGCCCGGACACCCCGCCGCCGGCCGGCGGAGCGGTCACGGCCGGCCCCTCGGCGACGGCGGTGTCGCTGACCGCGGTGCCGGACGTGACGGTGCCCCGCCCGGCGGGGATCGCCGACGGCGACGTCCTCATCGCGCAGTTCACGACGGACAGCGCCCCCACGGTCGGCAGCGCACCGGCCGGCTGGACGCCGGTGCTCACCGGGCCGGTGTCCATCGGTGGCGGGGCCCGGGTCTTCGTCTACTCGCACGTGGTGACCAGCGCGGCCACCGAGCCGGCCTCCTACACCTGGCGGCTGTCGGCCGCCCAGAAGTGGAACGCCGTCGTGGGCAGCTTCCGCGGGGTCGACCGGACCACCCCCCTCGACACCGCGCCGGTGACCGGGGTCGACCGCACCTTCACCGCGACCGGCCTGACCCTCCCCGGGGTCACCACCGTCACCCCGGGCGCGCTGCTGGTCGGGGGCATCGGTCTCGACAGCTCGGCGGCCGGCATCGAGCCGCCGAGCGGGTGGACCGAGCTCGGTGAGAGCAGCGGCGCCCAGGCCGCCGAGCTGGCCTCCCGCGCGACGACCGCCACGGGGCCCAGCGGCAGCGCCACCTGGCGCCTGCCGAAGGCGACCGCCGTCGGCGGGTGGCTGGTGGCCCTGCGCCCGGCCGCCTGACCGGCGGGCGCGCAGGTACCACGCGCGGCCGGCCGGTCGCGGCTCCGGGGTCGCCGGGTGGGCAGGGGCCCACCCGGCGACCTGGTGCGTGCCGGCGGCGCAGCGGGCCACCGGTCGCTCACCAGGGCTGCTCGCCGAGCACCGCGTCGCTGGACGCGACGATCACGAAGGGGTGCCACGGGCTCTGCGCCGACCACCCGTCCTGCCAGTCCGAGCCCTCGGTGTCCGTGTAGTAGCCCGCCGGGGAGCCCGACCGCGCCGGGTCGACCGGTGTCGAGGCGGGCCGGAACGACAGGGTGATGGAGTTGCCGTTGCCCTCGGCGCTGTAGAGCCGCACACCGGTCACCTGGGTCACGGGCAGGCCGTACTCGCGCAGGTGGTCCACCCCGACGCCGACGCCGGTGCTCAGCGGGTGTCCGGAGGTGAGGGAGAGCTGACAGGTCGACCGGTGGTCGTCCGTGTACTCCCAGGTGTCCTCACCGGCGGAGCACCAGGTGTCCACCCGGGTGCCCAGCGCCGCGCCGGCGCCGAGCTGGTCAGCGGCCGAGGCCAGGGCGCCGGTCATGTCGTCGACGAGCTGCTCGCGGTCGGCGGCCAGCGGATCCTCCGTCGGGTCGAGCAGGTCCGGGTCGCCGCAGCCGCCCACGAGGCCGAGCACCGCACCGGCCAGCAGTGCGGCCGGTGCGAGTCCGCGCGCCCGGCGTCGGTGGGTGCGCCGCCCGGGCACGGTCACGTCACCGATCACGGGCGTGCCTCGGCGACCGCTCATCGGCTTCCTCGTCCCCTTCCGCACCGCTGCAGGGTGCCTCCGCACACGGCTGGTGGGCCAGGAGCGTGCGGGGGCCGGCCGCCGACCACCAGCGCCGGCTCACCGCCGGCATGGTCGACGTGCAGGACGAGCTGCGGCTCGTACGCGGAGGGGGTGCCGGCGTGCGCCTGCAGCGGCGCGCTGGCGTCGCAGCCGCGGCGGACGGCGGCGGCGAGGCGGTGACCGTCGCCGTCGTCGCCGGGCAGTGGCGCCGGCAGCGTCGGCGGACACCCGCCGGGGCGCCGGCCCGACTGCGCGGCACGCGCCACCTCCCGCTCACGACGTCGGAGCGCGTGCTCACGGACGCGGCGGACGGCCCCGCGTGAGTCCCGGGCCGTCGGCGGGGCGGCGCGCCTGCGGACCCCGATGACCTCGGAACGGGTCAGTAGGCCCCGGACCGGCTGAGGACGGCGCGGGCGGTCCTGACCAGGATGAGCAGGTCCATGGCCAGCGACCAGTTCTCGACGTAGCGGAGATCCAGGCGCACGGCCTCCTCCCACGGCAGGTCGCTGCGACCGGACACCTGCCAGAGGCCGGTCAGGCCGGGCTTGACCAGCAGCCTGCGGTGCACCGGGGGCTCGTAGCGGGCGACCTCGCTCGGCAGCGGCGGTCGCGGCCCGACCAGCGACATGGTGCCGCCCAGGACGTTGAGCAGCTGTGGCAGTTCGTCCAGCGAGAGCCGACGCAGGAGCCGTCCGACCGGGGTGACCCGCGGGTCGGACCGCATCTTGAACAGCAGCCCGTCGGACATGTTCTGCGTTCGCAGCGCGTCGACCTGCCGGTCGGCGTCGACCACCATGCTGCGGAACTTGTACATCGTGAACGACCGGCCGTTCACGCCGATCCGCTCCTGGCGGTAGAGCAGCGGCCCGGGGCTGGTCAGCTTGACGGCCGCGGCGATGGCCAGCAGCACCGGGGCGAGGAGGACGATCGCCAGCGCGGCGACGACCCGGTCCAGGCCACCCTTGACCACCCGCTGCCACCCCTCGAAGCGGGGCTGCTCGACCGACAGCAGCGGGAGGCCCTCGAACGGGCGGATGTGCAGCCGGGGTCCGGCCACCTCGATGAGGCCGGGTGCGACGAGCAGCTCCACCCCGGTGCCCTCGAGCTGCCAGGACAGCCGGCGCAGGTACTCCGCGGCGGTCTCGCTGGCGGAGGTGACCGCCACGGTGTCGGCACCGAGCCGGGCGGCGGTCGCGGCGACGTCGTCGAGGCCGCCGACCGGCACCCCGAGGGCGTCGGTCACCCGCGCACGGCTGTCCGGCGTCACGCAGGCGGCGACGACCTCGAGCCCGGCGGCGCGTTCCCGGCGCAGGCGGGTGGTCAGCTCGGCCACCGCACCGCCACGGCCGACCACGACGACCCGCTTCGTGCAGCGCCCCAGCGTCCGGAGCCGGCGCAGCTGCCACCGGGCACCGAGGCGGACGAGCAGGGTGACGGCGGTGAGAGCGGGGATGCCGACGAGGACCAACGCGCGGCTGAGCTCGAGGTGGCCGACGTAGGAGACGAGGCTGGCCAGCGCCAGCAGCAGGAAGCCGGCCCGGGCGACCCGGCGGTACTCCTCGCTGCCGGTGCCGAACACGCGCTCGTCGTGCGCGCCGGCACCCCGCAGCAGCACCGGCCACGTCAGCGGGAGGACGCAGGCTGCCCAGACCAGCGGTGAGCGGGCCGTCAGCTCGGGCCAGCGGGCCACGAGCACGGCGACCGAGGTGAGGGCTGCGGCCGCCACCTCGACGGCGACCAGCGCCGCGGCGTACCGGCCGGCCCAGCGGCGCGCGGCTGTCGGGCGGCTGACACCGGGCCTCACGGCCGCGGTGTCCGGCACGGGGCGCGGCACCGGCACGACCGCCGACGCCGTCGTCGTCGTCCCCCGTCCTGCACCCAGGTGGTCCAGCAGCACGTCTCCCCCTCACACGTCATCACACTGCGTGCGCACAGGGGGCTCTGCTACGGAACGCACATCCTGCCCGCCGCCTCGAGACCGGCCGTGTCCCCCACGACGCAGGAAGGACATTCACAGAGAGTCACGGGAGAGGCAATGCGGAGAGTGACGCTTCACCCGAAGGAGAAGTCCGGTCCCACCGGGTCAGCTGCGGGGGTGCACGACGTTCTGCGCCGCCTCCAGCCCGAGGGCGACCAGCTCCTCGGCGGCGTCGGCGGCCTCGGCGACGAGCAGGTCGAGCTCCTTGCGCTCGGTGGCCGAGAAGTCCTTGAGGACGAAGTCGGCCGGGTCCTGGCGGCCGGGCGGGCGGCCGATGCCGACCCGCACCCGCAGGTAGTCCTTCGTGCCGGTGGCGCGGCTGATCGAGCGCAGGCCGTTGTGGCCACCCTCGCCGCCGCCGCGCTTGAGCCGGACCGCGGCGAAGGGGACGTCGAGCTCGTCGTGGACGACGACGAGGTCGGTGGCCGGCAGCTTGTGGTAGTCGAGCAGGCCGCGGACGGGGCCGCCGGACTCGTTCATGTACGTCGTCGGCCGGGCGAGGACGACGCGGCGGCCGGCCAGCCGGCCCTCGCCCGAGAGCGCACGGGCGCGCGCGCCCTTGCCGGGGGCCAGCTTCACCCCGGCCCGGGCGGCGAGCTCGTCGAGGACCATCGCGCCGACGTTGTGCCGGTTGCCGGCGTAGCCCGGGCCGGGGTTGCCCAGGCCGACGACGAGGAAGGGCCCCTCGGAGGGAGCGGACGCCGCAGGGGCGCCGGCGGTGCCGGCGCCCCTGCGGGTGGTGCTCTCGGTCAGCGGGGACCTCAGCTGTTCTCGGTCGACTCGACCGACTCGCCGCTGCCCTGCGCCAGCGGCTCGGGGACGACGTCGCCCTCGCCGACGCCCTCCGCGGCGGGCGCGGACTCCTCGCGCTCGATGCCGGCCTCGGCCTCGGCCTCGGTGAGCTCGGCGTCGAGCTGCTCGGCGGTCGGGGCGGCCATGAGGTTGACGACCAGGGCCTCGGGGTCGGTGAGCACGGTGGCGCCCCCGGTCACGGACAGCTCGGCGGCGGTGACGCCGTTGCCGGCCTCGCGCCCGGTGACGTCGACCTCGATGGACTCGGGGATCGCGGTGGCCGGCGCCTCGACCGAGACGGTGTTCAGCTCGACGCTGACCAGGGTCTCGGCGGCGGGCTCGCCCACGACGACGACGGGGACGTCGACGGTCACGCGCTCGCCGCGGCGGACCACGAGCAGGTCGACGTGCTCGTGCACGCGGGTCAGCGGGTCGCGCTGCACCGACTTGGTGAGCGCGAGCTGCTCGGTGCCGTCGAGGACGACGGTGATCAGGGCGTTGCTGCCGCCGTTGCGCAGCACGGCGGCGAACTCCAGCGCCGGCAGCGACAGGTGGACGACGTCCTGGCCGTGCCCGTAGAGGACGGCGGGGATGCGGCCCGCGCGGCGGGTCCGGCGGGCGCTGCCCTTGCCGAACTCGGTGCGGGCCTCGGCGACGAGGCGGTGGTCAGCCACGGTGGTGTGCTCCTCAGGTGGATCGGCCGGTGTGCCGGCGGCCGCGCGCGGCACACCCCACGAGGAGCACACGCACGTCGATCACGGAGTCGGGCGGACCGCTCCCTCGCCGGGCTCCCCCATCCTACCCGGCCTCCGGCCGGGTGACCGCGGCCAGGTGCCGTGCCCCCGTGGCACGGAGCCCTCCCCGCCCGTCCTCGGGGGACCCTGCGGGCCCCGCTCGGCGGACCGTCAGCTGGCGCCGCCGAAGAGGCTGGTGACCGAGCCGTCCTCGAAGACCTCCTTGATCGCCCGGGCGAGCAGCGGGGCGATGGAGAGGACGGTGAGCTTGTCGAACTGGCGGGACGCCTCGATGGGCAGCGTGTTGGTCACGATGACCTCGCTGACCCGGCTGTTCTTGAGCCGGTCGACCGCCGGGCCGGAGAGCACGCCGTGGGTGGCGCAGACGATGACGTCGGCGGCACCGGCGTCGAACAGCGTCTCGGCGGCCTTCACGATCGTGCCGCCGGTGTCGATCATGTCGTCGACCAGGATGCACACCCGGCCCTCGACCTCGCCGACGACGCGGTTGGCCACGACCTCGTTGGGCTTGAGCGGGTCGCGGGTCTTGTGGATGAAGGCCAGCGGGGTGCCGCCGAGCTTGTCCGACCACCGCTCCGACACCCGCACCCGGCCCGAGTCCGGCGAGACCACCGTGATGTCGCGGTCGCCCCAGCGGTCCTTGACGTGCTCGACGAGCAGGTCGAGGGCGAACAGGTGGTCGACCGGGCCGTCGAAGAAGCCCTGGATCTGCGCGGTGTGCAGGTCGACGGTCATCAGCCGGTCGGCGCCGGCGGTCTTGAACATGTCGGCGACCAGGCGGGCGGAGATGGGCTCGCGGCCGCGGTGCTTCTTGTCCTGCCGGGCGTAGGGGAAGAACGGGACGACGACGGTGATCCGCTTGGCCGACGCGCGCTTGGCGGCGTCGACCATGAGCAGCTGCTCCATGAGCCAGGTGTTGATCGGCGCGGCGTGGCTCTGGACGATGAACGCGTCGGACCCGCGGACCGACTCCTCGAACCGGACGAACAGCTCGCCGTTGGCGAACTCGTAGGCGGCGGTCGGGGTCGGGGTGACGCCGAGGTGGCCGGCGATCTCGGCGGCGAGCTCGGGGAAGGCCCGGCCGGAGAAGAGCATGAGGCTCTTGCTGGTGGTCTGCCGGATGGCGCTCATCGGCTCAACTGCCCCTACTGGTCGTGGTGTCCCGCCAGGCGCTCGCCGCCCGCGTCGTCGGCCTGGGCGCCGACGCCTGGTCCGGTGGCCGCCTCGGCAGCGCGCGCGGCGGCGGAGCCCGGCCGGCGGCGGCGCACCCAGCCTGCCACATTGCGCTGCGCGGCCCGCGCCACACCCATGGCCCCCGGCGGGACGTCCTGGGTGATCACCGACCCCGCCGCGGTGTAGGCGCCGTCGCCGACGGTGACCGGTGCCACGAGCATCGTGTCCGAGCCGATCCGCACGTGGTCGCCGACGGTCGTGTGGTGCTTGGCCGTGCCGTCGTAGTTGACGAACACGGTGGCCGCCCCGACGTTGGCGCCGCGGCCGATGGTGGCGTCGCCCACGTAGGACAGGTGCGGCACCTTGGAGTCCTCGCCGACGCGGGCGTTCTTGGTCTCCACGAACGCGCCCACCTTGGCGCCCCGCGCGAGGTCGGTGCCCGGCCGCAGGTAGCTGAACGGGCCGACCGTGGCCTGCGGGCCGACGACCGCGCCCAGGGCGTGCGAGCGGACCACGCTGGCGCCCTCGCCCACCGTGGTGTCGACCAGCGTGGAGTCGGGCCCGACGACGGCGCCGGCGGCCACCGACGTCGTCCCGCGGAGCTGGACGCCGGGCTCGAGCAGCGCGTCGGCGGCGACGGTCGCGGTGACGTCGACCCACGTGGTGGCCGGGTCGACGACGGTGACGCCGGCGCGCATCAGGTCGTCGAGGACGCGGTCGTTGAGGGTGCGGCGGCGGGCGGCCAGCTCGCGGCGGTCGTTGCAGCCCAGGACGTCGTCGGGGTCCTCCGCGGGGGCGCCGGCCACCGTCTCGCCGTCGCCGACGAGCAGGCCGACGACGTCGGTCAGGTACAGCTCGCCCTGGTCGTTGTCCTGCCCGATCCGGGCCAGCGCGGCGCGGAACGCGGCGGCGTCCCCGACGTAGACGCCGGCGTTGACCTCGGTGATCGCCCGCTGCTCGGGGGTGGCGTCGCGCTCCTCGACGATGCCGGTGACCGCGCCGGAGCCGTCGCGCACGATCCGGCCCAGGCCGGTGGGGTCCTCGACCCGGGCGGTGAGCACGGTGAGCGCCGCGCCGGCGTCCCGGTGTGCCTCGACCAGTGCGGTGACCGTCTGCTCCCGCAGCAGCGGGGCGTCGCCGTTGACGACCAGGACCGGCCCCGCCAGGTCGGGGACGGCGGCCAGCGCCACCGCGGCGGCGTGCCCCGAGCCGCGCTGCTCGTCCTGCACGACCGGCCGGGCCCCCGGCGCGACCGCGGCCAGGTGCTCGGCCACCACCTCGCGACCGGCCCCGACCACCACGAGCGTCTCCGCTGCCCCCAGCGGCGCGGCCGCGGCCAGGACGTGGCCGAGCATGCTGCGCCCGCCGATCTCGTGCAGGACCTTCGGCGTGGCCGAGCGCATCCGGGTCCCCTGCCCCGCGGCGAGGACGACGACGGCGGCGACTGCCTGCTGCGGGCTCACGGATCTCCTCCGACGGTGGGCGGGCCGCCGGCCGCGGCGACCCGGCGCCGGGGCGGCTGCGCGGCCCCGGCGCTGCTGGGGGACTCGGACTCGAACCGAGACTTCCCGGCTCCAAAGGCCGGCGGGCTGCCGATTACCCCATCCCCCACCGCGGCGCCGCGCGTGCGGCGCCACCGGACGAGACTAGGGCTCGGGCCGGGCGCGGGCACGGAGGTGGGCGTCCGGCCGCCCGCGGCCACCGGGGCCCGGACCGGCGGGGACCGGGTGGGTGACGTAGGTTACGGCCCCGTAGCCACCGGCCGTCCCGCCGAGCGGCATCGCGACGGACGACCCCTGGAGGCCACGTGTCCGCCCCCACCGCCACCCGCCCCAGGGCCCTCCGCCCCGCCGATCCCGACCGCGGGCTGCCGCCCAACGCCCTCGGCAAGGAGAAGGGCCACCTCGAGCAGCTCACGCTCTACGTGTTCGTCGTCGTGCCGTTCCTGGCGCTGGCCGCCGTCGTGCCGGCGGTGTGGGGCTGGGGGCTGTCCTGGCTCGACGTCGGCCTGCTCGTCGCCTTCTACTTCGTCCCGCTGCTCGGGGTCACCGTGGGCTACCACCGGTACTTCACGCACGGGTCGTTCAAGGCCACCCGCCCGCTGCGGATCGCGCTGGCGGTCGTGGGCTGCATGGCGATCCAGGGCCCGGTGGTGCAGTGGGTGGCCGACCACCGGCGGCACCACGCCTTCTCCGACCGCGACGGCGACCCGCACTCGCCGTGGCGCTACGGCGACGACACCCGCGCGCTGCTCAAGGGCATGTTCCACGCGCACCTGGGCTGGCTGTTCGACCGGCGGCAGACCAACGCCGAGCGCTACGCCCCCGACCTGCTCAAGGACGGCGCCCTGCGCGTCACCAGCCGGCTGTTCATCGTGTGGGCGTTCCTCAGCCTCGCGCTGCCGGCCGCGATCGGCGGCCTGGTCACCGGCAGCTGGGCCGGCGCCTGGACGGCGTTCTTCTGGGCCGGCCTGGTGCGCACCGCCCTGCTGCACCACGTGACCTGGTCGATCAACTCGATCTGCCACGTCGTGGGCAGCCGGCCCTTCGCCTCGCGCGACCGGGCGACCAACTTCTGGCCGCTGGCGATCCTCAGCGGCGGCGAGTCCTGGCACAACCTGCACCACGCCGACCCGACCTGCGCCCGGCACGGCGTGCTGCGCGGGCAGATCGACATCAGCGCCCGGGTGATCTGGGTGTTCGAGAAGCTCGGCTGGGCGCACTCGGTCAAGTGGCCCGACCCGGTCCGCCTGGCCGCCAAGCGCCAGCAGCCCGCCGCGGCCTGAGGACGCCGCCCGGAGGCCGCTTCACCCCACGAGGCGGGCGCCGGGGACCGGGCCGTGCACCACGCGGACGGTGCGGAACACGCCCTCCCCCGCCAGCACGGCGGCCAGCCGGACGGCGGCGTCCTCGTCCTCGGCGAGCGCGGCCACGGTCGGCCCCGACCCGCTGACCAGCGCGGCCAGGGCCCCGGCGTCGGTGGCCGCGCGCAGCGCCCGCCGGAGCGCGGGCCGCAGCGACACGGCCGCGGCCTGCAGGTCGTTGCCGAGCGCCGCGGCCAACGCCGGCGGCGGTCCGCTGCGCAGCGCGGCCACGACGGGCTCCGGTGACGGCGCGCCGGCGCCCTCGGGGGCCCGGCCCGCGGCGCGCAGCCGGTCCAGCTCGGCGTAGACGGCCGGCGTGGCCAGGCCGCCCTCCGCGATGCCGAGCACCCAGTGCCACTGCCGCCGGGCCAGGACCGGCGTGAGCTGCTCGCCGCGGCCGCTGCCCAGCGCCACGCCGCCGGCGAGGCTGAACGGCACGTCGCTGCCCAGCTGCGCGGCCAGGGCGGTGAGGTCGCCCCGGGTGGCGTGGGTCCCCCACAGGGCGTCGAGGGCCACCAGGGCGGCCGCGGCGTCGGCGCTGCCGCCGGCCAGCCCGGCGGCTGCAGGGATGGTCTTGTCCACGGCGATCGCGGCGTCGGCGGCCACGCCGGCCTGCTCGGCGAGCAGCTCGGCGGCCCGCCAGACGAGGTTGCGCCGGTCGGTGGGCACCGGGTCGGGGCCGCCGGTGCCCTCGCCGGTGACGGTGACCGAGAGCCCGTCGCCGCGGCGCACGGTGACCGTGTCCAGCAGCGAGACGGCCAGGTAGACCGTCTGCAGCGCGTGGAACCCGTCGGGCCGCAGCGGCCCGACGGCGAGCGAGACGTTGACCTTGGCCGGGGCGTGCGCGGTGACCGTGCCGTCGCCGCGGGTGTGCCCGGGACCGCCGGACGAGGACCAGCTCACGGGGCGGTCGCGGCGAGCCGCGCGAAGTCGGCCACCGAGAGCTGCTCGCCCCGGGTGGCCGGGTCGATGCCGGCCGCGCGCAACCGCGCCTCGGCGGCGGCCGGGCCGCCGGCCCAGCGGGCCAGCGCGGCCCGCAGGCCCTTGCGGCGGGTGGCGAAGGCGGCGTCGACGACGGCGAAGGTGGCGGCCCGGTCGCCCGGCGGCGGGTCGTGCCGGTCGAGCGCCACCAGCCCGGAGTCGACGTTGGGCTCGGGCCAGAAGACGCGGCGGCCGACGCTGCCGGCGCGGTGGGCCCGGCCGTACCAGGCGGCCTTCACCGACGGGACGCCGTAGGCCGGGCTGCCCGGCGGGGCGGCCAGCCGCTCGGCGACCTCGGCCTGGACGAGCACCAGGGCGCGTCGCAGCGAGGGCAGCAGCTCGAGCAGGTGCAGCAGGACGGGCACCGCCACGTTGTACGGCAGGTTGGCCACCAGCGCCGTCGGCGGGGGTCCCGGCAGCCCGGTCACGCGCAGCGCGTCGGCCTCGACGACGGTGAGCCGGCCGGCGAGGTCGGGGCGCCGCTCGGCGACGGTGCGGGGCAGCAGGTCGGCCAGCCGCGGGTCGATCTCGACGGCGGTCACCGCGGCGGCGGCGGGCAGCAGGCCGAGGGTCAGCGAGCCCAGTCCGGGGCCGACCTCCAGCACCACGTCGTCGGGGCGCAGCTCCGCCGTGCGCACGATGCGCCGGATGGTGTTGGCGTCGTGCAGGAAGTTCTGGCCGAGCGTCTTGGTCGGCCGCAGGTCGAGCTGCCGGGCCAGCTCGCGGATCGCGGCCGGGCCCAGCAGCCCCTCGGCGGCCGGACCGGTCAGCGGAGGCCGAGCCGGCGGGTGCAGGACGGCCAGGCGCCCCAGCCCTGCGAGGCCTGCACGCGCTCGGCCACCGCGATCTGCTGCTCCCGCGTCGCCAGGTGGGCGTTGGGGGCGTACGCACCGCCGCCGTTGGCGGTCCACGTACCGGGGCTGAACTGCAGGCCGCCGTAGTAGCCGTTGCCCGTGTTGATGGCCCAGTTGCCACCGGCCTCGCACTGCGCCAGCTGGTCCCAGACGGCGCCGCCGGCGACCGGGGGCGCGGCGGCCGCGGGACGCTCCTTGGTGCCCACGCTCACCAGCTCGTCGACCGGCGCGACGGTGACCGCGGTACCCACCTGCTCACGGGCGGTCTCGACGCCGTCGACGACGGTGATCCGGAAGGTGGTGCTCTGCTCGCCGTCCACGCCCTCCTGGGTGACCGCCCGCTCGCCCTCGTACACCTCGGGGTCCTCGGTCTCCACCGTGCCGTGCGGGACGGGGCTGGTCTGGGTCACCTCGCCGACCTGCACGCGGTGGACCTGCAGCCGCATGCCGGCCAGCAGCGGCTGCGCCGGGTAGAGGCTGGTGCGGTCGTGCCCGCCGAGGACCACACCCTGCTCGGCGAGCAGGTCGCCGGCCGTGGGGGCGGTCGTGGTGACGACGCGGGTGACGCCGTCGACGACGAGCGTGACGTCCTTGGGGCGGGAGATCGACAGCGCCATGCCGTCGAGGGGGAGCCGGTCGCTGCGGCTGGCCGAGAGCACCAGGCCCTCGCCGCGGTAGCCGAGCTGCTCGAGCGCCTCGTCGACCGACAGCGCGGTCACGTAGACGGTGCTGGAGACGCCGTCGACGGTGAGCTCCAGCGGGCGGGCCCGGTCGAGCACGACGGTGTCGCCGTCCCCGACCGCGGCGTCGAGGTCGGGGAGGACGACGTCGTGCGCCTGCACCTCCAGACCCTCGTCCTCGAGCACCTCGCTGACGGTGTCGGCGTAGGTGCTGACCTCGCGGACCTGCCCGTCGATGGTCAGGGTCACCGACTTCTGCGCGGCGTACCAGGCGAGGGAGCCGCCCACCAGTCCGAGCAGGACCAGGGCGAGGAGGGGCAGCTTCAGCGGTCTGGGCACGGCTCTTCCACGGGTCGGAGGGCCGGGCACGGGCCCCCCTCCGGGCAGCAACCGGCGCCAGGGGGTCCCCGGGCCGCCGGACGCTCCCCGGGTCGGTCCCACCCCGGCTGTCGGTCACGGCACCATGACGAGTGCGGTGCGTGGTGCAACGGTGCACGGAGAGCTAACCAAGGGGCCGACACGTCGACACGGAGCCACGCCGACACGTTGAGTGACGAACGCGCCCGGTGGGACGGGTGTGACGAGTGGGCTGCGTGGGGTCGGCCGGTGATCGAGGTCACCGCCGGGGAGCGGCCCGGCGGGCCGGTCGCTCAGCCGGCGAGTGCGCGCTCGCTGGTGCGCACGGGACGCAGCCAGGTGACGAGGAAGACCGCGACGGCCAGGCCCGCCGCCAGGCCGGCGAAGCCTCCCGCGACCAGGGCCACCGGCAGCAGGTCGACGTTCTCGGTGACCCGGTCGCCGAGGTCGATGCCGGCGGCCAGCAGCAGGGCGCCCAGCGGGAGGAGCGCCAGGACACTGGTCGCGGCGGTGACCAGGTGCGCGGTCCAGGTGCGCAGCGCCTCGTCGACCGGCACGTCGGCGCCCTCCCCGGCCAGCGGGCGCAGCAGCGCGCGCAGCAGGGCGACCTCGGCGAGCAGCCACGTGGCCAGCGGCACCACCACCGCCACCCAGCCGACCGAGTCGGGCAGGTCCCCGCGGTGCCACATCACGCTCGCGACGGCGACCTCGGCGACGGCGACGGCCCGGGTCGTCCACAGCAGCCACGGCGAGATCTGCTCGCCGCGTCGCGGCCGGCGGGGCGGGGCGGACAGCCGCCAGCGGGGGCGCGGGCGGGTGGCCTCGGCCAGCACCACGCCGGCGAGCAGCCCGGTGAGCAGGGCCGGCAGCCAGAGGAAGACCGACGCCTCGGCGAAGACCACGACGCTGGCCACGATGGCGACGACGCCGAGCAGCAGGCCCAGCCGGCGCACCCGGCGGCCGTGCTGGGCCTGCCGGTGCAGCGTGGCGAGCCCCTCGGGCGTGGGGGTCGCGAACTCCACGCCGGCCGAGGCGACGGCGCGCCGGCCGGCGGCCAGCGCCCAGGCCCGCGCGAGCAGCACGCCGGGCACCAGGACGGCGATGAAGAGCACGACGGCGATGAGGCGACCCACGCCCCCAGTGTGCCCCGCCTCCCGGCTCAGCCGGTCGGGTCGTCCCGCCAGCCGCCGAAGACGCGCTCGGCGTTCGTGGTGAGCGCGTCGCACAGCAGCGCGAGCTCCACGCCGGTGACCTCGGCCAGCGCCCGGACGGTGTGCGGCACGAGCCGCGAGGCGTTGGGCCGGCCGCGGTGCGGCACCGGGGTGAGGAAGGGCGCGTCGGTCTCGACGAGCAGCTGGTCGACCGGGGTGGCCGCCGCCGCCTCGCGCAGGTAGCCGGCGTTGCCGAAGGTCAGCGTCCCGGCGAAGGACAGCACGAAGCCGCGCTCGACGCAGGCCGCCGCGAACCCGGCGTCGCCGGAGAAGCAGTGCATGACGACGTGCCCGGGCGCGCCCTCGTCGTCGAGCACGCGCAGCACCTCCTCGTGCGCGTCGCGGTCGTGGACGACCAGCGCGAGCCCGTGTTCCTTCGCGATCCGGACGTGCGCCCGGAACGACGCCTCCTGCGCCGCCCACCCCTCGGGGCCGGTGCGGTAGCGGTCCAGGCCGGTCTCCCCCACCGCGCGCACCCGCGGCAGCGCCGCCAGCCGGTCGATCTCGGCCAGGGCGTCGTCGTCGGCGAGCCCCTCCCCGGCCTCGTTGGGGTGGACGGCGACGGCGGCGAGCACCTGCGGGTGCCGGGCCGCCAGCTCCGCCGACCAGCGGGAGGAGGCCACGTCGACGCCGACCTGGACCAGCCGGGGGACGCCGGCGGCAGCCGCGGCGGCGATCTCGGCGTCCACCGCCGCGTCGTCGGCCGGCTCCTCGGCGCGGAACCCGTCCAGGACGATGTCGAGGTGGGTGTGGCTGTCGACCGCCGGGGCCGGCAGCGGCTCCGGCGACGGCGGCGGCTCCCCCCGCCGGTTGGCCCGCGACGAGGCCGAGCGGCTCACTCGCCCTCGTCCAGCCGCCGCAGCTCCTCGGCGACGATCGACTCGTCCAGCTTCCGGAACACCGGCGTGGGCGCCGACAGCGGCGTCCCCGACTCCAGCGGCCGGGACGCCCAGACCGCCTGCGCGGACGCGTAGTCGCCGGTGATCACCGGGTAGGGCGAGCCGTCGTCGAGGTCGGTGACCTCCTCGGTGCGCGGCGCCGGCGACCACACGCCGGTGCCGCCGAGCAGCTCGTGGATGCGCTGCGCCGAGTGCGGGAGGAACGGGGTGAGCAGCGCGTTGCAGTCGCTGACCGCCTGCAGCGCGGTGTGCAGCACGGTGTCCCGGCGGGCCGGGTCCTCCTTGAGCTTCCACGGCGCCTGGTCGGACAGGTACTTGTTCGCCTCGCCGACCACCCGCATCGCCTCGGTGGCCGCCGCCTTCTGCCGGTTGCGCGAGAGCAGCTCGCCGATCGGGCCGAAGGCGCCCTGCGTGGCCGACAGCAGGGCGCGGTCGGCGTCGGTCAGGTCCCCCGGCGTCGGGACGGCGCCGACGTTCTTGGCCGCCATCGACACCGTGCGGTTGACCAGGTTGCCCCAGCCGGCGACCAGCTCGTCGTTGTTGCGGCGCAGGAACTCCGCCCAGGTGAAGTCGGTGTCCTGGGTCTCGGGCCCGGCGGCGGCGACGAAGTAGCGCAGCGCGTCGGCGTCGTAGCGGGCCAGGAAGTCGCGGACGTAGATGACCACCTGGCGGGAGGAGGAGAACTTGCGCCCCTCCATGGTGAGGAACTCGCTGGAGACCACCTCGGTGGGCAGGTTCAGCCGGCCCAGCGAGCCCGGCGTCCCGCCCCGGTCGCCCTCGCCGTCGTAGCCGAGCAACTGGGCGGGCCAGATCTCGGCGTGGAAGACGATGTTGTCCTTGCCCATGAAGTAGTAGGCGTCGGCGTCCGGCGTCTGCCACCACTGCCGCCAGGCGTCGCCGTCCCCGGAGCGGCGGGCCCACTCGATGGACGCCGACAGGTAGCCGACGACGGCGTCGAACCACACGTAGATCCGCTTGTCGGGGCGGTCGCGCCAGCCGTCGAGGGGCACCGGCACGCCCCAGTCGATGTCGCGGGTGTAGCTGCGCGGCTTGAGGTCGGTCAGCAGGTTCTTGGCGAAGTTGAGCACGTTGGGCCGCCAGCCGCGGCGGGTGTCCAGCCAGTCGCCCAGGGAGCGGGTGAAGGCCGGCAGGTCGAGGAAGTAGTGCTCCTCCTCGACGAACCTCGGCGTCTCGCCGTTGATCCGGCTCCGGGGGTTGATGAGGTCCACCGGGTCGAGCTGGTTGCCGCAGTTGTCGCACTGGTCGCCGCGGGCCCCGTCGTAGCCGCAGATGGGACAGGTGCCCTCGATGTAGCGGTCGGGCAGCGTGCGGCCGGTGCTCGGGCTGATGGCGCCGAGGGTGGTCTTCGGGAAGACGTAGCCGTTCTTCAACAGCCCCAGGAAGATCTCCTGGCTGATCGCGGCGTGGTTGGCCGTCGTCGTCCGGGTGAACAGGTCGTAGGACAGGCCCAGCGCCTGCAGGTCGCCCACGATCAGCCGGTTGTTGCGGTCGGCGATCTCGCGCGGGGACACGCCCTCGGCGTCGGCGGCGACGGTGATCGGCGTCCCGTGCTCGTCGGTGCCGCTGACCATCAGCACCCGGTTGCCGGCCATCCGCTGGTAGCGGCTGAAGACGTCGGAGGGGACGCCGAAGCCGGAGACGTGGCCGATGTGCCGCGGGCCGTTGGCGTAGGGCCACGCGACGGCGGTCAGGATGTGCCGATCACTCACGCCCCGAGCCTAGGTGGCGGCGTCCACCCGGTTGAGCGGCCGTCAGCCGCCGGCGACGGCGGTGGCCGGAGCCGGTGGCTCGCCGGCCACCGGGGTGGTGACCGCCAGCCCGCACAGCGCCAGCCCGATGACCGCCACGGTGAGCACCCGCAGCCGCGGGTGGACCACCGGCTCGGGCTCCCGGTGCCGCGGCGGGGCGGTCCGCGCCCACGCGAGGACCGAGGGTGCCGAGGCGAGCAGCAGCTTGCCGACGGGGACGGCGAGGGCGAGCAGGGCGGCCGCGGGCACCGGCACGGTGGCGGGCAGCCCGTCCAGCAGCGCGGTGAGCCGGCTGACGGCGAGCAGCGCGACCACCAGGGCGACCTCGGCACCGGCGACGACGGCCGCCATCCGCCGTCCCGGCCCCTCGAGGACGGTCAGCGCGCTGCCCGCGCAGGCGACGATCCAGCCGGCCAGCCCGCCGAGGACGACGACCACCACGGGCGCCGGCGGCGCCGGGGTGGCGGTGAGCAGTCCGTCGAGCCCCGTCAGGCCGCCCGCGAGCAGGGCCAGCGACTCCAGCCCGCAGACCGCGGCGAGCGCGAGCACGGCCGCCGGCCGCCGGGGCGCGGCGGTGGGGATCGTCGGGAGGGGGGCGTCGAGGACGCTGGTCGCCACGGGTCTGCTCCTGGCCGGGGACGTCGGTCACCGGTCAGGTCGTCGCGCGGAGGCGGGCTCCGGAGGTGCGCCGGAGCCCGCCTCACCCCTCCGAGGGGGTCAGCGGCGGGCGATGTTGTCCGCGGCCGACATCCGCTCCCCCGTGGCCATCCGGCTGTGGCCGCGGCCGTAGGCGAAGTACACGACGACGCCGAGGGCCATCCAGACGAGGAAGCGCAGCCAGGTGTCGGTGGGCAGGTTGGACATCAGCCACAGGGAGGCGAGCGCCGAGACGATCGGCAGGACCGGCACCCACGGCACGCGGAAGGAGCGGTGCAGGTCCGGGCGGGTGCGCCGCAGCAGCCAGACGCCGATCGACACGAGGAAGAAGGCGAACAGCGTGCCGATGTTCACCAGCTCCGCGAGGGCGGTGAGCGGGACGAACCCGGCCAGCAGCGCGACCACGATCCCGGTGACGATCGTGATGCGGTACGGGGTGCCGTACCGGGGGTGGACCTTCGCCAGGCCGGGTGGGAGCAGGTGGTCGCGGCTCATGGCGAAGAGCACCCGGGACTGACCGAGCATCAGGATCATCACCACCGACGTGAGCCCGGCCAGCGCGCCCAGCGAGATGATGCTCGAGAAGACCGGCATCCCGTTGGCGGAGAACGCACCCGCGAGCGGTGCGGTCGCGCTGAGCTCGGTGTAGTTCTGCATCCCCACGACCACCAGCGAGACCGCCACGTAGAGCACGGTGCAGATCGCCAGGGAGCCGAGGATCCCGCGCGGCATGTCCCGCCTGGGGTCGCGGGTCTCCTCCGCCGCGGTGGCCACGATGTCGAAGCCGATGAACGCGAAGAACACGATCGCCGCGCCGGCCAGCACGCCGCCCCACCCGAAGGTGCCGGGGCTGAACCCGGTGAGCACCGAGATCAGCGGCGTGTGCAGCCAGCCCTCCTCCCCCGCGGCCGCGGGCTCGGCCGGCGGCACGAACGGCGAGTAGTTGGCGGCGGAGACGTAGAAGAACCCGACGACGATGACCAGCAGGACGACGACCAGCTTGATCGCCACGATGACGCTGGTGACGCGCGAGGAGAGCTTGATCCCGAGGATCAGGACGCCGGTCATCACCAGGGCGATGACGATCGCCGGGATGTTGACCGTCGCGGTCTCCCCGGCGATCGACGTCGGCAGCGGCGTGCCGACGTCGTCGAGCAGCTGGTTGAGGTACCCCGACCAGCCGACCGACACCGTCGCGGCGCCCAGGGCCAGCTCCAGCACGAGGTCCCAGCCGATGATCCAGGCGATGAACTCACCGAAGGTGGCGTAGGAGAACGTGTAGGCCGACCCGGCCACCGGCACCGTCGAGGCGAACTCGGCGTAGCAGATCGCCGCCAGGCCGCAGACCACGCCCGCGATGACGAACGAGATGGCCACCGCCGGGCCGGCCTGGTCGCGTGCCACCAGCCCGGTGAGCACGAAGATGCCGGTGCCGATGATCACGCCGACACCGAAGACGGTGAGGTCGAGGCCCGACAGGTTCTTCTTGAGCCGGTGTTCCGGCTCGTCGGTGTCCCGGATGGACTCCTCGACGGACTTGACCCGGCGGGACCCTGCGGTCACGGCGTCCTCCTCGGCGAGCGCGACGCCGGCCTGGACTCGGCCGGCCTCCCAGGCAGCGTGGCACGGGGCCGCGGGCGCCGCACGCCTACGCTCTCCTCGCCCGCCGTACCGGCGGGACGGGAGGAGGCAGACGGTGGTCGACCCGCGGACCGAGGGCGCACCGGAGCTCTACGCGCCCAGCCCCCGCCCGCGGCCGGCGGGGGCACCACGACCGCCCCGCGGCCGGCCGCCGGGGACCGGAGCGGTGGTCGACTGCGCGGTCTACGTGCAGGGCCGGCGCGAGCCGCCGGTGGACCCGATGGAGGCCCTCGACACCGCGGTCGAGCGCGGCGGGTTCGTGTGGCTCGGGCTGTTCGAGCCGACCGAGGCCGAGCTCGGCGCCATCGCCGGCCGCTACCAGTTGCACCCGCTGGCCGTCGAGGACGCCGTCTACGCCCACCAGCGGCCCAAGCTCGAGCGCTACGACGACGACCTGTTCATGGTGCTCAAGACCGCGCGGTACGTGGAGCACGAGCAGCTGACCGCCACCAGCGAGGTGGTCGACACCGGCGAGGTCATGGTGTTCGTGGGTGCCCACCACGTGATCACCGTGCGGCACGGCGACCACAACGACCTGACCGACCTGCGGCAGCGGCTGGAGGAGGACCGCGACCTGCTCTGCCACGGGCCCGCGGCGGTGCTGTACGCGGTGGCCGACCTCGTCGTCGACACCTTCGTCGACGTCGTCGAGCAGGTGCAGGACGACGTCGACGAGCTCGAGGCCTCGGTGTTCAGCCCGGAGCGCACCGACGACATCGGCCGGCTCTACCAGCTCAAGCGGGAGCTGATGTCGCTGCGGCGGGCGGTGGGACCGCTGGAGGTGCCGCTGCAGAAGCTCTCCGAGCGGCCCGTCGACGTCGTCCCGGAGGCGATGCGCTCCTACTTCCGCGACGTCCTCGACCACGCCATCCGGGTGCGCGACCAGGTGGGCTCCCTCGACGAGCTGCTGTCGTCGATCCTGCAGGCGTCGCTGGCGCGCACCTCGATGGCCGACAACGAGGACATGCGCAAGATCTCGGCGTGGGCCGGCATCGTCGCCGTCCCCACCGCGATCGCCGGCATCTACGGGATGAACTTCGAGTTCATGCCCGAGCTGCGCTGGCGGTGGGGCTACCCGATGGTGCTGCTGGTGATCGCCACCGCCTGCCTGCTGCTCTACCGCGGCTTC
Organism: Geodermatophilus dictyosporus; assembly: GCF_900115505.1. Lineage (GTDB taxonomy): Bacteria > Actinomycetota > Actinomycetes > Mycobacteriales > Geodermatophilaceae > Geodermatophilus > Geodermatophilus dictyosporus. The sequence continues at coordinate 565,416 of NZ_FOWQ01000003.1, read as the reverse complement.
AAGCGCAACGGCTGGCTCTAGCTGGGCGCGAGTGTGCGGCCCCCGGGGTCAGCTGCCGGCGGCTGGGCCCGGGGAGCGCACACTCACGGCCGCGAGGGCCCGGGTGACGCGCGCGACCAGCTCGCCGGGCCGGTGGAGGTCCGCGGCGGTCACGAAGACCACGCGCCACCCCGCCTCCTGCAGCCGGTTGAGCCGCTGCCGGTCCCGCGCGAACTGTCCCGCCTCGGCGTGCCAGCGACCGTCGTACTCGACGGCCACCCGCAGGTCCGGCCAGGCGAGGTCGACGCGGGCGACGAAGCGGCCCCCGACCCGGACGGTGAACTGCGGGACCGGCACGGGCAGACCCGCCCGGAGGAGGAGGACCCGGAGTCGCGTCTCCTGCGGGGACTCCGACCGCTCGTCCGCGAGCGCACAGACCGCCCGCGCCCGCGCACTCCCTCGCCCCGTGCACCGTGCCGCACGACCGCGCAGCGCACCGAGGTCGACGAGGCCGGAGGCCAGCACCCGGTCGACTGCCACCACCGCGTCGTCCCCCTCCAGGTGCCGGGCCAGGTCGAGGGCGGTGGCCTCCGGCGTGGTGGCCGGGACTCCCCGACGGCCTTCGACGTCGTCCCCGGCCAGCGACGCCCGGCACACGCGCAACCCACCCACCCGCACCGGGTGGCGCCCCGGCGGGAGCGTGAGCTCGACGTCGTCGTCGGTCCCGGCCAGCTCGATGCCCCAGAGGACCGCCGCACTCCTCCCCGAGACGACGGCGCCGGGGAGCAGCAGCCCCGCCGCGGCCACGGCACGCAGCTCGTGGGTGACCGGGAGGTCACGGTGCAGGTAGACGTCCCGGAAGAGTCGCCGCCAGGCGCTGCTCCGGAGCTGGTCCGCGGTGAGCAGCCCCCGGGCGACCGCGGTGGTACCCCGGAACGGGCCGGTGGTCAGGCGCGACGGCTGCGCCGGGGGGCGGGACACCGCGGCACCGTGCCGCACGAGGGACCTCTCCCGCCGGCGTCGTCCACAGGTCGGTGCGACCGTGCACCTGCCGGGGCATCGCTGCCGCCGATGGCCCCGACGAGTGCACGGTCGGAGGTCAGGTGTCCTTGGTGGCGACGACGGCGTCGTAGACCGTGCGGCGGGGCAGGCCGGTGCGGGTGACGACGGCGCGGATGGCGTCCTTGCGGGTGGCTCCTGCGGCCTCCTCGCCCGCCACCAGCGCGGCGAGCTCGCCGGCCGACAGGGCCACCGGCTCCGGCGACGCGCCCGCGACGACGAGCGTGATCTCCCCGCGCACACCGTCGGCCGCCCACGAGGCCAGCTCCGTCAGCGGCCCCCGCCGGACCTCCTCGTGGGTCTTGGTCAGCTCCCGGCACACCGCGGCCGCCCGGGAGTCGCCGAACGCGGCGGCGCAGTCGGCCAGGGCGTCGGCCAGCCGGTGCGGCGACTCGAAGAACACCATCGTGCGGCGCTCGTCGGCCAGCCCGGCCAGCCGCGACCGGCGCTCCCCGGCCCTGCGGGGCAGGAAGCCCTCGAAGCAGAACCGGTCCACCGGCAGCCCGGAGACCGCCAGGGCCGTCGTCACCGCGGACGGCCCGGGCACCGACGTGACCTCGGCCCCGGCCTCGATCGCCGCCCGCACCAGCGTGTAGCCGGGGTCGGAGACCGAGGGCATGCCGGCGTCGGTGATCAGCAGGACGGTCTGGCCCTGGTCGAGCGCCGACAGCAGCCCGGGCAGGCGGGAGCGCTCCACCGACTCGTGGAAGGTCACCACGCGGCCGGTGAGCGTCACCTCGAGGTCGGTGGCCAGCCGGTGCAGCCGCCGGGTGTCCTCGACGGCCAGGACGTCGGCCTCGGCCATCACCCGGCGCAGCCGCGGGCCGACGTCGCCGGGCTGGCCGAGCGGGGCACCACCGAGCACCAGCCGTCCGGTCACGTCCCGAGCCTGTCACGCCGGCCCGCCCCGGCGGCGCACATACCCTGAGGCGCATGGCGGTCCTGGCTCCCGAGCGCACGGACGCCGGGGACCCGCCGGGCCCGCCGCCGCGCGCGCGCCGCCGCCTGCCGCTGCCCCGGCCGCGCACCGACCGCACCCCGCCGCTGCCCGGCGACCGGCTGCTGTCCTGGCTGCTGGCCGGGGTGCTCGGCGTGCTCACGCTGGTCAGCCGGCTGGTCGGCATCGGCTATCCCGACACGCTGCTGTTCGACGAGGCCTACTACCCGCCCGAGGCCCACGACCTGCTCACCTGGGGCCACGAGTACAACCGCGGCTACACCTTCATCGTCCACCCGCCGCTCGGGAAGTGGCTGATCGCGGCCGGGGAGCAGCTGTTCGGCTACGACTCGTTCGGCTGGCGGTTCCCGTCCGCGGTGGCCGGGGCGATCAGCGTCGTCGTCCTCGTGCGGCTGGCGCGGCGGCTGACCGGCTCGACGCTGCTGGGCGTGGTCGCCGGCCTGCTCCTGGCCTTCGACGGCTTCCAGTTCACCGTCTCGCGCATCGGCCTGCTCGACGTGTTCCTGCAGGTCCTCGTGCTCGGCGCGGTCGCCTGCCTGGTCGTCGACCGCGACCGGGTGCGCGCCCGCGTCCGCGCGTCGCTGCCGGTGCCGGCCACCGGGTCCCGCCTCGGGCCGCGCGGCTGGCGGATCGCCGCGGGGGTCCTCTTCGGCTGCGCCTGCTCGGTCAAGTGGAGCGGGCTGTACTTCCTCGCCTTCTTCGCGGTGCTCTCGCTGTTCTGGGACCGCGCGGCGTGGCGGGAGGCGGGCGTCCCGCGGCCGACGGCGACCGCGCTGCGCCGCGGGCTGCCCGGCGCGACCTGGGCGCTGGCGGCCGTGCCGGTGCTCACCTACGTGGCGAGCTTCACCGGGTGGTTCCTCGGCGAGACGGCGCAGGGCCGCTGGTGGGCGCAGCGCAACCCGGAGACGGCGTTCCCGTGGGTCCCCGGCGCGCTGCGCTCCTGGTGGCACATGCACGTCGAGTGGTGGGACTTCCACAACGGCCTGTCGACGCCGCACCCGTGGGAGTCCGGCCCCTGGACCTGGCTGGTCAACGGCCGGCCGATCCTGCTGTGGAACCCGCAGGGCCTCACCGACGGGACCGGCGGGCAGGTGATCCGCTACATCCTCATGGTCGGGACGCCGACCCTCTGGCTGGCCTTCGCGCCGGCCCTGCTGTGGCTGCTCTGGCGGATCGTCGCCCGGCGCGACCCCGCGGCGGTGCTGGTCGCGGTCGCCGTCGCCGCCGGGTGGGGCACCTGGTTCCTCAACCCCGAGCGGACGATGTTCGCCTTCTACACCGCGCCGGTGCTGCCGTTCTTCGTGCTCGCCGTGACGCTGGTGCTGCAGGACGTCCTCGGCCGGCCGGGGGCCACGCAGTGGCGGCGCACGGTGGGCCTGGCTTCGGTGAGCGGCTACGTCGCCGTCGTCGCCGGCACGTTCGCGTTCTTCTACCCGGTGCTGGCCGGGCGGCCGCTCCCGCACGCGGAGTGGCTGCTGCGGATGTGGTTCCCCTCCTGGTTCTGAGGTGGTGCGCGGCCGGGCCCTACGGTGGTCGCCACCGCCCTCGGGAGGACCGATGACCACCGACCACCCGCGCGTCCTCACCGCGCTCGACGGGGACGTCTGGACCATCACGCTGGACCGGCCCGAGGCCGGCAACGCGCTGGACCCGGCCATGGCCGAGCAGCTCACCGCCGCGCTGGAGGCCCGCCCCGAGGCGACCCGGACGGTGCTGCTGCTGGGCAGCGGCGAGCGCTTCTGCGTCGGCGGCGACGTGCACTCCTTCGCCCGCGCCGAGGACCCCGGCGCCTTCGTCGGACGCCTGGCGCACGACTGGCACGAGGTGGTGCGCCGGCTGCTCTACAGCCCGGTGCCGGTGGTCGCCGGTGTGCAGGGCGCGGTGGCCGGCGCGGCCGTCGGGCTGGTGGGGGCCTGCGACGTCGTCGTCTGCGCCCGCTCGACGAAGTTCCGCCCGGCGTACGGCGCGCTGGGCTTCTCGCCCGACGGCGGCAGCTCGTGGGCGCTCACCCGGGCGCTGGGCGCGCCGCGCGCGCTGGAGCTGATGCTCACCGACGGCGCGCTCACCGCCGCCGAGGCCCACCAGTTCGGGCTGGTCGCGCGGCTGGTCGAGGACGAGGACCTGCGCGAGGCCGCCGTCGCCCTGGCCCACCGGGTGGCGACGGGGCCGGTGCGCGCGATGGTGCGCACCCGGGGGCTGGTCCGGCGGGCGGCCATCCGCACGCTGGAGGAGCAGCTGGACGACGAGGCGCGGCTGATCGCCGAGTCCGCCGCCGACCCCGAGGGGCGCGAGGGCGTGCGCGCGTTTGTCGAGAAGCGCCGGCCCGACTTCCGCGGCGCGGGCCGGCCGTAGGCCCGCGCCGCTCCCCTCACGGGCGGGCGGCGAGCGGCGGCACCGCGGCCACCAGCAGCGGGTCGGGCCGGCCGAGGACGTCGTCGCTGCGGCCGCGGTAGTCCACCGTCGAGAGCACCTGCCGCAGCGCCGCCAGCCGGGCCCGCGGCTCGTCGTCGGCGGCCAGCACCGTCCACGGCGCGCCGGGGGTCGAGGTGGCGCCCACCAGCGCGGCCTCGGCGACGGGGTCGGCGTCGGGACGGCGCACCGAGCACCACAGCTTGACCAGCTGCACGCCGTCGGCGAGCAGCGCCCGCTCGCGCGCCACCAGCTCGTCGACCGCCACCGGGGCCGGGCCGCACCAGCAGCGGTCGGCGACCAGGAGACCGCCCGGGCGGGGCAGCAGCGCGGCGCGGTCGGGCGCGTCGGTCACCACCCGCGCCCACCGGGGGTCGAGGTGCTCGACGAGTGCGGCGGCGATGCCCTGCTGGCCGGCGTCGCGGCTGCCCTCGAGGACGACGACCACGCGGCGGCGCTCCTCGCGCACGCCGGCCTGGAGCTTGAGCAGCTCGACCTGCAGCCGGAGCTCGGCGGCGGACGACGGGGACGAGGTGCCGGCCGGAGGAGCCGGCGGGGACGGGGCCGCCCGGCGGACCGGGGGGTGCGCGGCCCGGTGCGGAGCGGGCAGCGCAGGAGGGGACCGCCGGGGTGCCGGCACGGCGCCGGGCACGGGCAGCCGCGCGAGCGTCAGCGGCGTCCACAGCACCCGCGGGTCGCCGTCCCAGTCCAGGCGGACCCGCAGCCGGGCGGTGCCGGGACCGTCGTGCCGCCAGCCCAGCAGCTCGGCCGGGTGCCAGGTGGCGTCGAGCAGCACCTCGACGGCCAGCGCCTCCCGGAGGAGGGCGACCGGACGCTCCCCCGTTGCCACGGGCAGGAACGGTAGGCCGCGCGGGGGCCCGGTCCGGGGATGCCGGGACCGCGGGGGTTGACGAAGTCGGCGGCGCCGCGCTGTCGATCCGTCCCGACCCGGCGGGTCAGCAGGAGGGGGTCAGCGAGGCGGTGGCGACGGTGGAGGTCCAGGTGCCGCGGTGGGCCCACAGGCGGAACGTGTACGAGGTGCCGTTGACCAGCGGCCCCTCGGTGGCGGACGTCGTGCTGATCGGCGTGATCGACCGGTCCGACTGCACCGTGGCGCCGGAGCGGCGCTCGAGGCGGTAGCCGCTCGCCCACGTGCTGGGGCTGGCCGTCCAGGAGAGGGCCGCCTGCGGCGTGCCCGGGGCCCGCCGAAGCGCGACGGTCTGCCCCACCCAGGCCGCCGAGGTCCCGGTCGACGCCGAGGACCGGGAGGACACCGGACCGGCACCGGTGACCTGCTCGTCGCCCGCGCTGTAGCCGCCCAGGCCGGACACCGGGCCGACGCTCCACCGCGGGGTCGTGCCGGTCGGCGCCGGGTGGGGCTGGGCGGCGTGGCTGATCAACCGCAGCACCAGGGTGCCCGCGGTCGCGGTGGTCACCGCGGGGGTGGTGGCCGACGTACCGGTGCCGACCTGGCCGCTGTGGTCGTCGACGGGCGTGGTGGTGTCCGCCCCGGTGTAGGCGGCCATGGCGCCGCCCATCTTGACGGAGCTCCCCGGGGGGTAGCTGAACGTCGCGCTCGCCTCCCCCGTGGCGGCCTTCTTCCAGTAGAGCGCGGAGACGATCGTGTTCGCGCTGTTGTCGGTGCGGACGTGGGTCCACCCGGCGGGCGTGGTGAAGGGCGCCCCGGTCCAGGAGTGGGCGATGTGGACCAGCAGCAGGTCGCCGGCCACCGTGCCGGTGGGCACCGGGAGGGTCAGCGTCTCGGTGCCGGTGGCGGTCGCCACGCTGCGGAAGGCGACGGGCGTGGTCGCGCAGGCCAGGGCCGCCGAGAAGCCGGTCGGCGGCGCCACCCCGTCGGTGGCCCAGGCGCCGGCCGGGTTGCCGGTCACCGAGGTGAACCGCGCCGAGGCGCCGGGCAGCAGCACCGTGAGGGCGAGGAGCGCCAGCGCGCCGACGACGGCGGCCAGCGCGCGGCGCGGCAGCCGCCGCGCGCACCGTGACCGTGTCATCGCCGTCCTCCTGCCGGGTCCCGCCCGGTGGCGGGTCCTCGCCGGAGCATCGGCCGCGCCCCGCGCCGACTTGAGCGGCCGGCCGCACACCCCTCCCCCGGGGGGAGTACGCGCGCACGGCGACGGGCGGCGTCAGCAGGCAGGGGTCAGCGGAGCGGTGGCGACGGTGGAGGTCCAGGTGCCGCGGTAGGCCCACAGGCGGAACGAGTACGCGGTGCCGTTGACCAGCGGCCCCTCGGTGGTCGACGTCGTGCCGACCGGGGTGATGCTCCGGGGTGCCTGCGCCGTACCTGCGGTGCTGCGCTCGAGGCGGTAGCCGGTCGCCCAGGTGCTGGGGCTGGCCGTCCAGGACAGGGACGCGCCGACCTGGGGCGCGGTGGGCCGCAGGGCGATCGTGTGGGCGACGTACTCGGTGGCGGAGCCGGGCGTCGAGGACGAGCGGGACGGGGTCGTCCCCGGTCCCACGAAGGACTCGTCCGCCGCGGTGGCGCCCTCGCTGTCGGAGCTCAGCCGCCAGCGTTCCTGCAGAGCCCCGGGCGTCGGGAGCAGTCCGCCCGACTTGGCGAGGAAGTACACGAGCACCGTGTCCTTCACCGTCGTCGTCACCGTCGGCAGGTTCACCGTCTCGCCGGTCCCCGTGGTCCTGCCGGTCACGGCGACGGGGCTGCTCGGGTCGACCCCGCCGTAGGCGACGATCCCGCCCACCATGTCCCCGGGACTGGAGGGCGGACGGCTGAAGACCGCGGGTGCCTCGCTGCCCGTGGCGACCTTGTGGAAGACGGCGGAGGTCACGGACGTCCCGCTCGTGTCCGCGGAGAGGAGGGTCCAGTCGCCGGGCGCGCTGATCGTCGAGGTCCCGTAGTAGGCCACCTGGGCCACCAGGACGTCGCCCGGCTGGGTCTGGGCCGGGGGGCTGAGGGCGAGCGGTGACTGGCTCGTCGACGCCGCGGCCCCGCGGAACGCGATCGGGGTCCGCGTGCAGGTCTGCACCACCGTCAGTCCGGTCGGCGGCGCCACCCCGTCGGTGGCCCAGGCGCCGGCCGGGTTGCCGGTCACCGAGGTGAACCGCGCCGAGGCGCCGGGCAGCAGCACCGTGAGGGCCAGGAGCGCCAGCGCGCCGACGACGGCGGCCAGCGCGCGGCGCGGCAGCCGCCGCACGCGCCTGGACCGTCTCATCGCCGTCCTCCTGCCGGGTCCCGCCCGGTGGCGGGTCCTCGCCGGAGCATCGGCCGCGCCCTGCGCCGACTTGAGCGGCCGGCCGCACACCCCTCCCCCGAGGGGAGGGGGTCAGCGCGCCGCGGCCGGCTCCTGCCACGGGTACTGCACCGGCACGACCGGGTCCTCGACCTCCACCCCGCTGACCGGCCCCTCGACGCCGGCCATGCGGGCCTGGTCGCGGCCACCGGCCTTGGAGGCGTACAGGGCGGTGTCCGCGGCGCCGAGCAGGTCGGCGGCGGGCACCCCGGCCCCGCGGTGGCAGGCGATGCCGACGCTCGCGGTGATCGTGCGCGGCGCCTCGACGTCGGCCAGGACCCTGCGGATGCGCCGCGCGAACGCGATGGCGTCGTCGGCCTCGGCGCCGGGCATGACCACGGCGAACTCCTCGCCGCCGTAACGGGCGACGACGTCGCCGAGGCGCGCGCTCGACCGCAGCGCCGCGCCGACGCCGCGCAGGACGTCGTCGCCGGCCTGGTGGCCGAAGGTGTCGTTGAGCTTCTTGAAGTGGTCGAGGTCGAAGATCAGCACCGCCAGCGGCGCGTCGGTGCGGGCGGCGAGCGACAGCTCCCGGTCCAGCGCGGCGTCGAAGGCCCGCCGGTTGGACACCCCGGTGAGGCCGTCGGTGAGCGCGCTGCGCTGCAGGTGCTCGAGCAGCGCCACGCGGGCGAAGGCGGTCGCGGCGTGGGCCACCGCCTGCTCGGCCACGCCCACCCGGCGCTGCTGGATGCGCGACCCGGTGCGGGCGTCGTCGGTGAAGGTGAGCACGCCGTTGCCCTGGCCGTCGAGCCCGAACGGGATGGCCACGACGCGGCGGGCACCGTCGAGCACCTCGTCGACCCAGGGGTCGGGGGCGGCCATCGCGGCGAGGAAGGTGCTGCCGCGCCGGCCGACGTCGTCGAGCAGGGAGCCCTCGGCGGGCGCGCCGATGCCCCGCAGCACCTCCACCTCGCCGTCCCCGCGCCGGCGCAGCGCCAGGTCGACGGCGGGCCCGGCCGTGCCGGCGGGCACGTGGCAGTGCACCGCGGCGATCGCGGCGTCGGCCGCGTCGACGGTGAAGTCGAGCAGCGCCTCGGCGACCGCGGTGGTGCTCTCGGCCTCGTGCAGGGCCGCGGCCAGTCGGCGCAGCGCCTCCTCGTCGTAGCGGCGGCGGCGCAGCTCGCGCTCGTTGACCGCGCCGAGGACGGCGGTGGTCACCGCGGTCACCCACACCACGGTGAGGAAGACGCTGTAGGTGACCTTGTCGAAGCCCTCGACGCCGCGCGCGGGCAGGGAGCCGGTGGTGATGCCCTCGAGCACGCACATGACGACGAGGGAGTGCCACAGCGCCAGCTTCAGGCCGCTGCGGAAGGAGCCCAGCAGCGAGACGGCCAGCACGTGCAGCACGATCACGTAGACGACGGGGCTGCCGATGCCCCCGGTGACGTAGAGCGCCCACCCGAGGTGGACCGCGTCGAGGATGACCGGCACGGTGATCGCCAGCACCGCCCACCGGCGACCCCGGACCGACAGCTTCTGCAGCAGCAGCCCGAACGCCAGCAGCGCCACCCCGGGCAGCACGAGGTACTCGACGGGCAGCGTCTCCGCCGTCCGGGTGACCGGCCAGGCCGCCAGCGGCAGGGCCACGACCAGGCCGGTGCGGACGGCCAGCAGCCACCGCAGCCGGTCGGCCAGCGGCAGGAGGTCGAGGTCCTGCGGCGCGGACGAGGATGCCTGGCTCATGTCGTGGTCCTCGGCGTTCGGGGGAAGTCCTGGAAGTCGTGCACGTCGGAGCTGACCCGGGCCAGCGCCAGCTTGGGGTCGCGCTGGTCGAGCCGGCCCTGGACGAAGAGGAAGCCGACCACCACGCCCACGAGCCCGAGCGGGAACTGGCCGTCCTTGGCGACGGCCACGGCGGTCTCCCCCACCGCGGCGGCCACCTCGGCGACCACCTGCGCGACGGCCTCGGCGACCGTCGCCGGCGGGGCCGCCAGCGGCTCGGCCTGGACGACGTCGCCGGTCCGCGGCGGGTCGTCCGACGGCGGCGGCGGGCTCGGGACCTCGGGGGTGGGGGTGGGCTCCGGCGTGGGCACGGGGAGCACCTCCGGCGTCGGCTCCGGGGTGGGCGTCGGCGTCGGTGTCGGTGTCGGCGTCGGTCCGGGCTCCGGCGTGCGGGCCGGGACCGCGGAGGGCGTGGGTTCGGGCTCGGGCGGGTGGGGCTCGACGTCGAGGGCCCAGACGAAGGTGGCCGCGGCGCGGCGGCCCTGCGCCCGGGGGTCGTCGGGGACGGAGACGGTGAGCCGGAAGACCGCCCGGGACGCCGCCTCCGGACGCCAGCCCGTGGGGATCCCGGCAGCGGCGTCGGCGGGCACCTGCGCCAGGGTCCCGCTCCAGACGGGGGCACCGGAGAAGGTGGCGCACCGGGAGGGGTCGGCCAGCGTGCCGGCCTCGATGCCGACCTGCAGGTACGGGGCGAGGTCGCCGCCGGTCCCCGTGGCGCTGAGCCGCACCTCGCCGAGCGACTGGGCCGACCCGGTGACCGCGAGCGCGACGCAGGCGCTCTCGGTGCGCCCGGGGGTCAGGCCGGTGGAGCGGAACAGCGCGGCGCCGCCGCGGTCGTCGACCAGGCTGACCGCGCTGGTGCCGGCGGAGGCGGGGGTGGTGCCGACCGGCAGCCCCTCGGCGGCGAGGGCGGCGAACAGGGCGGCACCGACCAGCCAGGCGGCGAGCCTGCCGCCGCCGGCGGCGCGCCGGGGCGCGGTCTGGGGTGCTCGGCGCACGCTGTCCTCCTCCCCGGAGCGGTACCGGCCTCCTGGTGTCATCGGCCCCGCGGCGCGGTTGTTGAGCGGGGTGGCCGACGGGTCAGACGGCGGTGCGCACGGCCGGGGCGCCGAGCCGGTCGGCGGTGGTGCGGCCCCGCGGTGCGGGGTCGCGGTCGGCGGTGGTGCGGCCCCGGCCGCCGCCGGACCGGCCGGCGACGACGACGGCGGCCGCGGCGAGCAGGACGGCGGTCCCGCCGATCGGGCCCCACCGCCCCTCGGCCCGCCAGTACGCGGGGAGGCCGATGTAGGGCACGCGCAGCTGCACCTCGCCGATGACGCTGGCCGCCGGCACGTGCGTGGTGTCGTTGCTCTGGTTGGCGTCGCCCCGGGTGACCAGGGCACCCCGCTCGTCGAAGGACACCAGCCGGTGCACCACGAGCCGGTCGGCGCCCGAGGGATCGGGGAACAGCAGGATCTGTCCCGGCTCGAGGTCCTGCACGGCGACCGGCCGGGTCAGCACCACGTCGCCCTCGGCCAGCCGCGGGGCCATCGAGCCGGAGACCACCACGTGGCCCTCGAAGCCGACGAGCCGGGGGGCCAGGGCCAGGACACCCAGCCCGGCGACCGCCACCAGGGCGACCGCCACGGCGACCCGGGCGGTGGCGGCGGCCCGGGACGGCCACGAGGGAGCGGGAGGCGTGGTCACGTGTTGCGCGCCTCCCACGTGATGGTCGCGTCGGACCGGGTCCGCTGCGCGTTGTTGTCGTCCTTGACCAGGTAGGAGATGCGCAGGGTCAGCGACACGCCGGGGGCGACCGGGGCGCCGAGCGACAGCCCGGTGGCGTAGTCGGCGCGGGTGCGCAGGCTGGTCAGCGTGGCCGCCTGGTCGGCCAGGGCGTCGTTGGCCTGGCGGGTGTTGAACAGGAACGTCGGAGTGGCGTTCGCGGTGAAGCCGGCGGTGCAGTCGGCCGCCACCGGGGTCGACGCGCTCACGTTCTGCCCGCGCTCGACGCTCATCACGAGGAAGTTGTCGAGGGTGGTCGCGCCGCCGGCCGGCGTGCCGACGTACATCCGGATGTCGGCGGCGACGTCGCCGGTGTAGTCGAGGCGGATGCAGCGGGACCTGGCGGCACCGGGGACGAGACCGGTCTCGACGGTGCTCTGGAAGAGGGCCGTGTTGCTGTCGTTGTCGGCCAGCACGACGCTGCCGGTCTGCCAGGAGTTGCCCGGGTTGGCGGTGCTGGCCGAGAAGGCCGCGTGGGTCGAGCTCCAGGTGAGCGCCATGCTCAGCACCAGACCCACGGGGACCGCGCCGGCCAGCACGGATCGGCGACCGCGGCGCAGGGAGACGCGCACGATGCCTCCTTCACGTGGGGGACGCAGGGGATCTGCGTGCTGGACACAGCAGGCATCGGCGTCCCGGCGCGCGCCCTGAGGGCAGCGGCGGGAGGGGTCACCCGACCGGGTGAGTCGGGGGTGACGGGGGCGGCACGGCCGGGCCCGGAGACACCTCAGGCCGGGCCCGCGTGGGCCCGGCCTGAGGTGGGACGGGTGGAGCTGAGGGGATTCGAACCCCTGACCCCCTCGATGCGAACGAGGTGCGCTACCGGACTGCGCTACAGCCCCGACGCGGACGAGCTTACCGCCCGCCCGCCCCGGCACCGCGACGGGGGCGGCGCCGGGGAGTCGTCGCTAACCGTTGACGACGCGGGGCTGGTAGAGGTCCACGTCGGCGAAGCCGATGTCGTCGTCGTCGAGGCCCACGACGGCGCTGTCCTGCCAGCCGGCGGGCGCCGGGGTGCGGGCGGCGACGACGCGGCCGGGGCGCAGCGGGTGCACGGGGGCCAGCGGCAGGCTCGGGTGCGGCAGGCCGACGGTCGAGTGGACCTCCTCGACCACGGGCTCGGCGTGCAGCGGCTCGGCGACCGGACGCGGGGCCGGCCGGGCGACGGGGCGCACCCGGGCGGCGGCGCGGGCGGCCCGGCGCGCGGCGGCCTGCTCGCGGCGGACGGCGGCGCGCAGCACCACCAGGTAGCCGACCAGTGCGACGTCGAGCAGCCCCTGGAGCACCCACAGCCACGGCGAGACGAGCAGCGCGCCGGCCAGCGCGAGCGCCGTCAGCGCGACCAGCCCGGCCAGCGTGCGCCGGCGGACGGCGTGCACGTCGACCCGCAGCTCGCCGGTGCGGCGCAGCGTCTCCCGGTCGACCGAGACCCGCTCCGTCGCCGCGGAGCGGACCGGGTCACCGGCCCGCCGGCGCTGCAGCGTCCGGCCCGCGCCGACCTCCGCACGGGACGACGACGTGTCGCGGGTCACCACCATGGGCACCAGCACCACGAACCACAGCACGACCAGAGCGGCGAGCAGCACGCCTGACCCCATCGAGAACACCACCCGTCACACGAGTCACTTGCCGCGGCAGGTTATGCACGCGCCTCACCAGGACGAGGGAGGCGCGCGGGCGTGTCGCCGGAGTGTTGTGGGACGGGTGGGGCGCCGACGGCGGCGTGTCGGTACGGAGTCACCCGGACACGTTCGGTCAGCGTGCTAGGCGCGGGGGGTGAGGGACAGCCAGCGCCCCAGGACGCCGCCCGGGAGGTCCTCGGCCAGCAGCGCGTAGGACAGGTGGTCGCGCCAGTCGCCGTCGATGTCGAGGTAGCGGCGCAGCAGCCCCTCGCGGCGGAACCCGAGCCGCTCGACCAGCCGCTGGCTGGGCAGGTTCTCCGGCCGGATGTCGGCCTGCAGCCGGTGCAGCCCGGCGGCGCCGAACGCGTGGTCGCACACCAGCGCCACGGCCAGCGAGGCCATCCCCCGGCCGGCCACCCCGCGGTCGATCCAGTAGCCCAGCGACCCCGACCGCAGCGCGCCGCGCACCACGTTGTCCACGGTCACCTGCCCGGCCAGTCGGCCCTCCACCCGGACGGCGAAGGGCAGGGAGCCCCCGCTCCGGGCGCGCCGGGCCACCGAGCGGCGCATCGCCCGGTAGGCCGCGGGCGTGTGCCGCACCGACCACGCCACCCCGGCCGAGGGCTCCCACGGCCGCAGCCAGCTCTCGTTGGCCAGCCGCAGTCGGCTCCACTCGCCGGCATCGCCCCGGCGCAGCGGGTGCAGCTCGACCGGCCCGTGGGAGAGGTGGGCGGGCCAGCCGGGGTGCTGCAGGGGGTCGAGGTCCAGCTCAGCCGCCCAGCAGCAGCGGCATCACCGTCACCAGCCCGCCCTCGGCGACCTCGGTGACGTCCTCGTCCAGGACGATCAGGCAGTTCGCGCGGGCCATGCGGGCCAGCAGCGCCTCCTCGCCGTCGCCCAGCGGCTCGACGACGTAGCCGCCGTCGGGGTGGCGCATGACCTGGCCGTGCAGGTACTGCCGGTAGCCCAGCGGCGAGACCAGCCGCTCGGCCGAGATGGCCTGCACCGTGCGGCGGAACAGCTGCCGCTTGCCCAGCATCGAGCGGATGGCGGGGCGGACGAAGACCTCGAAGGAGACCAGGGCGGCCACCGGCTCCCCGGGCACGCGGATCACCGGCACCTCGTCACGGCCCAGCCGGCCGAAGCCCTGCACCGCGCCGGGGTACATCGTCACCTGGCGCGAGCGCATCGGGCCGAGCTCGGCGAGCACCTCCTGCACCAGGTCGCCCTCCGCGGCCGGCGTGCCGGCGACGAGCACCAGGTCACTGCGCAGCAGCTGGCTCTCCAGCACCTCGGTCAGCCGGCGGCGCTCGGTGGGCAGGATCCCCCAGCGGTAGGCCGAGGCCCCGGCGTCGCGGGCGGCGGCGGCCAGCGCGTAGGTGTTGACGTCGACCACCTGGCCCGGCGCCGGCTGGGTGGTGATGTCGACCAGCTCGCTGCCCGCGGACAGGACGGCGACCCGCGGGCGCGGGCGCACCTGCACCCGGTCGCGGCCGACGGCGGCCAGCAGGCTGATCTGCGCGGGACCGATCGGCATCCCGACGTGCACGGCGGCGGTGCCGGGCGAGACGTCGTCGCCGGCGCGGCGCACGTAGCTGCCCGCGGCCGGGCCGGCGTGCACCTGCACCCGGACGACGCCGCCGTCGGTCCACACGGCCGGGACGACGACGTCGGCGCCGGCGGGCAGCATCGCCCCGGCGGCGACCTTCTGCGCCAGGCCCGGGGGCAGCGACGTCAGGCCCGCGGCCCCGGCCACGCTCTCCCCCACCACGGCGAGCTCGACCGGCGCGTCGGGCGCGGCAGCGGCGACGTCCTCGGCGCGGACGGCGTAGCCGTCGAGGGCGGCCTGGTCGAAGGCCGGCAGCGCGCGGGCGCTGACCACCTCCTCGGCGCAGAGCAGCCCCTGCGCGTCGAGGACGGCCAGCTCGATCGGCTCGGGCTGCGGGACCGCGGCCAGGATCTCGTCGAGGTGGGCCTCCACCGACCGCAGCTCCGGCTCCGGCTCGGGCGCCGGGCGCGGCGGGGGGACCCGGCCGCGGTCGATCGCCGCGGTCGCGTGCGCGGCCGGCGCCGGCGGGTCGACCGTGGCGCCGCTGCGCAGGTCCAGCGCCGTCGTGTCCCGGGGTGCCGCCGGGGCCCCGCCCGGGCTGTGCTCGCTCATCGCCTCGATGGTCCCCCCTGCGGGGGCCGGGTCAGGCCTGCGACGCGCCCTCGGCGGGCAGGTCGGCCACGAACTCCGTCAGCCACGTGCGCAGCGCGGGGCCGAGGTCCTCCCGCTCGACGGCCAGGCGGACGACCGCCTTGAGGTAGTCGAGCTTGTCCCCGGTGTCGTACCGGCGGCCGTCGAAGACCACGCCGTGCAGCGGCTGCCCGCGCTCCACCAGGGTGGCCAGCGCGTCGGTCAGCTGGATCTCCCCGCCCCGGCCGGGCGGCGTCTCCCGCAGCACCTCGAACACCTCGGGGGCCAGCACGTAGCGGCCGATGATGGCCAGGCTGCTGGGCGCCTCGTCGACCGGCGGCTTCTCCACCAGGCCGGTGACCGTCACGACGCCCTGCTGGGTGTCCTCCTGGATGGCGACCGCGCCGTACTTGTCGATGTTCTCCCGGCCGACGTCGAGCAGCGCGATCACCGAGCCGCCGTGCTCGGCCTGCACGGCGAGCATCTGCTCGAGCAGGTGGTCGCGCGCGTCGATCAGGTCGTCGCCGAGCAGCACGGCGAAGGGCTCGTTCCCCACGAAGGCGGCCGCCTGCAGCACCGCGTGGCCCAGGCCACGGGCCTCGCCCTGCCGGACGAAGTGCACCTGGGCCACCTCGGTGGACTCCGCGACGGCGGCCAGCCGGGCGGCGTCGCCCTTCTTCTCGAGCGCCGCCTCGAGCTCGGGGGCGCGGTCGAAGTAGTCCTCGATCGCGGCCTTGTTGCGCCCGGTGACCATGAGCACCTCGGCCAGCCCGGCCCGTGCGGCCTCCTCGACGATGTACTGCAGGGCCGGGCGGTCGACGACCGGCAGCAGCTCCTTGGGCACCGCCTTGGTGGCGGGGAGGAACCGGGTGCCCATCCCGGCGACGGGGATGACGGCCTTGCGCGCCGAGGGGGTCCGCGAGCTCTCCACGCCGGGAGCCTAGCCACCGCACCGCACCCCACCTCGAGGCGGCCGGGAGCGGCGCGCGCGGCGGCCCACGGGGGCGCGACCGTTCCACCGGGCGGCCGGGGCCGGGCTCTAGCCTGCTGCGGTGACCGCCCCGCAGGACGTCGAACCGGTCAAGGCGGCCCTGCGCGACCGGGTCCGGGCCCGACGCCGGGACCGCTCCCCCACCGAGCGCGCGACGGCCGCGGCCGCGGTCACCACCGCACTGCTGCGGCAGCTGGCGAGGGTGCGCACCCTCGCGGCCTTCGTCCCCGACGAGACCGAGCCGGGCCACGGCCGGCTGCCGGCCGCGTTCACCCAGCTCGGCGCGCGGGTGCTGCTGCCGGTGGTCCCCGACGGCGACCCGCAGCTGCACTGGGCGGTGGACACCGGTCGGCTGGCGCCGGGCCGCTTCGGGCTGCTCGAGCCGGTCGGGCCGCGCCTGGGACCGACGGCGATCGGGGCCGCGGAGGTCGTCGTCGTCCCCGCGCTCGCCGTCGACCGGACGGGCACCCGGCTGGGCCGGGGCGGCGGCTACTACGACCGGGCGCTGCAGCACGTGCGCCGGGACGCCGTCGTGGTGGCGCTGGTCTTCGACGACGAGCTGGTCGACCGGCTGCCGGCGCTCGACCACGACCGGCCGGTCAGCGCCGTGGTCACCCCGGCCACCGGCTGGGAGGCCCTACCCGCCGGTAGGTGACACGGTGGGCCGACCCGTCGCAGAGGACAGGGAGACCGCGTGTCACCGGAGATCGTCACCATCCTGGCGCTCGTCGCGATCTTCGCGATCGCCACGTTCCTGCCGATCAACATGGGCGCGCTGGCCTTCGTCGCCGCCTTCGTCGTCGGGACCCTCTCGGTCGGGCTGAGCACCGACGACATCCTCGCCGGCTTCCCGGCCGGACTGGTGCTGACCCTGATCGGCGTCACGTACCTGTTCGCCATCGCGCAGAACAACGGCACCGTCGACCTGCTGGTGCGCGGCGCGGTGCGCCTGGTCGGGGGCCACGTGGCCGCCATCCCCTGGATCATGTTCCTCGTCACCGCGGTGCTCACCGCCATCGGCGCGCTCTCGCCGGCGGCGGTGGCGATCATCGCGCCGATCGCGCTCACGTTCGCCGCCCGGCACGGGATCAGCCCCCTGCTGATGGGCATGATGGTCATCCACGGCGCCCAGGGCGGCGGCTTCTCGCCGATCAGCGTCTACGGCGTCACGGTCAACGAGATCGTCGAGGAGTCGGGCCTGCCGAGCAACCCGCTGGCGGTCTTCCTGGGTGCCCTGCTGTTCAACCTGGCCATCGCGCTGGTCCTGTTCTTCGTCCTCGGCGGCCGCCGGCTGCTCGGCCGGAAGGTGGCCGCCGAGCCCCTGGCCCACACCGAGCACGCGCACGGCACCCTCGTGCGCGGGCACGGTGCGGCACCCGGGCCCGGGGTCGGCGGGGACGACGACGAGCACGTCCACCCCGACCGGCCCCGCCCGGTCTCCCTCGAGCAGGTCCTCACCCTCGTGGGACTCGTGGTGGTCGCCGTCCTGGCGCTGGTGTTCGACCTCGACATCGGGTTCGTCGCCATCACCGTCGCCGTCGTCCTGGCGCTGTTCTCCGCCCAGCGGCACAAGGGGGCGGTCACCCAGATCAGCTGGTCGACCGTGCTGCTCATCGCCGGCGTGCTGACCTTCGTGTTCGTCCTGCAGGAGGCGGGGACGATCGACTACGTCGGCGATGCGGTCATCGGGCTGGGTGCGCCGCTGCTCATCGCGCTGCTGCTCGCCTACATCGGCGGCGTGGTGTCGGCCTTCGCGTCCTCGACGGCGATCATCGGGGTCGCCATCCTGCTCGCGGTGCCGTTCCTGGAGGCGGGGGCCATCAGCGCCGTCGGCGTGGTGGTGGCCCTGTCGGTGGCCTCCACGATCGTCGACGTCAGCCCGTTCTCGACCAACGGCGCGCTGGTGCTGGCCAACGCGCAGGACGTCGACCGGGACCGCTTCTACAAGCAGATCCTCGCCTACTCCGGGATCGTCGTGGTCGTCGGGCCGTTCCTGGCCTGGCTGGTCTTCGTCGTCCCCGGCTGGCTCTGAGACCCCCGGAGGGCTGTCGTGACCGGACCGCTGGACGGCGTGCTCGTCGTCGACCTGACCCGCGCGCTGGCCGGCCCGCACGCGGCGATGATGCTCGGCGACCTGGGCGCCCGGGTGATCAAGGTGGAGAACCCCGGCAGCGGGGACGACACCCGCGGCTGGGGGCCGCCGTTCGTGCAGCCGGACTCCGGTGACCGCGAGTCGACGTACTTCCTGTCGGCCAACCGCAACAAGGAGTCGGTCACCCTCGACCTCAAGGAGGCGGGCGACCAGGACCTCCTGCGCGAGCTGGTCCGCCGCGCCGACGTGCTGCTGGAGAACTTCCGCCCCGGCACGCTGGCCCGCCTCGGCTTCGGCACCGACGTGCTCGCCGAGCTCAACCCGCGCCTGGTCACCCTCTCGATCAGCGGCTTCGGCCACGACGGCCCCGAGGGCAGCCGGGCCGGTTACGACCAGATCGCGCAGGGCGAGGCCGGGCTGATGTCGCTCACCGGGCCCGGCCCGGACGACCCCCAGCGGGTCGGCGTGCCGATCGGCGACCTGCTGGCCGGCATGTACGGCGCCTACGGCGTGCTCGCCGCGCTGCACGAGCGGGAGCGCACCGGCCGCGGCCAGGTGGTGCGCACCTCGCTGCTGGCCGCGATCGTCGGCGTGCACGCCTTCCAGGGGACGGCGTGGACCGTCGGCGGGCAGGTCGGCCGGGCGCAGGGCAACCACCACCCCTCGATCGCGCCCTACGGCCTGTTCCACTGCAAGGGCGGCAGCGTGCAGCTCTCCTGCGGGTCGGAGGGGCTGTGGCGGCGGCTGTGCACCGAGTTCGGACTGGACCCCGAGGCCGACGGCCTGGCCACCAACGGCGAGCGGGTGGGCAACCGGCAGCGGGTGATCGAGCTGCTCGAGGGCGTCTTCGCCGACACCGACGCCGAGAGCCTGCTCGCCCGGCTGGCCGCGGCCGGCGTCCCCGCGGGCAAGGTGCGGACCATCGACGAGGTCTACGGCTGGGAGCAGACGCTGTCCCAGGGCCTGCTCGTCGACGTCGAGCACGCCACGCTGGGCCGGCTGCAGCTGCCCGGCCCGCCGCTGCGCTTCTTCGCCCCGGGCCCGGACGGCGAGACCGAGACGACCCGCCGCGACCACGGCGCGCCGCCGGTCCTGGGCGGGTCGAACGAGGGCATCCGCGCCTGGCTGGCCTCCTGAGCCGTCGCGGCGGTGATCAGGTCACCTGACCGTCGCGCGTCCTCCCCCACGGTGGGCGGTCGGGGAGGACGCGCTGCCGTGAGGGAGGACGGGGATCAGCGGCCACCCGACGGCCGGCGCCACTGGTCCACCCGTCGTCGGGCACGGCGCGCTACGAGGTGCTGCCGGGCGCGCAGGTCCCGAAGCTCCACTCCCGCCCCTCGGGGTCGAGCAGGCGCGCGCGGCGGTGCCCTCCTCGGTGTCCCGCGGGGCGAGGACGGCGGTGCCGCCGGCCGCCACTCCGCGGGCGAAGCGGTCGTCGACGCCGGCCGCGTCGTCGAGCACCAGGTACAGGCCGGGACCCGCGGAGTGTCCGACCAGCGGCGGCCGGGTGTAGTCGGCGTCGTGGCTCGCGACCATGGGGACGACGTCGTCGCAGCGGACCTCCGCGTGGGCGACCGTGCCGTCCTCGGCGTCGGCCCGCCGGACCACGGTGGAGCCCACGGCCTCCATCCAGCGCAGGGCGGCCGGGGCGTCGCGGTGGCTCAGCTAGGCGGCCGGTCGCGCTCCCACGGCCGCGACCTGCTCGCGCTCCACCTCCCCCCGGAAGGGATCAGCCGGCGACGTCGCTGCCGTGCGCCACCCGCCGGCTGGCGTCGGGGTCGAGGCCCTGGACGACGGTCTCCAGCACCTCGCACAGCGCCTGCGTCTGCTGTTCGGTCAGCGGGTCGAACAGCGCGGCGCGCACCGCCGCGACGTGCCCCGGAGCGACCGACCGGACGACGTCCCAGCCGGCGTCGGTGAGGACGGCGAGGTTGCCGCGGCCGTCCTCGGTGGAGCGCTCACGGCGGACCCAGCCGCGGTCCTCGAGCCGGGCGACGGTGTGCGACAGCCGGCTCTGCGACTGGTTGGCCCGCCGCGCCAGGTCGCTCATCCGGCGGCTGCGCCCCGGCGCCTCCGACAGCATCGCGAGCACGATGTAGGCGGCGTGGGTGAGCCCGGCGTCGCGCTGCAGCTGGGCGTCGAGCTCGCGGGGCAGCAGCTCCGCGGCGGTCAGCCACGCCCGCCACGCGCGCTGCTGCGTCTCGTCCAGCCAGGGCGGTGTCACGCGCCGGAGGTTACCGGCGCGTACGCGTCCGTTCCGCCACGCGTGGTGCGGCCGTGGACGACGCCGACCTGCGAAGGGCCCGTGCGTGTCGGCGAGCGGCACCGCTGCTCGCGGCGCCCGGGGCCGGGTCAGTCGCCGTCCGCGTCACCGGAGCCGCGGTCGCCCCACGGCACCGGGTCGACTCGCCATGGCGCCGGCCTGGCACCTGCGGGTGCCGCGGTCCCGCCCTCGTCGGTGATCTCACGCGCGCCCGCCACGGAACCCACACTCGCCGACGGTGCGTGGACGGCGGGCCCGAGGTGTCGCATCATTGGCAGTCGAGGGTCCCGAGTGCCAGCCCGAGGGCAGGGGCGCCCGACCCGCCCACCCCCGCCCGACCAGGAGAACCGCCGTGCCCACGTACCAGTACGCCTGCACCAACGCCGAGGGCAAGCACGAGTTCGAGGTCGTGCAGTCCTTCACCGACGCCCCCGTGGCCGAGTGCCCGACCTGCGGCGCCCCGGTGCGCAAGGTCTACGGCTCGGTCGGCGTCGTGTTCAAGGGCTCGGGCTTCTACCGCACCGACAGCCGCGCGAAGGCCTCGTCCTCGGAGTCGTCGGGCTCGTCGTCCTCGACCTCCTCGTCGGAGTCGTCCTCGTCGGAGTCGTCCTCGTCGACGGCGGCGCCGAAGAAGGAAGCGGCCTCGACCCCGTCGAGCAGCCCGTCGTCGTCCTCCTCGGGCGGGTCGAAGGCCGCCGCCTCCTGACGGGGGCGCGTCCACAGCCGGGCGCGGCGTCCACAGCCGCCCCGCTCCCCTCCCCCCGGTCGTGCGGGACGGCCAGCCTGGGCCCGTGCCGCGCCTGCGCCGACCCCGCTCCCCCGTCCTGCTGCTGCGCCGCCTCGTCGCCGCGGCCCTCGTCGCCGGGGCGCTCGTGCTCGCCCTGCGGCCGCCACCCGCGCCGGCGGCGCCCCCGCCGCCCGGGACGCCGGTGGTCACCGCGGCCACCGACCTGCCGGCCGGGGCGGCCCTGACGGCGGCGGACCTCGGGACCACCGAGCTGCCGGCCGGCGCCGTCCCCGCCGGGTCGGCGACCGACCCCGCCGTGCTCGCCGGGCGGGTGCTCGCCGCGCCGGTGCGGGCCGGGGAGCCGCTCACCGACGTGCGCCTGGTCGGTCCCGGCCTGACCGCGCTGCTGCCGGCGGGACAGGTCGCCGCGCCGGTCCGCCTGGCCGACCTCGCCGTCGCCGGGCTGGCCGGAGCGGGCGACCGCGTCGACGTGCTGGCCACCGCCCCGGGCGCGACCCGGGCGGAGGTGGTCGCGCGGGCCGCGCCGGTGCTGGCCGCGACGCAGGGCGACGACGGCGGGCTGCTGGTGCTCGCCGTCGACGAGGCCACCGCCGCCGCTCTCGCCGCCGCGGCCACCACCGCCACGCTCACGCTGAGCCTGCCGGGGCCACCGTGAGGCGGTCCGGGGACGACGGCCGGCTAGACGGTCCCCCAGTGCGGAGGGCGGTCCTCGAGGTAGCGCCGGTCCTCGTCGCGCTCGCCGGGCCGCTCGCCCCAGCCCACGTCGCGGTCGTCGGGCGCCCGCTCCGGCGGCAGGGCCGGCGCCGGTCGCGGCGCCTCCTCCACCGGCAGTCCCAGGCCCTCGACCACCTCGGCGGCCGCCAGGGCGGCCAGTGCCGAGCCGGGCAGGGCCAGCTTGGCGCCGCGCGTGCCCGAGCCGACGACGACGACGTCGGCGGCCGCCACCGCGGCGTCGACGAGCACCGGCCACCCGTCGGGCAGACCGACCGGGGTGATGCCGCCGTAGGCCATCCCGGTCTCGGCCACGGCGACGTCCTGCGGGGCGAAGGACGCCTTGCGGGCGCCCAGGTGCCGCCGCACCAGGCCGTTGACGTCGGCACGGGTGGTGGCCAGCACGACGCAGGCCGCCAGCGTGGTCTGCCCGGCGCGGCGCGCGGCGACGACCACGCAGTTGGCCGACGCCTCGGGCGGCACCCCGTAGGCCTCGGTGAAGGCGGCGGTGTCGGCCAGCTCGTCGTCGACCGGGGCGACCCAGGCCGGCCCGGGCAGCGCGGACAGCGCGGCGGCCACGGGCCCGCCGAGGAGGTCGGGGCGGTCCCGGGCGGGGAGCCAGGTCAGCGAGCCGAGCACGGGCGGGGCGGGGTCGGTCACGGGTCCGATCCTGCCTCGTGTCCTGCCCCGTGGCCGGATCCCGGCGGAGGACGGCCGGTTCCCGGCGGGTGCGCCGCACCGGCAGCCAGCAGGATGGGGACCATGATCGGTCAGCTCCACTCCGTCGTGATCGACGCGCCAGACGCGCACGCGCTCGCCACCTTCTACGCCGACCTGCTCGGGATGGAGGTGAGCAGGGGCGGACCGGGCGACGACTGGGTCGTGGTCACCGGCCAGGGGTACCGGCTGGCCTTCCAGCAGGCGCCGGACCTGGTCCCCCCGGACTGGCCCGCCCCCGCCCGGCCCCAGCAGTTCCACCTCGACGTCTACGTCACCGACATCGACGAGGCCGAGCCGAAGGCCCTGGCGCTCGGTGCCCGCACGCTGCCCGGCGGCGGCGGGGACTTCCGCGTCTACGCCGACCCGGTGGGCCACCCCTTCTGCCTGGTGTGGGACGCGTGAGCGGGCCCGAGCTGCCACGGGTGGACCGCGCGTCGAGCAGCGCCTTCGTCGCCGCCACCGGCTTCGAGCCCGAGGAGATGACCGGCACCCGGGTCACCGGCACCGTCGAGCTCGGTCCCGACCAGCACACGCCCTGGGGCGTGGTGCACGGCGGCGTCTACTGCGCGGTCGTCGAGTCGGCGGCATCGATCGGCGCGAGCGTCGCCGTGGCGGACCGCGGCCAGTTCGCCGTCGGGGTCAACAACAGCACCGACTTCCTGCGGCCGGTGACCGCCGGCCGGCTGCACGTGCTCGCCGAGCCGGTGCAGCAGGGCCGCACCCTGCAGCTGTGGCTGGTGCAGCTGACCCGCGCCGAGGACGGCAAGCTCGTCGCGCGCGGCCAGGTCCGGCTGCAGAACGTGCCCCTGCCGGAGGCGTGAGCACCCGTGCCGTCCGCGCGGCGGCCGCCGCCTCCGCTGTGGCCGCCGCGCACGGCGTCCGGGTGCGCGGACCGCGGGTGCTGCACGACGGGGTGAACGCCGTGGTGCACCTCGCGCCCGCCCCGGTGGTCGCGCGGGTGGCCACGCTGACGCCGCTGCTGCGCCCCGACCCCACCCGGCCGTTCGGCCGGGAGGTGGCACTGGCCGGCGCGCTGGCCGCGGCCGGGGCCGCCGTCGTCGCGCCCAGCGACCTGGTGCCACCCGGCCCGCACCGGCACGACGGACTGGTGCTCACCTTCTGGAGGCACGTCGAGGTGCTGCCACGGGCGCCGGGCCCGGCCGAGGTGGCCGCGGCGCTCACGGACCTGCACGCCGCCCTCCGCGACCTCCCCACCACCGGCAGGCCGCTGGACACCCCGCTCGACGACCTGGCCGCCTTCGTCCGGCACGCCGGCGACTGGGGCGTGCCGGAGGCCGTCCGCGCGCGGGTGGCGGAGGACGTCGAGCGGCTGCGGCCCCGGCTGGACGGCGGGCCCGGGCAGGCGCTGCACGGCGACGCGCACCCGGGCAACCTGCTGGCCACGCCGCGGGGGTGGTGCTGGACCGACCTCGAGGACACCTGCCCCGGCCCGGTCGCCTGGGACCTCGCCTGCCTGCGCAGCACCTCCCGGCTGGACGGCCGGGCGGCCCTGGACGCGGTCGGCGGGCCGTCCGACGCCGAGCTCGCGCCGTGGCTTGAGCTGCGGCGGCTGCACGCGCGGGCGTGGACGACCGTGGTGCAGGGCGGCTACACCAGCGGCAGCGCGGGCTCGCGGTAGGTCGTGCCGGCCTGCGCCGGCGGCAGCACCTCCGGGTCGACGACGACGGAGAACAGCGCCCGCGGGTCCTGCAGCGTCGCCGGCGGCCGGGCCGCGGCGCGCGGCACGACGCGGTCCCAGCGGGCCGGGCGGCGGTGCGGGAGCAGCTCGCGGCCCTGGAACAGGTAGTCGCCGAGAACCTCGCCGACCAGCAGCCCGGCGCCGTGCTCGATGGGCAGCGCCACCGGGTCGCCCGGGCGGATCTCGTCGAGGAAGGTCGACAGCTGCCGCAGGTCCTTGCTCGGCCGCCGTCCGGAGAGCTCCTTGGCCAGGGCGCGCAGCTCCGCCGGCGAGAGCCCGGTGGCGTCGACGTCGACGCCCGACTGGGTGCCCAGCCCGACGACGCCGGCGGCCAGGCAGGCGCCGAGCTCGTTGTGCGCCCGCGGCCGCACGACCCACACCCGGGTCCCCTCGGGCTCGGCGGCGGGTGGCACGTCGTCGGCGCCCGGCCACACGTAGGGCAGGTCGTCGGGCTCGGTGCCGAACAGCGGCTGAAACAGCGGCCGGTAGAAGTCCGGGTCCTTGGCCAGCAGGTTCGACCGGTGCGACCGGTGCACCGCCTCGTCGCCCACCCACGAGGGCAGCAGGCCGGCGCGGGCGAGCTCGTCCTGGGTGGCGCCCTCGACGTCGGGCGCGAACTCGGCGATCAGCGTGTGCGTGCTGTCGGCGAACCCGCGCTCGCGCCACACCCGCACCGCGGCCAGGCCGTAGACGACCAGAGCCGCCGTCCGCCCCCGCCACATGTGCACGACCGGGTGCGAGGTCCAGCCGTAGTCGGGCAGCTCGAGGGCGCGCAGCACCTGCAGCGTCTCCACCCGCTGCTTGCCCAGGCGCGGCGAGTCGAGCAGCCGCGCGCTCTCCTCGAAGTCGGCCACCGGCAGGAAGGTCTGCATCGCGGGCCTTCCTGCCCGTCCCGGGGAGGCGTCAACCGCCGGTCGCGTCGAGGGCGGCCAGCGCCGCCTCCCAGCGGGCACGGCGGGCGTCGTCGTCCTGGTCCCACCAGGCCGGGCCGCGCTCGCCGAGGCCGGTCTTGGCCAGCTGCACGCGGTCGCGGGCGGCGCGGACGGCGGCCGGGTCGGTGCCCGTGCGCACCGCCGAGCGGGCCCTGCCCAGGTGCGAGAGCAGCCGGGCGCGGACGTCGCCGGGCAGCGACGGGTCGGCCGCCCGCCAGCGCCGCCCGTCGACGACCAGCCAGCGGCCGTCGTCGGTGAGCTGGCCTCCCTGCAGGGGCCCGGCGCGGGCCTGCGAGCGCTGGGGGGCAGGGAGGTCCTTCCGCTCGCGCCGGCTCACGCCCCGCAGCGGCGGGCCAGCTCCGGCAGCACCTCGCCGAGCGGGGCGTCGACCTTCACGTCGACCTTGGCGTCGCCGCGGGTGGGGCCGAGGTTGACCACGCCGACCGGGATGCCCAGCTCGGCGGCGCGCAGCACGAACCGGTAGCCGCTCATCACCGTGAGCGAGGAACCCAGGACCAGCAGGCTGCCGGAGTCCTCCAGCCGCCGGAAGCAGCCGTCCACCCGGTCGCGCGGCACCGTCTCGCCGAAGAAGACGACGTCGGGCTTGAGCGGGCCGCCGCCGCACGCGGTGCAGTCGACCATCACGAAGCCGTCGAGCACCTCGTCGGGCAGCTCGGCGTCGCCGTCGGGGTTCACCTCGTCGACGCGCGGGCCGAACGCGGGGTTGGCCGCCCGCAGCCGGCGGTGCAGCCCGGCGCGACCGGCGACGTCACCGCAGGCCAGGCAGACGGTCCGGTCCAGCCCGCCGTGCAGCTCGACGACGTCCCGGGCACCGGCGGCCTGGTGCAGCCCGTCGACGTTCTGGGTCACGACGCCGCCGAGCAGGCCGGCCCGCTGCAGCCGGGCGACGGCGGAGTGGCCGGCGTTGGGCCGGGCGGCGGCCATCTGCGGCCAGCCGACGTAGCTGCGCGCCCAGTAGCGGTGCCGGCCGCGCGGGTCGCGGCGGAAGGTCTGCCAGGTCATCGGCGTGTGCCGGCGCAGCGAGCCGGTGGCACCCCGGTAGTCGGGGATGCCGGAGTCGGTGGACAGGCCGGCGCCGGACAGGACGAGGACGTCGCCGTCGGCGACCAGGTCGGCCAGCTCGTCGAGACCGGGGACCGCGACCCGGGGCGGCTCGACGGCGGGGAGGGCGGCGCTCACCGGCCCATGGTCCCCCGCGACGGCGAGCCGTGCCGCGACCTCAGGCGGCGGTGGCCAGCTCCCGCTCGAGCCGGCCGAGCAGGTCGTCGTAGACCCGGCGCAGGCCCCTGGGGGCGAAGGTCCGCTCGAAGAACCCGCCGACGCCGCCGGCGCCGTCCCAGGTGGTGCGCACGCGCACGGTGCTGCGGTCGGCGCCGGTCGGGACGACGGTCCAGGTGGTCACCATCGACGAGCGGGTGTCGCGCTCGACGAGCGTCCCGTCGGGCTCGCTGACCTCGAGGTCCTGCTCGCGCACGCGCTTGGACGTCGCGGCGAACCGCCAGTGCACGCGGGTGCCCGCGCCCGTGCCCCCGGCCTCCACCCGGTAGTCGCTGAACTGCTCGGGCAGCACGCGCGAGCGGGTGCCCAGGTAGTCGGCGAGGCCGGCACGCACCCGGTCTGCCGGGGCTGCGACGACGCGTTCGGCGGTGGCCACGACCTGTCCCATGGCCACCATCCTGCCCTCGTCACCAGCGGTCCCGGCGCCAGGGCCGCCCGTTGCTGCAGGACCGGGACGAGCCGCGGCGCGGGTACGTGACAGGTCTCACCGGGAGGCCCCGTCGCCGTCGGGTAGCCCTCCCAGGTGACCGACACGCTCTCTCGCACGCGAGCCGGCTCCGGCGAGCCCCTCCTGCTGCTGCACGGCTGGGGCAGCTCGCGCCGCGACTTCACCGCCGTCCTCCCCGCGCTGACCGAGCGCTTCGACGTCCTCGACGTCGACCTGCCCGGCGTGGGCCGGTCGCCGGCCCTGGAGGAGCGGCCCACGGTCGCCGCGGTCACCGACGCCGTGGAGCGGACGCTGGACGAGGAGGGCGTCGGGCGGGTGCACGTGCTGGGCAACTCGCTCGGCGCCCGGGTGGCGATCGAGCTGGCGCGCCGGGGCCGTGCGCGCTCGGTGGTGGCGATCGGGCCGTCGGGGCTCAACGTGCCGCCGGAGCGGGTCGTGCAGGGCGCCGGGATGACCCTGGCCCGGGTGGCCATGCGCACCGGCGCGCAGCTGATCGGGCCGCTGTCGCGCTCCGCGGTGGGCCGTGCCGCGCTGCTGGCACCGCTCAAGGCCCGCCCGTGGTCCACCTCCCCCGAGGAGGCGATCGGCGCCCGCGAGGGGTTCGCCGACGCCCGCGACTGGTGGCGCACCCTGCTGTGGGGCCTGCTGCTCGACGTCCCGCGCGGCCTGGACCGCATCGACTGCCCGGTGACCCTCGTGCAGGGCGTGGCCGACTGGATCTCCTCGGGTCAGACGGTGCGCTACCTCCCGCTGGTCCCCGGCTCGCGGTTCGTGCCACTGCTGTGGGCAGGCCACGCGCCGCAGTCGGACCGCCCGCGAACCATCGTGCGGCTGGTCGAGGAGACGGTGGCACAGGCCGCTCAGCCCGCGGACTCCTCGGCGTCGAGGTACGAGCAGCGGAACCGCGCGGCGGACATCGCCTCGGTGAAGCGCGCCTCCCAGGCCGGGTCGTCCGACGCGAAGGCCGTGTAGACCCGGTCCTCGAGCACGACCGGCAGACCGTCCGGGCCGAGGTGACAGCGGCGCAGCAGCACCCGCGTCTGCCCGTCGACCTCGTCGTGCGCCGCCACCCACCGTGCCCGCACGGCGCCGGACCGCTGCCGTCGGCGCCCGGAGGGCCGGACGTCCGCAGGGACGGCGGAGCCCGCCGACCACACGCCCAGCCCGTGCAGCAGCAGGCCGGCCAGGAGCAGGAGGACCAGCAACTCGGCCAGCAGGACCACCATGGAGTGACGGTAGCCAGCCCGAGGCGCCGCGGGCAGCAACGCTAACCTCGTGCGGCAGTTCCCCACCGGCCGGCGGCCGGCGAGCCCCCGTAGCTCAGGGGATAGAGCATCGGTTTCCTAAACCGTGTGTCGCAGGTTCGAATCCTGCCGGGGGCACCAGCGAAACCGCTGGTCAGCACACTGATCCGCTCAGTCCGCTGACCGGCGGTCACCCCCGCCGGAGCCCTCAGTCCGCATCCAGTCCGCACGAGCGGCGTCCATCCGCTCCGCGACGGCGTCCAACTCGTCGCCGAAGAGGTGGCCGTACCGGTCGAGCGTCATGGCCGCCGACGCGTGTCCGAGCATCGACTGGACGCCCTTGATGGAGGCGCCGGACGCGATGGCGAGCGAGGCCGCGGTGTGCCGGAGCTCGTGCGGCACGAGGCCGGCCAGCCCCACGGCGACGGCCGCGCGGTCGAACCGGTCGCGCCGGAAGTTGCCGACCCGCAGCGGCCCGCCGGCCCTCGAGGGGAAGACGAACTCCTCCGGGTCCCGGTCGGCCAGGTGGTCGGCCAGGTCGTCGTGCAGGAACCGGGAACCGGCACCCAGCGGCGCGCGTGGGACTTGGGCGGCCCGAAGACCGAGCGCCCCTCGACCTCGGTCACGGACTCGGCCACCTCGATGCGGCCGCGGAGCAGGTCGATCCGCCGGACGCGGAGTGCGGCCGCCTCTCCCCAGCGGAGCCCGGTGTAGCCGAGGACCAGGACGAGCAGCCGGTGCGGTCCGCAGTGGTCCGCCATGTCGGCGAGCTGCCCGTGGATCAGGTACCGGCGGTCGGTGGTCGGCAGCCGCGGGAGGTCGACGCCGGCGGCCGAGTTGCGCGCCAGCCGGCCGTCCTTGACCGCGGCGTCGAGCATCGACGTCAGGAGGTGGTACGCCTGCCGAGTCCGGCTTGCCGACAACCCGTCCGCGCGCATGCCGGCTACCCACGCGACCACGTCACCGTGCGCCACCCGGCCGAGCGGCACGTGCTCCCACCGCGGCAGCACCCGCGCCCTCAGCAGTGAGCGGTAGCTGGCCAACGTCTTTGGCCCGAGGTGGGAGCGGCCGGCGATCCAGGTCTCTGCCCACTGACCGACGGTCTGGCGGGACAGCTCGGGATGGACAAACGTCCCCCGGACCAGCGCGACCGTCTGCTCGTCGAGCCACCGCTGGGCATCGACCTTCCGACCGAAGGCCTTGGTGACCTCCCGGCCGGACGGGTCGACGTTCCGGGCAGCTGAGTCCGCCACTCAGGGACGCCCCGCCGCAGCAGAACCGAGCAACGCGCCCACGGCCGCCAGGAGCGCGGCTCCGAGGCTTGCCCGAGAGCCTGTCTCGACCTGACGAGCGCAGCCCCTCGACGCGCAACACCTCCACCGCCCAGGCGCGTGCCAGTTCCGCGACGTACGGATTGCATGCTCCTGCCCGCGACGTGCGGCCTTCCGCACCTCGCGTTGGCCGCGTGCCCCGAATCCGCGCCACTCCCTCAGCGCCAGGCCCCGCCAGACCCTCGGATTCATCACCCCAGCCGAAGCCATGCAGCGACTACTGTCAGACCCCGAAAAGCCAGTCGTTGCGACGACCTCTTGAAACCGCCGCCCACTAGGGGACACGAGGTAATCAAGGCGGGCCCGATGGGCGCTCAACGCTCAGGATCCGCCGCCGCGTCCTCCGGGCCTGCGCCAATTGCGTCAAGCAGCGCACGACGCCGGTGAGCGACGCGGTCCCGCCATTCCGTGAACCCGACCGCGGTGATAATTAGGGGCACCGGCGTCGTCAAGCGGAAGTAGTCCCACAGCCAGGCCAAGCCAGGAATCAGCGACAGCAGCACGATGACGCCGGCCACGGCCAACACCGAAGCCACCAGCCCGAACTGCTCTCCGGCGCTTAGGGTGTGAGGTCGGGGCGAGCGAGCGGCTCGGGCGCGGAACTCCTCCAGCGTTCGCGCCGGCGGCTCACGCTGCATCCACTTCGGTAAGCCCACGGTCGCTGATCTTCCTCGGGGGTCAGTGCCCGCTGACCGCGCGGGCAGTCACAGGCACGGATCGTCGGCGGTACTGGTGTGTCGTTCTCGTGCTGCGTCTATCGGCGATCGGCGGATGTCCCTAAAGCCGCCTCTAGGGACACCCGGACAGCACCCGCGGTCGCCTCCAAGCACCCAGCCCAGGCCGTCGGTGACGCGCTAGAGCGCGCCGCTCAGGCCGAGGCCACCGGCACTAGAGACTCGCAAGATCAAGAGGGACGCACCTCATGCACTGTCGGGGGCTTGAACTCGTGGTGACGAGTGACAGGAGGCTCGTCAGCAGGCTCAGCGGCATGGGCAGCAAAGGGACGGCCGACCGCCGAAGGCGGCGAACCGAGGCTGAGCGGCGGCGCCGTGAGAACGCACAGCGGACGTCGCGTGAGGCGAAGGCCTGCGACGCAGCCGACGACGAGAAGGCCCCTGCACGACGCCGGGCGGCAGCCACCACCTGCGCCTGGTGCTGCGGACCGATCACGCCACGCAGTCGTGGCCCGATCCCGAAGTGGTGCTCGGCCACGTGTAGACACCGCGCCTGGGGCAGACCAGGGCAGCGGCGTCAGGTCGGTCAGCAGTGCAGGTCGTCGAGCGACGCGTCGAGGTGCTAGTCCCCACCACGCCGACGCGCCACGACTGGCCGGGACTGCTCAGCGCGCTTGCCGGCCAGATCGACAGCGGTCGCATCTACGACCGCGACCTCCTAGATCTCGTCGATGCCCTCGACACCGTCCTCAGCGCGTGCCGCCGACGCGCCTACGTCCGCAGCGGATCTCTCGACCAGCAACGCCAGGCTCGAGCCCGGCAATTGACGCACCGCACCTCTAACCCCTGGGGGACGCCGCTCGAGCTCGCACTGCAGGTCCACTGGAGAAGCCTCCGCACGCTGACTGCTGCGTGGGGTGGTCGGGCGGTGATGGCCGTCGTGAAGGCCCCTCGCAGCAGTCAACTCGCATCGAGGCGCTCGGAGGCACCACATGACGTCCACCAATGCCCGAAGCAGTGCGAGCGACCTCATGACGCTCGCCGAGACCGCGGCGTACCTGCGGACGCCCGTGGCCACCCTCCGCTACTGGCGACACCTCGGCGAGGGACCGGTGGGCTTCCGCCTCGGACGTCGGGTGGTGTTCAAGCGGACCGATGTGGACGCGTGGCTCGACGCCCGTCGGCGGACCGAGACCCGCTGACGAACAGCCGCGGCTCAGCAGACCGGTGGGACAGCCGCTCGCCGGCCAGGGCGCTCCAGTCCGCATCCAGTCCGCACGACGTCCAACAGACCTCACTTCGCCCCATCACAGCCCAACCACATACGCCAGGTCAGAGGCCGTGTCCATCGACCGTCAACGGCATCCAAGACTCGCTCGATCACTTTCCTAAACCGTGCGTCGCAGGTTCGAATCCTGCCGGGGGCACCAGCGAAACCGCTGGTCAGCGCACCGATCGCCTCAGGGCACTGACCGGCGGCCGCCCCCGCCGGAGGGCGGCGGCGGGCTCACAGGGGTCATCGTGGCCCACCCGGCGGTGGCTGGCAGCTACCTGAAGAGGTGACCTCAAGTGGGCCGCTCGGAACAGCGATCGGCTCGCCGTGAGGCGGTCCGATGGATCAGCGGCGGCTGCGGAACGGCGTAGCCCTGTCCGGACGAGGGGATCTTCGGAGAGGCCCGATGATCCCCGCGTCCGGACGCCGGTCAGGTGGCGGTCAGACGCCGACGCTCGTGCTCGCACGGCACGCACCGCGCGGCTCTCTCCACGAGGTGTGCCGGGAGCGCGCTGGCGGCCTCGGAGACCGGCTGCCTACACAGTGTCCCGGTGGGCGAGTCCTCGACTCCCAGATGCGCAATGTCCACCGGTGGCGAGGTCTGCAGAGGGCGCCCCAGCGGATGCGTGGCGCTCCAGCTGATCCGCAGTCTCAGGTCGATGCTCACGGTCATCTCCGCTCGTCCAGTCAGAGTCCGTCGGACTCATATGAAGGCGAAGGTACGAAGGCACTGCGGTCAGCGTCGCGCCCTGAGCGGAGTGCATCCGCGCCTGCTGAACGACGGCGTCATGACCGCCCCGTGCGACGAACAGCGGTCGTGGGGCACGAGTCACCGGATGCGCCGACGCAGCTTGTCCCCAGGAGCGCCGCAGGGCTCCCTCGCGGTCCCGGGGACCCGAACTCCGGAGGTGCACGGTGAGCACCCTCGACTGGGCCGAGGCCGCCGCCCGCCTGTTCGCCCACGGGGGCGGCGGTGCGGACGAGTCACTCTGCTCCGTCGTCGCGGAAAGAGCTGGCGCTCCTCGTTCCAGGAGAGGCCCATGATCGCGAGGAGGGTGGAGATCAGCGGTCGAGGAAGTCCGTGCCGACCATCACCCGCAGCGCGTTGGCCTCGAGCGCGATCCGCACCGGCGTGCGTCCGCGGATCTCGCCATCGACGTCGAGCGCGAGGGGCGGATCGGTCTCCACCCAGACTTCGCCGGCCGTGAGGAACCGGGTGCGGGCCAGCGGCCGGCGGGGCCCGAGGACCGTCTGGCGGACGGTCGCGAGGCTCAGCCGGAGCCGGTGGGCGTCGCCGAGCCGGTACACCACCAGCAGGCGGTCATCGAGGCCGGTGTCGGAGGCGATCGCCCGGCCGGCGTGGTGACTGCCGTTGGCGATGTTGAGCTGGTGGGTCGCGAACTCGTGGACCTCGTCGCCGATGCGCAGGCGTGCGGTGAAGGGCCGGTGGCCGGGCAGCAGGGCGAGGGCGGTCAGCGGATAGGCAGCGCGGCCGAGCACCCGCTTCAGCCGGTGCGGAACGTGCCCGGCGACCTGCACCGATAGCCCCAGGCTGGTCAGGTTGGCGAAGTGTCGCCCGGCCACGTGGCCGAGGTCGACGTCAGCGACCTTGCCGTCGGTGAGCACACCCAGGGCGGCGGGCAGGCCCAGCGGCAGGCCGAGGCCGCGGGCGAAGTTGTTGGTCGTGCCGAGCGGAACCACGCCGAGGCAGACGTCGCGGTGGGCGAGCTGGTGCGCGGCCTCGCTCAGCGTGCCGTCGCCGCCGCCCACCACCACGAGGTCAGCGCCGCTGTCGGCCGCGGCGGCGAGCGCCTCGGGCAGGCCCCGAGGGTCGGCGACCGGGCGCACGTCGACCAGCTCCACGGTGGCCTGCAGCCGTTGGTGCACCGCCGGGAAGGAACGGCGTCCCCGGCGGGACCGGACGTTGACGACCAGCGCGGTGCGGCGCAGGGCGCGGATGTCGGCGTCCAGCGCCGCCTTCGACCGCTGATGCACAGGTCCCGTCACGACGATCTCCGTCCTCCCGGCGCCGGTGGCTGCCCCCTCGAGCGCCGCCAGACGGGAGCGGCAGACCTCGGCGGGACCCTTCATCAGGGGCCGGAAAGCCCCGTTCGTCAAGGATCCCTCTCCGGCAACGGTGAACGCAGGCCCACCGACGCGTCCCCAACGGCGGCTTCGGGGACAGTCCGCGCCTGCTGGATGACGACCTCGCCCTGAGGGGACCAGTCGAAGTCCCAGTCACGATCCCCAGCTTGCAGGCACGTACCTCTCGACGTCGGGGAGACGGTCTCACAGGGGATCCTGTTCCTATCGGCGTCCAATAGTTCGGCCCGAGGCCTGGCGTCGAGAGATCGGCACAGCGCGGACGATCGGAGAGGGCGGATATCTCGCCCAGCGCGGATGTCGCGCCAATGTCACAAGTCGCGAAGGCCACGCGGAGGCCCAGCACGTCGCGTAGGCGCCTCGTGGCGCAACCCGCTCGTCGTCTGCTCGGGTCAGGCGGACGTGAGATGGCGACTCCACGCCACCACGCTGGTGATCGTGAGCGAGAGCACCACGGTCGAGGACCCCCTGCGCGGGTGGGACCCTCGCTGTCGTGCTGCCCTCGAACGCCTTCAGCGCCGCTTCCAGCAGGCTGGCGGCGACCGCGTGAGCCTGGCCGATGACCTCGTCGCTGGGCGGCGTCTCGAGGCAGCAGCCGAGGACCGTGAGTCGAGCGGCGAGTGATCGTCCTCGATGCCTCTGCCCCACTGGCCCTGATCAACACCGAACCCGGCTGGGACGTCGTCGCTCGTGATGCGGGCAGCAACGACGCGACCATCAGCTCGGTCGATCACGCCGAAGTCCTCCAGAAGGCAGCACGCCTGGGTGTGCCAGCCGAAGACGTCGACGGCGAACTCGACGCGCTGGGGATCACGGTGAGCCACGCCGGGCGCCTCGATGCGCGCCTGGCGGCGTCCTTCCACCGACACTGCTCCGGGTTGAGTCTCGCGGATCGCGTTTGCCTGGCCCTCGCGCGCAGCCTGTCGAGCCCGGCACTGACCACTGACCGCCACTGGCGGGACTGGGCCGATGACCTGGCCGTCGAGGTGGCGCAGCCACCCGGCGGCCCGCTGGGCAGCCGGCGATCCGCTCCGGCCGTGTGCAGTCGTGCCCTCCTGACGGTGTGGACTCCGGCGCGGCGTCCGGGGGGCCGCGTCCGGAGGGCCCATCCGTCAGGGAGACGGACCCACGCGCTCAGGGCAGCGATCAGGCGCACCCGGGGACCGTGCGTCCTCCACGTGTGCGGGCCGGTGTGCACGGCGGCCGTGCAGGGCTTCGCCCAGCGGGTCACGGCTGCGTAATCTGTCGTCGAGGACCAGCGGTCGGCCCGTAGCCTCGGCACTCCAGGAGGCCGTGTGTCCACCTCGCAGACGCACCCCGGCCTCGTCCAGCGGTCCTCGTTCTCCTCCAGCGACGAGACGGCGGTCACCGAGTTCATCCGCCGGATGTACGCCGACAACACGTCACGCTTCGCCCCGATCAGGAACGGCGCGCAGTTCTCGGCCCTCACCCACGACACGCCCGTCCTCGGCGCGGACCGCGTGCGCACGTCCATCGACTACAGCGGCACCTCCGGCGAGGGCTTCTCCGACTACGTCTTCTTCGTCGTGCACGCCGGCAGCGTGCAGATCTGCAGCCGCGGCGCCGAGACGGTCGCGGCGGGCGGGGACGTCGCCCTCTACCCGCTCGGGGTCTCGATCGACTTCGTCATGCACGGTTTCGACGTGACCACCGTGCGGCTGCCGGCCGAGCGGATGGAGCAGGTCGCCGAGGACACGGCGGGTGTGACCGGCCCGGAGCTGCGGTTCTCCGGCACCACGCCGGTCTCGCCGTCGATGCACCGTTTCTGGCGGTCCCTGGTCGGCCTCGTCAGCGGGGCTCTGATGGACCCCGTGTCCCCCCTCGACTCACCCCTGCTCGCCGAGGAGATGGCCCGGGCCGTCGCCACCGCTGCGCTGCACGTCTTCCCGAACACGACGCTGAGCCGTCAGCACGTGCCCGGTCCGGGCGCTGTCGCACCGGCAGCAGTCCGCCGGGCCGTCGCCCACATCGAGGCCCATGCCCACCTGCCCCTGAAGCTGGACGAGATCGCGGCGGCGGCGGGGACCAGCGCCCGCGCCCTGCAGTACGGCTTCCGGCGGCACCTCGACACGACGCCCACCGGGTACCTGCGGCGCGTGCGGCTCGAGGGCGCGCGACGGGAACTGCAACGCGCCGACCCGACGCGCGGCGACACCGTCGCTGCCGTCGCGCGGCGCTGGGGCTTCGCCAAGCCGGACCGGTTCGCCGCCGCCTACCGCACCGCTCACGGGGTTCCGCCCAGCCACACCCTGCGCACCTGAGCGGGGAACGACTGCTCGATCGAGGGAGGAGCATGCCGACCGGACCGGCCGCGCCCCGCCGCGTGTCCCTGGCGACCTCCGATCCCGTCGAGGCCCGCGCCTTCCTGGATCGCGCCTACGGGGGCCGCCTGCAGGTGAGCACGACCCCCGACACCAGCTGGCGGATGAGCCTCGACCAGGTGGACGCGGACGCCGTCAGCTCGGCCGTCGTCCAGGTCCCGGCCGATCTGACCTTCGACATGGTCCGACGCGGGGACCTGGTCATCAACGCCCTCCTCGATGGGGGCCTCCGGTTCGACCACGGCAAGAGCAGCGACCGCTTCGGGCCCGGTGACGTCTGCCTGGCCAACCACCCGGGGTCCGAGGGCGTGGCCCGCACCCGCGAGGTGCGACTGCGCGCCGTCACCCTCTCCGAGCGGCTGCTCACGGACGTGTCCGGCGGAACCGCCGACGGCCGAGTCGGTCCTGCTCAGTTCTTGTCGCTGTCTCCGGTCACCGGCGGCACCTCACGGTGGTGGGCGACGAACCGCTTCGTCGACGACCTGCTCCGCGAGCCCGTGACCGCCGCCTCGCCACTGCTGATCGCGCAGGCGTCGCGGCTGCTCGCTGCCACGGCTCTGGCCGTCTTCCCCAACACCGTCGTGCCGCCACCCACGCCGGCGGACCGCACCGACGCCCATCCCGTCACCCTGCGCCGCGCCACCGCGTTCATCGAGGCCAACTGCGAACGGGACGTCTCCCTCGCCGACATCGCCCGCGCTGCCTCCGTCACCCCACGAGCGGTGCAGCTGGCGTTCCGGCGGCACCTGGACACCACCCCGCTGGCCCACCTGCGGCAGCTCCGGCTCCGTCGGGCCCACGAGCAGCTCAGCCGTGCCACGCCCGGCGACGGCACCACCGTCACCGCGGTCGCGGCCCAGTGGGGGTTCACCCCCAGCCGGTTCACCGAGCGGTACAGCGCGGCCTACGGCGCGCTGCCCAGCCAGACACTGCGCAGTTGACGCGAGGTCGGAGGTCAGCCAGGTCCGACGGACCTCCAGCTGCCGGCGGAGGGCCTGCGCCCGTGCCTGGCACTCCTCGACCTCGCGGGCGAGCTCACGCGCGGATCGCCGGGCCTCGTCCATGGAGGCGCGGTCCCGGCGGGCGCGGTCCACAGCTGACCCGGGACGGCGTCCAGGCTCCGGTCCCACGGCGCGGAACGTGCCGGCCACTGCACTCCCCGCGATCTCGAGATCCCGCCGGTCGACGGGCGCCGAGTGCGGGAGACGGTCCGCCCGGGCTCAACGGCACCGCTCGTCGCAGTGACCACCGCACTCGACACCCAGGCCCCAGCGAAGGCGTCGACCCGACCTGCCGCACGTCGACGGCCTCCGCCTCCGCGTGTCGTGGGGGTGTCGGTGCGCGCGGCGGGGGGCACGTCAGTACCCGGCGGACTCGAGGGCAGCCGCCCGCGACCACGCACGGATCGCCTGGGCCCGCTCCTCGGCCGCCCGCGCACGCGCCCGATCCGCTCGTCCACGGGGCGGCCCCGCTGGGTCGGCGGTCACCCCGGCGTCCGCCGCGAGTGCCGCCACCTGGTCGTAGGTCAGCGCGACCAGGACAGCGGTCGCGGCCGCCTCGCGCATGGCCGTGACCGTCCGGCGCCTGGCCGCCTCGTGGAGCTGGGCCAACGGCGACTGTCCCGGTTCCGTGATCACCCGATGAGCGTGGTCAGGTGACCAGCCGTCGGCTAGCCCACCACCGCAGTCCGGACCCGCCGATCCGCCCGTCAGCGAACCTGCGCGCCGACGCGGTGCGTACACGGGCAGGCCGTGGACCTCGGGACAGCGCTCGTCCGGCGGCGGACCCGTGCCCGCGGCCGGTCACCGCGGGTCCGAGCCCAGATCCAGCCGGGACGTCGACTCTCCTGCACCCGGCGATCACCGCCCCGGTCGCGCGCCCCGTCGGTCGTGCGGTCGCGCAGCCTGACGAGGGAGGCCGGCGGCGTGTCGACACGCACGGGCGTCCCGGGTCGGGTCCGGCTGTGGCGCACGCGGTGGGCCCACGCGGCAGTATGGGGGGACGCGGTCGGAGGCGCCGGGGAGGGCTCACATGGGGACCGAGGCAGCCGGGCGGCAGGCGGCCGAGCGAGCGACCTCGGCCGGCCGCCGCTCGCGGGAGCTGTCCGAACGGCTGGTGCGTCCGTCCACGGGCGACCTCCCGGACACCGGCGGCGCCGAGCGTGCCCGGGCCCGGTCCGAGACGGCGGCCGAGCACGCGCGCGAGTCGCTGGAGTGGGCCCGCCGCGGGCACGATCGCGCCGCCGGTCATCGGTGTGCGGCCGACCACGACCGCCGTGCTGCCGCTGAGCACGCCTCGGAGCAGACGGAGGAGGTGGACGTCGATGAGTCCCGGTGAGCGTGACGTCGCCGGCACCCCGCAGTCGGTGGACGAGGTGGTGGCCCAGTTGGCCGCCCTCGACATCCGCCACGAGGAACTGCAGGTCGTCTCCGAGGAGCTCCGTGCCCAGCAGGAGCAGGTCACCGAGCTCCTGCAGCAGCACGAGGCCGAGCTGCGCTGGCGCAGCCACCTCGCCGCCGTGGTACCGCTCGGCCTGGCGCTCACCGACGGCAACGGCAAGCTCCTGGAGGTCAACCCGGCGCTGGCCCAGTCCGTCGGGGTGGGGTTCAGCCGGCTGCTCGGCAAGCCGCTGTCGGTCTACCTGGCGCCCGAGGACGCCCCCGCGTTCCGCAAGGCCCTGCGGTCGCTCACCGGTCCGCCCGCCGCCGAGCAGCGGCTCACGGTGACGCTCCATCCCCGAGGCGGCACACGCCGGTGCGCCGAGCTGTTCGGCTTCACGGAGGTCAGTGGCCCCCTCCCGTCGGCTGCCCGGGTGCAGTGGGTGCTCGCGCCCTGGGACGAGGCCCGTGACCAGGACGCCACCGCGGGCCTCCCCCGCACCGGGCCGGCGTCCCCCGGTCCGCAGGAGTCCGGCGCCGCTGCCCCGGCGGACGTCGTCGGGCTGGCCGCCTCCTTCGTCGAGATGTCGGCGTTGCCGGTGGAGGAGCCCGACCGCCAGCGGCTGCTGAGCCGGATGGCCACGCTCGTCCGCAGCGCCGTGCCCGGCGCCGACTGGGTGAGCATCACGCTCGGCTCCCCGCTCGAGCCCCAGCGTGTGGGCAGCGACTCCGCAGAGGCCCAGGACTTCGACGGCCGGCAGCTCCGCGTTCAGGAGGGGCCCTGCTGGCAGGCCTACGCCACCGGGCTCGAGGTGGTCACCGGGGACGTCACCACCGACGAGCGCTGGCCGCAGCTGCGCGCGCTCGGCGGCCCGACCGCCGTGCGCAGCGTGCTGGCCATCCCGATCAGCGACGGCGGTCAGGGCGCCGCCGTGGTCAACGTCTACGCGGGCCGGCGCGACGCGTTCGGGCCGGCCAACCGCCGCATCGGCGAGCTGGCCGCCGCAGCCGTGACCGGCGTGCTCCAGAACGTCGCCGAACGCGAGTCGCTGCGGTCGCTGGCCAGCAACCTGGAGACCGCCCTCACCTCCCGGGCCGTCATCGACCAGGCCAAGGGGGTCCTGATGCACCGCATCGGGGTCGACGCCGACGAGGCCTTCGCGCGCCTCGTGACGCTGAGCTCCCGCCTGAACGTCAAGCTGCGCGACCTCGCCCGGCTCGTGGCGGAGGGCGACGTGGAGCTGATCATCGCCGCGGGCGGCTGACCGCGGCCCTCAGGGCTCGGCGGGGTCCATCAGGATGACCGCCCCGCCGTGCCCGTCCGCGCCGTGGCTGAACGGGCTGACGGTCACGCGCACCCGCACCGGCCGTCCGCGCCTGTTGACGGCGGCCAGCTCGACCGAGTCGTGCGGAGGCCCGTCGTCGGTGACCTGGCGGCGCAGCAGCGGGTGCAGCTCGGACAGCGGCAGGCCGATGTCGAGGTTGAGCAGGTGCTGGCCGGAGACCTCGTCCTGCCGGACGCCCCACAGCTCCTCGGCCGCCGCGTTCCAGACCAGGATCCTCAGGTCCGGGTCGACCACCACCACCCCGGCGCGGAAGCTGCCGAGCACGCCGGTCATGAACCGGTTGAGCGTGCCGACCTCGTCGGTGCTGCGGCGCAGTTCCTCGTTGGCGACGTGGAGCTCGTCGTTCATGGACTGCAGCTCCTCGTTCATCGTCTCGAGCTCCTCGTTGGTCGACTGGAGCTCCTCGTTCGTCGTCTCGAGCTCCTCGACGGTGGACTGGAGCTCCTCGTTCGTCGTCTCCAGCTCCTCGTTGGTCGACTGCAGCTCCTCGTAGGCGGTCTCGAGCTGCCGGTTGGCGTACTCCAGCTCGCTCTGCAGACGCCGGTACAGCGTCACGTCGTCGAAGATGACCGTGGTCCCGAGCAGGGTGCCGTCCTCGCGGTACAGCGGCCGGACCTGCACGTCGAAGACCGCCGGTTCCTGGCCCGACCGGCGGCGTTCGACGCCACGCAGCCACACGACGCGGCGCTCGGCCACCGCCTCCGCGATGGCACCGCGCAGCTCCACGGGGCGGTAGGAGATCTCGAGGTCCTGGAACAGCCGGCCGACGTCGCGGTCGTCCACGCCCAGCACCTGCTCGGCCTGCCGGTTCACCATCGCGACCCGGCCGTCGGTGTCCACGGCCAGCTGGGCCGCGGGCGCGGACAGCATCGCCTCCCGGCGGAGCCGGGCCACCTCGAGCTCGTCGACGTGCGGGGGGCTGGGCGCGGGCACGGCCGGCGGTGGCCGATCAGCAGCCGGGCGCCCGTCCCGATTGCGGAAGAACCGGCGGGTGAGGTCCACCGGCGTGAACAGCTGGCTGTGCGAGAGGAGCATCTCGGCCTTGCCGAGGAACAGGACGCCGGACGGGTTGAGCGCGAAGTGCAGCCGGCCGAGGATCCGGCTCTGGGTCTCGGCGTTGAAGTACATGAGCGTGTTGCGGCACAGCACCATGTCGACGTGCGAGATCGGCGCGTCCTGCACCAGGTCGTTCCGCCCGAAGATCACCGACCTGCGGAGGTCCTTGCGGAAGGTGTAGCGCGCACCCTCCGGCTGGAAGTACTCCTCGACCTGGTCGGGCGTGAGCCCGGCGAGCGCCCGCTCGGTGTACGTGGCCTGGCGTGCCTGGGCCAGGGCGTCCTCGTCCACGTCCGTGGCGTAGATCTTCACCCGCTGCCGGAACTGCTCGGCGCCGAGGACGCCCGTCAGCAGGATGGCGAGGCTGTACGCCTCCTCGCCCGACGCGCACCCGGCGCTCCACACGCGGATCGTCGGGCCGGCCGCGGCGAGCACCTCGGGCAGCAGCACGTCCCGCAGGTGGTCCCACGACGCCCTGTCGCGGAAGAAGCTGGTGACGTTGATCAGCACCGTGTTGAACAGCGGCGTGAACTCCTCGGGGTGGACCTCGAGGAAGTCCTGGTACTCGGCCACCGACGTGATGCCGACGTCGCTCATGCGCCGGCGGACCCGGCGCACGAGGCTGGGCCGCTTGTAGCCGGTGAAGTCGAAACCCCGCTTCTCCCGCAGGTAGACGAGCAGTGCCTCGAAGTCCGGGTCGAGCTCCCCCGCGACCCCGCTCGCGGCGTCGTCGGCCGGCCGGTCCTCGCCGCTCTCGCCGTCGAGGTCGCTCCTGTCGGGTCCCTCCTCGCTCATCGGGTCAGCGCTCCGTGACCTCGTCCGGCAACGCTCCCCCGTCGAGCTCCCCGTGCTGCAGGAGCCGGCGGATCAGCAGGGCCGCCGCCTGCGCCTCGTCGTGGCGCTGGCGGAACGACGAGGCGGTGTGCGCGTGGCCGCGCTGCTGCGCCCGCTCCCCCATCCGCAGGCTCAGCGCCGCGCGCTCCTCGAGCCCCCGGAGAGCCATCCACAGTGCTCCCTCCAGTGCCTCGGCCTGCTCGGCCGCCAGCGCCTCGGGCGACCAGGCGTGCCCCACCCGGCAGCGGAAGCGCTCCATGCCGCCCTCGGTGATCGCGAAGAGGGCACCGTGGCACGAGGGGCAGCCGAAACCCGAGGGCGTGCCGGGCCGGTCGTCGTCGTTCAGCGCAGCGGCGTCGAACTCCGCCATCGCCGCCTCCACGTCCATCAACTCGCTGGCCTCCGGGGCATCGACCGAGACGTCCTCACCGACCAGCTCCTCGAGCAGGGACCCCATCTTCGCCGCGGGCGCCACGTGGTCGACGGAGGCGACCTCGATGGCGTGCGTCGGCATGCTCGGGTAGATCGCGTCCTCGGGGTCCTGGGCCACGCCGACCCCACCGCGCTCGCGGACGGCGATCATCCCGGCCGTGCCGTCGTCGAGCGCTCCGGACAGGACGACCGCGACGACCCGTGGTCCGGCGGTGCGCGCGGCCGTGCGGAACAGGACGTCGACCGCCGGCCGGTGTCCGTTCTCCCGCGGACCACGCGACAGCAGCAGCCGGTCCCCCACGACCATCAGGTGGTGGTCCGGGACCGCGACCGTCACCGTCCCCGGCTCCAGGGGAGCACCGTTGACCGCTCGCCGGACCAGCAGGGGCGTGGACCGCGCGAGGATCTCCGGGAGGGCGCTGCGGCCGGTCGCCGGGATGTGCAGCACCACGAGCACTGCCGCGGAGAAGTCCGGCGGCAGGCTGCCCAGCAGTGTGCGCAGCGCCTCGATGCCGCCCGCCGAGGCGCCGACCACCACCAGGTCTCGTCGCGCCACGATCGGACTCCGTTCTCGCCGGGAAGCCGGGCAGGATCCTCTGCACGGTAGTGCCGCGGGGGTCGGCCGACCCGTCAGCCGCCGACCCGCCGGGCTGACGCCCGGCCCCCACGCCGCACCGACTCTGCGTGCTCCCGGACGTCCCGGGCGTGGGCACGGGCACGCCCGCACCGCTCGAACAGGGCGGTCAGCCGGGTGGCGCGGGCGTGGGCCGCCAGCACGGCCGCAGCGGACCGGCGGTGGTCCTGGGGGGCGCCGGGACCGGCCACGCCGCGGTGGTGCAACTCGGGGAGGGCCGGCTCGACGAGCGGCGGCAGCTCGCTCTCCCGGAGCGCCTCGTCGGCGACCACGGCCAGGAAGCGGTCCTCCGACTCCGGCCACGGCGCGCCGGCGAGGCGCAGGGCGAGCTCCGCCTGCGACCGGCTGCCACCGATCCCCAGGTAGCGCGACCACAGGTCGCCGAGGGACAGGCCACCCAGTCGGCAGGCCAGCATCAGGTCGTCAGTCGCCATTGCTGCGCTCTCCGGCGTCTCGGTCGGCAGGTTGCCGGGACGTCCACGATACGTCGCGGCGAGGGGGACGCCGGTCGAGGAACGCGTCGTGACCGACACGCGGGGCGCTGCTGTGTACGGCGCCTGACACAGGCGTACCTTCGGTCCGGTGACGACGCTGCCCCCTGGTGACCGGCGGCCCGGGTTCTCCGTCGTCGTGCTGGCCGCCAGCACCGGCGGCGTGCGGGCGCTGAGGACCGTCGTGTCGCGGCTGCCGGCCGACCTGCCGGTGCCCGTGCTGGTGGTGCAGCACCGCAGCCCGGGCACTCCGGAGCTGCTGACCGACCTGCTGCGCGCAGGGGCGGCCCTCCCGGTGCGCACCGCATCGACCGGTCCTCTGGAGCCCGGGGTCACGGTGCTGCCCGCGGGGACCACCGCGGACCTCGGACCGGACGGCCGCCTGACGCTGCGCGACTGCCCCACGACCCGGACGGCCGACGACCTCCTCGCCGGGGCAGCCGCCGTCTTCGGCGCGCGGGTGCTGGCCGTCGTGCTGACCGGCCGGCTGTCGGACGGGGCCGCCGGGGTGCGCGCGGTCCGGCGGGCCGGCGGGCGGGTGCTCGTCCAGGACCCCGACGACGCCGAGGCACCGGGCATGCCCAGCGCCGCCCTCGCCACCGGCTGCGTCGAGCACGCCCTGCCCCTGGCGCTCGTCGCGCCCGCACTGGTGGCGTACACGATGGCCCCCGGCGCCGCGGACCTGCTCGCCGTCCCGGTCCCGCCGTGGGCCCGCCTGGGTCCGCGGCCACCCGTACCGGCATGACGCCCGGCGGGGACGGGTAGCTCCCGGAGCGGACGGGACCGCCCGTCCCCGGAGGAGGAGCCGTGTCCACGCCGACC
Source organism: Geodermatophilus dictyosporus (assembly GCF_900115505.1). GTDB lineage: Bacteria > Actinomycetota > Actinomycetes > Mycobacteriales > Geodermatophilaceae > Geodermatophilus > Geodermatophilus dictyosporus. The sequence continues at coordinate 521,598 of NZ_FOWQ01000003.1, read as the reverse complement.
GAGAGCACCCGACCGGACCCCCGACGCAACCTCCTCCTCGGCCTCCTGCCCGACGACGAGTTCGACCGGCTCCTGCCGGAGCTCGAGACGGTGGAGCTCGACGTGCGCGAGCAGCTCTACGAGCGGGGCAAGGGGATCGAGCACCTGTACTTCCCCGTCGACTCGGTGCTGTCACTGCTGGCGACCGTCGAGGGGGAGGCCGCGGTCGAGGTGGCCACGGTAGGTCACGAGGGCATGGCCGGACTGCCGGCCTTCCTCGGCTCCACGGAGAGCGTGCACGACTCCTTCTGCCAGATCGCCGGGACGGCGGTGCGCCTGACCACCGGCGAGCTGCGCCGCTTCCTCTCGCAGGACGGCGCCCTGCACGACCTGCTGCACCGCTACACCCAGGCCACCATGGTGCAGCTGTCGCAGAACGTGGCCTGCAACCGGCTGCACACCACCGAGGAGCGCGCCGCCCGGTGGCTGCTGCAGACCCGCGACCGCGTCGGCGCCGACGAGTTCACCCTCACGCAGGAGTTCCTCGCCCAGATGCTCGGCGTGCGCCGTGGCACCGTCTCGCTGACCGCCGGCGTGCTCCAGCAGGCCGGCGTCATCCGCTACACCCGCGGGCGGATCAGCGTCCTCGACGCCGACGCCCTGCACTCGGCGGCCTGCGACTGCTACGACGTCGTGCAGGCCGAGTACCAGCGCCTCACCGTGGCTCCCGAGGTCTGACCGCCCCCGGACGCTCACCGGGCCTCGTACAACCGCCGCCACCGTTCCTCGCTCTCGCGGAGGGCCCGCTCCGCCCGGGTGCGCTCGATGGCGGTCCACGCTCGCTCGGCCACCTCCTCGAGCAGTGCCCGCTCGCCCTCGGTCCACCGGCGCGGCGTCGCCATGGCGGCCGCCAGCGCCCAGACCACCTCGCGGGGCCCCCTGCGCAGCGGTGCCACGAGCAGTGCCCGCAGGCGGAACCCGGCCAGCAGCGCCTTCTCGGGGTCCGGGAAGCGGGCATCGACGGCCGCGTCCTCGACGGCCATCGGCTGGGTGGCCAGCTGCCGCATCGTCTCCGGGTAGTCCGACAGCCGGAACACGCCCGACATCGGCGGGACGTCGGGCCGGTGGTGTTCCGGGCCGACCGTGGAGAACCCCTGCTGCCCGGACACCTGGCTGATCCAGCAGCGGTCGAGGCGCAGGTGCCCGGCGAGCATCGTGACGGTCGTGGTCTCGATCGACCGCTCGTCGGGCTGGGCCCGCAGCGAGTCGCTTAGCTGCAGCAGGAACGCCTGCCGCTCCTCGCGTTCCCTGCGGTCGGTGACGTCCTTGAAGACGACGGCCACCCGACGGCTGCCGGCGTCGTCCACCCGGGTCGCGTAGACGTCGTACCAGCGTCCGGTGTTCCGGTGGTGGCTCTCGAAGCGTTCGGCCTCGCCGGTCCGGGCCACGCGGCCGTAGGTCTGGACCCAGTACGGCTCACGGCCCGGATCGACGTCGCTCCCCAGCCTGCCGGTGATGCCGAACAGGCCCGTCTGCCGTTGGAACGCCTCGTTGACCTCGACGAAGCGGAAGTCGACGGCGGTCCCGTCCGCGTCGTCGAGCAACTCGATGACGCAGAAGCCCTCGTCGATGGACTCGAACAGCGTCCGGTACTTCGCCTCGCTCCCTCGCAGCGCCGCCTCGGCGCGGGCACGCTCGGCCGCCGCCCACGTGCGCTCCGCGGTCGTCTCGACGAGGTCGACCTCGTCGGCGGTCCACGCGCGCGGCGTCGCGCTCTGCACGCCGAACTCGGCGACGAAGCGCCCCGCCTTGACGAGCGCCACGGTGACGGCGGCCCGCACACCGCCCGCGACCCAGGCCTCCCGCTCGGAGGGGTCGAACCTCGGGTCCGTCGTGACGTCCGTGACGGCCATCGTCTGCCCGAGACGGCGGCGCGCCATCGTCTGCTCGCCGTAGCTGCTGTAGCTGTACCGGTCGGGGAACGGCGGCGGAGCCGACCCGCCAGGGATCGCCCCCTCGGGCGCCTGGTAGCGGCCACGGAGCGTCCCGACCTCGGCCCCGGGCCCACCGTCGACCTCGGCGTACATCACGCGCGTCGCCCCGAGGTGCTCGCCGAGGACGCGCGCGGCCGTGTCCTGGATCTCACCGGGGTCCGCCAGCGGACACAGGGCGTCGCTCAGCGCCAGGAGGAACGCCTGGCGCTTCTCGCTCTCCCGGAGCGCGGCCTCGGCGCGGGCGCGCTCGACCTCGCCCCAGCACCGGACCGCGACTCCCTCCACGAGCGCGATCTCCTCCGCCGACCAGCGGCGGGGCCGGCGCCCGTTGAGCGTCAGCGCGCAGCGCGTCCGGCCGTCCGCCAGGACGGGCACACCGAGGTCGGCACCGACGCCGAGCTCCGTGAGGGCCTCCTGCACCGGAGTGGGCAGCCGCGGGTCCCGTCGCGTGTCGTCGACGACGTTCGGCCGTCCGTCGAGCAGCCAGGACGTCTGCGGCTGCCAGGCGTCGAGGGGGAACCGGCCCCCCACGGGTGGGATCCCCTGCGCGTGCGACTCCCCGGCGACGACCCACTCGCGCTGTGCCCAGTCGACCTCGGCCCAGTAGGCGCGGTCCGCGCCGAGCTGGTCCCGGACCATCCGGCACGCGGTGCGGGCCACCTCGGCGGGGTCGGTGAGCCCGCGCACGGCATCCGAGAAGCGGACCAGGAACCCGTTGAGCTCCTCGTTCCGCCGGCGGGTCCGCGCCAGCTCCAGCTGCCCTCCCACGCGCGCGACGAGCTCGCGGGCCGAGAACGGCTTGACGATGTAGTCGTCGGCGCCGGCGAGGAGGCCGTCGATCGCCGCCTCCTCGCCGGCGCGCGCGGTCACGAGCACGACGGGGACCGTCCTGAGCGTCTCGTCCTGCCGCAGCTCGCGGAGGAGCCCGAAACCGTCGAGGCCCGGCATCATCACGTCGGCGAGCACGAGATCCGGTGGGTCGCGGCGTGCGCGCTCGAGCGCCTCGGCGCCGTCGGACGCCGCGTCGACCGTCCACTGCGGCGCCAGCAGTCGTGCGAGGTACTGCCGCATGTCGCCGTGGTCGTCGGCGACGAGGACGCGCGCGCCGGCGCCGTAGCCGCGCAGCGACTGCCGGACGGCGTCGTCGTCGTCGTCGGCGAGCAGCTGTGGTCCGGGCGCCTCCCCCCACTGCATCGCCTCCTCGGCCATCCCGCCCGCGACCTCCGTCGTCCGCGGCGGCTCGTCGCGCAGTGCCTCCGGCGGGACGGGACGCCGTCCGAGGGGGATCCAGACGGTGAACGTCGTGCCCTCGCCGACGGTGCTGGTGGCACGGATCCGGCCGTGGTGGCGGCGCACCAGCTCGTCGACCAGCGCGAGCCCGATACCGGCACCCTCGTACGTCCGCGCCCGGGTGCCGCGGACCCGGTGGAACCGCTTGAAGACGTGGGGCAGCTCCTCGGCGGGGATGCCGACACCGGTGTCCCGGACGACGAGCTCCGCGTGCTTAGGCAGCCGGCGCAGCGCGACCTCGATCCGGCCGTCGAAGGTGAACTTGAGGGCGTTGGAGACCAGGTTCGAGACGACCTTCTCCCACATCTCGACGTCGACCCAGACCGGCTCGGGCAGCTCCTCGACCTCGACGTGCAGGTCCAGCCCGGCACGCGACACGGCGCTGTCGAACTGCGCGACGATCTCCCGCGTGCGCTCCGCGAGATCTACCGGCGCGAACCGCGCCCGCAGCCGCCCGGCCTCGATCTGCGAGAAGTCGAGCATCGTCCCCACGAGCCGGAGGAGACGCCGGGCGTTCCGGCGCACGAGCTCCAGCTCGGCCTTCCGTCGGGGCGGCAGCTCGTCGCCGTCCTGCAGGAGGTCCTCGAGCGGGCCGAGCATCAGCGTCAGCGGCGTCCGGAACTCGTGGCTGACGTTGGAGAAGAACTCCGTCTTGACCCGGTCGAGCTCGGCGAGGCGCTCCAGCCGCTCCCGCTCGCGCCGGCGCGTGCGCGCCTCGGCGACGGTGGCGCTGATCTGCGTGCCCACCAGGTCGAGGAAACCGCGGTACGCCTCGTCGACGACGAGCCTGGGGCTGAAGCCGGCGACGAGGACACCGATCGGCGGCTCGTCCGTGACGGGACGGATCGGCAGCAGCACCGCGGCGCGGGGTCCCTCGGGCCAGGGCCCGGCGTGGAAGGCGGCGAACCGCGTGCCCAGGTCGTCCACGAGGAGCGGTGTCCCGTCGGCGAGCACGCGGCCCACCGGCCAGGCGGCGTCCCCGGCCCGCGTCGACAGCGTGCGCGGCGCGACACCGGAGCCCGGCTCCACCCCGGTCGAGGCGCAGAGGTGGGCCGTCCCCCGGGTGGGCTCGGAGAGGTACACCAGTGCGAACGGGACGTCCCGGGGGTTCTGCTCCAGGGTCCGGATCGCGCGGTCGCAGGTGGACGGCAGCGACTCCGCCCCGACACCCGAGGTCGCGAGCGCGCGGAGGGTCGCGAGGCGCCGGTCGGCGAGGACGCGCGCCGTCGTCTCCAGCGACGTCTCGAGGACGCCGGCGAGGTGGCCGTCGTCGTGGAGCGCGCTGTAGCAGTAGGTGAAGTACGCCTCCTCGACGAAGCCGCGACGGTTCGGGGAGAACTCGGCGTCGCGCGCGAAGACCGGCTCGCCCGTCCGCCGGATCCGCTCGAACCGCGGCCCGACGACGTCCCAGAGCTCCGGCCACGTCGTGCGCACGGGCAGACCCTGCATCCGCTTGGTGCCGAGGGTGGGTGCGTACGCGTCGTTGCCGATCTGCACGAGTTCCGGTCCCCACATCAGGAACATGGGGAACTCGGTGTCCAGCACGGCCCGCACGAGCGCGCGCAGGGACGCCGACCACGACGCGACCGGACCGAGCGGCGTCGTGGACCACTCGATCCCCCGCAGCTCCGCGCGGGCGTGGCCGGGGCCGCCGAACAGCGCCTCGACCGCCTCCACCTCGGTCCGCGGGCGCGGCAGGCCGCCGCCCGCGACGACGTCGGCGACGACCCGCCCGATCTCGTGCAGCGGGAGCACGAGGTGCGCGCCCGCCTCCGCAGCCGCACGGGGCATCGACGGCTGCTCGGCGGTCTCCTCGTCCTGCGCGATCACGGTGCCGCCGGCCGCGCGCAGCGCCGCGGCCCCCGCCGCGCCGTCCCGCCCCATGCCGGTCAGGACGACACCCAGGGCGGACGCCCCGTAGCTGTCGCCCACCGACGCGAGCAGCGTGTCCAGCGGCCGGTCCTCGAGCACGCCGGAGATCGGCCGGACGGCGCACGAACCGTCCGGGAGGACCTCGAGCACCGATCGAGGCGGGCACACCGTGACCCGCCCGGCGCGGATCGGTGCGCCGTCGCGCGCCCACTCGAGCGGGAGGGCGACCCGGCGCTGGAGGATGTCGAGCAGCGCGCTCCCCTGACCCCCCAGGTGCTGGGCCACGACCACCGCCGCCGCGAAGTCCTCCGGCAGGTCGCGCAGCACGACCGACAGCGCCCCGAGGCCGCCGGCCGAGGTCACGAGGGTCACGACCTCGACGCGGTCCGCCCCCGCGTCCCGGGTGACGTCCCCCTGCGCCGTTCCTCCTCGGGCCATCGCCACCCCGACCTCGATCCCGACCGGCTCACGGCCACGGTGTCACCGCCTGCCGCCGCCGACAAGGCAGCGGCGGGTCGCCTCGACGCTCGGGCGACCCGGGCGCCATTGCATGGCGCGCAGGCGGATCGGGCACCACCCGACGGTGAAGACCACCGTCATCGCCGTCCTCGGCGGCCTGCTGACCCTCGCCGGCATCGCCCTGCTCGTGCTGCCCGGCCCCGGCTTCGTGCTGGTCGCCGCCGGCCTGGCGGTGCTGGCCACCCGGTTCTCCTGGGCGAAGAAGCCCCTGGAGTACGCCAAGGACAAGGCCCAGGAGGGCGTCGAGGAGGTCGCCAAGAGCCCCCTGCGCGCGGCCGGGGCGGTCCTGGCCGCCCTCGTGCTGGTCGCGCTCGGCGTGCTCGCCCTGGCGGGGGTGGACCTGCCGTTCGTCAACGCGTTCACCGCCGTCGTGCTCATCCTCTCCGGGCTCTTCCTGATCGGGACGGTCCTCTTCGCGCGGCGCCAGGAGAAGCTCGAGCAGGCCCGGGCCCACCGCCCGGCGGGTCGGCGGGGGACGGCCGGCGCCTACCGGGCCGCACCCCGCGGCGACTGACCGCCCGGAGCGTCAGCGCGGGGCGGTCAGGACGCGCGGGCCGTCCTCGGTGACGGCGACCGTGTGCTCGACGTGCGCGGCCCGGCTGCCGTCGGCGCTGCGCAGCGTCCACCCGTCGGCGTCGACCCGGTAGTCGTCGGAGCCGCCGGCCAGGAACCACGGCTCGATCGCGATCACCAGCCCGGCGCGCAGCGGCACCCCGCGCCCGGCGCGCCCCTCGTTGGGCACGCTCGGCGGCTCGTGCATCGAGCGGCCGACGCCGTGACCGCCCTGGTCGGTGTTGATGCCGCACCCGCCGGCCCGGCCGACCGCCCCGATCGCGGCCGAGACGTCGCCGACCCGGTTGCCGACGACGGCCGCGGCGATCCCCGCCTCCAGCGCCCGCTGCGCGGTCCCGACCAGCCGCAGGTCCTCCGGGCGCGGCGTGCCCACGGCGAAGGTGGTCGCCGAGTCGCCGACCCAGCCGTCGAGGGTCGCGCCGGCGTCCACGCTGAGCAGGTCGCCGTCCTCGAGCACCTGCGGGGTGGGGATGCCGTGCAGCGCGACGTCGTTGACCGACAGGCACACCACGCCGGGGAACGGCGGGGTGGTCGGCAGCGGGGCGTAGCCGAGGAACGGCGACGTCGCCCCGGCGGCCGCCAGCACGTCCCGGGCCACCTCGTCGAGCTGGCTGAGCCGCACACCCGGCGCGGCCGCGGCCCGGACGGCGGCGATCATGTCGGCCACCACCGCCCCGGCCGCGCGCATGGCGTCGAGCTCCCCGGGGGTGCGCAGTTCGATCACGGTGGTCAGCCCTCCCGGCTCCCGGTCGCGTGCCGCTCCACCGAGGCGAGCAGGTCGCGCAGGTCGTCGTCCACCCGGCGCAGGCGCGCGGCGGACAGGTCGCCCAGCAGCCGCTGCTGCTCGGCGAGCCCGGCGGTGACCGCCTCGTCGATCAGCGCCCGGCCGCTGTCGGTCAGCCGCACCAGCAGTGCCCGCCGGTCGGCCGGGTCGGGGACGCGGACGAGGTGCCCGGCCCGCTCCAGCCGGTCCAGCCGGCTGGTGGTCCCGCCGGTGCTGAGCATCAGCGCCGCCGTCAGCCGCCCCGGGGAGAGCCCCTCGGGTCCGGCCGCGCGGCGCAGGGTCGCGAGGACGTCGAAGTCCGCGCGGGTGATGCCGAAGCGGGCGTAGCAGCGCTCCTGGGTGTCGCCGGCCAGCCGCGCCGCCCGGTAGATCCGGCCGAACACCGCCATGGCCTCCGTGTCGAGGTCGGGCCGCTGGACGGCCCACTGCTCGCGGATCTCGTCGACGCCGTCCCGCTCCGTCACGCCGCCCAGCCTGCCACACCGATCGACCGCAAGATGCACGTTACCAAGTATCTTGACATCGAGATTCTTGGCGGCGAACGATGAGCACCGTGACCGCCACGCTCACCACACCCGGCACCGTCTCGCCGGCCCGCCGCCGGCGGGGCCTCCTGACGCTGGCCACCGCCGTCGCCCCCGCGACGTGGGGCACCACCTACGTGGTCACCACCGAGTGGCTGCCGCCCGACCGCCCGCTGCTGGCCGCCACCGTGCGGGCCCTTCCCGCCGGGCTGCTCCTCGTCGCCGTCGGGCGGCGCCTGCCGCACGGTGCGTGGTGGTGGAAGGCGGCCGTCCTCGGCGTCCTCAACATCGGGGCGTTCTTCGCCCTGCTCTTCGTCGCCGCCTACCGCCTCCCCGGCGGGGTCGCGGCCGTGCTGGGAGCGGCCCAGCCGCTGCTCGTCACCGTGCTGGCCGTGCCGTTGCTGGGCGAGCGGCTGCGCAGCCGGACCCTGCTGCTGGGCCTGCTCGGGGTGGCCGGGGTGGCGCTCATCGTCGTCACCGGTCCCGTCGCGCTCGACCCGGTCGGGCTGCTCGCCGGGCTGGCCGGGACCGCCTGCATGGGCAGCGGCGTCGTCCTCACCAAGCGGTGGGGCCGGCCGGTCCCGGTGCTGGCCTTCACCGGCTGGCAGCTGGCCGCCGGCGGCCTGGTGCTCCTCCCGCTCGCCCTGGCCCTCGAGGGCCTGCCGGCCACGCCGACCGCCGGCCAGGCCGGCGGCCTCCTCTACCTCGCGACGGTCAACACGGCCCTGGCCTACGTGCTGTGGGTGCGCGGCATCGGCCTGCTGCCCACGGGCCGGGTCACCTTCCTCGGGCTGCTCTCCCCCGTGGTCGCCGCGACCGCCGGCTGGGTGCTGCTCGGCGAGTCCCTCACGCCGCTGCAGCTGGCCGGCACGGCCCTGGCGCTGGGCACGGTCCTCCTCGCCCAGCGCCCACCCCGCCCCTAGTCGAAGCGGACCATGCCCCGGATGTTGCGGCCCTCGCGCATGTCGCGGTAGCCCTGCGCGACCTCGTCCAGGCTGTAGGTCCGGGTGACCAGCTCGTCGAGCCGGAGGGTGCCGGCGGCGTACTGGGTCAGCAGGTGGGGGATGTCCCACCGCGGGTTGCAGCCGCCGAACAGCGCTCCCTGCAGCCGCTTCTGGAAGACCGTGAACATGGTGTTGTTGATCGGGATGCCCGACTGCCGCATCCCGCCGGTCCCGGTGAGCACGACCGTGCCGGCCTTGCGGATCGAGGCCACCGCCTCGGCGATGTGCCCGCCGTCCACCACACCGACGGTGACGATCGTCGCGTCGGCGCCCTGCCCGTCGGTCAGCGACCGGGCGAGGGCGCTCGCCTCCTCCATGGTGGCGGCCGTGTGCGTGGCCCCCAGCTTCTCGGCGCACTCCCGCTTGAAGTCCACCGGGTCCACGCCGATCACGGCGCGGGCGCCGATGGCCCGGGCGGCCTGGACGCTGTTGATCCCGACCCCGCCGACACCCATGACGATGACGACGTCGCCGGCCTGCGCGTCGGACATGTGGGTCACCGACCCCCACCCGGTGGCGACGCCGCAGCTGACCAGCGCGGCCTTGTCCAGCGGCACGCCCGGGTCGATCCGCACCACGGACCGGGCGTCGACGACGGTGTGCTCGCTCAGCGCCGAGATCCCGTGGGCCTGCACCACCGGCCGGCCCTCGTACGTCATCCGGAAGCTGGTCGGGTCGTCGATCCGCCCGCCGGTGAACAGCCGGCCGCCGAGGTCGCAGAGGTTCTGCCGCCCCGTCGAGCACATGCGGCACTCCCCGCAGACCGCGGTGAAGCTGAGCACCACGTGGTCGCCCTCGGCCCAGCCGGGGGTGTCGGGGCCGACGCCGACGACCACGCCGGCGCCCTCGTGCCCGCCGGCGATGGGCAGCCGGAAGGCGGGGGTGTCGCCGACGGCGACGTGGTCGTCGGTGTGGCAGAGCCCGACGGCGACCATCCGCACCAGCAGCTCACCGCGACGGGGGTCGTCGAGCTCGACCTCGGTCACCTCGTACTCACCGGGCTGGGAGTGCAGGACTGCGCTACGGGTCTTCACGTCGGCTCCCTTGCAGACGGGCGGGTCGTCGAGACCGCAATGTATTGACGAGAGCCGTCCGCGTCGCCCGCCTGGAGGATGGTCCCGGGGCCGCTGGGAGACCCTCCGCAGGTCCCTGGACGACCACGACCTCCGGGTGACATCCCCGGCGCGTGGGAAACCCGTGGGCCTGCGAGGCGTTACCGTCTGAGGAGCACGTCGTACTCGCGGCAACGGCGCCGCGGGACCTGCGGAGGTGGGAACGCAACGATGGAGACCACGGTGGTCGACGTCCCCGAACGGGGGCGCTTCGAGATCCGGGTCGGCGACCGTGTCGTCGGTCTGGCGAGCTACCACGTCGAGGGCGGCACCATGGCCCTGCCGCACACCGAGGTCGACCCGGGCATGGGTGGCCGCGGGCTCGGCAAGGCCCTCGTCAGCGGCGTCCTCGACGCCGCCCGTGAGCGCGGCCTGACCGTCCTCCCCTACTGCTCCTTCGTGCGCCACTACATCCAGCAGCACCCCGAGACGCTGGACCTGGTCGCCGACGACGACAAGCCGCACTTCGGCCTGGCCACCGCCGACCGCTGACCTGCGGGGCCGCGCGGCGTTGCCTACCGTGGCGCTGGTGCCGACCGCCCTCCTCTGGTTCCGCCGGGACCTCCGGCTCAGCGACCACCCCGCGCTGCTGGCCGCCGTCGGGGCCGCCGGCGACGGCGGCAGGGTGCTGCCGGTCTTCGTCGTCGACCCGCGGCTGTGGGAGCCCTCCGGGCCGCCGCGCCGCGAGTTCCTGCGCAACTGCCTGGCCGACCTGCGCGAGCAGACCGGCGGCGCGCTGGTCGTCCGCTCCGGGGACCCCGCGCGCGTGCTGCCCGACCTGGTCCGCGAGACCGGGGCCGGGAGCGTGCACGTGTCCGCCGACGCCGGCGTCTACGGCCGCGAGCGCGACGCCGCCGTCGAGCGGGCGCTCGGCGAGGTGCCGTTCGTGCGGACCGGCTCGCCCTACGGCGTCACCCCCGGACGGCTGCTCAAGGACGACGGGACGCCCTTCCGCGTCTACTCGCCCTTCGCCCGGGCCTGGCGGGCGCGGGGCGTGCACGCGCCCGCCGAGCGGCCTGCCGGCGTCCGGTGGGCCGACGGGCTGCCCGCCGGGGACCTGCCCCCGGCGCAGGACCTCGGCGACACCGTGCTGCCCGCCGCGGGCGAGCAGGCCGGGAGGGACGTGTGGGCGCAGTTCCGGGACCAGCGACTGCTCGGCTACGCCACCGGCCGCAACACCCCCGGCACCGACGCCACGAGCCGGCTCTCGGCGCACCTGAAGTACGGCACCGTGCACCCGCGCACGCTCCTCGCCGAGGCCCGGGCCCTGGGCGGGGACCACGCCGACGCGGTGGACAAGTTCGTCGGCGAGCTGATCTGGCGCGACTTCTACGCCGACGTCCTCTGGCACCGCCCCGAGACCGCGCGCGAGGCCCTCGACCCGAAGATGCGGGCGATGCGCTACGACACCGGCCCGGTGGCCGACGAGCACTTCGCCGCCTGGGCGGAGGGCCGCACCGGCTACCCGATCGTCGACGCCGGGATGCGGCAGCTGCTCGGTGAGGCCTACGTGCACAACCGGGTGCGCATGATCGTGGCGTCCTTCCTGGTCAAGGACCTGCACCTCGACTGGCGGCGCGGCGCCCGCCACTTCTTCGACCACCTCGTCGACGGCGACCTCGCCAGCAACCAGCACGGCTGGCAGTGGGTGGCCGGCACCGGCACCGACCCCTCGCCGTACTACCGGGTGTTCAACCCGACCCGGCAGGGCCAGCAGTTCGACCCCGACGGCGTCTACGTGCGCCGCTGGGTGCCCGAGCTGCGCGACGTCCCCGACCGGTACGTGCACGAGCCGTGGACGCTGCCCGGCGGTCCCCCCGCGGGCTACCCCTCGCCGATCGTCGACCACGCCGAGGAGCGCCAGGTGGCGCTCGCCCGCTACCAGGAGGTCCGGGGTGCCTGAGGGCCACACCCTGTACCGGCTGGCCACGGAGCAGAGCGGCCTGTTCGCCGGCCGGCCGGTGCACGTCACCAGCCCGCAGGGCCGCTTCGCCGCAGGGGCGGCACTGCTCGACGGCCGGGTGCTCGAGGAGGTCACCAGCTACGGCAAGCACCTGTTCGCCGACTTCGGAGGCGACGTGCTGCACGTGCACCTGGGCCTCTACGGCACCTACACGACCGGCGTCGGCGACCCGCCGGCCCCGCGGGGCGCGCTGCGCATGCGGTGGGTCGCGGACGGGCCGAAGGGCGAGGGCGTGTGGACCGACCTGCGCGGGGCCACGGCCTGCGACGTCCTGTCCCAGCCCGAGGTCGACGCGATCCTCGACCGGCTCGGCCCCGACCCGCTGCGCACCCGCCGCGGCGGCCCGCTGTCCCACGCGCGGGTGGGCCGCAGCCGGACGGCGGTCGGCGCGCTGCTCATGGACCAGTCGGTGCTGGCCGGCGTCGGCAACGTCTACCGCGCCGAGATCCTGTTCCGGCACCGGATCTCGCCGTTCCGGCCCGGCCGTGACGTCGGTGCGGCCGAGTGGCAGGCGCTGTGGGACGACCTGGTGGTGCTCATGCGCGCCGGCGTCCGGATGGGCCGGATCGTCACCACGCACCCGGCCGACCGGTCCCGCCGCTCGGGCGCGGTGCGCCGCGAGGACGCGCACTACGTCTACCGGCGTACCGGCCTGCCCTGCCGCCTCTGCGGCACCGAGGTGCGCACCGAGGAGATGGTCGGCCGCAACCTCTACTGGTGCCCCACCTGCCAGGTGGTCTGACCGGCCCCTCTGCAGGGGCCCGCCGCCAGCCTGCGAGTGGTGGGGGGCAGAGGGGTCCTTCTCCTACAGCGCGCCCTTGCCCGCGTCGCCGGCGGGCAGCGCGTCGAGCACGGTGACCGTCGGGGCCCCGGTGAGCTTGCCCTCGAGCCGGCCCGACAGCGAGCTCAGCGCGCCGGCCTTGCCGTGGGTGGCCAGTGCCTCGGGGCTCTCCCACTTCTCGACCATGACCAGCGCGCCGTCGCGTCCCTGGTGCAGCGAGTAGCGCTCGCAGCCGGGCTCCTCGTGCACCCGCGGCACCGTGTCGAGCACCGCCTGGCGGACCTCCTCGGCGTGCTCGGGCTGCGGGGTGATGGTGGCGATGACGACGACGGACACGGGGCGGTCCCCTCCGGTGCGGTGGTCGGGAGCGTGGGTGGTGCGCTGGCGCACCCCTACCCCGCGGGGCCAGGATCCCAGTCGTGCCCGACGACAGTCCTTCCGCGGCAGACGGCGGCCGGCCACTGCGGGTCGCCGTCGTCGGCGCCGGCCCGGCCGGCATCTACACCGCCGAGGCGCTCACCCGCCGGGCACCGGTGCCGGTGACCGTCGACCTGCTCGACCGGCTGCCCACGCCGTTCGGCCTGGTCCGGCACGGCATCGCCCCCGACCACCTCAAGATGCGGGCCATCCGGGAGACGCTGCACCGGGCCCTGGACGACCCGGGCGTGCGGTTCGTCGGCAACGTCGAGGTGGGCACCGACATCACCCTCGACGACCTGCGCGCCCACGTCGACGCCGTCGTCTACACCTACGGCGCGGCGCTGGACCGGCCGCTGTCGATCGACGGCGAGGACCTGCCCGGCAGCCTGGCGGCCACCGACCTGGTCGCCTGGTACTGCGGCCACCCCGACGCCGACCGCGCCCGGGTCGAGGACGCGCTGGCCGGGGTGCGGCGGGCGGTCGTCGTCGGCGTCGGCAACGTGGCCCTCGACGTCGCCCGGGTGCTGGCCCGCACGCCGGAGGAGCTCGAGCACACCGACATGCCCCAGCACGTCCTCGACGCCCTCGCCGCGAAGCGGGTCGAGGAGGTGACCGTGCTCGGCCGGCGCGGCCCGGCCCAGGCGTCGTTCACCACCAAGGAGCTCGACGAGCTCGCCGAGCTGGCCGGGGCCACGGTGCTCGTCGACCCCGCCGACCTGCCCGGCGAGGACGAGCCGCGGCCGGCCGACCGGCTGGTCGCCCGCAACGTCGACGTGCTGCGCGGCTTCGCGGCACACACCGCCGAGCCAGGCCACCCCCGGGTGCGGCTGCGCTTCTACCGCCGCCCGGTGCGGCTGCTCGGCGACGAGCGGGTCACCGGCCTGGAGGTGGAGCGGACGACGGTCGACGCCGACGGCCGCGCGGCCGGCACCGGCGAGTACGAGGTGCTCCCCACCGACCTCGTCGTCCGCTCGGTCGGCTACCGCGGGCAGGGCCTGCCCGGGCTGCCCGTCGACCAGCGCAGCGGCACCGTGCCCAACGAGGACGGCCGGGTGCTGCGCGAGGGTGCCCCGTCGACCGGCGAGTACGTGGCCGGGTGGATCAAGCGCGGCCCCACCGGCGTCGTCGGCACCAACAAGCACGACGCCCGGGAGACCGTCGCCGCCCTGCTCGCCGACGCCGAGGCCGGCGTCATCGTCCCGCACGGCGACCGCGACGACCTGGTGCGGACGCTGCGCGCCCGCGGCGCCGAGCCGGTGCTGCTGGATGACTGGCGGGCCATCGACGCCGCCGAGGTCGCGCTGGGCGCCACCCGCGGCCGGGCGCGGACGACGATGCACGAGCGGGAGTCGCTGCTCGCCGCGGTCCGGGCGGCCGCCGGCCGCTAGACCGGCACCGCGGCGATCAGCTCGCGGGCGGCGTCCGCGGTGGCCGCCGCGGCGAACCGGATGAGCCCCTCGGTGTCGGGCGTCAGCCGCAGGGGCGCGCCGTCGCGGGTCAGCGCCACCCCGCCGGCGCCGCCCAGCACGGCCAGTCCCCCGGCGACGTCGTGCACGTGGGTGCCGCCGCGGTCGAGGTTGTGCCACGCGCCGGCCGACCCGTCGGCGACCAGGCAGACGTCGACGGCGGTGCAGCCCGTGACCCGCACCCGCCGCGCCGTCGAGGGCACCAGCACGCCGCGCCCGGTCGGCGCGGTGGGGGCGACCAGGGTGCTCCCCGGCCGCACCCGCGCCGGGACGCCGTCGCGCCAGGCACCGGCACCCCCGGTCCCGGCCCACCGCCGTCCGGACGAGAGGTCGACCACCAGCCCCGCCACCGCCCGGCCGTGCTCCACGAGCGCCGCCGAGAACGCCCAGGGCGGGAGGCCGGCGCGGAAGTTGCCGGTGCCGTCGAGCGGGTCGAGCACCACCCACGGCTCGTCGTCGGCGACGGCGGCGTCGGCGCGCTCCTCCGACAGCACGGTGACCCCGAGCGGGGCCATGCACTCGGCCGCTGCGGCGTGCGCGGCCTCGTCGGCGGCCAGCGACCAGCTCCCGTCGGCCTTGCGCCGGTCGCGGCCGCTGTCGCGGGCCAGCGCCACGGCCACCTCCACCCGGGTGGCGGCCAGCGCGGCGAGGTGGGCGAACCGCTCGGCCAGCGGCGCGTCGGCCGGCGGCGGCGCCACCTCGAGGACGCGTCCGGTGCCGGCGTCGCGCACCTGCGAGCAGCCCCAGGCCGAGGCGGCGGCGAGCAGCCCGTCCCGGCCGGTGACGTGGGTGGAGCGGTGCAGCACGACCGCCTCGGTGGTGCCCTCGTCGGTCCAGCGCCGCCGCAGGTGGGCCGCGGCGCCGCCGCCGACCAGCAGCCGGGCGCCGGGGTCGAGCAGCTCGGGCGCCAGCGCCGCCGGGCTCACGCCGAGCAGCTCCACGGCGGCCCGCAGGTCCTCCCCGGACGCGGCGACCCGCATCGTGCCCGTCTCGCCCACGGTTCCCCGCCTCCCCGCCGTCTCCCCGCAAGGTAGGCCACCGGCCGGGGTAGGGCGCCGCGGTGCCCCAACCCCGCGCCGGCCTCGACGACGTCGACGTCGTCCTCCTCGTCCACCACGAGCCGCCCGCCCTGCTGGCCCGCCACCACGCCGCGCTCGCGGCGACCACCGGGCCGGGCTGGCGCGGCTGCGCGCTGCTGGTGGAGAACGCCGCCGCGGCGGTGACCTCCGCCGCCGCCCGCGCCGAGCTGGCCGCCCGCCACCCCGACGCGGGGAAGCGGGTGCTGCGCTCGCCGCGCAACCTCGGCTTCGCCCGCGCCATGGACCTGGCGCTGTCCGCCTGCACCGGCCGCTACGTGCTGCTGGTCAACTCCGACGGCGAGCCCGCGCCCGGGATGCTGCGCCGGCTGGCCGAGGTCCTCGACGCCGAGCCGCGCGCGGTGTGGGCGGCCCCGGCCGTGCACGGCCCCGGGGAGGACGACGACCCGCCCGGACCGCCGTTCGAGGCCGAGGAGCTCGGCGGCACCGCGGTGCTCGTGCGGCGGGCGGAGTTCCTGGCCGCCGGCGGCTTCGACCCGCTCTACTTCCTCTACAACGAGGACCGCGACGCCTCCCGCCGGCTGCGCGCCGCCGGGCACCTGCTGCTGCGGGTGCCCGACGTCCGGTTCCGGCACGGCAAGGAGGGCCGCACCGCGCGCGGGGTGTTCCTGCGGGAGTGGCACTACGCCCGCACGGTGCAGGTGCTGGTCCCGCAGCACGCGCCGCGTCCGGTCCGCGGGACGGCGGCGTTGCTCGCCGGGCGCCCGCGGGCCGTCCTGGCCCACCTGCGCGAGCGCGACCTGCCCGGCGCGGCCGGCATCGCGCTGGCCGCCCTCGAGCTCCCGCGCGGGCTGCTGCTCGCCGCCGCCCGCCGGCGCCGCCCCTGGGACGGCGCCCGGCTGGCCGCCTGGGTGGAGCGCAACCGGCTCCCCGTGCGGGAGCTCTAGCCCGAGTTGCGGAGCGCCGTCGCGATCCCGTTGATCGTCAGCTGGATGTTGCGCCGCACCAGCTCGTCGTCGTCGCCGGTCCGGCGGCGGCGCAGCATCTCCACCTGCAGGTGGTGCAGCGGCTCGAGATAGGGGAACCGGTTGCGGATCGACCGTTCCAGCGACGGGTTGTCGGCCAGCAGGTGGTCGTCACCGGTCACCGCCAGCAGCACCCGGCAGGTGCGCCCGTGCTCCTCCCGGATCCGGTCGAACACCCGCGCCCGCAGCTCCGGGTCGGGCACCAGCTCCGCGTAGCGGGCGGCCAGGTCGAGGTCGGTCTTGGCCAGCACCATGCCCATGTTCGACAGCACCGTGCGCAGGAACGGCCAGCGCCGGTGCAGCTCGCGCAGCCGGGCCAGGCGGGCCGGGTCGTCGCCGATCCACGACTCCAGCGCCGCGCCGGTGCCGTACCAGCCGGGCAGCATGATCCGCGCCTGCGACCAGCTGAACACCCACGGGATGGCGCGCAGGTCGGCGATCCGGTCGCCGGCCTTGCGCGACGGCGGCCGGCTGCCGATGTTGAGCTCGGCCAGCTCGCGGATCGGCGTCGCGGCGCGGAACCACTCCACGAAGCCCGGCGTCTCGTGCACCAGCTCCCGGTAGGCGGCCTGCGCCCGGCCGGCGAGGTCGTCGAGCAGCGCGTAGGCCTCCTCGGCGTCGTCACCGAGGCCCTCGACGTCGAGCAGCGTGGCCTCCAGCGTGGCCGCGACCAGCGCCTCGAGGTTGCGGCGGGCGAGGTCGGGCTCGCCGTACTTGGCCGCGATCACCTCGCCCTGCTCGGTGATCCGCAGCGCGCCGGCCACCGCGCCCGGCGGCTGGGCGCGGATGGCCTCGTAGCTCGGCCCGCCGCCGCGGCCCACCGTGCCGCCGCGGCCGTGGAACAGCCGCAGCCGGACGCCCTCCCGCCGCGCGACCTCGACCAGGGCGAGCTCGGCCCGGTACAGCGCCCAGTTGGCCGCGAGGTAGCCGCCGTCCTTGTTGCTGTCGGAGTAGCCGAGCATGACCTCCTGCTGGTCGCCGCGGTCGGCCACCAGCGCGCGGTAGACCGGCTGGGCCAGGACGGCGGTCATCGTGTCGCCCGCGGCCTGCAGGTCGCCGATCGTCTCGAACAGCGGCGAGATGCCCACCGGGCAGGTCGGCCCGTCCGCGCCGTCCGGGTCGAGCAGGCCGACCTCCTTGAGCAGGACGGCGACCTCGAGGACGTCGCTCACCGACTCGCACATGCTGATCACGTAGTTCGGCACCGCCCGCGGCCCGAGCAGCGCCACCTGCCCGGCGGCGGCCGCCAGCAGGTCGAGCTCCCCGCGGGCCAGCTCCGACAGCTCCGCGCCCGGGCGGACCAGCGGCCGGCGCACCCGCAGCTCCCCGGCGAGCAGCTCGACGCGGGCCGCCTCGTCGAGAGCGGCGTAGTCGGCGCACACCCCCGCCCAGGCCAGCAGCTCGCCGACGACCTCCTCGTGGACGGCGGAGTTCTGCCGCACGTCCAGCCCGGCGAGGTGGAACCCGAAGACGTCGACGGCGTCGCGCAGCCGGGCCAGCCGGTCGTCGGCGAGGGCGCCGGCGCCGTGGCTGCGCAGCGAGGCGTCGACGACGGCGAGGTCGGCGAGCAGCTCGCCGGGGGTGTCGTAGGGCTCGAGCGCGGCGTGCGGCGGGGTGCCCGGCACCTGCCCGAGGACCCGCCCGGCGGTGGCCGCCAGCCGCGCGTGCACCCCCAGCAGCGCCCGGCGGTAGGGCTCGTCGGCGCGGAAGGGCGAGTCGTCGCGGGAGGCGTCGGCCAGCGCCCGCAGCGGCGGCGTCGGGGTGACCAGCCGGTCGGACATCGACAGCTCGCGGTAGAGCTCGGTCAGCTCGGCGAGGTGGTGGCCCAGTGCCGTCTCGGCCTGCCGGCTGCTCGCCCGGCGGACGGCGTCGGCGGTGACGAACGGGTTGCCGTCGCGGTCGCCGCCGATCCACGAGCCCGGCTGCAGCACCGGCCCGGTGGGCAGCCCGCTGCCGGGCCAGCGCTCCTGCAGCGACCGGCGCAGCTCGGCGTTGATCGCCGGCACCACCCGGAACAGCGACAGGTCGTAGTAGCGCAGCGCCTCGTCGATCTCGTCGGCCAGCCGCAGCCGCGACAGCCGCAGCAGCGCCGTCTGCCAGAGCGTGAGCACCGACCGGTGCAGCGCGGCGTCCCAGGCGGCCTCGTCCACCTCGCCCGGCGCCGACCGGTCGCGCTCGCGGATCAGGTCGGTCACCTGCTGCTGCACCTGCGAGATCGTCCTGCGCCGCACCTCGGTCGGGTGCGCGGTCACCACCGGGACGACCAGCGCCCCGGCCAGCTCGCGGGCCACGACGTCGGGGTCGAGGCCGGCCCGGTCGAGCTGCGCGAAGCCGGCCGCCAGGCTGCCCGGCTGGGGCGGGGACCCGGCGCGGCGGTGGTGCCGGCGGCGGCGCTCGTGGTGCAGGTCCTCGGCGAGGTTGGCCAGCAGCGAGAAGTGGCTGAACGCGCGGATGACGTGGTTGGTCGCGCGCACGTCGAGGTCGCCCAGCCGCGCGGCCAGCCCCGCGCGGTCGGCCTCCGACCGGCGGACGGCGAAGGCCTGCAGGCGGGTGGCCTCGACCAGCTCCAGGACGTCGGCCCCGCTCTGCTCGGCGATCACCTCGCCCAGCACCCGGCCCAGCAGCCGGATGTCCTCCCGCAGCGGGGCGTCGTCGGCACGGCCGTCCCGCTCGGGGTCACGGCCGGGCAGGCGCAGGTCGGCGACGTCGACGGTGGCTTCGGACACGGCCGCAGTATCGACCGCTCGTGTGACGCGCAGGTGACACGGGCACAGCCCCTCGTGTGCTGACCCTGCGCGCCACCCCCGCCGCCCCCGAGCCCGCCGGCCACGGCGAGGGCCCGACCTGGGACGGCGAGCGCGCCGAGCTGCTGTGGGTGGACATCGGCGCCGGCCTGGTCCGGCGGGCCGCGCTCGACGGCGACCGGCTGACCGAGACCGGCGCGGCGCGGGCCGGCGACACCGTGGGTGTCGTCGTCCCGGCGGCGGCCGGCGGCTGGCTGGCCGGCGCGGGCGGCGGGTTCACCCACCTCGCCGCCGACGGCACCGCCCGCGTGCTGGTGGACCTGGCCGGCGAGGGCGGCAGCGAGGCCGACGGCGGCACCCGGATGAACGACGGCGCCTGCGACCGCGCGGGCCGCTTCTTCGCCGGGACCATGGCCTTCGACGAGCGCCCCGGCGCCGGCACCCTCTACCGGCTGGACACCGACGGCACCGTGACGACCGTGCTCGACGGGCTGACCGTCTCCAACGGCATCGGCTGGTCGCCCGACGAGCGCACCGTCTACCTGGCCGACTCCGGCCCCGGGCTGGTGCACGCCTCCGCCTACGACCCGGCCAGCGGGGCGTTCGGCGAGGGACGGGTGCTGCTGGAGACCGGCGGCCCCGACGGCGTCGCCGACGGGCTCACCGTCGACGACGAGGGCTGCCTCTGGACGGCGATGTGGGGTGGCGGGCAGGTGCGCCGCTGGTCACCGGAGGGCGAGCTGCTCGCCGTCGTCGAGGTGGGCGTGGCGCACACCTCCAGCTGCGCCTTCGCCGGCGACCTGCTGGTGATCAGCACCGCGCGCGGCGAGGCGGACGAACCCGAGGCGGGGCGGCTGTTCACCGTGCGGCCAGGCGTCTCCGGCCCGCCGGCCAACCCCTACCGCGGCCCGCTCACCGGGATCGAGCAGCGCCGCTAGCTCTCCTGGAGCAGCTTCAGCGCGGCGGCGGCGAGCCGGTCGCCGGCCTCCGCGCCGCGCTGGAACTCCTCGGCGGCACCGGCGAGGTCACCGCGGTCGGCGAGGAGCACGCCCAGGTTGTGGTGGCAGTAGACGTCGCCGGCCTGGATGCCGGCCCGGTAGGCCTCCTCGGCGGCCTCGTCGTCGCCGAGCTGCTCGCGGTAGAGGTTGCCCAGCGGCAGCCAGGCCACCTGCTCGCCCAGCTTGGCGCCGCGCTCGAGCACCGCGCGGGCCTCCTCCTCGCGGCCGGTCTCCAGCAGCAGCGCGGCGAGGTCGGCGCGGGCGGCCGGGAAGTGGCCGGCGCCGGCCCGCAGCCGCGGCTCCAGCGCCGGGTCCAGCGTGGCGCACCACCGCCAGCAGGCGGCCACGGCGTCGGCCTCGTCGTCCCCGGCGGCGGCCAGCTCCTCGGCGACGGCCAGCGCCTCCTCCCGCTCCCCCTGCTCGCGCAGCAGGAACGCCAGCTGCAGCCCGCCCTCGGTGTCGCCGACCTCGGCGGCGCCCCGGTAGGCGGCCATGGCCCCGGCCAGGTCGCCGAGCTGCTCGAGCACCAGCCCGAGGTTGCGCCAGGCGTCGGGCTCGCCGCCGGCCACCGCGACCCCGTAGGCGTCGGCGGCCTCGGACCAGCGCTGCTGCGCGGCGAGGCTGTTGCCCAGGTCGTAGTAGCCGGTGGCGTCGCCGAGCGCGGCGGCCCGGCGGAAGCACCACTCCGCGTCGGTCTGCCGGCCGGCGTCGGCCAGGTCGCAGCCCAGCTCGATGAGCTCGTCGGCGTCCTCGGAGGCCTGCAGCCGCCAGAGGCGCGCGTCCAGGTCCTCCGTCATGGCGCCGATGATGTCGGCCCTGACCTGCACACACGCCCTCCGTCGGGGTGAGGTCACCCCAACGTGTCCGGCGCTGCTCCGCGCGGGTGTCCCCCGCTCAGGCCCGGCCGGACCGCAGCGCCTCCCTGATCTTCGTCCTGCCGCTGGTGCGCAGCAGCGCGCCGGAGTAGACCCGCCCGCCCAGCCGCACCACCAGGGCGATGGCCACGAGCATGAGGACGACGGCGAGGCCCACCTCCCAGGCCGCCACCTCGCCGGCCGCCTGCCGCACCGGCATGACCATCGGCGAGAGCCCCGGCACGAACGACGTCACCACGGCCAGCGTCCCCGACGGGTTCGTCGCCGCCTGGATGGCGACGAAGAAGCCGACGAAGAGCACCAGCGACGCGGGGGTGAGCACGCTGGCGAGATCCTCCTGCCGGCTCACCAGCGAGGCGGCCACGGCGAACAGCGAGGCGAAGAGGGCGTAGCCGAGGAGGTACCAGAACAGCACCCAGCCGACCGTGCCGACGAGGTCGCCGGGGACGTCGACGACGTCGAAGGCCAGCGCCCCGCCTACCCCGATCACCGCGATGAGCGCGATCTGCGCCAGGCCGAGCGCGCCGAGGCCGAGGATCTTGCCGGCGAGCAACTGCCAGGGCCGCATGGTCGCCAGCAGCAGCTCCACCACCCGGCTGGACTTCTCCTCGACCACGCCCTGCGCGACGAACTGGCCGAACAGGATGATCAGGCTGTAGAGCAGCACCACGCCGACGATGGCGACGACGGTGCGCTGCTGGTCGGCCGCCGAGGTCTGGTCCAGCGCCGTGACGCTCACCTGCGGCAGGTCGCCGGGGGCGACGCCGGCCTCGGCCAGCACCCGGCCCAGCGCCACCGACGAGACCGCGCCGGAGACCAGCGCCTCCAGCGTCGAGTCGGACTCGCGGACCACGAGCTCGGGGTCGGGTCCGGTGCCGTCGAGCACCGCGGCGTCGACGTCCTCGGTCTCGACGGCGGTGCGGGCGGCGGCGCCGTCGGCCACGTCGACCACGGTGACGTCGAGACCGAGGACCTCGCCCTGCGCCTCCAGCGCCGGCCCCAGCGCGGCGGAGTCGCCGGTCACGCCGATGCGGCGCTCGTCGCTGCCGGAGCCGAGGACCACCTGGAAGACCAGGACGCCGAGGATGATCAGCAGCATCACCGCGGAGCTGATCAGGAAGGTCTTGTCACGCAGCCGGGTGGAGACCTCCCGGGCGGCGACCAGGCGGATCAGCGCACCGCTGCCCAGCGGGCTGCCCGGAGCACTCACGCGGCCACCTCCTCGCGGGCGGTCCGCTGCGCCGGGTCGGCGACGGCCTCGCGGAACAGCTCCACGAGCGTGGCCTCGCGCCAGGCGAAGTGGGTGACCCGGCCGGTGCGCAGCGCCGCGGCGAGCACCACCTGGTCGTCGGTGTCCTCGGCCAGCTCGAGCACCGTGTCGCCGGCCCGCTCGGACACCACCCGCACGCCGGGGACGGCGCCGGCCCAGCCGGGGGCGGCGTCGGGCGCGACCACCCGCAGCAGGCGGCCGGCCTCGCGGCGGCGCAGCTCCTCGACGGTGCCGCTGGCCACCATCCGGCCGCGGGCGAGGATGCCGACGGCGTCGCACAGCCGCTCGACGAGGTCCAGCTGGTGGCTGGAGAAGACGACCGGCACCCCGGCGCGGCACTGCTCGAGCAGCGCCTCGGCCAGCGCGTCGACGCCGACGGGGTCCAGGCCGGAGAACGGCTCGTCGAGGATGAGCACCTCGGGGCGGCTGACCAGCGCGGCGGCCAGCTGCACCCGCTGCTGGTTGCCCAGGGACAGCTCCTCGACCCGGGAGCGCCGGCGCTCGCCCAGGCCCAGCCGGCCGGCCCACTCCTCGGCGGCGCGCGCGGCGGCCGCGGCGTCCAGGCCGTGCAGCCGGGCGAAGTAGGTCAGCTGCTCGCCCACCCGCATCTTCGGGTAGAGCCCGCGCTCCTCCGGCATGTAGCCGACCCGGCGGCGCGACCCCTCGTCCAGCGGCCGGCCGCGCCAGCGGACCTCGCCGGAGTCGGGGCGGGCCAGGCCCATCGCGATGCGCATGGTCGTCGTCTTCCCGGCGCCGTTCGCGCCGCAGAAGCCGAACATCGAGCCGGGGGCGACGGTGAAGCCGACTCCCTCCAGCACGTGGTGGTCGCCGTAGCTCTTGTGGAGCCCGTCGAACTCGAGCACTGCTCCTCCGTCCGGATGTCCCCCGTGCGCGGCCGACGCTATCGGTCCCGACACCTCGCGGAACGGAACCGAGCCGGAACGGGCCGGGAACGGTCGGAGGCCGCCGCCACGGTCCGCCCCCGTGACCGCCGCGCCCGCGGTCGGGAGCCGGATCCCGGCCCGGTGCTGCGCGTGGTGGCGGCCGACCACGCGGTGCGGGCGTCGCTCGGGCTGGCGGCCGCGGCGCTGGCGCCGGCCCGGGCCGGGCACGGGCCTGTTCACCGCCTCGGTCGGCCCGCTGGTGCTCGGTCGCGGCCCGGCCACCCACCTGTCGCGCGCCCAGGCCGCCGTCGCGCTCGCGCAGAGCCTGCCGCTGCCGGCGGCCACCGGGCTGCTCGGCGGCCTCGCCGGCCGGGCGGGGGCGCCGGCCGCGCTGGCCGCGTGCGCCGCCGTCCTGGCGGTCGCGGCCGGTGCGGCGCCCGCCTCCCCGGCGCTGCGCGCGGTCCGCTGAGGGTCCCGCCTCGCGCGCCCGGCCGACCTGGGGTGTCATCGGGACATGAGCCAGGAGAACTCCCCCGCCGACCCGCCCTCGGGCGTGGGACTCGAGGGGCTGCGCGCCGCCGCGGCCGGCTGCCGCGCCTGCGAGCTGTGGGAGCCGGCCACCCAGACGGTGTTCGGCGAGGGGCCGGAGACGGCGCGGATCGTGTTCGTCGGCGAGCAGCCCGGCGACCAGGAGGACCGCAAGGGCGAGCCGTTCGTCGGTCCGGCCGGCCGGCTGCTGGACCGCGCGCTGGCCGACGCGGGGATCGAGCGCCGCGACGCGTACGTGACCAACGCCGTCAAGCACTTCCGCTTCACCCCGACGCCCAAGCGGCGGATCCACCAGTCGCCGGGCGCCGAGCACATCCGCGCCTGCCGGCCGTGGCTGGAGGCGGAGTTCGAGGTGCTCAAGCCCGAGGTGGTCGTCTGCCTGGGGGCGACGGCGGCCAAGGCGCTCATCTCGCCGTCGTTCCGGATCACCAAGGAGCGCGGGAAGCTGATGCCGTGGACGCCGCCGGGCGTCGCCCGCGCCGAGGCCGGCGTCGACGAGGCCGAGGAGGACGAGCCGGCGCAGACCTGGATGCTCGCCACCGCGCACCCCTCGGCGGTGCTGCGGGTACCCGACGAGGACCGCCCGAAGGCCTACGACGCGCTGGTCGCCGACCTGCGCGTGGTCGCCGGCGCCCTGGCCTGAGAGGACGACCGTGGACCGTCTCTACACCGCCGAGGCCACCGCCACCGGCGCCCGCACCGGGCACGTCGCCTGTCCCGACGGGCGGCTGGACCTGCAGCTGTCCCGCCCCGCCGAGATGGGTGGCGACGGCGGTCCGGGCACCAACCCCGAGCAGCTGTTCGCCGCCGGGTACGCGGCCTGCTTCCACAGCGCGATGCGCTTCTCGCTCCAGCACCTGGGCCTGTCCCCGTCGGCGCTGGAGGGCTCGTCGGTCACCGCCCAGGTGCACTTCCTGCGCGGCGGGTCCGGCGACTTCGGCCTGGCCGTCGACCTCACCGGCCACCTGCCGCAGCTCGACGAGGGGCAGGCGCGGGCGCTGATGGAGCGCACGCACACCGTCTGCCCCTACTCCCGGGCGACGACGGGCAACGTGGCGGTCGGCCTGCACGTCGCCCCGGCTACCTGAGGGCGCGCGACGCCCGGAAGTGCAGGAAGGACGGCACGGCCAGCGCGACGACCCCCATCGCGACCACCACCACGACGCCGCCGGACACCATCGCCGCGCTGACGCCGGCGGCGCTGGCCACCGCGCCGGCGCGCAGGTCGCCCAGCCGCGGGCCCCCGGCGACGACGACGAGGAACACCCCCTGCATCCGCCCGCGCATATCGTCGGGCGCGGCCGTCTGCAGCATCGACGAGCGCAGCACCGCGCTGACCATGTCGCCGGCCCCCGCCACCGCCAGGCAGACGACGGCCAGCCACAGGGTCGGCGCCAGCCCGAAGCCGATGATCGCCACCCCCCAGACGACGATGGCGGCCAGCACGACCGCCCCCTGCCGGTCGACCCGCGACACCCACCCCGAGGTCAGCCCCATGAGCAGCGCGCCGATCGAGATGCCGGCGTAGAGCCAGCCCAGGCTGTTCGCCGACTCCGCGTACCGCCCCTCGGCCAGCTCGGGGAACACCGCCTGCGGCCAGGCGAACAGCATCGCGACGACGTCGACGACGAAGGTCATCAGCAGCACCGGCTGGGTGCGCAGGAAGGCGAAGCCCTCCCCCACCCCGCGCAGCGCCGCCCCGAGCCGCAGCGGCCCGGTGCGCCCGCCCGGCGGCAGCGGCGGCAGTCCGCGCACCACGTACGCGGCGAAGGCGAGGGTTGCCGCGTCGACGGCGTAGGCGAGGAACAGGTCGCCGGCGCCGATGAGCACGCCGGCCAGCAGCGGCCCGACGATGACGCCGGCCTGCCGGACGGTCATGGCCAGCGCGTTGGCCGCCGGCACCCCCTCGGTGCCCACCAGCGCCGGGATGACGGCGCTGCGGGCGGGCTGGTTGACCGCGGTGAGCCCCGAGACGGCGGCGGTCAGCAGCCACAGCAGCGCCAGGTTCCCACCCCCGGGCAGCAGCGCCTGCAGCGCCAGCAGCGCGCTGGTGACCGCCGACCCGACTCCGGTGACCAGCATCAGCCGGCGCCGGTCCATGGCGTCGGCGATGGCACCGCCGAGCAGGCCGAACACCACCAGGGGCACCAGCGCGACGACGGAGGTGACGCCCACCAGCAGCGAGTCGCGGGTGAGCGCGTAGACCTGGAACGGGACGGCGACCAGCGTCATCTGCTGGCCGATCATCGTGGCCGTCAGGCCCCAGAACAGCCGCCGGTACCCCGGGTTGCGCAGCGGGCTGGTGTCGATCGCCCAGCCGCGGCGGGCAGCGGGGTCCCTCCTCACGGGGCCAGCCGCTGCAGCACCCAGCCGCCGCCCTCCTCGTCGTCGCGGACGAAGCGCAGCCGGTCGTGCAGCCGGCCCGGGCCGCCCTGCCAGAACTCGACGCTGGCGGGCACCACCCGGTAGCCGCCCCAGGTCGGCGGCCGCGGCACCTTCTCCGTCGTCGTCCCCTCGTCGAGGAGGCGCACCCGGTCGGTCAGCTCCTCGCGGGAGTCGACGACGGTCGACTGGACCGAGGCGACCGCGGCGAGCTGCGCCTCGCGCGGGCGGGGGTCCCACAGGCCGTCGGAGGCGCCGTCGCCGATGCGCTCGACCCGGCCGGTCACCCGCACCTGGCGCTGCAGCGCGTGCCACGGGAAGACCAGCGCCGCCCGCGGGTTGGCCGCCAGCTGCGCGCCCTTGGTCGAGGCGTAACTGGTGCCGAAGACGAAGCCCGCCTCGTCGTAGCCCTTGAGCAGCACGATGCGCGCGTCGGGGGCGCCGTCGGCGTCGGCGGTGGCGACCACGACCGCGTTGGGGTCGGGCAGGTCGGCGGCGACGACGTCACGGAACCAGCGGTCGAACTGCTCGAGCCAGGTCGGGGCGAGGTCCTCCTCGCGCAGGCCCGGTCGGTCGTAGTCCCTGCGCATGCGGGAGAGGTCGGGCACCCGACCATGCTGACACCGCGGCACCGGGCGGGTCCGGGTGGCCGTGTCACCGGAGGCTGCCCCGCCTGTCACCGGGGCGGGCGGACGGCCTAGATTCGCCCTGCAGTCGTGCGCCGTGGCCTGAGCGCGCACGAGGATCGCGCGCAGAGGAGCATGCGAGATGGCCGACGACTTCGTACCCGGCCTCGAGGGCGTCATCGCCTTCGAGACCACGATCGCCGAGCCCGACAAGGACGGCGGCGCGCTGCGCTACCGCGGGGTCGACATCGAGGACCTGGTCGGCAAGATCACCTTCGGTAACGTCTGGGCGCTGCTGGTCGACGGCAAGTTCGGCCCCGGCCTGCCCCCGGCCGAGCCGTTCCCGATCCCGGTGCACAGCGGGGACGTCCGCGTCGACGTGCAGGCCGCGCTGGCGATGCTGGCGCCGTTCTGGGGCTACCGCCCGCTGCTCGACATCAGCGACGAGGAGGCCCGCGACCAGCTGGCCCGCGCCGCGGTCATGGCGCTGTCCTACGTCGCCCAGTCCGCGCGCGGCATCGGCACCCCGGCGGTGCCCCAGAGCCGCATCGACGAGGCCGCGACCATCGTCGAGCGCTTCATGGTCCGCTGGCGCGGCGAGCCCGACCCCCGCCACGTCGCCGCCGTCGACGCCTACTGGACGTCGGCGGCCGAGCACGGCATGAACGCCTCGACGTTCACCGCCCGCGTCATCGCCTCCACCGGCGCTGACGTGGCCGCCGCGATGTCGGGCGCCATCGGCGCCATGTCGGGCCCGCTGCACGGCGGCGCGCCCTCCCGGGTGCTGCACATGCTCGACGGCGTCGAGCAGGCCGAGAACGCCGAGAAGTACGTCAAGGACCTGCTCGACCGCGGCGAGCGGCTGATGGGCTTCGGTCACCGCGTCTACCGCGCCGAGGACCCGCGCGCCCGCGTGCTGCGCAAGGCCGCCCAGGAGCTCGGCGCACCGCGCTTCGAGGCCGCACTGGCCCTGGAGCAGGCCGCGCTGAAGGAGCTGCGCGAGCGGCGCCCGGACCGGCCGATCGAGACCAACGTCGAGTTCTGGGCGGCGATCGTGCTCGACTTCGCCGAGGTGCCCAGCCACATGTTCACCTCGATGTTCACCTGTGCCCGCACCGCCGGCTGGTGCGCGCACATCCTGGAGCAGAAGCAGACCGGCCGCCTCGTGCGCCCCTCGGCCCGCTACGTCGGCCCCGAGGCGCGCAGGCCCGAGGACGTCGACGGCTTCGACACCATCACCGTCAAGGCCATCAACGAGGCTGCCCCCAGCCCCGCCTGAACCGCCGGCACGACGGCCCGGGCCCGCGACCGCGGACCCGGGCCGTCGCCGTCCGACCCCGCACCGAGAGGCACGTCGCACATGACCATCCAGATCCCCGCCGAGCTCCTGCCCGCCGACGGCCGGTTCGGGTGCGGCCCGTCGAAGGTGCGCCCCGAGGCGCTGCGGGCGCTGGCCTCCGACGGCGCCGCGGTCATGGGCACCTCGCACCGCCAGGCGCCGGTCAAGGGGCTCGTCCGGCAGGTGCGCGAGGGGCTGACCCAGCTGTTCGACCTGCCCGAGGGCTACGAGGTCGTCCTGGGCAACGGCGGCAGCACCGCCTTCTGGGACGCCGCGGCGTTCGGCCTGATCCGGCGCCGCAGCGCGCACGGCACCTACGGGGAGTTCTCCGCCAAGTTCGCCGCCGGGGTGGCCGAGGTGCCCTTCCTCGAGGAGCCGGTCGTGGCCGGCGCCGCGCCGGGCTCCCTGGCGCTGCCCAGGGGCGAGCGCGGCGTCGACGCCTACGCCTGGGCGCACAACGAGACCTCGACCGGCGTCATGGCACCCGTCGTCCGCCCCCGACACGCCGACGACGACGCGCTGGTGCTCGTCGACGCCACCAGTGGCGCCGGCGGCCTGCCGGTCGACGTCGCACAGACCGACGCGTACTACTTCGCCCCGCAGAAGTCCTTCGCCGCCGACGGCGGCCTGTGGATCGCGCTGATGAGCCCGGCCGCGCTGGAGCGGGTGGCCGAGATCAAGGCCGCCGGGCGGTGGATCCCCGGCTTCTTCGACCTGTCGGTCGCGATCGACAACTCCACCAAGGACCAGACCTACAACACCCCGGCCGTCGCCACGCTGTTCCTGCTCGCCGACCAGGTCCGCTGGATGCTGGGCCTCGGCGGTCTGTCGGGCACGGTGGCGCGCAGCCAGGACTCGGCGCACCGGCTCTACGGCTGGGCGGAGAAGTCCTCCTACGCGACGCCGTTCGTGACCGACCCCGACCAGCGCAGCCTCGTCGTCGGGACGATCGACTTCGACCCGTCGGTCGACGCGGCGACGCTGGCGAAGACGCTGCGGGCCAACGGCGTCGTCGACGTCGAGCCCTACCGCAAGCTCGGCCGCAACCAGCTGCGGGTGGGCATGTTCCCCGCCGTCGACCCCGACGACGTCAGCGCGCTGACCGCCTGCATCGACTTCGTCGTCGAGCGCCTGTGAGCGAGCGGGCCCGCTCGCCTCAGCGGGCCTGCTCGCCGTCGGCGGGCTGGACGGCGGTGCTCGGGAAGTCGCTCAGGTCGCCGGTGGGACGGCGGTCCCAGCTGCGGAACGTGAGGTCGGTCTGCAGGTAGAGCGCCACCAGCTCCGCGGTGCTGCGGATGCCGTCGAGGTGGGTGCGCTCGTTGCCGTGGCTGCCGTCGATGCCGAAGCCGATCAGCGCGGCGCGGGTGTTGGCCCCGGCCTCCAGCGCCGACGCCGCGTCGGAGCGGTAGTACTTGTAGACGTCGCGCCGGTGCGGCACCTCGTGCACCCGGCACAGGTCGATCAGGTGCCGGGTCAGGTGGTAGTCGAAGGGCCCGGTCGAGTCCTGCATCGCGATGTTGACGCACTGCTCGGAGGACGCCTGGCCCGGCGCGACCACCGAGGTGTCGATCGAGACGAGCTCGGCGACGTCGGCGTCCAGGCCGTGGCTGGCCCCCAGGCCCACCTCCTCGGCGATGGTGACCAGCAGGTGCGCGGTCACCGGCACCTCGACGCCGTGGTCGACGATCGCCTTGAACGCGCCCAGCGCGGCCGCGATCCCGGCCTTGTCGTCGAGGTGCCGCGAGTTGACGAACCCGCTGCCGGTGATCACCGGCTGGGCGTCGATCGCGACGAAGTCGCCCACCTGGATGCCGCGGCGCTCGAGGTCGGCCCGGCTGTGCACCACCTCGTCGACGCGGACCTCCACGAAGTCCCAGCCCACGCCCTGCTCGTCGACCTCGTCGCCGTAGCGGTGCCCGCTGGCCTTGATCGGCAGGATCGTGCCGGTGTGCCAGTAGTCGCCGGAGACGTCGTCGCTGAAGATCGTCACCCGCGCGCCCTCGGCGAAGCGGGCGCTGTGCGTGCCGACCGGGACGATCGCCAGCCGGCCGTTGTCCTTGAGCTGGCTGACCATGCAGCCGATCGTGTCGGCGTGCACGACCACGGTGCGGTCGGCACCCGGCGAGCGGCTCGGCAGCTCGGCGATCAGCGCCCCGCGGCGGGTCACCTCGAAGTCCAGGCCCAGGTCGCGCAGCTCGCCGCCGATGAGCTGCATGACGTGGTCGGTGCGGCCCGAGGGGCTGGGGATGGTGAGCAGTTCCATCATCACGCGCTGGACGTAGTCCATGTCGATGGGCAGGCGCTTCTGGCCCGCGTCGACCGGGGAGGGCAGGAAGCGCTCGTTGGGCTCGACGTCATCGAGGGTGTCGTCGCGGACGAGGCCGTCGTCCCGGGGACCGGTCAGCATGGACGTCGAGTCTAGGAGCGCCCGCCGCGACGGCCGGCCGGCCCCCGGCGCCGTCCGCCGCGCCCCTTCCGGGCCGCCACGCCGCGCGACGTGCAGCGCGGCCCCCGTGCGCGCGGATAGCCTCGCGCGTGGCCCGCTGTCCCCCGGGCCGGTCCCGCCCCGCCGTCGACAAGCCCCGTCCGAGGAGGTCACCGTGCGCACCCTGCGCCTCGTGGGCCTGTCCGACGACGGCCGGAGCCTGCTGCTCGCCCTCGAGGGCGCCGACGGCGAGGAGGAGCGGTTCGCGCTGCCGGTCGACGACCGGCTGCGCGCGGCCGCCCGCGGGGACGCCCGCCGGCTGGGCCAGATCGAGGTCGACAGCGCCCTGTCGCCCCGGGTCATCCAGCAGCGCATCCGCGCCGGCGAGACGCCCGAGCAGGTGGCCGCGGCCTCGGGCACCCGGGTCGAGCGGATCATGCGCTTCGCCCACCCGGTGCTGCAGGAGCGACAGCGCATCGCCGAGCAGGCGCGCGAGGCCCGGGTGCGGCTGTCGGAGGGCACGCCCGGCGTCGCCCTGCAGCAGTTCCTCGCCGAGCGGCTGCGGCTGCTCGGCGCCGACCTCGACGCCGTCCGCTGGGACGCCGCCCGGGCCGACGACGGCACCTGGGTGGTCAGCGCCGCCTGGCGGGCCGGCGCCAAGGAGGGCACCACCTCCTGGGCCTACGACCTGCCGGCCCGCACCGTCAGCCCGCTCGACGCGGCGACCCGCGACTTCGCCGAGGGCACCCGGCTGGTGCGGGTGGTCCCCGGCGTGCCGGCCGAGCGCCCGGGCCTGCCGCTGCACCGCAGCGCCGCCGTCCCGGACCGGGCCGCGGCGCCCGACCGCGCCGCCCCCGAGCGGACGCCGACCGGCGAGCGGGCCGTGCCACCCGCCGGGCCGCCCGCCGAGCCGGCCGCCGCCCGGCGCGCCGTCGTCCCCGACGACGAGGACGTCTCCGAGCACGACACCGTCGTGCTGCGCCCCGGGGAGACCGACGGCGAGGACGAGGACCCCCGCGCCCGCGTCCCCGCGTGGGAGGACATCGTCTTCGGGGTGCGCCGCAACCACTGACCCCGCCGCGGTGTGACCGACCGGACGTGTCCCACCGAGACGCCCGGGTACCCCTCCTGCGAACGCACGAGCACACGCACGCGCGGGAGTGGAGCGAGTCATGTCGATGTCGGTGTCGATGCCGCTGGGCGGCGTCCAGGTGGGGACCTACGAGAGCTACCAGCAGGCGCAGGCCGCGGTGGACCACCTCTCCGACGAGAAGTTCCCCGTCGAGAACGTCACGATCATCGGGTCGGACCTCCGGATGGTCGAGCGGGTGACCGGCCGGCTGACCTGGGGCCGGGCGATCGGCGCCGGCGCGGCCAGCGGCGCCTGGTGGGGTCTGTTCGTCGGCCTGCTGCTGGGCATCTTCGCGCCCAGCGGCACGAGCTGGGTCAGCTCGGTCCTGACCGGCCTGCTGATCGGTCTGCTCTTCGGCGCGCTGTTCGGCGCCATGGGCTACGCGGCCACCCGGGGGCAGCGCGACTTCACCAGCGTCTCGCAGGTCGTCGCCAGCCGGTACGAGGTCATGTGCGCTCCCCCGCAGGCCGAGCAGGCCCGGGAGATCCTGGCCCGCTGGTCGCTGCGCAACTAGCGCAGGGTCGCGAAGGCCACCGCCGCGGCGGCGGCGACCCCGAGCGAGTCGACGCCGGCCCGCATCGGGATCCGGGCGCGCACCCGCGCCGCCGCCTGCGCCTCCGGGGTGAGGCCCGGCCCCTCGGCGCCCAGCAGCACCGCCGTGCGCGGGTGCGCGCGCGGGTCGACGTCGGCGAGGTCGACGGCGTCCGGGGCCGGGGTGAGCGCGACGGTGAGGTAGCCGGCGTCGTGCAGCCGCGCCAGCCCGCCGGGCCAGTCGGCCAGGACGGCGAACGGCAGCGCGAGCACGTGGCCCATCGACACCCGCACCGCCCGCCGGTACAGCGGGTCGGCGCAGCGGGGGTCGAGCAGCAGCCCGTCGACGCCGAGGGCCACCGCCGAGCGGGCGATTGAGCCCAGGTTCTCGGCGTCGTTGAGCGCCTCGAGCACCGCCAGCCGCCGGGGCGCGGCCGGGTCGGGGCCGGCCAGCAGCGCGTCGACGCCGGCCGGTGCACGGCGGTCGGCGGAGGCGAGCACCCCGCGGGTGAGCCGGAACCCGATGAGCTCCGACAGCACCCACTTGTCCATCTCGTAGGCCGCCACGCCCTCGGGCAGGTCGAGCTGCGCCAGCCGCCCGGGGACGCCGAGCACCGCGCGCACCCGGTAGGGCGAGGCCAGCAACCGCTGCACCGCCGGTACGCCCTCGACGACCACCGGGCCGGTGCCCCGCTCCCGCCCCGCCGGCCGGTCGCCGGCGTGCAGGTCGCGGAAGTCGGCGACCCGCGGGTCGGCCGGGTCGTCGATCGGGACGGGGACGGCGGGCACGTGCCGATCCTCCCCGAGCGCCGGTGCCGCCCTGCCCGCAGGATCCAGTGGTGCCCAACAGAACCGTCGTCGTCGGGGCCGGCATCGCCGGCGTGGCCTGCGCCCGGGCGCTCGCCGCGGCCGGCGCGCCCGTGCAGGTCCTCGACCGCGGCCGCCGCCCCGGAGGGCGGATGGCCTCCCGCACCCTCTCCGGCCGGGTCACCGACCTCGGCGCCTCGTACCTGACCGCCGCCGACGGCTCCCCGTTCGCCGCCGTGGTCGCCGACTGGGTGTCCCGCGGCCTGGCCCGCCCCTGGACCGACACCTTCGCCGTCGCCGGGTCCGGCGGCGTCGAGCGCACCACCAGCGGGCCCGTGCGCTACGCCGCCCCCGGCGGGCTGCGCTCGCTGGTGGCCGACCTCGCCGAGGGCCTCGACGTCGCGCAGGAACGGACGGTGCGCCGGGTGGAGGCCGGCCCGCGGGTGGACGGCGAGGACGCGCCCGCCGTCGTCCTGGCCCTGCCTGACCCGCAGGCGCGGCGGCTGCTGCCCGCCGACCTCGCCGGCCGGCTGCTCGGCGAGCGGGAGTGGCGGCCGAGCCTCTCCGTCGCCCTCGGCTGGGACGAGCGGCGCTGGCCGGCCGACCTGCACGGCGCCTTCGTGCACGACCCGGTGCTCGAGTGGGTGGCCGACGACGGCGACCGGCGCGGCGACGGCGCGCCGGTCCTGGTGGCGCACACGACGTCGGACACGGCCGCGGCGCACCTCGACGACCCCGACGCCGCCGCCCCCGCGGTCGCCGAGGCCGTGCGGCGGGTGCTCGGCATCGACGCGGCGCCGTCCTGGACGCACGTGCACCGCTGGACCTTCGCCCGGCCGGCGGACCCGCGGGAGGAGCCGTTCGGCCGCGTCGACGGGGTGGCCGCGTGCGGCGACGGCTGGCGGGCGCCGTCGAAGGTGGAGAGCGCCTGGACCTCCGGCCACCTGCTCGGCACCGAGCTCGGCGCCGAGCTGGGGAGCCGCTGATGCCGGGCGGGCTCGCGCCGCCCCCGGGCCCGGCCGACCAGGCGGCCGAGGAGGAGCGCTCCGCCGGGTCTCCGGCGAAGGCGGGCCTGCGCGGCATCGTCCTGCCGGCCCTCGTGGCGGTGCTGGTCGGCTGCCTCCACCTGGTCGTCCAGCTGTCGATCTCCACCACCGCGACGCCGCGCGACCTGCCGGTCGGCGTGGCCGGCACCGCCGAGCAGGTCGACCGGGTGCGGGCCCAGGTGGAGGAGGCCCAGCCCGGCGCCCTGCGCCTGGTCGCGCTGCCGGACGCCGCCGCGGCCGAGCAGGCGGTGCGCCGCGACGAGGTCCGCGGCGCCCTCGTGCTCGACGGGCCCGCGCCGCAGCTGCTGACCGCCGGCGCCCACGGCCAGGGCGTCACCGAGACGCTCACCCTCGCCTTCACCCCGGTCGCCCAGCAGGCCGGGCAGCAGCTCGCCGTCACCGACGTGGTCCCCCTGACGGCGCAGGACACCCGCGGGCGGGCCCTGGACTCCACCGCCTTCGCCGTCGTCCTCGGCGGCTTCCTCTTCGGGATCACCAGCTACCAGGTGGCGCCCCAGCTCGCGCTGCGGCTGCGCCTGGCCAGCTCCGGGCTGTTCGCGGTGGCGGCCGGTGCCACCGGGGCCCTGCTCAGCGGAGCGGTCTTCGACGCGGTGCCGGGGACGGCCTGGACCGTCGGCGGGCTGGTGGCCCTGCTGGCGCTCGCGTCCGGCGCCTTCGCGGCCCTGACCCTGCGGCTGCTCGGCGGCGTGGGCACCTTCGCGGCCACCGCGGTGCTGCTCGTCCTCGGCGCGGCGACCAGCACCGGGAGCGACCCCGCGGAGTACCTGCCGGGGTGGGCGGCGCCGCTGGCCTCGGTCCTGCCCCCGGGCGTGGCCGTCCAGGGCCTGCGCGACGCGGTGTACTTCACCGGCGGCGGGGTGCTGCGCGCCGTCGTCGTCCTGGCGCTCTGGGCGGCGGTGCCCTTCCTCGTCATCGCCGGCGCCGACGCCGTCGCCCGCCGCCACGGCTGACCTCTCCCGGGACGGGGTCCGACGACCCCGTTGACAACTCGTCTAGCGTTGAGTTCATCAGGCGTTGAGTTCTCTCCCAGGAGGTCCCCATGACCGACGCCGTCACCGTCACCGACCTGGTCGTCGACCGCGGGCGCCGGCGGGTGCTGCCCGGGTTGTCCTGCACGGTCCCGGCCGGCCGGGTCACCGGCCTGCTCGGCCCCAGCGGCAGCGGCAAGACGACGCTGATGCGCGCGCTGGTGGGCGTGCAGCAGGTCCGCTCCGGCACGGTCACCGTGCTCGGCGAGCCGGCCGGCAGCCCCGGCCTCCGCTCGCGGGTGGGCTACGTGACCCAGGCGCCGAGCGTCTACCCCGACCTGACCGTGCGGGAGAACGCCCGCCACTTCGCCGCGCTGTACGGCCGCGGAGCCCGGGCGGCCGACGACGCCCTCGAGGCCGTCGGGCTGACCGGCGCCGCCGGGCAGCTGGTCGCCGACCTCTCCGGCGGCCAGCGCGGTCGGGCGTCGCTCGCCTGCGCGCTGGTGGGCGAGCCCGAGCTGCTCGTCCTCGACGAGCCGACCGTGGGACTGGACCCGGTGCTGCGGGTGGAGCTCTGGGAGCGGTTCCACGCACTGGCCGCGGCCGGCACCACGCTGGTCGTCTCCAGCCACGTCATGGACGAGGCCGGCCGCTGCGACCGGCTGCTGCTGCTGCGCCAGGGCCGCCTGCTCGCCGACTCCACGCCCGCGCAGCTGCGGGCCGACTCGGGCACCGACGACCTCGAGGAGTCCTTCCTCCGCCTGGTGCGGGCACAGCAGGAGGTGGACGCGAGCGGACAGGGACGTGAGCATCGCAGGGAGGAACGAGCGAGGAGCGGAGCGTCCCGCGGGAGCGAGCAGGTGAGCCGAGCGTGAGCACCGCGACCGCCGTCCTGAGCCCCCGGCTGACCGCCGCCACCACCGGGCGGGTGCTGCGGCAGCTGCGCCACGACCACCGCACCATCGCGATGATGGTGCTGCTGCCCAGCCTGCTGCTGGGGCTGCTGTACCTGCTCTGGCGCGACGTCCCGGCCCCGCCCGGTCAGCCCGGGGTGTTCGACCGGGTCGGGCTGACGATGCTCGGCGTCTTCCCGTTCGTGGTGATGTTCCTGGTGACCAGCATCGCGATGCTGCGGGAGCGCACCTCGGGCACGCTCGAGCGGCTGCTCACCACCCCGCTGTCGCGGCTGGACCTGCTGCTGGGCTACGGCGCCGCGTTCGGCCTGGCCGCCGCGGTGCAGGCGGTGGTCACGGTGACCGTCGCGACCACCCTCTACGACCTCGACGTGGCCGGCTCGCTGTGGCTGGTCGTGCTCATCGCCGTCGTCGACGCCGTCCTCGGGGTGGCGCTGGGGCTGCTGGCCAGCGCCTTCGCCCGCAGCGAGTTCCAGGCGGTGCAGTTCATGCCGGTGGTCGTGCTCCCGCAGTTCTTCCTCTGCGGGCTGCTGGTGCCGCGCGAGCAGATGGCCGGCTGGCTGCAGGCGGTCAGCGACGTGCTGCCGCTGACCTACGCCGTGGAGGCCCTGCAGGAGGTCGGGCGGTCGGCGGCGGAGACCGGCACGATGTGGACCGACGTCGGCGTGGTGGCCGGCGCGGCCGTGCTGGCCCTGGCGCTGGCGGCGGCGACCCTGCGGAGGAGGACCAGCTGACGACGGCACGGCGGCCGGGACGGCGCCCGGGCAACCCCGGCACGCGGGCGGCGGTGCTCTCCGCCGCCCGCGCGGCGTTCGCCGAGCGCGGGTTCGACGGGGCCACGATCCGGGCGATCGCCACCGCCGCGGGCGTGGACCCGGCGCTCGTGCACCACTACTTCGGCAGCAAGGACAAGCTGTTCCTGGCCGCGGTCGAGGCCCCGGTCGACCCCGAGCAGCTGCTGCCGCAGGTCCTCGCCGCCGGCCCGGACCGGCTGGGCGAGAGCGTCGTCGGGATGCTGCTGCGGGTCTGGGACGGCCCGGCGCGCCCGGCCGGCCTGGCCCTGGTCCGCTCGGCCGTGGGCAACGAGTGGACGGCGCGGCTGCTGCGCGAGTTCCTCGTCTCGCAGGTGCTGCGGCGGGTGGTCGGCACGCTCGACCTGCCGCCGGCCGAGGCCGAGGCCCGCGGTGCGCTGGTCGCCTCGCAGCTGATCGGCGTGGTGATGACGCGCTACGTGCTGGAGGTGGAGCCGCTGGCGTCGGCGCCCGCGGAGGAGCTGGTCGCCGCGCTCGCCCCGACCGTGCAGCGCTACCTCACCGGCGAGGTCGCCCTCCCGGGCCGGCGCGCCTAGCGGGCCACCCGGGCCAGCTGCCGGCCCTGGGCGACCAGCCGGCCGGCGGAGTCCCAGATCCGGCACTCCTCGTCCGACCAGCCGCCGGTCACCTCGGTCGAGCGGGACTCCACCACGCACCAGCCCGGCGCCGGGAGCGCGCGCACCAGCACCTGCAGCTGCACCGTGGGCGCCCACCCCGGCTTCCCGACCGCGAACGCGGTGGGCGGCAGCGCGTCGGCGAACAGCAGCAGCGCGAGCGGGTCGGGGTCGCGGCCGTCGGCCAGCCGGATCCACGCCCGCAGCAGCCGCCGGTCCGACGGCCGGCCGGCCACCCAGCCCGCGGTCGCGGGGTCCAGCCGGGTGTCGAGCTGCCGCGCCAGACCGACGGCCGGGCCGCCCTCGGACGTGCGGGTGGCCACGCACTCGTCGGGGGCGGGCAGTTGCGGCGCCGGGTTGACCGTGTAGTCGGCCGGGTCGCTGCCCAGCGTCGCCGTCGTCACCTGGACCGACAGCGTCGGGCCGGCCGCTCCGGTGAGCAGGACCGAGGAGTGCGCCAGCGTCCGCCCCGCTGGCCCCGCCGCGACCGCCAGGCCGGCCGGCCCGCCGGGAGTGGCCCGCAGGTAGCTGGCCGCCAGCGCCACCGGGTGCGGGTGGGGGCTGTCGGCCAGCGCCGCCCGCGCGACGACGGCGAGCAGGTAGCCGCCGTTGAGGACGCCGTTGCCGACGTCCCAGCCCGGGTCCAGGTCGGCCCGCAGGCCGCCGCCCTCGGTGCGGGTGACGGCGGTGGCGCGGTCGAAGGCGGACGGCCCGGTCCCGGTCTGCGGCACGGCGGCCAGGGTGCCAGGGTGGCTGGACGTGGAGTACACACACCTCGGACGCAGCGGCCTGTCGGTCTCCCGCCTCTGCCTCGGCACCATGAACTTCGGCTGGAAGACCGAGGAGACCGACGCCCACGCGGTCATGGACCGGGCGCACGAGGCGGGCGTCAACTTCTTCGACACCGCCAACGTCTACGGCTTCGAGGCCGGCAAGGGCCGCACCGAGGAGGTGCTCGGCACCTGGTTCGCCCAGGGCGGGGAGCGCCGCGAGCGCACGGTGCTGGCCACCAAGGTCTACGGCGGCATGTCCGACTGGCCCAACGACACGTTCCTGTCCGCCCGCAACCTGGTGCGCTCGGCCGACGCGTCGCTGCGCCGCCTGCAGACCGACTGGATCGACCTCTACCAGTTCCACCACGTCGACCTCGCCACGCCCTGGGACGAGGTCTGGCAGGCCTGCGAGACGCTGGTCGCACAGGGCAAGGTGCTCTACGTCGGGTCCTCCAACCACGCCGCCTGGCACCTGGTCGCGGCCAACGAGGCCGCCGCCCGCCGCGGGTTCCTCGGCCTGGTCAGCGAGCAGTCGCACTACAACCTGCTCACCCGGCACGTGGAGCTCGAGGTGCTGCCCGCGGCGCGGCGGTACGGCATCGGCGTCATCCCGTGGAGCCCGCTGGCGCAGGGCCTGCTCGCCGGCGTCCTCGGCGACCAGGAGGGCGACCGCCGGCACGCCGACCGCAACCGGGCGCGGATCGAGCAGCACCGCCCGGCGCTGCAGGCCTACGAGGACGCCTGCCGCGACTGGGGCCTGGCGCCGGCCGACGTCGCCCTGGCCTGGCTGCTGCACCAGGACGGCGTGACCGCGCCGATCGTCGGCCCGCGCACGCTCGCCCAGTTCGAGGGGTCGCTGGCGGCGCTGGACGTGCGGCTGGAGCAGGCGCAGCTCGACCGGCTCGACGAGGTCTTCCCCGGCTACCGCACCGCGCCCGAGGAGTACGCCTGGTAGCCATGACACCGCGATCCTCCGGATCGCACAGCGGCCACGTGCGGTCCCCGACCTGCGCGGAGCCCGTCCCGCTCCTCGGTCGCGGAGGCCTCCGGCCCCCACTCCTCGGCGCGACTCACCCCGTGAGGGACCAGACGGTGAGCGGCTCGTGGCGGCCGGCGGAGCTGCGCACGAGGGACACCTCGCGCAGCGGCCACGGCGGGCCCCGGTAGCCGGCCAGCCGGTCGGGCAGGTCGCCGTCGGCCGGCCGGCGGGGCAGCCAGCGGCCCAGCGTGAGGTGCGCCCGGAACGGCCGGTCCTCCACCGGCAGGCCCAGCGCCCGGGCGGCGGCGGCCAGCCGGCCGGCCAGCGCGGTGAGGACGGCGACGTCGCCGTCGAGCCCGGCCCAGCACACCTGCGGACGCCGCCGCGAGCCGAACCGCCCGGCCCCGGCCAGCCGCAGCACCGCCGGCGGCGTCCGGGCGACCGCCTCCCCCACCGCCGCGGTGAGGTCGGGCAGCAGTCCCGGTGGGACGGCACCGAGGAACAGCAGCGTCAGGTGCCAGCGGGCCGGGTCGCCCCAGCGGGGCGCGCCGGGGGCGTCCCGGAGCGGGGCCAGGGCCGCGGCGAGGTCGGCGCGCGCCGCACCGGGCGGCTCCACCGACACGAACAGCCGCAGTGCCGCCGGCTCGCTCAGCGCACCACCAGGCCGACGTCGGCCAGCGCGGCCTCCACCCGCAGCCGCTCGACGTCGCGCGCCGGGCCCGGCCGCAGGCCGGCCAGCGCGTGCGGGACGGCGAACTGGCCGGCCGCCTCGGTGAGCACGTCGTCGTAGGCGGCCTGGAAGCCGCGCCGGCGCACCGCGGGGGAGCCGGCCGGGACCCGGTCGAGCTGGCGGGCCAGGCGGCGCAGGTCGGCGGCGACCTGCTCGACGGGGCGGTGGACCGCCTCGGGCGGCCGGTCCAGCCCGCGCGCCCGCCGCCGGGCCGTGCGGCGGGCGCGCAGGTCCATCTGCAGCTGGCCGGAGAACAGCCGGAAGGCCACCCCCATCAGGGCGAAACTGCCGACGAGCATGGCGGTGATCGCGAGCAGGTGCAGCAGTGCCTCGGTCATGGCGCTCCGTCGAGCCATGGGGAACGGTGGCCGCGACGGTACGTCGGGGAGCCGCGCTCCGCCAGGTCCCCGAGTCAGGACCGGGCGGGGCCCCGCCGGCGGGCCAGCACCAGGCCGGCGGCGAGCGCGGCCACCACGACGACCAGCCCGCCGAGGATGAACCCCCACGGGGCGCCCAGGTGCTCGGACACCCAGCCGATCAGCGGCGCGCCCAGCGGGGTGCCGCCCATGAAGCAGGTGAAGTAGAGCGCCATCACCCGCCCGCGCACCTGCGGGTCGGTGCCCAGCTGCACGAAGCTGTTGTTGGCCACGCTGAACACCAGCGCGGCCGCGCCGGCGGGCACCAGCAGGACGGCGAAGGCGGCGTACCCGGGCGCCAGCCCGCAGGCGACGGTGAGCAGGCCGAAGACCACCGCCGAGCCGACGAGGAAGCGCTGCCGCGGCCGGACGCTGCGCCGGGTGGACAGGAACGCGCCGGTGAGCGAGCCGATCGCGAACGTCGTCGACAGCAGGCCGAAGGCCTCCGCGCCCAGGTCGAACACCTCGCGGGCCATGAGCGCGATGGTCACCTGGTAGTTGAAACCGAAGGTGCCGATGACGAAGGCCAGCACCATCGCCAGCACCAGGTCGGGGTGCGCCCAGGTGTAGGCCAGCCCCTCCCTCAGCTGGCCGCGCCCGCGGGCCACCGGGGTGCTGGGGTCGAGCTCCCCGGGCCGCATGAGCAGCAGCGCGCCGATCGTGAAGGCGAAGCTGCCGGCGTTGACGAAGAAGGCGGGCGCGGTGTCCCCGCCGGATGCCCCGATGAGCAGCCCGGCCAGCGCCGGCCCGACCAGCCGGGCGCCGTTGAAGATCGTCGAGTTCAGCCCGACGGCGTTGGGCAGCAGGTCGCCGCCGACCATCTCCGGGACGAACGCCTGCCGCACGGGGGCGTCGATCGCCGACACCGAGCCCAGCCCCGCGGCCAGGAGGAACACGTGCCACAGCGCGACGCCGCCGGTGGCCACCAGGACGCCGAGCACCACGGCCAGCAGCCCCATGAGGACCTGGGTGACCACCAGCACGCGGCGCTTGTCGTACCGGTCGGCGAGCACCCCGCCGTACATGCCGAGCACCAGCGTCGGGCCGAACTGCAGCGCGGTGGTCAGGCCGAGCGCGACGCCGCTGTCGCCGGAGAGCTGCAGCACCAGCCAGTCCTGGCCGATGCGCTGCACCCAGGTGCCGGTGAGGCTGACCAGGTTCGCCGAGGCGTAGAGCCGGAAGTTGTGCACCCGCAGCGACCGGAACGGCCCGCGGTCCGCCGGCGCCGGCGCGGCCGCGGCGGGGGTGGTCTCAGCGGCCGTGGCCGTCACCCACCGGCGAGCTCCTCCATGATCTCCGCGGCCTCGCGCAGGGTGGCCCGCTGCTCGGGCGTGAGCCGCTGCAGCTGGCCGGACAGCCACGCCTCGCGCGCCCGCGCCTCCTCGGCGAGCAGGTCCTCGGCCGCGGCGGTCAGCTCGATGACCACCTGTCGGCCGTCGGTCGGGTGCGGGCTGCGGGTGACCAGGCCCATCCCCTCCAGCGCGACGACGACGCGGGTCATCGACGGCGGCTGCACCCGCTCGTGCGCCGCCAGCTCGCCGGGGCTCATCGCGCCGTGCCGCTTGAGCGTGGACAGCGCGGCGAGGTGGGTGAGGGTGACCGAGGTGTCGACCCGCTGGTTGCGCAGCCGCCGGGAGAACCGCATGACCGCCAGCCGGAGGTCGTGTGCCAGCGCCGCGGTGTCCAGCGTCGACCGGGTCACGGCGGGAAGCGTACCCGGACCGTTAGCCGTCCTCAGAACAGTTGCTGGAGGGGCTCCAGGGCGAAGTAGACGACGAAGGCGGCCGCGATGACCCACATCAGCGGGTGCACCTCCCGACCCCGGCCGACCGCCGTCCGCAGCAGGACGTAGCTGACGACGCCGGCGCCGATGCCGTTGGTGATCGAGTAGGTGAACGGCATGAGCGCGATGGTCAGGAACGCCGGGATGACCAGGGACATGTCGTCCCACTCCAGCGTGCGGATCTGGCTGATCATCAGCGCGCCCACGATGACCAGCGCGGGCGCGGCGGCCTCCGACGGGACGATCTGCACCAGCGGGGTGAAGAACATCGCCAGCAGGAACAGCACGCCGGTGACCACGCTGGCCAGCCCGGTGCGGGCGCCGTCGGCCACGCCCGAGGCCGACTCGATGTAGGTCGTGTTCGACGAGACGCTGGCCGCGCCACCGGCGGCCGCGGCCAGCGAGTCGACCAGCAGCACCGGCTGCGAGCCGGGCAGGTTGCGCTTCTCGTCGAGCAGCTCGCCCTCGGCGCCGACCGCGGTGACGGTGCCGACCGTGTCGAAGAAGTCGGCGATCATGATCGAGAAGACGATGAGCAGCGCGGCGACCACGCCGATCCGCTCGAACCCGCCGAACGGCGAGACCTGCCCGATGATCGACAGGTCGGGGGCACTGACCACCTGGTCGGGCAGCGTGGGCACCTGCAGCGCCCAGCCGCGCGGGTTCACGCCGTCGTCGGTGAAGGTCGGCCCCACGTCCGCGATCGCCTCGATGACGATCGCGAGGACCGTCGTCACCACGATGCCGATGAGCAGGCCGCCCTTGACGCGACGCACGACCAGCAGGCTCATGAGCAGCAGGCCGATGACGAACACGAGGATCGGCCACCCGGCGAGCTGACCGTTGACGCCGAAGGTGATCGGGACGACGCCCTGCTCCGCCCGGCGGATGAAGCCGGCGTCGACCAGGCCGATGATCGTGAGGAAGAAGCCGATGCCGACTGCGATCGCCGTCTTCAGCTGCGGGGGGATGGCCTCGAACACCGCGCGCCGGAAGCCGGTGAGCACCAGCACGGTGATCAGCAGCCCCTCGAGCACCACCAGGCCCATGATCTCCGGCCAGGACAGCTGGGTGGCCGCGAAGACGGCGACGATCGCGTTGATGCCCAGCCCGGTGGCCAGCGCGAACGGGTAGCGGCCCACCACGCCCATGAGGACGGTCAGCGCCCCGGCGACCAGGGCGGTGACGGCCGCGACGCCGGCGAAGGGCAGGGTGGCCCCGGTGATGTCGGCGCCCGACAGGATGATCGGGTTGAGCACCACGATGTAGGCCATCGTGAAGAAGGTGGTGAAGCCACCGCGCACCTCGCGGCCGACGGTGCTGCGGCGGGCGGAGATCGAGAAGTAGCGGTCCAGGCCGTTGCGCGGCCTGACCTGCGGGCCCCCGCTGCGCCGCGGCGGGACGGGCGCGGCGGCGACGTCGGCGGGCGTGTCGCCGGCGCGGGCGGCGTCGCGCGCACCGCCGGAGGGACGGGACTTCTCGGGCATGGGGGCTCCTGCGGACTGCTGCAACCGGGCGACGAGCGGCGACAGCGTGCCACACCCGCGTGTCGTCCCCGTGCCGTTCACCCGACGGGTGCGCCTAGGGTCGGCCCGTGCCCGCCCCGCTCAAGCAGGCCCCGCCTCCGCTGCGGGTCGACACCGTGCGCGTGGTCCTGGCCGGCACCGCGCTGTGGGTGTTGGCGCTGGTGGTCCTGCTGCTGCTCGGCGACCGGGTGGACCGGGTGTGGACCTGGACCTGCGTCGCCGGCATCGTCCTGCCCTTCGTCGGGCTCGGCATCATGCGCGCGCAGGGCCAGCTCGGCCGGCGGGACTAGAGGACGTCGAAGTCCGCGGTGTCGTAGCGGGCCGAGGTCACGACCTCGGCCGGCTCCCCGGCGGCGAGGGTGGCCTGGCTGTGCGCCCCGCAGCCGTAGTCGACGGCGACGACGCGGCCGTCGGCCGGGGAGTACTCGTTGCCGCAGGCGCCGAGCAGGCTCCGCAGCGACCCGGCCAGCGGCAGGAAGAAGCCACAGGTGCCGCACGGGCCGGGCGCCTGGCGGGCCATGGCCGAGCGCGGCCCGTGGTCGCCGGCCAGCCAGCGCGCGGCCGCGGCGGCGCGGCCCTCCCGGGACATCACCCGCTCGCGGCCCACCCCCAGCTCGGTGGCCAGCGCCTGCGCCT
This sequence comes from Geodermatophilus dictyosporus, assembly GCF_900115505.1. Classification (GTDB taxonomy): domain Bacteria; phylum Actinomycetota; class Actinomycetes; order Mycobacteriales; family Geodermatophilaceae; genus Geodermatophilus; species Geodermatophilus dictyosporus. The sequence goes on along the minus strand of NZ_FOWQ01000003.1, from coordinate 477,475 downwards.
CCGGGTCGGCCGCGGCGTCGTCCTCGGTGGTGTACGCGGGCACCAGCCGCGGGTCGTCCTCGGTGGCGGGCAGGACGTCGCCGACGGAGAGGTCACCGGGCCGCAGCCGCTCGTGCCACGGCACCCAGGCCGGGGCCAGCAGCGCGGCGTCCCCGGGCAGCAGCACGACCTCGTCGACGGTGACCTCGCCGGAGCCGGGGACGTGGGCGACGGTGACCGCCCAGTGCCAGCCGACGTAGCCGGGCAGCCGGCTGGCGAAGGAGTGGGTGAGCACCTGGCCCAGCGCCTCGGCCGGCACGCCCGCGGTGGCGCCGCCGAGCGGCTCGGCGGTGGCGCCCAGGTGCTCGCCGACCAGGGTGGGGTCGCCCGCGGTCTCCTCGGCCGCGGCGCGGGCCAGGTCGACCGCGGCGGGCAGCGCGTCGCCGTCGGGGGAGTCGGGGTGCACGCGGCCATTGTCGCCGATGCCCCCGGCGGCCGGGACCGCGGGCGGCGCCCGCGCCCAGGCCGGTGCGGCACGATGGGGGCGTGCCGTCCTCGCGTCCCCCCGGGTCCCGCCGGGGACCGCTGCGCCGGGGACCCGTCCCCGTGCCGCCGGGCCCGGACTCCCCCGACCGCGCGGACACCACCCCCCTCGACCTGCCCGGCGACCCGGCGCAGCCCGGCACCCGGCCGATGAGCGCCGCACCGCCCCCTCAGCTGCCTCCGAGCGCCCCGCGCAAGGTGACCGTCACCCGGGTCGCCGTCGCGCGCACCCGCGAGCTGACCGGCGCCACGGTCGCCCGGGTCCGGGCCGCGAGCCGGGCCGACGGCGCCGGCGAGAGCGGGCTCACCCACCTGCTGTGGGTCAACGCCCTGCACATGGCCGGCGACGCGATGATCGCCGTCTCGCTGGCCGGCACCCTCTTCTTCGCCGCCACCACCGACGCCCAGCGCGGCAATGTGGCGCTCTACCTGCTGGTCACCATGGCGCCGTTCGCGCTGGTGGCGCCGGTCGTCGGCCCGCTGCTCGACCGGCTGCAGCGCGGGCGCCGCTGGGCACTGGGGACGGCGTCGTTCGGCCGCGCCGCCCTGGCGCTGGTCATGGCCGCGCACGTCGACGACCTCTGGCTCTACCCGGCGGCCCTCGGCGTGCTGGTGCTGTCCAAGTCGCACAACGTGCTGCGGGCGGCGGTGGTCCCGCGGGTGCTGCCCGGCGCGATGTCGCTCACCTCGGCCAACGCCCGGCTGTCGGTCTTCGGCCTGGTCACCGCGGGGGTCTTCGGCGGCCTCGGCGCCGGCGTCGCCTGGGCGGCCGGCTTCCACGGGCTGCTGTGGGCCACGGCCGCCGTCTTCGTCGTCGCCGGGGTGTGCGCGGTGCGGCTGCCCCGCCACGTCGACGTCCCCACCGGAGAGCAGCCGGCCGACGTCCTCAGCACCGGGCCGCTCCCCCGGGCCGGCCGCCGGCGCCGGCCGGTCAACCCGCACGTCGTGCTCGCGCTGCGCGCGAACGCGGCGCTGCGCGGGCTCGGCGGGTTCCTCACCATCTTCTCCGCGTTCCTCGTGCAGGCCACCGTCACCGGGTGGGAGGCGACGCTCGCCCTCGGCGCGATCGCCGGGGCGGCCGGGGCCGGCAGCGTGCTGGGCACGGGCATCGGCTCCCGGCTGCACGCCGCCGACCCCGACCGGGTCGTCGTGTGGTCGGCCGGCGCCGCGGCGGCGGTCACCGTGCTGGCGGCGGTCTTCTTCGGCCTGGCGACGGCGGCGGCGGTGGCCGGCGTCGCCGCGGTCGCCAACGCGCTGGGCAAGTCCGCGCTCGACGCGATCATCCAGCGCGAGGTGCCCGAGAGCCTGCGCGCCTCGGCGTTCGCGCGCTCGGAGACGGTGCTGCAGCTGGCCTGGGTGCTCGGCGGCGCCGTCGGCATCGCACTGCCGCCGATCGGCTGGCTGGGCTTCACCGTCGCCGCGGCGCTGCTCGTCCTCGCCGTCGGTCTGGTGCTGTGGACCCCGCGCCGCCGCTCCTGGGTGCCGGTGGACCCGGCCGCCCCGACCGTGCCCGACGCCGTCCCCTTCGCGGAGGCCCCCACCGTGCCGGAGGGCCGCCGCCCGTGAGGACGACGAGGACCGCCGGCGCGCTGCTGGCCGGGGTGCTGACGGCCGCCCTGACCGGGTGCGGGGACGCGGCGTCGGCCGAGCCGCCGGAGGTGACGGTGACCGCCGGGCCGCAGGAGGTCACCGCCCGTCCCACCCAGTACTGCGGCGAGGGCCAGGGGCAGCGCTACTCGGTCACCCCGCCGGTCGTCGAGGTCTCCCCCGACACCCCGATCGCGCTGACCGTGCCCGAGGAGGTCGCGCGCAACGGCTGGGGCGTGCAGGTCTACGACGAGCGCCTCGAGCAGCGGATCGGTGAGGTCGACGTCGAGCGGGGCACGACCACGTTCGACGGCATCAACAGCTCCGACGTCGTCCCGACCGCGTTCTACCTCGTCGTCGTCGAGGACCAGCACGGCGAGTGCCTGCTCACCGGCTCCTGGCCGATCGGCTTCCTGCGGGCCGGCGGCGACCTGGGCACCGAGCCCACCCCGACGTCGGCCCCCGCCAGCCCGGCCGGCTGAGCCCGCCGGCTCAGGCCTCCAGGTCGCCGGCGACCGCGCGCAGCACCGCCGCGACCTTGCGCGACTCGGCGCGGTCGGGGTGCCGGCCGCGGCGCAGCGAGTTCGAGACGTCGTCGAGCAGCTTGATGAGGTCCTCGATGATCGGGACCAGCTCGTCGGGCTTCTTGCGGTGCCGCTCGGCGACCTTGGCCGCCACCGAGGGCAGCGGGTCGAGCACGCGGACCTGCAGTGCCTGGTCGCCGCGGCGGCCGGCGACGATGCCGAACTCGACCCGCTGGCCCGGCTTGAGCTCGGTGGTGCCCGAGGGCAGGGCGTCCTTGTGCACGAAGACGTCGGGACCGTCCTCCCGCGAGAGGAAGCCGAAGCCCTTCTCGGGGTTGAACCACTTGACCTTGCCGGTGGGCACGTTGATCCCTCAGTCGTCGTCCGTGGGCGGCCCCGGCGCTCGGCCGGGGGACGGGTGCGGCAGCCGTCGGCCGCTGTCGGGCCCCAGGTTAGTCACCGCCGTGGTCCGGGCGGGGGGCTTTCCGGGAGATCGGCCCGTGAGCGACGGGCCGGTCACCGCCCCCTCCCCGGACGGCGTCCGCGTGCGCCGGGCCCGCGAGGCCGACCTGCCGGCCCTGGTCGGCCTCCACGCACAGCTGCACCCCGAGCTGCCGCCGTGCGACGGGGACACCGCCGGGCGGGTGTGGGCGGCGCTGACGGCGACACCGGGGCGGGTCGTCCTGGTCGCCGAGGTCGCCGGTGCGGTGGTGGGGACCGCCGACCTCGCGGTGATGGCGAACCTGGGGCACGTCGGCGAGCCGTACCCGCTGGTGGAGAACGTCGTCGTCGACGCCGCGCACCGCCGCAGCGGCGTCGGCCGGGTGCTCCTCGGCGGGCGGCCGCGGTGACCGGCCCGCCCGCGCACCCGGACCACCGGTTCACCCTCGCCGACGAGCGCACCCTGCTCGCGTGGCTGCGCACCGGCCTGGCGCTGGTCGCCGGCGGGGTGGCGGTGGCCTCCTGCCTGCCGCGACCCAGCGTCCCCTGGGGCGGCGGGGCGGTCGGCCCGGCGCTGGTGGCGACCGGCCTGGGGACGGCGCTGGCCGCGCTGGCCGTCCTCGGCGTGCCGGCGCCGCGGCGGGCCCGCGCGCCGACGCGGGCGCCGGCGTCGGCACCGGCCGCGGCCGCGCTGGCCACCCGGGCCGTCGTGCCGACCGCGGCGGCGGCCGCGGTGGTGGTGGTGGTCAGTCGCTGACCGGCGGCCCGACGATGCCGAGGCGGCCGAGCAGGTCGAGGAAGACGACGGCGAAGTCGTTGCCGGCGACCTCGCGCCGGACGGTGTCCCAGTCGACCTGCTCGCGCAGTGCCCGGGCCACCGGCAGCAGCCGGGAGAAGTCGCAGTAGTGCTCGTCGAGGGCCATGAGCTTGGTGGTCAGGATGTCGGTGGCCGCGAGCACGGGCATGTGCACCGAGAGCACCGGCTTGTCCTCGGCCCGCTCGATGAGGTCGCTCTCCACCGGGTGGCCGCAGGTGCGCCACAGGACGTCGACGAACGAGTTGCCCTGCACGACCTTGGTCAGCCAGTCCTCGGCGGGGTCCTCGACCGTCAGCCCGGCGTCGTGCAGCACCTTGACCGCCCGCTCCGACTCGGCGGCGGGGACGAGGAAGTCGGCGTCGTGGTCGGGCTCGGGCGCCCCGCGCACCCAGGCGGCGTACCCGCCGCACAGCGCGAACGGGACACCGCCCTCCTTGAGGGCCACGGCGGTGCGCTTGAGCAGGTCGCGGATCTCGTCGCGGTCGTCGGGCAGCACGCGCGTGCAGCTACCCGCGTCCGGGCATGGCACTCGTCGTGCGCATCGCGACCTTCAACATCCTGCACGGGCGCTCGCCGGAGGACGACCGGGTCGACGTCGACCGGCTGGCCGGCGCGGTGAAGACGCTGGACGCCGACGTCCTGGCCCTGCAGGAGGTCGACCGCGACCAGCCCCGGTCGATGAACGCCGACCTCACCGCGGTGGCCGCCGAGGCCATGGGCGCGGTCGACTCCCAGTTCGTCGCCGCACTGGCCGGCACCCCCGGCGGCACGTGGATGGCGGCCACCGGTGACGAGCAGCCGGGCTCGGCGAGCTACGGCATCGCGCTGCTGTCCCGCTACCCGGTGGTGTCGTGGCGGGTGGTGCGGCTGCCGGCGCTGCGCGGGCGGGTCCCGGTGTGGTTCCGCGGTGCCCGGGCGCCGAAGCTGGTCGGCGACGAGCCGCGGGTCGCCGTCGCCGCGGTGCTCGACGGCCCGGACGGCCAGTTCACCGTGGCCTGCACGCACCTGTCGTTCGTGCCGGGCTGGAACTCGGTGCAGCTGCGCCGGCTCGTGCGCTCGCTGGCCGGCACCCGCGAGCCGCTGCTGGTGCTCGGCGACCTGAACATGGAGTCGCGGCAGGCGCAGCGGGTCAGCGGGCTGCGGTCGCTGGCCTCGGGGGCGACCTTCCCGGCCGGCGAGCCCACGCGGCAGCTCGACCACGTGCTGGCACGCGGCCAGGTCGTGGCCACCGGCGAGGCGGAGGCCGTGCGGCTGCCGCTGTCGGACCACCGCGCGCTCGTCGTCCCCTGCGGTCCCGGCTGAGCGGTCCCGGGTCCCCGCGCCGCCGCCCGGACCCCGGACGGCGGCGCGGGGTGCGCTCAGCGGCGCCGGTTCTCGGGGAGCTGCACCCCGGCCCGGTTGGGCTTGTCCGTCGGGTGCGCGTAGCGGATCCGGTCGGCCGGCAGCGGGAAGCTGTGGTCCTCGCCGAAGGGCGACAGCGGCCCGGCCACCTCGCCGAGCAGCTCGGTCACCGGCGGCCCGGCGTCCTCCGACTGGCCCCAGGTGGGCTCCACCAGGTGGGCGTGCTTCTCCTTGCGCTTGGCCATCTCGCCTCCGTGCTCGGGCGCACCCCGGGGTGCGCGTCGGGTGCCATCTTCCCGCGCCGGGTGCCCTACCCGCACCAGGCCCCGTGCGACACGGCGTCAGCGGGGACGGCGGGCGGTGCGCGCGCCGTACAGGGTGGGCAGGCCCTCGGCGGTGAGCACCCACTGGCCCGGGCCGACGGGCGCGGCGCGGACCTCCCCGCCGTCGAGCTCCTGCACCTGGCGGGTGCGCCACACCGAGGTGCTCACCAGGCGCAGCCGGACCGGCTCGTCGGCGGGGTCCCACTCGTCGTAGCCCTCGGGCTCGAAGGCGACGATCGCCGGGCCGGCGATGCGCAGCAGGCCCCGCTGCCACGGGACGGCGGTCAGCGCCCGGTGCCAGCGCAGGGCCCGCAGCAGCGCGCCGAGTCCCGCGACCGCGGCGACGACCCCGCCGACGACCAGCACGACGACGACCATGCCGGCCAGCGGCAGCGGGCGGCCGCGGTCCTCGGCGATGCTGACGGCGACCGCGCCGAGCAGGACCGCGAGGACGACGGCGATGAGCCCGCCGGCCAGCCACCGCAGCGCGCCGGCCCGGTAGCCCTCGAGCGCGGTCCGGGTGTGCGGGTCGTCGGCGGCCGGGTGCACGACTCCATGCTGGCAGGCCGTGCGGGGACGGCGGCGGCGCGCGGGCCGGGGGCGACGTAGCGTTGGCCGGATGCCTGCCGACCGCCCCGCCACGCTGGCCGCGTGGCTGCGCACCCGCAGCGACGCCCAGCTCGCGGCGCTGCTCGCGGCGCGCCCCGACGTGGCCCGGCCCGCGCCCTCGGACGTCGTCGCGCTGGCCGGGCGGCTGGCGGTGCCGGTGTCGGTCGACCGGGCGCTCGACGAGCTCGACGCGGCCACCCTGCAGGTGCTCGACGTCGTCCTGCTCTCCCCCGCCGACGGCGTCGAGGTCGGCGACCTCGCCGGCGAGCTGCCGGGCCTGCCCGACGACGTCCTCGACGCGGCGGTCGAGCGGCTGACCACCCGGGCGCTGCTGTGGGGCGAGGACGTGCTGCACGCCCCCGACCAGGTGCGCCGCGCCGTCCGCCACCCGGCCGGGCTGGGCCGCCGCGCCGCCGACCTGCGGGTGACCCTGCCCGCCGACCTGCCGGCCGCCCTCGGTGCGCTCGCGCCGGCCGAGCGGGAGGTGCTCGAGCGGCTCTCCGGCGACCGGCCGGTGGGCCACCTCCCGGAGACCGGCGGCGGCGCGGCCTCCCCCGCCCGGCGGCTGCTGCAGGCCGGGCTGCTGGCCCGCATCGACGCGCTCAACGTGGAGCTGCCGCGCGAGATCGGGCTGCTGCTGCGCGGCGACCTGCCCTACGGCCCGCCGCGGCTGCGGCCCGAGCCCGCCGTCGCCGAGCGCGACCCGGCCCTCGTCGACCGGCAGGCCGCGGGCGCGGCACTCGAGGCGGTGGGCCGGGTGGGCGAGCTGCTCGCGGTGCTCGAGGAGGAGCCGGCCGGGCTGCTGCGCAGCGGCGGGGTCGCCGTCCGGGACCGCAAGCGGCTGGCGAGGGCGCTGTCGGTGTCCGAGGACGACGCCGGCTGGCTGCTGGAGCTGGCCCTCGCCGCCGGGCTGCTCGACGTCGGCGGCGCGCACCGCGACGAGTGGCTGCCCACCCGCGGCTACGACCTGTGGCGCGAGCAGCCGCTGCCCGACCGGTGGGCGGCGCTGGCCGCCGGCTGGCTGGACAGCACCCGGCTGCCCTCGCTGGTGGGTCAGCGCGACGTCGCGGGCAAGGCGGTCAACGCGCTCTCCCCCGACCTGGTGCGGCACACCGCCCCGGCGATCCGGCGCTCGGCGCTGGCCGTGCTCGCCGACGCCCCGCCCGGCCGCGGCCTGGCGCCCGACGAGCTGGTCACCCTGCTGCGCTGGCGCACGCCGCGGCGGGGCGACCGGCTGGCGCCGGTGCCCGACATGCTGGCCGAGGCCGCGCGGATCGGCGTCCTGGTCGGCGGGGTGCTGTCCTCGGGCGGGCGCGGGCTGCTCACCCGGGGCGAGGAGGGCGCGGCCGACGGGATGACCGGGCTGCTGCCCGAGCCGGTCGACCACGTGCTCGCCCAGCCCGACCTGACGCTGGTGGCGCCCGGGCCGCTGGTGGCCGGCCTGGCCGACACGCTCTCGGTGGTCGCCGACGTCGAGTCCTCGGGCGGGGCGACGGTGTTCCGGGTGTCGGAGTCCTCGGTGCGCCGTGCCCTGGACGCCGGCTGGTCGGCCACCGACCTGCACGACCTGTTCTCCCGCGCCTCGCGGACGCCGGTGCCGCAGGCGCTGGACTACCTCGTCGCCGACGTCGCCCGCCAGCACGGCCGGCTGCGGGTGGGCTCGATCGAGAGCTACGTCCGCTCCGACGACCACGGCCTGCTGGCCCAGGTGCTCGGCGACCGGCGGACGGCGTCGGCGGAGCTGCGCCGCCTGGCGCCGGGGGTGCTGGTCAGCGGGCTGGGTGCCGACGAGGTGCTCACCGTGCTGCGGTCCGCGGGGTACGCCCCGGCCGGCGAGTCGCCCGGCGGGACGGTGCTCACCCGCCCGCCGGCGCGGCCCCGCGCCGCCGGCCGGCGTCCCGGCCCGCCGCCCTCGCCGGCCGGGCGGCCGCTCACCCCCGCCGAGGCCGAGGCGACGGTCCGCGAGATCCGCGCCGGTGACGCGGCGCTGGCCGCCCGCCCGGCCGCGCCGGTGCGCCAGGTGCCCGGGGTGACCACCGCGGGCACGCTGGAGCTGCTGTCCCGCGCCATCCGCGAGGGCACCCCGGTGTGGCTGGGCTACGTCGACGCCCAGGGCAGCGGCAGCCAGCGCGTCGTGCAACCGGTGTCGCTGGCCGGCGGGTTCCTGCAGGGTCGGGACGAGCGCCGCCAGGAGAACCGCACGTTCGCGGTGCACCGGATCACCTCGGTCGCGCTGGTCGACGAGGAGGACGCCGCCGGCTGAGCCCGGGGACGGCGGTCGGCGTCAGCCGAGCCAGTCCACCCGGCCGCCGTGGGGCGCGGTGTGCGCCAGGGGGACGCCGTCGAGGGACAGCACGAAGTGCGGCCCCCACCCACCCGGGTGCGGCTCGCCCGTGCCGGGCACCATGCCGGCCCCCTCCTGCGCGACCCAGCGCACCGGCAGGCTGCGCACCCGGTCGACGAAGGCCGCGCGACGGGTCTCCTCCACGTAGGGCAGCACCGCGGTGTGCAGGACGACCGGGGTCGCACCGTCGGGGACCAGCGCCAGGGCGTCGGGCAGCCGGTCGAGCAGGTCACCGGCCAGCAGGGTCGGCGGCTCGCGCGCGGCGATCGCCGCGGCGGCGTCGAGCCGCTGCAGCCGCTCGGCCTCGACCGGACCGGGCCAGACCAGGGCGCGCAGCCAGGCGAGGTCGTCGGGGTCGGTGACGTCGAGCGGCTGCAGGTCGACGCCGATGCGCGCCACCACCTCGGGCGGGGTGACCGGCACCGGCACCGCGCCGCCGGTGGTGCACCGGAGCCGCACCGGCCCGGGCGGCCCGACGGGGCGGCCGTCGTACTCGTAGCCGTAGCGGTCGGGGTAGAGGCACAACCCGGCCGAGGCCCCCACCTCGACGAGGGCGAGCGGGCCGTCGATCGCGGCGAGGGCGGGCAGCAGCGCGGCGCAGCGTGCGGGCTCGTTGGTCTGCGTCGCGCGGGTGAGCACGGTGTCGCGCAGCCGGACGGCGTCGGAGGCCACCCGGTCCCGCAGCTCGGCCCCGTCGGCCGGGACGCCGCCGAGGAACCGGAGGGCGGCGAGGAGCAGCGTCGGGTGCCGCTTGCCCGGCGGGAGGCCGAGGAGGAAGTCGAGGACGTCCCGGTCGCCTGCCACCGCGGCCGCCAGCGCCGAGTAGCGCGGCGACTCGGGAGCGGACTCCGCGCCGAACGCCCGGTACCCCTCGGCGAGCCGCTCGCGCTCGTCGTCGGTCACCACGCCATGGTGCCGAGCCGCCCGGCGCCCGGCAGTCCCGCCGGGGCGGAAGGACCTGTCCCCGCCCGGCGTTACCTTCAGCGGACCGGGTGCCCCCGTGCGCCCCCGTGGTCCCCAGCGACCGCCTCCCAGCGACGGAGAGAGACACCATCCCCGTGAACGACGGACCCCTCATCGTCCAGTCGGACAAGACCCTGCTGCTCGAGGTCGACCACCCGCAGGCGCGGGACTGCCGGGCGGCCATCGCGCCGTTCGCCGAGCTGGAGCGCTCGCCCGAGCACGTGCACACCTACCGGGTGACCCCGCTGGCGCTGTGGAACGCCCGCGCCGCCGGGCACGACGCCGAGCAGGTCGTGGACGCGCTGGTGCGCTACTCGCGCTACCCGGTGCCGCACGCGCTGCTCGTCGACGTCGCCGACACCATGGACCGCTTCGGCCGGCTCACGCTGGTCAACCACCCGGTGCACGGGCTGACCCTCGCCAGCACCGACCGCGCGGTGCTCGAGGAGGTCGTCCGCTCCAAGCGGGTGGCGCCGATGCTGGGCGCGCGCATCGACCCCGACACCGTCGTCGTCCACCCCTCCGAGCGCGGCCGGCTCAAGCAGGCGCTGCTCAAGGTGGGCTGGCCGGCCGAGGACCTCGCCGGCTACGTCGACGGGCAGGCGCACCCGATCGAGCTGGCGCAGGACGGCTGGCACCTGCGCGACTACCAGCAGGAGGCCGTCGACGGCTTCTGGGCGGGCGGCTCGGGTGTCGTCGTCCTGCCGTGCGGGGCGGGCAAGACGCTGGTCGGCGCCGCGGCGATGGCCGAGGCCAGGGCGACCACGCTGATCCTGGTGACCAACACCGTCTCGGGGCGGCAGTGGAAGCGCGAGCTGATCGCGCGCACGTCGCTGACCGAGGAGGAGATCGGCGAGTACTCGGGCGAGCGCAAGGAGATCCGCCCGGTCACCATCGCGACCTACCAGGTGATGACCACGCGCCGGAAGGGCGAGTACCGCCACCTGGACCTGTTCGACGCGCAGGACTGGGGCCTGATCGTCTACGACGAGGTGCACCTGCTGCCCGCGCCGATCTTCCGGCTCACCGCCGACCTGCAGTCGCGCCGCCGCCTGGGCCTGACCGCGACGCTGGTGCGCGAGGACGGCCGGGAGGACGACGTCTTCTCCCTCATCGGGCCCAAGCGCTACGACGCCCCGTGGAAGGACATCGAGTCGCAGGGCTACATCGCGCCGGCGGAGTGCACCGAGGTGCGGGTGTCCCTCGACGACGAGGAGCGGATGACCTACGCGGTCGCCGAGCCCGAGGAGCGCTACCGGATCGCGGCGACGGCGACGTCGAAGCTGCCGGTCATCCGGCGGGTGCTCGAGCGGCACCCCGGCGAGCAGAAGCTGGTGATCGGCGCCTACCTCGACCAGCTCGAGGAGCTCGGGCGCGCACTGGACGCCCCGGTCATCCAGGGCTCGACCACCAACCGCGAGCGGGAGAAGCTCTTCGACGCCTTCCGGCGCGGCGAGGTCGACACGCTGGTCGTCTCCAAGGTGGCCAACTTCTCCATCGACCTGCCCGAGGCCGCGGTCGCCGTCCAGGTGTCGGGGACGTTCGGCTCACGGCAGGAGGAGGCACAGCGGCTGGGCCGGGTGCTGCGGCCCAAGGCCGACGGCCGGAAGGCGCACTTCTACACGGTGGTCAGTCGCGACACCCTCGACGCCGAGTACGCCGCCCACCGGCAGCGCTTCCTCGCCGAGCAGGGCTACGCGTACACGATCGTCGACGCCGCCGACCTGGCCGGGCCGGGCGAGGTCAACGGTCCCGACTGGGTCGACGAGCCCGCCGACTGAGACGCCGCACGGCTCCAGGACCGGCGCACCCGCGCCGATGTCCTGACCGTGCCGCTGCCGACCGCTCCCCCGCCCCGGCCGCCCGGCCGGACCTGGTGGGCGATCGGCTGTCTCGTGCTGACGGGGTGCTGGCTCGCGCTGGTCCTGTTCGAGGTGTCGTCGAGCCGCCTCACCACGGCGACGGTGGAGCGCGTCCACGGTGACGGGTCGTGCACGGTCTCGTGGTCCGACCCCACCGGGCGGGTGCACCGCGTCGGGTCGGACTGCTCCGGCGAGCCACCTGGCAGCCCGCTGCGCGTCCTCGTCGACTGGACGGCCCCCGGGGCCGCCGTGACGACGCCGGCCGGGTTCGCCGTCGACTCGGCCGTCGTCGCCGGGCCGTTGGTGGCCGTCGGCGGGCTCCGGCTCCTGGTGGTGGCGCGCCACCGGGCACGGCAGCGGTCCGCCGGGCCGTCCTCGTCGCCGGGTGTCCCCCTCGGGGCGGCGCCGGGTGCGTCGACGGCGCCAGCCCGGTCCTTCGACCGGACGGCGACGGCCCTCCGGCGCGCGTTCCGGGGCGTGTGGGCGCTGACGGCGCTCGGGGTCGTCTGCGCCGTCGTCTTCATGGGCCTGCTGGGCGTGATGGCGAGGGCCGACGGCGAGCTCCGGCTGGCCGGGGCGCGGGCCGAGGGGACCCTGCTCCGGGTCGACCCGGACACGGCGACCAGCCGGGGCGGCGCCTCGGTCGGGTTCGCCGTCGCGGGCGAGGACCTGGTGCGGCACGTCGACCTGGGTGCGTACGCCGACTCGTACGTCCCGGGGGACGCCGTCGTGGTCTGGTACGACCCCGCGGATCCCTCGCGCGTGACGGTCGACGACGTGGCCTACGACCCGCCGGGGACCACGTGGCCGGCGGTGCTCGCGTTCGTCGGCGTCCTGTTCTCCCCGGTCCTGGCGGTCTGGACCCTCGCGGGGGTGTGGCGCACGGACCGGCTGCTCAGCCAGCGGCCGTGGCAGCAGGTCCGAGTCTCCGTGACCGAGGGCCACGGCGCCCTGCTGTTCAGGACCCCCGACGGCACGGTCTGGCGGTCCACCCGCGCGGTCGCGTGGTCGGCGCCCGACCGCGAGCCGTGTCTGCCGTCCGACGGTGACCTGTCCGGCGGTGATCCGGATGTCGTCGCGGCTGACCACCTCGTGTGGTGGGTCGCCGGCGGCCGAGCGGCGGTGTTCTCACCTGACGGCGGTCACCCCCTCGTGCTCGCCCGGCGTCGCCGCCAGGACCAGCCGCGTGGGCCGTCTCACCACCCCGGCGGGTGCCGGTGTGCGACGGTGGAGGCGGGCCCCGCGGTGGGGCCCCCGGACGAGCGGCGCCGTACCCGGACAGCGACAAGACGGCGACCTCGGGAGTCCTCGTGTCCTGGATCGTGCTCGTGCTCTCCGGCGTCCTCGAGGCCGTGTGGGCGACCGCCCTCGGCCGCACCGAGGGCTTCTCGCGGGTGACGCCGACGGTGGTGTTCCTGGTCGCGATCGTCGCCAGCATGCTCGGGCTCGCCTACGCCATGCGCAGCCTGCCGGTGGGCACCGCGTACGCGGTGTGGGTGGGCATCGGAGCCGCGCTGACCGCGGGTTACGCCATGTGGTCCGGCGACGAGCCGGTGTCGGCGGTGCGCATCTTCCTGCTGCTCGGCATCATCGGCTGCGTCATCGGGCTCAAGCTCACCCACTGACGCGGCGGCCCCGCCCCGCCCTCAGTAGGGCGGGGGTTCGGTGACGACGGTCAGCCCGGTGGGCGTGGTGACCGTGAGGGTGCCGTCGGGTGTCAGTTCGTGGCGCCCGCCGGAGGCCTGGTGTCTGCCGCGGTGGTGGCGGGTGCAGGAGCCGGCCAGGTCGCCCGCGCCGGTGCACCCGGCCGGGGTAGGGGACGACGTGGTCGAGTTCGCCGCCGCGGGGCACGCGGCGGCGGCAGCCGGGGAAGCGGCAGCGCCGGTCGCGGGCGCGGACGTGGCGGTCCAGTGCGGCGGCCGGCCGGTAGCCGTCGGTGGCCGCCGGTGTGCCCAGGCCGGTGCCGGTGCGGTCGGTGCGGCGCAGCTCGGGCAAGTCGGTGAGGGCGAGCAGGGCGCCGGTGAGGGCGTCGACGTGGGCGAGGCGGGGCCGGTCGGTGAGCCCGCCACCGGTGGTGCGCTGGAGGAGGGCGGCCAGCGCCGCGCGGGCCTCGCCGGTGGCGGCGTGCAGGCCGGTGAGCGTGTCGGCGGCGGTGCCGGGCGGGGTGTGCTGCCAGGCGGTCTCGTCGGCAGGTGGCGGCGCGGACATCGCACGGGCACCCCCTGCGGCCGGTCGGCCGAGACGGGCCGGGACGCGGCGAACGCCGCCACCGCCCGGCGCGCAGCGCGGTCTGCCGGGCGGTCCCGCAGTCGGCGGCCTGCACCGCACCCGAGGGACCGGACGACAGCGCCACCGGCGGCGCCGGGGGCACCGCAGCGGTCACCACGTCGTCCACGCACTCGATCACAGGTTCGAAACGATCGCTGAGCAGGGGCAACGCCCTCGGAGATCACTGCCCAGCCGAGCCCCGTCCGGCCGTCCAGGCGGCGATCTCCGCCCGTGAGCGGAACCCGAGCCGCGCCAGGATCTGCTCGACGTGCGACTCGGCGGTGCGTGGCGAGATGACCAGCCGCGAGGCGATCTCCCGGTCGGTCATCCCCTGCGCCACCAGCTCGGCCACCTCCCGCTGCCTGGGCGTCAGCCGGTCGGCCTCGGAGCGCGGCGCGGGCACCGGCGAGCGGACCCCGAGGGCCAGCGCGACCGCCGCCGCCCGGGACAGGGCCGCCCCCTCGCGGTGCAGGGCTGCCCGCCGCCGTTCCCCCAGCGCCTGCCCGGCCGCCCTCGCGCACTCCTCGCGCCGTCCGGACAGCGGCGCGGGCAGGGCCGCCGGGACGGAGCGCCAGACCCCCTCCGCTGCACCGGCCAGCCGTGCCGCCCGCTCCCAGTCCCGCTCCGCGGCGGCCACCCAGGCCAGCGCCTCGACGCACAGCGCCGTCCCGCTGCGGTCGTCCACCTCCCGCATGAGCTGCAGCGCCGCGTGCTCCAGCGCCGCGGCCTCCGCCGGCTCGCCGGCCGCCAGCCGGACGAGGCCCAGGCCCCAGAGCGCGTGCGAGCGCGTCCAGGGGTCGGTGCCCAGCGCGAGACCGCGCTCGAACGCCTCGGCGGCCGCGGTCAGGTCCCCCGCCAGGAACGCCGTCACCCCCACGTCGGCCCAGCAGAAGGCCTCGTGGCCGGGGGCGGTCGACGCCAGGACGGTGGCCGCCTCGCGCAGGAGCCGGTCGGCGGCCGCGAGGTCACCGCGGAACAGCGCGGCCTGCCCGAGGAACTGGGTGGCCAGGGCCGGGACGAGCGCCGGCCCGGTGACCGCGCCCAGGTCCCGCGCCTGCTCGAGCAGCGGGACGGCGGCGTCGGCGTCCGTGGCCGTGAGCTCGACGTAGCCGGCCGCCAGCAGGCCGCGCGCGCGGACGGGGATCGGCTGCGGGCAGGCCGCGAGCAGCGCGGCCAGGTACCGGCGCCCCTCCCCGAGGTGGCCCCGGGCCGCCCAGTACAGCCACAGGTCGGCCGCGAGGGCGAGCCCGCGCTCCGCCTCGCCGGGCACGCCGAGCCCCCACTGCAGCGCCTCCCCCACCTCCGCGTGGACGGCGTCGACGGCGTCGAGGGCGGCGACCTGCGCCGGCCCCGTGAAGCCGGCCGCGGCCGCGGAGACCACGCCGGCGCACCAGTCGCGGTGCCGCCGCCGCACGGCGGCCTCCTCGCCGGACCCCGCGAGCAGCTCCCGGCCGTAGGCACGCACCGTCTCCAGCATGCGGAACCGCCGCCCGTCACCGACGCGGGTGCCCTCCAGCAGCGAGGCCTCGGCGAGGCGGTCGAGTGCGGCGAGCACCGCGGGTGCCGGCAGTGCCCCGTCGGCGCAGACCGCCTCCGCGGCGGCCAGGTCGAACCCGGCGGCGAAGACCGACGCCCGGCGCCAGAGGACCCGCTCGGCGGGGGCGAGCAGGTCCGCGCTCCACTGCACGGTCGCCCGCAGCGTGCGGTGCCGCTCGGCGCCCGCCGTCCCCGAGCGGGCGAGCAGCACGAAGCGGTCGTCGAGGCGGGCGGCCAGCTCGGCGGGGGTCAGCGTGCGCAGCCGGACGGCGGCGAGCTCGACGGCCAGCGGCAGCCCGTCCAGCCGCCGGCAGACGTCGGCGAGCACCTCGGCGTCGGCCGGGGTGAGCGCCAGCCCGGGCACCGCCGCAGTGGCCCGCTGGACGAGCAGCTGCACCGCGTCGTCCGGGGTGGACGGGCCCCCGGCAGGGGGGACGGGCAGCGGTGGCACCGCCAGCAGCGCCTCGCCGTCGACGTCCAGCGGGACCCGGCTGGTGGCGAGCACGGACAGCCGCGGGCAGGACGCCAGGAGGGTGTCGACGAGGACGGCGGCGGCGTCGCGGACGTGCTCGCAGTTGTCGAGGACGAGCAGCACCTGCCGGTCCCCGACGACCTCGGCGACGCGGGCGGGCAGCCACGAGCCCGAGACGTCGCGCACGTCCAGCGCGGCCGCGGCCCGCTCGACGACCGACGAGGGGTCCGAGACCGGGGTGAGGTCGGCGAGGGTCGCGCCGTCGGGGAAGGAGCGCCGCAGGTCCGCGGCGGCGCGCACGGCCAGCCGCGTCTTGCCGACGCCGCCGGGCCCCACCAGCGTGCCCAGCCGGGAGGCGGACAGCAGCCGGCGGACCTCCGCCAGCTCGGCCCGGCGACCCACGAAGGAGCTGCGCTCGGCCGGCAGCCGGAGGAGCCCGTCCCGGGCGCCCGGCCTCGCCATGCCGCCCGACCGTAGCGACTCAGTCCGGTCCCCGGCCCGGATCCGTACCTCCCTCCGGAGTCCTCCCGATGTGCCGGGGAGCCCAGCGGGACACGGTGGCCGCGTGGACGCAGGTCGCCCGCCGGGCCACCCGGCCCCCGCACGGGAGCGGGGGCTGTTCCTGGTGGAGCTCCGCGGCAGCTCGCCCGACGGCGGGGACGAGGAGGGCATGTCCGCCGCCCTCCGCCTCGCCGTCCGCCGCCTGGCGGCCACCGGGACGCCGATCCGGTGGTGCGGTGGCTGGCACGTCCCGGCCGACCGGCGCTGCCTGTGCCTGGTGGAGGCCGCGGACGGGACCGCGGTGGTCCTGGCCCGCGACACCGCCGCCCTCGGGCCGGCCGGCGTCCACCCGGTCCGGCCGCTGCCGGACCGGCCCCTCCCCGCCCGCGACGAAGGCAGGTCCTGACATGTCCGCCATCGAGCACACCCCGGCTCCGCCACCGCCCCGCGCCGCAGCCGGGACGCGCGGGCTGCGCGCCCGGGCCGCGCGGCGCCCGCTGACCGCGCTCCTCGCCGTCACCCTGCCGCTGGGCTGGGCGCTGCTCGCGGTGCCGGCCCTCGCCTTCCACGGCATCGTCCCGGGCGGCCCGCTGCCCATGGAGCCCTTCGTCCTCGCGCTGACCCTGCTGGTGATGCTCCCGACGGTGCTCTGGGTGACCGCGGCCGCCGACGGGCGGGCCGGGGTGCGCGCGCTGCTCGCCCGCGTGTTCCGGTGGCGCTTCGGCGTGGGTCAGTGGGTCGCGGTCCTGCTCGCCCTACCGGTGACCACCCTCGCCGTGGGGGCGGCCCTCGGCCGGTCGGTCACGGCCGCGGACCTGCCCTCGCTGCTGGGCGGCGCCGTCGTCGACCTCGTCGTCGCGGTCGTCGTCATCAACCTGTGGGAGGAGACGGTGTGGGCGGGGTTCGTGCAGACCCGCCTCGAGCACCGGCACGGGCTGGTGGTCGCTGCCGCGCTCACCGCGCTCGCGTTCGGGGGCATCCACCTGCCGATGCTGCTCGCGACCGACGTGACGGCGTCCGGGCTGCTCGGCGCGGTCGCCTACCTCCTGCTGGCCGCCGTGCTGGTCCGGCTGGTGGTGGGCCTGTTCCTGCGGCTGACGGCCGGGAGCGTGCTGGCCGTCGCGGTCCTGCACGCGACCTGGAACGCCAGCAGCGGCGAGGGTGACGTGGTCGACGAGCTGCTCTCCGGCGGGCAGCCCGTGCTCCCCGCCGTGCTGGCCGTCGTGCTGGTGGCCGCGGTGGCGGCGGCGCTCCTCGCCCGCCGGCGGCCGGCCACCGTCGGGTGACGAGGCCTGACCGGTCCCGGGGCCGCCTGGGCTGCCCCGGGACCGCTGTCCGGCCTATCGTCGGGAGGTGGACTCGAAGGACCTGCAGGACCTCGTCCGGCGCCGGCTGTGGGAGCTGGGGCTGACCGTGCACGAGGCCGCGCTGCGCGCCCGGGGCGCGGTCGCCCCCGAGGTCCTCGACCGGCTGACCCGCAGCCCCGGCCGGGCGTTCATCAGCCCGCGCATGGCCGCGCACCTGGCCCGCGTGCTCGACGTCCCGGAGAACCGGGTCCGCCGGGCGGCGCGGCTGCCCGAGGTCCCCGACCTCCGCGAGGACGAGCCGACCGGCCCGCACCTGCGCCTGCTCAGGGGCGGGGGCTGACCGGCCGCAGGTCCAGCCGCGAGGGGACGGGTGGGGTCCAGGAGGCGGGACGGACCGGTCCGGACGTCCTGTGAGGCGAGTCACGTCCGCGATGTCTCCGCAGGTCAGGCGGGCGCAGGTGCCTCCGTATACGACGCCGGCCGCGAGGCGCGCGGGAGGTGGCCGGTTGGGCGTGTCCCGGCCGCCGCGGGCAGGATGGACCCCGAGATGGCGAGCGCAGCACGGGCCGGGGCGGTCGCCCCGCAGACGACCAGCCGACCGCTCCGGGTGTGGCAGCAGGCCGCGCTCGACAGGTACGAGGAGCAGGCGCCCAAGGACTTCCTGGTCACCGCCACCCCGGGCGCGGGCAAGACGACCTTCGCCCTCACGCTGGCCGCCCGGCTGCTGCAGCGGCGCGAGGTCGCCCGCGTGGTCGTGGTCTGCCCCACCGACCACCTGCGGCTGCAGTGGGCCGACGCCGCCGACCGGGTGGGCATCGTGCTCGACCCCGGGCTGACCAACGCCGTGGGTCCGGTGCGCGCCGGCACCCAGGGCTACGTGACCACGTACGCGCAGGTGGCCGGCAAGCCGATGCTGCACGCCGCCCGCGCCACCGCCGTCAAGACGCTGGTCATCCTCGACGAGGTCCACCACGCCGGCGACGGCCTGTCGTGGGGCGAGGCCATCGAGGAGGCCTACGGCTTCGCCGCGCGCCGGCTGTGCCTGACCGGGACGCCGTTCCGCACCAAGCCCGACGAGCGGATCCCCTTCGTGCGCTACGAGGAGGACGGCTTCGAGGGTGACGCCGGGGAGGCCGGCGCCGGGCTGGTCAGCCGCGCCGACTACACCTACGGCTACAAGGAGGCGCTGGCCGACAGCGTCGTCCGCCCGGTCGTGTTCGCCGCCTACACCGGCACCTCGCGCTGGCGGAACTCCGCCGGCGAGGTGGTCGCCGCCTCGCTGTCGGAGGCCGGCACCCGGTCGGTGGAGATGGCCGCCTGGCGCACCGCGCTCGACCCCAAGGGCCAGTGGGTGCCGCACGTCATCGCCGCGATGGACGACCGGATCACCCACCTGCGCGAGCACGGCGGCATGCCCGACGCCGCGGGGCTGGTCCTCGCCAGCGACCAGGACGACGCCCGCGCCTACGCCAAGATCGTGCGCCGGGTGACCGGCAAGGCGCCCGAGCTGATCCTCTCCGACGACCCCAAGGCGTCGAAGAAGATCGAGCGCTTCGCCACCGGGTCGGCGCGGATCGCCGTCTGCGTGCGGATGATCTCCGAGGGCGTCGACGTCCCGCGGGCCGCCGTCCTCGCGTGGATGACCTCCTACCGGACGCCGCTGTTCTTCGCCCAGGCCGTCGGCCGCGTCGTCCGCTCCCGGGCGACGCACGAGACCGCCACCGTGTTCCTGCCCGCCGTCCGGCCGCTCCTCGGGCTGGCCGCGTCGCTGGAGAAGGAGCGCAACCACGTCATGCCGCCGCCCAAGGCGGCCGACCCCGAGGCGCTCGACCTCGACCCGCTGCCGCCGGAGGAGCGCGAGCCGGTGGGCCTCAAGCAGTGGGAGGCGCTGGAGGCCGACGCCCGCTTCGCGCACGTGCTGCACGGCGGGACGGCGCACACCGGCTCCGACGGCGCGGTCGCGGTCGCGGCCGAGGACGAGGACTTCCTCGGCATCCCCGGCCTGCTCACCGCCGAGCAGACGGCGTCGCTGCTGGCCCGGCGGGACGACGAGCTGCGGCTGCGGATCGCCCAGCGGGTGCACGACGAGGACACCGGCGAGCTGCCCGTCGTCGAGGACCACCCCGACGAGGACGACGCCGGCCGCTCCTGGCGCGACGCCGCCGAGCTGCGCCGGGAGATCAACCGCCTGGTGAGCCGGGTGTCGGCGAAGACCTCCACGCCGCACGCCGTGGTGCACACGCAGCTGCGCCAGCACGTGCCCGGCCCGCCGTCGGCGTCGGCGTCGGTCGACGTCCTGCGCGCCCGCCGCGAGCGCCTCCGCACCATGCTCTGACTGCGTGCACGTCCGCGGACCTGCACGCAGTCGGAGCCGCGACACCCGTTCGGGTCGTCCCGGGGTCCCAGCGGGTTCGCCGCCGGTGCGCCGGGGCACCGGGGCGCCGCGGCGAGACGACCCCGGGACCGGCCCGGGGTGCGGTCCCGCCGCGAGGAGGGGACCGGCATGCGTCTCGGAACCGCCATCGTCCTGCTCGCGCTGGGCGCCGTCCTGACCTTCGCGCTGCGCCTGGACGTCAGTGGCATCGACCTCCAGGTGGTCGGCTGGATCCTGATGGCCGCCGGCGCCCTGGGCATCGTGCTCGAGGTGGCCGTGTGGGGCCCGCGCCGCCGCGTCACCCGGACCGAGGCGTACGACCCGCACGCTCCTGGCGTGCCGGTGCGGCGGACGACCGACGAGACCTACTGACCGGGGCTCAGCCGGTGGGCAGCAGACCCCTGGTCGCGGCGACGGCGACGGCCTCGGTGCGGCTGCCGGCGCCGAGCTTGGCCAGGATGTTGCTCACGTGCACGCTGGCGGTCTTCTCGCTGATGTAGAGCTCGCTGCCGATCTGCCGGTTGGTGCGGCCGCGCGCGAGCAGCGCGAGGACCTCGGTCTCGCGCGGGGTGAACACCGCCTCCGCGGGGACCACCCGCCCGGCGCCGGGCAGCTCCAGCCGAGCCCGGCGGGCCAGCGCGGTGACCGCGGCCAGCAGCGGCGCCGCGCCCAGGGCGCGGGCCGTCTCGGCCGCCGACCGCAGCGGCCCGACCGCAGCCTCCCGGTCACCGGCGGCCACCAGCGCCTCGGCCAGCCGCCACCGGCTGCGCGCCTGCTCGTAGACGTGCCCGTAGCCGAACGCGGCGACCGCCGCCGACCACAGCTCCGGCATGGCCCGGCCGGCCAGCCGCGCGGTCTCCGCCGCCAGCCGGGCGAGCCAGGCCGCCGCCTCGACGCCGTACTCCCCCACCACCCGCTCGTGGTCGGCGACCGCGGCCCGGGCCAGCGCCACCAGCTCCCCGCCGCCGGCGACCCACTCGCGCTCGGCGGCCGCGTCGCCGGTCAGCCGCGCCGAGGCGGCGGCGTCGGCCACCGGCGCCAGGGCGGTCACGGCCAGCCGGACGACGACGATCCGCTCGGCGCCCCACAGCTCCTCGAGCCGCGCGGCGGCGGTCCGGGCGGTGGTGAGCGCGGCCGCCGGGTCGGGGGCCCACGCGGCCAGCTCGAGCTCCGCCCCGGCCGCGGACACCAGCAGCAGCGCGTGCGCACCCAGCCGCCGCACCAGCCCGCGCGCCCACGCGGTGCGGGCCGCCGCGGCCGGGTCGCCGCGGCCGACCTGCACCAGCAGGCCCGCGGCCCGCACGTGCGCGGCCATCTCCGGCACCCGGGCCAGCTGGTCGGCCAGGGCGAGGCTGCCGTCCCAGTCGCCGAGCACGTACCGCGAGAGGACGCCGAGGTGGCGCAGCTCCGCGGCGTAGAACGACCACTCGACGCCGAGCTCCCGGGCCCGCGCCAGGCCGGCGTCGCTCCAGCGCAGCGTCTCCTCGGCCGCGCCGTCCTCGTAGGCGACGATCGCCAGGTTGAACAGCACCCGCATCTCCACGTCGGGGTCGCCCGCCCGGCGGGCGCGGGCCAGCGCCTCCTCCAGCCGCGCCGCCAGGCCCTCGCCCCCGCGGGAGCGGGCCAGCGAGACCGCGACGTCGGCCCACGCGCTGTCCAGGCCGAGCGCGTCGGCGGCGGCCAGCGCCTCCTCGGCGGCGGCCGCGGCCTCCTCCCGCCGGCCCACCTCGAAGCAGGCGCGGGCGTGCGTGGCCGCCGCCCAGGTGCGCACCGGCGACGGCGGCTGCGCCGGCACCAGGGCCATCGCCGCGGTGGTCTCCCGCAGCGCGGAGTCCTGGTCCTCGACGCGGGCCAGCGCCTGGGCGAGCGTGTAGTGCACCCGGGCACGCAGCTCCCGCTCCCCGTCGGGGCCGAGCACGTCCTGCGCCGCCCGCAGCAGCGCCACCGCCCGGTGCAGCTCACCGCCGCGGCGGGCGGCGGCCGCGGTGTCGAGCAGCAGCACCGGCTGCGACCGGCCGGCCCGCCCGGCGGCGTCGGGCACCGCCGGCCACAGCGCCAGGGCGCGCTCCAGGTGCTGCAGCTGCTCGGCGGGCGCGCCCACCCGGCCGGCCTCGTCGGCGGCCTCCAGCGAGGCGGTCAGCGCGCCGGCGAGGTCGTTGCTCTCCTGCAGGTGGTGGGCCCGCTCGGCGGCCGTGCCGGCACCCGGGACGGCGGCCAGGTGCGCGGCGACGGCGGCGTGCAGCCGCACCCGCTCCCCGGGGAGCAGGTCGGCCAGCACCGCCTCCCGCAGCAGCGCGTGGCGGAACCGGTAGGCGCCGTCGGGCGAGACGACGAGCAGGTGCGAGTGCACCGCCTCGGCCAGTGCCCGCTCCAGGTCGGCCGGGGAGAGCCCGCCGACGGCCGCGACCAGCTCGTGGCGCACCCGCCGCCCGGCCACCGCCGCCACCCGCAGCACCTGCTGCGCGGCCGGCCCGAGCTGCTCGACCCGGGCCAGCAGCACGTCGGTGAGGGCGAGTGGCAGCGTCTCCCCGGCCAGCCCCGCGGCGAGCAGCTCCTCGGCGTAGAACGCGTTGCCCTCGGCGCGGGCCACGACGTCCTCCACCGTCCGGTCGGGCACGGCGCCGGCCAGGCCCCGGACCAGCTCCTCCACCGCGGCGTCGGGCAACGGGCCCAGGTCGAGCCGTTCGACGCCGGGCAGCCGCACCAGCTCGGCCAGCAGCGGGCGCAGCGGGTGCCGCCGGTGCAGGTCGTCGGAGCGGTAGGAGGCCACGACGGCGACCGGCTCGTCGGCCAGCCGGGCGAGCAGGTAGCGCAGCAGGTCGCGGCTGGACCGGTCGGCCCAGTGCAGGTCCTCCAGCACCACCAGCAGCGGCCGCTCGGCGGCCAGGCCGGTCAGGGCGGCGGCGACGGCCTCGAACAGCTGCAGCCGGCCGTCGTCGACGGGCGGGCGCAGCGCCGCCACGGGGCTGCCCAGGTCGGGGACCTCGGGCTCCCCCGCGGCCCGCGCCCGGGCGGTGAACAGGCCCGCCGCGCCGTCGCCGAGCTCGGCGGCCACCGGGCGCAGCAGGTCGACGAAGGGCAGGTAGGGCAGGCCGACGTCCCCGAGGTCGACGCAGTGGCCGGTGAGCACCCGCAACCCGCGGCCGGCGGCGCGGACGGCGAGCTCGTCGAGCAGCCGCGACTTGCCGACGCCGGCGTCACCGGCCACGAGCACCGCCGCCCCGCGGCCGGCCGCGGCCCGGTCGACGGCGGCCACCAGGGTGGCGAGCTCACCGTCCCGGCCCACCAGGGGTCGCTCGTCCCACCGCGGCACGCCGCCGATCGTGGCACGGGGCGCCGACACGGTGGTCGACGCCGGCACGGCGACCGGTGGGCGCGATCGGCCCCCGTGCAGGGTCCCGCCGCGAGCGACGGGGGGCACGCGGGTCCTCCGTCAGCGCGAGCGCCGTGACCGCCACGTGCGCCGGGTGCGGGTGCCGCGCCCGAGCTGCTGCAGCACCTCGCGCCGGTAGGCCAGCTCCGCCTCGAGTCCGGGGTTGGGGTAGTGCGTATACACGGCCGTCTCCTCGCGTCGTCGTCCGGGAGTGGACGACGACCACGCTCGGCCTGAGGCCCGGGCACGGGCATCGGGCGGCCGGGCAGTCCTGCCCGGCCGCCGCCGTCTGAGGGGACCTCAGACGCCGCCTCAGCGCAGCTCGGTGCCCTTGGTCTCGCGCAGCGTGAGGATGGCGAGGAAGGCGACCACCGCGCCACCCGCGACGTACCAGAAGAAGACCATCGGCATGTCGCGGTTGGACAGCGCGGTGATGACCAGCGGCGCGGTGCCGCCGAAGGTCGCGACGGTGAGGTTGTACCAGGCGCCGATGCCGGTGGCCCGCAGCTCCGTCGGGAACAGCTCGCTCATGATCGCCGGCGCCAGCGAGGCCATCGCCGCGTACAGCCCCAGCCCCACGCAGAACACGATGATCAACGAGAACAGGTCGTCGCGGACCAGGAACGACAGCGGGACGACGAGCACCGCCGTCGCCGCCGCCCAGGCCAGCAGCACGGGTTTGCGGCCGACCCGGTCCGACAGCGCGCCGTAGGGGTAACACAGCGCGATGAACAGCGCGGTACCGACCGACAGCGCGATGAACACGTCGTTGCCGTCGGCGTCGCGGAAGTTGATCGCGAACGGCGTCAAGGCGCTGAAGAACGTGTAGTACGAGAGCGTGTTGAGCAGGGTGATCCCGCACAGCTGCAGCACCGACTTCGGGTGCTCCTTGATGGTGCGCAGCAGCGGGTGTGTGGTGGCCCGCGCCTTCTCGGCGCTCTCCTCGAAGCTCTCGCTCTCGGTCAGCGACCGCCGCAGCCACAGGCCGACGAGGCCGAGCAGGCCGCCGATGCCGAAGGCGATCCGCCAGCCGTAGGCCTCCAGCTGCTGCTGGTCGAGCACCGCGGTGAGCAGCACGCCGAGCAGCGAGGCCAGCAGCAGCGCCGACCCGGTGGAGATGTAGAAGAACGCCGAGTACCGGCCGCGGCGCTCCGGCGGGGCGATCTCGGCCAGGTACGCCGAGGCGCCGGACACCTCACCGCCGAGGCTGAGCCCCTGGGCGATGCGGGCGAGCAGCAGCAGGACCGGCGCGAACCACCCGACCTGCTCGTAGGTGGGCAGGACGGCGATCACCAGCGAGCCGCCGGCCATGAGCAGGATGGTCAGCAGCATGCCGGCCTTGCGGCCGCGCAGGTCGGCGAAGCGGCCGATGACGATGCCGCCCAGCGGCCGGAAGAAGAACGCCAGCGCGTAGGTCGACGTCGTCCCGATCAGCGCGAGCGCCTCGTTGTCCGACGGGAAGAACTGTCCCGCGAAGTAGACGAGGAAGGTCGCGTAGACCGTCCAGTCGAACCACTCGACCGCGTTGCCGATGCTCGCCGAGACGAGGGTCCGCACCGGGAGTCGGTGCTGCTCACCTGCCCGGTCGGTCGCCGCTGTGCGTGCCATGGGCCGCACGGTAGTGACCACGGCCACGTCCGGCGCGTCGAGCGGGAGACCAGGGAGGGGGCGAGGCTGGGGACGACGAGAGGAGCCCCCCGTGCCCGACCTGCCCCCGACCGTCTTCGTCCTCTTCGGCGCCACCGGCGACCTCGCCGCCCGGATGGTGCTGCCCGCCTTCGACCGGCTCGACCGCCGCGGCCTGCTGCCCCCCGACTGGCGGCTCGTCGGCAGCGGCCGCGGCGAGCGCTCCGACGACGACTTCCGGCAGCTGGTCGCCGACGCGCTGGCCGAGCACGGCGACGGCGAGCCGTCCGCGGGCCTCCCCGGCCGGCTGCGCTTCGCCGGGGGCGGCTTCACGCCCGACGACCCCGGGCAGCTGGCCGACGCCGTGGCGCGGGCCCGCGAGGAGCTCGGCGAGGGCGCCCAGCTCGTGCACTACCTCGCCGTCCCGCCGGAGGCGTTCGCCGGCACCACCCGGGCGCTCGACGCCCACGGCCTGGCGGAGAGCAGCCGCGTCGTCTTCGAGAAGCCCTACGGCACCTCGCCCGACGGGTTCCGCGAGCTCGACGAGCTGGTGCACTCGGTGTTCGACGAGGAGCAGGTGTTCCGCATCGACCACTTCCTCGGCAAGGAGGGCACCCAGGACCTGCACGTGCTGCGCTTCGCCAACGGGCTGTTCTCCTCGGTGTGGAGCCGCGAGCACGTGGCGCAGGTGCAGGTCGACGTCCCCGAGACCCTCGACGTCGCCGACCGGGCCGAGTTCTACGACGCCACCGGCGCGGTGCTCGACATGCTGGTCACCCACCTGTTCCAGGTGGCGGCGGAGGTGGCGATGGAACCGCCGGCCTCGCTGACGCCGGCCGACCTGCAGGAGGCCCGCGAGGCGGTCCTGGCGGCGTTCCGCCCGCTGGCCCGCGAGGACGTCGTCCTGGGCCAGTTCGAGGGCTACCGCGACCTCGACGACGTCGCCGACGACAGCCGCACCGACACCTTCGTCGCCGCCCGGCTGCACGTCGACACCGACCGCTGGCGGGGCGTGCCGTTCCTGCTGCGCACCGGCAAGCAGATGGCCGAGAGCCAGCAGCGGGTGACGCTGGTGGTGCGGCGGCCCGACGGCCCCGTGGGCGCGCTGCCCGGCGGCGGCAACACCGTCTCCCTGTCGCTGTCGGGCGCCGGCGCGCTCGACCTCGGACTGGTGGCCAAGCGGCCCGGTCCCGACCTGGAGCTCGCGGTCGCCGGGACGACGCTGGACCTGGGCGCCGTCCCCGGCGGGGACCCGCTGCCGGCGTACGCCTCCCTCATCCACGACGTGCTCGTGGGCGACCGGTCGCTGTTCACCACCAGCGCCGGCCTGGCGCACGCCTGGCGGGCGGTGCGGCCGGTGCTCGACGACCCGCCGGAGCTGCGCCCGTACGCGCCCGGGTCGTGGGGTCCCGCGGAGGCGGCGGCGCTGGCCGACCCGTGCGGGTGGGTGCTGGGGAGCTGAGGTCCGGACCGGGCTCTGGTCGCCTCGCGGCGAGTTGCACGACGCGGCTCCAGGCCCCCGACCGAGGTCGGGGCGGTGGTCCGTGAAGGCGGTATCCAATTGGCACCCGGGGACACAGATCGCCCGGCCCGGACACCACCGACGGTACCCCTCCCCCCGGCGCTGACACACGCCGATCGGCAGGTGCCAGACTCCCCAGCCGTGGCCGACCGCACCCGCACCGAGGCCGCCGTCCTCGACGCCGTCGACGAGGCCGCCGCGGTCGGCCTGCTCTGCCGGCTGGTGGCGGTGCCCTCGGTCGGCGGCACCGCGGCCGAGAGCGAGGTGCAGGCCCTGGTCGCAGGCGAGCTCGACGCGCTCGGCTGCGACGTGGACCGGTGGGCCATCGACCTCGGGGCCGCCGCCACCGCTCCCGACGCACCCGGCCAGGAGGTCGCGCGCGAGGAGGCGTGGGGCGTCGTCGGCACGCTGCCGGGCGCCGGGGACGGCGACCCGGCGCTGGTGCTGTGCGGCCACTCCGACGTCGTCCCGACCGGCGACCGGGCACTGTGGGCCGGTGACCCGTTCACCCCGCGGATCGCCGGCGGCGCGGTGCACGGCCGCGGCACCTGCGACATGAAGGGCGGCCTCGTCGCCGCCCTGGCCGCCCTCGCGGCGGTGCGCGCGGCGGGCGTGCGGCTGCGCCGGCCGGTGGCGCTGCACAGCGTCGTCGGCGAGGAGGACGGCGGCCTGGGCGCGTGGGCCACCCTGGCCCGGGGCCACCGCGGCGACGCGTGCGTGATCCCCGAGCCCACCGACGGCGCCGTCGTCACGGCCGCGGCCGGCGCGCTGACCTTCCGGCTGGAGGTGACCGGGCACGCCGCGCACGCCGCGATGCGCGACCGCGGGGTCAGCGCCGTCGAGCTGTTCGCCGACGTGCACGCCGACCTGCGCGCCTTCGAGGCCGAGCGGCAGCGCGACGCCGACCCGCGCTTCGCCGGCGAGCGGTACCCCTTCGGCATCAGCATCGGCACCGTGCGCGCCGGCGACTGGGCCTCCACCGTGCCCGACCGGCTGGTCGCCGAGGGCCGCTACGGCGTGCGGCTGGGCGAGCCGGTCGAGGCCGCCCGCGCCGCGTTCGAGGCCCGGGTCGCCGCCCTGTGCGCCGGGCACCCGTGGCTGGCCGCGCACCCGGTGCGGGTGACCTGGACCGGCGGCGCCTTCGCCAGCGGCGAGCTCCCGCCCGGCGCGGAGCTGCTCGGCCAGGTCCGCGACGCCGTCGTCGACGCCGGCGGCCCGCCGCCCCCCGAGCGCGCCGTGACGGCCGGCACCGACCTGCGGCTCTACGCCGCCGCCGGCATCCCGGCACTGCACCTGGGCCCCGGCGACCTGCACCTGGCGCACGGACCGGCCGAGCGGGTGCCGGTCGCCGAGGTGACCGCGGTGGCCCGCGCGCTGGCGCTGCTCACCCTCCGCCGCTGCGGGGTCGCGTGAGCGGGATCGGCTACGCGCGGTTCGCCGCGCTCACCGGCGACTCCCCCACCGCGCGCACCGAGTGGGCGGCGCTCGTCGCCGCGTGGAGCGAGCCGCACCGGCGCTACCACGACCTGCACCACCTGGCGGCCGTGCTCGGGCTGGTCGGCGAGCTGGGGATCGACGCCGCCGACCCGGCCACGGTCGCGCTGGCCGCCTGGTACCACGACGCCGTCTACGACCCGCGTCGCAGCGACAACGAGCAGGTCAGCGCCGAGCGGGCGCGCGCCGGCCTGCGCGGGCTGGTACCCGCGGACCGGGTGGACGAGGTGGTCCGGCTGGTGCTGCTCACCGCCGGGCACGACGCGGCCCCCGGCGACGCGAACGGCGCGGTGCTCTGCGACGCCGACCTCGCGGTGCTCGCCGGCCCGCCCGAGGCCTACGCCGCGTATGCCTCGGCGGTCCGCGAGGAGTACGGGCACCTGTCCGACGAGGTCTTCACCGCCGGGCGGATCGCCGTCCTGGAGTCGCTGCTGGCGCTGCCGGCGCTCTACCGGCTGCCGGCCGTGGCCGGCGACTGGGAGCCGCGGGCGCGGGCGAACCTCACCGCGGAGCTCGCTCTGCTGCGCTCGCGCGCTTCCTGACCCGCAGCCCGGCGCCCACCAGCCGGGCGAGCAGCTCGCGGGCGCCCACCGGCTGCGCGCCGGCGGCGACGGCGACGGCGTGGAGCTCCTCGGGGACGTCGTAGTGGTCGCCCTGGAACGCCCGGCGCGGGATGCCGAGCTCGGCGGCGACGAAGGCGTGCAGCTCGTCGTAGGAGACGTCGCTGACCAGGTGCGACCACAGCCGCCCCCGCCAGGGCCACACCGGGGAGTCGATCAGGACGGCCACCGGGTCAGTCTGCCGCGCCCCGGCTAGCGTCGTCGGGGTGAGCAGGGAGATCCGCTGGGGCGTCGTCGGACCGGGGCGCATCGCGCAGAACGTGCTGGGGGACTTCGCGCACGTCCCGGACGCCCGGCCGGTGGCGGTGGCCTCGCGGTCGGCCGAGCGGGCCGCGGCCTTCGCCCGGGAGCACGGGCTGGAGCGGTCCTACGGGTCCTACGCCGGGATCCTCGCCGACCCCGACGTCGACGTGCTCTACCTCGCCACCCCGCACGCCCAGCACCACGCCGTCGCGCTGGCCGCGATCGAGGCGGGCAAGCCGCTGCTGGTGGAGAAGGCGTTCACCGCGACGACGCCGGGCGCCGAGCAGGTCGTGGCCGCCGCCCGCGACGCCGGCGTCTTCGTCATGGAGGCGATGTGGACGCGCTTCCAGCCGGCCGTCGTGGCGCTGCGCGAGCTGGTCGCCGACGGCGCGATCGGCGAGGTGCGCTCGGTGCAGGCCGACCTCGGCGTCGACCGCGTCTACGACCCCGCCGACCGGCTGTTCGCCCTCGAGCTCGGCGGCGGGGCGCTGCTCGACCTCGGCGTCTACGTCGTGTCCTTCGCGCAGATGCTGCTCGGCGCGCCCGACACCGTCACCGTCGCGGGCTCCACCTACCCCACCGGGGTCGACGCCGAGGCCGGTCTGCTGCTGGGCTGGGACGACGGCCGCAGCGCCACGCTGACCACCTCGCTGCGCTACCCGACGCCGGGGCAGGCGCGGGTGTTCGGCACGGAGGGGTGGATCGACGTCCTCCCCCGCTTCCACCACCCCGACACGATCGTGCTGCACCGCACCGGCGCGGAGCCGGAGACGATCAGCCGCCCGGCATCGGGGGTCGGCTACTCCCACGAGCTGGCCGAGGTCACCGCCTGCCTGCAGACGGGGCGCACCGAGAGCACGGTCATGCCGCTGGCCGACACCCTCGCCGTCCAGTGGGTGCTCGGGCAGGCCGCCGAGCAGCTGGGGGTCGCCCATCGGGAGGATCCCGACGCGCTGACTGCATGACGGCTCGAGGTCCTGACCGAGGCGCCGATCACACCGGCATGCCGCTGCTGTCGGGAGTGACCGCCGTCCTCGCCAAGATCACGTCGGCCTCCACCGTGGCCCAGGCCGCGGCCGGTGTCGGCATCGCCGTCGTCGGGGTCACCGGCGCAGGCGCCACCGGGGCGCTCCCGGGGCCGGTCCAGGACGGCGTCGCCGGCGTCCTGGAGACCGTGACGCCCTTCGACCTGCCCGACTCCGCCGACGCCGGCAGCCCCAGGACCGGGATCTCCGCGCCCGCCGACGAGACCCCCGGCGCGGACCCGACGGCGGTCCTCCCGACACCGATCGCGCCGACCTCCGACGCCGCCGACGACAGCGACGCGCCCGACTCCCCCGACGACCCCTCCGACGACTCCTCCGACGACTCCTCCGACGACGACGGCCCGACCGCCACCCCTCCCGCGGCCCCGACGTCGGCGCGCCCGACGACCTCCGGCCCGCGCCCGACCTCGTCGAACTCCGGCCCCGGCTCCGTGGACTCCGGCTCCGGCTCCGTGAACTCCGGCTCCGGCTCCGGCTCCGGCCGGGACCACCCCGAGGACGACGCCACCCCGCCCGCCCCGGCCCCGGCGACCGGCTCCGACGACGCCGACGAGGTCGACGACTCCGGTGGCGACTCGCCGAGCGACCTCGACCACTCCGACGAGGACCACGACGACGACGACGACCACGACGGCTCCAGCGGCTCCGGGCGCGGCGGGTCCGGCTCGTCGGGCTCCGGCGGCGACGACGACTGAGCTCAGGCCGCCGGCCAGGCCAGGCCGCTGGCCTGCTCGGGCGTGGGCACCCGGGTGGGCGTGCGGCCGGTCCGGCGGACGGCGCCGGCCAGGGCCACCGCGTCGACGACGGCCGCCCCGCCGGGGTCGTTGTTGAGGTAGACGAACACGTCCTCGTCGTCGGCCCAGCTGGCCGCGAGGCGCTGCGCCCACTCGTCGAGGACCGCGGCCGGGTAGCCCCAGCCCTCGGCGCCGGTGTGCAGCCGCAGGTAGCCCCAGCCGGTGGTGCGCCACAGCGGGGTCACCGGCCGCTCGGCGCGGTCGGCCCAGCACAGCGCGGCGCCGTAGCGCTCCAGGAGCGCGCGCACCTCGTCGGTCGCCCACGTCTCGTGCCGCGGCTCGACGGCCACCCGGACGCCCGGCGGGAAGCAGGCCAGGCAGTCGCGCAGCAGCCCGGCGTCGGCCCGGAGCGTCGGCGGCAGCTGCAGCAGGACGACGTCGAGCCGCTCGCCCAGGCCCTCGGCGTGCTGCACCAGGCGGGCGACCGGTTCCTCCGGCTCCCGCAGCCGCTTGACGTGGGTGAGGAAGCGGCTGGCCTTGACCGCCCAGCGGTAGTCGGGCGGGGTCCGCTCGCGCCAGGCGGCGAAGGTGTCCCGCTCGGGCAGCCGGTAGAAGGCGGCGTTGCTCTCGACCGTGGCGAAGTGCTGCGCGTGGTGCTCCAGCCAGAGCCGCTGCGGCAGCCGCTGCGGGTAGAAGCGGCCGCGCCAGTCGCGGTACTGCCACCCCGACGTCCCGATCACCACGGCCACGCCGCCCGCCTACCCGCCACCGCCGCGGCCGACGCACCCGCACCCGCGCTCGCCCCGGACCGGTGATCACCTCGGGTGCAGCGGGGCCTCACCGGGCACGAGAGCCCGCTGGGCCCGAGGTGATCTCGGGGGGGCACGCCGGTCAGCGGCAGCTCGGGCTGTCCCGGCCGAGGACGCGCCGAACGCCCCCTCCGTCGTCCGGAGGGGGCGCCGCGCGCGCGTTCGGCGGGACAGGGGCCCGCGGACGCCGACAGGGGCGGCCCCGCGAGTGCGGGACCGCCCCTGCCGGGCGTTGCTGGTGCTACGGGAAGGCGGGACTCAGAAGTCCATGCCGCCCATGCCGCCGTCGCCACCGGGCATGGCCGGGGCGGCCTTCTCCGGCTTGTCGGCGATGACGGCCTCGGTGGTGAGGAAGAGCGCCGCGATGGAGGCGGCGTTCTGCAGCGCCGAGCGGGTGACCTTGGCGGGGTCGATGATGCCGGCCGCGACCAGGTCCACGTACTCGCCGGAGGCGGCGTTCAGGCCGTGGCCCACCTCGGAGTTGCGGACCTTCTCCGCCACGACGCCGCCCTCGAGGCCGGCGTTGACGGCGATCTGCTTCAGCGGCGCCTCGAGCGCGACACGCACGATGTTGGCACCGGTGGCCTCGTCACCCTCGACGTCGAGCTTCTCGAACGCGACGGCGGTGGCCTGCGCCAGGGCGACGCCACCACCGGCGACGATGCCCTCCTCGACGGCGGCCTTGGCGTTGCGCACCGCGTCCTCGATGCGGTGCTTGCGCTCCTTGAGCTCGACCTCGGTCGCGGCGCCGGCCTTGATGACGGCGACGCCACCGGCCAGCTTGGCCAGGCGCTCCTGCAGCTTCTCGCGGTCGTAGTCGGAGTCCGACTTCTCGATCTCGGCGCGGATCTGGTTCACCCGGCCGGCGATCTGGTCGGAGTCACCGGCACCCTCGACGATCGTCGTCTCGTCCTTGGTGACGACGACCTTGCGGGCGCGGCCGAGCAGCTCGAGGCCGGCGTTGTCCAGCTTGAGGCCGACCTCCTCGCTGATGACCTGGCCACCGGTGAGGATGGCGATGTCGGTCAGCATGGCCTTGCGGCGGTCGCCGAAGCCGGGGGCCTTGACGGCCAGCGACTTGAAGGTGCCGCGGATCTTGTTCACGACCAGGGTCGCGAGGGCCTCGCCCTCGACGTCCTCGGCGATGATGGCCAGCGGCTTGCCCGACTGCATGACCTTCTCCAGCAGCGGGAGCAGGTCCTTGACCGAGCTGATCTTGGAGTTGACGACGAGCACGTACGGGTCGTCGAGGACGGCCTCCATGCGCTCGGCGTCGGTGACGAAGTAGGGCGAGATGTAGCCCTTGTCGAAGCGCATGCCCTCGGTGAGCTCGAGCTCGAGGCCGAAGGTGTTGCTCTCCTCGACGGTGATGACGCCTTCCTTGCCGACCTTGTCCATCGCCTCGGCGATGAGCTCGCCGATGGCCGGGTCGGCGGCGGAGATCGACGCGGTGGCGGCGATCTGCTCCTTGGTCTCGACGTCCTTGGCGGTCGAGAGCAGGTACTCGGTGACCGAGGCGACGGCCTTCTCGATGCCCTTCTTCAGGGCCATCGGGTTGGCGCCGGCGGCGACGTTGCGCAGACCCTCGCGGACGAGCGCCTGGGCCAGCACGGTGGCGGTGGTGGTGCCGTCACCCGCGACGTCGTCGGTCTTCTTCGCGACCTCCTTGACCAGCTCGGCGCCGATCTTCTCCCAGGGGTCCTCGAGCTCGATCTCCTTGGCGATGCTCACACCGTCGTTGGTGATCGTGGGAGCGCCCCACTTCTTCTCGAGGACGACGTTGCGGCCCTTGGGGCCGAGCGTCACCTTGACGGCGTCGGCGAGGGTGTTCATGCCCCGCTCGAGGCCGCGGCGCGCCTCTTCCTCGAAGGCGATCATCTTGGCCATGTGGTGATGTCCTCCATGCATGGATCGCTGCACGGCCGGGACCGGCGCCCGCGACGGACGACACCGGCGCCGCGGGCGCTCACGTGGCCCGCGCTCCAGTGCCTCACCGTTCCGACCTGATTGGCACTCGGCACTGTCGAGTGCCAATCGGAAGTCTGGCACTCGCACCTGCCGAGTGCAAGAACGGGGGGTGCCCGAGGACCGTTCCCGGGCGGTCAGTCGGACAGGCGCGCGAGGACGGCGGTCCACAGCGCGCCGAAGGCGAGCAGCGGGACCAGCCAGGACCAGCCGTGCGCCGAGCCGCCGACGACGGTCGCCCACACCCAGCCGCGCTCCGGCTGCGGGGCGGCCAGGCCCACGGCCAGCCAGGTCCAGGGCAGGACCGCCCAGCACGCGGTGCCGGCCAGCCAGCGCTGCAGCGGCCGTGGCCGGCGCACCCCGACGGCCCGGGCCACGAGGACGACGACGGCGAGCGCGAGCACCCAGGTCACCGGCCCGACACCGGCACCGCCGCCGGTGTCGACACCGCCGGCGTGCAGCGCGAGGGAGACGAGCAGGAGCAGCAGCAGGACGGCGGCGTGCGCGGCGAGCACCGCCGGCGCCCAGCTCGGCGGTGCGCGGTCGCCGTCCCCGGACACGGCAGCGGCCCGGCCCCCGCGACGGGGACCGGGCCACTGCACGTCCGGGCCGGGGCTCAGGCGGTGCGCACCGCGTCGGCCTGGGGACCCTTCTCGCCCTGGACGACCTCGAAGGTCACCCGCTGGCCCTCGTCGAGGCTCTTGTACCCGTCCATCTGGATGGCCGAGTAGTGGACGAAGACGTCCTGGCCGCCGTCGACGGCGATGAAGCCGAAGCCCTTCTCGGCGTTGAACCACTTCACGGTGCCCTGTGCCACGTGTGCTCCCACGTCTCGTGCCTGCGGACGGACCCCGATGTCCGGGGGCCGGGTACAGCTCTTCCGCCCGTCGGACACGAACGTGGAACTGACAACCGCGCGGAAACGTACAGCAGGGAGCGCCGCCTGGGGAGTCACCTCAGGCAGGACACATGGCCCGATCGGGGGGTGCGCTCACCCGCCGGACCGGCGCTGGGCCGAGCCTACGCCCCTACCCGATGAGCCCGGCCGTCCGCACCGACCGCAGCGACGGCTCGACCCGGTGCGTGGGGCCGACCACCGGCAGGAGGGGGTCGAGGGTCTTGAGGCCCTCGCCGGTGTTGAGGACGACGGTCTCCTCCGCCGGGTCGAGGCGGCCGTCCTCGACCAGCTGCCGCAGCACGGCCACGGTCACGCCGCCCGCGGTCTCGGCGAAGACGCCCGTGGTGCGGGCCAGGTCGCGGATGCCCTGGACGATCTCGGCGTCGCCGACCCGGCCGACGGCGCCGCCGGTGCGGCGGATGGCGTCCAGCGCGTAGGGGCCGTCGGCGGGGTTGCCGATGTTGAGCGACTTCGCGATGCCGGTGGGCTTGACCGGCTTGACGACGTCCCAGCCGTTGTCGAAGGCGGTGGCGATCGGGTCGCAGCCGGCCGACTGGGCGCCGAACACCCGCCACTCGGTGGCCTCGACGATGCCGGCGGCGGCCAGCTCCCGCCAGGCCTTGTCCACCTTGGTCAGCAGCGAGCCCGAGGCCATCGGGATGACGACCTGGGCCGGGATGCGCCAGCCGAGCTGCTCGGCGATCTCGTAGCCCATCGTCTTGGAGCCCTCGGCGTAGTAGGGCCGCACGTTCTGGTTGACGAAGGCGGTGTCCTCGAACTCGTCGGTCTCGGCGAGCTCGCTGGTCAGCCGGTTGACGTCGTCGTAGGACCCGTCGACGGCGACGAGCGTCTGCCCGTAGACCGCCGACTGGACGACCTTGCCGGGCTCGAGGTCGGCCGGGATGAACACGTAGGACGGGATGCCGACGCGGGCGGCGTGCGCGGCCACCGAGTTGGCCAGGTTGCCGGTGGAGGCCGCGGCGATCTTGGCGTAGCCCAGGCCCCTCGCGGCGGTCGCGGCGAGGCTGACCACGCGGTCCTTGAACGAGTGGGTCGGGTTGGCCGAGTCGTCCTTGACCCACAGCCCGCCGGTGAGGCCGAGCTCGGCGGCCAGCCGGTCGGCGCGCACCAGCGGCGTCATGCCGGGGTCGAGCGAGACGCGGTCGGCCGGGTCCTGGCCCACCGGCAGCAGGGCGGCGTAGCGCCAGATGTTCTGCGGGCCGGCCTCGATCTGCTCCCGCGTGACCGCGCGCATGCGCTCGGGGTCGTAGTCGACCTCCAGCGGGCCGAAGCACTCCGCGCAGGCGTGCTCGGCGACCAGGCCGAAGGTGGCGCCGCAGTTGCGACAGACGAGACCCCGGGCGGGGCTGGGCGGGACCGGGCCGCCTGCGGCGGAGTCGGCCTGGGTGGAACCGGGAGCGGTCAGGGTCATGCGACGACTACCTCCTCATCTTCCCCGCGTCGGGCCGTCGAGCCGCGCGGGACGGAATTGGCACCTCTCGCCGCTCGCGCGAGCGCGGTTGCCGGGGCTTCACCGGGCCGTGTCCCTCTGCCCCTCTGGATGAGTGGAACGCCCCGGACTCTACCCGCCTGCCGGGAGGGCCCCGGGGTCCGGCCATGCTGACCGGTGTGGCTGCGCGCATCGTCTACACCGACCTCGACGGCACGATGGTCGGCCCGCGGGGGTCGTTCTGGCACACCGCGGAGGGCGCGCCGACGGCCGAGCCCGCCGCGGCGCTGCTGGAGCTGCACACGGCCGGGGTCGCCCTGGTCATCGTCAGCGGCCGCACCGCCGACCAGGTGACCGAGGCCGGGCGGATCTTCGGGGCCGACGGCGCGATCGCCGAGCTGGGGTCGCTGGTCACGTGGAAGGGCGGCCGGGCGCGCCACCAGCTGACCGGCGAGCTGCCGGCCGAGTACGCGGGGCGGACGCCGGTGGACGTGCTGGCCGAGCTCGGCGTCGTCGAGGCGCTGTGCGCCGCGCACCCCGGCCGGCTGGAGTGGCACGCGCCCTGGCACACCACCCACGAGGGCGACGCGCTGCTGCGCGGCCACGTCGACCCGGTCGCCGTCGACGCCTGGCTGGCCGAGCGGGGCCTGCCGTGGCTCACGCTCAAGGACAACGGCGCGATCCCGGCGTCGGCCCGGCTGCGGCTCGCCCCGGAGGGGCAGCTGGCGCGGGTCTACCACCTCATGCCGCGCGGCATCGACAAGGGCGTCGCGATCGCCTGGGACCTCGAGCGGCGCGGCATCGACCCGGCCGACGCCGTCGCGGTCGGCGACAGCGCCAGCGACCTGGAGATGGCACCGGCGGTCGGGCGGCTGTGGATCACCGCCAACGGCGCCGAGGTCGACGGCATGGCCGGCCTGCTGGCCGCCGTCCCCGGGGTGTCGGTCACCGACGGGGCGATGGGCGTCGGCTGGGCCCAGGCCGTGCGAGCGAGCCTGTGACACCGTCGCCCCACCGGGCGACACCGCGGCCAGGTGCCGTCCCCCTGCCGCGTGGAGCCGCTGCACGCGGACGCGGCGAGGACCCTCCGGGCCCGTCCCCGCGTCCCGCCCCCGCAGGGCGGCTCACCTCGTTCAGCTGGTGACGTCGCGGCGGGAGAAGTGCCGGAAGCCCAGCGCGGTGAAGACGGCGGCGTAGACGAGGGACTGGACCACCCCGCGGAAGAGGTCCGAGGAGTCGACCGGGGTCTGCAGCAGGTCGGTCCAGGCGAACTCCTCCGCGGTGGGGAACCAGTCGCGGATCGACCCGAGCTGCTCGACCTGGTCGAGGATGGCGAAGACGAACACGGTGAACACCGCCCCGCCGACCGCGGCCAGCGGCGCGTCGGTGACGGTGGACAGCCAGAACGCCAGCGTGCCGACGACGAGCAGGTGGACGGCGAGGTAGCCGAGCATCCCGGCCAGCCGCAGCAGGCCCTCGCCCTGCGAGAGGGTCACCCCGATCGGCGTCTGGATCTCCGCGAAGCCGAAGGCGATGCCGCCCGCGACCACCGCGACCGAGGCGAGGGTGAGCAGCGCGCTGACCGAGAGCACCAGCGCGGCGGCGAACTTCTGCCGCAGCAGTCGGCTCCGCGGCACCGGCGTGGCCAGCGTGTAGCGCAGCGACCCCCACTGTGCCTCGCTGGCCACGGTGTCGCCGAAGAACAGCGCGTACACCACGACCAGGAAGAAGCTCGTCGTCGCGAACAGCACGAACAGCGTGAAGTTCAGCCCGCTGGCGGTGGCGACGTCGACGAGGTTGATCCGGCTGTTGGTCCGCGCCTCCTCGCTGGCGCCCAGCTGCAGCGCGGCGATGAGCACCAGCGGCAGGGCGACCATCAGCGCGAACACGCCGATGGTGCGCCGCCGCTTGAACTGCCGGCGCAGCTCGACGCCCAGCCGCAGCGTCCGCTCGGGCCGGTAGCCGGCGACCGCGCCGGTGGGCTGCACGTGCTCCGTCGCGGTCATCAGTTCTCCCCCACCAGGGCCAGGAAGGCGTCCTCGAGCCGGCGCCGCGGCGTGAACTGGTCCACGGCGACGTCGGCGGCCACCAGCGCCTGCAGCGCCGCCGCGCGCGTCGTGCGGTCGCCGAGGTCGGCGACCAGGCCCTCGTCGGTGTGCTCGACGGTGACCCCGGGCAGCCCGGACAGCACGGCGGCCGCCCGGTCGGCGTCGGCGGGGTCGGACAGGCCGACCAGCACCGCGCCGCCGGTGCCGACGATGTCCTCGACGGTCCCCTGCGCGATCTTCTGCCCCTTGGCCATGACCACCACGTGGGTGCAGGTCTGCTCGATCTCGCTGAGCAGGTGGCTGGAGACGATGACCGTGCGGCCGGTGGCGGCGTAGGAGCGCAGCACCTCGCGCATGGCGTGGATCTGCGGCGGGTCCAGCCCGTTGGTCGGCTCGTCGAGGACCAGCAGGTCGGGCAGGCCCAGCATCGCCTGCGCGATGGCCACCCGCTGGCGCATCCCCTGGCTGTAGCGCCGCACGGGGCGGTCGATGGCCGCCCCCAGGCCGGCGACCTCGATCGCCTCCTCCATGTGCGCGTCCTCGGCCGGGCGGCCGGTGGCGGCCCAGTACAGCGTCAGGTTGTCCCGCCCGGACAGGTGCGGCATGAGCCCGGTGCCCTCGACGAAGGAGCCCAGCCGCGACAGCACCGGCGCGCCGGGACCCGCGGCGTGGCCGAAGACGCTGATCCGCCCCTCGGTCGGGCGGATGAGGCCCATGAGCATGCGCAGCGACGTCGTCTTGCCCGCGCCGTTGGGGCCGAGCAGGCCCAGCACCTGGCCGCGGCGCACCTCGAAGGACAGGTCGCGCACGGCCACGAAGCCGTCCTTGTAGGCCTTGGTGACGCCCTCGAAGCGCAGCGGCACGTCCTCGCCGTCGGGCTCGACCACCGAGGTCACCCGGCGCCGGCGGCGGCCCCAGAGCCACCCGGCGAGCGCGCCGAGCAGACCGAGCGCCACGACGGCGGCCAGCAGCCACCACCAGCGGGAGGTGCCGCCGTCGGCCTGCGCCTGCCCCTCGACGGTCGGGACGGCGAGCGCGGTGCCGCCGTTGTCCGCGCCGGCCAGCGCCACCGAGTAGACGGTGGACTCGGCCGGCAGCGCGAAGGCCTGGTCGGTGGAGGAGACGACGACGCGCATCGTGTGGCCGGCCTCGAAGCGGTGCACGATCCCCGGCAGCGTGACGGTGACCTCGGTCGGCGCCGTCGGGTCGGCGGACAGCCCGGTGAGCGCGAGCGGGGCGACCAGACCGCCCGGCAGCGTCTGCGTGCCGTCGGGGCCGACGTCGTACAGCTTGGCGAAGAGGGTGGCGCTGCCGGTCGGGGAGGCGACGGCGAGGTCGACGGCGGGCGTGCCGACCACCTCGACGGCCTCGGCGAGCGGCTCCGTGGAGAAGGCGGCGAACTGGCCGGGGATCTCCACCGCGGTGCCGGCCAGTGCCGAGGCGATCGAGCCCAGGCCGGGGACGGTGGTGATCGCGGCCGGGGTGCCGCCGGCCGGGGTGACCACCGGCTGCGTCGGGCCGTCGACGGCGAGCTCGGTCCGCTCGGCGGCCGCCCCGTCGTCCAGGCCCGGGTAGGCGCCGGCGACCACGCTCTGGCTGCCGCCCTGCACGCTGCCCAGCCCGCTGCCCAGGCCGGTGGGCGCGGGGAACCAGAAGCCGGTGCCGGGGTCCTCGCCGCGGGCGGGGTCGTCCCCGTCGCGCAGGTGCCAGTCGAACCAGCCCGCCACGAGGTCGCGCAGCTCGGCGGTCTCCCGCTCGGAGGCCTGCGAGTCGTGGCCGCCGGCGTACCAGACGACCTTGACCTCGGTACCGGTGGCGGCGATGCCGCGGGCGTTGGCATCGGCCTGGCCGAGGCCGAACAGCGAGTCCTCGGTGCCCTGCACCAGCAGCGTCGGCGCGGTGATGCGGTCGAGCACCCCGGCCGGGCTGCTGCGGTCGAGGACGGCGGCGATCTCCGGCGTCAGCGTGCCGGTCGCCGCGGCGTCCTGGTAGGCGGCGCAGATGTCGGCGCGGAAGCGGCCGCAGGTGAGCGCCTGCTCCACGGCGGCCGGGTCGACCGTCGAGGGGTCGAACGGCAGGTCGGGCACCGACGCCGGGGCGGCCGCCGCACCGCCGCCGCTCCCGCCGTCCCCGGCGCCGTCCTCACCGTCCTCGTCGGTGGCCTCCCCGCCGCCCCCCAGCTGGCCGAGCAGGCCGCCGGTGGGCACCGAGCCCACGCCGAAGAACAGCCCGGCCCACAGCCGCTTGTAGACGCCGGCGTCGGGGTCCTGCGGGGTGGCCGCGGGCGTGGCGGCCTCGACGGTGCCGGTCTGCGAGGGGAACAGCGCCGCGGTCAGCGAGTTCCAGGTGATCTGCGGGGCGATGGCGTCGACGCGGTCGTCGTAGGCGGCGCCGAGCAGCGACAGCGCACCGCCGTAGGAGGCGCCGGCCACGCCCACCCGCGGGTCGCCGTCGCCGTCGCGCAGGACGTCGTCGCGCTCGGCGAGCACGTCGATCAGGGTGGAGAGGTCGGCGACCTCGTAGCGGGGGTCGTCCAGGCCGATCTGGCCGGTGCTCGCGCCGAAGCCGCGCGCGGAGTAGGTCATCACGACGTAGCCGCGGCCGGCCAGGTCGGCGGCGTCGTCGGCCACCGACTGCTTGCTGCCGCCGAAGCCGTGGGCGAGGACGACGGCCGGCGCCGGGGCGTCCGCGGTCGCCGAGGCCGGCACGTACAGCGTGGTGTCGAGCTCCACGGCGTCGGCGCCCGAACCCGAGGGGATCCACGCCTCCTCCGTGCCGACGTCCTCGGCGGCGTGGGCGGTCGCGGGCAGTGAGACGAGCACCGTGCCGGCGAGCAGCAGGGCGGTCAGGGCACCGAGGGTCGCGCGGGCGCCGGAGCGCGGGCGGAGACGCACGGGCCCGCGGTGGGGACGCACGCTGCGGCCAACGGACGGCGCCGCACCGGTGTTCCGCCGGTGTCGGGTCAGGGCTGCCACTCGCCGGTGACGACGACCACCAGACCGGGGTCGGCCACGCCGGGGACCTCGAAGAACCGCACCGAGGGCCCGACCGTCACCTGCGGGAAGGCGTCCATCAACTGCACGGCCGACTGGCGCTGCGTCTCGTCGCCCTGGGTGAAGAAGACGGTGGTCGTGGCGACCTCGCTGCCCTGGTACTCGCCCACCCCGGCGCTCTGCCACCCCTGCCCGGCCAGCGACCCGGCCACGTCGGCGGCCAGCCCGCCGATCTGGGTGGCGTTGAGCACGGTCACCGGCACGCGGACGGGCGTGGCCGGCGCCTCCTCCACCGGCGGCAGCGGCTCCACCGACAGCGGCGGCAGCGGGCCGGACGGGGGCGCCGCCGACGTCGGCGCCGCCGTCGTCGTCGCAGGCTCGGTGGACCCGGCCTCCTGGGCCTCCGGGGAGGTGAAGCTGTAGACGCCGAGGACGACGAGCGCGACCACGACGACGGCGAGCAGGCCCACGGCGGTGCGCCCGCGGCGCGGCGGGGCGTCCTGGTCGTCGGCGGCGCGCAGCGCGGCGCGCGAGACGCCGGCCCGGCGGGCGGCCTTGCGGCGCTCGGCCTCCATCGCCTGCCGCTCGGCCTCCCGGGCCTGGCGCTCGGCGCGCCCCGCGGCCCGGCCGCCGACGACGCCGGTGTTCGTCCCGGTCTCGGGCTGGTCCCGGTACCGGTCGGCGACCCCGCGGTCGGGGATGGCCTCGGTGGCCGGGGCCGGCTCGGCGCGGCCGCGGGCGACCTCCCGGTCGGGGATGGCCTCGGTGGGCGGCGCGGCGGGGCGGGCGGCGGCGGGGCCGGAGGGTCGGGTCCAGTCGCGGTAGGCCGGGTTGCCGCCGTTGGGCGCCGGGGACGGCGCCGGTGGCGCGGCTGCCGGAGAGG
The DNA here is from genome assembly GCF_900115505.1 of Geodermatophilus dictyosporus. GTDB lineage: Bacteria > Actinomycetota > Actinomycetes > Mycobacteriales > Geodermatophilaceae > Geodermatophilus > Geodermatophilus dictyosporus. The sequence goes on along the minus strand of NZ_FOWQ01000003.1, from coordinate 435,980 downwards.
GAGCTGCCGGTGCGGGGGCTGCCGGTGCGGGGGCTGCCGGTGCGGGAGCTGCCGCGGCCGGCGCGGGAGCGGCGGGTGCCGGGCGGGCGGGCACGGCTCGCGGGGCCGCCGCGGCCGACCGCGCCCTGACGGCGGGCTCGGCGGCGGGGGGGCGGGCGGGTGCGGTCCGGGCGCGGGCCGGCGGCCGGGCTGGCTGGTCCCAGGGGTCGATGGCCGGTGCGGCGGGCCCGGCCTCGTCGGCCTGGGGTGTGGGCACCGCCTGGAACGGCGCGACGGTGGTCTCTGGGACGGCCGGGCGGGCCGGCGGCTCGGGCTCCGGCCGCGCGGGGCCGGCCACGGGCGGCGCGGGCAGGCGCGGACGGGTCAGCGGCGCGGGCTCGACCGGGCGGGAGCGGGCGGCCGGTGGCTCCGGTGCGCGCACCGGCCGGACCGCGGGCCGGGCCGGGCGGGGGGCGGACGGCGCCGGTGGCTCCGCGGTGCGCGGCGCGGCGGTGGCCCCGGCGGGCCGGCCGGTCAGGAGACGGCGCCGGTCGGTGTCGCTGCCGAGCAGGGCGTCGCGCCGGCGGTCGGCGCGGCTGCGGCCGGGGGTGGTCGCGTGGTCGCTCAGCTCGACCTGGTCGGCGGGCGGCGGGGCCGGTGACGGGGCGGCGGGGGCACCCGGTGGGACGCCGTCGGTGCGGCGCCGGCCACCGGCCACCGGGGCGGCCGGACGGCCCGGTTGGTCACCACCTGACGCCGCGTGCCTGCCCACGGTGACCAAATCTAGATGGCCGGGGAGCCCTTGCCCAGGAGGTGAGGCGAACGCCGCTGGCGCCGGGCGGTGCGCAGCCGCCGCAGCCGGCGCACCAGGAGGGGGTCGGCGGCCAGCGCCGCCGGGCGGTCGACCAGGGCGTTGAGCACCTGGTAGTAGCGCGTCGGGGCGACGCCGAACTGCTCGCGGATGGCCGTCTCCTTCGCACCGGCGTGGCGCCACCACTGCCGCTCGAAGGCCAGCATCTCGTGCTCGCGCCGGGTGAGGCCCGCGGGCTGCGCGGGGCCCTCGCCCGACGCCGGGCCCTCGGGCGGGGAGACCGCGGGGGCGGGGTCGGGGGTCATGGCCGGGACGTCCGTTCGATCGGGGGGAAGCCGTCACCCACGACGGTAGGCCCGGGTGCCGACACTCCGCGCCGTGCCGGGCGCGGCGTCGGCGATCCGTGACCGGGCGCCGCCCTCACGCAGCGGCAGGCACCTGCTCGGCGGCCGCCCGGCGCCCGGCCGCGCGGGCCGCCCGCAGGCTGTCGACGGTGAACACCGCCAGCGCGGCCCACACGACGGCGAACCCGGCGAGCCGCGCCGGGGGCATCGGCTCGCCGTAGACGAAGACGCCGATGGCCAGCTGCATGAGCGGCGTCAGGTACTGCAGCAGGCCCACGGTCGACAGCGGGATCCGCCGGGCGGCCGCGGCGAACAGCAGCAGCGGCACCGCCGTCGCGACGCCGGAGCTGACCAGCAGCAGCAGGTGCCCGGCGCCCTCCCCCGCCGTCCCCCGCCCCGAGGTCTCGAGCACCCCGAGGACCACCAGCGCCGGCACGAGCACCAGCGCCGTCTCCACCAGCAGGCCCGGTGCCGCCTCGACCCGCACCAGCTTCTTGAGCAGGCCGTAGGCGCCGAAGGTGAGGGCCAGCGTCAGCGCGATCCAGGGCGGGCGGCCGTGGTCCCAGGTGAGGACGGCGACGGCGAGGGCGGCCAGACCCACCGCCGTCCACTGCAGGGGGCGCAGCCGCTCGGCGAAGACGACGACGCCGAGCAGCACGCTGACCAGGGGGTTGATGAAGTAGCCCAGCGAGGTCTCGACCACGTGGCCGGAGTTGACGCCGTAGACGAACACCAGCCAGTTGGCCGCGATGAGCACCGCCGCGCCGGCCAGCACGAGCAGCGACCGGACGTCGGTGACCGCGGCGCGCACCAGCGACCAGCGGCGCAGCGCGGTGACCAGCAGCGCGACGAACAGCAGCGACCAGACCACGCGGTGGGCGACGATCTCCAGCCCGCCGGCGGGCTCGAGCAGCGGGAAGTACAGCGGGAACAGGCCCCAGAGCCCGTAGGCGGCCAGGCCCGCCAGCGTGCCGGTGCGCCGCTCGTCCACGCGCCGCACCGTACGCCCGCGACCGGCCGGTCCTGAGCCCGGCTCAGGACCGGTGCTCAGGAGGTCTGGATGTAGTCGACGAGGTGGGCGCGCTCCTCCTCGAGCTCGTCGAGCCGGGCCTTGACGACGTCGCCGATGGAGACGATGCCCAGCAGCCGGCCGTCCTCGACGACGGGCACGTGCCGGACGCGGTGGTCGGTCATCGTGCGGGCCAGGTCGTGCACGGAGGCGCCGGGGACGCAGGTGCGCACCTCGGCGGTCATCAGCGCCGACACCGGCCCGTCGAGGACGCCCGGGCCCGAGGCGTGCAGCCCGCGGACGACGTCGCGCTCGGAGAGGACGCCGTCGACGGCGCCCGGGACGGCGGCCACCAGCAGCGCCCCGATGCCGTGCTCGGCCAGCAGCGCGAGCGCCTCGCGGACCGGCGCGGTGGGCGCCACGGTGACCACGCCGGGACCCTTCCGGCGGAGCAGGTGGGCGATCTGCACGGGCGCCTCCCTCCCTCGGCGGCGGCAGTCTGCACCCGGCGGGGAGCGCGCACAACGGCCCGCGTCCCGGAGGCGGCACGAGCGGCCGGACCGGCCTACCGTCGAGGCGTGCGCACCGAGCACCGCCCCTCCCCCGCCGTCGCCCGGCCCAACCCGTGGCAGTGGCTCCGCTACGCCTTCGGCGGCCGGCTGCCCCGGCGGTTGTCGGCCTGGGTGCTCGCCGACACCACCGGCCCCGGCTGGGCGCGCCGGCACCTGTCCCGCTCGGTCGTGCAGCTCATGCCGCTGGTGGTGCTGTGCATGTTCGTCCCGGTGGGCACGGCCTACCGGCTGACGGCGGCGCTCGGCGGCCTGCTGGTCGGGCTCATGTACTCGCTGGCCCTCATGGTCGAGACCACCGAGCACCGCGTGGCCAAGGCCGGCTACCCCGCCGGTACCGCCGCCCGGCTGCGCGAGGAGCGGGCCGAGCGCGCCCGGACCGCCCGTGTCGAGCAGCGCCACCCCTACCGCGTGGGCGGGGCGGGCAGCTTCGACTGAGCGGGTCCCGGGAGGGAGCCGACGGGGGGACTCGAACCCCCAACCGCCCGATTACAAGTCGGGTGCGCTACCAGTTGCGCCACGCCGGCGGGACACGGGAACAGGTCCCGGGGCAAGGATAGGGACCCGGCCCCGGCCGGCGACCGACCCGGTCCGGGGTGCTCGCCGGTCCTCCCGGCGGCCGAGCGCGACGACCCCGGAGCTAGGGCATCGGCTCCATCTCGCCCATCCGGTCGGCGGGAGTGGTGAGGGCCGGGATCGCCTGCGGCGCGGCCACCACGAGCAGGCCCAGGACGAGGAGCAGGACCGTCGTCCCGTAGGTCGCCACGCGCCGCCACGGCAGCGTCTTCTCGACGGCGATCAGCCCCGCGACGACCGCCATCCAGACGACGCTCATGACGCCCAGCGCGAACAGCGACGCCATCAGCGCCCAGCAGCAGCCGACGCACCACGCGCCGTGCCTCGCGCCCATCTGCAGCGCGCCGCGGCGGCCGTCCCGCCACGAGCTCAGCAGGAACCCGAGCGGGCTGCGGCACCTCCCGAGGCAGACGTCCTTGAGCGGGGTCAGCTCGTAGGCCGCCGCGACGACGAGGGTGGCGCCGGCGACCCACCGGCCCGCGCGGTCCCAGGCGAGCACGTCGCCGGCGGCCCGGTCCACGAGCGCGGCGAGGGCGTAGGCGAGCAGGCCCGCCGCCGTCCACGTGAGGAGGTAGCCGGTCACGAACAGCAGGGGCGACAGCGGGGACCGCCGCCGGGTCATCCGGGAGTACAGCGCGACCGTCGGCGCGACCGACGGGAACATCATCGCGGCCATCATCACGACCCAGACCGAGAGGAACCAGCCCAGCGTCCCGAGGCCGGTCCAGGGGCCCTCGTCCATGCCCCGCATCCGGGAGACGGTCCACCACCAGCCGACGCCGGCCAGGACGAACAGCGCGGCCACCAGGCCGGACCGGACACGGACGGCGGCGAGGGCCGGCGCGAGGCCCTGGCCCCCGGTGACCCGCTCCGGCGCCGAGGCGCTCATCGGCTCAGGCGGCCCAGGAGAACTCAGCGGTGGAGAGCCCCGTCCTGCCCTCGTACCGGATGCCGAAGGCGTCGATCCGGGAGCGCCGCGCCTCGGCCATCGTCAGGTTCGACCCGACCGGGTGGAACATGTTGGCGAAGCGGACCGGCTCCCCGGTCTCGACGCCGAACGGGACGATGTCCTCGACCTCGAAGTCGATCACGTCCCCGACACGGACGCTGTGCAGCAGCCCGTCGTCGCGCATCTCGATCGCCGCCCGCTCGACGCCGACGACCTCGCCCACCAGCGGGGCGAGCGCGCCCATCGGGCCGCCGAGCTGCCCACCGAAGACCTGGACGAGCTTGTCGAACTGCTCGTCCGTGGCCTCCTCGTCGACGAACAGCCCGAGTCGCCAGTTGCCGTCGGTCATGACCTTCGGCGTGTCGATGATCGTCACGACCCTGCGGCCCCGGACGTCGGTGCCGTCGACCTGACCCTCGCGGATGTCGAAGGCCAGGGTCGCCCGGCAGAAGTCGTAGGTGGCCCCGTGGTCGATCGTGAGGTTGCACGGGCACATCAGCTCGCACGAGCACGTCTCGGCGTAACTGCCCCTGAGGTCCCATGCCATGACCGGCCCCCTCCGCGAGGGAGCCAGTGTCCGACCGTCCGGCGGGACCGGTCAACGGCCTCCGCGACGGCTCCGGCGCTCAGGCGGGAGCGGTGCCCGCGGCCGGGCCCTCCTGCAGCCAGTCGGCGGGGTCGCTGCCCGGCAGCGGGCCCTCGGCCAGCCAGCGGGCGAAGCCCTCGGGGTCGCGGCGCTCGAGCTCGTCGAGCGTCTCCTGGCGGCGGCGGACCACGGCCTGGCGGGCCGCCGGGTCCAGCCGCCCGGCGAGGGCCGCCGTGGTGCTCAGCCACTCGCGGCCCAGCGCCACCGTCGACAGCGTCGCCACCGGCGGCAGGGCCAGCACGCGGGCGCCGGACTGGCCCGGCGACCAGGCGGGCCCGGGCCGCGGCGGTCCGGCCGGCGCCACCGGGGGAGGCGGCACCGCGGTCGGGCCGGGACGGCGCCCGCCGGGCCGGCCGGCGCGCAGGAGCCAGACGCCGAGCCCCGCGACGACCAGCAGCGCGGCTGCCGACGCGGTGAGCGCGGCGCCGCCGAGCGCGGCCGTCCCGGAGAGGAACAGCAGGACCACGATGGTGGCCGCGCCGGTGCGCCAGGCGGCCTCCAGCGGAGCCGGGCCCCCGTCGGTCGACTCGCGGGCCACCCCGGCGGCCAGGCAGGCGGTCACCACCGCGGCCAGCCCGACGGCCAGCAGCCCGGGCGGCCGGAGGGCCAGGCCGCCGACGACCACGACGGCCGTCAGGGCGAGGGCGCCGACGCCCAGGAGCAGGCGGGCGGGCAGACCGCGGTCGGACATCGGGCAGCCTCCAGGAGGGCAGGCCGGGCACGGGGCTCCCGGCCGGCTCCGGGAGGAGCGACCGGGACCGGCCCCTACCCAGCGACCACGCGATCGCACACCGTGGCCGGGCGTGTCGCGGGCCGCCGAGTCGTGGGCGGCATGATCGCCGCCCGTGGGCACCTCCGTCGTCGACCTCGGGCCGCGCCTGGCCGTCGTCCTCGTGCTGCTCACCGCCCTGGCCGCGGCCGGCGGCCGGCTGTCCGGGCTGGGCCAGGAGCGGCCCGTCGTCGTGGCGGCGCTGCGGGCCACGGTGCAGCTGGCCGCGGTCTCGGCGGTGCTGCTGGCCGTCGTCGGCTCGCTGTGGCGGTCGGCGGCGTTCGTGCTGCTCATGCTCACCGTCGCGGCGGTCACCGCCGCCGGGCGGGTGAGCGGCCTGCCGCTGCGCGCGCCCGGCGCCCCGGGCCGGGTCGCGGCGGCGGCACTGGCCGTCGTCGGCGGGGCGGGACCCGTGGTGGGACTGGTGCTGGCCAGCGGCACGGTGCCGCTGCGCGGCGAGGCGGTGGTCCCGGTGGCCGGGATCCTCGTCGGCGGCGCCATGACGGCGACGTCGCTGGCCGGGCGGCGGCTGCGCGAGGAGCTGGCCGGCCGGCGCGGCGAGGTGGAGGCGGCACTGGCGCTGGGACTGCTCCCCCGCGACGCCGTCCTCCTCGTCGCCCGCCCCTCGGCCGCCACCGCGCTGGTCCCGCCGCTCGACCAGACGCGCACCGTGGGCCTGGTCACCCTCCCCGGCGCCTACGTCGGCGTGCTGCTGGGCGGTGGCAGCCCGCTGGCCGCCGGGGCCGCCCAGCTGCTGGTGCTGGTCGGGCTGCTGGCCGCCGAGGTCGCCGCGGTGTGGATCGTCACCGAGCTGGTCGCGCGGGGGCAGGTGCTGGCCGACCTCCCCCGCTGAGCCCGTCCAGCGACCTCACAGGCGCCCTCCAGCGCCCCGCCAGTCCCTCCGCCGACCGTGGTCGTCGAGGGCGGCGGACGGCCGCCCGTGAGGGAGGCACAGGACAGTGACCGACGGACAGCAGCACCCGGCGCAGCAGCCGACCGGCGCGACCCCGGGGTGGGCCCCGCCGCCGTCCGGTGGCGGCTGGCACCCCTCGGGCGGGACCGCGACGGTGCCGCCGCCGCTGGTGCCGCTCGTGCCCGCCTCCGCCCCGCGCCGCGCCGGCCGGGTGCGGCTCGGCGTCGCCGGCCTGCTCGCCGGCGCGCTCATCGGCGGCGGCGCCGGCGCCGGCGTCGTCGCGCTCACCGCGGACGGCGGCGGCTCCGCGATGACGGCCGCCACCGCGCAGAGCGTCGTCGTCAAGGACCCCGAGACGGCGACCGCGGTGACCGCCGCCGCCGCGAAGGCCGCGCCGAGCGTCGTCACCCTGTACGTCAGCAGCGGCTCGGGGTCGGGCAGCGGCTCGGGCGTGCTGCTCTCCGCGGACGGCTACGTGCTCACCAACGACCACGTGGTCACCCTCGACAGCAGCACCGAGGGGGCCACCATCCAGGTGCGCACCTCCGACGGCACGCTCTACGACGCCACCGTCGTCGGCACCGACCCGACCTCGGACCTGGCGGTCGTCAAGCTGCAGGGCGCCGACGGGCTGACCCCGGCCACCTTCGCCGACTCCGACGACGTGCAGGTCGGCGACCTGGCGGTGGCGATCGGCGCCCCGCTCGGACTGTCCGACACCGTCACCGACGGGATCGTCAGCGCGACGAACCGCGCGGTGGCCACCGGTTCCACCCAGGACGACGCGACGGTCATCGACGCGCTGCAGACCGACGCGGCGATCAACCCGGGCAACTCCGGCGGTGCGCTGGTCGACGCCGCCGGCGAGGTCATCGGCATCAACACCGCCATCGCCTCGGTGGCCTCGGGGGTGCCCGGCCAGCAGACGCAGAGCGGCAACATCGGCGTCGGCTTCGCCATCCCGAGCAACACCGCCCAGCGCATCGCCGAGGAGATCATCGCCACCGGCTCGGCCACCCACGCCGTCCTCGGGGTGCAGGCGCAGACCGCGGCCAGCGACGCCAACAGCGAGGTCGGCACCGGCGCGCAGGTCGTGCAGGTGCAGTCCGGCGGCGCGGCGGCCTGGGCCGGGCTGCAGGCCGGCGACGTCGTGACCGCCGTCGGCGACCGGGCGGTGACCACCTCCACCGAGCTCACCGCCGCGGTGCGCAGCAGGGCCCCCGGTGAGGAGGTGACGCTGACCGTCCGCCGCGACGGCCGGACCTCGACCGTGGAGGTCACCCTCGGCAGCAGCGACAGCTGATCCCCACGCCCCGACGGCACCCTCCCGGGCCTCCTACGCTCGGGAGGGTGTCGTCGTCCCCGAGCGTCCCGCTGGCCTCCTCGCTGGACGACCCGGAGCGCGCCGAGGGCCTGCGCCGGATGAAGCGGCTGGCCACCGGCCTGTTCCTGCTGGCCGCGGCGGTGTTCCTGGTCTGCGTGCTGGTCGGGGAGGACGCCGGCGCGTGGGTCGGCTACGTGCGGGCCACCGCCGAGGCCTCGATGGTCGGCGCGCTGGCCGACTGGTTCGCCGTCACCGCGCTGTTCCGGCACCCGCTGCGGATCCCGATCCCGCACACGGCGATCATCCCGCGCAAGAAGGACCAGATCGGGGCCAGCCTGGGCACGTTCGTGCAGGAGAACTTCCTGACCCGCGGCGTCGTCGAGGACAAGCTCGCCACCGTCGACGTCCCCGGCCGGCTCGGGGGCTTCCTCGCCGCCCCGGGCCGGGCCGAGCGGCTGGCCGCCGACGCCGCGGTCGCGCTGACCGGGGTCACCGACCTGCTGCGCGACGACGACGTGCAGGACGCCGTCGCCGGGCTGGTCGACCGCAAGCTGCACGAGACGCCGGCCGCGCCGGTGCTGGCGCGGGTGCTCGAGCTGGTCGTCGACGGCGACCGGCACCAGGAGGTGCTCTCGGCGGCACTGCGCTACCTGGCCCGCTTCCTCGAGGACAACCGGGTGGTGTTCCGCGCCCAGCTCGGCGACGCCTCCCCCGCCTGGGTGCCCGACTGGGTCGACGACCGGGTGTTCGACCGGGTCTTCGCCGGGGTGCAGACCTTCCTCGACGAGGTCGGCGCCGACCGGCACCACGAGCTGCGCCGGGTCTACGACGCCCGGCTGCGCGTCTACGTGCACGCGCTGCGCACCGACCCCGACACCGCCGCGCGGGTCGAGGCGTTCAAGAAGGAGCTCCTCGAGCACCCGGCGGTGCGCACCTGGTCCTCGTCGCTGTGGACCAGCGCCAAGACCGCGTTCCTCGCCGCCGCCGCCGACCCCGACTCCGAGCTGCGGGCGCGGGTGGCCGGGCTCGTCCGCGACGCCGCCCGGCTGCTGCAGACCGACCCTCGGGTGCGCGAGCGGGTGCAGCGGCAGTCGGTGCGGGTGGCCGGCTACCTGGTCGACCGGTTCGCCGGCGAGCTGGCCGACGTCGTCGGCGCCACCGTCGCCCGCTGGGACACCGAGGAGACCAGCCGCCGCATCGAGCTGCAGGTGGGCCGCGACCTGCAGTTCATCCGCATCAACGGCACCGTCGTCGGCGGCCTGGCCGGCCTGGTGATCTACACCGTCGCCCAGCTGCTCGGCTGAGCGGCGCGGCCGCTACCGGCGCGCCTGGGCGGCCGCGTAGAGGGCGATGCCGGCGGCGACGCTGACGTTGAGCGACTCGGTGTCGCGGGCGATCGGGATGCGCAGGACGACGTCGCAGCGCTCGCGCACCAGCCGCGACAGTCCCGTCCCCTCCGCACCGACGACCAGCGCCACCGGGTCGGCGAGGCCGTCGAAGTCGTGCAGGTCGGTGTCGCCGTCCCCGGCCAGGCCCACGGTCATCAGCCCGGCGTCCTGGTAGGAGGCCAGCGCGCGGGCGAGGTTGACCGCGCGGGCCACCGGCAGGCGGGCGGCGGCCCCCGCGCTGGTCCGCCAGGCCGAGGCGGTCATCCCGACGGCGCGGCGCTGCGGGACGACGACCCCGTGCGCGGCGAACGCGGCCGCCGAGCGGACGACGGCGCCGAGGTTGCGCGGGTCGGTGACGCCGTCCATGGCCACCACCAGCGGTGGGCGGCCGGAGTCGCGTGCGAGGTCGAGCAGGTCGTCGGGGTGCGCGTAGTCGTACGGCGGCACCTGCAGGCCGATGCCCTGGTGCAGCGCGCCGTTCGACATCCGGTCGAACTCGGCCTTGCCCACCTCCAGCAGCGGCAGGCCGCGGTCGCCGGCGAGCTGCACGGCCTCGGCGACCCGCTCGTCGGTGCGCGTGGACTCCCCCGTGACGACGTAGAGGGCGGTCGCCGGGATCTCGGCGCGCAGCGCCTCGACCACCGGGTTGCGGCCGAGCAGCAGCTCCGGGGTCTCCTCGGCCCGCTGGCGGCTGCGGTCCCGCTCGGTCCGGCGACGCGCGTCGGCCTGGGCCTTGCGCTGCGCCGGGTGCCCCTTGCGCATCTCGGCCGGCGGCGTCGCCCCGCGGCCGGCCAGGGACCGGCGGTTCTTGCCGCCCGTGCCCGCGGTGGCGGTCTTCTTGCCCGCACCGGTCGTGCGGCCGCGGCGCTGGCTGTTGCCGGCCATCAGCGGGTCAGCTCCCATCGGGGTCCCTGCGGGGTGTCCTCGACCTGCACGCCGAGGGCGGTGAGCTGGTCGCGCAGCGCGTCGGCCGCCGCGTAGTCCTTGCGCGCGCGGGCGGCCTGGCGCTGGTCGAGCGCCAGCCGGACCAGCCCGTCGGTCACCTCGGCCAGCCGGTCCCCACCGCCGCCGGCCCACCGCGGGTCGAGCGGGTCCAGGCCGAGCACGGCGAGCATCGCGCGCACCGGGCCCAGGACGGCGGCGGTGGCGGCGGCGTCGCCGTCGGCCAGGGCGGTGTTGCCCTGCCGGACGGTGTCGTGCACGACGGCGACGGCGGCCGGGGTGCCCAGGTCGTCGTCCATCGCGGCGCGGAAGGCGTCGGGGAGGTCGGCCCCGTGCTCGGCGCCCACCCGCTCGGCGGCCCGCTGCACGAACGACTCGATCCGCCGGTAGGCGGCACCGGCCTCGGCGAGCGCGGCGTCGGTGAACTCGATCGTCGACCGGTAGTGCGGGGCGACCAGGTAGTAGCGCAGCTCCACCGGCCGCACGCGCTGCACCACCTCGTCGACCAGCGCGGTGTTGCCCAGCGACTTGCTCATCTTCTCGCCGCCGAGGGTGACCCAGCCGTTGTGCAGCCAGTACCGGGCGAACCCGTCGCCGGCCGCGCGCGACTGGGCCTGCTCGTTCTCGTGGTGCGGGAAGCGCAGGTCCAGCCCGCCGCCGTGGACGTCGAAGTCCGGACCGAGGTAGCGCCCGGCCATCGCCGAGCACTCCAGGTGCCAGCCCGGCCGGCCGCGGCCCCACGGCGTCGGCCAGGCCGCGGTGTCCGGCTCGCCGGGCTTGTGCGCCTTCCACAGCGCGAAGTCGCGGGGGTCGCGCTTGCGCTCGTCGGTGTCGGTGTCGCCGGCCGCCTCGAGGTCCTCGAGCCGCTGGCGGGTCAGCGCGCCGTACTCCGGGAACGAGCGGACGTCGAAGTAGACGTCGCCGTCGACGGCGTAGGCGTGCCCGCGCTCGACCAGCCGCTCGACGAGCTCGACCATGTCGGGCACGTGCCCGGTGGCGCGCGGCTCGTAGGTGGGCGGCCGGACGCCGAGGACGTCGTAGGCGCGGGTGCAGGCCAGCTCGTTGGTGTAGGCCCACGCCCACCACGGGACGCCGGCGTCGGCGGCCTTGGTGAGGATCTTGTCGTCGATGTCGGTGACGTTGCGGACCAGCGTGACGTCGAGGCCGTGCCCGCGCTCCAGCCAGCTGCGCAGCACGTCGAAGACCAGCGCGGCGCGCACGTGCCCGACGTGCGGCGGCCCCTGCACGGTGAGCCCGCAGACGTACACGGAGGCCTGTCCCGCACGCAGGGGCGTGAAGTCGCGGACCGCGCGGGCGGCCGTGTCGTACAGGCGGAGGCTCACTGCGCGGAGTCTACGGAGGGCTGCGTCAGCGGGGCGCGGAGTCCACGGACCCCGTCCCGACGACCAGCGCGGTGGCGATCGCCGCCCGGCCCTCGCCCCGCCCGACCAGGCCCAGCCCGTCGGTGGTGGTGGCGGTGACGCTCACCGGCGCACCCAGCGCCGCCGACAGCGCCGCCTCGGCCTCCGCGCGGCGCGGACCGAGCTTCGGCGTCGGGGCGACCAGCTGCACGGCGGCGTTGCCGACCCGCCAGCCGGCCGCGGCGAGGGTCTCCCGCACGTGCTCGAGGACGGCGACGCCGCGGGCGCCGGCCCAGCGCGGGTCGTCGGTGCCCAGCAGCCCGCCGATGTCACCGAGCCCGGCGGCCGACAGGACGGCGTCGGTGAGGGCGTGCGCCACGACGTCGCCGTCGGAGTGCCCGGCGCAGCCGTCGGCGCCGGGCCACTCCAGGCCGGCCAGCCGGCAGGGGCGCCCGGCCTCGACCGGGTGCACGTCGACGCCGAGACCCACCCGCGGCAACCCGGTCACCGGGCCACCTGCAGCCCGGCGAGGTGCAGGTCGTGCGGCACGGTCACCTTCGCGGCGCGCTCGTCGCCGTCGACGGTGGCCACCGGGACGCCGGCGGCGCGCACCACGGCCGCGTCGTCGGTGAGCTCGACGCCCTCGGGCAGGCCGGCGTAGGCGGCGAGCAGGGTCGCGCGGTCGAAGCCCTGCGGTGTCTGCACCCGGCGCAGCCGAGCCCGTGGCACGGCGTCGGCGACCAGGCCGCCGTCGTCGACGACCACGGTCGTGTCGACGACCGGCAGCACCGGGACGACGGCGGGGGCGCCGGCCGCAAGCGCGGCGAGCACGCGGGCGACGACGTCGGGCGGGGTGAGCGGGCGGGCCGCGTCGTGCACGAGGACGACGTCGGCGCCCGGGCCGGCGGCGGCCAGGCCGGCGCGCACCGAGGCGGTGCGGGTGGCGCCGCCCTCGACGAGCTGCACGCGGCCGGGGAGCGCGGCGGCGAAGGCCGCCCGCTCGGCGGCGGGGACGGTCACCACCACCTCGTCGACCCCGCCGGCGAGCAGGGTCTCGACCGCCCAGGCGACCAGCGGCCGGCCGGCCAGCTCGACGAGCGCCTTCGGCCGGTCGGCCCCCAGACGCGAGCCACTCCCGGCCGCTGCGACGACGCCGACAGCGGACACGGGAGTGGCCGGGTGGAGCAGAGGGTGCGGGGGGTTCAGCTGGCGAGGACCTCGTCGAGCAGGACCTCGGCCTTGTCCTCGTTGGTGCCCTCGGCGAGCGCGAGCTCGCTGACCAGGATCTGGCGGGCCTTGGACAGCATCCGCTTCTCGCCGGCGGAGAGGCCACGGTCCTTGTCGCGGCGCCACAGGTCGCGGACGACCTCGGCCACCTTGTTCACGTCACCGGAGGCCAGTTTCTCGAGGTTGGCCTTGTAGCGGCGCGACCAGTTGGTCGGCTCCTCGGTGTGCGGGGCCCGCAGGACCTCGAACACCCGGTTCAGCCCGTCCTGCCCGACGACGTCGCGGACGCCGACGATCTCTGCGTTGTCGGCCGGCACGCGCACGGTCAGGTCGCCCTGGGCGACCTTCAGCACGAGGTAGGCCCTCTCTTCACCCTTGATGACCCGCGTCTCGATCGCCTCGATCAGCGCGGCACCGTGGTGCGGGTAGACGACGGTCTCGCCGACAGTGAAGCCCATGTGATTGTGACCCCTTTCGCTGACCCCAGGTTAGCACGGCACACTGTCGGCCGGACAGATCCGTCTGCTCATATGCGCAGGTCAGAGGCCTGGTGAAGTCTCCGGGAGGGGTTGACAGAGGCGTGGTCGGTGTGCGTGCGCACCCCTCGCGGGTCCCTCTCGTGCGGGCCCTCGTGCTCGCCACGCACGCCCCGCCGGCGGCCGCGGTGACGGTCGTGGCGACCCTGCTCGCCGTCGCCGCGGGCCTGCCCGCCGGGCGCGTGGCGCTCGTGGGGATGGCCGTCCTCGCAGGTCAGGCCTCCATCGGCTGGAGCAACGACTGGCTCGACGCCGACCGCGACAGGGCCGTCGCCCGGGCCGACAAGCCCGTCGTGCAGGGCGCCGTGGCCCCCGCCGTGCTGCGGACGGCGGCGCTCGCGGCGGCCGCGGCGGCCGTCGTCCTCTCGCTGCTGCTCGGCCCGGTGCCCGGCCTGCTGCTGCTGGTCCTGGTGGCCAGCGGGTGGGCCTACAACGCCGGGCTCAAGCGGACCGCGGCCTCGGCACTGCCCTACGTCACCGGCTTCGGCGCGCTGCCGGCCGGGGTCGTGGCCGCCGCGCCGGGGGTGCCGGTGGCGCCGTGGTGGCTGCCCGCGGCCGGGGCCGCGCTGGGCGCGGCGGCGCACCTGGCCAACGTCGCCCCCGACCTCGACGACGACCTCGCCACCGGGGTGCGGGGGCTGCCGCACCGGCTGGGCGCGCAGGCGTCGGCGGCACTGGGGGCGCTGCTGCTGGGGACCGCGTCGCTGGTGCTGGTCCTGGGCCCGGCCGGCCCGCCCGCCCCGTGGGGCTGGGCCGGGCTGGCGCTGGCGGTGCCGGCGGTCGTCGTCGCGGCGCTGGCCGGGACGGCCCGCTTCCGCCGGGCGGCCTTCCCGGCGGTGCTGCTGCTGACGGTGCTCGACGTGGTGCTGCTGGTGGCCGGCGGGGCCGCGCTCACCTGAGCGCGGCCCCGCCCTGGCTCACTTGCGGCCGTTGCCGCCACCGTTCCCGTTGCCACCGCCGTTGCCGTGGCCGTGGCCGTGGCCGTTGCCGTTCCCGCTGGTCGCGGCGGGCGCGGGGGCCGGAGCCGGGGCGGGTGCGGCCTCCTCGGTCACCGGCTGCGGGGCGGGGGCGGGCTGCACGGGCGCCGGCTGCGCCGGGGTCGCGCCGCGGGCGGCCTCGCGCTCGGTGCGGCGGTCCTCGTTGCGCTGGTGCGCGGCCTCGCTGACGGCCTGGCCGGTCGACCAGCCGTTGCGCGCGCCCTCGCTCACCCAGTCACCGAAGGACTGGCCGGGCCGGGGCCCCTGAGTCCACGCTGCGGCCGCGGCGGCGTCGTCCGGGGTCGGGGTGGTCCGGTCCTCGGTGGCCGGGTCCTCGCCGTCCGTCGACTCCCCGCCGTCGGTCGGTTCCCCGGCGCCCGGGTCGGTGGGCTCCGTGATCAGCTCCGTCGGCTCCGTGATGGGCTCGGTCGGCTCCGTGGTCGGCTCGGTGGGCTCCTCGCCGGTGGGCACGGTGGGCTCCTGCCCGGTCGTGTCGTCGACCGGGGCGACCGAGCCGTCCTCGGACTGGACGACGGTGTCCTCCGAGCCCGCGAGGGTGACGGTGGTGGCCGTACCGGTCAGGGCGAGGGCGACGGCGCCGGTGGCGGCGGCGCACTTGGCGGCGACGCCGGCGGCGGCGAGCTTGGCGGTGAGGGTGCTGAGGATCATGCGGGGTCTCTTCCGTGAGGCCCGGGCGGGGTGCCCGGTCGTCCGCGTGGACGGTTCCGACTGGTCGGTGAGCAGACCGGTGGCCAGCAGCTCGGCCAGGGCCGCGGAGGGCCGCCCGGGGGCGGCGGCACCGGCCCGGACCGCGTCGGTGAACGCGGTCAGGTGCGCGGCACCCTCGGGCACGGGCCGGCCGGCGAGGCAGGCCGCGAAGGCCTCCTCGTCGGTCCGGACGTCGGCTGGCGTGGTCATCTCGCTCCCGTCATCGCCGGGCGGGCCGGGAAGGGTGCGCGCACCGCCACAGCCGTCTCACCCGTCCGGGGGGTCCCGGCCGGTTCGAGGCGGGCGCGCAGGGTCCGCAGCCCGCGCCGCTGCAGGGCCTTGACCGCGCCGGTCGAGCGGCCCATCACGGTCGCCACCTGCTCGACGGTGAGGTCGGCGAGCACCCGCAGCAGCAGCACCGAGCGCTGGTCCGCGGGCAGGTCCGCGCACATCCGGTGCACGGCCTCGGTGCCCAGCCGGACCAGGACGTCGTCCTCCACGTCGCCGCCGGGCGTCTCGGCCAGCGCGTCGCCGGCGTCGTCGGCCGGCTGCGGACGGCGGCTGCGCCGGCGCCACTCGTCGACCAGCCGCCGGTGGGCGATGGTGAACACCCACGAGCGCAGCGCGGCCTCGTCGCCGGAGAAGCCGCCGAGGCCCCGGAACACCGCGAGGAACGTCTCGCTGGCCAGGTCGTCGGCGTCCGCGGCGCCGTGCAGCCGCAGGTAGCCGGTCACCGCCGGGGAGAGGTCCCGGTAGAGGACCTCGAAGGCCCACGCGGCGCCCGCCCGGGCCGCCGCGAGGACGTCGTCGAACGCCGGTCCCGTCGCCATGCGCACCTCCTGCCGTTCCTCCTGTGCGGAGGAGGCATCGGCAGGCGCGGGCCGGAACTGGACCCCTGTCCCCCGGTCAGGGGGCGGTCAGGGCGGGCTGGTGCCGCGGGCGGCCTCCTGCTCGACGACCTCCGGGAGGCCCTTGAGCCGGTCGAGACCCTGCAGCGGGCGGCGCATCCGCTGGTTGCCGGCCAGCCGCTCGCGGTTGCGCTCGAGGAAGGCCCAGTAGCCGGCGGTGTAGGGGCAGGCGTCCTCGCCCAGGCGCTGCCGGGGGTCGTAGGGGCAGCCGCCGCAGTAGTCGCTCATCCGGTCGATGTAGGCGCCGCCGGCCGCGTAGGGCTTGGTGGCCAGCGCCCCGCCGTCGCCGTGCTGGCTCATGCCGACGACGTTGGCGACCATCACCCAGTCGTAGCCGTCGACGAAGGTGCGGTGGAACCAGTCGGTCATCGCCAGCGGGTCGATGCCGCGCTGCAGCGCGTAGTTGCCCAGCACCATCAGCCGCGGGATGTGGTGCACCCAGCCGTCGCGCCGCAGGTCGCCGAGCACGCCGGACAGGCACGCGGCGTCGACGGCGGAGTCGTCGAGGTCGGCCAGCCACTGCGGCACCGGCTCGGTCGCGCGCAGGAAGTTGGCGTGCCGGTAGTGCCGGCCGAAGTGCCAGTAGGTGTGCCAGATGTAGTCGCGCCAGCCCATGACCTGCCGGACGAAGCCCTCGACGCTGTTGAGCGGCAGCGGGTCGCCGTCGGCGGCGCGGGCCCGGGCGACGCCCTCGGCGGCCTGCACCACCTCCAGCGGGTCCAGCAGGCCGAGGTTCATCGCCGGCGACAGCAGCGAGTGGGCCAGCCAGCGCTCGCCGGCGAGCATCGCGTCCTCGTGCGGGCCGAAGACGCCCAGCCGCTGGGTGAGGAAGTCGTGCAGCCGGGTGAGCGCCTCCTCGCGGGTCACCGGGAACAGCCGCGGGCCGTCGTCACCGACGAAGGCGACCTCGCCGTCGGCCTCCCAGCGGTCGAGGTCGGCGCGCACCTGCTCGTCGATCTCGTCCTCGGCCGGCCACCACGGCTCCGGGGCCGGCGAACGACCGTCGCGCGGTGCGGGCTCGCGGTTCTCCTGGTCGTAGTTCCACCGTCCGCCCAGCGGCTCGACGCCGTCCATCAGGACGCCGAGCCGGCGGCGGGCGTCGCGGTAGAAGTCCTCCATCAGCAGCCGGCGGCCCCCGCGGCCCTCCGCCCAGCGGGCGAACTCGTCCTGGCTGCTGACGAACCCGCGCGCGGCGAGCACCTGCAGGTCGCGGCGGCGCAGCACGTAGTCGCGGCTGCTCCAGGTGGTCGGCGCACAGACGCTCAGCGGCTCGTCGTAGCGGTCGAGGGCCTCGGCGTAGGTGGTGACCTGGTGCAGGTGCGCCTGCTCGCCGAGCTCGGCGGCCCGGTGGCGCAGCGCCGAGAGCACCAGGTGGGCCTTCTGCCGGTGGAAGCGGCGGCGGGCGAAGACGGCCTTCGACTCGACGAGCAGCACCGGCTGGCCGGGGCAGTCGAGGAAGTGCGGGCCGAGCTGGTCGGCGAACAGCCAGCGGCGGGTGCCCGGCGACCGCTCGGGGAAGTCCGCCAGCGCCGGGTCGCGCCCCTCCGCGCCGGCGCCGCCCGTTCCCGGTCGCTCCATCCGCCTCACCTCCCGGCGGACATGGTGGGTCGACCGTTAGGCTCGGCGCGACTCGGGCCACCGATCCCTCCGGTGGCCGGCACGTGTTCCCGCTGGAGGTCGACCGCTGTGAACCGCGCGAAGCGCGCCGCCGTGATGGGTGCCCTCGTGATCGCCCCGGTCGCCCTCGGTGCCTGCAGCGCCGGGCAGGTGTCCCAGACCGGCACGCAGGACCGCGACAAGGTCGGCCCCCAGGCGCAGGTCGAGGACATCCTGCTGCGCCAGGTGCTGCTCGCCTACCCCGAGGAGGGGCAGTACGAGGAGGGCGACGACGCCGAGCTGATCGTCACGATCATCAACGCCTCGAACGCCGACGACACGCTCACCGACATCGAGGGCGAGGGCTTCAGCGGCCTGCAGGTGGCCGCCACCGGCCCCACGCCCTCGCCGTCCTCCCCCGCGGGCAACCAGCCCACGGCCACGCCGACCCCGGGCACGACCGGCGCCACCCCGGCCGCACCGCCGACCGCCGCCACGCCCACCAGTGCCTCCCCGACGGCGAGCTCCCAGCTGTCGCTGGACATCCCTGCCGACACCGCCCTCTACATCGGGCGGGAGGACGGTGCGACGGTGACGCTGCAGGACCTCGCCGAGCCGCTCACCCCCGGGCAGAACCTGACGCTGACCTTCACCTTTGAGCAGGCCGGCGAGATCACCGTGCAGGTGCTCGTGGCGGGGCCCGAGGAGGAGCTCGAGCGCGGCGAGCCCTTCCACTTCGACACCGAGGAGGAGTCGGACGAGCCCAACACCGAGGCGGAGTGACGCAGGGTCCCCTGCCTCCTCCCCGGGAGTGTCAGTAGCCGCACCTACCGTGGCGGCATGCCCCCGTCCGGAGTGAAGGCCGCTCGTCCCGCCCACCGCTGCACCGAGTGCGGCTACGCCTCGGCGAAGTGGGTCGGCCGCTGCCCCGAGTGCCAGGCCTGGGGCACCCTGCAGGAGGCCGGCCCGCCGGCCGCCGCGCTCCGCTCGGTCGCGGCCGGCCCGGTCACCGCCCCCGCCCGGCCGATCGGCCAGGTCGAGCTGACCGGCGCGCGCGCCGTCCCCACCGGCATCCCCGAGTTCGACCGGGTGCTCGGCGGCGGACTGGTGCCCGGCGCGGTGGTCCTGGTCGCCGGCGAGCCCGGGGTGGGCAAGTCCACGCTGCTGCTCGAGGTCGCCCACCGGGTCGCGGCGGGCAACGGGCCGACGCTGGTGGTGTCCGGGGAGGAGTCCGCGGCCCAGGTGCGGCTGCGCGCCGAGCGGATCGGCGCCCTGCACGACCGGCTCTACCTCGCCGCGGAGACCGAGCTGTCGGCGGTGCTGGCCCACGTCGAGCAGGTGGCCCCGTCGCTGCTGGTCCTCGACAGCGTGCAGACCGTCCGCTCCCCCGCCGTCGACGGCACCGACGGCGGCGCCACCCAGGTGCGGGCGGTGGCCACCGCGCTCACCGCCGTCGCCAAGTCGCGCGGGATGACCACCATCCTGGTCGGGCACGTCACCAAGGACGGCGCGATCGCCGGCCCGCGGTCGCTGGAGCACCTCGTCGACGTCGTCGTCTCCTTCGACGGCGAGCGGCACTCCACGCTGCGCCTGGTGCGGGCCACCAAGAACCGCTTCGGCCCCGCCGACGAGATCGGCTGCTTCGAGATCGGCGACGGCGGCGTGGTCGGCGTCCCCGACCCCTCGCACCTGTTCGTCTCCCGGCGCACCGCCGCGGTGCCGGGCAGCTGCGTCACCGTGACCATGGAGGGCAGCCGGCCGCTGCTGGCCGAGGTCCAGGCGCTGGTGGCCACCAGCGCCGGCGGCGGCTCCCCGCGGCGGGCGGTCAGCGGCCTGGACTCCCAGCGGGTGGCCATGGTCAACGCCGTCGTCGAGCGGCGGGGCGGCGTGCGGCTGGCCGACGCCGACGTCTTCGCCGCCTCCGTCGGCGGGGTGAGGATCGCCGAGCCCGCGGCCGACCTGGCGCTGGCGCTGGCCATCGCCTCGGCGTCCCGGGACACGCCCCTGCCCGAGGGGATGGTCGCGCTCGGCGAGGTCGGGCTGTCCGGCGAGATCCGGCGGGTCGGCGGCACCGGCCGGCGGCTGGCCGAGGCCGCCCGGCAGGGCTACCGGCTGGCGCTGGTGCCGCCCGACGCCGGCCCCGCCCCGAAGGGCATCCGGCTGATGGAGGTGCCCGACCTCGGCGCGGCGCTGTCCTCGCTGTTCCCCGGGTGAGCCGGCCGGCCCCCGCACCCCGCTGGCGACCGGCCGGACGGCGTGCCACGTAGACTCGGCCGCCGGACCACGTCGACGTCAGGAGCGCCCGTGCCGCCCGCTGTGGACTCCGAGGTCGCCCTCCGGGAGCTCCTCGGCCGCATCGCCCCCGGGACGGCGCTGCGCGACGGTCTGGAGCGGATCCTGGCCGGGCGCACCGGTGCCCTGATCGCGCTCGGCTACGACCGGGTCGTGGAGTCCATCTGCACAGGCGGGTTCGCCCTCGACGTCGCGCTCTCGGCCACCCGGCTGCGGGAGCTGGCCAAGATGGACGGCGCGGTCATCCTGTCCTCCGACGGGCTGCGCATCGTGCGCGCCGGCGTGCACCTGATGCCCGACCCGACGGTCCCCACCGAGGAGTCGGGCACCCGGCACCGCACCGCCGAGCGGGTGGCCGTGCAGACCGGCTTCCCGGTCATCTCGGTCAGCCAGTCCATGCACATCATCAGCGTCTACGTCGCCGGCCGGCGCTACACCCTCGAGCACCCGACGACGATCCTCGCGCGCGCCAACCAGGCGCTGGCCGCGCTGGAGCGCTACAAGCTGCGCCTCGACGAGGTGGCCAGCACCCTGTCGGCGCTGGAGATCGAGGACCTGGTCACCGTCCGCGACGCGATGAGCGTCAGCCAGCGGCTGGAGATGGTGCGCCGGATCGCCGACGAGATCGAGGGCTTCGTCGTCGAGCTGGGCACCGACGGCCGGCTGCTGGCCCTGCAGCTCGACGAGATGCTGGCCGGGGTCGAGGAGGACCGCGCGCTGCTGGTCCGCGACTACCTGCCGGGCGGGGGCGGACGGCGGCCGCGCAGCATCGACCAGGTGCTCACCGACCTGCGGGCGCTGTCGGCCACCGAGCTGCTCGACCTCTCCGCCGTCTCCCGCTGCTACGGGCTGCCCACCTCGGCCGAGGCCCTCGACTCCCCCGTCAGCCCCCGCGGTTACCGGCTGCTGGCGCGCGTGCCCCGGCTGCCGTCCGGGATCATCGACCGGCTGGTCGACCACTTCGGCGGCCTGCAGAAGCTGCTGGCGGCCACCATCGAGGACCTGCTGGCCGTCGAGGGCGTCGGCGAGGCCCGCGCCCGCGGCATCCGCGAGGGCCTCTCCCGGCTGGCCGAGACCTCGATCCTCGACCGCTACAGCTGAAGAAGGACCCCCTTGCCCCCCACCCCTCGCTGACGCTCGGGGCGGGCCCCTGCAAGGGGGCCGGCTACACCACCTGGAGCGCCGCGTCGGGGCTGGTCTCGGTGTCCAGCCGGGCGCGCAGCACGTACTCCCCCGGTCCGACCGGCACGCGCTCCGCGGTGCACGTCGGCTCGCTGGTCAGCCCGCCCCAGGTGAGCGGGAAGACCACCTGCTCGCCGGGCGCCAGGGTGCGGGTGTCGTCGCTCTGCTCGGGGAAGCAGTCGTTGCTGCCCCACAGCCGCGCACCGGCCGCGTCGAGCAGCACGATCTCCTGCAGTTCCTGGTCCAGCACGCGCGTGCAGGGCACGGCCGAGGTGTTGGTGACGACGAGCTCGAGGACCGGCTGGGATCCCGCGGGCACCGAGCCGGGGGTGCGGACCTCGAGGGCGATGACGTCGTCACTGCACGGCGCACCGGCCTCCTGCGCCGGGGTCGACGGCGCGGCCGGCTCCGGGGCGGCACTGGGCGGCGGCGTGGGGGTGCGCACGCTGGCCAGCGAGGGGACGACGCGGTCGAGGGCGGGCGGCTGCGCGGCGGTGGTCGTGGCCGTCGCCTCGGCGGCCGCGGCGTCGCCGTCCGACCCGCCCAGCAGGGCCACGCCGAGCCACCCGCCCCCGCCGAGGACGGCGAGCAGGAGCACCAGCACCAGGAGCCGCCGTCGCCAGTAGACGGCGGCCGGCAGGGGCCCGACCGGGTGCAGCACGGACAGGACCGTAGTCGGCGGCCGGCGCCCCCTCCTCCGCGGCACGCCGCGGCGCCGGGCAGGCACACTGGACCCTCGTGGACGACCCCGCCGTGCCGGCCTCCGGGATCGGGGACACCCTGGTCGACTGGTACGACACCGCCGCGCGCGACCTGCCGTGGCGGCGGCCCGGGGTGGACCCGTGGGCGGTGCTGGTCAGCGAGGTGATGCTGCAGCAGACACCGGTGGCCCGCGTCGAGCCGGTCTGGCACGCCTGGGTGGCCCGGTGGCCCACGCCGGCCGACCTGGCCGCGGCCTCGCCGGCGGAGGTGATCCGCGCGTGGGGCAAGCTCGGCTACCCGCGCCGGGCGCTGCGGCTCCGGGAGACCGCCGTCGCACTCGTGGAGCGGCACGGGGGCGCCGTCCCCGCCGACGTGGCGGCCCTGGAGGCGCTGCCGGGCATCGGCACCTACACCGCTCGGGCGGTGGCCTGCTTCGGCCACGGCCGGCCGCAGCCGGTGGTGGACACCAACGTGCGCCGGGTGGTGGCCCGGCTCGTGCACGGCCGTGCGGAGGCCGGGACCGCCCGCGCCGCCGACCTCGCCGACGTCGCGGCGCTGGCGCCGGCCGACCGGGACCGCGCGGTGCGCTTCTCGGTGGCGGCCATGGAGCTGGGGGCGCTGGTGTGCGTGGCCCGGACGCCGCGCTGCGCGGTGTGCCCGGTGCGCGACCGCTGCGCCTGGCGGCTGGCGGGGAGCCCCGCCGCCGACGGGCCACCCCGGCGGGTGCAGCGCTTCGCCGGGACCGACCGCCAGGTGCGCGGCCGGCTGCTCGACGTCCTGCGGGGCGCCGAGGGCCCGGTGCCGGCCTCCGCCCTCGACGACGCCTGGGGCGAGGCCGTCCAGCGCGGCCGCTGCCTGGACTCGCTGCTGGCCGACGGACTGGTCGAGCAGACCGCGGACGGCCGGTTCGCCCTCCCCGCCTGAACGCGGCGAGGGCCGCCCCCGCGGTGCGGGAGACGGCCCTCGTCGGTGGTGCGGTGTGGGACTACTTCTTCTCCAGGGACGTGGTGCCGCCCTGGCCGTCCTCGTCGTCGCCCACGGTGAGGGCGACCGGCGGGGTGTCGGGCAGGTCGATCGGCTTGGCCTCGCCGCGGAAGGTGAAGGTCGCGGTCGGACCCTCGCCCTCGACGTCCACCACGATGATCTGACCGGCGGTCAGCTCCCCGTAGAGGATCTTCTCCGACAGCGCGTCCTCGATCTCGCGCTGGATGGTCCGGCGCAGCGGCCGGGCACCCAGCACCGGGTCGAACCCGCGGTGCGCCAGGAGCTTCTTGGCGTCCTGCGTGATCTCCAGCGACATGTCCTTGTTCGCCAGCTGGCCCTCGACGCGGGCGACCATGAGGTCGACGATCTCGATGATCTCGTCCTCGGTCAGCTGGTGGAACACGACGATGTCGTCGATGCGGTTGAGGAACTCCGGCCGGAAGTGCTGCTTGAGCTCCTCGTTGACCTTGAGCTTCATCCGCTCGTAGTTCGACTGGGTGTCGTTGCCGACCTGGAAGCCCAGACCCACGGCCTTGGAGATGTCCCGCGTCCCGAGGTTGGTCGTGAGGATCAGGATCGTGTTCTTGAAGTCCACGATCCGGCCCTGACCGTCGGTGAGCCGGCCGTCCTCCAGCACCTGCAGCAGCGTGTTGAACACGTCCGCGTGCGCCTTCTCGATCTCGTCGAAGAGGACCACCGAGAACGGCTTGCGCCGCACCTTCTCGGTCAGCTGGCCACCCTCGTCGTAACCGACGTAGCCGGGAGGGGCACCGACGAGCCGCGACACGGTGAACCGGTCGTGGAACTCGCCCATGTCGATCTGGATGAGGGCGTCGTCCTCGCCGAAGAGGAACTGCGCGAGCGCCTTGGCGAGCTCGGTCTTACCGACACCGGAGGGGCCGGCGAAGATGAACGAGCCACCGGGGCGACGCGGGTCCTTGAGGCCCGCGCGGGTGCGCCGGATCGCCTGGCTGACGCTCTTGATGGCCTCTTCCTGGCCGATGATGCGCTTGTGGAGCTCGTCCTCCATGCGCAGCAGCCGGGTCGTCTCCTCCTCGGTGAGCTTGAAGACGGGGATGCCGGTCCAGTTGGCCAGCACCTCGGCGATCTGCTCGTCGTCGACCTCGGCGACGACGTCCATGTCGCCGGCCTTCCACGCCTTCTCGCGCTCGGCCTTCTCGCCCAGGAGCTGCTTCTCCTTGTCGCGCAGCGACGCGGCCTTCTCGAAGTCCTGCGCGTCGATCGCCGACTCCTTCTCGCGACGGATGGTCGCGATCCGGTCGTCGAACTCGCGCAGGTCCGGCGGCGCGGTCATCCGCTTGATCCGCATCCGGGCACCGGCCTCGTCGATCAGGTCGATCGCCTTGTCGGGCAGGAAGCGGTCGGAGATGTAGCGGTCGGCCAGCGTCGCGGCGGCGACCAGGGCGCCGTCGGTGATGCTGATCCGGTGGTGGGCCTCGTAGCGGTCGCGCAGGCCCTTGAGGATCTCGATGGTGTGCTGCAGCGTCGGCTCGCCGACCTGGATGGGCTGGAAGCGGCGCTCGAGGGCGGCGTCCTTCTCCAGGTGCTTGCGGTACTCGTCGAGCGTGGTGGCGCCGATGGTCTGCAGCTCACCGCGGGCCAGCATCGGCTTGAGGATGCTGGCGGCGTCGATCGCGCCCTCGGCGGCACCGGCACCGACGAGGGTGTGGATCTCGTCGATGAACAGGATGATGTCGCCGCGGGTGCGGATCTCCTTGAGGACCTTCTTCAGGCGCTCCTCGAAGTCACCGCGGTAGCGCGACCCGGCGACGAGCGCGCCGAGGTCGAGGGTGTAGAGCTGCTTGTCCTTCAGCGTCTCGGGCACCTCGCCCTTGACGATCGCCTGGGCCAGGCCCTCGACGACGGCGGTCTTGCCGACGCCGGGCTCGCCGATGAGGACGGGGTTGTTCTTGGTCCGCCGCGAGAGGACCTGCATGACCCGCTCGATCTCCTTGGCCCGCCCGATGACCGGGTCGAGCTTGGAGTCGCGGGCGGCCTGGGTCAGGTTGCGGCCGAACTGGTCGAGGACCAGGGAGGTCGACGGCGTGCCCTCCGAGGGGCCACCGGCCGCGGCCGGCTCCTTGCCCTGGTAGCCCGACAGCAGCTGGATGACCTGCTGGCGGACGCGGTTGAGGTCGGCACCCAGCTTCACCAGGACCTGGGCGGCGACGCCCTCGCCCTCGCGGATGAGGCCGAGCAGGATGTGCTCGGTGCCGATGTAGTTGTGGCCGAGCTGCAGCGCCTCGCGCAGCGAGAGCTCCAGCACCTTCTTCGCCCGCGGCGTGAAGGGGATGTGGCCGGAGGGAGCCTGCTGGCCCTGGCCGATGATCTCCTCGACCTGCTGGCGGACACCCTCGAGCGAGATGCCCAGGGACTCGAGCGCCTTGGCCGCGACACCCTCACCCTCGTGGATCAGGCCCAGGAGGATGTGCTCGGTGCCGATGTAGTTGTGGTTGAGCATCCGGGCCTCTTCCTGGGCCAGGACGACCACCCGACGGGCTCGGTCGGTGAACCGTTCGAACATCTGCTGATCTCCTCTGACCGGCTGGTCCGGCACTGTCCTCCCCAGGAGCGGGGAGGAGCACCCGACGTCCGTCGGCGCGCTGGGGCACCGGTCTTTCCACTGTAGTCACGGACCACGCCGTCCCGTCGGTGGCGACCGGCGGTGCGGTGGGTGGCTGTCCTGGTCAACCGATGGTGCCCGGACGGTGTTCCGGACCGGTTACGCCGACAGCGGACGGCGCGGTGCCCGGGGACGCCGGTGGCCCGGCCCCTCGGGGGGGCCGGACCACCGGTGACGTGCCGGAACGGCCCCCTCGCAGGGCCCACCCCGAGCGGAGCGAGGCGTGGGGGGCGAGGGGGTCCTGCTTCAGTGAGCGGCCTCGTAGGCGTCGACGACGCTGGCCGGGATGCGGCCCCGGTCGCTGACGTTGTGGCCGTTCTTGCGGGCCCAGTCGCGGATCGCGCCGGCCTGCTCGCGGTCCATCCGGCCACCGCCGCCGGTGGCCCGGGAACGGCCCGAACCCGAGGCGCGGCCGCCGCCGCGGCCGACCTTGCGCGCGGCCTGGACGTACCGGGAGAAGGTGTCGCGCAGTTCCTTGGCGTTCTTCTCCGACAGGTCGATCTCGTAGCTCGTGCCGTCGAGGGAGAAGCTCACCGTCTCGTCGGCGGGGAGGTCCTCGTCGAGGTCGTCACTGAGGATGACCTGCACCTTGCGCGCCATTGTCGCTGTTCCTCGCACTCTCCGGCATCGCGCCGGTATCGGATTGTCGTCCGCCTGCTCCGGACTCTGCGGCCATTCGACCACACATTCGGCCGGACGCACCAATCACGTGGAGTGACCCGCCCATTCCGGGGGAGAGAATCGCGGCGATTGCACGAACAGCGCGTTTCAGGGGAGTGGCCGCACCAATGGGAACAGGATCGTCTCCCGGATTCCCAGACCGGTGAGCGTCATCATCAGCCGGTCGATGCCCATGCCGACCCCACCGCACGGCGGCATCCCGTACTCGAGTGCCTCGAGGAAGTCCTCGTCGAGCACCATCGCCTCGGGGTCGCCGGCCGCCGCCAGCAGCGCCTGCTGGGTGAACCGCTCGCGCTGCACGACCGGGTCGACCAGCTCGGAGTAGCCGGTGCCCCGCTCGATGCCGCCGATGTAGAGGTCCCACTTCTCGGCCAGGCCGGGCGTCGTGCGGTGAGCGCGGGTCAGCGGCGAGGTGTCGACCGGGTAGTCGACGACGAACGTCGGGGCCTGCAGCGAGTGCTGCACCAGCGCCTCGAACAGCTCCTCGACCACCTTGCCGGGCAGCCACGCCGGGTCGACGCCGACGTCGTGCCGCTCGGCCAGACCGCGCAGGTGCTCGACCGGCGTCTCCGGGGTGACCTGCTCGCCGACGGCGTCGGAGACCAGCGAGTAGAGCGGCACCTGCGGCCACTCCCCCGACAGGTCGACCTCGGTGCCGTCGTGGTGGCGGGCGGTGTGGTCGCCGAACAGCGCCGCGCAGCACTCCTGGACCAGTTCCCGGGTGGTGCGCGCGACGTCGGAGTAGTCGGCCCAGGCCTCGTAGAACTCGAGCATCGCGAACTCCGGCGAGTGCGAGCTGTCGGCGCCCTCGTTGCGGAAGTTGCGGTTGATCTCGAAGACCCGCTCCAGGCCGCCGACGATGCAGCGCTTGAGGAACAGCTCCGGGGCGATGCGCAGGTAGAGGTCGAGGTCGAAGGCGTTCATGTGGGTGCGGAACGGCCGGGCCGCCGCACCCCCGTGCACGGTCTGCAGCATCGGCGTCTCGACCTCGAGGAAGCCGCGGCCGGTCAGGCCGGCGCGCAGCGCGGCCACCACCTGCGCGCGTTGCCGGACGGTGCGGCGGGCCTCGTCGCGCACGATGAGGTCGACGTAGCGGCGGCGGACCCGCAGCTCCTCGCTCATCGGCTTGTGCGCCACCGGCAGCGGCCGCAGCGCCTTGGCCGCCAGCTGCCAGGAGTCGGCGAACACCGAGAGCTCGCCGCGCCGCGACGTCCCGACCTCACCCTCGACGACGACGTGGTCACCGAGGTCGACGTCGGCCTTCCAGGCGTCCAGCGCGTCGGCGCCCACGCGGTCGCGGGAGAGCATGACCTGCAGCTCGGCGTCGCCCTCGCGCAGCGTCGCGAAGCAGAGCTTCCCGGTGTTGCGGCTGAAGATCACCCGGCCGGTGACGCCCACGCGCTCGCCGGTCGTGGTGTCCGGCTCGAGGTCGGGGAACCGCTCCCGGACGTCGGCCAGCGACGTCGTCCGCGGGACCGTGACCGGGTAGGGGTCGACGCCGGCCTCGCGCAGCCGGTCGAGCTTGCCGCGGCGGACCCGCAGCTGTTCGGGGAGCTCGTCGTCCGGCTGGCCGGGAGGTTCGTCGGTCACGGCGCCCGAGCCTACGGCCGTGGGCCGCGCCACCTCCCCCGGACGGTGGTCAGCGGCGGCCGCCGGCCTGGTGGCGCTCGAAGGCCAGCCGCAGCCCGTGCACGGTGAGGTCGGGCTCGCGCTCCCCGATCGACCGGCAGCTGTCGGCGACCAACGGCGCCAGCCCCCCGGTGGCGACGACGACCGGGGCCGCGCCGAACTGGCCCACCAGCTCGGCGGCGATGCGGGCGACCAGCCCGTCGACCAGGCCGGCGAAGCCGAGCACCAGCCCCGACTGCAGCGCCGCGACGGTGTTCTTGCCGATCGCCTGGGGCGGGACGGTCAGCTCCACCGAGCGCAGCTGGGCGGCGCGGCTGGCCAGTGCCTCCAGGCTGACCTCCACCCCGGGGGCCAGCGCGCCGCCGAGGAACTGCCCCTCGGGGCCGACGGCGTCGACGTTGGTGGAGGTGCCGAAGTCGACCACCACGACCGGCCGGCCGCGGCCGTCGGGCCAGCGGCCGAACAGCTCGTGCGCGGCCAGCGCGGTGACCACCCGGTCGGCGCCGACCTCGCGCGGGTTGTCCACGTGCAGCGGCACGCCGGTGCGCACGCCGGGGCCGATGAGCACGACCGGCACCTCGAGGGAGTCCAGCAGCCGGCGCAGCGCGGGCAGCAGCGCGGGCACCGTCGAGCAGGCCGAGACGCCGGTGACCTCGCTGTCGCGCAGCAGCCCGCGCCAGAGCATCCGCAGCTCGTCCGAGGTGGCCCGCGCGTGCGTGGTCACCCGCCAGCACCCGACCCGCCGGGCGCCGTCGAAGGTGGCCAGCACGGTCTGGCTGTTGCCGACGTCGACGGTGAGCAGCACGCCTCAGCCCCGCAGGTCGAGCGCGAGGTCGAGGATCGGCGAGGAGTGGGTGAGCGCGCCGACCGACAGGTAGTCGACCCCGGTCGCGGCGACCTCGCGGGCGACGGCCAGGGTGAGCCCGCCGGTGGCCTCGAGCTCCGCGCGGCCGCCGACCAGCGCCACCACCTCGCGCAGCGTCGCGGGCGGCATGTTGTCCAGCAGCAGGAAGTCCGCGCCGGCCTCGACCGCCTCGACGGCCTGGGCCGGGGTGTCGGCCTCCACCTGCACCGGCACGCGCGGCGCCCGCTCGCGGACCGCGGCGACGGCCGCGGCCACCGACCCGGCGGCGGCGACGTGGTTGTCCTTGACCATCGCGACGTCGTAGAGGCCCATCCGCTTGTTCGACCCGCCGCCGCAGCGCACCGCGTACTTCTCGAGCGGCCGCAGCCCCGGCGTGGTCTTGCGGGTGTCGAGCACTCCGGCGCCGGTGCCCTCGACGGCGTCGACCCAGGCGCGGGTGGCCGTGGCGATGCCGCTGGCCCGGCTGGCGATGTTGAGGGCGCTGCGCTCGGCGGCCAGCAGCGCCCGCACCGGGCCGCGCACCGTGAGCAGCACGTCGCCGCGGGACACCCGGTCGCCGTCGGCGGCGCCGGCCGTCAGCGTGGCGCCGGGCGCGAGGCGGGCGAACACGCGGGCGGCCACCGGGAGGCCGGCGACCACGCCGTCGGCGCGGGCGACCAGGTCGGCGGTGCCGTACTGCGCCGGCGGCACGGTGGCGGCGCTGGTGACGTCGAGGGCCACGGCGAGGTCGGGTGCGCTGGGCAGCACGGGCACGCCGGCGAGGTCCTCGGCCAGCGTGCGCTCGACCAGGTCCTCGACCCACGCCTCGGACAGGCCGGTGCCCTCCAGGGAGCGCGGGTCGCCGCTCACCACGGCGCCACCACCGGCGTGCCGACCGGGCGGCGGGTCAGCCGCAGCCCCCCGTCGTCGTCGAGCCGCACGTCTAGGTGCACCCGCCAGTCCTCCTCGGTGTCGGGGTGGTCCTCCCGCCAGTGGCAGCCGCGGGTCTCCTCGCGGGCGGTGGCCGCGGCGGTGAGGGCGCCGGCGACGGTCAGCAGGTCGGTCGCCTCCCAGCTCGCCACCCCCGGATCGGCGCCGGGCCCCTCGTCCAGCCCGCCCGCCAGCGCCGCCAGCGCGGCGGTCGCCTCGGCCAGGCCCGTTCCGGAGCGGAGCGCGGCGACCCGCCCGGACATCGTGTCGGTGACCGTGCGCCGGCCGGCCGGGTCGAGCAGCCCCGCCGTCGCCGGGGCGGCCTCGCGGACCGGCGCGGACGGCGGCAGGCCGCGGGCCAGCTCCGCGCCGATGCGCGCGGCGAACACCAGCCCCTCCAGGAGCGAGTTCGACGCCAGCCGGTTGGCGCCGTGCACGCCGGTGCAGGCGACCTCCCCGCAGGCGTAGAGGCCGGGCACGGTGGTGCGCCCGGCGAGGTCGGTGACCAGGCCGCCGGAGGCGTAGTGGGCGGCCGGCGTCACGGGCACCAGGTCGGTGACCGGGTCGACGCCGGCGGCGCGGCAGCTGGCCACGATGGTCGGGAAGCGGCGCGCGAGGTCGGGCACCCCTCGGGCGTCGAGCCAGACGTGGTCGACGCCGTCGCGCAGCTGCACGCGGGTGATGCCCTTGGCGACGACGTCGCGCGGGGCGAGCTCGGCCAGCGGGTGCGCGCCCACCATGAACCGCTCCCCCGCGCCGTCGCGCAGCACCGCGCCCTCGCCGCGCAGCGCCTCGCTGACCAGCGGCTGCTGCCCGCGGGCGCCGGGGCCCAGGTACAGCGACGTCGGGTGGAACTGGACGAACTCCAGGTCGGTGGCCACCGCCCCGGCGCGCAGGCCGAGCGCCACGCCGTCCCCGGTGGACACCGCGGGGTTGGTCGTCGCGGCGTAGACCTGGCCCATGCCGCCGGTGGCGAGGACGACGGCGCGGGCGCGCACGGCGCCGACGCCGTCCTCGGAACCCTCGCCGAGCACGTGCAGCGTGACGCCGGCGGCGCGGCCGCCGGCGTCGGTGAGCAGGTCGAGCACCATCGCGTGCTCGACGAGGGTGACGCCGGGGTCGGCGTGCACGGCTGCGCACAGCGCGCGCATGACCTCGGCTCCGGTCGCGTCCCCGCCGGCGTGCACGATCCGGTCGGCCGAGTGGCCGCCCTCCCGGGTGAGCAGCAGCGCCCCGGCGGGGTCCCGGTCGAAGCCGGCGCCCCAGTCGATGAGCTGGTGCAGCCGCGCCGGCCCCTCGGTCACCAGGGCGCGGACGGCGGCGGGCTCGCACAGGCCCACGCCCGCGACCTCGGTGTCGCGGGCGTGGGCCTCCGCGGTGTCGACGGGGTCGAGGACGGCCGCGATGCCGCCCTGCGCCCAGCGGGTCGACCCGTCGTCGACCCGGACCTTCGTGACGACGGCGACCGACAGGCCGGCCGCCCGCGCGTGCAGCGCCACGCACAGCCCCGCGACGCCGGAGCCGACGACGCAGACGTCGGCGGCCAGCTCCCAGCCCGGCGCCGGGGCGGCCAGTCGGGTGGGCAGGCCGGTGCGGGCCGGCGTCGTCAGGGTCACCGGACCGGCACGCCCCGGTCGCTGCGCCGCACGTCCGGCGCGCCGGGCACCGGGGCCGAGGGGTCCCCGCCGAGCTCGACGACGCGGTTGGCGGCGTCGACGTGCACGACCCTCGGGATGGCGGACTTCGCCTCGGCGTCGTCCATCAGGCCGTAGCCGATGAGGATCACCAGGTCGCCGGGGTGCACCAGGTGCGCGGCGGCGCCGTTGATGCCGATGACGCCGCTGCCCCGCTCGCCCGGGATGACGTAGGTCTCCAGCCGCGCGCCGTTGGTGACGTCGACGATCGCGACCTGCTCGCCGGGGATCAGGTCGGCGGCGTCGAGCAGGTCCTCGTCGACGGTCACCGAGCCCACGTAGTGCAGGTCGGCCTGGGTCACCGTCGCTCGGTGGATCTTGGACTTGAGCATCGTGCGCATCATCGGGGGCCTCCCAGCAGGACGGCGGTGTTGTCGAGGAGTCGGGTGCTGCCGGCGCGTGCGGCGACGAGCAGCCGGGCGGGACCGGCGACCGGTGCGGGCCCGAGGTCGGGGTCGGTGAGCGCGAGGTAGTCGGGGACGAGCTCCGGGGCGGTGTCCAGCACCGCACCGGCCGCGGCCAGGACGGCGTCGGCACCCCGCGGGCCGGCGCCGGCGCCGGCGCGCAGCGCGCGGGAGATCGTG
This sequence comes from Geodermatophilus dictyosporus, assembly GCF_900115505.1. Taxonomy (GTDB): domain Bacteria; phylum Actinomycetota; class Actinomycetes; order Mycobacteriales; family Geodermatophilaceae; genus Geodermatophilus; species Geodermatophilus dictyosporus. Next base: position 404,282 of record NZ_FOWQ01000003.1, on the reverse strand, counting down.
GCCGCGGTGGCCCGCTGCCCGGGCGAGAGCCAGCGATTGCGGGAGGACAGCGCCAGGCCGTCGTCCTCGCGGACGGTGGGGACCCCGACGACCACCGGCGGCAGCGCCAGCTCGCGCACCATCGCGCGGACGAGCGTGAGCTGCTGGTAGTCCTTCTCGCCGAAGTACGCCAGGTCGGGCCGGGTGAGGCCGAGGAGCTTGGCGACGACGGTCAGCACACCGGTGAAGTGCCCGGGCCGTACCGCGCCCTCGAGGACCGACCCCCGCGGGCCCGGGTCGACGGTCACGCCGAGCGCGCCCGGCGGGTAGACCTCCTCGACCGGCGGGTGGAAGACGACGTCGGCACCCTCCTCGGTCAGCGCGGCGAGGTCGTCGTCCCAGGTGCGGGGGTAGCGGTCGAGGTCCTCGCCGGGGCCGAACTGGGTCGGGTTGACGAACACCGAGACGACGACGCTGCCGGCGCGCTCGCGGGCGGTGCGGACGAGGGTGCGGTGTCCCTCGTGCAGGGCGCCCATGGTGGGCACGAGCGCGACCGGGCCGGGCAGCGCGGCGCGCAACCGGGCCAGCTCGGCGGTGGTCCGCGCGACCGCCGGCACGGAAGGCGCGCTCACCGGGAGCCGGCCGGGTCGGCGGCCTCGTAGAGCAGGTCGAGCAGCGGCGCGCCCTCGTGCCGCCGGAGCCGGCCGGAGGCCAGCGCCCGCTCGGTGGTCCGCTGGGCCATCGCGACGTAGGCCGCGACCGACTCGGGCGCCCGCTCGGTCAGCGTCTCGAGGTGGTCGGCCACGGTGCCGACGTCGCCGCGGCTGACCGGGCCGGTGAGCCCGCGGTCACCGCGGCGCAGGCCGTTGTCCAGCGCGGCGGTGAGCAGCGGGGTGAGCACCCGGGCCGGGTCACCGACGCCGGCGGAGCGCAGCAGGTCCGCGGCCTCGGCCACCAGCGTGACCAGGTGGTTGGCCCCGGTGACCAGCGCGGCGTGGTAGAGCCGCCGGTCCTCCTCGGCCACGAAGGAGGGCTCGCCGCCCATCTCCAGCACCAGGGTCTCGGCGACGGCGCGGTGCGCGGGCCGGCTGGTGACGCCGAAGGGGGCGCCCGCCAGCCGGTCGGCGTCCTCGGGGGCGCCGGTGAAGGTCATCGCCGGGTGCAGCGCCAGCGGCAGCACGCCGGCGCGCTCGGCCGGGGCGAGCACGGCCAGGCCGTGCGCGCCGGAGGTGTGGAAGGCCAGCTGGCCGGCCCGCCAGGTGCCGGTGCCGGCCAGACCGGCGACCAGCCCGGCCAGGGTGTCGTCGGGCACGGCGAGGACGACGAGGTCCGCTGCGGCGACGACCTCGTCGGCGGGGAGCAGGGGGACGCCGGGCAGCAGGCGGGCGGCGCGCGCGGCGGAGGCGGCGGACAGGCCGGAGGCGGCGGCGACGTCGTGGCCGGCGGCGGCGAGGGCGGCGCCTAGGACCGCGCCGACGCGGCCGGCGCCGATGACGCCGACGCGGAGGCGGGCGGGAGCGTGGTCGGCGGGCGGGAGACCGGCCGCGCGGGAGTTCCTGCGGGCAGCAGGCATCGGGACACCTCTCGTTCCAGTCCCTGGCGGGTACCGGACTCGGGTCCGGCCACCGTCGTCGGCGGCCGGCGGTGGTGCGGTCGTGCCGGTGGTGCGGTCGTGCCGGTGGTGCGGTCGTGCCGGTGGTGCGGTCGTGCCGGTGGTGCGGTCGTGCCTGTGGTGCGGTGCGCCGGCGCGCGTCCGCTGCGGCCGGGTGTGCCACGCGGACGGGTGCCGAACGCGAGTGTCGGACCCCCTCCGCCACGCTGCAACGGATCCGCCGTGTGGAGTGGGTCACTCCCCGCCGGGGTGGGGACGGCGCCGTTCCGCACCTTCCCTACGGTGGGCGGCGGCACGTCCGGCACCGGAGCCGGCGGGACGGAGGAGTGTCGTGGGCACGTTCGAGGGACGGACCGCACTGGTCACCGGCGGCAGCCGCGGCATCGGCCTGGCGATCGCGCGCAGCCTGGTGGACCGGGGCGCGCGCGTGGTGCTCACGGCCCGCAAGGCCGAGGCCCTCGAGGAGGCGGTCACCGCGCTCGGCGGCCCCGAGGTGGCCGTGGGCGTGCCGGGCCACGCCGGGGACCCCGCCCACCGCGCCGAGGCGGTGCGCACCGCGGTCGAGCGGTTCGGCAGCCTGGACCACCTGGTGGGCAACGTCGGGATCAACCCGGTCTACGGGCCGATGGTCGACCTCGACCTCGACGCCTTCCGCAAGATCCTCGACACCAACGTCGTGGGCACCCTCGGGCTGGTGCAGGAGGCCTGGCGGGCCTGGATGAGCGAGCACGGCGGCTCGGTGCTCGTCGTCGCCTCGGTGGCCGGGCTCAAGGCCTCGCCGATGATCGGTGGCTACGGCGTGAGCAAGGCCGCGCTGGTCAACCTGGTCACCCAGCTGGCCGTGGAGCTCGGGCCGCGGGTGACGGTCAACGGGGTGGCGCCGGCGGTGGTGAAGACCCGCTTCGCCGGTGCGCTGTACGAGGGCCGCGAGGAGGAGGCCGCCCGCGCCTACCCGGCGGGGCGGCTCGGTGAGCCCGAGGACGTCGGCGAGGCCGCGGCCTACCTGCTCGGGGCCGGCTGGGTCACCGGCCAGACGCTGGTGCTCGACGGCGGCGCGCTCTCCCGCGGCCCGTCCTAGTCGCGGTACCGGTGGCGGCGGCCGCCGGGCCGGACACCGCTCTCGGCGAGGATCTGCGCCAGCCTCGCCGAGCCGACGTCGTCGACCTCCGCCGCCGGCGACGGCGCGGCCCAGGACGGCGCGGCGTGGCCGGCCGCGGCGGTGTGCACCGTGGGCCGCTCGACGGTGAGCTGCTCGGCGGGCTGCGGGGCGGACGCGCCCGCGGGGTCGGTGTGGCGGCGGCGCGGCGCGGCGTCGGCCGGGTCGAGCGGTCCGCGCGCGGCCGGCCACTCGCGCGGGGACCCGGCCGGCTCCGCGTGCACCGGCACGGGCACCGGCGGGAGCGGCAGCGGCCGGGCGGGCGGCTCGGGCTCGCGCGCCACGGCGGGGGCGACGACGGTCGCCGCGGGGACCTGCGCCGCCCAGCCGGTGTCGAGCTCGCCGCCCCAGGCGGGAGGAGCCGGCTCCAGCGGCTCGCGGCCGGCCGGCGTCCGCACCGACTGGGTGCGCATGACCAGCCGCTCGACGCGCATCTCCCCGGTCAGCTGCTCGGTGAGCTCCGCGCGCAGCCGGCCGACGTCGGCGCGCAGGCCGCCGATCTCCGCCAGGTCGGCACGCAGTGCGGTGAGCCCGGCCAGGTCGGCCCGCAGGGCGCCGACGGCGGCGACCTCCGCGCGCAGCGCGGCGATGCCGGACAGTCCCTCGCGCAGCCCGGCCAGCTCGCTCCGCAGCGCGTCGAGCTCGCGGCGCATCGACTGCTCGGCCTCTCGCCGGACCTCGTTCTCCAGCTCCAGCTCGTAGCGCTGACGGGCGGCGACCTCGCGCTCGAGCTCGGCGTCGTAGGCGCGGCGCAGCTCCGCCTCGAGGGCGGTGGTGTCGGGAGCGGTGGGGGGCGCGGCGTCGGCGTCCCGGGCGGACCGGCGACCGGCGGCCACCGCGGCGAGCAGGCAGGCCCAGGCGACGGCGACGACGGTGATCCGCAGCACCCGGGCGTCCTCGGTCAGGAAGACCACGGCGGTGGCGGCGACGGCCAGCAGGGAGCCGAGGACCAGCCCGGCGGTGCGCAGCCGGGGCGAGCCGGCGGGGTCGGGAGGTCGTCGGGCCACCGTGTCCACTCCTCCCCGCATGGCCTCAGGGTAACGGTGAGCAAGCCCCCGGCTCCGGCACGCAGTCGTCGTGCGTGCCGGAGCGGCCTCAGCCTCGGGCGAGGGCGCCGTCGGAGCTGAATACCAGGCCCATCGAGACCTCGCCCTGGGTGATGGCGGCCTTGGTCGCGGGGCCGCCGGCGTCGAACTCGCGGAACTCGGCGAACTGCAGGCCGTAGGTCTCCTCGAGGCCGGGTTGGCAGAACGGCCGGCTCGGGCACTCGGCCGGGCCGCCCAGGACCAGCGAGCCGTCGCCGCAGGCGTCGGCCAGCTCGGAGAGGGTGGTCACCTCGAGCCGGTCGGCGAACTCCTGCGTCACCGCGAAGGCGTTCTGGTCGGCGGCCTCCGAGGGCGTGCCGAAGGTCAGTCCCACCTGGTCGGCCAGCGGCTGCAGCGCGTCGCGGGTGGCCTGCGCGTCACCGCTGGCGATCGGCGTCGGGTTCGGGCCGTTGACCTGGGCGTTGAGCGCCTCGGTCACGGTGGCCAGGTACTCGGGGAAGACCTGCAGGTCCGCGCCGGAGATCAGCGCCGGGAGGTACAGGTCGCGGTTGCCGACCTCGCGCACCGAGGCGTCGAAGCCCGCCGCGTCGAGGACCCCGGCGTAGACGTTGGCCAGGATCGTGGACTCGGTGAAGTTGCCCGCACCCACGACGATCGGCCCGCTGCCCTGCTCGAGGCCGTCGGTGACGCCGCTGTCCTCGACCCAGGCGGCCGCGACGTCCTCGGCGCTCTGCCGCTCGAGGTCCACCGCGGCGTTCATCTCGATGAGCTGGTCGGTGGTCAGCGCGGCCGAGACGGCGTCCAGCGCCGGGATGAGCGCCGGGTTGGCCGCGGCGGTGGCCGAGGTGACCGCCGGGACGATGTTGTCGGCGTTCTGCAGCTGCTGGTCGTCCTCGAGGACGACGAGCTGGTCGCCGGCCACGGGGGCGCAGGCGTCGCCGGACGCGGCCGAGCCGCTGGTGCCGGTGGAGCCGCCCGTGCCGGAGGACCCGGACTCGCCACAGGCAGCGGTGAGCAGCAACCCGGCCAGCAGGAGTGGGGTCAGTGCGCGTGGCTGACGCATGTGTCCGCCTTCTGTGTCCCGTGCGGCGGGCGGCCGCGACGCGTGTCTGGCGGGGTTCCCCGCGCGGGACATGCAACCCCCGCAGTCCACGGCTGGGCAATCGCGGCACGGATGTGTTGCGGGGTCGTTACCGAGCCCGGCTCCGGGTCGGGACCTGCCTCACAGCGGCACGCCGCTCGCCGTCGGTTCCGGAACCGAACTGCCCCCCTTCGGGGCGCTGACCTGCAGGAACGGCAACCGGCGCGGTCCGGGGGTGAGCGCCCAGGACAGCATCGCGAGCACCGCCTCGGTGAGCAGGGCGAGGCCGGCGACCAGGATCGCGCCGGCGATCATGACGCCGTAGTCCTGCTGGCCGAAGCCGAGGTTGATCAGCCGGCCCAGCCCGCCGCCGCCGACGAGCGCGGCCAGCCCGGCCGTGGCCACCACCTGCACCGCGGCGGTGCGGATGCCGGTCGCCACCAGCGGGAGGGCCAGCGGCAGCTCGACCCGGCCGAGCACCTGGCCGCGGCTCATCCCCATGCCGCGGGCGGCCTCGCGCACCTCGGGGTCGACGCCGCGGAACCCGACGAAGGTGTTGGTCAGGATCGGCGGGACGGCGAAGACCGCCAGCGCGATCGTCGTGGCCCGGTTGCCGAAGCCGATGGGGCTGACGGCGAACAGGGTGAGCAGCGCCAGCGTGGGCACCGCCCGGCTGACGTTCGACAGGACGACGACCAGGCCCGCGCCGCGCCGCGCCGTCCCCAGGGCGACGCCCACCGGCAGCGCGAGCACCGCCGCGGCCAGCACGGCCACCGCGGAGATGGCCAGGTGCTCCAGCGCCAGGTCGGTGATGCCGCTGGGGCGGGTCCAGTTGAACGGGTCGTTGAGGTAGAGCAGCGCCCGAGAGAACTCGTTCACTCCCCCTCCTCGCTGGCGCTCGTCGGTCTCGTGCCCGTCGTCGCTCTGCTCCTGCGTGAGCTCGCGAGCTCGCTCACGAGCCCACCGCCCGGGCCCAGGGCGTCAGCGCCCGCTCGACGCCGGCCAGCAGGACGTCGGCCAGCAGCGCCAGGAGCACGCACCCGACCGCCCCGGTGACGATCTCGGCGCGGTAGAAGTTCGCCGCGAACCCGCCGGTGATCAGCTGCCCGAGCCCGCCGTGGCCCACGAGGACGCCGACGGTCGTCAGCGCCACCGTGGACACCGTGGCGATCCGCAGCCCGGCCATGAACGCCGGTAGCGCCAGCGGCAGGTCCACCCGCCAGAGGGCCTGGGCCGGGGACAGCCCCATCCCCCGGGCCGCCTCGCGGACGTCGGCGGGCACGCCCTGCAGCCCGGCCAGGAAGTTGCGCACCAGGATGACCAGCGAGTACGCGACCAGGCCGATGAGCACGGTGTTCGACGACAGCCCGGTGAAGGGCACCAACAGCGCGAACATCGCCAGCGACGGGATCGTGTACACGACCGTGGACAGGCCGAGGACCGGCGCGGACAGGTACCGGCTGCGCCGGGCGAGCAGTGCCAGCGGCAGCGCGAGCACCGCCCCGATCACCACCGCGAGCACCGTCAGCCGCACGTGCTCGCCGGTGTAGGCCAGGATGGAGTCCCAGTTGTCGGTCACGTAGGACGGGTCGAACCACGGGTTCGGGGCCTCGTCCACCGCGAGCCGCCCCACCGGGGGGTCGCTCACCGCGTCCAGCAGAGGGCGCGCACCCAGGGAGGTCACCCCGTGGACGCTACTGCCGCGCGTGGTGCGGAGGGCACCGCGCAGGAGATCCGGCTCGAGGGGGTCGGCAAGACCTACGCCGACGGCACGGTCGGTGTCGAGCGGCTGGACCTGACCTTCGCCGCGGGCGAGCTGTCGGTCCTGGTCGGCCCCTCGGGCTGCGGCAAGACCACCACGATGAAGATGATCAACCGGGTCATCGAGCCGACGACGGGGCGGATCCTGCTCGGCGGCGAGGACGTGACCCGGGTCGACGCCGACCGGCTGCGCCGCCGCATCGGCTACGTCATCCAGAACGTCGGCCTGTTCCCCCACCAGACGGTGCGGGCGAACGTGGCCACGGTGCCGCGGCTGCTGGGCTGGGACCGGCGCCGCACCCGGGCCCGGGTGGACGAGCTGCTGGCCACCGTCGGCCTCGACCCCGCCGTCCACGGCGACCGCTACCCCAGTCAGCTCTCCGGCGGCCAGCGCCAGCGCGCCGGGGTGGCCCGGGCGCTGGCCGCCGACCCCTCGGTCCTGCTGATGGACGAGCCGTTCTCCGCCGTCGACCCGGTGGTGCGCGAGCGGCTGCAGGGGGAGTTCCTCCGGCTGCAGGAGACGGTGCGCAAGACGATCGTCTTCGTCACCCACGACATCGAGGAGGCCGTGCGGCTCGGCGACCGGATCGCCGTGATGAGCTCCGGCGGGCGGGTCGAGCAGTTCGCGCCGCCCGCGGAGCTGCTGGGCCGCCCGGCCAACGCCTTCGTCGCCGACTTCGTCGGCGCCGACCGGGGCCTCAAGCGGCTGGCGGTCACCGGCATCTCGGTCGACGACCTCGAGCGACCGCCGCTGGTGCACGTCGCCGACGGGCTGGCCGACGCGCGCGCTTCGCTGCAGGTCACCGGGGCGCGCTGGGCGGTGGTCCTCGACGACGACGGCCACCTGCACGGCTGGCTGTCGGCCGACCGGGCCGCCGGCGCGGGCACCGTCGGGTCGGCGGCGCACCGGATGGACGCGTGGGTGCCGGCGGAGGCCAGCCTGAAGACGGCGTTCTCCACGATGCTGCAGCACGAGGCCGGCTGGGTCGCGGTGCTCGACGGTGAGGTGTTCCTCGGGGTGCTCACGCCCGAGTCGCTGCACCGGGCACTGCGCCGCTCGGTGGACGGCACGGCCCCCGAGACCGCCGGCGCCGCGGTACCGGCGCGCTGAGACCCGGCGCTAGGCGCGGACGCCGTTCCCGGGGCGCCCGTCGTCGCGCTGTGACGGCGGCACGCGGCACACCGACTCGAGCCACAGCGCGGCGGCGGTGAGCGCGGCCGCGCAGACCACGCCGATGACCGCGGTGACCGTGTCGCCACCCGCGGCCTCGAGCCGCGACACCGCGGGCGCCACGTGCAGCAGCACCCCGGCCCACACGCCGGCGACGGCCGCCCCGACGAAGGCGCTGGCCTGTGCGAGCACCGCCAGCCGGGCCACCAGCATCGGCTCGACCGGGCGGACCAGCGGGGCCGCCGGCTCCCCGCCCCGCGGGCGGGTGTCGCCGCGGCGGGCGGCCCGCTCGGCGGCCAGCCGTGTGCGCAGGGTGCGGGCACCGAGCGCCTCGGCGACGGCGAGCAGCGCCAGCGGCACCGGCAGCCACCAGCGCAGCGGCGGCAGGCTGCCGTAGGCGACGCGCACGACCAGCCACGCCGCCAGCGCCAGCCCGGCCCCGACGACGAGGAGGTCCCGCCGGTTCACCGGCCTCACTGCAGGTGCTCCCACCTCGCGACCGCGGCGACGTCCTCGGGGGGCAGCGCGGCGACCAGGTCAGCCACGCGGCCTCGTCCGGGCAGGACGGCGGTCGGGTCCAGCGACAGCCACGGGACCAGCACGAAGGCCCGCTCGTGCGCCCGCGGGTGCGGCAGGGTGAGTGCCGGGTCGTCGGAGAGCACGGGGGCGCCGTCGTCGCCGGTGACCGTGACGACGTCGACGTCGAGCGTCCGGGCACCCCAGCGCACCTCGCGGGTGCGCCCGGCGGCCTGCTCGAGCTCGTGCGCGCGGGCCAGCCACCCGGCGGCGTCGCGGTCGCCGCGGACGACGACGACCGCGTTGAGGTAGGGAGGCTGCTCGACCGGGCCCCACGGCGGGGTCTCGTAGAGCACCGAGCGGGCCACCAGGCCGTCGTCCTTCAGCGCCTCGATCGCGCCGCGGAGGGCACCGGCCCGGTCGCCGAGGTTGGCGCCGAGCGACAGCACGGCCCTAGCCATCGGCATCCCGCGCCTCGTCGGCCTGCCCCAGGGGCCCGCGGCGGGCCTGCGAGCCGTGGGTGGAGGCAGGTCCTCCCGCCTTCTCCCGGCGGATGGTGACGGTGACGTCGTCGAAGGGGACGCCGAGATCGGCCTGCGGCTTGTGCACGGTGATCTCCGCGGCCTGCACCAGCGGGTCGGCCAGGCAGACGTCGGCCAGCCGCCGGCAGAGCGTCTCCAGCAGGTCGACCGGCTCCCCGGTGAGGACGGCGTGCAGCCGCTGGGCGAGCTCGGCGTAGTCGACCGTCAGCGCGAGGTCGTCGGTGGCGGCCGCCGGTGCGGTGTCGACCTCGAGGACGGCGTCGACGGAGAACGTCTGCCCGTTCTCGCGCTCGAAGCCGTAGACGCCGTGGTGGGCGTGCGCGGTCAGCCCGCGGACGGCGATCCGGTCGGGCCGGGCGTCAGCCACGGCGGGCCCCCCGCGCGGCGCGCACGGCCTCCACGGTGCGCACCGCGTCCACCGAGGAGGCGGCGTCGTGCACCCGCACGCCCCAGGCGCCGGCCTCGGCGGCGAGCACCGTGGTGGCGAGGGTGGCGGCGTCGCGCTGCTCGGCCGGCCGCGGCGCGGCGTCCGGCCCGGCGAGCAGCCGGCCGAGGAAGGTCTTGCGGGAGGCGCCGACCAGCACCGGCAGCCCGAGGGCGATCAGCCGGTCGAGGCCGGCCAGCAGCGCCCAGTTGTGCTCGGCGCGCTTGGCGAAGCCCAGCCCGGGGTCGACCACCAGCTGCCCCGGGTCGACGCCGGCGGCGACGACGTCCTCCACCCGGGCGGTGAGCTCGGCGCACACCTCGGTGACGACGTCGCCGTACCGGGCGGCGGCGTACATCTCGCGGCTGTGGCCGCGCCAGTGCATGAGCACCCAGGGGACGCCGGCCTCGGCGACCAGGTCGGCCATGTTCTTGTCGGCGAGCCCGCCGCTGACGTCGTTGACCAGGACCGCGCCGGCGGCGAGCGCCGCCTCGGCGACCTCGGCGCGGGTGGTGTCGACGCTGGTGCGCACGCCGGCGGCCGACAGCTCGCGGACGACCGGCACCACCCGGCGGCACTCCTCGTCGGCGTCGACGCGGTCGGCGCCCGGGCGGGTGGACTCACCCCCGACGTCGACGTAGTCGGCGCCGGCCGCGTGCAGCGCCAGCCCGTGCGCGATCGCGGTGGGCGCGTCGGCGAAGCACCCGCCGTCGGAGAACGAGTCGGGGGTGACGTTCAGGACGCCCATCACCACGCAGCGCCCCGGCCGCGGGAGGACGGTGGCGGTCACCGGCCCAGCACGAGGCCCATGGCCTCGGCGCGGGTGGCGGCGTTGTCGCGGAAGATGCCGCGCACCGCCGAGGTGACCGTGGTCGAGCCGGGCTTGCGGATGCCGCGCATGCCCATGCACAGGTGCTCGGCCTCGATGACGACGAGGACGCCGCGCGGCTGGAGGTGCTCGGCGAGGGCGTCGGCGATCTGCCGGGTCATCCGCTCCTGCACCTGCGGCCGCCGGGCGTAGACGTCGACCAGCCGGGCGATCTTCGACAGCCCGGTCACCCGGCCGTCCTCCCCGGGGATGTACCCGACGTGCGCGGCGCCGTGGAAGGGCACCAGGTGGTGCTCGCAGGTCGAGTACATCGGGATGTCCTTGACCAGCACAAGCTCGTCGTGGTCCTCGTCGAAGACCGTCGCGAGGATCTCCCCGGGGTCCTGCCAGAGGCCGGCGAAGGTCTCGGCGTAGGCGCGCGCCACCCGGCCGGGGGTGTTCCTCAGGCCCGGCCGGTCGGGGTCCTCCCCCACCGCGAGCAGCAGCTCGCGGACGGCGGCCTCGGCCCGCGCCGTGTCGACCCGTGAGAAGTCGGCGCGGACCTCGCCCTCCGGCTCCTCGAGGAGCTCGTTCACCGCTGGACGGGTGCGCCGACGTCGCCCACGGCGGTGCTCCCGCCCTTGACCAGGCTGGCGCCGTGGGCGTGCCCGTTGCCGTTGGCCTGGGCCGCGGCCTCGGCCGGGGTCAGCACCGGCGGCTGGTCGGACGGCGTCCGCTTGCCGAAGCCGTTGTAGGGCGCCAGCGAGGGCCGCTTGGTGACCGGCGCGCAGATGCGGGCCATGTCCTCCTTGGAGAGGGTCTCCTTCTCCATGAGCTCGAGGACGAGCGCGTCGAGCACCCCCCGGTACTCCACCAGGATCTCCCACGCCTCGTCGTGGGCGGCCTCGATGAGCGCGCGCACCTCGGCGTCGATGTCGGCGGCGACGGCCTCGGAGTAGTCCGGCCGCGAGCCCATGTCCCGGCCGAGGAACGGCTCGGAGTCGGTGCTGCCGTACTTCACCGCGCCGAGCTTGGCGCTCATGCCGTACTGGGTGACCATCGCGCGGGCCATCGAGGTGGCCTTCTCGATGTCGTTGCCGGCACCGGTGGTCGGCTCGTGGAACACCAGCTCCTCGGCCGCCCGCCCGCCGAGGGCGTAGGCGAGGGTGTCGATCATCTCCGAGCGGGTCTGGGTGTACTTGTCCTCGGTCGGCAGCACGAGCGTGTGCCCGAGCGAGCGGCCGCGCGGCAGGATCGTCACCTTGTGCACCGGGTCCAGGTTGGGCAGTGCGTGCGCCACCAGGGCGTGCCCGCCCTCGTGGTAGGCGGTGACCTTCTTCTCCTTCTCGCTCATCGCCCGCGTCTTGCGCTCGGGACCGGCGATGACGCGGTCGATCGCCTCCTCGAGGACGGCGTCGGTGATGACCGAGGAGTTCTGCCGGGCGGTGAGCAGCGCGCCCTCGTTGAGCACGTTGGCCAGGTCCGCGCCGGTGAAGCCGGGGGTGCGCCGGGCGACGGTCTCCAGGTCGACGTCGGGGGCGAGCGGCTTGCCCTTGGCGTGCACCTGGAGGATCTGCTTGCGGCCCTCGAGGTCGGGCCGGTCGACGGCGATCTGCCGGTCGAAGCGGCCCGGGCGCAGCAGGGCCGGGTCGAGGATGTCCGGCCGGTTGGTGGCGGCGATCATGATGACGCCGCCCTTGACGTCGAAGCCGTCCATCTCGACGAGCATCTGGTTGAGCGTCTGCTCGCGCTCGTCGTGCCCGCCGCCCATGCCGGCTCCGCGGTGCCGACCGACGGCGTCGATCTCGTCGACGAAGATGATCGCCGGGGCGTTGGTCTTGGCCTGCTCGAACAGGTCGCGCACGCGGCTGGCGCCGACGCCGACGAACATCTCGACGAAGTCCGAACCGGAGATCGAGAAGAACGGCACGCCCGCCTCGCCGGCCACCGCGCGGGCGAGCAGGGTCTTGCCGGTCCCGGGCGGGCCGAACAGCAGCACGCCCTTGGGGATCTTGGCGCCGACGGCCTGGAACTTCACCGGGTTCTGCAGGAAGTCCTTGATCTCCTGCAGCTCCTCGATGGCCTCGTCGGCGCCGGCGACGTCGGCGAAGGTCGTCTTGGGGCTGTCCTTGGTGATCTGCTTGGCCTTGGACTTGCCGAAGGCCATGACGCCCCGGCCGCCGCCCTGCATGGAGTTGAACAGCCAGAACAGCAGCAGCAGCAGGATGAGGAAGGGCAGGAAGCTGATCAGGACGCTGACGAAGACGCTGTCCTGCGTGACGTTGGTGGTGAAGTCGACACCCTCGGCGTCACCGGCGCCCGAGACCAGGTCGAAGACGTCGTCGGACGCACCGACGGGGTAGGCGGCGCTGATCTGCTCCTCGCCGTCGACCGGGTCGACCAGGTCGAGGTCGAGGGTCTGCTCCTTGTCGTTGATCGTGACCGAGGAGACGTTGCCGTCCTCGATCTGCTGCAGCGCGACGGAGGTGTCGACCGTCTTGTAGTCCGAGCCGCCGCCGAGGAACGAGGACAGGCCGAGGGCCACCAGGACGACGAGGACGACCCAGAACCACACGGAGCGGAAGATCTTCTTGCGTTCCATACACCGATGCCGGGCGGCCGGAGGGCTCCGGCCTGGCCCGTCGACCCTCCTGATCGTCCGGGTGACGCGCCGCGCGAGCCGGGCGGACACCCTCGCGCGGTCCAGCGTCGTTGCGCCCGACGGTACACCGGGACGCCTGTGGACCCCCTGTCCGCGAGCTGGGCGGTCGCCGCCGCGCCACCCGCGCGGGTGGCCCGGCGACGCAGGGGGACGGGCCGGGATCAGTCCGAGTAGACCTCGGGCTTGAGCGTCCCGATGTAGGGCAGGTCGCGGTAGCGCTCGGCGTAGTCCAGGCCGTAGCCGACGACGAACTCGTTGGGGATGTCGAAGCCGACGTAGCGCACCGGCACCTCGACCTTGATCGCGTCGGGCTTGCGCAGCAGCGCGCACACCTCCAGCGACGCCGGCCGCCGGCTGCCCAGGTTCTTCAGCAGCCACGACAGGGTCAGGCCGGAGTCGATGATGTCCTCGAGCACCAGCACGTGCCGGTCGGAGATGTCGCGGTCGAGGTCCTTGAGGATGCGGACGACACCGGAGGAGCTCGTGGAGCTGCCGTAGGAGGAGACGGCCATGAACTCCATCTGGGTGGGCAGCTGCAGGGCCCGGGCGAAGTCGCTCATGAACAGCACCGCGCCCTTGAGGACGCCGACCAGCAGGACCTCCCGGCCGGCGTAGTCGCGGGCGACCTGCGCGGCCAGCTCGGTGATCTTGTCCTGGATCTGCTGCTCGGACAGGAGCACGTGGTGGATGTCGGGGCCGTAGCCGTGGTCGGGGCCCAGGCCGCCGGGCACCGCCGCGGTGGACGCGGCCCCGGTGGACTCGGCCCCGGAGGACTCGGCCTCGGTGGACGCGGCCTCGGCCGACGCGGTCTCGCTCACGGGTGCTGCTCCTCGGGCTGGGGGACCGGGCGGGGGTCGGCGGCCGGCCGGGCGGTCGCGCCCCGGCAGCCGGCGGGCCGCAGCACCAGCCTGCCAGACGTCCGCAGCGCCTCCGCACCGCCCGGCAGGGTCACCGGTCCCTGGCCCCGCCACCCGGTGAGCAGCGCGTCGACGGCGGTGAGGTGGACCAGCGCGAGGTCGGGGACGCCGGCCGCGCGCAGCCAGCCGCGCAGCACCCGGCGGCGCAGCGCGGCGGGCAGCGCGGCGAGCTCCGCGGCGGGCAGCCCGCCGTCGTCCAGCAGGCGGGCGCGCTCGGCGTCGGCCAGGGCGTCGAGGGCGTCGAGGTCCTCGCGCAGCAGGCCCGCCGTCCGGGCCAGGGCCCCGGCCACCCCGCCGCCGAGGACGTCCTCCAGCAGCGGCAGGGCCTCGGCCCGCAGCCGGGAGCGGCGGTGGGCGGGGTCGGTGTTCCACGGGTCGTCCCACACCGGCAGGCCCAGCGCGGCGCACGCCTCGCGGGTGGTCGACCGACGGACGGCGAGCAGCGGCCGCCAGTACGGCGGGCGGTGCGCCACCATGCCGGCCAGCGACCGCGGGCCCGAGCCCCGGCCCAGCCCCAGCAGCACCGTCTCGGCCTGGTCGTCGAGCGTGTGGCCGAGGGCGACGCGCGCGCCGCGGGCGGCCGCGGCACCGTCCAGCGCGGCGTAGCGCGCGGTGCGGGCCGCGCCCTCGGGGCCGCCGCCGGTCCCGACGTCGGCGGGCAGCACGAGCACGGGGTCCAGGCCGAGGCCGCGGACGAGGTCGGCGGTGGCGGCGGCGCGGGCGGCGGAGCCGGCCTGCAGGCCGTGGTCGACGGTCACCGCGCCGGCCGGCACGTCGGCGCGCGGCGCCTCGAAGGCCACCGCGGCGGCCAGCGCGAGGGAGTCCGCTCCCCCGCTGACGGCCACCAGCACCGGCTGCGCCGAGGCCCGCAGGCCCGGGCGGACGGCGCCGCGGACGGCCGCGACCGCCGGCGGCGGCCCGCTCACCGGCGTCCGGGCGTCAGGCGGGGACGGCGGGGCGGCCGTGCACCCGCTCGACCCAGCGGGCGGGGTCGGTGAGCTCCTCGACCAGCGGCAGCGTCTCCGGCCCCGACCAGACCCGGTTGAAGCCGTCCATGCCGACCCGGTCGACGACGCCCCCGACGAAGGTCCGCCCGTCGGCGTACTGCTTCATCTTCTGCTCCAGGCCCAGCAGCCGGCGCAGCACGCGGTCGAGCGGGCCGCGGCCCTTGCGGCGCTGGGCGAAGCGCTTGCGCAGCGTGCGCACGGAGGGCACCACGTCGGGGCCGACGCCGTCCATGACGAACTCGGCGTGCCCCTCGACCAGGCTCATCACCGCGGTGACCCGGTCGAGCACGGCACGCTGCGCGGGGTCGCGGACCAGCGCCATCAGGCCCTGGGAGCCGGCGTCGTCGTCCCCGCCGCGGACGGCGTCGCCGATGCCGCGGACCAGGTCGGCCACGCGGTCGCGCAGCGCGTCCGGGGACAGGTCGGTGGCCTGCACGAACTCGCCGATCTGCGCCTCCAGGTGGTCCTGCAGCCACGGGAAGGCGGTGAACTGCAGCTGGTGGGTGACCTCGTGCAGGCACACCCAGAGCCGGAAGTCCGACGGGTCGACGCCCATCCGGCGCTCGGCGTCGACGATGTTCGGCGCGACGAGCAGCAGCCGGCCGCCGGTGCCGAAGACCTCGTACTGGCCCAGCACGCGCGAGGACAGGAAGGCCAGCAGGCCGCCGGCCTGCACGCCGGTGGCGCGCGAGCCGATCGCGGTGGCCAGCGGGCCGGGGCGGCTCTCCGACCGCTCGAGGAGCGCGCCGGCCAGCGGGTCGAGCAGCGCGGCCATGCCCGCGGTGTTGGCGTCGATCCAGCCCGGCCGGTCGACGACGGCGACCTCGGGGACCGGTCCGCCCTCGACCGGGCGCAGGCCGGTGAGGCCCTCGACGTGCGCCACCGCGGTGGCCGAGGCCCGGTGCAGCTCCGCGACGACGGCCGCGGCCTCCTCGCGGGTGGTCTCCGGCCCGGGCCCGGTCAGCCGGCGGGCGGTGCGCCCGGCGAGCTGCCAGTCGACCAGTGCACTGCTGCTCATCGGCTCACCCTACGCGGGAGAAGGACCCCCCTTCCCCCCACGCCTCGCAGGCTCGGCGCGGGCCCCTGGAGGGGGGCCGTTCCAGTCCGTCAGGAGCAACCGCAGGCGGCCATCGCGGAGGCCACGGCGTCGAGCGCGGCCTCCTCGGGGCCACCGCCGCCGGAGGTGCCGTTGGCCACCAGTGCGTAGGCCAGCAGCCGGCCGTCGGCGGTGACGACGGTGCCGGCGAGGCCGTGCACGCCGAGCAGGGTCCCGGTCTTGGCGCGAACGGTGCCGGGCGGGGCGGCGGGGTCGCCGCGGTCGGCCAGCGTGCCGTCGTAGCCGGCCACCGCGAGGCCGGACAGGACCGCCGAGGCTCCCGCGAGCGAGCCGTCGGCGGCGCCGCCGAGCAGCTCGGTGAGCACCGCCGGGGTGACGAGGTCCAGCCGGGACAGCCCGCTGCCGTCGTACAGCTCGACGTCGGAGACGTCCAGGCCGGCCTCCTCCAGGGCGCCGGTCACCGCCTGCGCCGCGCCGTCGAAGGTCGCCGGCAGGTCGCTGGCCAGCGCGACGTGGCGCGACAGCGACTCGGCGAGCAGGTTGTCCGACTGCGACAGCGCCTGCTCCACCAGGCGGGCCACCGGGGCCGACCGGACGCTGCCCAGCGTCTCCGCGCCCTCGGGCGCCGCACCGAGCTCGACCGTCGCACCGGGGACGCTCAGCGCCGCGGCCAGCGCGCGCCCGGCGTCGGTGCCCGGCGCGCCGCTGCGCGGGTCCTCGCCGGGCCGGAGCCGGGCGCCGTCGACGGCGGTGGCGGTGACCGGCGCCGCGTAGGTCGACGGCGCGTCCTCCGGCCCCCAGCCCTCCGCCGTCAGCGGGCCCTCGAACAGCGAGTTGTCGACGACGACGCGGGTCACCGCCGCCCCGGCGGGCAGTGCGGCCCGCACCTGCGCGGCGAGGTCGGCGACGGTCGGGGCGCCCGGGTAGGTCAGCGAGGGCGCCGTCGTGGACAGGGTGGGGTCGCCGCCGCCGACGAGCACCACCTCGCCCGGGCCGGCCCCGGCGACGACGCGCGTCTCGAGGGTGTCCTCGGGGTCGATGGCGGTCAGCGCGGCGGCCGCGGTGAGCAGCTTGGCCGTCGAGGCCGGGGTGACCGGGTCGTCGGCGCCCAGCGCGAAGAGGGTCCGCCCGCCGGCGACGTCGACCACCTCGGCCGAGACGCCGCCGCCCAGCGCCGGTGCGGCCAGCAGCGGCGTCAGCAGCGTGCCGAGCGCGTCGGGGTCGGGCGCGGGGGCGTCGTCGGGCAGCGCGGCGAGCACGGGCGCCGGTGCGCCGACGTCGGGCAGCACCGCGCCCGGGCCGTCGGCGGCGTCCGGGGTGACGTCGTCCCCGCGCAGGAACAGCAGCCCGGCCACCACCAGCGCGGCGACGACCACGAGCGCCACGACGGTCACCAGGAGTCGTCTGCGCAGCCGCCCGTAGCTCGGCGTGACCGACGTCGACCCGCTCGGCACGATCGTTCCCACCCCCAGGGAGTGACCCCCGGGCGGACCTGCACCGGTGAGCCTGATACCGGTGGGCCACACTACGTGCCGTGCAGTTCGACGTGACGGTAGAGATCCCCAAGGGCCAGCGGAACAAGTACGAGCTGGACCACGCCACCGGCCGCATCCGGCTCGACCGGATGCTGTTCACCTCCACCCGGTACCCGGCCGACTACGGGTACATCGAGAACACCCTGGGCCTCGACGGCGACCCGCTCGACGCCCTGGTGCTGCTGGAGGAGCCGACGTTCCCCGGGTGCCTGATCACCTGCCGGGCCATCGGCATGTTCCGGATGACCGACGAGGCAGGTGGGGACGACAAGGTCCTCACCGTGCCGGCCACCGACCCCCGCATGGCCCACCTCCAGGACATCACCGACGTCTCGGAGTTCGACCGGCTGGAGATCCAGCACTTCTTCGAGACCTACAAGGACCTCGAGCCGGGCAAGTCGGTGGAGGGCGCCAACTGGGTGGGCCGCGCCGAGGCCCAGGCCGAGATCGAGGCCTCGATCAAGCGGGCCGCGGAGGCCGGCGGCCACTGACGGCCCGAGGGGCCCGGCCCCTCCCGAGCGCACGACGGACGACGCACGGCGGTGCACCCCACCGGGGGGCACCGCCGGCGTCGTGTGCGGGGCGGGTCAGCCATCCCTGTCGTGCAGGACGACGGTGAGGAAGCCCAGCTCGCCGCGGTAGCCCTCCAGCCACTGCCGGCGGTGGGCGCGAGCGGCCTCCAACGCGGCCTCGCGGTCGGCGTCGGGGGCCTCGGTGAGGGCCCACTCGGTGAGCGCGCCGGTCCAGCACCACTCGTACTCGTCCCACTCGGCCCGGGTGCTCAGGTGGCCGTAGCCGGGCTCCAGGCCCGCGCGGCCCAGCTCGGCGAGCAGCCCGGGCAGGTCGGGCAGCTCCCCCGGCCCGGCACCCAGGCCGGCCAGCGCCGCCGGGCTCGGGCCGGCCTCCCAGAAGCCGTCGCCGAAGAGCACCCGCCCGCCCGGGCGCAGGTGCCCGCGCAGCGCCGCGAGCGTGCCGGCCGGGCCGCCGAAGACGTGCGTGGCGCCGACGCAGACGACGGCGTCGAACCGCCCGGCCCGCCAGGTCGCGGCGTCGGCCGCCACGAACTCGACCCGGCCCAGCACGCCGGCCATCGCGGCACGGTCGCGGGCGGCGTCCAGGGCCGGGCCGGAGGTGTCCACGCCGACGCCGGTCAGCCCGGGGTGGGCGGCCACCAGCGGTACCAGCCAGGCGCCGGAACCGCAGCCGAGGTCGAGCACCCGGCCCTGCGGCGGCGGGTCCAGCCGGTCGAGGAGGCGGTGCAGGCCCTCGCCGGAGACGGGGGCGGCGACGGGGTGCCAGCGGTGGGCGATCGCGCTGAGCCGGGCTCTGTCCACGGCGGCATCCTGGCCGACGGCGTCAGTCCCCGGGGTCGGCGTCCTCGGGTGGCCCGTGCCGCAGCTCGGCGGCCAGCGCGGCGAACACGGCGCAGGTGGCCGGCACCTCGCGGGCGAGGACGGCCGACACCTCGGCGGGATCGGGCAGGGTGCCCTCGGCCGCGGCGTCGTCCCAGCCGGCGCAGGCGCGGGCCAGCGGCTCGGCGCCCAGGTTGGCCGCGGCGCCGCGCAGCCGGTGGGCGGCCCGGCCGAACAGCGCGACGTCGCCGGCGGCCGCCGCCGACTCGATGGCGGCGACCGCGGCGGGGGCCTGCTCGACGAAGACCTCGAGCAGCGTGGCGACGAGGTCGCGCTCCTCGTCGCCGTCGACGGCACCCAGGTCGCCGACGCGCTGGCGCACCACGCCCTCCAGCGCCGTCTCGGGGGCGCCGAGCACCTCGTCGATGGCCGCGGTCAGCTCCCCGACGGTGCAGGGCTTGTGCAGGTAGGCCGCGCCGAGGGCCCGGCCGGCGGCGACGTCGCCGGGCAGCGCCCGGCCGCTGAGGAAGACGACCGGGACGGTGGCCGACCCGGGGTCGGCGCGCAGGTCGGAGACCAGGCCCAGGCCGCTGCCGCCGGGCATGAACATGTCGGTGACCACGACCTCCGGGGTGAAGGCGTGCTCGATCACCGCGCGCGCCTCCGGCGCCGAGGCGACGGCGCGCACCCGGTGGCCGGCCCAGCGCAGGCGGGCCTCGAGCAGCAGCCGGGTGGTGTCCTCGTCCTCGACGACCAGCACCCTCGCCACACGGCCCTCCTCGCGCGCCCGCGGGGCGGCGGCGCGCCGTCCCGTCCCCGGGTGCATCGGCAGACGGGGGCTGCCTCTGCAGCCGGGACGGCTAGATCACGCCCCGCGAACGCAGGTCGCGCAGCTCGGCGAAGACCCGGCGCCGGATGGTGTCCTGCCGCTTCTCGCCGAGCCCGAGGAAGCGCAGGGACAGCTCCGGGCGCCCGTCCTCCCGCTCGTGACGGCGGATCACCTCCGCGTCGAAGCGCATGCGGGTGCCGTCGAGGTCGAGGGCCACCCCGAGGACGGCGCCGACCTCGATCGCCGGCGCCCCTGCGGGCGGCTCGACGAACAGGCAGCGGCTGCCGCCCTCGCTGAGGTCGAGGGTGGCGCCGCCGAGGACGACCTTGTCGAGCTCCAGCTCCAGGGGCAGCGCCAGCGGGGTACGGACGGCCGCCCGGCGCTGCCCGCGTGAGGCGGGCCCGGTGGCGCGGATCCGCCACGTGGGGGCGTCACCCCCGCCGACCTCGACCAGCTCGGCCGGGACCGAGCGCAACTCGTCGGGCCCGCGCCAGATCAGCTCGACGTGCTCGCCGACGTCGAGGCGCACCCGGCGCTTCGCGGCGTCGGTGCCCACGCTGAGCACCATCTCGCCGCCCGAGACCTGCTCGACGAAGCTGAGCAGCACGTCGTCACGGCTCTCGGCCTTCACGTCGACGACCGCCCGCTCCTCCGGGTGGTCCACTCCCGGCGTCGCCATGCCCGTCCTCCTGCTCGCCCGCCCGGAGGACGTCCCCCCGGGGTCTATGCAGAACAGATCGGCACCGACCTGACCCGACGTGAGCGGAGTCCGCGATCGGATCCCCCGTCCGGGGTACGCGCGCCCCTACCCGCCGACGTAGGCGGCCAGGTGCTCCCCGGTGAGGGTGGACCGGGCGGCGACGAGGTCGGCCGGCGTGCCCTCGAAGACCACGCGACCGCCGTCGTGGCCGGCCCCGGGGCCGAGGTCGACGATCCAGTCGGCGTGGGCCATGACCGCCTGGTGGTGCTCGATGACGACCACCGAGCGGCCGGCGTCGACGAGCCGGTCGAGCAGCGCGAGCAGGTTCTCGACGTCGGCGAGGTGCAGGCCGGTGGTGGGCTCGTCGAGGACGTAGACGCTCGTGGACCCCGGGCCGCCCCTCTCGGCCATCTGCGTGGCCAGCTTGAGCCGCTGCCGCTCGCCGCCGGACAGCGTGGTCAGCGGCTGGCCGAGCGTGAGGTAGCCGAGCCCGACGTCGGCCAGCCGGTCGAGGACCGCGTGCGCGGCCGGTGTCCGCGCCTCGCCCGAGCCGAAGAACTCCTCGGCCTGGGTCACCGACATGGCGAGCACCTCGGCGATGTCCCGGCCGCCCAGGGTGTACTCGAGCACCGAGGCCTGGAACCGCCGGCCCTCGCACTCCTCGCACGGGGACTCGACCGTCGCCATGACACCGAGCTCGGTGTAGATGACGCCGGCCCCGTTGCAGCTCGGGCAGGCGCCCTCGGAGTTGGAGCTGAACAGGGCGGGCTTCACGCCGTTGGCCTTGGCGAACGCCTTGCGGATCGGCTCGAGCAGGCCGGTGTAGGTGGCCGGGTTGCTCCGCCGCGAGCCGCGGATCGCGCCCTGGTCGACGACCACGACGCCGTCCCGCGGCGCGACGGAGCCGTGGATCAGCGAGCTCTTGCCGGAGCCGGCGACGCCGGTGACCACGCAGAGGACGCCGAGCGGGAGGTCGACGTCGACGTCGCGCAGGTTGTGGGTCGCGGCGGCGCGCACCTCGAGCCACCCGGTCGGCGTCCGGACCGACGGCTTGAGCGACGCGCGGTCGTCGAGGTGCCGGCCGGTGAGGGTGCCGCTCCCGCGGAGCCCCTCGACGCTGCCCTCGTAGACGACCTCCCCGCCGGCGGTGCCGGCCAGCGGGCCGAGGTCGACGACGTGGTCGGCGATCGCGATCGTCTCGGGCTTGTGCTCGACGACGAGCACCGTGTTGCCCTTGTCCCGCAGTTGCAGGAGCAGGCCGTTCATCCGCTCGATGTCGTGCGGGTGCAGCCCGATGGTGGGCTCGTCGAAGACGTAGGTGACGTCGGTGAGCGAGGACCCGAGG
Organism: Geodermatophilus dictyosporus; assembly: GCF_900115505.1. Lineage (GTDB taxonomy): Bacteria > Actinomycetota > Actinomycetes > Mycobacteriales > Geodermatophilaceae > Geodermatophilus > Geodermatophilus dictyosporus. The sequence continues at coordinate 382,782 of NZ_FOWQ01000003.1, read as the reverse complement.
TGGCGGATCATCTTGGTGCGCTGCGCCTCTCCCCCGGACAGCGTGCCCGCGGGCCGGTCGAGGGAGAGGTAGCCCAGCCCGATCTCGGAGAACGAGTCGAGCAGGTGCTGCAGCCCGGTGAGCAGCGGCGCGACCGACGGCTCGTCCAGGGCGCGGACCCAGTCGGCCAGGTCGCTGATCTGCATGGCGCAGAGGTCGGCGATGTTCTCCCCGCCGATCCGCGACGACCGGGCCTCCGGGGTCAGCCGCGTGCCGTCGCACCCGGGGCAGGTCTGGAACGTGATCACGCGCTCGACGAAGCGCCGGACGTGCGGCTGCAGCGAGTCGACGTCCTTGGAGAGCATCGACTTCTGGACCTTCGGGATCACGCCCTCGTACGTGAGGTTGATGCCCTCGACCTTGATCTTCGTCGGCTCCGCGTGGAGGAGGGCGTCCATCTCCTTCCTCGTGTACTCCCCGATCGGCTTGTCCAGGTCCAGGCCGATGCCCTGGAAGAGGCGGCCGTACCAGCCCTCCACGCTGTAGCCGGGGACCATCAGGCCGCCCTCGTTCAGCGACCTCGACCCGTCGTAGAGGGCCGTGAGGTCGAAGTCGGAGACCGAGCCCATGCCCTCGCACCGCGGGCACATGCCGCCCAGGTAGACGACGTCGCGCACCACGTTCTTCTCGACCCGGCCGCCGGCCTTCTCGGTGCTCATCACCCCGCTCGCCTTGCGCGTCGGGACGTTGAACGAGAACGCGGTGGGGGGACCGACGTGCGGCGTGCCGAGCCGGCTGAACAGGATGCGGAGCATCGCGTTCGCGTCCGTGGCGGTGCCGACGGTGGAGCGCGGGTTGGCGCCCATGCGCTCCTGGTCGACGATGATCGCCGTCGTCAGGCCCTCGAGCAGGTCCACCTCCGGCCGCGACAGGGACGGCATGAAGCCCTGCACGAAGGCGCTGTAGGTCTCGTTGATCAGCCGCTGGGACTCCGCGGCGATCGTGCCGAACACCAGCGAGCTCTTGCCCGAGCCGGAGACGCCGGTGAACACCGTCAGCCGGCGCTTCGGGATCTCGACGCTGACGTCCTTGAGGTTGTTCTGCCGGGCGCCGAGCACGCGGATCAGGTCGTGGCTGTCGGCGGCGTGAGCGGCCGGCGACCGCGGGTCGCTGCTGGTGGCGGTGCTCATCGGGGTCTCCCTCCGTCGGTGCGGTCGCGCCTCGCTGTCTACCGGACGGGGACGACGGTCGGGGAGCACGACGCCCGTCCGGTCGACGCCGCACCGGCGCCGGGCGGCAGACGAGGTCGACCGCGGCTCCTCGGCGTCGGCCGGCAACACGTGGGACACCCGGTGCCCAGGGACCGGGCGCGCTCCCGTATGGCGCAGGACCGCGTCGTCCTGCACCCTGCATGGGCCTCAGCGGGCACGAGGGTGACCATGGGCGCGAGCAGAGCGGCCGGAGGTGTCACGACGGGACGCCTCCCGTCCCTGGACGGGCTGCGCGGTGTCGCTGCGCTGGTGGTGGTCGTGTACCACTGCATGCTGGTGTGGCCGACCCTGGCCGACCCCGTCTACACGGACAGGGAGGTCCCAGGGAGCCGCCTCGACTGGTGGCTGGTGCACACGCCGCTGCGCGCGCTGTGGGCCGGCGAGGAGGCGGTGTCGGTCTTCTTCGTGCTCAGCGGCGTGGTGCTGACGCTGGCCGCCCAGCGGGCCGGGTTCTCCTGGAGGGCGTACTACCCGAGCCGGCTGGTGCGGCTCTACCTCCCCGTGTGGGTGTCCCTCGTCCTCGCCGTGGGCTGGTACCTCCTCCTGCCCGAGGAGCCGGTGCCCGGGGCGGGGACGTGGCTCAACGCCCACGTGGGGTCGCTGACCGCGAGCAACCTGCTCGGTGACCTCGTGCTGATCGGCGGCACGTCGACGCTCAACGGCCCGCTGTGGTCACTGCGCTGGGAGGTCCTGTTCTCCCTGGGCCTGCCCCTCTACCTGCTGGCGGGGTGCCGGTGGCCGCGGCTGTGGCCGCTCGTCGTCGTCCTCACCGTGGTGACGACGGCCGTCGGCGCGGTGGCCGGCCGCGGCTGGCTGTTCTACCTGCCCGTGTTCGCGCTCGGCACCCTCGTCGCCGTCCACCTGGACTCCCTGCGCGCGCTCGCGCAGCGGATCGAGCGCCGCCCCCGCCCCGGTCTCGTCTGGGGGTCGCTGTTCTCGATCAGCCTGGTGGTCCTGGTGCTGCGCTGGCTCGCCATCGCCGTCGACGCACCCCCGCTGGTCCTGCACGTGCTGTACGTGCTCAGCCCGCTGTCGGCGACGGTGCTGGTCGTGCTGGCCGCGCTGTGGCCCGCCGCGGTGCGCCTGCTGACCACCCGGCCGGCCGCGTGGCTGGGCACGGTGTCCTTCAGCCTCTACCTCGTGCACGAGCCCCTGGTCGTCGCGCTGGCCTTCCAGCTCGACGGCGGTCCGCTCGTCCTGGTGGGCCTGCTCGCCCTCCCGCTCTCGCTCGGGTACGGCTGGCTGTTCTACCGCTGGGTCGAGCGGCCCGGCCACCGGCTGGCCAACCGGGTCGGCGCCTGGCGCCCCCGTCGCCCGGCGCGGGAACCGATGTGACCCCACGGTCAGCACCACGGCCGTCGGCGCGAGGAGAGCCGCCTGTCGGAATCGAACCGACGACCTTCTCATTACGAGTGAGATGCTCTACCGACTGAGCTAAGGCGGCGGGCGTGCGGTGCACAGCCTACGTCACGGCTCCCCACCGACCGCGCAGGGTGGCCCTCAGGACGGGAGGCGCAGCGCCACGGTGAGCGCCTCGACGGCGACCTGCGGCTTCACGTTCTGCTCGAGCGCCGTCCGGCAGGCCAGGACGGCGTCGATGCGGCGCAGGGCCCCCTCGGCACCGATCCGGGCGGCGAGGTCCTCGGCGTCGGCCCGCCGGTCGGGGTGGTTGAGCGGCAGCTGCTCCCCCGGCGCGGCGTGCAGCACCAGGGCGTCGCGGTAGAGCCCGGCGAGGTCGACCAGCGCGCGGTCGAGCGAGTCCCGGCCGATGCGCGTGGCCCGGCTCCGCTGCCGCTTCTCCAGGTCCTTGAGCACACCGGCGCCGCGGCTGGCGGCGGCCACGCCCGGCCCGCGGGCGCCGACGCCGAGGCTGGCCTTGACCGCCTCGGTCTCGGCGCCGTCGAGCTCCGCGGCGGCCCGGTCGGACTCCTCCCTGGCCGCGCCGACGAGGTCGTCGGCGGCGGTGAGGCAGGCGGCTAGCGAGACCAACCGCAGCGGGACGTCGAGCACGGCCTTGCGGGCCAGCCGGGCGGTCTCGTCGCGGGCGAGGTGCCGGGCCCGCCCGACGTGCCCGCCGGCGGCGCCGGCCGCCCAGGCCGCCAGCGCCGGGTCGATGCCGTCGCGGCGCACGAGCACGTCGGCGACGGCGTCGACCGGCGGCGTGCGCAGGCCGACCACGCGGCACCGGGAGCGGATGGTGACCGGGACGTCCTCGGGGTGCAGGCTCGGGGCGCACAGGAGGAACACCGTCCGCGGCGGCGGTTCCTCGATCATCTTGAGCACCGCGTTCGCCGCCTGCTCGGTCATCCGGTCGGCGTCCTCGACGACGACGACCTGCCACCGGCCCTGCGACGGCGCCCGTCCGGCCAGCCGCACCAGCTCGCGGGCCTCCACGACGCCGATGGACAGCCCCTCGGGGACGACCGTCTGCACGTCGGCGTGGGTGCCGGCCAGCACGGTGCGGCAGGCGTGGCAGGTGCCGTCCCCGCCGTCGGGGCACTGCAGCGCGGCGGCGAAGGCCCGGGCGGCGACCGAGCGGCCCGACCCCGGCGGGCCCGTGAACAGCCACGCGTGGGTCATCGCCGCCGGGTCGGCGACGGCGGCCCGCAGCTCGGCCACCACGCCGGGCTGGCCGATCACCCGCCCCCAGACGCCGTCGGCGGTGGCGCTCACGCGACCCGCCCGGGCAGCAGGGCGCCGACCCGCTCGCGGACGGCGGCGGCGATCTCCTCCGCCGGCCGTTCCGCGTCGAGGACCAGGTAGCGGCCGGGGTCGGCGGCGGCCAGCGCGCGGAAGGTGGCGCGGACCCGCTGGTGGAACTCCAGCGACTCCGACTCCAGGCGGTCGGCGGCGGCGCGGCCGAGCGCGCGGGCGAGCCCGGTCTCCGGCGGCAGGTCGAGCAGCACGGTCAGGTCGGGCACCAGCCCGCCGGTGGCCCAGGCCGAGATGCGGCGCACCTCGTCGAGGTCGAGGGTGCGGCCGGCGCCCTGGTAGGCCAGCGAGCTGTCGACGTAGCGGTCGGTGACCACGACCTCGCCGGCCTCCAGCGCCGGTCGCACCACCGCGTGCACGTGGTGGGCGCGGTCGGCGGCGTAGAGCAGCGCCTCGGCGCGGGGCGCGAGGTCGCCGGTGGCCGGGTCGAGCAGCAGGGAGCGGATGCGGGCGCCGGGCGCGGTGCCGCCGGGCTCGTGGGTGAGCCGCGCGGGCAGCTCGTGCAGGCCGAGCCAGTCGAGGAGCAGCCGCGCCTGAGTGGACTTGCCGGTGCCCTCACCACCCTCGAGGGCGACGAACAGCCCGCGGCCGGGCGGGCGCGGGTGGACGTCGATCGCGGGGCTCCCTCGAGGCGTGCGGCGGCCGGGCCTCCCGGCGGCCGGTCCACGGTACCGGCCGGGTCCGACGCCCCCGGGGCTCTACGGTCGGGTCCCGTGGACGCCGCCTGGGACCCCGCGCTCTACCTGCGCCACGCCGGGGAGCGCGCCCGGCCCTTCGCCGACCTGCTCGCCCGGGTGGGCGCCGACGCGCCGCGGGCCGTCGCCGACCTCGGCTGCGGCGAGGGCGCGCTCACCGCCTCGCTGGCGGCGCGGTGGCCGGACGCGCGGGTGACCGGCGTGGACTCCTCACCGGAGATGCTCGCCGCCGCGGCCGCCCACGCCGTCCCCGGCCGGGTGGACTTCGTGCGCGGCGACGTGCGGGACTGGCGGCCGGCCGGGCCGGTCGACGTCCTGGTGAGCAACGCCGTCCTGCACTGGGTGCCCGGGCACGCCGCGCTGCTCTCCCGGTGGGCCGACCTGCTGGCGCCGGGCGGGTGGCTGGCCGTGCAGGTGCCGGGCAACCACACCGCCCCGACGCACCGGCTGCTGGCCGACCTGTGCACCTCGCCGGCCTGGGCCGCGCAGCTGGCCGCCGCCGCTCCCCCGCCGGACGCGGTGCTCGAGCCGGCCGGCTACCTCGACGTGCTGGCGGGCGCGGGCCTGGCCCCCGACGTGTGGGAGACGACGTACCTGCACGTGCTGCGGGGAGCCGACCCGGTGCTGGGCTGGGTGCGCAGCACCGTGCTGCGGCCGGTGCTGGCGCTGCTGGACGACGACGGGGCGGCCGCGCTCACCGCGGAGTACGCCGCGGCGCTGCGGGCGGCCTACCCGGCGCGGCCGGACGGGACGACGGTGCTGCCGTTCCGCCGGGTGTTCGCCGTCGGCCGGGCGCCGCTCAGCGCGGGGTGAGCCGGTAGGCGTCGGTGCGGTACGGCAGCTCGAGGACCTCGCCGCCCCGGGTGCCGGGGTGGCCGGCCAGCAGGTCGCGGATGCCGCCGAGGAAGGCCTCGCGGGCCACCGGGGTCATCGTGGCGACGTAGCTGCGGGTGCCGATGCCGCCGACGACCTGCTCGGGCGTTCCCCGCTGCACGGTGGCCGACCCGTGGGTCGCCACGTCGGCCGGGAGCGCGCGGGCGAACTGCGCGACCACGCCCTGGTCGGCCTCGTGCCCGCGGGCCTCGGCGGCCAGGGCGGCGCCGAGGGCGGCGACCCACGGCACCCGCTCGTCGCGGACGTTCCAGACGAACCCGACCACACCGCCGGGCCGCAGCACCCGCCGCAGCTCGGGTGCTGCCGCGTCCGGGTCGAACCAGTGCGCGGCCTGCCCGGCGACGACGGCGTCGACGCTGCCGTCGGGCAGCGGCACCTCCTCGGCGCCGCCGACGTGCGCCGGGACGCCGGGGTGGCGGGCGCGCAGCTGGTCGAGCATCGGCGGTGACGGGTCGACCGCGACCACCTCGTGCCCGGCGGCGACCAGGACGTCGGTGAGCAGGCCGGTGCCGGCGCCCAGGTCGAGCACCCGCAGCGGCCGCTCGCCCAGCAGGAACGCGACGGCGTCGGGCGGGTAGCCCGGGCGCAGTGCGGCGTAGTCGGCCGCGACCGACCCGAACGACGTCCGCCGCTGGTCCCAGTCGGCGGGGTCGGTCGTGCCGGTCACGGCCGGGGTCAGCTCGCGGGGACGGCGTCGGAGGCGGCCTTCTTCGCGGTCGTCTTCCTGGCGGTCGTCTTCTTGGCGGTCGTCTTCTTCGCCGCGGTGGTCTTCGTGGCCGCCGTCGTCTTCGTGGCCGCCGTCGTCTTCGTGGCCGCCGTCGTCTTCGTGGCCTTCTTGGCCGCCTTCTTCTTCGTGGCGGCGGGGCGGCTGCGCCGGTCGGCCAGCAGTTCGGCGGCGCGGTCGAGGGAGATCGTCTCGACCTCGTCGCCCTTGCGCAGGCTCGCGTTGGTCTCGCCGTCGGTCACGTAGGGACCGAAGCGGCCCTCGCGGACGGTGATCTGGCCCTGCGTCACAGGGTCGGGCCCCAGCTCCTTGAGCGGTGCGGCCGCGGCCCGCCGCCCCCGCTGCTTGGGCTGGGCGAAGATCGCCAGCGCCTCGTCGAGGGTGACGGTGAACAGCCGCTGCTCGTCCTCCAGCGAGCGCGAGTCGGTGCCCTTCTTGAGGTAGGGCCCGTAGCGGCCGTTGAGGGCCTGGATCTCCTCGCCGTCGGGGGCGGTGCCCACGGTGCGCGGGAGCGTCAGCAGCTGCAGCGCCTGCTCGAGGGTGACCGTCTCCGGCGACATCGAGGAGAACAGGCTCGCCGTGCGCGGGGCCTCCTTGCTGCCCTCGGGGACGACGGTGGTCACGTAGGGGCCGTAGCGGCCGGCCTTGACCACGACCGGGGAGCCGCTGTCGGGGTCGGTGCCCAGCTCACGGTCGCCCGAGGGCGCGGCGAGCAGCTCGGCGACCTTCTCGCCCGTCAGCTCGTCGGGGGCGAGGTCCTCGGGGATGCTGACCCGCGGCCCGTCCTCACCGCCGGCCTGCAGGTAGGGCCCGTAGCGCCCGACCCGGACCACGACCGGCTCGCCGTTCGGCCCCGTGGCGCGCAGCGGGATGGAGTTGACGCCGCGTGCGTCGATCTCCTCCAGCTGCTGGCCGATGACGGTCTTCAGGCCGCCGGAGGCCGCGATGCCGCCGGCGTGCCGGCCCTCGCCGCCGAAGTAGAACTCGGTCAGCCAGTCGACCCGGCCCAGCGACCCGCTGGCGATCTCGTCGAGCTCGTTCTCCAGCGACGCGGTGAAGTCGTAGTCGACGAGCGCGGCGAAGTGCTGCTCCAGCAGGTTGACCACCGCGAAGGCGACGAAGGAGGGCACCAGCGCCGACCCCTTCTTCCACACGTACCCGCGGTCCTGGATCGTCTGCATGATCGACGCGTAGGTCGACGGGCGGCCGATGCCGAGCTCCTCCAGCCGGGCGACCAGGCTCGGCTCGGTGTAGCGGGACGGCGGCGACGTGGTGTGCCCCTTGGGCTCGAGCTGCTGGGTGTCGAGCTGCTGGCCGCGCTCGACGCGGGGCAGCCGCCGCTCGGCGTCGTCGCTGCCGTGCTCGTCCTCGCCGCCGGGACCCTCGTCGCGGGACTCGACGTAGGCGCGCAGGAAGCCGGGGAAGGTGATGGTGCGCCCCGACGCGGTGAACTCGACGCGCTCGTCGGTGGTGCTGCGGCCGGCCAGCCGGATGCTGACGGTCTGCCCCACGGCGTCGGCCATCTGCGAGGCGACGGTGCGCTGCCAGATCAGCTCGTAGAGCCGGAACTCGTCGCGCGCGAGCTGACCGGCCAGCTGGCCCGGCGTCCGGAAGGAGTCGCCGGCCGGCCGGATCGCCTCGTGCGCCTCCTGCGCGCCCTTGGCCTTCTTGCTGTAGCGGCGGGCCTCGGCCGGGACGTACGCGTCGCCGTAGAGCTCGCGGGCCTGGGTGCGGGCGGCGTTGATCGCCTCGTTGGAGAGGTTGGTCGAGTCGGTCCGCATGTAGGTGATGTGGCCGTTCTCGTAGAGCCGCTGCGCCACCCGCATGACCTGCGCCGAGGACCAGCCGAGCTTGCGACCGGCCTCCATCTGCAGCGTCGAGGTGGTGAACGGCGCGTAGGGACGGCGCCGGTAGGGCTTCTCGTCGACCCGGCTGACGGTGACCTGGCGCCCCTCGAGCCGGGCGGCCAGCCCGCGGGCACCGGCCTCGTCGAGGTGCACGACGTCGCCGGTGACCTGCCCGGTGGCCGGGTCGAAGTCGCGGCCGGTCGCCACGCGGCTGTCGTCGACGCTGACCAGGCGGGCGCGCAGCGTCGTCGGCTCGCCCGCGTCGGTCCCCGTCCGGCCGGGGACGGCGAAGACGCCGTCGAGCGACCAGTAGTCGGCCGCGGTGAACGCCATCCGCTCCCGCTCCCGCTCGACCACGATGCGGGTGGCCACCGACTGCACACGGCCGGCCGAGAGCTTGGGCAGCACCTTCTTCCACAGGACCGGGCTGACCTCGTAGCCGTAGAGCCGGTCGAGGATGCGGCGGGTCTCCTGCGCGTCGACGAGCGCGGTGTCGAGCTCGCGCGGGTTGGCCACCGCGCGGGCGATGGCCTCGGGGGTGATCTCGTGGAAGACCATCCGGCGCACCGGCACCCGCGGCTTGAGCGTGTCGACCAGGTGCCAGGCGATGGCCTCGCCCTCGCGGTCCTCGTCGGTGGCGAGGTAGACCTCGCTGGCGTCCTTGACGAGCTGCTTGAGCCGGGTGACCTGCTGCTTGCGGTCGGGGCTGACCACGTACAGCGGCTCGAAGGCGTTGTCGACGTCCACCCCGAGCCGCGCCCAGGAGGCACCCTTGTGCTCGGCGGGCACGTCGGCGGCGTTGCGGGGCAGGTCGCGGATGTGCCCGACGCTCGCCTCCACGACGTAGCCGTTGCCGAGGTAGCCGGCGATCTTCCCGGCCTTGGTCGGCGACTCCACGATGACCAGCGGCCGGCCGGCCCCCGTGGCGGCGGTCCGGCGTCGGGCGGGCGTGCTGGGGCCGCCGGCGGTGCGGCCGGCGCTCGCGCCGGTCTTCGCGGTCTTCGTGGGCACGGTGCTCCTGTCGGTGGTGCTGTCTCGTGGCGGCGCGGTGCGCGGTGGTCGGCTCCGGTGCGCCCCCTCGGCGGGCCACGGTAGGCCACGTCGACGGAACGACACCGTCTGGCGACCCCCTGTGGGCGTGCCGTCACCCGCACCAACGGCGCAGCCGGTCCCCTGTTCCCGGCGCCTCCGCGCCGTCCCCCGGGTGGGCGGGCGGTCAGCCGGGCTGACGGGTGCCGGCCACCACCTCCCCCATCGCGGCGAGCGTCGGGTGCCAGTGGCTGTAGTACTCGGTGTGCAGCGTGTGCCAGTCGGTCGGCAGCGCGGTGGAGCCGAACGACTCCTCCCAGGTGCTGGAACCGAACCAGCCGAGGTAGGAGACGGGGTCGAACGGGGACGAGGCGTCGTACACCTCCGGCACCTCGAGCCCGCTCACGTCGTACTCCTCGATCCCCGGGCTGCCGAGGAGCACGAGGGCGTCGGCGGCGAGCTGCCCCGGCTGGTCGCCGGCCTCGTCGGCCACCACGGTGCCGTAGCTGTGCGCCAGCACGGCGACCCGCGGGTCCGACGGGCGCACCACGTCGGCCGCCCGGGCCGCGGCGAGGCCGGCGAGGTCCCCGGCCAGCGCCGCGCCGCCCTCGGCGGCCCGGCCCCGGGTCACGGCGCGGACGGTGCCCAGCCCGGCAGGTGGCCGGTAGCCGAACCAGGCGACGGTGGCGACCGACGCGGCCGGTGCGGCGTCGAGCGCTGCGGCAGAGACCGCCTGGGCGTTGGCGCCGAGGTCGTCGAGGTCGGTGCCGACGTCGTTCGTGATCCCCGGGACGAGGAGGGCCACGTCGTCCGCGGTGTCGAGGTCGCCGTAGGCGACGGCCGCCCGCTCCAGCCAGGGGTCGAACAGCCACAGCTGCACGGGCCGGCCGGCCGCCTCCTCGACGGCGATCTCCGCGGCGGCAGCCCGGGCAGCCGCGTAGCCGGTGTTGCGGGGGTCCTCCAGCGTGCGCTCCAGGACCAGCCGGTTGGCCTGGTCGCGGGCCCAGGCCGGCAGTCCGTCGAGGCCGCCCACCAGGTGGGGCTCGGCCCGCACCGCGAACTGCCGGGCCGGCTCGGACAGGCCCGCCCACCACGCGGCCACCGCCTCGGGGGACGTCCCGGCCACCGGCAGGCAGGACGGCTGCCACACGCCACCGAGGGCGACGGCCGCGGACAGCCCGGTGAAGTCGGCCGGGACCCCGGCCGCGGGACCACCGACCGCGGCCAGCGGCTCCCCCGTGCCCGCCGCGTGCGCCGCCGCCACGGCTGCCGCGTGCAGCGCGTCCGCCGCCAGTCCCGCGACCCGCACGGCGGCGGCCGCCTGCTCGGCCATCCCGGCGTGGTGGCCGGCCAGCGCCTCGAGCGACGCACCCTCCGGTGGCACGCTGGGCGCGGGGGTCACGACGCCGCCGGCCGCGTCGAGCGTCACGCCCAGCGCCGCGGCCTCGGCCAGCGCCTGGGCGGCCAGCTCCTGCGCCGTCCGGGCCTGCCGCGCGGTGTCCCACAGCCGGTCGAGGGACGAGCCGAGCGCGCCGGTGACCGCCGTGACGACCGCCGAGACCTCGCCGAGGGCCCGGGCGGCCTGCTGCCCGGCCGGGCCGGACCAGCACTGCGCGTCGTCCAGGGCGCGGGCGACGGCCTCCACCCGCGCCCGCCACGGGGGCAGCCGCTCGCCGACCGCCTCGAGGGTGGAGACGGCGCCGTCGAGCAGGGCGGTGTCCCACCCGGCGACGGCGGTCAGGCCGGGCGCGCTCACGCCGTCGCCCCGGCGGCGCCCGCGGCCCGCTGGGCGAGCAGCCGGTCGGACACGGCCGCGTCGAGCAGGCGGTAGGCGTGCACCGCCGCGAGCAGCGTCTGCCCGGCCGCGGCGGCCCCGGCGGCCACCGCGTCGACGAGGGTCACCCACGCCTGTCCGGTGGCGCCGGCGTGCTCGGCCACCTCGCCGGGGGTCGCCGTCGCCAGCGACACGGCGGTGGACCGGCAGAGGTCGGCGTCCCCGGACAGCTCGGCGGCGAGGGCGGTCAGCTCCTCACCGAGCGCCTGGACCGCGTCGAGTTGGACGGCGATCTCCACGGACAAGGGACCCTCCCGGCGTCGGCGCCGGCCCGATCTGGACCGGCGCCGCGGACGCTAGGAGCGGAGGACGGCACCGGCCCCGTCGCCGTCCACAGCCCCGGTGCCGGTCCACAGCCGCCACCGCGGGCCCCGCCCGGCAGGACACCGGGCGGAGGCTCGCGGCGTGAGATCAGGCGGCGTGGGATCAGGGAACGCTCGTGGTCAGCGACCCCGCGGTCTCGTCGGTGGTCCCGCCGACGACGACCGAGCGGCGCTTGGAGACCACCACGGCGCCGACGACCACCAGCGTCGCGGCCCCGGCGATGAGCAGGCGCACCGTGGTGTTGGCGTCCTCCCCGACCGAGAGCCCGACCACCGCGGGGGCGATGAGCAGCGCCACCAGGTTCATCACCTTGATCAGCGGGTTGATCGCCGGGCCCGCCGTGTCCTTGAACGGGTCGCCGACGGTGTCGCCGATGACCGTGGCCGCGTGCGCCTCGCTGCCCTTCCCGCCGAACGCACCGTCCTCGACCATCTTCTTGGCGTTGTCCCAGGCCCCGCCGGAGTTGGCGAGGAAGACCGCCATCAGCGTCCCGGCCGCGATCGCGCCGACCAGGTAGGCCGCGAGCGGCCCGAAGCCGAGGCCGAAGCCGACCGCCACGGGGGAGAGCACGGCGAGCAGACCCGGCGTCGCCAGCTCCCGGAGCGAGTCCTTGGTGCAGATGTCGACGACCGCGGAGTAGTCCGGCCGCTCGGAGAAGTCCATGATCCCCGGGCGGGTGCGGAACTGCTCGCGGACCTCGAAGACCACCCGCCCCGCCGCGCGGGAGACGGCGTTGATGGCCAGCCCGGAGAAGAGGAAGACGACGGCCGCGCCGATCACCGCGCCGACGACGTTGTCCGGCTCGACCAGGCTGAACGCCTCGCCGAGGTCGACGCCCTCCAGCGCGACGAGCACCTGCTGGTTGTAGGAGCCGAACAGCGCGGTGGCGGCGAGCACCGCGGTCGCGATCGCGATGCCCTTGGTGATCGCCTTGGTGGTGTTGCCGACCGCGTCGAGGTCGGTGAGCACGCGGGCGCCGTCCTCGTCGATGTCCCCCGACATCTCCGCGATGCCCTGGGCGTTGTCGCTGACCGGGCCGAACGTGTCCATCGAGACGATGACGCCCGCGGTGGTGAGCAGGCCACAGCCGGCCAGGGCGACGGCGTAGAGCGCCGCGCCCCCGCCGATGAGGAAGGCGCCGTAGACGGCGCCGCCGATGAGCAGGGCGGCGTAGACGGCCGACTCCAGGCCCAGCGAGATGCCCGAGAGGACGACGGTGGCCGGGCCGGTCAGCGAGCTGCGGCCGACGTCGCGGACCGGCTTGCGGCTGGTCTCGGTGAAGTAGCCGGTGAGCAGCTGGATGGCCGCGGCCAGGACGATGCCGATGAGGACCGCGACGAAGCCGAGGACCTGCGGGTCGACCACCGAGTCGGGGACGTCGGCGACGCTGGGCAGCACGGTGAAGGCCGCGGCGGCGACGAGCACGAGGGAGACGACCGCGGAGGTGAAGAAGCCGCGGTTGATGGGCGCCAGGCCGCTGGAGTCGTTCTTGCCCGGGTTGCTGGCCAGGATGCCGACGACCGAGGCGAGGACGCCGATGGCGGCGACGACGAGCGGGAACACCATGCCGACCGCGCCGAAGAAGACCTGCCCGAGGATGAGGGCGGCGACCAGGGTGACGGCGTAGGACTCGAACAGGTCGGCCGCCATCCCGGCGCAGTCGCCGACGTTGTCGCCCACGTTGTCGGCGATGGTCGCGGCGTTGCGCGGGTCGTCCTCGGGGATGCCGGCCTCGACCTTGCCCACCAGGTCCGCGCCGACGTCGGCGGCCTTGGTGAAGATGCCGCCGCCGACGCGCATGAACATGGCCAGCAGCGCACCGCCGAACCCGAAGCCCTCGAGGACGACGGGCGCGGTCTCGTCGAACAGGAGCAGCGCCAGCGCGGCGCCGAACAGGCCCAGGCCGACGGTGATCATGCCGCAGACGCCGCCGGTGCGGTACGCGATGCGGAAGGCCGGCCGGTACCCCCCGGTCTGGGCCGCGGCGGCCACGCGGACGTTGCCGCGGGTGGCCAGGGTCATCCCGATGAAGCCGACCGCCGCGGAGAACAGGGCGCCGACGAGGAAGAACACCGCGCGGCCGATCCGCGTGCCCCAGCCGCCCTCGGCGACCGGGAGGACCAGGAGCAGCAGGAAGACGATGACCGCGAAGACCCCGAGGGTGCGGAACTGGCGGCGCAGGTAGGCCCCCGCTCCCTCCTGCACGGCGCGCGCGATCTCGCGCATCCTGGTGGTGCCCTGGTCGGCGGCCACCACGGCTCTGACCAGGGACCCGGCGAAGAGCAGAGCAGCGAGCGAGATGACGAGGGCCGCCGTCACGAGGACGACGTCCCCGCCGGAGAGATGACTGTCCGGCATCAAGACCTCCCAGCGGTCGGGTGCCACCGGGCGGCCCCGCGTCCCCGGTCGGCGCAGAACGCGCCCGAGGGCAGGGGTTCCACCCGCGGACGCCGCGCCAATGTAACGGGAATCACACTCTGCGGAACCCCCCTTGCGACGACGCCCTGTCGCGCAGCGCGGTCGGGGGCGCGCAGCCGGTTGCCCCCGGGTGTGAGAGTGGTGGGGTGACCACGCTCCACCCGGTCCGGCCGGCTGCTCCCCCAACCGGTCAGGAGGGTGCACCAGGGGGCGACGCCCGCCGGGGGCCGGCACCGGGCACCCCGGCGGTCCACACGACGGCGGCCGCGCACGGGTCCGAGGGGCTCGCGCCGGCGGCCGCCCCGCCCGGTGGCGAGCTCCTCGACGAGCTCCTCGCCGGCACCCCCGACGAGGAGCACCCGGTCACCCACGTGCACCGCCTGGCCGTGCGGGAGAGCCGCACGCTGCCCTGGCCGGCCTGGGTGGACCCGGCGCTGCGCCTGCGGCTGGAGGAGGCGGGGGTCCGCGAGCCGTGGCGGCACCAGGTGGAGGCCGCCCAGCTGGCGCACGACGGCACGTCGGTGGTCGTGGCCACGGGGACGGCATCGGGCAAGTCGCTGGCCTACCAGCTGCCCGCGCTGACCCGGCTCGCGGAGGACCCGCGCGCCTGCGTGCTCTACCTCGCGCCGACCAAGGCGCTGGCCCGCGACCAGCTCGCCTCGGTCGCGGCGCTCGCCGACCCCTCGGTGCGCCCGGCCGCCTACGACGGCGACACCCCGGCCGAGGAGCGCGACTGGGTGCGCCGGCACTCGCGGTGGATCGTCACCAACCCGGACATGCTGCACCGCGGCGTGCTCCCGGCCCACCAGCGCTGGTCCTCGACGCTGCGCCGGCTGGCCTACGTCGTCGTCGACGAGTGCCACGCCTACCGCGGCGTCTTCGGCTCGCACGTCGGGCACGTGCTGCGCCGGCTGCGCCGCATCTGCCGCCGCTACGGCGCCGACCCGGTGTTCGTGCTGGCCTCGGCGACCGTGGCGGAGCCGGCCGCGGCCGCGACCCGCCTCGTCGGGGCGCCGGTCGTCGCGGTCACCGACGACGGCTCACCGCGGCCGGGGGCGACCTTCGCCCTCTGGGAGCCGCCCCTGACCGAGCGCACCGGCGAGCACGGCGCACCGCTGCGCCGGTCGGCGGCGGCCGACGCGGCCGGGCTGCTGGCCGACCTCGTCGAGCGCGGCGCGCGCACGCTGGCCTTCGTCCGCTCCCGGCGCAGCGCCGAGTCGGTTGCCGAGCAGGCGCGGCGGCTGCTCGCCGAGCGGGGCCGCGAGGACCTGGTCCGCCGGGTCGACTCCTACCGCGGCGGCTACCTGCCCGAGGAGCGGCGCGAGCTCGAGCGCGCCCTGTCGGCCGGGGAGCTGCTCGGCGTGGCGACGACCAACGCCCTGGAGCTGGGCATCGACATCGCCGGGCTGGACGCGGTCGTGCTGGCCGGCTACCCGGGCACGCTGGCCTCGCTGTGGCAGCAGGCGGGCCGGGCCGGCCGCGCCCAGCGGGAGTCGCTCGTCGTCTTCGTGGCCCGGGACGACCCGCTGGACCACTACCTGGCCCACCACCCGCGCGCGGTCTTCGGCCGGCCGGTCGAGGCCACGGTCACCGACCCGGCCAACCCCTACGTCCTCGGTCCGCAGCTGTGCTGCGCGGCCGCGGAGCTGCCGCTCACGCCCGACGACCTGCCCGACTTCGGCGGCCCGGTGGCCGAGGCGCAGCTCGAGCAGCTGGTCGCCGCCGGTGAGCTGCGGCGGCGGCCCGCCGGCTGGTACTGGGCCGGCCGCGGCCGTCCCGACGTCGACATCCGCGGCAGCGGCGGCGAGCCGGTGGCGATCATCGAGGGCGGGACCGGCCGCCTGCTGGGCACCGTCGACGGCGGCGCCGCGCACGCGACCGTGCACACCGGAGCGCTCTACGTGCACCGCGGCCAGACCTACGTCGTCGACGAGCTCGACCTCGACGACGCCTGCGCCGTGGTGCACGCCGAGGCGCCGGAGTGGACCACCGTCGCCCGCGACGTCACCGACCTGGGCATCGTGGCGACCGACCGGACCCGCAGGCTGGGCACGGTCGCCGCGCACACCGGCGTCGTCGACGTGACCAACCAGGTCGTGGCCTACCAGCGGCGGCGGGCGGGCACCGGTGAGGTCCTGGCCGAGTTCCCGCTGGACCTCCCGCCGCGGCAGCTGCGCACCCGCGCCGTCTGGCTCACCCTGGGCGCCGACGCGGTCGCCCGCGCCGACGTCGACGACCTCGCGCTGCCCGGCTCGCTGCACGCCGCCGAGCACGCGGCGATCGGCATCCTGCCGCTGCTGGCGACCTGCGACCGCTGGGACCTCGGCGGCCTGTCCACGGCCCTGCACCCCGACACCGGCACCGCGACGGTGTTCGTCTACGACGGCCACCCCGGCGGCGCGGGCTTCGCCGAGCGGGGGTTCGCGGCGCTGCGCCGCTGGCTGACGGCCACCCGCGCCACCGTGGCCAGCTGCGAGTGCGAGGCCGGCTGCCCCTCCTGCGTCCAGTCGCCCAAGTGCGGCAACGGCAACGACCCGCTGGACAAGGCCGGCGCCGTCCGCGTCCTGGACGTGGTCCTCGACGAGCTGGCCGCCGCGGAGGACGCGACGGCCGAGGACGACGAGGACAGCGGCGACGCGGACGACGACGACCAGGACGGCGACGACCAGGACGGCGACGACCAGGACGGCGACGGCGTGGCCGCCACCCCGGTCACGCCGACCGGACCGGTCCGCGGCCTCCTGCGCCGGCCCGGCACCCGCCGGGCACCCGTGGCACCGGACCCGACGCCCGAGGCGGCCGACCCGGGCGCCGGGCACGTCGAGGACGACCTCGTCTTCTGAGGGCGCTCAGCCCGGCAGGCGGAAGGCCACGGCCCGGACCGGGGCGCCGTCGGCGCCGGCCAGCCGCAGCGGCAGCACGCTGACCACCGGGTCGACGGCGGGCACCCGGCCCAGGTCGCGCAGGTTCTCGACGATGACACCTCCGGCGCCGAGCACCGTGAGGTGGGCGGCGAAGCCGTCCGCGGGCTCGCCGTCGACGACGGTCTCGTCGAGGCTCAGCGCGTCGAGCCCCACGGTGCGCACGCCGGCGGCGACCACCCGGGCGGCGGCGTCGCCGGTCAGGTAGGGGTGGTCGAAGTAGGCGTCGGTGCCCCAGTGCTCGTCCCACCCGGTGCGCAGCAGCAGGATCCGCCCGGGTCCCAGCCGGTCGGCCCAGGGCGCCAGGTCGGACCACTCGATCCGGCCGCGCGGTGGCTTCCCGCGGACGTCGGCGACGACGGCCGGCCCGAGGAAGTACTCGAGCGGGATCTCGTCGATGCGCGGACCGTCCTCCAGGAAGTGGTAGGGCGCGTCGACGTGCGTCCCGGTCTGGGAGCCCATCCGCACGTGCAGGACGTTGTAGCCGTCGGCCGCCACGGTGGTGGCCGGGCTGAACCGGGCGACCGGGTCCCCGGGGTAGACCGGGGTGTCGTCGTCGAGCGGGTGGGAGAGGTCCACGACGTCGCGGACGGGCGGGACGGAGCGGGTCACCGGGCCTCCTCGGGGACGGCGGTCCACGAGCGTCGGGGGGAGGCCCCACCGGACCTCGCAGGCGGCCGGCGACGCGTTCCGCCAGGGGTACGGCATCGCCGGGGGGACGGTGGACGCGTCCCCCTCGTCGTGTCCCCGCATCCCAGCACGTCGTGTCAACTCTTGGTGAACCACCGTTGCCTCCTGGGCAACCCGCCTCTACTGTCTGCGCACCGCGGTGGTCGGACCACCGCCTCAACGGGGAGCACACATGAGTGGAGCGGAGGTCGCCGGGCCGGCGACCGGACAGCGGCGACCGCGGGCCACCGAGGTCGAGCAGCACGGGATCGACACGATCCCCGATGCCGAGCGGACGTCGAGGCCCTTCGACCTGTTCCGCATCCAGTTCGGTGGCGCCAACACCTTCGCCACCGTCATCCTCGGCACCTTCCCGGTGCTGCTGGGCCTCGACCTGCTCGAGGCGGTGGCGGCGACGGTCGTGGGCGTGGTGGTCGGGGCGCTGATCCTCATGCCGATGGGGCTCTTCGGCCCGCGCACCGGCACGAACAACGCCGTGTCCTCGGGCGCGCACTTCGGCGTCCGCGGCCGGGTCCTGGGCTCGTTCCTGTCCCTGCTGACCGCCATCTCGTTCTACTCGATCTCGGTCTGGGTCAGCGGGGACGCCCTGGTCGGCGCCTCGACCCGGCTGTTCGGGACGGGTGACTCCGACCTGCTCCGCGGGGTCATCTACGCCGTCCTCGGCGCCCTGGTCATCGTCGTGGTGGTCTTCGGCTACCAGCTGATGCTGCTGGTCAACAAGGTCGTGGTGCTGGCCAACACGGCGCTGATGCTGCTCGGCCTGGTCGCCTACGCCACGCTGTTCGACTTCGGCTACGACCCGGGCCCCGACGCCTACGCGCTGGGCGGCTTCTGGCCGACCTTCGTGCTCTCCGCGCTCATCGTCATGGGCAACCCGGTCAGCTTCGGCGCCTTCCTCGGCGACTGGTCGCGCTACATCCCAGCCGACACCCGCCCGTCGCGGCTGCTCGGGGCCACCTTCGTCGGCCAGCTCGCCACCCTGGTGCCCTTCCTGTTCGGCGTCGGGACGGCGACCCTGGTGGCGGGCGAGGCCGACTACGTCTTCGCGCTCATCCAGGTCTCACCCCTGTGGTACGCCGTCCTGCTCATGGTCGTGGCCTTCCTCGGGGGCATGTCGACCGGCGTGACCTCGCTCTACGGGACGGGGCTGGACTTCTCCTCGGTCTTCCCCCGGCTCAACCGTGTCCAGGCGTCGCTGGTCATCGGCACCCTGGCGTTCGTCTTCATCCTGGTGGGCCGGCTGGTGTTCGACCTGCTGGCCAGCGTGAACGCCTTCATCGGCGCCATCGTCATCTGCACGACGCCGTGGATGGTGATCATGATGATCGGCTACTGGGTGCGCCGCGGCCACTACTCCCCGGTCGACGTGCAGGTCTTCAACCAGGGCCGCATCGGTGGGCGCTACTGGTTCACCGAGGGCGTCAACTGGCGCGGGATGGCGGCCTGGATCCCCGCGGCCGTCACGGGCCTGCTGTTCGCCAACTACCCGCCGCTGATCGAGGGCCCGTTCCGCAACGCCGCCGGCGGCGTGGACGTCAGCCTGCCCATGTCGCTGGGGCTGGCCGCGGTCGTCTACCTGGCGCTGCTCTTCGCCTTCCCCGAGCCCCGCTACGTCTTCGGCCCGGCCGGCCCGCGGCTGGTCCCGGCGCGGGAAGGGGTGGCTTCCCCGGTGACCGACGACCCGCGCGCCTCCGTCCACCGCGCCGGCCGCCGCACCCCGCTCGCGCCGCCCGCGGAGGCCGTGGAGGTGGACCGGTGAGCACGGATCCCGACGTCGCGGCCGAGGTGCTGCAGGCGGCCGGCGACCTCGTCGCGGCCTTCGGCGCCGACGACGTGGACACCTACCTCGCCTGCTTCCGCGAGGACGCGACGTTCCTCTTCCACAGCACCGACCGGCTCCTGTCCTCCCGGGAGGAGTACCGGCGCGAGTGGGCCGCCTGGGTGCGGGACGACGACTTCCACGTGCTCGGCTGCCGGACCTCCGGCACCCGTGTGCAGGTGCTCGGGGACACCGCCGTCCTGACCCACGACGTGCAGACGACGGTCTCCACCCGGGCCGGGCAGGAGGAGACGCGGGAGCGGGAGACCATCGTCTTCCAGCGGGAGGCGCCCGGGCGGTGGCTGGCCGTCCACGAGCACCTCTCACCCGCCCCGGCGCCTCCGGCATAGGTCGCGGTCACGGCGTCACCGGGCCGGCGCGGGCGAGGGCCCGGGCCGTGCGGGTGCCCAGCGGCCCGAGCGGGACGGTCACCGCGACGCCGACCTCGACGACGGCGCCGTCCCCGACGGTGCAGGCGGTGAGCACCGCGCCGTTGGCCCGGGCGACCTGACCGGCCGTGTCGCACGCGGCGGGGTCGCCGGCCACCGCGCGGCTCGCGGCGGCCAGGGCGGCCAGGTCGGCGGCCGACCCCGCCCGGTGGCGGGCGACGACGGCCGCGCCGACCAGCACCGCGGCCAGCCCGATCGCGGCGAGGACGCCGGCGAGCGCGGCGGTCCACACGGTCGCCGAGCCCCGCTCCCGGTCGGCGCTCACGCGGTGACCCCGGGCTCGAGCCGGGCGACCGCGGTCGCGCCGACCTCGACGCCGAAGCGCACCGGCCCCACCGGGACCACCTCGGCACGCACCGTCACCCGGACCTCGCCGCCGCTGACCGCCACCGTGGTCACCGCCCCGTCGGGAGCCGCCCGGGCGGTCACCGCGCGGACGACGGCCGGGTCCTCCCCGCGGGCGGCGGCGCGGGCCCCCTCCCGGGCGGCGTCGACGCAGCGCAGCTGGGCGCCGACGACCACCACCGCGGCCACGACGGCGGCCAGCACCAGCAGGAGCACGGGCAGCACGACGGCGGTCTCGGCGGTGACCATCCCGGCCTCCCGCCGTCCGCCGGTGCGGGTGCGGGTGCGGGTGCGCGTGCGCGTGCGGCGCACGGTCAGGACAGGACGGCCAGTGCGGACTCGACCAGGTCGCCGAGCGCGCTGACGATCGAGCCCCCGGTCACCACCTGGTAGAGCACCGCGGCGAACGCGCACGCCGCGACGGTGCCGACGGCGTACTCGGCGGTGCTCATCCCGGCCTCCGGCTCGGCGCGGACGCGTCTCCAGCGGGCGGCGGGCCCCTGCCGGGGGGTGGGCGCGACCACGGTCGGGGCGACGACGTCCCCGTCCGGGTCGGGAGTGCTGGGCTGCTCGACGGTCACGGGTCCTCCTCGGGTCCGCCCCGCCGGTGCGGGGCACGACCCGACCCTGGCGGGCACCCCCGGGCCCGTTCCAGCGCCGCCGCGGACCTGTGGGTGCAGCCCGTCCCTGTGGACGGCGCGCCGCGCAGGAGCCGCGGCCGGCTCAGGGGCGCAGCGCCTGGCTCTCCCGGTAGGACCGGTCGCGCACGTCGCGGAAGAGGGCCACCGGCTGGAGGTCGTCCGCGCCGAGGGTCGGCCGGAAGCGCAGCTGCTCGGCCTCGCTGCCGGGCAGCTCCGCACCGAGGGTCAGCCGTCCCCAGCGCGTCCAGCCGCCGGTGAGCGGTGCCGCGAGCAGCTCCCAGCCCGTGCCCGTGCCGTCGCTGCGCGCGCCGAGCAGGACCAGGCGCCCCGTCGCCGTGCGGTAGGGCAGCACGGAGGAGAACGTCCGGCCCAGCGGGTGCGGGAGGAAGACGTGCCGCAGGCCGGGCGGCCCGCCCGCGGTGTTGACCAGCACGTCCAGCGGCCCGCCGTCCCGTCCCAGGCCGGGGAAGCGGACGGCGAGCCCGATGACGTCGGGCAGCGGACGGGGAAGCCCGGCCCCGCGCGAGATCCGGACCACGACGTCGTGCCTGCCCGCCTCGTCGAGGACGCGGGCGCCCCAGGATCCGTCCCCGTCGGCCACCACGCTCGCGACGGCGGCCCGTCCGCGGGGGTGGAAGACGCGCGATCCGCGCAGCGCCGTGCCGAGGGCGAGCGTGGTCGAGGTGAGGGCACGGGGGATCGCGAGCAGGTCCATGCCGTCCGGCTACCCGGTGGCCCTCCCCGGCGCACCCCCGAGGAGCGGGACGGTGGTCACCCGAACACCTGCCCGGCGATGCCGATGACCAGCGGCGCGATACCGAGGCAGACGAAGGCGGGCAGGAAGCACAGGCCCAGCGGGGCGAGCACCCACACGCCGGCCCGGCGCACGCCGGCCTCGGTGCGGCTGCGGGCCGCGGCGCGCGCCTCGGCGGCGAGCACGCGCAGCGCCGGCACCGCCGCGGCACCGGACTCCCCCGCCCGCACCAGGACCCGGCCCAGGCCGGCGAGCCGGCCGGGGGCGGCGCCCCACGCGACCCGCGGCGCGGCCCCCAACCGCAGCCGGCCCGCGACGGCGGCCAGCGCGTCCCCCAGCGGCCCGGGCAGGGCCGGTGCCACCGCGGCGAGGGCCCCGGTGACCGGGAGCCCGGCCCCGAGGCAGACGGCCAGCAGGTCGCAGGCGACCGGCAGCTCCCCCACCAGCCCCGCCTCCCCGTCCTCCTGGCGCGGGACCCGCCGCAGCAGCCGGTCGGCGAGCACGGCGACGACCACGCCCGCCACGGCGCCGGCGGCACCGCCGAGGAGGAGCGCGGCCGCCGACCCCGCTGCGGCCGGCAGGAGGACGCGGCGCACGCCGGCCGGCGGCGGCCCGGGCGGTCCGGGGTCGCGCGGTCGGGCCGGCGACCCGCTCACCGCGCGCGCCCGGGCCGCCAGCCGCGCGGTCGACGACGGCCAGGCGAGCAGGGCGCCGGCGAGCAGCAGCACGGCCGGTGCCGTGGGACCGCTCACCGCAGTGCGCGGCGCACCAGCCGCGCCGACCAGGTGAGCCCGGCCGCCTCCAGGGCCACGCCGAGGACGAGGAGCACCTGCCCGGCGGGGGTGGTGGTCAGCACCGCCCAGGGGTCGGCGCCGATGCCGCTGCCCATGGCCAGCCCCAGCAGCGGCAGCCCGGCCAGCAGCGCGGCACTCGCCCGCGGGCCCGCGGTCGCCGAGCGCAGCTCCAGCCGCTGTCGCCGCCGGGCGCGCAGGTCGTCCTCGACGGCGCCGACGACGGCGGCCAGCGAGCAGCCGGTGTGCGCGCTGAGCCGCACCGCCGCGGCGACCCGGGCCAGCGCCCGGTCCAGGTCGGTGCCGGGTCCCGCCGCGGCGGTGCCCGGCACCCGCAGCGCCCGGGCGAGCGCCGCGCCGCTGGCGTCGTCGGCGCAGACGGCGACCGCCGACGTGGTGGCGGCCTCCAGCGGCCGGCCGCTGCGCAGCTCGGCGGCGAGGGCGGCCAGCGCGTCGGCGAGGGCGTCGAGCCGTTCCTCGTCCCGGCGGCCCTCCCGCTGCCGCAGGACCGCCCGGACCGCGGCGGCGGCGGCCGCTCCCGCGAGCGCGGCCACCAGCGGGGTGCTCAGCAGCGCTCCCCCGGCCGCGGCGGCGGCCCCCGCCAGGGCGGGCCAGGCCGGGGGCGGCACCGCGGCCCGCGACGCCGACCGGCGCCCGCGGGTGAGCCGCCGGAGGCGCCGCCGTCGCAGCGCCGTCCCGCCGGGCCACAGCAGCGCCGCGGTCGCGACCAGCAGCAGTGCGGCGGTCACGCCGCCGGCCCACCGTCGAGCAGGGCGGCCAGCCGCCGCTGCCCCGGGCAGGCACCGCCGTCGGCGCGCCACCCGGGCTCCACGGCCACCAGGTCGCCGTCGCGGCGCACCACGCCGACCTCCTCCACCCGGCGACCGGCCGGGGTCCGGCGCAGGTGGACCACGACGGCCAGCGCCGCCGCGGCCTGGCTGTGCACCGCCCGCCGGTCCAGCCCCGCGGCCACCCCGAGCGCCTCCAGCCGCGCGGGCACCTCACCCGGCCGGTTGGCGTGCAGGGTCCCGCAGCCGCCGTCGTGGCCGGTGTTGAGCGCGGCGAGCAGGTCGGTGACCTCCGCGCCGCGGACCTCGCCGACCACCAGCCGGTCGGGACGCATCCGCAGCGCCTGGCGCACCAGGTCGCGCAGCGAGACCTGCCCGGCGCCCTCGACGTTGGGCGGGCGGGTGAGCAGCCGGACGACGTGCGGGTGGGCCGGGGTGAGCTCGGCGGCGTCCTCGCAGAGCACGATCCGCTCGGCCCCGGGGACCTCGCCGAGCAACGCGGAGAGCAGCGTCGTCTTGCCCGAGCCCGTGCCGCCGGTGACGAGGAAGGCCAGCCGCGCCCCCAGGACCGCCCGCAGCAGCTCGGCCGACCCACGGGGCAGCGTGCCGCGGTCGGTGAGGTCGGCCAGGTCGAGGGAGCAGCGGCGCAGCACCCGCAGCGACAGGCAGGTGCCCGCGCCGGAGACCGGCGGGAGCACGGCGTGCAGGCGGGTGCCGTCGGGCAGGCCGGCGTCGACCCAGGGAGCGGCGTCGTCGAGGCGGCGCCCGGCGCCGGCCGCCAGGCGCACGGCCAGCCGGCGGACGGCGTCCTCGTCGGGGAAGCGCAGCGCGGCGCGCTCGAGACCGGCGCCGCGGTCGACCCAGACCTCGTCCGGGCCGTTGACCAGCACGTCGGTGACGCCGGGCTCCCGCAGCAGCGGCTCGAGCGGCCCGGCGCCGGCCAGCTCGTGTACCGCGTCGCGCACCGCGTCGAGGACGTCGGCGTCCCCGAGCAGGCCGGCCTCCTCGCGGACCAGCGCGGCGACGGCGGCCCGGCTCGGTGGGCCGGGCTCGAGCGCCAGCCGGGCGCGGACCCGCTCGACCAGGGGCAGCGCGCTCACGCCGCCCGCTCCCGGCCGTCCCGGTCCCCGAGCAGCCGGCGGGTGAGCACGCCGAGCGGGCTGCGGGGCGTGACCGACGGCGGTTCCCCGCGTTCGCCGCGGGCGAGGAGACCGCGGTCGTGGACCAGTTCGCCGGCCACCGGGCGCCCGGTCACCGCGGCCACGTCCTGCGCCGAGAGCCCGCCGCGCACCGGGCGCACCACCAGGCGGGCGGCCGACCACGGCACCGGCCCGCCGGGCGGCCCGCAGAGGAGCAGCCGGGCGGCCGAGGCGGCCCGCAGCCGCGCGGGGACCACCAGCACGGCCAGGTCGGCCTCGGCCAGCGCCGCCTCGGCCAGCGCCGTCCCGCCGGGCCCGGGCCGGGGCAGGTCGACCACCACCGGCCGGCCGGCCGACCGTGCGGCGTCGACGACCGCGGTCAACGCCTCGGGAGGCAGCCGCTCGGGGACCTCGCGCGAGGCGGCCAGCACGTGCACCCCGCCGACCTCGGGCAGCGCGGCGAGCAGCGCGTCGCCGGCCACCCGCCCGCGGATGCCGGTCAGCGCGGGCCAGCGCAGCCCCTCGGCGTCCTCCGCGCCCAGCAGCAGGTCGAGGCCACCGCCCCACACGTCGGCGTCGACCAGCAGGGCTCCCCCGGCGTCGTGCGCGGCGGTCACGGCGAGCGCGGCGGCCAGCGTGCTGGCGCCCGCGCCCCCGCAGCTGCCGCCGACGACGACCAGCCGCCCGCGCTCGACCGGCGAGCGGACCGCGCCGGCCGCGCGCGCGACCAGCCACGCCTCGTCGGCGGGCAGGACCGCGACCCGCTCGGCACCCAGCTCGACCGCGGCCGCCCACGCCGCGGGGGGCAGCGGGGCGGCGGCGACGACGACCACGCCGGAGCGGCGGGGCAGCGACCGCACCGCCGCCCCGGCCAGCGCGTCGGCGCCGAGCAGCACGAGGGCGGCGTCCCGGTGCGCGCGGCGCAGCGCCGGCCCGCCGGTGGCCACCTGCGGTTCGGTGCCGGCCGCGGCCAGCACACGGAGGACGTCGTCGAGCAGCTCCTCGTCGGCACTGACCACCAGGGGGCGGGCCGGCGTCGGCGGGGGGACGGTCGGGGAGGGGCGAGGGGGCACGCGCCCGAGCCCAGCGCAGCACGGGCACCGCGCGGGAGGGTCGGCGCGACCTGTGGATGACCCGGACGGGTGTGGACGGCGCCGCGATCCCCGTCACACCTCAGGAGCCCGCTTACAGTCGTGAACCGTGACCCGCGCTGCGGCGTTCTTCGACCTGGACAAGACGGTCATCGCCAAGTCCAGCACCCTGGCCTTCGGCCGCCCGTTCTTCGCGGGCGGGCTGATCAACCGCCGCGCCGTCCTCAAGGGCGCCTACGCGCAGTTCACCTTCTCCCTCGCCGGCGCCGACGCGCAGCAGATGGAGCGGATGCGGGCGCAGATCACCAGGATGGCCACCGGCTGGGACGTCGCCACGGTGCACGACATAGTCCGGGAGACGCTGCACGAGATCGTCGACCCGCTGGTCTACGCCGAGGCCGCCGACCTCATCGAGGAGCACCGGGCGGCCGGGCGGGAGATCGTCATCGTCTCCAGCAGCGGTGCGGAGATGGTGGAGCCGATCGGCGAGATGCTCGGTGCCGACCGGGTCGTGGCCACCCGGATGGTCACTGCCGACGGCCGGTACACCGGCGAGATCGACTTCTACGCCTACGGGGAGAACAAGGCCGCGGCGATGCGGCAGGTGGCCGCCGAGAGCGGCTACGACCTGGCCGACTGCTTCGCCTACAGCGACTCGGTGACCGACCTGCCGATGCTCACCGCGGTCGGGCACCCGACGGCGGTCAACCCCGACCGGGCGCTGCGCAGGGCGGCGGCCGAGCGCGGCTGGCCGGTCCTGGAGTTCACCCGGCCCGTGGCCATGCGGTCGCGCTTCCCCGTGCCGCCGGCACCGGTGGTGCGGGGCGCGGCCGTGGGCGTGGGGGCCGCGGTGGCAGGGCTGGCCTGGTACGCGCGGCGGCGGGCGCTGCGCGTCGTCCCCTCGGCGCCGTCCGTCGCGCTGCCCGTGCCGGCCGCCGGGCGCCGGCGCCGGCGCGGGGCCTGAGGGAGCGCCGTCGCTCAGAACGGGAGCCGCTCCCGGACACCGTCGACCAGCGTGCGGGCGGCGGAGACCGGCGCGAAGTCCCGTGCCGCCGCGGTGAGCGCCTCCTGCTCGTCGGGGCGCAGGTCGACCTCCGCGGCGGCCGCGTTGGCCTCGACCTGCTCGACGCTCGACGCCCCCGGGATGACCACCACCTGCGGCAGCGACACCAGCCAGGCCAGGGCGACGGTCCCGGGCCGGACGCCGTGGGCGCCGGCGACCTCGCGGAGGACGTCGAGCAGCGGCTGCACGCGGCGCAGGTTCTGCGTGCCGAACAGCGGGTTGGCCGCCCGGACGCCGCCGGGCCGGTGCCCGACGTCGTACCGGCCGCCGAGCAGCCCCTGCGCGAGCGGGCTGTAGGCGATGACCACCCGGCCCTCGCGCTCGGCGAAGGGCACGAGGTCGGCCAGCGGGCCCGGCCGGGCCAGCGAGAACTGCACCTGGTTGCTGACGACCGGCCGGCCGAGCGCGGCGTCGGCGGCCCGCCAGCGCTCGAGCGGGTAGTTGGAGACGCCGACGGCGCCGATCCGGTCCTCGTCGAGGAGCGTGCGCAGCCCGGGCATCGTCACGCTGTCCGGGACGACCGGGTTGGGCTGGTGCACCTGGTAGAGCGGCACCCGCCGCAGGCCCAGTCGCCGCGCGCTGCCCTCGAGCCGGCGCCGGACGACCGGCGGGAAGGGCGCCACGGGGAACAGCTTCGAGGCGACGACGACGTCGGCGCGCTCCTCCCCCAGCGCCTCGCCGAGGATCCGCTCGCTGCGGCCGAGGCCGTAGACCTCCGCGGTGTCGAAGAGGGTGACGCCGAGGTCGCGCGCCCGGCGGACGATCTGCTCCGCCGCGCCGGTGGCGTAGCCCTCGCCGTAGCCCCACTCGCGGGAGCCGAACTGCCAGGTGCCCAACCCGATCCGGCTGACCGCTCCGAGCCCGTCGACGTCGAGGTACCGCACCGGCCCACTGTCCCCCGCGCCCCGACCCGGCGCAGAACGGGGTCAGCCGCGCAGGATCGCCTCGGCGATGGCCAGGCCCTCCCGGGCGCCGAGCTCGGTGGCGCGGCAGCAGTGCACCAGCCAGGCGGCCACGCCCTCGGGACCGCCGGACGCGTAACCGGTCAGCCGGGCGCGGTACTCCTCGGCGCCCAGCTCGGCGAAGCCCACCTCGGGCACCGACACGGCCTTGGGGTCCAGCCCCCGGCCGGTGACGGTCAGCCGGCCGGCGGCGCGGGCGACGACGCCGTCGGCGGTGCCGAAGGGCGCCAGGGCGGCCAGCTCGCCGTGCACGAGGCCGGCGACCAGCACGGCGGGCACCGTCGAGGTACCGGTGACCACCGGGAACAGCCCGCCCAGCCGGGCGCCGGCGTGCGGCGCGGGCCGGCCGAGGGCGTCGCGGTCGACGAGGTCGGCGGCGGCCAGCACGTGCAGCCGGGCCAGCACCTGCCCCGGGGCCCTGGCCCAGGTGTCGACCATCGACCCGAGTCCCACCGACACCCGCAGCGAGCCCTGCACCACCGGGTCGTCGACCGAGCCCGCGCGGAGGTCGGCCAGCGGGACGTCGACCCCCTCGAGAGCCGCCGAGGCGCGGGCACCCCGCAGCGCCGACTCGGTGCTGACCTCGGCCGACCGGTTGCGCATCAGCCGGTGCGCCAGCAGCCGGTCGATGCCCGCGCGCGCCGCGTCCGCGGCCTCGCGGACGCCGGGGAGGTCCAGCAGCGGGGCCAGCGGGTCGGGACCCGCGGGCCGGCCGGCGGGACGGGCGGCGCCGGGCCGGACGGGGATGGTCACGCCCCGACGGTACGAGCACCCCGGCCGGGCCCCGCCGCCGCCTGGCCTAGGCTCGGCGACCACCATGGCGCGCCCGCTCACCCTCCTCCTCGTCCGGCACGGCCAGAGCGAGTGGAACGTCGCCGGGCTCATGCAAGGCCAGACCGCGCACGTGCCGCTCACCGGACTGGGGCACCGGCAGGCCGCCGCCGCGGCCGTCGAGCTGGCCGCCCTCCGGCCCGGGGCGGTGCTGTCCAGCGACCTGCTGCGGGCGGTGCAGACCGCCGAGCACTGCGCCCGCGCCGTCGGCCTGCCGTTCACCACGACGCCCGCGCTGCGCGAGCAGGGCTACGGCGTGCTGGAGGGCCGGCCCTCCCGGGAGCTGTGGGACGTCGTCGACTGGACCGACCCGCACTGGGCGGCCGAGGGTGGCGAGAGCCTGGCCCAGCTGCACGCGCGAGTCGCGGACCTCCTCGCCCGGCTGTCGGCCGACCCGCCGGCCGACGTGGTCGCGCTCGTCACCCACGGCGACACCATCCGGGCGGCGCAGGCGGTCGCCGGCGGGCTCGGCCCCGCCGACCTGCCGGCCGCCACCCCGCACAACGGCACGGTGACCCGCCTGGAGCTCCCGGCGGAGCCCGCGCCGTGAGCCGGGTGCTGGTGCTGGGCGGCTCGCGGTCGGGGAAGTCGGCGCACGCCGAGTCGCTGGTCGCCGACCGCGCGGACGTCGTCTACCTGGCCACCTCCGCACCCGTCACCGACGACCCCGAGTGGGCCGGCCGGGTGGCCGCGCACCGGGCCCGGCGCCCGGCCGGCTGGACGACGCTGGAGACCACGGCGCCGAGCGAGCTGCTGCGCGGCGGCACGGTGCTGGTGGACAGCGTCACCACGTGGGTGGCGGCGCTGATGGACGAGACCGGCGTGTGGAGCGAGGAGCCCGGCGCCCTCGACCGGCTGGCCGGCCGGGTGGACGCGCTGGTCAACGCCTGGGCGATGACGCCGGCACACGTGGTGGCGGTCAGCGACGAGGTCGGCCTGGGCGTCGTCCCGGAGTCCCGCGCCGGGCGGCTGTTCCGCGACGCGCTCGGCGAGGTCAACCAGCGGCTGGCCGGCACCGCCGACGAGGTGTGGTTTGTCGTCGCGGGCCTGCCGCAGCGGCTGCGGTGAGCGCCCGGCCGAGGTGGGCCGGCCCGCTGGAGTCGGTGGCCCTGCTGACGGCGGTGCGGGTGCCGGCAGCGGTGGCGTCGTCCACCCGCGGGGTGCTGCCCTGGGCGCCGCTGGTGGGGCTGGCGCTCGGCGCGGTGGCGGCCGGCGTGGGCGTGCTGGGCGCGCGGCTGGTGTCCCCGCTGACCGGGGCGGTGGCCGCGCTGGCCGTGCTCGCCGCGCTGACCCGCGGCCTGCACCTCGACGGCCTGGCCGACACCGCCGACGGCCTGGGCCCGCTGCGCGACCGGGAGCGGTCGCTGCAGGTCATGCACCGGGGCGACGTCGGCCCGTTCGGCGTGGTGGCGCTGGTGCTGGTCCTGCTGCTGCAGGCGGCGGCCGCGGCGGCCCTGCTCGGGCGGGACGGCGGCTGGCTGGCGCTCTGGACCGCGGTGGTGGTCGCCCGCCTGGCGATGGCGCGCACCGGGCTGCCCGGGGTCGGCACGGCCGAGGGGTCGTCCCTCGGGCGGGCGGTGGCGGGCACGGTGTCGCGACCGTGGCTGGCCGGGTGGTTGGTGGTCAGCGCGGCGCTGGCCGGGGCCGCGGCGTGGGCGGCCGGAGGGGCGCTGGCGGCAGTGGTCCTCGTCGGGGCGGCGGCTGCGGGGCTGCTCGTGGCCGAGGGGGTCCGCGCCCGCGCAGCGGCCCGCCTCGGCGGGGTCACCGGGGACGTGATGGGGGCCATGGGTGAGGCGGCGGCGACCGTCGTGCTGCTGGTCGCCGCCGCCTCACTGCCCTAGCGACCCCGCTGCCGGAGCAGCGGGGTCGGCGCTCAGCGGCGGCCGGTCAGCGACCCGAGCAGCCGGCCGAGGCCACCGGAGGCGGCCGTCGTCGGCGCCCCACGGCCCGTGCGCCGGGAGGGTGTGCCGGTCGCCATGCGCGTGCGGCCCATGGAGCGGCCCATCGAGCGGCCGGCTGCACCTCGGCCGGCCATCCCGCGACCGCCCATCCCGCGGCCGCCGGCAGCGGCGCCCCGTCGAGCGGTGGTCTCTGCAGTTCCGAGGAGTCGGTTCAGGATGCCCATGCACCGGGTGTTACCCAGCGCAGGCGGGACACGCCTGTCACCGGGTGCCACTCCGGCGCGTCGTGACGCACCGCACACGGAAGCGTCACGTGACCGCGCCCTGCTGGGCCGGCGTCTCCCCGCCCTCGAGGTCGCCCTCCGTGTCGAGGTAGGCCTGCCGCAGCCCGGCCAGCAGGTCGGGGTCCGGCTCGGCCCACATGCCGCGGTCGACCGCCTCCAGCAGCCGCTCGGCGATCCCGTGCAGCGCCCAGGGGTTGGACCGCTCCATGAACTCGCGGTTCTCCGGGTCGAGCACGTAGGTCTCGGTCAGCTTCTCGTACATCCAGTCGGCCACCACGCCGGTCGTGGCGTCGTACCCGAACAGGTAGTCGACGGTCGCGGCCAGCTCGAAGGCGCCCTTGTAGCCGTGCCGGCGCATCGCCTGCAGCCACTTGGGGTTGACCACCCGCGCCCGGAACACCCGCGAGGTCTCCTCGGTCAGCGACCGGGTGCGCACCTGCTCGGGGCGGGTCGAGTCACCGACGTAGGCAGCCGGCGCCCGCCCGGTCAGCGCGCGCACCGTCGCGACCATCCCGCCGTGGTACTGGAAGTAGTCGTCGGAGTCGGCGATGTCGTGCTCGCGGGTGTCGACGTTCTTGGCCGCCACCGCGATCCGCCGGTAGGCCGCCTCCATGTCCGGCCGGGCCTGCACGCCGTCGAGGTCGCGGCCGTAGGCGTAGCCGCCCCACACCGCGTAGACCTCGGCGAGGTCGGCGTCGCCGCGCCAGTCCCGCGAGTCGATCAGCGACAGCAGCCCGGCCCCGTAGGCGCCCGGCTTGGAGCCGAACACCCGGGTGGTCGCCCGCCGCCGGTCGCCGTGCCCGGCGACGTCGGCCTCCACGTGCGCCCGCACGAAGTTCTGCGTCGCCGGCTCGTCGAGGTCGGCGACCAGCCGCACCGCGTCGTCGAGCATCGTCACCACGTGCGGGAAGGCGTCCCGGAAGAAGCCCGAGATGCGCACGGTGACGTCGATCCGCGGCCGGCCGAGCTCGTCGAGCGGCACCGCCTCCAGCGAGGTCACCCGCCGCGACGCGTCGTCCCACACCGGCCGGACGCCGAGCAGCGCGAGCACCTCGGCGACGTCGTCCCCAGAGGTCCGCATCGCCGACGTCCCCCACACCGACAGCCCCACCGAGGGCGGGTACCCGCCGGTGTCGGCCAGGTACCGCTCCAGCAACGACTCGGCCATCGCCTGCCCGGTCTCCCAGGCCAGCCGCGAGGGCACCGCCCGCGGGTCGACCGAGTAGAAGTTGCGGCCGGTCGGCAGCACGTTGACCAGACCGCGCAGCGGCGAGCCCGACGGCCCGGCCGGCACGTAGCCGCCGTCGAGGGCGTGCAGGATGGCGTCGAGCTCGTCGGTGGTCCGCTCCAGCCGCGGCACCACCTCGTCGACGGCGAACCGCAGCACCGCCGCGACCGCGTCGTCCTCCCGGCCGAGCACCTCCCGCACGACCGGGCCGACGGCGCCGATCGTCCACCCGGCGTCCTCCATGCCCGAGACCAGGGCGTGGGCCTGCGCCTCGACCGCGTCGGTCGCCCGGAGACCGGCCGTGCCGTCCTCGGCCAGCCCGAGCGCCTCGCGCAGCCCGGGCAGCGCGACCGAGCCGCCCCAGATCTGCCGTGCCCGCAGGATCGCCAGCACCAGGTCGACCCGGTCGGGGCCCGACGGCGGGGTGCCCAGCACGTGCAGGCCGTCGCGGATCTGCGAGTCCTTGATCTCGCAGAGCCAGCCGTCGACGTGCAGGATCATCGCGTCGAAGCGGTCGTCCTCCGGGCGCTCGGCCAGCCCGAGGTCGTGGTCGAGCTTCGCCGCCTGCAGCAGCGTCCAGATCTGCGCCCGCACCGCCGGCAGCTTCGCCGGGTCCATCGCCGCGACGTTGGCGTGCTCGTCGAGCAGTTGCTCCAGCCGGGCGATGTCGCCGTAGGAGTCCGCGCGCGCCATGGGCGGCACCATGTGGTCGACCAGCGTGGCGTGCGCGCGGCGCTTGGCCTGCGAGCCCTCGCCCGGGTCGTTGACCAGGAACGGGTAGACCAGCGGCAGGTCGCCGATCGCGGCGTCGGGCCCGCAGGAGGCAGACAGCCCCACCGTCTTGCCCGGCAGCCACTCCAGGTTGCCGTGCTTGCCGACGTGCACCAGCGCGTGCGCGCCGAACACCGACCGCAGCCACCAGTAGGCGGCCAGGTAGTGGTGCGAGGGCGGCAGGTCGGGGTCGTGGTAGATCGCGATGGGGTTCTCGCCGAAGCCGCGGGGCGGCTGCACCATCACGACGACGTTGCCGGCGCGCAGGGCGGCGAACACGACGGCCCGGTCGTCCCCTGCGCCGTCCACGAACAGCGACCCGGGCGCCTCGCCCCAGTGCGACACCATCGCCTCGCGCAGGTCGGCCGGCAGGGTGTCGAAGAAGCGCCGGTACTCCTCGGCGGGGATGCGCACCGGGTTGCCCGAGAGCTGCTCGTCGGTGAGCCAGTCGGCGTCCTGCCCGCCGGCGGCGATCAGCGCGTGCACCAGCGCGTCGCCGTCGAGGTCGGCGACGCCGGGCAGCGCGTCCGGACCGTCGAACGGGCCGACGTCGTAGCCCTGGCCCTGCATGGCGGCCAGCAGCCGCACCACCGACGCCGGGGTGTCCAGGCCGACGGCGTTGCCGATGCGCGCGTGCTTGGTCGGGTAGGCCGACAGCATCACCACGATGCGGCGCTCGGCGGGCGGGGTGTGCCGCAGCCGCGCGTGCGCCACCGCCGTCCCGGCGACCCGCGCCGCCCGCTCGGGGTCGGCGACGTAGTGGGTCAGCCCGTCGGCGTCGGTCTCCTTGAAGGAGAACGGCACGCTGATCAGCCGGCCGTCGAACTCGGGGATCGCCACCTGGTTGCCGACGTCGAGCGGCGAGAGGCCGTCGTCGTCGGCCAGCCAGTCGGCGCGCGAGCGGGTCAGGCACAGCCCCTGGACGACCGGCACGTCGAGCGCGGCGAGCTGGCCGACGTCCCACGCGCCGTCGTCCCCGCCGGCCTGCGCGGTGGCCGGCCGCGAGCCGCCGGCGGCGAGCACGGTGACGACGAGCGCGTCGGCGGTGCGC
The DNA here is from genome assembly GCF_900115505.1 of Geodermatophilus dictyosporus. Lineage (GTDB taxonomy): Bacteria > Actinomycetota > Actinomycetes > Mycobacteriales > Geodermatophilaceae > Geodermatophilus > Geodermatophilus dictyosporus. The sequence goes on along the minus strand of NZ_FOWQ01000003.1, from coordinate 349,536 downwards.
AGGACGTCGAGCAGCTCGTCGGGGACGCTGCGCAGCGAGCTCACGAACACCGGCAGCGCCTGCCCACCGGCGGACTCGACGGCGCCGCAGAGCTCCTCCACGAACGCGGTGTTCCCCGCCAGGTGGTGCGCCCGGTAGTAGAGGACGGCGACCCGCGGGCCGCTCCCCCGGTCCGCGCGCTCCAGCACGCCCCAGTCCGGCGCGACCGACGGCGGCTCGAAGCCCTCACCGGTGAGCAGCACGGTGTCGGAGAGGAAGCGGTGCAGCTGGACGAGGTTGTCCGGCCCGCCCTGCGCGAGGTAGCCGTGCGCCTCGGTGGCCACGCCCATGGGGACGGTCGAGAGCTCCATCAGCTCCGCGTCGGGCACCTGCTCCCCGCCGAGGACGACGACCGGCGCCGGCCCGGCCAGCAGGGGGCTGAGCATCTCCTCGTACTGGCGCCGCACCCCCAGGATCCGGACGACGACGAGCCGCGCGCCCTCGGTCAGCGCCGCGGTGCCCTCGGCGCCGAGCCGGACGGGGTTGCCCAGCCGCCAGTCGGCACCGCTGGCGCGGGCGGAGAGCAGGTCGGTGTCGCTGGTGGACAGCAGGACGAACACGCGGTCAGACGCTACCGCCCGCCCCGGCGCCGGCCGCCGCGCGACCGGCGCCGAGGGGTGGTCAGGCGGCGCCGAGGGCGTCGGCGAGGCGGTGGTGCACCGTCGCCTCGGCCGGGCGGTTCTGCCGCTCCAGGGTGCGGGCCAGCGCGCGGCGGGCCCACCCGTTGGCCGGGGCGAGGTCGACCAGGCGCAGCAGCGCCGCCTCGGCCCGCCGCAGCTGCGCGGAGCCGAAGTAGCTGCGGGCGAGCAGCTCCAGGGCCGCCTCGTTGCCCGGTTCGGCCGCCACCAGCGGCTCGAGCAGGCGCGCGGCCTCGACGGGCTGACCCATGGAGAAGAACAGGTCGGCGCGCAGGAACTCGGAGTGCAGATCGGTCGGGAACGGCTGGGTCACGGCCGCTGAACCGCGCCGCGGGCCCGGCTCTTCCCACGCCGACACGCCCGGGCGTGGACGGGACGAAGGAGTCCGGAACCAGGTGCATCTGGACACCACCGAGTTGGGAACAACCGGTACGGCACCACCCGAACCCGAGGAGCCCTGCCATGGCCCTGTCCCTGCACCGCCCCCGGAAGGCCGACCGTGCACCGGCGACCGCCCACCCCGCCCCAGCCCCCGCTCCCGCCGAGGCCGCTCGTGCCGAGACCGAGGTCCCCGATCGGCTGACCGCCGCCGAGCCGGCCGCCGCCACGACCGGACGGGGCGGCCGCGTCTACACCGTCCAGCGCATCGGCGCGTTCGTCGTCGCCGGGGTGATCGCCGTCTTCGGCGTCCTCGGCTTCGCCAACGGCCTGGCGTTCTTCTCCACCGACGGGGAGCAGATCCTGGGCCTGTCCTCGAACGGCCTGCTCTCGACCATCTCGGTCGTCACGGCGGTCGTCCTGGTCTTCGCCGCCTTCCGCAGCCCCCGCACCGCCTCGACGGTCATGCTCGTCATCGGCGCGCTGTTCCTGGTCTCGGCGCTGGCCAACCTGGCCGTGCTCAACACCGACTGGAACCTGCTGGCGTTCGGGCTGAGCAACGTCGGCTTCTCCGTGGTCGCCGGGGCGGTGCTGCTCCTGCTCGGCGCCTACGGCCGGGTCAGCGGCAACCTGCCGGCCGACAGCCCCTACGCGCGGGCGTCCGCCGACGACGACGTCTCGCCGGTCTCGCCCGACGAGTTCCCGTCGACGCCGGCCGAGTTCGCCGCCGAGCGGGCCATGCGCGACGCCGAGGTCGCCGTTGTCCAGCACGTGGCCTCCTTCGAGCAGCGCCGCCGCGTGGCCGCCATGTCCCAGGTGCAGACCCGCAAGGAGCGCCGCGAGGTGTGGATGTCGTTCGACCGCGCCCGCCGCGACGCCTGACGGGCCCGAGGTCGTGGCGCCCGCGTCGTAGCCTCGCGGGCGCCATGACCTCAGCAGCGACCTCAGCAGCACGGACCTCCTCCCCCCGGCTGCGCGCCGACGCCTGCCCCGGCGCGCTGCAGACGCACTCCGCCGCCGACGGCGAGCTGGCCCGGGTCCGCGTCCCCGGCGGCCTGCTCACCGCGCCGCAGCTGCGGGTCCTGGCCGCGGCCGCGCGCGACCTGGGGGACGGCGCCCTGGAGCTCACCAGCCGCGGCAACCTGCAGCTGCGCGGGCTGGCGCCCGGTGCACCGGCCGCGCTCGGCGACCGGCTGGCCGCGGCCGGCCTGCTGCCCAGCGAGAGCCACGAGCGGGTGCGCAACGTCCTGGCCAGCGCGCTGACCGGCCGGGCCGGCGGGCACCTCGACGCCCGGCCGTGGGTCGCCGGGGTGGACGCCGGCCTGTGCGCCGACCCCACCCTCGCCGCCCTGCCCGGCCGCTTCCTCGCCACCCTCGACGACGGGCGCGGTGACGTGACCGGCCCCGCCGGCGACGTCGGGCTGCTCGCGCTGTCCCCGGCCTCGGTGGCCCTGGTCCTGGCGGGCACCGACAGCGGCCTGCGCGCGGCGCCCGCCGACGCCGTCGGCCTGCTGCTGGCCGCCGCCCGCGCCTTCCTCGCCGAGCGCGCCGCGCAGGGCGGCACCGCCTGGCGGCTGGCCGAGCTCGACGACGGCCCCGCCCGGGTGGCGGCCCGGCTGCCCGGCCCGCGCGTGGCCCCCGCCGTCCTGCCGGAGGCCCCCGCGACCGGCCCCGTCGGCGCGGAGACCCAGGCCGACGGGCGGACCGCGCTGATCGGGGTCCTCCCCCTGGGCCGGCTCTCCGCCGGCCAGGCCGACCTGCTCGCCTCGCTCACCGGCGAGGTGCAGCTGACCCCCTGGCGCAGCGTCGTCGTCCCCGACCTCGCCGAGGACCGCGTGGACGACGCCGCCGTCGACCTGCACCGCACCGGCGTCGTCTTCGACGCCGGCAGCCCGTGGGTCCGGGTCACCGCCTGCGCCGGCCGGCCCGGCTGCGCGCGGTCGCTGGCCGACGTCCGGGCCGACGCGGCCGCCGCCGTCGCCGCCGGGACGGTGCCCGACGGCGCCCGGCTGCACTGGGCCGGCTGCGAGCGCCGCTGCGGCCGCCCCCGCGGCGACGTCCTCGACGTCGTCGCGACAGCCGACGGCTACCGCACGGGCTGACGACGGTCCGTCGGCGGCCCCCTCCCGGGGCCCGCCCCGAGCGTGCGAGGGGTGGGGAGGAGGGGGTCCTTCCTCAGTCCTCGTCGGGGTCGGGGTAGCGGGCGCCGGCCGCGATCTCCGTGCCCTCGGGGACCTGCACCCGGCGGCCCAGCAGCGCGACGTCGCCGTCGCCGCCGCCGACCGTGCAGCCGCGGCCGACGTCGACGCCGTCGTCGACCACCGCGCGGGTCACCGTCGCGCCCGAGCGGACGCGCACGCCGGGCAGCAGCACCGAGTCGACGACGGTCGCGCCGGCCTCCACCACCACGCCGGGCGAGATCACCGAGCCGCGCACGTCGCCGGAGACGCGGGTGCCGCCGGAGAGCAGGCTGTTCTCGATGCGGCCGTCGTCGAGCACCCGGGCCGCGCTGCGCCGGCCGCCGCGGGTGTGGATCGGCCACTCCGGGGCGTCGAGGTCGATCGGCGGCTCGGGCGTCAGGAACTCCTGGTGCGTCCGCCAGTAGGAGTCCACGGTGCCGACGTCGCGCCAGAAGCCCCCCAGCGGGTACGCGCGCGCCAGGCCGTCCTGCGTCTGCGCGGGCAGCAGGTGGCTGCCGAGGTCCTCGAGCCCCTCCTCGCCGAGCTCGGACCGCAGCTGCTCGAGCCGGTCCAGGGTGGGCTCCGGGCTGAAGACGAACACCTCGTTGGTGGCCGTGGTGGTCGCCGGCTCGTCGGGCTTGTAGGCGTAGCCGGTCACCCGGTCGCCGTCGACCTCGACGATCCCGTAGCGCGACGCGTCGTCGGGGGCGACCTCGGTGGTCACCATCGTCACCTCGGCGCCCGACTCCAGGTGCGCCTCGGCGACCTCACGGTAGTCCAGCTCGTAGATGGCGTCGGCGCTGACGACGACGAGCGCGTCGGCGCCGAACGCGCGGACCAGGTCGGCCTGCCGCCACAGCGAGTTGGCGGTGCCGGTGCTCCACCCGCCGCGCTCGGTGCCCTGGAACGGCGGCAGCGTCATCAGGCCGCCGGTGGTGCGGTCGAGGTCCCACGGCCGGCCGTTGGCCAGGTGCTCGGCCAGCGAGGTCGGGTGCTGCTGGATGGACACCCAGACGTCGGCGATGTGGGAGTGCTCGCAGTTGCTCAGCGGGAAGTCGATGAGCCGGTAGACGCCGGCGAAGGGGACGGCGGGTTTGGCCCGCGTCTCGGTCAGCAGCTGCAACCGGCCGCCGGCGCCACCGGCCAGCACGAGGACGAGCACGCGGGGAAGGGCCATGACCGACCCGCTACCCGCTTCCCGGCGGGACGTAGCCTCGCGCCGGTGTACGAGTACGAGAAGGACGGCGCCGAGATCTACCGGCGGTCGTTCGCCACGATCCGCGCGGAGGCGGACCTGCGCGGCCTGCCCGACGACGTCGCCCGGGTGGTCGTGCGGATGGTCCACGCCTGCGGGCAGGTCGACCTCGTCGAGGACGTGGCGTACAGCCCGGACGTCGTCGCCCGCGCCCGCGAGGCCCTCGACGCCGGCGCCCCGGTGCTCTGCGACGCGCAGATGGTCGCCTCCGGCGTGACCCGCCGCCGGTTGCCGCAGGACAACGACGTCGTGTGCACGCTCGACGACCCGCGGGTGCCGGCGCTCGCCGCCGACCTGGCCACCACCCGCACCGCCGCCGCGCTGGAGCTGTGGCGCGACCGGCTCGGGGGCGCCGTCGTCGCCATCGGCAACGCGCCCACCGCGCTGTTCCACCTGCTGGAGATGGTCGCCGCCGGCGCGCCGCGGCCGGCCGCGGTCCTCGGCATCCCAGTCGGCTTCATCGGCGCCGCCGAGTCCAAGGAGGCCCTGGCCGCCTGCGACCTGGACTTCCTCGTCGTCCGGGGACGGCGGGGTGGCAGCGCGATCACCGCCGCGGCCGTCAACGCGATCGCGAGCGACGTCGAGTGAGCGGCCGCCTGTACGGCGTCGGGCTGGGGCCCGGCGACCCGGAGCTCGTCACCGTCAGGGCCGCCCGGCTGATCGGCGCCGCCGACGTCGTCGCCTTCCACGCCGCGCAGCACGGGCGCTCGGTGGCCCGCGCGGTGGCCGCCCCCTACCTGCGCGAGGGGCAGGTGGAGGAGCTGCTGGTCTACCCGGTCACCACCGAGGCCACCGACCACCCCGGCGGCTACCAGGGCGCCATCGACGAGTTCTACGAGGCCGCCGCCGCCCGGCTGGCCGCGCACCTCGACGCCGGCCGCGACGTCGTCGTGCTGGCCGAGGGCGACCCGTTCTTCTACGGCTCCTACATGCACATGCACAAGCGGCTGGCGCACCGCTACCCCACCGAGGTCGTGCCCGGCGTGACCAGCGTCAGCGGCGCCGCGGCGGTGGTCGGCCGGCCGCTGGTCGAGCGCGACGAGGTGCTCACCGTGCTGCCCGGCACGCTGCCCGCCGACGAGCTCGCCGAGTGGCTGGCCACCACCGACTCGGCGGCGGTGGTGAAGCTCGGCCGCACGTTCCCGCAGGTGCGCGAGGCGTTCGAGGCCGCCGGCGTGCTCGACCGCGCGCTCTACGTCGAGCGGGCCACGACCGACCGCCAGCGCACGCTGCCGCTGGCCGACGTCGACCCGGCGTCGGTCCCCTACTTCTCCCTCGCGCTGCTGCCCAGCCCGCTGACCGGGCCCTCCCCCGTGCCCTCCCGCGGCACGGCTCCCCCGCAGGCCGGCGAGGTGGTGGTCGTGGGCCTCGGTCCCGGCGCCCGCTGCTGGACGACGCCCGAGGCCGCCGACGCGGTCGCGGCCGCCGACGACCTGGTCGGCTACGGCCCCTACCTCGACCGGGTACCGGCCAACCCGCGCCAGACCCGCCACCCCAGCGACAACCGGGTGGAGGCCGAGCGGGCCGCGCAGGCGCTGGAGCTGGCCCGGTCGGGACGGCGGGTCGCGGTGGTCTCCAGCGGCGACCCCGGGGTCTTCGCGATGGCCGCGGCGGTGCTCGAGGTGGCCGCGCAGCCCGAGCACGAGGGCGTCCGGGTGCGGGTGCTGCCCGGGCTGACCGCCGCGCAGGCCGTCGCCTCGCGGGTGGGCGCGCCGCTGGGGCACGACTTCGCCGTCATCAGCCTCTCCGACGTGCTCAAGCCACTCGACGTCGTCCTCGACCGGCTGCGTCACGCGGCCGCCGCCGACCTGGTGATCGCGCTGTACAACCCGCGGTCGAGGGCTCGGCCGCACCAGCTCGGCCAGGCGCTCGACGTCCTCCTCGAGGTGCGCAAGCCCGGGACGGTGGTCGTCGTCGGCCGCGACGTCGGCGGGCCGGAGGAGTCCGTGGTGGTCACCACGCTCGGCGAGCTCGACCCGGAGGCGGTCGACATGCGCTGCCTGGTGCTCGTCGGGTCGTCGCAGACGCGGGTGACGCCGTCCGGCCAGGTGTACACGCCACGCCGGTACCCGTCCTGACACGCCGTTGCAGGGAACAACGAGCGGTCGGCACGCCTTGACCTGACCCGTGCCGACCGCCCGACTCCCCCGCCCGGCCGCGTTCTGGACCGTCGCGGTGCTGCTCGTGCTGGTGCTGGCCGCCTCCGGCGTCCCCTCGCCGCTCTACCGCGTCTACCAGGAGCAGTTCGGCTTCGGCCCCGGCGTGCTGACCCTGGTCTTCGGCATCTACGCCTTCGCGCTGCTGGCCGCGCTGCTGGTGGTGGGCGGGCTGTCCGACCACGTGGGCCGGCGGCCGGTGCTCGCCGGCGGGCTGCTGCTGCAGGCGGTCGCCATGGTCGTCTTCCTCGCCGCGGACGGCGTGGGCTGGCTGCTGGCCGCGCGGGTGCTGCAGGGGCTCTCCACCGGCGCGCTCACCGGGTCACTGGGTGCCACCCTGCTGGACCTGCAGCGCGGCGAGCGGCCGCTCGGGGCGCTGGTCAACAGCGTCTCCCCGGGCCTGGGTCTGTCGCTGGGCGCGGTGGGCGCCGGGCTGGCGATCGAGGGCCTGGCCGAGCCGACGCCGTGGGTGTTCGGCGTGCTGACCGTCGTCTTCGTGCTGGGCGCGGCCGTCGTGCCGGCGCTGCCGGAGTCCTCCCCGCGGCTGCCCGGCGCGCTGGCCTCGCTCCGCCCGCAGGTCGAGGTCCCGCGGCCGCAGCGGCGGGCGTTCCTCGTCGCGGTCCCCTGCCTGGTGGCGCTGTGGGCGATGGGCGGGCTGGTGCTCTCGCTCGGCCCGTCGCTGACCGCCGCCGTCTTCGGCATCACCGACCACCTCGTCGGGAGCCTGCTCATCCTGTGCATGCAGGGCGCCGGGGCCGCCGGTGGCCTGCTGGCCCGCAACCTCGCACCCCGCAGCGCGATGGCCGGGGGCTGCCTGGTCTTCGCCGTCGCCGTCGGCGCGCTCCTGGTCTCGCTGGTCACCGGCGCGACCTGGCTGTTCTTCGCCTCGGCCGCGGTCTCCGGTCTCGGGTTCGGCGCGGCCTTCCTCGGCGCGGTCGCCACGGTCACCGCCGGGGTCGCGCCCGGCAGGCGCGCCGGGCTGCTGTCGAGCGTCTTCGTCGTCGGCTACCTCGCGTTCAGCATCCCGGCGATCGCCGCCGGGATCGCGTCGGCCTCCGTGGGGCTCGAGCTGGCCGCCGAGGTCTACGGCGTCGTCGTCATCCTGCTGGCGGTCGGGGCGGCGGTGGGCCTGCGGGTCTCCGGCCGCCGCGCCCCCGCCACCGAGCCGGCCGAGGAGCCCGCCGAGCCGCTGGCGGCCTGAGCGCCGTTCAGCCTTCGGCGTTCGGTGGGGCGCTCGACCCGACTGGATGGACTCCTGACCCGACCACCCGACCACCCGGCGCCCGGGTCCTCCGCTCACGCGAGGGCCCGTGAGCTGCGGGAACGGTCGTACCCCGGTCGTAGGTTCGTCCCGTGGAGCGGATGGAGGAGGACCAGCCGCCGGCGTTCGCCGGTGGTCTCCTCGGCCTGCTCGGGGCAGGGTCGCCGGAGCTGCGGCGGCTGCCGGTGGCGTTGCTGTCGCGGGAGCAGAAGGCCGCCGAACTGGAGCGGCTGCAGGCCGTCAAGGCGATGACCGCCGCCTACGAGGCGGAACTGGTGCTGGGTCTGGCCGACGACAGCCCCGACGACCTCGATGCCGCGCCCGGCACCCCGGGTGCCAAGCGCGGGTCGTGGGCGCCGGATCCCGAGCTGCCGGGCGTCAGTGAGTTCTTCACCGCGGAGCTGGCGGTGGTGCTCGACTGCGGGCACCGGTCGGCCTCGCTGCTCGCGCAGCGGGCCTGGGTCTATCGGGAGTCGCTGCCCGGCACGTGGGGGGCGCTGGCCGAGGGCACCCTTGATGAGGCGCGGGCGAAGGTGCTCGTGGACGTGCTGCAGCACACCGACCCGGCGGTGGCCCGGCAGGTGGAGTCCCGGCTGCTGCCCGAAGCCGCCACCTGGACCACCCACACGCTCAGGAAGCGGGCCGTCGCGGCGTTGCTCGCCGTCGATGCCGACGCGGTCGATGCCCGCCGCAGGGAGGCTGAGCGGCAGGCCGACGTGCGCGTCCACCCCTCCCCGCGGGAAGGCATGAGCACCCTGGCCGCCGACCTGCCCGCGCCGGCCGCGGCGGCGTGCTTCGACCTGGTTGACCAGCTGGCGGTGCTGTTGAAGAAGGACGGCGACGAGCGACCGGTCGGGCAGCTGCGTGCCGCGGTGCTCGCCGACCTCGTCCAGCGGCCCTGGGACGACTCCCGCCCGCCGGTCACGGCGCACCTGCAGCTGATCGCCACCCTGAGCGCCCTGGCCGGCGAGTCTTCCGAGGCCGGGGAGGTCAACGGGCTACCGATCACCATCGGTCAGCTCCGCGAGCTGCTCGCCCGCCTCGACCGGCTCGGCGTCCGGACACCGGCGGGCGGATCGGTGACGCTGGCGCTCACCGATGACGACGGCGCCCTGCGGGCCACCACCACGCTCGACCGGCTGCGCCGCCTGGCCCGCCGCGGCTGCCCGGCCCACCAGGGCGCCGGTTGCGGCTGTGCGGTGCTCGACCGGCCCGCCGAGGTCGATGGCTACGCACCTTCCGCCGCGCAGCAGACGTTCGTGCACAACCGCGACCGCTCCTGCCGCTTCCCCGGCTGCGGCCAGCGCGTCGGCTGGGCGGATGCCGACCACGTCGTCCCGCACGCCTGCGGCGGCCCCACCGACTGCGCCAACCTCTGCTGCCTCTGCCGCAGCCACCACCGGCTGAAGACCTTCGCCCCCGGCTGGCACTTCCAGATGAGCCCCGACGGCGTGCTCACCGTGACCACCCCGTCGGGGATCACCCGCACGACCAGACCGCCCGGCATGCGACCACCCGGCACGCAACCACCCGGCACGCAACCAGCACCACCGCCGCCCGACCCGGACGGCGACCCGCCGCCGTTCTGACCACCGACGAGCAGGAGCGTCGGCTTCCCTGTGACGTCAGGACCGTGCGCGACCGACCGCGGCGCAGAACCGGTCGTGGTCGGCGCGGGCCTCGGCCAGCGGCGCCAGCACCTCCTCGTCGGCCACCTCGGCCACCCGGGCGGTGAGCCGCCGTCGCGCCGTCCGGGCCCGGCGTCTGGCCCCTGCGGCCACCAGCGGCCGGCACACCAGCGCCAGCAGCAGTCCGGCGAGCAGCCCGCCCACCAGCAGCAGCGTGGGCAGCGGGATGCCCTGCACCCGCGGCAGCGGGACGACGTCGTCGAGCTGCAGCAGCCCCAGTCCGGCCAGCGCGAGCAGCCACAGCGCGCCCACCAGCGCGCTCAGCGCGAGCAGCCACTGCAGGCCACCGGCGGCGCGCTGCCACAGCGGCGTCCGGTCCGGGCCGAGGTCGGTGCCGGCGACGGCGCGGTCGAGCCGGTCGGCCAGCCGCTCCTCGGTGTCCTCCGACGTCCGGCGGAGCTCGTCGCGCCAGGCGGCCGGCAACCCGCGGCCGGCGTCGTCGCGGGCCCGGCGCAGCGCGGCGTCCATCCCGGCCCGCTGCACCACGCCGGCCTGCGGCAGCGAGGTCCGCACCCGCTCGTCGCCCAGGTGCAGCCGGCCCAGCGGGTCGCCGCGCAGCTTCGCCGTCCAGCGCAGCAGCGGCCAGCCGGTGTGCGCGGTGCCGTTGCGCCGAGCCGAGCGCTCGACGGCGGCCACCACGGCCGGTACCCCGGCGGCGTCGGCCAGCGCGCCGGTGAGCTCGTCGACGGCGGCCCGACCGGGGCCGCGGTCGGGCCCGAGGTCCGGCGCGCAGTGCCCGGCCAGGGCTCCCGCGGCGGCACGGGCGTCGGCGGTGAGCCGGTCGGTGGCGGCCTTGCGCGCGCCCACCCGGCGGGCCAGCTCGGCGCGCAGCTCCGGCAGGCCGTGGCCGGTGCGCGCCGCGGTGGGCAGCACCGGGGTCCCGGCCAGGCCCTCCTCGTCGAGCAGCCGGCGCAGGTCGGTCAGGCAGGCCACCGCGGCGGCCTCGTCGAGCCGGTCCACCTGGTTGAGCACCACCAGCAGCACGCCGGAGTGCCCGGCCAGCGGCGCCAGGTAGCGGGTGTGGACGGCGTCGTCGGCGTACTTCTGCGGGTCGAGCACCCACACCAGGACGTCGACCAGCTCCACCAGCCGGTCGACCTCCAGCCGGTTCTCCAGCCGCACGCTGTCGTGGTCGGGCAGGTCCAGCAGCACCAGGCCGTCCAGCGCCGGGTCGGGGTCGGCCACCCGGTGCCGGCGCGGCACCTCCAGCCAGTCGAGCAGCCGGTCGGCGCCGTGCTCGCCCCACACGCTGGCGTGCGCCACCCCGGTGGTCGGCCGCCGCACCCCGGGCGTGCTCACCTCGGCGCCGGAGAGCGCGTTGAACAGCGTGGACTTGCCGCTGCCGGTGGCCCCGGCCAGCGCCACCACCGTGGCGTCGCCCAGCGCCTCGCGGGCACCCGCCTTGGCCAGCAGCGACCGCGCGGTGCCCACCTCGGGCACCTCCAGCCGGCCCTCCGCGACGCCGACCGCCTCGCGCAGCGCGGCCAGCCGGTCGGCCAGCGACAGCTCGCGGCCCCTCACGCGGCGGTCCCGCGGGCGGCGGCGAGGGCGGCGACGGCGGCCCGCAGCCGGCCGGCGGCGTCGTCGGCGACCGCGGTGTCGGCCAGCAGCTCCTCGAAGCGGTCCTCCTCCCAGCGCAGCAGCCGGTCGGCGCGGGCGTCGAGGTCGGCGCGGGCCCGGGTGGCCAGCGCGCGCACCGCGGCGTCGCCGAACACCGCCTCGAGCACCCGCTGGCCGACCGCCGTCGTCCCGCCCGCGATGGCGAGCTCAGCGCCCGACAGCCCCGCCGTCGAGGCGAACACGGCGACCATCACCACCGCGCCGGCCCCGTTGACGCCCCACGACAGCAGCCGCGCCTGCGAGCGCTTGCCCCGCCCCTCCTCGCGCACCAGCTCCAGCACGAAGCCCTGCCAGTCGCGCACCTCCTCGGCGGCCACCGGCGCGAAGTCCGGCGAGACGCCCGACAGCTCCTCCTCCCGGCCGGCCAGCAGCCCCGGCCCGCCGGGCAGCGCCCGCCAGGCGGTGACCGTGCGGTCGGCGGCGCGGTCGGCCTCGGCACGCAGCAGCGTCTCGACGCCGGACTCCAGCGCGCCCTGCAGCGAGTCCGACGACGACGGCCGGCCGGTCAGCGCCGCGGCGAGCCGGTCGCGCAGCCGGCCCACCTGGGTCTGCAGGGAGCGCATCCACTCGCCGGTGCCGACGAAGTCCTGCCAGCGGGCGAGCACCTCGCCGCGCAGCAGGCTGCCGTTGCCGACCCCCTCGCTGACCGCGTCCCGGGCCCCGTCGTAGGCGGCGCCGGCGGCCGACCGCAGCGTCCCGGCGGCAGCGGCCTGCTCCTCGACGCCCGCGGCGACGGCGGCCACCCGCCCGTCGAGGCTCTCCAGCGCCCCCGCCAGTGTCTGGCGCACGACGGCGGCGCGCTGCTCCTGGTCGGCGGCCAGGCCGCGCAGCCAGCCGCGCAGCGCGGCCACCTGGTCCTCGGGCAGGAAGCCGTCGGTCAGCGGCCGCTCCTCGACGACGAACAGCCGCGCCGCGCCCAGCCCGCCGCGCTGGAGCATCCCGGCGAGGTCGGCGGCCACCTCGTCGACGGCCTCGGGCGGCACCCGGTCGAGCACGACGGCCAGCGCGGTGCCCCGCTCCTGCGCCGTCCGCAGCAGGTCCCAGGGGACGGCGTCGGCGTAGCGGGCCGCCGTCGTCACGAAGACCCACAGGTCCGCCGCCGACAGCAGCTGGCCGGCGAGGTCGCGGTTGGCCTCCACCACCGAGTCGACGTCGGGGGCGTCGATCAGCGCCAGCCCGGGCGGCAGCGCCTCCGAGGCGACCAGCCGCAGCCCGCCGGCGACGTCCCCCTCCCCGGTGGTGCGGGCCATGCCGGGGAGCACGCGGTCGCCGGAGAAGGCGGCGCGGTCGGCCGGCGAGCAGACCAGCACGGGGGCGCGCGTGGTCGGCCGCAGCACGCCGGGGGTGGTGACCCGGGCGCCGAGCACGCTGTTGACCAGCGTGGACTTGCCGGCACCGGTGGAGCCGCCGACCACCGCGAGCAGCGGCGCGTCGAGGTCGCGCAGCCGCGGCAGCAGGTAGTCGTCGACCTGGTCGACTACCGCCCGGGCGGTGCGCGCGGTGGCCTCGCGCGACGGCGTCGCCAGGCCCAGCGGGGCGGCGTCGACGGCGTCGCGCAACTCCTGCAGCGCGTCGGTCAGCGGGGGCGCGGTCACCACCGGTGTCTAGCCCGTCGGAGGCCCCGCTACCCGTGCCAGCGCGGACGGCACGTCCGCGGGCACCGCCGCGACGGCCGCGGCGCCCGCGCCGGCCAGCTCACCCGGGGCGCCCGGACCCCAGCCGGCGCCCACGCAGGGCAGCCCGTGCGCGGCCGCGCCCAGGACGTCCTGGGCCCGGTCGCCCACCAGCACCGCGGGCCGGCGGTCGGGGTGGGCGGCCAGCGCCGCGGCCACCACCTGGTCCTTGTGCCGCACCGTCCCATCGAGGGTGGCCCCGTGCACGCTGGCGAAGGCCCGCAGCAGACCCACGTGCCCGAGCACCCGGACGGCGAAGACCTCCGGCTTGCTGGTGGCCACCGCGAGCACGCAGCCGTCGGCGCGCAGGGTCCGCAGCAGCTCGGGGACGCCGTCGTACACGGTGACGTCGAACAGCGCCCCGGCCGAGTAGTGCGCCCGGTAGGCCGCGACCGCGCGGTCGACGTCGCCGAGCGGGACGCCGAGCACGGTGGCGAAGCCGTCCGGCAGCGGCGGGCCCACCATGTCGCGCAGCTGCGCCGGCGTCGGCTCGGGCAGGCCCACCGCCGCCGCGGCGACCCGCACCGAGGCGGCGATGCCGGGCGTGGAGTCGACCAGCGTGCCGTCGAGGTCGAACAGGACCAGCGAGGTCACCGCCGCACGGCGTCGACGAACTCCGCGACGCGCTCCCGCAGCTCGGCGACCCGCTCCTCGCCCACCTCGACGGGGTCGCGGTCGCGCAGCCACGGCGGGATCTCGGTGCGCGCGCGGGCAGCGCAGCCGAGGTCGGCGCACACGTAGGTGCCCACCGTGTCGCCGTTGCGGCCGGCCGCCCCGGCGCGGCGCGCGGTGAACAGCGACACCGCGTCGCCGGAGTGCGTCGACCGGCAGAGCAGGCACACGACGCTCCGGCGGGCCGACATCCGCGACTCCGCGGCGCGCAGCGCGGCCGAGTCGGCCTCGCCCTTCGCACAGTCCACGAGGGAGCGCCGCACCTGCTGCTCGGTCATCGGGTCCACGAGGGGCCATCCTCCGTTCCGGCACCGGTCCATCTCAACCGCTTCGTCCAGGCCACCGCCTCCGCCACGGTGGCCACCACCTCGACGCCGGCGGGCAGCGGCGGGCGGCGGACCAGCACGACCGGCAGCCCGAGCGCCCGCGCGGCGGCCAGCTTGGCCTCGGTCATGGCGCCGCCGGAGTCCTTGGTGACGACGACCTCCACACCGTGCTCCCGCATCAGCGCCACCTCGTCGTCGACGGCGAAGGGCCCGCGGGCCAGCAGCAGCACCGCCCGGGCCGGCAGCGGCTCGTCGGGCGGGTCCACCGAGCGCACCAGCACCCGGCCGGTCAGGCCGGCGAACGCGCCCACCCCCTGCCGGCCGGTGGTGAGCAGGACGCTGCCGGCGTCCCGGACCGCGCCGGCCGCCTCGTCGAGGGAGTCGACGTAGGTCCAGCGGTCCCCCGGCCCCCGCGTCCAGCCCGGGCGCTGCAGGCGCAGCAGCGGCACACCGGTGCGGGCGGCGGCCACGGCGGCCGACGCGGTGATCCGGGCGGCGAAGGGGTGGGTGGCGTCGACGACGGCGCGCGGCCGGTGCTCCGCCAGCCAGCCGGCCAGCCCGTCGGCGCCGCCGAACCCGCCGACCCGCACGCCGCCCTCGGGCAGCGCCGGGTCGGCCACCCGGCCGGCCAGGCTGGACAGGACGTCGGCGCCCCCGGCGACCAGCGCCGCGGCCAGCCGCCGCGCCTCCCCGGTGCCGCCGAGGACGAGCACCTGCCCGCTCACGATGTCTCTGCCTCGCTCCCGCGGGCCGCTCCGCTCCTCGCTCGTTCCTCGCTGCGATGCTCACGCCCCTGTCCGCTCGGGACGCACCTGCCGGGGATCATGGGCCGGTGAGCAGGGACGGCGCCGCGGGGCTGCGGCACGGCTGGACCACCGGCGCGTGCGCGACGGCGGCCACCACCGCGGCCTACACCGCGCTGCTCACTGGCGAGTTCCCCGACCCGGTGACCATCGACCTGCCGAACGACCGGCACCCGTCCTTCGCGCTGGCGACCGAGTCGCTGGAGGACGGCGCCGCCACCGCCGGGGTCGTCAAGGACGCCGGCGACGACCCCGACGTCACCCACGGCGCGCTGGTCCGCGTGCGGGTGACGCACGGGGAGCCGGGCAGCGGCGTCGGCTTCCGCGCCGGCGAGGGCGTGGGCACCGTGACCAAGCCGGGCCTGCCGCTGGCGGTCGGCGAGCCGGCGATCAACCCGGTGCCGCGGCAGTTCGTGCGCGAGCACGTGGCGGCGGTGGCGGCGCGGCACGGCGGCAGCGGCGACGTCGTCGTCGAGGTGTCCATCGAGAACGGCGCGGAGCTGGCCAGGAGGACCTGGAACCCGCGGCTGGGGATCCTCGGCGGCCTGTCGGTGCTGGGCACGACCGGCGTCGTCGTCCCGTACTCCTGCTCGTCGTGGATCGACTCGATCCGCCGCGGCATCGACGTCGCCCGCGCCGCCGGGCACGAGCACGTGGCCGGGTGCACCGGCTCGACCAGCGAGAAGACGGTGCAGGAGCTCCACGGCCTGCCCGAGGACGCGCTGCTGGACATGGGCGACTTCGCCGGCGCGGTGCTCAAGTACCTGCGCCGCCACCCGGTGCCGAGGCTGACCGTGGCCGGGGGCATCGGCAAGCTGGCCAAGCTCGCCGACGGCCACCTCGACCTGCACTCGGGCCGCTCGCAGGTCTCCTTCGACTCGCTCGCCGCCCGGGTCGCGTCCGCCGGCGGCGACCCCGGGCTGGTCGCCGGCGTGCGCGGGGCCAACACCGCGCTCGACGCCCTCCGGCAGTGCCAGGACGCCGGGCTGCCGCTGGGCGACCTGGTGGCCGCCGGCGCCCGGGAGACCGCGCTCGGCGTGCTGCGGGGTGCGCCGGTCGCGGTCGACGTCGTGGTGATCGACCGGGCGGGGACGATCGTCGGCCGCGCCTAGCTCCGGCATCGCGCGGTCGAGTACAGGTGGCTGTCGGGGAACTCGGCGGCGGTGAGCACCGGGCCGACGACCACGACCGCCGTCCGCCTGACGCCCGCGGCCTCGACCTGCCCGGCGATGTCGGCGAGCGTGCCGCGCAGCACCAGCTCGTCGTCGCGGCTGGCGCGGGCGACGACGGCGACCGGGCCGTCGTCGCCGTAGTGCTCGGCCAGCAGCGGGGCGAGCTCGGCCATCCGCTGGACGGCCAGGTGCAGCACGAGGGTGGCCCCGGTGGCGGCGTAGGCGGCCAGCTCCTCCCCCGGCGGCATGGGCGTGGAGCGGGCGCTGGTCCGGGTCAGCACCACCGTCTGCCCGACCCCCGGAACGGTCAGCTCGCGCTTGAGCGACGCGGCCGCCGCGGCGAACGCCGGCACCCCGGGGACGACCTCGTAGGGCACGCCGGCGGCGTCGAGCCGGCGCATCTGCTCGGCCATGGCGCTGTAGACGCTGGGGTCGCCGGAGTGCAGCCGGGCGACGTCGAGGCCGGCCCCGTGCGCGGCGACCAGCTCGGCGGTGATCTCGTCGAGGTCGAGCTCGGCGGTGTCGACCAGCCGGGCGCCGGGCGGGGCGGTGTCGAGCAGCTCGCGCGGCACCAGCGCGCCGGCGTAGAGGCAGACGGGGGCGCGCGCGATGACGCGGGCCGCCCGCAGGGTGACCAGGTCGGCGGCGCCCGGGCCGGCCCCGATGAAGTGCACCGTCATGCCCGGCCGGCCCTCCCGTGCACTCTCGCGGACGTGCACGGTGCACGTCCGCGGAGGTGCACGGTCACCACCGGGTCACCGACCAGATCGTCACGGGCATCGCGGGCTTCCAGCCGGTGAACGAGCCCACCGGCCCGGCGCGGGAGACCTCCACCCGCACCAGCTCGCCACCGACCTTCGCGTGCCACTGGGCGAGCACCGCCTCGCTCTCCACCGTGACGGCGTTGGCCACCAGCCGGCCGCCCACCGGCAGCGCGTCCCAGCAGGTCTCGACCAGCAGCGGCGTGGTCAGCCCGCCGCCGATGAACACCGCGTCGGGAGCGCCGAGCCGCGACAGCACGTCGGGCGCGTGCCCGTGCACCACGCGCAGGTAGGGGACGCCGAGCCGCGCGGCGTTGCGGGCGATCCGCTCGGCCCGCTCGGCGGAGGCCTCGACGGCGACCGCGCGGCAGGTGGGGTGCGCGCGCATCCACTCGATGCCGATGGAGCCCGCGCCCGCGCCGACGTCCCACAGCAGCTGCCCGGGGACGGCGGCCAGCCGGGCCAGGGTGACCGCCCGGACCTCCGACTTCGTGAGCTGCCCGTCGGACTCGTAGGCGCCGTCGGGCAGGCCCGGCGTGGTGGGCAGCGGCGCGGTGCCCCGGTCGGCCCGGCACTCGACGGCGGTGACCACCAGGGCCGGCGCCGGCTGCGACCAGGTGGCCGCGGTGCCCGTGCGCACCTCCTCGTCGGGGCCGCCCAGCCCGCCGAGCACCGTGACCAGGCTCTGCCCGTAGCCGCGGTCGGACAGCAGCGCCGCCACCTGCGCCGGCGTCTCCCCGTCGGACCCCAGCACCAGCAGCCGCCGGCCGGGCTGCACGTGCGGGTGCAGCAGCTCGATCGGCCGGCCGACGAGCGACACCACCTCGGTGTCCTCGACCGCCCAGCCCAGCCGGGCGCAGGCCAGCGACACCGACGACGGCGCCGGCAGCACCCGCACCCGCTCGGCGCCGAGCAGCCGGGTGAGCGTGGTGCCGATGCCCGACAGCATCGGGTCGCCGCTGGCCAGCACCACCACGGCCCGGCCGGCGTGCTGCTCGACCAGCCCCGGCAGCGCCTCGGTGAGCGGCGAGGGCCAGGGCACCCGCTCGGCGGGCACCTCCTCCGGCACCAGGGCCAGCTGGCGGGCGCTGCCCATCAGCACCTCGGCGCGCTCGACCTCGGCACGCGAGGTGGACGCCAGCCCGTCCCAGCCGTCGGCGCCGATGCCGACGACGACCACCGGCGCCCCGGCCGGGTCCGCGGTGCCGGTCACGCCGGCAGCCCGCCGTCGGGTCCGGCCGCCTCGGCCAGCAGCCGCTCGCGCAGGTCGGCGGGCAGCCGGTCGACGTACACGACGCCGTCGAGGTGGTCGACCTCGTGCTGCAGGCAGCGCGCGGCCATGCCGCTGGCCTCGATCGAGACCCGCGCGCCCTTGACGTCGACGCCGTCCACCCGGGCGCGGAAGGCGCGGGCGAGCTCGGCGTAGGGGCCGGGCACCGACAGGCAGCCCTCCTCGGTGACCTCCTCGGCCGGCTCGCCGTCGGCCGGCCCGAGCAGCGTGAGCTCCGGGTTGACGACGTAGCCGACGACGTCCTCGCCGCGCGCGTCGGGGCAGTCGATGACGAAGACCCGCGCGTCGACGCCGATCTGGTTGGCCGCCAGCCCCACCCCGTCGGCCTCGCGCATCGAGGCGAACATGTCGAGCACGAGCCGGCGCAGCCGCTCGTCGAACTCGGTGACCGGCGCGGTCGGCCGGTGCAGCACCTCGTTGCTGCCGTAGGTGACGATCGGCCGGGCGACGCCGTCGTAACGGCCGGGCAGGCGCATGGCCGCGATCCTAGGAAGCGCCCTGGGCAGGATGGACGCCGTGCTCCGCCGCCGAGGGACCAGCCGCCCGGACGTCCCCACCGCCCTCGGCCTGGCCGCCGGCGCGGCCGCCGACCTGCTGCTGGCCGACCCGCGCCGCCGCCACCCGGTGGCCGGCTTCGGCACGGCCGCCGCGGCGCTCGAGCGGCGGGTCTGGCGGGACTCGCGGGCGGCCGGCGCCGGGTACGCGGCGGTCCTCGTGGCCGGTGCCGCGGGTCTCGGGGCCGGGCTGGACCGGGTGACCCGTGGGCGGCCGGCGGTCCGCACGCCGGTGGTCGCCGTCGCCACCTGGGCGGTCCTCGGGGGCACCTCGCTCGGCCGCGCCGCCACCGCGATGGCCGGGGCGCTCGACGCCGGCGACCTGTCGGCGGCGCGCGCCCTGCTGCCCACCCTGGCCGGGCGGGACCCCTCGGCGCTCGACGCCGGGGAGCTGGCGCGGGCCACCGTCGAGTCGGTGGCCGAGAACACCTCCGACGCGGCCGTCGCGCCGCTGGTGTGGGGCGCCGTCGCGGGCCTGCCCGGCCTGCTGGCCTACCGCGCGGTCAACACCCTCGACGCGATGGTCGGCCACCGCTCGCCCCGGTACGCCCGGTTCGGCTGGGCCGCCGCGCGCGCCGACGACGTCGCCAACTGGCTGCCCGCCCGGCTGACCGCCGCCCT
Organism: Geodermatophilus dictyosporus; assembly: GCF_900115505.1. GTDB lineage: Bacteria > Actinomycetota > Actinomycetes > Mycobacteriales > Geodermatophilaceae > Geodermatophilus > Geodermatophilus dictyosporus. The sequence continues at coordinate 330,448 of NZ_FOWQ01000003.1, read as the reverse complement.
CACCGTCGCCGGCGCCCCACTGGCCGGCGGCTCCGCCCGCGAGGCGCTGCGCGTGTGGCGCCGCGACGGCGCCGCCCACCCCAGCCCCAACGCCGGGCGCTGCGAGGCCGCGGCGGCCGGCGCGCTGGGGCTGCGGCTGGGCGGGCGCAACGTCTACGGCAGCCGGGTCGAGGACCGGCCGGCGCTCGGGGACGGCCGCGGTCCCGGCAGCGGGGACGTCGCCCGCGCGGTGCGGCTCTCCCGCGCCGTCTGGCTGGCCGCGGCCGCCCTCGCCGCGGCCGCGCGGCTGGCCGGTCGGGCGCGGGCGGAGAACCAGGCCGTGCCGAAAAGCGTGCATCCGGGGGTCCGGACGGCTAACGTCAGGAGGGCCACGAGCGGCCGGCCCAGCCGGCGTACCGCCTGAGGTCGAACCCACGGCTGTGCGGCGCTCCCCCGGGCCCCGCCCGGCGCGCGTCACCCGGAGCACGCCATGACCTCGACCGTGTCCCGCACCGTCCACCGGCACGCCGCACCGGCGCCGCGGCCGGCCGCCCCGCAGCTCCCCCCTCCCCCGGCGCCCTCCCCGCTGACCACCCGCCGCACCCGCCTGGCCGGGCGGTGGCGCTACGACCGGCTCAGCGGCGAGTGGGAGTGGTCGGAGGAGATGGCCGCGCTGCACGGGCTGGGCGGCAGGCACCCGGGACCGTGCACCGAGGCCCTCGTCGCCGCGCAGCACCCCGACGACCGCCCGCGCACCATCGACGCGCTGTCGGCCGCCGTCACCGGCGCCCAGGCCTTCTGCCTCGAGGTCCGGCTGGCCACCGGCTCCGGCGACGAGCGCCCCGTGGTCTTCCTGGGTGAGCCGCAGCTCGACGACGACGGCGCGGTGACCGCCGTCGAGGGACTGGTCGTGGAGGCGCCGTCGGGCAGCTCGCGGGCGGCCGAGGAGCGCATCCGCGCGCTGGAGACCGAGGTCGAGCAGCTGCGCACCGCGATGGCCAGCCGGGCGCCGATCGAGCAGGCCAAGGGCGTGCTCATGCTGCTCACCGGCTGCGGCGACCAGGTGGCCTTCGACCTGCTGGCACACATCTCCAGCCACACCCACCGCAAGGTCCGCGAGGTCGCCGTCGACCTGGTGTCCTCGGCGTCGGGGCACGGCGTGCTGCCGGCCGACGTCCGGGCCATCCTGCGCGACGCCTGCCCGCCCGACCGCCGCGTGCCCTGACCGCGCGGCGCGGGTGACCCCGCTCTCTCCCGCCGCCCTGCCTCCTCGGTGGTCGGCGCGACGGGGGAGGATGCCCTGGGCCCGGCCGGTGGGACGGACGCCGGCGCGGCCCGAGGAGGGGAGACCGGCGTGTTCTACCTCGTGGCGCGCTTCGTGCTGCGGCCGCTGTTCTGGCTGCTGTTCCGGCCACGGGTGCGCGGGCGGGGCAACGTCCCGGCCGAGGGGGCGTTCATCATCGCCAGCAACCACCTGTCGTTCATCGACAGCATGGTCATCCCCCTCTCCGCGCCCCGGCGGGTGCACTACCTGGCCAAGGCCGAGTACTTCACCACCCCCGGGATCGGCGGCTGGCTGACCCGCACGCTGTTCAGCGCCCTCGGCGCGATGCCCGTCGAGCGGGAGACCCACCGCGCCGCCCAGGCCGCGCTCGACACCGCGCTCGGCGTGCTGCGCCAGGGCGGGGGCTTCGGCATCTACCCCGAGGGCACCCGGTCGCGCGACGGGCGGCTGGCCCGCGGCAAGACGGGGGTCGCCTGGCTGGCGCTCACCGCGGGCTGCCCGGTGGTGCCGGTCGCCGTCCGCGGCACCGACCGCATCCAGCCCGTGGGGTCGCGGTGGCCGCGCCCGCACCGCTTCTCGGTGGTCTTCGGTGAACCGCTGACCTTCCCCGACCACGCCGGGAAGGCCGGCAACGGCCGCGCCCGCCGGGAGGTCACCGACCGGATCATGGAGGCGATCGCCGACCTCTCCGGCCAGGAGAAGGCGGGCTGGGGCGCGCCGCGCGGGGTCGCGTCGGGCACGCCACCGACCGCGCCGTGAGCGGCGCCCTCCTCGTCGCCGGCACCACCTCGGACGCCGGCAAGTCGGTGGTCACCGCCGGCATCTGCCGCTGGCTGGCCCGCCAGGGCGTGACGGTCGCGCCGTTCAAGGCGCAGAACATGAGCAACAACTCGATGGTCACCCCGGACGGCGCCGAGATCGGCCGGGCGCAGGTGGTGCAGGCCGCGGCCGCCGGCGTGCCGCCCGAGGCCGCGATGAACCCCGTGCTGCTCAAGCCCGGCGGGGAGGACGCCAGCCAGGTCGTCGTCCTGGGCCGGCCGGTCGCCGAGGTGACCGCGCTGTCCTACCGGCCGATGAAGGCCGCGCTGCTCGAGCAGGTGCTCGGCTGCCTGGCCGACCTGCGGTCGCGCTTCGACGTCGTCGTCTGCGAGGGCGCCGGCTCCCCCACCGAGATCAACCTGCGCGCCGACGACATCGCCAACATGGGCCTGGCCACCGCCGCCGGACTACCGGTGGTCGTCGTCGGGGACATCGACCGCGGCGGGGTCTTCCCCGCCCTCTACGGGACGGTCGCGCTCATGCCGCCCGCCGACCAGCGGCTGGTCGCCGGCTTCCTCGTCAACAAGTTCCGCGGCGACGTCCGGCTGCTGCGGCCCGGCCTCGACCGGCTCACCGGGCTCACCGGGCGGCCGACGCTCGGCGTGCTGCCGTGGCTCCCCGGCGCCGCGCTCGACGTCGAGGACTCCCTCGGCATCCCCACCGGCGTCTCCTCGGCCGGCCCGCCGCACGGCGAGGACGTGCTCCGGGTCGCCGTCGCCCGGCTGCCCCGGCTGTCGAACTCCACCGACCTCGACGCGCTGGCCGCCGAGCCGGGCGTGCTGGTCCGCTTCGTCGGCCGGCCCGAGGAGCTCGCCGACGCCGACCTCGTGGTGCTGCCCGGCACCCGCGCCACCGTCACCGACCTGGCGTGGCTGCGGGCCACCGGGCTGGCCGACGCCGTGGCCCGGCACGCCGCCGCCGGGCGCCCGGTGCTCGGCGTCTGCGGCGGCCACCAGATGCTCGCGCGCACCATCACCGACGACGTCGAGTCGCGCGCCGGGTCGGTCGCGGGGCTGGGGCTGCTGCCGGCCGACGTCCGCTTCGCGCGGGAGAAGACCCTGGGCCGCCCGGCCGGCCACGCGCTCGGGCACCCGGTGCGCGGCTACGAGATCCACCACGGGCAGGTGACCTACGACGAGGGCGGCGCCGAGCCGTTCCTGGACGGCGGCCGCGCGGGGTCGGTGTGGGGCACCACCTGGCACGGGGCGATGGAGAACGACGGCTTCCGCCGCGCCTTCCTCGCCGAGGTGGCCCGGGCGAGCGGGCGGCGGTTCGTCGCGGCGCCGGACACCGCCTTCGCCGCGGTGCGCGAGCGGCGCCTGGACGCCCTCGGCGACCTGGTGGCCGAGCACGCCGACACCGGCGCGCTGTGGCGGCTGCTCGAGCAGGGGCCGCCGGCGGACCTGCCGCTGCTGCCGCCCGGGGACGCGCTCAGCCCGCGCTGAGGGCCTCCTCCAGCCGGGCGCGGACGTCGTCGGGCCAGGGCGTCGCGGCGCCGTCGGCGACGGCCACGTAGGTGTTGCGGACGGCGCAGCAGACCCGCTCGCCCACGCGCACGGTGAACCGCACGGTCAGGCTCGTGCGCCCGAGCCGCTCGGGCTCGGCGTCGACGGTGACCGTGTCGCCCCAGCGGGCCGACGACGACCACTCCAGCGAGCTGGCCTTGACCACCGGGTCGGCCCGCTGGACCAGCTCGTCCCACGGCAGCCCGACCGCGGCCCACCAGACCATGGACGCCTCGTCGGCCCAGACCAGGTAGTGGGCGTTGAACACCACCCCCTGCTGGTCGCACTCGACGAACCGGACCGGGGAGTTCCACGACACGGGCACGACCGCGAAGCTAACGGGGCCCACGACCGCGACGCCGCCCGGGCTACCGTCCTCCCGTGCAGGCCGACGTCTCCCCCGACCCCGTCCTGGCGTCCTACCGGCCGCCCTCGCAGCTGGTGCGGGACAAGGAGATCGACCACCTCGACGCCCACTGCCGCGCGTTCGTCGCGCTGGCGCCGTTCGCGGTGCTCTCCACCGCGGACGCCGCCGGGGCGCCGGAGGTGTCCCCGCGCGGCGGCGACCCGGGCTTCGTCAAGGTCCTCGACGAGCACCGGCTGGTGCTGCCCGACCGGCAGGGCAACAACCGGCTCGACAGCCTGCGCAACGTGGCGGCCAACCCGCAGGTGGCGCTGCTGTTCCTCGTCCCCGGCGTCGAGGAGACGCTGAAGGTCTACGGCACTGCGGCGCTGGCCGGGCCCGACGTCCCGGGCCTCGACCTCACCGAGTTCGGCCGGGCGCCGCGCTCGGTGCTGGTCGTCACCGTGACGCGGGCCTACCTGCAGTGCGCCAAGGCGGTGATGCGCTCGGGGCTGTGGGACCCGGCCGCGCAGGTGGACCGCTCGGCGCTGCCGCCGTTCGGCACGATGATCCGCGACCACTGCCGGCTGGAGACCCCGCTGCCCGACGACGCCACGCTGCGCGCGGAGCTGGCGCTCGAGCTGTAGGAGGGACCTGTCACTGGTCGCTGGCAGGCTCCGCGCATGGCGACCGAGTTCCAGGTGACGATCGACTGCGCCGACCCGCACCCGCTCGCCGACTGGTGGGCCGAGGCGCTGGGCTGGCAGGTGGAGCCCCAGGACGAGGCCTTCATCCGGCGGATGGTGGAGCAGGGCCACGCCACCGAGGCCGACACCACGACGCACCGCGGTGCGCTGGTGTGGGCCATCGGCGCGGCGCTCACCTCGCCGGACCCGGGCCGGCCGCGGGTGCTGTTCCAGCGCGTGCCCGAGCCGAAGACGGTCAAGAACCGCGTCCACCTCGACCTGCACGTCGGCGCGGAGCAGCGGGAGGCGGAGGTGGCCCGCCTGGTGGGCATGGGCGCGCACGAGCTGCACCGGGCCTCGATCGGCCCGCTGGAGTGGGCGACGCTGGCCGATCCCGAGGGCAACGAGTTCTGCGTCGCCTAGTGCCCGGCGGCGGGGCCGGCCGCTACGGGAGCGAGACGTCGCGCGCCAGGCGGCGGCTGGCGACGGTCCGCTCGGCGATCCGGCGGACGCGGTTGCGCCGCGGCCGGCGTTCGGTGCCGAGGTAGCGCGCGTCCTCGACCAGCTGGAACGCGGCGAGGACGCTGGCACGCACCTCGCGCGACCGCGGCATCGCGGGGATCACGGGCTGGGCCGACGTCATGGGAGCCCCCCTCTCCCGGGGCGCGGCGACGACGGGCCCCGTGACGCAATGGTGCCCCGGCAGGACGCTGCGCAACCAGAACCGGGGCGAATTGGTACCGGTGTGACGAACGGGACGGACGGGACGACGGCGACCCGGGTCCGTACGGTGCGCGCATGGCCCGCCGACTCGTCGACGTCCTCACCCGGCTGGTGTCCGCCGCCGCCCCCGTCGTCCGCCGCGCGGCCGCCCCGGCACGCCCCTGGCCCCCGCGCGCACGCCGGGCGCCCCGCGCGACCCCGGGCGTCGACACCACCTACCGGCCGCGCGCCGACGGCCGGCCCGACCCCGGCGAGGTGGTGTGGACCTGGGTGCCCTACGACGAGGGCGACGGCCGCGGCAAGGACCGCCCGGTGCTGGTGCTCGGCCGCCGCGGCGAGGAGCTCGTCGGGCTCCTGCTCACCAGCAGGGACCACGACCGCGACGCCGGGGACGAGGCCCGTGCCGGCCGCTCCTGGATGGACGTGGGCACCGGCGGGTGGGACAGCCGCGGCCGCCCCAGCGAGGTCCGGCTCGACCGGCTGCTGGTGCTCGACCCGGCCGCGGTGCGGCGGGAGGGCGCGGCGCTGGAGCGGGGGCTGTTCGAGCAGGTGGTCGCGGCGGCGCGGCGCACCCAGGGCTGGTAGGCCGTCAGCCGGCGCGGCCCGGCCGGGGCGCCGCGGGGCGCAGGCGGTAGACGCCGGCGCGGCCGGGCAGCGGCTGCAGGTCGTAGCGCGAGACGACCTTCGGCCCGTCGTGCAGGTGCACGTGCGTGACCGTGGGCAGCGGGTCGCCGTGGCGGGCGGCGCGGACCTCCACCCGCCCGTCGAGGGGGCCGCCCACGAACAGCAGGACGGCGTCCTCCTGGTCCGCGGCGGGGTCGTCCACCACCGCAGTCTCCACGTCGGACAGCTCCGTCTCCTCCCTCGGCGCGCGGCTCACCCGGTCGAGGGTAGGCGTGCGGTGCCACTGGTCAGGGCACCCGCTCAGGCCCGCCCGCGGCGCAGCCCGCGGGCGATCAGCGGCGCCGCCAGCAGCATGACGAACAGCCGCAGCACCTGGACGGCGAGCACGAACGTCGTGTCCGCGCCGGTGCCGGTGGCCGTGGCGAGGACGGCGTAGAGCCCACCGGGCGTCGTCGCCAGGTAGGCGTCCAGCGCGGTGGCGCCGGTGGCTGCCGCGAGCACCGCGCCCAGGCCGGCACAGGCGACCACCAGCCCGACGATGATCGCCAGGGCGAGCGGCAGCGCACGGCCGATGGTGCGCAGGCTCTCCCGGGTGAAGGCCAGCCCGACCTGCAGGCCGATGGCCCCGAACGCCACCGCCTCCACCGGCCCGGGCACCGTGGCGCCGCCGGAGAGCCCACCGAGGTCGACGGCGGCGGCGACGAGCATCGGGCCGAGCAGCGCGGGCACCGGCAGGCGCACCAGCCGGGCGAGCCCGTACCCGGCCAGCCCGCAACCGACGGTGAACGCCGGCCCGGCCGGCCAGCCGGGGCCGTCCGGGGTGCGCACCGCGCCACCGGAGCCCGGGTCGGCGCCGTAGACCACGGTCGCCACCACCGGCATGGCGACGACGACGAGCAGCACCCGCAGGTACTGCAGGACGGCGACCATGCGGTCGTCGGCGCCCAGGTCGCGGGCCATCGCGGTGATGCCCGAGGCGCCGCCGGCGATCATCGCGAACGCGCCGGTGACCGGGCCGATCCCCGGCTGCAACCGCAGCAGCAGGCCGGCGGCCACCGTGAGCAGCAGGGTGGCGACGGTGACCAGCAGGACGGGCAGCCAGTCCTCGCCGAGCGCGGCCAGGGTGTCGAGGTCGACCAGCGCCCCGATGGAGACGCCGACGACCGCCTGCGCGGCGGCGGTGCCGGCCCGCGGCACGGCCAGCCGGGTGCGGCCGGCCAGCCCGCGGACCAGCCCGGCGAGCAGCCCGCCGAACAGCGGCGCGGAGGGCACCCCGGCGAGGCCGAGCAGCACGCTCGCCAGCACCGCCCCGGCGACCAGGCCCGCGGCGTCGGCGAGCCGGCGCAGGGGGGCGCGCGCCACCCTCAGACGCCGGCGATGCGGCGCAGCTCGGCGACGTGGGCGTCGAACGCCCGCCGGCCCTCCCGGGTCAGCGACAGGCTGGTCCGCTGACGCGAGGCGATCGTCGCCTTGCTCACCCGGACGTAACCGGCCTCCTCCAGCTGCCTGACGTGCTTGGACAGCACCGAGTCGCTCACCTGCACCCGGTCGCGGACGGCGGCGAACTCCATCGTGTCGACTGCGGCGAGCAGCCCGCAGACCTGCAGCCGCGGCGGCGGGTGGATGACCGCGTCGAAGTGCGGCGCGACCGCGGTCACGGCTGCCCGCGCAGCTCGGCGACCCACCGGCGGCCCCAGACCCGGCTGAGCACCCCCGCGGCGGTCCCCAGCACCGCGCCGGCCACCACCATGGCCCAGTACCGGTCGTACCCCTCGGCCAGCACGAACGCCGGCACCAGCACGAGGAGGACCACCACACCCCAGAGCGCCATCACGCGTGGCGGCGTGCCCACCCACACACCGGTCATCCGCCGGTAGGCCGAGACCAGCGCCCCGAGCCCGGCGCAGAAGAGCACGAGCGCCGGGAAGGTCACCCCAAGCGAGTCGAGCGCGTAGGACGCCAGGAAACTGAAGAGCAGCAGTCCCAGCGCGACGTCGTACCACCACGGCTGCAGCACCCGGTCGGCCAGCGCCGCCCGGTCGGCCTGCAGTGCTGCGAGCTGCGCGGCGGCGTCCCGGTCCACGTCGTGGCTTTCCATGCCGGAAAGAGTGGACCGTCTCTTTCCGTTCCGTCAAGTCATCGGCCCGGCCTGTCGCCCCCGCGACCCGGCGTGGTTCCATGGGCGCCGCCACAGCGACGGCAGTGGAGGAAGCCCGGTGCGACTCCGGCGCGGTCCCGCCACTGTGACCCGGCCTCCCGACCAGGAGGCCGGGGAGTCAGGAACTCCCGCCGTCGCCTCCTGCCACCTCCGGGCGTGGACACCCGGGGAGAGGACCCGTGCCCCCGCATGACGTACCCCTTCGGCGCCGTCGTCGGCATGGACGACATGCGGCTGGCCCTGCTGCTCAACGCCGTCTCGCCGGCCATCGGCGGCGTGCTCGTCCGCGGCGAGAAGGGCACCGCGAAGTCGACGACGGTGCGCGCGCTGGCCGCCGTCCTCCCGCCGGTGGCCGTCGTCCCCGGCTGCCGGTTCGCCTGTGACCCCGCCGCGCCCGACCCGGCCTGCCCCGACGGCCCGCACGACGCCGGCGTCCCGGGTCAGACCCGCCCGGCCCGGCTGGTCGAGCTGCCGGTGGGCGCCTCGGAGGACCGGGTCGTCGGCTCGCTGGACCTCGAGCGGGCGCTCACCGAGGGCGTCAAGGCCTTCGAGCCCGGGCTGCTGGCCGCCGCCCACCGCGGGGTGCTCTACGTCGACGAGGTCAACCTGCTGCACGACCACCTGGTCGACCTGCTCCTGGACGCCGCCGCGCTGGGAACTGCCTACGTGGAGCGCGAGGGAGTCTCGGTGCGGCACGCCGCGCGCTTCCTGCTCGTCGGGACGATGAACCCCGAGGAGGGCGAGCTGCGCCCGCAGCTGCTCGACCGCTTCGGCCTCACCGTCGAGGTGGCCGCCCCGCGCGACCCGGCCGAGCGCGCCGAGGTGGTGCGCCGCCGCTTCGCCCACGACGCCGACCCGGCCGGCTTCGCCGCGTCGTGGGCCGCCGAGGAGTCCGGGCTGGCCGCCCGGATCGCCGGGGCCCGCGGCCGGCTGCCGCACGTCGTCCTCTCCGACGCCGCCCTGCAGCAGGTGACCGCCGTCTGCGCCGCCTTCGACGTCGACGGGCTGCGGGCCGACCTGGTCACCGCCCGCGCCGCCATCGCCCACGCCGCCTGGTCGGGCCGCGACGAGGTCACCGAGGACGACGTCCGGGTGGCCGCCCGCCTCGCCCTCCCCCACCGGCGGCGCCGCGACCCCTTCGACGCCCCGGGCCTGGACGACGACACCCTCGACCGGGCGCTCGAGGACTCCCGCCCCGACCCCGGACCCGACGACGACCCGCCACCGCAGGGCCCGGACGGCGGCCCCGGAGACGGCGCCCCACCCCCGCCACCCCTGGGCGGCGGCGAGGACACCGGCGCGCCCGCGGGAGCCGAGGCGGCCGAGGACGGCGCCACGCCGGGCGGACCCGCGGCCGAGCGGGCGGCGGTCGCGCCGGCCGACCCCTTCCGCGCGCGCCGGCTGGAGGTCCCCGGCATCGGCGCGGGCGCGGCAGGTCGGCGGTCGAAGGCGCGCGCCGAGCGCGGGCGGGTGGTGGGCTCGGTCCGCCCGTCGGGGCCGGTGACCCGCCTGCACCTGGTCGACACCGTGCTGGCCGCCGCCCCGCACCAGGTGGCCCGCGGGCGCAGCGGCGCGGGCCTGCGGATCGCCCGCGCGGACCTGCGCCAGGCCACGCTGGAGGGCCGCGAGGGCAACCTGGTCCTCTTCGTCGTCGACGCCAGCGGCTCCATGGGGTCGCGGGCACGGATGGGCGCGGTCAAGGGCGCGGTGCTGTCGCTGCTGCTCGACGCCTACCAGCGGCGGGACAAGGTCGGCCTGGTCACCTTCCGCGGCGGCGACGCCGAGCTGGCGCTGCCGCCCACCTGGTCGGTGGAGGCGGCCGCGGCCCGGCTGCGCGAGCTGCCCACCGGCGGGCGCACGCCGCTGGCCGCGGGCCTCGGGCGCGCCGCCGAGGTGCTGCGCGTCGAGCGGGTCCGCGACCCGCAGCGCCGGCCGCTGCTGGTCGTGGTCACCGACGGGCGGGCCACCGGCACGCGCGGCACCGACGCCGTGGGCGCCGCGCACGCGGCCGCGCAGCGGCTGGCCGCAGCGGGGACGGCGGCGGTCGTCGTCGACTGCGAGTCCGGGCCGGTGCGCCTGGGCCTGGCCGGCGTCCTCGGCGCCCACCTGGGCGCGCGGACGCTGCGGCTGGAGGAGCTGGCCGCCGACACGCTGGCCGCCACCGTCCGCTCGGTCCGAGAGGCGGCCTAGGCGTGCCGCAGGGACAGGTCGCGGTCACCCCGCAGGACGGGCTGACGACGCGCCAGCGCCGCAACCGCCCGCTGCTGGCCGTGCACACCGGCGAGATGAAGGGCAAGTCCACCGCCGCGTTCGGCATGGCGATGCGCGCGTGGAACCAGGGCTGGTCGATCGCGGTCTACCAGTTCGTCAAGAGCGCCAAGTGGAAGGTCGGCGAGGAGACCGCGCTCACCGCGCTCGGCCGGCTGCACGAGCAGACCGGCGAGGGCGGCCCGGTCGTCTGGCACAAGATGGGCTCGGGCTGGAGCTGGTCGCGCCGGCAGGGCACCGAGGTCGACCACGCCGCCGACGCCGCCGAGGGCTGGGCGCAGATCAAGCGGGACCTGGCCGCCGAGGCGCACCGGTTCTACGTCCTCGACGAGTTCACCTACCCGCTGAAGTGGGGCTGGGTGGACGTCGACGACGTCGTCGAGGCGCTGGCGCACCGGCCCGGCACCCAGCACGTCGTCGTCACCGGCCGGGACGCCCCGCCGGCGCTGGTGGAGGCCGCCGACCTGGTCGTGGAGATGACCAAGGTCAAGCACCCGATGGACGCCGGGCAGAAGGGCCAGCGGGGGATCGAGTGGTGACCGGCGGGGTGGGCGGGTGAACGGCGCGGTCCCGCGGGTCGTCGTCGCCGCGCCGAGCAGCAACGCGGGCAAGACGTCGGTCGCCACCGGCCTGGTCGCCGCGCTCGCCGCCCGCGGCCTGGCCGTCTCCCCGCACAAGGTCGGCCCCGACTACATCGACCCCGGCTACACCGGCCTGGCCGCCGGGCGCCCGGGCCGCAACCTCGACCCGGTGCTGCAGGGCGAGGAGCGCGTCGTCCCGCTGTTCCTGCACGGCGCGCGCGGGGCCGACGTCGCCGTCGTCGAGGGCGTCATGGGCCTCTTCGACGGGGCGACCTCCCCCGACGTCGAGCCCGGGTTCGCCTCCACCGCGCACGTGGCCCGGCTGCTGCGCGCGCCGGTGGTCCTCGTCGTCGACGCGAGCGCGCAGGCGCAGAGCGTGGCCGCGCTGGTGCACGGGTTCGCCACCTTCGACCCCCGCGTCCGGCTGGGCGGGGTGGTGGTCAACCGGGTCGGCAGCGACCGGCACGAGGAGATCCTGCGCGACGCGCTGGGCGGCAGCGGGGTCCCGGTGCTCGGCGCCGTCCGGCGGCTGGCCGAGCTGGGGACGCCGTCGCGGCACCTGGGCCTGGTACCCGCCGCCGAGCGGTCGGCCGAGGCGCTGGCCACCGTCGCGCGCCTCGGTGAGGTGGTGGCCGGCGGCCTCGACCTCGACGCCGTCCTGCGGCTGGCCCGCACGGCGCCGCCGCTGGACGCCGTGGCGTGGGACCCGGACGCCGAGGTCACCCCGGTCGAGGGCCGGCCGCGGGTCGCCGTCGCCGGCGGGCCCGCGTTCACCTTCGGCTACGCGGAGAACGCCGAGCTGCTCGCCGCCGCCGGCGCCGAGGTGGTGACCGTCGACCCGCTGCGCGACGAGGCCCTCCCCGAGGGCACCGCCGGGCTGGTCGTGGGCGGCGGCTTCCCCGAGGTGTACGCCGAGGCGCTGTCGGCCAACGCGGGCCTGCGCGCCGACGTCGCCGCGCTCGCCGCCCGCGGCGGCCCGGTCGCCGCCGAGTGCGCCGGGCTGCTCTACCTCTCCCGTGAGCTCGACGGGCACCCCATGTGCGGCGTCCTCGACGTGTCGACGGCGATGTCCCCGCGGCTGACCCTGGGCTACCGGGCCGCGGTCGCCGTCACCGACAGCGTGCTCGCGCCGGCCGGCACCCGGGTGCGCGGCCACGAGTTCCACCGCACGCACGCCGATCCCGGCGCCGGGGCCACCCCGGCCTGGCAGTGGGCGGCGGGTCGTCCCGGTCCCGCCCACCCCGAGGGCTTCGCCACCGGCTCGGTGCACGCCTCCTACCTGCACCTGAACTGGGCCGGGTCCCCGGCGCTGCCCGAGCGGTTCGTGGCCGCCTGCGCGGCGGCCGTGCCGGAGGAGGTGACACGTGCACATCGCTGAGGGGTTCCTCCCCGCCCCGCACGCGATCGGCTGGACCGTCGCCGCCGCCCCGTTCGTGGTGCACGGCGCCCGCGCGGTGGTGAAGGAGGTGCGCGAGCACCCCGAGTCCACGCTGCTGCTCGGCGCGGCCGGCGCGTTCACCTTCGTGCTCAGCGCGATCAAGCTGCCCTCGATCACCGGCTCCTCCAGCCACCCGACCGGCACCGGCGCCGGGGCGGTGCTGTTCCGGCCGCCGGTGATGGCGCTGCTGGGCACCGTCGTCCTGCTGTTCCAGGCGCTGCTGCTGGCCCACGGCGGGCTGACCACCCTGGGCGCCAACGCGTTCGCCTTCGCCGTCGTCGGGCCGTGGGCGGGCTACGGCGCCTACCGGCTGGCCCGGGCCCTGGGTGCCGGACTGCTGCCCGGCGTCTTCGTCGCCCTCGCGCTGGCCGACCTCGCCACCTACGTCACGACGTCGCTGCAGCTCGCGCTGGCCTTCCCCGACGCCGCCGGCGGGTTCGCCGGCGCGGTGGTCAAGTTCCTCGGCGTCTTCGCCCTCACCCAGGTGCCGCTGGCGCTGGCCGAGGGGCTGCTCGGCGTGCTGCTGTTCCGGGTGCTCACCACCAGCGCCCGGCCCGAGCTCGAGCGCCTCGGCCTGTTGCCGGCCGTCCCGGCGGAGGAGCGCGGGTGACCCGCCGGCGGCTGGTCACCGCGCTGCTGGTGCTCGCGGTGCTGGCGCTCGTCGCCCTCCCGCTCGCGCTCGGCGGCGGGGACGCCGAGTACGCGGGCACCGACGCCCAGGCCGCCGCGGCCGTCGAGGAGTCCGGCTACACGCCGTGGTTCGAGTCGGTGTTCCCGCCGTCGTCGTCGGAGGTGGAGTCGGGGCTGTTCGCGCTGCAGGCCGCGATCGGCGGCGGCGTGCTCGGGTACGTGCTCGGCCGGCTGCGCGGCCGCCGCGCGACCGAGCGCGCACGGGAGGACGGCCGCCCGTGAGCGCGGGGCTGGCGGTCGACGACGCCGCCTGGGCCAGCGCCTGGCGCACGCGCGCGCCGCTGGACAAGCTGCTGCTGTGCGGCGGCCTGGTGGTGTGCGCGCTGGTGCTCCCCGCCTGGCCGGGCAGCGTGCTGGTCGCGCTCACCGCCGTCGCCCTGGCGCTCGGGCCGGCGCGGGTGCCGGCGCGCACCTTCGGGCGGGCGGTGCGCTGGCCGCTGGCCTTCGTCGCCACCGGCGCGCTGACCGCCGTCGTCTCGGTGGACGGCGGCGGCCTCGGCTGGGCGCCCGACGCGGCGGCGCGGGCCGGCGACCTGGTCGGGCACTCGGTCGCCGGCGGCGCCGCCGTGCTGCTGCTGGCCACCACCACGCCGGTGTCGGACCTGCTGCCGGTGCTGCGCCGGCTGCGCGTCCCGGCGGCCGTGGTCGAGGTGGCGTCGGTGACCTACCGGCTGCTGTTCGTGCTGCTCGACAGCCTGCGCACCATCCGCGAGGCGCAGGCCAACCGGATGGGCTACTCCTCGGTGCGCCGCTCCTACCGGTCCTCCGGCGCGCTGGCCGCCGCGGTGCTCACCCGCTCCTTCGACCGCGCCCGCCGGATGCAGGAGGGGCTGGCCGGCCGCGGCATGGAGACGGGCCTGCGGGTGCTCCCCGAGGCGCTGCCGTCGTCCCCGGCCTTCCTCGCCGCCTCCGCCGCCGGGCTCGCCACCCTGCTCACCGTGGGCCTGGTGGCGTGAGCGAGCAGGCGAGCTCACCGACGGGTGGCGCAGCTCGGCTCCCGCGGTCGACGAGCGCCGGCGAGGGAGCCGCGTGAGCCACCGGTCGCTCACCGCCGAGGGGCTGGTCGTCGGCTACGAGCGCGGCCGCCGGGTGCTCGACGGCGCCTCGCTCACCGTCCCGGCCGGGCGCCGGCTGGCGGTGCTCGGGGCCAACGGCTCGGGCAAGACGACGCTGCTGCGCTGCCTGTCCGGGGCGCTGCGGCCCGACGCCGGCGCGGTCGCCGTCGACGGCGCGCTGCTGCGGCACACCCGCGGCGGGCTGCGGGCGCACCGGCAGGAGGTGCAGCTGGTCCTGCAGGACCCCGACGACCAGCTGTTCAGCGCCTCGGTGGCCCAGGACGTCTCCTTCGGCCCGCTGAACCTGGGCCTGCCCGACGACGCCGTCCGCGAGCGGGTGGCCGAGGCGCTGCGGCTGCTCGCCGTCGAGGCGCTGGCCGCCCGGCCCACCCACCAGCTGTCCTACGGCGAGCGCAAGCGGGTGGCGATCGCCGGCGCGGTCGCGATGCGCCCGTGCGTGCTGCTGCTCGACGAGCCCACCGCCGGCCTGGACCCCTCCGCCGTCGCCGAGGCGCTGGCGGCGCTGGACCGGCTGCAGGCGTCGGGCTCCACCGTCGTGATGAGCACCCACGACGTCGACCTCGCGCTGCGCTGGGCCGACGAGGTCGCCGTCGTCGTCGACCGCCGGGTGGTGCAGGGCCCGCCCGAGCGCCTCCTCGCCGACGACGACCTGCTCGCCCGGGCCCGCCTCGACCGCCCGTGGGCGCTGACGGTCGGCGCGCGGCTGCGGGCGCTGGGGCTGCTGCCCGACGGCCCTCTCCCCCGCGACGCCGCCGCGCTGCTGGCCGCGCTGTCCGACCGGCCCGGCGTCGGCACGTGGACGTGACCGTCGGCGTGGGCGCCGTCGCGGGCGTGGCCGCCGCGGAGGTGCTCGCCGCCGTGGACGCCGTGCTGCCGGACGGCGCCCGCGTCACCGGGCTGGCCACCCTCGACGCCCGCGCCGCCGAGCCCGGCGTCCGGGCCGCGGCCGCCGCCCGCGGCTGGCCGCTCACCGGCCACCCCGCCGCCCTGCTCGCCGCCGTCGACGTGCCCGCGCCGTCGGCCCGGGTGGCCGCCGCGGTGGGGACGGCGTCGGTGGCCGAGGCGGCCGCCCTGCTCGGCGGCACCCGGCTGCTGGTCGGCAGGACCGTGCACGGCCGGGTGACCGTGGCGGTGTCGGCGTGACCTCCTACGACCTGGACCACCACGGCGACCGGGAGCTGGCCCCCGGCCTGGCCGACCTCGCGGTCAACGTCCGCGCCGGCACGCCCCCGCCGTGGCTGCGGGAGGTGCTGCGCGCGGCCCTCGACGGCGTCGCCGCCTACCCCGACGCCGGCCCGGCCCGCGCCGCGGTGGCCGCCGCGCACGGCCGCGACCCCGCCGAGGTGCTGCTGACCGCCGGCGCCGCGGAGGCGTTCGTGCTGGCCGCGCGGGCGCTGCCCTCCCGGCGGGCGGTGGTGGTGCACCCGTCGTTCACCGAGCCGGAGGCGGCGCTGCGCGCGGCGGGGCACCCGGTCGAGCGGCTGCTGCTCGAGGCGCCCGCGTACCGGCTGCGCGCGCTGCCCGCCGACGCCGACCTGGTGGTGCTCGGCAACCCGACCAACCCCACCTCGGTGCTGCACCCGGCCGCCGAGGTCGCCGCGCTGGCCCGCCCGGGCCGCGTGCTGCTGGTCGACGAGGCCTTCGCCGACACCGTGCCCGGCGAGCCGGAGTCGCTGGCCGCCCGCCGCGACCTGCCCGGCCTGCTCGTGGTGCGCAGCCTGACCAAGACCTGGGGCCTGGCCGGCCTGCGGGTGGGCTACGTCCTCGGCCCGCCGGAGCTCGTCGCCGCGCTGGCCGCCGCCCAGCCGCACTGGCCGCTGTCCACGCCGGCGCTCGCCGCCGCCGTCGCCTGCACCGCCCCCTCCGCCCGCGGGGAGGCCGACGCGGCGGCGCGGGAGCTCACCGCGCACCGCGCCGCGCTGCTGGCCGCGCTGCCGCCCGGCCTGGTGGTCGGGGAGCCGCGGTCGTCGTTCGTGCTGCTGCGCGTCCCCGGCGGCGAGCGGGTGCGCGCGGCGCTGCGCCGACGCGGCTGGGCGGTGCGCCGCGGCGACACCTTCCCCGGCCTGTCCCCCGACCACCTCCGGGTGGCCGTCCGCGACCCGGCGACCTCGCGTGCGTTCGCCGCGGACCTCGCTGCGATCCTGGGTGCCGAGATCCCTGGTCCGCTGCCGACGACGACGTCGCTGCCGGCCGCCGTCCCGGAGGAGCACCGCTGAGCGCCACCCCTGTCGACCCCGCGAGCGGCGTCGTCTACCCCGTCGGCCTGCGGCTGCTCGACCGCCGCGTCGTGGTGGTGGGCGGCGGTCAGGTCGCCCACCGCCGGGTGGCCGGGCTGCTCGAGGCCCGCGCCCTCGTGACCGTCGTCAGTCCCGAGGTCACCCCGGCCCTGGAGGCGCTGGTGGCCCCGGGCTCGCTGACCTGGGTGCGCCGCCGGTACCGGCCCGGGGACCTCGACGGCGCCTGGTACGCCGTGGCCGCCACCGACGACCCCGCCGTCAACGCCGCCGTGGCCGGGGAGGCCGAGGGCCGGCGCGTCTTCTGCGCCCGCGCCGACGACCGCTCGGCGTCCAGCGTGTGGACCCCCGCCGTCGGGCGGCAGGGCGACCTGGTCGTCGGCGTCCACGGCGGCGGCGACCCGCAGCGGGCCGTGGGCGTGCGCGACGCGGTGGTCGCCGGGCTGACCGACGGCAGCATCCGCGACCGCGCTGCCCGCGAGCCCGAGGGCGGGCGGGCCGGCAGCGTCGTCCTCGTCGGCGGCGGGCCGGGCGACCCGGGGCTGATCACCGTGCGCGGCCAGCAGGCGGTCGCGCAGGCCGACGTCGTCCTCGCCGACCACCTCGCGCCGCAGTCGCTGCTGGCCTCGCTCCCCTCGGAGGTCGAGGTCATCGACGCCTCGAAGCTGCCGCGCGGTCGGTCGATGGCGCAGGAGCAGATCAACGCCCTGCTGGTCGAGCACGCCCTGGCCGGCCGGCGGGTGGTGCGGCTCAAGGGCGGCGACCCGTTCGTCTTCGGCCGCGGCATGGAGGAGCTCGAGGCGTGCGTCGCGGCGGGCGTGCCGGTCGAGGTCGTCCCGGGCGTGACCAGCGCGATCGGCGTCCCGGGGCTGGCCGGCATCCCGGTCACCCACCGCGGGCTGACCCACGAGTTCGTCGTCGTCTCCGGGCACGTGCCGCCCGGCCACCCCGCCTCGCTGGTCGACTGGCCGGCGCTGGGCCGCCTGCGCGGCACCGTGGTCGTGCTCATGGGCGTGGACACCGCCGGCGCGATCGCCGCCGCGCTCGTCGAGCACGGTCGCGCGCCGGACACCCCGGTCGCCGTCGTCACCGACGGGTCGACGCCGACGCAGCGCGTCGTGCGCACCACGCTGACCGGGCTGGCGCGGACGCTCGCCGACGAGGGGGTCCGCCCGCCGGCCGTCTGGGTGGTCGGCGAGGTCGTGCGGCTGACCGCGGAGCCCCGCCGGCCCCGCTGAGGCCGCGGCGCGCGATGCCCGCCGCGCTAGATGTTGGCGCCGTCCGGGGGTGGCGCCTCCGGCAGCGGGGCGGCGAAGCCGCTGCCCTCGGTCCTCGGCGCGGGCATGCCCACGGTGTAGGAGGTCATCGACAGCGACCCGTAGGCGTAGCCGTCGACGAGCACCTCGGCGGTCGTCCCGGTGGCGCCGGCCATGCCGGCCACGTAGAGCAGCGGCAGGAAGTGGTCGGGCGTGGGGACGGCGAGGTCGAAGTCACGGTGCCCGTCGAGGCGGGCCACCGCGGCGGGGTCGGTGAGCATGGACTCCTTGACCTGCTCGTCGAAGCGCTGCGCCCAGTCGAAGCCGGCGTCGGGCATGGCGCGGCTGACCCCGCCGAGGTTGTGCACCACGTTGCCGCTGCCGACCACCAGCACACCGTCCTCGCGCAGCGGGGCCAGTGCCGCGCCCATCTGCAGGTGGTAGTCGGCGCCCTTGAGCGCGTTGATCGAGAGCTGGACGACCGGGATGTCGGCCTCGGGGAAGGCGTGCAGCAGCACCGACCAGGTGCCGTGGTCGATGCCCCAGCTGTCGAGGTCGGCGCCCACCCAGGTCGGGGAGACGACGTCGGACACCTGCTCGTGCAGCTCCGGCAGCCCCGGGGCGTCGTAGCTGACGTCGAAGAGCTCGGGCGGGAAGCCGAAGAAGTCGTGGATGGTGCGCGGCCTGGCCATCGCCGTCACCGCGGTCGCGTGCACGTACCAGTGCGCCGAGACGACCAGGATGGCCCGCGGCCGGGGCACCGAGCGCCCGAAGGCGCGCCAGGCGTCGGTGTAGCGGTTGCGCTCCAGGGCGTTCATCGGGTTGCCGTGACCGATGAAGGCGGCGGGCATGAGCGTCATGCGGCTCTCCTCATCCGGCGGACGGGGTGGACGGCCCCGTCCCGGATCCTGCCCCGCCGCGGCGGGGCGCGCGAGGTGCCGGGACGGCGTTGCTCCCCGGCGGCGTGCGGCGCAGCAGCGGCGCGAGCCGGCGCGCGCCGGTCCCCTCCGTCGCGGCGGAGTCGCCCGGGTTGGACAGCGCGCAGGCGGTGAGCGACAGGCAGCCGCACCCGATGCACGAGGAGAGCCCGTCGCGCAGCTGCTCCAGCGCCGCGATCTGCGCGTCGAGCCGGTCCCGCCAGCCGCGCGAGAGCCGCGCCCAGTCGCGGGCCGACGGCGTCCGCCCGTCGGGCAGCGTGGCGAGGGCGGCGCGGATCTCCGGCAGCGACAGCCCGACGTTCTGCGCCGCCCGCACGAAGGCCAGCCGCCGCAGCACCGAGCGCGGGAAGCGCCGGGCGCCCCCGGCCGTCCGGGTGGCGGTGACCAGGCCCTGCGCCTCGTAGTAGCGCAGCGCCGACGGCGCCAGCCCCGCGCGGGCGGCCACCTCACCGATCGTCAGCCCCTCCACGGCACCCCCTTGACCTCAAGTGCACTTGAGATCCGACGGTAGCGCCATGACACCCCCCACCGCACTCGTCACCGGCGCCTCCCGCGGCCTCGGCGCCGCCCTCGCCGCCGCGCTGGCCGCCCGCGGCTGGCGCCTCGTCGTCGACGCCCGCGACGCCGGCCGCCTCGCCCGCACCGTCGCCGGGCTGCCCGCGCCCGACCGGGTCACCGCGGTCCCTGGCGACGTCACCGACCCCGCGCACCGCGCCGCGCTGGCCGAGGCGGTCGGCGACCGGCTCGACCTGCTGGTGAACAACGCCAGCGACCTCGGCCCCACCCCGCTCCCACGGCTGGCCGACCTCCCGCCCGCCGACCTCGAGCGGGTGCTCGCGGTGAACGCCGTGGCGCCCCTGGCCCTGGTGCAGGCGGTGCTGCCGGCGCTCGAGCGGGCCGGCGGCACGGTCGTGTCGGTCAGCAGCGACGCCGCGGTCGAGGCCTACGCCGGCTGGGGCGGCTACGGCGCGAGCAAGGCCGCGCTCGACCGGCTCACCGCCGTCCTCGCCGTGGAGCACCCCGGCCTGCGGGTGTACGCCGTCGACCCCGGCGACATGGCCACCGACATGCACCGGGCCGCCGCACCCGAGGACGCCGGCCTGCCCGACCCCGGGGACGTCGTCCCGGCGTTCCTGCGGCTGCTCGACGACCCGCCGCCCGGGAGCCGGCTGCGCGCCGCGGAGCTCCTGCCGGTGGAGGCCGGCCGGTGACCGCGTTCGCCCTCCCGCCCGGCAGCGAGGCCACCGAGCCGCCGGAGCACCGCGGGCTGTCCCGCGACGGCGTCCGGCTCATGGCCGTCCGGCCGGGCAGCACCACCGCCGCCCGCTTCTCCGACCTCCCCGGACTGCTCGAGCCCGGTGACCTGCTGGTGGTCAACACCTCGGCCACGCTGGCCGCCCGGCTCGAGGCCCGCCGCGCCGACGGGCGGGTCGTCCCGCTGCACGTCTCGACGGCGCTCGACGACGGCAGCTGGGTGGTCGAGGTCCGCCGTCCCGGCAACGACGGACCCGAGACCGGCCTGGAGCCGGGCACCGCGCTGGACCTGCCCGGCGGCGTCCGGCTGCGGCTGCGCACCGGCTTCCCCGACCCGGCACGCCCGTCCCGGCTGTGGCGGGCCCGCGTCGAGCCCGCCGTCGCGCTGGTCCCCTACCTCACCGAGCACGGGCAGCCGGTGCGCTACGGCTACCTGCGGGCGCCGGTGCGCCTGGCGGACGCGCAGAACGTGTACGCCACCGAACCCGGCAGCGCGGAGAACGCCAGCGCCGGGCGGCCGTTCACCGACCGGCTGCTGGTGCGGCTCCTCGCCCGCGGCGTCCCCGTGGTGCCGCTGGTGCTGCACGCCGGCGTCTCCAGCCCGGAGCTGCACGAGCCGCCCGCGCCCGAGCGCTACCGCGTCCCGGAGGTCACCGCGCGGCTGGTGAACGCCACGCGGGCGGCGGGACGGCGGGTGGTCGCGGTGGGCACCACGGCGACCCGCGCGCTGGAGACGGTCACCGGCGAGGACGGCGTCACCCGGCCCGGCGAGGGGTGGACCGACCTCGTGCTCGGTCCCGACCGCGCGGCGCGCGCGGTGACCGGCCTGGTCACCGGCCTGCACGCCCCCGAGGCCAGCCACCTGCTGCTGCTGCAGGCCGTGGCCGGGGCGGACCTGGTGGCCGCGGCCTACCGGGTGGCCACCGCCGACGGCTGGCTCTGGCACGAGTACGGCGACTCCATGCTGTTCCTCCCCTGAGGGAGGCCCCCGCCGTCACCACAGGCCGGCGGCGTCCTCGAGCAGGACCTGACGGTGCTCCGGCGACCGGCCGGGGCAGGCGGTGCACATCGGCTCGGCCGGCAGCCGGTACAGCAGGCAGCAGGAAGCCCGCCGGACGAACCGGACACCGCCGACGTCGGTGAACCGCGGCGCCGGCAGCGGGGGACCCACGGCCGCGGCCACCGGGGCGGCCAGCGCGGTCACCGGCCCGACGGCCCCCAGCGCCCGGCCCACGGCGAGCAGCCGGCCGGCCAGCGAGTCGGTGGCCACCGCCCACAGCGGCGCCTCGCGCACCCCGCCGGCCGCGGCCACCGCGGCGACCGCCGCGCCGAGCGCCGTCCGCAGCTCCCCCGCCGGGTCCGGGCCGGCCGGCGCCGCCGAGACCCCGGCGACCAGCGTGCCGCTGGCCAGCTCGTACAGCGTCGTGTCGGCCAGCCGCGCCGACAGCGGCCGGCCGGTGGCCAGCCCGGCGGCCACCGGCCCGAGCAGCACCGCCGACGCCGAGTACCACCAGACGGTGGCCAGCACGCGGCGGTCGGCGCTGCGGTAGCGGCGGCCCAGGGCCGCCACGCGCTGCGCGGTCCACGCCGGGTCGGCGAGCAGCTCCGCGGGGACCGGCCGGGCCGACGGCGCGGCGAGCAGGCCCAGGCCGGCGGCGCCGGGCACCCGGGCCGCGACCTCCGCCTGCGGGCCGCCGTCCACCGGTCCAGTCTGGACACCCGCCGCACGCGGGTCACGACCGGTTCCGCCCCGGGCGCTGCACGCAGGGTGCAGGGGCTCACGCGCCATCCGATCGGGCCCTACGGTGTGTGCTGGGACACGCCGGGTCGCGACGGGGCGACCCCACGCACGACATGGAGGGAGCCGCACCGTGAGCGAGTCGACCGTGCAGGAGGGCCGTCGCTTCCCGGCGCCGGAGGAGCTGACCGCCCAGGCGAACGTCGGCCCGGACGTCTACGCCGAGGCCGAGCGGGACCGACTGGCGTTCTGGGAGAAGGCCGCCCGCCGGCTGAGCTGGGCGCAGGAGTGGGACCAGGTGCTCGACTGGAGCAACCCGCCCTTCGCCAAGTGGTTCGTCGGCGGCAAGCTCAACATCGCCTACAACTGCGTCGACCGGCACGTCGAGGACGGCCACGGCGAGCAGGTCGCCTACCACTGGGAGGGCGAGCCCGGCGACACCCGCACGATCACCTACGCCCAGCTCAAGGACGAGGTGTGCAAGGCGGCCAACGCGCTGCTCGAGCTCGGCGTCCAGGCCGGCGACCGGGTGGCCATCTACATGCCGATGATCCCCGAGGCGGTCGTGGCGATGCTGGCCTGCGCCCGCATCGGCGCCGTCCACATGGTCGTCTTCGGCGGCTTCTCGGCCGACGCGCTGGCCAGCCGGATCACCGACTCCGGCGCGGTCGCCGTCGTCACCGCCGACGGCGGCTACCGGCGCGGCGCGCCCAGCGCCCTCAAGCCCGCCGTCGACGACGCGGTGTCGCGCACCGAGAGCGTGCGCAACGTGCTCGTCGTCCGCCGGACCGAGCAGGACGTGGAGTGGACCGAGGGCCGCGACCTGTGGTGGCACGACGTGGTCGACCGGCAGTCGACCGAGCACACGCCCGAGGCCTTCGACGCCGAGCACCCGCTCTACATCATGTACACGTCGGGGACGACGGCGAAGCCCAAGGGCATCCTGCACACCTCGGGCGGCTACCTCACCCAGGTCGCCTACTCGCACTGGGCGACCTTCGACCTCAAGCCCGACACCGACGTCTTCTGGACCTCGGCCGACATCGGCTGGGTCACCGGCCACAGCTACATCGTCTACGGGCCGTTGGCCAACCGGGCGACGTCGATCATGTACGAGGGGACGCCGGAGACCCCGCACCGCGGCCGCTGGTTCGAGATCATCGAGAAGTACCGGGTGACGATCCTCTACACCGCGCCCACGGTGATCCGGACGTTCATGAAGTGGGGCGAGGACATCCCGGCGAAGTTCGACCTGTCCTCGCTGCGCGTCCTCGGCTCGGTCGGTGAGCCGATCAACCCCGAGGCCTGGCTCTGGTACCACCAGAACATCGGCGGCGGCCGCTGCCCGATCGTGGACACCTGGTGGCAGACCGAGACCGGCGCGCACATGATCAACCCGCTGCCGGGCGTCACGGACCTCAAGCCCGGCTCGGCGCAGACGCCCTTCCCCGGCATCTCGGCGAAGGTCGTCGACGACGAGGGCAACGAGCTCGGCGACGACACCACCGGCCTGCTGGTGCTCACCGAGCCGTGGCCGTCGATGCTGCGCACCATCTGGGGCGACGACGACCGCTACGTCGACACCTACTGGTCCCGCTTCGGCAAGGAGGTCTACTTCGCCGGCGACGGCGCGAAGAAGGACGCCGACGGCGACGTGTGGCTGCTCGGCCGGGTCGACGACGTCATGAACGTCTCCGGGCACCGCATCTCCACCACCGAGGTGGAGTCCTCGCTGGTGGCGCACCCGACGGTCGCCGAGGCCGCGGTGGTCGGCGCCAGCGACCCGACCACCGGGCAGGGCATCGTCGCCTTCGTCATCCTCCGCGGGAACGCCGAGGACTCCGGCGACGAGCTGGTGCAGCAGCTGCGCACCCACGTGGCCCGCGACATCGGCCCCATCGCCAAGCCGCGGCAGATCATGGTCGTGCAGGAGCTGCCGAAGACCCGCTCGGGCAAGATCATGCGCCGGCTGCTGCGGGACATCGCCGAGAACCGCGAGCTCGGCGACGTCACCACGCTCACCGACTCGTCGGTGATGAACCTGATCAAGGACAAGCTGCCCGCCAGCTCGTCCTCCGACGACTAGGGGGGACCGCCCCGGCCTCCCCGTGCACGATCGGGGAGGCCGGGGCGCGGTCCCGGCCGTCATGCGGGACGATCACCTGCGACAGGCCGCGCCGCGGTCGCTCGAGCAGGGAGGAGCCCCCGTGGCCCACAGCGTGTCCTCGTCCACCCCGGCCAGCGGGCGCCACGCCGCGTCCGCCGTCTCCGCCGACGCCGACCCCTCGGTGGGGGCGCTGGTGCAGAGCGCCATGGCCGACGTGTCCACGCTGGTCCGCAGCGAGATCGAGCTGGCCAAGGCCGAGATCGGCCGCTCGGCGAAGAAGGCCGGGGTCAGCATCGCGCTGTTCGCCGTCGCCGGCGTGCTGCTCGCCTTCGCCGGGATCTACCTGTTCGTCACCCTGGCCGAGGGGCTCACCGCGCTCGGCCTGCCCCGCTGGGTGTCCTACCTCATCGTCACCGTCCTCCTGTTCGTCATCGCCGCCCTGGCGGGGCTGATCGGCCTGCGGATGCTCAAGAAGATCGACAAGCCCGAGCGCACCCTCGAGTCGCTGCGCGAGCTCCCCGACGTCATGCACCGCGAGGAGCCCGGTCAGCGCCGCCGCGCCCTGCCGACGGTGAGCAACGGCCGCGTGGAGCGCCGCGGCCCCGACACCTACCTGGTCTGAGCCCCGCTCCCGGGCGGCGCGGCGGGCGCGCGGCCCCGGCCGCGGTCCCCACCGACGAGCGGCCCGACGCCACCAGCGTGCTGCTGCCGGGTCCGTGGGTGCACCGCGACGCCTCGGCCAACGGGGTCCGGCTGCACCTGGCCGAGGCCGGCGAGGGCCCGCTGGTGCTGCTGCTGCACGGCTTCCCGCAGTACTGGTGGACCTGGCGCGCCCAGCTGCCCGCCCTCGCCGACGCCGGCTTCCGGGCCGTCGCCCCGGACCTGCGCGGCTACGGCGCCAGCGACAAGCCGCCGCGCGGCTACGACCTGCCGACGGCGGCGAGCGACGCCGCGGCGCTGGTCCGGGCCCTCGGGGAGCGCGACGCCGTCGTCGTCGGGCACGACTGGGGCGCGCTGGTGGCCTGGACGATGGCCGCGCTGCACCCGCGCAGCGTCCGGCGGCTGGTCGTCGTGTCGATGGCCCACCCCCGGCTGCTGCGCGCGGGGCTCGCCGACCGGGCCCAGCGGCGGGCGCTGCGGCACGTGCTGGGCTTCCAGGTGCCGCGCTGGCCCGAGCACCGGCTGACGCGGGCCGACGACGACCCGGTCGCGGAGTACCTGCGCCGGTGGGCGGGGCCCGCGTGGACGCAGACCGCCGACTTCGCCGAGGCGGTGGAGCGCTACCGGTCGGCGGCGCGGATCCCGCAGGCCGCCTACGGGTCGATGGAGTACTTCCGCTGGGCCGGCCGCTCCCAGCTGCGTCCCGACGGGCTGCGCTACGCCCGCCGGATGGCCTCACCGGTCACCGCGCCGACCCTGCAGCTGCACGGGACCGCCGACCCGCTGGTGCTGCCGCGCACCGCCCGCGGCTCGGGCCGCTACGTCGCCGGCGCCTACGCCTGGCGCGAGCTGCCCGGCACCGGGCACTTCCCGCCCGAGGAGACCCCCGCCGACGTCACCGACGCGATCACCACGTGGGCCCAGTGAGGGGCTGGAACGGCCCGGGTGACCGTCTGGAACGGCCCCCGTGCAAGGGGCCCGCGGCGAGCGTGCGAGCCGGGGGGGCCCGGGTCCTTTCACTCGCAGGCGCCGGTGTCCGCGGGGACGGTGCCGGCCAGGCCCTGGCGGGCGGCCGGCGCCACCTGCTCCGCGGTCAGCGCGTAGCCGGTCGACGGGTCGTCGATCGCCGAGGCGAAGACGACGCCGAGCACCTGGCCGGTGGGGTCGAACAGCGGCCCGCCGGAGTTGCCGGCCCGCACCTCGCCGAAGAGGGCGTAGACCTCGCGCTCGACGGTCCGGGTGTTGCGGAAGTCGGGGCCGCTGATGTCACCGCGGTCCCGGACGCGGGCCGGGCCGACGAAGAAGTCCCCGCCGCCGGGGTAGCCCATGATGATCGCGTCGTCGCCGGTGGCCGCGGGCGCGGCCGCGAAGTCCAGCGGGAGCTGCGGCAGTCCGGGGACGGCGAGCACCGCGACGTCGAGCTCCTGGTCGACGTAGACCGGCGTCGCCTCGTACTCCTCGCCCTCGGCGAGCACCACGGGCCCCGGGACACCGGCCAGCACGTGCGCGTTGGTCATCACCCGCTCCGGGGCGTAGACGAAGCCCGACCCGTCGATCTGCCGCGAGCACGAGGGCGCGACCCCGCTGATCTTCACGACCGAGCCCTCCACCCGGCCGACGACCGGGCTGGCGGCCAGCGCCGCGTCGGGTGCCTCGACCTCGCGGACCTCGGTGGGGGTGAGCGGGTCGAGCACGTCGGGCAGCCCGCGCCGGTCGATGGCCTCGTGCAGCGAGTCGTACACCGCCCGGACGCTGTCGGGCACCGCCCGGTCGACCACCTGCACCAGCGCCGACTTGCGCACCTGGCCGGCGACCTCGGGGAAGGGCGCGGTGGCCAGCGGGGTGGCCACCATCCACGCGACGAGCAGCACGGCGACCGCGGACACGACCGCGCCGGCGACGGCGTCGAGCACCTCGGCGGGCTCCCAGGTGACGCGGCTGCGCACCGCCCGGCCGACCGCGCCGGCCAGCACCTGCCCGAGCAGCGCCCCGGCCAGGACCACGACCAGCGCGGCGAACACCCGGGTGACCGGGGAGCCGTCAAGGCGGTCGGCGACCGGGCCGGACAGCTGCGCGCCGAGCACGGCACCGCCCAGGAAGCCCAGGAAGGAGGTGGCCGAGACCAGCAGGCCCTGGCGGAAGCCGGAGAAGGCGAAGACCAGCGCGAGCGCGACGAGGACGAGGTCGACCAGGGACACGGATCAGCCCGACACCGTCATGACGCCGGTCTGCCCGAGCGGCACGTGGAAGCTGCACTCGTACGGGTGCTCACCGGGCACCGTCACCTCGAACTCGATGGTCCGGGACTCACCCGCGGCGAGCAGCGGGATCTCCGGGGGGATCTCCTCGGCACCGGCGCCGGGCGTGAAGCGGAAGTTGTGCGTGGCCTGGGTGGCGGTGCTCTCCACGGTCAGCCGGACCCTGCCGGGCGCGACGGTGAAGGTCCCGGGGAGCCAGACGTACTCGTCCGGCGTCTGGATGGTGACCTCCTGGACGCCGTCCTCGGCGACGGTCACGGTGCCCAGCGACGGGTCGGCCGTGGCCGGTGCCGCGGTGGCGCCGCCGTCGTCGGACCCGCAGCCGGACAGCAGGCCGGCCGCCAGCAGCAGGCCGCACAGCAGCGCCCGGCCGCGCCCGGCCGGTCCCCTCGTCGCGCTCATCGCCGGGGAACCGTACGCGCCGGACCGCCGTCCGGTGCGGGGCTCGCCACCGTCGGCGCGGCGGCGTCCTCGGCGCCGCCCTCGCCGAGCGAGCCGGGCGCCTCGGCCGGCCGGGTGCCGGACTCCTCCAGCGCGCGCACGTCGCGCACGTCCCACGGCCGCGCCAGCCCGGCGGCCTCGAGCAGGGCGTCCAGCAGACCGCCGGTGAACCCCCAGACGACCATCCCGGCCACGCCGAAGGCCGGGCCGACGTAGCCCGAGGGGTGGTGCACCCGGAACCGGTTGACCGGGTCGGCGAGCTCGGCCAGCGGCACGCGGGCCACCCGGGCCACCTCGCGCGGGTCGCCGACGACGACGTCGCTCGGGTCGTCCCACCACGCGACCACCGGGACGACGAGGTTGTCCGACGGGCCGAGGAACAGCTCCGGCAGCGTGGCCAGCACGCGGACGCCGTCGGGGTCGACGCCGGCCTCCTCCTGCGCCTCGCGCAGCGCCGTGCCGACCGGGTAGTCCTCCCCCGGGTCGGCACCGCCGCCGGGGAAGGCCGGCTGCCCCGCGTGGGTGCGCAGCCGCGCCGACTTCTCGATGAGCAGGACGTCGGTGCCGCCCGGCCCCTCGCCGAAGAGGATGAGCACCGCCGACCGGCGCGCGGTGGCCGAGGGACTCGGCATCCGGTGGCGCAGCGGCAGGTCGGGACCGGCGTCGAGCAGCCGGCGCACGGGCCCGGGCAGGCCGGAGAGGTCGGCCCCCGGGAGCACGCCGGTCACAGCTGCACCCCGAGGTGCTCGGCCACCAGCGCCCGCAGCTCGTCCACCGACGCGACCGGCCCGACCTGCGTGTGGACCAGCGCGCCGTCGGCGTCGACGAGGTAGGTGAACGGCAGCGCCTGGATGCCCAGCTCGTCCATCAGGGCGCCGTCGCGGTCGTAGGCGCTGGGGAAGGTGGCCCCGGCGTCGGCGGCGAAGCTGTCGGCCTGCGGCACGCCGTCCTTGCTGATGACGCCGACCACCGACAGCCGGTCGCCGGCGAGGTCGGCGAGGTCCTGCACCAGCGGGAGCTCCTCCCGGCAGGGCCCGCACCAGCTCGCCCAGAGGTTGACCACCGTCGGCGTGCCCGGGGCGCGGCCCAGGTCGAGGGTGCCGCCGCCGGGGCACCGGAGCGCCACCGGCGGCAGCGTCGCGGCGCCGGCCGCGGGCCGGTCGGGCTGCTCGGGGCAGGCCCGCAGGGGTGCGCTCCACGTCGTCGGCGCGGCGGCCGTCGTCCCCCCGCCGTCGCCGGACGCGGTGCAGGCGGAGAGGAGCAGCCCCAGCCCCAGCAGCGCGGCCGTCCGCCGTCCGGCGCTCACTCGGTGTCCGACGCCGCGGGCGTCTTCACCAGCTTCGCGGCGGCCCCGGGGTCGGTGGGACCGATCCCGAACGACGGGCACCAGCGGGCCAGCCCGCAGGCGCCACAGGCCGCCTTCTTGGCGTGGCACACCCGGCGGCCGTGGAAGATCACGCGGTGGCTGAACATCGTCCAGTCGCGCTTGGGGACGAGCTCGGCGATCTCCGCCTCGACCTTGACCGGGTCCTCCTCGGCGGTCCAGCCGAAGCGGCGGACCAGCCGGCCGAAGTGGGTGTCGACGGTCAGCCCCGGGACGCCGAAGGCGTTGCCGAGGACGACGTTGGCGGTCTTGCGGCCGACGCCGGGCAGGGTGACGAGGTCGGCCATCCGCCCGGGCACCTCGCCGTCGAACCGCTCGACCAGCGCCTGGGCCAGGCCGAGCACCGAGGCGGCCTTGGCGCGGAAGAAGCCGGTGGGCTTGAGGATCGCCTCCACCTCGGCGCGGTCGGCCCCGGCCAGCGCCACCGGGTCGGGATAGCGCGCGAACAGCGCCGGGGTGACCTTGTTGACCGTCTTGTCGGTGGTCTGCGCCGAGAGCACGGTGGCCACCAGCAGCTCGAAGGCGTTGGTGAAGTCCAGCTCGCAGTGCGCGTCGGGGTGCAGGACCGCCAGCTCGCGCGCCATCCGGCGGGCGCGGCGGGTGCGGGCCAGGGGCGTCTCGTCGGGGTCGAACGGCGCGGCGGCCGGGCGGCGAGCGGGAGCGCGGCGCGCCGCGGGACGCGCGGTGGGCTGCACGGGGGCCGGCGAGGACACGCGGTCGAGGGTAGGCGTCGTCGGCGACACCGCCGGACGCGTGCCACCATGGCGGTACGGGCCCCACCAGGGCGTGCCCGCTCGCGACCGGACCGGGAGGTGACGTGGTCGCGCTCATCGTCATCCTCTTCCCCCCGATGGTCATCGCCTTCCTGCTGGTCATGGAGCGCGTCGAGGAGCCGCTGCGCCGGCCGACGTCGCCGCGCGAGGTGGCCGAGTTCCTCGAGTCGGCGACGCCGGGCGAGGTGGACACGTTGGCCGCCTCCGGCATCCGCCGCGCCATGGCCCGCTGGCGTCGTCGTCGCCGGTCACGGGTGCGCCGCGGCTCCGAGCCGCTGGTCTGAGGAGCTCCTCCCCGCACCACCGGCCTCCCCCGCGCGGGTCAGAGGCCCCCCGCCGGAGGGGTGACGGTCGGCACAGCCCCCTAGACTGCCTGCGGATGCGGGTGCTGCTGCCCCGCAGGTCGAGCGACGGTGGGGTGGAGAGACAACGTGGTGGACGAGGTGCTGGCCCAGTCCGGGATCTTCCAGGGGCTCTCGGAGGAGGCCGTCGACCCGGTCGCCGACCGTCTGGAGACGATCACCCTGCCGCGGGGCCGGGTCGTCTTCAACGAGGGTGAGCCCGGCGACAGCCTCTACATCGTGCTGAGCGGCAAGATCAAGCTCTCCCGCCGCTCCCCCGACGGCCGGGAGAACGTGCTCGCCGTCATGGGGCCCTCCGACCAGTTCGGCGAGCTGTCCGTGTTCGACCCGGGCCCGCGCACCGCCACCGCCACCGCGGTCACCGACGTCCGGCTGGCCAAGATGCCGCAGTCGGTGCTGCGGCCGTGGATCGAGGCGCACCCGGAGATCGGCGAGCAGCTGCTGCGCGTGCTGGCCCGCCGGCTGCGGCGCACCAACGACTCGGTGGCCGACCTGATCTTCACCGACGTCCCCGGCCGCGTGGCCAAGGCGCTGCTGCAGATGGCCGACCGCTTCGGCAGCCGCGAGGCCGACGGCCTGCGGGTCAAGCACGACCTCACCCAGGAGGAGCTGGCCCAGCTGGTCGGCGCCTCCCGCGAGACGGTGAACAAGGCGCTGGCCGACTTCGTGCACCGCGGCTGGATCCAGCTGCAGGGCAAGTCGGTCGTCGTCCTCGACGAGGACCGGCTCCGCCGCCGCGCGCGCTGACACCCGAGCTCCGAACGCCGGTGGCCCGGAACCGTCACGGTTCCGGGCCACCGGCGTCCCTCAGGAGGGGAGCGGCACGACGATGCGGATGCGGGTGCCGTCGGGCAGCACGGCCCAGCGGCCGTCGGGCTCCTCGGTGAAGGTCGGCATGATCGGGCTCAGCGGCTCGGGCGGGCTGCCGGCCAGCGCCGAGGCCACGTCGGGGAACGCAGCGAGCTGGCCGAGGGTGTGGATCGTCGGCGGCAGCATCGGCCGGGTGCCGGCGCGCATCTCGGTCAGCGCGGCCTCCGGCGTCAGCCAGCTGACCTCGTCGGCCTCACCGGAGACGTCGCGGGCCTCCTGGCCCACCGGCAGGGCGGCGGCGAAGAAGCGGGTGTCGTAGCGGCGCTTCTCCGCCGGCGGCGTCACCCAGTGCGCGAAGGGCCGCAGCAGGTCGGCCCGCAGCGCCAGGCCGCGGGAGGCCAGCAGCTCGGCCAGCGACAGCTCCCGGCTCAGCAGCGCCTGCCGCTGCGCCTCCCAGTCGTCCCCCGACACCGACGGCACGATCGCGCCCACCCCGTCGCCGCCGTCGGGCGAGCCGGCCAGCAGCACGCCGGCCTCCTCGAAGGTCTCCCGGACGGCGGCGCACACCAGCTCGCGGGCCAGTCGCTCGTCGCAGCCCAGCGAGGCGGCCCACACGGCCGGCTCCGGCCCGGCCCAGGCGACGTCGACGTCGGCGTCGCGCGGGTCGACCCCGCCGCCGGGGTAGGCGGTCATGCCGCCGGCGAAGGGCATGCCGCGGGTGCGCCGCAGCAGGTGGACCTCCAGGCCCGCCGCGCCGTCGCGCAGCAGCAGCACCGTGGCCGCGGGCCTGACCTCCGGGCTCACCGCAGCTCGACGGTGAGCTCGACCTCGACGGGGGCGCCCAGCGGCAGCTCGGCGACGCCGACGGCGCTGCGGGCGTGCCGGCCGGCCTCGCCGAACACCTTGCCCAGCAGCTCGCTGGCCCCGTTGACCACCCGCGGCTGGCCGGTGAACCCCTCGGCGCTGGCCACGTAGCCGACCACCCGCACCACGCGGGCGACGGAGTCCAGGCCGACGAGCTCGTGGACGGCGGCCAGCGCGTTGAGCGCGCACAGCTTGGCGTCGGCGGCGGCGTCCTCGGGGTCGACCGACCCGCCCACCTTGCCGGTGCGCCGCAGCCCCCCCTCGACGAAGGGCAGCTGGCCGGAGGTGAACACCAGCTGGCCGCTGCGCACCGCGGGCACGTAGGAGGCGACCGGTGCCGCCACGGGGGGCAGCCGGATCCCGAGCTCGGCCAGCCGCTGGGTCCAGCTCTGGGCCGGCGCCGGAGCACCCTGCGCCTGGGTCATCGCGGCCGCCTCAGCCGACCGGGCGCTTGAGGTAGGCGACCAGCTGCTCGGCGCCGCCCGGACCGGGCAGCACCGTCACCAGCTCCCACCCGTCGGTGCCCCAGGAGTCGAGGATCGCCTTGGTGTTGTGGATCAGCAGCGGGATGGTGGCGTACTCCCAGCGGCGGCGGGCCGGTTCGCTCATGGGGGACGACGCTAGCGCAGGACGGCGGGCCTGGTCCGGGGCCGGTCCCGGACCTGCGAGGGGTGGGGAGGACGCGGTCCTCCTACGCTGGTCGGGGTGAGCCCCTCCCCCCTGCCCGTGCGCTGCCACGTCGTCACCGGGAAGGGCGGCACCGGCAAGACGACGGTCGCGGCCGCCCTCGCCCTCGCCCTGGCCGCGGAGGGCCGCACCGTGCTGCTCGTCGAGTGCGAGGGCCGCCAGGGCATCGCCCAGCTGTTCGACACCCCGCCGCTGCCCTACGAGGAGCGCCGGGTGGCGGTCACCCGCGGCGGCGGCGAGGTCCGGGCCCTCGCGATCGACGTCGAGGAGGCCCTGCTGGAGTACCTCGAGATGTTCTACAACCTCCGCCGGGCGGGCCGGGCGCTGCGCAAGATGGGCGCCGTCGACTTCGCCACCACCATCGCCCCGGGCCTGCGCGACGTGCTGATCACGGGGAAGGTCAAGGAGGCGGTCACCCGCCGCGAGGGCGGCCGGCCGGTCTACGACGCCGTCGTCGTCGACGCCCCGCCGACCGGGCGGATCACGCGGTTCCTCAACGTCACCGGCGAGATGTCCGACCTGGCCCGCTCCGGCCCGATCAAGACGCAGAGCGACGGCGTCATGGCGGTGCTGCGCTCCCCGCAGACGGCGGTGCACCTGGTCACCCTGCTCGAGGACATGCCGGTGCAGGAGACCGCCGACGCGATCGCCGAGCTCACCGCGGTGGGCCTGCCCGTCGGGTCGGTGATCGTCAACATGGCCACCGAGCCGGTGCTGCCGGCCGAGAGCCTGGCCCGCGCCGCCGAGGGCCGGCTGACCGGCGAGGACCTCGCGCCGGGGCTGTCGGCCGCCGGGCTGCCCGGCAACGGCCGGCTGGCCGACGCCCTGGCCGCCCAGGCCGTCGAGCACGCCCGGCGCTGGGCCGCGCAGGACGCGCTGCGCGCCCGGGTCGAGTCGCTGGGCCCGCCGACCGTCGAGCTGCCGATGCTGGCCGCCCCGATCGACCTCGGCTGCCTGTTCGAGCTCGCCGGCCGGCTCGAGGACCACCTGGGCGCGGAGGTGGCGGCGTGAGCGGGCTCGCGAGCGAACCCAGGGACACAGCAGCGCCGCGAACGCGGCCGACGAGCACCAGCGAGGAGGACTCGTGAGCGCGGCGGAGGAGACGCCCGCGGCGTCCGCGCGCCCGGCCCGCGGCGCGCGGACGGCCGCCGACCGGCTGGCCCCGTCGATGGACCTCGCCGCGCTGATCGGCGACCCGGACACCCGGATCGTGGTGTGCTGCGGCTCCGGCGGCGTCGGCAAGACGACGACGTCGGCGGCGCTGGCGCTGGCCGCGGCGGAGGCCGGCCGGCGGGTCGTCGTCCTCACCATCGACCCGGCCCGGCGGCTGGCGCAGTCGCTCGGCCTGGTGGAGCTGGACAACGAGCCGCGGCCGGTCGACGTCCCGGGGGCCGCCGGCGAGCTGCACGCGATGATGCTGGACATGAAGCGCACGTTCGACGACATCGTCGTGGCGCACTCGACCCCCGAGCGGGCCGAGCAGATCCTGGCCAACCCCTTCTACCAGACCCTGTCGTCGTCCTTCGCCGGGACGCAGGAGTACATGGCGATGGAGAAGCTGGGCCAGCTGCGGGCCGGGGACCGGTGGGACCTCATCGTCGTCGACACCCCGCCGTCGCGGTCGGCGCTGGACTTCCTCGACGCCCCCAACCGGATGAGCCGCTTCCTCGACGGCACGATGATCCGGCTGCTGATCGCGCCGAGCCGGGCCGGGTTCCGGTTCGCCAGCGCCGGCTTCCTGTTCTTCAGCCGGATCATCAGCAAGGTCCTCGGCGGCCAGCTGCTGCGCGACATCTCCGCCTTCGTCACGGCGCTCGACACCATGTTCGGCGGGTTCCGCGAGCGGGCCACGGCCACCTACGAGCTGCTCCGCCGGCCGGGCACCTGGTTCGTCGTCGTCGCCACGCCCGAGCCCGACGCACTGCGCGAGGCGTCCTACTTCGTCGACCGGCTGTCGGCCGAGGGCATGCCGCTGGCCGGGCTGGTGCTCAACCGCACCCACCCGCCGGCGAGCACCGCGCTGTCGGCCACCCGGGCCGAGGCCGCCGCCGAGGCGATCGGCGACGACGGCGAACCGGCCGGGGCGCTGGCCGCCGGGGCGCTGCGGGTGCACGCCGAGCGGATGACGCTGGCCGCCCGGGAGCAGCGGCTGGCCGACCGGTTCACCAGCGCCCACCCCGAGGTCGGGATGCGGACGGTGCCGGCGGCCGCGGGCGACGTCCACGACCTCGACGGGCTGCGGGTGATGGCCGAGGCGCTGACCGGTCCCGACGGCGACACGCCGACGGGTGTCCCGCGGACCCGGGTGCTCCCCGCGCGCCGCGCCTGAGCGCGGGCTCGGCGCCTTCGCGCGCCGTACCCTGGCGGGTGATGTCGACTCCCGCCCGCGCCAGGGTCCTGGCCAAGCTCGCCCTGATGATCGTCATCGCCGGCGCCCTCGTCGCCGGCGTGCTGGCCCCTGCCATCGCCGGGGGCGGGATCGCCGCCCGCAACTCCGCCTCGCTGCTCGACGCGCTGCCGGTGGAGCTCACCGACGCCACCCCGGCGGGCAACTCCCGCGTGCTCGCGGCCGACGGCTCGCTGATCACCAACTTCTACGCCAACAACCGCACCGTGGCGACGGCCGACCAGATCGCCGACGTGGTGAAGCAGGCGCTGGTCGACATCGAGGACGCTCGCTTCTACCAGCACAACGGCCTGGACGTGCAGGGCACGCTGCGCGCCGCGGTCACCAACGTCGCCGCGGGCTCGGTGCAGGAGGGCGGCTCGACGCTGACCCAGCAGCTGGTCAAGCAGACGCTGCTGGAGACCGCCGACACCCCCGAGGAGCGGCAGGCCGCCACCGAGCAGGACATCTCCCGCAAGCTGCGCGAGGCCCGGTTGGCGCTGGCCCTCGAGGAGACCTACTCCAAGGACGAGATCCTCACCCGCTACCTCAACATCGTGTACTTCGGGCAGGGCGCCTACGGCATCCAGGCCGCCGCCCAGAAGTACTTCAGCGTCAACGCCGCCGACCTCACCCTGCCGCAGGCGGCGATGCTGGCCGGCCTGGTGCAGAGCCCGGCCAACGACGACCCGATCACCAACCCGGAGAACGCGCAGACCCGCCGCAACCAGGTGCTGCAGCGGATGTTCGACCTCGGCCACATCAGCGAGGCCGAGCTGACCGAGATCTCCGCCCAGCCGGTGCAGGTCGCGCCGGGCATCAACCCGCCCAACGGCTGCATCGACGCCGCCATCGGCGGCTTCTTCTGCGCCTACCTGCAGGGCTACCTCACCGGCGTCCTCGGCATCACCCAGGAGCAGCTGGACAACGGCGGGCTGACCATCCAGACGACGCTCGACCCGCAGCTGCAGGCCCTCGGCGACCAGGCCGTGCTGAACACGCTGCCGATGGGCGACCAGCTCGCCGGCATGTTCACCGCCGTCCGCCCGGGTACCGGCGACGTGCTGGCGATGAGCGTCAACCGGCAGTTCGGCTGCTCCGACCCCCAGTGCGAGTCGGTCGTGCTGCACGCGGCGGCCAGCAAGGGCGCCGGGTCCACGTACAAGGTGTTCACCGCCGCCGCGGCGCTCGAGGCCGGCATCCCGGCCAGCACGGTGATCAGCACGCCGGGCAACCAGTACACCTCGCGCGTGTTCCGTGGCCCCTCCTGTGGCGGTGACCGGGAGCAGGGCAACGGCATGTACTGCGTGCAGAACGTGGGCAACTACCCCGACACCCTCGACATGGTCGGCGCGCTGGTCCGCTCCTCGAACACCTACTTCCTCGCGCTCGAGGACCGCCTCGGCAGCGTCGAGGGCCCGGTGCGCATGGCCGAGCGGATGGGCATGAACTTCGACCAGCCCACCCAGAACTCCGCGGACGAGATCATCGACGGCAACTTCGGGTCGTTCACCCTCGGCGCCGAGGCCACCAGCCCGCTGGACCTGGTCACCGCCTACGCCACGCTCGGCGCGCAGGGCACCCAGTGCGACCCGGTGCCGGTGGTGCAGGTGCTCGACCGCGCCGGCCAGCCGCTCACCCGCGAGGACGGCCAGCCGGTGGTCACCGACGGCGGCAACTGCACGCCGAACGCGATCCCCCCGAACGTCGCCAACACGCTGGCCAACATCCTCGTCGGCGACACCGCCAGCCCCGAGGGCACCGGCACCCGGGCCGCCATCCCGGGCCACGCGATCGCCGGCAAGACCGGCACCTCGCAGGGCCGGGACTCGGTGGCCTTCGTCGGGGTCATGCCCGAGTACGCCGCCAGCGTCATGGTGTTCAACCCCAAGCAGCAGCAGGACGTCGGCGGCTACGGCGGCAACATGCCGGCCACCATCTGGCGCAACGCCTTCGCGCCCTACCTGGCCGACAAGCCCACGTCGGCGTTCGCGCCGAGCGACCCGGCGCTGCTGGGCCCGGCGCCGGCCCCGGCCCCGGCTCCGCAGGCCGGTGGCGGCGGGAACGGCGGCGGGGACGACGACGGCGGGGACGACGGCGGCGGCCGCGGCAACTGGGGCGGCGGCAACGGCGGCGGCCGCGGGAACTGATCAGCCGAGCTGGCGGCGGACCTCCGCGGCCACCCGGGACCCGTCGGCGCGGCCGGCCACCTCGGCGTTGGCCGCACCCATGACCCGCCCCATGTCCTTCATGCCGGTGGCGCCGGTGCGGGTGACGACGTCGGCGACCAGGGCGGCGAGGTCGGCGTCGTCGAGCTGGGCGGGCAGGTAGCCGGCCACGACCTCGCCCTCGGCACGCTCCCGGTCGGCCTGCTCGGCGCGGCCGGCGGCGCCGAACGCCTCGGCCGCCTCGCGGCGCCGCTTGCCCTCCCGGCGCAGCACGGCCAGCACCTCGTCGTCGGAGAGCTCCCGGGCCTCCTTGCCGGCGACCTCCTCCGCGCTGACCGCGGCGAGCACCATCCGCAGCGTCGCGGTGCGCAGCTCGTCGCGGGACTTCATGGCACTGGTCAGGTCGGCTCGGAGCCGGTCCTTGAGGGCGGACACGGCCCCAGCCTGGCACGACGGGGCAAGCACCCCGGCCCGGCCCGTACCCTCGGCGCCGTGCGCTGGTACACGCTGCCCACGGCCGTCGTCGCGGCGGGCACCACGACGCTGGCCTACGCCTCGCTGTACGAGCGCACGCGGTGGACGCTGCGCCGCTTCGACGTCCCGGTGCTGGCACCCGGCTCCGCGCCGCTCACCGTGCTCCACCTGTCGGACCTGCACATGACCGCCGGCCAGCGGTCGAAGCAGCAGTGGGTGGCCGCGCTGGCCGAGCTCGAGCCCGACCTCGTCGTCGACACCGGCGACAACCTGGCCGGCGTGGACGCCGTCGGCCCGACGCTGCGCGCCCTCGACCCGCTGCTCGACCTGCCCGGCGCGTTCGTGACGGCGTCCAACGACTACTTCGCGCCGCGGCCGAAGAACCCGGTCCACTACCTCACCCGCAGCCGGAAGCGGGTGCACGGCCAGGAGCTGCCCTGGCGCGACCTGCGCGACGGGATGACCGCCCGCGGCTGGCTGGACCTCACCAACGCCACCGGCGAGCTCACCGTGGCCGGCCGCCGGATCTCCTTCGCCGGCGTCGACGACTCGCACCTGGAGCGGGACCGCTACGACCTGGTCGAGGGGCCGGCCGACCCGGCCGCCGACCTGCGCATCGGCCTGGCGCACTCCCCCGAGCCCCGGGTGCTCGACCGGTTCGCCGGCGACGGCTACGACCTGCTGCTGTGCGGGCACACCCACGGCGGGCAGCTGCGCGTCCCCCTCTACGGCGCGCTGGTGACCAACTGCGGCATCGACCGGGCCCGCGCCCGCTGGCTGCACCGCTGGGCGCAGCCCTCGCCCGGCCGCCCGAACGGCACCTGGCTGCACGTCTCCGCGGGGCTGGGGACCAGCCCCTACGCCCCGGCCCGCTTCGCCTGCCCGCCCGAGGCGACGCTGCTGACGCTGACCGCGCGACCGTCGTGACCCGGCGCCGGGCCGGCGGCGCGGCTCGGCTACAGTGGTCGAGGCACCCCGGGGTGTGGCGCAGCTTGGTAGCGCGCGTCGTTCGGGACGACGAGGCCGCAGGTTCAAATCCTGTCACCCCGACTCCGGATCAGGGGCCGCCTTCGGGCGGCCCCTGAGTCGTATCCGGGCCAGGATCGCCCGTTCCGGTTGGGGAACCCGCGTGGCGGGCACCGGGGAGCCTGATGACCGAGTGGTTGCTCCTCCTCGCCGCCGTGGTGCTCACCGCACTCACCGGCTTCTTCGTCGCCGCCGAGTTCTCGCTGACCACCGTCGACCGCGGGCGTGCCGAGGAGGCCGCCCGCGCCGGCGACGCGGGCGCCGGCGGCGTCGTGACGGCGCTCAAGTCGCTGTCCACCCAACTGTCGGCGGCCCAGCTGGGCATCACGCTCACCACGCTGGTGGTCGGCTACCTCGCCGAGCCCGCCCTCGGCCAGCTGCTGCGCGGCCCGCTGGAGGCGGTCGGCCTGCCCGGCGGCGCGGTCACCGCGGTCTCCTACGGCCTGGCGCTGGCACTGGCCACCACGCTGCAGATGCTGCTCGGCGAGCTCGGCCCCAAGAACCTCGCCATCGCCAACCCGCTCGGCGTCGCCCGCTTCGTCGCGCCGGGCATGCGGGCGTTCACCGCGGTCACCGGCGTCCTCCTCAACGCCCTGCAGCGGCTGGCCAACGCGATCGTGCGGCGGCTGGGCTTCGAGCCGCGCGAGGAGCTCGACTCCGCCCGCGGCGCCGACGAGCTGGCCGCCGTCGCCCGCCGCTCGGCCGAGGAGGGCGACCTCTCCCCCGTCGCCGCCCGGCTGCTGCAGCGCTCCCTGGGTCTGCGCGCCAAGTTCGCCACCGACGTCATGACCCCGCGCACCCGGCTGTGGACGCTGCGGGCCAGCGCCACCGCCGCCGACGTCATCACCGCGGCGACCGAGTCCGGCAACTCGCGGTTCCCCGTCTACGGCTCCGACCTCGACGAGGTCACCGGCGTGGTGCACGTCAAGCGGGCGGTTGCGGTGCCGGAGGCCGAGCGCTCCCGCCGCACCGCCGGGGAGCTGGCCGACCCCGTGCTCGCCGTCCCCTCGTCGCTGCGCCTGGAGCGGCTGGTGGACCTGCTGCGCGAGCAGGGCCTGCAGATCGCCCTGGTCGTCGACGAGTGGGGCGCCACGCACGGGGTGGTGACGCTGGAGGACATCGTCGAGGAGCTGGTCGGCGAGATCACCGACGAGACCGACCGCCCGCTGCGCACGCTGCGCCGCATCGACGACGGCCACTGGCTGCTGTCGGGGCTGCTGCGGCCCGACGAGGTGCTCGAGCGGACCGGCATCGCGGTGCCCGAGGGGCGCTACGAGACGCTGGCCGGCTTCCTGGCCGAGCGGCTGCAGCGGCTGCCCGAGGAGGGCGACACCGTGGAGCTCGAGGAGGCACGGCTGACCGTGGAGTCGCTCGACGGCCGCCGGGTCGGCCGGGTCCGCGCCGAACGGACCGTGGTCCG
Source organism: Geodermatophilus dictyosporus (assembly GCF_900115505.1). GTDB lineage: Bacteria > Actinomycetota > Actinomycetes > Mycobacteriales > Geodermatophilaceae > Geodermatophilus > Geodermatophilus dictyosporus. The sequence continues at coordinate 291,033 of NZ_FOWQ01000003.1, read as the reverse complement.
GCCGCACGGGGCGACGGCGTCGGCCCGGCAGCGCGCGGAGCAGAAGGTGGCGGCGGCGTGAGCGACGTCGTCAGCCTGCTGGTCCTGGTCGCGCTGCTGCTGGGCAACGCCTTCTTCGTCGCCGCGGAGTTCGCGCTCGTCTCCGCCCGGGTCGACCAGATCGAGCCGCGCGCCGCGACCGGCGCTCCCCGAGCGGTGAAGACCCTGGCCGCGATGCGCAACGTCTCGCAGAACATGGCCGGCGCCCAGCTGGGCATCACGCTGTGCTCCCTCGGCCTGGGCGCCGTCGGTGAACCCGCCGTCGCCCACCTGATCGAGGTCCCGCTGCACGCCCTGCACGTCCCCGACGCGCTGCTGCACCCGATCGCGCTGGTCATCGCCCTGTCCATCGTGACCGTGCTGCACATGGTGCTCGGCGAGATGGTGCCGAAGAACATCACGATCGCCGGTCCCGACCGGGCGGCGCTCGTCCTGGGGCCGGCGCTGGCCGCCTTCACCCGGCTGCTCAAGCCGGTCATCTGGTTCTTCAACACCACGGCCAACGTCTTCGTGCGGCTGTTCGGGGCGACCCCCACCGACGAGGTCGCGGCCAGCTTCGACGAGGGTGAGATCCGGTCGATGATCACCCAGTCGCGGCGGGAGGGGTTGCTCGGCACCGAGGTCAGCGAGCTGGCCGCCGGGGCGCTGCAGTTCGAGCAGCACGCCGTCGAGGACGTGGTGCTGCCGATGGACACCGTGGTCACCGTGCCGCGCTCGACCACGCCGCGGCAGCTGGAGGCCGTCGTCGCCGAGCACGGCTTCAGCCGCTACCCGGTGCAGGGCGACGACGGCACCCTGGTCGGCTTCGTGCACGTCAAGGACGCGCTCGGCGCTCCGGCCGCCGAGCGCGACCGGCCGATCGCCGACGACCTCGTCACGCCCCTGGTTCCGCTGGCGCCGGGCACGAAGCTGCCCGAGGTGCTGTCGGAGATGCGCGCGCAGGGTGCGCACCTGGGCGGCGTGGTGGAGAGCGACGGGGGCGAGCGGCGGACCGTCGGCCTGGTGGCGTTGGAGGACGTGCTCGAGCTGCTCATCGGCGACGTCCGCGACGCCTCCGCCGAGCACACCCGGGCGATGGCCGACCGCGCCCGACGCGGTGCCGGCCGTCGGGCCGGGGCGCAGGCCGGGGCGGGCGCCGGAGGCCGCTGACGACGGGCCCGGGCGCCGCCGACGTCGCATCATGGACGGTGACGGACGCCACAGGGACGAGGGAGACGGCATGAGCACGGACGCACCCACCGACGCTCCCGGCGCGCGCACGGACGACGGCATCGACCGGGCCGCCATCCGCGAGGCGCTCCACACCGACGGCATCACCGCGCTCAAGGGCGCCTTCCCGCGCGCCTGGGTGCAGCAGCTGCGCGAGGACGTGGACGCCGCCTTCGAGGAGGCCCGCGGCCGGGAGGGCGGCGCCGTCGGGCGTGGGCCGAACCGCTGGTACGTGGAGATCCACCCGGAGGCGCTGCGCGGGTTCGTCGACCTCGTCGACCACCCCTGGGTGCGGGCGACCTGCGAGGCCGTCCTCGGACCGGACTACACGATCGTCGAGGTGGGCTTCGACACCCCCTTCCCCGGCGCGAAGGACCAGCCCTGGCACCGGGACTTCCCCAGCCCGCGGGAGTCGCGGGAGGAGCACAGGCTGACGTCGCTCGCGTTCAACGTGACCACGGTCGACACGACGGAGGACATGGGCCCGTTCGAGGTCGCCCCGGGCACGCAGTGGGAGACCGGCGAGGACTTCGACCACGGGATGTTCCCGCCGCGGTCCGAGTACGGCCGCTACGAGGCACTCGCCGTCCGCAAGTACCCGCAGATGGGCGACATCTCGGTCCGCTCCGCCCTGACGCTGCACCGCGGGACGGAGAACCACTCGCAGCTCTCCCGCCCGGTGCTGGTCCTCGGCGTGGACGCCCCCGGCGCCGGCAACGACGAGCACCACGACCTCGCGGTGACCCGGGACTACTGGGCGCAGCTCCCCCAGCGGGTGCGCGACCACCTGCGCTGCCCCGTCGTCGACGAGCTGACGCCGATAACCCAGAAGCACACGATCGAGGGCCTGGTCATGGGCTGAGGCGTTCCGGGCAGGGCCTGGGACCCCCGGACCGGGAGGCCGACCAGGGCGGGCACGATGGGGAGGTGAACGCCGAGCCCGCCGCCTCCGAGACCGCCAGCCTCCCGCCGGAGGTCACCGCCCGCTGGCAGGCCCGGTTCCGCGCGCCACGCGTCAGCCTGCCCGACTGGGCGCTGCACGCGCCGCAGCGCAGCCTCTACGCCTCCGACGTCAGCGGCGTCGTCGAGCAGTACGCCTGGGACCGCACCACCGAGGCCCACCGCCAGGTCACCGACCGGCCCAACGGCACGCTGATCGGCACGCTGTCCCCCGACGGCGAGGACGTCTGGTGGTTCGCCGACACCGACGGCGACGAGTTCGGCGTCTGGATGGTGCAGCCCTTCGCCGGCGGCGAGGACCGGGTCGCCGTCCCGGAGGTCGGGCCGGCCTACCCGGCGGGCCTGGAGATCGGCTCGTCGCTGGTGGCGATCGGCCGGTCCACCGACGACGGCAGCGAGCTGTGGCTGGCGCCCGCGGGCGGCACCGCGCGGGTGGTCTACCGGCACGCGGACCCGGCGTCGGTGGACGCGCTCACCCTCGACGACGAGCTGCTGGTCGTCTCGCACTCCGAGCACGGCGACCCCCGCTACCCGGCGCTGCGGGTGCTGCGCACCGCCACCACCACCGAGGACGCGCCCGACGTGGTGGCCGAGAAGTGGGACGGCGAGGGCCGCGGCCTGCACGCGCTGGAGTTCGCGCCGCTGCCCGGCGACCGGCGGCTGCTGGTCGGTCACGAGCGCCGCGGCCGGGAGGAGCTGCTGGTCTGGGACGTCGCCGACGGCACCGAGACCGAGATCGTCCTCGACCTGCCCGGCGACGTGACCGCCGGCTGGTACCCCGACGGGTGGGCGCTGCTCGTCGGCCACGACCACGCCGCCCGCAGCGAGCTGTACCGCTACGACCTGGCCACCGGGACGCTGGAGCGGCTGGACACCCCGACCGGCGTCGTCCGCGGGGCCACCGCCCGGCCCGACGGCACGGTCGAGCTGGCCTGGTCGTCGTCGGAGCGGCCCCCGGTCATCCGCCGCGCCGACGGGCCCGTGGTGCTCGCCGCGCCCGGCGAGGAGCCGCCGGCGGCCCACCCGGTGGAGGACCGCTGGGTGCCCGGCCCGGGCGGGGACGTGCACGCGCTCGTCGTCCGCCCGGCCGGCCCGGCCCCGTACGCCACCGCCTTCCTCGTGCACGGCGGCCCGGAGGCCGCCGACGACGACTCCTACCGCGCCCGGCGCGCGGCCTACGTCGACGCCGGGTACGCCGTCGTGCACGTGAACTACCGCGGCTCCACCGGCTACGGCAGCGCCTGGCGCGACGCGCTGACCGGCCGGCCCGGGCTGACCGAGCTCGAGGACGTCGCCGCGGTGTACGACGCGCTGGTCGCCGAGGGCTTCCTCGACCCGGGGCGGGCGGTGCTCACCGGCGGCTCGTGGGGCGGCTTCCTCACCCTCCTGGGCCTGGGCACCCAGCCGGAGCGGTGGGCCGCGGGCATCGCCGAGGTGCCGGTGGCCGACTACCTGGCCGCCTACGAGGACGAGATGGAGGGACTGCGCGCCTACGACCGGGCGCTGTTCGGCGGCTCGCCGGAGGAGGTGCGCGACGTCTACGTGCGCTCCTCGCCGATCACCTACGTCGAGGCCGTCGCCGCGCCGGTGCTCGTGGTGGCCGGCGCCAACGACCCCCGCTGCCCCATCCGGCAGATCGACAACTACCTGGGCCGCCTGCAGGAGCTCGGCAAGCCGCACGAGGTGTACCGCTTCGACGCCGGCCACGGCTCCCTGGTCATCGAGGAGACGATCCGGCAGGTGGAGACGGCGCTGTCCTTCGCGTTGCGGCACGTCCGGCCCTGACCGGCAGCGCCACCACCACGACCAGCGTCAGCAGCAGCCACAGGTCCTCGACGAGCAGGCCGGCGACGCCGAGGTCGTGGTGGTGGCCGGGGTCGGCCTCGGCGAACCAGATCGCCGAGGAGGCCAGCGCCACCGCGGTGACCGCGGCCAGCGTCCCGGCCGCGACGCGGGCGCGGGCCTGCCACCGGCCCGGGGCGGCCGGGGTGCCGGCGGCGACGTCGACGAGGACGACGAGCGCCGGCACCAGCCAGACGAAGTGGTGCGACCAGGAGATCGGGCTGACCAGGCACGCCGCCAGTCCGGTGAGGGCGACCCCGGCCAGGTCGTCACCGGCCCGCCCCGCCCGCACCGCGCGGGCCACCACGGCGACCAGGACGACGACGGCGGCCAGCAGCCAGACCAGCCGCGGCGGGTCGGCCGGGTCGGTGAGCCGGGCCAGGCCGCCCAGCAGCGACTGGTTGGAGGTCTTGTCCAGCCGGCCGACGCGCTCGGTCTGCCACAGCGTCTGCGTCCAGAACCGCCACGACGTCGCCGGCGCCACCGCGAACGCCAGCAGGGTGGCCGCCGCCGCCGTGGCCGTGGCGACCCCGGCCGCCCGCCGCCGTCCGGTGAGCAGCAGGTACACCACGAAGAGGCCGGGGGTCAGCTTCACCGCCGCGGCCAGGCCGGTGCCCACCCCGGCCCAGCGGGAGCCCCGGCGCAGCGCCGCGACGTCGGCGAGCACCAGCGCGGCGAGCAGCAGGTTGACCTGCCCGTAGCCGATGGTCTCCCGCACCGGCTCGAGCACGAACAGCACCGGCACCGCGGCCAGCCAGGCGAACGGCAGCGGCCAGCCGTGCCGCCGGGCCAGGGGGGTGACCAGCCACCACGTCAGCCCGGTCAGGACGGCGACGTTGAGCAGCGTGTGCCCGGTCGCCACGGCGGCGGCGGGCAGCAGCGCCATCGGCGCCACCAGCAGTGCGGCGAACGGCGGGTAGGTGAACCCGTAGGGGCTGCGGCCGTAGGTGTAGTCGTAGAGCGGCCGGCCCTCGAGCCACGAGGCGACCGCGCCGCGGTAGACCCGCAGGTCGAAGAAGTCGTGCCAGGGGTCGTTGGGCACCACCACCGAGACGACGGCGGCGAGCCCGACCAGTGCCAGCACGACCGCCGCCCGTGCGGCGACCCGAAGCGCGCCGGCCCGGGGGCGGGTCGCGCTGCGCACCGGGCCGCCGTCGCGGGCTCTAGCGGCGCCGCTCGAGCAGCAGTTCGGCGATCTGCACCGTGTTGAGCGCGGCGCCCTTGCGCAGGTTGTCGTTGCTGACGAACAGCGCCAGCCCGCGGCCGTCGTCGACACCGGGGTCCTGCCGGACGCGGCCGACGTAGCTGGGGTCCTGGCCGGCCGCCTGCAGCGGGGTCGGCACGTCGGTGAGCTGCACGCCGGGCGCGGCCGACAGCAGCTCGGTGGCCCGCTCGACCGACAGCGGCCGGGCGAACTCGACGTTGAGCGAGAGCGAGTGCCCGGTGAAGACCGGCACCCGCACGCAGGTGCCCGAGACCCGCAGGTCGGGGATGCCGAGGATCTTGCGGCTCTCGTTGCGGAGCTTCTGCTCCTCGTCGGTCTCGAACGAGCCGTCGTCGACCACCGAGCCGGCCATCGGCAGCACGTTGAAGGCGATCGGCCGCACGTACTTCTGCGGCTCGGGGAAGGCCACGGCCGCGCCGTCGTGGGTGAGCTCGGCGGCCTTGTCGACGACCGCCCTGACCTGGGAGTCGAGCTCCTCGACGCCGGCGATGCCGCTGCCCGAGACGGCCTGGTAGGTGCTGGCCACGATGCGGACCAGCCCGGCCTCGTCGTGCAGTGGCCGCAGCACCGGCATCGCGGCCATCGTGGTGCAGTTCGGGTTGGCGACGATCCCCTTCGGGATGGTGTCGAGGGCCTGTGGGTTGACCTCGCTGACGACCAGGGGGACGTCGGGGTCGCGCCGCCAGGCGGAGCTGTTGTCGATCACCGTGACGCCCGCGGCGGCGAAGCGCGGGGCCTGTGCCCGGGAGGTCGACGCGCCGGCGGAGAAGATCGCGATGTCGAGGCCGGCCGGGTCGGCGGTGGCGGCGTCCTCGACGGTGATCTCGCCGTCGGCCCAGGGCAGGGTGCTGCCGGCGGAGCGGGCGCTGGCGAAGAAGCGCAGCTCGGCCAGCGGGAAGCGCCGGTCGGCGAGCAGCCGCCGCACCACGGCGCCGACCTGGCCGGTCGCGCCGACGATCCCGACCCGCAGGCCCTCGCCACTCGTGCTGGTCATCGTCCGGTCCCTCCGTAGACCACGGCCTCGGCCTCCTCGGTGCCCAGGTCGAAGGCGTCGTGCACGGCGCGGACGGCGACGTCCACGTCGGTGTCGCGGCAGACCACCGAGATGCGGATCTCGGAGGTGCTGATCAGCTCCAGGTTGACCCCGGCGTCGGCCAGGGCGCCGAAGAAGCGGGCCGACACGCCGGGGTGGCTGCGCATCCCCGCGCCGACCAGGCTGACCTTGCCGATGTGCTGGTCGAAGCGGACGTCGGTGTAGCCGACGGTGTGCTTGACCTTCTCCAGCGCCGCGATGGCCGTCGGGCCGTCGCTCTTGGGCAGCGTGAAGGAGATGTCGGCGAGCTTGCTGGCCTCGGCCGAGACGTTCTGCACGATCATGTCGATGTTGATCTCGGCGTCGGCGAGCACGCGGAAGAGCTGCGCGGCCTCGCCCGGGCGGTCCGGGACGCCGTACACGGTGATCTTGCCCTCGCTGCGGTCGTGCGCGACGCCGGTGATGATCGCCTGTTCCACGCTGAGGTCCTCCATCGAGCCGGTCACGACGGTGCCGGGGAGCTGTGAGTAGGAGCTGCGGACGTGCACGGGGATGCCGTAGCGGCGGGCGTACTCGACGCAGCGCAGCATGAGCACCTTCGCGCCGGAGGCGGCCAGCTCGAGCATCTCCTCGTAGGTGACCGTCTCGAGCCGCCGCGCGTTGGGCACGATCCGCGGGTCGGCGGTGAAGACCCCGTCGACGTCGGTGTAGATCTCGCAGACGTCGGCCCGCAGCGCCGCGGCGACGGCGACGGCGGTGGTGTCCGAGCCGCCGCGGCCGAGCGTGGTGATGTCCTTGGTGTCCTGGCTGACGCCCTGGAAGCCCGCGACGATGACGATGGAGCCCTCGTCGAGCGCCGAGCGCAGCCGGCCGGGCGTGACGTCGATGATCCGCGCCTTGCCGTGGCTGGAGGTGGTGATCACCCCGGCCTGCGAGCCGGTGAACGACCGGGCCTCGTAGCCGTGGGTGCTGATCGCGATGGCCAGCAGGGCCATGGAGATCCGCTCGCCCGCCGTGAGCAGCATGTCGAGCTCGCGGCCGGGCGGCTCGTCGGTGATCTGGCTGGCCTGGTCGAGCAGCTCGTCGGTGGTGTCACCCATCGCGGAGACGACCACGACGACGTCGTTGCCGGCCTCCTTCTCCGCGACGATGCGCTCCGCGACGCGCTTGACGTGGGCGGCGGAGGCCACGGAGGAGCCACCGTACTTTTGCACGACGAGGGCCACGGGGCATGAGGCTACCGATGGGCGGTCGGGAAGCCGTGCTCACGTCCGGTCCCGCCCCGTTGCGTCGCCCCGCCGCGCGCGATGTGATCATGCGGTGACCGACCCCGAGGACTGGCTGCTCAGCGCCGAGGAACGGGGGAACCCGGCGACCGACCTGCCCGCCTACACCGAGGGCAACCTCGCCGTCCCGCTGCTGCACGGGACCGCCTACTTCGACCGGCTCGTCGAGTGCGTCGAGGTGCTCGACGAGGGCGACCACCTGTTCTTCACCGACTGGCGCGGCGACCCCGACCAGCTGCTGCGCCCCGGCGGGCCGACGGTGGCGCAGCTGCTCACCGAGGCGGTGCGCCGCGGGGTGACCGTCCGCGGCCTGGTGTGGCGCTCCCACCTGGACGCGGCGTCGTTCTCCAAGGAGGAGAACCGCGCGCTGGACCGCGAGGTCGAGCACGGTGGCGGTGAGGTGATCCTCGACCAGCGGGTGCGCCGGCTGGGCAGCCACCACCAGAAGTTCGTCGTCTGCCGGCACGACCAGGACCCGACGAAGGACGTCGCCTTCGTCGGCGGCATCGACCTGTGCCACAGCCGCCGGGACGACGCCGGCCACCGCGGCGACCCCCAGGCGGTGGCGATGTCCTCGGCCTACGGGCCGACGCCGCCGTGGCACGACGTCCAGCTGGAACTGCGCGGGCCGGCGGTGCAGGTGCTCGACACGGTGTTCCGCGAGCGCTGGGATGACCCCAACAGCCCCGACACCGACCACCCGATCGCGTGGATCCGGGACAAGCTGCACCACGCCCGGCTGGAGGGCGACCCGCTGCCGCCGCAGCTGCCGCCGCCGCCGCCGGCCGGGCCGCACGTGGTGCAGAACCTGCGGACCTACCCGGCCATGCGCCCGCCCTACCGGTTCGCGCCGCAGGGCGAGCGGTCGGTGGCCCGGGGGTACTCCAAGGCGATCAAGCGGGCGCGCCGGCTGGTGTACCTGGAGGACCAGTACATGTGGTCGGGCGAGGTGGCGCGGCTGTTCGCCGAGGCCCTGGCCGCCCACCCGGACCTGCACCTGGTGGTCGTGGTCCCCCGCGTCCCCGACCAGGAGGGCGCCTTCGTCGAGCGGCCGCAGTACGTGGGGCGCTGGCAGGCGATCGAGATGTGCCGCCGGGCCGGGCAGGACCGGGTGCACGTGTACGACGTCGAGAACCACGAGGGCACACCGGTGTACGTGCACGCGAAGGTCTGCGTGGTCGACGACGTGTGGGCCAGCGTCGGCAGCGACAACTTCAACCGCCGCTCGTGGACGCACGACAGCGAGCTGTCCAGCGCCGTCCTCGACACCACGCTCGACCCCCGAGAGCCACGCGACCCCTCCGGTGCCGGCGACGGCGCACGCACCTTCGCCCGCGACCTGCGGCTGGCACTGGGGCGTGAGCACACCGACCGGGCCGCCGACGGCAGCGAGGACGGCGACCTGGTCGACCCCGCCGCGTTCGTGGCGACGCTCGAGGCCGCCGCCGACGAGCTGGACGCCTGGCACGACGGCGGCCGCCGCGGCCCGCGCCCCCGCGGGCGGCTGCGCCACCACCGTCCCGAGAAGCTGTCGCGGGTCACCCGCCTCTGGGCCACCCCGGTCTACCGCCTGGTCGAGGACCCGGACGGCCGCCCCCTGCGCCTGCGCCTCCGCGGTGACTTCTGAGCTCCTCCTCCCCGGAGCCGGACCGACCACCTCCTCCCGAGCCGGGTCGTGCTCTGACCACCCACGTGTGCAGAGCACGAGATCGCTCGGACCCCTACCACCGGCCGCCTTCGTGCTCTGAACGCAGTTGTGGGCAGAGCACGACCGTCCCCAGGTGCGGACGTGGCCTGGCTGGCGGGGAGGCAATCCCGACAGGCTCGCCGCGTGTCAGACACCGACGACCTGGCCGGGCTGCTGCGCCGCATCCGGCGCGTCGCAGACCTGTCCCAGCGTGACCTCGCCGCCGTCAGCGGGGTGCCGCAGCCGACCATCGCGGCTGCCGAGGCCGGCACGCGGGGACTGGACGCCCGTCGCCTCGCCCGCTTGGCGCGAGTAGCGGGACTGCGGCTCGTGCTGGTGGACGCCGAGGGCACCGAGGTCGCGCCGATGGACGCGGACGCCGTCCGGGACGAGGTCGGGCGGCGCTACCCCGCCCACCTCGACACCCGGCACGGCGACGAGGGCTGGTGGCACGGCCCGCACCGGTACGACCGGCCGCCGGTCACCTACACCTTCACCCGGGACCGCCGGCACCGCGACGACGTCCGGAGGCTGCGCGGGACCCCGCCCGACCACCAGCGACCGCAGCCTGGGGACGGCCTGGCCGAACGGGCGGCGGCGCGGCGGGCCGCGGCCCGGCAGGCCCGGGAGGAGGAGCGCCGGCGGCGCCTCGACGCCGGGGAGCTCGCGCCGGCCGCCCTCGGCTTCGACTGCTCGTGCCCACCCGCGTGCGACGAGCTCGACGACCGGTCGGGGCCGCCGAGGCACGCCGGGGACTGCGCCTGTGGCTGTGACCTGAGCTGACCCGCTGCTACCGTGGTCGTCGTGCGCGGCAGCCTCCTGCTTACCCGCCGCGGCGAGGCCCTCTCCTAGGTCGGCCCCCTCGCCGCGGAGTCCAGCCGCGACGTGAGCGCGTCCCCGGCGCCTGCTGACCGCCCCCAGGAGCGACAGTCCAGCCCGCGCCAGAGGAGTCGAGTCCCCCGTGAGCACCCCGCAGCACCCGCACGCCCGCAACCCCCAGCGTCCGTCCCGGATGCCGGTCCACCGCTACGCGCCCTTCCAGCCGGTCGACCTGCCCGACCGCACCTGGCCGGAGCGGGTCACCACCGCGGCCCCGCGCTGGTGCGCCGTCGACCTGCGTGACGGCAACCAGGCGCTGATCGACCCGATGACCCCCGACCGCAAGCGGCGGATGTTCGAGCTGCTGGTCCGGATGGGCTACAAGGAGATCGAGGTCGGCTTCCCGGCCGCGAGCCAGACCGACTACGACTTCGTCCGCCAGCTCGTCGAGGACGACCTGGTACCCGACGACGTCACCATCCAGGTGCTGACCCAGGCCCGCGACGAGCTCATCGAGCGCACCTTCGAGTCGCTGCGCGGCGCCCGGCAGGCGATCGTCCACCTCTACAACTCGACGTCCACGCTGCAGCGGCGGGTGGTCTTCGGCTCCGACCGCGCCGGCATCGTCGACATCGCCGTCCACGGCGCCCAGCTCGTGCGCAAGCTGGCCGAGCAGATGGGCGACACCGAGATCCGCTACCAGTACAGCCCGGAGTCCTTCACCGGCACCGAGCTGGACTTCGCCGTCGAGATCTGCAACGCGGTCACCGACGTCTGGGAGCCCACCCCCGACCGGCCGACGATCATCAACCTGCCGGCGACGGTCGAGATGGCCGAGCCCACCGTCTACGCCGACCAGATCGAGTGGGTGCACCGCAACCTGGGCCGCCGCGACGCCGTCGTCCTGTCCCTGCACCCGCACAACGACCGGGGTACCGCCGTCGCCGCCGCCGAGCTCGGCCACCGCGCCGGCGCCGACCGCATCGAGGGCTGCCTGTTCGGCAACGGCGAGCGCACCGGCAACGTCGACCTGGTCACCCTGGGCCTGAACCTGTTCAGCCAGGGCATCGACCCGCAGATCGACTTCTCCGACATCGACGAGATCCGCCGCACCGTCGAGTACTGCAACCAGCTCGGCGTGCACGAGCGGCACCCCTACGGCGGCGACCTGGTCTACACCGCCTTCTCCGGCTCCCACCAGGACGCGATCAACAAGGGCTTCACCGCCCTGGCGGCCGACGCGCAGGCCGCGGGGAAGCCCGTCGACGAGATGCCGTGGGCGGTCCCCTACCTGCCGATCGACCCCAAGGACGTCGGCCGCAGCTACGAGGCGGTCATCCGGGTCAACAGCCAGTCCGGCAAGGGCGGCGTCGCCTACATCATGAAGACCGAGAACCACCTCGACCTGCCGCGCCGGCTGCAGATCGAGTTCAGCGCGGTCATCCAGCGGCACACGGACGACGAGGGCGGCGAGGTCACCGCCGGGCAGATGTGGGCCGCCTTCAGCAGCGAGTACCTGCCCGACCCCGACGCCCCGTGGGGCCGCTTCGCCCTCGCCGGCCACCGGCACACCACCCACGGCGACTCCCTCGACGAGATGGTCGTGGAGCTGGTGGACGACGGCGTCCCGGTCAGCGTGCAGGGCCGCGGCAACGGCCCGATCGCGGCCTTCGTCGACGCGCTCAAGACCCTCGACGTCGACGTCCGCGTCCTGGACTACGCCGAGCACGCGCTCAGCGCCGGCGGGGACGCGCGCGCCGCGGCCTACGTCGAGTGCGCCGTCGGCGACCGGGTGCTGTGGGGCGTCGGGATCGACCCCAACATCGTCAGCGCCTCGCTGCGCGCGGTGGTGTCCGCGGTCAACCGCGCCCACCGCGGCTGATCCTCCGGGCGAGCAGCCGGGGCGGCGTGCGGCGCCACCCCGGCCTCAGCCGCCCGGCCGGAGGTCGGGACGCTCGGGCGGGGCGTCGCCGGGCTCGTCGCCCCGGTACGCCTCGTCCTGGTGGCCGGCGCCGCCGAGCTCGTCGACCAGCAGCAGGTCCCGGCGCACGTGCCTGCGGCGGTAGGCCACCCGGCTGACCAGGTGTGCGCTCACCGGGGCGGTCAGCAGCTGGAAGGCCGCCACGAGGAGCAGCATCCAGGCGTTCGCCCAGCCGTCGAGCCGGATGGCGGCCCCCACCATGACCAGCAGGACGCCGAGCACCTGCGGCTTGGTGCCGGCGTGCATCCGCGAGAGCACGTCGGGGAAGCGCACCAGGCCCAGCCCGGCGGTGAGGCAGAGCGCGGCGCCGGCCAGCAGGCAGGCGTACGCCACGACGTCGGCGAGCGCCGTCACGGCGAGGCCTCCCGTTCCTCGGCCGCGACCGGCAGGCCGACGTCACGGCCGTCCCCGGTGTGCGAGCGCAGCAGCATCCCGCCGACGTAGCGGGCGACGGCGACCGACCCGACGAAGGCGAGCAGCGCCACGACGACCAGCACCGGCAGCAGGGTCGGGTCCTGCACGAGCGCGGCGTGTACCGCCAGTCCGGCCGAGATGATGACCAGCAGCGTGTCGGTCGCGACGACCCGGTCCAGCAGCGAGGGCCCGCGCGCCAGCCGGACGAGGGCCAGCAGCGCTCCCCCGCCGATGAGCGCGTACAGCGTGGCTTCCACGACCGTCACGGCGTCGGCACCCCCTCTCCCCGGTGGGTGTCGAGGGCGGCGAGGTCCGCGGCCGACCCGAACGCCCGGACCAGGCGCCGCTCCACCACCAGCACGTGGGCCTTCTTGCGCTCCACGTCCTCGAGGTCGCGCACGGGCAGCAGGTGCAGCGTCATCACCCGGTGCTCCCGGTCCAGGTCGAGCACGAGGGAGCCCGGCACGAGCGAGGTCGCCTCGGCGACCATCGTGAGGAGCAGGTCGGAGTCGGCGCGCAGCTGCACCCGCACGATCGCCGTGCGGTCCACCCCGCCCGGGCGCAGGGCCTGCCAGGCGACCTCGGCACCGGAGGTGAACAGGTCGACGACGAAGTGGCCGAGGAAGACCAGCAGCGGCACCGGCCGCACCCGGGTGCCGTCGATCACGTGCGGCAGCGGCAGCAGGGTGAGCACGGTGAGCGCGACGAGCAGGCCGGAGAGCAGGTTCGCCCACGACCAGGAGCCCCAGAGCAGCATCCAGACCAGGACCAGCCAGGCCATCAGCGGGACCTGGTGCCGCAGCCGGGTCGCCGCGGGCTCGACGGTCACCGGATCTCCCCCGTCCCGAACACCGAGGTGAGGTAGGGCGTGCGGTCGACGAGGTCCGTCGCGGCGCGGTCGGCCAGGCCGTACAGCGGGCCGGCCAGCCCGGTGAGGGCGACGGTGAGCGCGACCAGCGCGACCGTGGCCCCCACCATCGTCCGGGGCAGCGGGCGCAGCGCCCGGACCGCCCCCGCCGCCGGCGGCAGGTCGGGCTCGGACGCCGTCGCCACGGCCGTGTGCCGACGCCAGGCGTCCTGCAGCGCGGTGCGCGGCCGACCGTCCGGGGACCCCTCGCCGTCGCCGCCGCCCGCTCCGGTCCGGCCGGCCCCGGCGTCCATCGCCGCCGCCGCGGCGGTGTCGTCGGCCGGGGACTGGCTCGGGGGCCGCCAGAAGGCGCGCGTCCAGACGCGGGCGACGGCGAGCAGGGTGAGCAGGCTGGTGACCACCCCGCCGCCGACCAGCGCGAAGGCCAGCACGCTGCCCTCGGCGACCCCGGCCTGCAGCAGGCCGAGCTTGCCGATGAAGCCCGACAGTGGCGGGATGCCGGCGAGGTTCATCGCGGGCACGAAGAACAGCACGGCCAGCAGCGGGGACCGCCGCGCCAGGCCGCCGAGCCGGTGCACCGACGTCGTCCCGCCCTGGCGCTCGACCAGGCCCGCGACCAGGAACAGCGTCGTCTGGATGGCGATGTGGTGGGCGACGTAGAAGACCGCGCCGGCCAGGCCGGCCGCCGTCCCGAGGGCGATGCCGAACACCATGTAGCCGATGTGGCTGACCAGGGTGAACGACAGCATCCGGCGCAGGTCGCTTTGCGCGACCGCACCCAGGATGCCGATGAGCATCGTGGCCAGCGCCGCCCACATGAGCAGGTCGTCGAGCGCGCCGCCGGGGAACAGCAGCGTCTGGGTGCGGATGATGGCGTAGACGCCGACCTTGGTGAGCAGGCCGGCGAAGACGGCGGTGACCGGGGCGGGCGCGGTCGGGTAGCTGTCGGGCAGCCAGGCCGAGAGCGGGAAGACGGCGGCCTTGATGCCGAAGGCGATGAGCAGCATCGACTGCAGCAGCACCTGGGTGCCCTCGGGCAGCTCGCCCAGTCGCACCCCGAGCTGAGCCATGTTCACGGTGCCGGTCGCGGCGTAGACCAGCCCGATCGCGGCCAGGAACAGCAGCGAGCTGGTCAGGCTGACCACGACGTAGGTGATGCCGCCGCGGATGCGCGCCGCCGTCCCGCCCAGGGTGAGCAGCACGTAGGAGGCCATCAGCAGGATCTCGAAGCCGACGTAGAGGTTGAACAGGTCGCCGGCGAGGAAGGCGTTGCTCACGCCCGCGACCAGCACCAGGAACGTCGGGTGGAAGATCGACACGGGGGTGCCCTCGTCCCCGTCGGCAGAGCCTTGGCCCACGGCGAAGACGAGGACGCCGAGCGCGACGGTGGAGGCGACCACCAGCATCAGCGCCGAGAGCCGGTCGACGACGAGCACGATGCCCAGCGGCACCGGCCAGCCGCCGACCGAGACCGAGCTCGCGCCCTCGGCGTCGGCGGTGAGCAGCAGCGCCACCGACACGGCCAGCACCGCGACGAGCACCACCGTGCTCAGGCTGCGCTGGAACGCCGGGTGGCCGCTGACCAGCAGGGCGCCCGCGGCCCCGAGGAGCGGGAGCAGCACCGGCAGCGGGGCGAGGACCTCGGTCACCGGCTGCTCCCCGCGGGCAGGTCGACGTCGTCGGCCAGCTCCTCGGCGTCCCCGGCCAGGCTGTCGGCGTGCCCGGCGATGCGGTCGTCGGGGGCCAGGTCGTCCGGGTCCAGCTCGTCGGCGTCGGGAGCCCGCCGGGCGGCCACGCGGCGGTCCTCCTCGTCGGTGCCCACGACCTCCTCGCGCACCAGGCGCCAGGAGCGGTGGATGATCGCCAGCACGAACGCCGCGACGCCGAAGGTGATGACGATCGCGGTGAGGATGAGCGCCTGCGGCAGCGGGTCGTTGATCTCCTCGGCGTCGGAGTAGCCGAGGATCGGCGCCAGCCCGGCGGGCCCGCCGGCGGACAGCAGCAGCAGGTTCGTCGCGTTGCCCAGCAGCAGGAACCCCAGCAGCACGCGGGTGAGGCTGCGGTCGAGCAGCAGGTACACCCCTGCCGCGTAGAGGCCGCCGACCATCAGCGGCAGCACGATCGTGGGGGTCACCGCAGCACCATCTCCCCGGGGTCGAGCTCGACGGGGTCCTCCTGGTCCTCCTGGCGGTCGAGCTCCGCCCCGAGGCTGCGCAGCACGTCGAGCACCAGCCCGACGACGATCAGGTAGACGCCGACGTCGAAGAACAGCGAGGTCACGAGCTTGACGTCGCCGAGCACCGGCAGCGTGGTCTCGAGGACCGCCGTCTGCAGGACCCCGGCACCGAGCGCCAGGCCGACGACGCCGGTGGCCCCGGCGAACAGCAGCCCGCTGCCCAGCAGCAGACCGGGAGCGACCGGCGCGGCCTCACCGAGCTCGTAGCGCCCGCCGGCCAGGTAGCGCAGCACCAGTGCGAGGCCCGCCACCAGGCCGCCGGCGAAGCCGCCGCCGGGCTCGTTGTGCCCGGAGAACACCAGGTACAGCGAGAAGACCGTGATCGTGTGGAAGAGCAGCCGGGTCACGACCTCGAGCACCACCGAGCGGCGGGCCGGGTCGAGCGTCGCGGTGGCGGCCAGCCAGCGGTCCCGCGGCGCCCGGCGGGCCCGCCGGCGCTGCTGCGCGAGCTCGGTGCGGGGGGCGCGGTCCACCCCGCCGGTGCGGCGGCGCAGGAAGACCAGGCTGGCCACGCCGGTGGCGGCGACGACCAGCAGGGAGACCTCCCCGAGGGTGTCCCAGGCGCGGATGTCGACCAGGGTCACGTTGACGACGTTCTTGCCGCCGCCGAAGTCGTACGCCGGCCCGGGCCAGCCCTCCGACACCGGCACGGCGGTGCGGGCGGACAGCGCGACGGCCCCGACCGCGGCCATGAAGGCGCCGACCGCGACGGCGATCACCCCGCGGACGGCGCGCTCCCGGGGCCGGTGCCGCTCGGTGATGTCCTTGGGCAGCTTGCGCAGGACCAGGACGAAGACCACCAGGGTCAGCGTCTCGACGAGGAACTGGGTGAGCGCCAGGTCGGGGGCGCCCTGCAGCGCGAAGACGACGGCGATGCCGTAGCCGGTGACCCCGACGACCAGCACCGCCGAGAGCCGCTGGCGGATCCGGAGGGTGAGTGCCCCGGCGGTCACCACGACGACGCCGACGACGGCCTGCACCGGGGTGTCCCAGGCCCGCCACTCCCCCGGCCAGGGCGCGCGGGTCAGCAGCAGCACCCCGGGCAGCGCCAGGACGGCGACCAGGATGGTGCCGAGGTAGGCCGGCAGCGACCCGCGCTGGGTGGTGCCGGTGACCAGCACGGAGAGCCGGTCGACGCCCTGCAGGACGTTCCAGTAGCCCTCGTCGGCCGAGGCGCCGACGGCCGTCCGCCGCTGCAGCCGCTGGACCGGCACGCGGAGGACGAACAGCACCGCACCGCCGGCGACGGTGAGGGCGGAGAGCGCCAGCGCCGGTTGCCAGCCGTGCCACAGCGCCAGGTGCTCCACCTCGGGGGCGAGCAGCGGCAGCGTGTCGGCGTGGGCGGCGACCAGCCCGTCGAGCAGCGGGCTGGCCGGCCCGAGGACCAGCCCGGTGAGCGCCAGCACCACGGGGGCGGCCAGGAACAGCGGCTCGGGCGCGTGCCCGACCTCGGTGTCCCCGCTGCCGGGCTTGCGGGCGAACGCGCCCCACACGAAACGGGCGGTGTAGGCGGCGGTGAGCACCGAGCCGGCCACCAGCCCGACCAGGACGGCGAGCGCGGCGGTGCGGTCGGGCAGCCCGCCGTCGAGCAGGGCGGTGAACGCCGCCTCCTTGCCGACGAAGCCCAGGAGCGGCGGCAGGCCGGCCATGGACGCCGCAGCGGCGGTGCCCGCGACGGCCAGCACCGGCAGCCGCCGGCCCAGACCCGAGAGGCGGGTCAGGTCGCGGGTGCCGGTGGCGTGGTCGATGACGCCGACGGTGAGGAACAGCGTGGACTTGAACAGCGCGTGCGCCAGCGTCATGACCAGCCCTGCCGCGGCCAGCTCGCGACTGCCGGCGCCGACCAGCGTGACGAGGAAGCCCAGCTGGCTGACCGTGCCGAAGGCGAGCAGCAGCTTGAGGTCCTTCTGGCGCAGCGCGCGGTAGCCGCCGACGAGCATGGTCGCCACGCCGAGGCCGAGCACGAGCGGCCGCCAGCCGGGGACGTCGGCCAGGCCCGGCGCCAGCCGGGCGACCAGGTAGACGCCGGCCTTCACCATCGCCGCGGCGTGCAGGTACGCGCTGACCGGCGTGGGCGCCTCCATGGCCGCCGGCAGCCAGAAGTGGAACGGGACCAGCGCGGACTTGGTGACCGCCCCCGCCAGGACCAGGACCGCGCCCCACACCACGGCGGTGCCGCTGCCCGGGTCGGCGACGACCTCCGACAGCCGGAAGGAGCCGCTGGCCTGCCCGATGACGATGAGCCCGACGAGCATCGCCAGCCCGCCCGCGGTGGTGAGGACCAGCGCCTGCGACGCCGCCCGCCGCGCGGCCAGCCGCCGTCCCGACCCACCGATGAGCAGGAACGAGAAGACGGTGGTGAGCTCCCAGAACACGTAGAGCAGCAGCAGGTCGTCGGCGAGGACGAGGCCGAGCATCGACCCGGCGAAGGCGGTCAGGGTGCCGGCGAAGCGGCCGGTGCCCTCGTCGTCGGGCCCGAAGTAGCGGGCGCAGTAGACGAAGACCAGGGCGCCGACGCCGGTGACCAGCGCGGCGAAGGTGAGCGCCAGCGCGTCCAGGCGCAGCGCGACGTCGAGGTCGAGGGCGGGGATCCACGGCACGGTCTCGCGGACGTCGTCGCCGGCCAGGACCGTGCGCAGCTGCAGCACCGTCCAGACGAAGCCGGCGCCCGGTGCCAGCGCCAGGACGAGGAATGCCTGCCTGCCCCACCACCGCACGAGGAGAGGTGCCAGCAGCGCGGCCAGCAGGTGGAGGGACAGCAGTGCGGTCACGGGTCTCCCGGGAGTCGGAGGCGGCTCGGGGACCACAGACGTCGGTCGACGACGGCCGGCGGTGGCCCCAGCCTACCGGTCGGGCGCGACCGGGCCGCTCCCGTCGGCCTCCGCGACCGCCGCCGGCCGGGCCGGGACTCCCCGGGGCTCAGCCCTCGGCGAGCTCCGCGGCGGCCAGCCAGTCGGTCTCGACCTGCTCCTTCTCGGCGAGCAGCTCCCGCAGCCGGCCGTCGAGCTCGAGCACGCGCCCGTGGTCGGTGGCCGCGGCGGCGAGGTCGGCGTGCAGCCGCTCCTCCTCGGCGCCGAGCCTCTCCAGCCGGCGCTCCAGGCGGGCGGCCTCCTTGCGGGCGGCACGCACCTCGGCGGCCGAGGGTCCGGCGGGCGCAGGGGCCGCGGCCGGGACCGGCCCGGCGGCCGCCGAGGACAGCGCGGCCTCCCCGGCGGCCCGCCGCTGCAGGTACTCCTCGACACCGCCGGGCAGTGCGGCCAGCGAGCCGTCGCCCATGAGGGCCACGACCGAGTCGCACACCCGGTCGACGAAGTACCGGTCGTGGCTGACCACGAGCACCGCGCCGGGGAAGGAGTCGAGCAGGTCCTCGAGCTGCGTGAGGGTGTCGATGTCGAGGTCGTTGGTCGGCTCGTCGAGCAGCAGCACGTTGGGCTCCGCCATCAGCAGCCGCAGCAGCTGCAGCCGCCGTCGCTCGCCGCCGGAGAGGTCGCCGACCGGCGTCCACTGCCGCGACGCCGGGAAGCCGAACCGCTCGGCCAGGGACGACGCCGAGATCTCCTGCCCGCCGATGCGCGCGACGCGGGCGATCTCCTGCACCGCCTCGAGCACCCGCAGCCGCGCCGGCAGCTCGGTCACGTGCTGCGACAGGTACGCCGGCGCCACCGTCTGGCCGCGCACCACGCGGCCGCGGTCGGGCTCGGCCTCGCCGACCAGCAGCCGCAGCAGCGACGTCTTCCCCGCGCCGTTGACCCCGACGACGCCGATGCGGTCACCGGGCCCGACGTGCCAGGTGAGGTCGCCGAAGAGGGTCCGCGGGCCGGTGTCGGTGGGCACCGAGTAGTCGACGTCCTCGACGTCGTAGACGGTCCGCCCGAGCCGGCGGGCGGCGAAGCCCTTGAGCGCCATGGTCTCGCGCGGCGGCGGCTCGTCGGCGATGAGCGCCTCGGCCGCCTCGATGCGGAAGCGCGGCTTGCTCGTGCGCGCCGGCGGGCCGCGGCGCAGCCAGGCCAGCTCCTTGCGCACCAGGTTGAGCCGCCGTTCCTCGGTGGCCGCCGCCACCCGCGCCCGCTCGGCGCGGGCCAGCGTGTAGGCCGCGTAGCCGCCCTCGTAGGCGTGCACCGCGCCGCCGGTGACCTCCCAGGTCTGCGTGCACACCTCGTCGAGGAACCACCGGTCGTGGGTGACGACGACCAGCGCGCCGACCCGCCGCCGGACGAAGTCGGCCAGCCACGCCACGCCCTCGACGTCGAGGTGGTTGGTCGGCTCGTCGAGGACCAGCAGGTCCAGCGGGCGGATGAGCTGCGCGGCCAGCGCGACGCGGCGCCGCTCGCCGCCCGACATCGGCGCCACCGGGCTGTCCAGGCCCAGCCGGTCGAGCTCCAGACCGGACAGCACGCTGCGGACCGCCGGGTCGGCGGCCCACTCGTGCTCGGCGGCGAACAGCGACGCCGGCAGGACGACGTCGCGCACGGTCGTCCCGGGCGGCAGCGTGCCGGACTGGTCGAGGACGCCGACGGCGAGGTCGCCGCGCTGCGTCACCCGCCCGCTGTCGGGCTCCTCGCGGCCGGTGAGGACGCCGAGCAGCGTGGACTTGCCGCTGCCGTTGCGCCCGACGACGCCGATCCGCTCGCCGGCCGCGACGCCCAGGGAGACGTCGTCCAGCAGCACGGTGGTGCCGTGGGACTTGGTGACCCGCTCGAGGTTGAGCAGGTTCAGCGGCGCGCTCACCGTCGGGTCCGGGTCATGAGGGTCCCCAGTATCGCCGCCCGCGTCCGCGCTGCGGCGGCCGGCTGCCCGCTCCCGCTAGTGGACCGCAAGGAGGCCGCAAGTGCCGCCCGGAGAGTCGGGGGCAGCACTCCCCGGGAGCACGGGGGCGGAGGAGCGGAGGACCCATGAGCACCACGGCGGCGGCCCACGACACGACGGCCCACGGCACGACGGCCCGCGGCACGACGGCCCGCGCCACGACGGCCCGCGGCACGACGGCCCGCGGCACGACGGCTCACGACGCGGCGATCCACCGCAGGACGGTCCCGGCGCCGGCCGGGCCGCACCTGAGGGCGGTCCCGCCGCTGCCCGCCGACCCCCCGCCGACGGGGACCCTGTGGTGGGCGCGGCTGCTGCGCCGCGGCCCCGGCCCCGTCGAGTACTCGCTCGTCGCGGTGAACTCCGACCGCT
Source organism: Geodermatophilus dictyosporus (assembly GCF_900115505.1). Classification (GTDB taxonomy): domain Bacteria; phylum Actinomycetota; class Actinomycetes; order Mycobacteriales; family Geodermatophilaceae; genus Geodermatophilus; species Geodermatophilus dictyosporus. The sequence continues at coordinate 270,256 of NZ_FOWQ01000003.1, read as the reverse complement.
TCCCCGACGGGACCCCGGTGGACATGACCGCCGTCGACGCCCGTGGCCGCCGCCCCGCCGGGTGGGCGGTCGACGTCCGCCACCGCGCCGCCGACGGACGGGTGACCCGGATCGAGGTCGCCGAGGAGCTGGCCGACCGGTGCCCGCCGATGTGGTTCGCCGAGCTGCACCACGCCTCGAGCGCGCTGCCCGCGACCTCGCTGCTGGCCTACCGCGGCACGGCGTTCTCCCCCGGTGCGCTGGTCGGCCCGCACGAGCTGGCCGCCGCCGGCGTCCGCCCGGCCGACCGGATCGGCGAGGTGCGCTGGTGGACCCGCTCCGGGCTGGTCGACGCGGTGACCGTCGCGCCGGTCTACCGCGGCCGCGGGGTGGCCCGGACGCTGGTCACCGCCGCCGAGGGGCTGCGCTTCCTGCGCGGGTGGGCCCCGCTGCGCTCCGACGGCCGGCTGACCGACGCCGGCGCCGCGTGGCTGGCGTCCGCACCCGCGGCGTGGCGGCCCCGGCTGGCCGAGCGGACCGAGGTGCTCCCGGCCGAGGAGACCGACGAGGGCCCGACCGGCGTGGCCCGCCTGCTGCGCTGAGTGACCGGTCCGTGACGACGGACACGGGAAGGGCGGCGCGCCACCAGATCGTGCCGTCCCGATCTGCGCGGTGTCCCGGGCGCACCTAGCGTCGGCCGGGTGCTCCCCGCGGTCCCCTGGTCGGAGGTGGAACGCCGTGCCCGCACCGTCCCCGGGGGCGCCGTCACGCGCGTGGGCGGCGACGCCGGCCTGACCGTCCGCGGCCTGGTGACCGACTCGCGCCGCGTCGTCCCGGGGTCGCTGTTCGCCTGCGTCCGAGGCGCCGCCAGCGACGGGCACCGCTACGCCGCGGCGGCCGCGCGGGCCGGCGCGGCCGCGCTGCTGGTCGACCGGCCGGTCGACCCGGCCGTCCCCCAGTTGCTGGTCCCCTCGGTGCGCGCGCTGCTCGGCCCGCTCGGCGCCCTCCTGGCCGGCGACCCGGCCCGGGCGCTGCGGCTGGTCGGTGTCACCGGCAGCAACGGCAAGACGACGACGAGCACGCTGGTGCGCGGCGCCCTGGAGGCGGCGGGCGCGCGCACCGGGGTCGTGGGCACCCTGGGCGCCACGGTCGGCGGGCGCTCGCGCAGCACGTCGCTGACCACCCCCGAGGCCCCGGAGCTGCACGAGCTGCTGCGCTGGATGGTCGACGCCGGCGCCCGGCGGGCAGTGGTGGAGGCCTCCTCGATCGCGCTCGACATGGGCCGCATGGACGCGCTGGCCTTCGACGTCGCCGTCTTCACCGGCTTCGAGGAGGACCACCTCGACCACCACGGCACCGTCGAGCAGTACTGGGCCAGCAAGGCGCGGCTGTTCGAGCGGGACCGGTCCTCGGCCGGCGTGGTCGTCGTCGACGACCCGTGGGGGCGCCGGCTGGCCGACCAGGCGCCGGTGCCGGTGACCCGCGTGGGCTCGGCCGCGGACGCCGACGTCCGGGTGCTCGGGTGGCGCACCGGCGTCGCGGGCACCGAGGTCCTGCTGGCCGACGACACCGGCGGGCACCGGGTGCGCAGCCCCCTGGTGGGGCGGGTGCACGTGACCAACCTGGCCGCCGCGTGGGCCACCGGCCGGGTGCTCGGGGTACCGGCGCCGCGGATCGCCGCCGGGCTGGCCGCGGTGGCACCGCCCCGCGGGCGCAACACCGTGCTGGGCGGCGGCGGGCGGCCGCTGGTCGTCGTGGACTACGCGCACACCCCGCAGGCCCTGGCCGCCGCGATCGGCACGGCGCACGACCTCTGCCGGCCCGGCGGTCGCGTGCACCTGGTCCTCGGCGCGCGCGGCCGGCGCGACCGCTACAAGCGGCAGGGCCTGGGCGGGTCGGCCCGCGCGGCCGACGTCGTGTGGCTGACCAACGAGGGCAGCCACGGCGAGGACCCCCTGGCGATCATGGCCGAGCTCCGGGTCGGCCTGCTCGGCGCGGCCGCGGCGGTGCGCACGGTCCCCGACCGGCGGGCGGCCATCCTCGCCGCGGTCCGCGCCGCCGGGCGTGCCGACGTCGTGCTCGTCGTCGGCCGCGGGCACGAGACGCGGATGCTCGACACCACCGACCCGCTCGACGCGGTCCACCTCGACGACGCCGAGGTCGCGAACCTCGCGCTCATCGCCGAGCACGGGCCGCCCGCCGCCGCGGGCGACGGCCTCGGCGCCCTCGACGGCCCGGCCCACCGCGCCTCCTGACCGCCGGCGACCGGGTCAGCCCGCCTCGGCGACCCCGAGCCACGGCCGCAGCGCCCCACCGGAGAGCAGCCTGGCCACCCGGCCGGCCTGCTCCTGCGCCTCCCGCCAGCGCGGGTCGTCCCGGTGCCGGCGGGCCACCTCGGCGTCCACCGCGTCGGCGCGCGCGTCCCACTCCGGCGGGCTGTCGCGGAGGTCGGCGGTCGCGGTCTCGCGCAGCCGCAGTCCGGCCGCGGCCAGGAGCCGCCGCAGCTCCGCCTCGGACGGGAAGTCGTTGCCCTCGGGCAGCGGCGGCGGCAGCGGGCGGTCGGCCACGAAGACCAGCAGGCCCAGCCGGCCACCGTCGGGGAGCACCCGCCGCAGCTCGGCCAGCGCCCCGGCCTTGTCCGACGTCGTGCACAGCACCCCGAGGCACCAGGCCGCGTCGAACGCGCCGTCGCCGAAGGGCAGCCGTTGCGCGAGCGCGGCCACCGACGGGAGACCGAAGAGCCGGTGTGCCGCGCGCGCCGCGGCGTGCATCGGCTCGGCGCAGACGGGGCGGACGCCGCGGTCGGCGGCCAGCCACCCGGCGGGGCCACCGACGCCGGCGCCGTCGTCGAGCACCCGACTGCCCGCGGTCAGCGCCAGCCGGTCGGCCAGCCAGCGCAGCGCCCCCTCGCTGCCGCTGCCACGGCACCCGGCCGGGATCGCGTGCCCGGCACCCAGCGCCCGCACGGCCTCCTCGGTCCAGCCGGCGACGGTGCCGAACTCGGCCTCCATCGCCTCGCTCTCCAGCTCGCTCACGTCCCCTCCCCGATCGCGGCGGCGACCTCCGCCTTGACCCGCGCACCGGCGTCCTCGCCACCGTCCGAGGCCAGGCCGGAGAGGTTGACCCCCACGACCCCGGGCACGGCCAGCAGCGCCCGCGCCTCCGCCACCGCGGCCGCGATCCCGGCCTCGCGGGGGTCGGGCGCGGCGAGCACCCGCTCGACCGCGGCGTCGTCGACGTGCAGGCCGGGGAAGCGCTGGAGCACGCGCGCCGAGCGCTCGTCGGTGTAGACGGCGACCGCGGCGACGAACGGCAGCGTCGCCCCGGCCCGACGTGCCGCCGCGACGAAGGCCGCCACGCCGGCCGGCGTGCGGACGTGGTTGAGGACGCACACCTGGGCGCCCGCCCGCTGCTTGTCCGCCACCCGGGCCGGGCGCCGGGGCGCCGGCGGGGCGTCGGGGGACTCGGGGACGGCGACGGTCAGCCCGGCGGCCGCGGCCAGCGCCGCCAGGCGTGTGCCGTCGAGGTCGAAGACCTGGGTGACGCCGGGGCGCACGCCCGGGCCGCGGGCATCGCCGGTCACGCACAGGACGCCGTCGACGCCGACGGCGGCCAGGCCCGCCAGCTCCTGCTCGAGGACGACGCGGTTGCGGTCGCGGCACGCGAGCGTCGTCCAGGGCCGGCCGCCGGCGTCGAGCACCTCGGCGGCGAACAGCGTGGGGGGCAGGTCGGGCCGGTTCGCGTGCTCGCCGACCAGCAGCCCGTTGGACACCGGGGCCAGCACCGCCACCACCCGCCGCAGGGAGGCGGGGTCGTAGGGCGCCACGGTGAGGTCGGTGAGCACGACCGGCCGGGTGCGGGCGCGGTCGAGCAGGCTGCCCGGTCTCGGTGGCGCCGGCGCCGGCGCGGGTGCGTCCCAGTGCGGGGCGGGGTCGTCGAGGAAGACGCAGCGGTGCTCGGCGACCTCGCAGCGACCGTCGTCGCGGACGCCTCCGCAGGGCCCGAAGACCATCCGCTTCGGGCAGCCCGTGCGGCGTCGGGCGTCGTCCACGGCCGGTGCCTGACCGGATCGGCGGGACGCCAAACGGCGTCGGGAAGACAGGCGCCTCCTCCGGCGCTACAGTCGCCACTAGTTGAGCTCTCAACCGAGGAGGCCGGCATGCCTGCCGTGACCGTCGAGGACACCACCACCCTCCCCCGCGTGCCGCTGCCGGCGCCGCGCACCGTCCGGCGCCGCACCCGCTCGGTGACCACCGCGCCGTCGGGCTTCGAGGGCGAGGGCTTCCCGGTGCGCCGCGCCTTCGCCGGGGTCGACCTGCACGACCTCGACCCGTTCCTGCACATGGACCAGATGGGCGAGGTCGAGTACGCGCCGGGTGAACCGAAGGGCACCTCCTGGCACCCGCACCGCGGCTTCGAGACCGTCACCTACATCATCGACGGCACCTTCGAGCACGCCGACTCCCACGGCGGGGGCGGCACGATCAGCAACGGCGACACGCAGTGGATGACCGCCGGCGGTGGCGTGCTGCACGTCGAGCGGCCGCCGGAGCACCTGGTGGCCAGTGGCGGGCTGTTCCACGGCCTGCAGCTGTGGGTGAACCTGCCGCGGGCGCAGAAGTGGGTGGAGCCGCGCTACCAGGACCTGCGCGCCGACGCGTCGGTGCTGCTGGCCAGCGCGGACGCCGGCGCGTTCCTGCGGGTGATCGCCGGCGACGTCGCCGGGCACCGCGGCCCGGGCTCGACGTACACGCCGATGGCCATGGTGCACGCCACCGTCTCCCCCGGCGCGACGCTCGACCTGCCCTGGGACCCGTCGTTCAACGCCCTGGTCTACGTGCTCTCCGGCGCCGGCGCGGTCGGCATCGACGCCGCGCCCGTGCGCACCGGCCAGCTCGCCGTCCTCGGCCCGGGCGACACCGTGACCGTGCGCGGCGCGGTGCACCAGGAGGCGCGGAGCCCGGCCCTCGACGTCGTCGTCCTCGGCGGGCGGCCGATCCGCGAGCCGATCGCCATGTACGGGCCGTTCGTGATGAACACCCGGCAGGAGGTCGTCGACGCCTTCGACGACTTCCGGGCCGGCCGCCTCGGCAGCGTCCCCGCCCTGCGGGTCCCGCACGACTCCGTGCGCGGCGAGACCGGGCAGTGAGCACCGACCGGTGAGCGCCGACCGGTGAGTGCAGCCCCCGGTGGCGGCTTCCGCGCCGCCGCCGGGGACTGCATGCTGGCCGCCAGCCGATCTGCGACGCCAGGAGCCGCCGTGCCCGTCTTCCCGCCCGTCCCGCTGGCCGAGTGGTCCGACACCAAGGACACCCTGCACCGCTTCCTGCAGGTCCTCGGCAAGCTGCGGCTGGCCAACGCCCCGCGGCGCAACCATTGGTGGCACGTCCCGCTCCACCTCACCGGCCGGGGCCTGACCACCCGGCCGATGGGCTTCGACCCCGTCTTCGCCGTCGACCTCGACCTGGTCGACCACCGGCTGGAGGTGTCGGTGGACGACGGACGGCGGGCGTCGTTCCCGCTGCCCGGCCTGAGCGTGGCGGCGTTCTACCGGCAGCTGCTCGACACCCTGTCGGGGCTCGGCCTGCCCTCGACCGTCGAGCTGCCCGTCCCGTTCGACCTGGCTGACCGCACGCCGTTCGCCGAGGACGAGCAGCACGCCGCCTACGACCGTGCCGCGGTCACCCGCTACTGGGTGGTGCTCGGCCAGGTGGCCCAGGTGCTCGAGGAGTTCGCCGGCCGCAGCTACGCCAAGACCAGCCCGGTGCACCACTTCTGGCACACCTTCGACCTCGCCGTCACCCGCTTCTCCGACCGGCGGGTGGAGCAGCCGGAGGCGGTCGACCCGGTCACCCGCGAGGCCTACTCGCACGAGGTGATCAGCGCGGGGTTCTGGTTCGGCGACGAGCGGGTCCCGGAGCCCGCGTTCTACTCCTACACCGCCCCGGAGCCCGCGGGCCTGGCCGAGGAGCCGCTGCGGCCGGCCGCTGCCCGCTGGATCGACAGCCGCGGCGCCCACCTCGCGCTGCTGCCCTACGAGGACGTGCGGACGGCGGCCGACCCGCGCGCCACCGTCCTGGACTTCCTGGAGAGCGCCTACGCCGCCGGCGCCCGGCGCGCCGGCTGGGACCTGGCGGCGCTGCGCTGCCCGGACGCACCCGAACCCCGATGACCCGCCGCGCCCCCTGGAGGCCCGCGCCATGAGCAACACCGAACCCCGCCCCGCGCCGCGCGAGGTCGGCGGCCTGGCCGACACGACCGCGGGCCCCGCCCTCGACCTGCTGCCCGGCAAGCAGGTGCCGCTGGGCGAGGGCACGGTGGTCCGCCGGCTGCTGCCCACGCTCGGCCGGCGGATGGTCGGCGCCTGGGCCTTCGTCGACCACTACGGCCCCGACGACGTCGCCGACGGCCCGGGCATGCAGGTCTCGCCGCACCCGCACACCGGGCTGCAGACGGTGTCCTGGCTGCTGCAGGGCACCGTGCACCACCACGACTCCCTGGGCAGCGACGTCACCTTCGGGCCCGGGCAGCTGGCGCTGATGACCGCCGGGCACGGCATCGCGCACTCGGAGCAGTCGCCGGTGCCCCACCCCCGGTACCTGCACGGAGCCCAGCTCTGGGTGGCGCTGCCCGACTCCGCGCGCGACACCGCGCCCGCCTTCGAGCACCACGCCGCACTGCCGGGGTTCGACTCCGACGGCGTCACCGCCACCGTGCTGATGGGGTCCTTCGGCGGGGCGACGTCGCCGGGGACGGCGCACACGCCGATCCTCGGCGTCGACCTGGACCTGGCCGCCGGCACCGACGTCGAGCTGCCGCTGGAGCCGGACTTCGAGCACGCCCTGCTCGGCGCCTCCGGCGGGGCCGACGTCGAGGGCGCACCCCTGGCCCACGGCGCGATGGTCTACCTCGGCACCGGCCGCCGGTCGGTGCGGATCCGGACCGAGGCGGCCACGAAGCTGCTGCTGCTCGGCGGCGAGCCGTTCGAGGAGCGCCTGGTCATGTGGTGGAACTTCGTCGGCCGCTCGGGTGAGGAGATCGCGTCCTACGCCGAGCAGTGGAACGCCGAGGACACCCGCTTCGGCGCCGTCGAGGGGTACGAGGGCGACCGCCAGCTCGCCCCGGCCCTGCCGCCGGTGCCGCTCAAGGCCCGGGGGCGGGTCCGGTGACCGCCGACGACCGGCACCTCGCCTTCCTCGCCGAGCACCGCTGGGGGGTGCTGGCCACGGTCAAACGCGACGGCCGCCCGCAGCTGTCCAACGTCGGCTACGCCTACGACCCGGCGCAGCGGCTGTTCCGGGTGTCGGTGACCGCCGACCGCGCCAAGACCCGCAACCTGCTGGCCGACCCGCGGGTGACCCTGCACGTGTCGTCGCCGGACTTCTGGTCCTGGGTGGCCGTCGAGGGCACCGCCGAGCTCACCCCGGTGGCCGCCGACCCGCACGACGCCACGGTCGACGAGCTCGTCGCCTACTACCGCGGTGTCTCCGGCGAGCACGAGGACTGGGACGACTACCGGCGGGCGATGGTCGCCGACCGGCGGCTCGTCGTCCGGTTCGCGCCCACGCACACCTACGGCCAGCTGTCCGGGTGACCGGCCCCGGCCGGCGCGTCCCCGCGCGCCGGCCCGGGCCGCCGCTCAGGCCGCCGAAGGCTCCTGCATCACCGTGAGGACCGCGCCCCACGGATCGGTGAGGACGGCGAACCGGCCGAACTCGGTGTCCATCGGGGCCATGGTGACCTTGCCGCCGGCGGCCTCGACCGCGGCGACGGTGTCGTCGGTGGAGGCGACGCCGAAGCAGGTGGCCCACCCCGTGGGCACGCCCGGGCTGGTGCCGCCGAGCCCGCCCAGCGGCCGGTCGGCGGTCGCGAAGGTGGTGTAGCCCTCGGCCCCCGGGACCTCCTCGTAGGTGAAGTCGAAGACCGCGGCGTAGAACTCGCGCGCGGCGGCGGGGTCGTCGACCGCGGCGTCGTTCCACACCAGCGAGCCGGGCTCGCCGTACACCTGCACGCCGGTGTGGGTGCCGGCCTGCCACAGGCCGAACTGGTTGCCCTGCGGGTCGCGGGCCACGACCATCGTGCCCATCGGCCCGACCTCCATCGGCTCGACGACGACGGTGCCGCCGGCCGCGCGGATGCGGTCGCAGGTGGCCGCCGCGTCGCTGGTCGCGAAGTACGTCGTCCACGAGGGCGAGGCGCCCGGGTCCATCAGCGGGCCGAGACCGGCGGCCTGCCGGCCGTTCCTGAGCGCGTTGACGTACCCGCCGAACTCGGGGCTGTCGGCCGTCCAGTCCCAGCCGAGCAGCTCGCCGTAGAAGGCCTTGGCCGCGGGGAGGTCGGAGGCGCCGTAGTCGATCCAGCAGGGCGTGCCGTCGGGCCAGGGGGTGTCGCGGGTGGGCATGGTGCCTCCTCGGTGTCGGGGGGAGCACCGTCCCACCCGGCACCGACGGTTCCCAGCCCTCGGCACGCGGTGTGCGCGTCCTCCCCCACCGCAACGCGTCCTCCCCCACCGCCCACCGTCGGGGAGGACGCGCGACGATCAGGTCACCTGGTCGTCGCGGGGCACCCGCGTCAGAAGCGGCCGCCGCCGGAGCGCCCGCGGCTGCGCGAGCCGCCGAACCCGCCACCCCGCGGCCGGCCGCCACCGCCGAAGCCGCCGCCGAGACCGCCGCCGAGACCGCCGCCGAGACCGCCGCCACCGCTGATCCCCCCGCGCATGCCGCCGGCCAGGATGCCGCCGAGCACGAGGCTGCCGAGGTCCACGCCCCCGCGGCCGCCGTAGCCGGGCGCGTAGCCCGGTCCGTACCCACTCCCGTACCCGCCGCCGTACCCGCCGCCGCCGTAGCCGCCGGACCAGGTGGCGACGTCGTCCTGCGCGAGCTGCAGCGCCTGCTGGGCCAGCTGGTCGGCCAGCTGGGCCTCGCGCAGCGCGCCCTCGGGGTCGGTGCGGCCGGTGCCGGCGGCGACGTCGAGGTGGCGCTGGGCCTCGGCGAGCCGGGTGCGCGCCTCGGGCCCGACCGCCCCGCGCCGGGTGGCGACGAAGTCGGCCGCCGCGGCCACCGTGGAGCGGGCGCGCAGCAGCGTCTGGTCGAGCGCGGCCGCGGCCCGCCGTGCGCGGGTCTGCGCGTCCCGGGCCACGGTCAGCGCCTGCTCCAGCGCCAGGCCCGCCTCCTCCAGGCGGCGGAGCGCGGCCAGCGGGTCGGGGAGGGTGCCGCCGCCGGCGGCCATCGCCTCGTCCGCGGCGGCCAGGGCGGCCTCGGCACGGGCGATCTGCGGCCGCAGCCCGCGGGCGTCCCCGGCGGCCACCAGCGCCCGGGCCTCGGCGAGGTCCTCCTCGGTCTCCGCGCGCACTGCCGGGAGGCGTGCGGCGGCGTCCTCGAGGTCCCGCTCGAGCCGGCCGACGGCGTCGAGCAGGGTGCCCACCTGCGCGAGCGCGTCCTCCGCGGCGCGCAGGTCGCCCACGGCCTCGCCCGGCCGGCCGGCGTCCAGCGCGGCGCGGGCCTCGGCGACCTCCTGCTCGGCGGCGGCCAGCCGCGCGCGGGCCTGGTCGAGGTTGCCGGCCACCGGCGCGAGCGCCGAGGGGGCGTAGCGGCGCTGCAGCCGGGCCGCCCGCTCCTCGTCCTGCGGCAGCCGGCCGTGCAGCGCGGTGACCCGCGGCGCCAGCCCCTCGAGCACCTGCGGCGCGGTGCGCTCGAGGTCGCGCAGCTCGGCGAAGGCCTCCGCCTGCGCGTCGAGCCGCTCGTCGGCGGCCGAGGTCAGCTGCAGGATCCCGGTCACCAGCGCGCGCCGGGTCGGCTCGTCCTCGGCCACCTCGTCGTCGAGCTGCTGGCGCAGCGTGAAGGCGCGGGTGAGCTCCTGCCGCGACTGCGCCAGCGCCTCGCCGAACCCCGCGACGGCGGCCTCGCCGTACTGCAGCCGCGCGAAGTCCAGGTCGAGCTGGGAGGTCTTCACCGCCTCGTCGAGCTCGAGCAGCGCGGCACTGGCCCGGCCCTGCAGCTCCTCGGTGGGGACGCCGGCGTAGGGGTCGGGCCGCTCCAGCCGCCGCGTCGGCGGGGGCTGCGCCTCCCGCCGCCGGCGCCGCGAGCGCGCCACCAGGTACGCCCCGCCCCCGAGGACGGCGATGCCGCCGACCACCGCGGCCGTGGTGGCGCCCGAGCCCGAGGACCCCGACGAGGACGACGTGGACGACGTGGACGACGTGGACGTCGAGGCTCCCTCGCCGATCCCGCCGGCGAAGGCGACCGCCGCGCCGGCCCAGTCGTCGGCGGCCAGCTCCGGCTCGACGTCGGCGGCGAGGAAGGCGTCGATCCCGGCGGTGTCCTGGGGGAAGGCGTCGTCGACCCAGTAGCCGTACTGCCGGTCGTCCACCGCCACGGCGAGCAGCACGTCGGTGCGGCCCAGGCCCGACAGCCCCGCCGTCCGCCGGGCCCACTCACCGGACTCCAGCCCGTCGAAGGAGGACACGTAGACGACGAACACCTGGGTGCCGTCCTCGGCCTGCCGCTCGTCGACGGCCCGCTGCACCCGGTCGGTGTCGCCGCCGAGCGCGCCGACAAGGTCGGTCACCTCCTGCGGCGCGCGGAACGGCACCTCCGCCAGGGCCGGGCCGCCCCCGGCGAGCAGCAGCACCGCCGCGACGGCGAGGACCCCCATCAGCCGGCGCACGGGACCGACCCTAGGTCGGCCGCGCCGCCGGGGCAGCCCGGCCGGGTAGGACGCGCACGACCGGGTAGGGGACGGTCAGCCCAGACCCGGCCCGAGGAGGACCCGTGAGCGACGACGACCGCATCCCCGCCAGCCAGCTGCCCTCCGGGGCGGTGCGCCGCGCGGGCAACTGGGCGGTCGGCAACCGCGACGGGGAGTACTTCGCCGTCTCCCGGCGCTGCCGCCACCAGCTGGCCGACGTGTCGAAGGGCGGCATTGACGCGGACGGCTGCCTGGTCTGCCCGTGGCACGGGGCCCGCTACGACGTGCGCACCGGCGAGATGGTCGCGGGCCCGCGCGGCTTCCTCGGCTACCACGGCCCCACCCCGGGCTACACCCAGTTCGTCCGCGGCTACGCCAGGGTGCTGCGGCTGCGGGTCCGCCGCGCGCTGCGCCGCGGCGACGACGTCGTGGTGGAGCGCTAACGCCGCTCGATCGGGGCGTCGAGGCCCTGGACCAGCGCGTCGCTCTCCGGGTTCTCCACGCCCGTCGCCCGGATCGAGACGCCCATCGTGGCGGCGACCTCCTCCGCGCTGCGCGGGGTGAGGACGCCGTCGCGGATCTCCTCCGCCCAGTGGCAGCTGACCAGGTGCCCGGTGCCGAGCTCGCGCAGCACGGGCGCCTCGTCGTCGCACCGGGTCTCCTGCCGCCAGGGGCAGCGGGTGTGGAACCGGCAGCCGCTGGGCGGGTTCGCCGGGGAGGGCAGGTCGCCGGCCAGCAGGATGCGCTCGCGGTTCTCCTCCACGACGGGGTCGGGCACCGGCACGGCGCTCATCAGCGCCCGCGTGTAGGGGTGCAGCGGCTGCTCGTAGAGGACGTCGGCCGGCGCCTGCTCCACCAGCGACCCGAGGTACATGACGCCGACGACGTCGCTGATGTGCCGGACGACGGCGAGGTCGTGCGCGATGACCAGGTAGGTCAGCCCGAGCCGCTCCTGCAGCTCCTCGAGCAGGTTGAGCACCTGCGCCTGCACGCTGACGTCGAGGGCCGACACCGGCTCGTCGGCGATGAGCAGGTCGGGCTCGAGCGCGACCGCCCGGGCGATGCCGATGCGCTGCCGCTGCCCGCCGGAGAACTCGTGCGGGTAGCGGCGCAGCGCGGCGCTGGGCAGGCCGACGGCGTCGAGCAGCGTGCGCACCCGCTCGGCGATGCCCGCCCTGCCGCCGCCGAGGCCGTGCGCGTGCAGCGGCTCGGACAGCAGCGACTCCACGTCCTGCCGCGGGTCGAGGCTGCCCAGCGGGTCCTGGAACACCATCTGCATGCGCCGCCGCATCCTGCGCAGCGGCTCGCCGGACAGCGAGGCGACGTCGGTGCCGTCGAACCACACCTGCCCGGCGGTCGGCTCGACCAGCCGCAGCACCGCGCGGCCCAGCGTCGACTTCCCGCAGCCGGACTCGCCGACCAGGCCGTAGGTCGACCCCCGGTCGACGGCGAGGTCGACGCCGTCGACGGCGCGCACGTGCCCGACCGTCCGGTCGACGAACACACCCCGCTTGATCGGGAAGTGGACCTGCAGGCCCTCGACGCGCAGCAGCGGGTCGGCGGTCATCGGGCGGCTCCGGCGGCAGTGGCCCCCGCGGGGGACCTCGGGTACTCGAGCGGGTGGCGGCAGCGCAGCTCGCGGCCGGGCCCGTCGTACTCGAGCGGGACGGTGCTGCCGGCGACCTCGGTGAGACAGTCGTCCTGCGCGTGGTCGCAGCGCGGCGCGAAGGCGCAGCCCTCGGCCCACGGGATCACGTCCCGGGCCGACCCGCGGATCGGGTGCAGCGGCGCGCCCCGCACGCCGTCGAGGCGCGGCACCGAGGCCAGCAGCCCGCCGGTGTAGGGCTGGCGGGGCCGGGCGAACAGCTCGTGCCGGTCGGCGGACTCGATGATCCGGCCGGAGTACATGACGTGCACCCGGTCGCAGAGGCCGGCGACCACGCCGAGGTCGTGGGTGATCATCACCAGCGCCGTCCCGGAGTCGACGACCAGCTCCCGCAGCAGCTCGAGGATCTGCGCCTGGATGGTCACGTCGAGGGCCGTCGTCGGCTCGTCGGCGATGAGCAGCCGCGGCCGGCAGGCCAGCGCCATGGCGATGAGCGCCCGCTGCCGCATGCCGCCGGAGAGCTGGTGCGGGTACTCCTTGAGCCGGCGGGCCGGGTCGGGGATGCCGACGCGGTCGAGCAGGTCGGTCGCCTGCGCGGTGGCGTCCTTGCGCGACAGCTCCCGGTGCTCGAGCAGTACCTCGGTCACCTGGGTGCCGATCGGCACGGTGGGGTTCAGCGAGGACAGCGGGTCCTGGAACACCATCGCCATGTCCGCCCCGCGCAGCCCGCGCAGCGTCCGGTCCGGCGCGCCGACGAGCTCCTGCCCGTCGAGCCGCACCGAGCCGCCGACCTCCACGCCGCGGCGGGGCAGCAGCCCCATCACCGCCAGCGAGGTGACCGACTTGCCGCAGCCGGACTCCCCCACCAGCCCGACCGTCTCCCCCGGGGCCACGGCGAAGCTGACCCCGTCGACGGCGCGGGTCGGCTGCTCGCCCCGGCGGCGGAAGGTCACGGTGAGCTCGTCGACCTCCAGCACCGGCCGGCCGCTGCGGTCGGCGGCGTCCGGTGGCAGGTCCTCGATGATCACGCCGGTCACCTCCGGAACTTGGGGTCGAGCGCCTCGCGCAGCGACTCGCCCAGCAGCGTGAAGCCCAGCGCGACGACGATGATGCACAGCGCCGGGTAGATCGCCAGCTCCGGGCGGACCGACAGGAACGGCTGGGCGTTGGCCAGCATCGCGCCCCACTCCGGCCGGGCGAGGTCGGGGTCTCCCAGGCCGAGGAAGGACAGCGCCGCGGCCTCGATGATCGCCGTCGCCAGCGACAGCGTGGCCTGCACGATCACCGGCGACAGCGAGTTGGGCAGGACGTGGCCGAACACGATCCGGCCCCGCTTGATGCCGAGCGCCTGCGCCGCGAGGGCGTAGTCGCTGCCGCGCTGCGCGAGCATCGAGCCGCGCAGCAGCCGGGCGAAGACCGGCACCTGGGTGACCGCGATGGCGATCATGAGCGCGTACTGGTTCTGGCCCAGCAGCACCGAGATGGTGATGGCCATCAGCAGGCTCGGGATCGACAGCAGGATGTCGATGAAGCGCATGACGACGGTGTCCACCCACCCGCCGAAGGCCCCGGCCAGGACGCCCAGCGCCATGCCGACGACGACGCCGAGCACGGTGGACACCACACCGATGAGCAGCGACTGCCGGGAGCCGACGACCAGCCGGGAGAGCAGGTCGCGGCCGAGCTCGTCGGCGCCCAGCGGGAAGCCCGCCGTGGCCCCGGGGATGAAGCCGGGCCGGATCTCGCTGAGCAGCGTCTGCGCCAGCGGGTCGCGGGGCGCCAGCAGCGGTGCGAACGCGGCCACCACGAGGAACACGAGCACGATGACCGCGCCGAGGATCGCCACCGGGTTGCGCCGCAGCCGCCGGAAGGCGCTCCTCGTCAGCGAGACGCCGCCCTCGCCCTCGGGCACCTGCCCCGCGCGCGCGGCCAGCTCGTCGATGCGCCGCCGGCGCACGTCCCCGATGGCGGTCACCGGCTCTGCCCCCGTCCGATCCGCGGGCTCATCGGACCCGCACCCTCGGGTCGAGCAGGCCGTAGGAGATGTCGACGAGCAGGTTCACCAGGACGTAGACCACCGCCAGGATGAGGATGAAGCCCTGCAGGACGGCGAAGTCCCGGGCGAAGATGGCGTCGAAGATGGCCGAGCCGACGCCGCCGAAGGCGAAGACCGACTCGGTGAGCACCGCCCCGGACAGGAGCAGGCCGGTCTGCAGGCCGATCGTCGTGGCGACCGGCAGCAGCGCGTTGCGGATGACGTGCCGGCGGCGGACGGTGGCCGTCGCCAGGCCCTTGGCGTTCGCCGTCCGGACGTAGTCCTCGTTGACGACGTCGAGGACCGAGGCCCGCGTGATCCGGACGATGATCGCCAGCGGGATGGTGCCCAGGGCGATCCCGGGCAGCACGAGGTGCGTGAAGGCGTCCCAGGCGGCGTCCCACTCGCGGGTGAGCAGGCCGTCGAGGACGTAGAAGTTCGTGATCCGGGTGGCGTCGATGCGCACCTCCTGGCGGCCGGAGCCGGGCAGCCACCCGAGCTCGACGGCGAACAGCAGGCGCAGCAGGTAGGCCAGGAAGAACACCGGGATGGCCACGCCCAGCAGCGAGCCGATGACCGACGCGGAGTCCAGCCAGCTGCCGTGCCGGCGCGCGGCCAGGTAGCCCAGCGGGATGCCGACGCCGATGGCGAAGACCATGGCGAAGAGGGTCAGCTCGATCGTGCCGGGCATCCGCTCGAGGAACTCCTCCGTGACCGGGCGGCCGGTGCGCGAGGAGTTGCCGAAGTCCAGCTGCACGGCGCGGCCGAGGAAG
This sequence comes from Geodermatophilus dictyosporus, assembly GCF_900115505.1. GTDB lineage: Bacteria > Actinomycetota > Actinomycetes > Mycobacteriales > Geodermatophilaceae > Geodermatophilus > Geodermatophilus dictyosporus. The sequence continues at coordinate 255,177 of NZ_FOWQ01000003.1, read as the reverse complement.
CGCAGGTACTGCACGAACAGCGGCTGGTCCAGGCCGAACAGCTCGTTGTAGCGGGCGATCGCCTCGGGTGTGGCGCGCTCACCGAGCGCGGCCTGGGCCGGGCCGCCGGGCAGCGCCCGCAGCCAGGCGAACAGCAGCACCGACAGGCCCAGCAGGATCGGGATGAGCTGCAGGAGCCGCCGGACGACGAAGCGGAGCACGTCCTCGAGTTCCCTCTCACGGAGCGGCGGACCGCCCGGACAGGCTCGCGGCGGCCCCCTTGCAGGGGCCCGCCGCGAGCCTGCGAGCGGTGGGGGGCGAGGGGGTCCTTTCTCAGTCGCTGAGGGAGACCGTCGAGAAGACCTCGGCGGTCAGCGGGCTCGGCTCCAGACCCTGGACGTTCTCGGCCACCACGAGCGCCGGCGGGGAGTGCGAGATCGGGACACCGGGCAGGTAGTCCATGATCAGCCGGTTGGCCTCCTGGTACTGCTCGGTGCGGGCACTCGCGTCGGGCTCGGCGTCGGCCTGGGCGAGGGCGGCGAAGATCTCCGGGTTGCTGAACGCCCCGAACTCGGCCGACGCCTGGCCGTTCGACGCCTCGGCGAAGAAGGTGCCGATGAAGTTGTAGGCGTCGTTGTAGTCACCGGTCCACCCGAGCAGGTGGATGTCGGCCTGGCCCGCCTGGACGGCGTTGAGGTAGTCCGGGTTCCACGGCAGCGCGGTCGGCTCGACGGTGAAGCCGGCGTCGGTGAGGTTCTGGCTGATCACCTGGAACATCGCCGCCGGGTCCGGCAGGTAGGGCCGGCTGACCTCGGTCGGGTAGAAGAACCGCAGCGTCGTCCCCTCGGCGCCGGCCTCCTGCAGCAGCTGGCGGGCGCGGTCGGGGTCGTACTCGTAGGTGGTGACGTCGTCGGCCCAGCCGTCGACGGTCGGGGGCATGAACTGGGTGGCGGCCTCGGCACCCTCGGGCAGCAGCGAGTTCACGATCGTCTCGCGGTCGATCGCGTGGGCGATCGCCTGGCGGACCCGCTCGTCCTGCAGCGCCGGGTTCGCGCTCGTGCCGGGCACGTTCCCGCCGTTGAAGCCCAGGTAGAGGATGTTGAACGGGTCGCGCACGAGGACCTGGAAGCCCTCGTCCTCCAGCGACCCGTAGTCGGCCGGGGCCACGAAGTCGTAGCCGTCGATCGAGCCGGCCTGCAGCTCCTGCCGCCGGGTGTTCTGGTCGGAGATCGTCCGGAAGATGATCTCGTCGAGCAGCGCGGCGTCGCCCCAGTAGTCCTCGTTGCGGACGATGGTGACCTCGCCGTTGCCGCGGTCCCAGCTCCCGAACTTGAAGGGACCGGTGCCGGTCGGGTGCTCCAGGGCGTACTCGGAGTAGCTGAGCGCGTCCTCGCTGCCGGAGAGGTTGTCGGCGTCGTACTCCTGCAGGGCCGTGGGGCTCTGGATGGAGAACGCGGGCAGCGCGAGCGCGGCCGGGAACTTCGAGGTGACCTGGGTCAGGCGGATCACCGCGGTGTTCTCGTCGGTGGCCTCGCAGCTCTCGTAGATGCTCGGGGTGTCCGGCGTGCTGGCGAAGCCGCCGAAGACCGCCTGGTAGTAGTACGAGGCGCTGGGGCTCTGGGCGAGGCCCTCGAAGTTGTACCAGCGGTCGAAGTTGAAGCAGACCGCCTCGGCGTTGAAGTCGGTGCCGTCGTGGAACGTCACGCCCTGGCGGAGGTTGAACGTGTACTCGAGGCCGTCCTCGCTGGCCTCGTAGTCCTCGGCCAGCTCGGGCACCGGCTCCGTGCCGCCGAGCTCGTTGCCCAGCAGCCCCTCGTGGATCTGGCGGGCGATGCGGAAGGTCTCGCCGTCGCTGCCGAAGGCAGGGTCGAACATGGCCGGGTCGCCGGCCGCGCCGAAGACGAGGGTGCCCCCGGACTGCGCCTCCTCACCTCCCCCGTCGCCGGAACCGGAGTCCCGGTCACTCGAGGCACAGGCGGCCAGGGTGACGGCGGTGAGTGCCGCCGCCGAGGCGGCCAGCACACGCTGTGGTCGACGCTGCATCGCGGGAGACCTGCCTTCTCGGCCCCAGGGGGGCCGGGTGTCTGCGGCTGGGCGGCCACACGGCGGGAGGCCGCGCGGACGTGCGTCGGACCCTAGGTCCGCGCAGCGGCCGGTCGTGAGCCGCGGCAGCCCATCGACACCATCCTGTGACCTTGCCGACAGCGCCCTCACCAGCGCGGGGACGCGCTCGCGCGGTGTGGTCCCTAGGCGTCGATGCGGCGGCGGCCCTCGAACGCGCGGCCCAGCGTGATCTCGTCGGCGTACTCCAGGTCGCCGCCCACCGGCAGGCCGCTGGCCAGCCGCGACACCGCCAGCCCGAGGGGGCCGACCAGCCGGGCGAGGTAGGCCGCGGTCGCCTCCCCCTCGAGGTTGGGGTCGGTGGCGATGATCAGCTCGGTCACCGAGCCGTCCATCAGCCGGGTCATCAGCTCCTTGACCCGCAGGTCGTCGGGGCCGACGCCCTCGATCGGGCTGATCGCGCCGCCGAGCACGTGGTAGCGGCCGCGGAACTCACGGGTGCGCTCGATCGCGACGACGTCCTTGGGCTCCTCGACCACGCAGATGACGTCGTCGGAGCGGCGCGGGTCGCGGCAGATCCGGCACTGCTCGGCCTCGGCGACGTTGTAGCAGGTCACGCAGAAGCGGACCTCGGCCTGCACGCGCTGCAGGGCGGCGACGAGCCGGCCGACGTCGGCGGACTCGGCGGCCAGCAGGTGGAAGGCGATGCGCTGGGCGCTCTTGGGCCCGACGCCGGGCAGGCGGCCGAGCTCGTCGATGAGGTCCTGGACGGCCCCCTCGTACACGGTGCTCCTCGGGGAAGTCGGGTGGGCGGGCGCCGGTCAGGCGCCGGGCAGCCCGGGGACGCCGCCGGCGCCGGGGAGGCCGCCACCGGGCAGGCCACCCAGACCGCCGGCCAGCGGGCCCATGCGGTCGGCGGTCAGCTCGCCGGCGAGCCGGGAGGCGTCCCGGACCGCGGCGACGACCAGGTCCTGCAGCGTCTCCAGGTCGTCGGGGTCGACGGCGGCCGGTGCGATGGTGACGGCGGTCAGCTCGCCGTCGCCGGTCATCGTGGCGGTGACCAGACCCCCGCCGGCGGAACCGGTGACCTCCTCGGTGGACAGCTGCTCCTGCGCGGCGGCCAGCGCCTGCTGCATCTGCTGGGCCTGCTGGAGGATCGCCTGCAGGTCGGGCTGGCCACCACCGGGGAACATGCGTCGAGCGTAGGCCGCCGCACGGACATCGGGGGGACGGCGGCCCGGTCTCGGGTCAGGAGTCGACCGGGCGGGCGCCGAGCTGGGTCCGCAGCAGCGCCAGGGCGGCCTGTTCGGGGTCGACCGCCGGCACGTGCTCCCGCTCGCCGTCGGCGGTGACCTCCGCGGCCCGCTCGGCGAGGAGCTCCCGCGCCTCCGCGGCCTCGGCGGCGCGGGCGGCCTCGCGGGCCACCTCCGGCGTCACCCCGCCGCCGCGGCTGCCGGTGCCGGCCGCCCCCTCGACGACCGCCTCGACCTTCCAGCGCACCCCGAGCAGCTCGTTGAGCGCCTCGCGGAGCACGTCCTTGTTGAGGTCGTCGCCGATCCGGCGGGCGAGCGCGGGCGAGGCCGTGGACAGCGTCAGCACGCCGGCGCGCAGCTCGTGCACCTGGGCGTTCTTCAGCAGCGCCTCGGTCGTGCGCTTGTGCCGCTTGACGACGGCGAGCAGCTCGGGCCACACCCGGCGCACGTCGCTGGTCGTCAGCGCGCCGTCGCCCCCGGCTCCACCCGCGGCGGCGCCCTCGGGGTTGGCCGACACCACCGGCGTCGGCTCCCCGCCGCGCGGGGCGGGCGTGGACTCCGCGGCCGCCCGCGGGGGCGAGGCCGGCGGGCGCGGCTGCGCCACCCGGTCCGCGGCGGCGCGGGCGGCGGCCGGCTGGGCGGCGTGCGGCCAGTCCTCGTCGTCGGTGGGCTCGGGCGGCAGCGGGATGTCCGGCTCACCGGCGGCCACCCGCGCGCCGGGACGGGCCGCCGGCGCGGGCGCCGGGGGCGCCGCCGGACGGCCGGCGCCCGACCCCGGCGGGGTGGTCTCGGGCCAGTCGTCGTCCGCGGCGGGGGCCGGCTGCGCCGGACGGGTCGCCGCGGAGCCGGGCGCGGTCGTCTCGGGCCAGTCGTCACCGGCGGCCGCGGCCGCCGGAGCGGGGGACGTGGCGGGTGGCGGCGGGGCGGCCGCCCGGGGAGCCGGTTGCCGGGCCGGTGCCTGCTGGGGAGCCGGCGCCTGGCTGCGCTGCGAGGGGCGGACGTACTCCCGCCGGGACGGGCCGCCCCGCTCGGCGGGGGCCGGCTCCTCCCGCGCGGGAGGAGCCGGCCGGGCCTGCTCCTGGACCGGCTCGCGGGACGGCGGGACGTCCACGGGGACGTCGGCGACCGCGCTGCCGCCCCCGGCGATCGACAGCCGCCGCTCCAGCCGCTCGAGGCGCTGCAGCGTCGCGGCGGCGGAGTCGTCGGTGGCCGGCAGCAGCATCCGCGCGCAGACCAGCTCGAGCAGCAGCCGGGGCGCGGTCGTCCCGCGCATCTCGGTCAGGCCGTCGTGCACGGTGTCGGCCATCCGCGACAGCGTCGCCGAGCCCAGCGCCCGGGCCTGCTGGCTCATCAGGTCCAGCCGGTCGGGCGGGCAGTCGAGCAGCCCGTTGCCGCCGGCGTCGGGGACGGCGTCGAGCACGATGAGGTCGCGCAGCCGGTCGAGCAGGTCGGTGGCGAACCGGCGCGGGTCGTGCCCGGCCTCGACCACCCGGTCCACGGCGCGGAAGACGCCCGGCGCGTCGGAGGCGGCCAGCGCGTCGATGGCCTCGTCGAGCAGCGCGTCGTCGGTGACGCCGAGCAGGCCCACCGCGCTGGCGTAGGTGACGCCCTCGGGCCCGGCACCGGCGAGCAGCTGGTCGAGGATCGACAGCGAGTCGCGCACCGACCCGCCGCCGGCCCGCACCACCAGCGGGAACACCGTGGGCTCGACCTGCACGCCCTCGGCGGTGCACGTCTTCTCCAGCAGCCCACGCAGCGTCGTCGGCGGGACCAGCCGGAACGGGTAGTGGTGGGTGCGCGAGCGGATGGTGGGGAGGACCTTGTCCGGCTCCGTGGTCGCGAAGACGAACACCAGGAACTCCGGCGGCTCCTCGACCACCTTGAGCAGGGCGTTGAAGCCCTGCGTGGTCACCATGTGCGCCTCGTCGACGATGTAGACCTTGTAGCGGCTGCTGACCGGGGCGAAGAACGCGCGCTCGCGCAGGTCGCGGGCGTCGTCGACACCGCCGTGGCTGGCCGCGTCGATCTCGATGACGTCGAGCGACCCGGGACCGTCGGGCGCCAGCGCGACGCAGGACGCGCACACCCCGCACGGGGTCGACGTCGGGCCCTGCTCGCAGTTCAGCGAGCGGGCCAGGATCCGCGCCGAGGACGTCTTGCCGCAGCCGCGCGGGCCGCTGAAGAGGTAGGCGTGGTTGATCCGCCCGCCGTCGACGGCGTTGACCAGCGGGGAGGTCACGTGCTCCTGGCCGACCACCTCGGCGAAGGTCGCCGGGCGGTACTTCCGGTAGAGCGCCAGAGCCACGCGGCGAGGTTACGTGCCCGGGGTGACGTCCCGGCAGCACCCGGACGCCGGACGCGTCACTGCGCCAGCCGGAGCAGGAACTCGACCTGGCCGCGGTCCTCGACCCGGACGAAGCCCAGGTCGGGCGGGGTGATGCCGAAGTCGGCGAAGACCACCGGGACGGCGCCGGAGACCTCGACGCCCTCGGCCGTGCGGACGACGGACAGGTCGGTCCGCACCGGCCGCGTCGTGTCGCGCAGGGTGAGCTCGCCGGTCACCGGGACGGTCACCGGCGTGCCGGTCAGCTCGGGGAGGTCGACCGGGCCCTGGACGGCGAACGTCGCGGTGGGCCAGGTGCCGACCTCCATGACGCTGTCGCGGAAGTAGCCGTCGCGCCGGCCGACGTCGGTGCGGATGCCGGCGACGTCGACGACGACCTCGGCCGTGGCCAGGTCCCCGCCCTCGACGACGACCGAGCCGGTCACCCGGTCGGTCGTGCCGGCCACGGTGACGTCCGCACCGTTGAGCACCTCGTCGACCCGGTAGCCGGCCGACGAGCCGGGACCGACGGTCCAGGTGCCGTCGGTGTCGGCGGCCAGCTCGGCGTCGGAGGGCTGGGCCTGCACGGTCGGGGCGGCCGCGGCGTCCTCCTGGAACGCGGCGTACACCAGCGGGCCGAGGACCAGGCCGAGCACGAGCAGCGCGACGACGCCCCCGACGACCCACCACACGCGACGACGACGGGCCACGGCGGGCTCCTCTCCTTGATGTTTCAAGCTGAGGGTGCCGTGCCGTGGCCGTCAGGCGGAACACCGCACCGGCGCGTCGCCGAGCACCAGGAGGGAGGAAGGGCCCCTCGCGCGCCCGCCGGAGCCCGTTCGTCCTCGTCGCCTGCCGGCACGGGGGAAAGAAGGGACCCCCCGCGCACCCGCCAGAGCCCGCTTATCCTTGCTGCCTTCCGGCCCTGGGGAGGTTCACAGGGTGACGCCACACGAGGGGTCTGGGCACCACTGTAGAGGACGCCGGCCAGTAGGCTCCCGCCCCATGACGCCCCGGCGCGCCCTCGTCCTGCCCCCGCCCCGCTCCTGACCCGGAGCACCGCGGGCTGAGACCCGCGGCCGGCGCGCCCGCCGGCCGCCCCTGCGCCGTGCTCCGGACCGCCTCCCCGTCCGGCACCAGCGCCCAGGAGCGTCATGTCCCCCGCCTCGTCGCCCGCCTCGTCCCCCGCCTCGTCCCCCGCCGTCCGCCGCAGGTCCTCCGCGGCGAACCGCGGCTTCCTGCTCGTCGTCCTCGCCTCGCTGTGCTGGGGCACCGCGGGCCTGTCCGGCCGCGTCGTCGCCGACCGCAGCGGCCTGTCCGCCCTCGACATCGCCTGGTACCGCCTCGCCGTCGGCGCGGTGGCCCTGCTGGCGGCCTGGGCGGTGACCACCCGGCGCCGCGGTCCGGCCGTGCGGGTCACCCGCCCGGTCGCCGTCCGCCTGGTCCTGATCGGCGCCGGGCTGGCCGCCTACCAGTTCGCCTACTTCTCCGCGGTCGCCCTGGCCGGCGTGAGCATCGCGACGCTGGTCGCCCTCGGTCTGGCGCCGCTGCTCGTCGCCGTCGGCGGCGCACTCCTCGGGCACGGCCGGCCGAGCCGCGCGACCCTCGTCGCGCTCGGCGTCGCCCTCGTCGGGCTCACCCTGCTCGTCGGCGTCTCCGCGGGCGCCGACACCGGGACGACGGTGCTGCTCGGCGCGCTCACGGCCACCGGCTCGGCGCTGGGCTACGCCGTCGTCACGCTGTCCGGCGGCGGGGTGCCGGCCGGCACCCCGGTCACCCTCGTCGGGTTCGCGCTCGGGGCGCTGCTGCTCACGCCCGTCGTCCTCGCCGAGGGACTGACCGTCCCGACCGACGGGGTGGCGCTGGCCGTGCTCCTCTACCTGGGGCTGGTGCCCAGCGCGCTGGCCTACGGCCTGTTCTTCACCGGGGTGCGCAGCGTGCCGGGCGCGGTCGTGTCGATCGTCACGCTGCTCGAGCCGCTGACGGCGACCGTCCTGGCCACGGTGTTCCTCGGCGAGCGCCTGGCGCCGGCCGCCGCTGCCGGGGGGCTGCTGCTGCTGGCCGCCGTCTCGGGGCTCTACCTGCGCGAGCTGGGCGGCCGGGGCCGGGCGGTCGCGGCGCCGGGGGCCTGAACGGCGACGGGCCCCGGCTGCCTGCCGGGGCCCGTCGGGGACGTGCGGAGGATGGGAGATTCGAACTCCCGAGGGGTTGCCCCCAACCCGCTTTCCAAGCGAGCGCCATAGGCCACTAGGCGAATCCTCCCGTGCCCGTCGATGGTAGCGGACCGCCGTCGGGGCCCCGGTCCCCGCCGGAGGCCGCGCGCCGCCCCGGGTGGTCCGCGGGCGCGGCTCGGGGCAGGCTGGACCCCTCACGGGAGTGTGCGACGACCCCGCGCCGTCCCGTCGGACGTCAGCGAGGGCGTCCACACCGCACGCCGCACCGAGGCGACGAGACGCGCAGCCGGTCCCGGGGCGAGGAGGAGGCAGGACGGATGAGCGATCCGGGACAGGTCAGACCGGAGGTCGTGGCGGCCATCGTGGCCGTCCTGCACGGTGCCGACCCCGCGGGGCTGCCGCCCTCGGCGACCCGCGAGGAGAAGGCGGCGGCCAAGGACCGCTACCTCTCCGAGTTCGTCGCCGAGCGCAGCAAGCGCGACCGCCAGGCGCAGGCGTGGGAGCTGCTGCTCACCCGCAGCTACGACGAGCCGCCCACCTGGGAGCGGCTCTTCGACGACCTGGCGCCCGACGCGGTCGCCGAACTCGGGGAGCTCTACGACGCGCTGCCGTCGGGCGCGCAGGAGGAGTACGCCCGCCGCTACGGCGTCCCCAGTTCGGTCTGACCTGCAGGTTCGGCCAGGCCGCTCGCGGGGGTAAGGGCCTCCGGTGACCACCACCGCCCCGGGCCGCCTCGTCGCGGCCCGCTACCGTCTGCTCACGCAGATCGGCGGCGGCGGTCAGGGCTCGGTCTGGCTCGGGCGCGACGAGCTGCTGGGCCGGCAGATCGCCGTCAAACAGATCCGCTTGCCGGCGGGCAACAGCCCCGGCCTCGGCGACGAGCAGCGGCAGCGCGCCCTGCGGGAGGGGCGCATCGCCGCCCGGCTGAGCCACCCGCACGCCATCACCGTCTACGACGTCGTCCTCGAGGACGGCATCCCCTACCTGGTCATGGAGTACCTGCCCTCGCGCAGCCTGGCCGCGGTGCTCACCCAGGAGGGCGTGCTGCGGCACGACCAGGTCGCCCAGATCGGCGCCCAGCTGGCCGACGCGCTGGCCGCGGTGCACGCGGCGGGGATCGTGCACCGCGACGTCAAGCCGGGCAACGTGCTCATCGGCGAGGGCCCGCGCGTCCAGGGCCTGGTGAAGATCACCGACTTCGGCATCTCGCACGCCGCGGGCGACGTCACGCTCACCCAGACCGGCCAGATCACCGGGACGCCGGCCTTCCTGGCGCCCGAGGTGGCGCAGGGCGTGGAGATGTCCGCGGCCAGCGACGTGTTCTCGCTCGGCGCGACGCTCTACACCTGCCTGGAGGGCCATCCGCCGTTCGGCATGGACGACAACGCGCTGCGCCTGCTGCACAAGGTGGCCGGCGGGGACGTCCGCCCGCCGCGGCGGGCGGGGTCGCTGACCCGGCCGCTGACGCAGATGCTGGCCGCCGACCCCGCGGCCCGGCCGGACATGACCCAGGTGCGCGACGAGCTGGCCAAGCTCGCCGCGGGCCGCGACGGCGACACGACGACGGTGCTGCTGGCCCGCACGGACCTGCGGCCGGGGCCCACGGAGGCCGGGCGCCCCGACGCGACGGCGACGGCGACGCCGGCGGCGCCCCTGCCGCCGGTCTCCCCGCCCACGCCGGCCGGCCCGCCGGTGCCGATGGCCGAGCCCGACCCGCCGACCGCCGCGGGAGCCGCGTCCCGGGGCGACACGCGCACCGACCTGCCCGCCGCCGGGCCGGCACCGGCACCAGGCCCGGCGGCGGAGCGCTCCGGCCCGCTGGTGGGCGCCCGACCGCGGCGCCGCCGCCCGCTGCTGGTGGCGCTGCTCGCGCTGGTGGTGCTGGCGATCGCGGGGGCACTGGCGTGGGCCGGCCTGCGGGACGACGGCGCGGACCCGCAGGCCGGCGCAGGGTCCTCGTCGTCCGCGGCGCCCTCGGGGACGGACGGCGCGAGCGGCGAGGCGACCGACGGGGCCCCGGCGGACACCCCCGCGTCGGAGACCCCGCCGCCGTCGGCGGAGGAGCCCACCGCGGAGGCGACCTCGGAGTCCCCTCCGCCGTCCGCGACGCCCGCGGCCGCCGACCCGGCAGCGGAGGCGCAGCAGACGCTGGAGCAGTACTACGACCTGCTGCCCGGCGACACCGCCGCGGCCTACGACCTCACCGGCCCGACGCTGCAGTCGCGGGCCAGCTACGGCTACTACGAGGACTTCTTCGGCCGCTGGTCGGAGGTCAACCTGCTCGACGTGCGCGACGTGGACGACCAGGGCGACACCATCACCGCCACCACCGACGTGGAGTTCCTCAACCCCGGGGAGCGGCGGGTGGAGACCCACGCGGTGACCTTCGTGCGCGGCGAGGACGGCCGGCTGCTCATCGACCTCGACGTGGTCGCCTGAGCGTCACCCGGTCCGCACACGACGACGGCGGCGCCCCTGCTGGGGCGCCGCCGTCGGCTGCTGCTGGCGGTGGCGGTGGGATTTGAACCCACGGAGGCTTGCACCTCACACGCTTTCGAGGCGTGCTCCTTCGGCCGCTCGGACACGCCACCGCCGGAGAGACTACAGGCCCCGCTTCGCCCGGAAGAAGGCGCGTAGGAGTGTCGCGCTCTCCCCGGCGCGCACCCCCGCGGTGACCTGCGGCCGGTGGTTGAGCCGCCGGTCGCGCACCACGTCCCACAGCGACCCGGCGGCGCCGGCCTTCGGGTCGTCGGCGCCGTAGACCACCCGCGCCACCCGGGCCAGCACGCTCGCGCCGGCACACATCGTGCAGGGCTCGAGGGTCACCACCAGCGTGCAGCCGGTCAGCCGCCAGCCGTCGCCGTGCACCCGGGCGGCCGCGCGCAGCGCCAGCACCTCGGCGTGCGCGGTGGGGTCGCCGGTCCGCTCGCGCTCGTTGGCCGCCTCGGCCAGCACGGTGCCCCCGGGCCCGAGGACGACGGCGCCGATCGGCGTGTCCCCCCACCCCTGCGCCGCGGCCGCCAGCTCCAGGGCGCGGGCCATCGCCGCGTCGACGGCGTCGTCGGCCGGCCCGGTCACGCCCGTGCGCCGGCCAGGGGGACGCCGGTCAGCGCGGACAGCTCGGCCAGCGCGTCGGCCGGGTCGACGACCTTGATCGTGTGCATGCCCAGCGCGCGGGCCGGCTTGAGGTTGATGCCCAGGTCGTCGAGGTAGGCGCAGTCGGCGAAGGCGAGCTCGCGGCCCACCGCCTCCGACAGCCGGGCCAGCGCCCGGCGGTAGATCTCCGGCTCGGGCTTGCGGACACCCTCGACCGACGACTCCACGACGGCGTCGAACAGGCCGAGCAGCTCGGCCAGCCGCCCGGTGCGCTCCATCGGCGCGACGTTGTTCGACAGCATCCCCAGCGGCAGGCCCGCGGCGCGCAGCGCGCGCACCGCCTGGACCATCTCGGGGCGGAGCTCCCCGGACAGCGCGGCCAGCACCCGGCGGGCGTCCACGTGGTGCCCGGCGGCCAGCGCCTCGGCCTCGAAGGTGTCGACGAAGCCGTCGACGTCGAGCTCGTTGCGCTCGTAGCGCGCCCAGGCGTTCGAGTCGGGGTCGGTGCTGTTGAGCCGGCGGATCAGCCCCTCGGGCAGCCCGGCCTCGGCCTCGTAGGCGGCGAAGGCGAGCATCGGGCTCTCGGTGATCACCCCGCCGAGGTCGAAGACGACGGCGCGCACGGTCGTGCTCACGCCTGCACCGCCGCGGCCAGCTCGTCGGCGAAGCCCAGTCGGCCGGCGATGCGGGCGACCATCTCGTCGGCCCACAGGTCGTCGGCGGTCACGATCGGCCGCAGCTCGTCGGCGGGCAGGCCGTCGTCGGCGAACACGTCGAGGTCCCCTCCCGGCCAGCCGGTCTCGTCGTCGTCGAAGGCGCCGTCCTCGTCGACGGCGATGCCGTAGCGCTCCACCACCTCGGCGCCGAGCACCCACTCCTGCATGGTGGCGTCGGAGATCAGCGCCCGGACCATCCCGCCCGGGCCGTGCCGCAGCACCACGAAGTACAGCCGCGAGTCGACGACGACCACGAACGGCGGCGGCCACTCCCCCGCGCCCGGCTCGCCCAGCGCCCGCTCCAGCACCGGCAGCTCGTCACCGGCGTCGGCGGCCAGCAGCTCGACCCGCCAGCGGCCGTCCGGGCGGGCGACCCGCACCGCCCAGCTCGACGGCGCCGCGGCCTCGTCGGCGGCGCTCACCGGACCCGCAGCACGGTCAGGCCGTCGGCCAGCGGCAGCAGCACCGTCTCGAACCGCGGGTCGGTGGCCAGGGCGGCGTTCAGCGCGGCCAGCGCCCGGTCGTCGTCGCTCTGCGGGTCGAGCACCCGGCCGCTGCGCAGCGTGTTGTCCAGCAGCACCAGCCCGTCCGGCCGCACGCGGGGGTGCAGCTCGTCGACGTAGGCGGGGTAGCCGGTCTTGTCCGCGTCGACGAAGGCCAGGTCGAAGACGGGCTCGACGGGCAGCGCGCGCAGCTGCTCGAGCGCCTCGCCCAGCCGCAGCTCGACGCGGTCGGCGACACCGGCCCGCGCCCAGTACCGGCGGGCGACGGCGGTCCACTCCTCACTGCGGTCCAGGCACAGCAGGGTGCCGTCGGCGGGCAGGCCCCGGGCGATGCACAGCGCCGAGAACCCGGTGAACGTGCCGATCTCGATCGCGCGGCGGACGCCGAGGGCACGGGTGAGCAGCTGCATGAGCACGCCCTGCTCGACGGCGATCTGGAAGGTGGCCGGCGCCTGCCCGCGCTCGGCCAGGGCGGCGGTCTCGGCCACCAGGTCCGCGGCCACGTCGTCGAGGGGCGTGGAACCGGCCCGGACGTAGTCGCCCATCTCCGGGGTGAGCAGGAACGACCGCGGCGTCACGTCGGGGACCAGGGGCGCGGGGAGCACGGCATAGCCTCCGATCATGGCCGATCCCGCACCGGACGACGGAGCCGACGTCGACCCCGCCCTCCTCGCCCGGCTCGCGGCCGACCCGCTGGCGGTGCACCTGGGCATCGAGCTGGAGCAGGTCCGGCCCGGGTACGCCCGGGCGTCGATGACGGTGGGCCCCCACCTGCTCAACGCCGTCGGGACCGCGCACGGCGGCGCGACGATGGCGCTGCTCGACGTCGTGCACGCCGCGGTGAGCAACAGCCACGGCACGGTCGCGGTGGCCCAGGACGTGCACACCGAGTTCCTGCACCCCGGCCGGCCCGGCGAGCGGCTGGTCGCCGAGGGCACCGAGCTGCACCGCAGCAGCCGCACCGCCGTCTACCGGATCGACGCCCGCGGCGAGGACGGCCGGCTGGTGGGCACCGCGCTGGCCCGGGTCTTCCGCACCGACCGCCCGTGGGGGACGGCGTGACCCTGCCGGTGCCCACGATGGCCGCACCGCCGGTCGGCGTCGTCGGCCTCGGCCAGCTCGGCGGCTCCCTGGCCGCCGCGCTGGTGGCCGCCGGGCGCGAGGTGCGCGGGTGGGACGTCGACCCGGCGGCGCGGGAGGCCGCGGCGGCGCGCGGCGTGACGGTCACCCGCGAGCTCACCGGCGTCGTCGTCCTCGCCGTCCCGCTGCCGGCGATGGCCACCGCCCTGGACGGCGTCGCCGCCGACCCGGCCGCCACGGTCACCGACCTGGGCTCGGTGAAGGGCCCGGTGCTGGCCTCGGTCGGCGCGGCGCTGGGCGGGCGCTTCGTCGGCGGCCACCCGATGTGCGGCACCGAGCGCTCCGGTCACGACGCCACCGACCCCACGCTGTTCCGGGGCGCGCGCTGGGCGCTGTGCCTGGAGCCCGGCACCGAGCTGCCGCGCTGGCTGCGCGCGGCCGAGGTCGCCCTGGCCGCGGGCGCCGAGGTGGTGCCGGTGACCGCCGCCGAGCACGACGACGCGGTGGCCGCCGTCAGCCACGTGCCGCACCTGCTCGCCGCGGCGCTGGCCGCGGCGGCCGGCGAGGCCGGGCCGCTCGCCCTGGCCCTGGCGGCCGGGAGCTTCCGCGACGGCACCCGCGTCATCGGCAGCGACCCCGCGTTCGTCACCGCGATGGTCGGGGGCAACGCCGGGCCGACGGCCGCCGCGCTCGACCGGGTGCGCGCGCAGCTGGAGCGGCCCTGGCCCGAGCTGGTCGCCGCCGGGCACGCGGTGCGCACCACCGCCCCGGGCCGGCGGGCCGTCCGCGTGCCCCTGGACCGGGCGGCGCTGCTCGCGCTGGGCCGGACCGGAGGTGCGGTCACCCGGCGGCTGGCCGCCTTCGTCGAGGGCTGGGTGCCGCAGGCCTGACCCGTTTCGCCTCCGCCGCGCCGGGCAGGGACCGGTCATGGACGACAGCGAGATCCGCAGCCGCATCGACGCCCTGGTCGAGGAGGAGCACCGGCTCCGCGACGGCGGGGAGCACACCGAGGAGCAGCGCGCCCGCCTCCGGCAGATCGAGGAGGAGCGCGACCAGCTCTGGGACCTCATCCGGCAGCGGGACGCCAAGCGGCAGTACGACGAGGACCCGGACAGCGCCGAGGTGCGCCCGAGGTCCGAGGTCGAGGGCTACCTGCAGTAGGAGGAGGCCGAGGTCGGACCGCGACCCCGGCGGCCCTCCTGCAGGGGCCCGCCGCGAGCTTGCGAGCGGTGGGGGGCAGGAGGGTCCTCACTCACGCGGAGTCGCGGACGGGGCGGCGGGAACCGGCGTCGTGGTGGCCGGTGCCCAGCAGCGCCAGCTGCCACAGCAGCCGCGACCGCGGGTCGGTGAGCTTGCGGCCGGTCACCGACTCGACCCGCCGCAGCCGGTGCATGACCGTGTTGCGGTGGCAGTACAGGAGGTCGGCGGCCCGGGTGGGTGAGCCGTCGGCGTCGAGCAGGGCCGACAGCGTCTCCAGCAGCACCTCCCGCTCGTCCTCGGGCAGCTCGAGCAGCCGGCCCAGCGTCTGGCCGACCAGCCGCTCGGCGATCTCGGGCGACTCGCTGAGCAGCGCCTCGGGCAGCCGCTCGTCGATGGTCGCCACGCGGGCGGCCCCGGCGGGCAGCGTGCGGGCGGCGGTCTCGGCCAGCCGGTAGGCACCGGCGACGGCGGCCGCGTCCTCGACGGCCGCCGAGACGCCGACCGGCCCGCCCGCGAGGACGCCCAGCCAGCCCAGCAGCTCCGGCAGCCGGCGGGCGCCCAGGGGCACGACGCCGACCTGCGCCTGCGCGCGCGTCCCCCACACCGAGCGGATGCCGCGCTTGAGCAGCGCCGCGGCGGGGTCGGCGAGCGCGGGCGGGCCGTCGTCCCGGCCGGGCGCCACGACCACGACCAGCCGGCCGCGCAGCGGCACCGCCAGCGCCTCGCCCGCCGCCCGGACGAAGGCCGGATCGCCGCCGCGGCCGTCGAGCAGGCCGTCGAGCAGCCGCTGGCGCTCGGCCTCGCCCAGACCCGAGCGGCGGCGCTCCTCGGCCCGGTAGCCCTCGGCGACGGCGCTGCACCCGCGGTCGTTGGTCCGCCACAGCGAGCCGGCGACCTCCAGCAGCAGCGCGTCGTCGTGCCGGTCGCCCTCGCGGGAGAGCGCGACCAGCGCCTCCCAGGTGATCTGCCCGCCCAGCCGGTAGGCCCGCAGCACCGCCTCGAGCGGGAACCCCTGCGCCGCGCGCTGGCTGCCCACGGCCCGGGCGCCCTCGGCGTGGGTCTGGTGGTAGGTGGCCGGGACGTCGGGCAGCAGGCCCCGGATGCTCACCTCGATGTTGCGCCGCAGCGTGGCCCGCACCCGCGGGTCACCGCCGGTCAGCGCCTCCCGGTAGGCGGGCTCGGTCTCCACGAGGATCCCGGCCATCCGGTCGGTCATCGCGTCGAGCCGCTCGAGCAGGTCGGGCACCAGCCCCGCCAGCCACCGCCGGACGTCCGGCCGCCCCTCGGCCCCGGTCCCCGGCCCGCTGCCCGACGAGGCCGTCTGCACGCGCCCACCTCCGCTGCTCATCGCTGACAGCACAACACGCGTTCCCCATCACTGTGCGGTCAGCCCATTGTGACGGCGTTCACCGGTCGGCAGGCTCATACGGACGGAGCCGTGACCGAACCGAGGCCCGCGCCGCGCGCGGCCCCGGGGACTCCCCGACGCAGAGGAGACGTGGGCCCCTTGGCGCAGCCGCCCGGAACCACAGGCAGCAGTACGCCCAGGCAGGACCGACCACCCACCTCCCGGCTGGAGATGACCGGGATCAGCGTCGCCTTCGGCGGCGTCCGGGCCCTCACCGACGTGTCGCTGACCGTCGAGCCCGGCCAGGTGCACGGCCTCATCGGCCCCAACGGGGCCGGCAAGACGACGATGTTCAACGTGGCCTGCGGGCTGGTCCGGCCCACCGAGGGACGGATCACCTGGCGCGGTCAGGAACTGCGGCGGCTGCGGCCGGCCCAGCTCTCGGGGCTGGGCATCGCGCGCACCCTGCAGGGCGTCGGGCTGTTCCCCGGCCTGACCGTGCTGGAGAACGTCATGGTGGGCGCGCACCGGCACGCCCGGGCCGGCTTCTTCTCCGCGCTCTTCGCCATCCCGACCGCCGACCGCGACGAGGCCCGGCTGCGGGAGCGCGCGCTGGCCGCGCTCACCGAGCTCGACGCGGAGGAGTTCGCCGGCCGCTACCCCGGCAGCCTCCCGTACCCGGTGCAGAAGCGGGTCGCGCTGGCCCGCGCCCTGGTCGCCGAGCCCGAGCTGCTGCTGCTCGACGAGCCGGCCAGCGGCCTGTCCGAGGACGAGATGCACGAGCTGGGCGAGCTGATCCGGCACCTGAGCGGCCGGATGAGCGTGCTGCTGGTCGAGCACCACATGGACCTGGTCATGCGCGTCTGCGACCAGATCACCGTCCTCGACTCCGGTGAGCAGATCGCCGCCGGCACCCCGGAACAGGTGCAGAACGACCCGGCGGTCACCGAGGCCTACCTCGGCGACGCCGTCGACGCCGAGGCCGACGCCGCGGAGCTCGCGGCCAGCGACGGGGGGACCGGGCGTGGCTGACGCGGGCGCACACGGCAGCACCGCGTCCGGCGCCGGTGCCGCCGGGCTGACCAGGGGTGCCGCGGCCGGCGGGGTGGCCGGCGGGACGGCGACCGCACCGGCCGTCCTCCAGGTCGAGGGGCTCAGCGCCGCCTACGGTCCGGTCCGGGCGCTGCAGGACGTGACCCTGCAGGCCGAGCACGGCCGGATCACCGCGGTGCTGGGCGCCAACGGCGCGGGCAAGACGACCCTGCTGCGCACGATCAGCGGGCTGGTCCGGCCCACCGCCGGACGGGTCGTCCTGGGCGGCGAGGACGTCACCCGCGCGCCGGTCGAGGCGATGGTGACCAAGGGCATGGCCCACGTGCCCGAGGGTCGCGGCGTCATCGCCGAGCTGACCGTCGACGAGAACCTGCGGGTCGGCTCGCTGTTCCGCGGCAAGGTGCCGTCGGAGGAGTTCGAGCGCGTCTACACGTTCTTCCCGCGCATCGCCGAGCGGCGCAACCAGACCGCGCACACCCTCTCCGGCGGCGAGCGGCAGATGCTCGTGATCGGCCGTGCGCTGCTCGCCCGGCCGAAGGTGCTGCTCCTCGACGAGCCGTCGCTCGGCCTGGCGCCGCGGATCGTCGCGCAGATCTTCGCCATGGTCCGCCACCTGGTCGACACCGAGGGCCTGTCGGTGCTGCTGGTGGAGCAGAACGCCCGCAGCGCGCTGTCGGTGGCCGACACCGGCGTCGTGCTCAACCTGGGCCGCGTGGTGGTCACCGACGACGCCGCCCGGCTGGCCGGCGACGAGGACCTCCGGCACGCCTACCTCGGCTTCTAGCCCCGCTCCCCGCACCACCAGGAAGGCAGCCCTCACGTGCGAGAGTTCATCAACCTCACCCTCGGCGGGGTGATCACCGGCGCGGTCTACGCGGCGTTCGCGCTCGCCCTCGTGCTGATCTGGCGCTCCACCCGGATCGTCAACTTCGCCCAGGGCGCCATGGCGGCCATCACCACGTTCATCGCGCTGTCGCTCATCGAGTCCGGGCAGTCCTACTGGGTCGGCCTGGCCGTCGCCCTGCTGGCCGGCCTGGTGCTCGGCGCGGTGGTCGAGCGGCTGGTGATCCGGCCGGTCGAGGGCGGCCCCGAGCTCAACGCGGTCATCGTCACGCTGGGTCTGTTCATCGCCATCCAGGCGCTCATCTCGGTGCTGTTCGGCGTCAACCAGCGGGCCTTCGTCGCGCCGTTCTCCACCATCGGCTTCCGCGTCGGCGACAGCAGCCTCGCGCTGAGCCCCAACACCCTGTTCACCCTCGGCGCGGTGCTGCTGGTCATGGTCGGCCTCACCGCGCTGTTCCGGTACACCCGCGTCGGCCTGGCGATGCGCGCCTCGGCCTTCGGCCAGGAGGTCGCCCGGCTGCTCGGCGTCCGGGTGGGCCGGATGCTCACCCTGGGCTGGGCGCTGGCCGCCGTCGTCGGGTCGCTGGCCGGCATGCTCATCGCCGCCGAGGTCACCTTCGTGACCCCGACGTACATGGACGCGCTGATCGTCTTCGGCTTCGTCGCGGCGGTGCTCGGCGGCCTGGACTCCCCGGTCGGCGCGGTCGTCGGCGGCCTGCTGCTCGGCCTGCTGCTCAGCTACGTGCGCGGCTACGTCGGCGACGAGCTGGTCGGCCTGGCCGCGCTCGCCGTCCTCGTGGTCGTGCTGCTCGTCCGGCCCGGCGGGCTGTTCTCGACGACCCAGACGCGGAGGGCATAGCACCCGTGAGCGACCTGCAGACCCCCGCCTCCTCGGCGGCCGCCGGCGCGGCCACCTCCGACGCCCCCGTCAGCGCCACCGCCGCGGCCAACGCCTCGTCGGCCCAGGCCACCGGTGGCCGCACCCTCCTGCCGCGCAACACCCTGCTGCGCCACCTGCTCGTGCTGGTCCTCTGCGCCGTGGGCGCCGTGGTCCTGCTGGAGTCGACCGACCTGGGCTTCAACGCCCAGATCGGGTACGTGGCCTTCTACGCCATCGCGGCGGGCGGCCTGACCCTGCTGACCGGCCTCAACGGCCAGATCTCGCTGGGCCACGGCGCGCTCATGGCCGTCGGCGGGTACACCACCGCGCTGCTGCTCGACGCCGAGGAGCCGCTGCCGCTGGTGGTCATCTTCCTGGCCGCCGTCGCGCTCACCGCGCTGGTCGGGGCGGTCGTGGGCGTCGCGGCGGCCCGGCTGCACGGCCCCTACCTCGCCGGCGCCACGCTGGCCCTCGCCGTCGGCCTGCCCGGCCTGGCGCTGTACTTCAAGGAGACGCTCGGCGGCGAGCAGGGCCTGACGGTCTCCACCCCCGACCGCCCGGAGTGGTTCACCGAGACGATCCGCACGCTGTCGGGCGGCTCGCCGTCCGGGGTCAAGTGGATCGCCTACATCAGCGTCGCCTGCCTGCTGGTCACCTACTTCCTGCTGGCCAACCTGATGCGCAGCCGCGTCGGGCGCACCTGGCGGGCGGTGCGCGACCAGGAGGTCGCCGCCGAGCTGGCCGGGATCGACCTGGGCGCGTGGCGGGTGACGGCGTTCGTCGTCAGCGCCGCCGCGGCCGGCCTCGCGGGCGCGGTGCTGGCGCTCGTCGTCCGGCTGACGGCACCGACGGCGTTCACCATCGTGCTCTCGCTGTCGCTGCTGACCGCGATCGTCATCGGCGGGCTGGGCAGCCTCTTCGGGGCGCTGGTCGGCTCGGTGCTGCTGGTCTTCCTGCCCCGGCTGCTGCGCGACGCCGGTGAGTCGCTGGACATGGACGCCGCGCAGGCCGCCGAGATCTCCTACGTCGTCTACGGCGTGATCCTCGTGGTGGTCATGCTCTTCGCCCCCGCGGGACTGGTCGGCTCCGTCCGCCTCGCCCTGCTGAGGTCCCGCGCCCGCCGCTCCGCCGCCCGCGGCTGACGCCGTCCCCACCCCCAGACTCCCGGGCACAGGCGCCCGGGTCCGCACAGAGGAGAACCCTTGACACGATCCTCACGACGCCTCGTCGGCCTCGTCGCCGCGGCGACCGTCGCCTCCACCCTCGCCGCCTGCGGCGGTGGGGACTCCGGTGGTGGAGGTGGCGGCTCCGAGGAGAACGAGGCCTCGGACGTCGGCATCACCGAGGACACCATCCGCATCGGCGCGCACTACCCGCTCACCGGCGTCGCGGCGCCCGGTTACAGCGAGATCCCGACCGGCGTCCAGGCGTACTTCGACTACGTCAACGCCAACGGTGGGGTCAACGGCCGCCAGATCGAGTGGATCTACCGCGACGACGCGTACAACCCGACCAACACCAGCCAGGTGGTCAACCAGCTCGTCCTCGAGGACGAGGTGTTCGCGATCATGGGCGGCCTGGGCACCCCGACGCACAACGCCGTCACCGACTTCCTCAACAGCGAGGGCGTGCCGGACCTGTTCGTGGCCTCCGGCTCGCGGCTGTGGGACGACGTCGAGGAGAAGCCCACCACCTTCGGCTGGCAGCCCGACTACGAGATCGAGGGCAAGATCATCGGCCAGTACGTGGCCGAGAACTTCCCCGACGCGAAGGTCGGCCTCTTCCTGCAGGGTGACGACTTCGGCGAGGACGGCGCGGCCGGCGCCAAGCAGTACCTCGAGGACCAGATCGTCGCCGAGGAGACCTACGTCCCCGGCAACACCGACGTCCGCCCGCAGATCTCCGCGCTGCAGGCCGCCGGTGCCGACCTCGTCCTGGGCTTCAACGTGCCCAGCTACACCGCGCTGTCGCAGCTGACCGCGCTGCAGCTGGGCTACGACCCGCAGTGGTTCTACTCCAACGTCGGCTCGGACCCGGCGCTGGTCGGCTCGCTGCTGGCCCGCTTCTCCGAGGGCGCGGTCAGCGACGCCAGCCTGCTCGACGGCGTGCTCACCACCGAGTACATCCCCACCGTCGACACCCCGGACAACCCCTGGATCCAGCTCTACCAGCGGGTGTGGGAGGAGTCCGGCCAGGAGGGCGAGCTCACCAACTACCGGGCCTACGGCATGTCGCAGGCCTACACGATGGTCCAGGCGCTGCAGGCGGCCGGCCAGAACCCGACGCGTGACGACCTCGTCGCCGCCGTCGAGCAGGCCGGCGCCGACTGGGAGGGCCCCGGCTTCGCGCCGTTCCGCTACTCCGAGGACCGGCACGCCGGCTACAGCGGCATGCTGGTCAGCCGGATCGCCGGCCAGGGCTCGGAGGAGCTGACGCCGGTGCTGGTCACCGACAACGGCGACGCCGAGATCGAGGAGTACGACGGCGAGG
Source organism: Geodermatophilus dictyosporus (assembly GCF_900115505.1). Taxonomy (GTDB): domain Bacteria; phylum Actinomycetota; class Actinomycetes; order Mycobacteriales; family Geodermatophilaceae; genus Geodermatophilus; species Geodermatophilus dictyosporus. The sequence continues at coordinate 234,178 of NZ_FOWQ01000003.1, read as the reverse complement.
CCGCGACCCCGCCGGAGAGCGGCATCCCGGACGAGGAGCCCGTCAACTAGTCGAAGGGCCCTCTCGCCTCCCACCCCCCGCTGCCGCTCGGGGCGGGGCCCTGCGCGAGGGCCGTTCCGGAGCCTCACCACCCGGCGGGCCGCCGGTCCCCTCGGGGGCCGGCGGCCCGCCGCCGTCCCGGGCGACGTCGGGCAGGACACTCAGCTCCCGAAGTGTCGGGAGTTGATCTCCGGGTAGGGCAGCCGCGGGGCCCCTGCGGAGGGGACGGCGAGAGGGCGGGAGCAGCGATGGTGCACGCGGCGCGGACGATCCGGCGGGCGGTGGTGACCGGCGGCGCCGGGTTCCTCGGCTCGCACCTGTGCGAGCACCTGCTCGACCGGGGCGTCGAGGTGGTGTGCCTGGACAACTTCCTCACCGGGTCGCCCGAGAACGTCGTCCACCTCCTGGAGCACCCCGGGTTCCGGCTGGTGCGCTGCGACGTCACCGACTACGTCCACGTGCCCGGCGACGTCGACCTGGTGCTGCACTTCGCCTCCCCGGCCAGCCCGCTGGACTACCTGCGGATGCCGATCGAGACGCTGAAGGTCGGCAGCCTCGGCACGCTGCACACCCTCGGCCTGGCGCACGAGAAGGGCGCCCGGTACGTGCTGGCCTCGACCTCGGAGGTCTACGGCGACCCGCTGGAGCACCCGCAGCGCGAGGAGTACTGGGGCAACGTCAACCCGGTGGGCCCGCGCGGCGTCTACGACGAGGCCAAGCGCTTCAGCGAGGCGATGACCACGGCCTACCGCACGTCCAAGGGCACCGACACCGGCATCGTGCGGATCTTCAACACCTACGGCCCGCGGATGCGCCCCGACGACGGCCGGGCCATCCCCGCCTTCGTCGGGCAGGCGCTGTCGGGCCGGCCGCTGACCGTGGCCGGCGACGGCTCGCAGACCCGCTCCATCTGCTACGTCGACGACACGGTGCGCGGCATCCTGGCCCTGGCGTTCTCCGACCAGCCCGGTCCGGTGAACGTCGGCAACCCCGACGAGCTGTCCGTGCTGCGGCTGGCGCAGTGGATCGTGGAGCTGACCGGGTCGTCGTCGCCGATCTCGTTCGTCGACCTGCCGGTCGACGACCCGAAGGTGCGCCGTCCCGACACCACCCGCGCCGAGCAGCTGCTGGGCTGGCGGCCGACGGTGCCCTCCGAGGAGGGCCTGCGCCGCACCGTCGCCTGGTTCGCCGAACAGCGCCGGACGGCGGCCCTGCGGGTGAGCTGACCCCCGCGCCCGCGGGCCGCCGGGTCGTCCTCCCCGCGGCACCCCGACCCGGTTGCGCAACTACGCTGGTGCCCGGCGTCGTGGGTACGCCTGATGACCGGACACTCACGGAGAGCGATCATGGGCCGCCACGCCGACACCACCTCCGCGCGCCGACTGCCGGCCCGCCCCGCGCCCGTCGCCCTCGTCGTCGCCCTGGTCGTCCTCGCCCTGGTCGCCGGCGGGCTGGTGTGGTGGCTGGCCGGATCGGGCGGGGGCTGCGACGAGACGCGCACCGTCCGGGTCGCCGTCGCCCCCGAGCTCGCCCCGGTGGCGCAGGACCTGCTCGCCGAGCCGCAGGACCTCGGCGGCGGCACCTGCGCCGGCGCCGAGGTGACCGCGCAGGAGCCGCTGCAGGCCGTCGGCGACCTGCAGGCGCTCGAGGACGAGGCGCTGCCGCAGGTGTGGGTGCCCGACAGCTCGCTGTGGACCGTCCGGGCGACCGACGCCGTCCTCGACGCGTCGGGCTCGATGGCCACCTCGCCGGTCGTCCTGGGCACCAGCCAGGGGACCGTCGACGAGCTGGGCTGGGGCGCGCAGCCGCCGTCGTGGGCCGAGGCGCTCAGCGGCGTCCGCCCGGTGGCGGTGCCCGACCTCGCCGAGAGCGCCGAGGGGCTGTCCGCGCTCGCCGCGCTGCGCACCTCCCTCGGCGGCGACGAGTCCGCCGACAACGCCGTCGTCCAGGCGGTGCTCGCCGCCCGCCGCGGGCCGGCCGTGAGCCCCGCCGACGCGCTGCAGGCAGCCGGGTCGGGCGCGGCCGACGCGCCGCTGGTGCCGGTGAGCGAGCAGGAGGTGCTCGCCACCACCCGGGAGTCAGCGGACTCGCGGCTCGTGCCGGTCTACCCGTCGGAGGGGTCGCCGCAGCTGGACTACCCGGTCCTGCGGGTCGGGACGCCGTCGGACGAGGAGCGCTCGGCCGTGGACGCCGTCGTGCGGACGCTGACCTCGGAGACAGCGCGCACCGCCGTCCTGGGCGCCGGGTTCCGCGACGCCGAGGGCACCGCGCCCACCGACGCCGGCGAGTCCGTGCCGCAGGAGGCGCCCGAGACCGTGGACGTCGACGCCGAGCAGGTGCAGTCGCTGCTCACCGAGCTGTCCCGCCTGGCCGCGCCGTCGCGGATCCTCACCGTCTTCGACATCTCGACCTCCATGGAGGCGCCCGCGGGCGACGGCACCCGGGCCACGCTGGCCCGGGACGCCGCCCAGAGCACGCTCACGCTCGTGCCGGGCAACTTCGCGCTCGGCCTGTGGTTCTTCGCCCGCGAGCTGGAGGACGACCGGGACTGGGTCGAGGCCGTGCCCACGCGCGCGCTGGAGTCGGAGGTCGACGGCAGCAGCCAGCGCGACCTGCTCGACGCCGAGCTCGACACCATCCCCGACCGGCTCAGCCCCGGTGGCACCGGCCTCTACGACACCACGCTGGAGGCGGTCCGCGCGGCCCGCGAGGACGTCGACCCGAACGCGGTGAACAGCGTGCTGATGGTCACCGACGGCACCAACGACGACGACGGCACCTCGCTCGACGCGCTGCTGCAGACCCTCCGGGACGAGGCCGACCCGGAGCGGCCGGTGAAGGTCATCGGCGTCGCGCTCGGCCCGGACGCCGACATGGCCGCGCTGGAGCGGATCGCGGAGGCCACCGGCGGTGCCGCCTACTCGGCGGTCGACCCGACCGACCTGCAGGGCGTCCTCTTCGACGCCCTCCGCCAGCGCTGAGCACACCGTCGGCCTACCGGCCGACACCGCGGCCACGTGCCGTCCCCTGCTCCGGTGAGCCGCTGCCCGTGTCCCGATCGGGGGGCCTCCCGCCCCCGCGATCGGTCCACCCTGCCGGTCAGCGACGGGCGAGCAGCCGTTCCAGGGCCTGCGTGACCTCGTCGACGGTGATCCGCGCGAGGGCCGGGTCGAGCTCGGTGCCCCAGGGGTCGCCGGTGCCGTCGCCGTGCCAGAGGGCGACGTGCTGCGCGCGCGGCGGCGGGCCCCACAGCGCCGGGGAGACCGGTCCGAACAGCACCACCGACGGGCGGCGGTAGGCGCTGGCCACGTGGGCGACGCCGGTGTCGCCGCTGACCACCACCCGCGCCGCGGCGACGGTCGCGGCCAGCTCGAGGGTCGTGGTGGCGCCGGCGAGCACGGCCTCCTCCCCCAGCCCGGCCCCGTCGGCCACCGCGCGCGCGAGCTCCCGTTCGGCGGGCCCGCCGGTGATCCGCACGTCGTGCCCCCCGTCGGCCAGCCAGCGGGCCACCGCGGCGAACCGCCCGGGCGGCCAGCGCCGGCCGGGGAAGGCGGCGCCGGGGTGCACCAGCGCGGCGCCGGTCACCGGCGGTGGCACGGCCGGGACGGCGAGGTCGAGCGCGTCGGGGTCGGCGTCGGCGCCCAGGCCCTCGGCGACCAGCCGGCACCAGCGCCGCACCTCGTGCTCGTCGGGGTACCAGGCCGGTCCCGGGTACCCGGGGCTGGCGAAGGTGAGCAGCCGGTGCGGGTGCAGGTCGGCCACGACGACGTGCGAGGCCGGCCCCTTGCCGTGCAGGTCGACGGCCAGCTCCGGCGGCGCCCCGGACCAGTCCAGGGGCTCCAGCTCGCGCGCGGGGAGCACCTCGTCGACGGCGTCGACCAGCCCGGCCAGCGGCGCGAGCGCGGCCGTCGTCGCCAGGACCAGCCGGTGGTCCGGCACCGCCGCGCGCACCGCCCGGATCGCCGGGACGCCGGTGAGCAGGTCACCGAGCCCCAGCGGCCGCAGGACGACGGCGGCCGGCTGTGCACCCCCACGGAAGTGCACGCCTCAGACTCTCGAGCGCTGGACCAGGGCGGTCGTCGAGTGCCCGTCGAGGTAGGGCAGCACGACGGCCTGGCCGCCCCACCGCCGCAGCACCGCGGCCTCGGGCAGGTCGGCACCCGCGTAGTCGCCGCCCTTGGCCCAGACGTCGGGCCGCAGCCGGTCGAGCACCTGCGCCGGGGTGTCCTCCTCGAACACGACGACGGCGTCGACGAACTCCAGCGCCTCCAGCACGCGCGCCCGGTCGGTCGCGGTGACCAGCGGCCGGGACGGGCCCTTGAGCCGGCGCACGGAGTCGTCGGAGTTGATGCACACGACCAGGCAGTCGCCCAGCCCGCGGGCGGCGCGCAGCGTGGCCACGTGCCCGGGGTGCAGCAGGTCGAAGCAGCCGCCGGTGGCCACCACGGTGCCCCCGCCGCCGCGCACGCGCGCCAGCAGCGCCGACACGCCGTCCTCGGCGGCCACGTTCGGCTCGCGCTCCACCGGGGCGTCCCACGCCGTGGCCCCGCCTGCGGCGACGAAGCGCCCGGCGAAGGCGACGGCGGCCGCCACCGCCTCCCCGGTCACCGCTCCCTCGGCGAGCGCGAGCGCGGCTGCGGCGGCGAAGGAGTCACCGGCGCCGCACGGGTCGCCGCCGCTCACCGGGACGGCGGGCACCACCATGGGCGCGCCCTCGCCGTAGGACAGCAGCGCCCCGCGGGCGCCCAGGGTGACCGCGACCGCGCCGACGCCCCAGTGCCGGATCAGCGCCTCGGCCCGGGTGCCCACGGCGGCCAGGCCGTCGCCGTCGGCGGGCACGCCGGCACCGGCGGCCACCCGGGCGGCCTCCGCGCCGTTCGGGGTCACCAGCCGCACGGTGGGCACCGGGTCGGCGCCGCGCGGGTGCGGGTCCCAGACCACCGGGCCGCCGGCCTCGCCCAGCAGCTCGCGGACGGCGGGGTCGGCGGTGGTGCCGCGGCCGTAGTCGGCGACGAGCACCGCGGCGGCACCGCGGACGGCCTCCCGCGCCGCGGCGGGGAGCTCGCCGAGGGCCACGGTGGGCGAGCCGCTGTCCAGCCGCACCACCGAGTGGTCGCCCACGCGCACCCGCCGCTTGACCGCGGTGCCGCCGGTGGCCGGGACGGCGACCAGCCGCACTCGCCCGGCCAGCAGCGCCCGGAGCCGCGCGGCGCCCTCGTCGTCGGCCAGCGGCGCCACCAGCACGACCTCGCGGTCGGTGGCCTGCGCCGCGACCACCGCCGCCAGCGCCGCGCCGCCGGGGCGCTCGCGGGTCTCGAGGTCCTCGACCACGGGCACCGGCGCGTCGGGGGTGAGCCGCGACGCGGTGCCGACCAGGTCGACGTCGAGCAGCGCGTCGCCGACGACGACGAGCGGCCCGGCGCTCACTGCACCACCCCGATCCGGCTGACCGGCACCCGCGCGGGCTCGGCGAGCACCGCGGCGTCGAAGGCGGCGCAGAGCAGGTGCAGGGCGACCAGGTGGCACTCCTGCACGGTCGCCGTCCACGGGGAGTCGATGCACACCGCCTCGTCGGAGGCCGCCGCCAGCGGGTTGGGCGCCGGCCCGGTCATCGACAGGACGGTGATGCCGCACTCGCGGGCGCGCCGGGCCGCGGTGACGGCGTTGGGCGAGCGGCCCGACGTCGACAGCAGCACCAGGACGTCGCCGGCACGGCCGTGCGCCTCGACCTGGCGGGCGAACAGCTCGTCGGCCGGGTAGTCGTTGGCGATCGCCGTCAGCGACGAGGTCTCGGCGGTCAGGCAGATGGCCGAGAACGGCGGCCGGTCGGCGCGGTAGCGGCCCACCAGCTCGGCGGTGAGGTGCTGCGCCTGGGCCGCGCTGCCCCCGTTGCCCGCCGCCAGCAGCCGCCCGCGCGTCTCCCCGCACAGCACGTCGGCCAGCAGCCCGCCCCAGCGGTCGAGGGTGTCGACCGACGCGTCGAGGCCGCGCAGCGCCGCGGTCAGCGACGCGACGTGGTCGCGGCCGGTGAGGTGCGTGCAGGAGTCGGGCGAGACGACCTCGCCGGCGGAGTGGGGGGCCTCGGACAACGGGGCAGGGCTCATCGGGCGGCCTCCAGGGGCGCTCATCGGACGGCCTCGACGGGACGCCGGGTGGACAGGACCTGCCGGTAGACGGCCTCGGTGTCGGCGGCCACGCGGGCCCACCGGAAGCGGGCGCGGGCCCGCCGGACGCCGGCCGCCCCGTAGGCGGCGCGGCGGGCGTCGTCGGCCAGCAGCGCGGCGAGCACCGCGCCGAGCCGCTGCGGATCGCGGGGTGGCACCAGGTCGCCGGTGACCCCGTCGGCCACGGAGTCCTGCAGCCCGCCCACGGCGGTGGCCACCACGGGGCGGCCGCAGGCCATCGCCTCCAGCGGGGTGATGCCGAACGGCTCGTACCAGGGCACCGCGAGGACGACGTCGGCCGAGCGCACCCAGGCGGGGACGTCGGCGCGGGCCACCGACCCCGCGAAGCACACCCGGTCGGCCACCCCGACCTCGGCGGCGACGGCACGCAGCCGGCGCACCTCGGGGTCGGCGTCGACCGCGCCCGGCGGCGGGCCGCCGACGACGACCAGCTCGGCGTCGGGGACGGCGGCCAGCGCGCGGACGGCGTCCTCCTGGCCCTTGCGCTCCACCAGCCGGCCGAGCACCAGCAGCCGCGGCCGGCCGGTGCGCGGCGCCACCGGCCCGCGCGGGGCGAAGACGGCGGTGTCCACGCCGCACGGCACGATCGAGACGCGGTCGCGGGACAGGCCGAGGCGGCGCAGCTCGAACACCTCGTCGCTGCAGGTGGCCACGACGTGGCCCACCGCCCGGCACAGCTCCCGCTCGAGCTCGACGCGCTGCGGCGGCGAGGTGTCGGCGGCGCCCTGGTGGCGGCGCTTGACCGAGCCGAGCGCGTGGAAGGTCTGCAGCACCGGCACCGGTGCGAGCAGGCTGCCGGCGGCCTCGACCGCGGCCAGCCCGCTCATCCAGAAGTGCGCGTGCACGACGTCGGGCGGTGCGACGGCCCAGCGGGCGCGCAGCCCGGCGGCCAGCGCCGGCACGTGCGCCAGCAGGTCGTCCTTGGGCAGCGGTGCGGCCGGCCCGGCGGTCACGTGGCTGACCACGTAGCCGTCGTCGGTGGCCACCTCGTCGGGCAGGCCGGGGTCGTCGCGGCGGGTGTGCACGGTGACCTCGTGGCCGCGCGCGGCCAGGCCCGCAGCGAGTGCCGCCACGTGCACGTTCTGCCCGCCGGCGTCCACGCCGCCGATCGCGGCGAGCGGCGAGGCGTGCTCGCTGACCAGGTCGACGCGCAGCGGGGCGCCGGTGCGCCGGTGCGTCCTCATCTCGTCACCTCTCCCAGAAGGTGGTCCCAGTCGGAGAGGAACCGGGGGAGCCCGTAGCGCTCCAGCGCGGCGGCCCGCGCCGCCTTGCCGGCCAGCCGGGCGGCGTCCTCGTCGTGCAGGTAGGTGCGGACGGCGTCCCAGAGCACCTCGGGACGCGTGGAGAGCACGCCGGCGGCCGCCGGCACCGCCTCGACCACCTCGGTGGCGGCCAGGGCGACCACCGGCATGCCCAGGTGCATCGCCTCGAGCAGCGACAGCCCGAGGGAGGTCCAGCGCACCGGGTGCACGTACACGCGGCGGCGGGCCAGCTCGGCGTGCATCGCGGCCTGCGGTGGGTCGTCGTACAGGGCGACCCGGTCGGGGTCGAGACCGTAGCGCTCGTGCAGCCCGGCCAGCCCCATGCCGAAGACGTCGACCGGCGCCGCCTCGGCCAGCCCGGGCAGCAGGTCGGCGCCGACCGTGCGGCCGCGGCGGACCGGCTCGTTGGTGACGACGGCGGCGCGGGCCAGCTCGCCGGTCCAGCGCTCGCCGGGGTCGACGATGCCGTGCTCGACGACCGTCGTCGGCGCCCGGCCGTTGTCGTAGAAGAGCCGGTTGAAGTGGGTGACGTGCGCGATCGGGACGTCGTCGCGGTCGGCCAGCGGGTGCCGGGTGCAGGGCACCGGCGCGGCGCCCTCCTCCAGGCCGGGGGCGTTGTGCTCGAGGAACACCGAGGGCAGGTCGCGGCCGGGTTCGCGCCCGAGCCACTCCCGCACCAGCTCCAGGTCGCGCACCCGCTGCAGCACGACGACGTCGACGTCCTCGTCGCGCAGCTGCTCCGGGGTCACCTCGCGGGCCGACGCCGGCCAGTCCCACGTGCGGGCGCGGCCCAGCCCGTCGGGGCCCCGGCCGGGCACCACCGGCAGCAGGTACTCGTGCGCGCCCTGGACGAACGCCGTCGTCCAGGAGCCGTGCACGTGCCAGACCAGGACCCTCATGCGGCGACCACCTTCTCGACGGCGGCGACGACGTCGGCGGCGCTCACCGAGGTCAGGCAGGGGTGGCCGGGCACCGGGCACAGGCGGGCCCGGGTGCCGCGGCAGGCGGCCTCCTGGTCGCCGAGCAGCACGGTCGGCACACCGTAGGGCGCCCACCGTGCGGCCGGCACGACCGGGCTGAACAGCGAGACGACGGGGGTGCCGACGGCGGCGGCCAGGTGCGCCGGGCCGGTGTTGCCGACGACGACGGCCGCGGCGCCGTCGAGCAGCGCGGCCACCTCCGCCAGGGTGGTGGCCCCGCCGAGGTCGACCCCGCGGGTGCCGGCGACGGCGGCGGTCAGCGCCCGCTCCCCCGGGCCGCCGGTGACCAGCACCCGGTGGCCGGCATCGGCGAGCGCCTCGACGGCCTCGGCGCAGCGCTCCGCCGGCCAGGCGCGGGCCGGGACGCTCGCGCCGGGGTGCAGCACGACGTAGCCGGGCGCCAGCGCCTCCGCGAGATGTGCACACCGGTGGCCTTCGGAGACCCCGAAGCCGCGAGTGTGCAGATCTCGCGCGTCCACGGGCGGCAGCGGGCGGCGCACCGCGAGGCGGCCGTCGTCGCCGTCGGGGAGGTCGAAGCCGGCCGCGCGGGCGAGCGACAGGGCCCGCTCCGGCTCGGGCTGGTCGTCCTCCGTCCGGTGGCGGACGTCGAGCAGCGAGCCCGGGTAGTCGACGCTGGTCGCGCTCAGCCGGGGCACGCCCGCGGCCCGCAGCAGCAGCGCCAGCGGCAGCGGCGACTGGTGGAACGACGTGCTGATGACGGCCTCGTCGGGTGCCAGCGCGCGCACCCGCCCGGTGAGCGCGGCCAGGTCGGCGGCGTCGACGGGGGGCGGGTCGCCGAGGATCCACGGGCAGGCCCACGTCCACACCTCGTCGACGCCGGGCAGCAGCGCGGCCGCCTCGGCACCGGCCGGGCCGGCGAGGAACACGACCCGGTCGGCGGAGGCGGCGACCGCGCGGACCAGCGGTCCCTGCAGCAGGACGTCACCGGCGTTGTCGAGCCGGGCGACGAGGACGGTTCCCCGGCGCCCCGTCACCACCGGCCCGCCAGGACGTCGTCGACCGCGGCGCTCAGGGTGGCGGCCACCCGCGGCGCGGCGGCGACCTCCTGCTTGCGCGTCACCGGCGTCGGCACCAGGACGCCGCTCGCGCCGGCGGCCGCGGCGGCCTCGACGTCGGCCCCGATGTCGCCGATGACGACGGTCCGCGCCGGGTCCACGCCGAGCTCGGCGCACGCCGTCTTCACCATGCCCGGCGCGGGCTTGCGGCAGGAGCAGCCGTCGTCGGGGCCGTGCGGGCAGACCTGCACCGTCTCGAACGGGCCGAGCAGCTCGTCGAGGCGGGCCATGCAGGCGTCGACCTGGTCGCGGGTGACGATCCCGCGGGCCACGCCGGACTGGTTGCTCACCACCCCCACGCGCACGCCGCGGGCCCGCAGGGCGTCGACCGCCTCCCGCGCGCCGGGCACCGGCCGCACCAGCTCGGGGTCGCCGTTGTACGGGTAGTCGCGCACCAGCGTGCCGTCGCGGTCGAAGAGCACCAGGTCGGGCAGGCCGCGCCACGGCGCCACCCGGCGGTGCCGCACGACGCCGCGCAGCCAGTGCCAGGTGGCCAGCGGCGGGATGGCGGCGCTGGTGAGCGCCATGGTGGTGACCTCGGCCCGGTCGCGCGGCCCGGGCGCGATCCGCGCCCGGGCGAACTCGGCGGTGCCGGCCGCCCAGGCCAGGGCGGCGGCGAGCGCCGCGCGGGGCCGGCGCGCCGCGGCCAGGCCGAGGGCGGCCACGCCCGCGGCGGTGACGGCGAGGTGCTGCGGACGGCGGCCGAGCGCGGCGTCGGCCCGCTCGCGCCAGTCCGGGCCGTGCAGCCGGCGCATGAGGACGTCGTCGGCGTTGCCGGCCTGCACGCGGAGGCTGACCCAGCGGTCGGTGGGCCGCACCGGGTGGGTGATCCGGCGCTGCCCGCGCACCAGCCGGCTGCCGGTGTCCACCACGCGCAGGGCCAGGTCGGAGTCCTCGCGGAAGGCGCGGGGGAAGCGCTCGTCGAACCCGCCGACGGCGGCCAGCGCGGCCCGGCGGTAGGCCAGGTCGGCGGTGATCCACGAGCTGGTGGCCAGTCCCGCGGTCCCGCGCTCCCAGTCGGTGGGCCGGCGGTCGGCCGGCAGCGGCACCCGGACCCGGCCCTGGCTGCCGGCGACGTCGGCGGGCAGGTCGCGCAGGTCCTCGTCCAGCCGCTCGTACCAGTCGGGGTCGGGGACGACGTCGTCGTCGAGGAAGGCGATCCACCCGGTGCGGGCGGTGCGCCAGCCGAGGTTGCGGGCACGGGCCGGCCCGCCGCCCCCCGTGCGCACGACGCGGACCGGCGGCAGTCCCGGCCGGTCGACCGTCAGCGGCGGCCCCTGCGGGCGGTCGTCGACCACCACCAGCTCGGCGGGGCGGGGCCCGGGCGCGGCGGCGAGGGCGTCGAGGAGCACGTCGAGCGACGGCCGGCCGATGGTCGGCACGACGACGGTGCACTCCGCGAGCATGATCGCGCCCTGCCCGAGCAGCGCACCCGGCAAACACTACGGGCTTGAAGTTCCCCCGGCCGCGCGCCGGCCCCCTGCAGGAGGAGGCCCGTCCTCCTCACCGCCCGCGAGCTGGTGGCGAGCCTCCGGACGGGGCCTGGCGCGAGCCCGCGCTCGGCGGGGGCAGGGGGTCCTTCGTCAGCGGCGGACGCGGGTGGCCGCGGACACCCGCGCCAGGGCGTCGGTGACGACGGCCGCGTCGTCCCCCAGCAGGGCGAGCAGGTGCGCGACGAGCTCGTCGTGGGTGGCCGCGGCGGCCCGGACGCGGTCGCGGCCGGCGTCGGTGAGCCGGGCGTGCAGCAGCCGCCGGTCGCCGGGGCGCCGCTCGCGCACGACCAGGCCCTGCTCGACCAGCCGGCCGACGGTGCTGGTCACCCCCGCCCGCGACAGGCCCAGGGCCTCGGCGACCTCGCCCATGGTGGCCCGCTCCCCCGGCGCCTCCGCGATCCGGCGCAGCGCCTCGAAGCCGGTGAGCGAGAGGTCGTGGTCGCGGTGCAGGGCGGAGTCGACGCGGTGGGTGATCCGGTCGTGCACCTGGACGATGCGCAGCCACGTCTCGGCCGGCCGCGGCGCCGCACCGGAGAGCGCCGCGGGGTCGGCCGGGACCTCGTCAGGGGGGACGGTGCCGGACGGGGCGGCCAGCACGTCCTCGGGGGGCATCCCCCGAGTCTGGCCGACCGGGCGCTCAGGCGCTCCCGGTCGGCCGGGCGGCGGGGGCCGGGCCCGGGTGGCGCCGCGCCGCGGTCAGCACCAGCCCGGTCGCGCTGACGACCAGCGCCAGGCCGGCGGCGACGAGCGGGACGGGCAGCGGCTCGGGGCCCGCCGGGGTGGCGGCCGCGGCCACCTGCAGCTGGACGGCGGCGGTGACCGCGGAGTCCGCGCCCGCGAGCTGCACCAGGGCGGGGCCGGTGGTCACGCCGTCCGGGAGGTGCACGGCCACCTCGACGGTGCCGTCCGGCCGGGCGGGGACCGTGGTGAGCACCTCACCCCCGGCCACCCGGACGGTGACCGGCTCCCCGGGGGTGAACCCGGTGCCCGTGAGCACGACCCGGCCGCCGGCGGGCACCTGGCGCGCCGAGGCGGAGACGGCGCCGACGGACGGTCCCCCGGCGACCGGGCCGTCGGCCGGCGGGCCGGGGACCGGGGTGGGCACGGGCAGCCCGGGCAGCGGCTGGACGTCGGGTACCGGCGCGGGGGACGACGGCGCCTCCGGCGCCGACCCGGTGCCGGGTGCGGCGGCCTCCGGGGCGGGCGCCGGGGAGACGTCCTGCGGTGGCTGCGGGGCGGTGATCGCCGCACAGTCCGCCTCGGAGGGCCGGGTGTAGTCGTGCCCGTCGAGCTCGTCGGCGTGGGTGAGGCCCGAGCCGTCGAGCGCGGCGTACTCCAGCCGGGTGTCGATGGTCTCGCCCCACTCGACGTCGCCGGTCCGCAGCACCACCGTGGCGCCGGGCTGGACCTCCGCGGAGTCCTCGCCCCCGGGGCGGCGGGTGGTGGCGAGCGTGACCGCGTAGGCGACGGTCCCGGCGGTCACCTCCACGACCACGCCGCCGGCGCGGCAGCTGGGGCCGTGGGTGACCAGCGCGTCGGGACGCGAGGGGTCGTCGGCGGCGGAGGCGGGCAGGGCGGTGGCGAGGCCGAGCGCCAGCGCGCCGGCCACGGTGGACAGCAGCAGGAGCCCCGTCGTCAGGACGGGGCGGGGCGGACGCCGGAGCGTCGTCCCGACCGGCACGGATTCCCCCTCGAGCGGTCGCGCGGCGCCGCACGCGGTGGTTCCGCCCGGGACGCGCCCCCATGATGCGGTGCGTGACCGCGTGTGGACGAGGAGTCCCGGCGCGTTGCTGGTCAGCAGCGGCGTGTCGTGACCCGGGCGTGTCATACCGGCCGGTACGGGTCCGGAACGGGTGAGCGGGGTCACTACGGTGGCGCCGTGGACTCAGCAGCCGGGACCGGACGCCGTCGCCAGAACGAGGTCTACCGCGCCGGCGTGTACGGGCGCACGCCGCTCGTCCCGACCACCGCGCGGCCGCTGCAGCGCCGGGCGCGGGCGCGGCTGACCGCCCGCGCCTACGCCTACGTCGCGGGCGGCGCGGGCGAGGAGCACACGCAGCGGGCCAACCGCGCGGCCTTCGACCGGTGGGCCGTCGTCCCCCGGGTGCTGCGCGACGTGAGCGCCCGCGACACCTCCGTCGAGCTGTTCGGCCGACGGGTCCCCGCGCCGCTGCTGCTCGGCCCGGTCGGCGCGCTCGAACTGGTGCACCGCGAGGCCGACCTCGCGGTGGCCCGCGCCGCGGCGTCGCTGGGCGTGCCGTTCGTCTTCTCCAACCAGGCGTCGGTGCCGATGGAGACCTGCGCCGCTGCGATGGGCGACGCGCCCCGCTGGTCGCAGCTGTACTGGTCGACCTCCGACGAGCTGGTCGAGAGCCTGGTGGCCCGCGCCGAGGCGGCCGGCTGCGAGGCGCTCGTGGTCACCCTCGACACCACCATGCTCGGCTGGCGCCCGCGCGACCTCGACCTCGGCCACCTGCCCTTCGCCCTCGGCAAGGGCATCGCGCAGTACACCTCCGACCCGGTGTTCCGGCGCCTGGTCGAGCAGCGGGTGGCCGAGGCCGGCGACGCCGCGCCCGCACAGGCCGGGGAGGCCGCGGGGCGCGACCGCCAGCCCCGCCCGACGCTGGCCGCCGTCCTGGCGATGGTCGGCATGGCGCGCGCCTGGCCCGGCCCCCTCCGGGAGAACCTGCGCTCGCCGCTGCCGCGGGCCGCCGTCGAGACCTTCCAGGCGATCTACTCGCGGCCCTCGATCACCTGGGCCGACCTCGCGTGGCTGCGCGCCCGCACCCGGCTGCCGATCCTGCTCAAGGGCGTACTGCACCCCGACGACGCCCGGCGGGCGCTGGACGAGGGGGTCGACGGCGTGGTGGTGAGCACCCACGGCGGGCGGCAGGTGGACCGCTCGATCTCCGCCCTGGACGCGCTGCCCGACGTGGTGGCGGCGGTGGGCGACCGGGCGCCGGTGCTGCTCGACAGCGGCGTCCGCAGCGGTGCCGACGTGCTGGTCGCCGTCGCCCTGGGCGCCCGGGCCGTGCTCCTGGGCCGGCCCTACGCCTGGGGACTGGGGCTGGCCGGGGAGGCCGGGGTGCGCCAGGTGGTCTCCGACGTGCTCGGCGAGTTCGACCTGACCCTGGGCCTGACCGGGCACACCTCGGTCGCCGAGCTCACGCCCGAGGTGCTGCGTCGCGTCGGGTGATCGACACGCCCGGGCGGACGCGGGGTTGACTCTCCCTGTGACGCGGCTCACAGTTGTCGTGGGCGGGGGCAGCCGGCAAACGAGTGGCCACCGACAGCTCGGTGGATCGACCAACGCGGCCAGACCGCCAGGACCGGCCCCCCGCCCCACACATCCACACCCCGTGCGGCCACGCCCCGCACCCGACCCCGGAGACACCGCGGCCCCGCCCTCCACGAGGAGGTCGGGGCCGCGGTGCGGTCCCGACCGGACGCGCACCCGCAGCTCCCTCACGAGGTGGGCGCCTCGAGGGATCGCGGCTCGTGGGAGCCCCGACGGGGGCGAGGACCCGCACGCCCGGCTCGCGTCGAGGGGCAGGCCCGGCGCTCCGCCGCCTCCCGGGCACCGCCGGCCGCCGTCGAGGACCAGGTCGTCGCCGAGCGACCCGCACGGGTGACGTCCCGCGACCGACCGGTGCCCTGCCGGGGCCTGCCGGACCACGCTGGGCGGGTGACGTACCGAGCGGCTGCCGCAGTGCCGTACGACGACCGGGCGCGGGCGGCCGCGGGGTTACGCGGACAGCTCTGGCTGTTGGCAGCCGCCGACGGCGTCAGGCCGGACTGGTCGACGCTGCAGATCGAGGGGCCGACGCGGACGACGGGCCGGCACGACGTGCCGTGCTACGAGTGGACGGCCACCGTCGAGGTGACGGAACACCGCCAGGGCGACCCGGGGGCCTGGACCGCGTCGTCATCCGGCCGGCCTGCGGTCCGCACCGCGCGCCACCGCTGAGCGCAGGACGTGGTCGCCGCCCGCGCCGGGGAGCACACACCGCGCCCACGAGGCCCCGGAGAGACGACTGCGGGCCTCCCCCGGAGGGGAGACCCGCAGGCGCTGTCTCAACCAGACGTGCACCCGAAGGGATTCGAACCCCTAACCTTCTGATCCGTAGTCAGATGCTCTATCCGTTGAGCTACGGGTGCGTGCTGTGCAGTTGTCGTGCGCGGAGGCTCCGGGATTTGAACCCGGGATGGGGATTAACCCAAACCGCATTAGCAGTGCGGCGCCATAGACCGGACTAGGCGAAGCCTCCCGGGGTCCGAGTCCCCTCGGAACCACCGCGGATGAGACTACCAGCGCCCCCTCCCGGGGTCCCAGGGCGGGTCAGACGGCGACGCGCTCCGGGGCCGCGGCCGGCACCGGACGGCGGCCGGGCACCAGCGTCACCAGCACCGCGAGCGCCGCCCCCGCGACCGCCAGGACCAGGCTGCCGGTCACCCCGGACGGGCCGTCGATCAGCGCGCCGCCGAGCGCCGCGCCGACCGCCGAGGCGCCCGTGGCGATCGTCGACAGCCAGGTGAAGGCCTCGGTCGTGGCGTGCGCCGGGGCGAGCGCGCCGACCAGCGAGTTCTGCACGGTCAGCGTGGGCGCGATCGCCGTCCCGCCGAGGAACAGCAGGGCGCCGAGCACCCACGGGCTGGAGGCCGCGGTGAGCGGGGCCAGCCCGATGGTCACGCCGAGCAGCAGCCAGCGGTACTGGCGCGGCAACGAGGCGCTGACCACCCGGGCGCCGAACCACAGCCCGCCGGCGACCGAGCCCAGGGACCACAGCGCGAGCAGCAGGCCGGAGAGCCCCGGCGAGCCGGCCGCGTCGGCGAACGCCGGGACGGCGACCTCGAGCGCGCCGAAGCCGAGCATCAGCGCCGTGCCGCTGAGCAGCACCCGCGGCATGCCGGGGGCGAGCACCGTGGCGAACGGGCTGGTCCGGGTCGCCGCCGGCACCGGCACCCACCCGCGCATGGCCGACGACGTCGCGACGCCGGTCGCGCCGGCCACCGCGAGCACCCCGGCCACGGCCAGCGCCCACGCCGGAGTGGCCAGCACCGCCAGCGCGGCGACCAGCGTCGGGCCGGCCACGAAGACCAGCTCGGTGGCGGTGGCGTCGAGGGCGTAGGCCGTGCCGCGCACGCCCGGGTCGACCCGCGACCACATCGCGCGGACCGCCCCCGAGACCAGCGGCGTGCTCGCCCCGGCGGCGGCGGAGGCGCCCACGACGGCCACCGTCGGGGCACCCCCGAGGACGGTGGCGACGAGCAGGACCAGCAGCAGCGGGTAGGCCGCGGCCTGGGCGAGCAGGACCGGCCGGGGAGTGCGCCGGTCGGCCAGCCGACCGAGCACCGGGGCCATGGCCGCCATGGCCAGCCCGTAGGTGGCCGCGGCGAGCCCGGCCACGGCGTAGGAACCGGTCTGCTGCTGCACCATGAGCAGCAGCGCCAGCGGGACCATCGCCGACGGCAGCCGGCCGGCGAACCCGGCGACCAGCAGGACGGGAGCGGACGGCAGACGCCAGACCGAGAGGTAGGAACGCACGACGAGGACCCGCTTCACCACTTGCAGCACCAGGAACAGTAGTCGGTCAATCGACGTTGACCACCTACAAGACTAGCAGGGCGGTAGGGAGTCACATGGATTACGACACCTACGGATCGAACGCGGTCGAGCTGGCCATCGACCTGGCCAACGCCGACCGCGACGCCGACCCCGGGTGGGCCGAGGCGTTCCTGCGCGCGCACGACGAGTGGTTCACCCTCGAGACGCCCCTCGAGCTCTCCCCCGCCGAGGCGCGCCGGGCCGCCGCGACCGCCGACCTCGTGCGGGCGGTCGCCGTCGCCGCCACCCAGGACGAGGTGATCACCCGGCTCAACGAGCTGCTCGCGCTGGCCCGCCCGCACCCCTACGCCACCGACCACGACGGCGAGCTGCACCTGCACTACGCCCGCCCCGACGCCCCGGCGCTCGAGCAGCTGACGACGACGGTGGCCATGGGCCTGTCGCAGGTGGTCGCCCAGCACGGCTGGCAGCGGCTGGGCGTCTGCTCGGCCGAGGGCTGCGACGACGTCTACGTCGACACCTCGCGCAACGCCAGCCGGCGCTACTGCTCCAACACCTGCGCCAGCCGCTCGACCGTGGCCGCCTACCGCGCCCGCCGGAAGACCTGACGCCGGTCCGGACGGGGCCGTAACGTCCGTCGGGTGACCCCGCTGCGGCTCCGGTACTGGGACGCGCGGCTGCACGCCGCGATCGGGGCGCTGCCCGACTCCCCCGCCGACCGGTGGCTGCGCCGGCTGTCGGTCACCGCGGACCACGGGAAGCTCTGGTTCGCCGTCGCCCTGGTGCTGGGGCTGCGCCGCGGACGGCTCCGGCGCGGCGCGCTGCGCGGGGTCGGCTCGCTGGCGGTGTCCAGCACCGTGGTCAACGCCGTCCTCAAGAAGCTCTTCGGCCGGGTGCGGCCCGACCTCGCCAACCTGGCCAGCCACCGCAGGCTGTCCCGGGCACACCACACCTTCTCCTTCCCCAGCGGCCACTCCGCCTCGGCAGGCGCGTTCGCCGCGGGCGTGGCCCTGGAGAGCCCGCTGGCCGGCGCGGCGCTCGGGCCGCTGGCGCTGGCGGTCGGCTACTCCCGGGTGCACGTGGGCGTGCACTACCCGGGCGACGTCGTCTCGGGCCTGGCCATCGGCACCGGGGTGGCCCTGGCCGGGCGGCGGTGGTGGCCGGTGCCGCCCACCGAGCCGGCGCGGGTCCGCCCGGCCTCCGCGGCGCCGGCGCTGCCCGGCGGGGAGGGCCTGGTGGTCGCGGTCAACCCGCGCTCGGGGCCGGAGTGGTACGACCCGGCGGCGGAGGTCGGGGAGCTGCTGCCGGCCGCCGAGGTGCAGTCCGCCTCGGCGGAGCGCGGGGTGGGCGAGCTGCTGGCCGAGGCGGCCCGCTCGGACCGGGTCCGCGCGCTCGGGGTGGCCGGCGGGGACGGCAGCGTGGCCGCCGCCGCAGCGGTGGCCCTCGAGCACGACCTGCCCCTCGTCGTCGTGCCGGCCGGGACGCTCAACCACTTCGCCCGCGACCTCGGCGTCGAGACGCCGCAGGAGGCGGCCGCGGCGGTCGAGCACGGACGCGCGGTGTGCGTGGACGTCGCCGAGGTCAACGGGGTGCCCTTCCTCAACACCGCGAGCATCGGCGCCTACCCCGAGCTGGTGCGGCGGCGCGACGCCCTGGAGGGCCGGCTGGGGCGCTGGCTGGCCACCGCGGTGGCCGCCGCCCGGGTGCTGCGCGAGGAGCAGCCGGTGTCGATGGTGGTCGACGGCCGGCCGGTCGAGGTCTGGATCCTCTTCGTCGGCAACTGCCGCTACACCCCGCGCGGGCTGGCGCCGGCGTGGCGGCCGCGGCTGGAGGACGGGCTGCTCGACGTCCAGTACCTGCGCGCCGACGTCCCGTTCAGCCGCACCCGGGCGGTGCTCGGCGCGCTGCTGGGCGTCAGCGACCGCAGCTCCGGCTACGCCACCGTGGCCACCCCGGAGGTGCGGGTGCAGCTGTGGTCGGGACCCGAGGCGGTGGCCTACGACGGCGAGACGGCCCCCGCGGCGTCGTCGTTCCTGTTCCGCAAGCGCTCACCGCTCACCGTGTACTGCAGCCGGACCGACTGAGGCCCTGCCGGCCGGGGGGCGGCGGCCCGGACCCCGAGTGCTCGAATCGTCGAGCGACTGTTCACCGTGCGTGACGGTCGACCGGAGTGGCGGCTCGGACACGCCGCGGCCGGCCAGGTGGCGTTGACGTGGCGTCGTCCTGCTGCTGATGGTGGCTGCTCGGAGCGGACAGAGGCCAGGAGCGGACCGAGGCGGGGTGCGTGGACAGCGATCCCAGGAGCAGCAGTGCGGTGCCGCTCCCGGCGCCCGCAGAGCTGCACCGGGGTGCCCTGACGGTCCGACGCCTCCTCGCCATCACCCTGTTCGTCGTCGCCGGGTGGTTCGTGCTGGCGCTGCAGGCGGATCCCGCCTCCGCGGACACCGTCGCGGACACCGTCGCGGACACCCGGCAGACACCGGCGCCGACGGCCGCGGACCAGGAGCCGGGGACCGCCCCCGCGGAGGACGTCCCGTCACCGCTGCCGGCGCCTGCGGACCCGCCGGCGACCGGGACGCCCCCGGTCGCGCCCACGTCGGACACGGACGGGTCGACCACACCCGCCCTACCGCCGCCCGCCGCCGGCGAGGACCCTCCACCGGCCGGAGCGTCACCCGGCGTGTCCGCGCCGGTCGCCACACCGCCGTCGGCCCCGGCTCCCCCGGCGACACCGGAGCCTGCGACACCGGAGCCCGAGCCGACGCCGCCCACCTCCGGCGCACCGTCGGCCACGGACACCGCCCCGGACGACCCTGACGCCCCGCCGTCGACCGGCACCGACGGACGGACCGACACCGACGGGCACCCGGGCGGCTCCGGCGAGCCGGTCGAGCCCGCCGCGCCGGACACCGCCGCCGATCCGGTCGTCGCCGCCGATCCGGTCGTCCCCGTCGATCCGGTCGTCCCCGTCGATCCGGTCGTCCCCGTCGAGCCGGACACCGCCGCCGATCCGGTCGTCCCCGTCGAGCCGACCAGCACCGTCGATCCGTCCGGCGTCGCGGAGCCGGCCCTCGAGACCGTCACGGTCCCGTCCACCGTCCTGACGACGGTCACCACGGTCGCCACCGAGCCGGTCCCCGCCGAGGTGCCGGCCGTCGCCCCGGCCGGCCCGGTGGACGGCGCCGCGCCCTCCGGGCCGGTGACCGGGGCGGGTCCCGACGCCGTCGACGGCACCGGGCAGGCGTCCCCGGTCCTGTGCGCCCGCTCCCCGGCGACGGCGACGGACACGCCGCCCTCGCCCCGAGGCCACGACCCCGTCGGCGGTGGCGGATCCGTCCTCGCCCCCGCGTCGAGCCCCACGTGGTCACCGTCGGCGCCGGTGTCGCCACCTCCCCCGCCCCCACCTCCGCCGGCCGTCCCCGTCGGCCCGCCCGCGCCGTCGGGCTCCGCGACCACCGCGTCGTCCGGGACCGTCGCGTCCTCGGGCGGCCCGGACCTCACCGGAGGGTCCCCGCTCGCGGTGCCCGGCGCCGGGGCCGACCTGGCGTCGTCCTCCGCGGCGGTACGCCGGATCGAGCGGGCGGCCGGACACGCCACCCAGCGAGCGGGGCAACCGGGCACCCGTCCCGGCTGAGCGACGCGCTCCTCGCCCCTCCCTCGGCCCGGCGCCGCGCCGGACACCCGACGGCACTCGAGCGTGCCTCCTCGATCTCCCGCTCTCCCGGCGCCCACCTGCGCCGCCCGCACGAAGGACTCGATCCATGAGGTCTGTCCACAGCGTCCCCCTCGACACCCAGCGGTCCTCCCTCCGGGGCGACGGGACCGTCGCCCGTCGTGCCTGGCGCACGACGTACGTCCGGCGCCTGGTGGCCGCCGACGCCGCCTGCGCCCTCGTGGCCGCCGCGCTCAGCAGCTGGCTGGCTCCCGGCGCAGGCCCGGAGGTCCGAGCGGTCGAGGCGCCCGCCCTCCCCCTGCTCACACCGCTGGTGTGGGTGGCCGTCATGTCCCTGGCGCGGGCCTACGAGCAGCGCTTCCTCTGGGACGGACCCGAGGAGTTCCGCCGGGTCTTCCTCGCCACGGCCATGCTGCTCGCGGGGGTCGGCACCCTCTCCTGGGCCCTGCGGCTGGAGGTCGCCCGCGGGTTCGTCGTCGTGGCCGTGCCCCTGAGCTGCCTGTTCACGCTCAGCCAGCGGTACGCGCAGCGCACGTGGCTGCACCACCGGCGCGCCGAGGGCAGGTGTCTGCAGACCACGCTGCTGGTCGGCCACCGCTCCGCGGTCGCGGCACTGCACGAGCAGCTGCGCCGCGAGGCGCACCACGGCTACCGCGTGATCGGCTGCTGCCTGCCCTCGCCGGCCACCGCGTCCTTCGACGGCCTGCCGGTGCTCGGGGACCTCGACGACGTCGTCGACGTGGTCGGCGCCCACGAGGTGGACACCGTCGCCGTGCTGCCGACCCCCGAGCTGGACGGCAGCGCGTTGCGCCGTCTCGGCTGGGACCTGGAACGGACCCGCGCCGAGCTGCTGCTGGCACCGGCCGTGACCGAGCTCGCCGGCCCCCGGGTGCGGATCCGCCCGTCCTGCGGCCTGCCCCTCCTGCACGTCGAGCGGCCGGAGCTGCACGGCGTGCGCCGGCTGGTCAAGGAGACCTTCGACCGCACCGCCGCCCTGGTGGGCCTCGTCCTCCTGCTCCCGCTGCTCCTGGTCGTCGCCGCGGCGGTCAAGGCCTCGAGTCCCGGGCCGGTGTTCTTCCGGCAGGAGCGGGTCGGCCGCGGTGGGCAGGGGTTCGGCATGCTGAAGTTCCGCAGCATGGTGGTCGACGCCGACCGGGTGCCGCTGCCGCGGCAGGGCGCCGACGACGGGAACGGCGTGCTGTTCAAGCTGCGGGACGACCCGCGGGTCACCCCGGTCGGGCGCGTCCTGCGTCGCTACTCGCTCGACGAGCTGCCCCAGCTGCTCAACGTGCTGTGCGGTCAGATGTCCCTGGTGGGCCCGCGTCCGCCGCTGCCCCATGAGGTGGCGCTCTACGGCCCCGACATGCACCGGCGGTTCCTGGTCAAGCCGGGACTGACCGGCCTGTGGCAGGTCAGCGGTCGCTCCGACCTGTCCTGGGACGACTCGGTCCGCATCGACGTCCGCTACGTGGAGAACTGGTCACTGACCTTCGACCTGATGATCCTGGGCAAGACGCTCGTCACGGTGCTGCGCGGCGACGGGGCGTACTGAGCGACGACGGTGGCGCCAGGCCGAGGGTGGTGACCGCGCAGCAGCCCGGCGCGGTCACCACGGACCCGCGCCGACCGGCCGAGCCCGGCAGGGTCACCCGCCGGCAGGTCGCCAGCAGCCTGCGGCGGCGTTGGACGGGCGGGGCACCGCGTGGATCACTACGGTCCCGGTCAGGGTGTCCCGCGCCGCTCGACGGGCAACAGGACACCGCACCGCACACGTCCACCGACGGAAGAGGTCCTCCATGTTGGTCCGCCGGATCGCCCGGCCCCTGCTCGCAGCGTCGTTCGTCTACGGCGGCATCGACACCCTGCGCAACCCGCAGACGCGGGTGCCGGGCGCGCGGCCGGTCGTCGACCAGATCGCCCGGGCGGCGGACGAGCAGCTGCCCGTCCAGGTCCCCCGCGACGTCGAGCAGTGGGTGAAGGCCGACGCCGCGATCAAGGTCGGCGCCGGCTCGCTGTTCGCGCTGGGCAAGCTGCCGCGGCTGTCCGCGCTGGTGATGGCGGCCAGCATCGTGCCGACCACGCTGGCCGGCCACCGGTTCTGGGAGCACGAGGACCCCGAGGAGCGCTTCGGCCAGCTGTCGAACTTCCTCAAGAACGCCGGCCTGCTCGGCGGGCTGCTGATCGCCGCCGTCGACACCGAGGGCCGGCCATCGGTCGGCTACCGCGCCCGCCGCGCCGCCAAGCGCGCCTCCACGGCCACCGAGCGGAGCATCGAGCAGGCGCAGAAGCGGGCCGCCAAGGCCGAGAAGCGCACCCAGAAGCAGCTCAGGAAGGCCAGCTGACCACGCCGCTCCCGCCCGCGGCCGCGCTCCGGAGGATCGCCTTCCTCCTGGAGCGCGCCCGCGAGCCCACCCACCGGGTCGCCGCGTTCCGCACGGCGGCCGCGGTCGTGGACACCATCGGCCCCGAGGAGCTCGACCGGCGGATCCGCACGCGCACGCTCACCGACCTGCGCGGCATCGGCCCCAAGACCGGCGCGGCGATCGTGCAGGCGCACGCCGGCGAGGTCCCGGAGTACCTCGCCCGGCTCGAGGAGGCCCACGCCGAGCTCGTGCCGCTCGCCGACGACGTCGCCGAGTTCCGCGCCACCCTCCGCGGCGACCTGCACACGCACTCGGACTGGTCCGACGGCGGCAGCCCGATCCGCGAGATGGCCGAGGCGGCGATCGCGCTGGGCCACGAGTACATGGCGCTGACCGACCACTCGCCGCGCCTGACGGTGGCCAACGGGCTGAGCGCCGAGCGGCTGGAGCGCCAGCTCGAGGTGGTCGCCGGGCTCAACGAGGAGCTGCGCCCCTTCCGGATCCTCACCGGCATCGAGTGCGACATCCACCTCGACGGCAGCCTCGACCAGACCGACGAGCTGCTCGACCGCCTCGACGTCGTGGTGGCCAGCGTCCACTCCGACCTGCGCGCCGAGTCGGCAGCGATGACCGAGCGGATGCTCGCCGCCGTCGGGAACCCGCACACCGACGTCCTCGGGCACTGCACCGGCCGGCTGCTCATCCCCCGCGAGCAGCGGGAGGGACGGCGGCAGCGCCCGCGCCCGGAGAGCGCCTTCGACGCCGAGGCCGTCTTCTCCGCCTGCGTCGAGCACGGGACCGCGGTGGAGATCAACTCCCGGCCGGAGCGGCTGGACCCGCCGCTGCGGCTGCTCGCCCTCGCCGTCGAGTTCGGCTGCACCTTCGCCATCGACACCGACGCGCACGCCCCGGGCCAGCTCGACTGGCAGGGCAACGGCTGCGAGCGCGCCGTCGAGACGGGAGTGGACCCCGACCGGGTGGTCAACAGCTGGCCGGTGGACGAACTGCTCGGGTGGACCGGACGCTGACACCGCCCCGCCGCACGGACTCCCGGGTGTGACGGACGCCTCGACCCTGCCCCGGTCGGGTGACCGCTTCCCCCGCCCGGCCGTCGCCCGGACGGGCGGGGCGGCCCGATCCCACCGAAGATCCTGGTCGGGCCGCGGACCATCGTGCAGCATGGGTGCCGTGGGGAAGCCGATCGACTCCGGACCGTGCCCGACCGAGGTCGCGCACGCCGGCGTCCGCGGGCTCGTCCGCGAGCAGCCGGCAGGCGTGCCCCTGCCGTGCTGGGACCCACGCCGACAGCACGCCCGGCCGGCGCCCGTCTATCGTGTTCCGGCCCTCGCACCTGCTCCCGGCCAACACGGGGGAGCGAGCCGGGGGGTCAGCGACACGGCACGCTGAACCGCAGCACCGGAGCGCTCACGTGACCGCCGGTGGGCCCGCACGCGCTGCACCCGGTGCAGCGCCCCGGCCACGCCACACCCTCTCCCGCCCCGAGGACAGAAAGTCGAGCATGACCACGAGCCCGCACCACGCCAGCACCGGCGACTTCGCCGACGACGACCGGCAGCGGTCGGGGTCGGGCCTGCTCCCCTTCCTCCTGCGCGCCGCCGTCCCCGTTGCGCTGATCACCCTCATCGTGGGCTACGTCGCCTACACGCGCAGCGCCGAGCGGACCCCGGTGTACTCGGCGACCGCGCAGGTCGTGCTGTCCTCCGCGACGAACTTCTCGCCGGTCGACGGGGGCGGCGGCGGCAACCCGGACCGCTACGTCGAGAACCAGGCCGAGATCATGACCACGGTGGATGTGCTCAACCGGGCCGCCCTCGTCCTCAACGACGGCATCCCCGGGACGGAGCTCCGCGGCAAGATCTCGGCCGATCCGCTCGGTCCGAGCGACGTCATCAACGTGACCGCCGAGGCCGAGGACCCGGGCCTGGCCGCCCGGCGCGCGGACGCGGTGGGGACCGCCTACGCGCTGTTCACCACCGAGCAGGTGAACCTCCTCGCCGACCAGGCGGCCGCGGCCAGCGCGTCCGACCCCACCGCGGTGCTGGAGATCCGTGCGCGCGCCGCGACGTTCGGCGACGGGGTCCAGGTGATCCAGCCGGCGACGGTGCCCACCGAGGCCTCCTCGCCCACGCCCGAGCGCGACGCCTACCTCGCGGCTGCTGCGGCCTTCCTGCTGTCCGCCGGGCTCGCGGTGAGCTGGCGCAGCCGGCGCCGGCCGACCGGGCCCGACCAGCTGGCGGCCGACGCCGGGGGGCCGCTGCTCGGTGAGGTCCCCGTGCGGGCACTGCCCTCGGCGACCCCGACCCAGCCCGGCCGCGCCGTCTACACCATGGCGCTCCAGGCGATCCGCTACCGGCTGCGCGAGGGGAGCTCCCCCACGATCCTGCTGACGGACGTGGGTCGCGGCAGCAGTGCCACCAGCGCCGCCCTGGGGCTGGCCTCCGCGGCGGCGGCGCAGGGCCGCTCCGTGCTCCTGCTCGACGCCAACCCCGACGGCCGGTTGCTGCACCGCACCGGCGTGCCCGCGGCGACCGTGCCGATCGAGTCCCTGGGCCAGGGCGGGGACCTGGAGCGGGCGCTCCCCCGGGTGCCGTCACTGGGCTCCCCCTCCGGCGGGCTCGTCCGGGTGGGCTACGTCAACGGTGCGGTCGTGGCCGCCGACGACGTCCTCCAGCGCTTCCTCGCACCGGTGCTCGACTCCGTCGACGTCGTCGTCATCGACGCCGGTTCGCTGCAGGGCAACCCCGCCGCCTTCGGTCTCCTCGGCCAGGTCGGGGCCGTGGTCGCCGTGGTCCGCGGGACGCGCGGCGGCAAGGACCTGCGGGACTTCCGCCGGCAGCTGGCCCTGACCGGCCGCGAGTGCGCCGGCGTCCTCGTCACCCGACGCGCCTGGCTCCCGTCCTCCGAGCGGGAGGTCTCCGGTCCCGACCCCGGCGTCGCGGACCGGACGGCGACGCCGCCGCTGCCGCCGGTCCTCAAGAGGGATCCCGGCGCGACCGAGCCCACCGTCACGGCCGGCCGGTCCTCCTGACCGGAGGCGCCCGGACGGCCGACGACACGCACCTGACCCTGGAAGGTTCCACAGTGGACGAGAGCACCCTGCCCCGCCCCGGCCGTGTCCTGGCCATCGGCCTCGACGCAGCCGAGTCGACCCTGGTCAGGAGGCTGATCGAGGCCGGGGAGATGCCTGCGTCGAAGGCACTCCTCGACCGCGGCTCCTGGAGCCGGCTGACGTCTCCGACGATGTTCAGCAGCGGGTCGGTGTGGCCGAACTTCTCCACCGGCTGCCAGGCGTGCGACCACGGGCAGTACTCGATCTGGAACTGGGACCCCGCCCAGATGGCCCTGGCCTACACCGACGAGAGCCGCCTGACGCCGTTCTGGAAGTCGCTGAGCGAGGACGGGGTGACCGTGGGCGTCATGGACGTCCCGTTCGCCCCGTTCCTCGGGCTGCCCACCGGCTTCGAGGTCCACGAGTGGGGGTCGCACTCCCGCGTCGACGGACGGGTGAGCACGTCCCCGGCGGGGGTCACCCGGGACGTGTCGCAGTTCGCCACCCACCCCTTCACCGACCCGCTGGCGACGGTGCCGGTGGAGCCGTCGGAGGTGGGGCCCTTCCTGGACGAGTGCATCCACGGTGTCCGTCTCCGGGGCGACCTCGCGCACCGCCTGATCACCCAGGAGCAACCGGACCTGACCCTCGTCGTGTTCGAGGAGTCCCACCACGCCGGCCACTTCCTGTGGCACACCGTCGAGCCCGAGCTGCCGATGTACGCCGACCTCGCCCCGGCCGCGCTGCCCGAGCGCACGCTGGTCGACCTCTACAAGGAGATGGACCGCCAGATCGGCCGTCTGGTGGAGGCCGCGGGTCCCGAGACCACCGTCATGGTGTTCGCCCTGCACGGGATGGCGCCGTCCCGCGGCCTGCCGCCCGTGCTCGAGCCGCTGCTCGACGGGCTCGGCATGACCCACGTGGAGGAGCGGCTGGACCGGCGGGCGGTGCTCGCGGCGGTCAAGGAGCGCATGCCCGCCGTGCTCCGCGACCTGTACCGCAGGTCCGTACCGCTGGCCCGGCGCAGCCAGTGGGGCAAGAGCAAGCTCCTGCCCGCCTACGACTGGTCCCGCACGCGGGCCTTCGCGCTACCCATCGAGCAGTACGGTCTCGTGCGCATCAACCTGTCCGGTCGGGAGTCGCAGGGCATCGTCCCGCCGGAGGAGTACGCGCCGACCTGCGACACGATCGAGGCAGCGCTGCGGGAACTGACCACGGTGGACGGGCGCAAGGTGGTGCAGGACGTCGTCCGGCCTCCGCGCGGTCGCCACGCAGCGGGACTGCCCGACCTCGTCGTGCACTGGAGCCAGGCGGCCTTCGAGTCCCCGTCGTGTGTCGACGGTGTCGAGATCCCCAACATCCGCCGGGAGCAGACCGGCCAGCACGCGTGGGACGGCTTCTGCATCACCAGCGGCCCCGCGGCGGCCGCGGTGAGCGGTGACGTCGTCGACGGGGTGGACCTGCACCGGTACGTCCTCGGCGCGCTTGGTCGATGATCGAGGACTTCCGCGATCCCGCCGTCGACGCAGAGCTGACCGCTGATCTCTGCATCGTGGGCGCGGGCCCCGCAGGCCTGGCCATCGCACGAGAGTTCACCGGCACGGGGACACAGGTCCTGGTGCTCGAGAGCGGGGGGCTCGACGCCGGGTCCGCGGCGGACGAGCTCAACGGCGGCGAGACCGTCGGCCTGCCCTTCTCCCTCCTCGAGGGCCGGGCCCGCACGTTCGGCGGCACCGGGACCGTCTGGCCCGGCCAGTGCATCCGGCTGGACCGTTCCGACCTCGAGGCCAGGGACTGGGTCCCGGACAGCGGGTGGCCCTTCGACCGGGAGCACCTCGACCCGTACTACCGCCGGGCCGCGACCTGGCTCGGCATCCCGCCCGAGGAGTGCGACGAGCAGGCGTGGCGGCGGTACGGGCTCGTCCCGCCGCCGTTCGGGACCGACCGCCTCGAGCACCGGTCGTCCATGTACAGCAGCCACCCGGACGTCGGCGCGTTCTACCGGGGGGACTTCGAGCGGTCGAGCAACGTCCGGGTCCTCCTGCACGCCTCCGTGTGCCGCGTCGACCCGGGCACCGCCGGCACGGCCGGAGAGCTCGCGATCCGGTCCCTCGCGGGTCGCACCGGCCGGGTGCGGGCCCGGGCCACCGTGCTGTGCGGCGGCGGCATCGAGAACGCCCGGCTGCTGCTGCTCTCCGGGGTCGGGGAGCGCAACGACGCCGTCGGCCGGTACCTGCAGGAACACCCGACCCTGTGGATCGACCTCGCCACGGACCGGTCGGCGGCGCTCCAGGAGTTCTACGGCCGGCTCGGCAGGGGGAAGGTCCGCTACGTCCCGCGCATCCGGCTGGGGTCGGGGGTGCAGCGCGAGGAGCAGGTGCTCAACGCCATTGCGACGCTGGTCCACGACCGCGCGGAGAGTCCCGGCCTCGTCGCGGCGCGCGAGATCTCCAGCGCCCTGCAGGAGAGGCGCCGGCCGCGCTCCCTGGGGCGGGCGGAGCTCCGGGGCGCCGTGGGACAGCTGGACGACGTGGCGGTCGCGGCCTACCGACGGTTCGTGAGGGGACGCCCGAGCGCCGTCCCGCTGCAGCGCACCCGGGTGCAGATCCTCCTGGAGCAGGCGCCGAACCCGGACAGCCGGATCTCGCTGTCCTCGGAGCTCGACCCGCTGGGGCTGCCGAAGGCCCGCGTCGACTGGCGCCTCACCGAGCTGGAGCGGCGCACCGCCCGCGTGTTCGTCTCGGTCCTGGACGCCGAGTTCCGCCGGCTCGGCCTGGCCCAGCTCACCGGCCACGAGTGGCTGGACACCGATGACTGGACCAGCGGGTTCGAGGACGCCTACCACCCCATCGGCACGACGCGGATGTCCGACGACCCGGCGGCCGGTGTCGTGGACGGCGACTGCCGCGTCCACGGACTCGAGGGCCTCTACGTGTGCGGCACCTCCGTGTTCCCGACCAGCGGTTACGCGAACCCGACGCTGACCATCATCGCCCTGGCACTCCGGCTGGCCGACCACCTGAAGTCACGACCGGCGGGGGCGGCGTCGTGGACGTGACCGTGGTCGTCCCCACGGTGGGCGGTCCGTGGCTGGGCGACCAGCTCGCGGCCCTGGCCGCCCAGACCCGTCCGCCGGCCCAGCTCGTCGTCGTCAACAACGGTCCGCCGGGTGCGGTGGACGCCGTCGTCGAGCGCTGGCGGGCCCGCCTTCCCCAGCTGGAGCTGGTGGAGGACCGCACGCAGGCGCTCCCCGGGTTCGCCCGCAACGTCGGGGCCGACCGGGCCCGGTACCCCGGGATCCTCTTCCTGGACGACGACGACGTCGTGAACGCCGAGTACGTGGCGGCGATGGGCGACGCGCTCGACGACAGCGAGCTCGTGGCCGCCGGCGTCGACCTGGAGGAGCTGAACCCGCCCGAGCTGACCCGGCGCTGGGGGTCGATGCAGGCCGAGGGGCCGATGACCTACCACGACTTCCTGCCCTGGTCGATCAGCGCGGCACTCGGCGTCCGGCGCGAGACCTTCGAGGAGCTCGGCGGCTTCGACGGCGACTACCCGATCTGCGAGGACACCGACTTCAGCTGGCGGGCCCAGCTGGACGCCGATGCGCGGCTCACCTTCGTGCCGGGCGCCCGGGTCTCCTACCGGCTGCGCTCAGGGGTCCGCCCCGCCTTCCGCCAGGCGAGGATCTGGGCCTCGTGGGAGGCCGCGCTGCACCGGCGCTACCGGTCCCGCGGGCTGCCCCCCCGGGGCGACCAGCTCCGCGCCCTGCTGCGGTGGGGCCGGCCGCTGCTGCTCCTGGCCGGAGCGCGGCGGCGCGAGGACCTCGTGATCGTGGCCCGGCAGCTGGGTGGCTGTGTGGGACGGCTGCAAGGGAGCGTGCGCCATCGCCATCTCCACCTCTGACCGCGCACGCCCGCCAGAGGAACGTCGGCACGAGGGAAGGATCGACGCGCGGTGACCTCGACCCTGCGACCGGCCGCAGCGGCCGACCGGCCGGTGACGGGAGCCGACGCGCCCCGCCGCCGGGGCCCGGACACGCCACCCGACTGGTTCCTGACCCTGGTGTCCGTGCTCGTCGTCCTGCTGGTCGTCACGCAGCGGATCGGTGTCCCCGTCGGCGACGAGCCCGTCTCGATCGCCCTCGTGTTGGCCTACGCGTTCGCGGGCGTCTCGCTGGCCGGCCGGCTGCTCACGGTCAGCCGGGTCCGGGCCGGGCTCTACACCGTCGCGGTGAGCGCGGTCCTGCTCACCACGGCGACCGTGTCGTGGCTGGGCTGGGGCGCCGACTTCTCGATGTCGTCGCTGTGGCTGCTCATCGTGATCTACCTCCCGTGGGTCCTGCGCGTCCGCGATCCGTACGGCGCCGCCGTCGTGGCCCGGGCGGGCCGCACCTTCATCTGGACCATGCTCGTGCTCGCGGTGGTCGGGGTCGTCCAGCTCGCCAGCCAGTTCGCCGGGGTGTGGAGCTGGGAGGACCACCTGGGTGAGCTCGTGCCCGGGGACTACCTCGTGCCCGGCTACAACTTCACCAACGAGCTGACCTACGGCAACCCGATCCGCAAGGCCACCGGCGTGGTGCTGCTGGAGCCGTCCTTCCTCTCGCAGTTCTGCGCCCTGGCCATCCTCATCGGCATCATGCTCCGGGTCCGGGCGTGGAAGCTGCTCGTCCTGGCCGCCGGCATGGGCGCCGCGGTGTCCGGGACCGGCCTGGTCATGCTGGGGGTCGGGGGCGTCCTGCTGCTGCTCCGCGCGCCGCACCGGCTGCGGATCGGCTACGTGGCGGTCGCCGCCGTGGTCCCGGTCGTGATCCTCCAGAGCCCCGTGGGCGAGTACTTCCTCGCTCGGGACGACGAGCTGACCAACGAGAACACCAGCGGGTACTCCCGCTTCGTGGCGCCGTTCGACGAGGTCTGGAACGGGCTCCTGGAGGAACCGATCCGCTTCCTGGTGGGCAACGGCCCCGGGTCGGTCACCCGCGTCCTGCTCAGCCTCGACAACGGCGGCGTCGACGTCAACTACTCGGTGCTGCCGAAGCTCGCCCTCGAGTACGGGATCCTCGCGGGCGGACTGTTCCTCGTCTTCCTGGTGCTGGCCGTGGTGGACCGGGCACCCTGGCGCGTCGTGCCCGCGACCATGGTGTTCATGGCGCTCCTGCTCTCCGGCGCCCTGCTGCAGCCGCAGACGGCGTACATCGTGTGGCTGCTGTCCGGGATCGGTGCGAGCGACCGGCCGGCGGACCTGCCCTGGGCGCGCCGGGGCAGGGTGCGCACCGGCTGACCCCTGGCCGGGTCGCCGCGGGCCCGGACCGGCCGTGCAGCGGCTGCCCCGTGCGGGACGGCCGGTGGCGGGGCGGTCCCTCCGCGGCAGGTCGGCTCGGTGGCGGGCTGCTCAGGCCGGGTCCAGGGCGCCGGTGCGTCCCTCCTGGGACTGCTCGCCGACCGGCCGCGCGCCGGGATCCCTGGTCTCGCGGCGCATGAGCACGACGGCCCGCCACCACAGCGCCGGGGTCACCACGACCTGGGCGAGGGACAGTCCCAGTGCCGCGCCGGCCGCGCCTCCCAGCTCGAGACCGGTGAGACCGAAGAGGAAGAAGCCCGGGGCCAGCATGGCGTTGATCCGGAACGTCTCCTTGGCGTAGCCCAGGGCCACCAGGAGCGTGTTGGCCCCGAAGGCGACCGCGCTCGCCACCACCCCCACGAGGGTCGCGGGCAGCACGTCCTCGGCGGAGGTCCACGTGTCGCCGAGGAGGAAGGCGCCGACCCGCTCGGGCAGCGCGACGGCAGCGGCCCCCCACACGATGCTGGCCAGCAGGAGGACCCCGGACAGGGCCGTCGCGACCTGCAGCCCCCGCCGTCCCCGGGGCCGGCGCCGGGCGATCTCCGGGATGGCGAAGGCCTGGAGGGCGTACGTCATCAGGTTCAGCGGCCCCAGGACCACCTGCGCTGCGCGCAGCGCCCCGACGTCCGCGGGACTGCCGAGCCCGGCGATGAGCAGGAGCGTGATCTGGCTGGCACCCATGATCGCGATGAAGGACGCCAGGTAGTACTTCAACAGATCACGCTGCTCGGCCACCCAGCGGAGGCTGGTGCGCAGCTTCGGGCGGCCGCGGAACTGGCGGATGCCGAGCAGGGCCACCAGGAACGCGGCACCGCCCCAGGCGAGGAGGAGGGTCGCGGCGCTCTGGCGGTCCAGCGCGATGAAGGCGGCGACGAGGCCCACCTGGACCACGCCCCACACCGAGTCGTTGACGAAGGCGGCCCGGGGCCGGCCCTCGGTGATGAAGACCATCCGCCACATGTCCTGCAGCAGCAGGCCGGGCATCAGCGCGCCCATCCAGAGCAGCGACGTCCCGAGCGGTCCCCCGAGGAAGAACAGCCCGGCCCCGGCGACCACCAGGCCGGAGGCGACGCCGAGCAGCACGGTCGCCCCGGTGGCCGACTGGGCGGCGGCCCGGTAGCGCTCGGGCGCGGCGGCCGCGTAGCGGACCGCGAGCGGCCGGCTGATCATCGCCCGTCCGCCGGCGATGAGGAACGAGTAGATGGTGAAGGCGACCGAGAACGCGCCGAACCCGTCGACGGACAGCGCCCGGGCGGCGAGGACGGACAGGAGCAGGTTGGTGGCGCTCGAGACGGCCTGGTCGGCCAGGTTCCAGCCGGCCCGGCCGAGCACACCCCGCAGGCCCTTGCCCCGGTCCGCACGGGACCGGGCGGACGGAGGCACGCGCTGCAGGTTACCGGTCACGCACCGCCCCGCGGTCCGAGGACCGGCCTCCTGCACCCGATGGGGGACACCGTCGGGCGCCGGGACGGGTCCGACGGCGTCCGCCGGGTGCGCCCGTGAGGGAGCGCACCCGGCGGCCGGCTCACCGGGGGTGGGAGGTCACCAGAGCGCGCGGTAGGCCGCGGCCGAGGCCGGCATGCGGGTGTCGCCGTAGAGCAGCCAGCGCCGGCCGTCCTTGTCGACGTTGAACTGGACCTCGTAGAGCAGCTGTCCGGGTCCGCTGCCGGCATTGGCCGCGAAGAACTCGTGCATGCCCTCCATGAAGGCCACCGAGTCACCCTCGTCGGCGTTGCCCGACCACTCCCCGACGGACAGGGGCAGCCCGACGCTGCGGGCGAAGTCGAGGTGCGCCTGCAGGCCCTTGGGGGCGCCGTACCCGTCGGTCTCGACGAGGGACTCCTCCCACTCCGCGCGGGTGTCCACGTACGGCCACTGGTTGTAGTAGTCGACGCCCATGACGTCGACGTACTCGGCCCCGGGGAAGATCTCGCGCCAGTCGAGGTCGTTGTCGCTGGAGTCCCGGTTGACGCAGAACACGAGCTGCGCGGCCGGGAAGACCTCCTGCTGCAGTGCCCGGAACCGCTGCCAGGAGCGGATGAAGTCGCCGGCCTCGTCGGCCGCGACCGACCACGGGAACCAGGTGCCGTTCATCTCGTGGGCGAGGCGGATGTAGGTGGTGCCCTTGCCCTCGCGCAGCTCGCGGAGGTTGAGCAGGGACTCCCGCCAGCGCGCGTCGTAGGCGCCGCCGGCGGCCTCGGCCCAGCTCTCGTCGTCGCTGATGCCGCCGATCGCGATGTCGAGGGGCTGCTGCCAGGACCCGTACTCGCCGTCCTCGTGCAGCTGCCAGAGCTCGACCATCGCCTCGTTGTTGTCCGACCACGTGCCGGCGATCCCGAGGGGACTGCCCCGCCACGCGGCGAGGGACCCGTCGGAGACACCCTCACCGGAGGCACCGGACAGCCACGTGCCCGCAGGGAGGGACGGCCCGGTGGTCGCGCCGACCGAGCCGGCCTCGGCGGCCTGCGCGGTCGCGGTCCCGGTCTGCTCGCCGGTCCCGGTGTCCGTCGCAGGGGGCGGGACGGTGCCCGCGGTCTGCGCGTCGTCCGCGTCCGCGTCCTCGTCCTCGGGGGTCGGGGCGGTCGCCGACGGGACCGTGCCGGCCGTCGGGGCCGCTGCCCGCGCCGCGGCGGCCTGCGCGCTGCGGTGAGTGCCCCACGACCGGAACCAGACGCCGGCGTCCTTCCACGTGGGGCGTCCGTCCAGGTGCCACCGGGAGGAGGCGTTGTCGGTGACGACGTCCCCGCCGGCGCCCGCGGTGTGGGCGACGCCGTACACGGCCGACAGGACCAGGACCAGACCCATGGCGTAGGCGAGGAAGCCGTGCGCCCGGCCGCCTCCGGAGCTCGTCCGCTCGCGGCGGGCCCGGGAGCGACCCGCGCCGGGCCGCTCGGCCCGTGCGCCGCGCTGCGGGTGCCGGTGGGAGCGGGCGGGGGCGGCGGGGAGCTCACGGGTCGGCGCCGGCCGGCCGGCGCCGGCGACGGGCCGGGTCCCCGGCTCCTCGCCGGACGTCCGCTCCGGATGCGGGGCGCCGTCCGGGCGGGGACGCGGCCCCTGGATCAGGTGCACGACGCCGTCGTCGTCGGGGCGGACGGACCCTGCGGGTCGTGGCACGGCCCCGGGCGCGGTGCCCTGGCCGTCGGCGCGGAGGGGGGTGCGCTCGTACGAGTGGCGGGCCATCAGATCCGGCTCCCGGCGAGGCGGGCGGACACGTGCGTGGCGGGTACGGCGCACGAGGTGGAAGAGGGGTGGATCACGGGAAGGCGTCCTCCGCGCGTCCGACACTCGGCGTGATCGGACGAATATCGACAACGACATTGGGATGCTTGCACGAGCAGTCCGCGTTCGTACAGTCACGGTGAGTATTTCCCGGTCTCGGCGACCCCGTTCGTCACACGTCTCACACGAGGAGATCGGGACCGCCGCGACGACGGCCCCCCGGTCGGAGCGCCGGGGGCCGGGCGTCCTTGAGCCGCAGGGCCGGACCCTCGACCGCCACCCAGGACAGCGCGGCCAGCACCAGGGCTGCGCCCAGGCTGACGAGGACGTAGGCCACCGACCCCAGCGCGGTCCCCCCGGCGAGGAGCAGGAGCAGCTGCACGGGCCAGTGGTACACGTACAGCCCGTAGGACAGGTCCCAGGACGGCGTCCAGCGCAGGGGCAGGCGCACCATCCCGTAGACGCACAGGTAGGCGAAGGACAGTGCGCCCACCACCCGGTGGTCGGGGAGGAACGCGCCGGCGAGGACGACGACCGCGCTCATCACGGCCCAGGAGGCCCGCACGGGCACCACGTCGGCGAACAGGAACCCCGCCGCCCCCAGCAGGAAGACGAGGAGGAAGCGCAGCAGCTGGTCGTTGGCCAGCAACGGGACGTCGAACGGGATGAGCCCGGCGTGCTCGAGGAGCGTGCCGGCCCACACGGCGACGCACACGGCCAGGACCACTCCACGCTCGCGCCGGAGGACCGCCGTCACGCCGAGCACCCAGACGACCCCGTAGCAGAAGGCCTCGTACTGCAGGGTCCACAGCGATCCGTCGAAGACCGACTCGCCGTCGTCCGCGGCGATGCCGGCGATCTCGTACTGCAGGACGGGCAGGGCGGCGTTCACCACCACGTAGCGCCACGCCGGGTCCTCGCCGGCCGTGAACACCGACCCGGGCGTCCGGCCGACGAGCACGGCCGCCAGCGGGGCGACCACGAGCGCGGTCACGACCAGGCAGACCCAGAAGCCCGGCATGATCCGCAGGAACCGGTGCCACACGAACCGGCCCGGCGCCTCCAGGCGGAGGAAACTGCGGG
This sequence comes from Geodermatophilus dictyosporus, assembly GCF_900115505.1. GTDB lineage: Bacteria > Actinomycetota > Actinomycetes > Mycobacteriales > Geodermatophilaceae > Geodermatophilus > Geodermatophilus dictyosporus. The sequence goes on along the minus strand of NZ_FOWQ01000003.1, from coordinate 198,829 downwards.
TCACCAGGAAGCCGCTCAGGACGAAGAACCCGTCGACCGCGAGGTCGCCCAGCGCCGTGGCTCCGAGGTGCGGCTGCCAGCCGAAGCCGACGGCCAGCGCGTGCGCCACGGCGACGACTGCGGCGAACCCCAGGCGCAGCACCGCCAGGCTGTTGCGACGGGGGTCGAAGGCCTGCGCCAGCGTCTCCACCTGCCGAGCAGACACACCCGCGCCCGGGCCGCCGCCTGCGGCAGGAACGGGCGACAGCGCGGCGTGGGGCTGCGGACTCCCGTCGCCCGTCACGAGCACTCCCCTCCTCCGGGCCCAGCCCGTCCGGCCGCCTCCGGGTCCGCCGGACCGGGCGCGGACGGCCGCCTCGCACCCGAGGCACGTCCCGCACGCGACGACCCTACTCTCACCTGAGATGAAGGTTAGGCCCGGGATCCGCCTCCCCGGGAGCCCCGCGCCTCCGTCGCGCCGGGTAACCTGCGGCGCTGGGTCGGCACGGTCTGCCGCCGTGGAGGCGTCCCGGTCGACCGGGCAGGAAGGCAGATCGACATGGCGGCGCGTCTCATGCGCATCGGCGAGCTCGCCGAGCGGACGGGGCTGTCGCAGCCCACGATCCGCCACTACGACGAGACCGGGCTGCTCAGCCCGTCGGCCCGGACCGCCGGCAAGTTCCGGCTGTACAGCGAGGCCGACTACGAGAAGCTGATGGTGATCCGCCGGATGAAGCCACTCGGCTTCAGCGTCGAGGAGATGCGTCAGCTCCTCGACGTCGTGGCGGGACTACGGGACCCGAGCGGCGCGACGGACGCCGAGCGCCGAGACCTCCTGGACCGCCTGCGCGGTTTCCTCTCCGAGGCCACCGCGCGCCGGGACAAGCTGAAGCGGAACCTCGAGTGGGCGGACGACTTCATCTCCGTGCTCCGGGCCGAGGAGACGAGCGGCAGGGGAGGCGCGCACGACCTCCTCGCGCAGTCGGACGGTCACCGGGACGCGGTGGCACCGACCCGGTGACCGGGGGACTGCCGACCGGCGCCGCGCACGCCCCTCCGGGACGCGTCGCGGCGCCGGAGCGCTCAGCGGGAGACGGTGACGGTGCCCGTGAGCGCCGGTGACGCCGGCGTCCCGAAGAAGCGCTCGTCCTGCTCCGCGCGGAGCCGGTCGACCAACCGCCCTCCGGGGACGGCCACGTCGTCGTACCGGATGACCTCGTCCTTGGCGACGTCCCGGAGCAGGGTGCAGCCCTCCGCCAGGCCGAGCGGCAGCAGCCCGTCCCGGTGGGTGACGTCGGCCCGCTCCGCCTCGCCGTAGTAGTGGTAGCCCCCGGGCCGGTCGAGCGCCGTGCCGGCGGGCAGGTCGGTCTTGGCCATCGTGACGACGTCGACCTGCGGTGCGCCCATCGGCCGGATCGCGGGGTCACCGAGCAGAGCCACCCGGGCGACCGTCGTCGGCACCTCGAAGTGGCAGAGGTGGTACGGCGTGTAGAAGCTGTACAGCGGCCCGGTGCCCAGCTTGTACAGCTCCAGGTAGTGCCGCTGCTTGGGGTCGTCGTGCTCGCCGAGCACGTAGATCCCCGGTCCCGGCTGGGCGCCGACCACGTAGTCGACCGCACCACCGAGCGCGCGCAGCTCCTCGACGTCGTACATGCCGGTGAGCTCGTCGACGTGCCCGCGGTGGTCGCGTCCGAGCATCCCGCGCTTGTGCACGCTGAAGCCCGCGGCGTTGGCGACCAGGGCCTCCTCGACGCTCACCTTGGTGCCGTCGGCGAAGCTGGTGACCATCCAGGGGTCCTGCCCCCACCGCTTCGCGAACCCCTCCTGCGTGGTGGGGTTGCGGTAGGGGTCCTGCAGACCCTTGATGTTGCCGGCCACGAGCGGCCGCAGCCCGATCTGCCGCACGAACCGGATCAGGTTCATCTGCACGGCGGGCTGGTCGCCGTCGGCGCCGGAGTAGACGACGCCGGCCGCGTCGGCCTTCGTGGCCAGCAGGGGGCCGAGCGTGGCGTCGACCTCGGCGTTGAGCAGCACCAGGTGCTTGCCACCGGCGATCGCCGCGAGCGCGAGGTCCGCCCCGAAGGCGACCGCACCCGTGGCGTCGACGACGACCTCGACGGCGTCGCTCCCGGCCACCAGCGCGATGTCGTCGGTGACGGCGACGTCGCCGGCCGCGGCGATCCGGACGACGTCCGCGGCGGACTCCGCGGCCACCGGCGTCGCGCCGGCCTCGGTGACGATCGCGTGGGCCTTGGCCGGCGTCCGGTTGCAGACGACGGTCAGCTGCACGCCCGGCGTGCTGTTGACCACCTGGTTGACCAGGCCCTTGGCCATGAAGCCGGCGCCGACGAGGCCCATCCGGACCGGCCGGCCGTCGGTCTGCCGCTGTCGCAGCAGGGTGTCGACCGCTCCCCCGACGACGCCGATCACGCGGGCACCCCCGCACGGAAGCGCTCGGCGTTGGCCTCGGCGTCGAAGGCCGGCCACGAGGCGTCCTTGTCGCTGATGACGGCGACCTCCCGGGGCCAGGTCAGGCCGAAGGCGGGGTCGTCGTAGCGGTAGCCGACCTCGGCGCCGGGCGCGTACGGGACGCTGACCATGTACAGGACCTCGGTGTCGTCGGTCAGCGTCTGGTAGGCGTGCGCCAGGTGCGGGGGCAGGTAGAGCCCCAGCCGGTTCTCCGCCGTCAGCTCCACCATCACGTGCTGCATGTACGTGGGTGAGTCGGGCCGCACGTCGACGGCGACGTCGACGATCGCCCCGCGGGTGCAGCGGATGAACTTCGACTCGGGGTGCCCGGGCACCGACAGGTGCAGGCCGCGCAGCGTGCCGGCGCGGTGGTTCCAGGAGACGTTGCACTGGGCGACCTCGGGGCGCATGCCGTGCGCCTCGAACTCGGTCGTGTCGAACGAGCGGGCGAACCCGCCGCGCTCGTCGGTGAACGGCTCCATCTCCACGAGGTGGACGCCGTCGACCTCGAGGGGCGTGTACTTCACTGCGGGGCCTTCCAGAACAGCTGGGGATCGACCTGCGACGTGCGCATCAGGTACTCGATCTGCTTGAGCCGGGTGTGGCCGCGGCCGGTGAAGGTGGCCTCGTCCATGTCGATGGACTCGAAGACCCGGTGCAGCTGGGCGGCGCCGGCCTTGGCGTCCCAGTCGGTGTCGTAGCCCGGCAGCACCTCGCGGATGCGGTCGAAGGCGACCCGGTAGCTGCGGTTGTCGGCGCTCGGGTCGCCGAAGGTGAGCTCGCAGCCGGGGAACTCCGCGGCGACGATCTCGGCGATGTCGCGGACGCGGTAGTTGTTGCCCTCGCTGCCCACGTTGAAGATCTCGCCGTGCACCCGCTCGCGCGGGCTCTCCAGCGTCATGCGGATGGCCTTGGCGATGTCGAGCGCGTGCACCAGGGGCCGCCACGGCGAGCCGTCGCTGGTCATGGCGATCTTGCCCGTCGTCCAGGCCAGCCCGGAGAGGTTGTTCAGGACGATGTCGAAGCGCATCCGCGGGCTGGCGCCGAAGGCGGTGGCGTTGCGCAGGAACGTCGGGGTGAAGTCGTCGCCGGCCAGGGCGGACACGTCGCGCTCGACCAGCGCCTTGCACCGCGCGTAGGAGGTCTGCGGCGAGACCTCGCTGCTCTCGTCGACGGTGCCCTCGGCGACGCCGTAGACGCTGCAGGAGGACATGTAGACGAACCGGGGGACCCCGGCCCCCTTCGCCACCTCGGCCAGGTGCACCGAGCCGTGGTGGTTGATGTCGTAGGTGACGTCCCCGATGAGGTCGCCGATCGGGTCGTTGGACAGCTCGGCCATGTGCACGACGGCCTCGACGCCCTCGAGGTGCTCGGGGCCGAGGCGCCGGATGTCGAGCGCGAGCGTCTCGGGGACGTGCTCCAGGCCCGGGTAGAGCCAGCCGTTCTTGTAGTAGCCGGTGTCGACGCCGATGACGTCGTGCCCGCCGCGCAGCAGCTCCTGTGCCGTCAGGCACCCGAGGTAGCCCTCGGTGCCGGTGACCAAGACTCGCAAGACCGCAATCCTCCCGGTGTTCGGCGCGGCTCACGACGAGCCTGCGCAGGCGACGCGACCCGTGGATCGTGGACCCCCCAGGCGCGGAGCAGTCACGGGCACCCCGGACCGCGTGCACCGGCGAACCGTACAGCGGGGACGGCCGAGGGGTCACCGTCCGTCGCCCCGGTCCACCTGTACCGGTGACCACCGGCGCCGAGTGCGACCGGCTGGTTCCACAACGTCGCGGGCACGCGGACCTCTCTGAGGCAGGGTGAGAGTCCGGGCGGGGCGTCACGCGCATAGGGTGCGAACGCGCAGGATGAGGGGCTGGAGGTGGTTTCGGTGAAGGTGGTGCTCTTCTGCGGCGGGTACGGGATGCGCATGCGCGACGACGTCGACGACGTCCCCAAGCCGATGCAGATGATCGGTGACCGCCCGCTGCTCTGGAACGTGATGCGGACCTACGCCCACTACGGGCACACCGAGTTCGTGCTCTGCATGGGTTACGGCGCGCGGCACGTCGTCGACTTCTTCCGGCACTACGACGAGACGTACACCAACGACTTCGTCCTCCACGAGGGCGGCACCAAGCTGGAGCTCCTGTCGTCGGACATCTCCACGTGGACGATCACCTTCGTCCACACCGGCCTGGACACCCCGATCGGGGAACGCCTCCGGCGGGTGCGCGAGCACGTCGACCAGGACGTGTTCGCCGCGAACTACGCCGACGTCCTGACCGACGCCCCCCTCGACGTCGTCGAGGAGCACTTCCGCGCCAGCGGGGCGGTGGGCAGCCTGCTGTCCGTGCCACCCCAGGCGGCGTTCCACATGGTGGAGTCCGGCGAGGACGACTACGTCACCTCCGTGCGGTCGGTCGCCTCGCTCGACGTCCGGGAGAACGGCGGCTACTTCTTCTTCACCCCCGAGGTCTTCGACTACCTGCACGAGGGTGAGGACCTGGTGACCGACGCCTTCCCGCGCCTGGCCGCCGAGCGCCGGCTGCTCGCCTGGCACCACGACGGCTTCTGGAAGCCGGCCGACACGGTCAAGGAGCGCAGCGAGCTCGACGCGCTGGCGCGGCGGCACGTGCGGCCCTGGGCCGTGTGGGACGAGGCCCACGCGGCCCCCTTGGCGGGCACCGGGCACCGGAGCTGACCGGGTGCTGCACCTCACCCCTGGTCCCGGGCGGCCGCTGCGCCTGGCCCTGGTCGGTGCGCACTGCGACGACGTGGAGATCGGCGCCGGCGGGCTCCTGCTGGACCTGGGGGAACGCGGAGCGCTCGCCGCCGTCGACGTGCTGGTCGCCACGTCGACGCCGGTCCGTGAGGCCGAGGCCTCCGCCAGCCTGGCCGCCTTCTGCGCACCGGTGCGGCCCGCGGTGACCTTCTGGGGTCTCCCGGACGGGCGGCTGCCCGGCCACTGGGACGAGGTCAAGGACCGGCTGCAGCGGTTCGCGGCCTCGACCAGTCCCGACCTCGTGCTGGCACCCTCACCGGCGGACGCCCACCAGGACCACCGCCTGCTGGGCGAACTGGTCCGGACGGCGTTCCGCGACCACCTGGTCCTGCACTACGAGGTCCCCAAGTGGGACGGCGACCTGGGTGCCGGGCGACCGCAGACGTACTGGCCGCTGTCCGAGCGCCTCCTGCGGCGCAAGGCCGCCCTCCTCCACGAGCACTACGGCTCCCAGCGCGGCCACGACTGGTTCGGCGAGGACACCTTCCTCGCGCTGGCCCGGCTGCGGGGCGTGGAGTGCCGGTCCGAGTACGCCGAGGCCTTCTCCGCCCCGAAGGCGGTCCTCGGCTGGCCGGCGGACCGGGCGCCGGCGCCCTGAGCGCCGGCGCCCGACCGGGTCAGTCCTCCCAGACCCGCCACTCGGCCTGGCCGCTGTCCCAGAGGCCGTTGAGCTCCTTCCAGTCGCGGAAGGTGTCCATCCCCATCCAGAAGCCCTCGTGCCGGTACACGCCGAGCTGGCCGTCGCGCGCCAGCCGCTGCAGCGGGGCGTGCTCGAGCATCTGCTCGGTCGCGTCGGCGTCGAGGTAGCCGTCGATGAACTCGCGCTCGAAGAAGAAGAAGCCACCGTTGACGTACCCGGTCTGGGGCTGCTTCTCGTTGAAGGCCGTCACGTCGTCGCCCTCGATGACCATCTCGCCGTAGCGGCCGCTCGGGTGGACTCCGGTCAGCGTGCCGAGCTTCTGCGAGGCCACGTGGTTCTTCAGGACCGAGGGCAGGTCGACGGCGCCGATCCCGTCCCCGTAGGTCAGCGCGAACCGCGGGGTGTCCAGGTACTCGGCCACCCGGGCGATGCGGGCGCCGGTGGCCGTCGTCAGCCCGGTCTCGGCGAAGGTGATCTCCCAGTCCTCCTCCGCGTGCGCGGTGTGGAACTCCAGCTCGTGGGACCCGCGCAGCCGGAGCGTGAAGTCGTTCATCCGCGCCCGGTGGTCGACGAAGTAGTCCTTGATCATGTTGCCCTTGTAGCCCAGGCACAGGACGAACCGGCGGAAGCCGTGGTGGCTGTAGGTCTTCATGATGTGCCACAGGATGGGCCGGCCACCGATGTCGACGAGCGGCTTGGGCAGCTGCTCGCTGGCCTCCCGGAGCCGCGTGCCCATCCCTCCGCACAGGATGACGACGGGGATGTCGGCCGGCGAGACGTCCGGTCGGTCGGGCATGTGTTCCTCTTCCTCGTGGTCCTCGGTGCGGTTCGACGCTCGTTCAGGTCGCGGGGAGCCTAGGCGGCACCCAGGTCTCCACGGAACCGGGCCGGGGCCGACCAGGCCGGTTCCCCTCCATCGGGGGACGGCTGGCGCGGCGCCAGGGGCGTGGGGCGCTCAGTCCGCCGGTCGCAGGGTCTTGGACACCATGCTCGGGTCGAGGTCGCCGGTGCCGGCCGCGCCGGCGACGGCCATGACGTGCCGGAGGTCGGCCGCCAGTGCCTGCAGCGCGGCGGTGACGCCGTCGGCCCCCTCGCTCGCCAGGGCCCACAGGATGGGCCGGCCCACCAGGACGCCCGCCGCTCCCAGCGCCAGGGCGACCAGCGCGTCGGTGCCGCTGCGCACGCCGCCGTCCACCAGCACCGGGGCACGCCCGTCGACGGCCTCGAGCACCTCGGGGAGTGCCAGGGCGCTCGGCACGGCGCGGTCGAGCTGGCGGCCGCCGTGGTTGGAGACGACGACCCCGGCCGCCCCGGCGTCCAGGCACCGGACCGCCTCGTCCCCCCGGAGCACGCCCTTGACCAGGACCGGCAGCCCCCCGACGTCGGCGAGCCGGGCGATGACCTCCGGGGTCATCGAGGGGTCCTGCTCGGCGGCCTCGCGACCGACGGCCCCGGGGAGCAGGTGCTGGGCGAGGTTGACGAGGAACTGGTCGTCGGGGACGGCGATGCGGACCCCGCTCACCTTGTGCTTGCGGCCCACGTACGGGGTGTCGACGGTGAGGACCACGGCCCGGGCCCCGGCCGCCGCGGCGCGCTGGACGAGTGCCTCGGTGAGACCGCGGTCGCGCATGACGTAGGCCTGGAACCACCACGGTCCCGTCGCGGCCGCGCCGATGTCCTCCAGCGTGCGCGAGGCCCGGGTCGACACGACCGACAGGCACCCCGCCTCGCCCGTGCCGGCGACGGTCGCGCACTCCCCGTCGGGGTGGGCGAGGCCGTGGAAGGCCATGGGGGCGACGACGAACGGGGACTCCGTGGTCGTCCCCAGCAGCTCCGTCGTCAGGTCCACCGACGAGACGTCCCGCAGGACGCGGGGGCGCAACCGGTAGGCCTGCCAGGCGGCCGCGGCCTCGCGGAGGGTCGTCTCCTCCCCCGAGCCGGCCTGGTAGTAGTCGAAGACGGCCGGCTCCAGCGTGCGCCGGGCGGTCTCGAGGTGACCTGCAGACAGAGACAGCATCGACGTCGAGGCAGCGAGGGCACCGTGCCCCCGGTCGCCTCCCCCTCTCCTGGTGCGCGGTGGGTGCACCCGAGCGTATGCCGCGCCCGGGCCCGCGTCGCGCACCCGCGGGGGGACGGGAGCCGGACGCCACCCGGACGGAGCACCCGGTCCCCCCGCCCGGATGAGCCCCGAGGGGCCGGCGGTCAGCGCCGGCGGAGGGCCGGGTCCCGGCCGGTCACCACAGCTCCTGGTAGGTGCGGGCGGACTCCGGCATCCGCAGGTACTCGCCGAACAGCAGCCAGTTCAGGTCGTCCTTGTCCACGTTGAAGTGGATCTCGTACAGCACCTGACCGGCGCCGGTGCCGGCGTTCTCGGAGAAGAACTCGTACATCCCGCGGATGAAAGCCGGGGAGTCGCCGTCCTCGGCGCTGCCCGACCACTCCGGCACCGCCAGGGGCAGGCCGACGCTGCGCGCGAAGTCGAGGTGCTGCTGCAGCCCCTTGGGAGCGCCGTACTCGTCCGTGTCGTCCAGGCTGTCGGCCCACTCCTGCGCGGTCTCCACGTAGGGGTAGCGGTTGTAGTAGTCGACGGCCATGACGTCGACGTGCTCCGCGCCGGGGAAGAACTCGCGCCAGTCCATGTCGGTGCCCACCGACTCGCGGTTGACGTTGAACACCAGCCGGGCCTCGGGGAAGACGTCCTGCTGCAGCGCCCGGAAGCGCTGCCACGCCTCGACGAAGGCCTCGTGGTTGCCGGCGTCGACCGACCAGTCGAACCAGTCGCCGTTCATCTCGTGGGCGAACCGGATGTAGGTGGTGTCCTTGCCCTCGCGCAGCTCGCGGAGGTTGGTGAGGGACTCCCGCCACCGGTCGTCGTAGGCCCCCTCGGCGGCCTCCTCCCAGCTCTCGTCCTGCTGGTCGTCGTCGATCCCGCCGATGGCGATGTCCAGTGGCCGGTCCCAGGAGCCGAACTGCTCCTCGTCGTGCAGCTGCCAGAGCTCGACCATCGCCTCGTTGTTGTCCGACCACGTGCCGGCGATCTCCATGGGCCGACCGCGCCACTCCCCCATCTCGTCGATGGTCACCACGTCCTCGGTGGCGGCTCCGGACAACCAGTCCGCGGGCGGGGACGTCCGGGGGTCGGGGGTCTGCTCCACCCGGACCGGGCGGTCGGCCAGCACGAGGTAGGCGCCTCCCGCGACGGCGGCCACGGCGGCGGCCGCGAGGACGGCGACCGACCGACGCCGCCATCGAGGCCTCCGGCGGTGACCGGGCCAGGACCCGGAGGGGTGTGGCTCCATCGACGTCGAGCCACCCGTCGGGGTGTACTGCGCCTCAGGGGTCACGTGCCACCTTCCCGCGTCTGGTGCGATGATCATGCGCCTGGTCGTGGAAGACAGCGTCGGCGCAGCTCGCCGGAGACCAGGCGATGCGCTGCCACGCCACCCTCAAGTCACGGGAGAGTACATGTCCGCGCAGGTGAGCAGGTGACCGAGCGTCCCACCCCACCCCCATCGGGGGAGGACCGGCTGGCCGACACCGAGCTGGTCGTCGTCGCGTACCGCAGCCGGGCGCAGGTGGAGCAGATGCTGGCCGGCCTGCCGGCCGACCTGCCCCTCGTGGTCGTCGACAACTCCGACGGCGCCGACGGGCTCGAGCAGCTGGTCGTCGCCCGCCCCGGGGGTCGCTACCTCCGCGGTGGGGGTGTCGGCTTCGCGCGTGCCGCGAACCTGGGGGCGCGCACGTCCGGCGCGCGGCACCTGGTCTTCGTCAACCCGGACACCCGGCCCACCACGGGCGACCTCGCCACGCTCGTGGAGGACGTGGCCACCGACCCGTCGTGCTCGGCCAGCGGGGGGACGCTCGTCGAGCCCGACGGGCGGTCCCAGATCGGTGTGGGCGGCTGGGAACCCACCGTCCGGCGCTCGGCGGTGCACGCCCTGGGCCTGCACAAGCTCCTCCCGCGTGCCGGGATCTACGCCCGCCCGGTGATCGGCCGGCCGGAGGCGCTCGACTGGGTCAGCGGCGGCTGCATGGCGGTGCGCCGGCAGACCTTCCTCGACCTCGGCTGCTTCGACGAGGACTTCTACGTCTACAACGAGGACGTCGCCTTCGGCCGCGCCAGTCGCCGCGCGGGGCTGGCACAGCGGCTCCGGACCGACGTCCCGATCACCGGCTCGAGCGGCGGGTCGGGGGCACCGTCCCTGGAGATGATGCGGCTGCGCGGGGCCTCCATGGCCCGGTACCTCCGGAAGTTCCACCCGCGGGTCCGCGCCGAGGTCATGGTGGCGACGTTCGGTCTCGGCTACGCCGTCCGCGCGGCCGTCCGGGTCCTCCGCCGGGACCGCCGGCGGGCGGCGGAGTTCTGGGCCCACGCGGTGGGCACCTTCACGGGACGGGCCTTCGTCGGCGGCCGTCTGGTCACCTCGCGCACCTGAGCGACGGCTCCCCGTCGCCGGAGCGGAGCACGCCGGGCCCACCCGAGGGCGGGCCCGGCGTGCGAGGTCACCGGGTCGCGGCTGTCCGGGCGCTCCCGGTCAGTAGGCGCCGGGACCCCGGAAGACCGCGCCGAGCGTCTTCCACATGATCATGAAGTCGAACGCCAGGGACCAGTTCTCCACGTACCGCACGTCGATGCGGACCGAGTCGTCCCAGGAGAGGTCCGAGCGTCCGCTGACCTGCCAGAGACCGGTGAGCCCGGGCTTGACCAGGAAGCGCCGGCGCATGTCCAGGCCGTACCGCTCCACCTCGGACGGCAGCGGCGGTCGCGGCCCCACCAGCGACATGTCCCCCCGGAGGACGTTCACCAGCTGGGGGAGCTCGTCGAGGGAGAACCGCCGCAGCCACCGCCCGACCGGCGTGACCCGCGGGTCCTCCCGCAGCTTGAACAGCACCCCGTTGCCGTCGTCGGTACCGGTGGGCACGATCCGCTCGGCGCCCTCGACCATGCTGCGGAACTTCAGCATCGAGAACGACCGACCGTCCCGGCCCACCCGCTCCTGGCGGAACAGGACCGGACCACTGCTGGTCGTCCGGACGGCCACCGCGATCAGCACGAGGGTGGGCAGGAGCACCAGCAGGCCGGCCGCGGAGACCACGCGGTCGAGGGTCTCCTTGGTCAGGCGACGGACCCCCTGCAGCTCCGGACGCTCCATGTGCAGCAGCGGCAGCCCGCACACCGGGCGGATGTTCACCCGCGTGCCGACGATCTCGGTGACCGCGGGAGCGAGGAGCAGTTCGGCCTGCGTCTGCTCCAGGTCCCACCCGAGCTGCCGGAGTGCCGCACCGTCCAGCTCCCGGGAGGGGAGGACCGCGACGGTGTCGACGTCGTGCCGGCGGACGACCTCGGCGACCTCGTCCAGGCTCCCGATGACGGGGATGCCGTCGAAGTACGGGCTCCGGGGCTCGCGCTGGTCGGCGGGGAGGCAGCAGCCGATCACCCGGTAGCCGTGGTAGCCGTCGCGCTGGATCTGCGCGTGCAGGGCCTCGACCCCGCTGCGATGGCCGACCATGAGCATCGTCCGCTGGAAGCGCCCGTGCTGCCGCTGCCGGTGCACCCAGGACCGGTGCCCGTACCGGGCGAGCAGCGTCAGGACCGTCGCCAGCGGCAGGGCCACGACGACGAAACCGCGGGCCACCTCGAGCTTGAAGGCGTAGCTGACGGTGGCGACGCCGGCGAGCAGCAGCACGGCCGCGGAGAAGACGCGCCGGAACTCCTCGGCGCCGACCCAGAGGAACCGTCGCTCGTAGCTCCGGGAGACCAGCATCGCCAGGACCCACACGGCCGGCAGCAGCACCGCCATCCAGACCGACGCCGCGTTGCCGGGCGGCGTCCGGTCAGGGCCGAAGCGCACGAGGTAGCCGGCCGCGGAGACCGTCAGGGCCACGGCGCCGTCGGTCAGCATGATGCGGCGGACGTAGGCCTGCTCCCAGGTGGGGTCGACCGAGCCCTCGCGGCGCGGGCCGCCCTCGCGGAGGCCCGGGTGCCCGGCGGCCGGCGCGTGTCCCGGAGGTCTCAGGCCGTCACGGTGTGTAAGCATGGACATCCGACCCCCGTGGGAAACCAGACCCCGGACAGCTCGTCCGGAGCGCCGTTCCGGCTCGCGACGGCTGCCGCGAGGCCGCGCGGGCGGCGCCTCCGATGACGCTCGGTGACCCATCCGCCGTGCAGCCAAGATCATGCACACCCTCGGGCGACTGTGGGGACTTCTTTTCCCTCCGTCGCCGGACACGCGCAGGGGACCCCGGGTCTGGTCACCTGCTGGTGACCATGAGTGAGCGAAATCGCCTCGTTCATCCACGTTCCGTGACGATCGCCACATCGCCCGGACCGGGTGGCAGCGAGGCCCGCGAGCGGTTCCCGGCTGCTACTGCCCAGCCCGCGTGCCGAGCGCGGTCGCGCGGTCGACGAGGGGCGCCAGGGCGTTGTGCCACCGGTAGGGCTCGACCACCGCGCGCACGGCCGCCCGGTCCGGGTCCTCCCGCGCGACCTCGACGACGGCGCGGGCGAAGTCCTCCGCGGACCCGGCGAGCCGGAGGTGGGCACCCTCCAGCGCCTCCAGGCCGAGGGCTCCGAGCGGCGTGGCCACCACCGGCGTGCCGCACGCCAGGGCCTCCAGGATCTTCAGCCGCGTCCCGCCCGCGGCCAGGAGCGGCGCGGTGGCCACCCGCGCGGCCGTGACGTAGGGCAGCACGCTGGGGACGTCGGCGTGCACCTCGACCGTCGGCCCCTGCAGGGCCCGCACCGAGGCGGCCGGTGAACGGCCCACGAGCTGGAGCACCAGACCGGGGTCCAGCGCCTGCACGCGGGGCCACACCTGCCGGCCCAACCACTCCGCGGCGTCGACGTTGGGCCGCCAGCCGAGGTGGGCGACGAAGACGACGGTCCTGCTCCGGGTCCCCGAGGTGCCGAAGGCCGCGTCGCCCACCCCGTTGGGCGCGACGACGAGGTCGGCCGTGACGCGGGGGCTGCCGGCCAGATCCCGCAACAGGTCGGCGTCGCGCCCGCTGACCGTGGCCACGGCCTCGACCTGCCGGGGCAGCCGGCGCTCCAGCGCCCGCAGCGCGGAGGCCTCGTAGCGGGCGGCCAGCCGCTTCGGCCACGAGGCCGCCGACCCCGCGTAGTTGGCCATCAGCTCGGACTCGACGTTGTGCATGTCCACCAGGACCGGGCGCGGCGTGATCGCCAGGTATCCCAGCAGCTGGGTGAACGCCACGATCGTCAGGTCGTACCGGTGCTCGGAGAGGTCCCGGTGCACCTCGCGCACGAGCCGCGGGCTGAACCAGGTCAGGGCCGAGACGCTCCGGCCCCGGAGGAAGCGGACGAGGACGCTCAGGAGGGAGCGCACGGCGCCCGGGCTCCACCGACCCGGTGTGCGCGGTCCGCCGCGCACCGCGTGCGCGTCGACGACGAAGCCGGCCTCGGTGAGCTCGTGCACCAGTGCCGCCACCCGCAGGCTCCCCCCGTCGCGGGGGTCCCGGAAGTCGGTCTTGGTGAGCAGCAGGATGCGTCGGCTCGGGGCCGGCCGGGCGGTGTCTGGCATGGGTGTCCTGTTCAGCGGGTGACGACGGCGGTCACGTCCGGCCCGGAGGGGAGGTCCGCTCGCCGCGAGAGGTGGCCGGACCGCGACCGGCCGGGCAGCGGGCTAGCGGGGGACCTTGCGCCAGCCGGCGACGGCCTTCCCGTCGCGGCGCAGGCTCCGCCGCACGATCCGGGACGCCGCCGCGACGGGGATGGCCTGGAGGGCGACGACCGCGGCCACCGGGTCGACCGGGGTCGTGACGGGGAGGAGGCCGCGGTACTGCGCGACCGCGGCACCGACGGGCACGCCGACGACGGGAACCAGGACGCGTGGCCGCACGCTCACCAGCGCCGCGAGCGCGGTCCAGAACGCGGCGGCCCCGACCGTGAGCCGGTACATCTTGTGCGCCAGGTAGTTGCGGCCGGCCGGGGTCCGCGACAGCGCCCGGAGCCGGGGCAGCGCCATCACCAGCTGGCCGTAGGCGATGCGCACCCGCCGTTCCCACTGCTCGGGACGCGGTGCGGGGTCCTCGCAGGTCACGATGGTCGGCGAGACGCTGACCCGGAGCCCGCGGGCGTCGAAGTCCATCGCCAGCCACAGGTCGTCCGACGTCGTCGCCGGCGGGACCGGGCGGTAGTCCCGCCGCCGCATCGCGAGGAACTCGCCCACCACGCCCAGGGTCCCGCCATCACTGCTGGCGTTCAGCTTCAGCCACGACTCGAGTCGCCAGAAGAGGACGTCGTCCGAGCCGACCTCCGTCTTGTTGGCGCTGAGGAGGCTCGTGTCCTGCAGCTCGCGGAGCATCTGGACGGGCCAGTCGGGAGGCTCGATGCGGCAGTTGGCGTCGGTGAGGACGACGACGTCGGCGGTCGACTGCTCGACGGCCGCGTTGACCGCCGCCGGCTTCCCCCCGCGTCCGGTCCGCGTCACCTTGCCCGCCGCGGCGGCCGAGGCGGCCGTGCCCTCGTCACTGGCCACCACGTGCACGAGGTGGCGGACCGCGGACTTCTCGAGGGCGTTGGTCAGGACCTCGACCGTGGCCCCCACCGTGCTCTCCTCGAGGTAGGCGGGGACGACCACCTCGACGAAGGGGTCCTCGGGGAGGGGCTCCGGCGTGGGGTAGGACCCCGTCCGGCCGAGCAACCGCTCCGTCGCGGCCAGCGCCAGCGGCAGGACGGGGCCGACCAGGAAGAGGGCACCGGACGCGACGAGCGCCCTACGCCGACGGGGGTCGCTCATGGGCGCAGACCATATAGAACGGTCACGCTCGGGCACGGCCAGGACGACCGTGGTTCCGCCGAACGGATGGACCCGTGCGCGAACGGGTCAGTCGGTCCGGCGGCCGAGGGCGCGGTAGGTCCAGCCCGCCGCGGTCCAGGCCTCGCGGTCGAGGGCGTTGCGCCCGTCGAGGACCCGCCTCTGGCGCACCACCTGGCCGAAGGCGACCGGGTCCAGCTCGCGGTAGGCCCGCCACTCGGTGAGCACCAGCACGGCGTCGGCACCGGCGGCGGCCTCCTCGGGGGTGGCCGCGTAGTCCAGCTGCGGCCACAGCCGGCGGGCGTTGTCGACCGCGGCCGGGTCGGTCACCCGCACGACGGCGCCCTGCAGCTGCAGCTGCGCGGCGACGTTGAGCGCCGGGGAGTCGCGGATGTCGTCGCTGTCGGGCTTGAACGCCGCTCCCAGCACCGCCACCCGCTTGCCCAGCAGCGACCCGTCGCAGACCTCGCGGGCCAGCTCCACCATCCGGATCCGGCGGCGCATGTTGATGTTGTCCACCTCGCGCAGGAACGTCAGCGCCTGGTCGGCGCCCAGCTCCCCGGCGCGGGCCATGAACGCCCGGATGTCCTTGGGCAGGCAGCCGCCGCCGAAGCCCAGGCCGGCGTTGAGGAACTTCCGCCCGATCCGGTCGTCGTAGCCGATCGCGTCGGCCAGCTGCTTGACGTCGGCGCCGGTGGCCTCGCACAGCTCGGCCATCGCGTTGATGAAGGAGATCTTGGTGGCCAGGAAGGAGTTCGCGGCGGTCTTGACCATCTCGGCGGTGGCGTAGTCGGTGGTCACCTTCGGCGTCCCGGGGTCGACGATCGGTGCGTACACCTCGTCGAGCAGCGCCTCGGCGACCTCGCCGTCGGCACCGGCGGGCAGGCCGTAGACCAACCGGTCGGGGTGCAGGGTGTCGGCCACGGCGAACCCCTCGCGCAGGAACTCCGGGTTCCAGGCCAGCAGCGCACCGGGCACCTTCTCCGCGACCAGCTCGGCCAGCCCCGCCGCGGTGCCCACCGGCACCGTGGACTTGCCCACCACCAGCTGCCCCGGCTGGAGGACCTGCAGCAGTGACTCCGTCGCCGCGTCCACGAAGCGCAGGTCGGCGGCGTACTCGCCGCGCTTCTGCGGCGTGCCCACGCACACGAAGTGCACCCGCGCCCCGGCCGCCTCGGCCACGTCCGTGGCGAACCGCAGCCGCCCGGTGGCCAGCGTGCGGGCCAGCAGCTCCTCGAACGCCGGCTCGTAGAACGGCGCGCGACCCGCACGGAGAGCGGCGACCCGGCGCTCGTCGACGTCGATGCCGACCACCTCGTGGCCCAGCTCGACCATCGAGGCTGCGTGCACGGCACCGAGGTACCCACAGCCGATCACCGAGATCTCCAACGCGCTTCCTCCTCCGGGTCGCGGGGGCGCAGGATACTTCCCGTCCGGCCGCGGGCAAGCCCGTCCGGATCGGGCCACGTCCGTGAGAGGGGCGGGCCACCGGACGACCCTTGACCGCGGATCCGGCAGCAGTCCCCTCGGATGCCTGCGGCGCGCCGGCGGCTGGGTCGAGGCTACGGGCCGCTGCCGGTCGTCCGGTCGCCGAGGGAGGTCGCCCGCGCCCGAGCCGGTCCCCCCGGCGCAGCCGACCCCGCGACCGGGGCGGGGTGACCGGGCGTCACCCGATGGTCGCTGCGCTCGACCGCGGCACTAGGCCCTGGTGGCGGCCTCGTGCATCATCGTCCCGGACTCGAAGGCCGCTGCCACTGCTCCCGAACGGCACGGACGACCGTTGCGGCACCGTCGGAGCCCTGGACCACCGCGACCCGTGAGACAGGCGTGGCTCGCGCGCCCGCCGAGGGGCGAGGAACTGGAGGGGAACGTGCAGCGCGTCGTCATCACGGGAGGAGCAGGGTTCCTCGGCTCGCACCTGTGCGAGCGGTTGCTCGACGATGACTGCGAGGTCGTCGCGCTCGACAACTTCCTCACCGGAACGCCGGCCAACGTCGAGCACCTCGTCTCCCGCAAGGGCTTCCGACTGGTCAAGGCGGACGTCACGGACTACGTGCACATCGCGGGCCGGGTCGACCAGGTGCTGCACTTCGCCAGCCCCGCGTCGCCGATCGACTACCTGATGCTGCCGATCGAGACGCTGAAGGTCGGGTCCATCGGGACGCTGCACGCCCTGGGGCTGGCCAAGGAGAAGGGCGCACGCTTCCTCCTCGCCTCCACGTCGGAGACCTACGGTGACCCGCAGATCCACCCCCAGCCCGAGACGTACTGGGGTCACGTCAACCCGGTCGGTCCCCGCGGCGTCTACGACGAGGCCAAGCGGTACGCCGAGGCCCTCACGATGGCCTACCGGCGCACCCACGACGTCGACACCGCCATCGTGCGGATCTTCAACACGCACGGGCCCCGCATGCGGCCCGACGACGGCCGCGCCATCCCGTCCTTCACGACCCAGGCCCTCGCCGGTCGGCCCATGACCGTGGCAGGCGACGGCTCGCAGACCCGGTCGATCATCTACGTGGACGACCTCGTCGAGGGGCTCGTCCGCCTGCTGCGCAGCGACCTCGCCGGTCCGGTGAACATCGGCAACCCCTACGAGACGTCGGTCCTGCACATCGCGGAGACGATCAGACGGCTGACCGGCACCTCCAGCGAGATCGTCTTCGTCCCGCGACCGACCGACGACCCCAGCGTCCGGCAGCCCGACATCAGCCTCGCTCGGCGTGAGCTCGGCTGGGAGCCCACGATCGGCTTCGAGGACGGCCTGTCCCGGACCGTGGACTGGTTCCGCGACCTCGCGGCTCGCCCGGCATGACGACGGGCTCCGTCCTGGTGACCGGAGCCGCCGGCTTCATCGGCTCCCACCTGGTCGACCGCCTGCTGGAGGACGGCGTGGACGTGGTCGGCGTGGACGACCTCTCCACCGGCAGACTCGACAACCTCGCTGCCGCCTCGGCGCACCCCGCCTTCCGGCTGGTGGAGCTCGACGTCACCACGCCGGGGTTCCGCGACCTGGTGGCCGGGACCCGCCCCCGTGCGGTCCTGCACCTCGCGGCCCAGATGGACGTCCGCAAGAGCGTGGCCGACCCGCTGCACGACTCACGGGTCAACGTGCTCGGGACGGTCAACGTCCTCGAGGCCGCCGTCCGTGCCGGGGCGGAGCGCGTCGTCTTCGCCAGCAGCGGCGGCACCGTCTACGGCGCACCCGACACCCTCCCCGTGCGCGAGGACGCTCCGCTGCGGCCGACGGCTCCGTACGGCGCGGCGAAGGTGGCCGGCGAGTGCTACGTGCAGATGTACGCGCGCCTCTACGGCCTGCAGGGGACGTCGCTGGCGCTCGGCAACGTCTACGGGCCCCGCCAGGACCCCCACGGCGAGGCAGGAGTGGTGAGCATCTTCGCCCGCGCCCTGAGCACCGGCGCGCCGACGACGATCTTCGGCGACGGCACGTCGTCCCGGGACTACGTCTACGTGTCCGACGTCGTGGAGGCGTTCGTGCGCTGTCTCGATGGGAGCGCCCGCGCCGAGCGCTACAACGTCGGCACGGGGACGGCGACGTCCGTGGGAGAGCTGCACGACCTGCTGGCGGGGATCGTCGGGGTCGCCGCCGAGGCGGCGACGGCCCCACCTCGTCTCGGCGAGCTGCAGGCCATCAGCCTCGACAGCCGGCTGCTCGCACGGGACACCGGCTGGCAGGCGAGCGTGTCGCTCCCGGAGGGCCTGCGGAGGACGACCGCCTGGGTCCAGTCGGTGCTCGGCTCTCGCTGAGAGCGGGTCCGGTCGGCAGGTCAGGCGCGGTGCAGCAGGTCGGCCAGGGTGTGCTCGTAGGCGGTGAGGACGTCGCTCCAACCGTAGTTCTCCTCGACGACGGCCCGGCCGGAGGTGACCAGCTGGGCCTGGCGCTCCGTGTCGTCGTAGAGCTCCTCAATGAGTGCCGCCAGCGCCTCGGGTGACCGTTCGAAGGTCACGCCCTCGGGTCCGATGACCTCCCGGTTGTACGTCGTGTCCAGGGCGATCGTGGGCGCTCCGGCTCCCAGCGCCTGGACCAGTGCGGGGTTCGTCCCTCCCACGGAGTGGCCGTGGACGTAGAGGGCACAGTTCTGCCAGAGCTGGTTGAGCAGGTCCTGGTCGGACACGTGGCCGAGCCAGTGCAGCTGGTCCGTGGACGCCTGCAGCGTCCTGAGCCGCGACTCGAGCGGACTGGTCCCCGACAGGTCCCCCACGACGACGACGGGGTACTTCCAGTTCAGCTGTTCGGCGGCGTCGAGGAGCAGGTCGACGTTGTTCTCCGGCACGAGTCGAGCGACCGCCAGCACGTACTCGCCGGGCTGGACACCCACCTCGCGGAGGCGATCGGCACCCAGCGGGGGGAGGACGTCGGCGCCGTAGGGGATGAAGACCGACTCCCGCCCGTAGGTCGTCGCCCAGTAGGTGCGGATGGCCTCGGCGTCGCTGATGACGGTGTCCGCGTATCGGGCGGTGAGGGCGGCCCCCGCCTTGAACGCCCGCTTCGCGACGGGCCCCCACTTGGGGCGCAGCCACTCCAGCCCGTCGACGTTGACCGCGGTCGGGACACGAGCCGCGCGCAACAGGGGCAGGTAGAACCCGTTGGCCACGTTCAGGATGAGGGCTGCGTCGGTCCGGTCCCAGGCGGAGTGCACCGATGCGGTGAGCCCGTGGGTCAACGTCGAGGAGCTCGACCCCTCGACGCCTCGCGTGTGCACGGACCACACGCCGTTGGGGTGGCGCTCGCGCCGACTGGCGTCGTGGGACCGGCCGTAGACCGACACGTGCGCTCCCGCTGCCACCAGGGAGGGCGCCAGGTGCCGGACCAGGGTCTCGAACCCTCCATAGGTGCTCGGATAGCCCCTGCTGCCGATGATGCTGAGGCGAGCGCCCAGGAGTGGCTGAGTCATGGAGGGCAGTCTGCAACATCGGACTGCGGGGCGGGGCGCCGTCGACCGCACGGGTGACGTCCCGACCCGCGGACGAGCGGCGGACCTCCCGGTGCTCGGTGCGCCGCCGGCTCGGCCTGTCCTGCGGGCTCCCTGACCTATGGTGGCACAGACTCGGCGCGGACGTCGGGACGGCAGGTCGTGGGAGGGCGAGGGCAACCGTGGGTCTGCGAGAGGCATGGAGCGCCGTCCGGGCCACCTGGTGGGCTCCGCTGCTCGGCCTGCTGCTCGGCGCGGCGTGCCTCTTCGGTTTCTCCCTGACCCAGCCCCGGGAGTACGTGAGCCAGACGCAGTTCTTCGTCAGCACCACGGAGGTGGCGCCCACCGTGGACGCCTACTCCAGCAGCCTCTTCGCCCAGGGTCAGGCAGCCTCCTACGCGGAGCTGGTGACCGGCAGCAGAACCGCGGACCGCGTGATCGACGCCCTCGGCCTCGACCTGACCACCACGGAGCTCTCGAACAAGATCACGGCCAGCGTGGTGCCCGGCACCGTCCTGCTCGACGTGACGGTCACCGACTCCTCACCCGAGCGCGCCCGGGACATCGCGCGGGCGATCGGCCGGGAGTTCCCCGACCTGGCCACCGAGTTGGAACCGAGCGTCGAGGGCCAGCCGCCGGTGCAGCTGACCGTCGTCGACGCTGCCGAGGTGCCGACGGGACCGGTGTCCCCGCAGGTGGTCCGCAACACCGCCCTGGGTGCGGCGGCCGGACTCCTCCTCGGCGTGCTGCTGGCTCTGGTGCGCGCCATGCTCGACCGGACGGTGCACGACAGCGACGAGGCGTCCGCGGCTGCCCGCGCCCCGGTCATCGGCGTCGTGCTGAAGGACTCCGCCCTCGACAAGCAGCACACGATCGACCGGGTCCCGGCGAGCCGAGCCGTCGACGGCTTCCTCCAACTCCGGAACACCCTGCAGCACCTCGGCGGGGACGATCCCCCGCGGGTCGTCCTGGTCTCGAGCGCAGTCGCGGCGGAGGGGAGGACCACCGTCGTGGTCAACCTCGGACTGGCCCTGGCGCGCAGTGGCCACAAGGTCGCGATCGTCGAGGCGGATCCCCGCCGGCCACGCTTCGACCAGTACCTGGGAACGGGGAGCGGGCCGGGGCTGACCGACGTGCTGACGGGTGCGGTGGATCTCGACGCGGTCGTCCGGCCCTACGGGGACGGGAACCTGTCCGTGCTCGGCGTCGGCGCGTCCCGGCACGACCACGGGGACCTCCTCGCGTCGAGCGGGATGAGGGCCGTCGTCGAGAAGCTGCGTGGCGCGAACGACTTCGTGCTCGTGGACGCCCCGCCCGTGCTGCCCGTCGGAGAGGTCGCCGGCCTGACCGCGATGGTGGACGGCGTGGTCCTGTGCACCCGGTACGGGAAGACGCGAAAGGTCCAGCTGGACCGGGCTTCGGCCACCCTGCGGAGGGTGGACAGCGCGGTGCTCGGCTGCGTCGTGACCGTCGTCCCGGCGAGGACGGAGCTGGCGAAGGCCTTCGGGTACGGCTTCGACTCCGCGCCACCGGCCAGGAGGGCGTTGCCGCAGTAGGTCCTCGGACCGCCGGCACGGTGCCGGCGCCGGGCGAGGGCCGTGTCCGCGTCGTCCTCCCGGTGCGCTGCCCGCGGGAGCGGACGGCACGCGCCGCACGTCGGCGCTCCACGGTCCCCTCTCCTCTCAGGCCACGCCACGGGCCACCGACCGCCAGGCCACGACGTGGCCCCGGAACAGGCTCTGCCAGCCCCACCGCCCGACGTACTGGGTCAACCCCGTGGTCCCCAGACCCGCGCCCAGGGCGACGATCCCCCACCACGGGCTCGCGACCCGACCGACCAGTATCGCCGCGCCCGCGATGACCACGACGACGCCGAGGGCCACCAGCGCTCGCCGACCGGCTCGCTGCCACAGGAGCAGGGTCGGGATGAACGCCCCCAACCCCAGGGTCACCAGCATCGCCGGCCACAGGTAGTCGCGAGCCTGACCGAACTCGGTCCCGAAGATCGGATCGATGAGCACCCAGCTCGCGGCTCCGCCGGCAGCGGCCAGGGCGATGGAGGCTCCGGAGCACACGAGGAAGAGGTGTCGGCTGCGCTGCTCGATGGTCAGGGCCGGTGATCGGGCGAAGCTG
Organism: Geodermatophilus dictyosporus; assembly: GCF_900115505.1. Lineage (GTDB taxonomy): Bacteria > Actinomycetota > Actinomycetes > Mycobacteriales > Geodermatophilaceae > Geodermatophilus > Geodermatophilus dictyosporus. Next base: position 177,127 of record NZ_FOWQ01000003.1, on the reverse strand, counting down.
CGCTGGACGAGCGTGAGGTAGGCGAAGTACGAGATCTGCGGGATGACGGCCGCGATGGAGTAGAGCCCGATGACCCGGGCCTCGGCGACGAGTGCGATGACGATCAGGTCCAACCGGGCGGAGAACGCGTCGAGCGTCTGGGCGATCGCCGTCATGAACAGTCTCCGGCGCGTCGGGGCGTCGGCCTCCGGGGTCTGCTCGGCCGGCGCCGTCGGTCGTCCTGCGATCCGACGCGCGGCACGGCGCGCGGCCCAGAAGAGCACGGCCGACTGCGTGAGGAGACCCGCGACGTTGGCGAGGACCACCGTGGCGAGCGTCAACTGCCCGCTGACGAACAGGATCACCAGCAGGCCCGTGGTGACGACGGACAGGGCGATGCTGCTCACCCCGACCGGCGCGATGGAGCCCACGGACACCAGGAAGTTGCTGTTCACCGCGTGCACGGCGATCGAGGAGGCGTAGGCGAACAGGAGCGCCGCCGCTGCCGTCTGCGCAGCCGTGAGGGGCAGGACCGTGGCGAGCCAGACCACGAGCACGGCGCCGGGGAGGGACGCGACCAGCGCGACGCGCCTCGCACGGCGCTTCCAGACGGGAAGGGCCGCCGGGTCCTTCCCGACGGCGATGAGCGTGCCCCACCCCATCCCCGCGATGGCCGGGATGGAGAAGAGCGTGGCCGCGGTCATCACGACGGTGACGGTCCCTCGGTCCAGCACTCCCAGGGCCCGGGCGGTGAGGGGAGCCGTGACGAGACCGGTGACGGCGGGCAGGACGTTGCCCAGGCCGTGCAGGAGGCCGGCCCGCACCTCGCGCCGCCGCGTCACGGGGAGGCGGGAGGGGTCACGGAGTCACTCGCGCAGCGAACGCCCACCCACGCCGACGCCTGGTCCACTGATCGATCCCGCCTCATCGGTCGAGCGGCTGGCGCCTCTCCCCCGACGGCCGCGGCGAGCCCACGACCTGAACGCGGTGGTCTCGCCCGCGAGATGGTAGCCCGTCGGCGTCCACGGGCCAGGACGAGCGCCACGCCTCGTCCGTGGGGTCGACGGACGGACGGCGACGGCTAGCATCCCCAGGCCCGGCGCGGCCGTCCCGGCACGGCCGCGCGAGACGAAGGGGAGGCGGCCATCACCCTGTCGACGTTGGTCCTCCTGGCCGTCTGCGGGGTGGCGCTGCTCACCGCGGTGGCACTGTGCCTGCGACCACGCACGCAGGTGGCCGTGTTGAGCCACGCGCTGGTCGCGACCGTCTACGGCGCCGGCTACCTCGCCCTCCACGTGCCGCTGCGCTTCGCCATGGTCTACCTGCTCCTCGGCCTCATCCTCGTGAGCACGCGCGCAGCGGGCGGAACGAGGGGCCACGTGGCCGTCGCCGTCGCGGCCTACGTCACGAGCGCCCTGGTCGTCGCCTACGGACTCGGGTGGGTCACGTGGTGGAGTGCCACGACGGGCGAGCGCGTCGTCCGGTACGCACTCTTGTTCACCTGCGCGTTCTGGGCGGGGACGGTGCTGCGCCGGACCGGGTACGCGACGCTGTTCTTCCGGGTCTACCTCCTGTGGTCGACGGTGACGAGCGCGCTGGCGATCGTCGAGTACGCGCTGAACAGGAACCTGGTGGACCGCTCGGACTTCGTCTCGAGGCTCGAACGGGACGGCCATCTCAGAGCCGCTCTCCTGTCCGAGCACCCAATCGTGCTCTCCGCCTTGTTGCTCGTCGCGCTACCGGCGGCCGTGCGACTCGGGAGGGCGGGTCGGCGCCTGCCGACGGCTGCCCTCCTGCTGGCAGGCATCTACTGCACGCAGAGTCGCGGAGCACTGGTGGCAGGCGTGGTCTACCTCGCCGTCCGGTTGCTGGCCGACCGGTCACGGCGGGGGTCGACCCGATCCGGGCGCCTCCTGGTCCCGGGCGCGGTCGCGATGGTCGCGGCCGTCGCCGTAGGACTCCTGCTCAGCCCGCCGGGGATCGAGGCCACGGTCACGAGCGCCGACGGGGCACAGTCGAGCGTGGAGTACCGCGGGGTCCTCTACTCGCTAATCGGCGAGAGCCTCAGCACCCACCCCTTCGGGTGGGGCTTCGCCGGGCTGCCGCACGGCGTCTACCTCGTCCCGTCGCCGATCGGGGTCCTGGACGTCGCCGACACCGTGGACTCGGAACTGGTCCTGCTCGTCTTCGAGTACGGACTGGTGGGGCTCGGGCTCTTCGTCCTCGTCGCGAGCCTCGGCGTCGACCGCGCCGTCCGGGCCGGTGACGTCCCGAACGACGCGTTCGCGCTCCTCGTCTTCGTCAGCCTGTTCCTCGCCATCCACGCGTGGACGGGTGTGGGCGCCCTCGCCTTCATCCTGTTGAGCTGCGCCGTGCACGGGGGACGACAGAGGCCGACCGAGGCCCCCGTCCGCAGCGGTGGGGTGTCCGATCCGGCTGACGGCTCACGGGCGGCGCCGAACCGCTCAGGGGTCCGGCTCCCAGAGGCCGCGGACGACGGCGGGTGAGGGTTCGTCCGGATGAGCGCGCGCCTGCTCGCGCGCCTGCGCGACACCACGGTGGTAGAGACGCCCGGACCGCGCCGTGAACACGCCGCGCAGCTCGGGATAGACCAGCGCCGGCGGCCAGACCCGTGGCCAGAGGAGGCTGCACACCACACGCCGCGCGTACCGCTGGGCGAGCCACCAGACCGCCAGCCGGAGGAACTCCCTCCTGACCCGGCGACCGTAGCGGGGCCCTGCACCCAGCAGGATGCTGTAGTTGCCGGTGCCGTCCCCGCGGCGCTGACGGGCGAGCTCGGCCATGGTGGGCCGGTGGCGGTGCCGCACCACCGCCGACGGTTCGTACACCAGCACGTGTCCCGCGGACGTCACCCGGAAGAACATCTCGAAGTCACCGCCCCCGCCTGACGGTGTGCCGACGTCCAGTGCGACGTCGAAGCCCCCCAGCTCGAGGGCGACGTCGCGGCGGAGGGCGACGTTGGCCCCCGCGCCGGCGGCTCCCAGCACCACGTCCTTCGCCGATCCGGTGTCCGGGGTCGACGTCGTCCCCGCGAACCTGCGACGCCGGAAGCCCCGTCGGAAACCGCCACGTCCCTCGAACTGCACCTGCGCCGGCGTGGCCAGCTCCGCCGGGAGGACCAGGCCGGTCACGACGGCCGCTCCGGGCTCTTCCCGGAAGGCCCGCAGCAGCCCGCTCACCCACCCCGGGTGCACGAGGACGTCGTCGTCGGTGAAGGCGATGACGGGGGTCCGGGCCTCGACGAGGGCCCGGTTCCGCGCCCAGTCGAGCCCCCGACGTGGCTCGTGGACGTAGCGGACGAAGGGGAACTCCCCGGCGACCTGGCGGGTCCGGTCGTCCGCCGACGCGTTGTCGATCACCAGCACCTCGGCGACGGGTCGCTCCAGGCCGCTCATCGCGACGAGGCACTCACGCAGCATCTCGGGCCGGTCCCGGGTGCACACGGCGATCGTGACGTCCTGCTCCTGCGGCGCACGGGGCTCCGGCGCGGCCCTGGCCGGGGTGCCCGCCGCGCCCGGCGGCGACTCGGGTGCCGGAGGTCGGGCCGGCTCGACCGGCCACTCCTGGGCCGCGACGATCCCGGGCAGGTCCGGGAGGACGGTCGCGGGGTCGCCGGGGACCTCGAGGTCTCCGATCGGCACCCCGTCCCGCCAGACGACGGCGTACACCGCTTCGGGCGCTCGCTCGGGTCCGGTCAACGGCTCGGCGACGGACACCCGCCCCGACGGGAGATCGACGTCGACGACCAGGACCGAGTCGAAGAAGGACTTCTGGTCGGCTCGCGTCAACCAGGCCCTCCCGCGGAGGCGGTCGACCATGCTCCGCCTCGGGGTGTCCACTGCGGACGTCGCCATCTACGGAGTTCCCTTCTCGCGGACCCGGCCGATCCGCACTCGTGGTCCGGGGCTCGATGCCGGACGCGCGTAGTGCTGGTGCGTCAGGCCGAGAGCTCCGGCGACCATCCCCGCCCCTCTGAGCAGGGTCCTCGTCCCCCGGGCCTGATGGCGTCGGGACAGGAGCGCAGCGCCGAGGACCGCTCGCAGGAGACCGGCCGTGACGCGCACCGACCCGCGCGTCACACCGTGGAGCCGCTGCACGAGACGTCCGCCGGCTCCCGGCGCCAGGCGCAACGCGGTGCGCGACTCGACGTTCCCGTCACTCCAGGTACGTCGCAGCACCCACGGCAGAGTCGTCCGTTCGGGAGGGACGCGCTCCACCACCCGGGCCTCGGCGCACCAGACCATAGGCGCACCGGCCCGGGTGAGCCGGGTGGTGAAGAGGCTGTCCTCGCCACCGGCCAACCCGACGGCGTCGTCGAAACGGACACCTCGTCGCCGCACGGCTGCGAGGTCCAGCAACAGGTTGCCCGCCCCGGCCACGCTGATGTCCGCCCCCGTCCGCAGTCGGCGCGTGACGTAGAAGTCACCCGCCAGCACCCAGGGGTGCGGCTGCCTCAGGTAGTGCGGCAGGACGGGGCCGGCCACGGCCGCGGCCCGACTCGACTCCCAGGTCTCCAGGAGGCGCACCAGCCATCCCGGCTCCGGGCGCTCGTCGTCGTCGATGAAGACCAGGACGCGCGAGTCCTCCGCGCTGACCAGGGCCCGGTTCCGGGCCGCCGCGATGCCCGGCTCGGGCTCGGCCTCGTACCTCAGCCCGACGCCGGTCGTCCCGAGGTGCCGGGCCGCGACGGCGGTGACCACGTCCTGCGCGCTGCGCTCCGGGTCGTTGTCGACCACGACGATCCCGCCGCACACCGGGACCCGGAAGTGGTCGCCGACCTCTCGCAGGTGGTCGACGAGCGAGGGGAGCAGTTCCTCGAGGTCACGGGGGCGCCGGTAGGTGGTCACCGCCACGGTGAGCGTCAGAGGTGCGCGGCCCGGGCTCCCGCTGCCACGGGTCGGCTGCGACACCGCAGCAGGCTATCCGACGCGTCGACGACGGTCCGCGCTCCCGGCCCGTCGGCCCTGCCGTGGAGGGACTCCCGCCGACGCTCCCGCGGTCGGCGGTCCACTCAGGCGCGCGCGGCGAGCGCGTCCAGGATCGCGCTCCGGATCAGCCCCACCACGTCCGACCACGCCGGGATGGCGACGGGACGGTCACCACGGGGGCCCCGGACGACCTCGCCGACGACCCGCGCGATCGACGCCTCGTCCGTCGGCTCGAAGAACGCCGCGCCGGGGGCCAGCTCACGGAAGGCCGGGATGTCGCTGAGCGCCATGGGGGCGCCGCAGAGCGCCGCCTCCAGGACCGGCAGTCCGAACCCCTCGTCCAGGGAGGGGAACACGAAGACGCGGCACTGCTCGTACAGCCACCTGAGACCGGCGTCGTCGACCGCACCGACGAACCGGACCCGAGGATCACCGCGTTCGAGGCCGCGCACGGTCACCCCGTCGGGTTCACCGACGACGACGAGCGGGAAGTCCGGCCGCACCACACCGTCGGTCACGAGTGCGTCGACGAGCCGGTCGAGGTTCTTGCGGACGTTGAGCCGACCGACGCAGAGCACGAACTGCCGGGGCACGACCCCGACCTGCGGATCGACCGCCCGGGCCTCGCGGAAGGACTCCGGCACGGTGAGCCCCACCGGCCGGACACGGCCGGCCAGCCGAGGGCGCACGCGCGCGATGCGACCGGCCTCGGCCGCCGTGGAGGTGAGCACCACGTCGGCGAGGCGTGCCGACCACGGCATCCCGGCGAAGTACAGCCGCTCAAGCCGTCCGAAGAACTCCGGGCGCTCGACGAACATCAGGTCGTGGATGAACGTCGCCCGCAGAGCGGACGACCGCAGGGGGGTGAAGTTCTGGGACAGGACGACGTCCGCGCCCCCACCCAGCCGGCCCATCTCCACCATGACGCTCACCCCGTGCGGCGTGAGCCGCACGGGCACGACGGTCAGCGCCGGGTCACCGGCCAGGTCGCGCACGTGGGGCACGTGACGGGCCGGGACGGCCGCGACGAGCTCGTCCTCCGGCCAGTCGGTGAGCCAGGTCCGGAGCAGGGAGTCGACGACCCGGCGCCCCGAGGGCTGCCCCTCGACCCACCAGTAGGCGTCGAGCAGCACCTTCACCGGACGTCTCCCCCGTTCCTCGCACCCTCGTCCGCGGAGCAGTCTGCCGTCGGCCGGGACCGGCGGCAGCCCCGGGGCTGCCGACCGGCGGGGAGCGGCGGCACGGCGAGCGGCCCTGCCCGACGCCGGATGGGGCTCGCGGTGCCCGTCAGCCGGTGGGCTCGCGGTGCACCCCGAGGCCCGCACCGGCGTGCGCGACGTCCAGGGTGCGGGCGTCGTCGGCACGCCGCAGCGCCCAGTCGGCGGGCAGCACCAGGCGCGGTGCGACACCGACGAGGACGGCGACGAGGAAGGCGGCCGCGGTGAGGGCCTCACCGGTCTCCTCGACGAAGGTGGCCATCGCCGCCCAGCGGCTCGCGCCGCCGTAGACACCGCCGACGACGACGGAGACCCCGGACAGGCCCACGGAGGCACCGGCGTAGAGGCCCAGGCTGCGCAGCACCCGCCTGCGGTCACGCCGGTCGCCCCGGCTCATCGACCACAGCCACGCCAGGACGGCGCCCGCGATCCCCACGCTGGCCAGGACGGCGCCGGCGGTGGTGAGGACGTCCTGCGCCGTGCCGAAGAGCCGAGCGTGGACGGTGCTGCCGATCTTGACCGTGGCGACGCCGCCGGCGACCAGCGCGACGGCGGTCCACCAGGTGCGGCGTCCGGACAGCCGGGCGCCGCCCACCAGGGCCGCGACGGCCGCGGCCGCGAAGAGCGCGGCGACGTAGAGCCGCGGCACGGAGAAGGGTGCGTCCATCGACAGGAGGCCGGCGAGCCGTCCCCGCGCCCCGGTGAGGGCGACGGCGTAGCCCACGCCCTCGAGGGCCACCCCGACCGCGGCCAGCGCGACGGCGACCGGCGGGAAGGGGACCCGGCGCCGGGGTGCAGCCGCCGCGACGCCGGCGCGGGCGGCGCCCCCCGGGAGGTCGGCGGTCGTCAGGACGGCACCGTCACGGGCACCCGGTGTGCGGCTGTCGGCGAGCCGGACGGCCCGTCCCATGACCGTTCCGAGTACGAGACCGGCCACCAGCCACAGGACCAGTCCGCACAGGACCCACAGGAACCACACGACGGTGATTATGGAGGCAGTGTCCTTTCTCGTCGTGCGCGAGCCACCTCGAAGGGTGACGAAGAGTTCCCATCAAGCGCACGGTGCCCGCCCGTCCCACCGGTTCCTGCACGGACCGGGAGCAGAGCGGCGAGTGCGACCTCTCACTCCACTGAGTGAGCACATGGTCACACTTGACCGCGCGCGCCCATAACCTGCAGTCCGTCACCGGGCACGGGGAGGCCGACGTGGACAGCACGGATGTGCGCGGAGGACCGACCCGCGTCGACGACGGGCCGACGGCTGCCCAACCATCACGACGCCCCCGCCGGCCGCCCCGCGGCCTGCGCCAGTTCCTCCTCGCCCTGGGCGTCCTGATCGGGGTCTTCGTCCTGCTGGTCGGCGGCGGGGCCTGGTACCTGACCGACCGCTACGCCGGCAACATCGACCGCATCGCCGACGTGTTCAGCGGCCTCGACGAGGGGTCCCGGCCGGCGCCGGCCACCCCGGCCACCCCGGCCGGCGCGGCACCGGTGACCTTCCTCCTGGTCGGCACCGACACCCGGGCCACCGCCGACGAGGGCGCGGACGGGGGCATCGCCGAGGGCGGCCGGTCCGACGCGGTCATGCTGGCCCGCTTCTCCGCCGACCGGCAGCACGCGCAGCTCGTCTCCATCCCCCGCGACTCGTGGGTCGACGTCCCCGGCCACGGGATGAACAAGATCAACTCGGCGTACGCGTTCGGTGGGCCGACGCTGCTGGTCCAGACGGTGGAGCAGCTGACGCAGGTGCGCGTGGACCACTACGTCGCCATCGACTTCGAGGGGATCACCCAGGTCACCGACGACCTGGGCGGTGTCGACGTCGTCGTGGCCGAGACCACCAGCAACGGGCCCCACACCTTCCCGGCCGGGGTCAACCACCTCGACGGCGACCAGGCGCGCTGGTACCTCGGGCAGCGGTACGGGCTGCCCGGCGGTGACTTCGACCGGGTGCGCCGCCAGCAGCAGTTCCTCGAGGCCGTGTTCCGCCAGCTGCTGGACACCGACACCTTCACCGACCCCGGCCGGCTCGACGGCGCGCTGCTCGCGGTGACCGGCGCCATCGCCGTCGACGACTCGCTGGGGGACGGCGACCTGCTGCAGCTGGCGTACTCGCTGCGCGACCTGCCGCCGGGGGCCGTCGACTCCTTCACCGCACCGGTGCTGGGCACCGGGACGGAGGGCGAGGCGAGCGTCGTCTACCTCGACGACGTGGCCGGCGAGCGCATGTGGGCCTACCTGCAGAACGACACCCTGTCACAGAACGCGGCGGAGTTCGACGCCGAGGCCCTGCCCGACGTCCCCCGCTGACCGGCCCGCGCCGGAGACGTCAGTCGTGCGGCGGGGTGAGGGTCCGCCCGACGCAGGTGTTGGCCAGCTGCTCGGGGCTCAGCTGCGGGTACGCGCCGGCGCACCACGCGTCGACGGCGCCCTCGCTGGGGAAGCCGCCGTCGACGAGCGTCACCCAGTACGGGTCCCCGTCGGGGGCGGTCGAGGCCCGGCCGAAGTCGGTGCTCCACAGCACGTAGAGGTCCGAGGGGTCGTCCACCGTCGACAGCGCCGCCCGGCTCTCCGCCAGGATGTCGACGGCGAAGAACTGGTTGGTGCCGTTGGCGGCCGTCTGCAGCGGGTCGGTGATCCCGACGTCCTTGCTCGCCACCTGCGCCACCCAGCGGCCGTCGAGGACCACCCGCGCCAGCGACTCGTCGCGCAGGGCCTGCAGGTCGGCCAGCGCCTGCTCCTCAGGGGGCACCGTGGGCGCGGTCGGGGCGGCCGGCGCCGGGGAGCCGGCGTCGCCCAGGTCCTTGCCCGCGTCGGTGGCTGCGGCGGCGGTCGTCCGGCCGGCCTCCGCCGTCCCGCCGGAGCCGTCCCCGAGGGCGTACCAGGTGGCCACGCCGCCGCCCACTGCCAGCGCGGCGACCAGGGCGGTGACGAGCACACCGCGCCCCGCCCCCCTGCGCGCGGGCGGTCCGGGCACCGGCAGCGGGCCGGAGACGGGTCCCGGCGCGGCCGGCGGCGCGTCCCGGGGCGGGGGCGTCGTCGGCCGGATCGTGGTGGCGGCCGCGCGCGGCGGCGGCACCGGCCAGCCACCGGGAGGCGGCGGCAGCACCGGGGCACCGGACGGCGACCACACCCGCCTGGTCTCGTCCACGTCCCCGGCGTACCGGCGCCCGAGGTCCTCCTGCGACACCCTGACCTCCCCCGTCCACGGTGACCGGGGACCGCACCCGTCGGGCCGGCGCGCCTCGGCCGGAGAAGGGTAACCGCCCGTCGCCGTGATCGGGAGCAGCTCAGGAGGTCGGCGCGGACCGCGACCGGCGCCGGCGCCACCACACCACGCCGCCGGCGACGAGGAGCAGCACGACCACGCCCTCGACCAGCAGCCCACCGGGCGAGGTGGCCCAGCCGAGCAGCGGGCCGGCGGAGGCACCCACCGCCACCTGCAGCACCGACCCCGGCACGACACCGAGGGCCGTGGCGGCCGTGTAGGTCCCCAGCGGCACGCCGGTGAGCCCCGCCGCGTAGCTGGTGAGGCTGAACGGGACCGGCATGACCCGCGCCACCAGCAGCGGGACGAAGCCGCGGCCGGTGAGCGCCCGGTCGACCGCCACCACCCGCGGGCCGGCCAGCCGGGTCACCGCCTCCCGCCCCAACACCCGGCTCAGTCCGAAGGCGGCCAGCCCGCCGAGCACGGCGCCGACCACGGAGGCCACGACACCCGCCCAGAACCCGAGGACGGCGCCCAGCAGCAGCGACAGCGCCGTCCGTGGCACCGGGCCGAGCAGCGCCAGCGCCACCCCGAGCGTGACCAGGGCCAGCCCGACGGCGCCGGTCCCCTCGACCCGGTCGCGCACGGCGTCCGCGCTCGGCAGGTCGACGACGAGGACCACCACGACCGCGGTCACGACGAGGGCGGCCAGGACCGCTGCCCGCACCCCCGCCCTCGCCACCCGGCCCATGGTGCCCCAGGGGTCCCCGACCCCGGCGGGCCGACCGGTCAGACTGGACCGGTCCCGTCCGCCGTCCGAGGAGCTCCATGCGCCCGCCCGCGCCCGCCCGGTCCCTGCCGGCCCTCTGCGCGCTGATCTGCCTCCTCACCGCCTGCTCCGGCGACACCTCCTCGTCGACCGCGGCGAGCACCTCGGCCACCGGCACCGCCGCCACGACGACCGCTCCCACGTCCGGCCCGGCCCCCGCCGACGCGCTCGACGCGCAGGTCGACGCGGCGCTCGCCGCCCTCGACCGCCGCGCGCGGGTGGCGCAGCTGTTCGTCGTCGGCGTTCCGCTGGCCGGCCTCGACGCCGGCGACGCGCTCGTCGAGGACGGCGTCGGGGGCGTCTTCCTCGCCGGCCGGTCGCAGGCCACGGCCGAGGACCTCGCCGCGGTGACCGGCCGCTGGGTCGACACCGCGCCCGGCCCCCGGCCGTGGGTGGCCGCCGACCAGGAGGGCGGCCAGGTGCAGGCCCTGCGCGGCCCCGGCTTCGAGCTCCTGCCGGCGGCCGCCGAACAGGGGCAGCTGCCGCCGGACGAGCTCGCCGCGCTGGCCGACGGCCTCGGCGCCTCGCTCGCCGCGGCCGGCGTCACCCTGGACCTCGCACCCGTGGCCGACGTCGTCCCGGCCGGCACGGAGGCCGACAACGACCCGATCGGCGCCTTCGGCCGCCAGTACGGCAGCACCGCCGCCGACGTCGCGGCCGACGTCGGGACCGTGGTCGACGGGCTGGCCGCCCACGGCGTCACCTCGACGCTCAAGCACTTCCCCGGGCTCGGGCTGGTCGACGAGAACACCGACGAGGCCGCCGGGGTCACCGACCCGGTCACCACCGCCGACAGCGAGCAGGTGGCCGTCTTCGGCGAGCTGGCCGCCTCCCCCGCCGAGCCGTTCGTGATGCTGTCGTCGGCCACCTACCCGGCCATCGACCCGTCGGCGCCGGCGACCTTCAGCCGGGTCGTGATCACCGACGTGCTCCGCGGGCGGCTCGGTTTCGACGGCCCGGTGATCACCGACGACGTCGGCGCCGCGGTCGCCGTCCAGGACATCCCGCCCGGCGAGCGCGCCACCCGCTTCCTCGAGGCCGGCGGCACGCTGGTGCTCACCGTGGACCCCGACGTCTACCCGGAGATGCTCGGCGCCGTCCTGGCCCGCGCCGAGGCCGACCCGGCGTTCGCCGCCACCGTCGACGCCGCCGTGCGCACGGCGCTCACCGCCAAGGCCCGGGCCGGCCTGCTCGGCTGACCGGACGCCGGTGCGGCCACGCCAGGACCGCCAGCATCGCCATGGCCACGGCCCAGCCAGTGACGACGAACAGGTCGCCCAGGTGCAGGCCGTGCGTGGCCGACAGGTGCAGGACGACGGGGCCGTCGTTGGTGTACTGGCCGGTCACCAGCAGGAAGGCGAACCCGGACAGGACCGCGCTCGCCACGGCAGCGCAGAGCACGCGGAACACCAGCACGACGGTAGCCGGACGAGGGCGACGGGGCCGGGTGCCGGGGCCGAGGACGACCCGATCGGGTCGGACCGGCCCGGACGGCGTCCGGCCGGACTTGAGTTCCGGGGTCGTGCGGCCGTAGATCGTGCACGACAGGACCGGGCACCGCCCGGCGCGCGACGCAGGACACCGGAGGCGGGCCATGGTGGGCAGCACGCGTCGTCGGCGGGTCGGCGTCGTCCTGCTGGGCACCGCCGTCCTCCTGGGCTCCGGCGTGGCCACCGCCACCTGGCTCGCCAGCGGGACCGGCAGCGGCGCCGCCCGGGCCGCCACGGTCTCGGACCTGGTCGTCTCGCCCGGCGTCCCGGCGGGCACCCTCTACCCGAAGCCGTCGGGCGGGTACGGCGCCGCGACCACCGGCACGGTCGTGGCCACGGTGAGCAACCCGAACGCCTTCGCCGTCGACCTCACGACCGCCACGCTGGGCACGGTCACCGCGACGCCGCTGTCGGGGCGGACCTGCGCGTCGGGCACCGTCGTCCCGGCGCAGCCCTCCGTGCCCCTCTCCCCCGCCGTCCGGGTGCCCGCGGGCGCCAGCGGCGTGCAGGTGACCGTCCCGGGCGCGCTGGAGATGCTGCCCACCGCCGAGGACGGCTGCCAGGGCGCCTCCTTCAGCGTCGTCCTGACGCTCTCCGGCACGCTCGCCTGAGCACGGGCCGGACCCGCACGCCGTGGCCCGCGCCCTGTGCTGCCTGCTGCTCGCCGTCGCGCTGCTCGGCGCCCCGGTGCGGGCCGACGCGGCGTGGACGGCGACCGCCCGCGGCACGGGCGCGGCCGGGGCCACCGCGCTGGTCGCGTCGGTGGCCCCCACCGTCACCGGCAGCGGGCCGCTCACCTCACGGACCTTCACCGTCAGCTGGCCGGTGCCCGACCCGTTCCCCACGCCGATCACCGGCTGGCAGGTCGTGCGCGAGAGCAGCCTGCTCGGGGCCGGACTGGTCTCCAACGGCAGCTGCGCCGGCACCACGACCGACGGCGTCCCGGGCGTCACCCAGCCCACCCGCACCGGCACCACGCTGACCTGCACCGACGTCGCCACCGTCTCGGTGGGCACCGTGCGCTACAGCGTCACGCCGGTGTACCTGCGCTGGGTCGGGCCGCCCTCGCCGCCCTCACCCACGACCGTCTGACGCCGCGGCCGGCCGGGGACCGGTGGTGCGCGACCCGATCGGGTGAGCGGCCTCCCCCGGCGTCTGCAGCAGCCCGCCCGGCGGGCCGATGCCCCGGGCGTGGACCTCCGCCCAGCCGACGTCGGCGCGCCCGCCGCGCGCCGACGGCCCCGCCCCGGTGGTGGGCTGCCGGAGCCCGAGAGCCCGGCCCGCCGGCGGGTGCTGCACGTCCTCGGCGTCGCCGCGGTCCTCTCGACCGCCGTCTACCTCCTCTGGCGCGTCGGCTGGACGATGCCCGAGGGCCGCGCGCTGTGGATCGGCGTCCCGTTCCTGCTGCTCGAGCTGCACGGCTTCGTCGCGCTCGTGCTCTTCGTCGTCACCACCTGGGACGTCTCGCCCGCGCGCACCCGCCCCGGCCGCGCGGAGGACCCCGACCCCACCGTGACCGTGCTCGTCGCCACGTACAACGAGCCGCTCGAGGTGCTGCTGCCCACCGTGGCCGCCGTCCTGGCCATGGACGGGCCGCACGAGACGTGGGTGCTCGACGACAGCGACCGGCCCGAGGTGGCCGACATGTGCCTGGCCCTCGGCGCGCGGTACGTCACCCGCCCGGTGCACGACCACGCCAAGGCCGGCAACCTCAACGCCGCCCTCGCCCACGTCACCACCGACCTGGTCGCGGTGTTCGACGCCGACCACGTGCCCGAGCCGGACTTCCTCACCCGCACCAAGCCGTACTTCACCGACCCGCGGCTGGCGCTGGTGCAGACGCCGCAGGACTTCTACAACGTCGAGTCCTTCGAGCACTTCCGGCACGGCACGGCGCTGCACGAGGAGTCGCTGTTCTACCGGGTCATCCAGGCCGGCAAGCACAACGCCGGCGCGGCCTTCTGGTGCGGCACCAACGCCCTGCTGCGGGTCGAGGCGCTGCGCTCGGTCGGCGGCGTGGCCACCGAGACCCTCACCGAGGACTTCCACACCACGGTGCGGCTGCACCGCGCCGGCTGGCGCACCGCGTACCACAACGAGGTGCTGGCCAGCGGCCTGGCCGCGGGCACCCCCGACGCCTTCTACGCCCAGCGCCGGCGCTGGGGCCGCGGTGCGATGCAGGTGGTCAGGCTGCGGGCGGACAACCCGGTCCTCGGCCGCGGGCTCACCCTCGCCCAGCGGCTGAGCTACCTGTACTCGCTGTCGGCCTGGTTCGACTCCTGGCGCACCCTGGGGCTCGCCGTGCTGCCGGTCGCCGTGGTGGTCACCGGCCTGTTCCCGGTCGACGCCCCACCGTGGTTGTTCCTCGGCCTGGCCGGCAGCAGCTTCCTGCTGCAGCAGGTGGCCACCACCCTGCTCGGCCGCGGGTTCGCGCGGCTGCACTGGTCGCTGCTGTTCGACGTCGTCCGGCTGCCGTCGAACCTGGCCGCGACGCTGTCGCTGGTCCGGCGCGGCACCGGCACGTTCGCGGTGACCGCCAAGGGCCGCACCGGCGACGCCCGCGCCCGGGCGCGGGTCCCCGCCGTGCTCGTCGTGCTGCTGGCGGTGCTGGTCGGCGGCATGGTCTACGCCGGGCTGTCGCTGGCCGGGCTGACGCCCACCCGCTACGTCCTCACCGGCACCGCGGTGGTGCCGGTGCTCTGGCTGGGTGTCACCGCCGGTCTCGTGGCCGCCGCGGTCGTGCGCATCCGCGACGACAGCTACGGCACCGAGCGCCGCGAGGGGCACCGCTTCGACGTCGCCGTCCTGGCGCTGCTCGACGGCCTGCCGGGCACCGTCGTCGACGTGTCCCTGGGCGGTGCGCGGGCGCGGCTGCCGGAGGGGTCGGCCGTCCTGCCGGTCGGGACCGAGACCTGGCTGGCGATGTGGGTCCCCGACCGCAGGCGCCCGGTCATCACCCCGGTGGTCGTCCGCTCCCGGCAGGGCACCCACCACCGGCTGGAGTTCGTCGGGCGTGACTGGCCGGCACTCGCGGCCATCGCGACGACGGCCATGGGGGTCGGCGCCCTGAGGTGGGGCACGGCCCGGGAGGAGCAGCAGTGGGCCCCGTCCACCCTGGCGCCGGCGTGACCCGCCGGCTGCCCCTGCTGGCCGTCGCGGCGGCCGTGCTGACCGGCTGCGCCGTCGTCCCGCAGGAGGCGCCGCCGCCGCTTTCCTGCGACCCGACGCCGGCCGCGGCCGTGGTGCCCGACGACGGCGTCTACCTCGGCGCCAACCTCGACTGGGGCAACGAGACGCTGGCCGAGTACGCCGCGGCCGCGGGGCACGCGCCCGCCGTCGCGGTCAGCTTCACCGCCTTCCCGCTCGGACCCGACGACGGCCGCAACCTCGACGGCGCGGTCGACCAGCTCGTCGCCCAGGGCGGCCTGCTGCTGCTCACCCTGGAGCCGCACGACGGCCTGGCCGCGGTGACCGACGACGCCGCCACCGACCTGGCCGCCCGGCTCGACGGCTACAACCGCCGCGGCGTCCCGGTCGTCGTCCGGTTCGCGCACGAGATGAACGGCTCCTGGTACGCGTGGGGCCAGCAGCCGGTCGGGTACGTGGCCGCCTTCCGCCGCGTCGCCGCCGCCGTCCACGCGGGCGCGCCGGGGTCGGCGACCATGTGGGCGCCCAACTACGGCGGCGGGTACCCCTTCGCCGGTGGCCGGTACGAGGCCGCGGCCGGCAGCGGGGACGCCGCCGTCCTGGACACCGACGGGGACGGCGCGGTCACCGCCGCCGACGACCCGTACGCCCCGTACTGGCCCGGCGACGACGCCGTCGACTGGGTCGGGATGTCGCTCTACCACTGGGGCTCGGCGCACCCGTGGGGCGAGAACGAGGTGCCCGAGCCCGGCAAGTTCGTCGCCCAGCTGACCGGCGAGTACGTCGGGCTGGCCGGCGACGACCGTGGCCTGCCCGACTTCCACGGCACCTACGGCGTGCAGCACGGCAAGCCGGTGGCCGTGCCGGAGACCGCCGCGCTCCACGCGCCTGGCAGCGGCGGCGCCGACGAGCTCGCGGTCAAGCAGACGTGGTGGCGGCAGGTCCACGACCCCGGGCTGACGCAGCGGCTGCCGCGGCTGGCGATGGTCAACTGGTTCGAGTGGGACAAGGACGAGCCCGAGATCGGCGGCCGCGTGGACTGGACGGCGGCCTCCGGCGCCGACACGCGGGCGGCCTACCGCGCCGACCTGCCGGCGTGGGGGCGCTGGGCCGACGCGGTCCCCTCCTGCGACTGAGCACCGCCTCCGCACGACGACGGGCCGGTCTCACCCCTCGGGGTGGGGCCGGCCCGTCCCGGCTCTCCGGCCGGTCCGGTCCCGCCGATGCCCTCCCCATGACCATTGCGCACGACCCTGTTGTCCTCGACCTAGCCGCCCTCGACGGGTGTGCCACGCTGCTGCCCGGCCCGACCGGGGTCCTGGCCGAGCTCGACGCCCGCCTGTCCACCGCCGGCCGGCGTCCGGCCGCCCTGCTGGAGCTGGGCCTGCTGCGCCGCGACGACACCTGGCCCACGCCGGCCCCCGCCCTGGACGCCACGACCCGCCTGGTGGCCGCCTCGCTGCGCGGGGACGACTGGATCGGCCGCTCCGGCCCCGCGGAGTTCGCCGTCCTGCTCGCGGGCGACCCGGCCGACGCCGACGCCGTCGCCGTCCGGCTCGCCGCCGGGGTGGCCGCGCTCGGCCGGCCGGGGCTGGGCGCCGGCGTGGGCATCGCCGTCCTCGAGGAGGGGCTCACGGCGCGCGAGGTGCTGCGCCGCGCCACGCTGTGCCTGACCACGGCCCGCGCGGCCGGTGCAGGGAGCGTCATCCGCTACCGCGGCGTCCGCTGACCCCCGGTGGTGGACCCGTCGGACGGCGGGACCTCGTCCGGCCGGTCGGCACCCAGGTCACGGCGCTCGGCCACCCGGATCGCCCGGCCGACGACCACCGCCACCCCGACCGCGACCACCGGCCAGGTGACGAGCACCCACCCCCACCACGGCACGTCTCCCCCAGCCGTTCCCGGCCCCCGTGGCGGCATCTTGCCACCACGAGGCTGCGGAACGTGATCAGGAACCGCACCCGACGCACCGAGGGCGGTACGCGCAGCCCCGTGGTCCGCGCGCACCGCCCTCACGTCTGGATACGCGGCCGGTGCGGATCCGGTTCAGTCGCCGTCCCGCGGTCGCTCAGGCCACTCGGGGCTCCTGCCCCGGCGGCCACCGCCAGGCGAAGCCGACCGTGACGCCCTCGATCTCGTCGGTGAAGCGGTGCGCCGAGTGCTCGTCGTCGAGGTCCACCCGCTCGGCGGCCCGCAGACGGGCGCCGGGCTCGTAGCCGTCCCACACCGCCCACAGCACCTCGGCCGGCAGCCGCCCGGGGGTGAAGGCGACCCGCATCTCCAGCCGCTCCACCTTCTGCCGGGCCGCCCGGCGCACCTGCGGCGGGGGCACCGACCGCCAGGCGAACTCCGTCTCGTACTCCAGCGACGCGGTCTCCCCCACGGCGAGCGGGCGGGGGAAGCGCAACTCCACCGCGGTGAACCCCGCGACGTCGGGCCGTGGCTCGCCCGCCATCGCCCCGCGGAGCACCCGCACCGACGCCTCCCGCCGGTCGAAGCGGAACGTGTACGACGCGACGCCCGGCCGCAGGGCGCGCACCACCTGGACGGTGCGGTGCCGGACCGGCAGGCCCGTGGGACCCACCACGTGGAACTCGTGCAGCGCCACCGTGCGGTGGGCAGGGCCGGCCTCCGTCACGCCTGCCTCCCCGTCCGACCTGCGGCGCTGCGCGGTGGGTGGGACCGTACCCGCAGGTGGGAGGGGGTGTGCCGTGTCACCGGGGGACGACGCTCCGCGACGGGTCGCGGTCGTCGCCGCCTCCCCCGGCCGGCGCGCCGAGGTGCTCGCGGCCCTCGAGGGCCGGCCGGGCGTGCACCCGGTGGCCTGGGCGGATGCCGCGGAGTGGCTGGCCGTGCTCGACACCCGCGCCGACGTCTGCCTCTGCGACGCGCCCCCACCGGCGGGGCACGCGGCCCGGCTCCGCGAGCGCGGCTGCCGGGTCGTCGTCCTCGCGCCGGGCGAGGACGTCGCCGCCGCGCTGGACCGCACCGGCGGGCCCCCGGCAGCGGCCCGCCCGGAGCTCGCGCCCCGGCAGCGGGAGGTGCTGGTGGCCTACGTGTCCACCAACGAGGTCCAGTCCGCCGTCGCCCGGACGCTCGGCATGGAGCCCGAGACGCTGAAGACGCACCTGCGGCGGATCCGCCTCAAGTACGAGCAGGTGGGTCGGCCGGCACCGACCCGTCGCGACCTCTACGTGCGGGCGATCGAGGACGGCCTGCTGCCCCCGCCGACGACACGGCCGTGACCGCGGGCCGCCACGACACCTCCGGTCCCGGCACCCGGCCGGCCCCCACGGCGCCCGTGGTGCGGGGTCGGCGCACCGTGGGGCACGTGCCGGTCACACGGGCGAGGGGAGCCTGACGGGCAGGTCGTACAGGTGAGCCGCCACGCGACCCAGGTCGGCCGCGACGACCCCCCGGTCGAGGTCCTCGAGGTAGACGGAGGGCGCCAGGAGCGCCAGCGCGGCGTCGACCTCGCCGTCCCCGTCGCGGACGGGCACGGCGATCGACGTGACCTCACCGTGCACGCCGCCGGTGACGACGTCGCAGCCGGCCGCACGGACCCGAGCGAGCTGCAGCGCCAGGAGCAGCCGGTTCCGCATCGACGGCACGTGCTCCAGTCCGGCCAGGCGGCGCTCCAGCACGTCGGACGGGAGCCAGGCCAGGAGGACGTGCAGCGGCGCCTCCATCCCGGACGAGGGAGCTGCACAGTCGAGCAGGGGGATGGCCAGGGGTCGGGGTGGCGGGTCGTGCCGCAGGAGGCACCGGACGACGTCGCCGGACCAACCGAAGAGCACCACCGTCCCACCGGTCCCTGCGGCGAGCAGCCGCAGCTCCTCGATGGCGCCTTCGCCCGGAGGAGGGTCCCAGTGGGTGGTGCGGGGAGTGGAGTGGACGCTCACGTCTGCCTCGATCCGCGTCGACGTGTGGCGCGGAACGGTACGGAGGTGGCCCGAGCCGCGCAATCGTCGTCGTCGCGCGTTCTCCGCGTGCGCCGGGGACCAGGACCGCACGTGACGACCGGGGACGACGCAGGCCGGCCGAGTCCGCGGCGAGCACCGCGCCGGTGACGGCAGATGCCGGACCCGCGGTCGCCACCGGCTGCACCGAGTCGGAGGCGTGGGCTCCGAAGGGCGGTGGCGGTCCCGCCGGCAGGACGGAGACGCTCCGGGACGCCACGAGCGTCACGGAGAGCTCCGCCGGAAGCGGCGGGCGAGACCGCCCACCACCCCCTCGACGACCGTCCTCGGAGATCGGTGGAAGCGAGGACAGGAGCACAGGGAACAGTCCGTGCCCCTGCGGTAGTGCTGGTGGGCCCGTCTGGTGTGGCCACACCCCGAGCACGCGGAACTGTCAGAGGCCGGGACAGGTACCGCCCCGTCTCCGGTGCTCACAGCCGACAGAGGACGGTCACGGAGGTCGTCCCACGAGTGCGTCGCACGCTCATGACGTAGTCCTTCCACCGGTGACGCAGTCGAGCGCACGTCGGACCTCTTCGACCGCTCTACGTCCTGTCACGCGAGATGCCCGAAGCGTAGTCGCTCAGTACTCGAACGCAGCCCCGCGACCCGACGGGGATCTCGTCGCAGGAGGGTCGGGGGAGGACCGCCTCACCCCCGGTACCGACCCGCGACCTCCCATCGGCCTCACGCTGACGCCGACGTGCCGATCCCGTCAGGGGAGCCCGGGAGGATCTGGTCGACCGGCGGCCAACGGTCACCCGGTGTCATGTGGCCCGGCCCCCACCCGGTGAGGTCAGGGAACGTGCAGCCCCGTCAGTAGGGCTTCGCAGGCCCTCCCACCACGGTCGGTACACGGCCGGTCCGTGCAGACGACCCAACGTGGTCGCACGCAGCGTGACCGACGCGCCGGAAGGCGGGGACACGACCGGAAGACCACCGCCATCGGACCGTGGACACTTCAAACACGTCGCGGTAAGTATTCACCTCCCGTTCACCCCGCCGGGTGAACGGGACCGCAGGCCACGTCGCGCGGGTCGTCGGCAACCCGGCACCCGCTCGCACGTCAATACTCAACACACGGGTGTGCGATGACCCGCCGGGCGCACTGGTCGCCGATAGCCCGGCGGTGAGCAGAGGCGAAACCGAGCCCGTCTCATCCGATAGGACGCCGCCATGACGCGCTCCCTCGCCGACCTGCGCCCGAGTGTCCGCACCATCCGACCGAAGATCAGTGTGGTGGTCCCGACGTACAACGAGGCACGGAACCTGCCGCACGTCTTCGCCGAGCTGCCTGCCGACCTGCACGAGGTCATCGTGGTGGACGGTCACAGCCTGGACGGCACGGTCGAGGCGGCCCGGACCCTGCGACCCGACGTCCGGATAGTCCTGCAGAACCGACGGGGCAAGGGCAACGCGATGGCCTGCGGGTTCTCAGCCGTGACCGGGGACGTCGTGGTGATGCTCGATGCCGACGGTTCTGCCGATCCGCACGAGATCCCGTCCTACGTCGCCGCCCTGGTCGCAGGGGCCGACTTCGCCAAGGGAACCCGGTTCGCCGAGGGCGGTGGTACCGACGACATCACACGCACCCGCGCCTGGGGCAACCGCTGCCTCAACCGGATCGCGAACCTGCTGTTCGGCACGCACTACACCGACCTCTGCTACGGCTACAACGCCTTCTGGACCGACTGCCTCCCTGCCCTCGAACTCGTTGCCGACGGCCCTGTCGGGGACGAGAAGCTGTGGGGTGACGGTTTCGAGATCGAGACCCTGATCAACACCCGGATCGCCAAGGCCGGCCTGCGGATCACCGAGGTCCCGAGCTTCGAGCGCCCGCGGATCCACGGTGAGAGCAACCTCAACACCTGGCGGGACGGGGGCCGTGTCCTCTGGGCCCTGCTGGTCGAGCGCGTCAACGGCAAGAGCGTCAACGGCAGGGGCAGAGGACCAGGCCGGCGCGGGGTGAGGGGCCGGAGGACCGACGCGTTCCGCGGCTCTGCGGTCCGCCTCGGGGACCCGGTCGTCGACCTGCCCGCCCCACGCACGCCCGCGGATGACGCAACGGTCGTCCGTCCCGGGGTGACCGAGGCCCGTACGGCCTGACCTGAGGGCGCACCCCGCTCGACTGCACGACGTCCTCCGATGCCCCGCGTCGTCGGCGCGTGCGACGAGCCGGCCGCCTCGCTCGACGGGCTCGGGAGCGTGGCGCGAGACGGTGCCGGTCCAGCGTCGGCCGTGCACGACCCTCCGCCGTGGACCGGACGGGCAGGGCTCCCGGCGTCCCCTGCGCACCGCCTCGCCACACGGCCGGGACGCTCCGGGCGGGTCCCACACCCGGGGTCGGCGGCTCCGTGGGCAGCGCGACGACCAGGGAGTGCTGGACGACCGGTAGCGCCCCGTCGACACGGCGACCGCCCAGAGCGACGAGAACGACAGAAATGCTCCACTCAGAAGACAGCAGGTGGGACCAGGGTTGTTAAGGGACGCCCAGTCGGACAAGGTGCACCTCTCGCTGTCAGGGACAGAACGTCACGTCCTGCCCGGCCGACCCTCCCCCGCCCCTGGAGTGCCTCGTGACCATCGCCCGCATGGAAGCGCACCTGGTCCCGGATCCCGGCCCGCGAGAGGCCTCTCGCCCCGGCTCCGTCCCCCGACGACAGCCGGCCGCCGGGGGACACAGAGCAGCCAGGTGCCTGGCCGTCGCGGCGCTGTTGCTGCTGGCGCTCCTCACGGCGCCCACCACGGCCTCGGCTGCGGTGGGGGACGTCGGTGTCGAGGGTCCCTCCCACGCAGGCACGGGTACGCCCACCGGCTCCAAGCGCGCGGAGAGCGTGCTCTGGTTCAACGACGGCTCCTGGTGGGGCAACTTGTGGGACACCACCACGTCGGACTTCCACATCTTCCGGTTCGACGCGTCGACGCAGACGTGGCAGGACACCGGGGTCACCACCGAGACGCGGAGCGGGACCCACCACGACGTCCTGTGGGACGGCACCACCCTCTACGTCGCGAGCCACAAGTTCGCCAACGACGGGGTCCCGGCGGCTCCCGGCTATCCCAGCCGGCTCTACCGCTTCAGCTACGACCCGGCCACGGACACGTACGCCCCCTCGGGTGCCACGCAGATCAACAACCACCGGACGGAGACGCTGGTCATCGACAAGGACACCACCGGCAGGCTCTGGGCCACCTGGCAGCAGGGGAACAAGATCTACCTCAACGCGACCGGCACGGACGGCGTCACCTGGGGGACGCCCTTCCCCCACCCCGCCACCACGAACAGCTCGTCGCCGGGCAACGTCTCCGTCGACGACTCGTCCGCCCTCGTCGCGTTCGGACCGGGCCGGATGGGGCTGATGTGGAGCAGGCAGCTCGGTGACAGCACGGACGGCTTCTACTGGAGCGTCCGCAACGACGGCGACGACGTGTCCGCCTGGAGCGAGCCGACCACCATCGTCTCAGGCCAGCGCAGTGGGGACGACCACATGAACCTCAAGTGGCTGGACTCGTCCGGAGGACGGGTGTTCGCCGCCGTCAAGACGTCGTTCACCTCGTCCTCCCAACCGCTGATCCAACTCCTCGCCATGTCGGGTAACACCTGGACGGCGCACACGATCGCCACCGTGTCGGAGTGCCCGAACCGCGTCATCGTCGTGATCGACGAGGCGGCGCAACGACTCCGCACCTTCGCCACCTATCCCAAACCCGCGGGAACGACGAACGCCGGCGTCTGCACGTCCTCCGGTGGAGCCATATACGAGAAGTCCTCAGCGCTGGACACCATCGCGTTCACCGTGGACAAGACCGCGCGGATCGTCGACGCCGACGAGTACGTCCACAACGTCTCGTCCACCAAGCAGAACATCAACAACAGCAGGACCGACGGTGCGAGCACGACGAACAGCGGCCTCCTGGTCATCGCCGCCGTGAGCGCCACAGCGCGGTACTGGCACCACTACGACAACTGACGCGGTGCACCGGTCCTGCGACGACGAACCCGCTCCCGAACTGCGGAGACGCTCGCCCGGGGCCGCCACCGCGGACCGTCCAGGTCCTCCGTCGTCCGCCCATGCCCCTGCAGGACAGCCGCCCGCCCACACCCACACCCACGCGAGGTGACCACGTACATGAACCCCGGCAACTCCCCCGCCCAGCCCAGGGATCGATCATGAGCGATGCCCTGCGCGAGCAGCGACCCGCCTCCCAGCAGTTCCTCGACGTGTCCGTGGTCGTCCCGGTCCGCAACGCCGAGTCGCTGATCGAGGACTGCCTCGCCTCGATCCGGCGGGCGAACCCGCGGGAGATCATCGTCGTCGACGGCCTCTCCTCCGACCGCACCGTGGAGATCGCACGTCGTCACGGCGCCACCGTGCTGTCCGACGAGGGGCGAGGACTGCCCGTCGCACGACGGATGGGCGCCGAGGCCGCCTCCTCGCGACTCGTGGCCCTCGTCGACGTCGACGTGCGGCTCGGCGAGGGCGACCTCGAACGCCTCCTCACCGAGTTCCGCGAGGAGGGCTACACCGCCCTGCAGGCGGGCCTGCACAGCGTCTCCGGTTCCGGGTACTGGGGCAGGGCCCTCGCCAACCACCACCGGACCGGTCGTTCCAAGAACTGGTTCGGTGTGGTCGCGACGGTCTTCGACCGTGACACCCTGCTGACGCACGGGTTCGACGACCGGTTCCTGTCCGGCGAGGACGTCGACCTGCGCTGGCGGCTGCAGAGGGCCGGCGCCAGGATCGGCGTCTCCCGGCGGACGGTGGTCGAACACCGCTTCGAGGACTCGTGGGACTTCGCGAAGGGCCAGTTCGTCGCGGACGGACACGGGCTGGGCCGGATGGTCGTCAACCACGGTGTCCGAGCCGCAGTCCTGCTCGGCCTGCCCGCGGCCGCCGCGGTCCGCGGGATCGTCCTCAGCCTGGTCCGCCTCAGCCCCCAGTGGATCCCCTACTACCTCGTGTTCGCGGTCTACAACTACCTGGCGATGGGTCGTGAGCTCCTCGGCCACCTCGGCCGGGCACGGCGGAGGCCGTCCCCGGGCGCCTCCGCATGATCGGCCGTGCCGCCTCCCGGATCGCGCTCGTCGCGCCCGCGCTCGTCGGAGCCCGGCGACGGACGATGCCCGGCACGGGTGGCGGCACGGTCCAGGCACTCCCCTCTGCGGTCAACTCGCTGGCCCTCATCGCGGCGAAGGTCGCGGCGATGGGGCTGGGGTTCCTGTTCTGGCTCGTCGCCGCACGGATCGCGTCCCCCACCGAGGTGGGGCTGGCGGCCGGCGCCGTCTCGGCGATGATGTTGTGCACCCAGTTCGCGATCCTGGGGTTCGGTTCGGCCGTCATCACGCACCTGAAGGCCAACGAGGGACGACTGCCGACCCTGCTCAACTCGGCCTTGACCCTGGTCGTCTCCGCGAGCGGTGTCCTCTCCCTCGTGTTCGTGGGCTTCTCGGGGCTGGTGCTGGCCCAGCTCGACGTGGTGGCGCACTCGCCCGCGTTCGCCGCCCTGTTCGTGGCGGCTGCGGTCTTCGGGACCCTGGGCATCCTGCTCGACCAGACGGCGACCGCGCTGCGCAGAGGTGACCAGGCGCTCGTCCGGAACGTCGTCTTCGGCGTGGGGACACTGCTCGGCCTCGTGGCCGTGGCCACGGGCCTCGACGCCCCCTCCGCAGGGGCGGTGTTCGCCCCGTGGGCGGTAGCGGGCGCCCTGGCCACGACCGTCGGCCTGTGGCAGTTGCGGCGGGCGATCCCCCGGTACCGCATACGGACGTCGGTCGACGGGCCGCTCAGCGGCGCGCTGGTCCGATCGGCACTGCCCAACTACGCGCTGACCCTCGCGGAGCGCACGCCCGGCCTGCTGCTCCCCGTCATCGTCACCGAGCTCCTGGCACCCGACACCAACGCCACCTGGTACGCGGTGTGGATGATGGCCTGGATCGTCTACATCGTCCCGGTCCAGGTCGGCCTGACGGTCTTCTCCGAGGTCGCCGCGGATCCCGGCTCGCACTCGGCGGCCGTGCGTCGCGGCGTCCGATCGTCACTCGGGATCGGTCTGCTCGTCGCCGGGACGGTTGCCGTGGCAGCGGATCCGCTGCTCGGGCTCCTCGGTCCGCACTACGCCGAGGGCGGTGCCACGCCTCTGCGGATCCTGGTGCTCGGCTGGCTCCCGCTGACGTTCGTGCACTGCTACTACGCCGCTGCGCGAGCCCACCGTCGGTTGCGGGAGGCGGTCGCCGTCGCCGTGGTCAGCGCCGTCGTCTCGGTCACCGCAGCGGCGGCGGGCGGCGTGACCGGAGGCCTGACGGCCATGGCCCTCGCCTGGCTGGCGGTACAGACGGCGACCGGTGCGTGGGCCCTCCTGCGCCTGCGCGCGACGTCTCCTGCGGCGGCTGTCCCGCGGCGGGCGCGCCCGGCGTCCGAGGCGTCCCCGTCGGGGATGGCGCCCGACTCCGGTCCGGTCCGTGGTCGCGTCGTGGACGGACTGCTGCTGCCGGCCGCGTGGGTCCTCCCCGTCGTCGCCGTCGTCATCGCCTGGGTGGCGCTGCGCCGGGCGGAGGTGTCGGGCATCACCGACCTGGGCCTGGTCTCCGTCCTGCCCTCGGGCTACTACGTGGCCTTCGTCGTCCTGGCAGGGGGCTTCGCGCTGGGGCTGCGTGGTCGTGAGCGTCCCGCCCTGCTCGCGTTCCAGATGGTCGTGACCGTCGTGCTCCTGTACGCCGTGACGCTGCCCTTCGAGCAGGTCCCCCGCTTCAGCGTCGTCTACCGGCACGCGGGGGTGGTCGACCACTTCCTGACAGGGGGCGCGATCGACCCGGACATCGACGCCTACTTCAACTGGCCCGGCTTCTTCGTCCTCGCTGAGTTCATCGCCGAGGTCGCGGGCCTGGACGGCGTCCTGCCCATCGCCTCGTACGCCCCCGCCGTGTTCAACCTGCTCGTGCTCCCCGCGCTCGTGGTCATCGCCCGGGCCGCGACGGGGGACTGGCGCACCGTGTGGCTCAGTGTGTGGATCTACTACCTGACGAACTGGGTCGGGCAGGACTACCTGGCGCCGCAGGCCTTCGCGTTCGTCCTGTACGCCACGCTCGCCGCCGCGGCGCTGACCACGCTGGCGGGCCGCCTCGACGGCCCGCCGCGCTGGTGGCGCACCTCGGCGACCGCGCTCCTGAGGGCTGCCGGTCGCCGTCTGGGGGCGGCGCGAGCCCAGGTGGAGGTGCAGTGGCCGAGGGTGACCCAGAGGGAGCGGGGAGGCGTCGTGCTCGCCTGCACCCTGATGGTGGCGGCCATGGTCGCGAGCCACCAGCTCACCCCGTTCGCATCGCTGCTGCTCCTGCTGACCCTCGTCCTGGCCCGCCGGATGACCGGTCGTCTGCTCCCCCTCATCGCGTCGGTGCTCGTCGTCGCCTGGCTGACGTTCATGGCGGCCGGGTACCTGGACGGCCACCTGGCGGAGATCTGGGCCGATGCGCTGAGCCTCGGCTCGTCGGTGGGCTCCAACGTCGGCGAACGGGTCACCGGCAGCGCCGAGCACCTGCTGGTCGTCTACGCGCGCCTGGGGCTCGCCGGCGTCCTGTGGCTCCTCGCCGCCATCGGAGTCGTGCGCATGCTCCGCCACGGACGCCCGGCGCCCGGCCATGCGGTCCTGGCGTTCACGCCGCTGCTCCTCGTCCCCCTCCAGCCCTACGGCGGGGAGATCCTGCTGCGGTCCTACCTGTTCGCCCTGCCGTTCGTGGCCGTCCTGGTCGCGTGGGCGCTCTTCCCCGGGGTCGGCGCCCGCTGGTCGTGGCGGCGCGGTGGTGGCGTCGTGCTCGTCAGCTGCGCGCTCCTGGGCGCCTTCCTGCTGACCCGGTACGGCAACGAGCGTGCATCGTTGTTCACCTCCCAGGAGCGCGATGCCGTCATGTACCTGTACGCGACCGCCGGACCGGAAGACGTCGTGGCAGCGGGTCTGCCCAACATGCCGTGGCAGGACCGCCGCTACGACGACGTCGACGTCGAGATACTCAGCCGGTCGCTGGAGCCCGTGGCGACGCCGGAGTCCCCGCGCCAACTGGCGGACAAGGTCGCTGACCACCTCGAGAGCAAGCGCGGCGAGGGCACCGCCTACCTGGTCATCACCCGCTCCCAGTTGAGCATCGAGCAGATGATGGGACCGCCCGGTTGGGGCTCGGTGCAGGACCTCCAGCAGGGGGCGCTGACCTCCCAGCGCTACGTCCTCGTCTACAGGAACGCCGATGCAGCCGTGTTCGAGCTCAGGGAGGACTCATGAGGCCGCACACCGCGCCGTCCGGCGCTCGCCGCTGGTGGCGACCGGTGCTCGTCGTCGGGCTCGGCCTCGCCGCGCTCGTCGTCCCCGGGACGACCGCCGCGCCCGGCGTCCGCGTGGTCGTGCTGCTGGCCTTCCTCGTCCTGGGGCCCGGGCTGGCCCTGGTCGGCCTGTTGGACATCCCGGACGGCTGGCGTGAACTGGCCCTCGCGATCGGCGTCAGCCTGGCGCTCGACCTCGTGGTCGTCGCTGTGCTGGCCTACGTCGGCGACCGCACCGTCGGCCACGGTCTCCTCCTGCTGGCGGGCGTGACCTTCGTCGGAGCGGCGCTGCAGGTGGTCGCACTCCGCCGCCGCGGGGAGCGGGACGGGACGGCCGTCGCATGAGTGCGCTCGTGTCGGACCTGGCCGGCGACGTCACACGGGCGTCCGGAACGGACTGGTTGCCCGGATCGATGACCCTGGTCGTCCTCGGCACACTGCTCGTGCTCCTCGTGGCACGCGAGACGACCCGGGGCGCACTGACCCCCGACCGTGACCACCGGGCGGCGCTGACGACCGCGGTCGTCGTGCCCCTGGCGGTCTGCGCCGCGGTGGTCGTCACCGCCAGGCTCCTGGACCTGGGGACGTGAACCAGAGACACCTCGACTCCGAGGTGCGCGGTCCTGCTCCCGGCCACGCGGGCCAGCTGCGCGGGTGGCTCACGGGCTCGCAGGGACGTCACGTCTCCGGGCCGCTCGCCGCGGCCCTCCGCCGTCCCACCGGGCCCGTTGACGCGAGCGGACGGGTGCGCGTGCTGGCCGCCGTGCTGGCGGTGGTCGCGGCGGAGTTGCTGGTCGCACTGGTCGACCCGGTGGCGGGTGCCGTGGCGCACGGGCTGCTCCTGGTGGTCCTCCTGTTCCGCTGGGTCAGCGTGGAGGACGCGACGACCCTGGTCCTCACCCTGCTGCCGCTCGGACGACTGACCTCGCTGGCGCTGACGCCGCAGTACCACGGACCGGCCACCTATGCGCTCACGGGGCTGCCCCTGCTCCTCGGGGTCCTGTGGATGTCCCGCGGCTTCCCCGGATCCGACGAGCACACGCAGCCGACGGCCGGCCGGACGGGGGCCGCCGTCGCGCTCTCCGGGATCCCGCTGGGGTGGGCCGCGCACGCGCTCCTCCCGCTGCCCGTGCTCGACGATCCGCGTGCGGCGGTGACGATCACCGCGGGGGTCCTCGTGACGTTCCTGTTCGCCGGGGTCCTCGAGGAGCTCCTCTTCCGCGGGCTCGTCCTGCGCACCCTCGAACGGGCCTTCGGCGGCTGGGCGGTCGTCCTCTCCGACGTGCTCTTCGTCGCCGCCTACCTGCCGGTGCGCGACCCCGGTGTCCTGGCTTTCATGGCGGTCGTCGGCCTCGCCTTCGGTGAGTACGTGCGCCGCACCCGCCGGCTGGCTCCCGTGGCGATCGCCCACGGACTGATGGCCGCCGGCGCGCTGGTCGTCTTCCCCGTGATCGCATGACGGACGGCTCAGCGACCGGGAGTCGGATCGCCGTCCTCGCCGACCTGCACCTGGCGTGCGGCGAGCACGACCCGTTCACCGAGGACGACCGGCTCGCGAGGACGATCAGGCACCTCGTCTCCGGCGCCGGGGGTGTGCCTCTGCGGTTGGTCCTGCTCGGGGACACGTTCGACTTCCCCGCGGTGAGCCTGCCGGGGCGGGGGGCGAGTCCCGCGACGCGTCCGTCCGAGGCGGTCCGCAAGCTCGACCGGATCATGGCCGCCCACGCGCCCGTGTTCGCGGCCCTGCGGGACCTGCTCGCGGCCGGCCATCGCATCGACTTCGTCGCCGGCAACCACGACATGGAGCTCTCGATGCCGGCGGTGCAGCGCAGCCTGCGGCAGGCGCTCCCGGGCACCCTCGACGTCCACCCCTGGATGCTCCACCTCCCGGGCGTCCTCTACGCCGAGCACGGCCAGCAGCACCACGACCTCAACCGCTTCCCGGGACTGCTCGTGGACCACCCGGACGACGGGGACCGCCCGCTCCGCGTGCCTCCGGGTTCCTACCTGGACGCCCTCGTCCACCTCCGGCGGCGCGCACCCTGGGCGTCGCCCCCGGCGCGGGCGCTCCTCGCCGCACGCATGGGCACCGGCCTGTTCCTCGGCCTCGTCCGGCTCAGTCGTGCCGAGCGTCACCGTCCGGAGCGCGAGCGCCTGCTGCGCTCCACGACGCTCGCCGGCCTGCCGGCCGGATCCGTGGTCGACATCGACCGGCTGGGCGCGGCCACGCCGGCCTCGATCGCACGTCGCGCCGCGGTCCTGGCCGCCCGCCGGCTCCGCCGACGCTCCGGTGCGGCGGTGCCCTTCATGCAGGCAGCGGCACAGGCGGTGCACCACGTGCTGGCGGCCGAGGGCGCCGCGGTGCCGTTCTACCTGTTCGGACACACGCACGTGGCCGCGGACGTGCCGCTCGCCGACGGCGCAGCCGCCCGGTACCTCAACCCCGGGACGTGGTCGTCCGCCGTCCGCCGCGTACCAGGCGGTGACCGGCGCTGCTGTGTCGTCATCGTGGATCAGCCGCCGGGAGCGGGTCCACGGGCACGACTCACCGGGCCGGCGTGACACCGAGGTGGGCGTCGAGGGCGTCCACCGCTCGCCGCGCACCCCAGGCGCGTGGGACGG
This sequence comes from Geodermatophilus dictyosporus, assembly GCF_900115505.1. Classification (GTDB taxonomy): domain Bacteria; phylum Actinomycetota; class Actinomycetes; order Mycobacteriales; family Geodermatophilaceae; genus Geodermatophilus; species Geodermatophilus dictyosporus. Next base: position 147,421 of record NZ_FOWQ01000003.1, on the reverse strand, counting down.
AGATCTCCGTCGCGGGCACGCCGGCCAGCGCCGCGGTGACCGTCCGGCTCTCCGCCCGCAGCACGGCGTCGAGCGCGTCCGCCCATGCGCCGCCCACTGCACGGGTGAGCCGCTCCCGTTGCTGACCCAGTAGCGTCTCCGCCTCACCGACCACCCACGCGGCCGGTCGGACCTCCTCGGAGAACCCGTCGTCCTCGCACCGTCCGACGACGACCAGGCGACGGAGCGGTACCGGGCCGGACACCACCGTGGTGCCGACGTCCGAGGCCGGGACCGCCAGTGACGGCGCGACCTGGCCCCGCGTCAGCCGGCGCACCAGCGCCCGGTTGCGGAGGGTCGCGCGGGTCCCGGCCGGGAGCCGGGACCAGGCCTCTGGAGCGGTCTGCTCGATGTCGGGGTACAGCCGCAGACGGCGGGGGTACCGCCAGATCCGGCCAGAGGCGTCGACGACGACCTGGTCGTCGCTCAGGACCGTCCTCCCGGCGGCGAGCGCCCGCGCGGTCAGCGTGGTCTTCCCAGCGCCGGACCGGCCGAGGACGACCGTGGCGCCGCCGCCGCCGTCGCCGAACGCCGCGGCCGGCAGCGCGGTCCGCCCGACCCTGGCCAGTGCCACGGCCACGAGGGCCTCCACGAAGTACCCCTGCACCAGTGACAGGGTGAAGGAGGGCGGCCCACCGGTGAGCCCGATGACCGCGTGCAGCGGCCCTGCCTCCGGTGGTCCCAGGGCCACACGCCAGCGTGCGGTCTTGTGCCCTCCGGCCAGCACCGCTCCGCCCGGGATCCGGTCGACACGGCTGCCGAACCCGATGCGGACGTCGACGTCCGGCTCGGCGACGGCAGCGGTCCGGACCTCCCCGTACTCGCCGTCGAAGTGCCGCAGCACGCGGCGCGGCCCCCGGACACGGAGCCGGACCGAGTCGGCGAAGGTGTAGTCGGATGCGTGCTCCGTCACAGCGCCTCACGGAGGGCGGAGACCACACGCCGCGGGTCGACGGGGAACGGCGCCCGGACGTGGAGGACACGCGCTCCCGCCAGTGCCCGTTCGAGGATCCGGCACTCAGCGTCCACCGTGCGACCACGGCCGTCCCCCACGAGCCAGGGGTCGGCGTACCGGAGACGGTCCTGCAGCATGTGCCAGTCGTGCCGCTCGTAGGCGGCCGTGAGCGCGAGCCGGCGCGCCGCCCACCCGGGGGCTCCGGTCTCGACCGAGACCGACGAGCCGGGGACGGTGGTGAGCAGCACCAGTGTCCCCAGTTCGAGGCGTCGGGTCGGGTCGTCGGTCTGGCCGTAGGCCGCGCGGATCTCGCTGGTGCTCAGGGCTGCGCGGTCGACCAGGCCCACCGCCCGTTCCGCGACTGCGGCAGCAGCGGTCCGGCCTCCGGCGGCGCTTCCCCGCCGCAGGGGCCGTGTTGTGCGGGCCACTACTCCGGCCAGGGCGACCTGGGCCCTGGCCGGGCGCGGCAGCGCCCCGGCGAGCCGGGGGAGGAAGGGCAGGACCCAGCGGCGGACGCCCACGTTGACGGGGAACGCGGATGCCTCGCCGTCCCCTCCGAGGAGCGTCCACTTGTCCGAGAGCCAGCCGGCCCCCTCCTCGACGAGCGCCAGAGCCGTCTCCGTCTTGCCGCTCTCGGACCAGCCGGCGACCAGCACGGCCCGCCCGTCGATCTCCACCGCCGCGCTGTGCACGGCAGCCGTGTCGTGGCCCGTCGCCGCCACCTGGAGCGTGGGGCGGACGACCGTCCGGAAGAGCGGCCCCAGCGGGAAGGACGGTGGGCAGCGCAGTGTCAACCCTCCGTCCGGGGACGGGACGATCGCGCAGCTGCGGCCCCCCGCGACCAGGTGGAGGTCCCGGCCGTCGTAGGCGGTCGTCATGCCGTCACGCGCCGGGTTGTGCACCTCCAGGAACCGGCTGGGTCGGTCGTCGGAGAGCTCCAGGACGACGTCCGGCCGACCGGCGACCGCTGTCCCGCCGGTCACGAAGGGGTCCATCTGCCGCGCGACGGCCTCGAGGGTGCGCGGATCGCCGCCGAGGACACCCAGCGACACGCGACCGGACAGGTCGTACACCTTCACCGGGAGGAACCTACAGAGACCAGCCCGGTGTGGGGACCCGTCGCGCCTCGGTCCCGGCCGATGCCCTCCCTACTCGGCCGGCTCGGCAGCCCGTGTCCCGCTGTCGGTCCGCATCCCGCCGCTGGTCGGCCGGAACTGCCAGGTGAAGCTCCCGTCCGCCTGGAGCGTCAGCTCCAGGTATCCCCACGTGTCGTCGAAGCGTTCGGCGACGTAGTCCGGTCGCGACGTGAACTCGCGCAGGTCGATCCCCCCCGTCGAGACCTGGAAGGCGACCATCCCGTCGGGGACACACCGGTCGGCGTTGTCGACCGGACAGGACCGCTCGTAGTTGTGCTGGGACCCGGACAGGGTGAACCGCACCCGGTGCTCCCACAGCACGTCGATCCACGGCTTGATGGCGTCGTAGCGGTCGTGCGCCGACGTCTCCGAGGTGAAGTAGGGCTCGTGGTAGACGGCCGCCAGGTGTCTCCCCGCCTCCGCGGCTGCGGCCAGGTCGGCGTCGATCCGCTCCGTCATGGCCTCGGCCGCGGCCCGGTCGTAGCGCCACGCCGCGGCCGGCAGGACCGCGATGTGCCAGGCGCCGACGTCGAAGCTGTAGAAGTCGAGGGCGTCGACGAAGCCACCCAGGCTCCTGTTGGTGGCCGACACGGTCGACGACCCGGGGCACTCGCCGTTCATGAACCGGTCCAGGTCGTCGTTCCTGCCCGGTTCGACGTCGTGGTTCGGGCCGGCCGTCCAGTACGTCTGCGCGATGGCAGCCCCCCAGAGTTCCGCCCAGTAGGAGGTGAGCGCCGTGCACGTGCCCTCGGTGTACTGGAAGTCCCCGAGTCCGACGAAGTGGTCCAGACTGCCGTCCTCGAGGCCGGCCGTGATCCTGGCGGCGTTCCTCCCGCTCGCCGAGTCGGGCGACGTGTTCCGGGGCGGGTTCATGTCACCGACCGCTGCGATGGTCACGTCCTCCGTTCCGGCGGGTCCGGTCGAGACCTCGGGGAGCCGCACCGAGGCCGGGACGTCGACGGGCGGAGGCAGTGGCGGGACCGTCCGCGATCCCACCGGAGCGGTCGCGACGACGAGGCCGGGCCGCAGCGCCACCGAGGGGTGGTCCCTGCTCGGGAAGCCCAGCCACCGCCGAGCGCTCGTCATCAGCAGGAGATCCACCTGTCCACCGGCCGCCGGGACGCCGGCGGTGACGTCCCACTCCACCCAGGAACCGGACGAGAAGCCACCGACCTCGCCCACGAGCGCGCCTGGCTCCGGGGCGGTCTCCCAGGTGACCTCCGACTCGACCCAGTCACCCCGGGTCGTGCGGACCTCGACGAACTCCGTGTCCGGAGCCGCCGCCTCGCTGTGCGCACGCAGCGTGGCGGAGACGACCTCACGTCCCGGTGGGACCGGCACCTCGAAACGGAGGAGTGCCTCCCGCCAGACGGTCTCCCTGCCCTCGACCGACCACCGGGGCGACGACCCGAAGTTGCTGGTGGGCGCGTCGGCCTGGACGTAGGTGTCCGCGGTCGGGAGCAGGGTGCTGGTGCTCGTCTCCGGCGACCACCGGTCCCCGGAGGCCACGGTGGCGAGCAGCGCCACCACCCCCACGACGAGGATCCTCCGCCCACGCACCAGGCATCCCCCTCCGGTGGACCGTCCCCCGAGGAAAGACCATCGCCTCGCACCGGCAGGGGCCGGTTCCCCTCCCGCGGCCGGCGTGGACGCAGTCTGGCAGCTCGCGTGGGCCCGAGGGAGCTCGCAGGACCCCGCCCCTGGAAGTCGACCGGTGCAGCCCGCGGCTCGACACCGCGGTCACCTCCTCCTCCGCCGCACGACCCACTCGCGCGGCCTCCCGGAGGTGGGCTCCGAGCCCCTGCGCTCCAGGAACGCCGTGGTGCGCGCCGGACACCGGTCCACCGTTGCGCACGGTCGACGTGCGTCCACGATGACGTCGACCCGGCCTGGCGGCGAGCACCCCCGTGGTCAGGCCTCGAGGATGCGGAGCCCGGTGTCGGCGGACCAGGTGATGGACCACCCCGGTGTGACGAGGGTCCACAGCGACGAGGAGGAGTGCCACGTCGCCACGACCTGCTGTGGATCGCGACGCAGTTGCTCGCCCACCACGGCGAGCAGGGAGGAGAGGGGTAACGGACTCCCCCCGTCCGGTGACGACGTGTCGGAGAAGAGAGCCACCGTCGTCCGGTCGGGGTCCTCGCGTGGTCGCCAGAGGATCGCCGCGGAGCCTCCGGCGTGAGCCACCGCCACCAACGCGTGCACCATGACAGCGGCCCTGCGCGGGTCGGCCGCCGGCGCCGACCCGTCACTGCACTCTGCCCCCAACTCGACCCACCAGATAGGCAGGTCGGTGCGGGCCCTGACCCATTCGGTCACGATCGAGAGCTTTCCCGTGGCCAGGAAGTCGTCGGTGATGAGTCCCTGGTCGTGGGTGTGTGTCCCACCGTCCAGCGCGACGAAGTCGGCTCCCGCCGCATGCCGGAGCCAGTACTGGATGACGTCGAGGGATCGCTGGTCGACTGTTCCCCACGGCCCCTCGAGCGCCGACCGGTGACCTCCGGCCCACTCGGAGGCCCATGAGTCGACGATGACGTACGGCCCCCCGACGAGCGCGTCCGGCCGCACCTCTTTGACGGCTGTGTACACACGGTTGTAGAGGTCGGTGTACGCAGCGACGTCCCAGTCGTTCGCCGCTCTGTCGTAGAACCCCTTCAACTCGTTCCAGACCACGAACCGGTGGACGTGCGGATAGCGCTGGGCGGCCACCTGTGCCAGCCTCGCGAAGTCGTCGAAGTGTTCAGGCCTCGGAGCCTCCTCGATACGGCTCCAGTCCGTGCTCCCGGCCGGCCCGCCCTTCATCCAGTCGGGTGCGCAACACAGGGTCAGGACCGGTTCCGCGCCAGTCCGCGTGATCAACTCCATCCGCCGATCAAGACTCGCGAAGTCGTAGTGACCCGGGGATGGTTCCGGGTTCAGTGCGCCCCAGCCCATGAGGTGCTGGTTCTGCACCGGGGCGACGTCCCGGAGCACGTCGAGTGCCCTGCCCGCAGCCCGTGCCGGAGTGGACGAGTCCACCGAGTACTGGGTGTGGGTCACGCCTACCGTGAGCCCCGGCACGGGGGGTCGCGGAGAGCTCAACACACCCGCCGGCCAGCCCCCGATGGCCGTGAGCAACAGGCACACCGACGCCATCCAGAAGGACAGTCCCTGGTTCAGCGGCCGTGGGCCCACGTACCTCATCGGGCGTCCGTGTCGTCTTCCGAGGGCCTCGGCCCGAGCTGGAGCCGACTCGAGCTCGCGATCCGCCGCACGGGGACCTGGGGCGACGACGGGGCGGTCGCCGGACGGCGGTGGCGACACCGCCTCGGGATCCTCCTGCTGGTGCATCCACGCTCCTCGATCAAGTGCACGTCGACCCAGCGCGACCGCGGATGCCCGTGCGCGCCCTCCGTCGCTCGGGACTGACGATAGGTCCGCTCGCCTCCGGTCGAGGAAGCTCGCTGCACGCACCTGGCAGCAGGGCTCGCTGCCCCGTGGCGGTGGCTCTCCGGTCGAGCCAACCCGCCGATCCCGTCGGCGTCGTCGGTCGAACGCCTCCCCGGACGACCGCTCCGCCCAGCGGTACCGCGACCGGATCCGGCACCGCAGCTCCCGGCGGGGTGAAGCGGCTGGGATCGGCGACCCGAGGGCACACCCCGGACGCCCGCTCCTTGCCGACGCCACGTCTCCCGTGGTCTGCTCCCCGGCGTCCGACCACTTCCCGTGCGGAGCGAGATGGCTGAGCCCCTACGGCTGACCGTGATCATCTGCGCCTACACGCTCGAGCGCTGGCCCGATGTCCGTGCCGCGGTCGAGAGCGTGCAACGGCAGTCGCGGCCACCGGACGAGGTCATCCTCGTCAGTGACCACAACGAGGACCTGCTCGTCCGAGCACGGGCCGCCTTCCCCTCCGTCACGTGCCTGCCCAGCACCGGGCCACAGGGGTTGTCAGGAGCCCGGACCACGGGAGTGGACGCGGCCACCGGAGACGTGGTGGCCTTCCTGGACGACGACGCCGCCGCTGACTCCGACTGGGCAGCGCGGCTCCTCGAGGCCTACGTCGACCCCTCGGTCCTCGGGGTCGGTGGCGCGGTGGTCCCTGCCTGGCGTGCGCCTCGGCCTGCGTGGTTCCCCGAGGAGTTCCTCTGGGTCGTGGGCTGCAGCTACGAGGGCCAGCCCCGCACCCGCGCTGAGGTGCGCAACCCGATCGGTGCCAACATGAGCTTTCGACGGGAGGTGTTCGCCGTTGCGGGCGGCTTCGACAGCAGCGTCGGCCGACTGGGCAAGGACACGGCCGGTTGCGAGGAGACCGAGTTCTCCATCCGGGTCCGCCGCACCCATCCCCACAGCTGCATCCTGATCGAGCCGTCGGCGATCTGCCGTCACACCGTGACGGCAGACCGGGTCACCCGTCGGTACTTCCGACGCCGGTGCCGGGGCGAAGGCCGGTCGAAGGCAGTGGTGAGCCGCCTCGCCCGCGGTGGTCCGGCGCTGACGGCGGAGCGGACCTACGTCCGGCGGACCCTGCCGGCCGGCGTCCTGCGGGGCCTCCGGGACCTCCGTCGTGGCGACCGAGCCGGCGCGGCCCGATCATGGGCGATCGTGGAAGGCACCGTGCTGACGGCCGGCAGCTACGTGATCACCAGGGTCCGGCTGGCCGGCTCCGGGCGCGGGAGGTCCTGACGGCCCACGACGTCGCGGCGCCCCTCCGGCATCGTGGAGCTCCCACCCCACGGTGCACGGATCCTGGTCCCCCACCCTGCACCGTGGCGCTCAGCGAGTGGTGGTCGACGCGTGCCCGTTCTGCCGGGCGGCCAGCCGCTCGCGCTGCGGGACGACGGTGTACTTCGGGTCCCGGGCGCTGGCCATGCCGGCCTCGAAGACGCCGAAGCGGGTGAGCAGCGAGCCCGCCGCCAGCAGCGCCCCGGCCACCACCGCGCCGGCCCGCCGCCGCCCGGCGACGACGGTCACCGCCGCCCCGGCGGCCGTGCACGCCTTCGCCGCGCGCAGCAGCGTCCCCGGCCGGCCCTCGTGGAAGGGCTCGCTGACGATGCCGTGCCCGTTCTCCACCCGGTGCACCACCGCGAGCTCGATCGCCGCACCGGTGACCGCCATCTTGCGGGACGGGCCGGCCTCGGCCACGGGGGTGAACGCCATGGTGATCCCGCCACCCGCGGCCATCGCCGACCCGCCGAAGACGAACGGCAGCTCGCGGTGCGGTGCGTGCCACGACGGCACCGCGGTGTTGGCCAGCAGCACCCCGGTGTAGGTGGCGAGCGGCCCGCCGAAGAGCGCGGCCACCGCGCCGCCGAACCGCTTGAGCCGCGGGAACCAGCCGAGGAGCTCCACCGCGGCCGTCGCCCCGGCCGCGGCGCTGAACGGCGCCAGGATGTAGGAGCCGATCGACAGCGGTGAGGTCGGCTTGATCACCCGCAGCATGTGCAGGAACCGCTCGGGCCGGCCGAGGTCGTGGATGAGGAACACGACCGACAGGATCGACCCGCCCCCGGCGGTCAGCCGCGACACCCGCGTCAGCGCCGGCCGGCCGCTCACGTCCGCCAGCGCGCCGAGGATGGCCGACGAGCCCGCCGCGCCCCCGAGGAAGAGGTACAGCGGCACGTCGGGGCTCTTCCAGACCGGCGGCTTGATGATCGGCCGGCCGTAGTAGGACGTGAACTCGACGTCCTCCACCATCGGGACCTCGCCGCCGCGCCCCTTGCGGCCGCCCCGCCGCCCGCCCTTCCGGCGGCGGCCCGCGCCGTTGGAGTACGCCCGTACGCCGTCGCCGGCGACGTCGGAACCCCCGGCCCGCCGCCAGCCCGCACCCGGTGTCGTGATGCCCTCGGTCACGCCGGTCACCGCCTCCGCGAGCCGAGGACGGCCGACAGCGCCACCCCGACCATCATCGCGGCGGCCGCGGCCGCCGAGCGCCACATGGCCGGCAGGTCCCGGGTGGTCACGATCGGGTCCGGCGGCAGGCCGTAGACCTCCGGCTCGTCGAGCAGCAGGAAGAACGCCCCGTTGCCGCCGACACCGTCGTCCTCGTCGCGGCCGTAGAGGCGTGCGGTCTCCACGCCCTGCCGCTTGAGCGTCTCCAGGCGCGCGTCGGCGCGGGCCTGCAGCTCGTCGAGGTTGCCGAACTGGATCGACTGCGTCGGGCACGCGGTCGCGCAGGCCGGCTGCAGGCCGTCGGTGAGCCGGTCGTAGCACATCGTGCACTTGAAGACCCGGCCGTCGTCCTTGCGCTGGTTGATGACCCCGTACGGGCAGGACGGCACGCAGTAGCCGCAGCCGTTGCAGATGTCGCCCTGGACGACGACCGTGCCGAACTCCGTGCGGAACAGGGCGCCGGTCGGGCAGACGTCGAGGCAGCCGGCGTGCGTGCAGTGCTTGCAGACGTCCGAGGCCATCAGCCAGCGGATCTCCCGGTCACCGGACTGCGACGTCTGCGGGTCGTACTCGCTGAGCGCCTCGGCGTTGAGCACGCTGGTCTGCGCGGTGACGACGCTGTCGCCGGGCTCGGCCTCGTCCGGGGCGTCGACGATCCCGTCGCGGCGGCTCGCGGCGGCGTCCGGCGGCGGTCCGACGCTCGGCATCGGCAGGTCCACGGTGCGCACCTGCTCGATGAACGCCACGTGCCGCCAGGTGTTGGCGCCGAGCTGGCCGGTGTTGTCGTAGGACATGCCCGACAGGCCGAGGGTGTCCCGGGTGCCGTAGGAGTCGTCCATCGGCAGCGTGTTCCACTCCTTGCACGCCACCTCGCAGGCCTTGCAGCCGATGCACACCGAGGTGTCGGTGAAGAAGCCGACCCGCGCCGGGTGGTCCTCCTGGTACCCCGCCTCGGCCGCCACGTCGGGCAACGGCCCGAACAGCCGGTTCTGCGGGTCCTTGCCCGTGAAGGCCGGGCTCGCCGAGCTCACCGTCGTCATCAGGTCCCCTCCACGGCCACGCGGCCGCCGACCGGCATCCGGCCCGAGGCGATCCCCGCCCGGCTCCGGTACTCCTCCAGGAGCTCGGTGAGCTCCGGTCCCCGCGGCCGCCGGCCCGGCCGGATGTCGACCGTCGAGGCCTTGCTCTCCTGGATGTGGGTGTTGGGGTCCATCACCACCGGCAGCAGGTCGTTGGCCGAGTCGCCGGTCGAGATGCCGACCTCGCCCCAGTGGTACGGGGCGCCGATCTGGTGGACCACCTTCCCGCCGCGCGTGCGCAGCGGCCGGATCCGCTCGGTGACCAGCACGCGGGCCTCGATGGCCGCCCGCGGGCTGACCACGGTGGCCCAGCCGCCGTTCTCCAGACCCCGCTCGGCCGCGAGCTCGGGAGAGACCTCGACGAAGAACTCCGGCTGCAGCTCCGACAGGTAGGGCAGCGTCCGGCTCATCGCACCGGCGGTGTGGTGCTCGGTCAGCCGGTAGGTGGTCACCGAGTACGGGAAGACGTCGCCGCTGGACGGGGCCTCCCTGTTGTACGGCGCCTGGATGTGCTCCGTCGTCGGGTTGGCCTGCACCGCGTACAGCGCGTTCCCCACCGGGGACTCCGCCGGTTCGTAGTGCGTCGGCAGCGGTCCGTCGACGACGCCCTTCGGCGCGAACAGCCAGGCCTTGCCGTCGCTCTGCATGACGAACGGGTCCCGGCCCGACAGCGCCGCCTGCGCCTTCGCCCCCGGCGGTGGCACGTAGTCCGGCGGCTTGGTCGCCTCGAAGTCGACGGCGTCGCCGGTGCTCGCCCAGCGGCCTGCCTCGGCGTCCCACCACACGTACTTCTTGCGCTCGCTCCACGGCTTCCCGTCGGGGTCGGCCGAGGCGCGGTTGTAGAGGACGCGACGGTTGTAGGGCCACGACCAGCCCCACTCCGACGCCACCTGGCCCTGCTCGCGGCCCGGCCGCTTGCGCGCCGCCTGGTTGACCTCGTCGGCGTAGACGCCGGAGTAGATCCAGCAGCCCGAGGTCGTCGACCCGTCGTCCTTGAGGTCCAGGTAGCCCGACAGCGCCCGGCCGTCGGGGCCCACGCCGTTGATCTCGCGCAGCACGGCGTCGGCGCTGGGGTCCTGGGTCTCCCCGTGCAGCGGGTAGTCCCAGGTCAGGTCCAGCAGCGGGCGGTCGCGCGGGTCGGTGGAGTCCTTCAGCCGCTCCCGCAGGATGCGGCCGAGGTGGAAGTAGAACCACAGGTCGCTGCGGCAGTCACCCGGCGGCTCGATGGCCTTGAACCGCCACTGCAGCATCCGCTGGGTCTGGGTGAAGGTGCCGTCCTTCTCCACGTGCGACGCCGCCGGCATGAAGAAGACCTCGGTGGCGATCTGGTCGGTGACCAGCTCCCCGGTCTCGATCTCCGGCGCGGTCTGCCAGAAGCTCGCCGACTCGATCATCTGCAGGTCGCGGACCACCAGCCACTCGAGGTTGGCCAGTCCGAACCGCTGCATCCGGCCGTTGGCGTGCCCGACGGTGGGGTTCTCCCCGGCGAGGAAGTAGCCGGCGACCTTCCCCTCGATCATGTCGGCGACGGTGCGGTAGGAGCTGTGGTCGCCGGTGATCTTCGGGACGTAGTCGAAGCAGAAGTCGTTCTCCGGCGTCGCCGCGTCGCCCCACCAGGCCTTGAGCAGACTGACCGCGTAGGCGCGCTTGTTGCCCCAGAAGCCGCCGGTGCCGGCCGCGTCGGCGGTGTAGTCGTCGAGCGACTGGTGCTGCACCGCGTGCGGCATCGGCAGGTAGCCGGGCAGCAGGTTGTACAGCGTCGGGATGTCGGTGGAGCCCTGGATGCTGGCGTGACCGCGCAGCGCCAGGATCCCGCCGCCGGGACGGCCCATGTTGCCCAGTAGCGCCTGCAGGATCGAGGCGGTGCGGATGTACTGCGCGCCGACCGTGTGCTGCGTCCACCCCACGGAGTAGACGAACGCCGTCGTCCGCTCCCGGCCGCTGTTGGCGGTGATCCACTCGGCGACCTTGAGGAACGCCTCGGGCTCGACGCCGCAGACCTCGGCGACCATCTCCGGGGTGTAGCGGGCGAAGTGCCGCTTGAGGACCTGGAAGACGCAGCGCGGGTGCTGCAGCGTCTCGTCGCGCTTGGCCCGGCCGTGCAGCGGCGGGCCGCCGGAGCCGGAGGCGTGCGCCTGGTCGGAGTCCTTGACCGACTCGTGCTGGGACAGCCGCTCCTGCTCGGCCGCGCCGGCCGGGTCGTCCTCGGCGACGCCGCCGCCCGGGGTGTCCTCGACCTCGTACTGCCAGCTGGCCTGGTCGTACTGCTTGCTGTCGGGGTCCCAGCCGGAGAACAGGCCGTCGAGGTCCTCGGCGTCCTGGAACTCCTCGCGGATGATCGAGGACGCGTTGGTGTAGGCGACGACGTAGTCGCGGAAGAACAGGTCGTTGCTCAGCACGTGGTTGACCAGCGCGCCGAGGAAGACGATGTCGCTGCCGGCGCGCAGCGGCACGTGCAGGTCGGCGATCGCGCTGGTCCGGGTGAAGCGCGGGTCGACGTGGACGACCTTCGCGCCGCGGGCCTTGGCCTCGGTCACCCACTGGAAGGCGACCGGGTGGCACTCGGCCATGTTCGAACCCTCGATGACGATGCAGTCGGAGTTCATCAGGTCCTGCTGGGGGTTCGTGGCACCGCCACGACCGAACGAGGCACCCAGACCGGGCACCGTGGCGGAGTGCTATATGCGGGCCTGGTTCTCGATCTGGATCGCGCCCATGGCGCTGTAGAGCTTCTTCATGAGGTAGTTCTCCTCGTTGTCGAGGGCTGCCCCTCCGAGGCTCGCTATCCCCATGGTGCGGTTGACCCGCTTGCCGTCGCACTCGTCCTGCCAGTAGCGGCGGCGCGCGTCCAGGACGCGGTCGGCGATCATCTCCATCGCCGTGTCGAGGTCGAGGTCCTCCCACTCCGTGCCGTACGGCCGGCGGTAGCGGACCTTCGTGACCCGGGTCGGGCTGGTCACCAGCGACTTGCTCGCGCTGCCCTTCGGGCACAGCCGCCCGCGGTTGACCGGCGAGTCGGGGTCACCCTCGATCTGGACGACCCGCTCGTCCTTCACGTACACCCGTTGCGCGCAGCCCACCGAGCAGTACGGGCAGACGCTCTGCACGACGCGGTCGGCGGTGGCGGTCCGGGCCACCACCGACTCCGTGTCCTTGCTGCGCGCGGCACGGCCGCGACCGAGGGGGTCGGGGCCGGTCAGCTGCCGGAACACCGGCCAGGCGTCGAGCCAGGTCTTCACCCCGTGGACTCTGCCACTCCGGGCACGATCCGGCGCGCGGACGGGACCGGGCGGTGCCGGACGGCGTCGTCCGGAGCCCGCACCGGGGTCCCCTCAGCCGGCGAGGTGCTCCCGGGCGAGCCGCTCCGGCGCCCGGGCCAGCCAGGCCTCGGTGACCAGCTCGGCGAGCTCGTCGACGCCGATCGCGTCGAGCCGGACGAGGACGGCGGCGTACCCGTCGAAGTGCGGCGTCGTCAGGTAGACGGCCGGGTCGTCGGCGACCAGGGCGTGCTTGACCCCCTCGTCGGCCACGGCGGCGCCGAGCACGGGCCCGTGCGGCGCGGCCTCCCCCAGCAGCTCGAGGTCGGCGCGGCGCAGCGGGCGCTCCCACACGAAGGCGCGGTCGCGCACCTTCCACGCCGGGGAGCCGTAGGAGGTGCCCTCGGTGGCGCCGGGCAGGGCGAGGGCCAGGCGCCGCACGTCCGCCCAGGTGGCCACGGCGGCACGCTAGCGCCGGACGCCGCCCGGCGGGGGGCTCGGCCCCGCGGGGGCCTCAGGACGACGGGGCCGTGGGACGGCGGGCGCGCGGCGGCAGCGCGACGCCGCACGCGGCCAGCCGCTCGCGCAGCCGGGCGGCCTCCTGGCGGCGCTGCTCGGCGCGGCGCCGCAGCACCGCGCCCTGCCGGGGCTCGGCCCGCGCGGCCCTGAGCTCCAGCACGGCGGCGGTCTCCAGGTGCAGCGCCATGCGCCGCAGCTCCCCCGACAGCTCGGTCCCCGACAACCCCGGGTCTGCTCCCGCTGAGGCCATGGCAGCGATGGTGGGACCAGTCGGTGCGCCCCGCACCCCGGGACGGGAGGGCGGACGGCCACCGGACCGCGCGGGAGAGGGCCGGGGACGTCGGTCCCCGGGTCGATACTGGCCCGGTGGCGAACCCGGAGCTGCACTGGCTCGGCCACTCGACCGTCCGCGTCGAGCTGGCCGGCAGCACCGTGCTCACCGACCCGGTGCTCACCGCGCGCGTCGGTCCGCTGCGCCGGGTGGTCCCGCCGCTGCCCGCCGCCACCTGGGCCGGTGTCGACCTGGTGCTGGTCAGCCACCTGCACGCCGACCACCTGCACCTGCCCTCGCTGCGGCTGCTCGGCCGCTCCGTGCGGGTCGTGGTGCCCCGCGGCGCGGGGCGGTGGCTGCGCTCGCGCGGCTTCCCGTGGGTCGACGAGCTGGCGGCCGGCGAGACGCTCACCCACCGCGGGCTGCGGGTCACCGCCGTCCCCGCCCGGCACAGCGGCCACCGCTGGGGCCCGCGGCTGACCCACGGTCCCGACACCGCCGCGGTGGGGCACCTGCTGGAGGGCGAGGGCAGCACCGTCTACGCGTGCGGCGACACCGACCTCTTCGACGGCATGGCCCGGATCGGCCGGCGCGAGGTCGACGTCGCGCTCGTCCCGGTGTGGGGCTGGGGCCCGACGCTGGGTCCCGGGCACCTCGACCCGCGGCGCGCGGCCGAGGCGGTGGCGCGGGTGCGCCCGCGGGTGGCCGTCCCCGTGCACTGGGGCACCCTCGCCGTCCCCGGCGGGACGACGCTGCCCGGGCTGGCCCGGCGCTACCGGCGGCTGCTGGTCGAGCCGCCGCGCGCGTTCGCCGCCGCGGTCGCCGCCCGGGGCCTGCGCACCGCCGTCGCCCACACCGAGCCCGGCGATCCGGTGGTGCTGCCCGCTCCCTCGGCGGGTGCGGCGTGAGCGCCGCGACGCTGGCCTCCGGCTGGACCGACGGCTCGTCGCTGGGCTACCCGGTGGTCCTCGGCGGCGTGCTGCTCGGCTCGATCGTGCCGGTCGTGCCCACCGGGGCGGTGGTCGGCGCGGCCGCGGCCCTGGCCACCAGCTCCGGCCGGCTCGACCTCACCCTGGTCCTGCTGCTGTCCACGCTGGGCGCGTGGGTCGGCGACGTCGTCACCTTCGCCGTCTGCCGCTCCGGCGGTCCCGCCGCCGTGCGCTGGGTGTCCCGCGGCCAGCACGCCGACCGCGTCGAGGAGGTGCGCGAGCAGTTCCGGGCGCACGGCTGGCAGATCGTCGTCGTCGGCCGGCTGCTGCCCGCCGGGCGCATCCCGGTGCTGCTCGCCGCCGGGGCGCTGGCCTACCCGTGGCGGCGGCTGCTGCCGGCGTCGCTGCTGGCCGCCGCGCTGTGGGCGGTGGCCTACGCCACGCTCGGCGTCGTCAGCGGCGGGGTGTTCGACAACCCGCTGGTGGCCATGCTCGTGGCCACCGTGCTGGTGCTGCTGGCCGGCGGGGTGCTCAACCTGGTCGGCGGGCACCGCCGGCGGCACCCGGCCCCCGAGCCGAAGGACGAGTCCGCCCCGACCCCCTGCGGCCCCGCGTGAGCCGGCCCGCGGCGACCGCCCGCGGCCGGGTGCTCGGCCGCGGGCGGACGACGGCCCGCGTGCTGGTGACCTGGCTGCTGACCACCCTGGCCCTCGTCGTCCTCGACCGCTGGCTCGACGGCTTCGCGATGGGCGGGTGGTGGCAGCCGCCGCTGGCCGCGCTGCTGCTCGGCCTGCTCTCCGGCGTGGTCTGGCCGCTGGTGATGCGGGTGGCCCTGCCGATCGCGCTGTTCACCATGGGGCTGGGCAGCTTCCTGCTGCTGGGTGCGGCGGTGCTCGGCGTCTCCTTCGCCGTCCCGGGCGTCGTGGTGGCCGACCTGCGCACCGGCGTGCTGGTCGTGGTCGCCATGGCCGTGGTCACCGCGGCGGTGAGCAGCGCGCTGGCCGTCGACGAGGACGAGTTGTTCTTCCGCCGCGCCCGCCGCCGCGCCCCGAGCGCCGGGGCCCTGCAGCCCTGCCCGCCCGGGGTGCTCTTCCTGCAGATCGACGGCCTGGGTGCCGACGTCGCCCGCCGCGCCGTCCGCGACGGGTCGATGCCGACGCTGGCCGCCTGGCTGCGCTCGGGCAGCCACGCGCTGACCTCCTGGCACACCGACTGGAGCTCGCAGACCGGTGCGGCGGTGTGCGGCATCCTGCACGGCTCCAACCACGACGTCCCGGGGTTCCGGTACTACGAGAAGGACCGCGACCACGTCGTGCAGGTGTCGCACCCGGCCGACGCCGCCGAGGTCGAGCGCCGGCACTCCGACGGCCGCGGGCTGCTGGCCGGCGGCGGGGCCAGCCGCGGCAACCTCTTCAGCGGCGACGCCCCGCACGTGAGCCTGACGATGAGCTCGCTGCCGCTGGTCACCACGCGGCGGGCCGACCGGCGGCGTGAGCGCGTGGGCGCCGGGTACTACGCCTACTTCGCCAACCCGGTCAACGCCGTCCGCACGCTGGGCACCTCGCTGGCCGACGTCTACCGCGAGCTGGTCGCCGCCGCCCGGCAGCGGCGCGCCGACGTCCGCCCGCGGGTGAGCCGGGGTGGGCTGTACCCGCTGGCCCGGCCGGGGACGACGGTCATCGCCCGGGACGTGGTGGTGGCCGCGATCCTCGAGGACATGCTCGCCGGGCGGCCGGTCGTCTACGCCGACTTCCTCGGCTACGACGAGGTCGCCCACCACTCCGGCGTCGAGCGCTTCGACACCCTCGAGGTGCTGCGCAGCATCGACCAGCAGATCGGCCGGCTGGCGCGGGCCGGCGCCCTGGCGCCGCGGCCCTACCACCTGGTGCTGCTCTCCGACCACGGCCAGACGCAGGGCGAGGCGTTCGCGCAGCGCTTCGGGGAGACGATCGAGGCCCTCGTCGGACGGTGCTGCGGCGGTGCGCCGGCCGCGGGCCTGCGCGGGCCCGAGCCCCGGGACAGCCGCCGCCCCGCCGAGGGCTGGCAGGTCGCCTCCGCCCTCGCCGAGGCGGCGTCCGGGCCGGGCGTGATCGCGCGCCGGCTGCGCGAGCGGGTCGAGACGGCCGGGGCCGCGGAGCACCGGCACCGCACGCCGTCGGGCGCGCCCGGGCACGTCGCCCGGGTGGCGCCGGGCGTGGTGGCCGTCGTCTCCGGGCACACGGCGGGCGTCTCCTTCCCCGACCTGCCCGGCCGGGTGCCGCTGGAGGAGATCGAGCACCACTGGCCCGAGCTGCTGCCGGCGCTGGTCGACCACCCGGGCGTCGGCTTCCTGCTCGTGCACTCCGAGCGGCACGGCCCGGTCGTGCTCGGCCGTGACGGGCTGCACCGGCTGGCCAGCGGCGAGGTGCTCGGCGACGACCCGCTGCGGCCCTACGGCCGGCACGCCCCGGCGCTGGTGGCCCGGGTGTCGGCCTTCCCGCACTGCCCCGACGTCATGGTCAACAGCCGCTACGACCCGGACACCGACGAGGCGAGCCCGTTCGAGCCGCACGTCGGCTCGCACGGCGGGCTCGGCGGCCCGCAGCAGCACGGGTTCCTCGCCCACCCGCGGGTGCTCGGCGCACCCGGTGAGATCGTGGGCGCCGAGCACCTGCACCGGGTGCTGCGCGGCTGGCTCACCGAGCTCGGCCACCCCGAGCCCGACGGCGCCGGTGCCGCCGTCGGCCCCGACAGCCCGACCGCCCTGCGGGAGCGCGCCCGGGTGACGGCGGGCGTGCGCGAACGTCCGGTTCCGCACACGTGAACAGCGGCCCGTGGCCGTGGCGCCACCCCCGCGACGTCCCGGATCGTGGGGGGATGCGACCCGACGCCCGCGCCTGGTTCTCCGGCCGCACGTCCACCGTCCGGTCGACGGCCGACGTCGACGTCGACGGCCTGCTGCGCGCCAAGCGGCGCGGCGGGCACCGGGTGTCGGTCGTGCTGCCGGCGCGGGACGAGGAGGCCACGGTGGGCCGGCTGGCCGGCGGGCTGGTGGAGTGCTGGGTGCGGCGGGTGCCGCTGGTCGACGAGGTGCTCGTCGTCGACTCCGACTCCACCGACCGCACCGCCGAGGTGGCCCGCGCCGCCGGTGCCGACGTGGTGGCCGCCGCCGACGTGCTGCCGGCGTGCGGCAGCCGGCCGGGCAAGGGCGAGGCGCTGTGGAAGTCGCTGGCCGCGACCACCGGCGACCTGCTGGTCTTCCTCGACGCCGACCTGCTCGGCGACGTCACCCACTACGTGCCCGGGCTGCTGGCGCCGCTGCTCACCGACCCGCAGGTCGGCTACGTCAAGGGCTGCTACACCCGGCCGCTGGAGCTGGCCGGGCACAGCTCCGCCGCCGGCGGGGGGCGGGTCACCGAGCTGACCGCCCGCCCGCTGCTCAACGCGCTGTGGCCGGAGCTCGCCGGGTTCGTGCAGCCGCTGGGCGGTGAGTACGCCGGCCGCCGGTCGGCGCTGGAGCGGGTGCCGTTCCTGTCCGGCTACGGCGTCGAGGTGGGCCTGCTGGTCGACCTGCTCGGCCTGCTCGGGCTCGGCGGGCTGGCGCAGGTCGACCTCGGGGTCCGCCGGCACACCTCGCAGGACCAGGAGGCCCTCGGCCGGATGGCCGGGCAGGTGGTGTCGGCGGTGCTCTCCCGCGGCCCGGCCGCCCGGGTGGACACCGGCGGGCTGCTCACCCAGTTCCGCAGCGACGGCGCCGGGTTCGTCCCGGTGAGCACCCCGGTGGCGGTCGACGAGCGCCCGCCGATGGTCACCGTGCCGGGGTACCGCTCCGGCGAGGCGCGGCGGATCCCCTCCTGAGCACGGAGGCGGGAGCCCGACGGGGACTTCCGGCACACTGACGCGCCGGGGGGTCCCGTGCCGGTGGCAGGACCGGCGCCCGACCAGGGGAGCAGCGCGTGCGCCCTGACGTCCGCCCGGGGAGCCCGTCGTGAGGGTGCTGATGGACGCCGGCCCGTGGCTGCCGGTCCCGCCCGACGGCTACGGCGGCCTGGAGAACGTCGTCGCCACGCTGACCGCCGAGCTGCGGGCCCGCGGGCACACCGTCGTCCTGGCCGCGTCGGGGGACTCCCCGCTGGCCGCCGACGGGCTGGTGAGCGCCTTCCGGACCGGCCGCTTCGACGTCCTCGGCGCGCCCTACGCCGAGGTGGTGGGGATCGCGCACGCGCACGCGCTGGCGGTCGCCGAGGCGGCCACCGGGGGCGGCTTCGACCTGGTGCACACCCACCTCGAGGTGGTCGGCCCCGCCGTGCTCGGCGCGCTGGGCCCGGCCGCGCCGCCGGTGCTGCAGACCCTGCACTGGGACCTGCGCCGCAACGCCGACTTCTACGAGCGCTTCGACGGCCGCGGGCGGGTGTTCTTCGCCGGGGTGTCCGACAGCCAGGTCGCCCGCGGTCCCGAGCGGCTGCGGCGGCAGACCCTGGCGGCGATCCCGCTGGCGGTCCCCGTCGACGGCCCGCCGCCGCTGCCGCTCGGGCAGCGGGACGACGCCGTCCTCGTGCTCGCCCGCGTCTGCGCCCTCAAGGGCTCCGACACCGCGGTGCGGGCGGCCCGCGCGGCCGGGGTCCCGGTGGTGCTGGCCGGGCCGGTGGGGCCGCTGCCCGACCGCGCCGCCCTCGACGCCGCGCTCGCCACCCCGGGCCACCCGGCGCTGTCCCACCCCGACGTCGCCTGGTTCCTCGACGCCGTCGACCCGCTCCTCGACGGCGTGCACGCCCGCTGGGTGGGCGGCGTGAGCGGCGCGGCCAAGGCGGACCTGCTGCGCCGCGCCCGGGCGCTGCTGACCCCGATCCGGTGGGAGGAGCCGGGCGGCACGGCGGTGTGCGAGGCACTCGTCGCCGGGACGCCGGTGGTCGGCACCCCCCGCGGCTGCCTGCCCGCGCTGGTCGACGACGGCCGCACCGGCTTCCTCCGCGACGACGAGGCGGGCCTGGCCGCGGCGCTCACCCGGCTCGGCGAGATCGACCCGCGGGCCTGCGCCGAGGACGCGCGGCGCCGGTTCGCCCCGGCGGTGATGGCCGGCGCCTACGAGCGGGTCTACGCCGAGGTGCTGCGCCGCGCCCGGGTGCGCACCCTGCGCGGGCCGGGCGCGCCGCGGTCGCGCGTCCCCGCCCGCTGACGGGGCGGCTCAGCGCGGGAGGCGCACGGGGGCGCCGGTGCGGGCGGACTCGGCGACGGCGACGGCCACGTGGTGGGTGCGCAGCGCCTCGCGGTAGTCCACCAGCCCCTCGGCCCGGGTGCCGGTGACCAGCAGGTCGACGAACGCCCGGTCGACGGCGGTGCGCGCGTCCACCGCCGGCTCGGCGCGCTCGGTGCCGCCGGAGGTGGTCACCACCAGCGAGGTCTCGGTCAGTTCCACCGCGGCACCGGCGCAGGACAGCTCGACGCCGGCCCGGGTCCTCGCCGGCTGCGCGCACGCCGCGGTGAGCGTGCCGACCGCGCCGGACTCGAAGCGCAGCAGCGCGGCGGTCGCGTCGTCGACGGACCGCCCGGGCGCCGACGACGGCGCCGCGACCGCCTGCACCTCGGCCACCTCGCCGGCCAGCAGGCGGGCCAGGTCGAGCACGTGCGTGGCCTGCTCCACCACCTGCCCGCCCGAGCGCCGCGCGTCGGCCCACCAGGCCGGCGGGGGCACCGTGTCCAGCCAGGTCGCCGCGACCAGCCGCGGCGGGGCGGCCGCGCACACCTCGCGGGCGCGGGCGACGGTGTCGAGGTGACGCCAGTGGTAGCCGGTCGCCGTCGGCACCCCGGCCGCGGCGACGGCGGCGGCGACCTCCTCGGCCACGGCGGGCGCCGCGCCCAGCGGCTTCTCCACGAACAGCGGCAGGCCGGCGCGCACCGCCGCCAGCTCCAGCTCCCCGTGCGCGAACGGCGGCACGCACAGCCAGACGGCGTCCAGCCCCGACCCGAGCAGCCGGCCGACGTCGTCGACGGCCGGGACGCCGAGCGCGGCGGCCAGCTCCACGGCCGCGGCCGGGACGGCGTCGGCGACGCCCACGAGCTCGACGCCGTCCAGGCCGCGCAGCGTGCGCCCGTGGCGGGTCCCCACCCCGCCGGCCCCGACCAGACCCACCCGCAGGCTCATGGCGGGGAGCTGCCCAGGCCGGGCCGGGGGGAACCGGCGTCCGGCACCCTCCGCCCGGGCCCGGGGCCGCGGGCCCGGACGGCGTGCGGCACCATCGAGGGGTGCACCGCGACGACGCCGTCGGCGGCCCGGTGCGCACGGCACCGGGGCCGGAGGGCACCCGAACGGTCGACCTCGCCCCGCACCCGTCGAGATCGAGCACAGAGAGTTGTTAGCGTTCCTACCGTGAGTGAGCAGTCCCGTCGCGCCCAGAAGAAGGCACTCACCCGCGCGCACGTCCGCGAGACGGCCCAGCGGCTCTTCGCCGAGCGGGGGTTCGACACCGTGACCATCGCCGACGTCGCCGCCGCGGCGGACGTCGCAGTGCAGACGGTGTTCAACCACTTCGCCACCAAGGACGAGCTCTACTGGTCCGACCGGACACCGTGGGTGGAGGCGCCCGCGGCCGCCGTCCGGGAGCGGGCGGCCGGCGTGCCCGCGCTCACCGCGCTGCGCGAGCACCTGGTCGCCGACGTCACGGCCTACGTCACGTCGCTGGCCACCGTCGAGGGCCGGCGGATGGTCACCACCCTGGCCGGCTCACCGGCGCTGCAGGCCGCCGAGCGGGAGCTGCACTTCGAGGCCGAGGAGCGGTTGCGCGCCGCCCTGCTGGCGGCCTGGACCGGCCCCGACGCCGAGCAGCCCACGCCGGCCGACCCACGGGCGACCGCCGGGCTGGTCGCGGCCACCTGGCTGGCGACCACCCGCGTGCTGGTGACCGAGCCCCGCGACCCCCTGCCGGCGCCCGAGGAGGTGCCGGCGCGGGCCGCCGCCACCCACGCGCTGGCCGAGCGGCTGCTGCGCCGCTACGAGACCGACCTGACCGCGCACGTGGCCCAGGCAGCCCGCACGGAGGCCCTGCGCGCGAGCTGACACGGCGGCGGCACGCAGGTCCGCTCGCAGGCGTGCGGCCGGCCGCCGGCCGGTCAGCGGCGCGCGGGCTCCGCGGCGGGCACCACGATCGGCAGCAGGACGTCGTCGACCACCTGCTCGACGTGCTCGGCGACCATCGCGCCGTCGCCGGCGGCGGTGAGCCGCTGCCACCAGAACGCCTCGAGGACCGAGCGCAGCAGGGCCAGCCGCTCGGCGGGCACCTCCTCGCCGCGCTCGGACCAGCGCGCGCCCAGGCCGTCGACGACCTCGGTCAGCGGGCGGACCAGCGCGGAGTCGAGCCCGGCGCGGAGGTCCTCGTCGTGCCGGGCGGCGCCCACGAGGCTGGCCACGGCCCGCTCCTCACGGGACAGCGGCCGCCGCCAGGACGACACCAGCTCGACCAGGTCACCGCGTGCCGAGCCGCCGTCCTCGGGGACCTCGACCAGCGTGAAGCGACCGACGGCCGAGCGGGCGAGCGCCGACATCGACGGCCAGCGCCGGTAGATGCCGGCCTTGCCGGCGCGGGCCCGGGCAGCGACACGGTCGCTGTTGAGCCTGCTCCAGCCCTCGTCGGCCAGGATGTCGACGGCGACCGCGACCAGTTGCTCGGACAGCTCGGCGCTCAGCGGGCGACCCGGGGTGCCGCTCACGAGGGAGTCCGTTCGCACGTCACTGAGTTGTGCACGTCCACATCCTGACGTGTCGGTGGAGTGACCACAACGACCGGGGCCGACGAGTCACCCCACCGACCCCCCGCAACCCGGGGTTCACGCGCCGGCGGCGCTCTCCAGGTGCACCTGCAGGCTGGCCCCGTCGTCGGTCACCCAGCCCTTGCCGCGGGCGTGCTCGACCATCGCGTCCCACCGCTCGCCCCAGTCCGCGGGGGACTCGGCCGGCTCGGCGGCCGCGCGCAGCGCCGCGGTGTCGAGGTGGCCGGTGTCGCCCTCGACCCGTCCCAGTCCCGCCGCGCGCAGCGCCTCGTCCGCCTCCTCGTCGGTCACCTGGCCGAGCGCCAGGTGCAGGCTCGTGAGGTCGTCGGTCTCGACGACCCGGACCTCGGGACGCTCGTCGGCGCCCCCCACCACCTCGACGATCATGTCGCTCCTTCACACGTGCCAGGGGAAACGGGAGAAGTCGGGGTCCCGCTTCTCCAGGAAGGCGTCCCGGCCCTCGACGGCCTCCTCGGCCGCGTAGGCCAGCCGGGTGGTCTCACCGGCGAACAGCTGCTGGCCGACGAGGCCGTCGTCGACCAGGTTGAACGAGTACTTCAGCATCCGCTGGGCGGTCGGGCTCTTGGCCACGATCCGGCGTCCCCAGTCCAGCGCCGTGGCCTCGAGCTCGGCGTGCGGGACGACGCGGTTGACCATGCCCATCCGGTGCGCGTCCTCGGCGGAGTACTCCTCGCCGAGGAAGAAGACCTCGCGGGCGAACTTCTGCCCGACCTGCCGGGCGAGGTAGGCCGACCCGAACCCGCCGTCGAAGCTGCCGACGTCGGCGTCGGTCTGCTTGAAGCGCGCGTGCTCGGCGCTGGCCAGGGTGAGGTCGGAGACCACGTGCAGGCTGTGCCCGCCGCCGGCCGCCCAGCCGGGGACGACGCAGACGACGACCTTCGGCATGAACCGGATCAGCCGCTGCGCCTCGAGCACGTGCAGCCGCCCGCCGGTGCGGCCCACCTGGTGCTCGTAGCCGTGGCGCCCGCGCACCCGCTGGTCGCCGCCGGAGCAGAACGCCCAGCCGCCGTCCCGCGGGCTCGGGCCGTTGCCGGTGAGCAGCACGCAGCCGACGTCGGTGCTGAGCCGGGCGTGCTCCAGCGCGGTGATCAGCTCGTCGACGGTCTGCGGCCGGAAGGCGTTGCGCACCTCCGGCCGGTCGAAGGCGATCCGGACGACGCCGGCGTCCACGGCGCGGTGGTAGGTGACGTCGCCGAACTCGAACCCCTCGACCGGCCGCCACGCCCCGCTGTCGAAGATCTCCGAGACGTCGTCGCGGGCGCTCATGCCCAGCAACCTAGCCGCGCGGCGGGATGCCGGCCCGACCCGGGCGGACGGCGCCGGCCCCCGGTAGCGTCGCGCCGTGCCCGACGGCGCCGCCCTGCGCGTGGGCACCCTCAACCTGGCCTCCGGCCGCGGCCGCGACGGCCGGGTGCTGTCGGCGCCGGAGCTGGCCGCCGCGGTCGCGGACCTCGACGTCGACGTCCTCGCCGTCCAGGAGGTCGACGCCGGCCAGCCGCGATCGGGCGGGACCGACCAGGCGGAGGTCCTCGCCAAGGCGCTGGAAGCGGTCGACTGGCGGGCCGCGGCGACGCTGACCGGCACCCCGAGCCCGTTCCGCCGCACGTGGGCCGCCGCCGAGCCGGGCCTGCGCGGCCCGGGCACCGCGGTGACCGCGCCGGCCTACGGCATCGCGCTGCTCAGCCGGCGGCCGGTGCGCCGGTGGGAGGTCCTCGGGCTGGGCGCCGGGCGGGCGCGGCTGCCGCTGCGCGCACCCGACCCCGCCACCGGCCGGCCGCGGCTGTGGTGGATCCCCGACGAGCCGCGGATCGCCGTCGCCGCGTGCCTCGACGGGCTCACCGTCGTGGGCACCCACCTGTCCTTCGCCCCGCCGACGTCGATCGGGCAGCTGCGGCGGCTGCGGCGCTGGGCGGCGTCCCTGCCTGGCCCGGTGGTGCTCGCCGGCGACCTCAACCTGCCCGGCGGGCTGCCGGCGCGGCTGGCCGGCGCCACCCGGCTGGTGAGCGAGCCGAGCTTCCCGGCGGCGGCGCCGCGGACGCAGCTCGACCACCTGCTCGCCCTCGGCGAGGGCCGCGGCGAGGGCCTCGCCGGGTCCGACCCGGCCGCGCACCACCTGCGCGTGGGCGACCACCGGGCGCTGACGGCGACGGTCAGGCCGCCGGCGGGCCGCTGAGCAGGGGCCGCAGCCGGTCCATCGAGGCGGCCAGGCCCGGGTGCAGCGTCACCTGGTGCAGCCCGGCCAGCGGCACCCAGGCCACCCCCGTGCTCTCGCCGTCCAGCCGCAGGCGGGCGGGGTCCAGCGGGCCGGCCGGGCGGGCCAGCACGGTGGTGTAGGCCCAGCCGCCGTGGTCGTCGACCCACCGGGCGCCGAGGACCAGGTCGCCGGCCCCGAGCCCCAGCTCCTCCTCGACCTCGCGCAGCGCCCCCTGCTCGGGGGACTCCCCCAGGTGCAGCGCGCCGCCGGGCGTCCCCCAGGTGCCGCCGTGGTGCGACCACAGCGCGCGGTGCTGCAGCAGCAGCTCGGGGCCGTCGTCGCCGTCGCGGTGCACGAGCAGGCCGGCCGCGCCGGCCCGCCCCCAGTGCCGGTGTCCCAGCGAGCAGGTGGTCCAGCCGTCGGTGGGGGTCAGGCCGGGAGTCACCACGCGGACCAGTGAACCGCACTGGCAGGATCCGGCGGAGCAGCCGCCGGGGAACAGGAGGGTCCGTGACCACCACGACGACGACGGCCGAGGTCTCGGGCCTCATCGGCCAGGAGCTGGGCACCAGCGACTGGTTCGAGGTGACCCAGGACCGGGTGGACACCTTCGCCGACGCCACCGGCGACCACCAGTGGATCCACGTCGACGTCGAGCGCGCCACGGCCGAGAGCCCCTTCGGCGGCCCCGTCGCGCACGGCTACCTGACGCTGTCCCTGCTCGTGCCGCTGTTCGCGCAGGTCCTCGTGGTCACCGACACCGCGATGGGCGTCAACTACGGCCTGAACAAGGTGCGCTTCCCCTCGCCGGTGCCGGTCGGTTCGCGGGTGCGGCTGACCGCCACCCTGCAGGAGGTCAGCGAGTTCGCCGGCGGGCTGCAGCTGACCTTCGCCGCGGTGGTCGAGCGCGAGGGCAGCGAGAAGCCCGCCTGCACCGCCGAGCCGGTCTACCGCTACTACGGCGGTTAGCAGCCGGTGCGGATCGCCGTCTTCACCGGCAGCCGGCCCGGGCCCGAGTCGCACCGGCAGGCCGTGACCGCCCTGGGCACCGGGCTGGCCGAGGCCGGCGTCGGGGTCGTCTACGGAGGCGGGCACGTCGGGCTGATGGGCACCGTCGCCGACGCCGTGCTGTCCGCCGGCGGCGAGGTGGTCGGGGTGATCCCGCAGCACCTGGTCGACGACGAGCTGGCCCACCCCGGGCTGCCCCGGCTGGAGGTCGTCGCCTCCATGCACGAGCGCAAGGCCCGCATGGCCGAGCTCGCCGATGCCTTCATCGCCCTCCCCGGTGCCGCCGGCACCCTCGAGGAGCTCTTCGAGGCCTGGACCTGGGGGATGCTCGGCCTGCACGCCAAGCCCGTGGCCCTGCTCGACGTCGACGGGTTCTGGCAGCCGCTGCTGGCCCAGCTGGGCCGGATGGCCGACGACGGCTACCTCGAGCGGCGCCGGCTGGACGCGCTCGGCGTGGTCCGCGACGCCGGCGAGCTCCTCGCGTTCGTCGCCGGTTACGAGCACCCCCCGCGCAAGTGGCGGAAGGACCCTCTGCCCCCGGCCCCTCGCTAGCTCGCGGCGGTCCCCTGCGGAGCGCCGTAACGTCGCGGGAGTGGAGCGCTGGGACGTCGTGGTCGTCGGCGGCGGCCCGGCGGGGGCGGCCGCCGCGCTGTCGGCGCTCGGCACCGGCGCGTCCGTGCTCGTGCTCGACCGCGCCGACTTCCCGCGCGACAAGGTCTGCGGCGACGGGATCGCCCCCGAGGCGCTCGACGTGCTGGCCGGCCTGGGCGTCGACGTCGCGGCTCTCGTCGCCGGCCACCCGCCGGTGCCGCGGCTGTCGCTGCGCTCCCCCGGCGGGGCCGCGGTGCAGCGGGACACGCAGCGGCCCTCGTGGGTGGTGCCGCGCGAGGTGTTCGACGCCCGGCTGCTGGCCGCCGCCGTCGACCGCGGGGCGGTGCTGCGCCGGCACACCGTCCGCGCGGTCACGCCCGGGTCCGACGGGGTCCACGTCGACGGTGTGCTGACCGCGGGGGTGCTGGTGGGCGCCGACGGCGCGGAGTCCGTCGTCCGCCGGGCCGTGGGGCTGCCGCGCAACCGCGACGACCGCATGGCCGTCGCGCTGCGCGGCTACGCCCCGGAGCTGCCCGGGCAGGCCGGCACGCAGGTGCTGGTCACCACCGAGCAGCGCTGGCCGGCCTACGCCTGGTCCTTCCCGCTCGGCGACGGGCGGGCCAACGTGGGCTACGGGGAGCTGGTGTCCGGCGGTGCCACCCGGGCCGCGCTGGTCGAGGGCCTGCAGCGGCTGCTGCCCGGGGTCGAGCCCGAGGCGCTGCGGGCGCACCGGCTGCCGCTGTCGACCGGCCGGCCGCGGCAGCCCGGCGGGCGGGTGCTGCTCGCCGGCGACGCCGCCTCGCTGGTCAACCCGATGACCGGCGAGGGCATCTTCTACGCCGTCCTCTCCGGTGCGCTGGCCGGCCGGGCCGCGACCGCCGGGGCCCGCGCCGGGGCGGTGCACCGGCGGGCGCTGCGGCGGCGGCTGGGCGCCCACCACCGGTCGGCGACGGCGGCGTCGCTGGTCAGCCGCTGGCCGGTGGTGATGGACGCCGCCTTCCGCGCCGCCGCGGCCGACCAGCGGGTGTTCGACGACGTCGTCGCCCTCGGCCTGGCCGACGGCCGGCTCACCGCCCGCACCCTGCTGGCCGCCGCCCGCTCCCTGCGCTGACCCGCGCACCTCGCGGCGGGCCCGCGGATCAGCGGGCCGCGGTGCGGAGGGCGGTGCGCACCCGCGCGGCCAGCTCGACCGGGCAGCCGGGGTGGACCAGGCAGTCGTCGGCCCCCGCGGTGAGCAGCCGCGCGCGGGTGAGGCGGTCGGCCGACGCGCAGACGACCACCAGCACGGCCTGGCGCAGCCACGGGGAGGCCCGCAGCTCCGCGACCCTGCCGAGGGCCGTCTCGCCGTCGTCGGCCACCAGCAGCACGCCCTCCGCCGCGCCCGACTCGACCGGCTCGAGGCCGGCCCGCAGCAGCGCACCGGGCAGAGCCGGGTCGAGCCGGCCGCCGGCGGGGACGAGCAGGACCGTGGGCCGGCAGGGCCGCCCGGCCGAGCGGGCCGCGGCCCGGACGGCGTCGTCGGCCGCCGCCACCGCGGCCGGCAGCTCGCCCGTCGGCACCGGTCGCGCCAGGTGGTGGCCCTGCAGGTGGTCGCAGCCCAGCTGCAGCAGCCGGGCCGCCTGCACCGGCGTCTCCACGCCCTCGGCGGTGACGTCGAGGCCCAGGTTGTGCGCCATGACGACCATCGAGGTGAGGATCGGCAGCGGCTCGTCGCCCCGGACCACCTGCTGCACGAACGCCCGGTCGATCTTCACGCTGTCCACCGGCAGCTCCTGCAGCCGGCCGAGCGAGGAGTAGCCGGTGCGGAAGTCGTCGATGGCCACGCGCACGCCCACCGTGCGCAGGTCGTCGAGCTGGGCGACCACCCGCGGCCCGGCCTCGAGGAACACCGACTCGGTGACCTCGAGGACCAGCTGCGCGGGGCGCGTGCCGGTGTCGGACAGGATCGCCAGGACGGCGGCGGCGACGTCGGGCTCGCGCAGCTGCACCGGGGAGACGTTGACCGCCACCGACCGGCGCGGGTCGGCGGCCAGCCAGGCGCCCAGCTCCCGGCAGGCGGTGCGCAGGACCTGCTGGCCGAGGGTGCGCACCAGGCCGCTGCGCTCGGCGACGGGCAGGAACTCCGCGGGGTGCGCCAGGCCCGAGGCCCGCGGCCAGCGCACGAGGGCCTCCACGCGCAGCGTCTCCTGCCGGCGCAGGTCGACCATCGGCTGCACGTGGACGACGAGCCCGTCGCGCTCGATCACCTCGCGCAGCCCGTCCTCGACGTCGGCACGGGCCAGCACGGCCACCGACATGCGGGGGTCGAACACCTCGTGCCGGCCCTTGCCGCCGCGCTTGGCGGCGTACATCGCGATGTCGGCCCGCTGCAGCAGCACGTCGGCGGCCACCTGCTCGTCGCGGCCGACGCGGGCCAGGCCGATGCTCGCCGTCGGCACCAGCTGCCGGGCGCCCAGCCGCACCGGCGCGTCGAGCACCGCGGTGACCCGCTCGGCCACCCGCTCGCCGTGGTCGCCGTCCTGCAGGACGACGGCGAACTCGTCGCCGCCCAGGCGCGCCACGGTGTCCCCGGGCCGGGTGCACCGCGACAGCCGCCCCGCGACCTCGACGAGCAGCTGGTCGCCGACGTGGTGGCCGAGGACGTCGTTGACGTCCTTGAAGTCGTCGAGGTCGAGCAGCAGCACGCTGACCCCGCCCTCGCGGCGTGCCGCCAGCGCGGCCCGGAGCCGGTCGTGGAACAGCGCCCGGTTGGCCAGCCCGGTCAGCGGGTCGGTGAAGGCCAGCCGGCGCAGCTGCCCGGCCTGCCCGGCGAGCTCCTCGGCGGCGCGGGCCACGGACAGCTCGGCGGTCTTGCGCTCGGTGATCTCGGTGGCGGTGCCGTGGATGCGCACCTCGGCGCCCTCGTCGTCCCGCACGACGGCGGCCCGGCAGCTCACCCAGCCCACCGACCCGTCGGCCCGCAGCACCCGGTGCTCGAGGGCGTACTCCTGACGCCCGGCGCGGACGTCGGCGAGCATCTGCAGCACCTGGGTGCGGTCGTCGGGGTGGATGCGCGCGAGGTAGCCGTCGACGGTGGGCACCAGCGCGGCGGGCGGGACGCCGAAGATGCGGAACATCTCGTCGGACCAGGTCAGCGTGTCGGCCCGGACGTCCCAGTCCCACCGGCCCAGCCGGGCCACCCGCTGCGCCTCGAGCAGCCGGTGCTCGCTCTCCTGCAGGCGCGCCTCGATGGCCACGCGCTCGGTGACGTCCTGCGCGGTGCCCACCAGCAGCAGCGGGGCGCCCTCGGCGTCCCGGGTGACCGAGCCCCGCGCCCGCACCCAGATCACCTCCCCGTCGCCGGTGACGACGCGGTGGTCGAAGTCGAAGACCCCGCCGGCGGCGAGCGCCGCGCCGATGGCCTGCCGGGCCCGCTCCCGGTCCTCGGGGTGGACCATCTCCAGGCAGGTCTCGAAGGTCGGCGTCACCGTCGCAGGGTCGAGCCGGTACACGCGGAACAGCTCGTCGGAGAAGGTCACCGTGTCGGAGGGGACGTCCCACTCCCAGCTGCCCATGGCCGCCAGCCGCTGCGCCTCGGCCAGCCACCGCCGGCTGCGCTCCAGCGCGGCCACGGTGTGCGCGTGGTCGGCGGCCTCCGGGACGCCGTCGTCCATGAGCCCCCCTGTCGACACCCCTGCGCGGGCGGACGACACGGTAGGGCAGCGGAGGCCCGCCGTCCCGGTCCGCCGGCGCGACGGGCGCGGGTCCCCGCGAGCCGCCCGCGACGCGCCGCGGGGCGCGGGTGCGGCTGTCCGGTTCCTCCCGCCGGTCAGCCGGTGAAGGGCCTGCCACCGGCCTCGGTCACCCGGTGGACCTCGCCGACCGCGCGCTCCGGGGGACGAGGGATCAGAGGATGGAGTCGGAGATCTCGGCGAGGGCCTGCTTGATCGCCTGCGCGTACGCGGTCGCCCCTGCCGGATTGGGGTGGCCGACGGAGGCGATCACACAGGTCGGGGACTCCTCGTGGCCCGCGCAGACCGCCGCCCGCGCCTCCGCGATCTCCAGGGGGTCCAGAGGGCGGAAGTCGTCCGAGATCCCGAAGACGAAGGACTGCGGGGCGAAGACGGCGTTCTCCGTGCGGAACCCCGGTGACACGAAGCGGACCGCGCGGTCCGCGTCGAACAGTGGGCGTACGTCGTCGACCGCCTGGGACATGGCCTCGGTACTGAACCGGACCCAATCGGCCTGACGGTCGCAGATGGCGAGGAAGAGGGCCGGGGTCAGCGCGAGGGCCGTCACAGCGCCCACGGTGGCGCCACCGGGCCCCAGGGCGACCAAGGCGACCGCGCTGCCGACCTCGGCGACAGCGAAGCCGAATGCGGCGAGGAGGACGCTCACCCGGGCGAGGTCGCTCTGCGTGGAGACGATCGGGAAGTAGCCGGTCACGATGACGCTCGCACCCGGCAGCGTCTCCGACACTCGGGTGAGCAGATCCCGCAGATCACGGCGGCAGTGCTGTTGCGCCAGCTCGCGCATGTCCTTGCCGAGCGGTGGCGGGAGGAACATCTCCTGGACGGTGACGTCGTTGGCGCCGCCGTCCAACAGCACGAAGTCGATGGTGTCGTCCTCCACCGTGCCGTTCAGGAACGCGGTCAGCTGTTCGTCGATCGAGGGGCGCGACTTGCTGACCTCACCGCCGAACCTGCCCGGTGGCACCTCCGGCGAGGAGGCCAGCTCGTCAGGCGTGTCCGCGTGGACCACCGCTCCTGAGTGGGCCAGGACCGTCACGTCGACCGCGATGCCCCCGTTGCGCTCGCGCAGGTCGTCCCGGACCTGGGCCCACGCCTTCTCCCCCTCGAACAGTCCTTGCCCCCACATGATCGAGTCACCGATCACCAGCATGCGCACCGTGTCGAGCGTGATCCGGAACTCGTTGGAGCCGATGACGCCGAACCCGGGCTGCCGGTTGACGACGGTCACCACCACTGGCTCGCCCTGCGGCCCGTCGCCCTGGAGGTCGGGACTGTCGAACGGTCGTAGCGCGGTGGCGCGGAGTTCGGTGCCGCTGACGCAGAGGGTGTCGGCCGCGGCCACTCCGTTGACGTGCACCTCGCTGCGCTCGCTGAAGCTGGAGCCTCTGACGCTCACCGACCCACCGGGCCGGATCCTCGTGCCCCGGCGTGGTACCGCGCTGGTCACGCCCGTGATGTGGGGACGGCCGTAGACGGGGAAGTCCGCCTCCGTCCCATCGGTCTGCACGACGGCGAGGCGACCCTCTGCCGGCACGCTGTCGGGTGCGTCGGCGACGATCAGGTCGGCCCGACGGAAGGTGCTCTCCAGCACGACTCCGTTGAGTCTCACCTGGTCGGTCTCGGTGAAGTTGCGACCGAAGACGCTGATCTGGGTACCGGGGGACAGCACCTTGGGGCTGACCCTTCGGATGAGGGGACGCAGCAGCGCGTTGCGGAAGTCCTCTTCCTCGATCGCGGTCAACGCGACACCCCGGGGCGGCAGCTCCCCCGGTGCCCCGCCGACCCCGTCGCCACCCGGGTCACCGGAGAGCCCGGTGTTCCCGGGTTCCGCGTTGTCCGCGAGGCCGCAGGTGAAGACCTCGGGCGCGGACGTGACCGTCCTCCCGCGTGGCCCGGCCGGGCCGCCGTCACCGCCCGGGCCGCCACGGCCCTGACTTCCGCCGCCACCGGGGCCGAACAGGACGCGCAGGTCGTCCGTCAGCCTGCCCAGGCTGGCCGGAAGGGCGTAGATCTCGATCCGGCCGCCGTCGCCGCCCCTGCCTCCGTCTCCGCCGCGCCCGCCGGCCCCGCCTCTGCCGCCGTGTCCTCCGAACGTGGCGAACCGCTTGCACGGGTTGATCGGATCGACGTTGCCGGTGATCCAGGTGTTGAACTCGGCGTCCCGTCCCGGACCGCCCGTTCCACCGCGCCCACCTCGTCCACCGTCCTGGCCGTCCTGCCCCCTCTGCCCGCTGAAGTCGAGGTAGGGGGACCCGACGATCTGCAGAGCCCACAGCTCCAGGAAACGGCCGTCCGCGCCATCGAGGCCGTCGTCGCCGCCCCCACCGCCCAGGCCTGTGAACCCCGTTCCTCCGACGGTGTCCGTGGACTTCTGGGGCCCGGCCGGTGGCGGCTTCGACTTCGGCGACGACGTGTTCCGGGCGGATCTCCACTGGAACACCACGTTCTCTCCGACGACCAGCCGCGGAGTCATCACGGTCAGGTGGTCGGTCTGCTCGGAGAAGATGACCGTGCCGTCGGCGGGGATGCGGATCTCCGGGGCGATCCAGTAGGCCTCCGTGGGTCCGCCCTCCTCCTCGACGAGAGGGTCACCTCGGAGTTCACGAGCGTTCACGAGTGCGCCGCGGAGGGCCAGCCGCTGAGGATCCGCCAGGTCGACCACCTTGAGCCCGCCGAGCGTCTTCTGCGCTCCCGCGTCGGTGCGGTGGTCCTTGGTCACCAGCCCGGGCATGACCAGCGTGTGCTCGCCGAGCTGCAGCGGGGACCCGGTGAAGGGTTCTGTGACGCCGCGCGCGTCGAGGACCGCGGCGATCCTGGCCAGGCGTCGCCGGATCTCCGATCTCGGCAGGACCGCTTCCAGGAGGTCGAGATCGAGGGGTGGCTTGATCGGTAGGAGGCCGCCGGCGTGCGGGACCGAGCCGGTCGCGGCCACCTGGGCCCAGGTGCGGGGCGACTGCTCAGCGCTGATGACCGCTCGCTCACCAGCCCGTAGTCGCCGGTTCACGACCACGCCGGACCGGAGGATTCGCAACACGGTGGGGCTCCTCGAACTCGGCGGTCGATGGACTGTCCACCACTGCACCGCTGGGTCCTCAGCGGTGTGCCGTGCGGTCGCCAGGGGTGGCACAGCATGCCCGGAGCCCTCTGCGGCGTCCAGCCCGTACAGCGCGCCGCATGCCGGACACCCGGGGTGGTGTGCAACCCCCGGGTCGCGCGTCGTCAGTCGTGCGGATGAGGTCGACTCCCTGCGCCGGTGCCACCACCTACCGGATGTGGCGGGGAGTCGGGGACACGGGATCCACCCCTCGGACCTCGGGTGGCGCGGGTCCGCTGCCCAGGGCGGAGGGCGTGGGATTCGAACCCACGATGGGTGTGACCCCATAGCGGTTTTCAAGACCGCCGCCATCGGCCGCTAGGCGAGCCCTCCTGGCCGGTCGAGGCTAACCCGCCGGGCGCGCCCCGGCCGCCGTCGGCACCCCGGCGATCAGCCGCGGCGGGACTCCCGGAGGATGCGCTCCAGCCGCTCGAGCAGCTCCTCGAGCGCCTCCTCGAACTCCGCCGCCGACTCGTCCTCCGACAGCAGCGGCTCCAGCCGCCGGACGTGCGGGTAGCCGTCGAGCGCCCCGGCCGGCGGGGACGCCGCGTCGGCCTCCTCGTCGTGCGAGCTGATCGGCACGCCGCGCGCCGACACCTCGAGCAGCAGGTGCCCGAGCAGGAAGCCGGTGTAGGCCCGGTAGGCGGCCACCGCGGCGCCGTCGGAGAAGCCGCTGCCGGTCAGCGCGTCGAGGAAGGACTCCAGCCAGCGCAGGCTGCGCAGCGGCGGCCGCACCCACGGCGCCGCCGGCGGGCGCGTGGCCACCAGCGGGAACACCGCCGGGTGGGCCAGTGCGAGCCGCCGCACCCCGTGCGCGAGCCGCTGCAGGTAGTCCTGCCAGCCGTGCCTCGGCTCGAGGAACACGTCGGGGTCGCCGTACAGCTCGTCGACCACGGTCTCCACGACGCCGTCGAGCAGCCCCTCGCGGCTGCTGACGTGGCGGTACAGCGCCATCCCCTCGACGCCGAGGTGGTTGCCCAGCCGGCGCATGGTGAGCGCCTCGATGCCGTGCTCGTCGATGAAGGAGACCGCCGCGCCGAGGACCCGCCGCCGGTCGAGCGGGCGGCGGCCGGCGCCGGGGGGCGTGGTCGGGATGGTGGCCGCCGCGCCGCCGCGCGCCTGCGGCGTGTCCGGGTCCTGCGCGTCGTCGACCACGCGGACCTCCTCTCCCCCGGCACGCGGGACCGCACTGCCCCGCATCCTCTCCGCTCCGGCCGGGTAGCGGAGGGCGGGCTGCGGTGAGGCCGCCCACCCCCGGCGGCCGGCACGAGAGCCGTGTTTACCCCGTAAACGGACGGGCACCCCTGGAACGCCGCCCCCGCCGGGGGCAGGTCGACGCGCACGAGAGCACCGTGCGCGCACTCTCGCGCCCGACCCCGAGGAGCAGCATGATCTCCGAGCAGCAGATCCAGCAGGTCATCGGCGGCACCGCCGTCGATCGCGACGGCGACAAGCTGGGCAAGATCGGCGAGGTCTACCTCGACGACGAGACCGGCCGCCCCGAGTGGGCGACGGTGCACACCGGCCTGTTCGGCACCAAGGAGACCTTCGTCCCGCTGGCCCAGGCCGAGGTGTCCGGCGACTCGATCCGCTTCCCGTACGAGAAGGCCAAGGTCAAGGACGCGCCGAAGATCGACACCGACGGCCACCTGTCCCCGCAGGAGGAGCAGGAGCTCTACCGCTACTACGGCCTCGGCAGCGGCACCGGCACGCAGACCACCCAGACCACCACCGAGACCACCCAGGCGGCGGCCGGCACCGTGGGCACCGGTACCGCGGGCACCCGCACCGACCGCGACGGCGACGGCGTCTACGACGACGTGCAGGGCCGCGCCGTGGGCCGCGACACCTCCGGCCCGACCACCGACAGCGCCATGACCCGCTCCGAGGAGCACCTCGAGGTGGGCACCCAGCGCGTCGAGGCCGGCCGCGCCCGGCTGCGCAAGTACGTCACCACCGAGCGCGAGACGGCGACCGTGCCGGTGTCGCACGAGGAGGTGCGGGTCGAGCGCGAGCCGATCACCGACGCCAACGTCGGCAACGCCCTCGACGGCCCCACCATCTCCGAGGAGGAGCACGAGGTCACGCTGCACGCCGAGCGTCCCGTCGTCTCCACCGAGGCCACCCCGGTCGAGCGGGTCCGCCTGGACACCGAGACGGTCACCGGCCAGGAGACCGTGAGCGGCGACGTCCGCAAGGAGCAGATCGACGTCGACACCGACGGGGTCGACCCCCGGCGCTGAGCGACGCCACACCCCGGACGGGCCGGGCAGCTGCGGCTGCCCGGCCCGTCCGCGTCCTGCCGGCGGGTGCCGGGTCAGGACACGAGGTCCTCGCGCACCTGCCGGTGACGACGCGGTAGCCGGAACTCGCGTGGAGCCCGGTGTCGCGGGCGTCGCCCCCGGACACGTCGAGCTCCAGCGACCCCGGTGCCGTGCGAGCGCACCGCGCCCTCCGGCGCCCACGTCCGGCCCGCCACCGGGTCCGCGGGCATGAACCGGCCCCGGCCGGTGTTCGTGCAGGAAAGGGTCCGCGGGTTCCCCGTGTCGACCTCCTGCCCGCACGTCGACCGAAGGACACCCCCTGCCCGAGACCGTCCCCCCGCCGTCCACCGCCCGCCGTCGCCGGCGGCTGCCCGCCGAGGAGCGTCCCGCGACCAGCCCCGACCGCGCCGCCGACCGCGAGGCCGCCCGCGAGGAGCGCCGCGCCCAGCAGTCGTGGGTCGAGGGCGCCGCGCCGGAGCTGCCCGTCCGCAGCACCCCGCCCGAGCGCGTCGTCTTCCACCTCGGCCCGACCAACTCCGGCAAGACGTACGAGTCGCTGCAGGCCCTGGCCGCCACCGGCTCCGGGGTCTACGCCGCGCCGCTGCGCCAGCTCGCGCACGAGGCCTACGCCAAGCTCTCCGCCCTGCTGCCCGCGGGCACGGTCGGCCTGTCCACCGGCGAGGAGGAGGTCGACCCGCACGCGCCGGTCGTCTGCTGCACGGTGGAGAAGGCGCCGCTGCGCGGTGAGCTGCTCGTGCTCGACGAGTCGCACTGGGTCGCCGACCCCGACCGCGGCCACCACTGGGCGCGGCTGCTGCTCACCGGCGAGTACCGCGAGATGCACCTGATCTCGGCTGCCGAGGCCCACCCGCTGCTGGCGCCGCTGGTCGACGACGCCGGGTCCGTCGAGGTCGTCACCCACCAGCGGCTGTCCCGGCTCGACGTGCTGCGCGCCCCGGTCCGCACCACCGGCGTCCGGCCGCAGACCCTCGTCGTCGCCTTCTCCCGCAAGACCGTCTACGCCGTCGCCGCCGAGCTCGACCGGCACCGGCCGGGCCGGGTCGGCGTCCTCTACGGCGCGCTGCCCCCGGCCACCCGGCGCGAGGTCATCCAGCGGTTCACCACCGGGGAGCTCGACGTCCTGGTCACCACCGACGTCATCGGCCACGGCATCAACGTGCCGGCCACCACCGTGCTGTTCGCCGAGACGACGAAGTTCGACGGCACGGAGCTGCGGCCGCTGCGCAGCTGGGAGGCCGCGCAGATCGCCGGGCGGGCCGGCCGCTACGGGCTGACCGGCCACGGCACGGTCGGCGTCCTCACCGGCGTGCGGGGGCTCAAGCCGTCGACGGCGCTGGTGTCCCACGGCGCCGAGGTCGCCCGCGGTGACCGGGCCAGCGACCTGCCCCGGCGGGCGCCGCGGCTGCGGCCGGAACTCGCCGACCTCGGCGCGCTGGAGGCGGTCGACCTCCCCGAGGCGCTGGTCCGCTGGCAGGCGTGGGCCCGCGCGGCCACCCGCGACGAGGCGGTGACGCCGGACGACGTCACCAGCCTGGTGCTGCGGGTGCAGGCGCTGCTGCCGCTGCTGCGCGGACCGCTCGGCGCCGCCGGCGACCTGCACACCGTCTGGCGGCTGGTCACCCTGGCCATCGACTACCAGCCGCCGCGCCGCACCCGCTGGCTGGTACTGGCGCGGGCGGCGCTGCGGCACGCGGCCGGACTGCCCGTCGCCCCGGAGCTCGTGCTGCCCGACGTGCCCGTCGGCGGCTCGGTCGAGGAGTACGAGCAGGCCGCGGCGGCCGCCCGTGACGCGCAGACGCTGCTCCGGCAGTTCCCCGGCGTCGCCGGCCTGGACGCCGACGACGCCGCCTGGGTCGAGGAGGAGTGCGCCGAGGCGATCAGCGAGATGCTCCCGGACGCCATCGCGGTCAGCCGGTCCTCGGCCTGCGCCGAGTGCGGGACCGCCATCGCCCCCTGGTTCTCCACCTGCCGCCCGTGCAGCGCCCCCCGCGGCCGGGGTCCCGGCCGCGACACCGGCCGGGACCCCGCGCGCGGCGGGCGGCGCGGGCCGCGCTCGGGGTCCCGGCAGGGCCGGCGCGCCACCCGCAGCGGCCGGGGCTGACCCGGTCTCAGGCCGCCGGGTCGCCGGCGTCCACCGGCGCGTCGGGCCGCTCGCGCTCGACGGGCGTGCCCACCACCCCGTGCAGGTGGCAGGCCGCGACGTGGCCCGGCGCGGAGCCGACCGGCTGCAGCGCCGGGTCGACGTCGGGGCAGGGCTGGAAGACGTCGGGGCAGCGGGTCCGGAACCGGCAGCCGCTGGGCACCCGGGACGGCGAGGGGACGTCGCCGCGCAGCACGATCCGCTGCCTCGAGCGCTCCAGCTCCGGGTGCGGCAGCGGGACGGCCGACAGCAGCGCCCGGGTGTAGGGCATCTGCGGCCCGGCGGCGACGGCGGCCGCGGGCCCGACCTCCACCACCCGGCCCAGGTACATGACCGCGATCCGGTCGGACACGTGCCGCACCGCCGACAGGTCGTGCGAGATGAACAGCAGGGTGAGCCCGAGCTGCCGCTGCAGCCGGCGCAGCAGGTTGAGCACCTGGGCCTGCACGCTGACGTCGAGGGAGGCGATGGCCTCGTCGCACACGAGGAAGTCCGGCTCGCCGGCCAGGGCCCGGGCGATGCCCACGCGCTGCCGCTGACCGCCGGAGAACTCGTGCGGGTACCGGGCGGCGACGGCCGGGTCCAGCCCGACCAGCTGCAGCAGCTCGCGCACCCGCGCGGCCCTCGCCTGCCGCCCCGGGTGCAGGCCGTGCACCTCCAGCGGCTCGGCCACCGTCTGCGCGACCGTGCGCCGCGGGTCGAGCGAGGCGAACGGGTCCTGGAACACCATCCCCGCCCGCCGGCGCAGCTCCCGCAGCTCCCGGCGGCGCATCCGGGTGACGTCGGCGCCGTCGAAGGTCACCGTGCCGCCGGTCGGCGGGACCAGCCGGAGCAGCGCGTTGCCCAGCGTCGACTTCCCGCAGCCGGACTCCCCGACCAGGCCCAGCGTCTCGCCGCGGTGCACGTCGAGGTCCACGCCGTCCACCGCGCGCAGCACCCCCGTCGTCCGGCGCAGCGCCCCGCCCGAGCGGATCGGGAAGTGCACCTCCAGCCCGCGGGCGGACACGAGCACGTCCGGCGCCCCCTCCGCGGGCCCGCCCTTCGCCGGCGACGTCACGACGCCTCCCCCTCCGCGCACCACGTCGCCGCCCGGTGCGGCAGGCCACCGGTCCCGGCCGCCACGACGGCCAGCGGGGGCTGCTCGGTCTCGCAGCGGGCGTCGCCGCGCACCGGGCAGCGCGGCCAGAACACGCACCCCGCCGGCAGGTCGGTGGGCGGGGGCGGCGTGCCGGGGATGGTGGCGAGGTCCGCCTCGTCGTCCGTCGCCAGGTCCGGCAGCGCCCCGAGCAGGCCGCGCGTGTAGGGGTGCACCGGCCGCTCGAGGACGTCGTCGACCGTGCCGTCCTCCACGCAGCGCCCGCCGTACATGACCAGCACCCGGTCGGCGATGCCCGCGACGACGCCGAGGTCGTGGGTGATCCAGACGACGCCGGTGCCGTGCTCGGTCTGCAGCCCCTCGACCAGGTCGAGGATCTGCGCCTGCACGGTGACGTCGAGGGCGGTGGTCGCCTCGTCGGCGATCAGCAGTGACGGTGAGTTCGACAGCGCGATCGCGATGACCACCCGCTGCCGCATGCCGCCCGAGAGCTCGTGCGGGTAGCGGTCGACCGCACGGCCGGGGTCGGGCAGGCCCACCTCGCCGAGCAGCTCCACCGCCCGTGCCCGGGCCGCCGCCTTGGACAGCGACCCGTGCGCGCGCAGCCCCTCGGTGAGCTGCCGGCCGACGGTGAGCACCGGGTTCAGCGAGGTCATCGGGTCCTGGAACACCATGCCCACGCCGGGACCGCGGACCTGCCGCAGCCGCTCGGGCGACATGGTGAGCAGGTCCTCGCCGTCGAGCAGCGCCCGCCCGGTGACCGTCGCCGTCCGCGCCGGCAGCAGGCCGAGCAGGGCCAGCACTGAGACGCTCTTGCCGCTGCCGGACTCCCCGACAACAGCCACGGTCTCCCCCGCGCCGACGGTGTAGCTCAGCCCGTTGACCACGTGCGCCGTCCCGCGCGGGGTGCGCAGGTCCACCCGCAGGTCCTCGACCTCCAGCACGGGCGCCGTCACCGGCCGCCCCCGGCCATGAGGGTGCGCTGCCGCGGGTCGAGGACGTCGCGCAGCCCGTCGCCGAGCAGGTTGAAGCACAGCACCGTGACCACGATCGCCAGCCCCGGGAAGACCGTGTACCACCAGGCCTGGTCGATGAACCCGCGGCCGTCGGCGAGCATCAGCCCCCACGACGGGTTCGGCCGCCGCGGGCCCAGGCCGAGGAAGGACAGCGCCGCCTCGGCCAGCACCGCGAAGGCCAGGCTGATCGAGGTCTGCACGATGATCGGCGGGGCCGCGTTGGGCAGCACGTGCCGGGTGATCAGCCGCCAGTCCGAGGCGCCCACCGACCGCGAGGCGCGCACGTAGACCTCCTCGCGGACGCCGAGCACGCTGGCGCGGGTGACCCGGGCGAAGATCGGCACGTAGACGATGCCGATGGCGAGGATCGCGTTGGCCGGCCCGGCGCCGCGGATGGCGACGATCGCGATGGCCAGCAGCACGGCGGGGAAGGCGAACAGCACGTCCATGAGCCGCATGAGGGTGTCGTCGA
The DNA here is from genome assembly GCF_900115505.1 of Geodermatophilus dictyosporus. Taxonomy (GTDB): domain Bacteria; phylum Actinomycetota; class Actinomycetes; order Mycobacteriales; family Geodermatophilaceae; genus Geodermatophilus; species Geodermatophilus dictyosporus. Next base: position 107,974 of record NZ_FOWQ01000003.1, on the reverse strand, counting down.
CCCACCGGCCGTAGTAGCCGGCCAGCAGACCGATGAGCGTGCCCACCACCAGCGCGAACGCGACGGACAGGAAGCCGACCCGCAGCGACGTCGCCGCGCCCAGGACCACCCGGCTGAGGATGTCGCGGCCGAACTCGTCGGTGCCGAACGGGTGGCTCCAGCTCGGCGGCTGCAGCTGCCGGGAGGGGTCCTGGTCGTTCGGGCCGTCGGGTGCCAGCGTCTCGTCGAACACCGCCATCAGCACGATCAGGACCAGGACGACGGCGGAGACGGCCGCGGTCGGGTTGCGGGCGAGCAGCCCGAGCGTCTCCCGCCAGCGCGGGCGAGGCGGGGCCGCCGTCGGCAGGGGCTCGGACGGCGGCGGTGCGGCCGGGGTGGCGCCCGGCGTCGGCAGCTGCGTCATCGGCGGGCGATCCTCGGGTCGATGCGGCTGTAGAGCAGGTCCACCAGCAGGTTGATCACGAGGAACACGAGGGCGAAGAGCAGGACGGCGCCCTGCAGCACGGGGAAGTCGCGGTCGCGCACCGCCTGGTAGGCCAGCTGCCCCAGGCCCGGCCAGGAGAAGACGATCTCCACCACGACGACGCCGGAGAGCAGGTAGGCCAGCTGCACGCCGGTCACCGTGACCAGCGGCAGCAGCGCGTTGCGCAGCACGTGCCAGGTGAGCACCTGCCGGGTCGGCACGCCCTTGGCCTGCGCCGTCCGCACGTGGTCCGAGCCCAGCGCCTCGAGCATGCTCGACCGGACGAACCGGGTGATCACCGACCCGGACACCACGCCGGTGGCGACCGCCGGCAGCACCAGCCGCTGCAGCCAGCCCAGCGGGTCCTCGGTCAGCGCCACGTAGCCGCCGGAGGGCAGGACGCCCAGGGTCCCGGCGAAGACCAGGATGAGCATGATCGACAGCCAGAAGTCCGGCACCGAGATGCCGAACTGGCTGACCACGGTGGCCAGCCGGTCGACGAACGACCGCGGGTGCAGCGCCGAGAGCATCCCCAGCGGCAGCGCGATGACCAGCGCCACCAGCAGCGCGGCGACGGCCAGCGTCAGCGTCGCCGGCAGCCGCTCCGCGATCAGCGAGGTGACCGTGTCCCCGCTGCGGAAGCTGACCCCGAGGTCACCGGTGACCGCCCGCCCGGCCCAGGTGACGTACTGCTGGACCAGGGGCAGGTCCAGCCCGCTGCGCTCCCGCAGGGCGTCGTAGGTCTCCTGGGAGAACCGCGTGCCGAGGGCCAGGCGGATCGGGTCGCCCCGCACGAGGTGGATCAGGGAGAAGACCAGGACGCTCACGCCGGCCAGGACGACGACGGCCTGGCCGGCCCGCCGGAGCAGGTACCCGGTCAGGGCAGCTCCACGGTCTCGAAGTTGATCGCGGCGTCGGCCCGCACCTGGTAGCCGGTCAGCCCCGGCGCCCAGGCCTGCACCTCGTCGGGGTTGTAGAGGTACAGGTAGGAGACGTCGTCGACGATCAGCCGCGCGGCCTGGTCGTAGAGGTCCTTGCGGGCGGTCGGGTCGACCTCGGTGGCGGCGCGGGTCAGCAGGTCGTCGACCTGCGGGTTGCTGTAGCCCTGGTAGTTGCTGCCGCCGGTGGACAGGTGCTGGTTCTCGTAGAAGTCGGCCGGGTCGATGTTGCCGATCCAGCTGAGCATGAAGGCGTCGAAGTCGCCCTGGGACTGCCGGTCGAGCCAGGTGGCGAAGTCCTCCTCCTGGATCTCGACGTCGATGCCGATCGGCTCGAGCTGGCTGGCGATGACCTGGGCGGCGGCCACCGTCTCGGGGTACTCGTCGGTGACCATCAGGCCCATCGTGAGCGGCGTCTGCACGCCGGCCTGCTCGAGCAGCTGGCGGGCGGCGTCCTGGTCGGGCGTGAACGGCGCGTAGTCGAGGTGGAAGGGGCTGCCCTCGGGGACCGCCGTCTGGTTGGTCTGCGCCGCGCCGAAGCGGGCCGCCTGGGTGACCTCCTCGCGGTCGACCGCGGTGGCGATCGCCCGGCGCACGTCCCGGTTGTCGAACGGCGGGACGGCGTAGTTCATGGACATGTAGAAGTACTCGACGCTGGTGACCGAGCCGAGCTCGACCTCGTCGTCGCCCTCGAGGTCGGCGACGTTCTGCGGCGGCACGTTGTCGGTCCACTGCACCTCGCCGTTGCGCAGCGCGGTCAGCGCCGAGCTCGCCTCGGTGATGTAGCGGAACTCGACGCCGTCGATGCTCGGGGCGCCGCCCCAGTAGTCCTCGAAGGCGGTCAGCACGGTGCCGTTGGCGTCGGAGCTCTCCAGCTGGAACGGGCCGGTGCCGTTGGCCTCGCTCTGCAGGTCGAACTCCTCGGCGGCGTTCTCCGAGACGATCGCCATGCCCTTGAACGCGCCGACGAGCTCGAGCAGGTTGGGCGTCGGCCGCGTGACCGTGATGACGACGGTCCGCGGGTCGGGCGCGGTGACGTCGGCGACCGTGGCGAACCGGTAGGCGTTCGACAGCTCCTCGTCGATGATCCGCCGGTAGCTGTAGACGACGTCGGCGGAGTCGAACTCGCTGCCGTCGTGGAAGGTGACGCCGTCGCGGAGGGTGAACGTCCAGCTCCGCTGGTCGGGGCTGGTCGTCCAGGACTCGGCCAGGCTCGGCTGCATCGTCAGGTCCTCGGCGCCCGGGACGACGAGGGTGTCGTAGACGTTCTCCAGCACCTGGAAGCTCGCGTAGGCGTTGGTGACGTGCGGGTCGAACTGGTCGGGCTCGGCGCTCACCGCCGCCACCAGCGTGTTCTCCCCCCCGCCGCCCCCGCCGCCGGTGTCGACGCTCTGCCCGCCACCGCAGGCGGGCAGGACCAGGGCCGCGGCCGCGGCGAGGGGCAGGAGCCGGTTCGTGCGCACGGGCACCTCCGTGGGGCTCGGTCGGCGTCGTCGCTGCCGACCCTGGCCCGGCCGGAGCAGTTCCGCAGGTCGAGGCGGTGATCGTTGCGCGTCCGTGACCGCCCGCTCACGCCTCGCCGACGCGGCCCGCCGATCAGAGCGGGCGGACCGTGCCCACCAGGTGCTCCGTGCCCGACCGGGCGTTGCGGACGGCGACGTCCCAGCCCGCGCCGGAGGGCGCCGTGGCCAGCTGCACCGTCGAGGGCAGGTACAGCGGCCTGCGGAACTGCACGTCGTAGGCGAACGCCTCGGGCAGCCGGCCGGCCAGCGCGCCCAGCACGCGGGCCTTGGTCCACATGCCGTGCGCGATGGCGTGCTTGAAGCCGAACGCCTTCGCCGTCAGCCCCGACAGGTGGATGGGGTTCACGTCGCCGGAGACCCGCGCGTAGCGGCGCCCGGTGTCGTCGGGCACCCGCCAGGTGGCCGTCGGCCGGGCCGGCTCGTCCACCTCGAGGTCGAGGTCGGCCGGCTCGGCCCCCTCGGGCGCCCGGCCGCCGCGGGAGAGGTAGGTCGAGCGCGAGCGCCAGACCTCCCGGCCGCCCGCGCGCACCGAGGCCAGCAGGTCCACCGTGGCGCCGGCGCGGTGCGGGGCCAGGCGCTCGGCCCACACCTCGACGTCCAGCGGCGCAGCGGCCCCGACCGGGGCGAGGACCTCGACCCGGTTGCGCACGTGCACGATGCCGGGCAGCGCGAGCGGGAACGAGCGGTCGCTCATCAGCGCCATCTGCAGCGGGAAGGAGAGCACGTGCGGGTAGGTGGCCGGCAGCACGTCGTCCAGCGGCAGCCCGCAGACCCGCGCGTACCCGGCCAGGTGGTCCCGGTCGACGCCGACCCCGTGCCGGGCCAGGTGCGTGTCGGGCAGCTCGCCACCGCGGCCGCGCGCGGTGACGGCGGCCCTCGCGTACAGCGCCGCGAGGTTCGGCGCGGCGTCGAGCACGGTGGTCGTCATCACGCCCCCAGCAGCGACTGGCCGCAGACCCGCAGCACCTGGCCGTTGACGCCGGCCGCGCCCGGCTGGGCGAGCCAGGCGATGGCCTCGGCGACGTCCACCGGCAGGCCGCCCTGCTGCAGCGAGTTGAGCCGCGCCCCGACCTCCCGGGTGCCCAGCGGCATCCTCGCCGTCATCTCGGTGACGATGAAGCCCGGCGCGACGGCGTTGATCGTCGCCCCGCGCGCGGCGAACCCCGGCGCCCACGCCCGCACCATGCCGATGACGCCGGCCTTGGACGCCGCGTAGTTGGTCTGCCCGCGGTTGCCGGCGATGCCCGACTGCGAGCTCACGCTCACCACCCGGGCCCCGGGCCGCAGCACGCCGTCGGCGTCCAGCAGCGCCTGGGTGAGGTCCAGCTGCGCCTGGAGGTTCACCGCCATGACCGCGTTCCAGCGGGCGGCGTCCATGTTGACCAGCAGCCTGTCCCGCGTGATGCCGGCGTTGTGCACGACGACGTCGACCCCGCCGTGCCGCTCGCGCAGGTGCTCGACCAGCCGCCGCGGGGCGTCGGGCGCGGTGACGTCGAGCTGGAGCGCCGTCCCGCCGACCTCGTTGGCCACCTCGGCGAGCGCCTCGCCGGCGGCGGGGACGTCGACGGCGACCACGTGTGCCCCGTCGCGCGACAGCACCCGGGCGATGGCCGCGCCGATGCCCCGCGCCGCACCGGTGACGACGGCGATCCTCCCGGCCAGCGGGCGCTCCTCGTCCGCCCCGGCCGGGACGTCGGCCGGTGACAGGGTGAGCACCTGGCCGTCGACGTAGGCCGACCGCCCGGAGAGGAAGAACCGCAGGGGGCCGGCGACCGAGGCCCCGGCGCCCTCGGGCACGAGGACGAGGTTGGCCGTCGACCCGCCGCGCAGCTCCTTGGCCAGCGAGCGGACCAGCCCCTCGAGCGCCTGGCGGGCCGCGGCCTGCGCCGGGGTGTCGGCGGAGGCCGGCGGGTTCCCGAGCACGACCACCCGGCCGGTCGGCCGCAGCCGCCGCACGGCGGGGGCGAGCAGGTCGTGGGCCGCGGCCAGCTGCGCCGGGCCGGTCACGCCGGTGGCGTCGAGGACCACGGCGGCCGGCCGCTCGCCGTCCTCGGCGCCGTCGGCGTCCACCGGGGGCAGCACCGTCACGCCGGCGTCGCGCAGGACGGCGGTGACCGTCCCGCGCAGCCGGCCCTCCCCCGCCGTCCCGACGACGGCCGGGCCGGGCAGCAGCGGCTGACCCGGCTCGTACCGGCGCAGCACGGCCGGCCGGGGCAGGCCGAGCTGCGTGACGAGGGTGGCGCCGACGCCGGAGTTGGCGAAGGTCGTGTACCAGTCGCTCACGGGTGTTCCTCTCCGAGGACGTGCACTCCCGCGGGAGTGCACGGGAAGGGTCAGGACTCGAGGATCGCGACGACGCCCTGGCCGCCCGCCGCGCAGATGGACACCAGGCCGCGCCTGCCCGGACCCGCCTCGTGCAGCTGCTTGGCCAGCGAGGCGACGATCCGGCCGCCGGTCGCGGCGAAGGGGTGCCCGGCGGCCAGCGACGAGCCGTTGACGTTGAGCCGGTCGCGGTCGATCGCCCCGAGCGGGGCGTCCAGGCCCAGCTTCTCCTTGCAGAACGCCGGGCTCTCCCACGCGGCGAGCGTCGCGAGCACGGTGGCGGCGAACGCCTCGTGGATCTCGTAGAAGTCGAGGTCCTGCAGGGTCAGGCCGTTGCGGGCGAGCAGCACGGGCACCGCGTACGCGGGCGCCATGAGCAGGCCCTCGCCGCCGTGCACGTGGTCGACCGCGGCGGTCTGCGCGTCGACGAGGTGGGCGAGCACCGGCAGGCCGTGCTCGGCGGCCCACTCGTCGGAGGCCAGCAGCACGGCCGCTGCGCCGTCGGTGAGCGGCGTCGAGTTGCCCGCGGTCATCGTGGCGGCGGGGTCGTGCCTGCCGAAGACGGGCTCCAGCGTCGCCAGCTTCTCGACGGTCGTGTCCGGCCGGAGGTTCTGGTCGCGGGTGAGGCCCAGGTAGGGGGTGACCAGGTCGTCGAGGAAGCCGCGGTCGTAGGCGGCGGCCAGGTTGCGGTGCGAGCGGACGGCCAGCTCGTCCTGGTCCTCCCGGCTGATGCCCCACTCGCGGGTGGTGATCGCCTGGTGCTCCCCCATGGCCAGGCCGGTGCGCGGCTCGGCGTTGCGCGGGGCCTCCGGGACGAGCGAGCCCGGCCGGATCCGCGCGAGCGCCCTCAGCCGCTGCTGCAGGGTCTTGGCACCGGCGAGCTCGAGCAGCGCGCGGCGGAGGTCGTCGCCCACGGCGAGCGGCGCGTCCGACGTCGTGTCGACGCCGCCGGCGATGCCGGACTCGATCTGGCCGAGCGCGATCTTGTTGGCGACCAGGACGGCGGCCTCGAGCCCGGTGCCGCACGCCTGCTGGACGTCGTAGGCGGGGGTGACCGCCGACAGCCGCGAGCCGAGCACGGCCTCGCGGGTGAGGTTGAGGTCGCGCGAGTGCTTGAGGACCGCGCCGGCGACCACCTCGCCCACCTGCGCACCCTGCAGGCCGAAGCGGGCGACCAGGCCGTCGAGGGTCGCGGTGAGCATGTCCTGGTTGGACGCCTGCGCGTACGCGCCGTTCGACCGGGCGAAGGGGATGCGGTTGCCGCCGAGGACGGCGGCCCGGCGGGGCTGGGGTGAGCTCATCGGTGACCTCCGGGGGTCCGTGGTTCGCGTCTCGCGCACGAGCGGTCGACGTCGTGGCCGGTACCGACGGTACACGGTACTGTGAGTAACGTGAACACGGAGACGGCGCCCCGGCGGGACCGGCGCAGCTCCCGGTGGGACGAGCACCGCCGCGCCCGCCGCGAGCAGATCGTGGACGCGACCGTCGCCGCCGTCGGCCGGTGCGGCGCCGGCGTCGGCATGGAGGAGATCGCGGCGGAGGCGGGCACCAGCAAGACCGTCGTCTACCGGCACTTCGCCGACCGCAGCGAGCTCTACGTCGCCGTCTGCGCCCGGGTGGCCGGGCAGCTGACCGGGCGGCTGCGCGCGGCCACGCGTGGCACCGGCCACCCGCGCGAGGTGCTCACCGCGGCGGTCGAGACCTACCTCGCCTTCATCGAGGCCGACCCCGAGCTCTACCGCTTCGTCGTCGCCCACCCCTTCCTCGACCGGCCGGTGGACGCCGACCCGGTCAGCACGCTGTCGGACCTCGTGGGCGACCAGGCCGCCACCCTCGTGGCCGCCGCCCTCCGGCAGGCCGGCCGCGACCCGGCCGCCGCGGCCCCCTGGGGTCACGGCGTGGTCGGGATGGTCCGCTCCGCCGCCGACTGGTGGCTGCGGGCCGACCGCCCGATGCCGCGGGCCGACCTCGCCACCCACCTCACCGACCTCGCCTGGGCCGGTCTCTCCGGACTCCTGCCCCGCACCCCCTCCGAGACCGAGGAGACGTCGTGACCGCCACCCTCCCGACCACCGTCGACCCCGCCCGCCTCCAGGAGGTGCTCGACGGGCGCTGGGCGCACGTGCGCCGCGACGCCCGCGAGCAGCTGAGCGGCCCCGGGTACGCCCCGGTCCACGGCGAGTCGGTGGAGGAGGCCCGCGAGCGGGTCACCCGGCTGACCGCCGAGCTGGCCGCCACGGGCCGGGTCTCCCTCGGCTTCCCGGTCGAGTACGGCGGGCAGGCCGACGCCGGCGGCTCGGTCACCGCGATCGAGATGCTGGCCCACGGCGACCTGTCGCTCATGGTCAAGGCCGGCGTCCAGTGGGGGCTGTTCGGCGGCGCCGTCCAGCTGCTCGGGACGCGGCGGCACCACGAGGCGTACCTGCGCGACATCATGAGCTTCGACCTGCCCGGCTGCTTCGCGATGACCGAGACCGGCCACGGCTCCGACGTCCAGCAGCTGCGCACCACCTGCACCTACGACCCCGACACGCAGACCTTCGACCTGCACACCCCGCACGAGGCCGCCCGCAAGGACTACATCGGCAACGCGGCCAGGGACGGCCGGATGGCGGTGGTGTTCGCACAGCTGGTCACCGGGGGCGAGGGCCGCGGCGTGCACGCGTGGCTGGTGCCGATCCGCGACGGGCGCGGCACCCCCTGCCCCGGCGTCACCATCGGCGACGACGGGCCCAAGGCCGGCCTGCTGGGCGTCGACAACGGGCGGCTGTCCTTCGACCACGTGCGACTCCCGCGCGAGGCGCTGCTCGACCGCTACGGCCAGGTCGCACCCGACGGCACCTACACGTCCGACATCGAGAACGAGACCCGCCGCTTCTTCACCATGCTCGGCACGCTGGTGCGCGGGCGGGTCAGCGTCGGCGGCTCGGCGAGCGCGGCCACGCGGGTCGCCCTCGACGTCGCCGTCCGCTACGGCGACGTGCGGCGGCAGTTCACCGCGCCCGGCCGCGACCGGGAGGTCGTCCTCAACGACTACCTGGTCCACCAGCGCAAGCTGCTGCCCGCCCTGGCCACCTCCTACGCGTTCGCCTTCGCGCAGGAGGAGCTGGTCGGCCGGATGCACGACCTGCACACGGCGGTGCACGAGCGCGGCGAGGAGGTCGACGAGGCCGCCCAGCGCGAGCTCGAGTCGCGCGCGGCCGGGCTCAAGGCGGCGCAGACCTGGCACGCCACCCGCACCATCCAGACCTGCCGCGAGGCCTGCGGCGGGGCCGGCTACCTGGCGGAGAACCGGCTGCCCCAGCTCAGGGCCGACACCGACGTGTTCACCACCTTCGAGGGCGACAACACCGTCCTGCTGCAGCTGGTGGCCAAGGGCCTGCTCACCGGCTACCGCGACGCGTTCGGCTCCCTCGACGGCTGGGGCCGGGTCGCCTTCGTCGCCGACCTGGTCCGCGAGACCGTGCTGGAGCGGACGGCGGCCCGCGGGCTGATCGCCCGGCTGGTCGACGCCGTGCCCGGCCGCGACGAGGACGTGCCGCTGCGCGACCGCGGCTGGCAGCTGAAGGTGTTCGAGGCCCGCGAGCGGCACACGCTCGAGGGTGCGATCCGCCGGCTGCGCCGCAACGCGTCGACCGACGGGATGGACCCCTTCGACGTCTTCAACAGCGTGCAGGACCACGTCCTGCGGACGGCGCAGACGCACGTCGACCGGATCGTGCTGGAGGCCTTCGTCGCCGGCATCGAGCGCACCCCCGACCCCGACGCGCGGGCGCTGCTGGAGGCGGTGTGCGACCTCTACGCGCTGTCGACGCTGGAGGCCGACAAGGGCTGGCTGCTCGAGCACGGCCACCTCACCCCGGCCCGCTCGAAGGCGCTCACCGCGACGGTGAACGCGCTGCTCGGCGAGCTGCGGCCGCACGCGGTGACGCTGGTCGACGGCTTCGGCATCCCGCACGCCTGGAAGCAGGCCGCGATCCTCGACGAGGAGGTCCTGCGGCAGGAGGCCACGCACCGCGAGGACACCGCCGGCCGCACGAAGGGGGACACCGCGGTGACGCTGGCCGTCCCCCCGGCCCAGTGACGGCCGGGGTCGGTCACCCCGCCGGCAGGGCGCCGTTGACGGTCACCGCGTCGACGGCGCCGTGGCCGACCTCCCAGCGGTCGAGCAGCTCCTGGTAGACGCCGTCGTCGACCAGCCGCTGCAGCGCGGTGGTGAGGACGTCGCGCAGCTCCGTGCGGTCCGGGGCGACGGCGATGCCGTAGAGGCCCGGCTCGTACTGGGTGTCGGACACCAGCTGGTAGCTGTTCTGGGTGCGCGGGTCGGTGGTGACGAACACCGCCGGCGGGTAGTCGGCGACGACGGCGTCGGCGCGGCCGGTGCGCAGCTCGAGCAGCGCGTCGTCGTTGGTGGGCACCTGCTGGACGTCGATGCGCAGCGCGCACCGGGCCTGGGCCCGCTCCAGCAGCCCCACCTGCACGGTCCCGGCCTCGACGGCGACGCTGCGGCCGCACAGCCCGGCCAGGTCGTGGACGCCGAGCGGGTTGCCCCGGCCCACGACGATCGAGGAGCCGGCGCGGAAGTAGTTGACGAAGTCGGCCTGCTGCTCGCGCTCGGCGGTGTCGGTGACCGCGCTCATCACCAGGTCGAACCGGTCGGCGGCGAGGTCGTCGAGGAGCGTGTCGAAGGGCGAGGCCTCGAAGCGCACCTCCACGCCGAGCAGGTCGCCCAGCGCGGCGCCCAGGTCGGGCTCGAAGCCGACGATCGTGCGCCCGTCGGGGCCGAAGGACGACGCCGGCGGGTAGGAGGGGTCGTTGGCCACGGTGAGGACGCCGGCCTCCCGCACGTCCTCGGGCAGCGCGGCGTGCAGCGCCTCGTCGAGGGCCACGGCCGGCCCCGCCGCCTCGGCGGCGTGGTTGGCCCCGTCGCACCCGGCCGTGGCCAGCACGGCGACGAGGACGGCGGCGCCGGCGAGGGCACGGGGAGAGCGGGTCACGGGAGGACCTCCACGGGGAGTGCGGGCACGAGGTCGGCCGCGCGGGTGAGCTCCGGCCACGGCAGCGGCCGGGAGAAGTGCCAGCCCTGGGCGCGGTCGCAGCCGACCGAGCGCAGCCAGTCGGCGACCTCGGGCGTCTCCACGCCCTCGGCGCAGACCGACAGCCCCAGGCCGTGCGCGAGCTCGACCAGGGACCGGACGACGGCGGCGTCCTTTGCGTGCGCGTCGACGCCGGTGACGAACGCGCGGTCGACCTTGACCTCGGTGAGCGCCAGGGAGCGCAGGTGCGACAGGCTGGCGAAGCCGACGCCGAAGTCGTCGAGCGCGGCGCCGAAGCCGTGCGCGGCCAGGTCGGCCAGGCACGCCGACGCGGCGGCGAGGTCGGCCGGCAGCGCGGTCTCGGTGACCTCCAGGTGCAGCCTCGAGGGCGGCACCCCGGCCGCGGCGGCCAGCCGGGCCACCGTGGCCGCGAAGCCGGGGGCCTCGAGGTTGCGCACCGAGACGTTGACCGACACGGTCCAGTCCTCGCCCGCGGCGGTCCAGGCGGCGCAGTCGGCCAGCGCCCGGTGCAGCACCCACTCGGTGAGCGCGCCCATGACGCCGGACTGCTCCAGCGCGGGGAGGAACTCGCCGGGGCCGAGCAGCCCGCGCCGGGGGTGCTGCCAGCGCAGCAGGGCCTCGACGCCGACGGTGCGGCCGGTGGCCAGGTCCACCTGCGGCTGGTAGTGCAGCCGCAGGTCGCCGTCCTCCAGGCCGCGGCGGGCCTCGAGCTGCAGGGCCGGCGAGTGCGCCGAGGGGGCGGTGCACCGCCGGTCGAAGACGACGACACCGCTGGCGCCGCGCTTGCCCTGGTACATGGCCGCGTCGGCGCAGCTCATCAGCGTCTCGACGTCGTCGGCGTCGGCCGGGTGCATGGCGATGCCGCAGCTGGCCTCCACCGCGAGAGGGACCCCGTCGACGACGGTCTCGGCCGCCAGCGCGTCGCTGACCCGCTCGACGATCTCGCGCGCGTCGGCGGCGGCGTCCAGGCCGGGCAGCAGCAGGCCGAACTCGTCGCCGCCCAGGCGGGCCACGGTGTCCCCCGCCCGCACGGTGGCCGACAGCCGGGTGCCCACCTCGCGCAGCAGCTGGTCGCCGGCGTGGTGGCCGAGGGTGTCGTTGACCTCCTTGAACCGGTCGAGGTCGACGAGGACGACCGCACCCGGGGTGCCGCGCCCCAGCTCGGCGTCGACCCGCCGGGCGAACAGCTCACGGTTGGCGAGCCCCGTCAGCGGGTCGTGCAGCGCGTCGTGCTCGGCCTGCGCGGCCTGCCGGCGCAGCCGCCGGGTGGTCGACCAGCTGATCGCACCGATCACCAGGTACAGGACGCCGAGGCCCGCGCCCAGCCGCCAGTACGTGCGCGTGGTGGCCGCCTCCACCTCGGCGGCGACCGTGTCGTAGGGCAGCAGCAGCTCGAGGACGCCGATCGAGCGCCCGGAGGTGTCGGCCACGATGGGCTGCAGCACGCGGATCACCCGTCCGACGGCCAGGCCGTCGCCGTCGAGCAGCGCCACGTCCGTGCCGCCGGCCGCCGCGAGGGTGAAGGCCGGGCCGGTGCTCGGGACGACGTCCTCGCCGCCGGGGTAGTCGGGCAGCGAGCCGACCTCCCCGACGGCGCCGTCGTCGGCGAAGAGCACCGTGCCGGAGAAGTCGCGCAGCCGCAGCCGCAGGATCGACCCGCGGAACACGGCCAGGTCGGTGGCCGCCGAGAGGCGCTCGCGCTCGGCCTGGGTGAGGCCGGTGCGGAGGTCCTGGCCGCGCAGCGCCGGGCCGATCGCCATCTCCTCGACGACGGCGGCCTGGGCGCGGCCGTACTCCAGCGCGCGGTCGACGGCGTCCTGGCGGATGCCCGCGGCGAGCACGGCGCCCAGCACGACCACCGGCACCAGGCTGGCCGCGGCGTAGGCGGCGAACAGCCGGGTGCCCCCGGTCCTGGTTTGCCTGCTGCGGCTCATGTCCCCTCATCGGCCGACGGGGCCCGCCGGTCCACCCCGGCGCGGCCGGCCTCCCCCGCGAGGGTGAGCGGGGTCCGGGGTGCCCGGCGGGCGGGAGGATGGGTACTCGTGAGCACCCTCGCCGCGGCCGCCGAGACCCTGCACGTCCCGGCGGCGGTCGACCTCGCCGCGATCGTTGTCGGCGCCCTCACCGGCGGCCTGCTGGCCGCGCGCGAGGGCTTCGCCGTCTCCGGCGTGCTGCTGCTGGCCGTCACCGGCGGGCTCGGCGGCGGGCTGGTCCGCGACGTGCTGCTGGCCGCCGGGCCGCCGGTGGCGCTGACGAACCCGAGCTACCTGCCGGCCGTGGCGATCACCGCGGCGGTCACCTTCTACTTCTCCGGCTGGCTGTCGCGGCTGACCCGGTTGCTGGTGGTGCTCGACGCGATCACCCTCGGCCTGTTCACCGTCATCGGCGCGCAGAAGGCCCAGCTCGCCGGGCTGCCCAGCGCCTCGGTGGTGTTCATCGGCACGCTGACCGCCGTGGGCGGGGCGGTGATCCGCGACGTGCTGCTCGCGCAGCGGGCCGACATCGTGCAGCCGGGCCCCTACAACGCGGTCGCCGCGCTCCTGGGCGCCACCGCGCTGACGGTGCTCGCCGGCCCGGTCGGGCTCGACCCGATCCCCGTGGCGCTGGTGGTCATCGTGCTGGTCGCGGCGCTGCGGGTGCTGTCGGTGTGGCGCGGCTGGGAGGCCCCGGTCGCCGTCGACCTGCCCGGGCGCGCCCGCAGCCGGCTGGCGCGGGAGCGCCCGGGACGTCCCGACGGACGCCGCAGGCTGCGCCGCCGCGCCCGCTGACCCCGCCGGTCAGCGGGCGGGCGGGGACGGGAAGCCGCCGACGAGCTGCTCGAAGGCGTGCGCCACCCGGAGGCAGGTGGCGTCGGCGAACCGGCGGCCGACCAGCATCATCCCGACCGGCAGGCCCTCGGACAGCCCGGCGGGGACGCTGGTGGCGGGGTGCCCGCTGACGTCGAACGGCGCGCAGTTGACGATCATCTCCAGGCCGCGGGCCACCCGGACCTCGAGCGGGTCGTCGGGCGCCGGGATCGGCCGGGCGACCATCGGCACGGTGGGCATCACCAGCAGGTCGACGTCGGCCAGCGCCTCGTCGTAGTGCCGGCGGACCTCCGCGGCGAGGTTCTGCGCCATCGCGTAGTGCCGGCCCTGCTCCCGCTCCCGCGACCAGCGGCCGGTGAGCGCGACCGCGGTGACCGTGGGCGACCAGCGGTCGGCGGTCTCCCGGCGCCGCCGTCCGTAGTGGGCGACCAGCTCGGGGTCGTAGCGACCCTCCCAGTTGTGGCCGTACCCGTTGCCCTCGATCATCTGCACGGTCGCGCCGTCGGTGGCGATGACGTTCCAGACGTGCAGCGCGTGCCGGTGCCACGGCAGGTCGACGTCGACCACCTCGATGCCCAGCTCGCCCAGCCGCCTCGCGGCCGCGCGCACCGTGTCGTCGACGCCGTCCTCGGACAGCTCCGCCCAGCCGAAGCCCTGGGCGACCACGCCGACCCGCAGCCCCGCGACGTCCCCGCCGAGGGCGGCGGCGCAGGCGTCGGGCGCCAGGTCGGCCGGCTGCCGGGGGTCCTCGCCGTCCCGGCCGGCGAGGACGTCCAGCACCGCCGCGGCGTCGGCCACCGTGCGGGTCATCGGGCCGAGGTGGTCGAGGGTCGTCTCGATCGGGAAGGCGCCGGTGTAGGGGACCAGGCCGTGCGTGGGCTTGTGCCCGACGATGCCGCAGAAGGCCGCCGGCATGCGGATCGACCCGCCCTGGTCGCCGCCCAGCGCGAGGTCGACCTCGCCCGCCGCGACCAGCGCGGCGCTGCCGCTGGAGCTGCCGCCGGTCGTGCGGGTGGGGTCCCAGGGGTTGCGCACCGGGCCGCTGACGGAGGTGTGGCTGCCGCCGGAGAAGCAGAGGTCCTCGCAGACGGACTTGCCGGTGACGGTGGCGCCGGCGTCGAGCAGGCGGGTCACCACGGTGGCGTCCCGGGCCGGCACGAAGCCCTCGACGGTGTGGCTGCCGTTGGTCATCGGCACGCCGGCCACCGCCACGTTGTCCTTGACCGCCACCGTCCGGCCCGCCAGGGGTCCGTCGGCCGCGCCGCGGACCTCCGTGCGCACGTACCAGGCGCCGAGCGGGTTGTCCGCGTCGTCGGGCCGGGTGCCCGACCGGTCCGCGGGCGGCTGCGGGGCGACCCCGGCGTACAGCTCCTCGACGGCGTCGTAGGAGGTGAGGAACGCGGCGACCAGCGGGGTGTAGGCGGCCACCTGCGCCTCGTCGGGGTGCATGCCCCACGAGGAGGCGAGCGCGGCGACCTCGGTCTCGTCCGGCGGGCGTACGGCCACGGTGCCTCCTGCGGCGCTGGGTGGGTGGCAGGAGGCCAGCGTGGCGGGTGGCCGGTGCCACCGCGAGCCGGCCGCGGTCGCGCGGGCCGACGGGGGACGGCGAGGATGGGCCCGTGAGCCAGCCCGACCGCGAGCACGACGTCGTCCTCCTCGGTGCCACCGGCTTCGTCGGCCGGCTGGTGGCCCGGTACCTGGCCGAGGCCGCGCCGCCCGACCTGCGCGTCGCGCTGGCCGGCCGGTCGCGGGAGAAGCTGACCGCGGCCGCGGCGGAGCTGCCGGCGGCGGGACGGCGCTGGCCGCTGCTGGAGGCCGACACCGGTGACCCGGCGTCACTGGCCCGGCTGGCGGGGAGCACCCGCGTGCTGGTGACCACCGTGGGGCCCTACGCCCGGTACGGCCTGCCGGTCGTCGAGGCGTGCGCCCGGGCCGGCACCCACTACGCCGACCTCACCGGCGAGGTGCTCTTCGTCCGCGAGGCGATCGACCGGTTCGACGCCCTCGCCCGGGAGTCCGGCGCGCGGATCGTGCACGCCGCCGGCTACGACTCGATCCCCTCCGACCTGTCGGTGTTCCTGCTCGCCGAGCGGGCGCGCGAGGACGGTGCCGGCGGGCTCACCGACGTCCGGCTGGTCGCGAGCGCCCGCGGCGGGGTCAGCGGCGGCACGGTCGCCTCCATGCGGGGCCAGGTCGAGGCGATGGCCACCGACCGGGCGCTGCGCCGGCTGATCGGCGACCCCTACGCGCTCTCCCCCGACCGCGCCGCCGAGCCCGGCACCCGGCAGCCCCCGGACGCCGCCCCGCCGGCCCTGGCCGCCGACGGCCGGTGGACCGCCCCGTTCGTCATGGCGCCGTTCAACACCCGGATCGTGCGGCGCAGCAACGCGCTGCAGGAGTGGTCCTACGGCCGGGACCTGCGCTACGGGGAGTCGATGAGCGCCGGGCGCGGCCTTCCCGGGGCGCTCACCGCCGCCGGCATCACCACCGGCCTGGCCGCCGGGCTGGGCGCGCTCGCGTTCGCGCCCACCCGCGCGCTGCTCGACCGGGTGCTGCCCGCGCCCGGGAGCGGCCCGTCGGAGGCGGCCCGGGAGAAGGGCTTCTTCCGGATGGCCGTCGACGCCTCCACCGAGGGCGGGCGGCGCTACCGGGCGACCGCGGCCGGCCCCGGCGACCCCGGCTACAAGGCGACGTCGGTGATGCTCGGCGAGGTCGCCCTGGGCCTGGCGCTCGACGGGGACCGGCTGCCCGACCGCGCCGGCTCGCTCACCCCGGCGACCGCGCTGGACGGCGTGCTCGTCGACCGGCTGCGCGCGGCGGGCCACACCTACGAGGTCACCGAGGCCTGAGGAGGCTGGCGACGACCAGGTGACCCGATCGTCGCGCGTCCTCCCCGACGGTGGGCGGTCAGGTCGGACGCGCTGCGGTGCGGGAGGTCGCGGTGCGCGGTCCGGAGGACCGCGGTGTCAGAGCACCCGGACGGCGAGCAGCGCGACGTCGTCCTCGGCGTCGGGCAGGAACAGCCGCGCGAGCACGCGGTCGCACAGCTCCTCCAGCGGCAGGCCGGCCGCGTCGTGCAGCACCGCGACCAGCTCGGCGCTGCCCGCGTCGAGGTCGCGGTCGCGCCGCTCGACCAGCCCGTCGGTGTGCAGCAGCACCGTGCTGCCCACCGGCAGGACGGAGGTGCAGTCGGTGCGCGGCCGGTCGGGGTCGACACCGAGGAGCAGGTCGGCGTGGCCGGGATCGAGCGGGCGGACGCCGCCGTCGGGGTCGACGACCACCGGGGGCGGGTGCCCGGCGCTCGACCAGCGCAGCAGCGCCGGCTGCCCGGGGTGCCGCTCGAGCCGCGCGACGACGGCCGTCGCCATGGCCCCCAGGTCCAGCCCCACCGCCGCCCGGTCCAGCCGGGTGAGCGCCTCGGCCGGGGAGGGGTCGCCGGCGTAGGCGATGCCGCGCAGCAGCCCCCGCAGCTGACCCATGGTGGCGGCGGCGTGCCGGTCGTGGCCGACGACGTCGCCGATGGCCAGGACCGTGTGCCCGCCGGC
Organism: Geodermatophilus dictyosporus; assembly: GCF_900115505.1. GTDB lineage: Bacteria > Actinomycetota > Actinomycetes > Mycobacteriales > Geodermatophilaceae > Geodermatophilus > Geodermatophilus dictyosporus. The sequence goes on along the minus strand of NZ_FOWQ01000003.1, from coordinate 91,319 downwards.
CTCGACGAAGGCGTCGTACCAGTCGCCGCCGATCTCGGCGCCCTCGGACGCCGGGCGGTAGCGGACGACGATCTCGCAGCCCGGGGGCCGGGGCGGCGCGGTCAGCATGCTGTGCTGGAGCACCTCGGCCAGGTCGCGCTGCTGGGCGTACAGGCGGGCCGACTGCAGCGCCAGCCCGGCGCGGCGGCCCACCTCGAGCGCCGTCTCCAGCTCCTCGGGGGTGTGCGGGCCGCGCTCGCCGCCGTTGGCCGTGCCCAGGGCGCCGATGACGTGCCCGCGGGCGACCAGCGGCACGATCAGCGCCGACCGCGGCTCCAGCCGCAGCAGGGTCTCCCGGTCGGCGAGGTCGGGCAGCGAGCGGGCGATCCGCTCGGGGTCCAGGTCGGGCACGACCAGCGGCCGGCCGGTACGGGTCACCACGCGGGCGGCGTGCTCGTCGCTCATCCCGGGCACCATCGCCCGCACGTAGGTGGCGACGTCCTCGCGGCGGGCCGGGTCGCGGTGCGACCAGGCCACCTCCTGCAGCCGGCCCTGCTCCTCGGTGACGACGATCCAGCACCAGTCGGCCAGCGCGGGCACGACCAGGTCGGCGAGGCGGTCGAGCTGCTCGGTGATGTCGAGGCTGCCCGAGAGCACCTGCCCGGCCTCGGCGAGCAGCTGCAGCCGCCGGTTGGCCGCCAGCAGCTCGGCCTCGGCCGCGGCCCGCTCGGCGCGGGAGCGCATGCGGGAGACGCTGGTGGCGATCTGCGCGGTGAGCGCGTCGAGCAGCTCGGCGTCGGTGTCGGCGAAGGCGTGGCCGGTGTCCCAGACGACGACGAAGCTGCCCAGCAGCCGGCCCTCGACGCGCAGCGGGAGCGCGGCCATCGCACGCACGCCCAGCGCCGGGCCGACCTCGGCCATCCGCGGGAAGCGCGCGACCGCCTCGTCGAGGTCGGCGAACAGGAACCGCTCGCCGTGGTGGGCCGCGTACTGGGTGGGCAGCTCGTCGTCGAGCTCGACGACGACGCCCCGCTCGGTCAGGTCCACCTCGACGTCGGCCTCGGCGGCGGCCGCGGCCACGGTGTCGGCCAGCTGCTGCCCGAGGTGCAGCCGCAGGGTGCCGTCGCGGTCGAAGGCGGCCAGCGCGCTCGACGACGCGCCCAGCACCCGCGCGCCGCGCAGCGCGATCTCGGCCAGCTGGGACAGCGCCGTCGCGTTGGCGAGCTCCGCGGCCACCTCGGCCACCGCCGCCGCGCGCTGCACCGCGGCCATCCGGCGGTCGGCCTGCTCGCGGGCCTCCGTGACGTCGACGACGGTGCCGAGCACCCGCACCGCCTCACCGTGGACGTCGCGCACCACCCGCCCGCGCGACACCGTCCAGCGGACCCCGCCGGTGGCGTGCAGCGCCCGGCACTCCACGACGTACTCGCCCGACCCGGTGAACGCCTCGGCCATCGCCTCCCGGACGGCGGCGTGGTCGTCGGGGTGGATCCGCTCGGCGAGCAACTGGTCGACGTCGGTGAACTCCTGGGCGCCCTCGAGGCCGTGCACCGCCGCGCAGCGCTCGTCCCACGACACCACGCCGCTGCGCCGGTCGTGCTCCCAGATGCCGACCTCGCTGGCCTCCAGGGCGACGTCGAGGCGGGCCAGCGAGGCACCGATCGCCGAGCGGGCCGCCGACAGCTCCAGCTCGGCGACCACCGAGGAGGCCAGGTGCTCGAGCAGGGCGGCGTCGTCGTCGTGCCACGCCCGGGGGGTGGTGTCGTAGACGGCGAGCGCGCCGACCACCCGGCCCGACGCCGAGACCAGGGGCGCGCCGAGGTAGGAGACGACTGCACCGGACGTGACGGCCGGGAACTGCGCCACGCGCTCGTCGGTGCGGCCGTCCGGCACGACCAGCACCCGCCCCTCCCGGACCACCTGCGCGGACAGCTCGCCGGTCAGCAGCGCCGGACCGCCGACGACACCGGGCGGCAGGCCGTGGCCCCCGACGACGGTGTCCTGGTCGGTGAACAGGGTGACCTTGGCGTGGGCGGCGCCCAGCAGCCGGGCGGCCAGGCCGGAGAGCCGGTCGTAGGCCGCCGGGCCGGGCACCTCGACCAGCAGGCGGCGGGCCGCGGCGACGCGGTGGGCGTCGTGCAGCAGACCGGGACCCTGCAACGGCACGGGGACGGACACGACCCCTCCTCGTGCACGCGCGGCCCGGGCGGCCGCAGCGGATCATGGTGCCACGCGGCGCCCGGGATACGGACGAGTGCGTCCGGTGGCGTGGTCCCCCGACCGGGTGATCCTCCGCCCCCGCCTCGTCAAGCGCGACGCCGGGGTCGACGACCACCCGGAGCATGCCGGGCACCCTCACCTCGCGCCTGCCGGACTGCCGGCCGCTGCTGGCCGACCCCGCCGACCTGGGCATCGTCTTCCAGCCGATCGTCGACCTCGCGCGCGCCCGCGTGGCCGGGTACGAGGCGCTGTCCCGCTTCCCGGGCACCGCCGGGCCCGAGGTCTGGTTCGCCGCGGCCGCCGACGCCGGGGTGGCCGCCGAGCTGCAGGCCCTCGCGCTGCACCGGGCGCTGGCCGCGGTCGACCGGCTGCCCCACGACACCTTCCTCGTCGTCAACGTCGCGCCGCACCTGCTCGGCAGCCGGCCGGTGCAGGCGGTGCTGGCCGGGCGGCCGGACCTGCGCGGCGTCGTCCTGGGCCTGACCGGGCACGAGGTGGTGGCCGACCCCGCAGCGGTGCGCGTGCAGGTGGCCGCGCTGCGGGCCCGCGGCGCCCTGGTGGCCCTCGACGACACCGGCGGCGGCTGGTCGGGACTGGGCCGGATCGCCGCCCTGCGGCCGAACCTCGTGGCGCTGGACCGGTCGCTGGTCGCCGGGCTCGACGCCGACCCGGTGCGCCAGGCCATCGCCGAGGTGCTCTCCGGACTGACCGGCCGGACCGACTCCTGGCTGCTCGCGCAGGGCGTCGAGACCCGCGGTGAGCTGGCCGCCGTCTGCCGCCTGGGCCTCCCGCTGGCGCAGGGCTGGCTGCTCGGGCGCCCGGCGTCCGGCTTCACGCCGCTGCACCCCGAGGTGGCCGCGCTGGTGCGGGCGCAGACCGCGCGCTCCGGGGTGGCCGACACCGTCGCGGGCCTGCTGCGCCCGGTGCGCCAGGTGGAGGCGACCGAGCCGACGCCGGGCGTGCCGCCGGTGGTCCTGGTCGACCCGTCGGGTGCGCCGCTGGCGTTGCGGCTGGCCGACCCGCGCACCGGCGCCGTGCACACCGCCGCGGTGTCGCTGCGGGCGCACCGCGGCGACGGCGTCCCCGAGACCCTGCACCGGGCGCTGACCCGGCCCCCCGCCCAGCGCTTCGACCCCGTCGTCTGCACCGACACCGCCGGCGCGGTGCTCGGGCTGGTGCGGGTCGAGGACCTCGCCTCGGCCGCCGCCGCCCGCTGAAGGAGGCCCTCGTCAGGCGCTGGCGGCCGTCAGGGCGGCGTGCTCGTCGTCGGTGAGGACCAGGTCCTGCATCGGCAGCAGGTCGGCGAGCTGGTCGACGTCGCGGCCGCTGGCGATGGGGGCGGTGACGGTCGGCCGGTCGGCCAGCCAGCGCAGCGCCACCGCGGCCGGTGTCACGCCGTGCGCGGAGGCCACCTCCGAGAGCGCCGCCAGCACCCGGTCGCCGCGCTCGCCGACGTAGGCGGCCGCACCCCGGGCGCGCGGGGAGTCGACGCGCTCGCCGGCCCGGTACTTGCCGGTCAGGAAGCCCTTGGCCAGCGCGAAGTAGGGCAGGCAGCCCAGTCCGTGGTCGGCGACGACGTCGCGCAGCCCGTCCTCGTAGACCGCCCGCTCCACCAGGTTGTAGTGCGGCTGCAGGGCCACGTAGCGGGTCAGGCCCAGCCGCTCGGAGGTCTCGAGCGCCTCGGTGAGCCGCTGCGGCGAGTAGTTCGACGCCGCGACGTGCAGCACCTTGCCCGCGCGCACCAGCTCGTCGAAGGCGGTGAGCGTCTCCTCCAGCGGCGTCGACCCGTCGTCGTAGTGCGCGTAGTAGAGGTCGATGCGGTCGGTCCGCAGGTTGCGCAGGGAGCGCTCGGCGGCCTCGCGGATCTCGCCGGCCGCCAGCGGGTGCGCCTTCTGCTGGGGGGAGGCCTTCGTGGCCACCACCACCCGGTCGCGCAGGCCGCGCCCGGCCATCCAGCCGCCGAGGATCTGCTCGGAGCGGCCGTCGCCGTACATCTCGGCGGTGTCGACGAACGGGCGCTGCGTGCCGGGGACGGCGTCGACGAACCGGTCGAGGACGGCGTGCGACGTCGCCTCGTCGGCGGTCCAGCCGAAGACGTTGCCGCCGAGGCACAGGTCGCTGACGGTCAGGTCGGTCCCGGGGAGCTGCGGCACGCGGCCCACGCTAGGTGAAGGACCCTCCTGCCCCCCGCCGCTCGCGAGCTCGCGACGGGCCCTGCAGGAGGGCCGGGCCGGCGGGTGCGCCGGGTGCCCGGCCGGGTGGCGACGACGCCCTGGACTGGCCAGATCCCCCGCGGACGTGACACGGTGCCCCGGGCCGGACCGCCCCGAAGGGCACCGGTCCGTCCCCCCGGGCGCCCGCCCGGGGCGGCCGTCGCGCAGCGCGGCGGCACACCGGACGCGGCCCGCCGAGACCGCGCGGTCGCGACACCACGAGAGGATCCCCGTGAACAAGGCCGAACTCGTCTCCGCCATCGCCAAGCGCGCCGACGTGCCGAGCTCCACCGTGGACGCCGTCCTCAACGGCCTCCAGGAGGAGCTCGTCGAGGCGATCACCCGCGGCGAGAAGGTCGCCGTCTCCGGCCTGCTGACCGTCGAGCGGACCCAGCGCTCGGCGCGCACCGGCCGCAACCCGCAGACCGGCGAGTCGATCGACATCCCCGCCGCCAACACGGTGAAGGTGACCGCCGGCTCGAACCTGAAGAAGGCCGCCGGCAACGTCCCGGTGTGACCTCCCGCCGCCGGGGCGGCGCCTGCCCCCTGTGACCGCGCCCACCTCCGCGTGGGTGAGGATGCCCGGGCAGGCGCCGCCCGACGGGCGGACGGCGCAGGACGGAGGAGCGCGTGAGCAGCGGACTGGCCCTGGACACCGACCCGGCCGAGGTGGGGCTCGACCCCGCCCGGCTCCAGCGCCTCGACCGGCGGCTGGCCCGCTGGGTGGACGACGGGCAGCTGCCCGGCTTCCTCGTCACGGTGTCCCGCAGGGGACGGCTGGCGCACGTGGGCCGTGCCGGGATGCGCGACGTCGAGAGCGGCCTGCCGGTGGAGGAGGACACCCGCTGGCGGATCTTCTCGATGACCAAGCCGGTGACCTCGGTGGCGGCGATGATGCTGTACGAGGAGGGCGCCTTCGAGCTCACCGACCCGATCGCCAGGTGGCTGCCCGAGTTCGCCGAGACGCGGGTCTACGTCGCGGGCTCGGCGCAGAAGCCGGTCACCCAGCCGCAGGTCGAGCCGATCCGGATCCGGCACCTGCTCACCCACACCTCGGGTCTGACCTACGGCTTCCACCACGCCCACCCGGTCGACGCCGTGTACCGCGCGATGGGCCACGAGTGGGGCACCCCGCCCGGCGCCGACTCCGCCGAGGTGTGCCGGCAGTGGGCGTCGGTGCCGCTGGTCTTCCAGCCCGGCTCGGAGTGGAACTACGGCGTCTCCACCGACGTCCTCGGCCGGCTGGTCGAGGTGGTGTCCGGGCAGACCCTCGACGTGTTCTTCCAGGAGCGGGTCTTCGGTCCCCTCGGCATGACCGGCACCTCCTTCGGCCTGCGCGAGGACGACGACCCCGCCTCGCTGGCCCGCCTCTACGCCGCCGTCCCCGGGCAGCCCGGCGGGGCGGCCACCGGGTTCGCGCCGCTGGACACCATGGGCGCCGCGGCGCTGTCGAAGCCGGCGTTCCTCTCCGGCGGCGGCGGGCTGGTGGGCACCGCCGCCGACTACGTGCGCTTCGCCGAGATGCTCCGCCGCGGCGGGTCGTTCGACGGCGGCCGGCTGCTCGGCCCCCGCACGATCGCGCACATGACCCGCAACCACCTGCCCGGCGGCGCGGACCTGGAGACCTTCGGCCGGCCGCTGTTCGCCGAGACGCCGCTGCGCGGGGTGGGCTTCGGCCTGGGCTTCTCGATGGTGATCGACCCGGTGCGCTACGGCGGCGTGGCCAGCGTGGGCGACTACAGCTGGGGCGGGGCGGCGTCCACGGCGTTCTACGTCGACCCGGTGGAGGACGTCGTCGTCACGTTCTTCACGCAGCTGCTGCCGTCGTCGACCCTGCCGATCCGCGCCTACCTGCGCGCCCTCGTCAACCAGGCGATCGTCGCCTGACGGGCACTCCCGCGGACGTGCCCCGGGCAGGTCCGCGGGAGTGCCCGCCTCAGAGGTAGCGGCGGTAGACGACGGTGGCGACCATCGCCGGCTTGGACCCGCCCTCGACCTCGACGGTGACGTCGATGTTCATCGTGATCCCGCCGTCGAAGGGCGTCGCGGAGGCGAGCGCGGCGCCGGCGCGCACGCGGCTGCCCACCGGCACCGGGGAGGGGAAGCGCACCTTCTCCGTGCCGTAGTTGACGCCCATGCGGAAGCCGGTGATGTCGATGATCTGCGGCAGCAGCGCGGGGATGAGCGACAGCGTCAGGTAGCCGTGGGCGATCGGGCCGCCGAACGGGCTCTCCCGCTTCGCCCGCTCCGGGTCGACGTGGATCCACTGGTGGTCACCGGTCGCCTCGGCGAACCGGTCGACCTGCTGCTGGGTGACCTCCACCCAGTCGCTGTGGCCCAGGTGCTGCCCGACGAGCCCCTGCACGCCCTCGACGCCGTCCACGGTGGTCTGCGCCATCGCACGTCCTCCCTCACGGTGGTCTGGTTGGCTGACTCCACCACACCGGCTGCGGGGACGGAGGAACGGGTGCTGCGACTGGGCCGGCTCGACGTCCCCGACGGCGCACTGGTCGTCATGGCGATCGTCAACCGCACGCCGGACTCGTTCTACGACCGCGGCGCCACCTACGAGCTGGCCGCCGCCGTCGAGCGGGTGGACCGGGTCGTGGCGGAGGGGGCCGACGTGGTCGACGTCGGCGGGGTCAAGGCCGCGCCGGGCGAGGAGGTCGACGCCGCCGAGGAGATCCGCCGGACCGTGGACCTGGTGGCCGCGATCCGCGCCGCTCACCCGCAGCTGCCGATCTCCATCGACACGTGGCGGGCCGAGGTGGCGCGCGAGGTGCTGGCCGCCGGCGCCGACGTCGTCAACGACGCGTGGGGCGGGGTCGACCCGGAGCTGGCCGCCGTCGCCGCCGCGGCCGGCGCGGGGATCGTGTGCACGCACGCTGGCGGGCTGCCGCCGCGGACCCGGCCGCACCGCGTGCGCTACGACGACGTGGTCGCCGACGTCGTCGCCCGGACGACGGCGCTGGCCGAGGCCGCGGTCGCCGCGGGCGTGGACCGCGACCGGGTGCTGGTCGACCCGGGCCACGACTTCGGCAAGAACACCCGGCACTCGCTGGAGGCCACCCGGCGGCTCGACGAGCTGGTCGCCACCGGCTGGCCGGTGCTGGTGGCGCTGTCGAACAAGGACTTCGTCGGCGAGACCCTCGACGTAGTGCTCGACGAGCGGCTGAGCGGCACGCTCGCGGCGACGGCGGTCAGCGCGTGGCTGGGCGCCCGGGTGTTCCGCGCGCACGACGTCGCCGCGACCCGCCAGACACTGGACATGGTCGCCTCCATCCGGGGCGACCGCCCGCCGGCGCGGACCGTCCGCGGCCTCGCCTGAGCCGTCCGGAGCCGGTCGGCACCTCGTCGGCCGCCGTCCTCACCGGACGGTGCCCGGCCTCACCCTGCAGCGCGAGGCCGGGCACCACACCGCGAGGACGACGGACCCCCGCGGCGCGACGGAGGTCCTTCCCGCCGGGCGGCCCGACGGGTCATGCTCGGGTCGCCCGCCGGGGCGCCGGGTCCCGCGGGGGCGGTGCCGGGGAGGCCGTCATGAGCGAGCAGGCTGCAGGGGTCGAGGAGTCGCAGGCGCGCGGACACCGGGTCGTCGTCGGCGTGGACGGGTCGGCGGGCGCACGGGCCGCGGTGCGGTTCGCCGTCGAGGACGCCGTCCGCCGGGACGTGCCCGTCGAGGCCGTCGTCGCGCACCGCCCACCCGAGGCGTGGATGGACTTCGACGCCGTCGGCGAGGTCCAGTACGCGGCCGCCGAGCGGGCCGCGGTGGGGCGCACCGAGGCCGTCCTCGCCGAGGTGCTCCGCGAGGTGCCCGAGCCGCACCCGGTGGTGCACGTGACGGCCGTCCTGGGCTCGGCGGCGGACGCGCTCATCCGCGAGTCGGCCGGCGCGGACCTGCTGGTGGTCGGCAGCCGGGGCCACGGCGGGTTCTCCACGATGCTGCTCGGGTCGACGACGATGCAGTGCGTGCTGCACGCCCCGTGCCCGGTCACCGTCGTCCACTCGGCGGAGGCGCACCGGGAGCGGCTGCACCTGCGGCGGCGGACCGGCGGCGGGCGGGTGCGGGCGCACCGCCGGCGCTTCCGCGGGGCTGCCGCGGAGTTCACCGGCCCCTGACCGGGGTCCCGGCCGGGGTCCGGGCCGTCTCGCTACGTTGCCGCGCATGGCCGCCACCGGGTTCCACACCGCCGACGAGCTCAACGCGCTGCTGCCCGGCACGCTGCCCGGGCTGATCGGCCTGACGATCACCGCGCACGAGCCCGGCCGGCTCGAGGCCGCGCTCGACGTCCGCCCGGACCTGCTGGCGCCCAACGGCTACCTGCACGCCGCCACCGTCGTCGCCCTCGCCGACACCGCCTGCGGGCTGGCCACCCGCGCCCTGCTGCCCGAGGGCGCGACCGGCTTCACCACCATCGAGCTGAAGAGCAACTTCCTCGGCACCGTCCGCGAGGGCCGGGTGCAGGCCGTCGCCACGAACGCGCACGCCGGGCGCAGCACCCAGGTGTGGGACGCCGTCGTCTCCTCGGGGGCCGGGAGGACCCTCGCGCTGTTCCGCTGCACCCAGTCGGTGCTCTGGCCCCGATGAGGTGACCCGCCAGTAACCCCGGTGTCCCGCGACACACCCGGGGTGTGAGACTGGCGTCACCCCGTCCCCCAGGAGGAGCACCCCGTGGCACTGGCCAGTCGTTACCCCGACGTCGAGATCCCCGACCTGTCGGTCCCCGAGTTCGTCCTCGCCGGCGGCGCGTCGCGGCCCGACGCCCCCGCGCTCGTCGACGGCCTCACCGGCGACTCCATCAGCCACGGCCAGCTGGCCACCTACGTCGACCGGGTCGCCGCCGCGCTCGCCGCCCGCGGGCTGCGCAAGGGCGACGTCGTCGCCGTCCTGTGCCCGAACACCATGTGGTACCCGGTGGTGTTCCACGGCATCGCCCGCGCCGGCTGCGTGATGAGCCCGATCAACTCCCTGTACACCGCCCACGAGGTCGCCTTCCAGCTGAAGGACTCCGGCGCGAAGGTGCTCGTCACCGTCTCGCCGTTCCTCGACCGCGCCCTCGAGGCCGTCGAGCAGACGCCGGTCGACGAGGTCGTCGTCATGGACGGCGCCGAGGGGCACGCCTCGCTGCTCGACCTGATCACCAGCGACGCGCCGTCGGTGCAGGTCGACATCGACCCGGCGGAGGACCTGGTCACGCTGCCGTACTCCAGCGGCACGACCGGCCTGCCCAAGGGCGTCATGCTCACCCACCGCAACCTGGTGGCCAACGTGAGCCAGTCCCGGCCGCTGGTGGAGCTGCACGAGGGCGACGAGCGGATCATCGCCGTCCTGCCGTTCTTCCACATCTACGGCCTCACCGTCCTGATGAACCAGGGGCTGCAGTGGGGCGGCACCGTGGTCACCCTGCCGCGGTTCGACCTCGAGCAGTTCCTGCGCACCATCCAGGACCACAAGATCACCCGGGCCTTCGTCGCGCCGCCCATCGTGCTGGCGCTGGCCAAGCACCCGATGGTCGACCAGTTCGACCTGTCCTCGCTGCGCAGCATCACCTCCGGGGCCGCGCCGCTGGACGAGGCGCTCGCCCAGGCCGCCCAGGACCGGCTGCGCAAGGGCGCGGACGCCGGTGTCGTCGTCGCCCAGGGCTACGGCATGACCGAGCTGTCGCCGGTCTCGCACACCACCCCCGACGCCAACCGGCTGCCCGCGGGCGTGACGTCGGTGCCCAAGGGGTCGGTGGGCCTGGCGCTGCCCAACACCGAGTGCCGCCTGGTCGACCCCTCGACCGGGCAGGACGCCGCTGCCGGCGAGCGCGGCGAGCTGTGGGTCCGCGGCCCGCAGGTGATGAAGGGCTACCTCAACAACCAGAAGGCCACCGACGAGACGCTGGACGCCGAGGGCTGGCTGCACACCGGCGACGTGGCGGTCGTCGACGAGAACGGCTGCTACACCGTCGTCGACCGCGTCAAGGAGCTGATCAAGTACAAGGGCTACCAGGTCGCCCCGGCCGAGCTGGAGGCCGTGCTCCTGGGCAACCCGGCCATCGCCGACGCCGCTGTCATCGGCGTCAAGGACGAGGAGAGCGGCGAGGAGCTGCCCAAGGCCTTCGTGGTGCGGGCGCCCGGCGCCGAGCTCACCGAGGAGGAGGTCATGGACTACGCCGGCAGCCGGCTCGCCCCGCACAAGAAGATCCGCGCGGTCGAGTTCATCGACCAGGTGCCCAAGTCCGCGGCCGGCAAGATCCTGCGCAAGGACCTCAAGGCCCGCGCCTAGGCACGGCCACCCCGGCGTGCCCGTGCCCGGACCGGCACGGGCACGCCGAGGAGGAGCCTCCTAGGGTCGGTGGCATGCGCGCGGTCACCACGGACGGCCCCGGCGGACCCGAGGTGCTCGGCTGGGGCGAGGTCCCCGACCCGGTGGCCGGCCCCGGCGAGGTCGTCGTCGACGTCGCCGCCACGGCGGTCAACCGGGCCGACCTGCTGCAGCGGGCCGGCGACTACCCGCCGCCGAGGGGCGCCAGCCAGGTCCTGGGCCTGGAGTGCAGCGGGGTGGTCAGCGAGGTCGGCGAGGGCGTGACCGGCTGGTCGGTCGGCGACGAGGTGTGCGCCCTGCTGGCCGGCGGCGGCTACGCCGAGCGGGTCGCCGTCCCCGCCGTGCAGCTGCTGCCCCGCCCGGCCGGGGTGGAGCTGGCCACCGCGGCCGCGCTGCCCGAGGTCACCTGCACCGTGTGGTCCAACGTCTTCACCCTCGCCGGGCTGCGCCGCGGCGACCGCTTCCTCGTGCACGGCGGCTCCAGCGGCATCGGCACGATGGCGATCCAGCTCGCCGCCCGCGCCGGCGCCCGCGTGTTCACCACCGCCGGCACCCGGGCCAAGCTCGACGTCTGCCGCGAGCTCGGCGCCGAGGTGACGATCGACTACCGCCAGGAGGACTTCGTCGAGCGGGTGCGCGAGGAGACCGGCGGCGCCGGTGTCGACGTCGTCCTGGACAACATGGGCGCCGCCTACCTGGCCCGCAACGTCGACGCCCTCGCCGTCGGCGGGCGGCTGGTGGTCATCGGCATGCAGGGCGGGACGAGGGCCGAGCTCGACCTCGGCCGGCTGCTGGCCAAGCGGGCGTCGGTGCACGCCACCGCGCTGCGGTCGCGCCCGGCCACCGGCCCGGGCGGCAAGGCGGAGATCGTCGCGGCGGTGCGCGCCCACGTGTGGCCCGACGTCGAGCGCGGGGTGGTGCGCCCGATCGTCGACCGCCGGCTGCCGATGTCGCGCGCGGCCGAGGCGCACCGGGTGGTGGCGGCCAGCGAGCACGTGGGCAAGGTGCTGCTGCTCCCGGACGCCTGACTAGAGCGCGCTGCGCAGCGCCGCCACGGAGTCGATCACGTAGCCGACCTCCTCGGCGGTGTTGTAGTGGGCCAGCCCGAGGCGGACGGCGCCGCCGAGCTCGTTGACCCCGAGCGCGTCGAACAGCTCGCGGGCGTAGAAGTCGCCGTCCCAGGCGCAGATGGCGCGGCGGGAGAGCTCGGCGGCCACCTGCCGCGGGCGCATGCCGGGGACGGTGAACGACAGCGTGGGCGTGGTGTGCTCGGGGAAGCCGACCACCTGCACGTGCCGCATCGCCCGCAGCGCCTGGTCCAGCCAGTCGAACAGCCCGCCCTCGTAGGCGGCGACCGCGGCCATGGACACCCGCAGCCGGTCGCGGCGGCTGCCCACGGCGTCCTCGCACAGGCCGGCCAGGTGGTCGACGGCGGCGGTGACGCCGGCGTAGAGCTCGAAGGGCGGCGTGCCGCTCTCGAAGCGGTCGGGCACCCGGTCGGGCGCGGGCAGCAGCCGGTCGGGTGCCAGCTCGGCCAGCAGCGCGGGGTCGGCCACCACCGCGCCCACGTGCGGGCCGCAGAAGGTGTAGGCCGACACCGCGAGGAAGTCCGCGCCGAGCGCCGCCCGGTCCAGGAGGACGTGCGGTGCGGCCTGGACGGCGTCGACGAAGACCAGTGCCCCGACCGCGTGCGCGCGGGTGGCGATCGCCGCGACGTCGGGGCGGGTGCCGATGGCGTTGCTGGCCGCCGTCACCGCCACCAGCCGGGTCCGCGGGGTGATCAGCTCGTCGTACTGCCAGGCGGGCAGCTCGCCGGTCTCGATGTCGACCTCGGCCCACCGGACGGCGACGCCGACCTGCTCGGCCAGCTGCACCCACGGGCGGATGTTGGCGTCGTGGTCGAGACGGCTGACCACGACCTCGTCGCCGTGGCGCCAGGTGCGGGCCAGCGCCCGCGCCACCGCGTACGTCAGCGTCGTCGTGTTCGGGCCGAGGACGACGCCGGTGGAGACCCCGCCGACGAGGTCGGCCACGGCGGCGCGGGCGCTGGCCACCAGACCCTCGGTGCGGGCGGAGGACGGGAAGACGCCGCCGCGGTTGGCCACCGGCACGCGCATGGCCGACGAGACGGCGTGCGCGACGCTCTCGGGCACCAGCGTCCCGGCCGGCGCGTCGGTGTGCACGAAGCCGTCGGAGAGGCCGGGGAACAGGCCGCGGACGCGCGCGACGTCCAGCCGCGGCTCCCCCGGTCCCATGCGGGCGACCCTAGACGGCGCGGCTCCGGGCCGACCCCGCTCCCCGCGTTCGCCGTCCGCGGCCGCGGGGCAGGATGGGGGCATGACGGCACCGCAGAACGGCAGCGAGCGTCCGCAGCAGGTCGTCGTCGTCGGTCCCGACGGCCGGCCGGTCGGCGCGATGCCCGTGTCGGCCGCCGGTGCGGACGACGGCGACGGCGCGCACGGCGTGGGCGAGATGGTCGAGCAGCCCGCGAAGGTCATGCGGATCGGCACGATGATCAAGCAGCTCCTCGAGGAGGTGCGCGCCGCCCCCCTCGACGACGCCAGCCGCACCCGGCTGCGCGACATCCACGCCTCCTCGATCCGCGAGCTGGAGCAGGGCCTGGCACCCGAGCTGTCGGAGGAGCTGCGGCGGATCACCTCGCCGTTCAGCGAGGGCGTGACCCCCTCGGACGCCGAGCTGCGCATCGCCCAGGCCCAGCTGGTCGGCTGGCTGGAGGGCGTGTTCCAGGGCATCCAGACGGCGCTGTTCGCCCAGCAGATGGCCGCCCGGGCGCAGCTGGAGGAGATCCGCCGGCGCGCGCTGCCCGGCGGCCCGACGGCCGACGTCCGCCCCGCCGGCGGCCAGTACCTCTGAGGCCGGCGGGGTGGACGCCGAACGGGGGCGGATCCGCGCGGGGGACGCCGACCGCGAGAGCACCGTCCGCTCACTGCAGCGCGGTCTCGCCCAGGGGCGGCTGACCGTCCAGGAGTACGACGAGCGGGTGCGGGCGGCCTACGCCGCCCGCACCCTCGGCGAGCTCGCCGAGCTCACGCAGGACCTGCCCCGCGACCTCTGGTGACCGGCACCTCGACGCCGTCCCGCCGGTCGCCCGGCACACCGCGGAGCAGGCCGTCGGACGCCTCCGGCCCCGGCAGCGCACGCGGCTGCTCCCCCGCGGGCTCGCGCGCGGGCTCCTGACCGGCGTCCCGGCTGCCGGCGGCCTGCTCGAAGAAGCGCAGCAGCTCGACCGGGAAGGGCATCACCAGGGTGCTGTTCTTCTCCGAGGCGACGTCGGCGACGGTCTGCAGCAGCCGCAGCTGCAGCGCACCGGGCGTCGCGCTCATCGCGTCGGCGGCCTGCGCCAGCTTCGCCGACGCCTGGAACTCGCCGTCGGCCGAGATGACGCGGGCCCGCCGGTCGCGCTCGGCCTCGGCCTGACGGGACATCGAGCGGCGCATGCCCTCGGGCAGCGAGATGTCCTTGATCTCGACCCGGTCGATCTTGATCCCCCAGTCCTCGGTGGGGGTGTCGATGACCGCGCGCAACTCGTCGTTGATCGCCTCCCGGTCGGACAGCAGCGTGTCGAGGTCGGCCCGGCCGATCACCGACCGCAGCGAGGTCTGCGAGACCTGGGACGTGGCCACCATGTAGTTCTGCACGTTGATCACCGCGCGCACCGGGTCCACGACCCGGAAGTAGACGACGGCGTCGACGCCGATGGTGACGTTGTCGCGGGTGATGGTCCCCTGGGACGGCACGTCGAGGACGAGCGTCTGCACCGGCACCTTCGTCATCTGGTCGGCGAAGGGGACCAGCACCCGCAGGCCGGGCTCGCGGACCTGGGGCAGCAGCCGGCCGAAGCGCAGCACGACACCGCGCTGGTACTGCTGCACCATCTTCAGGCTGGCCCCCGCGACGACGAGCGCCACCGCGGCGATCACGAGCAGGACGACGAGCAGGGTGCTCACGGACGGTCACCTCCACGGGCTCGGCAGCACCCGCGGGACGGTCCCGCGGCGCCCGGCGCCGACCCGTCCTCTCCCACTCTCCCAGCCGGTCGAGGCCGGTGCGACCACCGTTATCCGGCCGTGACCGGGCCGACGGTCAGCGCGAGGGCAACGAGGCGAGGAAGGCGGCGACGCCGTCGTCGTCGTTACCGGTGGTGACGTCGGTGGCCGCCGCGAGCAGCTCGGGGTGGGCGTGCGCCATCGCCACGGCCCGGCCCCCGCCCTCGCGCACCCAGTCGAACGCCGCGATGTCGTTGGGCATGTCGCCGAACACGACGACGTCCTCCGGGCCCACCCCGTGCCGCGCGGCGACCCGCGACAGGCCGGTGGCCTTGGTGACGCCGCGCGCGGAGATCTCGGCCAGCGCGTCCGACGACGACGTCGTCACCGTGGCGAGGTCGCCGGCCACCCGCTGCACCAGCGCGACGAAGGAGTCGCGGTCCATGTCCTCGTGGCGGGCCAGCAGCTTGGCCGCCGGTGCCGCGACGATCTCCTCGAGCGGGGCCTCCGCGACGCCGGGGGCGTCGACGTCCCACCGCGGCCGGTAGACCGGTTCGTGGCGGAACTCCAGCCCGTACTCGACGGCGAACCAGGTGCCCGGCTGCTCGGCGCGCAGACCCCCGGTGATCGCCGCCAGGACGTCGGGCGGCAAGGCGTCCTCCTCGAGCACCTCGAAGCGCTCGAGGTCCAGCAGCACCGCGCCGTTGCAGCAGACCGCGGTGCCGGTGCGCACGACCTCGCGGATCCGGCGCATCCAGCGCGGGGGCCGGCCGGTGGCGAGGACGAGCGGCACCCCGTCGTCGGCCCAGCGCCGGAGCTCCGCCACCGTCTCGTCGCTGACGGTGTCGTCGGAGCGCAGCAGGGTGCCGTCCATGTCGCTGGCGATCAGCCGCGGACGCCAGTCAGACACCGGCCAGCACCGCCTCGAGGTAGCGGGCCACGCCGTCGGCGTCGTGCCCTCCGGTGAGCCCGCCGGCCGCGGCCCGGACGGCGGGGTGGGCGTTGGCCACCGCGACGGCGCGGCCGCCGGCCTCGGTCACCGCGCCGATCATCGGCAGGTCGTTGGGCATGTCGCCGAAGACGAGCACGTCGCCGAACCCGACGCCGTAGCGCTCGAGCGCCACGGCCAGGCCGGTGGCCTTGGTGACGCCGGGCGGCAGCACCTCGATGAACCCCAGACCCGCGTGGGTCACCTCGGCCTCGGTGGGGTCGACGACGCGCCCGGCGCGGGCCAGCAGCTCGTCCTGGCCGAGCGCGGGGGAGCGCAGGAAGACCTTGAGCACCGCGCCGGTGGGCAGCACCTGGTGGCGCGGCAGCAGGTGGGCGGGCTCGGGGTAGGGCCAGTCGAAGCCGTGCTGCACCCGAAGCGCGGAGTGCACCTCGCCCTGCTCGGCGGCGTCCTCGACGGCGACGATGAGATCCCCGGCGACCGACTCGATCCGCTCGATGACCGCCGTCGCCTGCTCCCGCGGCAGGCCGACCGTGCGCAGCACCTCGTCGCGCTCGAGGTCGACGACGAACCCGCCCTGCGCCAGGACGGCGATGCCCCGGCCGTCCAGCGCGGCGCGGACGCTGTCGAGCAGCCGCGGGCCCCGTCCGGTGACCCCGACGACCGGGATGCCGGCGGCCCAGCAGGCCTCCAGCGCCGTCCGGGTGCGCGGGCTGACCACACCCTCGGAGGTGAGCAGGGTGCCGTCGAGGTCGCTGGCCACCAGCTTCGGCCGCCAGCTGCCGAGGTCGTCGGGCTCGACCACCCGCTCGGACTCCGGCGAGGGGACGTGCCCGGAGATGACCGGCCGGGGCGCGGCCCCCGTCACGCGGGCACCGGCGCGGCCAGCGTCATCCCGGGGGTGAGCGCCTCGTGGCCGCCCAGCCAGGGCCGCAGCGCCGCCGGGACGTGCACCGAGCCGTCGGCACGCTGGTGCACCTCGAGCAGGCAGGCGATGGTGCGGGCGATCGCGCACAGCGTGCCGTTGAGCGTCGCCGCGGTCTGCGGCCGGCCGTCCTCGTCGCGGTAGCGGACGGCCAGCCGGCGCGCCTGGAAGGTGGTGCAGTCCGACGTCGACGTCAGCTCGCGGTAGGTGCCCTGCGACGGGAACCAGGCCTCGATGTCGTACTTGCGGGCGGCGCTGGTGCCCAGGTCGCCGGCGGCGATGTCGACCACCCGGTAGGGCAGCTCGAGGGCCTGGAGGAACTCCTCCTCCCAGGCGAGCAGCCGCAGGTGCTCGGCGGCGGCCTCCTCCGGCCGGCAGAAGCTGAACATCTCGACCTTGTCGAACCAGTGCACGCGGATGATGCCGCGGGTGTCCTTGCCGTAGGAGCCGGCCTCGCGGCGGAAGCACGACGACCAGCCGGCGTAGCGCAGCGGGCCGGCGGTGAGGTCGAGGACCTCGTTCATCCGCATCCCGGCCAGGGCCACCTCGGAGGTGCCGACGAGGTAGAGGTCGTCGCGCTCGACCTTGTAGACCTCCTCGTCGTGCTCGCCGAGGAAGCCGGTGCCCTCCATGGCCTCGGGCTTGACCAGGGCGGGGGCGACGACGGGGGTGAACCCGGCGGCCACCGCGCGGGAGATCGCCAGCTGGGCGAGCGCGAACTCCAGCAGCGCCCCGGGGCCGGTGAGGAAGTAGAAGCGGGCCCCGGAGACCTTCGCGCCGCGCTCGGTGTCGATCGCGCCGAGCGCCTCGCCGAGCTGCAGGTGGTCGCGCACCTCGAAGTCGTAGGCCGGGACCTCGCCGACGGTGCGCAGGGTGACCGCGTCGTCCTCGCCGCCGGGCGGCACCCCGTCGTGGACGACGTTGGCGATGGCCAGGTGCGCCGCGCGCAGCGCGGCGTCGGCGGCCCGCTGGGCCTCCTCGGCCTCCTTGACCTGCGCGGCGAGCGCCTTGGCCCGCTCCAGGACGGCGGGCCGCTCGTCCTTCGAGGCCCCGCGCACGGCCTGCGAGGCGGCCTTCTGCTCGGCGCGCAGGTCGTCGGCCCGCTTGACCGCGGCGCGACGGGCCTCGTCGGCGGCCAGCAGGGCGTCGACCCGGGACTCGTCGGCGCCGCGGGCTCGCTGGCTGGCACGGACGACGTCGGGGTGCTCGCGCACCAGGCGCAGGTCGATCACTCCCCGATCGTAGGCAGGCTCCCGGTGATCACCCCGGGGCGCGCGGGGCGGCCTGCCGCATCCGGGTGCACCCTCGCGGGGGAAGACACCGGTTACCGGCCGGTGCAGGGAGGCCTCCGTGGTCCGACGCCCACCCGGCGCCCGCGTGCGGTGGGTGCGGCCGGCGACCGCCGTGGTCCAGGCGGCCGCCCCGCCGCCGGCCGGCTTCTCCTGTGGCTCGTCGCCGGGGCCACCTGCTGGTCGCCGGCGCCGCACGGACCGCGGCCGCCGTCAGCTGGCGGGTGCACGGGCAGCCCGCCTACGTCCTCGCGGCCGGGCTGGCCGTGGTCGCGGCAGCCGCGCTGGCCGGTGCGCGCCGGACCGCCTGAGCGGTCCGCGGCTCAGGCGACCGGCAGCAGCGCCAGCCAGCGGCCGACGGCGACCCGGACCCGGCCGCTCTCGGTGCGCAGGTCGGCCAGCGCGCGCTCCAGCTCGGGCACCGGGGCACCCGCCGCCGTCTCCAGCCACCGGCAGAGCCCGGCCACCCGGACGGCGCCGAGCGCGGCGCTGCCGCCCTTGAGCCGGTGGGCCAGGCGCGTGACCGACGCCTCGTCGTCCTCCGACCAGGCACCGCCGGCGACCGCGGCCGCCAGCCCCTCCACGGCCTGGTCGAGGCCGTCGAGGTACTGGTCGTAGAGGTGCTGCAGGGCCTCGGGGCCCAGGTCCTCGAGCTCGGCGAGCGTCACCTCGTCGAGGACGGCGCCGGTGGTGTCGACATCGGGGCCGGCCAGGTCGCCCAGCTCCGCGCAGTCGTCGAGCGCCTCGCCCAGGGTGGCCAGGCGGACCGGCTTGCTGAGGAAGGCGTCGGCGCCCGCGGCGAGGAAGGCGCTGCGGTCGGAGTCGAGCACGCTCGCGGTGACCGCGACGACGCGCGGCTGCGGCCCGGGCGTCGCGCGGATCTCGGCCGTGGCCTCGATGCCGCCCACCACCGGCATCTGGGCGTCCATGAGCACCACGTCCCACCCGCCGCGCCGCACCGCCTCGACCGCCTGGGCGCCGTCGGTCACGTGCTCGCTGTCGTGGCCGAGCTGGCGCAGGTAGAGCGCCATCAGCTGGGCGTTGACGGCGTGGTCCTCGGCGACGAGGACCCGCAGCCTCCGCCGGCCCGGGTCGGGGGCACCGGCGGCCGGGCGGCGCGCGCCGGGGGCCTCGACCGGGCCGCGTCCGGGCGCGAGCACCGCGCGCAGCGTCCGCAGCAGCCGCTCGGGCCGGACCGGCTTGTGCAGGCGGGCGGCGAACAGCGGCGCCACGTCGGGCTGGACCCGGGTCGAGCTGCTGAGCAGGACCAGCGGCAGGTCCGCGCCGCCGGGCACCTCGCGCACGAGGGCGGCCAGCTCCTCCCCGCCCACGACGGGCATGTGCAGGTCCAGCAGGACCGCGTCGAGACCACCGGCCCGCACCGTCTCCAGCGCCTCGGTGCCGCTCGTCGTCACGACGCACTCGGCGCCGAACCGGGTCAGCTGGTGCTCCAGGATCCGCAGGTTGGTGCGGTTGTCGTCGACGACGAGCAGCCGTCGGCCGGCCAGGCCCTCCCCCGCCGACGGCGCGACGCCCGCGCCCGCCGTCGGCAGCTCCAGGGTGACGGTGAACGTCGAGCCCACCCCGGGCTCGCTGTCCACCGTGATGTCGCCGCCCATGGCCCGGGCGATGCGCTGGCTGATGGCCAGCCCCAGGCCGGTGCCGCCGTAGGACCGGGTGGCCGAGGTGTCCACCTGGGTGAAGGACCGGAACAGCCGGTGCCGCTGGCCGGCGGGGATGCCGATGCCGGTGTCGGAGACCGCGACGCGGCAGCGCAGCCGGTCCCCGTGCGACTCGCCGGCGACGGAGACGACGACCTGGCCCGCGTGGGTGAACTTGACCGCGTTGCCGATCAGGTTGACCACCACCTGGCGCAACCGGGTGCCGTCGCCGACGACGTGCCAGGAGCGGTCGGCCGGGACGTCGACCAGCAGGTCGAGGCCCTTGCCGGCCGCCTGCGGGGCGAGCAGCTGCGCGACGTCGTAGACGAGGCCGTCGAGGTCGAAGGGCGCCGCCTCGAGGTCGAGCTCACCCGCCTCGATCTTGGAGAAGTCGAGGACGTCGTTGATGAGGGCCAGCAGGCTGTCGCCGCTGCCGGCGATGGTCTCCAGGTGGGCCCGCTGGTCCTCGTCGAGGTCGGTGGTCAGCAGCAGGTCGGTGAGGCCGAGGACCGCGTTGAGCGGCGTCCGGATCTCGTGGCTCATCGTCGCCAGGAACGCCGTCTTGGCCTGCCCGGCCCGCTCGGCCTGGTCGCGTGCGGCGACGAGCTCCGCCTCGCGCGCCGCGACCAGCGCGCCGCGGTCGCGCAGCGCCCGGCCCAGCGCGTTGACGTCCCCGGCGATGTCGCGCAGCTCCTCCGGCCCGGTCTCGGCCAGCCGGGTGTCGAGCCGGCCCTCGGTCAGCGCGGCGAGCGCGTCGCGCACCTGCTGGGTGGGCGGCAGGACCTGCGCGGTCAGCCGGCGGTTGGCCCGCCGGACGGCGACGGCGACGGCGACGGCGACCCCCAGGCCCAGGACGGCGCCGGCCAGCAGCATCCCGCCCATGACGGTCGCGGCCCCGGCGCGGCGGTCCTCCACCGTGGCGCGCACCTCGGCCTCCACGGCGCGGTAGGCGTCGAAGAGCTCCTTGCCCTCGCCGAGCAGCTCGCCGAGCGCCGCGGTGTCCCCGAGCGCGGGCTGCCGGGCCAGCGTCGGCCGCACCCAGGTGTCGATCCACTCCCGCTCGGCGGCCTGCAGGTCGGCGACCAGGCCGGCCAGCTCGGCGTCGCCCCGCGCCAGCTCGGTGAGCCGGTCGTCGATCGCGGCCACCTCCTGCGCTCCCCACTCGTAGGGCTGCAGGAAGCGCTCCTCGCGCGTGATGAGGAAGCCGCGCAGGCCGGTCTCCTGGTTGATCATCGCGACGTGGCCGTCCTGCAGGGCGCGCAGCGTCTCGTCGGCGCGGTCCAGCCGCGGCCCCAGCACCGCCACGATGGCGACGACCACGCCCACGGTGGTCAGCGCCAGGACCGTGACGGCGGCCAGGCCGACCAGCAGGGGGCGGCGCAGGAGGACCCGCAGCGGCCGGGCGTCGGAGTCCGGTCGGTCGCGGTGCAGGGGAGCCACGGGTGAGGTGTCGGCCGCCCGGCCGCCGAGCTTGAGGCGGGCGCCGCCGCGGAGCCGGTCCTGGGACACTCGGACCCATGCGCTTCCTCGGCGGCAACCGCCCGGCCACCGACCTCACCTACGCCGACGTCTTCATGGTGCCCAACCACAGCACTGTGGGCTCCCGGCTGGAGGTCGACCTGACCACGCCCGACCGGGTGGGCACCACCATCCCGGTCGTCGTCGCCAACATGACGGCGATCAGCGGCCGGCGGATGGCCGAGACGGTGGCCCGCCGCGGCGGCCTGGCCGTGCTGCCGCAGGACATCCCGGTCGACGTCGTCGGCGAGGCCGTGGCGTGGGTGCACGCGCGGCACCCGGTCTACGACACCGCGATCACGCTGAGTCCCACCTCGACCGTGGCCGAGGCGCTGTCGCTGCTCGCCAAGCGCGCGCACGGGATCGTCGTGGTGGTCGAGGACGGCGTGCCGGTCGGCGTGGTGACCGACGGCGCCTGCCAGCACGTGGACCGCTTCACCCAGCTCGCGCAGGTCATGGCCGCGCACCCGCTGACCATCCCCGCGGGCACCGAGCTGCCCAAGGTCTTCGACGTGCTCGCCGAGGAGCGGGTCAGCGCCGCGCCGGTGGTCGAGGGCGAGCGGCTGGTCGGCGTCATCACCCGCAAGGGCGCGCTGCGCTCGACGCTCTACACGCCCGCGGTCAACGCCGGGGGCCAGCTGCTCACCGCCGCGGCCGTCGGCATCAACGGCGACGTCGCGGGCAAGGCCTCGGCGCTGCTGGCCGCCGGCGTCGACGTGCTCGTCGTCGACACCGCGCACGGCCACCAGGAGAAGGCGGTGGAGGCGGTGCGCGCGGTCCGCTCGGTGGCCGGGTCGACGCCGGTGGTCGCCGGCAACGTGGTCACCGCCGAGGGCACCCGCGACCTGGTCGAGGCCGGTGCCGACGTCGTCAAGGTCGGGGTGGGCCCCGGCGCCATGTGCACCACGCGGATGATGACCGGCGTCGGCCGGCCGCAGTTCTCCGCCGTCGAGGAGTGCGCGGCCGAGGCGCGCCGGCTGGGCCGGCACGTGTGGGCCGACGGCGGCGTCCGCCACCCGCGCGACGTCGCGCTGGCCCTGGCCGCCGGCGCGGCCAACGTCATGGTCGGCTCCTGGTTCGCCGGCACCTACGAGTCGGCCGGCGACATCCACGACGACGGCAGCGGCCGGCTCTACAAGGAGTCCTTCGGCATGGCCTCGGCCCGGGCGGTCAAGGCCCGGACGGCGGCGCAGAGCAGCTTCGAGCGGGCCCGCGCGGGGCTGTTCGAGGAGGGCATCAGCTCCTCGCGGATGTACCTCGACCCGGCCCGCCCCGGCGTCGAGGACCTGATCGACGGCATCGTCGCCGGGGTGCGCTCGTCGTGCACCTACGCCGGCGCCCGCACCGTCGACGAGCTGCACGAGCGCGCGGTCCTGGGGGTGCAGAGCGCGGCCGGTTACGAGGAGGGCCGGCCGCTGCCCACCAGCTGGTGAGGCCGCTCCCGCGGGAGGTCTTCGAGTCGCTGGTGGCCGACGCCCTCGACGCCGTCCCCGCCGAGCTCATGGCGTTGCTGGACAACGTCGTCGTGCTCGTCGAGGACCGCAACGAGGAGGAGCCCGAGCTGCTGGGCCTCTACGAGGGGTACGCGCTGACCGAGCGCGGCTGGCAGTACGGCGGGGCGCTGCCCGACCGGATCATGGTCTACCGCGAGGCCGTCTGCGACGTCTGCTCGACCGCCGAGGAGGTGGTCGAGGAGGTGACGGTGACCGTCGTCCACGAGATCGCGCACCACTTCGGCATCGACGACGAGCGCCTGCACGAGCTCGGCTGGGGGTGACGGGGAGGACCCCGTCCCCTGGGTACCGTGACCGGCGTGGCAGAGACCGCGGGCAAGCTCCCGATCAAGATGCTGCACGACCGCGTCCTGGTCGCGCTGCGCCGGGAGGACGGCGAGCGGCGGTCCACCGGCGGCATCCTCATCCCGGCGACCGCGCAGGTGGCCAAGCGGCTGGTGTGGGGCGAGGCCCGCGGCGTGGGCGCGAGCGTGCGCCAGGTGAAGGTGGGCGACCAGGTGCTCTTCTCCCCCGAGGACCAGCACGAGGTCGAGGTGCACGGCGAGGAGCTGATCATCCTGCGCGAGCGCGACGTGCACGCCGTCGCCGCCGAGCGGATCGAGGAGTCCACCGGCCTCTACCTCTAGGGGCGGTCCCCCCGGGCGTGGCGCTCGATCACCCCGGTCATCCCGGTGAGGAAGCGGCGGACGACGGCGAGGTCGGCGTCGGAGAACTCCTCCATCGCGGCCACGAGGTCGCGCTGCAGCCCGCCGAAGAACGCGGCCCCGGCGGCCGTCGAGCGCTCGGTCATCTGCAGGACGACGCGCCGCCGGTCGGCGGGGTCGCGCACGCGCTGGAGGTGCCCCGAGCGCTCGAGCCGGTCGACGAGCGCGGTGACCGACGCGGAGCTGAGCGACACCGCCGCACCGAGACCGCCGGCGGTGAGGGGCTCCCCCGCCCGCGCGGCGTCCATGACCGCCACGATGGCCCGCACGTCGGTGCGCCCGAGTCCGTGCAGGTCGGCGAACCGCTGCCCCACGGCGTCGAGCTCGACGCTGAGCCGGCGCAGCAGGAGGGCCGCCTCCGCCCGCTCGCCCGCGTTGCGCGCCACACCGCCTCCCCTCTAATCTCTCGACGATCGAGATGATAGGCCGTCGAGAGGATCACACCATGGCACGCCGGGCCCGCTGGCTGCTCCCCCTGGTCGTCCTCCTGCTGTGGCTGGGGGCGGCCGGGCCGCTCGGCGCGCTCAGCGGGAAGCTGACCGGCCTGCAGGAGAACGACACCGCCGCCTTCCTCCCCGACAGCGCGGAGTCCACCCGCGTGGCCGAGCTGCAGCAGGGGTTCTCGCCGACCCAGTCGATCCCGGCGATCCTGCTATGGGAGGGCGAGGGCCCCCTCGACCAGACGGCGCTCGGCGAGATCGCGCAGCGTGCGGAGGAGGCGGCCGCCGTCGCCGAGGAGGCGGGGTTCCTGGCCGGGGAGCCCTCCCCGCCGATCCCCTCCGAGGACGGCGAGGCCGTGCAGGTCCTCCTGCCGCTGACGCCCGAGATCGGCGACGAGATCGTGCCCGTCGTCGAGGACGTCCGGTCGGCGATCGCCGTCGACGGGACGTCGTCGTTCGTCACCGGGCCCGGCGGGATCTTCGCCGACTTCGCCAACGGGTTCGCCGGCATCGACGGGCTGCTGCTGCTGGCCGCCTTCGGCGTCGTCCTGGTGATCCTGCTGGTGGTCTACCGCAGCCCGCTGCTGCCCTTCCTGGTCATCGGGACGGCGGGACTGGCGCTGACCGTCGGCAACGCGGTCGCCTACCTGCTCGCCGACAACGGCCTCATCACGGTCAACGGCCAGAGCCAGGGCATCGCCTCGATCCTGGTCGTGGGCGCGGCCACCGACTACGGCCTGCTGCTGGTCTCCCGCTTCCGCGAGGAGCTGCGCCGGGAGCAGTCCCGGTTCACCGCCATGCGGACCGCGCTGCGCCGCTCGTGGGAGCCGATCGTCGCCTCGGGCGCCACGGTCGTCCTCGGCGTGCTGTGCCTGCTGTTCTCCGACCTGTCGTCCAACCGCGGCCTGGGGCCGATCTCGGCGGTGAGCGTCTCGCTCGCGGTCGTCGCCGCGCTCACCTTCCTGCCCGCCGCGCTCACCCTGCTCGGCCGCGCCGCGTTCTGGCCCTTCCGGCCGAGGTACGGCAGCGAGGCGCCGCAGGGCCGGGGCTGGCAGCGGGTCGCCGCCCTCGTCGGCCGGCGTCCCCGCCGCGTGCTCGCCCTCAGCACGCTCGCGCTGGTGGCCGCCGCGCTGTTCGCGCCCACCTACGACGCCTCGGGCATCACCTTCAGCGACGCCATCCGCGGCGAGTCCGACGGCGTCGACGGGCAGGAGGCGCTGGCCCGGCACTTCGACGCCGGCTCGGGCAGCCCGACCGTCGTCGTCACGCCGGAGGGCTCCTGGCCGGAGGTCGCCGAGGCGGCCGCGGCGACCGAGGGCGTGGCGTCGGTCGTGCCGTTCACCGGCGGCCCACCCGGGGGCGACCCGGTGGTGGTCGACGGGCTGGTCCGGCTCGACGTCACCCTCGCCGTGTCCGCCGACAGCACCGAGGCGATCGACGTCGTCCAGGACCTGCGCGGGGAGCTCGACGACGCCGACCCGCAGGCCCTCGTGGGCGGGGACACCGCGAGCAACCTCGACGCCCGCGAGACCGCCGGCCGCGACCTGCGGGTGATCGTGCCGAGCGTGCTGGTGGTGATCACCGTCGTGCTGGCGCTGCTGCTGCGGGCACTGGTGGCGCCGCTGCTGCTGGTGGCCACGGTGGTGCTCAGCGTCGGCGCGACGGTCGGGGTGGCCGCGCTGCTGTTCGACGACGTCTTCGGCTTCCCCGGCAGCGACCCCGGCATCCTGCTCATCGGGTTCGTGTTCCTCGTCGCCCTGGGGATCGACTACAACATCTTCCTCATGACCCGCGCGCGCGAGGAGTCGGCGCGGCACGGCACCCGCGACGGCGTCCTGCGGGCGCTGGCGGTGACCGGCGGGGTCATCACCAGCGCCGGGCTGGTGCTGGCGGCGACCTTCGGTGCCCTGTCGGTGCTGCCGCTGCTGTTCCTCACCCAGCTGTCGTTCCTCGTGGGCTTCGGCGTGCTGCTCGACACCTTCGTCGTCCGCTCGCTGGTGGTGCCCGCCGCGGTCGCGCTGCTCGGCGACCGCACCTGGTGGCCCAGCCGCCTCGCCCGTCGGCCGCACCCCGAACCCGAGCGCGAGCTCGAGCCGGTCTGAGGCCGCCGCGGTCCTCCCCTCACACCTGGCCGGTGCGCAGGCGGGTGAGCCAGGCGTGCGCGTCGGTGAACGCGGCGTCGGCGGCGACGTCGGGCACCGGGCGGTTGGTGCGGCCGTCGGCGCGGGCGTAGGACCCCAGGAAGCGGACGTCGTCGCACACGCGGTGCAGCGCGGCCAGCGCCTCGCCCACGCGGGCGTCGGCGACGTGCCCCTCGCAGTCGAGGGAGAACGAGTAGACGCCGAGCCGCTCGCGGGTGGGCCGCGACTCGATGCGGGTCAGGCTGATCCCGCGGACGGCGAACTCGGAGAGCAGGTCCAGCAGCGCCCCGGTGCGGTCGCCGACGACGGCCACCAGCGAGGTCTTGTCGTTGCCGGTGGGCGCCGGCAGCGCGCCGGGCGGCGTGACCAGCACGAACCGGGTGACCGCGCCGGGGTGGTCGGCGACGTCCTCGGCCAGCGGCACCAGCCCGTAGCGCTCGGCGGCGATCGGCGCGCAGACGGCGGCGTCGTGCTCCCCCTCGGCGACCGCGCGGGCCGCGGCGGCGGTGGAGGAGGCCGGCAGGGCCGGGACGCCGGGCAGCCACGTGGCCACGGTGCGGGCCGTCTGGGCCAGCGCGTGCGGGTGGCTGACCACGCTGCGCACGTCGGCCGCAGGGGTGCCGGGGCGGACGGCGAGGACGAAGGAGACGGAGAGGAAGACCTCGCGGGTGATGAGCAGCGGGTCACCGTCGGCCAGGCCGTCCATGGTGGCCGGCACCGAGCCCTCGACGGAGTTCTCCAGCGGCACCAGGGCCGCGTCGGCCTCGCCGGTGCGCACCGCCGCCAGCGCGGCCGGGACGCTGGCCGCCGGCTGCCGGACCCCCTGGTCCGGCCCGACTGCGGTGCTCAGCGCCGCCTCGGCGAAGGTACCCTCGGGGCCGAGATAGGCGAACCGCGTCGGAGGCGTCTGGAGCACCCGACGAGGGTAGTGCGGCAGGGCGGGCCCGCAGGTCGGCCCGGGGGCCGGCTGCCACCGGCCGGGCGGCCGGACACCCGTCGAGCGGAGGGGAAGGCGTGACTCCCGGGCCCGTTTCCGTCACCGACGGTGACCTGGACGCTGCGCTGTGGCGCGTCCTGGCCGCCAGCGGACGGGACGACGCCGACGCCTTCCGCACCGAGCTGGACGCCGTCGAGGGCGCCCTCGCCGCCGCCAGCGAGCCGCGCTGGGCGGCCTGGCGCGCGGCCCTCGCCGCCCGCCGCGCCCTGGTCGACGGGCACCCGGACGCCGCGGCCGACGACGTCGCCGCCGCCCGCGAGGCCCTGGCCGCCTGCCCGCCCGCGCCGTCGACCGCGCTGGCCCTGGCCTACCTGGCCCACGTGGAGGCCACCGGCGACCACCCGGACGCGGCGATGCTGCTGGCCATCGACGCCAGCCTGCTCACCGAGCAGCTCGGGTCCGGCGAGCCGACGCGCGCCCTGCACCAGGCGCACCTGTGGCTGTCCCTGACGCTCACCGCGCTCGACCTGGAGGAGCTGGCGCTGGCCCAGGCCGAGCAGGGCTGCCGGGTGGCCGCCGCGCTGCCCGGGCTCGCCGACCGCTGGCTGCTGCTGCGGCTGTGCGCGCAGCAGTCCACCGAGCTGGCCCAGACGCTGCGCCGCCGCGGCGCGGTGACCCGCAGCGTGGAGCTGGCCGGGAGCGCCCTGGCCCACGCCACCGACGCCCGTGCCCTCGACGTCGAGCCCGACCCCGACGACCTCGACCTGCTCGACGTCGTCCAGGCCTGGGCGCTGGCCTGCCACGACGACCTCGACGACGCCGTCGGCCCGCTGCGCTCGGTGCACCGGCGGGTGCACCGCACCGGCAGCACCTGGCTGCGCGGCTACACCGACCTGGCGCTGGCCCGGCTGCTCGGCCGGCTCTCCCAGCTGCACAGCGGCGGCGGGCACGCCGAGGAGGCCACCGACCTGCTCGTCGACGCCGCCGGCGCCTTCGCCGCGACCGCCGACCGCCGCCGCTACCGCCAGTGCCTGCTCGAGCTCGGCCAGGCCACCGCCGCGATGGGCCGGCCCGCCGAGGCGCTGTACTGGCTCGACGCCTACCGCGCCGACACCGGGCGGGCGCACGCGCGCAGCCGCGAGCTGTGGGCGGAGATGTTCGTCCGGCGCAGCCGGCTGCGCGAGGTCGAGCGGCAGGCCGCGGTGCTGCGCCGGCACGCGCTGGAGGACCCGCTGACCGGGCTGGGCAACCGGCGCAGCGCCGAGCGCCGGCTGGCCGGGCTCCGGCTGGGCAGCGAGCCGCTGTCGCTGGCCGTCGTCGACGTCGACCGCTTCAAGGAGGTCAACGACGACACCTCGCACTCGCACGGCGACGAGGTGCTGCGCCGGGTGGCCGCGCTGCTGCGCGAGCACAGCCGCCTCGACGACGAGGTCTACCGCTGGGCCGGCGACGAGTTCCTCGTCGTGCTGCCCACCGCCACCCAGGGCCAGGCGCTGGCCGCCGTGGAGCGGCTGCGCGCCGCCGTCGCCGAGGCCGACTGGCGCGACCTGCCGCTGACCGGGCCGATCACGGTCAGCATCGGGGTGGCCACCGCGCCGGCCGACGGCGCCGGCGACCCGCCCGGCTGGCGCTCGCTGTTCGACACCGCCGACCTGCACCTGTTCTCCGCCAAGCGCGGCGGGCGCAACCGGGTGCGCGCACCCGGCCTGGTCGGCGACGCCGGGGACGACCCGGCCGAGGGGACGACGGCGTGACGCGCGGCCCCGCCTGGGACTCCCGTGACACGACGGACGAGGCACCGCCCGGCCCCCGGCGTGCCCCCGGCCCGGTGCTCGACTCCCCCGCGGACGGCGTGCACAGTGCGCTGGTGCCACCCGGAGCCCTGCACCAACGGGTGACCGCTGCCCTCGCCAACTGGCAGCTCGACGACGCCGAGCGGCTGCTGTCGGTCGTCGACCCCTCCTCGCCCTACGAGCCCGCCGGGCGGGCCGAGCGGGACGAGCCGCCGTCCCTCGGCCGGGCCTGGGCCGACACCCTGCGCGCCGAGCTGCTCGTGCGCCGGCTGCGGGTGGCCGGCTTCAGCGTCGTCGGGGAGCCGATCGACGCGCCCGCGACGGAGTCCCTCGACCTGCACGCCGGCGTCGCCGGGCTGCTCGACCACGACGGGGAGCGCCCCGACAGCGACCCGCGCTCGGAGTCGGCCTCGCACGCGGCGCTGGCCATCGCCCTGGTGCGCTCGGCCAAGGCCGCCTTCGACGCCTCCGACGACGACCTGCAGCGCGCCGCGGGCCTGGCCCGGCACGCGCGCATCGAGCTGCTGTCCCGCCGGATCGACGCGGCGATGGACGAGGCGGTCGAGGCCGCGAGCCTGCTCGACCCCGACCTGCCGCCCGGGGCGCTGCTGGTCGACACCCTCGGCACGCTGGCCGGCGTCCTGGCCGACCTCGAGCTGATGCCGCTGGCGCTGGACTACCAGCGCCGCGCGCTGGAGGCGGCCGGCGCGGCCGCCGAGCAGGGCCTGCTCGGGCCCGAGGACGGCGACCCCGAGGTGCTCGCCGCCGGCGCGGCCACCTGCCTGGCCGCGCTGTGCGCCGAGCTCGGCGAGGCGCTGCTCGACGACGGCGACCCCGGCTCCGCGGCCCCGCACTTCGCCGAGGCCCGCCGGCTGGCCGAGCAGGCGCTGGCCCAGCTGCCCCCCGACGCCGAGGGCATCGTCGCCGCGCAGGTGGTGCACGGCTGGGCGCTGGTCGGGCTCGGCGAGCACGCCGCCGCCAGCGGGCCGCTGCGGGCCGCCGTCCGCCTCACCAGTGCCACCGGCGACCGGGCGCTGCTGGCCTCGGCGCAGCTCGCGCTCGGCCGGGCGCTGCGCCGGCAGGGCGACGGACGCGGCGCCGACGAGCAGCTGGCCAAGGCGCTGGCGCTGGCCAGCGAGCACGGCCTGCCCCGGCTGCGGCGGGCGGCGCTGCGCGAGCTGTGCACGCTGCACGCCGAGCTCGACGACGCCGGCCGCGCACTGCCCTACCTGCAGGCCTACCTCGCCGACGAGCTGGACCGGGTCGACGAGCGGCGCACCCGCTGGGTGGAGCTGTTCGGCCGGCGCAAGAGCCTGCTGGAGAACGAGCGGGCCGCCGGCCAGCTGCGCCGGCAGGCCTACGAGGACCCGCTGACCCACCTGCCCAACCGGCGCTACGCCGAGGCCCGGCTCGACGGGCTGCTCAGCGCCGGCACCACGCCCGCGCTCGCCGTCGTCGACGTCGACCGGTTCAAGTCGATCAACGACGCGGTCGGGCACCCCGGCGGCGACGCGGTGCTGCGGACGGTCGCCGAGCTGCTCCTGGCCGGCTGCCGCGACACCGACGAGGTGTGCCGGTGGGCCGGCGACGAGTTCGTCGTCCTGTTCCCGGACACGACCGCCGAGCAGGCCGAGCACGCCCTCGAGCGGATCCGCCGCGCCGTCGCCGCGCACGACTGGGCCGCCGACGGCGTGACCGTGCCGGTGACCATCAGCGTGGGCATCGCCTCGGCCACCCGCGGCGACGACCGCCGCACGCTGTTCGCCGCGGCCGACGGCGTGCTCTACGACGCCAAGCGCAGCGGCCGCGACCGCGTCGTCCGGCTCTCGGCGCTGACCCAGACCCGCGCCCCGGACGCCGCCCCGCCGGAGGCCCCCGCCCGCCCGGCCGAGCCGTCCGCCCGGGTCACCGTGCAGGCCTCGCCGCTGGACCCGGTCGGCGGGTTCGCCGCGCTGCTGGCCGACCCGCCGCTGTCGACCGGCAGCCCGGCCGAGCCGACGCTCGCACCGCAGCCGGCGCCCGCCCCGCCGAGCCGCCCGGGACCGGCCGAACCCGACGTCGTCTGGGGGGTCAACCGCAGCACCGAGCAGGTGCTGGCGCTGGTCCGCGAGGCACGCGCCGAGCACCCCGACCGGCCGGCGCTGGTGGTGCGCGCGACCGCCGACACCCTCGTCGCGCTGGCCGGCGCGTACGACGGCTCGACCACCGTCGACGCCACGGCGATGTCGGCAGCCGTCGGGCCGATCCCCGAGCCGCGCGGCCGGGTCGGCGTCCTGTGCGCCGGCACCGCCGACGCGTCGGTGGCCGCGGAGGCCGCCTTCGTCGCGCGGGTCACCGGCACCGAGGTGGTGCGCGTGGACGACGTCGGCGGCAGCCGGCTGCGCCCGCTGCTCACCGACCGCACGCTGCTCGACGACACCGACTGCCTGGTCGTCGTCGCCGGGCTCGACGCCTCGCTGGCCGCCACCGTGGCCGCGATGACCGACGTCCCGATCGTCGCGGTGCCCACCTCCACCGGTCGGCCGGGCTCCTTCGGCGGGTTCGGCGCGCTGCTGACCGTGCTCAACGCGGCCTCACCGGGCGTCGTGGTGAGCACGATCGACAACGGCCACGCCGCCGGCGTCTTCGCCGCCCGCATCGCGAGGCGCACCGCGAGGTGAGCCGCCCCGCGGAGGACGGCGGACCGGCCGCGGGGCCGGAGGCTCCCGGCCGGGACGGCGTGGCACGGCTCAACACAGGTCGGGGACGGCTCCTGGCCGCGGTGTCGGCCGGAGGGCCGACCACGTGACCGGCACGACGGCGGCGAAGAGCACCGCCACCGCGACAGCGCCGCCGAGGGCCCAGGCGGCGAAGACCAGCAGCGAGGCGAGCTCGATCCCCAGGCCCGCCACCGAGGTGACCGTGGCCCGCACCGTCCCGGGCACCTGCTCCTGCAGCCGCGCCTCCCCCACCACCAGCACCGCGAGGTAGAGCCCGTAGGACACCGCGACGGCGGCCAGGGCGGCCGGGTGCGCCACCAGCGCCCCTCCGGCGAGCAGCACCGCGGACACGGCCAGCAGCACCGGCAGGGCGCGCGCGGGCAGCCGCCCGACCCGGCCGGCCAGCGCGGCCCCCGCCGCCCCGGCCAGCGCGACGACGAGGACGGCGGCCGGCACGAGGGCGGTCGGCACGCCCTCGTCGCGGGCCAGCAGGGGGAAGTACTCCTCGATCGCGTCCAGCCCGCCGAGCAGCGCGACGGCGGCCAGCACCGGCCACAGCCCCGGCCGGCGCAGCGCCGTCGCGGCCGCCGTCCGCAGCGGCACCTCCGGCTCCCCGTCGTCCGTGCTCGGCGGCTCGGGGAACCGGGTCGCCAGCGCCGCGGCGGCCAGGCACACCGCCACGCTCGCCCACCCGACGAGCGGGTACCCGCCGGCGACCACCAGCACCCCGGCCAGCAGCGCCGTGGGCACCTGGACCAGCAGCTCGGTGGCGGTCGTCGCGCCGTGCACCCGCAGGTACGCGTCCTCCGCGCCGGCGGCGGCCAGCCCGTCGTAGACCAGCGCCTCGGCCGCGCCCGACACCAGCGCGCCGCCGACCCCCCACAGCACGAAGCCGGCGGCGAAGGCCACCGGACCGGGGGCCGCCGTCCACACCGCGAAGCCGGCCGCCTCGAGGAGGCCGGCGAGCACCAGCGCGCCGCGGCGCGACCACCGGTCGGCGAGCACGCCGGTGGGCACCTCGGCGAGCAGGCCGGTCAGCGACCACAGCGCGAACAGGCCCGACACCTGCGCCGCGGACAGCCCGGTGTCGAGGAACAGCAGCGCGTACAGGGGGTACACCGGGACCAGGCCCGACAGCGCCGTCCAGGCCACGGCCAGGCGGGCGAGTGACCGGGCAGCCGGCGGGAGCGGGTCGGACGCCGGGCGTCAACGGAACGGCACGACCGGACGGTAACCGGGACCACACCCCGGCGCAGCCGGTTTCCGCGCCCCGGTCGTCTAGGGTGGGCCGTCGAGAAGGGGAGTAGCCCCTCGTCCGCTGGTCGACACGCTGGCACCCCCGGGTGCCCGGTCAGCGGGCCCGCGCCCGGCGCGGGTGGGCGAGACCTTCGACCGGAGCAGTGGTGTCACTGCCGGTCGGAGGCACGAGCCCCGCCCGGCGGTGCCGAGCGGAAGTGGGCCAGCCCGTGATCGTCCTGTCCGTCGTCGCGACGGCGTTCCTCCTCGTGCTCCCGGTGGAGCTGCCGGACAAGACGCTGTTCGCCAGCCTGGTCCTCGCCACCCGGTTCCCGCCGCTGCCGGTGTTCGTCGGCGTCGGCACCGCCTTCGGCCTGCAGGTGGCCATCGCGGTGACCGCCGGCTCGCTGCTGTCGCTGCTGCCGCAGGCGCTGGTCACCGGGGTGGTGGCGGTGCTGTTCCTGGTCGGCGCGGTGCTGCTCTGGCGCAGCGCGTCCGAGGGGCCCGAGGACGGCGGGGAGGCCGCCGACGCGCGGGAGCAGGCGTCGTTCCTGCGGGCGGCGGCGGTCTCCTTCGGCGTGCTGTTCGCCGCCGAGTGGGGCGACCTCTCGCAGCTGGCCACCGCCGGCCTGGCCGCCCGCTTCGACGCCCCGGTGTCGGTCTTCGTCGGCGCCTGGGCCGCGCTGCTCACCGTGTCCGCCCTCGCGGTGTTCCTGGGCAAGGCGCTGGCCGACCGGCTGCCCGTGGCGCTCATCCGCCGGGTGGCCGCGGTGCTCTTCGTCGTGTTCGCCGTCCTCGCCGCGGTCGAGACGGTGCGCGCACTGGTCTGACCGGCTCCGGCCGCTCCCCCGGCGGTGGCACCATCGCCGGGGATGGACGCCGCCGTGGAGGTCACCGAGCTCGTCAAGCGCTACCCGGGGCGGCCGGTCGACGCCGTCTCCGGGGTCTCCTTCACCGTCGACCGCGGCGAGGTCTTCGGCCTGCTCGGCCCCAACGGCGCGGGCAAGACGACGACGATCGGCGTGCTCACCACCCGGGTGCTGCCCACCGGCGGGACGGCGCGGGTGGCCGGCGTCGACGTCGCGGCCGACCCGGTGACCGCGCGCAGCCGGCTGTCGGTGGTGCCGCAGCGGTCGAACCTCGACCGCTCGCTGACCGCTCGGCAGAACCTGGTCTTCCACGCCGCCTACCACGGCGTCGGGCGGGCCGAGCGCAACCGCCGGGCCGACGACCTGCTCGAGCGCCTGGGCCTGGGCGACCGGGGCGGCGACAAGGTCGACGACTACTCCGGCGGCATGGCCCAGCGGCTGCTCATCGCCCGCGCCCTCATGCACGCCCCGCAGGTGGTCTTCCTCGACGAGCCGAGCACCGGCCTGGACCCGCAGGCCCGGCTGTTCGTGTGGGACAAGGTGCGGGAGCTGCGGGCCGACGGGATCACCGTCGTGCTCACCACGCACGACATGGAGGAGGCCGCCGCGCTGGCCGACCGGGTCGGGATCATGGACCGCGGCCGGCTGCTGGCCCTGGACACCCCCGCCGCGCTGACCCGGTCGCTGCCCGGCAGCGCCACCCTCGACGTCGACGTCGAGCGGGCCGCCGACGACACCGACGAGGCGGTGCTCGCGGCGCTGGCCGCGCTGCCGCAGGCCGAGCGGGTGGAGCCGGTGGCCGACGCGGCGGGGCTGCGCGCCCGGCTGTACCTGTCGGCCGACGCCGCGACGACGGTCGGCCCGGTGTCGGAGGTGCTCACCGCGCGCGGTGCCCGGCTGACCGGCGTCCGGCTCGGCGAGCCCAGCCTCGAGGACGTCTTCCTCAGCCTGACCGGACGGGAGCTGCGATGACCGCCGTCGGCACCGGCCCCAGCACGGCCGCCGGCTCCGCACGGGCCACCCGTCCCGGCGTCGGCCGGGCGTTCGCCGCGCTGCTGTGGCGCGACGTGTTCGTCACCGGACGCGAGTTCGTGCCGTTCCTGCTGCAGGTGGTGCTGCAGCCGGTGTTCCTGCTGTTCGTCTTCGGCAAGGTGCTCACCGAGCTCGGCTTCACGTCGAGCACGTACGCCGACGTGCTGCTGCCCGGGGTGGTGTCGCTGGCCGCCTTCCTCACCGCCCTGCAGAACACCGCCTTCCCGCTGGTCATCGACTTCTCGTTCACCAAGGAGATCGAGGACCGGCTGCTCGCACCGCTGCCCACCGCGCTGGTCGCCGTCGAGAAGATCGTGTTCGCCACGATGCGCGCGCTGGTCGCCGCGCTGGTCATGTTCCCGATCAGCTGGTGGGTGCTCGGGTCGCTGCCGGTCACCTGGTCCGACGTCCCGCTGCTGGCCGCCTTCCTGGTGCTCGGCTCGCTGGTCGGCGCGGCGATGGGCATGGTGCTGGGCACCCTGGTCAAGCCGAACCGGATCAACGTCGTGTTCGCCGTCGTCCTGACGCCGCTGCTGTTCACCGGCTCCACCCAGTTCCCGTGGCCGGCGCTGGAGTCGCTGCGCTGGTTCCAGGTGGTGTGCGCGGTCAACCCGCTCACCTACGTCAGCGAGGCACTGCGGGCGGAGATGGCGCCCGACGTGCCGCACGTGCCGCTCGGGGTGTGCGCCCTCGCGCTGGCCGGCTTCCTCGTCGTGTTCGGCACGCTGGGGCTGGCCGGCTTCCGCCGCCGCGCCCTCGACTGAGGCGGGACCCCGCTCAGAGGCCGCCGGAGGACGCCCACTCGGCGAGGCGGCGCTCGGCCTCCTCGGGGCTGACGTCCTCGACCCGGGTCATGACCGCCCAGCGGTGGCCGAAGGGGTCGTAGACCGAGGCGAACCGGTCGCCGGTGACGAAGGTGGCCGGCTCCTCGCGCACGGTGGCGCCGAGCTCGACGGCCCGCGCCACGACGGCGTCGACGTCGGGGACGTAGACGCAGGTGGAGCTGCTCACCAGGTCGCCCTCGCGGCGGGGCGCGGTGAGCCCGAAGCGCTCGTCGGGGTCGCCGAGCTGGAGCCGGCCGGCCTCGAACTGCAGTTCGGCGTGCGGGACCGAGCCGTCCGGTCCGTCCATGCGGCTGACCACCGTGGCGCCGAAGACCTCGCCGTACCAGCGGATCGCCTCGGCGGCGGGGGAGCAGACGAGGAACGGGGTGAGGGACGAGTAGCCGTCGGGTCGGCCGTTGGTGATCGCCATGCGGCCATCCTGGCGGCCCCCGCCCGGGGCGTCTTGCAGGAACCCGACAGCCGCCGCGGCGTCAGGGCAGGGTCGGGATCCACTCGGCCAGCGCCCGGCCGATGTCGTGCGGGCTGTCCTCGGGCACGAAGTGCGAGCCGCGCACGGTGACCTCGGTGAGGGAGGGCCACTTGCGCACCAGCGCGCGCTGCCGGCCGACCAGGATCGACCCCGGGTCGGCGTCGATGAACAGCTTCGGCACGGCGCTGGTGCGCAGCCAGTGGCCGTACCGGGAGACGACGTCGCGCACCAGTGGCGGCACGTTCTCGATGGGCAGCTGCCGCGGCCACTCCAGGGTGGGCCAGCGGTCCTCGCGCTCGCGGAAGGGCTGCCGGTAGCGCTCGTGCGCCTCCGGGTCGAGCCCGCGCAGCACCGAGGCGGGGAGGATGCGCTCGACGAACACGTTCTTGTCCAGCACCACCGTCTCGCCGTCGTCACCGCGCATGGTGCGGAAGATGCCGCGCGCGTCGGCCGGCCAGTCGGCCCAGGTGAACGGGCCGACGATCGCCTCGGTGAACGCCACGCCGCGCACCGCCTCGGGGTGCCGGCTCGCCCAGTCGAAGCCCAGCGCCGAGCCCCAGTCGTGCAGCACGAACGTCACCCGCCGCTGCACCCCCACGGCCTCGAGGAAGTCGTCGAGGTGGGCGGCGTGCGTGGCGTAGGAGTAGGTGCCCCGCTGCGGCCCGGGCAGCTTGCCCGACTCCCCCATGCCGACCAGGTCCGGCGCGATGCAGCGGCCCAGGTGCTGCACGTGCGGGACGACGTTGCGCCACAGGTAGGACGACGTCGGGTTGCCGTGCAGCAGGACGATCGGGTCGCCCTGACCGACGTCGACGTAGGCCATCTCGGTGCCCCGCACGGTGACCCGCTGCCGCGGGAAGGGGTCGAGGGGCGAGACGACGTCGGACTGGTCGGCCATGCCGGGATCCTCACCCAGGCGCCGCCGCTCCGCCGTCCGAGGATCGTGCTTGACCCTGACGCGACGTCAGGCTGTGCACTCGTCGCCGTCAGGGAGGAGGGACCCGGGATGAACGTGGGAGAGGTCGCGGCGCTGGCCGGCGTCACGGTGCGCACGCTGCACCACTACGACCGCATCGGCCTGCTGTCGCCGTCGGGCCGCACCGCGGCCGGCTACCGCCGCTACTCGGCGGCCGACCTCGGCCGGCTGCACCAGGTGCTGCTCTACCGCGAGCTCGGGTTCCCCCTCGAGGAGGTCGCGACGCTGCTCGACGACCCGTCCGCCGACCCCGCGGAGCACCTCCGCCGGCAGCACCGGCTGCTGCGGGACCGGCTGGACCGGACGGCGGCCATGGTCGCGGCCGTGGAGAAGGAGATGGAGGCACGGCACATGGGGATCGACCTGACCCCGGAGGAGAAGTTCGAGCTGTTCGGGGACTGGCTGCCCGAGGAGTACGAGGCCGAGGCGCAGGAGCGCTGGGGCGAGACCGAGGCGTGGGCCCAGTCGCAGGCGCGGACCCGCGCGTACACCAAGGACGACTGGGTGCGGGTCCAGGCCGAGGGCGAGGACGTCGAGGCGCGGATGGCCGCGGCGCTGCAGGCCGGCGTGGCACCGGACTCGCCGCAGGCCATGGACCTCGCCGAGGAGGCGCGGCAGCAGATCAGCCGCAACTTCTACGACTGCTCGCCGGAGATGCACGCCGGCATCGGCCGCACGTACGTCGAGGACGAGCGGTTCACCGCGCACTACGAGCGGCGGGCGGCCGGCCTGGCGCAGTGGGTGAGCACCGCCGTCCAGGCCAACGCCGCCCGCCAGGGCGCCTGACCCGGCACAAGTCGACCACCGGGAGGCGCTGACCCACCGGTCGGTCATCCGGTTGGACACAACGCTTCAGCCGGGGTGACCGGGCGCCGATGACCGTCCCGTGAGTCACAGCAGCCCCAGCGGCCCCGGGGGTCTGGCGGGAGCGGTCGCACGGCTGCCCTGGCCGGTCGTCACGCTCGGCGCCGCCGCCGTGTACGCGGCCGCGAGCGTGCTCGGCCGCGCCACCCGGCTCGAGGGCTCCCAGCTGGCGCTGGTGTGGCCGGCCGCGGCCGTGGGCGTGCTGTGGCTGGCCGCCTCCTGGGTGCACCCGCGCCGCCTGCTGGTCGACGCCCTGGCGCTGGCCGCGGTCGCCGCGACGGTCAACGGGCTGACCGGGTTCGGGCCGGCCGAGGCAGCGGTGCTCGGCGTGGCCAACGCCGTGCAGGCGGTCGTGGCGTGCGCGGTCCTCTCCCGCCTGCAGCGCCGGTGGGGCACCCCCGACGTGTGGCGGCTGCGGCGCCCCACGGACCTCGGCGCGCTCGCCGTGGCCGCCGTCGGCTCCGCGCTGGTCACCAGTGCGCTCGGGCCGGTGGGCCTGTGGCTGCTCGGCGACGGGCACCTGCTCGCCAGCATGGGCACCTGGACGGTGCGCAACGCCGCCAGCGTCCTGGTCTTCGCCCCGCTGGCCCTGCTGCTGGTCGACCCCGGGACGGCCCGCACCCCGCCGGGCCGCGCCCGGCTCGCCGAGCTGGCCGGGGTCACGCTCCTCACCACCGCCGCCTACGTGCTGGTGATGGGCGTCGCCACCCCCGTCCCGGTGGCCTTCGCGCTGCTGCCGTTCGGGATGTGGCTGGCACTGCGCTTCGGGCCGACCGTGGCCGCCGCGCACGTCACCCTGGCCGGCGTCTTCGTCGTCGTGACCACGCTGGGCGGGCGGGGACCGTTCGCCGTCGCCGACCTGTGGCTGCGCGCCGGCCTGGCCCAGGCCTACGTGGTGGTCGCCGGCGTCGTGGCGCTGGTCGTCGCGCTGCACCACGACGAGCGGCAGCGCCTGATCGCCGGGCTCGAGCAGGCCCGCGCCGAGGCCGACGAGCAGGCCCGCCTGGCCGAGCAGGCCATGGCGCACACGTCGGCGTTCCTGGCGGTGATGAGCCACGAGATCCGCACCCCGCTCAACGGCGTCCTGGGCCTGACCGCGCTGCTGCTGGGCACCGACCTCGACGACCGCCAGCGCGAGTGGGCCGCCGCCGCCGACCGGTCGGGCCGGACGCTGCTGCGGATCGTCAACGACGTCCTCGACTCCGCCAAGGTCGAGGCCGGCGCCGTG
This sequence comes from Geodermatophilus dictyosporus, assembly GCF_900115505.1. Taxonomy (GTDB): domain Bacteria; phylum Actinomycetota; class Actinomycetes; order Mycobacteriales; family Geodermatophilaceae; genus Geodermatophilus; species Geodermatophilus dictyosporus. The sequence continues at coordinate 52,501 of NZ_FOWQ01000003.1, read as the reverse complement.
GAGCTCGAGGAGGTCCCGCTCGACCTGCTCGAGGTGCTCGACGAGGCGGCGCTGCCGGTGCGGGGCCCGGCGGCCGACCGCGGGCTGGCCCTCGTCGTCACCCCCGCGCCCGGGCTGGCCCGGCACCGCACCGGCGACCCCGGCCGGCTGCGCCAGGTCGTGGGCAACCTGCTGGCCAACGCCGTCAAGTTCACCGAGTCCGGCTCGGTCACCCTCACCGTGGACGGCGACGCCGCGACCGTCGTCCTGCACGTCACCGACACCGGCATCGGCATGACCGGCGAGCAGCTCGCCCGCCTGTTCACCCCGTTCACCCAGGCCGAGGCCTCGACCACCCGCCGCTTCGGCGGCACCGGCCTGGGGCTGAGCATCGCCGCCGGGCTGGTGGCGCGGATGGGCGGGCGGATCACCGCCTGCAGCGCACCCGCTGCGGGCACCACCTTCCGCGTCGAGCTGCCGCTGCCCGAGACCGGGCCGGCCGTCGGGGCCGCCCCCGTCCCGGTGCCGGCCGCCGTCCCCGGCCTGCGGGTGCTCGTGGCCGACGACGACGAGGTCAACCGGCTCGTCGCTCGCATGACCCTGCAGGCCCGCGGCCTGGCCGTCGACGTCGTCCCCGACGGCGCCCGGGCGGTCGAGGCCGTGCGCGCCGGCGGTTACGACGCCGTGTTCATGGACTGCCACATGCCCGGCGTCGACGGCCTGGAGGCCACCCGCCGCATCCGCGCGGCCGAGGCGGCCGACGGCCGTCCCCGGACCCCCGTCGTCGCGCTGACCGCGAGCGCGCTGACCGAGGACCGCGCCCGCTACCGCGAGGCCGGCATGGACGGCTTCCTCCCCAAGCCCTGGACCCCGGAGGAGCTGCAGGCGGTGCTCGAGCTGATCGGCGCCGCGGCCCCCGCTCCCCGGCCGGCCGCGGCCGGCGCCCTCCCCCCGGTCGACGACGACCTGACCACCGTCCGCGCCCGCCTCGACGAGCTGTTCGAGGACGACGACCCCGAGGAGGTCGCGCCCGTGCGCGCCTCGCTGCTCACCACCTTCCGCGACCGCACGGCCACGCTGGTCAGCGACCTCGCCGCCGCCGCGGCCACCGGTGACCGGCCCGCCGCCGCGGCCGCCGCGCACGCCCTCCGCGGCAGCGCCGGCACCATCGGCGCCGGCTCGCTGGCCGCCCTCGCCGCCGCCCTCGAGGAGCGGGCCGGGGCGCCCGGCCGCGCCGACCTCGTCCCGCTGGCCGACCGGCTGGCCGCCGCGGCCGCCGCCCTCGCGCCCGGGCTCACCGAGCTGGCCGCGGCGACCCCCCTGCGGCGGGCGTCGTGACCGCCCCTCCCCTGCCGAGCTGGTCGGCGCTGCTGGGCACGCTCACCCGCCAGGTGCCCGACCTGACCGTGTGCCTGTTCGACGCCGGCCACCGCTTCCTCCTCTGCTCCGGCCCCTGGCTGTCCCGGCGCGGGCTCACCGAGGCCGACGTCCTCGGCCGCACGGTCGGCGAGGTCGTGCTGTCCTCCTTCGCCGGCGACGTCGACGCCCTGGTCACCGCCGCGCTGGCGGGCCGGTCGGCCGCCGCCGAGTTCGCCGTCGACTACACCGCGGTCACCGGCGCGCCCGGCGCGGTGTGGGAGATCTCCGCCGCGCCGGCCACCGCACCCGACGGCGCGCCCCTGGCCCTGGTCACCTGCCGCGACGTCGTCCGCGTCCGCGCCGTCGACGCCGCCCGGTCCACCAGCGAGCGGCGGTTCCGGACCGCGTTCGACACCGCGCCCACGCCCATGGCGCTGCTGGCCACCGCCGGCGGGCCGGCCCCGGCCGCCGTCAGCCGGGTCAACGCGGCGCTGGCCCGCCTGGTCGGCCGGACGCCGGGCACCGGGCGGGAGTGGGACCTCGCCCGCGCCGCCGTCGCCGACGACCTGGTCGACGGCGGGCTGGCCGGCCTGGTGGAGCGGGCGCTGCGCGGTGAGACCGACCTCGCCGTCGACACCTGGCTGCGGCACGCCGACGGCACCCCCGTGCCGGTGTCGGCGGCCAGCTCCCCGCCGGTGCCGGCCACCGCCCCCGACGGCACCGAGCGCACCGAGCTGGTGCTGCTGCTGCGCGACACCACCGCCGAGCTGGCCACCCACCGGGCGCTCACCGAGGCGCTGGCGGGCGAGCGGCGGGCCGCCGAGCACCAGCGCCGGCTGGAGACCCTCCGCGGCGACTTCGTCGCGGCCGTGTCCCACGAGCTGCGCACGCCGATGACCGGCATCCTCGGCAACCTCGAGGTGCTGCTCGACGGCGACGCCGGGGCGCTCAACCCGATGCAGGCGCTGATGCTGGCCACCGTCGAGCGGGAGGCGCAGCGGCTGCGCCGGCTGATCGAGGACCTGCTGACCACCGCGCACCTCGACTCCGGCGGGCTGGTGGTGCTCGACGACGCCGAGGTCGACCTCGCCGCCGTCGCCGCGGCCGCCGCCCAGGAGGTCGCGGGCCAGCTGACCCGGCGCGGGCAGCGGCTGGTGCCCGGCCTGGCCGGCCCGGCGTGGGTGCGCGGCGACGCCGGCGGGCTGCGCGGCGTCGTCGCCGAGCTGCTGTCCAACGCCGCCAAGGTCAGCCCCGAGGGCGGCGTCGTCCGGCTGTCCTGCCGCCCGGACCGCGGCGAGGTGCTCGTCGCCGTCGCCGACTGCGGCCCCGGCATCCCCGAGACCGAGCTGCCGCACGTGTTCGACCGCTTCTACCGCACCGCCCACGCCGGCGAGCAGGCGCTGCCGGGCACGGGCCTCGGCCTGTCGCTGGTGGCCCACACCGTCTCCGCGCACGGCGGCACGGTGTCGGCCGAGTCCGGTCCCGACGGGGCCGTCTTCACCGTCCGCCTGCCGGCGGTCACCACCCCCACCCACCTCGCCGGGAGCCCCGCGTGACCCACGTCCTGGTCGTCGACGACGACCCCGCCATCGCCAGCCTGGTCGCCTTCAAGATCGGCCGGCTGGGCGCCCGCGTCTCGGTCGAGTCCGACGGGGAGGCCGGGTTGGCCGCGGCCCGCCAGCTGCGCCCGGACCTGGTCGTCCTCGACTGGATGATGCCGCGGATGAACGGCCTGGAGGTCTGCGCGGCCCTGCGCGCCGACCCGGACCCGCAGGTCTCCTCCGTCCCGGTCGTCCTGCTGACCGCCAAGGCGCAGGAGAGCGACGTCGAGCGCGGCTTCGTCGCCGGCGCCACCGACTACGTGGTCAAGCCCTTCAGCCCCCGGGAGCTGGTCACCCGGGTCACCGCCGCCCTGCCGCCGGGCGCGCTCACCCCGTGACGGCCCTGACGTCGGCGGCGCTGGTGGCGACGCTCGTGCTCACCGGCGCGGTGCTGCTCCTGCTGGGCGCCGTCGCGGTCGAGCACGCCCGCCGGGGCCGGCGGCTGGCCCGCGAGGAGCGGCGCCGCGCGGAGCTCACCCCGCTGGTCTACGCCGCCCTCGACGACGACGAGGACGGCGCCGCGGCGCTCGCCGGCCTGGAGGCCGCCCCCGCGGCGCTCGACGACCTGGTGCTCGACCTGCTGCCGCAGCTGCGCGGCGCCGACCGGGCCGCGCTGGGCCGGCTGCTGGCCCGCCGCGGCGTGGTCACCCGCGCCGCCGCCGACCTGTCGGCCCGCGCCCCGTGGCGCCGGGGCCGGGCGGCCGCACTGCTGGGCAACGCCGCCGACCCCGGCCGGACCGACGCGCTCACCGCGCTGCTGGCCGACCGCGCGCCCGACGTCCGCTGCGCCGCCGCCCGCGCGCTGGGCAAGGCCGGCGACGTCCGCGCCGCCGGCCCGCTGCTGCGCGCGCTGGCCCGCTCGCGGCGGGTGCCCGCCGGCGTGGTGGGCATGGCCCTGCTCGACCTCGGCACCCCGGTGCTGCCCGACCTGCGCGCCGCCGTCACCGACCCGCCCTCCCCCGCCGCCCAGGCGCTGGCCGCCGACCTGCTCGGCCTGCACGGCGACGTCGAGGCGCTCCCCCTGCTGCTCGGCCTGGTCGCCGACGCCCGCCGCCCGCCCGCCGTCCGGTGCAGCGCGGCCACCGCGCTGGGCCGCGTCGGCGGCCCCGCCGCCACCCCCGCGCTGGGTGCGGCGCTGGCCCAGACCGCCGTGCCGGCGCTGCGCCACGCCGCCGCGGAGGCCCTCGGCCGCATCGGCGACGACGCCGCGATCGACCTGCTGGCCGCGACCGTGGCCGGGGGTGACGACGCCGTCCGCGACGGGTGCGCCGACGCGCTGGCCGGTGCCGGCGAGGAGGGCCGCGCCCGGCTGGCCGCGCACGCCTGGCACTCGGGCCGGGTGGGCGAGGCCGCCCGCGCCGCGCTGTCCAACCGGCCGCGGCCCCGCGACGCCCGCGTGCGGAGGGCCGCCTAGTGCGCGAGGCGCTGACCGGCTTCGTCACCACGCTCAACTGGACGGTGCTCGGCTACGTCCTGGTGCTCGACACCTCGATGCTGCTGCTGGTGCTCTTCGGCGCCCGCCGGGTGGTGACCAACCTGCGCTGGAGCGGCGCGGAGGGCCTCGACCGGGTCTTCGCCAGCCCGCTCACGCCCGGCGTCTCGGTGCTGGTGCCCGCGCACGACGAGGAGGCCGGCGTCCTCGACACGCTCGCCGCCGTGCTGTCGCAGCGCTACCCGCTGCTGGAGGTGGTGCTGGTCGACGACGGGTCCACCGACCGCACCTTCGAGCTGGTGGCCGAGCGCTACGGCCTCACCCCGGTCACCCCGCGCTGGACCGCCGACACCGCCGTCGAGGGGCGGGTGCTCTCCGTGCACCGGGCGACCACCGGCGACCCGCTGACCGTCGTCCGCAAGACCAGCGTCAAGCGCCGCTCCGACGCGCTCAACGTGGCGCTCAACCTGGCCCGCCACCCGCTGGTGTGCATGGTCGACGCCGACTCGCTGCTCGAGCCGGACGCGCTGCTCAAGGTGGCCCGGCCCTTCATCGAGGACCCCGAGCACGTCGTCGGCGCCGGCGGGGTGATCCGCACGGCCAACGCCGCGCTCACCGACCGCGGCGCGGTGCTGGAGCCCCGGCTGTCCAAGCGCTGGCTGGTGCGCATCCAGGCCGTGGAGTACCTGCGCTCGTTCCTGCTGGGCCGCACCACCTGGGCCGACGCCGACGCGCTGCTGATCATCTCCGGGGCGTTCGGGTTGTTCCGCCGCGACGCCGTCGTCGAGGTCGGCGGGCTGGACCCGCGGTCGCTGGCGGAGGACGCCGAGCTCGTCGTCACCCTGCAGGAGCACCTGCGCCGCGCGGGCCGGCCCTCGCGGATGGTGTTCGTGCCCGAGACGGTCTGCTGGACCGAGGTGCCCGAGACGTGGTCGGTGCTCGGCCGTCAGCGGCAGCGCTGGTCGCACGGGCTGGCGCAGCTGCTGTGGAAGCACCGGCGGATGGTCGGCAACCCGCGGTTCGGCCCGGTCGGGCTGCTGGCGCTGCCGTTCTTCCTGCTCTTCGAGCTGCTCGGGCCGGTGGTGGAGGTGCTCGGGCTGGCCTCGGTCGTCGTCGCGGCGGTCCTCGGGCTGCTCGACCCCGGCACGGCCGCGCTGATGGTGGGCGTCGCGCTGGCGCTGGGCGTGCTGGTCTCGACCGCCGTGGTCGCCGTCGAGGAGTTCACCTTCCACCGCTACCGCAGCGGGGCCGACCTCCGGGCGCTGCTGCTGGCCGGCGCGGTGGAGAACGTGGGCTACCGGCAGCTGCACGCCTGGTTCCGGCTGCGCGGGCTGCTCGCGGCCCTCGCCCGCCGCGACCCGGTGTGGACGGCCATGCCCCGCACCGGCTTCACCACCGCCCCGGCGCCCGCCGAGGCGTAGGACGGGCGGCGCAGGACCGGCGTGGCGACCACGGCGGGTGGTGCCACGCGGGCCGGGCCGCCGCGGACGCAGCCGTCCCGTTGACGCCTCCGGCCCCGTCCTACGGTCCCCGCACCCGCAGGACCGACGAGGAGGTCGCCGTGCCCATCGTGATCGTGCTCTCCGGACCGACCGTGACGCAGGAGCGCTACAAGGCGGCCGTCCGCCTGCTCAAGGGGGGCGAGGGCGGCATGCAACGGCCGGGTGACTGGCCGGTCGAGGGGCTGCTCTCGCACGTCGCCGGACAGGGGCCGCAGGGCTTCCGCATCGTGGACGTGTGGGACTCCGAGGACTCCTGCCGGCGCTTCGGCGAGCAGCTCGCGCCCGTGCTGCAGCAGACCGGCATCACCGACCCGCCGGAGGTCTACCCCGCGCAGACCTTCGTGTCGGCGGCCCTCAGCCACGCCTGACCGGCGCCGCGGCGGATCAGCCCGCCGCGGCGTACAGCTCCAGCGCGATGCCGTCGGGGTCGCGGAACTCCAGCAGCACCGCCCGGCCCAGGTCCTTGACGCCGGCGTGCGGCACGCCCAGCGCGTCGAGCCGGGCCGCGGCGGCGTGCACCGCACCGGGATCGGCCACGCGGAAGCTGAGGTGGTCCAGCCCGACGCGGTCCTCGTCGAAGCGGTCACCGTCCGGCGCCACGGGCCGCAGGCCGAGCAGCCCCGAGCCGAGCCGGTAGACGACCCCGCCGTAGAGGAACCCGAGGCCCTCCCGGGTCTGCTCGTCCGCGTCGGCCGGCACCTCGAAGGCCACGGGGAGGGCGAACACCTGGTCGTAGAAGGCCCGGGAGCGGGCGATGTCGGTCACGGTCAGGCGCACGTGGGCGTAGCCGTCGATGGCGATGCTCATGGGGCAGTCTCCCGAGGCCCGGCCCGCGCGGCACCCGCGACCCCGGCGTCCTGCCGCCGGAGGCACCGGGCGCCCGCAGGCCGTGCGGTGGCGGAGCCGACGGCGGCGACGACGTCGAGGGCGGTTGCGGCGGGGGTGGGAGGGCGGGGTCGGCGGTGAGGGTCACGGGGGCTCCTGGGACGGGCGGGTCGGGGACGGCGCCGACCCTGGCGAGGGCGACTGGGCCGCCGCTTGCGGCCGACTTGGCGCCGCTCCCCCCTCCCGCTGCCCGCCCGTAGCTGCCAGGATCCGGCCCGTGCGGTACCGCGTCCTCGGGCCACTCGAGGTCACGGGCCCCGACGGCCTGCCCCTCGACGTGGGCGGCGCCAAGCCGCGCGCGCTGCTGGCGCTGCTGCTGGCCGAGGCCGGCCGGGTGGTGCCGGTCGAGCGGATCGTCACCGCCCTGTGGGACGACGACCCGCCGCCCACGGTCACCGGCACCCTGCAGGCCTACGTCTCGCACCTGCGGCGGGTGCTCGAGCCCGAGCGCGGCCCGCGGCAGGCGGCCCGGGTGCTGCTCACCCGCGCACCGGGCTACCTCGTGCAGGTCGACGCCGCCGACCTCGACAGCCTGCGGTTCGCCGCGCTGGTCGAGGACGGCGACCGCGCCCTGGACGCCGGTGACCCCGCCCGCGCGCTCGCCGTCCTCGACCGGGCGCTGGAGCTGTGGCGCGGCGACCCGCTGCCCGAGCTGGGTGAGGGTCCCGGCGCCGCCGAGCGGATGCGGCTGGCCGAACTGCACGTGCACGCCCGCGAGCGCCGCGGCGAGGCGCTGCTGGGCGTGGGCCGTGCCGACGCCGCGGTCGGCGAGCTGCAGCCGCTGGTGGCCGAGCACCCGCTGCGCGAGCGGCTGTGGGCCCGGCTGGTCACCGCGCTCTACGCCGCCGACCGGCAGGCCGACGCCCTCGACGCGCTGCGCCGCTGCACCGCGCTGCTGCGCGACGAGCTCGGCATCGACCCCGGCCCGGAGCTGCGCGAGCTCGAGCGGGCGGTGCTGCGGCAGGACCCGGGGCTGGCCCGCCGGGCACCGCGGCCGGTGGTCGCCCCGCCGTCGGCCGCGGCGCCGCTGGCCGTCCCGGACGACGCGACCCTGGTCGGCCGCGACGGCGAGCTGGCCCGGCTGCGGGAGGCCGCCGAGCGGGCCGCCGCGGGGCGGGCCGGCGTGGTCGTCCTCGGCGGCGAGGCCGGCATCGGCAAGACCCGGCTGGCCGAGGCGGTGGCCGCGATGAGCCGGTCGGCGGGCTGGGCGGTGGCCGAGGGCCGCTGCGCCGACGACGGCGGCGCCCCGCCGCTGTGGCCGTGGACGCAGGTGCTCGACCAGCTCGGCCAGGACCCGGTCGCCGCGGTCGACGGCGACGGTGACGCCGACGCCGCCCGCTTCCGGCTCTTCCAGGACCTGCGCTCGCGGCTGGTCGCGGCCACCGCCGACCGCCCGGTGCTGGTGGTGCTCGAGGACCTGCAAGGGGCCGACGCCACCTCGGTGCAGCTGCTCGGCCTGCTCGCCCGCCACCTGCCGCGGGTGCCGCTGCTGGTCGTGGTGACCGTGCGCACCGCCGGCGAGGAACTGCCCCCGGCGGTCGCCGACGGCCTGGCGCGGCTCTCCCGCGAGGCCGCCGTCACCACGCTGCCGCTGGCCGGCCTGCCGCCCGGGGACGTCGGGCGGCTGCTGGCCGCGCAGGGCGGGGACGCCGCGCTGGCCCCCGCGGTGCACGACCGCACCGCCGGCAACCCGTTCTTCGTCGTCGAGCTGTCGCGGTGGCTGCGCGGCGCCGGTGGCCTGGACCGGACGCCGGTGCCGCCGTCGGTGGCCGAGGTGCTGCGCGGCCGCCTGGCCCGGCTGCCCGCGGGTGCCCGGCCGGTGCTGGAGCTGGCCGCCGTCGCCGGGCGGGAGGTGACCCTCGACCTGCTCGAGGCCGCCGGGGAGAGCGCCGAGACCGTGCTGGACGCGCTGGACGCCGCGGTCGCCGCCGGGCTGCTGGTCGAGGGCACCGCGCCGTGGAGCTGGCGGTTCTGCCACGCGCTGGTGCAGGAGGTCCTCGCCGACGACCTGCCGGCGCTGCGGCGGGCGCGGCTGCACGCCCGGCTGGCCGCCGCGCTCGAGCGCCGCGCGCCCGCCGGCCGGGCCGACGACGCCCTCGTCGAGCGGCTGGCGCACCACGCGGTCGCGGCCGCGCCCGTGGCCGGCCCGGAGCCGGGACTGCGGTGGTCGGCGGCGGCCGCCGCGGTGGCCCGCGCGCGGCTGGCCGACGACGAGGCCGCCGCCCACACCCGCCGCGCCCTCCGGCTGGTCGACCCCGCCGCGCCGGGTGCCGCCCGTACCCGGCACGACCTGCTCACCGCGCTCGGCAACGACCTGCTGCGCAGCGGGCAGCGCACCGAGGCCCGCGAGGTGGTGGCCGAGGCGATCGCCGTCGCCCGCGAGCTCGGCGACCGGCGCTGCCTGCTGGAGTCGGCCGCCGTGTGGGGCTCCCCCACGCTGGAGAACTGGCGGCCGCACGGCGTGGTCGACGCCGAGATGGTGACGCTGCTGGAGGACCTGCTCGAGCACCACGACGACATCGCGCCGGACGCGGACGACGAGGAGCGCGACCGCCTCACCGCGCGGCTGCTCGGCACCCTCGGCGTCGAGCTGGCGTTCAGCGAGGACCTGCAGCGCGGCGTGCGGTACGCCGAGCGCGCGGTGGCCCTGGCCCGCGGCGCCGGCGACCCGGAGCTGCTCGGCCGGGTGCTCAACAACTACGCACTGGCCGTCTGGGGCCGGCCCGACGCCGCCGAGCGCCGGCTGGCCGCCACCGACGAGGCACTGGCCCTGGCCGGCCGCGGGCTGCCGCGGCGCACCGAGTTCTACGCCCGGCTGCACCGCGCGGCGATCCGGCTGCACCTGACCGACCGGGCCGGCTACGAGGCCGACCTGGAGGCCGGACGGCGGCTGGCGACCTCGCTGTCGGGGCCCGAGGTGCGCCCGCACGTGCTCTGGCAGCAGGCGGGTGCGGCCTGGCTGGCCGGCGACGCCGCCCGCGCCGAGGAGCTGACCACCGAGGCGCACGAGCTCTACCGGCGGGTCACCCCGCACGCCCGGCACGCGTACGCGGCGCACGTGTTCGCGCTGCGCCGCGCCGACGGCCGGCTGCCCGAGGCGGTGGACCTGCTGGTGGCCACCGGCGACGAGGGCAACCCGCTGCTGCAGCTGATGGCCGTGCTGGCCGCGGCGGGGTCCGGCGACCTCGCCGAGGCCCGGCGGCTGCGGGCGCGGTGGGGCCGCACGGTCATCCGCGACTGGGCCAGCGACGTCGCCGTGCTGCTGCAGGCCGAGACCGCGCTGCACCTGGGTGACGAGGCCGAGGTGACCGTGGCGACGGTGCAGCTGCTGCCCTTCCGCGGCCGGCAGGCGGTCCTCGGGACGGCGGCGTTCAGCCTCGGCGCCTACGACGAGCTGCTCGGCCGCATCGCCGAGCGCACCGGCGACACCGTGGCCGCCCGCGACTGGTGGGCCGGCGCCCGCGCGCAGGGACGCCGGGTGGGTGCTCCGCAGCAGGTGGCCCTGGCCGAGGCGCACCTGGCGCGGGTGCCGGCCGAGACCGCGCACCGCCCCCCGCGCCGCCGCCCGGCACCACGATCGGCCTAGAGCGTGGTGGCCCGCCCGCCGTCGACCGGGATCACCGCGCCGGTGACGTAGGCGCCGGCGCGACTGGCCAGGTAGACGACGACGCCGGCCATGTCGTCGGGGCGGCCGATGCGGCCCAGCGGCGAGCTGGCCGCGATCTCGTCACCGCGGGCGGCCAGCGTGGCGGCCATCATCTTCGACTCGAACGGGCCCGGGGCGACGGCGTTGACGGTGATCCGCCGCGGCCCGAGCTCCTTGGCCAGGTGCCGGGTCAGCTGGTGCACCGCGGCCTTGCTCGACGAGTAGGAGTAGGTGGGCAGCTGGGGCACGTGCAGGCCGTCGATGCTCCCGACGTTGACCACCCGCGCCGGGTCGTCGTCGGTGGCGGCCGCCTCGAGCAGCGGGACCATCGCCCGGGTGAGGAAGAACGGCGCCTTGACGTTGAGGTCGAGCACCTTGTCCCACGCGGAGGCGGGGAAGGTCTCGAACGGCTCGCCCCAGGTGGCACCGGCGTTGTTGACCAGCACGTGCACCCGCTCCTCGCGCCGGCCCACCTCCTCGGCGAGCCGCACGCACTCGGCCTCGGTGCTGACGTCGGCGGGGATCGACTCGACCCGCCCGTGCTCCGACAGCTCGGCGACGGCCTGCTCGCCGGCCTCGGGCTTGCGCGACGAGACGTAGACGGAGGCGCCGGCCTGCAGCAGCCCGCGGGCCATCATCAGGCCGATGCCGCGGGTGCCGCCGGTGACGACGGCGACCTTCCCGGTGAGGTCGAACAGGTGCACGCGCAGCCTCCTGGGGCGTGGCGGGGACGGCGGTGACCCCGGCGTCCCACCTTGCCCGATCGGGTGGCGCCGTCCGGCAGGGGGATCCCGGCTGTGCCAGCCTCGGGCGCCATGGAGCCCCGTGCGCCCGGCGCGACCAGCGAGGTCGGGCGGCTGCGCACCGTCGTGCTGCACCGGCCGGGCGCCGAGCTGCGCCGGCTGACCCCGCGCAACACCGACCAGCTGCTGTTCGACGGCGTGCCCTGGGTGGCCCGGGCGCAGGAGGAGCACGACGCGTTCGCCGCGGCGCTGGCCGACCGCGGCGTCGAGGTGCTCCACCTCGACCGGCTGCTCGCCGACGTCCTCGACGGCCCGGAGGCACGCGAGGAGCTCATCGCCGCCGCCGTCGACGACCCGCGGCTGGGCGCCACCCTCCGGAGGGCCGCGGTGGCGCACCTGTCGGGCCTGGCGCCGGCCGACCTGGCCGCCACCCTCATCGCCGGCCTGGCCCACGACGAGCTGCGCGGCGGCAGTGGGCTGGCCTACCGGCTGATGGACCGGGGGGACTTCGTGGTCCCGCCGCTGCCCAACCTGCTGTTCACCCGCGACTCGTCGGTGTGGGTGGGCGACCAGGTCGCGGTGGCCTCCCTGGCCATGCCGGCGCGGCACCGGGAGAGCACGATCACCCGGGCCGTGGTCACCCACCACCCACGCTTCACCGGTGTGGAGCAGCTCTACGACGCCTCGCTGGAGCACCTCGAGGGCGGCGACGTCCTGCTGTTGGCGCCCGGGGTGCTGGCCGTGGGCGTCGGCGAGCGGACGACGCCCGGTGGCGCGGAGCGGCTGGCCCGGCGGGTGTTCGCCCGGGGGCTGGCGCACACGGTGCTCGTCGTCCCGATCGCCCAGCAGCGGGCGACCATGCACCTGGACACCATCGCCACGATGGTCGACGTCGACGCGATGGTCATGTACCCCGCGGTCGCCGGCTCGCTGGTAGCCTGGACGGTCACCGCCGACACCCCGCCGGACGACGACGACACCACCGACCTGGTGGTCCGCGGCCCGGCGCCGTTCCTCGCCGCCGCGGCCGCGGCGATGGGCATCGACCGGCTGCGGGTGATCGACACCGGCCTGGACCCGGTGACCGCCGAGCGCGAGCAGTGGGACGACGGCAACAACACCCTGGCGCTGGCCCCGCGGCTGGCGGTCGCCTACGAGCGGAACACGGTCACCAACGCCGCGCTCGAGGCGGCCGGCATCGAGGTGGTGCGGATTGCCGGCTCGGAGCTCGGCAGCGGCCGCGGCGGGCCGCGGTGCATGTCCTGCCCCGTGGTGCGCGACCCGCTGCCCTAGCCCCGGTCAGGTCACCCCGGCACCAGGTCGTGCTCTGACCACACCCGGAGTCAGAGCACGAGGCCGGGCGCGGAGGTGTCCGGCGCACAGTCGTGTTCTGAACGCACCTGTGGTCAGAGCACGACCCACCGCCAGGGGGAGGACCGGCTCCGGCTAGCGCAGCGTGACCTGGCGGGAGAGCAGGCCGGCGCGGGCGCGGCGCTCGTCGGCGGTGAGCGGGTCGGTCACCGTCAGCGCCTGCTCGAGGCGGGCGCCGAACTCGGTGGCCGGGCCGGTCCACTCGGCGGCCGGGGTGTCGGCGGGCAGGTCCCACACCGGCACGACCAGGCCGTGCGCGCGGAAGGCTCCGGCGTACCGGGTGCCCTCGCCCAGCAGCAGCTGCTCGGACGCCGAGAGCCGGGCCAGCGCGTCGAGCAGCGGCTCCTCCGCCTCCGGGCGCACCCAGCGCAGGTGCGCCCGCTCGTTGCCCGGCCGCACCCAGTAGGCGGCGCCGAGGCCCTCGAGCCGCTCGGTGGGCAGCACCGCCTCGTTGGCCCGCTCCAGCCCCGCCCGGGCCGCGGCGCCGGCGTCGGTGCCCTCGAGCCAGAAGCCGAAGTCCTCGTGCACGGTCACCTCCAGCGGCGCGGAGAGGTCGAGCAGCTCCTGCAGCCGCGGACCGGAGGACCCGGCCGCGCCGACGGGGCCCGGGTCCACCGGGGCCCCGGTCGGGGCCTCCAGGGCGGCGGCCAGCGCGGTGCCGATGTCGCGGCTGACGTCGTCGGAGGCGGCCTGCAGCTGGACGCCGAGCAGGATCTCGCCGTTGCTGCGGACCAGCGCCGGGGCGCCGCCGGGCAGCACGCTGGCGAGAGTGACGTCGCGGCCCTCGGTGGTCTTCAGCGGCGCGGTGGCGGCCGGCACCAGCTCGCGCAGCGCCACCCAGTCCGGCTCGCCGGGCAGGCCCTCGAAGGGGCGGGTCACCGGCGGCGCGTAGCCCGAGCCGTGGCAGTGCTTGTACCGGCGGCCCGAACCGCAGGGGCAGGGGGCCTTGGGGTTGACCCCACCCTCGACGGGGGCGGACGCGGGACGGCGGCGGGTCGCGGATCGGGCCATGCGGCCCAGCGTATGTGGGGACCGGCGGCGCTCCGCGCCGCCTAGGGTGCCCGCCGTGGCACCGCTCGACCTCACCGACCCGGCCGTCGTCGCCGACCCCTACCCCGCCTTCGCCGCCGCCCGCGCGGTCGCGCCGGTGCAGTGGCACGAGGACCTGGGGCTGTGGCTGGCGTTCACCCACGCGGAGAGCAACGCCGTGCTGCGTGACCGGCGGCTGGGCCGGATCTGGCGCGACCGCGAGCCCGCCGACCGGTTCGGCGCCTTCAACCTCATCCACCGCAACGCGCTGCTGGAGATGGAGCCGCCCGACCACACCCGGCTGCGCCGGCTGGTCAGCGCCGCCTTCGCCCGCGGGCACGTCGAGCGGCTGCGACCGTGGGTGGAGCGGTACGCGGCGGAGCTCGCCGACGGCCTGGTCGAGCGCTCCGGCGGCAGCGAGCCGGTCGACGTCCTGTCCGGGATGGCCGAGGAGCTCCCGGTGGGCGTCATCGCCGAGCTGCTCGGGGTCCCGGCGGCCGACCGGCCGCTGCTGCGGCCGTGGTCGAACGCGATCGTGAAGATGTACGAGTACGGCCGGACGGCGGAGGTCGAGGACGCCGCCGAGCGCGCGGCCGCGGAGTTCGTCGCCTACCTGCGGGAGCTCGCCGCCGAGCGGCGCCGCGCCCCGGGCGAGGACCTGCTCACCCACCTGGTGACGGTCCGCGACGCCGAGGGCGGCCGGCTCACCGAGGACGAGCTGGTCACCACCTGCATCCTGCTGCTCAACGCCGGCCACGAGGCGACGGTCAACGTCAGCGGCAACGGCCTGGTCGCGCTGCTCGAGCACCGCGACCAGCTGGGGCGGCTGCGCGCGGACCCCGCCCTCCTGCCGACGGCGGTCGAGGAGCTGATGCGCTTCGACTCGCCGCTGCAGCTGTTCGAGCGCACCGCCACCGCCGACGTCGAGCTGGGCGGGGCCACCGTGCGGGCGGGTGAGAAGGTGGCCGCGCTGCTCGGTGCCGCCAACCGCGACCCGGCCGTGTTCGCCGACCCCGACACCCTCGACGTCGGCCGCACCGACAACCCGCACGTCTCCTTCGGCGCCGGCGTGCACTTCTGCATCGGCGCCCCGCTGGCCCGCGTGGAGCTGCAGGCCTCCTTCGGTGCGCTGCTCACCCGCACCCGCGACCTGCAGCTGGCCCGCCCGGCGCGGCGCCGTCCCGAGTTCGTCATCCGCGGCCTGACCGAGCTGCCCGTCGTCCTCACGCCCTGAGGGGGCGGCCGGACCTACCGTGGTGACCTGGGCCACTGCCAGGATGCTGCCGTGCGCGGCCTGATGCAGGACACCCCGCTGACCATCGACGCGATCTTCCGGTACGCCGAGGAGCACCACGGCGACCGGGAGCTGGTCACCAACGGTCCCGGCGGCGTCCGGCGCACCACGTACGCCGAGTGGGCGGCGCGGACCCGGCGGCTCGGCGGCGTGCTCGACACCCTCGGCGTCACCGACGACGGCCGGGTGGGCACCTTCGCCTGGAACTCCACCCGGCACATGGAGCTCTACTTCGCCGCTCCCTGCACCGGCCGGGTGCTGCACACGCTCAACATCCGGCTGTTCCCCGAGCAGCTCACCTACATCGCCAACCACGCCGAGGACGAGGTCGTCTTCGTCGACCGGACGCTGCTGCCGCTGTTCTGGCCGCTGCTCGACACGATGAAGACGGTCCGGCACGTGGTGGTCATGGACGACGGCGGTGAGGCCGAGGTCCCCGACGACCCGCGCGTGCACGACTACGAGGCGCTGCTGGCCGGGGCCTCCCCCGCGGGCTTCGGCGTCCGCGACGAGTGGCGGGCCGCCTCGATGTGCTACACGAGCGGTACCACCGGCAACCCCAAGGGCGTCGTCTACTCCCACCGCTCGACCTACCTGCACACGATGGCCGTGCTCAGCGGCAACGCGCTGGCCCTGTCCGTCGACGACGTCGCGATGGCGATCGTGCCGATGTTCCACGCCAACGCCTGGGGGCTGCCCTACGCGGCCCCGGCGGCGGGCGCGGGGCTGGTCTTCCCGGGGCCGATGATGCAGCCCGAGGCGCTGGTCGACCTGCTGGTGGCCGAGGGGGTGACGTTCACCGCCGGCGTACCGACCATCTGGCAGGGTGCGCTGCCGCACCTGGCCGGCCGCGACCACCGGCTGCGGCTGATCACCTGCGGCGGGTCCGCGGTGCCGCGGGCGCTGTCGGAGGCCTACCGGGAGCAGGTGGGCCTGCCGCTGCTGCAGGGCTGGGGCATGACCGAGACCTCCCCGGTGGCCTCGCTGGCGGTGGTGCCGCACCGCTTCGCCGACGCGGACGAGGACACGAAGGCGGCGCAGCGGGCCCGGGCCGGCGTCCCGGTGTTCGGCGTCGAGGCGCGCATCGTGGAGCCCGGCACCACCGACGCGCTGCCCTGGGACGACGAGGCCACCGGCGAGCTGCAGGTCCGCGGGCCCTGGTGCGCCGCCGACTACCACGACCCCGACCCGGGCGTGGTCCTGTCGACCGAGGACGGGTGGATGCGCACCGGCGACGTCGCCGCCATGGACGGGTACGGCTCGATCCGCATCGCCGACCGCACCAAGGACCTCATCAAGTCCGGCGGCGAGTGGATCAGCTCGGTCGACCTGGAGAACGCGATCATGAGCCACCCGGCGGTGGCCGAGGCCGCCGTCGTCGGCGTCCCGCACCCCAAGTGGGACGAGCGCCCGCTGGCCTGCGTCGTGCTGCGGCCGGGCGCGACCCTGACCGCCGACGAGCTCGTCGAGCACCTGCGGCCGCTGGTGGCCAGGTGGTGGCTGCCCGACGCGGTCGAGTTCATCGACGAGGTGCCCAAGACCAGCGTCGGCAAGTTCTCCAAGAAGGACCTGCGCAGCCGGTTCGCGGAGTACGAGCTGCCGACCTGAGGTACCGGACGGGACGGTCCGCCCAGCGGTGGAGCGTGAGCCCGGTCACTGGCACGATGCGCCCATGCGCGGGCTCATGCAGGACTTCCCTCTCACCATCGACGCGATCTTCCGGCACGTCGAGCAGCACTACGGCGACGGGACGATCGTCACCGGCAGCCCCACCGGGCCGGTGCGCAGCACCTACGCCGAGTGGGCCGACCGCACGCGGCGGCTCGGCGGCGTGCTCGACACCCTGGGCATCAGCGCCGAGGGCCGGGTGGGCACCTTCGGCTGGAACAGCCAGCGCCACCTCGAGCTCTACTTCGCCGCGCCGTCCACCGGCCGGGTGCTGCACACCCTGAACATCCGGCTGTTCCCCGAGCAGCTGACCTACATCGCCAACCACGCCGAGGACGAGGTCGTCTTCGTCGACCGCACGGTCCTGCCGCTGTTCTGGCCGCTGGTCGACACGATGACGACCGTCCGGCACGTGGTGGTCATGGACGACGGCGGCGACAACGAGATCCCCGACGACCCGCGCGTCTCCGACTACGAGGCGCTGCTGGCCGAGGCCTCCCCCGTCGACTTCCACGTCACGGACGAGAACAGCGCCGCCTCGATGTGCTACACGTCGGGCACCACCGGCAACCCCAAGGGCGTCGTCTACTCGCACCGCTCGACGTGGCTGCACACCATGGGCGTGCTCATGCCCAACGCCTTCGGGTTGAGCATCCGCGACGTCGCCATGCCGGTCGTGCCGATGTTCCACGCCAACGCCTGGGGCATCGCGCAGGCCGCCCCCGCCGCCGGCGCCTCGCTGGTGATGCCCGGCCCGATGATGCAGCCCGAGGCCCTGGCCAAGCTGATCGTCGAGGAGGGCGTCACCTTCACCGCCGGCGTGCCGACCATCTGGCAGGGCGTGCTGCCGCACCTGGCCGGCAAGCCGCACAAGCTGCGCGACATCGGCTGCGGCGGGTCGGCGGTCCCCAAGGCGCTGAGCGAGGCCTACCGGGAGCAGGTGGGGCTGCCGATCCTGCAGGCGTGGGGCATGACCGAGACCCACCCGGTCGCCTCCTCGGGCATCCTGCCGCCGCGCTTCGACGACCTCGACGACGAGGGCAAGGCCGCCCAGCGCGCCCGCGCCGGCATCCCGTTCCTCGGTGTCGAGGCGCGCATCGTCGACGCCGACACCATGGAGCCGCAGCCCTGGGACGACAAGGCCACCGGCGAGCTGCAGGTCCGCGGCCCGTGGTGCGCGCAGGACTACTACAACCCCGACGCCGGCGTGGAGCTGACCACCGACGACGGCTGGATGCGCACCGGCGACGTCGCCGCCATGGACTCCTTCGGCTCGATCCGCATCGCCGACCGCACCAAGGACCTCATCAAGTCCGGCGGCGAGTGGATCAGCTCGGTCGACCTGGAGAACGCGATCATGAGCCACCCGAAGGTCAAGGAGGCCGCGGTCGTCGGCATCCCGCACCCGAAGTGGGACGAGCGGCCGCTGGCCTGCGTCGTCCTCAAGGAGGGCGAGACGCTGACCGAGGAGGAGGTCCTCGACCACCTCCGGCCGCAGGTGGCCAAGTGGTGGATGCCCGACGCCGTCGAGTTCATCGACGAGGTGCCCAAGACCAGCGTCGGCAAGTTCTCCAAGAAGGACCTGCGCAGCCGGTTCGCCGACCGCGTGGCCTCGAGCTGAGGGGCTAGCGCACGAAGGGCGGCTGGCCGGTCTCGCTCACCAGGGGCCGGCCGGCCGCCTCCCACGCGCCCATCCCGCCGCCGACGTTCACCGCGTCGTAGCCGTTCTGGTTGAGCCAGGCGGCCACCCGCGCCGAGCGCCCGCCGCTGCGGCAGACGACGTAGACGGGGTCGGCCTCGGGGACCTCGTCCAGCCGCGCCGGGACGTCGCCCATCGGGATGTGGGTGGCCCCCTCGGCGTGGCCGGCCACCCACTCGCCGTCCTCCCGGACGTCGAGCAGCACGGCGTCCTCGGGCACCTCGTCGGCGGGCACGGTCGGGACCTGCTGCGGCATCACGACCCCACTCTCTCAGGTGGTGCGGGTCCCGGCCGGACCGCGGCCCGGGCTGGGAGGATGGGCGGTGATGTCCGCTCCCCCCGCGCCGCCGGTCCGCGTGCCGGCCTGGTCGCTGTCCCGCTCCGCGATCTGGCTGTGGGTCACCCAGGGGGTGATCGGCACCCTGGTCTACGGCGTCCTGGTGGCCGTGCTGGTGCTCGGCGTCCCCGCGTCGACCGGCGGCCCGCTCCCGGTGCTGCGCTGGCTGCTGCCCGTGCTGCTGGCGGTCTACGCCGTGGTCGCCATCGGCGTGCGGCCGTGGATCCGGTACCGCGTGCACCGGTGGGAGGTCACCGAGGAGACGGTGCACGCCCTCACCGGCTGGCTGACCCGCACCTGGACGCTGGTACCGGTCGCGCGCATCCAGACCGTCGACGTCACGCGCGGGGTCCTGCAGCAGCTCTACGGCCTGGCCAGCGTCGCGGTGCTCACCGCCTCCTCGCAGGGCACCGTGCGGGTGCCGCACCTGGAGGTCGCCGTCGCCCACCGGGTCGCCGACGACCTCGCCCGGCGGGCCGAGCAGGTCCGCGACGAGGCGACGTGACGACCGCTCCCTGGCAGACGGTGCCCGAGGTCACCGCCCCGCGCCGCACCTCCCCGCTGGTCGTGCTCGTGCACACGATCACCTTCCGGCAGGCCCGCCAGGTGGTGCCCGCCGCGATCCCGGTCGTGGCCGCGGTCGGAGTCGACGGCCCCGGCGTCGTCGTCGGGCTCGTGCTGGCGGTGACGGCACTGTCGCTGCTGTTCGCCACGCTCACCTGGTGGCGCACCACCTACGCCGACACCCCCGGCGCGGTGGTGGTCACCCGCGGCCTGCTGGCCCGCTCCGTGCGCACCGTGCCCAACGACCGCATCCGCGGCGTCGAGGTGGAGACGCCCGTGCTGCACCGGCTGTTCGGCCTGGTACGGGTGCGCGTCGATGCCGCGGCCGGTTCGATGACCGGCGGCGACGAGGAGGTCGTCGTCGACGGGCTGACCCGCGCCGAGGGCGACCGGCTGCGCACCTCGGTGCTCACCCACCGCCGGGCCGGGGTCGTGACGGACCCGTCCGCCCCGCCCCTGCCGGAGGAGCAGCCGGCGGAGGAGGAGCTCGCCCGCTTCGACCCGCGCTGGCTGCTGTACGCACCGCTGGTCGCGAGCTACCTGGCCGTGCCGCTGGCCGCGGTGGGTGCGCTGTCGCGGCTGCTGCAGGAGCTCCCGCCCGGCCTGCGCCCCGACCTCACCGGCCCCGACCTCACCGACACCCGCGTGCTGCTCACCGGCCTGCTCCTGGCCCTGCTGCTGCTGGCGCTGGGCGCGGTGCTCGGCGCCGCCGTCGTCAACTGGGGGTTCCGGCTGGTCCGCCGCGGCGGCTCGCTGGTCGCCGTCCGCGGGCTGCTCACCCGGCGGCACACCGAGCTCGAGGTCGACCGGGTGCGCGGGGGCACCCTCTCGGAGGGGCTGGGCATGCGGCTGGTCCGGGCCGCGCGCGTCGGCGCGCTCGTCACCGGCCTCGGCGCGGCCAACCGGCGCGGCCAGGTGCTGCCGCTCGGGCCGCGCGCGGAGGCGGTGCGGCTGCTCGGCGTGCTGGTCGACGACCCCGGGCCGCTGGTGGCCCACCCGCCGGCCGCCCGGCGACGGCGGCTGGCCCGCGCGATCGGCTCCGGCCTGGCGGTGTCGGCGGCCGGCGGGCTGCTGGTGGCCGGCACCGGCTGGTGGGGACTGCTGGCCGCCGGCGTCGTGCTCACCGTGCTCGGCGTGCCGCTCGGGCTGGGGCGCTACGCCGCACTCGGGCACGTCGCCGGGCCGCGGTCGTTCGCCGTCCGCAGCGGGCTGCTGGTGCGCGAGCAGACGGTGCTGCAGCAGCGCGCCGTCGTCGGCTGGCAGGTGCGGCAAAGCGTCTTCCAGCGCCGCGCGGGCCTGGCCACGGTGGTCGCCTGCGTCGGTGCGGGCACCGGCGGCTACGCGGCGATCGACGTGGCCGCGGCCGACGTCGGGCCGTTCACCGAGGCCGCCTCCGGGAGCTGGGCCACCGCACGCGGCGCCGGCGGCTGACCGGCTGGCCCGTCGGGGCCAGGTCTACGGAACGGGAGAGTGTCGATCACCGGCCCGGGTAGCCGAGCCCGTGATGACGCCCGCCCCGCGGCTCGTCGGCCGCTCAGCGCGGCCCGCCGGTCCCTCTCCCGAGGCCGACGCGGCCGGCCAGCGCCGCGGCCTCCACGCGGGTGGCCACCCCCAGGCTGCGCAGCAGGGAGGCAACCAGGCGCTTGGCCGTGCGCTCGGAGACGTGCAGCGTGGTGGCGATGTCGACGGTGCTCGTGCCGTCGGCCACCAGTCGCCACAGCCGCCGCTCGTCGCTGGTCAGCCGGTCGGCCACGGTCTGCTCGCCGGCGGGCGCGGCCTCCTCGAGCAGCTGGCGCAGCAGCGACTCGGGCACCACCGACCAGCCGTCGAGGACGGCCAGCAGCGGCCGCACCAGCGACTCCGGGTCCGCGGTCTTGGGCAGGAAGCCGGCCGCTCCCGCGCGCAGCGCCTCCAGGGCCGCGTCCGCCTCGGCGAGCCCGGACAGGGCCACGACGCGGACCACCGGGTCGGCCCGGCGGATCGCCGCGATCGCCCGCACCCCGCCCGGCGGCGGCATGTGCAGGTCGACGACGGCGACGTCGGCGTGGTGCCGGCGCACCAGCGCGGCGGCGGCCGACGCGTCGTCGGTGGTGGCGACGACGCGCACCCGGCCCTCGCTCACCCCCGGCAGCAGCAGGGACAGTCCCCGGCTGAACAGCGGGTGGTCGTCGACGACGACCACGTCCACGTGACTCTGACGCTCAGCAGCGGCGTCGGTCGACACGACCCTCCTCGTCCGGCCCGTCACGCCCGGCGGTGCTGGCCGAACGCACACCCCGGAGGTGCCCGTGACCCTGGCCCCCGACACACCGCGGACCGACCGATCCGGCCGGCTGCTCACCGACCTGGCCCACGTGCTGCGCGCCCATCTGCGGCGCACCGGCCACGCCCCCCGCCCCGAGCAGGAGGCGCCACCCACGCCCGAGTCCGCCCTGCTGCGGGCCATGTGCCACGACATGCGCAGCCCGCTGGCCTCCCTCGAGGCGCTGCTGCGCACCCTCGACCGGCCCGTCCCGGACGCCGGCCCCGACCGCGGCGAGGTGCTGGACCTGGCCCGGGCGCAGACCGCCCACCTGTCCTCGATGCTGCGCACCGCCGACGCCACCGGGGGCGCCGAGCGGCGGGGGCCGGTCCGGCGGCTGCTCGGCGACGTCGTCCGCGCCTCCGCCGCCGCGGCCGGGCTGCCCGCCGTCCGGCTGACCGTGGCGGTGCAGGACCGCGCCTCCGACGTCTCGGTGGGCGACGCGCGGGTGCAGCGGATCCTCACCAACCTGCTGGAGAACGCGCACCGGCACGGCGACGGCGCGCCGGTGCTGCTGACCGTGACCTGCCGGGCCGGCTGGGTGCGCCTGGCGCTCACCCAGGACGTCGCCCACCCGGAGCGGCTGGTGCAGTACCTGCGCCGCGGCGCCCCGCCGGTGGACCTGACCGGCCTGGGTCTGTGGTCGGTGCAGCGGCACACCCAGGACCTCGGCGGCCACGTCGTCTGGGCGGTGACCGACGCGGGCCTGACGCTCACCGTCGCACTCCCCGACCGCTGACCCCCGGAGGGCGCCGGGAGGGCTCCGCGCAGCAGGGGACGGCTCCTGACCGCGGTGCCGGACCGGAGCCGCCCTGCGAGGGGCGTGCCCGGTGACGGGCCCGCAGGGTCCTCGCCGGGTGCGCCAGGAGGGCTCAGCGCGGTGGGGGAACGGCACCTGGCCGCGGTCGGAGGCCGGTAGGCCGACAAGGGGAATGGCACGGGAGGGCCAGGGGACGGCACGGGTGGGCCACCGGGTGCGGGCAGTTCCCCGGTGTCACCGCAGTGGCGGCGACGCGACGACGCACCGAGGAGAGCCCGTGTTCACGCACACCCACGCCCTGCAGTACGAGGCCAAGCCCGACGGCCCCGACCCGGACTTCGCCCGCAAGATGCAGGAGATCCTCGGCGGTCAGTGGGGCGAGATGACCGTCGCCACGCAGTACCTGCTGCAGGGCTGGAACTGCCGGCTGCCCGGCAAGTACAAGGACATGCTCCTCTCGATCGGCACCGAGGAGCTGGCCCACGTCGAGATGATCATCACGATGATCGACCGGCTGCTCGACCACGTGCCGCTCAAGCCCGACTCGGCCGACCGCACCAAGGAGGCCGCCGCGGGCTACGGGCAGCACAACCCGCAGCACCTGATCCAGAACGGCCAGGGCGCCTCGTACATGGACAGCATGGGCAACCCGTGGACCGGGGCGTACGTGACCGCCAGCGGCAACCTGATGGCGGACTTCTACTACAACGCGACGGCGGAGATGCAGGGCCGGCTGCAGGTGGCCCGCATCTACAACATGACCGACGACCCGGGCGTCAAGGACATGCTGCGCTTCCTCATCACCCGCGACCACATGCACCAGCAGCAGTGGCTGGCCGCGGTCGAGCAGCTGAAGGAGGACGGCCTCGAGGGGCTGCCGGTGCCGGAGGCCTTCCCGCTGTCCGAGGAGGTCGGCGACCTGGGCTTCACCTTCATCCAGGCCTCCGACGGTCCCGAGGCCGCCAACGGCCGCTGGGCCTCCGGTCCCTCGATCGACGGCAAGGGCACCTTCCGCGCCGCGGCGATCGAGGCCACCGCCGACGCCCCCACGCTGGTCCCGGGCGACCCGCGCCTCTACGACACCCCGCAGACCGAGGCCCACACGATGCTGCAGAAGGCCAAGGACCTGCTCAAGTGAGGCGCTGACCTCGACCCACCGCGCCGTCGCCGCGCCGGCGTCCGGGCCCTCTCCGCCCGGCCGCCGGCCCGGCGGGCGCCTCCTCCCGGAGGTCCCCGTGCACCTGCCCACCCCCGCCGTCCTGCTGTCCGCCGTCTACGCCCTCGCGCTCGCCGTCGCCGTGGCCGCCGCCGCCACCGGATCCGCCCGCGAGACCCTCGCCGGGCTGGTCGTGCTGACCGCGCTGGTCGCCCGCTGGACGCTGCGCCGCTCCCGCCGCACCGCGCCCGGCACGGCCGCCGCCGTCCGCGCGGTCGACGCCGCCCTCCCGGCCGAGCCCCTGGCCGTCGACCCCGCCCCGGCCGTCCGGGCCGCCTGAGACCGCCGGGCGAGGTCCCCGGTCCCGGAACGCGCGAGGCGCGCGCCCCCGGAGGGGACGCGCGCCTCGGCTCGGTGAGGTGCTGGGACCGGCCCCCGTGCAGGGCCCCGTCGCGAGCGTGCGAGCGGTGGGGGCACGGGGGTCCTTCCTCAGTGCTGGACGGCCTTCTCCGCCCCGATCCCGGTGAGCGACCGCACCTCGAGCTCGGCGTTCTTGTCGAGGTCCGGCTTCTCCTTGGACAGGATCGTGCCCAGCCAGCCGAGGAAGAACGACAGCGGGATCGACACGATGCCGGGGTTGTTCAGCGGGAACCAGTGGAAGTCCACGTCCTGGAACAGCGACGGGGACAGGCCCGTGGCCGGGTTGACCGGCGCACCGGACACGACCGGCGAGAAGACGATCAGCACGATGCAGGCGATCAGCCCGCCGTACATCGACCACAGCGCGCCCTGGGTGGTGAACCGCTTCCAGAACAGCGTGTAGAGGATGGTCGGCAGGTTGGCCGACGCCGCGACGGCGAAGGCCAGCGCCACCAGGAAGGCGATGTTCAGCCCGGCCTGCAGCGCCAGGATGCCCAGGCCGATCGAGACGGCCCCGATGACCACGGCGGTGATCCGGGCGACCTTCACCTCACCGTTCGGCGACACCTTGCCCTTCTTGATCACCGACGCGTAGACGTCGTGCGCGAAGGAGGCCGACGCGGTGATCGTCAGGCCGGCGACCACCGCGAGGATCGTGGCGAACGCGACGCCGGCGATGATGCCGAGCAGCACCGTGCCGCCGAGCTCGAAGGCCAGCAGCGGGGCGGCGGAGTTGACCGCACCGGGGGCGCCCAGGATGGTCTCCGGCCCGACCAGCGCGCCGGCGCCGTAGCCGATCACCAGGCTGAACAGGTAGAAGATGCCGATCAGCCAGATCGCCCAGACCACCGAGCGACGGGCGTCCTTCGCCGTCGGCACGGTGTAGAAGCGCATGAGCACGTGCGGCAGGCCCGCCGTCCCGAACACCAGGGCCAGGCCCAGGGAGACGAAGTCCAGCTTCGAGATGCTCGTGGCGCCGTACTGCGCGCCCGGGGCGAGGACGTCGCGGCCCTCCACGGCGTTGGCCACCGAGTCGCCGAGCAGCGCCGAGAGGTTGAAGCCGTACAGCGCCAGGACCCAGACCGTCATCACCAGGGCGCCGGCGATGAGCAGCGTGGCCTTGATGATCTGCACGTACGTGGTGCCGCGCATGCCGCCGACCAGCACGTAGATGATCATCAGTGCGCCGACCAGGACGACGACGAGCGCCTGCGCGGCCTCACCGGTGACGCCCAGCAGCAGCGTCACCAGGCCGCCGGCGCCGGCCATCTGCGCCAGCAGGTAGAACAGCGAGACCGCCAGCGTCGAGATCGCCGCGGCCGTGCGCACCGGGCCCTGCCGCATCCGGAAGGCCAGGACGTCGGCCATCGTGTACCGGGCCGTGTTGCGCATCAGCTCGGCGACCAGCAGCAGCGCCACCAGCCAGGCGACGAGGAACCCGATCGAGTAGAGGAAGCCGTCGTACCCGTAGACGGCGATGGCCCCGGCGATGCCGAGGAACGACGCCGCCGAGAGGTAGTCGCCGGCGATGGCCAGGCCGTTCTGGGTGCCGCTGATGTTGCGGCCGGCGGCGTAGTAGTCGGCCGCGCTCTTGTTGTTCCGGCTCGCCCGGAAGGTGATCACCAGGGTCACCAGCACGAACACGCCGAAGATGGAGATGTTGATCGCGGGGCTGCCGACGGTGGCCGTCGCACCGTCGGCGGCGAGGACGCTACGCACGCGTGGCACCGCCCTTGCCCAGGTCGGTGCCGCCGGTGGTGCCGCGGGCGCTGGGGGCGTAGTCGTGGTGCTCGAGCCGCTCACGCATCTCGTCGGAGATCGGGTCGGTCCTCCGGTTCGCGTGCGCCACGTAGAGGTGCGTGATCACGAACGTCGAGACGAACTGCCCCAGCCCGAGCAGGATGCCGACGTTGACGTTGCCGAAGACCGGCGTCGCCATGAAGTCGGGTGCGTAGGTGGAGAGCAGGACGTAGAGCAGGTACCAGGCCAGGAAGGCCACCGTCATCGGGAAGGCGAAGCGGCGGAACCGCCGCCGCAGCTCGGTGAACTCCGGAGAGTCCTGCGCCTGCCGGTACTCCTCCGGTGTCAGCAACCGCCGCTCGGCGGGTGGGGTCACGGGTCGCTCCCTCGTCGTCGTGGGCCATGGTCGACCTGTCGCCATGGTGTGAGAGCGCTCACCATAGCGGTCGACGTCGTCCGGTTGTGCGCAACCGGGATGAGAACGTGACCTGGACCTCCGGTGGCCGTGACGCCGCGGTAGCGCTGCGACGCTGCGATGGGGCATGGACGTGACGGGGGTGCCGTCGACCGCACGGTCGACGGGCTGGTTCCCGGTGGCGCGCGCCGCCGAGGTCGGGACGACGCCGCTGCCAGTGGGTGCCGGTGGCCGCGCCCGGGTCGGGCCGGGACCCGGGCGCACCGCCGTCCGCCTGCCCCCGACCCCGGGGAGCGAGCCGCGCCCGGAGGCGGTGCCGGCGCCCGACCCGCCGTCGGCACCGGTGTTCGGCGACCTCCACCCCTCGCTCGAGCACGCCTGGCACCCGGTGGCGCTCTCCCGGGAGCTGCGCCCCGGCGGCTGGCTGCAGGTGCGGCTGCTCGGCCGGACCTGGGCGCTGTCGCGCACCCCCGACGGGTTGTCGGCCGACCCGCCCGCGTGGGGCGTGCGCGAGCGGCTCGGACTGGTGTGGCTGGCGCCGGCGGAGCCCCGCGACGTGCCGCTCGAGCTGCCCGAGCACGGCGACCGGCGCTTCGTCACCCGGTGGCTGACCCCGTCGCGGTCGGCCGGCGGCGCGGGTCCGCTGGCCGACGCCCTCCTCGACGTCGCGCACCTCCCGTTCGTGCACGGGAGGGCCGCCGCGACCGGGGTGCCGGCGCCCGAGGTCACCCCCGAGCCGGGCGGCTTCTCCTCGGTGACGGAGCACCGGCGCGACGGCGCGCCGGGGTCCGACGAACACCGGGTGGCCACCTGGACCCACCGGGCGCCGTTCCGGCTGCGACTGCGGGTGGAGTGGCCCGGGTCCGGCGCGGTGACCACCAGGCTGGTCGTGCTGCAGCCCGAGGACGCCGACTCCACCCGGGTCTACACCTGCCTGCTGCTGTCGTCCGGGCCCGGGCAGCCGCTGCCCGCGCCGGACGCCGTGGCCGCGGAGGTCGCCGCCGCGGAGCAGGAGCTCGCCGAGGACCTCTCGCTGTTGGCGCGGGCGGCCGCCGCCGGCCTGCCGCTGGGGCCGCGCGACGAGCTGCACGTGCGCGCCGACCGGCCCGGGGTGGCGCTGCGCCGCGCGCTGTCCGCCTTCGCCAGGGCGGCGACGATCAGGTGACCTGATCCCAGTGCGTCCTCCCCGACCGCCCACCGTGGGGTAGGACGCGCTGCGGTGCGGGAGGACGGCGGGCGCGGGCTCAGTCGCCGGTCAGCTCGGCGCCGCACCCGGCACAGCGGGTGGGCGGGGCCTCGTCGGCCACCCGGCCGCACTCGGGGCACACCAGGTGCAGGAAGCACGCGGACTCCCCGCCCTCCTCCTCGTGCCCGCCCCCGTCGCGCGGGGTCGGGGACGCGGTCCGGCCGGCGGCCGCGGCGAAGTCCGCGAGCGCGCCGAGGACGGCGTCGCGGCGGCCCTCGGGCAGCCCCGCCAGCCCGGTGCGCAGCTCGGCCAGGCGCAGGCGGTCGTAGCGGTCGAGCAGGTCGGCGCCCCGGGGGGTCAGCCGCAGGCTGATCGAGCGCCGGCTGGCGGTGGAGGGCCGGCGGTCCACCAGCCCCGCGACGACGAGCCGGTCGACCAGGCGGCTGGTGGTCGACACGCCGCCCCCGACGCCGCGGGCCAGGTGGGCGAGCGGCGCGTCGGGCAGCTCGGCGAGCACGGTGAGCGCCCGCAGCTGCACCAGCGACACCCCGCCGAGCTCGGCGGCCGCGCGGGTGGAGATCCCGACGACGGTCCGGGCCAGACCGATGAGCACCTCGTCCTCGGCGTTCACGTGCCCTCCTTTGTTGCAGAACGGCAACAGTTGGCATCCACGCACCTCTGGCGGGTAACCGTACGGCACCGGACCCCGATGCCGAGGAGGACGAGCATGTCCCGCACGCCCCGCCGTCGACGCGCCTGGCCGGCCGCGCCCCTGCTGGTGGTCGCCCTGTCCGCCTGCACCGCCGAGGAACCCCTGTCCGTGCCCGGACCGGAGGTCCGCGGCGGTGCGGTCGGCCCCGACGAGGCGGTCACCGGCGACCTGTCGGTGCTGCAGGTCCAGCTCGAGTACCCGCTCGACGGCGCCTACGAGGTCGGCGAGGACG
The DNA here is from genome assembly GCF_900115505.1 of Geodermatophilus dictyosporus. Taxonomy (GTDB): domain Bacteria; phylum Actinomycetota; class Actinomycetes; order Mycobacteriales; family Geodermatophilaceae; genus Geodermatophilus; species Geodermatophilus dictyosporus. Next base: position 24,469 of record NZ_FOWQ01000003.1, on the reverse strand, counting down.
CCCGGCTGTTCCTCGGCATCGCCAACAGCGGGGACGCCTCCGACGTGCTGGTCGACGTCACCGGCCCCTTCGCCGAGGCCGTCGACGGCGACGGCGGGGAGTTCGCGATCCCGGTCCCCGAGGACGACAACGTCTACGTCGGCGCCGAGGGCGCACCGTCGGTCACGCTGACCGGCCTGGAGGAGTCCCTGCGCTCCTCGCAGTCGATCCCGGTGACGTTCGTCTTCGAGCGGGCCGGCGAGGTCACCCTCGACGCCGTCGTCGCCGCGGAGGGGCAGGACCCGACGCCGACCTCCGACTTCCCGGACCCCGCCGAGGACCCGACCCCCTGACCCGGCGTGCCGGCCGCCCACCCGCGAGCGGCTGGGATGCTGGAGGGCGTGCCACCCCGCAGCCGAGCCCGCCGTACCGCCCTGACCGCCGCCGTCCTCGCCCTGCCCGCCGCGTTCGTCGCCCGCGCCGCCTGGGGCCTGCCGACCGCCATCGGCGCCGGGAGGCGGGAGATCCGCCCGACGGTGGCCGGGTCGCCGCAGTGGTCGGAGGGCCGGTTCCGCAACACGCTGAGCACGCCCTCGCTGCCGCCGCCCAACGCGCGGCGCGGCCTGCTGCGGCAGTGGCACGACGACCGGCACGTGGGCCTGCCCGCCCGGCCGGTCCCGCTCGCCCGCCCGCAGATCCCCGAGCGGGCCGCCGAGCTCGCCGTCACCTGGTTCGGTCACTCCAGCGCGCTGCTCGAGGTCGACGGCGCCCGGGTGCTGGTCGACCCCGTCTGGGGGCACCGCGTCTCGCCCTCGCCGGTGTTCGGCCCGACGCGGCTGCACGAGCCCCCGGCGCCGCTGGAGAGCCTGCCCCGGGTCGACGCCGTGCTGATCAGCCACGACCACTACGACCACCTCGACCTGCCGACCGTGCGCGCGCTGGTCGAGCAGCAGGACGCGCCGTTCGTCGTGCCGCTGGGGGTGGGCGTGCACCTGCGGCACTGGGGGGTGCCCGAGGACCGGGTGGTCGAGCTCGACTGGGACGGCGCGACGACCGTCGGCGACCTGACGCTCACCTGCACCGAGGCCCGGCACTTCTCCGGCCGCTACCTCACCCGCGACACCACGCTGTGGTCGTCGTGGGTGGTCGCCGGCCCCCGCCACCGCGTGTTCTTCGGCGGCGACACCGGCTACACCCCCGCCTTCGCCGGCATCGGCGCCCGGCTGGGCCCCTTCGACCTCGCCCTGCTGCCGATCGGCGCCTACAACGAGGCGTGGCGGACCATCCACATGGACCCCGAGGAGGCCGTGCGCGCACACGGCGACCTCGGCGGCCGGGTGCTGCTGCCGGTCCACTGGGCCACCTTCAACCTGGCCTTCCACCGGTGGGCCGAGCCGGTGCAGCGCCTGCTCGCGGCCGCCGCGCGCTCGGACGTGCAGGTCGTCGTCCCGCGGCCCGGGCAGCGGGTCGACGTCCTCGCACCCCCGCCGCTGGAGGACTGGTGGTCCGCCGTCGGCGCGGCCGGCCCCGACGAGCCCGGGGACGCGGGCCTGGGCAGCGCGGCGGTGGCCCGCCTCGCGGCCTGGCGCGCGTCGCGCCCGTCCTGACGGCGGTCAGCGCAGCAGCTTGCTCATCCGCCGGTCGGCGAGGGGCTTGCCCCCGGTCTGGCAGGTCGGGCAGTACTGCAGCGAGGTGTCGGCGAAGCTGACCTCCCGCACGGTGTCGCCGCACACCGGGCAGGGCAGCCCGGTGCGGGCGTGCACCTGCAGGCCGGAGCGCTTCTCGCCCTTGAGCGTCGCCGCCTGCTGCCCGACCTGGCGCTGCAGCGCGTCGGTGAGCGTGGCCCGCACGGCGTCGTGCAGGCGGAGCACCTCGTCGTCGGTGAGCTTGTCGGCCATCTTGAACGGCGAGAGCCGGGCGGCGTGCAGGATCTCGTCGGAGTAGGCGTTGCCGATGCCGGCGAGCAGCGTCTGGTCGGTGAGCGCGCCCTTGAGCTGCCCGGACCGGCCGGCCAGCAGCCGGGCGAAGGTGTCGGCGTCGACCTCGAGGGCGTCGGGGCCCAGCCGCGCGATGCCGGGCACCTCCGAGGGCGAGCGGACGACGTGGAGGGCCAGGCCCTTGCGGGTGCCCTGCTCGGTGAGGTCGAAGCCGGGGGCGGGCGGGTCGGAGTCCGACGGCGCGAGGTGCACGCGCAGCGCCAGGGGCCCCTTGCCCGGCTTGGGCGGGACGGCGGGCAGGCCGGTGCGCCAGTGCAGCCACCCGGCGCGGGCCAGGTGCACGACCAGGTGCAGACCGGAGACGTCGAGGTCGAGGAACTTGCCGTGCCGAGCGGCGCCGGTGACCTCCAGCCCGGCCAGCGCGCTCAGCGGCGGGTCGAAGGTCTTGATGGCCTGGACGGCGGCCAGGTCGGCACGCGCGACGACCCGGCCGACGGCGTTCTCGCGGAGGAACGCGGCCAGCGCCTCCACCTCGGGCAACTCGGGCACGACCCGATCCTCCCGCGCGCCCGCGACGCACGCCGCCCCCGATCGAGTGGCTCCTACTGCTCGGTGAGCACCTCGATGCCACTGACCTCGGCGGTGGCGCCGGGCTCGGCGCGGGCCTGCTCGGCGACGGCCGCGGCGACCGCCGGCGTCACCGCCGGGTCGAACACGCTCGGGATGATGTAGTTGGCGTTGAGCTGGTCGTCGCGCACCACCGCCGCGAGCGCCTCGGCCGCGGCCAGCAGCATCCCGTCGCTGATCTCGGTGGCCCGGGCGTCGAGCAGCCCGCGGAAGACGCCGGGGAAGGCCAGCACGTTGTTGATCTGGTTGGGCAGGTCCGACCGGCCCGAGGCGACGACGGCGGCGTGCTGGCGGGCCCGCACCGGGTCGACCTCCGGCGTCGGGTTGGCCATCGGGAAGACCACCGCCCGCTCGGCCATCCCGGCCAGCGCCTCGACCGGCAGCACGTTGGCCGCGCTCACGCCGATGAAGACGTCGGCGCCGACCAGCGCGTCGGGGAGCTCGCCACGGGTGCACGCGGGGTTGGTCTGCTCGGCCAGCGACCGCTTGGCCGGGGAGAGCCGGTCGTCGTCGGGCGAGAGGATGCCCTCGCGGTCCCACACCAGCACCTGGCCGGCACCGGCCTCCAGCAGCAGGTGCACGATCGCCGACCCGGCCGCCCCGGCACCGGCGACGACGATCCGGACGTCGGGGAGCTGCTTGTCCACCACGCGCAGGGCGTTGCGCAGCGCGGCCAGCGCGACGATCGCCGTCCCGTGCTGGTCGTCGTGGAACACGGGGATGTCGAGCTTCGCGCGCAGCCGGGCCTCGATCTCGAAGCAGCGCGGCGCGGCGATGTCCTCGAGGTTGATCCCGCCGAAGCCGGGCGCGATGAGCTCGACGGCGCGCACGATCTCGTCGACGTCCTGGGTGTCCAGGCAGATCGGCCACGCGTCGATGTCGGCGAACCGCTTGAAGAGCGCGGCCTTGCCCTCCATCACCGGCAGCGCCGCGCCCGGGCCGAGGTCGCCGAGCCCGAGCACCGCCGACCCGTCGGTGACGACGGCGACCGTGTTGCCCTTGATGGTCAGCCGGCGCACGTCCTCGGGGTGCTCGGCCAGGGCCAGGCAGACCCGCGCCACCCCGGGCGTGTAGGCCATCGAGAGGTCGTCGCGGGTCTTGAGCGGCACCCGCGAGGCGACCTCGAGCTTGCCGCCCAGGTGCAGGAGGAAGGTGCGGTCGCTGACCTTGCGCACGGTCACGCCGGGGACGGCGCGCAGCGCCGCGACCATCTCCTCCGAGTGCGCGGCGTCGGCCGCCGAGCAGGTGACGTCGACGGTCAGCCCGTCGGACCGGGACTCGACGACGTCGATGGCGGTCACGGCGCCGCCGGCCTGGCCCACCGCGGTGGCGATGCGGCCGATGCTGGCCGGGTCGCCGTCGGCGGTGAGCCGGACGGTGATCGAGTAGGACGCCGAGGTCACCGGCCCGCGGGGCACGGCGGCGGGGTCACCGGGGGAGGTGTCGTCGGCGCTGGGCGTGGTGGCGGGCTGGGCGCTCGCGGTGTCGGTGCTCATGGCGCTGCCCATCGTGGCACCCGAGCGCGGCCGGGGGTGCTTTCGGTCACAGTGGTCACCGCACGACGACTAGGTTGTCTGGCTGACTAGTCGTCGCTACGGTCTAGTCGTGCCGACCGATGTGTGGCCCGCCGAGTGGGTGCGCGCGACGCTGCCCCTGTCCGTGCTGGCGGTCGTCGCCGAGGCCGAGACCTACGGCTATGCGATCGCCCAGCGCCTGCAGGAGGCCGGTCTGGGCGCCGTCAAGGGGGGCACGCTCTACCCGGTGCTCAACCGCCTCGAGCAGGACGGGCTGGTCACGTCGTCCTGGCGCGAGGGCGCGGGCGGGCCCGGCCGGAAGTTCTTCACCGTCACGCCGCGCGGCCGCGCGCACCTGGCCGAGCGCGCCGCCGCCTGGCAGACCTTCACCGAGCGGGCCACCGGCCTGCTCCCGTCCGTGGGGAGCACGCGATGAGCACCAGCACCGACACCTACCGCCGCCAGCTGGTCCAGGCGCTGCAGGCCGGGGGCGTGCCGCCCGGGCGCATCGGCGAGGTCGTCGCGGAGGTGGAGAGCCACGTCGCCGACACCGGGGAGGACCCCCGCGAGGCGTTCGGCCCGGCCCGCGAGTACGCGGCGGCGGTCGCCGGGCCGCCGTCCCCGGGTTCCCGGGTGTGGCTGGGGGTGGTCCTCGCGCTCAGCGCCGCCTGCGGCTGGCTCATCGCCGAGGGCGTCTTCGGCGTGGTCCGCAACGAGCCGGTGCTGGGGCTGCCCGAGGGCTGGGCGCTCGTGGCCGGCTGGCTGCTGTGGGCGCCGGCCGTGCTGGCCCAGCTGCGCAGCCGGCCGCCGGTGCCCGACCCGCTCACCGGCCGGCCGATGACCCCGGGCCGCGGCCAGGTGGTCCTCGGGATGACGGTGTTCCTGGCGGCCCTGATGGCGGCCTGCTGGCTGCTCGCGGCGCTGACGACCGCCTGACCGCTCAGCCGGAGGCGCGGGCCGCCGACGCCTCGGCGCGGGCCTTGATCCCGGCGCAGAACTGGCGGAACGAGGGGTTGAGGTCCGGTGTCGCGCGCTCGGTGACCCAGGCCAGCGGGCCGGTCTGGTCCTCGCGGACGGTGAGCACCGTGGAGCCGTCGTCCTGCGCGTCCAGGCCGTAGGTGCGCTCGATCAGCGCCAGCCCGAGGGGGAGCCCGCCGCGCCAGCGCATGGCCTCCCGCGGCCGCAGCTCGGTGACCGTGACGGAGAAGGGGCGGCGGCGGATCATGGTCGCGTACAGCGTCAGCCGCTCGCCGAGCGCGACCCGGCCCTCGACGCGGTCCACGCCGGAGTCCCAGTCCCGCCAGCTGCCGACGTCGACCAGGTGCCGCCAGACCTCCTCCGGCCCCGCGTCGATGCGGGTGGCCGCCTCGTAGCTCCTCACGGCCTCCTCCTCACCCGGCCCGCGGCCGTCGTCTGCAGGTCGGTGTCGGGTACCACGATGCCCGCACCGCCGCCCCGGGTCGAGGGTCAGCCGACCAGCAGCGCGCCGCGTTCCCGCCGCCGGGCCGCCCGGGCTCCCAGGGCCGCCGTCACCACCGCAGCGGCGCCCAGGGCGGCTCCGGTCACCACGCCCGGCCCCCCGGCACCGGCGACCGCGACCAGACCCCAGACCACGGCCAGGGCGAACGGCCCGGCCGCCACGCGGGCGACGAGGACGAGCGCCGCGCCGAGGCCCGCGACCGCGACCAGCGCGCCGACCGCCCACAGCTGCGCCGCCGTGCCGCGGGCCGGCGCGCCGAGCGCGACACCGGCGCTGGCGACCTGCACCACCGCGGCGAGCGTCACCCAGCCCAGGAGCAGCCCGGTGACGGCCGCGGGGAGCAGCCGCGGCAGCCCGGCCGGCGGGGCGTGCTGCAGTCGCGCCCAGGCGGTCGCCGCGGCACCGACGATGGCCAGCAGCAGCACCGCGGGGAGCACCGGCAGGCGGTCCCCGGCCAGCGGGAAGAGCAGCTCCCAGCCGGCGTTGCCGGCGAAGGCCGCGGCCAGCGGCCAGCCCGTCGCCCGGTGCACCGCCCGGTCCCGCTGCCCGGGGAGGGCCTGGTAGACCGCCCAGGCCAGGGCGAGCGCGAAGACCGGCCCCCAGATGGTGAACGCGTAACCGGCCGGGGTGACCAGCGAGCGGGTCGCGTCGCTGACCTCGCCCACGCTGCGCCCGGCCAGCGCCGTGCCGAGCGGGCTCCCCGCGATCTGGGCGACGGCCGCGAGCAGCACCGCCGCGGCCCGGACGGCGTCACCCCGCCGGGTACCGGTCACGCCCCTCTCCTACCCGGCCGCGGGAGTCCCGCACGCGCAGGCGCGGGCCGGGCACGGTGTCGCCGGCCGACGGTGCGGCGGCCAGCGCGCGGGCCCAGGCGACCAGCCCGGCGACGTCGACCCCGTGCGGCGGCGCACCGGCGTAGGCCGCCACGTTGCCCGCGCCGCGCTCCAGCAGCGCCCCGGCCCCGCGGGCGTTGCCGCGGGCGGCGTGGGTGAGCCCCACGGCCAGCTGCGCCAGGCCCCGCCACAGCTGCCGCTCGGCCTCGGGCGCGGCCTTCCAGGCGTCCTCGAGCACCTCGTGGGCGTGGAAGGGGCGGCCGGCGTCGAGCAGCCGCTGGGCCTCGGCCAGCGCCTCGTCCGGCGTCCGTGGCACCCCCTCGGGCGCCCGCTCCTCCCCCGGCGCGCCGCGGGGCAGCGGGCGGCCCAGGGCGTCGCGCGGGCGGGCGTTGCGGGCCCGCCCCTCGGCGTCCCGGTCGCGGGGGAGAACCACCCGGCCAGTCTGGCGCGAAGACCTCCCGACGGCACGGGGCCGGCCGCCCGGAGGGCTTGTCACCGGCGCCGCGACGTGCGTGGATGGGTGCCGAGGACGGCCGCGAGAGGCCGCCCCCGCACCGACCCGCGGTCGCTCGCCGACCGGTCCGGACCTGGAGGGGGGTGGACCCGTGACGCCTGCGGTGGAGGAGCGCACGGCGCTCGACCTGGACGCCGCCGTCGCCCACGTCGCCGGTGCTGCGCTGCGGCCCGGGCCGGTGGGCGCCGTGGGCCTGGAGCTCGAGGCCCACCTCGTCGACCTCGACCGCCCGCCCGCGCGCGTGCCGTGGAGCCGGGTGACCGCCGCGCTGGCCGCCGTCCCGGCGCTGCCCGGCGGCAGCCGGGTCACCGTCGAGCCGGGCGGGCAGGTCGAGCTCTCCGGACCGCCGGCGCCCGACGCGGGGACGGCGGTCGCCGCACTGCGGGCCGACCGCGCCGTGCTGGCCGGCGTGCTCGCCGACCGCCGGCTGGGCCTGGCGCCGGTGGGCACCGACCCGCTGCGGCGGCCGGCCCGGGTGTGCCCGGCGCCCCGCTACCGCGCCATGGAGCGGCACTTCACCGCCGTCGGCTGCGGCACCCCCGGGACGGCGATGATGGCCGCCACCGCGTCGCTGCAGGTCAACCTGGACGCCGGCCCGCCCGCGGGGTGGAGCCGCCGGGTGGCGCTGGCCCACCAGCTGGGCCCCGTGCTCGTGGCCGTCTCCGCCTGCTCCCCGCTGCTCGGCGGGCGGGTCACGGGGTGGCGGTCGTCCCGGCAGCAGGTGTGGGGCGCGCTGGACCAGGCGCGCTGCGGCCCGCTGCTCGGCGGGGCCGACCCGGCCGGCGAGTGGGCCGCCTACGCCCTGGCCGCCCCGGTGATGCTGGTGCGCGACCCCGCCACCGGCGACGCCGAGCCGGTGCTCGGCCGCACCCGCTTCGCCGACTGGGTCACCGGCGCCGCGCCGCTGGGCGGGCGCCGGCCCACGACGGCCGACCTCGACTACCACCTCTCCACGCTGTTCCCGCCCGTGCGCCCGCGCGGCTACCTGGAGATCCGCTACCTCGACGCCGCACCCGAGCCCTGGTGGCCGGCACTGGCCGCGGTCACCGCCGCCCTGCTCGACGACCCCGCCGCCGCCGACGCCGCGGCCGAGGCCACCGCGCCGGTGGCCGGCGCCTGGGACCGCGCCGCCCGTGACGGGCTGGCCGACCCCGCGCTGCGGACGGCGGCGGTGCGCTGCCTGGCCGCCGCGGCGCCCGTGGTCGCGCCGTCCCTGCGACCGGGGACCGAGGCCCTGGCCGACCTCGTCGCGGCCGGTCGCTGCCCGGGGGACGCACTGCTCGCCGCGGCGAGCACCGGCGGCCCGGTCGCCGCCCTCCTCACGGCCACGGAGGACCCCCGATGACCGACCCGCGCGAGCAGCTCGCCCGCGACCTCGAGACCGCCCGGGCGCGCACCCTGCTGCTCACCGACCACGACGAGCCCGAGCTGCTGCGCCAGCACACGCCGCTGCTCAGCCCGCTGGTCTGGGACCTCGCGCACGTCGCCCAGCAGGAGGACCTGTGGCTGCTGCGCCGCGGTGACGCCCGCCGTCCCGGGCTGCTGCCGCCGGCGGTCGAGGCGCTCTACGACGCGTTCACCCAGCCGCGGGCGGTGCGCGCCCGGCTGCCGCTGCTGCCGCCGGTGGAGGCCCGCGCCTTCGGCCGGGAGGTCCGCGGCCGGGTGCTCGACCGGCTGGAGCGGCTCGGGCGCGACGACGACGGCGACCCGTTCGACTTCGCGATGGTCGTCAGCCACGAGCAGCAGCACGACGAGACGATGCTGCAGGCGCTGGCCATCCGCACGGGACCGCCGCTGCTGGGCGCGGGCACGCCGCTGCCGCCCGGCAGGCCGGGGGTGGCCGGCACGTCGGTGCTGGTGCCCGGCGGGCCGTTCGTGCTCGGCGTCGACGCGGCCGACGAGCCGTTCTCCCTGGACAACGAGCGGCCGGCGCACGTCGTCGACCTGCCCGCCTTCCGCATCGGCCGGGTGCCGGTGACCAACGCCGAGTACGCCGCCTTCGTGGCCGACGGCGGCTACGACACCCCGCGCTGGTGGTCCGGGCGCGGCTGGGCCCACCGGCAGGAGGCCGGGCTGCAGCGGCCGCAGTACTGGAGCCCCGACGGCACGCTGCGCACCCGCTTCGGCGTCCTGGAGGAGATCCCGGGCGACGAGCCGGTGCAGCACGTGACGTTCTTCGAGGCCGAGGCCTACGCCGCGTGGGCCGGGGCCCGGCTGCCCACCGAGGCCGAGTGGGAGAAGGCCGCCACCTGGGACCCGGCCACCGGACGGCGACGGCGCTGGCCCTGGGGGGACACCGACCCGACCCCGGCGCTGGTCAACCTCGACGGCACGGCGCTCCGGCCGGCCCCCGTCGGCGCCTACCCGGCCGGCGCCTCGGCGTACGGCGCCGAGCAGGTGGTGGGCGACGTCTGGGAGTGGACGTCGTCGGGCTTCGAGCCGTGGCCGGGCTTCACGCCCATGCTCTACGCCGACTACTCCGCGCCCTTCTTCGGCGGCGACTACAAGGTGCTGCGCGGCGGCGCGTGGTCGGTGGCGTCGTCGATCCTGCGGCCGGGCTTCCGCAACTGGGACCACCCGGTCCGCCGGCAGGTCTTCAGCGGCTTCCGGCTGGCCTGGGACGCGTAGGGATGTGCCGCCACCTCGCCTGGCTGGGCCGGCCGCGCACGCTGGCGCAGCTGGTGCTCGAGCCGCCGTCGTCGCTGCTGGTGCAGTCGTGGGCGCCGCGGCGGCAGCGGTACGGCACGGTCAACGCCGACGGCTGGGGCGTGGGCTTCTACGCGCCCGGCCGCCCGCAGCCGGCCCGGTGGCGGTCGGCGCGACCGCTGTGGGGCGACCCGTCGTTCGCCTCGGTGGCCCCGGTGCTGTCCTCGGGCTGCGTGGTCGCCGCCGTCCGCTCGGCCACGGTGGGCATGCCGCTGGAGGAGAGCGCCGTCGCGCCGTTCACCGACGGCCGCTGGCTGCTGTCGCACAACGGCCGGGTCGACCGCGCGGTGCTGCCGGCCGTGCGCGACGCCGAGTCGACCGTCGACAGCGCGCTGCTCGCGGCGCTGGTCTTCGGCCGCGGTCCCGACGCGCTCGGCGACGTCGTCCGCGAGGTGGGCGCCGCGGACCCCGCCGCCCGGCTGAACCTGCTGGCCGCCGACGGCGCCCGGCTGCTGGCCACCACCTGGGGGGACACGCTCTCGACGCTGGTCACCGACGAGGGGACGGCGCTGGCCAGCGAGCCCTGGGACGACGACCCCGCCTGGACCGACGTCCCCGACCGCTCCCTGGTCGAGGTGACCCCCGACGGGCTGACCGTCACCGCACTCGCCCCGATCCCGAGCACCCCGACTCCCGGCAGAGGAGCCCCGTGACCGACTCCCCGGCCCGCCACCTGGCCCCCGACGACGCCGCGGCCGCGCTGCGCGCCGACGTGCTCGCCGGACTGACCGCGACGCCGAGGACGCTGCCGCCGCGCTGGTTCTACGACGCCCGCGGCAGCGAGCTGTTCGACGAGATCACCCGGCTGCCCGAGTACTACCCCACCCGCGCCGAGCGGGCCGTGCTCGAGGCGCACGCCGGCGAGATGGCCGCGGCGTCGGGCGCCGACGTGCTGGTGGAGCTGGGCAGCGGCACCTCGGAGAAGACCCGTCTGCTGCTCGACGCGCTGCGCGCGGCCGGCACGCTGCGCCGGTTCGTGCCCGTCGACGTCGACCCGTCGGTGCTCGAGGCGGCCGGCGCGGCGATCACCGCCGAGTACCCGGGGGTCGCCGTCGACGCCGTCGTCGGCGACTTCACCCGGCACCTGGACCTGCTGCCCCGCTCCGGGCGGCGGCTGGTCGCCTTCCTCGGCTCGACGATCGGCAACCTCGAGCCGCGGCCGCGGGCGGCGTTCCTCCGCGACCTGGCCGCCGGCCTGCAGCCCGGCGACTCGTTCCTGCTCGGCACCGACCTGGTCAAGGACCCCGGCCGCCTGGTGCGGGCCTACGACGACGCGGCCGGCGTCACCGCGGAGTTCAACCGCAACGTGCTGCGGGTGCTGGAGCGCGAGCTCGGCGCCGACGTCGACCCCGACGCCTTCGACCACGTCGCGGTCTGGGACCCGGAGAACGAGTGGATCGAGATGCGGCTGCGCTCGCGCACCGACCAGGTGGTGCGGGTGCCGGCGCTGGGCCTCGAGGTCCCCTTCGCCGCGGGCGAGGAGCTCCGGACGGAGGTGTCGGCGAAGTTCCGCCGGGAGCGGGTCGAGGCCGAGCTCGCCGACGCCGGCCTGCGGCTGACGCACTGGTGGACCGACCCCGCCGGCGACGTCGCCGTCTCCCTGTCCACCCGGGCTGAGGGCCCTGCATCCGGTCGCGGGGGTGCCGCGGAAGAGGGGGTGTCAGCACCCCCCAGAAACCGGAGGACCCCGTGACCAGGACCCGCACCCTCGGCGTGACCGCCGTCGCCGGCGCCGGCGCGCTGCTCGCCCTCGGCGTGGCACCCGCCAGCGCGGCCGACACCGCCACCGTCTCCGTCCTGCACGCCGTACCGGACACCCCGGTCGACGTCTACGCCGACGGCGAGCGGCTGATCGACGACTTCCGGCCCGGCACCCTCACCGACCCGCTGCAGCTGCCCGCCGGCAGCTACGACGTCGCGCTGTTCCCGGCCGACGCCGCCGACGGGTCGGGCACGCCGCTGGTCTCGGCGAACGGCGTCTCGGTGCCCGCGGGTGCGAACGCCACGGTGGTCGCCCACCTGACCGAGGCCGGTCAGCCGGTGCTCACGCCGTTCGTCAACGACACGTCGGCGGTGCCCGCGGGCCAGGGCCGGGTCGTCGTCCGGCACACCGCGGCCGCGCCGGCGGTCGACGTCCGCGCCGGCGGCCAGGTGGTCGCGCCCGGCCTGGCCAACCCGAACGAGGCGGCCCTGACCGTCCCGGCCGGCACGGTCAGCGCCGACGTCGTCCTCGCCGGGACCGACACCGTGGCGCTGGGCCCGGCCGACCTGACCGTGACCGAGGGCGCCACCACCGTCGTCTACGCGTGGGGCTCGCAGGACGCCGGCTACGAGCTCGCCGTCCAGACGATCGGCGGCCCGGGCTCGGCGCCCTCCGGCGTCCCCGGCGGCACCGCGGGCCTCGTCGACGGCGCTGCCGACGACGCGGGCCTGCCGCTGCCGCTGCTCGGCCTGTCCGCCCTCGGCCTGCTCGGTGCCGGCGTGGCCGCCCGCCGGCTGGCCACGACCCGCGCCTGACGGGAGGACGACGGTGCGACCCGCCGCCGCCGGCGTGGCCCTGGGCCTGGCCCTCGCCGTGGGCGTGCCCACCGCGTGGGAGCTGACCCGGCCCGCCGCGGCGGCGGGCGCGCCCGTCGAGGAGGTCCTCGGCACGCCCGCGCCGGCCGGCCCGCCGGCACCGGCGACCCCGCAGGTGGGCGTCCGCGACGCCGCACCGGCGCCGGCGGCCGAGGTCGTCGCCCCGGTGCGGCTGGAGGTCCCCGCCCGCGGGGTGGACGCCCCGGTCGACGCCACGGGGGTCACCGGCGACGGCCAGATGGAGCTGCCGGGGGACGTCGACCGGGCCGGCTGGTACCGCTTCGGCCCGGTGCCCGGGGCGCCGGGCTCGGCGGTGGTCGCCGGGCACGTGGACGACGCCGAGCAGGGCCTGGGCGCGCTCGCGCCGCTGCGCGAGGCCGAGCCCGGCGACGAGGTGCTGGTGACCGACGCCGCCGGGGCGGTGACCCGCTGGGTCGTCGCCGGCCGGGAGCTGCTGGACAAGCAGGCGCTCCCGGTGGACGCCCTGTTCCGGCGGGACGGGCCACCGCGGCTGACGCTGGTCACCTGCGGCGGACCGTTCCTCCCCGACGTCGGCGGCTACCGCGACAACGTGGTCGTCGTCGCGGAGCCCGCCCGTGACTGACCTGCTGGGGCCCCGCGCCGGCTGGAGGGGCTCTATCGTCGGGCGGGTGACGACCGAGGCGACGCCGGCCGCGCCGGACGCCGCCGGCCCGGACGACGACGAGGTCGGCCGGCGCTTCGCCGCGGGTGACGAGCAGGCGCTGGCCTGGGCCTACGAGCGCTGGGCCGCGCGCGTGCACGGCATGGCGGTGCGCGCCTTCGGCCCCGGCCCCGACGCCGAGGACGTCACCCAGCAGACCTTCGTCTCCGCCTGGACCGGCCGCGGCGGCTTCCGCCCCGAGCAGGGCCCGCTGCCGGCCTGGCTGACCGGCGTGGCCCGGCACAAGATCGCCGACACGTGGGCGCGGCGCGACCGGCAGCGCCGCGCCGCGGAGGCCGCCGCGGCCGAGGCCCAGCGCGCCCCGGCCACCGGGCCGGCGCCGGTGGACGCCTCCGTGGCCGACCGCGTGCTGCTGCTCGGCGAGCTGGACCGCCTGGGCCAGCCCCAGCGCGGCATCATCGAGCTGGCCTTCTTCGCCGACCTCACGCACAGCCAGATCGCCGAGCGCACCGGGCTGCCGCTCGGGACGGTCAAGAGCCACATCCGGCGCACCCTGGAGCGCCTGCGAGACCGGTTGGAGGTGGACGGTGCGGCACTGCACGCCTGAGGACCTGGGCCTGGCGGCCCTGGGCGAGCCCCTCGCCACCGACGACGCCGCCCACCTGGCCGGCTGCGCCCGGTGCCGCGACGAGGTCGCCGCGCTGCGCCGCAGCGTCGCCGCGCTCTCGGTCCCCGAGCTCGCCGACCCCGGCCCGCCCGTCGCCCCCCCGCCGGGGCTGTGGGCGGGCATCGCCGCGGCCACCGGGGTCACCGTCGCCCCGCGGCCGCACGTCGTCGCCGCCTCCGCACCGCCCGCCGGGGTGCCCGACAGCCCTCCGGTGCCGGTGGCCGCACCCGCCCCGGTGGCGCCGCCCGCCGTCCCCGGTCCCCCGCCCGCGCCCGTCGTGCCGCTGCGGCCCCGCCGCTCGCGGGTGCTGCTGGCGGCGGCCGCCGCGCTGGTGGCCGGGCTCGCGATCGGAGCCGGCGCGGTCGCCCTGCGCGGCGGCGACCCGGCCGGCGACGACCCGGCCGGCGGCACCGGCGTCCCGCTGGCCGCCGCCACCCTCGACCCGCTGGCCGACAGCGACGCGTCGGGCCGGGCCACCGTGGTGGAGCGGCCCGACGGCACGCGGGTGCTGGAGGTCGAGCTGGCCGCCGGCGCCCCGGCCGAGGGCTACTACGAGGCCTGGCTGCTCACCGAGTCGGTCTCCGGGCTGATCCCGCTCGGCGTGGTGCGCACCGGCACCGACTCCTTCGAGCTGCCCGCCGACCTCGACCTCGGCGAGTACCCGGTGGTCGACGTCTCGGTCGAGCAGCTGGACGGCGACCCGACGCACTCCGGCGTCTCGGTGGCGCGCGGCCAGCTGGACACCTGAGCGCGCGCACTACCGTCGGGGCGTGACCGCGCTCGACCTGCTGCTCCCGCACGAGGACCTCGGCGACTCCTGGCGGGCCGCCCGCCCGCGGCCGGCCGGGCGGCACCTGGACACCGCGGCGTGCAGCCGGCAGAGCAACCGGGTGCTCGAGGCGGTGGCCCACCACGCGCGGCACGAGGCCGAGCTCGGCGGGTACGTCGCCGAGGCCACCGCCGGCGACCTGCTGCAGCAGGGCCGCAGCGTCATCGGCGGGCTGGCCGGGATGGCCGCGGCCGACGTGGTGTTCGTCGAGTCGGCGCAGGCGGCGCTGGCGGCCCTGCTCGCGGCCTGGCGGCTGCCCGCCGGCTCGCGCGTGGCCCGGGTGCCGGGTGAGTACGCGCCCAACGCCGCGATGCTGCGCGACGCCGGCCTCGAGGCGGTCCCGATGACCGTGGACGGCGACGGCCGGGTCGACGTCGAGGCGCTCGGGCGGCTGCTGGCCGCCGACCCGCCCCGGTTCGTGCACCTGACCCACGTGGCCAGCCACCGCGGCGTCGTCCAGCCGGCCGCGGAGGTGGCCGCGCTGTGCCGGGAGCACGGGGTGCCGCTGGTGCTCGACGCCGCGCAGTCGCTCGGGCACGTGGACGTCGACCTCGGTGCCGACGTCGTCTACTCGACCTCGCGCAAGTGGCTGGCCGGCCCGCGCGGGGTGGGTGTGCTGTGCGTGCGCCCGGCGGTGACCGCGGAGCTGCGGCCGGTGCTGCCCGCGCCGGCCGACCTGCCGCCGCTGCGGGCGCTGGAGAGCGGCGAGGCGCACGTGGCCGGCCGGGTCGGGCTGGTGCTGGCCGTCGGGGAGCACCTGGCCGCCGGGCCCGACCGGGTGCGCACGCGGCTGGCGGCGCTCGGCCGCGTGTCGCGGGAGGTGCTCGACGGTGCCGCCGGCTGGCGGGTGGTCGAGCCCCTCGACGAGCCGACCGCGACCACCACGCTGCGCCCGCCCGACGGCGTCGACGTCGTCACCACCCGGGCGCGGCTGCTCACTGAGCACGGCATCGTCACCACCGCCGCGCTGACCGAGCGGTCGCCGGAGGAGATGACCGCACCCGTGCTGCGGGTGTCGCCGCACCTGGACGCCACCGCCGACGACCTCGCGGCCCTCGCCGCCGCCCTCTGACCGGTGCGACTCCGCGGACGTGCACGGCCTGCCGGGCCGCTCGGAGGCGCTGCGACACCTGGGGCCTGACGGCGAGCGCGTGCGCCGACGCCGCACTCCCGGCGTGCGGACGGGGCGTCGGCGCCCACGGTCAGCCGGCGATCCCGGCGAGGCGGTCCATCGTGGCCAGCACCCGGTCCTGCAGGCCGGGGTCCTCCAGCGCACGCGGCGTCCGGGCCGGGCG
Source organism: Geodermatophilus dictyosporus (assembly GCF_900115505.1). GTDB lineage: Bacteria > Actinomycetota > Actinomycetes > Mycobacteriales > Geodermatophilaceae > Geodermatophilus > Geodermatophilus dictyosporus. The sequence continues at coordinate 8,868 of NZ_FOWQ01000003.1, read as the reverse complement.
GCGTCCGGCCGTGTAGCCGCCGGGCCAGTCGCCGGCCGCGGCCAGCGCCACCCGCGCGCCGCCGTCCTCGACGTCGCCCGGCGCGCCCGGGGAGGCCAGCTTGGTGCGCACCCAGCCCGGGTCGACGGCGCCCACGCGCAGGGCGGGCAGCCGCCGGGCCCAGCCGAGCGACAGGACGACGTCGAGCGCCTTGGAGTCGGCATAGGCGCGGCGCGGCTCCCGCGGGCTGCCGAGGTCGCCGGGGTCGACGCGGCCCGAGCCGACCATGCCGCTGCCGAGGAACACCAGCCGCTCCCGCACCCGCTCGTGCACCAGGGCGGTGAGCAGGTGCGGGGCCAGCGCGTTGACGGCGAACGCGAGCTCGTGGCCCTGGGCGCTGGGCGGCGCCCCGTCGGGCGGCCACACGCCGGCGTTGTGCACGAGCGCGTCGAGGTCGCCGAGCTGCCCGGCGAGCGCGCGCACCTGGTCGAGGTCGGCCAGGTCGCCGGTGACCAGACGGACGTCGCCGAGCCGGCCGAGCTCCTCGGCGACCGGCGCGCCCCGGGTCTCGCTGCGGGCGTGCAGGACGACGGTGTGCCCGTCGCCGAGCAGCTGCCGTGCGGCTGCCCGCCCGATGCCGTCGGTGGAGCCGGTGATCGCGATCGTCGCCACGGCCCGGGCCTACCCGCGCGCCGTGGCCTCCCACCGGCGCTGCAGGGCGGCGCGGCCGGCGCCGGTCGGGCGGCCCCACAGCCGCAGGCGGGCCATGCCGCCGTCAGGGAAGACGTCCGTCCGCACCGAGGTCACCGCGGCGTCGCCGGGGAGCACGAAGCGGTGGCGGGTGTCGGGCTGCAGGGGCGTGCGGGGCAGCAGCTCCACGTCGGCGCCGTCCGGCGTCCGGCCGGTCAGGGACGCCGCGCCGGGCGCGTTGCCGAGGAACCAGGAGGTGTCCAGCTCGGCGAGGGTCACCGTGCCCTCGCAGGCCAGCGCCACCTCGACCCAGTCGTTGCCGTCGTCGCGGCGCCGGGCGTTCTCCCAGCCCTCGCCCATGGAGCGGGCCTCGCCGCGGCCGATCAGCTGGAGGGGGCTGCCGTAGAAGGCGTTGCTCACCCCGGTGACCCGCCCGCCGTTCTCCAGCGCGGCGAGGTCGCACGGGCCGGCGTCGAGCAGCCGCGGGTCGGCGACCACCTCGCCGTGCACCCGCAGCCGGGCCACCCCGCCGTCGGGGTGGATCGACAGCCGCACGTGGGTGACCCGGGGCCCCGGCTCGACGGCGAACCGGTTCTGCGTGCCGCCGGCCAGGTCCGACAGCGGCAGCAGCGGCACCCAGTCGGCGTCCGCGAGCGCCGACGCGGGCGGGTGGCCCTGCACCGAGGCGCCCTCCAGCGAGGCCCGCGGCGGGTAGTTGCCCAGGAAGAACGCGGTGTCGACGACGACGGCGTGCACGACGCCCGGCATCCCGAGCCGCACGACCGCCCAGTCGCTGCCCGGCTCGCGGCGGCGGCGGGTCTCCCAGCCGTCGTACTCCTTGCCGCGCGCCCCGAAGTCCTCCCGGGCGCGCGCCGGACCGGGGGCGACGAGGTTCTCCTTGCCGGCGAAGAACTCGTCGTTGGCGGCGACCACGGCACCGCCCTGGGTGCGGACGGCGAGGTCGGGCAGGTCGAACGGGTCGCTCACGGGGGTCACTGTCGCACGGGCGGGGTAGGGGCCACGGGTCCACGACAGCACCGAGGAGGACCCGTGTCCGAACCGACCGACGACCTGCGCGAGCGCGCCCGCGAGCACGTCCGGCAGATGCCCGCCGAGACCGCGCTCGGCAACGCCGACCCCGCCGGTGGCTCCACCGACGACCCGCAGATCATGAACGACGCCGCCCGCGAGGAGGGCGAGCAGCAGTCCTGATCAGCGGTCCCCTCGGTTCAGCAGCCGGCCGAGGGGGCTGCCGTCGGCCTCCTGCCCGCGCAGCCAGGTGCGCCGGACGACGCCGGTGAGCTCCCTCCCCGCGTAGGGCGTCACCGGGTTGCGGTGCTCGAGCCGGCCGACGGTGAACCGCTCCTCGGGCGCGAACACGACCAGGTCGGCGTCCTTCCCGACGGCGATGGCGCCCTTGCCCGGCAGCCCGGCCAGCCGCGCCGGCGCCGCCGACATCCAGCCCACCACCTCGGCCAGGCCGATCCCGCGGGCCCGCGCGCCCGTCCACACCGCGGGCAGCGCCACCTGCAGACCCGCGATCCCGCCCCACGCCAGCCCGAAGTCACCGACGTCGAGCCGCTTGAGCTCGGGCGTGCAGGGCGAGTGGTCGCTGACGACCATGTCGATCACGGGAGGGTCCACGTCGCCCGCCCGCAGCGCGCCCCACAGCGCCTCCCGGTGCGCGGCCTCCCGGATCGGCGGGCAGCACTTGAACGCGGTGTCGCGGTCGGGCACGTCCTCGGCGGCGAACGTCAGGTAGTGCGGGCAGGTCTCCACCGTGACCCGCACGCCCGAAGCCCGGGCCGCACGCAGCAGCGGCAGCGCGTCGCCGTCGGCCAGGTGGACGACGTGGCTGCGCGCCCCGGTGTCCCGGGTGGCCGCGACCAGCCGGCCGATCGCCGTCTCCTCCGCCGCCGGGGGCCGCGAGGCGAGGAACGCCGGGTAGCTCCCGCCCGCCGGCTCCGGCGCCGCGGCGATGACGGCCTCGTCCTCGGAATGGGCGATGAGCAGCCCGTCGAAGGACGCCAGCTCGACCAGCGCCGCACGGAGCCCGGCGTCGTCCAGCGGCGGGAACTCGGGGACGCCGGAGTCGAGCAGGAAGCACTTGAACCCGACGACGCCGGCCTCGTGCAGCGGCCGCAACTGGTCGACGTTGCCCGGGACCGCCCCGCCCCAGAACGCCACGTCGACGGCGACCTGCCCCGCGGCGACCTCGCGCTTGACCCGCAGCGCCTCGGGCGTGGTGGTCGCCGGCACGGAGTTCAGCGGCATGTCCACGATCGTCGTGATCCCGCCGGCGGCCGCGGCACGGGTGGCGGTCGCGAAGCCCTCCCACTCGGTGCGGCCGGGCTCGTTGACGTGCACGTGGCTGTCGACCAGGCCTGGCAGCAGCACCTCGTCGTCGCCGAGGGTCACCACGCCGGGCGGGGCGTCGTCGAAGCCGGTGACCGCGGTGACCACGCCGCCCCCGGTGTGCACGGCCGCGGCGCGCTCACCGTCGGGGAGCAGCACCCGCCGGGCGCGGACGACGAGCGTCACGCGACCGCCTCCACCGCACGGACCACCCGGTGCAGCTCGGCGCCCCAGGCCGTGGCCACCCACCCGTCCTCCAGCGGCAGGCGGACGGCGTCGTCGACGGTGAGCACCCCGGCAGCCTGCCCCACGTGCACGGTCGACGCGTAGGCGCGCGGCGCCACCGGGGGCAGCCAGGCCGGCGCACCGGGACCGAGGCCGACGGTCGTGTGCAGCAGCGGCCGGCCGTCGACGACCACGCGGGTCGTGCCGGTCCAGCGACCCGGCTCCTCGCCGGTGCGGCCGAGCAGCACCTGCTCGGTGGCGGTGAGGACGGCGCCGGGCGCCAGGGTCGCGGTCAGCCCGGCCCGGTGGTGCGCCCGGGCGGCCACCACCGTGGGCTCGGGTCGCAGGTCGAGCGACCCGGCCACCTCGGCCACGACGCGCTGCGCCGAGGGGCGGTCACCGCCGCGGTCGGGCAGCGCGACGGCCGCGGCCACCGTGCGCACCGCCAGCGTGGCGCCCTCCTCCACGACCAGCCGGATCTCCGCGTCGTCCCCGCCGAGCGGGCCGAACGCCGTCGCCACCAGGTGCACCGACGCCGGTCCGGTGCGCCGGACCGCCAGCTGCCCACTGCCGCGGACCACGGGCAGCACGGTCCGCCCGCCGGGCCCGCGCCGGGCGACGACCTCGACCCGGGTGATCACGCCACCACGCGGACCCGGACCTGTTCGCGCACCCAGTCGGCCACCGCGGCGGCCGTCGGGTCCTCGCGCAGCGAGATCAGCAGGGTGGGCCGGTCGCCGCGGACCGTCGCCGAGTCCCGGCGCATGACGTCGAGGTCGGCCCCGACCAGCGGCGCCAGGTCGGTCTTGTTCACCACCAGCAGGTCCGACGCGGTCACCCCGGGCCCGCCCTTGCGCGGCACCTTGTCCCCGCCGGCGACGTCGACGACGAACACCTGCACGTCGACCAGCCCGTAGCTGAAGCTCGCCGTCAGGTTGTCCCCGCCGGACTCGACGAACACCAGCTCCAGCCCCGGGTGGCGGTCCTCGAGCAGCTCGACGGCGTCGAGGTTGGCGGTGATGTCGTCGCGGATCGCGGTGTGCGGGCAGCAGCCGGTCTGCACCGCCTCGATCCGGTCGTCGGGGAGGACGGCGTTGCGGCGCAGGAAGTCGGCGTCCTCGGTCGTGTAGATGTCGTTGGTGACGACGGCGAGGTCGTACTCGGCGCCCAGCGTGCGGCACAGCGCCGCGGCGAGCGCGGTCTTGCCCGATCCGACGGGTCCGCCGAGCCCGACGCGCAGCGGCCCGCCGTGCCGGTGCGGGACGGCGGCGTCGACGTAGTCGTCCAGGTCGTGGTCAGGCGGCATGGGTGCTCCCGGTGACGTTCATGAGGCGAAGAAGCGGTCCCTTCGTGCGGCGTGCACCTCGGCGAGGAGGTCGAGGAGCGGGTCGGCGTCGGCGGGCAGCCCGTCCCGGAGCGCGCCGTCGGCGACGGCGTCGATCCCGGGGGCCAGCCGCGCGGTGACGGCGGCGACGGTGAGCGGGTCCATGGCGAGCAGGCGCTGGGCCGCCGTCGCCGGGCCGCTGACCGACAGGTAGGCGGCGGCTCCGGCAGCGTCGCGCGGGGTCAGGCCCCCGGCGGTCGCGGCGGCGCCGAGCGCGACGGGGTGGTGCGGGGCGGCGGGCAGCGCGTCCCACAGCGGCGAGGGCCAGGCGCGGCGGCCCACCCGCACCAGCCCGCGTCCCTGCTGCCGGGACGCCGCCCGCAGCGCCGGCGACGGCGTCCGCGCGTCGGCCTCGGCGTCCAGGGCGGCCGGGTCCCCGCCCCGGCACGCAGCAGCGGCGAGACCGGCGGCGACCCGGCCGGCGGTCTGGAGCCGGCGCAGCAGGAAGCCGGCCAGGGACGAGGGGTCGTGCACCAGCCCGGCGGCGATCGCCTGCTCCACCCCGCCGGAGTGCGTGTGCCCGCCCGCGGGCAGCCGCGCGTCGGCCAGCGTCAGCAGCGCTGCCGTCATCAGAAGAGGAAGTACCGCTGCGCCATCGGCAGCTCGCGCACCGGTTCGGGCTCCCACACCTCGCCGTCCACGGTCACCGTGAAGGTGTCGGGGTCGACCCGGATCTCCGGCAGCGCGGTGTTCTCCGGCATGTCGGTCTTGGTGAGCCGCGTGGTGTCGGTGACCGCGGCCAGCCGACGGTCCACGGCGAGCCGGTCGCCCAGCCCCGCCTCCAGCGCCGCCGGGGCGACGAAGTGCAGCGACGTCCGCGCCGGCACCCGCCCGGAGGCGCCGAACATCGGCCGGGGCAGCTGCGGCTGCGGCGTCGGGATGGAGGCGTTGGCGTCGCCCATCTGCGCCCAGGCGACCATGCCGCCCTTGAGCACCGCGTGCGGGCGGACGCCGAAGAACCGCGGGTCCCACAGCACCAGGTCGGCGAGCTTGCCCGGTTCCACCGAGCCCACCTCGCCGTCGATGCCGTGCGCCACCGCGGGGCAGATCGTGTACTTCGCGACGTAGCGGCGGGCCCGCAGGTTGTCGGCGGCACCGTCCCCGGCCAGCGACCCGCGCTTGCGCTTCATCACGTGCGCGGTCTGCCAGGTGCGCAGGACCACCTCGCCCACCCGGCCCATGGCCTGGGCGTCGGACCCGATCATCGAGATGGCGCCGAGGTCGTGCAGCAGGTCCTCGGCGGCGATCGTCGTCGGGCGGATCCGGCTCTCGGCGAAGGCGAGGTCCTCCGGCACGGAGGAGTCCAGGTGGTGGCAGACCATCAGCATGTCGAGGTGCTCATCGAGCGTGTTCACCGTGTGCGGCCGGGTCGGGTTCGTGCTGCTGGGGAGCACGTTCCGGTGCCCGGCGACGGTGATGACGTCCGGCGCGTGACCGCCCCCGGCACCCTCGGTGTGGTACGCGTGGATGCTCCGGCCGGCGATCGCGGCGAGCGTGTCCTCGACGAAGCCCGCCTCGTTGAGCGTGTCCGAGTGCAGCGCCACCGGGACGCCGTGCCGCCCGGCCACGGTCAGGCAGGCGTCGATCGCCGCGGGCGTGGAGCCCCAGTCCTCGTGCAGCTTGAAGCCGCTCGCGCCGCCGCGGAGCTGCTCCTCCATCGACTCCTGCGAGACGGTGTTGCCCTTGCCGAGCAGCGCGACGTTCACCGGGAGCGGGTCCATCGCCTCGAGCATCCGGGCCAGGTACCAGTCGCCGGGGGTGATGGTCGTGGCCTTCGACCCCTCGGCGGGGCCGGTGCCGCCGCCGATGAGCGTCGTGACGCCCGAGCCCAGCGCCGTCGGCACGATCTGCGGGCAGATGAAGTGCACGTGGCAGTCGATCCCGCCGGCGGTGAGGATCCGCCCGTTGCCGGCCATCACCTCGGTGCCGGGGCCGATCACCAGGTCGGGGTGGACGCCGTCCATCGTGTCGGGGTTGCCCGCCTTGCCCAGCGCGACGACCCGCCCGTCGCGGATGCCGACGTCGGCCTTGACGACACCCCAGTGGTCGAGGACGACGGCTCCGGTGACCACCAGGTCGGGAGCGCCCTGAGCGCGGGTGGCGCGGCCCTGGCCCATCGACTCGCGGATGACCTTGCCGCCGCCGAACACCGCCTCCTCGCCGGCGCGGCCGGGGCCGCCGCAGCGGTCCTCCTCGACCTCGATCAGCAGGTCGGTGTCGGCGAGCCGGATCCGGTCGCCGGTGGTGGGGCCGTAGAGCTGGGCGTAGCGCTCGCGGGACAGCTGGACCATCAGCCGAGCCCTCCCTCGGCGGTCAGGCCGGGGACGACGCGCGCGCCGGCCAGCGGCACCAGCGTCACCGTGCGCGTGATGCCGGGCTCGAAGCGGACGGCGGTGCCGGCGGCGACGTCGAGCCGGTGTCCGCGCGCGGCGTCGCGGTCGAAGGCCAGCGCCCGGTTGGTCTGGGCGAAGTGGACGTGTGAGCCGACCTGCACCGGCCGGTCGCCGGTGTTGGTCACCTCCAGCTCGACCCGCGGGGCACCGGTCAGCGTCTCGATGACACCCTCGGCCGGGATCACCTCCCCCGGGATCACGGGATGGGCTGGTGGACGGTCACCAGCTTGGTCCCGTCGGGGAAGGTCGCCTCCACCTGCACCTCCTCCAGCAGCTCGGGGACGCCGTCCATCACGTCGTGGCGGGTGAGCACCGTGCGACCGGACTGCATCAGCTCGGCCACCAGCGCGCCGTCGCGGGCGCCCTCGAGCACGTGGTCGGTGATGATCGCCGTCGCCTCCGGGAGGTTCAGCACGAGCCCGCGGGCCTGCCGGCGACGGGCGAGCTCGGCGGCGTAGGAGAGCAGCAGCCGCTCCTGCTCGTGCGGGGAGAGGTGCACGCGGGGTCCTCCGGGGGGTCGGCGGAGCCCGGACGTTAACCGCCGGATGTGTCGCGCCCGTTACCGGAGCGGCCGGAAGAACTCCCGGACGTCGGCCACCAGCTCCGCCGGACGCTCCATCGCGGCGAAGTGCCCGCCGCTGTCGTGCTCGCGCCAGAACCGGAGGTCGGTCAGCTGCCGCTCCACCCAGGCACGGGTCGGCTGGAAGATCTCGTGCGGGAACACCGACACCCCCGTCGGCACCGCCACCTGCGGCTCGCGCTCCTGCGGGGCCCTCGCCATCTCCCAGTACATCCGCGCCGACGACGTGGCGGTCCCGGTGAACCAGTAGACCGAGACGTCGTCGAGCAGGCGGTCGATGCCGAGGGCGGCCACCGGGTCGCCGTCGCAGTCGCTCCAGGCGGCGAACTTCTCGAGGATCCACGCGGCCTGCCCGGCCGGTGAGTCGGTGAGCCCGTACCCGAGGGTCTGCGGCCTGGTCCGGTGCTGCTGGCTGTAGGAGGAGCCCTCGGTCCGGAAGGCGCGCAGGCGGTCGAGCGCCGCCTGCTCGCGCGCGTCGAACTCCGTCTGCCCCGCCGGCGGGCCGGTCACCACCATGTTGAGGTGCACGCCCACGACCCGGTCGGGATGGCGGGCGCCGAGGTTGGCCGAGACGAACGAGCCGATGTCCCCACCCTGCGCGCCGAAGCGGTCGTAGCCGAGCCGGCGCAGCACCTCGGCCCAGGCGTCGGCGGTGCGTCCCGGTCCCCAGCCGGGGGCGGTCGGCTTCCCGCTCCACCCGTAGCCCGGCAGCGACGGGACGACGACGGAGAAGGCGTCGGCCGGGTCCTCCGGCTCGGTCAGGGGGCCCAGGACGTCGAGGAACTCGAGCACCGACCCGGGCCAGCCGTGGGTCAGCACCAGCGGGAGCGCCCCCTCGTGCGGGGAGCGGACGTGCAGGAAGTGGACGGGCAGCCCGTCGACCACCGTCGTGGCCTGGGGCACCGCGTCGAGGCGCGACTGCACGGCCGTCCAGTCGTACTCCTCGGCCCAGTACCGGCAGACCTCCCGCAGCCAGTCGACGGGGACTCCTTGCGACCAGTCGTCCACGGTGGCCGCCTCCGGCCAGCGGGTCGCGCGGAGCCGGCGCCGCAGGTCGGCGATGGCGTCCTGCGGCACGTCGACGGTGAAGGGCCTGACGGCGTCGTCCACGGCGTCACCGTAGCGACGCGGCCGTTCCCGCGGACGGCTCGACCCCGGGAATGCCGAAGGGCCCCCACCGTGTGGTGGGGGCCCTCCAGGGAATGGTTGTCCGGCGGTGTCCTACTCTCCCACCCCGTCTCCAGGGCAGTACCATCGGCGCT
>NZ_FOWQ01000002.1:690672-758483 GCF_900115505.1 Geodermatophilus dictyosporus | reverse complement strand
TAGCCGGGGTGCAGGCCGTGCAGCTCGGCGTGGGTGCGGCTGGCCAGCGCGGTGCGCTCGGCCACCAACTGGGTCCGGTAGTCACACAACGCCCGCAGGTCCGCGGCCTGCCCGATGGGCAGGCGCACCGGGGGCAGGCCCGGTTCGCGGGCGGTGATCCGGGCGATGGCGACCGCATCGCCCGGATCGGTCTTGCCTCGGGCCGGGCGGGCGGTGCGCTCGCGGGAGGTCAGGCTGGATGGTACCTCGACCACCTCCAGCCCGCCGGTGAGCACCAGGCGCACCGCGGCGCCGCGGCCGTAGTTGCCCGAGCCCTCGATGCCCACCCGCGCCACCTGGTGGCGCCTCAGCAGCTCCTCGAGGGCGTCGAAGCCGGTCTCGGTGTTGGCCAGCTCGGTGACCGCCACCGGGCGGCCGCGATCGTCGATGACGGCCACGGCCAGGGTGTCTTTGTGCGTGTCGATGCCGGCGAGCACGCCGACTCCTCTCGCGTCGACTCCGTGCTCGCGACCGCCGAGGTCCCGGGCGGGAGCGCACGCACCTGCGGGCCGCCGCGGCCCACGCTCCTATCAGGCGTCAACCGCCCAGGACATCGGCAGGCGTCACCGGCGGGCACTCACTGCGAAGGCCACACACGATCACGACGGGCAGCAAGACGTCGAGCCTCGCCGGTGACGCCCGCGAGCACCCCGCTCGGCGACGGGGCGTCTCTTCGTACCGCAGGTGCATGAGGTGTGTCCCTCTTGATCTCCGGGTCCTGCAGTGCTCGAGCTAAGTCGTGTCCCGCGACGATCCGGTCGTCTTTCACCTCCAGGTGCCGGCGGATGGTGTCGAGCAGGTCCAGGCCTGGCGGAGTGCTCTCCATCAGTACCGCCACCGTCCGCCGCAGCCGCTCGATCGTGCGCGGGACGAGAGTGCGGCAAAGAGCGCTGTGACCGACCCCAGGGCGTCGTCGACCACCTCCAGCAGCACCGCCCGCATGTCCACGTTGGCGCTGCGCCCGCCGCGAGTGAGCACCGCGACGCCCGTGCATTGACGGCTAGGCCGATCGCGCCGAGCGCCAGCACCGGCGTCGCGGAGACCTCCGTCTCTGCCGACTCAAGCAGCTGGCCGACCGCCTCGAAGGCGACCAGTACGCCGATGGCAGCAGCGCCGCCGCAGCGTCGCGCCGAGCCATTCCGTGCGCCGGTATCCCGGCGCCGAGGACTGGCCGGGCGCAGCGCAAGGGAGGCTGTGGTCAGCCGACGGCCAGGTCGGCGGCGTCGGTGCCGGCGTGTGCGGCGTCGGCCAGCAGCGCGCGACCCCGACAGCAGCGCACCGACCACCGGCACGACCAGCACTGTGGCGGTCAGGGAAGCGAGATCGCCAGCCGCGGCGGTCACCCACCGCGCCACCCGCATCGTGGCTGTGGCCGTGCGCGTGACCGCCACTCACCGGAGGAGCTTCGGGGCCGCCGACTCAGGCAGGCGACCGATGCCGGGCACGAATCGCCCGGTACGCACGGCGTAGGCGGCGTACTCGGCGCCGTGGATCGCCAGTAGATACGGCTCCTCGGCGGCCCTCACCTGCAGCTGCACTGCGGTGACCAGCGCGATCAGTGCCGCAACGCTGACCCAGCTGGGGACCATCAGCACGACTCCGGCCTGGGCGGCGACCAGGGCGGTGAAGATCGGGTTGCGCGCGTGGGCGAACGCCCCAGTGGTGACCAGCTCGGTGCGTTCGGCCTGGTCGACACCGATCCGCCACGAGGCGCCCATACCGGTCTGCGCGGCCAGCGTCGCGGCGAACCCGGCCAGCGCCAGCACCAGCCCGGCGACCTGCAGGCCGGTCGGCGGATCGATCGGCGTGACGCCGGCGACGGCCAGCAGCGGCCCCGCCAGGCCCGCGACTATCGCCACGACGAACAGCACGCCACCCCACCACTCCAGCTGGGCGGGAGTGCCGGAGATGCCGCGGAAGCCGGTGGACCCGGTGCGGCGGTACTGCACCCACGACCGCACGCCGAACAGCACCACCAGGGCGACGACGTACAGCACGAGCGCGGCGGTGGTCATTGCAACTGCTTCCCGGGTGTGATGGTCAGCGTCTGCGGACCCGCCGGCGCCGGTGAGCAGCAGGCGTCGGTCCAGCCCTCACCACAGCCGCAGCCGTCGGCGTCCCCCTGCCCGTTGGCGCCCGGCCGGCTCGGAGCGCAGCATCCCTCGCCGCGCCAGGCCTCAAGACCCTCACGCACGGCCACGGCGGCGATGACCAGCCCGGCGACCGGGTCGGCCCAGCTCCAGCCAAACGTGGCGTTGAGCAGCAGGCCCGCCAGCAGGACCGCGCTGAGGTAGGTGCACAGCAGCGTCTGGGTGGAGTCGGCGACGACGGCGTTGCTGCCCAGGGCCCTGCCGGTGCGGCGTTGCGCCCACGACAGGAACGGCATGATGACCAGCGAGGCGACGGCCAGGCCGATGCCGACCGGTGAGGAGTCCGGGTCGCTGCCGGTGATCAGGGCGCGGACCGACTCGAAGGTGATGTAGGCGGCGAGGGTGAAGAAGGAGAACGCCATGAGCTGCAGCGCCTGTTGTTCCCGGCTCTCGGGCAGCCGGTGGCGGAACTGCCACAGGATGATCAGGCCGCTGGACACCTCGATGACGGAGTCCAGCCCGAAGCCGACGAGGGCCACCGAGCCAGCGACCAGGCCCGCGGAGATGGCGATGACCGCCTCGATGGCGTTGTAGGTGACGCTGGCGCCGGCGAGCAGCTGGGCCCGACGGCCGAGGCGCGCCCGCTCGACGGCGGTCGGTGCCGCATGGGTGTGGGTGGAGCTCACCGGTGCGCCGCCTCGCCGTAGGTCGGGCACAGGACGACGGCGTCGCCGGTGGCGGCGAGCAGGCGCTCGGCCGCAGCGAGGACCTCCAAGACTTGCTCAGGGGCGGTCAGCGACCACATCGAGGCCCGACCCTGAGGGCGGGAGGTCGCCACGCCGCAGTCCTTCAGGCAGGCAAGCGCGGCGCTCACCGAGGACTGCGCCAGACCTAGGTGAGCGGTCAGGTCCACCACGCGGTGTTCGCCGAGCAGCAGGTGCCGGATGATCGACAACCTCGTTGGGTCTCCGAGGCTGCGGAACAGGCATGCCGCCGCCGAGAGGGCGGCGCCCTCGTCGACCTCCGCGTCGCCGACCGTCCGAGCTGCGCCCTGGGGGCCGACAGCTTCGACGTCCACCTGATTGATCGCCATCCGTCGATGATAGCGATCATCGGTGTTCCCGTAGCAACGGGCGTCAGCCGCGCCTCCCTACGAGTGGCGGCCGAAGGAGCGGCTCGTCCCGACGTCATCTGTAACCGCAGTGGGCGTCACAGCGGGTCGACCGTCGCGATCAGTAGACCTGGAGTCCCCATGCGGCCCTGCACGGCGGTTGCTCTTCCTCGACAGTCGGCACGGACCAACGATGAGCGACGCCATGAGGCGTGATCAGCGGGCGGCGGACGGGCTGCCGCGCCCAGAGCACGCCCACACGGCGCCCACAGAATCACCGTTTCCTGCCCTCGATCGCCAACGCCGACCAACGGCATATGTGCAGCTCAGAAGCCAGGTGAGTGACGCGAAGCTGGTCAGAACAGCGTCTCGGGGGGGACTTTTGATCCGCGGGTTGTGGGTTCGATCCCCACGGGGCCCACCGTGCCGGACGACGCTCTCGCCGTCGCTCAGCGGTCCGGCTCGCGGCGCGTCAGGCGAGCGTGGACGTGTCGACCACGAAGCGGTAGCGCACGTCGGAGGCCACGACCCGCTCGTAGGCCTCGTTGATCTGCTCCGCGCCGATGGTCTCGACCAGCGCGGCGATGCCGTGCTCGGCGCAGAAGTCCAGCATCTCCTGGGTCTCGCGGATGCCGCCGATGTTCGAGGCGGCGTACGAGACGCGCCGCATGAGCAGCGAGAACACGTCCAGCGACACCGGGTGCTCCGGGATGCCGACGTTGACCATCGTGCCGTCCACGGCCAGCAGGGACAGGTAGCGGTCGACGTCGACCGACGCGCTGACCGTGTTGACGACGAGGTCGAACGAGGCGGCCAGGCGGGTGAACGCGTCCGGGTCGCTGGTGGCGGCGTAGTGGGCGGCGCCCAGGCGCAGGCCGTCCTCCTGCTTCTTCAGCGACTGCGACAGCACGGTGACCTCGGCCCCCATGGCGGCGGCCAGCTGGACCGCCATGTGGCCCAGTCCGCCGAGCCCGACGACGGCCACCCTCGTGCCGGGACCGGCCCCCCAGTGGCGCAGCGGTGAGTAGACGGTGATGCCGGCGCACAGCAGCGGCGCGGCGACGTCGAGCGCGATCGGGTCGGGGATGCGCAGGACGAAGTCCTCGGTGACGACGATGGCCTCGGCGTAGCCGCCCTGGGTGGGCCGGCCGTCGCGGCCGGTGCCCGAGTAGGTCTCGACGTAGCCCTCGGCGCAGAACTGCTCGTCACCGCGCCGGCAGTACCGGCACTCGCGGCAGGAGTCGACCAGGCAGCCGACGCCGACGCGGTCACCGACCCGGAACCGGGTCACCTCCGCGCCGACCTCGGCGACCACCCCGGCGATCTCGTGGCCGAGGACGATCGGGTAGTTCATCGCACCCCACTCGCCGCGGGCGGTGTGGATGTCGGAGTGGCAGACCCCGCAGTACCGGATGTCGATGCGGACGTCGTGCGGGCCGACGTCCCGGCGCTCGATCGTCGTCGGCACCAACGGCTCCGTGGCGGACGTGGCGGCGTAGGCCTTGACGGTGGTGGGCACGGGCTCCTCCTGCGGGCGTCGGGGAACGTCGGGAGGACCGCTCCGCCAGGGGCCCACGCTACGGACGCCGCCCGGGGCCCGCGGTCGTCGTCCCGTCCCGCTGGTCCCGCGCTGCCGGGTCCGGGTGCTCGTGACGGCGTGCCTACGCTGCCGGGTCGTGCCGCTCTTCTCCTTCGAAGGCCGATCGCCGCAGGTCCACCCCGACGCGTGGGTGGCGCCGACCGCGACGCTGGTGGGTGACGTCGTCGTCGAGGCCGGCGCGTCGATCTGGTACGGCGCGGTGCTGCGCGCCGACTTCGGCCGGATCGTCGTCCGGGCCGGGGCGAACGTGCAGGACAACTCCGTGCTGCACGGCGGCGAGGACCCGGTCACCGAGGTCGGGCCCGGCGCCACCATCGGGCACGTCTGCGTCGTCCACGGGTGCGTCATCGGCGCCGAGGCGCTGGTCGGCAACGGCTCGACCGTGCAGGACGGCGCCCGCATCGGCCGCCGGGCACTCGTCGGCGCCGGCAGCCTCGTGCCGCCGGGCATGGAGGTGCCCGACGAGGTGCTCGCGGTCGGCGCCCCGGCGCGCGTGCGCGGCCCGCTGTCGGAGGGCGCCGCGGTGTGGGTCGACGGCAACCCGTCGGTCTACCAGGAGCTCGCCCGCCGGCACGCGGCCGGCGTGCAGCGGCTCGACCAGGTCTGACCCGGCCGGAAGAGGGCGGCCGTCGCGCCGGTTGTCCCCGGCAGGATCCGCCGTCCGACGACCTGACCGGAGGTACACGATGACCGCCACCGTCCCGGGGACCGAGGCCTTCGCCCGCGAGTGGGAGGAGTGGCACCGGCAGAAGGAGGCCGTCCTCGCCGCCCCGCACGGCTTCCTCGCGGTCACCGCGCTGGTCTGGCTCGACGAGCAGCCCACCGGGGTGCCCGGTGCGCCGGGTCTGTGGTCGGCCGGCGAGCAGGGGGTCGTCGTCACCCTGGCCGAGGGCGAGGAACTCGTCGTCCACGGGGAGCCGGTCACCGGCGAGCACGTCTTCGGGCACCTCGGCCTGCGCGAGAGCGTGCTGACCACCGCCGGTGACGCCGCCGTCGAGGTCGCCGAGCGCGGCGGCCGCTACGTCGTCCGGCTGCGCGACCCGCGGTCGCCGCTGCGCCTGGGGTACCCGGGCACCCCGGCCTACCCCGCCGACCCCCGCTGGGCGGTCCCGGGGCGGTTCGTCCCCTTCGACGCGCCGCGCCCGACGCCGGTCCCCGGGGTCCTCGAGGGCGTGCAGCACGTCTACGACGCCCCCGGGCGGATCGAGTTCGAGTTGGAGGGCCGGCAGCTGTCGCTGACCGCCTTCCCCGGCCACACCCCCGGGGCGCTGTCGGTGCTCTTCTCCGACGAGACCTCCGGCCGCACCACCTACCCCTTCCGCTCGCTGCAGCTGCCCCCGCCGGACGCCGACGGCTCGGTGCTCGTCGACCTCAACCGGGCGGCCAACCTGCCCTGCGCCTACACCGACCTGGCCACCTGCCCGACGCCCCCGGCCGAGAACCGGCTGCCGCTGGCCGTCGAGGCCGGCGAGAAGACCCCGCTGGGCCGCGGCGTGGGCCGGCCGACCGACAGGGGAGCGGTCCTGGAGGTCTGACGCGACCGGCCCGCACCGGCGCTGCGTCCGGCGTCCCGCCGTCCGGAGCAGGCATGCTCGGAGCCGCAGGACGGACCGGGGACGACGGGGGTGCGGGTGGACGGGCGGACGCTGGGCGGGCGGTACCGCCTCGACAGCGTGCTCGGACGCGGTGGCATGGGCACCGTCCACGCGGCCACCGACGCCGTCCTCGGCCGCCGCGTCGCGGTCAAGGTGCTCGACCTGGCCGTGGCCGACGACGCCGGGATGGCCCGCTTCCGCCGTGAGGCGCAGGTGCTGGCCGCGCTCGAGCACCCGTTCGTCGTCACCGTCTTCGACTTCGGCGTCGACGCGAGCGCGGCCTGGCTGGTGATGCCCCTGCTCCCCGGCCCCGACCTGCTCACCCTGGTCAACCGCGACGGGCCGCTGCCGGTGGACGACGTCGCCCGCCACGGCCGCCAGGTCGCCGAGGCGCTGGCCGCCGCGCACGGCGCCGGCATCGTGCACCGGGACGTGAAGCCGGCCAACCTCATGCTCGCCGCCGACGGGTCGTGCCTGCTGCTGGACCTCGGCATCGCCCGGCTCACCGACCGCGCCGGCGGCACCTCGCTCACCGGCACCGGGCTGGTCATGGGCAGCATGCCGTTCCTGGCGCCGGAGGTCATCGCGGGTGAGCCGGCCGGGCCGGCGGCCGACCTCTACGGCCTCGGGGCGACCCTGTTCACCCTGCTCACCGGCCGCCCGCCCTTCGACGCCGACGGTGCCGCGGTCCTCGCCCAGCACCTGCACGCCGTGGCGCCGTCCGCGGCGTCGCTGCGACCGGACACGCCCGCCGC
Organism: Geodermatophilus dictyosporus; assembly: GCF_900115505.1. Classification (GTDB taxonomy): domain Bacteria; phylum Actinomycetota; class Actinomycetes; order Mycobacteriales; family Geodermatophilaceae; genus Geodermatophilus; species Geodermatophilus dictyosporus. Next base: position 751,293 of record NZ_FOWQ01000002.1, on the reverse strand, counting down.
GCTGGACCGCCTGCTGACCCGGCTGCTCGACAAGGACCCCGCCGCCCGGCCGTCCGCCGCGCAGGTCGCCGGCGCCCTCGCCGGTGTCCTCGCCGCCGCACCCGACCGCGGGAGCTCCCCGACGCTGGTGCTGCCCCTCCCCGCGGCCACCGCACCGGGGCACCCGGCCGACGACGGCCCGCGGCGCCGGCCGGTGCGCCTGCTCGCCGCCCTCGGCGGGGGCGTCGCGGTGCTGGCCGTGGCCGGTGCCCTGTGGGCCGGCTGGGGGGCGGACCCGGCGACGTCGACCGGGGCACCGGCGTCGACGTCGGCCACCGCGGCACCGACCACCGCGGTGGCCAGCACCCCGGCCCCGGCACCGGCGCCGTCGGTCGCCCCGACCACCACGGCGGCCCCCACCCCGTCGCCCACGCCGGCCCCCGCGCCCGCGCCCGCGCCCGTGCCGCAGCCCGCCGCCGACCCGGTGCAGACGGCCCTCGCGGGCCTGCGCGCGACCGTCGACGGCGCCACCTCCTCCGGCGCGCTGACCGAGCGGGGGCTCCGGGACGTCGACCGCCGCGTCGCCGACATCGAAGAGGCGGTGGCCCGCGGGGACGCGGAGAAGGCCGGCGAGAAGGCCGGCGAGCTCGAGCAGCGGCTCGAGGAGCTGCAGCGCGACGAGCGCCTGACCGCCGACGGCGCCGTCCAGCTCGCGGCCGCCCTCGGCGACGTGCGCGCCGCCCTCGGCGTCAGCGGCAGGGACGACGACGACGAGGACGACTAGGTCGCCGCCCGCGGGTCACGACGCCACTCCGTGTCCCCGGCGGCCGCACGGGTGCAGCGTCATCGCGGGCCGTGTCGGACGGAGGTCGTGATCCGCGAGGGCACGTGCGCCCGACCGCTGGGTCACGGCCTCCGGACGCCGTCACGCCCCGGGCGGCCGGTACCGCACCTGCTGCGCCCTCCCCATGGCCTCCATCGTCTCCTCGACGCTCATCAGGACCGTCGTCTCCAGGGGGCTCAGCGCGCCGCCGGCCGTGATCGCCAAGGCGACCGCGGCCATGGACACGTTGTCGGGCGCCTCCCAGAGGGTGTAGCCGTCGTGCGGCCCGAAGGCGTACCAGAACCCGTGGAGTCGCCCGCCGACCGACTCGATGTAGGTCTGGGCTGCCTGCCGGCGGTCCTCCGGGTTGTCGAGCAGCCTGGCCCACGTCTCCGGCGTGTAGCTGAACCTGGTCAGGTAGAGCGGCATCGTCCGGCCCCCTTGTCCGCTCGGGTGCGTTCCGAGGGACGTAGACGCTAGCCCTGACGAGGGGGCCGTGAGGTCCGCTGAGCGCGGCGTGGGTGTCGGTGCTCGTCCCGAGGTCGTCGCGTCCGATGACCCGCGTCCCGCGCGCCGGTCTCATCTGCATGACGCACGAGACGGTCACCTCCGCTGACGGCACCTCCATCGCCTACGAGGTCTCCGGCGCCGGCCCGCTGCAGATCACCGTCTGTGGTGCCACGTGCGACCGCGCTCTGATGCGTCCCACCGACCAGGCGCTCGGCAGGTACTCCACCACCGTCGACCACGACCGGCGCGGTCGCGGGGACAGTGGCGACACGCTCCCGTACGCGATCGACCGGGAGGTCGAGGACATCGCCGCACTGATCGACCGTCTCGGCGGCCCGGCCCACCTCTACGGGCACTCCTCCGGTGCCGGCCTGGTGCTGCACGCCGTCGCGGCCGGGCTGCCCGTGGACGGGTTCGTCCTGCACGACCCGCCCTACTCGCCCGACGACCGGCCCTCGCGCGACGCGGCGCGGCGCGGTGCCGGAGGACGTCGCGGCCCGGGTCACCCGGCCCGGCGTCGTCCTGGTCGGCGGCGAGAGCCCCCCGTTCGTGCGCGAGGTGGGCCGGCGGCTGGCGCAGCTCCTACCCGGGGGACGCCTGGACGTGGTCGAGGGGCACGGCCACGTCGTGCCGCCGGACGTGCTCGCACCGGTGGTCGCCGCCCACCTGCGCCGCTGAGCGGCGACCCCCGGGTCAGGACGACTGCCGCCAGCTCCGGCCGTCGCGGGTGACCAGGGTGGTCGCCTCGGGCGGGCCCCAGGTGGCCGCCTGGTACAGCGGGATCGGCCGGTCGTCCTGGGCCCAGAACCGCAGCACCGGGTCGACGATCCGCCAGGACCGGCCCACCTCGTCGGCCCGGATGAACAGCGTCGGGTCCCCGACGAGCGCGTCGAGGATGACCCGCTCGTAGGCGTCGGGGGACTGCTCGGTGAAGCTGCTGTAGGAGAAGTCCATCGACGCCTTCTGCACCCGGAACGCGTGGCCGGGCACCTTGGCGCCGAAGCGCAGGCTCAGCCCCTCGTCGGGCTGCACGCGGACGACGAGCGCGTCGGGCTCCGACTCGGTCGACGGCCCCGGGAACAGCGGCAGCTGCGGCGGCTGGCGGAACTGCATCGCCACCTCGGTGACCCGCGCGGGCAGCCGCTTGCCGGTGCGCACGTACACGGGCACGCCGGTCCAGCGCCAGTTGTCGATGTCCAGCCGCATCGCCACGAAGGTCTCGGTGGCGCTGAGCGGGTCGACGCCGGACTCCTCCCGGTAGCCGGCCATGAGGTCCTCGCGCGTGCCGCCGCGGGTGTACTGGCCGCGGACGGCGTTGGCGGCGATCTCGGCCTCCTCGTCCAGCGGCCGGATCGCGCGCAGCAGCTTGACCTTCTCGTCGCGGATGGCCTCGGGGTGGAACGACGTCGGCGGCTCCATGAGGAACAGCGAGAGCACCTGCAGCACGTGGTTCTGCACGATGTCGCGCATCGCGCCGGTCGTCTCGTAGAAGCCGCCCCGGTCGCCCACGCCGATGGTCTCGGCGACGGTGATCTGCACGTTGTCGACCCACGTGCGGTTCCAGATCGGCTCGAAGATCGAGTTGGCGAAGCGCAGCGCCAGCAGGTTCTGCACCGTCTCCTTGGCGAGGTAGTGGTCGATCCGGAAGATCTGCTCCTCGCTGAAGGCCGTGGTCAGGTCGGCGTAGAGCGCCCGCGCGCTGTCCTCGTCCCAGCCGAACGGCTTCTCGATGACGGCCCGCACCGACTCGCCGTCGCCGGGGCGGCTCAGTCCTGCCTTGCCCAGGCTGAGCGCGATCGGGCCGAACAGCCGCGGCGGGGTGGAGAAGTAGTAGACGCGGTTGCCGGCGGTGCCGCGGTCGCGGTCGCACTCCTCGAGCACCTCGGCCAGCCGGGCGTAGGTGGCCGGGTCGTCGTAGTCCCCGGCGACGTAGCGGGCGGTGTCGGTGAGCTCGCGCCACCGCGCGCCGCCGTCGCCCGGGGCCCGCTGCCGGCAGTAGTCGCGGAACTCGCCGTCGGACATCGGCGTCCGGGCCACCCCGACCAGCGCGACCTCCGGCGTCAGCGCGCCCTGGTCGGCCAGCTGCTCGAGCGCCGGCAGCAGCTTGCGGGCGGTGAGGTCACCCGAGGCGCCGAAGATGACGAGGACCCCCGCCGGTGCCCGGCGCTCCTGTTCCGCGTTCACCATGCCGCCGCGCCGCCTTCCGCAGGGCCGGGTCGGGCGTTCCGGCCCTCCGGCAGGGTGCCGTTTCTACTCCGGCCACGGCGCGTCCCGCCAGCGTGCCACGACCGGCGACGCGCCCGACACACGGTGGTCGGAGCGCGCCTTCACGGGTGACGGCAGCAGGTGGCGCAGGCCGCCTGCCCGCTCCGCGCGTCCTGGTCGGTCCCCACGGTGGATGCCGGTCATCCTCGGGGGTCGCCGACGGACACGTCCTCGACTCCCGCACGGGGAGCGTTGGTACGGGAAGGGGTTCGCGCAGTGCGCGCCCCGGCCCGATCCCTGTCCGACTCGGGCACGGGGTGCCGGCCCGGCGCGGCCGTTCGGGTGCTGTGCGCAGCCACGGTGCAGGCGCCGAGCAGCAGCAGCCACCCCCCGAGCGGCAGTAGGCGCAGCAGCGTGTCGGGCAGGCCGGTCAGGCCCTCGACGTGCCAGGCGTCGTCGGTCGCGAAGAGGTAGACCCCCGCCCACGCCGGCCAGGCGCACACCAGGCTACCCCGCCGAGCCGCGGTCACCAGGAGCGGCAGCAGGTAGATGCTGTAGTTGGCCCAGGAGAAGGACGACGCGAGCAGCGTCCCCAGCACGAGCAGCGGCACCACCTCCACGGGGGCCTCCGGGCCGGACCGCCGGCGCCAGGCCACCCAGCAGGCCAGGCCGAACGCGGCTGCCCTCAGCGCCAGGTCGAGCGCGGGCGGCAGGCCGAGTTCCACGGCTGCACCGTGGAGGGAGCGGTTGAACGGGGCCAGCTCGGTCCGGTTGCCGCCCGCCAGCAGCGGTAGGACGCCGGTGAAGAACGTGGCGCGGTCCGGCACCGTCAGCAACCCGACCGCGGTGAGCACTCCTCCGCTGACGGCGGCTGCGAGCAGGGCCCGCCCCCGCCCCAGGAGGACGAGGGCCAGCACCACCGGGGCCAGGGTGGGCTTGACCGCGCACGCGGCGCCGAGGAGCGCCCCGGCTGCGAGGTCCCGGCGCGCCAGGAGCAGGGCGATGATGCCGGACTCGGCGAGCAGCAGGACGGTGTCGACGTTGCCCTGGTCCAACAACCCGATCAGCGGCCGGCTGTGGGCGAGCACCAGCAGCACCCCCGGCAGGACGGGCGACGTCGCACGGACGCCGACCAACCGCAGCAGCAGCACCGTCGCGGCGACCGTGGCGGCCAGGCCGACGACCACGACGACGAGGACCGCGCCGCGGAACGGCAACAGGCCCAGCGGCGCGACGAGCCAGCCGGCCAGCGGCGGGTAGATGAACTCCAGGCCGGGGTCGTACAGCGGTCCGCCGGCGGCCAGGCTGGCGCCGCTGCGCCACAGGATCGCCAGGTCCGAGGCGGTCCCGGTGGCCGAGCGCACCGCCAGGTGCAGCAGGGAGCCGACGGCCAGCGGCCACAGCACCGCACGGGCCGCCCGCGTCCACGCCACCCGCTGCAGGCCCCGGGAGTGGTCAGGCACGGGACGTGGTCCTCCGGTGTCCACGACGGCACCGGGGCCGCGTCACGTGCGCAGCGCGCTCGACGGTGCGGACCCGGGACACCGATCCGCCGCCGGGTCGGTGGCACGGCGGCAGGCTCGCTCCTCGCTCCCGCACCTCTCCGGCGGAGGCCGACACCGACGTACAGGCCGCCGCAGCCCGGGTGGTCCGCCTCATCGCTGCCTCCCCCCAGCCCGAACAGCAGGCCCAGCACCAGCGCGGGCCAGGACGGGGGTTGCCCAGAAGCTCCTCGGTGAACCCGCTCCGGAACGCCCGAGGTCTCCAAGCGGACCGGGCGGCTGCTACCAGCGGTCCGTCGCGACGGGGAAGACCCACCGGCGCCCGGGCCACTCGGAGACACCCCAGAGCTCCTCGCCGGGACGTGACCAGTCGAGGTCCTCCGGACCGGGCGGCAGCACCCCGCGGTGGCGGCGCCATGCGCCCGGCGCGCCGCTGTACAGGTCCCCGGCCGACCCCTCGCCCGTGCTCGCCGTGGCGAACCACGTGGACCCGTGCACGGCCACTCCCTGCATGCGGCGCGGCTGGTCCCCGTAGACCTCGAGGGGGACGCACCACCCCTGGTCGTCCACCTCCGGGAGGCCGGTTCGGGGGTCCAGGGGATAGCGCGCGAGCCGGGGCGGCCGGTCGTCCTTCCGGCGGTACTCCCCGACGACGAGGTTCCCTCGACCCTCCACCTCCCCGACGGACAGGAACGAGTGACGCAGCCGACGGCGACCCGCGGACAGCGGGACACGGAACGCCATGAGCTGGGGGAGCACGTGATCACACCCCCGAGCACCGAAGCCGCCGAGGGCGGAGCGCCACGGCACGCCGGCCCTGCCGCGCGACGCGTCGCCTCCCGCGCCGGTGGGGCGCCGAGGAACGGCCATGACGTCCCCGAGGCGGAAGACCCGGACCCCGAAGAGCGTGTCGGCGACCAGGAGGAGGTCACCGTGGACGGCGATGCCCCCGGCGTGGACGGGGACGGTGCCCATGACCACGGTCCCGAGGGCCCGGCGCGGCACGACCAGCAGGACGTGCCGGTACCGGGGACCCTCCGGGTGCGTCCGGTCGACGACCGAGATCCGCGAGCCCGGGGTGCGGAGCAGGCGGTCCCGTCTGGCGTACCAGCTCACCAGCAGCACGGCGCCGGACCGGGTGCTCGCCACTCCCTGCGGCCACCACCTGGGGTCGTCCCGGTCGACGTCGTCCCAGGTGAAGCCCCCACCTGCGGCCCTGCCCGGGACGGGGCACCACTCGCCGGCGCGGTCGAGGTCGGCGAGGACGCCGTCGAGCGCGACCCTCCGCAGCCGCACGCCGAGGCGCTCGACGAGGTCGGCCCGGAGCCGTGTCGTCGTCAGTGCGAACGGCGGTGCGGCACCCATGCGGTCCATTCTCGACCGGCTGACCTGGACCGACACCAGTACCATCGCCCGGTGGCCTGGGTTCGAGCGCAGCCGGTGGTGCAGCCCTCTCCGCCCCACCCCTCACCTGCGTCCGTCAGGACGCGGACGCGCGGGCACTCGCCGACGGCGCCGCTGCGGACGACCCCCGAGGCGGTCCCGGCGTCCGTGGTGGCCGGACCGGACCGGCCGGCGGAGTGAGCCCGCGGACGGTGGCGCTGCGAGAGCGCGGTCGAGCCCTCGGGCGGGAGGCCTCGGGCTTCCTGGCGGCGGGCGCGATCGGCCTGGTCGTCGACGTCGGGGCCTACAACGTGCTCGTGCACCTGGGTGGGGACGGCCTGCTGGACGACCAGCCCCTCGTCGCCAAGACGCTCTCCACCGTCGCGGGTACCACCGTCGCCTACGTCGGCAACCGGTTCTGGACCTACCGGGACCGCCCCCGTGGCCGGCTCGCCCGGGAGTACACGCTGTACATGGGGCTCAGCGCCGTCGCCCTGCTGATCTCGCTCGTCTGTCTCGCGGTCTCCCGCTACGTGCTCGACCTCAGGAGCCCGGTCGCCGACAACGTCGCGGCCAACATCGTCGGCCTGGTGCTCGGCAGCCTCTTCCGCTTCCTGACCTACCGGCGTTACGTGTTCTGAGCCACCGGCTCACGTGCTCTCAGAACAGCCCGCGACCTGACCCCGGCGCGCGGGGTCGGGGGCGACCGCCACCGGCGTCAGGACGTGGACGGGGACGTCTGCGGACGACGCCGGGAGCGACGCCGCGGTCCGACCGTCCCGGGCGCCTCGGCGCTGCCCTGTGGCACGGGCGCCGGCTGCCGCCGTCCCCGCAGCTGGCCGGTGCTCCACGCGGCGAGCAGGACCGAGATCGCGCCGATCGCCAGTCCGGCGACGTCGTCGAGGAGGTAGTGCCAGCCGAAGTAGATCGTCGCCGTCACGGTCAGGAGGAAGAAGACCCACAGGCCCGCGCGCACCACGACCGACCGGAGCGTCAGCTGGGCGATGAGCGCAGCGGTGAAGATGATCGACACGTGCAGTGACGCGAAGGCGGCGATGCTGTTGAGCCGCTCGGTGCCCTGGGGGTCGCCGAGGACGATCAGCCGCGACAGCAGCAGGCTGTCCTGGAGCTGCGACGTGCCGGTCTCGGGGAGGTCCCAGAACAGCTCCGGCTGCGCGTAGATGGGGCCCCTCGACGGCAGGACGTAGTAGCTGGCGGTACCGAGCGCCCAGTTGAGGCACAGCGCCGTGACGTACCAGCTGGCCTCCCCGGCCCGCCCCCTCCGGACGAGGGCGAGCCCCAGGGAAGCCGGCACGAACACCAGGAACGCCAGGTACACCCACGACAGGACGTGCGCGGCGACACCGGTGCCGAGCAGGTCGTGCAGCACCTCGGCGGGCGCGACGCCTCCCGTGAGCGCCAGGTCGGTCTCCGCCAGCTCGTCGTCGACGAGGCCGGGCCGGAGCAGCGGCAGGTAGTGCTTGAGGTTCCGGTAGGCCACGTACGTGACGTAGAAGGCCGCGAGCCCGATCAGGACCGGACGGAGCCGGCGCCAGGGCCACCGCTCGCGGGCGACACGGACGGTCTCCCCGGCCAGCCTCCTCGGGGACCGCGCGCCGAGCACGGCGCGGGGGAGCACGTCGAGCGCGAGCAGCAGCGCAGCGATCAACGGCAGGCGCACGTAGGTCGGGCCGAGGAACCCGTCCGGGTCGCGCAGCGGCAGGCCGAGCAGCACGGCGCAGACGGCGGCCACGGCACCCGTGACGAGGGCGACGCCCACGGCCATCCCGTAGGAGTGCTGGTCGCGAGGCCTACGGGCGGCGGGTTCATCCATGGGCGGCTATCTTCTCTGGGTCGTCGGCCAGCACACGTCGTCGTCCGAATCCGCCGTCCAGGCCACCCGGAACGGAGCGCTGTGGGGACGATCAGCCTACCGGTCGAGACGCCGTCGTCTCGTCACGGGCGTCGCCGCTGGGCGTGGCCGGGCTCCGGGTGGGTCGTGGTGGGCCTGTCCGCGGTCGTCCACCTCGCGCTCTGCTGGCTGTTCCGCGGGTTCCTCACCGACGACGCCTGGATCTCGGTGCGCTACGCGGAGAACCTCGCGGCCGGCGAGGGGTTCGTCTGGAACCCGGGCGGCCCGCGGGTCGAGGGCTTCAGCAACCCGCTCCTCGTCGCCGTCGAAGCGCTCGTCTCCTGGGCCGGCGGGTCCGCTCCCGCGGCGGCCCGCGTGCTCGGCGTGGTCGGCGGCCTCGCCTGCGTGGTGGCCGTCTACGTCGCCGGACGCCCGGTCGTGGGGGAGTCCGCGGCCCGGATCGCCTCGGTGCTCACCGCCTGCAGCGCGCCCTTCGCCCTGTGGGCCGTCGGCGGTCTCGAGACGCTCCTGGTGGCCTTCGCCGTCACCGTGGGCACGCTCGAGGTCGCCCGGCGGGACGGCGGGAGGGTCCTCCGTGCCGCCGCGGCGTTCGCCGTGCTGCCCTGGCTGCGCCCGGAGGGACTCGCCGTGGCGGCGGCCGTGGTGGCGGTCGGCGAGGTCCCGGGCCTGTTCCGGGCGGCGACCCGCCGGCGTGCGCTGCGGCGGGTCCTGGTGCTGGGCGGCGTCCCGGTCTGCTCGCAGGTCGTGCTCGAGGTCGCCCGGCTGGGCATCTACGGGCACCTGCTCCCCAACTCCGTCGTCTACAAGTCCGGCGCGGGCGACGCGCTCACGGTCCTGGAGAAGTTCCTCCAGCAGGCGCTTCTGCCCACGCTGCTGGCCGTGGTGGGTGCCGTCGTCCTCAGGGGCCGGGCGCGGCTGCTCGCGGTCCCGCCCGTCCTCTACGGGCTGGGGTCGATCGGCACGCTGGACAGCGCGAACGCCTACAGCCGCTTCTTCATGCCGGTGTGGCCGCTCGTCGCGCTGCTGGCGGCGGTCGCGATCGGTGCCGGACTCCAGGCACTCGCCGGGCATCGCGGCCGGGGCCTGGTGCCGGTCCTCGGGGCCGCCGTCGCAGGACTCCTCGTCCTGGCGCTGCCCCCGGGCGACGTCCGGAGCGTGGCCGCCTGGCAGGAGCGCTACACGGACTGCCGGGTCGGTGCCCGGGAGTCGGCGCTCGACTGGCTGCGGACGACCCCGCCGGACACCTCCTTCGCCATCTCCGACGCGGGCCTCGTGCCGGCCCGTGCCGAGGGGCGGTCCGTGGTCGACAACTTCTTCCTCAACGAGTCGCTGATCCAGGAGACGGGCCGGCTGCCGTTCCGGGAGCGCGCGGACCTCGTGCACGACCGCGCTCCCGACGTCCTGGTGCTCGCCAGCCGGGACAGCGAGCGGTTCGTCGGCTACTACCCGACCGAGCAGGCGATCCACGAACACCCGGCCACGTCGGCGTACCGCCTCGCGCACGTGGCCACCGGACCCCGCGCCTCCTGCGGGTACCACCTCATGGTCTTCCAGCGGTGACCCGCGGGATGTGGACGCTCCCCAACGCCCTCACCGGACTGCGCCTGCTCGCGGTTCCCTTCCTCGGCGCGGTCCTCGCCGTCGCGGGGGACACGCCCGGGGGCCGGTGGGTCGCCCTCGCCCTGTTCGCGGCCGCGTCGCTCACCGACCTCGCGGACGGCTGGCTGGCACGCCGGTGGGGCCAGTGCACGGACTTCGGCGCCCTGGTCGACCCGATCGCCGACAAGGCGCTGGTCGCCACGGCGCTGGTCTGCCTGTCCGCTCGCGACCTCGTCCCCTGGTGGGCGACCGTGGTGGTCCTCGCGCGCGAGGTGGCGGTCACGGTCCTCCGGCTCACCGTGCTGCAGCACGGCGTCATCCCGGCGAGCCGCGGCGGCAAGCTGAAGACGGCAGCACAGACGACGATGATCGTGCTGGCGCTCGCGGCGCCGGAGTGGACGGCGGTGCTGACCGCCGTGGTCGTGCTGACCGTCGCCTGGACGGTGCTCACCGGGCTGGACTACGGCGCCAAGGCGGCGGCGCTGACGCGGGCCCGGCGGCCGGCCCTGCAGCCGCCGGCCGTCTCCCCGCCGCACGCGCCCGGCTGACCGTCGGCACGGTGGTGGGCGGCCTCCGGGTCGTCAGCAGGGCGGGGGTGGCGCGAGTTCCCGGGTCAGGTCCTGGCGCAGCCACACCGGGTGGCCGCAGACCTCGGCGACGACCCGGTAGCGCTGGTGCAGCAGGTCCCGCAGCCGCGAGTCCTCGTCGATGCCCCACGCGTTCAGGCCGTTGACCTGGACGACCCACGACGGCGCACCGGGCCCGGCCAGGGTGGCCCGCAGGCGGGTCTGGTCGGGGTCGAGCGTGCGCATCGCCGCGCTCCACAGGTGGGGGTAGGGCGACGGCACGTCCGCGGTCTCCAGGACGGAGGGGAGCCCGTACGCCACGAACCCCGTGTCGCCCACCGCCTTCGAGTCGGCCAGCCACTCGCCGGTCCGCTGGCTGGACCAGGCCGACGGGACGGTGGCGTAGACCGCGCCCGAGACCAGGGTGCCGACGACGGCAGCGGCGGCCACCAGCCGGCAGCAGCCCCGCATCCAGGCGCCGGGGCGGGAGGTCGACGGAGCCAGCGCACCCGCGGCGAGGACGGCCGCCGGCGCGAGCTGCAGCAGGTAGGGAGGCCAGTAGGCGCCACCCGACGCGATGCCCACGACCCCGCACACGAGGAGCAGGGTGAGGACCCTCCCCTCGGCCGACCCCTGCCGCGGGCCGCGGCGCGCGGTGAGCAGCCAGGTGGCCACGATCGGCAGGAGGCCCGTGACCGTGCCCAGGACCAGCAGCAGCCCCACCCTGCGGAGCGAGTCGTCGGGACCGGTCGACCAGAGGACGTCGAACGCGACACCACGCGAACCGACGAGGTCGTGCCACGCGTCGGCCGGTTCGATCCGGGCGGCCCTCAGCCACAGCCAGGACAGCGCACAGGGGAACAGCGCGCCCAGGAGGCTCCCCCCTCCGACGAGGAGGGCGCGGCGGCGGTCCGCGCCCCGACCCCACCACCCGGACACCACCAGGCCGGCGAGCAGGAGCAGGCCCTCCAGCAGGTTCTGCTTGACCAGCGGTGCGGCCGCGGCGACCGCGCCGGCGGCGACGGCCCACCCGAACCGGTGGGGGGCGGAGTCGGCGTGCCACGCGGACAGGGCCAGCGCGAGTGCCACCATCACCAGTGCGGCCCCGAACAGCTCGCCGTCCGCCTGCTCCGCCGCCAGCGCCGGGGAGCACGTGATCCCGGCGGCCACCACGGCGGCCCACCGCCCGCCGGCCGGGCCGGCCAGCAGCGTGCCGGCACGCCAGCCGGCGAGGACGAACAGGAGGACGAACGGGATGGCGAGGACGCGGATCGCCTGGTCCCACTCGGTGAGCGCGGCGATCCTGAAGACCAGCATGAGCAGCGGCGGGCGGTCGACGAAGTAGTCGCCGTACAGGAACTCGCCGCCGGTGTGCCACTGCCGGGCCGCCAGCAGGTAGCCGCCCTCGTCGTTCCGCAGCGGCCTGAGCACGTACGTCGCGCGGGCGAGCACCACGGCCAGGCACAGCGGGACGAGGAACCGCCGGGTGGAGCGCCGGGGGGAGGGGGCGGGCTCGACGTCCCGGACCGCAGGCGAGGCCACGGCCCCATCCAACCGCGGACCGCCGCGCCGCACCGCCCCGCCCACCGCCCGGTCGCGGCAGTCCCGGTGCGGCAGGTCGCCCGAGTCCTATGCTCGCCACGTGGCGAGCGGGCTGGCTGTGGTGGCCGCGGTGCTGGTCGCCGTGGGGCACCTGGGCTTCCTGGCCTACATCGTGTTCGGCGGGTTCCTGGCGCTGCGCAGACTTGCCTGGCTGTGGCCGAGCATCGCGACGACCCTCTACTCGGCCTACGTGACGCTGGCCGGCTTCACCTGCCCCCTCACCACCCTGGAGAAGTGGCTGCTCGAGGTCGGCGGCCGGGTGCCGTACGAGGGGAGCTTCATCGCGCACTACCTGCACGACGTCCTCTACCCGGCCGAGTACGAGAGGGCGGCCTGGCTGGTCGCGACGGGCATCGCCCTCCTGTCCTACGCCGTCGTGCTGACGCGCTGGCGGCGGCGGTCCCCCGTCCCCTGACCGGCGGGTCCCCGCCGTCTCACTACGCTGTCCTGGTGACGGCGCTCGCGGGGTGGGGACGGACCGCGCCCTCCGTGGCCGTCGTCCGGGCCGCGGGCGAGGACGACCAGCTGGCCGAGGCAGTGGCCGGCGCTCCGGTCCGCGGGGTCATCGCGCGCGGCCTCGGCCGTTCCTACGGCGACCCCGCCCAGAACGGCGGCGGGGCCGTGCTCGACATGACGTCGCGCTCCCGGGTCCTGTCGGTCGACGTCCCCAGCGGACGGGTGCTCGTCGAGGCCGGCGCCTCGCTGGACCACCTGATGCAGCACCTGCTCCCCCTGGGCCTGATGGTCCCGGTGTCACCCGGTACGCGTCAGGTCACCGTGGGTGGGGCCGTCGCCGCCGACATCCACGGCAAGAACCACCACGCCGCGGGGAGCTTCTGCGACCACGTCGAGTCGCTCGACCTGCTGACCGCCGATGGCGTGGTCCGCTCCGTCTCACGGGAGTCGGACCCGCAGCTGTTCTGGGCGACGGCCGGGGGCATGGGCCTCACGGGGCTCGTCCTGCGCGTGCTGCTCCGGATGTCCCACGTGGAGAGCGCTCACTACGTCGTCGACACCGAGCGGGCACGCGACCTGGACGACCTCATGGCCCGCCTGGAGGCCGACGACCACCGCTATCCGCACTCGGTGGCGTGGATCGACTGCCTCGCGCGCGGGAGCGCGCTGGGCCGGTCGGTCATCACCCGTGGACGCTCGGCGCGCGTGGCGGAGCTCCCGCGGTCCCTGCAGCGAGCACCGCTGGTGTTCCGGCCCAGCACCCGGTTGACCGTCCCCGACGTCTGCCCGCCCCGCCTGCTCAACGGCCTGACGGTGCGCGCCTTCAACGAGCTGTGGTTCCGCAAGGCGCCGCGCCGGGTCCGCCGGGACGTCCAGGGCCTCGGCCAGTTCTTCCACCCGCTGGACGCTGTCGAGGACTGGAACAGGATCTACGGGCCGCGTGGCTTCCTGCAGTACCAGTTCGTGGTGCCCTTCGGCGAGGAACAGGCGTTGCGGGACGTCGTGCGGCGGCTGTCGGACGCCGGCACCGCCTCCTTCCTCGCCGTCCTCAAGCGCTTCGGCACGGGCAACCCGGGACCGCTGTCCTTCCCCGCGCCGGGCTGGACGCTCGCCCTCGACATCCCCGTGGGCGGTGGCCTCGGGGAGCTGCTGGACGACCTGGACCGCAGCGTCCTGGACGCCGGCGGGCGGCTCTACCTCGCCAAGGACTCGCGGGCCACGGCCCGGACGGTGCACGCCATGTACCCGCGGGTGGCGGAGTTCCGGGCCGTGCGTGACAGGGTGGACCCGCACCGCCACTTCCGTTCCGACCTGGCCAGGAGGCTGGACCTGTGATCGACGCGGTGGGGAACGTCCAGCGGGTCCTGCTGCTCGGTGGCACGTCGGAGATCGGGCTCGCGGTGCTGCGCGAGCTGGCCGGGGGGCGCCCGGTCCACGCCGTGCTCGCCGGGCGGCCGGGCCCGCGGCTCGACGCCGCCGGAAGCGGGTTGCGCGCCGCCGGCCACGACGTCACCGTGCTGCCGTTCGACGCGGAGGACCCCGCGTCCCACCCGCAGGTGCTCGAGCGGGCCTTCGCCGACGGGGACGTCGACGTCGCCGTCGTGGCCTTCGGGGTGCTCGGGGACCAGGAACGGGCGTGGCAGGACCACGAGGCGGCGGTACGCCTGACACAGGTGAACTTCACGGCTTCGGTCTCGGTCGGGGTCGAGCTGGCCCGGCACCTGTCCGCCCAGGGACGAGGGGGGATCATCGCGCTGAGCAGCGTCGCGGGGCAGCGTCCGCGACGGTCCAACTTCGTCTACGGGGCGACCAAGGCCGGCATGGACGACTTCTACACCGGCCTGCGGGAGGCGCTCCGGCCGGCGGGGGTCTCGGTGCTCGTCGCCCGGCCCGGGTTCGTGCGGACCAGGATGACCGAGGGGTTGCCGGCCGCCCCGCTCGCCGTCGACCAGGACGCCGTCGCCCGGGTGGTCGTCAGGGCCTGGCGGGCGCACCGGGACGTGGTCTACGCACCCGCCGTGCTGCGGCTGGTGATGGTCGTGTTGCGGTCGTTGCCGTCCCCGCTGTTCCGGCGGCTCCCCGTCTGACGCCTCGTCAGCCGGCTGACGAGGCCGCTCAGGTGTAGACGGCCGCCGCCAGGGTCGCGACCCAGACCCCGCCGAGCAGGAACAGGACGCGGTCCCGGACCACCATCCGGTCCGGCGCCTCGGCGACACCCGCGTCGACGTCGATGGCGAACCGCAGGATCGCCAGCACGAACGGGACGAGGGAGGCCACGGGCCACGTCGAGTTCGTGCGCTGACCGACCTCGAACGCCCACAGTGAGTAGGTCACCACCACGGCGGTGCCCGACAGCGTCCACACGAACCGCAGGTAACTGGAGGTGTACCGCTCGACCACCCGGCGCACGGGCATCCCCGTGCGCTCGCCGAGCCGGCTCTCGGCGTAGCGTTTGCCGGCCGCCATGAACAGCGACCCGAAGGCCGCGGTCATGAGGAACCACTGCGACAGCGGGATGCCCCCGGCCACGCCACCCGCCAGCGCGCGGAGCAGGAACCCGCTGGCGACACTCGCCAGCTCGAGCACCGGCTCGTGCTTCATCCCCAGGCAGTAGGCGACCTGGATGGCCTCGTAGACGGCGACGACGAGGACCAGTTCGGGCCGCGCGGCCACCGCCATGAGCAGGGCCGCCACCAGGAAGAGCACCGCGGAGGCGACTGCCGTGCGCGGCGAGAGGTCACCGGACGCGACCGGCCGTCCCCGCTTGACGGGATGCGCGCGGTCGGCCTCGGCGTCGAGGACGTCGTTGAGGACGTAGACGCCCGATGCGGCGAGGCAGAAGGAGACGAAGGCGATCCCCGCTCCGGCCACGGCCGACCAGCTCAGCAACTGGCCGCCGGGGAGCAGCGGCGCGAGGACGAGGACGTTCTTGGTCCACTGGTGCGGCCGCGCCGTCCGTCCCAGGGCAGCGAGCGGGCTCACCGTGCGTCCGTCCGGCGGCTGATCCGTGTCGGGGCGGCCACGGCACCGCCGAGCGCCGTGCCCGACAGGACGTCGGAGGGGAGGTGCACGCCCAGGACCGCCTCGCCCCGCCGGCGCCGGCGCCGGGCGTCCAGTGCCGCACCGACGAGGCCGATCACGACCCAGGCGGCGGCGTGCTCTCCCGCTCGGCTGAGCAGCGTGGCTGCCGGGCGGGTCCTGGGGCCGATGGTCCGTCGCTGCACGGCGAGCACCCTCCGCCTCTCCCGGGACGTGCGACGGTCGCCTCCCGAGCCGTCCGCGGACCTCACGTCCGCACCGGCAGGGCCCGGTCGACGCGGGGGGCGCCCCACGGGTGGACGCTGACGTCCCGGAGGGCGACACCGGCGGCCGCCGTTGCCAGCGCGGCGACGATCGCCGTTCGGGACACCGGCTCGGCAGGTCGTGGTGGGTCCAGGAGGACGAGGGTGGCGAGCAGACCCGTGAGCGCCAGCCCCCACCAGCGGCGGAAGTCGACCCCCGCCGTGGACAGGACGGTGGCGACGAGGGCGTGGACGGTGGCCGCCCGGCGGTGCCGGCCGTCGGCCCCCGCGCCGAGCAGCCTCCCGAGCACGCCCGCGGTGAGGAGGTGGCACCCGGCCCACAGTCCCCACGACAGCCCCACCGCGGCGGGCCGGAACAGCCGGAAGAAGGCGAGGTTCTCGACGTAGCCGCGCTCCAGCGCGCTCAGCGCGTCCCCCAGGGCCCCGGGCGGTCCCACCCCGGCCCGGGCCGCCTGCGCCCGCGCGGCGGCGACGGCCCCCCGTGGCGCCGGCACGAGGAGACTGGCGCCGGCCACGAGGGCGCCGGGCGCGAGGACGCCCCCGAGGAGCCACCGCCGCGCGGTCCGGCTCGCCTGCCGCTCGCGGGCGAGACGGCTGACGGCGGCGACGGCCGTCGGCGCCAGCACGGCGAGCAGGAACTCCTCACTGGCCACGGCACCGGCGACGGTCCCGGCGAGCAGGGCGGCGCTCACCGGCAGCGGCAGCCGGAGCCAGACCACCCGGCCGGTCGACAGCAGGGCCAGCGCCAGCACACCGACGGCGTCGTACCGACCCACGTCGCCCAGGGCGAGGCTGCACGTCAGCGGGGAGGAGACGAGGAGCCCGGCCGCCACCGCGCGCGGGAGCCTCTCCGGCGCGCGGAGGGCCACCTCCACCGCCACGGGCACGATCGACAGGGCCGACGCGCGCGCCAGGGCGGCCGCCGCCCGCTCCACGTCGTGGTGGGTGGGTGGTCCCCCGGCGACTCGTCTCAGGACCTCGCCCGGCAGCCCGCGGCGCACGAACCCGCAGCGGTAGTCGAGCCAGTAGCAGGGTGCCTTGTACTCGCTCACCGGCCGGGTGGGGGCACCCCGGGCGACCGGCGGGAGCAGCGCGGCGACGAGTCGCACCCGGCGTCTGACGGTGGCTCCGGCCCGTGCCACGCCCGCCGGTAGCCGCACCTCCACCGTGCGAGCGAGCCGGGTGACGGTCACCATCCGTCGGCCCGCCCGCCGGACGTCGGTACCCGGGCCGTCGCTCCGGGAGCGCGGCGTGCACCGGTGCGGGCACGGAGGCCTGACACGAGGTGACTCCTTCGGCGTCTGCAGGGGTGGATCCGGGCAGGCGCAGCGTATGGCGGGGCCACCGTGGCGGCCCGTCGGCGGGTGACGACCGGTGGCGCACGGAGTCCTCCGCCCGGTCGCCTGGCGCGGGGCGCCGGCCCCGGCGGGACGGGCGCGCCGGTGGGAGCGGGGCCCGCGCGAGCTGCTCGCGGCACGCCGTCGCGGCGCGGGTCGTTCCAGGTCAGCAGCACTCCTCGGCACACCTCCACGCTCGGACCGGGTCGAACTGGTCGACATGTGGGTGTTTCCGGAGGCGGGTCAGCGGCCCGGCGGAGCGGCTGCACAACGATACGAACACGTGCCGTACCAGCGTGTGCCGGGACGCGTCCCCCGGCCCCCGCCGGACCCCACACTTCCCTCACTCGCGCCGCCCTCACCGGCGGTGGCGGGCGCCGCCGCACTTCCCCTGCGGCGGCCCCAAGGACGGGATGAACGGTGGATCACGTGGCACTCCGCAGCAGTGGACTGCGCCTCGACAACGAGGTGCGCCTGGGCTGGTGGCTGGTGGTCGAGGGCCAGGAGGGCCCCGACCGCCTCGTCGCCGGCCCCTTCCCCGACCGCTCCGGCGCCGGCTGGGCCGCCGCCGTGCGCGGCGACGACGACGAGCCGGTGCGGCCGGTGTACGGCGTGCGCCGCGCCGACGGCGGCCTGCACCGCCGGCCCTCGCCGGAGGACCTGGCGTGGCTGGCGCACCTCGGCGACCAGCTCGACCGGCTGCCCGAGGACCGGGCCGGCGTCCTGGCCGAGGACGACCCCCTGACGACGCTCCTGGTCGAGGTGACCGCGGCACTCGCCGAGTCCGGCCTGCCGCTGTGGGACGCGTCCGGCGCCGGGGCCGCCCTGGGCGGGGCCTGCCCGGCCGTGGAGCCCGCGCTGGACGGCGTCGTGGTGAGCTGGCGCCAGCACGACCGGATGAGCGTCGACCAGGTGCACGGCGCCGAGACCGACGCCGTCGTGCAGCGGGTCATGAACTGCGCGCTGGGCGACGTCCTGCTGGTGCGGGGCTTCGACGTCGAGACCCTGGGCGGCGTGGCCGGCGGCTGCGTCGTCCGCTGCGGGGCGTGACCGCCGTGGGCGCCACCCCCTCCCTCCTGGCGCGTCGCCCGGCCGCCCCGGCCGAGGACGGCCTGGGCCTGGCCGACCTGCTCGACCTGCTCGGCCTCGACCCCGCCGGTGACCCGCCGGCACCCGACCGCCGCCCCGCCGACCCGCTCGGCCGGGTGCGGACCTGGGTGCACCGGGCCGCCGACTGGGGTGCCGGCCCGCAGCGCTCCTGGTGCGCGTGGTGACCCCGGTGGTGCCGGTGGGCCTCGTCGAGCTGGTCGTGTGGCCGGTGGTCGCCGTCGCCGGCTTCCTGCTCATGGCCGGGCTCGTCGTCGTCCTGGGCCGCAGCTCGACGGCCCGCTACGAGTTCGAGCGCAACGCCGTGCGGCCGGCCGCGGTCGCCCGGCCCGCCTCCGGTCCGGGCCCCGTGGGCGACGCGGGTCTGCCGGCCCCCGCCGGCCCGGCGGCTCCCGGCGGCACGGGCGCCGGGCCGGCCGGCGGTGGCGAGCTGCGGGCCGACCTCGGTGCCGAGGTGCGTCCCGCGGGCCGGACCGCCGTGGGCGTGGCCGCCCACCCGGCCGGCCGGCGCGTCGCCGGCGCCGAGGGCGCGACGGCGTGGTGGCTGGTCGACGGGTCGGAGGACCGGCCGGGGCACCACGCGGTCGCCGGGCCGTTCGACGCCCGCACCGACGCCCTGTGCACCGCGCTGGTCGCCGGGCTCGACGGGTCCGCCCGCGCCGTCCACGGCACCCTGCGCGCCGACGGCACGGTGGTCCGGCGGGTCTCCGCACAGGACTCCGCGTGGCTGACCCACCTGGGCGAGCAGCTCGACCGGCTGCCCGAGGAGTGGGACGCCGACGTCGACGACGACGACCCGCTGGTCACCCTGCTGGTCGAGGTCACCGCCGCGCTCGCCGAGACCGGCCTGCCGCTGTGGGACGCCACCGGCCCGCGCGGCGCCCACGGCGGGGTCTGCGTCTCGGTCGAGCCGGGCCTGGGCGGTGTGGTGGTCGGCTGGCGGCAGCACGACCGGATGAGCGTCGAGCAGGTGCACGGCGCCGACGCCGACGTCGACGTCCAGCAGGTCGTCAACGCGGCCCTCGCCGACGTGCTGCGGGTGCGCGGGTTCGCCGTCGACGCCCTCGGCGGGGCGGCCAGCGGCTGCGTCGTCCACGCCGGGGCGTGACGCCGGCCCGCGCGGCCTGAGCGGGGCCGCCGGACGCGTCCCCGTTGACCGGGCGGGCGGCGCCGGGGCAGCCTCCGGTCCTCCGAACCGGACGCCGACCGGGCCGTCCACGCGAACCGAGGGGGCACCGTGCGCGTCCGTCCCCCCGCCGTCGCGGCGCTGCTCGCCCTGGCGCTGGCCGCCACCGGCTGCAGCACCGTGGTCGCCGGCGTGGCCAGCCCACCACCCGGGGGCCTGCGCACCGACGCCACCGACGCCACCGACGCCGACCTGACCGTCCACCTGGCCGAGGCGGGCGACGAGACCGACCGCATCGCGCGCAACGCCCTCGCCGACGTCCTCACCTACTGGGACCGCACCTACCCGGAGGTGTTCGGCGGCGGGTTCGGCCCGGTCGACGGCGGCTTCTGGTCCATCGACCCCGACGAGACCGACCCCGCCGACCTGCCGGACGGCCCGTGCTTCCCCGACGACGTCGAGGACCTGGCCGACAACGCCTACTACTGCCCCGACGAGGACCTGGTCGTCTACGACCGCGCGTGGATGGCGGAGCTGGCGGGGGACTACGGGCCGTTCGTGGTCGCCGAGATCATGGCGCACGAGATCGCCCACGCCGTCCAGGCGCACGCCGGCCTCGACGACCCGTCGATCGTCGCCGAGACGCAGGCCGAGTGCTTCGCCGGCGCGTGGACGCGGTGGGTGGTACGGGGCAACGCGGCGCACTTCTCCGTCCGCCCCAAGGAGCTCGACCCCTACCTGCTGGGCTACCTGTACTTCGGCGACGAGGTGGGCTCCTCGCCCGACGCCGAGGACGCGCACGGCTCGGTCTTCGACCAGCTCTCCGCGTTCCAGGAGGGCTACGCCGACGGCCCGGTGGCGTGCGCGGCCTTCGACTCCTCGCGGCTGTTCACCGAGGAGGAGTTCGACGGCGACGAGGCGGCCACCGGCGGCGACCTGTCCTACGAGGCGGTCGTCGCGGGCACCGGCGACCTGCTCACCGCGTTCTGGGACCAGGCGCTCACCCGCGGCTTCCCCGGCACCGACCCGCTCGGCGGCCTGCTCGACGCCCCCGACCTGCGCGCCGCCGACGGCACCGGCACGGTCTGCGGCGGCGGGGGCGAGCTGGACCTGCAGTACTGCCCGGTGGACGACTCGGTGCGCTACGACGGCGCCGACCTGCTCGAGCCGGCCTACGCCGAGGTCGGGGACTTCGCCGTCCCCACGCTGCTCGGGCTGCCCTACGCGATGGCCGTGCGCGAGCAGCGCGGCCTGTCGGTCGACGACGCCGCGGCCGTGACCGGCTCGGTGTGCGCCACGGGCTGGCTGGTCCGCGAGGTGCACCGGGGATCGGTCGACGGGCTGGACCTCGCCCTGTCCCCGGGCGACGTCGACGAGGCCGCCGTCGTGCTGCTGCGCTACGCCACCGAGGAGACCGTCGTCCCGGTGCCGGGGCTGTCGGGCTTCGAGCTGGTCGACGACTTCCGGCGGGGCTTCGTCGACGGCGGGGCCGCCTGCGGCTTCTAGGCCGGCCCGTCGAGGAAGTCCTCGACCACCGGCGCGAGCTCCCGCGCCTCGGTGACCAGCGCCAGGTGCCCGCCGTGGTGCAGGTGCAGCCGGGCCCGCGGGATGCCGCGGGCCAGGATGCGCGCGTTGACCGTCGGGATGATCGGGTCGTCGTCACCGGCGACCACCAGCGTGGGCTGCCGGATCAGCGACAGGAACGGCAGGCTGCTCCAGCCCGCGCTCGCGGCCAGCTGGTAGTAGTAGCCGCGCCGCGGGCCCAGCCGGCTGGCCGAGTGCAGCACGCGGGCGGCCATCCCCGGGTCGCTGCGCACCGTGCCGCCGTAGAGCATCGCGGCGACCTCCTCGGCGTACCGGGGGTCGCGGTGCCGCCGCGGCGTGAGCATGTGGGCCAGCACCCGCGGGTGCGCGGGCACCATCAGGCTGCCGGTGCCGGTGGCCGCCAGCACCAGCCGGCGGCAGCGGCGGCGGTGCTGCACGGCGAAGTGCTGCGCCAGCCCGCCGCCCCAGGACAGGCCGAGCACGTCGACCGGCTCGTCGTGGCCGAGCTCGTGGAGCAGGCCGGCCACCACCGGAGTCAGCGTCGCGAGCACGTAGGGGACGACGGGCCTGGGGGAGCCGCCGACGCCGGGGACGTCGAAGCGGATCACCGTCCGCCGCGGGTGGACGGCGTCGACGAAGGGCTGCAGCACCTCGAGGCTGGCGCCGATGCCGTTCATCAGCAGCAGCGGCGGGACCGACCCGTCCCCTCGGCGCACCGCCACCCGCAGCGTGCGGCCCCCGACGGTCAGCGAGCGGACCGACTCGGCGCCGGCCCGCGTCCGATCGCCCGCCGGGTCGCCCGCCGGGTCACTTGTCGAAGACATACGTCCCCGGCGCGTCCCCCAGGACCGGGTGCGCGGCGCTGCCCAGCTCCTCCGGTGCCGGCTTCTCCTCACCGGCCCGCTCGGCCAGCCAGTCGGTGAAGTCCGGCCACCACGAGCCCTTCTCCTTGTGCGCCGAGGCCAGCCAGCGCTCCGGGTCCTCCGGCGTCTCCGGCGCCACCTGGAAGGACGCCTTCGGGTTGGCGGGCGGGTTGACCAGCGAGGCGATGTGCCCGGCGGTGGACAGCACGAACCGGCTGCGCCCGCCGAGCATCTGGGTCGTGCGGTAGCAGGACTGCCACGGGCACAGGTGGTCGGCGATGCCGGCGGTGACGTAGGTGTCGACGGTGACGGTGGAGAGGTCCACCGGCGTCCCGAGCATGCTGGCCGCCCCGGGCGTGCTGAGCTGGTTGCCGACGGCGAGCTCGATGAAGTCGCGGTGCAGGCCGGCGCTCATCCGCGTGGTGTCGGCGTTCCAGTAGAGGATGTCGAAGGCCGGCGGCGGGTTGCCCTGCAGGTAGTTGTTGACCCAGTAGTTCCACACCAGGTCGTTGGGCCGCAGCCACGCGAAGACCTCGGCCAGCATCGCGCCGTCGAGGTAGCCCTTCTTGCGCGACTTCTCGGTGGCCTCGCGGACCGCCTCCTCGTCCATGAGCGCGCCGATGGTGCCGGCGCGGGCCCAGTCCAGGACGGTGACGGCGAAGCTGGCCGCCGCGACCCGGTCGAGCCGGCCGGTGGCGGCCAGGTGGGCCAGCACCATGGCGGCGATGATCCCGCCGGAGCAGAAGCCCTGGAGGGCCACCTGGTCGCTGCCGGTGATCTCCTGGGCGGCGTCGGCGGCGTCGAGCACCGCCTGGCCGTAGGCGTCCAGGCCCCAGTCGGCGTGCCGCTCGTCGGGGTTGCGCCAGCTGATCATGAAGACCTGGTGTCCGGCGGAGACGTAGTGCTCGACGATGCTGCGGCCCGGCGCCAGGTCGGTGACGTAGAACTTGTTGATCGTCGGCGGCACGATCACCAGCGGGACGCTGCGCACGGTCCCGGTCGTCGGCCGGTACTGCAGCAGCTCGAACACCGGCGTCCGCAGCACCACCGCGCCCGGGGTGACGGCGAGGTCCTCGCCCACGGTGAAGGCGTCGGGCTCCACCATCGAGGGCACCCGCGGCGCCGAGGCCAGGTCGGACACCAGCCGGCGCACGCCCGTGACGGCGTTGCGGCCGCCGGTGTCGACGACCGCCTTGAGGGCCAGCGGGTTGAGGAACGGCACGTTGCTGGGCGCGAGCGCGTCGACGACGTTGGTCAGCGCGAAGCGGATCCGCTCGTCGTCCTGCCAGTCGAGGTCGACGTCGTCGATCAGCCGCGCCGCGGCCTGGGCGGCGGCCATGTGGGCCTGCATCGTGCGCCGGAGGAGCCAGTTGTCCTTCCAGGCGCGGTCGGAGAAGCGCCGGTCCTTGGGCGAGGGCGCGATCTCCGAGCGGCCGGCCACGATCCGGCCCAGCTCGCTGACCAGCTCACCGCCGTGGCGGGTGACGGCCTGGGGCCGGCGGACCAGCGCGCCGCCCAGGTGGGCGAGGGTGCGGGCCGGGGGCACCATCCGGCGCAGTGGGCCGCGGGCGGCGTCGACGAGGACCATGTCCAGGCCGAGGACGGCGTCGCCGGCCTGCTCGGTGGCCTCGTCGGTCGACCCGGCGACGGCGGAGGGCCGGCTGTTCGGCTGGTCCGGCGTCGGACGGCTGGCGGTGGTGGTCATCCCGGGACTCCTCGGGGACGGATGCCTGACCTGAGCAACTCAAGCACAGGTCCCCGGACCCGGCAGGGGGACGGCCGGGCCCGCGTCCGGGAGCCGCCGTCCTCAGGGGGAGGGGCGGGCCGCCCGCCCACGGCGGTCGCGCAGCGCCGTCACCACCGCCGGCCAGCCCAGCGCCAGGCCCGCGCCGAGCAGCGCGCCGGCCACGGTGTCCGACAGCCAGTGCGCGCGCAGGTAGACCCGCGACAGCGCCATGACCGCGGCGAAGACCACGGCCCGCACCTCCCAGCGCCAGCGCGCCGGGCCCGGCGGCACGAGCACCAGCACCAGCCCGACCGCGGTCACCGCGCCGGCGATGGCGTGCCCGGACGGGAAGGCCGCCGCCGAGGTCTCGATGAGCGCGCCCGGCGGCCGCGGCCGGTCGAACGCGGCCTTCACCGGGCCGATCGCCGCCTCGCTGGTGACCACCGCCAGTACGAAGGCGAGCAGGCGGGCCCAGTGCCGCCGCCCGGCCAGCAGCAGCACCGCCAGCGCCCGCAGCGGCCAGTTCACCCAGACGCTGCCCAGCCACGACAGCGCGACCGCGGCCCACGTCGCCGGCTCGTTGCGCACCGCGCCGGCCCACTCCCACACCGCGTCGTCGACCGCCTGCACCGCCGGTCGGGTCGCCGGCAGGGCGACCAGCAGGCCGATGCCGACGGCACCGCCGAGCAGGACGGCGCTCACCCGCAGGCCGCGGCGGGCGTCGACGAGCATCAGGCCGGCCGCCCGACGGCGAGCCGCACCAGCACCCCGACCAGCAGGCCGAGCCCCACCCCGCCGACCACGTCCAGCGGCAGGTGCGCCGCCACGTGCACCCGCGCCAGGCACACGGCGGCGGCCAGCAGCACCCCGGCGACGCGGGCGGGACGCCGCAGCCACGGCCAGGCCACGGTGAGCACGGTGACCACGACGGCGGCGTGCCCGGAGAGGAAGCCGCGCCCGCGGGCGGCGGTGCCGCGGACCACCACGCCGTCCAGGAGCCCGTCGGGGCGGCCGCGCACCACCACGTCCTTGATCCCCTTGGCGGCCAGGTAGGTGCCGACGCCGGCCAGGAGCAGCCCCGCCGCCAGGCGCCAGTGCCGCAGCGCGGCGGCGACCAGCGCGCTCGCCGGCACCACCAGCACGTTGCCCAGCTGCATGACCGGCCAGACCAGCACGAACGGCAGCACGTCGACGCCGTTCACCGCGCGGAACACGGCCGCCTCGGTGGCGGGCACCCGCGCCGGCTCGACCGGGAGCGCCGCGAGCACCAGCACGAGGGCACCGCAGCCGGCCAGCACCGCCTCGGCGCCCCACGGCCGCACGACCGGGCGCGGGCGGGTGCCCGCGCGGCCGCTCACGCCGTCTCCGGCACCAGCTCCGTGCGCGGAGCGGAGTTCGGCTCCCGCCGCCACGAGCGGTTGTGCCGCCAGAACAGGTACGTGCCGACGCCGAGGGGGATCGGCAGCAGGTAGGTCAGCCCCCGGAAGAGCAGGACCGCGGCCGCCACCAGCGGCCGGTCGCCGCCGGAGGCCGAGAGCCCGGTGAGCAGCGCCAGCTCGACGACGCCCAGCCCGCCCGGGGTGAAGGGGACGGCGGTCAGCAGCCGGGCGAAGGCGAAGACCGCCAGCGCCTCCACCGCGCCGACCTGCTCCGCGGTCACGCCCACCGCGCGCAGCGCCAGCAGCAGGACCGCGAACAGTGACAGGTGGCTGACCAGGGTGGCCAGGGTCAGCCAGTGCCAGCGGGCGCGCAGCAGCACCACGGTGCGGTCGCGGAACCGCGTCGTCGCCCGGTCCCAGCCCTGCACCGGTGGGCGGCCCAGCGGCCGCAGCAGCGCCGAGACGACCCGGCCGGTGCCGGTGCCGATGCGGGCGGCGCCCTCCCGGCTGCGCAGCAGCAGCGCCAGCACGGCCACCGCCGCGACCAGCCCGCCCACCCCGGCCAGCCCCGCGGCCAGCCGGCCCGCGCCCGGCGCGGACGACGTCAGCGCGAGCAGGGCCAGGGCGAGCACCGGCAGGCCCAGCTTGGCGAAGTTGTTCCACAGCCCCGACAGCAGCAGCGACACCGACGTCCGGGACCGGGAGAAGCCCCACGAGGAGTTCATCCCGTAGGTCAGCCCGAGGGCGAGCGCCGCCCCGCCGACCACCGTGTTCGACACCGCGGTCGTGGTGAGGGTGGAGACCGTCGCCTCCCGCAGCCGCAGCCCGGGCATGGTCGAGACCATGACGAACTGGTAGGTGGCCAGGTTCCACACGGCGGCGACCGCGAGCGCGGCCACCGCCGCCCACGACAGGCCGCGCACCGCCGACCACACCTCGGCGAGGCTGGTGAACCGGGGCAGGAACCACACGAAGACCGCGGCCACCAGGGCGAGGGAGAGCACCGGCGGGAGCACCCGGCGCCACAGCGGGGTCGTGCGCGGCGGCCGGTCGGGAGGTGCCTTCGGCGCGACGGCGGTCATGACGGGTCCCCCTCGTCGGAGGGCGGGTCCAGGTGCAGCCGGCCCCCGCTCTCGGTGTGCACCTGGGCGGCCAGGTCCTCGCGGCTCACCACCCCGAGGCCCTGGGTGGCCAGGGCCAGCGGCTCGCCTCGGTTCTCCCCCGAGAGGGTGAACACCACCGTGGTGCAGCCGCCCGGGAAGACGTAGTAGCGCCGGCCGAGGTACTGCGGGCTGACCTGGGTGACCCGCTCGAAGCGGCGGAGGTCCTCCCGCTCGCTGGGGATCTCCGTGGCGCCGGCGGTGTCGCACTCCGCGGTCAGCCGCACCTCGATGGCGTGCACCCCGTCCCGGTCGGAGTCCAGCCAGAACCGGGCCGAGCCGGAGCGGGCGTCCAGGCCGGCGAAGGTCCAGCCCACCGGGACGCTCTCGACGCACGGCACCCAGGTCGCCGTCGGCACCGCCTGCGCCATGAGGACGACGCCGTTGGCCGCGCTGCCCTCGTCCCCGCTCGCGCAGGCCGGCACCTCGACGCTGACGCTCGTGCCGCCCCCGCACGCGGTCAGCAGGGGGGCGGCGGCCAGGACGGCCACCGCGGCGGCGCGGCGGGCGCCGGTCACAGCGGGGACCTCAGCAGGTCGACCGCGATGGTCACGGCCAGCGCCAGCGCCAGGCCGGTGACCAGGGTCAGCCCGGCGCGGCGCCAGGTCCACCGCTGGATCCGCACCGGCGGCAGCCGGTAGGGCAGCAGCCGGAGGAACTCCGCGTGCAGGTCGCGGCCCTGCGCCCGCAGCATCCGGCGCAGCTGCGAGGGCATGGTCAGGCCGCGGGTGGCCGCGAACGCCTCGGCGATCTCCTCGTCGGAGAAGAACAGCCGCGCCCGGGCGTACACCCGCGCGGGGTCGGTGCGCAGCGCCAGGACCAGCATCGTGTTCGCCAGGTCCACGGCCTCCCGCCACGGGCTGGGGCGCACCTCGGCGAAGGCGGAGTCGATGAGGTACAGCGTCCCGTCGCGCACCATCACGTTGGCCGGCTTGATGTCACGGTGGGCGATGCCGACCTCCCACATCCGCCGGACGACGGCCAGGCCCTGGTCGATCACCGCGTCGTCCACGACGGTCTCCGGGTCGCCGATCTCGCGGGCGCCGGCGAGGAACTCCGCGACCAGCAGGTACTCGCGCTCCGGGGTGATCTCCACGATGCCCAGCGGGTGCGGCACCGGCAGGCCGGCGTCGGACATCAGGCGCAGCACGTAGTCCTCGTACTGCACCAGCCGGCGCACGCTGTGGTACGGCTTCTCGTCCTCCAGCCGGCCGTAGAGCAGCGTGCGGCCCAGCTTGAACCAGCGGTCGGAGCGCACGTGCGTGGCGGCGTAGAGCTTGCCGAAGACGCAGCTCTCGTCCTCCTCCACCGCGTCGTCGGCCTTGACGGTGATCCGCAGCGGGGTGGAGCCGCCCGACCCGGCCAGGCCGAAGGGCGTCACCGCGGTGGCCACCAGGCCGAGCTGGTCCTGCAGGGCCCGGACGATCGCCTCGCCCCGGGCCCCGGAGACGTCGAGGTGTGCCGGGCTGCCCCGGCGGTAGACGACGGGGTAGACCTCGTTGGGCGTGAGCAGCCGGAAGGCGGCCAGCGGCGCCGCGACGCCGAGCACCACGCCGGCGAGGACGTCGGTCGGGTGGTCCTGGGCGAGGTAGAGCCGGGAGGCGGCGGTCACCAGCAGCAGCCCGCACACCACCCACTTGCCCGTGTCGCGCCGGCGGCCCGCGGGCACCAGCGAGTAGAGGGTGCTGACCAGGAAGGTGGCCAGCACGGTCACCGGCACCGAGGGCATGGAGAACCCCGACCAGGGGCCCAGCAGCTCGACCTCGTAGGGCCGCGGGCGCTGCAGCGTCGCGGCGAGCGTGGCCGCGGTGTTGATCACCAGCAGGCCGACGCCGATCCACACGAACAGGTGCCGCCAGCGCCGGAACACCGCCAGGACGGCGAGGTTGGCCAGCCACAGCGCGTGGATCGCCGGACCGGTGGCGAGCACCCCGGCCACCTCGGCGACGTCGGTCAGGGTGGGCGAGCGGACCGCGGCGAGGGCCTGCAGGACGCGGGTGTCGACGAGGTCGAAGACGGCCACGCTGCCGGTGGCGACCACGACGACCCAGCTGGCCAGGACGGCGCCGCTGAGGCCCAGCCACCACTTGCCCGAGGCGTTGAGGTGGCGCGGCAGCGGTGGCGGCTCGCCGGAGGGCCGGCGGCGGCGGTGCACGCGCTGCACCGGCGGGGGGCCCGGACGCCGGACCGCTTCTCCCGCGGGTGCCCGGGGCGCGGGTGCCGTCGCCGGTGCCGCCGCCGGTGCCGTCCCCGGTGCCGTCCCCGGTGGCGTCGCGGGGGCCCGTGTGGTGGCCGCCATGCCGGCCGATGCTGCCCCCGATGCGCGCCCGTGACCATCGACCTTGGTCCCGCGCGGGGCTAGCGTGGCGCTGCCCCACCCCGGGAGGGTCCGTGACCCGTCGCCGCCCGCTCGCCCGCCCGCTGCTCGCCATCCTGCTGGCGGTGGCGGTGGCGGTGGCGGTGCTGTGCGGCTGCGGCGGGCCGTCCGCGGAGCCCGCGCCCGCGGGGGAGGACGCCGTCCGCGTCGCCTCCTACGACTTCCCGGAGAACCAGGCACTCGCCGAGGTCTACGCCGAGGCGCTGCGCCGGGCCGGGTTCGGGGTGACCGTGCAGCACGGCATCGGCACCCGGGAGGTGGTGCTGCCGGCGCTCGAGCAGGGCGTCGTCGACGTCGTCGTCGATTACCTCGGGACCGCCTCGGAGTTCCTCGAGCCCGGCGCGGGGTCGGTGCACGACGACCCGGTGCCGCTGCGGGAGGCGCTGGCGGCCGCGCTGGCGCCGCGGGGGATGACCGTGCTGGCCGCCGCCGCGGCCGAGGACCAGAACGGGTTCGTCGTCCGGACCGACCTCGCCGTGCAGCACGGGATGACCACGCTCTCCGACCTCGCCGCGCTGGCGCCCGGGCTGGTCTTCGGCGGTCCGCCGGAGTGCGTGCAGCGGCCCTTCTGCCTGCCCGGCCTGCGCGAGGTCTACGGCGTGGAGTTCGCCGGCGTCCGCAGCATGCCCTCGCGCGCGGCCACGGTGGAGGCGCTGCTCACCGGGCAGGTCCACGTCGGGATGCTGGAGACGACCGACCCCCACCTCGTCGACACCGCGCTGCTGCTGCTCCGCGACGACCGGTCGCTGCAGCCCCGCGAGAACGTCGTGCCGATCGTGCGGACGGCGCTGGCCGACGAGGCCGGCGAGCGGTTGCGCGGTGCGCTGGACGCGGTCAGCGCGCAGCTGACCACCATCGACCTGGTCACGCTCAACCGGGCCGTCGCCGAGGGGCACACGCCCCGCGAGGCCGCCGCCCGCTGGTGGGACGGGAGGTGAACGCGGTCCTCCGGTCAGCCGGCCCCCTGCAGGGTCCCGCCACGAGCGCGCGAGTGGTGGGGGGCAGGGGGTCCTTCACGCGATGGCGCTGGTGCCGGTGATCGCCCGGCCGACGATCAGGCTGTTGACCTCGCGGGTGCCCTCGTAGGAGTAGATGGCCTCGGCGTCGGCCACGAACCGCCCCACGTGGTTCTCCAGCAGGATGCCGTTGCCGCCCATGAGCTCGCGGGCCCAGCCGACCGTCTCGCGCATGCGCATCGTCGAGTAGCCCTTGGCCATGGAGGCGTGCTCGTCGCGCAGCATCCCGCAGTCCTGCAGCTGCGAGGCGCGGGCGCAGAGCGCGGCGGAGGCGGTGATGTTGCCGAGCATCCGGAACAGCAGGTCCTGCACCAGCTGGAAGGAGGTGATCGAGCGGCCGAACTGGTCGCGCCCCATCGCGTACCGCAGGGCGTGCTCGTAGGCGCCGCGGGAGCAGCCCACCGCCGACCAGGCCACGCTCACCCGCGTCGCCCGCAGCACGTTGGCCGTGTCGCGGAAGCTGTTCGCGTTCTGCAGCCGGTTCTCCTCGGGCACCCGGACGCCGTCGAGGGTGATCTGCGCGTTCTGCACCGCGCGCAGCGCGATCTTGTCCTCGAGGTCGACCGCGCTGAACCCGGGCGCCGGGGTCTCGACGACGAAGCCGAGCACCCGGTCGGTGTCCACGTCCCGCGCCCAGATGATCACCAGGTCGGCGAAGCTGCCGTTGCCGATCCACTTCTTCTGCCCGTCGAGGACCCACTCGTCGCCGTCCCGCCGTGCGGTGGTCTGGATGCCGCGGGCGACGTCGGAGCCGTGCTCGGGCTCGGTCAGGCCGAAGGCGCCGATGAGCTGCATCCGGGCCATGGCCGGCAGCCAGCGCTCCTTCTGCTCGTCGGAGGCACAGAGCTGCAGGGTGCCCATGGCCAGACCGCCGTGGACGCCCATGAAGGTGGCCACCGAGGGGTCGCCGCGGCCGAGCTCCATGGACACCATGCCGTCGAACAGCGACGAGCGGCCCGGGCAGCCGTAGCCGGAGTACTGGGCGCCGGCGATGCCCAGCTCGGCCAGGCGGGGGATGAGCTGGCGGGGGAACTCCGCGCGCGTCCAGTAGTGGTTGATGATCGGCTCGACCTCCTCGTCCATGAACGCGCGGACGCGGTGCAGCGTCTCCCGGTCCTGGTCGTCGAGCAGCGCCTCGAGCTCGTAGAAGTCCGACGTGACGGTGGGCCGGTCGGCCATGGGTGCCTCCTCGCAGGGGACCGCGGTGTCCCGTGCGCCCGCCCTACCCGCGGACCCCGGCCGCAACCCGGCCGGGCCGCGCGACACCGGGCGCCCGCGGCGGCATGGCGACCGCCCTCCGGGGGCAGGGACCAGGGGTTGCGTCCGTCCGAGTTCCGAGGAGGGCCCCGTGCCCCGAACCATCGCCGACCAGACCGAGGACGAGCTCGGCGGGCCCGGCAGCGTCCTGGTGCGCCAGCGCGAGGACCACGAGGAGCTCGACCACCTGCTGCAGGAGCTCGACCGCACCACCGGTCACGCCCAGGAGGACGTGCTCACCCGCATCGACCGGCTCGTCTTCAGCCACGCCTTCGCCGAGGAGACCGTGCTGTGGCCGGTCATCCGCCGGGTGCTGCCCGACGGGGACGCGCTGACCCGGCGCATCGAGACCGAGCACCAGGAGGTCAACGAGCTCGTCGCCGCCCTCGAGGAGGGCGGGCCCGACTCCCCGGAGCGGCCGGCGCGGCTGGCCCGGCTGGTCGAGGTGCTGCAGGAGGACGTCCGCGACGAGGAGGACCTGCTGCTCCCGCGGCTGCAGGAGCGGCTCGACCCCGCCGAGCTGCGCCGGCTCGGTCGCCGCTGGGAGCTCGTGCGCCGGGTCGCGCCGACCCGCCCCCACCCGACCGTGTCGCGCCGGCCCCCGGGCAACGTGCTCTCGGGCCTGCCGCTGTCGCTGCTCGACCGCAGCCGCGACCTCGTCGACACCGTCGTCCGGCGGGTGCCGGCGGCGGCCTCGGCCGGCCGGACGGTCAGCCGGGGACTGGCCGCGGTGGCCGCCGTGGTGGAGCGCACCCCGCCGGCCCGCCGCGGCGACGGCCCGCCCACCGCGCGCTGACCACACGCCAGAGGCCCCCTCCCGCTCGGGGAGGGGGCCTCTGGCGGGTGTCCGGTGCGGCTAGTTCGTGTTGCGGGGCTTGGGCTCGGCGCGGGCGTCGAGCTGGATCTCCTTGTCGGCCCCCGGGATGCCGTCCTTGAGCTCCTTGGTCCGCTCCTTCTCGGCGTCGAACTCGATGCCGAACAGGAGCGCCAGGTTGATCAGCCAGAACCAGATGAGGAACACGACCACGCCGGCCAGTGCCCCGTAGGTCTTGTTGTAGCTGCCGAAGTTGGCCACGTAGAAGGCGAAGGCGGCCGAGGCCACGACCGCGACGAGGATCGCCACGCCGGCGCCGGGGCTGACGAACCGGAACCCGCGCAGCTTCACGTTCGGCGTCGAGTAGTAGAGGACGGCGATCATCAGCGCCAGGATCACGAGGATCACCGGCCACTTGACGACGTTCCACACGGTCAGCGCGGTCGGGCCCACGTTGACCGCGGAGCCGATCGCCTCGACCACCGGGCCACTGAGCACCAGCATCGCCACGATGACGGCGGCGAACAGGATGCCGATCAGGGTGACCAGCAGCTGCAGCGGCTTGAGCTTCCAGATCTTGCGGCCCTCGGGCGTCTCGTAGACGACGTTCGAGGCGCGGGTGAAGGCACCCACGTAGCCCGACGCCGACCAGACGGCGCCGACCAGACCGAGGACCAGGCCGAAGCCGGCGGTGCTCTGGCTGCCGGCGACCTGCTCGATGACCGGGCCCAGCGTGCTCGCGGCGCTGGCCGGGACGACGGTGGTCAGCGCCTCGGTGAGCTGCTGCGGCGTGGTGAGCAGCCCGACGATGGACGTCAGCGCGATGAGCGCCGGGAAGAGCGCGAGGACGCCGTAGTAGGTGAGCGACGCCGCCCAGTCGGTGAGGTTGTCCTCGCTGAACTCCGTCACGGTCCGCTTGACCGTGCCGAAGAAGGTGGGCTTGGTGTCGGTCCCCCGGGGGGCGTTGTCGAACCGGGTCGAGTTGACCTTGTCGTCGTGCGGCGCCGGGTCTCCGGTGGTGTTGCCGGTGAACCGTGTCTGCGCCTTCTCGCTCGCGGCACGGGAGCCAGTGGGGCGGGCCATCGTCGTCCTCCGGGACTGGGCGGGTTCGATCGGGCCTGTGGTGCCCCGGACGGTGCCGTTCCATGCGCTCCGGTGATCACCCGGGCGCGTCGCGGACCGGGTCAGCGGATGCCGGAGACCGGCGACCACTCGCCGGCGCAGGCGGTCGCGCGCTCGACGTCGGCGGCGTCGCCGTCGGGCTCGCCGGGGCCGCGGCGCCGGGCCTGGACCATCCCCACGACACTGACCAGCGCGACCGCGACGGCGGACGCGGCGCCCAGCAGCGCCACCGCGGTGAACGCCGAGGCGCGCGGGAAGCCCGTGGCCGGGTCCACGGCGGCGCCCAGCAGCGCCACGGTCAGCGTGCTGCCCACCGCCTGGCCCACCGCCCGGGCGATGGAGTTGACCGCGTTGGCCACCCCGGTCTCGCTGCGCCGCACGGCCTGCACGACCAGCGTCGGCAGTGCCGCGTAGACCACCGTCACCCACACCTGGGCGAGCAGGCCGGCCGTGACGACCAGCCAGGGCTCGGCGCGGGCCACCGCGAACACGGCGAAGCCGGCGATGCCCGCGGCCGCCCCGGCGAGCAGGGTCGGCAGCGCGCCGAGCCGGTCGACGATCGTCCCGGCCACCGGCGCCAGCAGGATGCCGACCACGCCCCCGGGCAGCAGGTAGACCACCGCGGCCTCGAGCACCCCGGCGCCGAAGCCGTAGCCGGCCTCCGGCGGCGTCTGCACGTACTGCATGACGACGAGGAAGGAGACGAACAGCCCGACGCCGGTCGTGAGCCCGGCCAGGTTGGGCACCAGCATGCGCGGGTCGGTGAGCAGCGCCGGTCGCACCAGCGGCTGGGCACGTCGCCGCTGCAGCAGCACCCAGCCGGTCAGGACGACGGCCGCGCCGGCGGCGCAGCCCAGCGTGCCCGGCGAGGTCCAGCCCCAGGCGTTGCCCTGGGAGACCGGCAGGAGCAGCAGCACCAGCCCCACGCCGAGCACCGCGGCGCCGGCCCAGTCGACCCGCCCGGTGGCCGTCGCAGGACGGCGGGGCAGCAGGACGGCGGCCAGCACCAGCGACACCAGGGTCACGCCCAGGCCGATCCAGAACGGCCGTCGGTAGTCGCCGCCGTCACCGGTGAGCAGACCGGCGGCGACCAGGCCGACCACACCACCGACGCCGAGCGTGCTGCTCACCACCGACATCGCCACGCTCAGCCGTCCGGGCGGCAGCTCCCGGCGCAGCACGCTGATCGACAGGGGGAACAGGCCGTAGGACGCGCCCTGCAGCACGCGGGCCACCAGCAGCAGCGGCAGCGACCGGGTGACGACGGCCAGCAGGGTGCCCAGCGCCACCGCCGCCAGGATGCCGAGGATGACCGGCCGCTCGCCGTGGGTGTCGCCGAGGCGGCCGAGCACCGGCGTGAGGACGGCGGCGGCCAGCAGGTTCGCGGTGAGCACCCACCCGGCGGCAGCCGTGGAGACGCCGAGCTGCTCGCCGATGGGCCCGAGCACCGGTACGACCAGGCTCTGCAGCAGCGACAGCGTGGTCACGCCCAGTGACAGGGCGAGGACGAGCAGCGCAGGACGCGTCGGGGCGGGCGACGACACGGCGCCGGCTCGCCCGGCCTGCGGACCGGCGGACACGACCCGATGACACCATGCGCCGACGACCCGGGCCGAGGCGGGCACGGGTGACCCGGCGGAGTGAGGGCTCTCACCCCGTCCATCAGGTGAACAGTGCGAGACGACGATTGAGAGGGCGATCGGCGGGGGACAACAGTTCCCGACGACGTGCTGCGGGAACTCGGTCCCGACAGCGGGGGATTACGAGCAGGGGGACGTTCTGCGATGGTGCTGTGGCCTGTTGTCGCTCTCGTCGGTTTCCTGGTCCTGACCGGACTGGTCATCGCGATGGGCACCTCGACGACGGCGCGTTACGAGCGCGAGCAGCGGGCTGCGGCCCCCTCGACCACGCGTGCCTCCGCCGGCGAGCCCGTGGGGGCCCGCGCCGTCTAGGACCCCTCCGGCTCCGCCTGAGCCACCCCTACCCGACGCGCCCCGCCGCTCCTGTCGCAGGAGCAGCGGGGCGCGGGTGCGTCGTGGGCGGCCTCTCGCTAGAGGTGGGCCTCCGGGGTGTCGAGCACCGTCCGGTCCAGCGACTCGAGCAGGTCCAGCCAGGTGTGCACCTTCGGCAGCTCCCAGCGCTGGAAGAACCGAGCGGCCGCGCGCTTGCCCTCGTGGAAGTCGCTGGTCTCGTCGCGGGTGGCCAGCGCCTGCTCCAGCCACAGCCACGCGACGACGGTGTGGCCGGCCGCGTCGAGGTAGGCGCTGGCGTTGGCCAGGGCCAGCGCCGGGTCGCCGGTGCCCCACAGCGTCGCGGTGACCGACGTCAGCCGGGTGGCGGCGGCGTCGACGTCGGCGGCGAGGTCGGCGAACGGGGTGCCGGCCGCGCGCGCCGTCGTCGCCGCGATGGTCTCCGTCAGCAGCCGCAGGCCGGCACCGCCGTGCACCGTCACCTTGCGGCCGAGCAGGTCGAGGGCCTGGATGCCGTTGGTGCCCTCGTGGATCGGGTTGAGCCGGTTGTCCCGGTAGAACTGCTCGACCGGGTAGTCGCGGGTGTAGCCGTACCCGCCGTGGACCTGGATGGCCAGGTCGTCGGCGACCGGTCCCCACTGCGAGGGCCAGGCCTTCGCGATCGGCGTGAGGGTGTCGAGCAGCAGGTGGGCGCGGTCGCGCTCCTCCTGGGTCTCCGCCGTCCTCTCCTCGTCGACCAGCCGCGCGCAGTACAGGCCGAGGGCCAGCCCGCCCTGCGCGTAGCTCTTGGCGGCCAGCAGCATGCGGCGGACGTCGGCGTGGTCGACCAGCCGCACCATCGGGGAGGAGGCGTCCCGGTTGGTCGCGGGGCGGCCCTGCGTGCGGGTGCGCGCGTACTCCAGGGCGTGCAGGTAGCCGGTGTAGCCGAGGACGGTCGCGCCCATCCCGACGCCGATCCGGGCCTCGTTCATCATGTGGAACATGTAGGAGAGCCCCTTGTGCGGCTCGCCGACCAGGTACCCCATGGCGCCGGCCCGGCCGCCCGGGGTGTGCACGCCCTCGCCGAAGTTGAGCAGCGTGTTCGTCGTCCCGCGGTAACCCATCTTGTGGTTCAGGCCGGCCAGCACGACGTCGTTGCGCTCGCCCAGCGACCCGTCCTCGCCCACCAGGACCTTCGGGACGACGAACAGCGAGATGCCCTTCACGCCGGGCGGCCCGCCGGGGATCTTGGCCAGGACCAGGTGGACGATGTTCTCGGTCAGCTCGTGGTCGCCGGCCGAGATCCACATCTTGTTGCCGGTGAGCCGGTACGTGCCGTCGTCCTGCGGCTCGGCGCGGGTGGTGATGTCGGCCAGCGACGACCCGGCCTGCGGCTCCGACAGCGCCATCGTGCCGAACCAGCGGCCCTCGAGCATGGGCCGGACCCAGGTGTCCTTCTGCTCCTGCGAGCCGTGCGCCAGCAGCAGGCGGGCGTTGCCCATGGTCAGGAACGGGTAGCTCGACGTCCCGACGTTGGCCGCCTTGAACCAGGCGAACGCCGCCTGCCCGACGGTCTGCGGCAGCTGCATGCCGCCGTACTCCTCGTCGAAGGTGCCGGCCATGATCCCGGACTCGCGGAACACGTCCAGTGCGCGCGCCACCTCCGGGATCATCTCGACCCGGCCGTCGACGAACCGCGGCTCGTTCTCGTCGGCCTTCCGGTTGTGCGGCGCGAAGTGCTCGGTCGCGATCTGCTGGGCGAGGTCCATCACCGCGTCGAAGGTCTCGCGCGAGTGCTCGGCGTAGCGCGGCCGCTTGGTCAGCGTCTCGACATCCAGCCACTCGTGCAGGAGGAAGTCCAGGTCGCGGCGGGACAGGATCAGCGAGGACACGGGGCCTCCACGGACGACGACGGCGGGAGAGCGGGCGCGCTGCCCGACCGGCCCACGATAGGCCCGCGGACGGCCCCGTCCGGTTGGGGACCGGCGGGTCCCGGGTAGCCGGGTACCCGAGGGCGCCGGACGGCCCCCAGGGGAGGACCCATGGACCTGACGCAGGTGATCGGCCGGGCGACCGGCCTGGCCGGCGGGGCGGGCGCGGCGCTGCTGCAGCGGCTGCAGCACGTGCGGCTGCCCGGGGTCGGCCAGGCCTCGGCCACCGACGACCCCGAGCGCGCCGCCCGGCGCTGGCGGGCGGTGACCGTGCTGCGCGACCCGGCCGACGTCGACCCGGCGGCCGGGCTGCCCACCCCGCTGGCCGCGCTCGGCGACCGCATCGAGGTGCGGGTGACGCCGGCACCCGGTGACCGCGGTACCGAGCTGGCCGCCCGATACCGCCACACGCCCGGCCCGGAGGAGATCGGCGACCTGCGCGCGGCGCTGCGCGAGGCCAAGGCGCTGCTGGAGGTCGGCGAGGTGCTGCGGGTCGACCCGCAGCCGCACGGTCGTCGCGCGGCCACGCCGCAGGGCGCCGCGCTGGAGGGGGCCGCGAAGGCGGCGCCGAGGGAGGGCGTGCTGTGAGGGCGGTGACCTGGCAGGGCGTCAACGAGGTCGGCGTGGAGACCGTGCCCGACCCGACGATCCTCAACGACCGCGACGTCGTCCTGAAGGTGACCCGGACGACGACCTGCGGCTCGGACCTGCACCTGATCGGCGGCTACATCCCGGCGATGCGGACCGGCGACGTCATCGGGCACGAGTTCATGGGCGAGGTCGTCGAGGTCGGCGCGGAGGTGCGCGACCGGCGCGTGGGCGACCGCGTCGTCGTCAACTCCTTCATCGCCTGCGGCACCTGCTGGTACTGCCGCCAGGAGCTGTACTCGCTGTGCGACAACGGCAACCCGAACCCGGGCATCACCGAGGGGCTGTGGGGCCAGAGTCCCGGCGGGTGCTTCGGCTACTCGCACGCGGTGGGCGGCTTCGCCGGTTCGCACGCGGAGTACGTCCGGGTGCCCTACGCCGACGTCGGCACCTTCGTCGTGCCCGAGGAGGTGAGCGACGACCGGGCGCTGTTCGCCTCCGACGCCGTCTCCACCGGCTGGATGGGCGCCGACCTGGCGGGGACGAAGCCGGGGGACACCGTGGCCGTCTGGGGCGCCGGCGGCGTCGGGCAGATGGCGGCGCGGGCGGCGATGCTGCTGGGCGCCGAGCAGGTGGTCGTCATCGACCGGCTGCCCGAGCGGCTCGCGCAGGTCCGGCGGCACGTGGGTGCCGAGGTGGTCGACTACTCGACCACCGACGTCATGGCCGAGCTGCGCGAGCGCACCGGCGGACGCGGGCCCGACGTCTGCATCGAGGCCGTGGGCATGGAGGCGCACAGCCCCGGCGTCCACGGGGTGTACGACCAGGTCAAGCAGCAGCTGCGGCTGCAGACCGACCGGCCCTCGGCTGTCCGGGAGGCGATCCTGGCCTGCCGCAAGGGCGGCAGCGTCTTCGTGCTGGGCGTCTTCGCGGGGCCGGTGGACAAGTTCCCGCTCGGTGCGGCGATGAACAAGGGGCTCACCCTGCGGGGCGCGCAGGTTCACGGCCAGCGCTACACGCCGCGGATCCTCGAGCACATGGCCCGCGGCGAGCTGACCACCGAGCACCTGGCCACGCACGTGATGCCGCTGGAGGACGCGGCACGCGGCTACGAGCTGTTCAAGAGCAAGGAGGACGGCTGCGTGCGGGCGGTCTTCCTGCCCTGACACGGTCGGCCTGCCGGCCCGGCCCAGGACGACGGAGGTCCCTCCCCGCGGGGTGCGGGGAGGGACCTCCGTCGTGGTGCGGTGCTCAGCCGCGCGGGCGGGCGGCGCCGTCGTCCAGGTGGTCGGCGGGGATGGACGCCAGGCCGGTCGACGCCCTGCCGGCGGCCTCGTGCCGGCCCGGGTGCCGCCGCCGGTGCCCGGTGTCCGCGTGCACGTCCCCCGGGCGTCCGGCGGGCGGCGCGGTCGACGTCGGGGCCGCCGCGCCCGCCGCCTGCGCCGCCGTCTCGCCGGCGTCCTCGGCCTCCGGGTCGCCGGCCGTCTGGGCGGCCGCCTGACGCGCCTGGATGCCGGACTTGTCGCTCAGGGCCAGCTGCGGCAGGAACAGGAACACGAGGAACCCGACCGCGGCCACGCAGGCCGCGATGAGGAAGACCAGGTCCATCGTGTTCGCGAAGCCCACCTTGAACGGCAGCCCCAGGAACGCGGGCAGGTCCTGGATGAACGAGGTGTCCGAGAGGTCGGACCCCGCCTGCAGCTGACCGCTCTGCAGTGCCTCGGCCACCCGCGGGTCGGTCGCCGCGGCCGAGGTCAGCGAGCCCTCGATCTCCACCGGGAGGCGGCTGAACAGCACGGAGAGGAAGGCGGCGGTGCCGACCGTCGCGCCCATCTGGCGGAAGAACGTGACCGAGGAGGTGGCCACGCCCATCTGGCTCGGCGGCACGGCGTTCTGCACCGCGAGGACGGCCGGCTGGAAGTTGAAGCCCAGCCCCACGCCCAGCAGGACCATGAACGGCACGAGGACCCAGATCGACGTCTCGGCGCCCACGACGAACGAGAGCGACAGCAGCGCAGCGGTGATGAGCGTGGTGCCGGCCAGCGGGAACACCTTGTACCTGCCGGTCCTGGAGATGGTGATGCCCGAGCTCATCGCGCCGATCATGATCCCGAGGACGAGGGGGATCATCTGCAGGCCGGCGACGGTGGCGCTGGAGCCGTGCACGATCTGCAGGTACTGGGGGAGCAGCAGCAGGCCGCCGAACATGGCCGCGCCCACCACCACGCTGCCGAGGCTGGCGATGGTGAAGCTGCGGTTGCGGAACAGCCGCAGCGGCAGCAGCGCCTCGTCGCCGTAGGCCCGCTCGGCCAGCAGGAAGAGGACGAGGCCGACGGCGCCGATCGCGTAGCAGATCAGGGCGCGGGTCGACGTCCAGCCCCAGAGGCGGCCCTGCTCGGCGACGACCAGCAGCGGCACGATGAAGGTGATCAGGGCCAGGGCGCCGGGCCAGTCGATGCGGTGGTCCTGGCGGTCGTGCGGCAGGTGCAGCACCCGGAAGACGGCGGCGAAGGCGAGGATCCCGAGCGGCACGTTGACGAAGAAGATCCAGCGCCAGCCGTCGACGCCGAACAGGGAGGTCTGGCCGGCGAAGAAGCCGCCGATGACCGGGCCGAGCACGCTCGAGGTGCCGAAGACGGCCATGAAGTAGCCCTGGTACCGCGAGCGCTCCCGCGGCGGCACGATGTCGCCGATGATCGCCAGCGCCAGCGACATGAGACCGCCGGCGCCGATGCCCTGGACGGCACGGTAGGCGGCGAGCTGGTACATCGAGTCGGCGATGCCGCAGAGCACCGAGCCGACGACGAAGACGGCGATGGCGAACAGGTAGAAGGGCCGCCGGCCGTAGATGTCGGAGAGCTTGCCGTAGAGCGGCGTGGAGATCGTCGAGGTGATCAGGAACGCCGTGGTCGCCCACACCTGCAGGTCGTAGCCCTGCAGGTCGTCGGCGATGGTGCGGATCGCGGTGGAGACGACGGTCTGGTCGAGAGCGGCCAGGAACATCGCGACCATCAGCCCGGCGATGATCGTGAGGATCTGCCGGTGGGTGAACGCGCCGTCCTCGCCCGGTGCGGCGGCGGCCGCGCGCGTCTCCCGGCGCTCGGCCGCGGTGGTGCGGGTGGTCTGGGTCATGGCTTCTCTCTGGGGGCGGGGAAGGCGGGGCGGGAGTCGGCCGGCAGGGCCGCGGTGAGGTCGTCGAGCAGGCGCCCGAACAGCTCGGTGAGGACGGCGAGGTCGTCGTCGGACCAGCCGGCGGTGACGGCGGCGAGGTGGGCCGTGCGCTCCTCGCGCAGCCGCTCCGCGGCGGCCCGGCCGGCGTCGGTGACCAGCAGGCGGGTGGCGCGGCCGTCGGTCTCGTCGGCGACCCGCTGCACCAGCCCCTGCTCGACCAGTGCGGCGACGTGCCGGCTGACCGTCGAGGGGTCGGCGTGGACCAGCTCGGCCAGCGCGCTCTGCCGCAGCGGGCCGACCCGCACCAGCGGGAAGAGCAGCACCAGGGCGGCGCGGTCGCGGCCGTCGACCCCGGCGGCCTGCTTGAGCGCCTGCACCAGCCGGAAGAAGCGGGGCAGGTGGTCCGACAGCGCGCGGACGTCGGCGACCCGGTCGGCCGACGGCGTCGCGGAGGGGCCGGCCGCGGGCGCGGCGACAGGGGACACGAGGGCCTCCGGAGGACGGCGGACGGGATGAGTGCACGGTACAAGCCGTTGCGCGATACAAGCAACAACGTGCAAGGCGCACGGATGTGGTGTCTGCAACGGTTCGGGGGTGCCGTACCCCGGCGGCGGCACGGCATGCCGGGAAGAGGACCCACCCGGCCGGCGTTGTGCGCTGTGGCCCGGGCGCCCGGACGGCGTCGGCCTCCCCGGTGCGATCCTGAGGACGACGGCGTCGTGCCGTCCCCACCTGCGAGAGGAAGCCGAGCGCGACCGTGACCGCCACCCTCCCGGACCTCCGGTCCCGGCTGGCCGCGCTGACCCTCGAGGACGAGCACCGGCTCGGCCGCCGGCTGGAGGGGCTGCGCCGCACCCGCGACGAGGTGGCCCGCGAACGCGCGCTGGAGGAGATCGCCGGCGACGTCGCCGCCGCCGAGGAGCGGGTCGCCCGCCGGCGGGCCGCCGTCCCCGCGGTGACCTACCCCGAGCAGCTGCCGGTGAGCGCCCGCCGCGACGACATCGCCGCGGCGCTGCGCGAGCACCAGGTGGTGGTCGTCGCCGGTGAGACCGGCTCCGGCAAGACCACCCAGCTGCCCAAGATCGCCCTTGAGCTGGGCCGGGGGGTGCGCGGCCGGATCGGGCACACCCAGCCGCGGCGGATCGCCGCGCGGACGGTGGCCGAGCGCATCGCCGAGGAGCTCGGCGCGCCGCTCGGTGGCGCGGTGGGCTGGAAGGTCCGCTTCACCGACCAGGTCGGCGACGGGACGCTGGTCAAGCTGATGACCGACGGCGTCCTGCTGGCGGAGATCGCGCACGACCGGCTGCTGCGCCAGTACGACACGATCATCGTCGACGAGGCGCACGAGCGGAGCCTCACCATCGACTTCCTGCTGGGTTACCTCGCCCAGCTGCTGCCCCAGCGGCCCGACCTCAAGGTCGTCATCACCTCGGCCACCATCGACGTCGACCGGATCGCCAAGCACTTCGGTGTCGACGGCGCCGACGTCCCGGTGGTCGAGGTCAGCGGCCGCACCTACCCGGTGGAGGTGCGCTACCGGCCCGTCGTCGACCCCGACGGGCGGGTGGGCGACGGCGCAGCCGACCCCGACCGCGACCAGGTCACCGCCATCGGCGACGCGGTCGAGGAGCTGGCCGCCGAGGGGCCCGGCGACGTACTGGTGTTCCTGGCCGGCGAGCGGGAGATCCGCGACACCGCCGACGCGCTCACCGAGCGCTTCCCCGGCGTCGAGGTGCTGCCCCTATACTCGCGGCTGTCGGCCGCCGACCAGCACCGGGTCTTCCAGCCGCACACCGGACGGCGGGTCGTGCTCGCCACCAACGTCGCCGAGACCTCGCTGACCGTGCCCGGGATCCGCTACGTCGTCGACCCCGGGACCGCCCGCATCTCCCGCTACAGCGCCCGGACCAAGGTGCAGCGGCTGCCCATCGAGCCGATCAGCCAGGCCTCGGCGCGGCAGCGCTCGGGCCGCTGCGGGCGGGTGGCCGACGGCATCGCGATCCGGCTCTACACCGCGGACGACTTCGACGGCCGCCCGGAGTACACCGACCCGGAGATCCTGCGCACCGGCCTGGCCGCGGTGCTGCTGCAGATGGCCGCCCTCGACCTGGGCGCGGTGGAGGACTTCCCGTTCATCGACCCGCCGGACCGCCGCGCCGTCGCCGACGGCCGGGCGCTGCTCGAGGAGCTCGGGGCGTTCGACGAGCGCAGCCGGCTCACCCCGATCGGCCGCGCGCTCGCCCAGCTGCCGCTCGACCCGCGGCTGGGCCGCATGGTGGTCGAGGCCGACCGGCGGGGCGTGCTCGACGAGGTCCTGGTCATCGCCGCCGGGCTGACCGTCCAGGACCCCCGCGAGCGGCCCGCCGAGCACCAGCAGGCCGCCGACCAGGCGCACGCCCGCTTCGCCGACGAGCACTCCGACTTCCTCACCCTGCTCAACCTCTGGCGGTACCTCGCCGAGCAGGCCGAGGCGCTGTCGGGCAGCGCCTTCCGCCGCACGATCAAGCGGGAGTTCCTGCACTACCTGCGCATCCGCGAGTGGCAGGACCTCTACGGCCAGCTGCGCGGCACCGCCCGCCGGCTCGGCATGACCCTCGCCCCGCCCGCCGCCGAGCCCGACGAGCGC
The DNA here is from genome assembly GCF_900115505.1 of Geodermatophilus dictyosporus. Taxonomy (GTDB): domain Bacteria; phylum Actinomycetota; class Actinomycetes; order Mycobacteriales; family Geodermatophilaceae; genus Geodermatophilus; species Geodermatophilus dictyosporus. The sequence continues at coordinate 708,399 of NZ_FOWQ01000002.1, read as the reverse complement.
GGCATCACCACCGCCCTGCTGTCCGGCCTGCTGTCGCAGGTGGGACTGCAGGCCGAGGACGCCAAGGGCGGCGGCGGCGGCAAGGAGGCGTCGCGGCGACGCGGCAGCCGGGAGTACCTGGGTGCCCGCGGTGCCCGGTTCGTCATCGCCCCCGGCACCCCGCTGGCGAAGAAGCCGCCGCGGTGGGTCGTGGCCGCCGAGCTGGTGGAGACCAGCCGGCTGTTCGCCCGCACGGTGGCCCGCGTCGACCCCGACGACGTCGAGCGGCTGGCCGGCCACCTGGTGAAGCGGGAGCACTCCGAGCCGCGGTGGGACGCCAAGCGCGGCTCCGTCGTGGCCACCGAGCGGGTGACCCTGTACGGACTGCCGCTGGTGGTGGGCCGCCGGGTGCAGTACGGCTCGATCGACCCGGTGGTCTCCCGCGAGCTGTTCATCCGGCACGCCCTCGTGCAGGGCGAGTGGACGACGCACCACCGGTTCTGGGCCGACAACCAGCGGGCGCTGGAGCGGGTCGCGGAACTCGAGGAGCGGGCCCGTCGCCGCGACATCCGCGTCGACGACGAGACGGTCTTCGAGCTCTACGACGCGCGCGTCCCGGCTGACGTCGTCTCCACCCGGCACTTCGACCGGTGGTGGAAGCAGGCCCGTCGGGAGACCCCCGACCTGCTCACGTTCACCCCCGAGATGCTCACCAACGCGGCGACGGCCGGGCAGGTGCGCGTCGAGGACTTCCCCGACGAGGTGCCGCTGACGCAGGGCCTGACCCTGCCGCTGTCCTACGCGTTCGCGCCGGGCACCCCGACCGACGGCGTCACCGTCGACGTCCCGCTGGCGGTGCTCGACACCGTCGCCGAGCAGACGTCCGGCGAGTCCCTGGCCTTCACGGTGCCCGGTCTGCGCGCGGAGCTGGTGACCGCGCTGCTGCGGACGCTGCCCAAGCAGCTGCGGCGCGCCCTGGTGCCGATCCCCGACCGGGTGCGCGAGGTGCTGCCCCGCATCGCGCCGACCGAGCCGCTGCTGCCGGCGCTGGAGCGCGAGCTGCGCCGGGCCGCCGCGATCGTCGTCCCGCCGGACGCCTGGCGTCCCGAGCAGGTGCCCGGCCACCTGCGGGCGACCTTCCGGGTCGTCGACGAGCGCAACCGCACCCTGGCGCAGGGCAAGGAGCTGGCCGCGCTGCGCGCCGAGGTGGCGCCGCAGGCCCGCGCGAGCCTGGCCGCGGCGGCCTCCGACGTCGAGCGCACCGGGCTGACCACCTGGTCCGTCGGGGACCTGCCGCGCACCGTCGACGTCCGCCGCGGCGGGCACGTCGTCACCGCGTACCCGGCGCTGGTCGACGAGGGCACGACGGTCGGCGTCCGGGTGGTGGCCACCGAGGCCGAGGCCACCCGGCTGACCTGGCGGGGTGCGCGCCGGCTGCTCCTGCTGGTCGCCGGCTCACCCACGGGCAAGGTGGTGAAGGGCCTGTCGCCGAGGACCAGGCTCGCGCTGCAGTTCAACCCCGACGGCGAGATCCCCGCGCTGGTCGACGACTGCGTCGAGGCCGCGGCCGACGAGCTGATCGCGGCCGCCGGCGGGCCACCGCGGGACGAGGCCGCGTTCACCGGCCTCGTGGCCACGGCCCGCCAGCAGCTGCTGCCCCTCACCCAGGACACCGTGCGGCGGGTCGAGGCGGTGCTCACCCAGGCCCGCGAGGTCGCCGTGGCGATCGGCGCCGCGCCGGGCCGGCGGGTGCCCGAGGCGGCGGTCGCCGACCTGCGCCGGCAGATGGGCGGGCTGCTGCACCGCGGGTTCGTGGCCGGCGCGGGGCGCCGACGGCTGCCCGACCTCGTCCGCTACCTGCGCGCGATGGCGCACCGGCTGGAGAAGCTCCCGGCCAACGCGGCGCGCGACGCGCTGTGGACGCAGCAGGTGGCGGCCGTGACCGCCGAGTACGAGCAGCTGCGGCGCGAGGTGCCCTCGACCGGCGCGCCCGACGACCCGGTGGTGCGGGTGCGCTGGATGGTCGAGGAGCTGCGGGTCAGCCTGTTCGCCCAGGCCGTCGGCACGCCGCGGCCGGTGTCGGAGCAGCGGGTCTACAAGGCCATCGACGCGCTCACGGCCTAGCGCGGCGGCCGCCGGGGGAGCCGGCCGGTCAGCCGGCGTCGGACCGTTCGGCGGGGGCGCCCTCGCGGAGCAGGGCGGAGATCCGCTGACGGGTGACGCCGTACATCGCCGCGATGCGGTTGATGCTCACCCGTTCCTCCTGCAGTGCCCGGGCCTGCGCCCGCCGCCAGGCCGAGCCTGCGCCGGAGAGGGCCGACAGCACCGTGGTGATCCGCTCGACGACCAGGGGGCGGCTCTCCTGGGTGACGAGCTCCAGCCAGCTGTGCCCGGCGCGCCGGTCGGCCAGCAGGACCTCCGCCCGCGCCCGGGCGCCCTGCAGCTCCGCGGCGCACCGGTCGATCTCCCGGACCAGTTCCTCGAGCGCCTGGACGGCGGTGTCCTCGCCCGGGTCCGTCGCGGCCCGATGAGGGGCCGCCTCCGCGCTCCCCGTCCCGACGTCCTCGACCGGCCCGGCCACCGAGGCTGCCTCCACCGCTCCTCCTCCGCGCCGACGACCGCGTTCGGGCGTCACTGTGTTGTGCACGATAGGTCTGAACGACCCTTGCCTGCAACCCGTGTGACGTGCGATGGGGATTGCGTGCAAGAGGGGTTGCGTGTCGGCGCCCTCGTGCGGGATGGTCGTCCACCGTTCGATCTCACACAACGGACCGGTCGCCACCCCGACCCGTCACAGGGGGCGCTGACCGTGTCGACACTCACCGCACGCGTGGACCTGCCGCCGACGACGCGCAGCGTCCCGGCGGCCCGCCACGTCGTCCGCGAGCTCGTGCGCGCCTGGCAGGTGCCGCAGGACGACGCCGACGTCGCCCTGCTGGTCACCGAGCTGGTGGCCAACGTGGTGGACCACGTCGGCGGTGAGGCCGTGCTGTCGCTGGAGGTGGAGTTCTCCGACGGCTGGCTGCGCATCGCGGTGGCCGACGGCTCGGCCGTGCAGCCGGTGGTGGGGGAGCTGCGCGGTGACCAGCCCCGTGGCCGGGGCATGCAGATCGTCGAGGCCGTCGCCGACCGCTGGGGGGTCGAGCAGGTCGACGGCGGCAAGCGGATCTGGTTCGTCATGGGCCCCGGCGGCGACTGAGGCGCACCGCGGCGGCACCGCGTTTCACCGGCGGGGTCTCCGGGGAGGGCTGTCGGGACAGTTCCCGACGGAGGAGACGCGATGAGCGAGCCGACCAGCCACACCGAGAGCGCCGGCGAGGGCCTGAGCGACGAGGAGATGGCCCAGACCGTCGCCGACCAGACCGACAGCGCCTCCGGTCACGCCTACCAGGCCGGCAAGGACTGGGACGGCGACGCCGGCCAGGCCCCCGCGCCCCCGGACGGCGACCAGGCCTAGAGCGACCGCCGCCCCTGCCCGCCACCGGCACACCGGACGGGCGGCAGGGGCCGGTGCGCCACTGCAGCCGGACGCCTGACGACCCGGATCGGAGAACCGTGACCGTCCTCCCCCGCGCGCCGTACCCGAGGACCGGTGCCGGTGACCGGGCAGGCCCGGCACGTGCTGGTGACCGGGGGGAGCGGCAAGCTCGGTCGCGCCGTCGTCGACCTCCTGGTGCGGTGCGGCTCCCGGGTGTCCGTCGTGGACCTCGTGCACCCCGGCCGCTCCGACGTCGCCTGGACCTGCGCCGACCTCACCGACTACGGCCAGGCCGTCGGCGTGCTGACCGGCGTCGACGACCGCTGGCCCGTCCCCGACGCCGTCGTCCACCTCGCCGCCCTGCCGGCCCCCGGTCTCCGGCCCGACGCGACGCTGTTCGCCGCGAACGTCACGACCACCTACAACGTCTTCGCCGCCGCTCGCGTGGCCGGGATCGACACCGTCGTGTGGGCCTCCAGCGAGACCGTGCTGGGACTGCCCTTCGACACCCCTCCGCCGCACCTCCCCCTCGACGAGGACTGCGGGCCCGCGCCCACCACCTCCTACTCGCTGTCGAAGACGCTGGAGGAGGAGATGGCGCGGCAGTTCGCGCGGTGGCGGCCGGAGCTGTCGATCACCGGGCTGCGCTTCTCCAACGTGATGGAGCCGGCCGACTACGCGGACTTCCCCTCCTTCGACGCCGACCCGACGCTGCGGCGGTGGAACGCGTGGTCCTACATCGACGCGCGCGACGGCGCCTCGGCGGTGGTGGCCGCTCTGGACCACCTCGGCCGCGGTGCCGAGGTCTTCGTCGTCGCCAACGCCGACACCGTCATGAGCCGGCCCAGCGCCGAGCTCGCAGCCGGGTACTTCCCCGGCGTGCCGGTGCGCGGCCCGCTGGAGGGGAACCAGGCGCTCATGAGCAGCGAGCGCGCCCGCCGCGTCCTCGGGTGGGCGCCCGTGCACAGCTGGCGCGACGAGGTGGGGGCGCGGCCGGAGAGCTGACCGGCCTGGCCGGCGGGCCGTGACACGCGCGACGCGCGCACCGTGCGGCCTCCGGGGTTGGCGGAACGGCCCGCGTCCCCGATAGTGACCGGGGCCACCCGTCGTCTCCGGAAGGTTCGCGCATGAGCATCCTCGGCACCCGCGTCGTCCGGACCGAAGACCCGCTGTTCCTCACCCGCGGGGCCACCTACACCGACGACCTGGCCGACGAGCGGCTCACCGGGGCGCTGCACGCGACCTTCGTGCGGTCCACCGTCGCCCACGGCCGGCTGCTGTCGGTCGACGCCTCCGCCGCCCGGGAGGCGCCGGGCGTGGTCGCCGTGGTCACGGCCGAGGACGTCGCCGAGCTCGTCCCGATCCCCCCGCCCTTCCCGTTCGTCAACCCGGCGATGACCCGGCCCTGGCTGGCGTCGGACCGCGTCCGGTTCGTCGGCGACCCGATCGCCGTCGTCCTCACCGAGGAGCGGTACCAGGGCGAGGACGCCGCCGAGATGGTCGCCGTCGACATCGAGCCGCTGCCCGCCGTCGTCGGCACCGCCGCGGCCGCCTCCGACGAGGTGCTGCTGTTCCCCGAGGCGGGCACCAACGTCATGGCCTCCTTCGGCGAGCCCGCGCCGGCGGACTTCTTCGACGGCTGCGAGGTCGTCGTCACCCAGCCGATGGTCAACCAGCGGGTGGCGCCGGTGCCGCTGGAGGGCCGTGCCGCGGCCGCCGCCTGGGACGAGGACGGCAAGGTCACCGTCTGGTGCACCAACCAGGGCGCCCAGCAGGCCCGCGGCCAGTTCGGGGACTGGCTCAAGATGGACCCCGACCTGATCCACCTCATCACCCCCGACGTCGGCGGGGGCTTCGGCGCGAAGATCGGCGCCGACCCCGAGTACGCCTTCGTCGCCTGGCTGGCCAAGCACGTCGGGCGGCCGGTGCGCTGGTCGGAGAGCCGGTCGGAGAACATGATCGGGATGCTCCACGGCCGGGGACAGGACCAGGTGGTCACCGTCGGCGGGCGCCGGGACGGCACGATCGAGGCGTACAGCATCGTGGTCGACCAGGACTGCGGCTCCTACCCGCGCATCGGGACGGTGCTGCCCACCCTGACCATGCTCATGGCCCCCGGGGTCTACGGCTTCCCGCGCGTGCACGCCCAGGCGCGCGCCCTGGCCACCACGACGACGTCCATCGGTGCCTACCGGGGCGCCGGCCGGCCGGAGGCGACCGCGGCGCTGGAGCGGGCGGTCGACCTGTTCGCCGCCGAGATCGGCATGGACCCGGCCGACGTCCGCCGCAGGAACCTGCTGCCGGCGTTCACCGAGCCGCACACCACCCCGATGGGCGCCACCTACGACACCGGCGACTACACCGCGGCCCTGGACAAGGCGCTGGAGGTCGCCGGCTACGCCGAGCTGCGGGCCGAGCAGGCGCGGCGCCGGGAGCGCGGGGACGTCCGGCAGCTGGGCATCGGGATGTCGGTCTACGTGGAGATCACCGGGGCCGACAACGGTGCCGGCACCGGGGAGGGCGCCTCGCTGGAGGTCCACCCGGACGGGACGGCGACCGTGCTCACCGGCACCTCCCCGCACGGTCAGGGGCACGCCACGGCGTGGGCGATGATCGCCAGCGACCAGCTCGGCATCCCGATCGAGGACATCACCGTCGTCCACGGCGACACCGACCTGATCCCGCAGGGCGGCGGCACGATGGGCTCGCGCAGCCTCCAGCAGGGGGGCGCGGCGGTGCACCAGGCGGCCGTCGAGCTCGTCGAGCTGGCCAAGGAGCGCGCCGCGGAGCGGCTCGAGGTCGCCCCCGGGGACCTCGTGGTCGACCTGGGGCTGGCCGGGCTCGCCGTCCGCGGGACGCCGGGGACGGGGGTCAGCTTCGCCGACCTGGCCGGCGACGAGCCGCTGCTGGTGCGGACCCGGTTCACCGCGGCCGCCCCGACGTTCCCCTTCGGCGCCCACGTGGTGGTCGCCGAGGTCGACGTCGAGTCCGGCAAGGCCGAGGTGGCCCGCCTGATCGCCGTCGACGACGCCGGCACGATCCTCAACCCGCTGCTGGCCGAGGGGCAGCGGCACGGCGGCTACGCCCAGGGCGTGGCGCAGGCGCTGCTGGAGGAGGTCCTCTACGACGAGGACGGCAACCCGACGACGTCGACGCTGGCCGACTACCCGTTCGTCTCGGCCACCGAGCTGCCGAACTTCGAGCTGGTCGAGATGGCCACGCCGACGCCGATGAACGCGCTCGGTGCGAAGGGCATCGGCGAGGCCGGGACGATCGGCGCCACCCCGGCCGTGCAGAACGCGGTCATCGACGCGGTGGCCCACCTCGGCGTCCGGCACATCGACATGCCCACCACCCCGATGCGGGTGTTCCGGGCCATCCAGCAGGCACGGGGGGAGCACTGATGCAGGTCTCGATCACCGTCAACGGGCAGCAGCGGACCGACGAGGTCGAACCGCGGCTGCTGCTGGCGCACTACCTGCGCGAGGTGCGCGGGCTGAAGGCGACCAACATCGGCTGCGACACCACCTCGTGCGGCGCGTGCACCGTCATCGTCGACGGGCTGTCGGTGAAGTCGTGCACGGTGCTCGCGGTCCAGACCGACGGCGCGCAGGTCACCACGCTCGAGGGCCTGGCCGGGCCGGACGGCGAGATGCACCCCGTGCAGCAGGCCTTCCGCGAGGAGCACGGCCTGCAGTGCGGGTTCTGCACCCCGGGCATGGTCATGGCGGCGGTGGGCCTGCTGGCCGACAACCCCGACCCCACCGACCGCGAGGTCCGGGAGGGGCTGGAGGGCAACCTCTGCCGGTGCACCGGCTACCACAACATCGTCCGGGCGGTGCGGGCCGCGGCCCAGGCCGGCCCGGCCGCCGGCCAGGTGCCGCAGGCGCAGGAGGTGGACGCATGACCGAGCTCGCGAGGTCATGGGAGGACCGGGCATCCCGGGTCACGAGCCCGGCGAGCGCCAGCGAGGTGGGGTCGTGATCCCCTCGCAGTTCGACTACGTGCGGGTGCAGTCGGTGGACGAGGCCGTGGCCGCGCTCACCGAGCACGGCGAGGACGCCAAGCTGCTCGCCGGCGGGCACTCGCTGCTGCCGATCATGAAGCTGCGGCTGGCCGTCCCGTCGGTGCTCATCGACATCAGCGGCATCCGCGACCTGTCCTACGTGCGCGTGGAGGGGGACGAGGTCGCCGTCGGCGCGGGCACCCGGCACCACGAGCTCGAGCGGGACGCCGTCGCCGCCGCCGAGGTGCCGATCCTGCCGTACGTGGCCGCCCAGGTCGGCGACCCGCAGGTGCGCCACCGGGGCACCATCGGCGGGACGGTCGCGCACAGCGACCCGGCGTCGGACCTGCCCACGGCGCTGCTCGCCCTGGGCGGCACCGTGGTCGTGCAGGGTCCGGGCGGGCGCCGGGAGATCCCGATCCCCGAGTTCTGGCTCGGCTTCTTCGAGACCGCCCTGGAGCCCGACGAGCTCATCGTCGAGGTGCGGGTGCCGCGGACCGGCACGGCCGGCTGGGCCTACGAGAAGTTCACCCGCCGGGCCAACGACTGGCCGATCGTCGCCGTCGCCGCCGTCGAGGGCCGGGTCGCGCTGGCCAACATGGCCGGCTCGGTCGTGCGGGCCACCGCCACCGAGGAGGCCCTCGCCCGGGGCGCGTCGATCGAGGAGGCCGCCGCGCTGGCCGACCAGGGCACCAGCCCCGGCGCCGACATGCACGCCGACCAGGAGTACCGCCGTCACCTGGCCCGGCTGCTCACCCGCCGGGCGCTGCAGCGGGTGGCGGGAGGAGCCGCCGCCGCGGCCTGAGGGGGGGCCTAGCCGCGGTGCGGCGGGAGCATCGCGGCGCCCACGGTGGCGTTCGTGGCCTCGTCGACGAGGATGAACCGGCCGGTGACCCGGTTGCGGTTGTAGTCGTCGACGAACAGCGGCTGGGTGGTGCGCAGCCGGACCCGGCCGATGTCGTTGAGGCCGAGCTCGGTGGCCTCCTGGTCGCGGTGCAGCGTGTTGACGTCGAGCCGGTACACCAGCTCCTTGACCACCGCCCGCACCGAACGGGTGGTGTGCTTGACCGCCAGCCGCTGGCGCGGCCGTAGCGGCTCCTCGGCCATCCAGCAGACCAGTGCGTCGAGGTCCTGGGTGGTCTGGGGCGCGTTGGCCGGGCGGCAGACGAGGTCGCCGCGGGAGACGTCGAGGTCGTCGGCCAGCCGCAGGGTCACCGCCATCGGCGGGAAGGCCTCCTGCACCGGGCCGCGCGGGCCGTCGATCGCCGTGACCGACGTCGTCAGGCCGCTGGGCAGCACCTGCACCTCGTCCCCGACCCGCAGCACGCCGCTGGCCACGGTGCCCGCGTAGCCGCGGTAGTCGTGGTGCGCGTCGGACTGCGGCCGGACGACGTACTGCACCGGGAAGCGGACGTCGACGAGGTTGCGGTCGCCGGCCACGTGCACGTGCTCGAGGTGGTGCAGCAGCGAGGGCCCCTGGTACCAGGGCGCGCGGTCGGACCGGGTGACCACGTTGTCGCCGTGCAGCGCCGAGATCGGGACGACGGTCAGGTCGGGGACGTCGAGGCGGGCGGCGAAGGCGCTGAACTCGTCGGCGATGGCCTCGAAGGTCTCCTGCGACCAGTCGACGAGGTCCATCTTGTTCACCGCGACCACCAGGTGCGGCACACGCAGCAGCGAGGCCAGGAAGGCGTGCCGCCGGCTCTGCTCGAGCATCCCCTTGCGCGCGTCGACCAGCACGATCGCCAGGTCGGCGGTCGAGGCGCCGGTGACCATGTTGCGCGTGTACTGCACGTGGCCGGGGGTGTCGGCCAGGATGAACGTCCGCCGGGGGGTGGAGAAGTACCGGTAGGCGACGTCGATGGTGATGCCCTGCTCCCGCTCGGCGCGCAGGCCGTCGGTGAGCAGCGCCAGGTCGACGAAGTCGCCTTTGCTGGCCCGCTCGATCGCCTCGTACTGGTCCTCGAAGACGGCCTTGCTGTCGTAGAGCAGCCGGCCGATCAGCGTGCTCTTGCCGTCGTCGACCGAGCCGGCGGTGGCGATGCGGAGGATGTCCTTGCGCGCGGTCGCGATCTCGGCCGCCTGCTCGGCAGCGGGCGAGTGGACGTCGACGACTGGCTCGGACATGTCCCCATCATCCCCAGCCGGAGCGGACGGCAGCGTCCGGGGCCGGATGGGGGGACGCTGGTGTGAGCAGGGCCACCAGGGGCCCGCGGGAGGAGCGCGCGTGGGTGGGCTGGTGTTCCTCGTCCCGGTGCTGCTGGTCGTGTCGCTGGGGTACGCCGTCGCCTACGTGGCCGCCGAGGCCCTGGGCGTCGGCGCCCCGGAGGCCGTCGCCTGGCCGGCCGGGCTCCTCCTGTTCGCCGTCACCGCCTGGGCGCTGCTGCGCCACCTCCGCCGGCGGAGGAGGCGGCCGCCGGCCGGGGACCGCCGCCCGTCCCGCGCGGGTCGGCCCCGGTGAGGCCGGCCGTCACCGGTGCCGCCACACCTCCACCGCCGACAGCAGCAGCAGGCCCACCAGCAGCGGCAGCAGCACGCCCTCGGGCACCACGCCGACCAGCAGGCCGCCGGCGACCGTGCCGGTGACCGACCCGAGCGTCATCGCGACGGCGAACCGCCAGTCGGCCCGGAGCACCGCGAAGCCCCGGTCCCGGCTGTGGCGCGCGAAGGCCACCAGCACGGTGGGCAGGGAGAGACCAGCAGGACAGGTTCCCGGCCTGCTCGAGGCCGATGCCGAACAGCAGGACCAGGGTCGGGATCAGCAGCTCGCCGCCGGCGACCCCATGACCGCGGCGACGACGCCGATCCCGAAGCCGGCGACGGCACCGGCGACCCAGGTGGCCGGTCTCGGCAGCGACACCGTCCCGACCGTGCCGAGGTGGGTGCCCAGCAGCGCCACGGTGATCAGCACCAGCAGGGCGGCCAGCACGCGGTACAGCGTCGCCGAGCGCATCCGCGTGGCCCAGGACGCGCCGAGCTCCGCCCCCAGCAGGCTGCCCGCCAGCAGGTCGACCGCGGCCGTCCAGTACCCGGCCAGCTCAGGGAGGGGGCACCGCGACCAGCCGCGCCGCCAGCGCGGTCAGGACGACGTCCTGGAACGGCCTCGGTGCAGGGCCCCGCGCCGAGCGGAACGAGGCGTGGGGGCACCGAGCCCCTCCTAGAAGTAGCCCTCCTTCTTCCGGTCCTCCATCGCGGCGTCGCTGACCTTGTCGTCGCCACGGGTGGCGCCGCGCTCGGTCATCCGGGTCACCGCGACCTCGGCGATGACCTCCTCGACCGTCGTCGCCCGGGAGCGCACCGCGGCGGTGAGGTTGGCGTCGCCGACGGTCCGGTAGCGCACCGACTCGCGGGAGACCCGCTCGCCCTCGCGCGGCGGGACGAACTCGTTGACGGCGTAGAGCATCCCCTGCCGCTCGACCACCTCCCGCTCCTGGGCGAGGTAGAGCGGCGGGATGGCGATGCCCTCGCGGGCGATGTACTGCCAGACGTCGAGCTCGGTCCAGTTCGACAGCGGGAACACCCGGATCGACTCGCCGAGGTGGATCCGGCCGTTGTAGAGGTCCCAGAGCTCCGGCCGCTGGTTCTTCGGGTCCCACTGGCCGAACTCGTCGCGGAAGGAGAACACCCGCTCCTTGGCGCGGGCCTTGTCCTCGTCGCGCCGCGCGCCGCCGAACAGCGCGGTGAAGCCGTGCTCCTCCACCGCGTCGAGCAGCACCGGCGTCTGGATGCGGTTGCGGGAGCCGTTGGGCTCCTCCTTGACCAGGCCCCGGGCGATCGCGTCGGGCACCGAGGCCACCACGAGCTGCACGCCGAGCTCGGCGACCCGCTTGTCGCGGAACTCCAGGACGTCGGGGAAGTTCAGCCCGGTGTCCACGTGCATCACCGGGAACGGGATGCGCGCCGGCGCGAAGGCCTTGCGGGCCAGCTCCAGCATGACGATGGAGTCCTTGCCGCCGGAGAACAGCAGCACGGGGCGCTCGAGCTCGGCGGCCACCTCGCGGATGACGTGGATCGACTCGGCCTCGAGCGTCTCCAGCTGGGTGAGCCGGTAGTCGGGGGTCGTCACCCCTCCAGTGTCCGTCACGCGGGTCCGCGCACCGCGGCCAGGAGGCCAGCGGTCAGCTCGGGGCGGCAGACCAGCAGGTCGGGCAGGGAGGAGTCGGGCTCGTTGTAGCGCAGCGGCGAGCCGTCCAGCCGCAGCGCGGTGAGCCCGGCGGCGAGGGCGACGGCGACCGGCGCGGCGGAGTCCCACTGGTACATGCCGCCGGCGTGCACGTAGGCGTCCACCTCGCCGCGCACCACGGCCGTGACCTTCCAGCCGGCCGAGCCCAGGGGCACCAGCTCGCCGCCGACCGCGGTGGCGGCCGCGGCGGCCTGCGCCGGCGGGCGGGTGCGGCTGACCGCGATGCGCGGCGGCCGGGCGAGGGCGGGCGGGGGCGCCGGTGCGGGGTCGGTGACGAGCACCTCGCCGAGGGCGGGCAGCGCCACCGCGGCCGGGCCGAGCCCGCCGCGCACCCACAGCGCCACGTGGACGGCGAAGTCGGACCGGTCCGTCTCGCCGTACTCGCGGGTGCCGTCGAGCGGGTCGACGATCCACACCCGGCCGGCCCCGAGCCGGCTGCGGTCGTCGGCGGCCTCCTCGCTGAAGACGACGTCGTCGGGCCGGTGCGCGGCCAGCACGGCGGCGATCGCCTCCTGCGCCGCGGCGTCGCCGGCGTCGCCGAGCGGGCGGCCGGTCAGCCCGCCGGCGCGCAGCTCCACCAGCACGTCGGCGGCCGCCCGCGCGGCGGCGGCCGCGACCTCGACGTCCCTCACGCCGCACCGCCCGCCGGCGCGGTGGCGTCGGTGGGCCGCGAGGGCGGGGTGTGCCGGCCCGACGCGTCGGTGATGCGCGCGAAGTAGGCGGCGCGCAGCTCCTCGCGCGGCAGCACGAAGACGCCGCGGGCCTCGACGAGGGGCGTCGCCGGCGTCGCGGCGAGGGCGATGGTGCCGGCTAGCACGACCTTGCGGCCCGCGCTCTCGGCCACCGCGGCGCGGAGGACGACGGGGGTCTCCAGCGGCACCGGGCGGCGGTAGTCCAGCTCCAACCGGGCCGTCATGCCCCAGAGTCCCGCGCGGATGGCCGCGGCGCCCAGCGCCTGGTCCATCACCAGGCCGCTCACCCCGCCGTGCAGGAGCCCCGGCGGGCCCTCGTAGGCCGGTCCGAACGAGGTCTCGGCGACGACGCCGTCGACGTCCTGCCGGAACCGGACCGGCGGGGCCAGCGCGCTGCCCACGCCGGTCACCGGGTTGTGGACGCGGCGGAAGGCGACCAGGTCGTCCAGCTCGGGCAGCTGCGTGGCCGGGCGGGTGCTCGCGGCCAGCCGCTCGCGCGCGGCGCGGGCCACGGTGGCCACCGCGCGCAGCTCGGCCGGGGGCACGGTGGTGCGCACCGAGGCGTCGACCAGGCCGCGCAGCGCGTCCCCGAGGTCGGTGACCGCGGCCATCAGCTCCCGGTCGTACGGGGCACCCTCGGCGTCAGGAGTCACCTGCGGACGGTAGCCCGGCGGCCCCGGGCGGCTGCCCGGCGGGCTGCCCGGGCAGCGGCGCCGTCCCGTCCGCGGCCGGACCGGAGCGGGGCAGCCGGACGGTGAACGCGGCCCCACGGCCGGGCGCGGTGTCCAGCGCGACGTCACCGCCGTGCGCGGCCACCAGCGCCGCCACGATGGACAGGCCCAGCCCGGTGCCGCCGGCGACGCGGCTGCGCGAGGCGTCGGCGCGGTAGAAGCGCTCGAAGACCCGGGCGGCGTCCTCCGGTGCCATGCCGGGGCCCTCGTCGGCGACCCGCAGCACCACCCGGTCGCCCCCGTCGCTGGTGTCCTCGCCGATCGAGACGGTCACCGGGGTGGTGGGCGGGGTGTGCACCAGCGCGTTGGTGACCAGGTTGCCGACCACCTGGCGCAGCCGGGCCTCGTCGCCGAGCACGACCGGCACCTCGGTGAGCGAGTCGTCCAGGCGCAGCGTGACGGGCCGGTCGGGCTGCAGGACGCGGGCGTCGTGGACGGCGTCCCCGGCGACCTCGGCGAGGTCCACCGGGGTGACGGTCAGCGGGCGCTGCTGGTCGAGGCGGGCCAGCTGCAGCAGGTCCTCGACGAGCAGGCCCATCCGGGCGCCCTCGCTCTCGATGCGCTGCATGAGCCGGGCGGTCTCCTCCGGGCTGCCCACCGCGCCCTGGCGGTAGAGCTCGGCGAAGCCGCGGATCGAGGTCAGCGGGGTGCGCAGCTCGTGGCTGGCGTCTGCGACGAACCGGCGCATCCGCTCCTCCGAGGCGCGGGCCTGCCCCTCGGAGGCCTGCTGGGCGCGGAAGGCACCCTCGATGCGGGCGAGCATGCCGTTGATCGCCTGCGACAGCCGGCCGACCTCCGTCCGGCCGTCGCCCGGGGGCACCCGCTGCGAGAGGTCGCCGGCGGCGATCGCCCGGGCGGTCCGCTCGACGGCGTCGAGCGGGCGCAGGCTGGTGCGCACCAGCCAGTAGCCGGCCAGCCCGAGGACGGCGAGCACGACGAGCCCGACCCCGACCTCGATGAGCACCAGCTGGCCGATCACGCCGTCGTCGCGGTCGAGGGGGAAGGCGACGACGACGACCGGTCCGCCCTGCAGCTGCTGAGCGGCGACCCGCCAGGCCCCGTCGCCCTCCGTGGCCCCCACGACGGCGACGTCGGTACCCCCGAGCCCGCCCCCGCGCGGTCCGCGGTCGTCCGTGTCGCCGGAGAGGAGGGTGTCGAGGACCTCGGTGTCGACGTCGGGCAGCTGGCCCGACGGCGGCCCGAAGACGACGACGAGCTCGCCGCTGTCGGGCCGCACGCAGGCCACGTAGGTGCCCGAGACGACGTAGCGCGGCGGGGGCGGGCTCTGCCAGCAGGCGGCCATGACGGCCTGGCTCTGGCGCGCCTCACCCAGCGCGGCGCCCAGCTCGGCGTCCTGCTGCTGGCCGAGGTAGCGGGACAGCAGCGAGGTGGCGGTCACGCCGGTGGCGGTGAGCGCGACGGCCACCAGCACCAGGAGCAGGGCGACCAGCGTGACGCGCAGCGGCACCCGCGGGAGGCGGGTGCCGCTGCGCGGGTCGGGCCGGGGTGCGCTCACGTGCCGCGCGGCAGCCGCAGGGTGTAGCCGACGCCGCGGATGGTGTGCAGCAGGCGCGGTTCGGTGGTGTCCACCTTGCGGCGCAGGTAGGAGATGTAGGACTCGACGACGTTGGCCTCGCCGTTGAAGTCGTAGTTCCACACGTGGTCGAGGATCTGCGCCTTGGACAGCACCCGCCCGGCGTTGGCCATCAGGTAGCGCAGCAGCTTGAACTCCGTGGGGGAGAGGCTGACTACGCTGCCGGCCTTGACCACCTCGTGCGACTCCTCGTCGAGCTCGATGTCGGCGAAGGTCAGCCGCGGGCTCTCGGCGGCGCGCTGCTGTGAGGTGCTGCGCCGCAGCACCGCCCGGATGCGCGCCAGCACCTCGTCGAGGCTGAACGGCTTGGTCACGTAGTCGTCGCCGCCCAGGGTGAGCCCGGAGACCTTGTCCTCGGCCGCGTCCCGGGCGGTGAGGAACAGCACGGGGGTGTGCCGGCCGCTCTCGCGCAGCCGCCGCACGACGCCGAAGCCGTCCAGACCGGGCATCATCACGTCGAGCACCAGCAGGTCGGGACGGAACGACGACGCCAGCGCCAGGGCCTGCTGGCCGTCGGCCGCGGTGGCCACCTCGAACCCGGCGTAGCGCAGGCTGGCGGAGAGCAGCTCGCGGATGTTCGGCTCGTCGTCCACCACCAGGAGGCGTGCCTCCGGGGTGGTGCCTCGCGCACTGCGGCTCCCGGTCACGATCTCTCCCGTGGGACGCCTGGCTGCCGTGGTCATGCCCCGAGGGTGCCGCCGCGGCCTGCGCCCGCGCTGGACGCTACCTGTGAGCTCCCTGGACGACCGGGGTCGCTACCCGGCGGGGGCCATCGCGCGGCCGCGGCGCCAGTAGCCGATCGCGTGGTGCTGCGCGCGGGACAGCCCCCAGCGGGCACGCAGGTCGGCGCGGACCGCCCGGACGGCGGCGGACTCGGCGGCCACCCAGGCGAAGACGTCGTCGCCCGCCGGCCGGTCGAGTGCGGCGACGGCGTCGGCGAGCAGCGTGCTCGCACCGGGCGCGGTGCCGCCGCGGTGCAGCCAGCGCACCTCCACCCCCGCCGGTGCGGCCAGCGGTTGCTCCTCCCGGCCGTCGGCCACCTCGACCAGCGCGAGGCCGCGGGTGGCCGGGTCGGCGGCGGCCAGGATGCGGCTGATCGCCGGCAGCGCCGTCTCGTCGCCGACCAGGAGCACGGTGCCGGCCGGGCGGTCGCCGAGCGGGCCGCTGCCGGCCACCCCGAGCAGCGCGCCGGGGACCG
This sequence comes from Geodermatophilus dictyosporus, assembly GCF_900115505.1. GTDB lineage: Bacteria > Actinomycetota > Actinomycetes > Mycobacteriales > Geodermatophilaceae > Geodermatophilus > Geodermatophilus dictyosporus. The sequence goes on along the minus strand of NZ_FOWQ01000002.1, from coordinate 692,538 downwards.
CCGCGCCGGCCCAGGAGGCCGCCGGGCCGTCGCCGTGCAGCACGAAGTCGATCTCCACCTCGCCGCGGTCGACGTCCTGGCGGCGGGCTGTGTAGCTGCGCAGGCTCACGCCGTGGGCGCCGGCCGGCCAGACGATGCGGCCGTCGCGGGCCACCGACGGCCACCGGGGAGCGGCGTCGCCGACGCGCGGCACCAGCAGGTTCACCGTCGGCCCCGCCGCCGCGACGGCGTCCGCGGTGCCCGAGAGGACCACCCGGCGCACCGACGGCGTCACGTCCGCGACCGAGACGGCGGTGAGGACGTCGACCGGCCGGGGGTCTCCGGGCAGCGGCACGCCGGCGGGGGATGTCACGCCGGCGAGCGTAGGGACCGGGGTCGGCGTGGGCCGACCCGGCCGACCCCGGGGGAATGAGGTCGACCGGGCCGGCGATCGAGGACGGGGACCAGTCACCGTGAGTGACGTCCGCTGCGCTCTCAGCAGCAGGTTCGTCCGGTGCCTCCCCGTCGACGTGAACGCTACGTGACGACGGCGGAAGTTGTACTGCCCGACCGGGTGATGGTCGGTCCTGACGGGGTGACGTGGGTCTCCGGTCCACCGGGCGGTGCACCGCCCTCCGGGGGATGTGTGCCCCCTCCCCGTGGCGGGCACGGCAGGGCCACGCGACCGAGACGAGGAGACCGGGATGGCTGACGACTTCCAGAAGGGCGACCACGTCGCCTGGAAGAGCCACGGCAGCGAGGCCGTGGGCACCGTGAAGAAGAAGATCACCAAGGACACCGAGGCCGGTGGCCGGAAGGTCAAGGCCAGCTCCGACGAGCCGCAGTACGAGGTCGAGAGCGAGAAGAGCGGCAACACCGCGGTGCACAAGCCGTCGGCACTGAAGAAGAAGTAGGAGGCCACCGTGAGCGAGACCGACGACCAGTTCGCCGGCGTGTCGTCGCGCAGCGACAAGCACAGTCCGCGAGTCGACGAGGAACTCGAGCACGAGATCCAGGGGATGCTCAAGGCGGGGCGCGCCACGCGCTCCGAGGAGTTCCGCGAGGTGGAGCCGGTCGTCGAGGGCGAGCCGGACGTGGGCAGCAGTCCGGACAGCACCCTGGTCGGTGGCGTGCCGGTCGGGATGACCGAGGACGCCGTGGTGGCCCGCGCGGAGCTCGCGCGCTGGCTGGTGCGGGCCGACTTCCCGGCCGACGGCCCCGGTCTGGTGGAGGCGGCGCTCGACCACCGGGCGCCCGATGCCGTGGTGGCCGAGCTCGAGCGGCTGCCGGAGGGGCAGACGTTCGAGCGGATCGGCGACGTCGCCCGGGCGCTGGGCTACCCGACCGAGACCTGACCGGCCCGACCGTCGGCGAGGGGGCTCAGGAGCCGGTGCGCTCCTGGGCCCCCTCGTCGTCCTCGTCGGCGATCTCGTCCCGGCCGCGCCGGCGGAAGAGCCTCGAGCCCGGGAAGCCCTTCACCACCTCGCGGATGTCCCGCATGGTGTCGACGAGGTCGTGCACGTCGGTGCCGACGTCGCCGAGGGACTCCAGCACCGGCAGCACGGCCTCGTCCAGGTGCGTCACCAGCGTGGGCAGTCGGTCGACGAGGCCGACCAGCGCCTCGACCTCGTGCGGGTCCAGCGTCTCCGCCAGCCGCTGCACCGACGGGGCCAGCTGGGTGAGCGGCTGCTCGTAGCGGCCGAGCAGCGGGTCGATCCGGGTCACCAGTCCCTCGGCGCCCCCGATGGTGCCGTCGGCGCGCTGCTGGGTGCCCTCGACGGCGCCGATCGCGGTGTCGGCGCGCTGCTGGGTGCTCTGCACGGCGCTGATGGCGTCGTCGGCGCGCTGCTGGGTGCTCTGCACGGCGCTGATGGCGTCGTCGGCGCG
>NZ_FOWQ01000002.1:387144-690322 GCF_900115505.1 Geodermatophilus dictyosporus | reverse complement strand
GTCGGCGCGCTGCTGGGTGCTCTGTACAGCGCTGATCGCCTCGTCGGCGCGGCGCTGGGTGCCCTCCACGGCGTTGATCGCGTCGTCGGCCCGGCGCTGCGTCCCGCCGACCGCGTGGATGGCCCGGTCGGCCGAGTCGACTGTCGTCCCGACCCGCTCCACCAAGGCGTCGGCACGCTGCCGCGTCCCCTCCACGGCGGTGACCGCGCCGTCGACCCGGTCGAGCAGTCCCTCGGCGCGACCCACCGCGCCGTCCACCCGGTCGAGCAGCCCCTCCAGCCGCCGCACCGCCTCCGCCAGCCGGGGCACCAGCGCGAGCGCCTCGCCGAGCCCGTCGCGCAGGCTCCCGACGGCACCGAAGACGTCGGACGGACCGGGGATGGACGGCAGCCTCACGCGGCGACGCTACGTGCCGGCGCCGGTGCGTGCCTGGTCCCTGCGCCGACGTCCCCCCTGGGCGCTCGGCCGACGCGGCTCCCGGCGGGTCCACCCGCACGTTCCCGGCTCCGACGCCCCGCGGGCCGTATCGTTGTGTGCTGCCGCGCGTGCGGGGCGCAAGGGCACGGACGACGACGATGGGATGTCGACACCGGTGGGGGACGAGCGCGGACGGGACGGCCGGGCCGAGGGCCGAGGCGGCCCCGGCGACCCCGGGCCGGTCACCGTCGAGCAACTGCTGTCCCGCTCCGGCGGCGCCACCGGCCGCCGCGCGGCCCGCCGCACCGGTGAGGTCCCCATCCCGCTCGAACCGGGTGAGTCCCTGCCCGCCCACCGCGGTCCCCTCCCGCCCGTACCCGGCGGCCGTCCCGCGTCCGCCACCCCAGGGCCCGACGCCGCCCCACGTGCGGGGAACGGCCCCCGCGGCGGCCTGCCGCCGGTGCCCGGCGCGCCGGCGGAGGCGCCCCCGTCCCCGCCGGTCCCGCCGTCGCCGGCCCCCGGCGTGCGACAGTCCGGGCCGGTCCCGCCGCTGCCCGGGACGCCGGCCGCCGGCGCCCGGCCCGCCTCGCCGGCGCCCGGTGCCCCCGCCGGGGTCCGCTGGTCCCAGCCCGTCCCTCCGCTACCCGGCCTCCCGGCCACCGGCGTCCGCCACTCCGCACCGGTGCCCCCGCTGCCCGGTCTCCCGGGTGCCCGCGCCGGCGTGCCGCCGCTGCCGGGGGGCGGCCCGACCGGCGTGCAGCGCTCGGCGCCCGTCCCGCCGATCCCGGGCCTGACCGCGCCCGCGATGTCCGGTGCCGGCAGCACCCGCCGCCCCGAGGCGCGGCGCCGGCCCGAGCGCAGCCCCGGCCGGCGCCGGCTGGTACGGATCGCCCTGGCCCTCGCCGCGCTGGTCGGCATCGTCGTCACCTACCACGCCGGCCTCTACGTCCACGTCGACCGCGGCATCTCCCGCGTCGCCGCGCTCGCCCCCGACGGGCCCGAGGTCCTGGTCCCGCAGCTGCAGGAGCGCTCGACCACCTACCTCGTCGTCGGCACCGGACTCCCGGGCGCCGAGGGTCCGGCGTCGGTGACCACCCTGCTCGTGCACGTCGCCGCCGACGGGAGCCGGGCGGTGGTGCTCAGCGTGCCGCCGACGGCGCTGGTGGACACCCCGGGGTGCCGCGGCGACGACGGCTCGGTCCGCGACCCGGTCACCGAGGCCTTCGCCGTCTCCCTGCTGACCGGCGGCCCCGCGTGCACGGTCCGCGCCGTCCAGCAGCTGTCGGGGCTGCGCGTCGACCACTACCTGGCCGTCGACCTCGGCCGGCTGCCCGCCATGGTCGACGCGATCGGCGGGGTCAGCGTCTGCCTGCCCGGCACCGGTCCCACGGCCGCCGCCGCGCTGCCGCTGCCCGCCGGCACCTCGGAGCTGACCGGCGAGCAGGTCTCGCGGTACCTCGCGCCCGGGGACGCCGGCTCCGACGTCACCGGCGCCGCCGCTGCCGGGCGCACGGAACTGCTGCTGTCGGCGACGCTGCGCTCGGCCATGACGGTCGGCACGCTGGGCAACACCGTCGAGCTGACCCGCTTCCTGACGCGTGCGGCCGACGCCATCACCGTCGACGAGCAGACCACCCTCGGCGACCTGCGCACCCTCGCCGACGCCCTGGGCGAGCTCGACGGCGATGCCGTGCAGCGAGCTCCCCTGCCGGTGGCGCAGGTGGGCTACGTGCCCGCCGGCAGCGACCAGGCCCACGTGCTGCTCGACGGCGCCGGCGTCCGGTCGCTGTTCGACTCCGTCATCGAGGACAGCTCGGTGCCCGCCGAGTACGCCACCCCGGTGGTCGCCGCCGCCACCGCGCCCGCCGACCCGACCGCCGCCGCGCCGGCGGCTCCCACCGGCGCCGAGCAGCCGGCGGCCACGCCCGAGGCGCAGCCGCTCACCGTGGCCCCGGCCGGGATCACCGTCGACGTCCTGAACGGCACCGCCACCCCGGGCCTGGCCGCCACCGTCGCCGACCTGCTGCGCCAGCAGGGCTTCACCGTCGGCGAGGTCGGCAACGAGCTCGGCACGGTGAACCAGACCGTCGTCCGGCACGGACCCGGGGTCGCCGAGCAGGCGCGCACCGTCGCCGCCGCCGTCCCCACCGCGGTCCTGCAGCCCAGCGACGCGATCGGCGACACCGTCCAGCTGGTCCTGGGGCCGGGCTACTCGGGCGTCGTCCCGGTGCAGGTCGCCGCGCCGGCACCGGCACCGGAGACCCCGGCCGCCGACACCGCGGCCGCCGCGGGGACCAGCACCGCGGCCAGCGCCGAGCCGGTCAGCTGCGGCTGACGCCGCGACCGCGGGGTGTGCACGCGCCGTTCACCGGGCGTCCCGCCGCCGGCACCACGTGCACACCGCGCGAGAGGCCCCTGCGGAGCACTCCCCGGGGTCCCTCGTCGGGGTGGCCTATCCGAAGCGGCCGGAGATGTAGTCCTCGGTGGCCTTCTCGTCGGGGTTGCTGAAGATCTTCTCGGTCGGGTTGAACTCGATGAGCCGGCCGGGCTGGCCGACGCCGTTGAGGTTGAAGAACCCGGTCGACTCGCTCACCCGCGCCGCCTGCTGCATGTTGTGCGTGACGATCACGATGGTGAAGCGGTCCTTGAGCTCGGTCATCAGGTCCTCGATCGCCAGGGTGGAGATCGGGTCCAGGGCCGAGCACGGCTCGTCCATGAGCAGCACGTCGGGCTCGACGGCGATGGCGCGGGCGATGCACAGCCGCTGCTGCTGCCCGCCGGACAGGCCCGACCCGGGGCGGTCGAGGCGGTCCTTGACCTCGTTCCACAGGTTGGCGCCGCGCAGCGACCGCTCGACGACGTCGTCGGCCTCCGCCTTCTTCATCCGCTTGCTGTTGAGCCGGTTGCCGGCGAGCACGTTCTCGTAGATCGACATCGTCGGGAACGGGTTCGGCCGCTGGAACACCATGCCGATCTGGCGGCGGACGTTCACCGGGTCGACGTCGGCGCCGTAGAGGTCCTGGCCGTCCATGACGACCTTGCCCTCCACCCGGGCGCCGGGGATGACCTCGTGCATCCGGTTGAGCGAGCGCAGGAAGGTGGACTTCCCGCAGCCCGAGGGCCCGATGAGCGCGGTGATGCTGCGGGGCTCGATGGCGACGTTGACGCCCTCGACGGCCTTGAAGTCGCCGTAGTAGATGTCGAGGTCGGAGACCTCGATGCGCTTGGCCACGTGCGTGTCCCTCCGTGTCAGTCGGTCGGCGTCAGTCGGTCAGTGACCGGTCTTGGGGGCGAGGAAGCGGCTGATCAGGCGGGCGACGACGTTGAGCGCCATGACCAGGATGATGAGGACCAGGGCCGCCGTCCAGGCCCGGTCGAGGAACGCCTGGGTGTCGGTACCCGGTTGGGTCAGCTGGTAGTAGGCGAACACCGGCAGGGTCGCCATGCGCCCGTCGAACGGGTCGAGGTTCGTGCCGGTGATCAGGCCGACGGTCACCAGCAGCGGCGCGGTCTCGCCGACGACGCGGGCGACGGCCAGCGTGACGCCGGTGCCCAGGCCGGCGATCGCGGTCGGCAGGACGACCTTGACGATCGTCCGCCACTTCGGGACGCCGAGGGCGAAGCTGGCCTCCCGCAGCTCGTTGGGGACGAGCTTGAGCACCTCCTCGCAGGAGCGGACGACGACCGGGATCATCAGCACCGACAGCGCCACGGCGCCCATCACGCCGAGCCGGACGTCGTTGCCGAACAGCAGCGTGAACAGCGCGAACGCGAACAGGCCGGCGACGATCGACGGGATGCCGGTCATGACGTCGACGAAGAAGGTGATGGCCCGCTTGAGCCGGCCGGTGGCGTACTCCACCAGGTAGATCGCCGTCATCAGGCCGATCGGCACCGAGATCACCGTGGCGAGTGCGGTGATGACCAGCGTGCCGAGGATGGCGTGGTATGCGCCGCCGCCCTCGCCGACCACCCGGAACATCGAGTTGGAGAAGAAGGTGGCGTCGAAGCGCGCCAGGCCGTTGTCGAGCACGGTCCAGACCAGCGACACCAGCGGGACCATCGCGACGCCGAACGCGGTGGTCACCAGGCAGGTGACCAGCCGGTCGGTGGCCTTGCGGCGGCCCTCGACGAGGCGCGAGGCCAGGAACACCGCGAGCGTTCCCAGGACGACGCCGTAGACGACGGTCGAGCTGAGGCTGGAGCCGGTCAGCGCGGACAGTCCGGCGCCGAGGGCGACGCCGGCGAGGTAGAGACCCAGCGGGGCGAGGCGGGGCAGCCGGCGCTCGACGCGGACGGGCCCGCGGGGCTGGACGGGGGCCGGAGCGGCCGGCCGGGTGTCGGTGCTCATCAGTTGGCTCCGGAGAAGTCGGCGCGCCGGTTGACGATCCAGCGGGCGAGCATGTTGACCGCGAGGGTGATGACGAAGAGCACCAGGCCGCTGGCGATCAGCGTGTTGATCCCCAGGCCGGTGGCCTCGGGGAACCGCAGCGCGATGTTCGACGCGATCGTCGAGGGGTTGGAGCTGCTGATCAGGTTGAGCGTGGCGCCGGCGCCGCCGGACAGCACGATGGCGACCGCCATCGTCTCGCCCAGCGCGCGGCCCAGGCCCAGCATCGCCCCGCCGATGACGCCGGACTTGCCGTACGGCAGCACGGCCATCCGGATCATCTCCCAGCGCGTCGCACCCAGTGCCAGCGCCGCCTCCCGGTGCAGCGCCGGCGCCTGGCTGAACACCTCCCGCGAGATCGCCGAGATGATCGGCAGGATCATCACCGCGAGCACCAGGCCGACCGTGAACATCGTCCGTCCGCTCGTGGAGGCGGGACCGGCGAAGAAGGACAGGAAGCCGAGGGTGTCGGCGGCCCACACGTGGAAGGGCACGAGGGCCGGCGCCAGGACCGCCAGGCCCCAGAAGCCGTAGACGACGCTGGGGATGGCCGCCAGCAGGTCGATGACGTAGCCCATCGTGGCGGCGACCCGCCGCGGCGCGTAGTAGGTGACGTACAGCGCGATGCCGACCGCGAGGGGAGTGGCGACCAGCAGCGCCAGCACCGCGCCGAGCAGGGTGCCCAGCACGAGCGGGGCGACGTAGGCGCCCAGCCCCTCGCCGCCCGGGACGTCCTCCGCCGGAGCGGTGAGGGCGGGGACGGCCTCGCTGACGAGGAAGGCCGCGACCCCGGCGAGGACCAGCAGGATGAAGACGCCGGAGGCCTTGGCGCTGCCGGCGAAGATGCGGTCGCCCGGCCGGCGGACGGCCTGCTGGGACCTGGGCTCGGACGGGGCCTTCGTGGCGGTCACCGCTGCTCCGTGGGGTCGATCAGGTGGGTGTCTGTCGGGTGCCCGCCTCCGGGCGGCGCGATGGCCCGGGGCGTCGTCGGACGCTCCCGGGCCACCGCGGTCGGGTCGGGTCAGCCGGCCGTGATCGCCTCGACCGCGGTCTGGGCCTGCTCGCGCAGGCTCTCCGAGATCGGGGCGTTGCCGGCGTTGTCGGCGGCGGTCTGCTGACCGTCCTCGCTGATCACGTAGGACATGAAGGCCTTGACGTTGTCGGCGGCCGCCTGGTCGTCGTACTGGATGCACCCGATGTGGTAGCTGACCAGGACGATCGGGTACTCGCCCGACCCCTCGGTCTGGCGGTTCACCTCGATGGCGAAGTCGTACTCGCCGCGGCCCTCGACGGCCGGGGAGTTCTCGACGACGGCCGCGGCGGCCTCGGCCGACGGGGCGACGAACTCGCTGCCCACGCCGACGCTGACGACGCCGAGGTCGCCGGCCCGGCTGGCGTCGGCGTAGGTGACCGCACCGGCGGTGCTCTCCACGACACCGACGACGCCGGAGGTGCCGTTGGCGGCCTCGCCGCCCGGCAGCGGCCACACGCCGTCGGGCTCGGCGGTCCACACGTCACCGGCGGTCTGGAACAGGTAGTCGGTGAAGTTGTCCGTGGTGCCCGAGTCGTCGCCGCGGTGCACCGGGGTGATGGCCTGGTCGGGGAGCGTCGCGTCCGGGTTGTCCGCGGCGATGGCCGGGTCGTTCCAGTTGGCGATGGCACCGGTGAAGATGCCGGCGATCGTGGCGGGCTGCAGGTCCAGCTCGTCGACGCCCTCGAGGTTGAAGATGACCGCGATGGGCGAGACGTAGTTCGGCAGCTCGAAGACCTCGCCGCCGCTGCAGCGCTCCTGGGCCGCGGTCAGCTCCTCGTCGTCGAGCGCGGCGTCGGAGCCGGCGAAGTCCGTGGCGCCGGCGATGAACTGCTCGCGACCGCCGCCGGAGCCCACCGGGTCGTACGAGAAGTCCACGTCCGGGTACTCGCCCTGGAAGCCGGCCTGCCAGGCCTCCATGGCCGCCTGCTGGCTGCTCGCGCCGGCGCCGACGAGGTCGCCGCTGAGCTGCTGGGTGTCGGCGCCACCGCCGCCTCCGCCGCCGGAGGCGCCGGACTCGTTGGCGGCACCGCACGCGGAGAGCGCGAGGGTGCCGGCCAGGGCCATCGTCAGGGGGACCGCGCGAGACCTGGTGCTGAGCGTCAACCCAGTGCCTTTCGGGAGAGGGAGCCCGGACGTCGTTGCCGGGCGGTCGGGACCGTCGAGCAGGACGGTAGGCAGCCCAGGTGGCCGGTCCCGGGTGGATCGGTGAACGCGTGGTGAACGGCCGCCGAGCCTTTCCCGACCGAGTGAGGACGACGTCACATCCGCTCGGTGAACGACCGCGTGTCAGGTGGCAGCGGACACACCGACGCGGGAGAACCGCCTGTTCGGTCGCAGGAGCGCGACTCAGGGCACGCGCCGCCAGGAGATGTCGACGGCGTACCGGGAGAAGCCGCGGCCCTCGTAGAGCCGCACCGCCGCGAGGTTGTCCTCCTCGACGTAGAGCAGCACCTGCTCCAGGCCGCGGGCGCGCAGGTGCGCCAGGCCGCGGTCGGTCAGCGCGCGACCCAGGCCGAGCCCCTGGGCGTCGGGGTCGATGCCGAGGACGTACACCTCGCCCACGGGGTCGGGGCCGGCGTCGCCGGGCGGGTGCACCTTGGTCCAGTGCGAGCCGAGCAGCGTGCCGCCGGCGTCCGGGTCGCCGCGCCAGGCCAGCAGGAAGCCGGCCGGGTCGAACCACGGCTCGGCCTCGCGCAGCCGCAGGTCCTCCGGCGTCCAGCTGCCCTGCTCGGGGTGGGCGGCGAAGGCGCGGGCGTTGACCCGCAGCCAGGCCGGGCCGTCCCGGCCGGGCCGGTAGGCGGCCACGCGCACGTCCGCGGGCAGCGCGGCACGCGGCTCGAGGTCGTCGTCGGTGAGCGGCCGGCGCATCTGCAGCAGCACCCGCGCCCGGGTGTAGCCGTGGGCGGTGGCCAGCGCGGTCGCCGCGGGCAGGTCGCCGTGGGCCCACACCCGCAGCGGGCGGTCTCCGGCCAGCTCCTCGACGCGGGTCAGCAGGGTGTCCCCGACACCGCGGCCGCGGGCGGCGGGCGCCACGACCAGCTCGGCCTCCGCGTCGTCCCCGGACCCGGGCGCGCCGAGCTCCAGGCGGGCGTACCCGGCCGGGGCGCCGCCGTCGTCGAGCACGAGGACGTCCCGGCCGCCCGGCGGGCCGCCGTGCTGCAGCCGCAGCTCGGCCTCCTCCGACAGCGGGCGCACGCCGTCGGCCGCCGCCGCGGCGCGCAGCAGCGCGAGGACGGCCGCGGTGGCGGCCGGGTCGAGTCGCCCGGCGTCGCGGACGGAGGGAGTGCTCAGCGCAGTGGCGCGGGCGTGGCCCGCTCCTCCGCCTCGGCGCGCGCGGCGGCCGCGGTGGCGTCGGCGACCTGCTGGTCGAGCTTGTAGCCCACGTTGCGCACCGTGCCGATCAGCGCCTCGTGCTCGGTGCCGAGCTTGGCGCGCAGCCGGCGGACGTGGACGTCGACGGTGCGGGTGCCGCCGAAGTAGTCGTAGCCCCAGATCTCCTGCAACAGCTGGGCGCGGGAGAAGACCCGGCCCGGGTGCTGGGCGAGGTACTTGAGGAGCTCGAACTCCTTGTAGGTGAGGTCCAGCGGCCGGCCGCGGAGCTTGGCCGAGTAGCTGTGCTCGTCGATGACCAGCTCGCCGGCCTGGGTGACGCCGCCGTCGGCGCCGTCGGCCGGGGTGGCGGCGGCGAGCCGGCGGGCGGTGGCCCACTTCAGCCGGGCGTCGACCTCGGCGGGGCCGGCGGTGTCGAGCAGGACGTCGTCGACCCCCCAGTCGGCCGACAGCGCCACCAGCCCGCCCTCGGAGAGCACCGCGACCAGCGCGGAGGCCACCCCGGTGGACGACAGCAGGCCGCACAGCGTCCGGGCCTGGATCAGGTCGTGGCGGGCGTCGACGAGCACGACGTCACCGGAGTCACCGTCGAGCAGGCTGGACAGCTCCGGCGCCACCACGCGCACCTGGTGGCCGAGCAGGCCCAGGGCGGGCAGCACCTCGGTGGTGGCCTGACGCGCCGCGGTCATGAGCACGAGTCGCATGTCGTCTCCTCGGGGAGGCTGTCGACGGCGCTGTCGAACCGAGCCAGCAGGATAGCCGACGTGCGACGCCGGTCCGGTGACCGTGACCGCACGGCGACACGCCGGGGCCGCGGCGCCGGTCCGGTTCGTCGGGGCCGGGGCGGCGGGGGTCTGCCACGATCACAGGCGACGCGGCCCGTCCCGGCGCCGCCGGGTCCCGGCGAGGAGGGTGCGTGACCACCGCGCTGGAGCCCCGGCCGTCCACGCGCGCGCGGCAGCTGGCCGCCGCCGTGGCCGTGGCGGGCGCGACCGCGCTGCTGGTCGGAGCGCCCCTCGTGCTGGGCGAGCAGGGCCGGCTGGCCGCCGTGGTGGTCCTGCAGGCCGCGCTGGCCGCCGGCTGGGTGGCGGCCACCGCCCCCGCCGGCGCCGTGGGCGTGGCGGTGCTCGCGCTGGCGGCCGGCGTCGTCGCCGACCTGCTGGTCACCGCGGCCGATCGCCCCGGGCCCGGGGCGGTGCTCGCCGTCGCCGGACCGGCGCTGCTGGCCTCGGTGCTGCACCAGATGCTGCGTCGCCCGCCGCGCCGCGACGTCGTCGGCTCGCTGGGCGCCACCGCGCTGCTGGTGGCCGCAGCGTGCGCGCTCGCGCTGCTCCTGCTGCCCGACGTCGCCGGGGACGACGCCGACCCGGCCGGCTCGCCGCTGCTCGTGGTCGGCGCGGCGCTGGCCGCCGGGCACCTGGTCGACGCCGTGCTGCCGCGGCCCGCGGTCGCCGAGGGCGTGGGCCGCGGCGTCCCCGGGATGCTGCTGGCGGTGGCGGCGGGCGTCGCCGTCGCGCTGTGGGGCAGCGGCACCGGTGCGCTGGTCGACGTGGTCACCGGGGTCACCACCGGCCTGGTCCTGGGGCTGGTCGCCGCCCTCGCCGGTCTGGCCACCTCGTTCGCCCTCGCCGACGCCTGGTCAGCCGACGGCGCCCGGCCGGCCGCCGGCGTGCTCGGCGACGCCGTCCTGCCGCTGGCGGTCTGCGCGCCGGCGCTGCTCGCCCTCGCCGTGGTCTGACCCGTGCGTGCCCTGCTGGCCGTCGTGGTCCTCCTGGTCGTGCTCGCGCTGGTCGCCGACCCGGTGGCCGAGGGGGTGGCCGAGGAGCAGGCCGCCCGGACGCTGCAGGAGGCCGGCGGCCTGGGCGGCACCCCCGACGTGGACGTCACCGGCTGGCCGTTCCTCACCCAGGCCGTGGAGGGGCGCTACGACGAGGTGCGCATCGGGCTGACCGCCGACGACCTGGGGCAGCCCGAGGGCACCCGCGCCGACGTCACGCTGCGCGGGGTGCACGTGCCGCTGTCCGACGCGCTGACGGGCACGGTGCAGCAGGTGCCGGTGGACCGGGTGCAGGGCACGGCGACGCTGACCTACGCGCTGCTCTCGCGCGAGCTCGGCGCCGACACCACCCTCGAGCGCGCCGGCGACGGGCTGCGGGTGACCCGGACCGTCGAGGTGCTCGGCTACACGGTGCCGCTCACCGCCACCGGCGACGTCGTGCTCGAGGGCGACGAGCTGGTCGTCGTGGTGGAGGACGCCGCCGCGGCCGGTGTCGACGTCCCCGACCTCGTCGTCGACCGGGCCGTCGCGCTGCTCGACCTGCGCTACCCGGTCCGGCTGCCCTACGACCTGCAGCTCACCGGGGTCACGCCGGGGGACGACGGGGTGCGCGTCGCGGTCGAGGGCACCGACGTCGTCCTCGCGGCGACCGCCTGACCGGGTGACCCGGGAATGCCCCCCGGGCGGCTCCGGTTGGGGCGGGGGATGAGCGGGACCGGGCTGCTGGTGCTCGCCGCGGCGCTGGTCCTGACCGCCGTGGCGGCGTGGTGGCTGCGCGCCCGTGACGGCAGGGTGCGGACGGCGGAGGAGGAGACCGTGGGCGGACCGACCGCGGTGCTCGAGGGCCTCGGCGTGCGGCCCGGCGACGCCGACCTCACCGTCGTCCAGTTCTCCACCGCGTTCTGCGGGCCGTGCCGGACCACGCGTGCCCGGCTGCAGCACCTGCAGGGGACCCGGCCGGGCCTGGCCTACGTGCACGTCGACGCGGAGAGCCACCTCGACGCCGTCCGCGAGCTCGGCGTCCGCCGCACCCCGACGCTGTTCTACCTCGACCGCCAGGGCCGGCTGCTCGGCCGCAGCAGCGGCGCGCCCCGGCCCGAGGAGCTCACCGCCGTCGTCGACGCCCACACGGGGGCCCCGTCGTGATCGGCTACCCTCGCCGCGTGGGCACCCTGCTGACCTCGCGCCGCACAGTCGACCTGTGCCGCGTCGGCAGCTGCCTGTGTCGCGCCGCCTGAGGGCGGCCCTGCTCCGCCCAGACGTGCCCTGACCGCCGTCCGGAGAGCCCATCCATGACCCACAGTCCTGCCCGCACGGTCGACGTGCGCGGCCCCCGCTTCGCGGCGTGGGTCACCAGTGCCGTCCTCGCCGTCGTCCTGCTGACCGCGAGCGGCTGGCTGGCGGTCGCGCAGGCGGCCGTCTTCGCCGTCGGTGCCGCCGCCGGCCTGCGGTACGCCCCGTACGCGGTGCTGTACCGCACCCTCGTCGCCCCGCGGCTGGGGCCGGCGCGGGAGCGCGAGCCCGAGGCGCCGGTGCGCTTCGCCCAGCTCGTCGGCCTCGTCTTCGCCGGCGTCGGCGCGGCGGGCTACCTGCTCGGCGCGCCGCTGCTCGGCGCCGTCGCCACGGGGCTGGCCCTCGTGGCGGCCCTGCTCAACGCCGCCACCGGCTTCTGCCTGGGCTGCGAGCTGTACCTGACCGTCCGGCGGGCCCGCCCCGCCCGCACCGCCTGAACGCCCGCACACCCACCACAGGGAGGAACACCCCCCATGAGCCGCAACGACGTGCTCGTCACCGCCGACTGGGCCCAGGAGCACCTCGGCCGGCCCGGCACCGTCTTCGTCGAGGTCGACGAGGACACCAGCGCCTACGACAAGGGCCACATCGAGGGCGCGGTCAAGCTGGACTGGAAGACCGACCTGCAGGACCCGCTGCGCCGCGACTTCGTCAGCAAGGAGCAGTTCCAGGAGCTGCTCAGCGCCAAGGGCATCGGCAACGACGACACCGTCGTCCTCTACGGCGGCAACAACAACTGGTTCGCCGCCTACGCCTACTGGTACTTCAAGCTCTACGGCCACGACCAGGTCAAGCTCCTCGACGGCGGCCGCAAGAAGTGGGAGCTCGACAGCCGCCCGCTGTCCTCCGACGCCGTCGAGCGTCCCGCCACCCAGTACCAGGCGAAGGACCCCGACACCTCCATCCGCGCCTTCCGCGACGAGGTCGTCGACGCGATCGGCCAGAAGAACCTGGTCGACGTCCGCTCGCCCGACGAGTTCGCCGGCAAGCTGGTCGCCCCCGCGCACCTGCCGCAGGAGGGCGCGCAGCGCCCCGGCCACATCCCCACCGCGGTGAACGTGCCCTGGAGCAAGGCGGCCAACGAGGACGGCACCTTCAAGGGCGACGACGAGCTGGCCAAGCTCTACGCCGACGCCGGCCTGGACACCTCGAAGGACACCATCGCCTACTGCCGGATCGGTGAGCGCTCGAGCCACACCTGGTTCGTGCTGCGCGAGCTGCTCGGCCACGACAACGTCAAGAACTACGACGGCTCCTGGACCGAGTACGGCTCCCTCGTCGGCGTCCCGATCGAGAAGGGGGCCTGAGCCCGGTGTGCGGTGCCCCGAAGCAGGGCGGTGCCCTCGCCGGCATCGACCTGAGCACCCAGACGGTGATCCAGGGCCAGGTCTGGCACGACGGCGCCCCGGTGGCCGGTGCCTACGTCCGGCTGCTGGACGCCACGGACGAGTTCACCGCCGAGGTGGTCACCAGCCCCGAGGGCGAGTTCCGCTTCTTCGCCGCCCCCGGGGAGTGGAAGCTGCGCTCGCTGGCGCCGTCCGGCCGCGGCGAGCGCACCGTCTCCGCCGAGGTCGGCCTGAACGAGACCACCGTCGTCCTCGACCAGTGACCGGGCGATGACCAGGTGACCGATCGTGGCGCGTCTCCCTCACCGTGGGCGGTGGGGGAGGACGACGGATCCCGACCGGTCCGCACCCGTGCCCGTCCCGGCAGCGCCGGGGCGGGCACGGGCGCGTCCGGGGGTCCGGGCGCGGCCGGTCACTCCACGCCGGGCGGCAGCCGGTTGGGGCCGGCCTCGGGCGGGCGCGGGCGGTCCTCGGGGTGGGTGCGGACGGCGACGAGTGCGACGTCGTCCCGTCCCGGCCCGGGCACCAGCCGCGCCAGCAGCGTGTCGCAGAGGCTCTCCAGCGGCTCCTCGCCCAGGTCGCGCAGCGCCTCCCGCAGCGCGGCGAGGCCCTCGTCGAGGTGCATGCCCGGCAGCTCGACCAGGCCGTCGGTGACCAGCAGCAGGGTGGAGCCGTCGGGCAGGTCGACGGTGTGGTCGTGGCGCGGGGCGGCGGGATCCACGCCCAGCATCAGGTCCGGCCGGGTCTCCAGCAGCGTGGTCGACCCGTCGGGGGCGAGCAGCAGCGGTGGCAGGTGGCCGGCGTTGCTCCACCGCAGCCGGCGCACCCCGGCCACCGGGACGTCGGGCAGCCGCTCGATGCGGGCGAGGACGGCCGTGGCCAGGGTGCTCACCGCCAGCCCGCGGGCGGCGCGCTCGACCCGGCCGAGCGTCTGCGCCGGTGTCTCGTCGTTGTCCCAGGCCAGTGCCCGCACCAGCCCGCGGAGCTGGCCCATCGCGGCGGCCGCGGCGCTGTCGTGGCCGACGACGTCACCGATGACCAGCACCGTGGCACCGTCGGGCTGGAGGAACGCGTCGTACCAGTCGCCGCCGACCCGGGCACCGTGCGCGGCCGGCCGGTAGCGGACGACGACGTGCAGGTGGTCGGGCTCGGGGGGCGGGGTCAGCAGCGCCCGCTGCAGCCGGTCCGACAGTGCCCGCTCGGCGGCGTTCTGCGCGGCCAGCCGCTGCAGCTCCGCGGCCTGGCGGCGGGCGGCGAGCCGGTCGGTGAGGTCACGGACGGAGACGACGACGCCGGTCACCTCGCCGTCCTCCACCACCGGGACGGCGACGAGCTCGACCGGCACCGGCGTGCCGTCGGCGCGCCAGAACACCTCGTCGTCGGCGGAGACCGCCTGCCCGGTGCTCAGCGCCCGCCACACCGGGCACTCCTCCCGCGGGTAGGGGGAGCCGTCGGGCCGGAACGCGTGCAGGAGCCGGTGCTGGTCGTGCCCCAGCTGCTCGGCGGCGCTGCGACCGGTGATCCGCTCGGCGGCGGGGTTGGCGAACTCCACCCGCCCGTCCCGGTCGAGGCCGTAGATGCCGTCGGCGACGGTGGACAGCAGCCGCTCGTAGCGGGCTGCCGTCCGGGTCAGCTCGGCCTCCACCGCGCGCAGGGAGGCGCCGTCCGGAGCGGTCCGTCGGCCGTCGATGGCGGCGTCCTCCTCCCTGCGTCGTGGGCGTGCCGGTTCCCCAGGGTGCCCCACACCCGGCGTGTCCCACACGTGCCGGGACCGGTTCAGGAGCGCAGCCGGTTCCGCACGTGCCAGGTCGCGGCCGCCAGGCCGGCGGCCAGCGCCATCACCGCCCCCCCGGTCGTGGCCCCGGCGACGCCCGCCCGGAGGACGTCGGGCGCCCGGACGGCGGCGGCCCCCCCGGCCAGCGCCCCCAGCCCGAGCAGGCCCGCCCACACCGGCCAGGCGGTGTCCCGCAGGTCGCCCGGGCCGGCCGGCGTCCGCCGCCACCAGACGGCCAGCCAGCCGGCGACCACGACCGCGCCCAGCACGGTGCTCGCGTGCTGGGCGATGTCGTAGCCGTACCAGTCCTCGCCGGCGAGGTGGCCCACCGGCGCGCGCAGGAGCGGCAGCCGGCGGGTGCCCCACCCCCACCAGTGCGTGAACTGGTCCCAGCCGACGTGCGTCGCCGCTCCGAGGGCCAGCGCCGCGACGAGCGCCGCGACCGCCCGGACCGACCCCAGCCGCGGCCGGAGCCCCACCCGGGCGGTCACCCGGCGGCGCAGCCCGGCCGGGGCGGCGGCCAGCGCCGGCGCGGCCAGCAGGCCGTGCCACAGCGCCCACAACACGCCACCGAGGACGACGTCGAGCGTGACCACCGCCAGTGCCCCGTGCGTCGGCCACTCCGGCATGCCGGGCAGGTAGAGGGGCAGGTCCGGGGCGAGGCTGCCGGCCACCAGCGCCGACGCCGGCAGCCCGGTGCGCAGGAACGGGAGCACCGCGGCGGGGTGGCTCCCGGTGAACGGCACCGGCCCATCCTCCCCGCCCGGTGCGTCCGGCCGCCCGGAGCCGGGCCGCGCGCCTACCGTGGCGGCGTGGTCGCCGCCTGGGTCCTCGTCGCGCTCGCCGCGCTGGGCGCCCTCGCCTGCCTGGTCGCGGCACGGCGGCTGGCCCGCCCCGGGCGGGGCGCCGGGCGGGAGGGACCCCGTGTGCCGCCGTCCCCTCCGGGGCGCCCGTCCCGCGGCCGCTGAGGCGCTGCACCGCGCCGACTACCGTGACCGGCATGTCTGCCCGGGACGCCGGCCGGTGACCGGCCCGACCGAACTGCCCGTCGTCGACACCGTCGACGTCCGCGAGGGGCCGGAGGTGTCCCCGGCGCTCCTCTCGGTGCTGCCCCTGCTGGGGGAGTGGCACGGGGAGGGCGTCCTCGCCGGCGGCGGGGCCGGGGACCGCCGGTTCGGCCAGTGGGTGCGCTTCGCCCACGACGGCCGCGACTTCCTCGCCTACGAGGCCCGCAGCTGGCTGGTCGGCGACGACGGCCGGGTCGAGGGGCCCGGTGCCCGGGAGTCGGGCTTCTGGCGCCCCCGCGGCCAGGACGACGTCGAGCTGCTGGTGGCCAGCCCCGAGGGCGTCGTCGAGCTCTACGTGGGGACGGCGCGCAGCACCACCAGCTGGGAGCTCAGCAGCGACGTGGTGGCGCGCACGCCCGACGCCCCGGACACCACCCGCGCCGTCCGGCTCTACGGCATCGTCGAGGGCGCGCTGATGTACGCGATCGACCGTGCCGGGGCCGACACCCCGCTGCGGCCGACCATGTCGGCCCGCCTGGAGCGCCTCCGGTGAGCGGCCCGGTGCGCACGCCCCGGCAGGTGGCCGACCGCTACGTCGACGCCGTCTGCGACCTCGACCCGATCGTCGCCACCTCCCTCGGCACCCGCCCGGGCGACGACCGGCTGCCCGACCCGAGTCCCGCGGGCCTGGAGGCCGACGCCGAGCTGACCCGGCGCACGCTCGCCGAGCTCGACGCCGTCCTCACCGCCGAGCCCGCGCTGGGGGACGACCCGGTCGAGCGCCGCTGCGCCCGGCTGCTGCGGGAGCGGCTGGGCGCGGAGCTCGCCGCGGACGAGGCCGGCGAGGGCTTCCGGGCGCTGTCGAACCTGTTCAGCCCCGTGCACTCGATCCGGCAGGTCTTCCTGCTCATGCCGACGGCCACCGACGACGACTGGGCGGTCGTCGCCCGCCGCCTGGCCCGGGTGCCCGAGGCCTACCGCGGTTACGTGCAGACGCTGACCGAGGGTGCCCGGCGCGGCCTGTTCGTCGCGCCCCGGCAGGTCTCCACCGTCGTCGGCCAGCTCGGCGAGTGGCTGTCCGGGCCGTTCTTCGCCGGCCTGGCCGCGGCCGGTCCCGACGCGCTGCGCGGCGAGCTCGACGCCGCCGCCCGCGCCGCCGACGCCGCCGTGGCCGAGGTGCGCGACTTCCTGCGCGACACCTACGCACCCCAGGCCGAGGGCACCCCGGACGCCGTCGGCCGCGACCGGTACGCGGTCGCCGCCCGCCGCTGGAACGGGTCGGACCTCGGCGCCGGGCAGGGCCTGGAGGAGGCCTGCGCGTGGGGCTGGGCGGAGCACCGGCGGATCCTGGCCGAGCAGCAGGCCGAGGCCCGGGCGCTGCGCCCGGGGTCGACGCCGAAGGAGGCCATGGCCTGGCTCGGCGAGCACGGCCCGGCGGTGGAGGGCGTCGAGGAGGTGCGCCGGCGGCTGCAGGCGATGATGGACGAGGCGATCGAGGCCCTCGACGGCACGCACTTCGACCTCGCCGCGCCGGTGCGCCGGGTGGAGGCGGTGATCGCCCCGCCCGGGAGCGCGGCCGCGCCGTACTACACCCGGCCGTCGCACGACTTCTCCCGCCCCGGCCGGACCTGGCTGCCCACGCTCGGGCGCACCCGGTTCCCGCTGTGGGACCTGGTCTCGATCTGGTACCACGAGGGCGTCCCGGGCCACCACCTGCAGCTGGCGCAGTGGGTGCACGTCGCCGGCGACCTGTCCACCTACCAGGCGTCGCTGGGCTCGGTGAGCGCCAACGTCGAGGGCTGGGCGCTCTACGCCGAGCGGCTCATGGACGAGCTCGGGTACCTCACCGAGCCCGGCGCCCGGATGGGCTACCTCGACGCCCAGCAGCTGCGCGCGATCCGGGTCGTCATCGACATCGGCATGCACCTGCGGCTGCCGGTCCCGGACGACGCCGAGGGCGTGCTGGCCGCGCACCGGGGCCGCCCGTGGACGCCGGAGCTGGCGCGCGCCTTCGCCGGCGAGCACCTGGGCAGCGAGCCGGCCTTCCTCGACAGCGAGCTGGTCCGCTACCTGGGCCTGCCCGGCCAGGCGATCAGCTACAAGCTCGGCGAGCGCGCGTGGCTGGCCGGCCGGGCGGCCGCGCAGCGGGCCCGCGGGGCGGACTTCGACCTCCGGGCCTGGCACATGGCGGCGCTGTCACAGGGGTCGCTGGGCCTCGACGACCTCGAGGCCGAGCTCGCGCAGCTCTAGCGGGGCTCGACCGGGTTCACCGGGTCGCTGTCGGGCCTGACGGGGTCGCCCGGCAGTGCGGGCGCGACCTCCAGCCGGGTGGCCAGCAGCGCGTCGACGGCGTCGACGCTGCCGCCGACGTAGGTGCTCATCAGGGCCGGGTCGGTGGCCACGCACCAGGACCGGTCGGCCGGCCACCACAGGGCTGCGCTCTGCTCGCGCGGCTCGGGCGCGAAGTTGACCGCGGCGCGCTCCACCGGGCCGCGGACCAGCAGCAGGTCGACGCGGGGGAGGCGCAGCCGGGGCAGGTCGGCGGCGCCGTCGTCGTCCCAGCCGAACCAGCACTCGCCGGGCGTGGTGGTCTCGCCGGCGAGGACGGCGGCGATCTCGCGGGCCACGTGCTCGACGAGGTGCCCCTCGGCGGGCGCGTCGTTCCACAGTCCCGGCTGGTCGGCCTCGCTGACGTGGTCCCAGGAACCGGTGACGCCGGGCCACTGCATGAGCCGGTGCGGGCTGGTGCCGTTGGCCGCGGCCACCTCGTCCCACCGGACGAAGACGTCGTCGTCGCCGTCGTAGCGGACGGCGGGGTGGAAGACCCGCGCGTAGGCGGGGAAGCGGGCCGGCACCAGGGCGGCGACGGTGTCGGGGGGAGCGGCGCGGACCGCCTCGGCGACCCAGCGGCCGGCCGGCGCGGTGCGCGAGACGGTCTCCACGGCCGCGCGGTCCTCCGGCGTGCTCGGCTGGGTCGATCCGTACCCAGGGGACGGACGACCCCCGGGCTGCTCCGTGGCGCCACCACCGGGTGGAGGCTGCACACGGGCCGACTGGACGAGGTCGGCGGCCCGGGGGTCGGGTGACTGTCCGGTTCTCGCTCGCCGCCGTGCGACGGACGGGCGATCAGGATGCCGGCGTTCGGGTTCCAGTCCGAACGGGCGGCCCATCTGGACGGCGGCTAGCGGACAGCCACCTCACGAGTCCGATAAGAATTCAATTGTTCGGACCACCTCCCCTCTCGTGTACCTCGACGGTACGTCGCCTTCCGGAGGTTCGGCAACGTCGTTGTTCAGCCGTCGGCGGAACCGCCCGCGGTCCGCCCGGGGGGTGGCGCCCCGCGCCAGTCGGGGTCGTGGTCGGCCTCGTCGCGGACCGTGCCGCGCTGGAAGACGTCGGGGATGCCGTCGGAGTCGGCGTCCAGGGTCTCGAGCTCCTCGATGCGCCGGTAGCGGCGGTTGCGCAGCCGCAGCACGACGGTGGCCAGCAGCGCCGAGAGCAGGGTCCCGACCAGGACGCCGACCTTCACGTGGTCGTCGCGCTCGCTGCCGGCCCCGAAGGCCAGCTCGCCGATCAGCAGCGAGACGGTGAAGCCGATGCCGCCGAGCAGCGCGACCCCCACCAGGTCGGGCCAGCCCAGCTCGTCGGCGAACTCGGCGCGGGTGAACCGGGTGACCAGCCAGCTCGCACCGACGATCCCGAGGACCTTGCCCGCGACCAGACCGACGACGATGCCCAGCGCCACGCGGTCGCCGAGGGACTCCACCAGTCCGGACAGCCCGCCGACGGTGACCCCCGCGGCGAAGAAGGCGAACAGGGGCACCGCGACGCCGGCGGACAGGGGCCGGAACCGGTGCTCGAAGTGCTCGGCCATGCCCGGGCCCGCCCCTGGGCCGCCGGCGGCCTCGCTGCGGACGACCGGCACGGTGAAGGCCAGCAGCACACCGGCCACCGTCGCGTGCACGCCCGACTCGTGCACGAACACCCAGGTCAGCGCCGCCAGCGGCAGGAGCAGCCACCACGAGCGGATGCGCTTCTGCACGAGGAACCCGAAGACCGCGAGCGGGACGAGTGCGAGCGCCAGCCACCCCGCGGCCAGCGACGTCGTGTAGAAGACCGCGATGATCGTGATGGCCAGCAGGTCGTCGACGACGGCGAGGGTCAGCAGGAACGTGCGCAGCGCGCTCGGCAGGTGGGTGCTGATGACCGCCAGCACGGCGAGCGCGAAGGCGATGTCGGTGGCGGTGGGGATGGCCCAGCCGCGCAGCGCGCCGTCGCCCCCGAGGTTGAGCAGGGTGTAGAGCACCGCCGGCGCCACCATGCCGCCGACGGCCGCGGCGACCGGCAGGGCCGCTCGCCGCGGGTCGCGCAGGTCGCCGGCGACGAACTCCCGCTTGAGCTCGAGCCCCGCGACGAAGAAGAAGACCGCCAGCAGGCCGTCGGCGGCCCAGGTGCCCAGAGTCAGGTCCAGGTGCAGCGATGCCGGGCCGACACGGGTGTCGCGCAGCGCCTCGTAGGAGGCCGCCCAGGGCGAGTTGGCCCAGACCAGCGCGACGACGGTGCCGACGAGCAGGAGGACGCCCCCGACGGTCTCCTTGCGCAGCACGTCGGCGATGCGGCTGGCCTCGGCCCAGGAGCCGCGGGCGAAGACGCGGGTGGATCCGTGGGGGGCGTTCATGGAGCGGCTCCAGGGGGAGGGGTCGGGTGCGGCACCGCCGACCAGACTTCCCGGCACACCTGCCGCCCACCCTAGCGGCGCGGACCCGTCGTCGCCGTCCGTGGACCGGACCGGTCCGTAGAGTGGTCGCCGTGGACGACCGCCCCGCCCCGCCGCCGCGGGAGGGGTCCCTCCGGCTGGGCGAGCTGGCCGGCCGGCGGGTGGGCGTCTGGGGCCACGGCCGCGAGGGGCGCGCCGCCGTCCGGGCCGCGCTCGCCGCCGGTGCCGCGGGGGTGCTCGTCGCCGACAGCCGCCCCCTGGACCTCACGACGCTGCCGGCGGGGGTCACCGCCGCGGCCGGGGTCGCCGACCTGGCCGGCTGCGACGTGGTGTTCCGCTCGCCCGGCATCAGCCCCTACCGCGAGGACGCCCGCGACCTGGCCAGGCGCACCACCGTGACCACGGGGACCGGTGTCGCCCTGGCCGAGGCCGCGGCGCGCGGGGTCCCGGTCCTCTGCGTCACCGGCACGAAGGGCAAGAGCACCACCAGCGCCCTGGCCGCCGCCGTCCTCACCGCGGCCGGCCGGCCGGCGGTGCACGTGGGCAACATCGGCACGCCGCTGCTCGACGTCCTCCTCGACGACGACGGGGCCGACCGGACCCTCGTCGTCGAGGTCTCCAGCTACCAGGCCGCCGCCGTCCCCGACTTCGCCGGCCGCGGCGCGCTCACCTCGCTGGCGCCCGAGCACCTCGACTGGCACGGCTCGGTGCAGACCTACTACCGCGACAAGCTGCGGGTCTTCGGCGCCTGCCCGCAGCGGTCGGTGGCGGTCAGCGCGCAGGCGCGGCCGCTGGCCGAGCGGTACCTCGACCCCGCGCAGCTGGTCGACCCGGCCGAGGTGGTCCCGCCCGGCCTGGCCGGCCGCGTCGTCCCGGTGCACCTGCCCGGCGCGCACAACCGCAGCAACCTCGAGGTGGCGCTGGCCGCCGCCGCCCTGACGGGCGCCGACCTCGCCGCGTGCGCCGACGCGGTGGCCGGCGCCGTCGCCGCGTTCCGGGCGCTGCCGCACCGGCTCTCGCCGGTGGCGGCGCTGGGCGGGGTCACCTTCGTCGACGACACGCTCTCCACCACCCCGGTGTCGGTGCTGGCCGCCCTCGACGCGCTGGCCGGCCGGCCCGTCACGCTGGTCGCCGGCGGGCAGGACCGCGGCCTGGACTACACCGGCCTGGCCCGTGCGTTGGTGGACCGGCGGGAGGAGGTCGCGCTGCTCACCGTCCCCGACACCGGGGCCCGGCTGGCCGCCGACGTCCGCCGGGAGGCCGCCGGCGTCCCGGTGCGGGTGACCGAGACGGCGTCGCTGGAGGAGGCGGTGGCGAGCGCGATCGCGACCACCCCGCCCGGTGGCGTCGTGCTGCTCTCGCCCGGCGCCCCCAGCTACAACCGCTTCCGCGACTTCGAGGAGTTGGCAGCCACCTATGAGCAGATCCTCGTCGGTGCCGGCGCCGAGCGCGTCCGTGCGCTCTGAGGCCGGCGCTCCCGACACCGGCGCCTTCGTCGTCGCCGGCCGCACCTTCGACCCGGCGACCGGTGAGGCCACCTTCACCTACCGGCTCGGCGACGACGAGTTCACCGAGCGGCTCACCCTCGACCCCGCGCTGGTGACCGGCCGGATGCCCCTCCACGTCTCAGCGGCCCTGGACCTCGTCCACCTGGTCATGGGCACCAGCTACTACAAGCTGGCCGCACCGGGCCGGGTCGTCGTGGAGAGGGCGGTGACCGCCGCCCAGCTCGCCGTGGCGCAGGCCGCCTACACCGACGGGCTGGGGGAGTTCGCCGCCGTCAACCGGCTGCCGGTGCCGCACCGGGTCGAGTTCGACGCCGAGCTGTGGGAGCCGGAGGCCGCCGAGCCGGCCGGCGAGGGCGGTGCGCTGCTGCCCGTCGGCGGCGGCAAGGACTCCGCGCTGGCACTGGTCGTGATCCCCGACGGGACGGCGCTGGCCATCAACCCGACCGGCGCACAGCGCGACGTCGCCCGCGCGGCCGGCGCTCCCCTGGTCGAGGTGCGCCGGAGGCTGGACCCGCTGCTGGCCGAGCGGACGGAGCAGGGCGGCCTCAACGGGCACGTGCCGGTGACCGCGATCAACTCGGCGATCTCGACGCTGGTCGCCGTCCTGGGCGGTCACAGCCCCGTGGTGTTCGCCAACGAGCGGTCGGCCGACGAGGAGACGCTGACCGTCGACGGCGTGGGCGTCAACCACCAGTACTCGAAGTCCTTCGCCTTCGAGCAGCTGTTCGCCGCGGCCGCCGCCGAGGTCGGCGTCGGGTACTTCAGCCTCACCCGGCAACTCTCCGAGCTCGCCACGGTGGCCGCCGTCGCCGCCCTGCCGCTGCGCACGTCCATCCTCAGCTGCAACCGCTCCTACACCCAGCGCCACACGGGCGGGCAGGCCGAGCAGCGCTGGTGCCTGCACTGCGACAAGTGCCTCTTCACGTTCCTGTGCTTCGCGGTGTTCCTCCGCCCGGAGGAGGCGGTGGCGGTGTTCGGCGGCAACCCCCTGGACGACGCGTCGCTGGCCGACGGGTTCCGGAAGCTGTGGGCCACCGAGAAGCCGTTCGACTGCGTGGGGGAGCGCGCCGAGAGCGCCGCCGCGATGGCGCACCTGGCGGCCAGCCTCTCGTGGGGTGACGCGCCGGTGGTGCGGGCCCTGGGTGCC
The DNA here is from genome assembly GCF_900115505.1 of Geodermatophilus dictyosporus. GTDB lineage: Bacteria > Actinomycetota > Actinomycetes > Mycobacteriales > Geodermatophilaceae > Geodermatophilus > Geodermatophilus dictyosporus. The sequence goes on along the minus strand of NZ_FOWQ01000002.1, from coordinate 667,582 downwards.
GAGGCCGCCGCGGCCGCGGAGGTCACCGGGGCCACCGTCGCCCGGTTCCTCGCCCCGCGGGGTGCGCACGCCGTCCCGCCGCGGTACCTGGAGGCGCTGCAGCGGGTGCTGGCCGGCGCCCGCAGCGCCGTCGCCTGAGTCGGCCGGAACTACGCTCGACGTCGTGGCATCCGAGCGCGGCCCCGCGCCGCTGGGGGAGCGGCTGCGGGCCCAGGGCCTGCGGCTGACGCCGCAGCGCCAGCAGGTGCTCGCGGCCGTCTCCGACCTCGACCACGCCACGCCCGAGGCCATCGGCGCGCGGCTGCGGGAGCAGGCCGGCCCCGGCGGCGCGGCGCCCGACACCTCCACCGTCTACCGCACGCTCGAGCTGCTCGAGAAGCTCGGCCTGGTCTGGCACACCCACCTGGGCAAGGGGGCGCCGGTCTACCACGCCTCCGAGCACCCGCACCTGCACGTGGTGTGCGCCTCGTGCGGTGACATCGCCTCGGCCGACCCGGCGCTGCTCGACGAGGCGGCGGAACGTCTGGCCGCCGAGCTGGGTTTCACGGTGGACGTGGGGCACGTCGCGCTGTCGGGGACGTGCCGCCGATGCAGGGGAGCCGAGACGGAGAACGCATGACCACCACCTCACCGCTGGCACAGCGACCGGGCGCCGTCGTCGCCGAGGGCGCGACCGTCGCCGCCCACCGGGTCGCCGTCCACTACGGCGACCCGCTGCGCGAGCAGCGGCTGCTGGCCGAGGGCGCCGGCCTGGTCGACCGCAGCGACCGCGACGTGCTCACCGTCCCCGGGGTCGACCGGCTGACCTGGCTGCACAGCCTGACCAGCCAGCACCTCGAACGGCTCGCCGACGGCACCGGCACCGAGGCGCTGGTCCTCTCTCCGCACGGCCACGTCGAGCACCACCTCGTCCTGGCCGAGCTCGGCGGTACCACCTGGGCCGACGTCGAGCCGGGCACGGGTGCGGAGCTGCTCACCTTCCTCCAGCGGATGGTGTTCATGCTCCGCGTCGAGCCGGCGCTGGTCACCGATGCCTGGGCGCTCCTCTCCCTCGTCGGCCCGCGGGCGCCCGAGGTGCTCGCCGCCGCCGGCCTGCCCGCCCCGGAGGACGCGTACGCGGTCGCCGCGCTGCCCGACGGCGGCTGGGTGCGCCGCGTGCCGTCCCTCGGCGACGGCGGCGCCACCGCGTTCGACCTGCTCGTGCCCCGCGACGCGCTCGCCGGCCGGGCCGACGCGCTGACCGCGGCCGGTGCCGGCAGCGCCGGCCTGGACGCCTACGAGGCGCTGCGCGTCGAGGCCCGCCGCCCGCGCCACGGCGTGGACACCGACCACCGCACCATCCCCAACGAGCTGGAGTGGCTCCGCACCGCCGTCCACCTGGAGAAGGGGTGCTACCGCGGGCAGGAGACGGTCGCGCGGGTGCACAACCTCGGCCGCCCCCCGCGGCGGCTGGCACTGCTGCACCTCGACGGCGTCAGCGAGGACCTGCCCGCCCCCGGGACGCCGGTGCTCTCGGGCACCCGCGAGGTCGGCCGGGTGGGCAGCGTCGTCCGCCACCACGAGCTCGGTGCCGTCGCGCTCGCCCTGGTCAAGCGGTCGGTGGCCGCCGACGCCGACCTCGCCGTCGGCGGCTCGCGAGCCGCACTCGACCCCGACGACCTCGCCGAGGAGGCCGACGACACCCGGACGGCCGCCCGCGACCGGGTCCGGGCGGTGCGGTCTGCCACCATCGGGCGGTGACCTCCGCGATCCCTCACCCGACGCCCGCCGGCGGAGCGGCCGTCGACGAACTGCTCGACCCGGCCTTCCTCCAGGACGTCGAGCACCGCTCCATGGCCGACGTGCGGGTGCTGCGCCGCCGGGCCGAGCAGGAGGAGGTCAACCTCTCCTACACCCGGCGGCTGCTGCAGGGCCGGCTCGACATCGTCCGCCGCGAGCTGCAGCGGCGCGCCGAGCACGACGGCCGCTCGCTGGTGGACCTGCTGCCGGAGATCCTCGCCGAGAAGGGCCGCGGCCCCGCCCACGGCCTGGGCCGGCACCAGACGGTGCAGCCGGCCTCTCCCGAGGAGTACGAGTCCTGGGTGCACGGCCTGACCCCGGACGTCGACCTCTCCGACGTCATGGGTCTCGCCGACGCCGACCTGGAGCGGGCCGCCCGCGCGCTCGCTGCCGCCGAGGGCCAGCTCTCCGAGCGGCGCCGCGGCGTGCAGCAGGTCATGGACGCCCTCGCCGGCGAGCTGGCCCGGCGCTACCGCAACGGCGAGGCCGACGTCGCCGCCCTGCTCGCCGACGAGGGCCGGTGACGGCCTCCTCGCAGGGTCCCGCCGCGAGCTCGAGAGTGGCGGGGGGCGAGGAGGTCCTCTCCTGGCCCGACGCGCCGGTGCTGGTCGAGGTGCGGCGCTCGGGGTTCCTGGAGTCGGTGCACCGCGGCGCGGCCGTCGTCGTCGGCCCCGAGGGGGACGTGCGCTGGTCGGCCGGGGACGTCGCCCGCCCGGTGCTGCCGCGCTCGGCGAACAAGCCGGTGCAGGCCACCGCCTACCTCGCCGCCGGCTGGCGGCCCCGCTCGGGCGAGGAGCTGGCCATCGCGGCCGGCTCGCACGCCGGCGAGGACGGCCACCGCGACCTCGCCGCGGCGGTGCTCGCCTCGGCCGGGCTGGGGCCCGAGGCGCTGGGCTGCCCGCCGGCGCTGCCCGGGCACGAGCCCACCCGCGCCGCCTGGCTGGTGGCCGGCCGCGCCCCCGAGCGGCTGGCCATGAACTGCTCCGGCAAGCACTCCGCGATGCTCGCGGCCTGCGTCGCCGCCGGCTGGCCCACCGAGGGCTACCTGGACCGCGACCACCCGCTGCAGCAGGCGATCGAGGCCCGGCTGGGCGAGGCGGCCGGTGAGCCGGTGGCCGCCGTCGTCGTCGACGGGTGCGGCGCCCCGCAGCACGGCCTGTCGCTCACCGGGCTGGCGCGCGGCGTCGGCTCCCTGGTGGCCGCGCCCGAGGGCAGCCCCGAGCGCGCGGTGGCCGACGCGGTGCGGGCACACCCCTGGTACGTCGCCGGCACCGGCCGCGAGGACACCGACCTGATGACCGCCGTCCCCGGCCTGCTGGTCAAGGGCGGCGCCGACGGTGTGCACGTCGCGGCACTGCCCGGGCGCGGCGCGGTGGCGCTCAAGCTCGACGACGGCGGTGACCGCGGGCGGACGCCGGTGCTCGCCGCGCTGCTGCAGCACCACCTCGGGGTCCCCGCCGGGGCACTCGCGCGCTGGGCGGTCACGCCCGTGACCGGTGGGGACGGCGTCGTCGGGGAGGTCCGGCCCTCCGCGGTGCTCGGCGGCTGACCGCGACACGCCGGGTGTGAGGGGTCTCACGGGGCCGTGCTAGCTGCTGCGCTTGCAAGAGCTAGCACCCCTGCCTACCGTCGAGTACGTGCAGGGGCCCGGCGAGTTCGTGAGCGGCCAGGTGAGGTCGGTCCGCGAGAAGGTGGACCAGCTCGCCGGCACCGTCGCGGCCGAGGCCCAGCAGGTCTCGGCGGTGCGCTCGCAGGTCGGTGAGTACATCCGGGAGCAGCGCAACGCCGCCCGGGTGTCCCTGCGCGAGCTCGCCCGCACGGCCGGCGTGAGCAACCCCTACCTGTCGCAGGTGGAGCGGGGGCTGCGCAAGCCGTCGGCGGAGATCCTGGCCGCCATCGCCCGCGGCCTGAAGATCTCCGCCGAGTCGCTCTACGAGCAGGCGGGGATGCTCGACCGGCGCGCCGGCAACCCCGACACCGTCGCGGCGATCCGCTCCGACGAGCACCTTTCCGAGCGGCACAGGGCCGTGCTGCTCGAGCTGTACGAGACCTACGTCCGCGAGCACGCCGCCACCGGCGGCACGGCCGCGGCCGACGCCCCGAGCACCACCCAGGACCACCCGGCCGGAGCCCCTCCGGCGCCGCACCCCTCCAAGGAGTCCGCATGAGCACCACCGACACCCTCAAGCAGGTCGCCGAGCGCGGCCGCACCCCGCTGCTGGCCGCCGTCGGCGCCGGTGACCTCGCCCTCGAGCAGGCCCGCACCGTGCTGACCTCGCTGCGCTCGCGCGCCGAGGCCCTCCCCGGCGAGGCCCAGGTCCAGGTCGACCTGGCCGCCAAGGAGGCCCGCACCCGCGCCGAGCAGGCCGCCGACCGCGCCCGCGGCGCCAGCCGCCAGCTGGTCACCGCCGTCCGCCCCGACGCGGTCGCGAGCACCGTGGCCGAGCTGGTCGAGCAGGCCCGCACCCAGGCCCTCACCACCGTCGAGCAGCTCGCCGAGCGCGGCGCCGAGGTCCTCGAGGAGCTGCGCCGCCAGCCGGGCTTCCGCCGGTTCGTGGCCCGCACCGAGCGAGCCGTCGACCGCGTCGAGGACGCCGTCGAGGAGGTCCTCGAGGAGACCGCCGAGGCCGTCACCGAGGCCTCCGACGAGGTGACCTCGCTGGTCCAGAAGGCCGCCTCGCGGACCGCCAAGGCCACCGCCAAGGCCGAGAAGGCCGTCGACGAGGCCGCCGACAGCGCCAAGGCCGCGCTCGAGGGCACCGCGGAGGAGGCCCCGGCCAAGCCCGCCCGCAAGCCGGCCAAGCGCACCACCCCGGCCGCCGAGGGCGCCGGCACCACGGCCACCGCCCGCGTGACCCGCACCCGCACCACCAAGAAGACCGACGCCTGACGTCGGGACACCACGGCCCAGGGCCCCGGAGCTGCACCCGCGCTCCGGGGCCCTGTGCCGTCCGGGGCGACCTGCCCCGTCGGAGGGGTGGGGCGCACCCGCCGGGCGGGTACCCTGCCCGCATGGCGTTCGACGCGCTCCTGCTCCTGAGCTTGTCCTGGCTGCTGCTGGCGGTGGCCGTCTGGGCACTCGTCGACGCGGTCGTGCGCCCCGCCGCCGGCTACGTCGCCGCCGGCAAGCTCACCAAGCCGGCCTGGGTCGCCATCACCGCGCTGGCCGGCGTGATCCTGTACTCCCAGGGGCCGATGACCTTCCTCGGCCTGCCCGCGGTCATCGCCGTCGTCGTCTACCTCGTCGACGTGCGGCCCGCCGTGCGCGGCGTCCAGCGGGGCAACAACTCCTGGTGACCGCCGGCGGCCGGGTCAGTACCGGTCGTCGCGCGGCATGAGCACCCACAGCACCAGGTACGCGATGAACTGCGGCCCGGGCAGGATGCAGGAGATCACGAAGGCCAGTCGCAGGGCGCCCGTCGAGATGCCGTAACGGCGGGCGATGCCGGAGCAGACGCCGGCGATCATCTTGTTGCGGGTGTCGCGGGCCAGTCGGCGCGGGGCGGGGTAGGTCATGGCCCGACCCTAGGCGCGGCGGCGCGCAGCCGGCATCGGGGAGGACCCTGGTCAACGGCCGAAGACACCCGGAGGCGGCTCGGGGGAGGGCTGGGCCTCCGGGTCGTGCACCGGCCCCGCGCTGCCCGCGAACCGGGCCAGGTCGTCGTCGGCGACGACCCGTGCCGGCATCGGGTCGGCAGCGCACCGCCGGGTCAGCGCGGCCACCGGCAGCGGCGCGTCGGAGGCCACCGCCACCAGGTTGCCGAAGCGCCGGCCGCGCAGCGTGCCCGGCTCGGCCAGCACGCAGACGTGCGCGAACACCGCCCGCAGCGTGGCCACCTGGCCGCGGGCGAAGCGCAGCGGCGGGCCGTCGGCGACGTTCGCGGTGAGCACGCCACCCGGCCGCAGCACCCGCCGTGCCTCGGCGGCGTACTCCACGGTGGTCAGGTGGGCCGGCGTCCGGGCGCCGGCGAACACGTCGCTGACGACGACGTCGGCGCTGCCGGTGGGCAGCGCGGCGAGCCCGGCGCGGGCGTCCGCGGCCCGGACCCGGACGCGCGCCCCCCGCGGCAGCGGCAGGTGGGCGCGGACGAGGTCGGTGAGCCGCTCGTCGACCTCGACCACGCGCTGGCGCGACCCCGGCCGGGTCACCGCCAGGTAGCGGGCCAGGGTGAGTGCGCCCCCGCCGAGGTGGACGGCGTCGACCGGCTCGCCCTCGGGCGCGGCCAGGTCGAGCACGTGCCCCATCCGCCGGACGTACTCGAACTCCAGGTGGGCGGGGTCGTCGAGGTCGACGTGCGACTGCGGCGTGCCGTCGACGACGAGCACCCACGACCCGTCGCGGTCGGCGTCGCCCAGGAGCTCGGCGGTGCCGCCCTCGACCGGCGTGGGACCGGGCGGGACGACCGCGGGCCGCTCGCCGCGTCTCACGCCGGCGCGACCGCGGACCAGCGCACGGTCAGCTCCCCGTGCCGCCAGCGCCGCGTGGACCCGACCAGGGGCCAGCCGTCGTCGGCCAGCGCCTGCACCGCCGCCGTCCACCGCTGCCGGGGTCCGAAGGTGGACAGGCCCGCGGCGGCTGCCCAGGCGGCGTCCAGGGCCTGCAGCAGGGCGTGCACCGGCCGGCCGGGGACGTTGTGGTGGATGAGCGCCTTGGGCAGCCGCTCGGCCAGGTCCGACGGCCGGTCGAGGTCGGCCACCCGGGCGGCCAGGGTGAGGGTGAGCGGCCCGTCGGCGTCCAGCGCCACCCAGGTCGCCCGCCGTCCCCACTCGTCGCAGGTGCCCTCGACGAGCACCCCGCCCGGGCCGAGGGCGGCGCACATCGTCTCCCAGGCCCGCGCCGCGGACGCCTCGTCGTACTGGCGAAGGACGTTGAACGCCCGCACCAGGACCGGGCTCAGCCCGGCCAGCTCGAAGCCGCCCACGCGGAAGTCGACGCGGGGCGGGTCGCGGTCGTCGGCGACGGCGGCCACCCGGGCGGGGTCGATCTCCAGGCCGACCACCTCGAGGCCGGGGACCTCGGGTGCCAGCCGCTCGGCCAGCTCCAGCGTGGTGACCGCCGAGGAGCCGTAGCCGAGGTCGACCACCAGCGGCCGGGCCGCGTCGCGCAGCCGCGGCACCTGGGTGGCCTGGATCCACCGGTCGACCCGGCGCAGCCGGTTGGCGTTCGTCGTCCCCCGGGTGGGCAGGCCCAGGGCGCGTGCCCGGCCGGCGGCCAGCCGGGGGGTGGCCCGCCGGGGGGCGAGGCTCGCCCGGCGCTTGTGCTCGCTGCCCGCCTCGCTCACCGGTCCGGAGGGTAGTCCGCCGCCGCGGGCGGCTGGCGCACCGCGGCTACCGTGGGGCGGTGCTCGTCCGCTCCGGTGCCCGCCTGGCCGACCTGACCACCCTCGGCGTCGGGGGCCCCGTCGGGCGCCTGGTCGAGGTCACCGACGCCGCGGAGCTGGTCGCCGCCGTCCGCGAGGCCGACGAGGCGGGCCGCCCGCTGCTGGTGCTCGGCGGGGGCTCCAACCTGGTCGCGCCCGACGAGGGGTGGGACGGCGACGTGGTGGCCGTCCGCAGCCGCGGCGTCGAGCGGCGCGGCGACACCCTCGAGGTGCAGGCCGGGGAGGACTGGGACGACCTGGTCGCGGTGACCGTCGAGCAGCAGCTCGCCGGCATGGAGGCGCTCTCCGGCATCCCCGGGTCCACGGGCGCGACGCCGGTGCAGAACGTCGGGGCCTACGGCCAGGAGGTCGCCCAGACGATCACCGAGGTGCGCGTCCACGACCGGGCCGAGAAGCGCGAGCTGACGCTGTCGAACGACGAGTGCGCCTTCGGCTACCGCGACAGCCGCTTCAAGCGCGAGCCCGGGCGGTTCGTCGTCCTCACGGTGACCTTCGCACTCGACGCCGGCCCGCTCTCGCGCCCCGTGGGCTACGCGGAGCTGGCCAAGCGGCTGGGCGTCGACCTCGGCGGGCGGGCGCCGCTGGCCGACGTCCGCGCCGCCGTGCTGGAGCTGCGCCGCGGCAAGGGCATGGTCGTCGACCCCGCCGATCCCGACACCCGCAGCGCCGGGTCGTTCTTCACCAACCCCGTCGTCCCCGCCGAGCAGGCGGTGCCCGGCTGTCCGAGCTGGCCCGCCGGCGACGGGCGGGTCAAGCTCAGCGCCGCCTGGCTGGTGCAGTCCGCGGGCTTCGGCCGGGGCACGCGCGAGGGCCGGGTCGGGACGTCGTCGAGGCACAGCCTCGCGCTGACCACCGAGCCCGGGGCGACGGCGGCCGAGCTCATGGCCTTCGCCGACCGCGTGGTCGCCGCCGTCCGGGAGCGCTTCGGCGTCACGCTGGTGCCCGAGCCCACCAGGCTGTGACCCGCCGGCCGGTGACGTCCGGCCGGTCCGGCCCGTGCCGATGCTCCGGCCGCCGCTGCGGCTGAGCCCCGGCCGTGCCCCCGACCTCACCCCGTGGTGCCCGACCTCACCCCGCAGCACGAGGACGGGCACCGCGGGGTGGGGGTCGGTGCCGGGTCAGCCGCCGGTGAGGTCCAGGTGCATGACGTGCAGCCCCACGTGGCCGTGCTCGGGGTGGTCGAAGGCGCCCGGCACGGTGCCCACCACCGTGAACCCCAGCGACCGCCACAGCGACACCGCGGGCGTGTCGGTCTCGACGACGGCGTTGAACTGGATGCCGCGGTACCCGGCGTCGCGTGCCCACGCCACGACGTGCTCGCCGAGCAGGCGTCCCACGCCCCGGCCCTGGGCGGCCGGGTCGACGAGGAAGCTCGCCGTCGCGACGTGTGACCCACGGCCCGGCCGGTTCCGGCCCATCTCGGCGCTGCCGACGACCGCTTCCCCGTCGACGGCGACGACCGTCCGCCCCGGCGGCTGCTCCATCCACAGGGGACGCGCGTCCTCCGCCGACAGGCCCTCCGGGTAGGCGTACGTGCGGCCGGCGTCGACCACCGCCCGGAAGAACGGGTGGATCCGCGGCCAGTCGGCCCCGGTCGCCTCGCGGACGTCCACGCTCACCCCTCGCGGTGCACCTTGTGCTGGGCGGCCTGGGCACGGGGGCGGACGACGAGCAGGTCCACGTTCACGTGGTGCGGGCGGGTCAGCGCCCAGGCGATGCAGTCGGCGACGTCCTCGGCCACCAGCGGCGCGCGCACGCCCCGGTAGACGGCGTCGGCCTTCTCCCGGTCGCCGGTGCGGTTGAGCGCGAACTCGTCCGTCCTCACCATCCCGGGCGCGATCTCGATCACGCGCACGGGCTGGTCGAACAGCTCGAGGCGCATGGTCTCGGCCAGCGTGTGCACGCCGTGCTTGGCCGCGGTGTAGGACGCGCCGCCCTCGTAGCTGACCAGTCCCGCCGTCGACCCGACGAAGAGCACGTCACCGGCGCCCGAGGCGATCAGCGCGGGCAGCAGCGCCTTGGTCAGCCGGACGGTGCCGAGCACGTTGACCTCGAAGGTGCGGGCCCACGAGTCCAGGTCGGCCTCGGCCACCGGCTTGGCGTCGAAGGCGCCGCCGGCGTTGTTGACCAGGACGTCGACCCGCGGCACCTGGGCCACGAACGCGTCGACCGAGGCGGCGTCGGTGACGTCGAGCGGCAGCGCCCGGGCGCCGAGGGCGGCGGCCAGCTCGGTCAGCCGGTCCATGCGGCGCGCACCGAGGACGACGTCGAAGCCCTCGGCCGCCAGCCGGGCCGCGGTGGCGGCGCCGATGCCGCTGGAGGCGCCGGTGACGACGGCGGTGCGGCCGGTCCCCGGCAGCGAGCGGGAGGGAGGGGCGGACATGTGGCCATCCTGACGCTGTTGCAGGATGGAGGACCGACAGGGGTGCCCTCCGGGCGCCCGGCACGGGTGCGAGGCGGGAGGTCGGGGTGCCTGCTCGCCGCCTGCTGTCCCCGCGTGCGCCCCGGCGGGTGGCGACCGTCTCGGTGCACACCAGCCCGCTCGACCAGCCCGGTGCCGGCGACGCCGGGGGCATGAACGTCTACATCGTCGAGGTCTCCCGCCGGCTGGCCGCCCGCGGGATCGCCGTCGACGTCTTCACCCGGGCCACGTCCAGCGACCTGCCGCCGGTGGTGGAGATGAGCCCCGGCGTCACGGTGCGGCACGTCAGCGCCGGCCCCTTCGAGGGGCTGGGCAAGGAGGAGCTGCCGGGCCAGCTGTGCGCGTTCACCGCGGGCGTGCTGCGCGAGGAGGCCCAGCACGAGCCGGGGCACTACGACGTCGTCCACTCGCACTACTGGCTGTCGGGCCAGGTGGGCTGGCTGGCGCGCGACCGGTGGAGCGTGCCGCTGATCCACACCGCGCACACGCTCGCCAAGGTGAAGAACGCCGCGCTGGCCGACGGCGACCGGCCCGAGCCGCGCGCCCGCGTCATCGGCGAGGAGCAGGTCGTGGCCGAGGCCGACCGGCTGGTGGCCAACACCGAGGAGGAGGCCCGCCAGCTCGTCGACCACTACGGCGCCGACCCGCGCCGCACCCTCGTCGTCCCGCCGGGCGTCGACCTCGACCGCTTCCGCCCCGGCGACCGGGCCGCCGCCCGCCGCGCGCTGGGCGTCCCCGCCGACGCCGTCGTGCTGACGTTCGTCGGCCGCATCCAGCCGCTCAAGGCCCCCGACCTGCTGCTCGAGGCGGCCGCGCGGATGCTGGGGGACGACCCCGCCCTGCGCGACCGGCTCGAGGTGCACGTCGTCGGCGCGCCCAGCGGCTCGGGCCTGGAGGCGCCGCGCCGGCTCGAGGAGCTCGCCGTCCGCCTCGGCATCGCCGACCGCGTCCGCCTGCTGCCGCCGCAGACCCCCGACCGGCTCGCCCTGCACTACCGGGCCGCCGACGTCGCCGTCGTGCCCAGCCACAACGAGTCCTTCGGCCTGGTCGCCCTGGAGGCGCAGGCCTGCGGGACGCCGGTGGTCGCCGCCGACGTGGGCGGGCTGTCGACGGCGGTGGACGACGGCGTCTCCGGTGTCCTCGTCGGCAGCCGCGACCCCGCCGCCTACGCCGCCGCGATCCGCGCGGTGCTGGCCCGCCGGCCGCTGCTGTCCGCGGGCGCGCGCCGGCACGCCAGCGCCTTCTCCTGGGAGCGCACCGCCGACGCGCTGGTGGCCGCCTACGCCTCCGCCGCCGCCGAGATGGCCGCCGGAGCGGCACCGGTCCGCCGGGAGCGGGCGCTGGGCGCGCTGCGGCCGGTGGCCGGGACGCAGGTGGCCTGGTGAGCGCGGCGGCGGAGCGCCCGGCGCGGGACGACGTCGTCGCGGCCCTCGACGCGGTGATCGACCGGACGCTGCGCGACGCCGAGCTGGTGCACGAGCACCCGGCGCCGGGACGGTGGCTGGTCGACCTGCCGGGCACCCACAAGCTCAAGACCGTCTGCGGGCTCGTGGTGGGGGAGCACGCGCTGCGGGTGGAGGCCTTCGTCTGCCGCCAGCCCGACGAGAACCGCGAGCAGCTGTGGACCTACCTGCTGCAGCACAACGCGCGCATGTACGGCGTCGCGTGGTCGGTCGACCGCGTCGGCGACGTCTACCTGACCGGCCGGCTGCCGCACGCCGCGGTCACCCCCGAGGAGCTCGACCGGGTGCTCGGCGCGGTGCTCAGCTACGCCGACGACCACTTCAACACGATGCTGGAGATCGGCTTCGGCACCTCGATCCGGCGCGAGTGGGAGTGGCGGGTCAAGCGCGGGGAGTCGCTGCGCAACCTCGAGGCCTTCGCCGCCTTCGCGCAGGCCGGCCGCACCGACCGGCAGGGCGACGGGGGAGGGAGCACCCCGGACGGCGGGGCGTGACCGCCACCGACCGGGACCGCGCGGCGACCGGCGAGGACGAGCGCCCCGGCTCCGCCCGGCGGTGGTGGGTGCTGGCCACCATGACCGTCTGCCTGCTGGTGGTGATCACCGGCAACACGACGCTCAACGTGGCGATCCCGACGCTGCAGCGCGAGCTGGGCGCCACCCAGGGCGAGCTGCAGTGGGCCGTCGACGCCTACATCGTCGTGTTCGCCGGGCTGCTGTTCTCCTGGGGCGTCGTCGGTGACCGCATCGGCCGCCGCACGGTGCTGCTCATCGGGCTGGGCGTCTTCGCGGCGGCCTCGGTGCTGGCCGCCTTCTCCGACAGCCCGCTGGAGCTCATCGCGTGGCGCGCGCTCATGGGCGTCGGCGGCGCGGCGGTGCAGCCGACCACCCTCGCCGTCATCACCAACGTCTTCCCGCCGGCCGAGCGGGGCCGCGCGATCGGCATCTGGGCGGCCACCGCGGGGCTGGCGGTCGCCGGGGGCCCGCTGGCCAGCGGCGCGGTGCTCACCACCTTCTGGTGGGGCGCGATCTTCCTCATCGGCGTCCCGGTCGCCCTGCTCGGGGTCGTGGGCACGCTGGCGTTCGTGCCGGAGTCGCGCGACCCCGACCCCGGCCGGCTCGACGTCCCCGGCGTCCTGCTGTCGATCGCCGCCCTGGCCGGCCTCGTCTACGGGATCATCCACGGCGGCTCGGGGGTGGGCTGGACGACGCCGGGCGTGCTGGTGCCGCTGCTGGGCGGCGCGGTGCTCATGGCGCTGTTCGTCTGGCTGCAGCGGCGCTCGGCGCACCCGGCCCTGGACGTCTCGCTGTTCCGGCTGCCGGCGTTCTCCGCGGCGGCCGTCGCGCTGGGCCTGAACTTCTTCGCCCTGATGGGCGCCACGTTCTACCTCGTCTACTACCTGCAGGGCGCCCGCGGCTACGACCCGCTGCAGTCGGGCGCCGCGCTCGTCCCGGTCGCGATCGGGATGGCGGTCATGGCCTCGCGCAGCTCCCGGCTCGCCGAGCGCCACGGCGCCAAGGCCGTCTGCGCCGGTGGCTTCGGGCTCATCACGCTGTCGTTCCTGGGCTTCCAGCTGCTCGACCAGGACGCCCCGCTGTGGCTGCTGCTCACCACGCTCAGCGTGCAGGGACTGGGCATGGGCGCGGTCATGGCGCCGGCCACCGAGTCGATCATGTCGGTGGTGCCGCGGGAGAAGGCCGGCGCGGGTGCCGCGGTGAACAACTCGGTGCGCCAGGTCGGGGGCGCCCTCGGCGTGGCGCTGCTCGGCTCGGTGCTCGCCTCGGCCTACGCCGCCGACCTCGGCCGGCAGGTCGACGTGCTGCCCGCCGCACTGCGCGACGAGGCGCGCACCTCCGTCGTGGCCACGCTGGAGATCGCCCGCGCGACCGCCGAGCAGGCCCGCGCCGCCGGGGACGAGGAGACGGCCGCCGCGGCCGACGCGCTGGTCGAGCCGGCGCGCGAGGCGTTCGTCTCGGCCATGCACCTCACCGCCGTGGGCACCGCGGCCGCGTCGTCCGTGGCCGCCGTCGTCGTCCTGGTGTGGCTGCCCGGGCGGCGCCGGCCGGTGCCCGACGCGCGCGCGGCGGCCCGACCCGGCGCCTAGCGTGGGGCCGGTGACCGACCCGCCCGCCCAGCAGGAGCGCCTCGCCCGGGCCCTGATCGGCGTGGTCGCCGCCTCCGGCCTGGTCTACCCGCTGCTGCTGTGCGCGGTGCAGCTGGTGTTCGCCCAGCTCTTCGTGGTCGACGTCGCCGCCACGCTGCTGTGGCTGGGGACGGCGGCCGGCTGCTGCGTGGCCCTGGTCGCCGCGGTGCGCTGGGGTGCCGCGAGGCGGGTGCGCAGCCCGTGGCTGCTGGCCGGGCTGGCGCCGCCGGTGCTGTACGAGGCGTGGGTGCTCTGGCCGCTCCTCACGAGGTGAGCGCCGGTCGGGCAGGATGGGCCCCGTGACGACGTCTGCGGTGAACGCGCCCGGCACCCTGGTCCTGCTCCGCCACGGCGAGAGCGAGTGGAACAAGGCCAACCTGTTCACCGGGTGGGTCGACGTCGAGCTGTCGGAGAAGGGCCGTGCCGAGGCCGCCCGCGGCGGGCAGCTGCTCGCCGAGCACGGCCTGCTGCCCGACGTGCTGCACACCTCGCTGCTGCGGCGCGCCATCACCACCGCCGAGCTGGCGCTGGCCGCAGCCGACCGGCAGTGGATCCCGGTGCGCCGGTCCTGGCGGCTCAACGAGCGGCACTACGGCGCGCTGCAGGGCAAGGACAAGGCCGCCACGCTCGCCGAGTACGGCGAGGAGCAGTTCATGGTGTGGCGCCGCTCCTACAGCACCCCGCCGCCGCCGATCGAGCCCGGCAGCGAGTACTCGCAGGACGCCGACCCGCGCTACGGCTTCCTGCCGCCGGAGGTGCGCCCGGCCACCGAGTGCCTGGCCGACGTCGTCGTCCGGATGCTCCCGTACTGGTACGACGCGATCGTCCCGGACCTGCGCAGCGGCGGCACCGTGCTGGTGACCGCGCACGGCAACAGCCTGCGGGCGCTGGTCAAGCACCTCGACGGCATGGGCGAGGACGAGGTCGTGGGCCTCAACATCCCCACCGGCGTCCCGCTGCGCTACGACCTCGACGCCGACCTCAAGCCGGTCAAGCCCGGCGGCGAGTACCTCGACCCGGACGCCGCCGCAGCCGCCATCGAGGCGGTCAGGAACCAGGGCAAGAAGTAGTGCCCGGCGCGCTCCCGCCCCGGGAGCCGCCGTTCGCCGGCACCGAGGCCGAGCACCTGCTCGGAGCCTTCGACCGCCAGCGCACGACGTTCCGCTGGAAGGCCGACGGCCTCGACGCGGCCGGGCTGCGGGCTCGACCGGCCGGTGCACGTCACCGCCCCCGACGGGCGCCCGGCCGGTCTGCGCCGGCTGCTGTTCGACCTGCTCGAGGAGTACGGGCGGCACACCGGGCACGCCGACCTGCTGCGCGAGGCGGTCGACGGCCGGGTCGGCGAGGACCCACCCGCGGACCGGCGCCCGGTCGGCGTCAGGGCGTCGCCGCCTCCTGCATCTGGCGCTCGCCGGTGACCAGGTAGACGACGCGCCGCGCGACGCTGACGGCGTGGTCGGCGAAGCGCTCGTAGTAGCGCCCGAGCAGCGTGATGTCGATGGCCGACTCCATGCCGTGCGGCCAGCCGGGGCTGAGCAGCTCGGTGAACAGCTGACGGTGCAGCGCGTCCATGAGGTCGTCGTCGCTCTCGAGCTCGGCGGCGGCCTGCACGTCGAGCTGGGCGATGACCGCGCCGGTCTTGGCCACCAGGCCCTGCGCGACGTGCCCGGCCTCCAGGAAGATCGGCCGCACCTCGGCGGGGACGGCCGACTCCGGGAACCGCATCCGCGCCAGCTTGGCCACGTGGACGGCGAGGTCGCCCATCCGCTCGAGGTCGGCGACGATCCGCATCGCGGTGGTGATGGTGCGCAGGTCGGTGGCCACCGGCTGCTGCCGCGCCAGCAGCGTGAAGCAGCGCTCCTCGATGCTCTCCCGCACCGAGTCGACGTGCTCGTCCCCGGCGATGACCAGGTCGGCGAGCGCGACGTCGGCGTCGAGCAGCGCCGTCGTCGCCTTGCTCATCGCCGAGCCGACCGAGTCGGCCATCTCGACCAGGCACGTGTTGATGTCCTCGAGCTCTTCGCGGTAGTGCTCCCGCACGGGTCCTCCTCGTGGCCGGCCGCCCCCGGACGGCTGCGCCGCACGGGCACCGACTGCTCCGGTGCCGTCGTCTGGTACCCGAGGGTAGGAGGTCCCGGCGGGGTGCCGGCTCCGTGCCGGTGAACGCGCGTCCACGGCGGCGTGAACAGTCCCCGCCGACCGGTCCGCCACCACCCGCACGGGGGATGACCGGATCCGTCCGCGGCCTAGCATCGGCCGCGTGAGCACGCTGGTCGCCCTCGTGACCGGCCTCGTCGTCGGTGCCGTCGTCGCGGCCGCCGTCGTGCTGCTCGTCCGCCGTCCCGCTGCCGTCCCCCCGCCGGGCAGCGGTGAGCCCGACGGCGCGGCGAGGGAGGCGCAGCTGGCCCGCCGGCTGCTCGACCTCATGGACCCGGCGGTGCTCGTCCTCGACGTCGACGACGCGGTGGTGCTGGCCAACCCGGCCGCCCGCGGGCTGGGCATCGTCCGGGACCGGCGGCTGCTGGTCCCCGAGCTGCTGCGGCTGGTCCGCGACGTGCGCGCCGGCGGCGGGCGCCGGGCCGACGTCCAGCTGCCCGGCGACCTGGTCGGGACCGGCCCGCGGATGGTCGGCGTCCACGGCGTGCGGCTGGAGAGCGGCCCGGCGCCGGCGCCCGGCCCGGTGGCGCTCGTGCTGCAGGACGTCACCGAGGCACGCCGGGTGGAGGCCGTCCGCCGGGACTTCGTCGCCAACGTCGGCCACGAGCTCAAGACCCCGGTCGGCGCGCTGGGCCTGCTCGCCGAGGCGATGCAGGGCGCCGCCGACGACCCCGAGACCG
The DNA here is from genome assembly GCF_900115505.1 of Geodermatophilus dictyosporus. Taxonomy (GTDB): domain Bacteria; phylum Actinomycetota; class Actinomycetes; order Mycobacteriales; family Geodermatophilaceae; genus Geodermatophilus; species Geodermatophilus dictyosporus. The sequence goes on along the minus strand of NZ_FOWQ01000002.1, from coordinate 651,557 downwards.
TGCAGCGCTTCGCCGCCCGCATGGCGCACGAGGCCGACCGGCTCGCCCGCCTGGTCCGCGAGCTCATCGACCTGTCCCGGCTGCAGGGCGCCGAGCCGCTGCCCGAGCTGGCGCCGGTCGACGTCGACACCGTGCTGGCCGAGGCCGTGGACCGCACCGGCCTGGCCGCGGCCGCGAAGGGCATCACCATCGCCGTCGGCGGGCGGCAGGGCCTGGTCGTGCGCGGCGTGGAGGCGCAGCTGGCGACGGCGGTGACGAACCTGCTGGCCAACGCGGTCGCGTACAGCCCGGAGAACACCCGGATCGCCGTCGGCGCGCGGGCCCGCTCCGGCTTCGCCGAGATCGCGGTCACCGACAGCGGCATCGGCATCCCGCGGCAGGACCGCGCGCGGGTGTTCGAGCGCTTCTACCGCGTCGACCAGTCCCGGGCCACCAAGACCGGGGGCACCGGCCTGGGCCTGGCCATCGTCAAGCACGTGGCCAGCAACCACGGCGGCTCGGTCAGCGTGTGGAGCGAGGAGGGCCTCGGCTCCACCTTCACCCTGCGCATCCCGCTGGCGGTCGAGGACACCTCCGACCGCCCCGACCCCGCAGGCGAGGCGCCCGGCGCCGTCGCCGGGCAGCTCCAGGAAGGACGGTCATGACCCGAGTGCTGGTGGTGGAGGACGAGGAGTCCTTCTCCGACGCGCTGTCCTACATGCTCGGCCGCGAGGGTTTCGAGGCGGTCGTGGCACCCACCGGGCCCGAGGCGCTCGCCGAGTTCGACCGGGCCGGCGCCGACATCGTCCTGCTCGACCTCATGCTGCCCGGGCTGCCGGGCACCGAGGTCTGCCGGCAGCTGCGCTCCCGCAGCAACGTGCCGATCATCATGCTCACGGCCAAGGACTCCGAGGTCGACAAGGTCGTCGGCCTGGAGCTGGGCGCCGACGACTACGTGACCAAGCCCTACTCGGCCCGCGAGCTGGTGGCCCGCATCCGCGCCGTGCTGCGCCGGCGGGGCGACGTCGAGGCACCGGCCGACGGCGCGCTGGAGGCCGGCCCGGTCCGGATGGACGTCGAGCGGCACGTGGTCGCCGTCGACGGCGAGCCGGTGGCGCTGCCGCTCAAGGAGTTCGACCTGCTCGAGCTGCTGCTGCGCAACGCCGGGCGGGTGCTCACCCGCGGGCAGCTCATCGACCGCGTGTGGGGCTCGGACTACGTCGGCGACACCAAGACGCTCGACGTCCACGTCAAGCGGCTGCGCGCCAAGATCGAGCCGGACCCGGCCAACCCCAAGCACCTGGTGACCGTGCGGGGGCTGGGCTACAAGTTCGAGACGTGACACGGTCGGCCCACCGGCCTCCACCACGGCCACGTGCCCCATCACCTGGCGCGGAGCCCTGCCACGGCGTCCCGGTCGGGAGCCTCCGCCCCGCGACCGGTCCGCCGTCCTCCGCAGGGCGGCTCCGGTTCCGGCCGCGCACACGACGGAGCCGTCCTGAGGGGGTGTCGGGCCGTGGTCACTGGCCCCGGCCGGTCTCCTCCTGGAGCTCGTCGATCTTCTTCGACGCGTCGGCCTTGGTGATGTCCTCCGGCACGTCCTCCCCGGCCTGGCGGGCCAGCGTGTGCAGGTAGCTCTTCTGCGCGCCGGTGGCCGGCTCGCCTCCGGTCACCCAGTCCGACGGGTCCTTCTCGGCGGTGGGGTCGCCGGCCTGGCCGGTGTTGACGTTCTCTTCGCTCATGTGTTCGAGACTAGGCGTGCACGAGCCGGTCCGCAGGTCGAGCGGCGGTGGCCCGCGCCGCCTCCCAGCGCCGCCCGGTCCGGTAGACGTGCACACTCCCGCACGCCGGGCACTCGACGGCCAGGGCGATGTGGGTCGGGTGGTTGGTGACCGATCGGATGCGCCGGTCGGAGACCAGCTCGTCGGTCCGGGTCACGGGGCAGGTGATCAGCGTCATGCGACGAGCGTGCTCCCCTGCCCGCGACCCGACGAGTGGCAGAGGTGACACCGATCGCGTCGTTCCTGCCATCATGTCCGCATGACCGGAAGCGACCGCCCGCTCGTCGTCAGCCTGCTCGCCGGCGACGGCGTCCTCGGCGCCTTCGGCCTCGGCGTCGCCGCCGAGGTCTTCGGCTACGACTACCGCCGCCTCGGCATGCCGCGCGTCGACTTCGCCGTGGTCACCGACCGCCCGGGGATCGTGCGCACGGACACCGGCCTGGCGCTCTACGTCGAGCACGGCCTCGAGCGGCTGGCGACCTCCGACGTCGTCCTGGTCACCGCGTGGGAGAAGCTCTCCCGGCCCGTCCCGACGACGGTCCTCGAGGCGCTGCGGGCCGTGCACGCCCGCGGCGGGCAGCTGATCAGCCACTGCACGGGCGCCTTCGTCGTCGCGGCGGCCGGCCTGCTCGACGGGCGGCGGGCCACCACCCACTGGCGCTACGCCGGCGAGCTGGCCGCCCGCTACCCGCGCGTCGACGTCGACCCGCGGGTCCTCTACGTCGACGAGGGCACGATCATCACCGGCGCCGGGACGGCGAGCGGCGTCGACGCCCTGCTGCACTTCGTGCGCCGCGAGTGGGGGTCCGCGGCGGCCAACGCGCTGGCCCGCGAGATGGTGGTCCCGCCGCACCGCGACGGCGGGCAGGCGCAGTACATCGACACCCCGGTCGCCCGCTGCGAGGACGACCTGCTGGGCATCGTGCTCGACTGGGCGCGGGCGCACCTGGCCGAGGAGATCAGCGTCGAGGTGCTCGCCCGCCGGGCGCTGATGAGCCCGCGCAGCTTCGCCCGCCGCTTCAAGGCCACCACCGGGACGACGCCGCACGCCTGGCTGCTCGGCCAGCGGCTGGCCGCCGCCGAGACGCTGCTCGAGGAGAGCGACGCCCCGGTCGAGGAGATCGCCCGGCTGGTCGGCTTCGGCACGGCCGCCGGGTTCCGCGACCAGTTCACCCGCCGCCGCGGCGTCTCCCCGCGGGCCTACCGGCAGACGTTCCGGACCGCCGCCGCGGTGCCCGTCGCGGCCGAGGGCTCGGCCGCCTAGCGGGGCACGGGCCGGGCGACGCCGACGAGCGAGTCCAGCCGGCCCGCGTTGGCCGCGGCCAGCGGGCTGCGCACCACCCGGGTGAGCGCCAGCCCGGCGCGGGCGAGCAGCACCGCGTGGGTGCGCGGCGTGAAGTGCCAGATGTGCTCGGCGGGCTTGAGCGTCCACCAGCGGGTGCCCAGCAGCCGCGCCGGCAGCGACGAGACGTAGGGCGTGGAGAAGAGGACGACGCCGTCGTCGGCCACCAGGGAGCGGGCGGTGCGCCAGAACTCCAGCGGGTCGGGCACGTGCTCGACGGTGTCCCACGCGCAGACGACGTCGAAGCCCGGTCGCAGGGGTGCGTCGGCGAGCTGGCCGCAGAAGACGTCGAGGCCGAGGACCTCGCGGGCGTGCCGGGCGCCGGTGCGGGAGAGCTCCACGCCGCTGGCCTCCCAGCCGGCGCGGCGCGCGGCGTCGAGGAAGAGGCCGTAGCCGGCGCCGACCTCCAGCAGCCGCCCGCCGGCGCCTCGGCCGCGCACCCGGTCGAGCAGCGCCAGCCGGCCGGCGGTCCAGGTCCGCTGCAGCAGCATCGCGGGGTCGAACCGGCCGGACCGCTCGGCCCCGCCGTCCTCGACGCCCCCGCCGTACACGCCGCCCTCGAAGTAGCCGACGTCGTCGTAGAGCCGCTGCAGCGCCTCGGGCCGCAGCCGGGGGCTGACGAAGACCAGCCCGCACCGCGGGCAGCGGACGACGCCGAAGGGGGCCAGGTCGTGCACCGGCCGGCCGCGCACGCCGCAGAGGCAGCAGTCGACCTCCTCGGTGTCCTCGGACGTCCAGGTCACCGCGGCAGTCACGGCGGTCAGCCTACGGAGCCGCTCCCGGCGCCCGTGCGCGCAGCGCCCACCGGCGGGTCGGCCGCCCCGGCGGCGTCGTCGGACCGGGTCTCGCCCGACTCGGGGTAGCGCTGCGCCAGCAGCGTGGTGATCCGCCGCCGGACGACGTCGGACACCAGCCCGCCGGGATCGGCGCCCAGCAGCTCGCCGGGGACGACGACGTAACGGTCGGGCGCGGCGTCGGCCTGCGCCAGGAACGCCGCGCGGACGGCGTCGGCGTCGGCGCCGTCGGGCCCCGCGGTGACGGGAGAGTCGACGACGACGGTGAGGTCGGGCAGCAGGCCGCGGGTGGCCCACAGCGAGGTGCGGAAGATGCGGTCGGCGTCGAGGCCCTGACCGGCGCCGTGGAAGGCGATCGAGGTGTCCACGTAGTGGTTGCACACCACGACCTCGCGCCGTTGCAGCGCCGGCCGGATCACCGTGGCCACGTGCTCGGCGCGGTCGGCCGCGGCCAGCAGCGCCGCGGTGTAGGCGGCCACCGGGTGGCCCTCGCCGTCGGTCACCGAGTGGCCGGCCGCGGGCGCCGGGGGGTAGAGCAGCTGGCGCACCTGGCGGCCCAGGGCGGTGTCGCTGGGCTCGTGGGTGGCCACGACCGGGCGGCCGCCGTCCCCCAGCACGCGGGCCAGGTCGGCGGTGTAGCGGCGGGTGAGGTCGCGGTCGGCGCCCTCGACGACGACGAACAGTCCGGTGCCGCTGGAGGAGGCCGAGAGGATGTCCGAACTGCCCCACAGCAGCCGCAGCACGTCGCGCACGCGGGTGCGCGAGCGGCCGTGCGGCGCCACCTGCCGGACGGCGTAGGCGCTGACCAGCAGCGCGAGGACGCCGCCGATGAGCAGGGTCAGCCCGGGGCCGGTGACGGTGAGCACCAGCTGGCCGACGCGCAGCTCGTGCGTGCCGAGCAGGCCGGCCAGCCCCGGACCGACCGCGACGGCGAGCAGCAGCACGATGCGCACCGAGGAGATGACGAAGGCGAACACCCGCCCGCGCAGCCGGTCCTCGACCTCGAAGCCGATCAGCGTGTAGCCGATGATCCAGGAGACCCCGGCGAACAGGCCGACGAGGAAGGCCGCCGCGGCGGCCAGCACGAACTCCTGCAGCAGCGACATCGCCAGCAGCGCCAGCCCGGCCAGCCCGATCGAGCGGGCGAACAGCGTCCGCCGCGGCACCGTGGGCAGGATGCGCGGCCCGGTGAGCATGCCGAGCGCCAGGCCGGTGAAGACGATGCCGAACACCACGCCGTAGCCGGCCGCGCCGGCGTCGAGGGTGGCGATGTAGAGCTGGGCGACGCCGATGATCAGCCCGCCGGCGCCGAACGCGCCGATGACCCCCACGTAGAGCGCGCGCATCAGCGGCTGGCCGCGGAGGAACGAGACGCCCTCGACCACCAGGGAGAAGACGTTGGCCGGCGTCTCGCGGTCGGTGGCCGTGGGCGGGATCAGCCGCCGGGACAGCAGCACGGTGGTGGCCGAGACGCCGAAGCTGGCGGCGTTGAACACCAGGGCGACCACGATCGCCGTCCGCGCGTCACCGCCGTCCCCGGTTCCGGGGAAGACGCGGCTGACGGTGGACAGCAGCGCGAACAGCAGGGCGGCGACCGGGACGGCGCCGTAGACGCTGAACAGCGACACCTGGTTGGCCACCGCCAGCCGCTCCCGCGGCACGATCGCCACCCAGATCGCCTGCTTGGCCGGGTTGGTGAACAGCCCGACCGCCTCGACGAGGAACTGGGCGACGTAGAGCCAGGTCAGCTCGTAGCTGACCGCGATGGACAGGTACAGCCCCGCGGCCAGCAGCTCGCCGACGACGACGGTGGTGCGCCGGTCGAGCCGGTCGGCGAGCGCGCCGGCGAGCGGGCCGAGGAGCAGGTCGGGCAGCAGGCGGGTGAGGATGACGCCGGAGATCGCCGCGCCCTGCACCGCCGTCGACTGGTCCGAGGTGAGCTGCTGGGCCATCGCGGTCGTGGCCAGCAGGCCCAGCCAGTCGCCGAGGCTGGAGACGGCGACCGCCGCCCACAGGCGCCGGAAGACCGGGATCCGCACCAGCGCGCGGAACGCGTTGTCCGGTGCACGGTCACCGGCCGACGGCCCCGCCGGGTGCGCGCCCGCGCTCGCCGCCTGTCGGTCGCTCACAGTCCTCGCCGTCCGGTCGTCGCGGTCGTCGCCTGCAGGGTAGTGGCCGGACCGGCCCCGCAGGCCGCTCCTGGCGCCCACCGGGGGCGTCGCGCTCAGCCGGCGGGCCGGCGTCGGGACAGCGTCAGGGGCACCGGCGCCGGGCTCGCCGGGTGCGGGGCGACGAGCCCCTGGTCGAGCCGGGCCTCGGTCAGCCGGCGCAGCTCGTCGTACGCCGCCGGGCCGAGCAGCGCGGTGAGCTCCGGCCGGTAGGTGAGCACCAGCGGTTCCGGGGAGACGTGCGCGGCGGGGGAGCCGGTGCACCACCAGTGCAGGTCCGCCCCGCCCGGGCCCCACCCGCGGCGGTCGAACTCGCCGACCGTGCTCACCAGCACGGTGCTGCCGTCGGGCCGCTCGACCTCCTCCTGCTCCCGGCGCACCGGCAGCTGCCAGCAGACGTCGGGCTTGGTGGTCAGCGGGTGCAGTTCCTCCCGCGCCGCCATCCGGTGCAGCGCGCACCCGGTGCCGCCGGGGAAGCCGGGCCGGTTGAGGAAGACGCAGGCGCCGTCGACGAGGCGGGTGCGCAGCGAGCGGACGCCGCCCTCGTCGGGGGCCTCGTCGGGGGCCTCGTCGTCGGCGGAGTCCTCCTCGGTCCAGGCGCCGCGGCCGACGGGGGCGAGCTGCCAGTCCTCGTCGGCGAGGTCGGCGACGGCGGCGGTGACCCGCAGCAGGTCGTCCTCGTCGCTGAAGAAGGCCCCGTGGCTGCAGCAGCCGTCGTCGGGCCGGCCGGGGACGACGCCGGCGCAGCCGCGCCCGAACACGCAGGTCCAGGCCGAGGCCAGCCAGGTCAGGTCAGCGCGGACGACGTGCCGCGGGTCGGCCGGGTCGGGGAACTCCACCCACTCGCGGGCGAAGTCGGGCTCGACCTCGGGGGGCACGTCCGGCACCGCCCCAGGGTAGGGAGGACCCGCTCCCCCTCGTGCCTCGCTCCGCTCGGCACGAGCCTCCGGAGGGGGCCAGGCAGACTGACCGCATGCGGCTCGGGGTGCTGGACGTCGGCTCGAACACCGTCCACCTGCTGGTGGTCGACGCCCACCGCGGCGGTCACCCCACCGCGCAGCACGACGACCGGTGGCTGCTGCGCCTGGCCGAGCACGTCGGCGACGACGACGTGCTGTCCAAGGAGGGGGAGAAGGCGCTCGTCAAGGCCGTGCAGAAGGCCTGCGACCAGGCCGAGAAGCTCGACTGCGCGGAGGTCCTCGCGCTGGTCACCTCCGCCATCCGCGAGGCGCGCAACGGCATGGAGGTGCTCGACCGGGTCCGGCAGCGCACCGGCGTCCGGCTGCAGGTGACCAGCGGCGAGGAGGAGGCGCGGCTGACCTTCCTCGCCGTCCGCCGGTGGTACGGCTGGAGCGCGGGACGGCTGCTGGTCCTCGACATCGGCGGCGGCTCGCTGGAGCTGGCCAGCGGCGTGGACGAGGACCCCGACGTCGCCCTGTCGGTGCCGCTGGGCGCCGGCCGGATGACCCGCCGCTTCCTGCCCGAGGCCGCCACCGGCGGCCGCCCCGACCTCGCCGCGCTCGAGGCGCTGGCCGAGCACGCCGCGGACGTGCTCCGGCCCGCCGCCAGGAAGCTCCGCGGCGCCGGGCCACCCGACCTGGTCGCGGCCACCAGCAAGACCTTCCGGACGCTGGCCCGGCTGACCGGCGCCGCGCCCTACTCGGCGGGGCTGCGGGTGCCGCGGGAGCTCACCGCCGACGGGCTGGGCCAGCTGATCGGGTTCGTGTCGCGGATCGAGTCGCGGGCGCTGTCCGAGCTGCGCGGCGTGTCGCCCGACCGTGCCCACCAGGTGCCGGCCGGCGCGGCCGTGGCGCAGGCGGCGATGCAGGCCCTGGATCTACCCTCCGTGCGGATCTGCCCGTGGGCGCTGCGGGAGGGCGTCATCCTCCGGCGACTCGACTCGTTGGGAAGTGCGTGATGGCCCACCCCAGGAACGACCCCGAGACCGGCGGCCGGCCGCTCGCCGACATCCTGCGCGAGGCCGGCATCGAGGCGCCGCGCAGCGTCCGCCGGCGCCGCGGCGAGGAGACCGGCGAGACCGCCATCCGCCAGCGCCGCCGGGAACCGGAGGCCGAGACCGACCGGCCCAACCCCGGCCGCCGGCTCAGTGACACCGGGCGGGTGTCCGACACCGGCCGGCTGGCGCGGGACACGGGCCGGGTCGCCGACGCGCCGCGCCCGGCCCGCAGCGGCGGCGACACCGGCCGCGACACGGGCCGCGTCCCCCAGGACACCGGCCGGGTCTCCCGGGACACGGGACGGGTCACCGGGAGCACCGCCCGCGGCGCCGCCGCCACCGGCGCGGCCGAGCCCTCGACGGCGGCCATCCCGGGGCTGCGGCCCACGGGTGGCAAGCCCGGCGTGCCGGGCGCCCCTGCTCCGGCCACCGGCCCGATCCCGGTCATCCGCGGGGACGAGGCCGCGGTCCTCGAGGACGAGCCCCTCGGCGCGAAGGAGGGCGTGGTCGCCTGGCTGCGCTTCGCCGGCGAGCTGGTCCTGGCCCTCGCCGCGGGGGTGGGGATCTACTTCCTGTCCACCGTCGTCTGGGAGCAGGTGCCCCAGGTGGCGGTGGTGCTCGCCCCGCTCGCCGTCACCGGCCTGGTCGCCGGCGTCGCCGCGTGGCGGCAGCGCACCGGCCGGGAGCCCGTGGGCGTGCGCCTGGTCGCCGTCCTGGTGTTCGCCGGGACGCTGCTGACCATCGCCCCGGCCGCCGGGCTGCTCGCCGCCGCCACCTGAGGCGGACGGGCAGCCCGGGCGGGCTCACTCGTCCTCGTCGTCCCCGTCCGACGACGCCTGGGCGAACTGCTCGACGATTGCGGCACCGAAGGCGTCGAGGTCGTCGGGGTTGCGGCTGGTGACCAGGTTGCCGTCGACGACGACCTCCTCGTCGACCCACGTGGCGCCGGCGTTGCGCAGGTCGGTCTGCAGCGAGGGCCACGAGGTCATCCGCCGCCCGCGGACGACGCCGGCCTCGACGAGCACCCACGGTGCGTGGCAGATCGCGGCGACCGGCTTGTCCGCGTCGAAGAACGCCTTGACGAAGGCGACCGCGTCGGCGTCGGCCCGGATGAAGTCGCCGTTGATGACGCCGCCGGGCAGGACCAGTGCCGCGTACTCCTCGGGGTCGGCCACGCTGACGACCGCGTCGACCTTCTTGTCCTCGCCCCGGTCGATGTGCTGGTAGGCGGTGATGGTCCCGCTCCCGAGGGACACCAGCTCCGGCTCGGCCCCGGCCTCCTCCAGGGTCTGCCACGGCCGCTCGAGCTCGACCTGCTCGACGCCGTCGGTCGCGAGCACGGCCACCTTCATCCCGTCCAGTTCTCCTGCCATGCGGCCGCCGCTACCCGGGGCGTCCGGACGGCACACCCACCCGCACTACGGTCCGGGCGACACCGGGAGCGAGGAGGACCACATGGGTGAGCGGCAGGGACTGGCGGTCCTCGGCGGCGGCAAGATGGGCGAGGCGCTGCTGGCCGGGCTGGTGCGTCGGTCGGGCCCCGACGGGGTCGTCGTCTGCGAGCGGCACCCCGAGCAGGGCGCCGAGCTCGCGGCCCGCTACGGCGTCGCCGTCGTCGGGCTGGAGGAGGCTGCGGCGCGGGCGCGCGTGCTGCTGCTGGCGGTCAAGCCGCAGGACCTGCCGGGCCTGCTCGGCCTGCTGGCCCCCTCGGTGGACACCCGCCACCTGGTGGTGAGCATCGCCGCCGGCATCTCCACCGCGACCATCGAGGCCGCACTGCCGTCGGGGGTGCCGGTGGTGCGGGTCATGCCCAACACCCCGGCGCTGGTCGACGAGGGGATGAGCGTGCTGTCGGCCGGGGCGTCGGCCGGCGAGCCCGAGCTGGACGAGGCGGCGGCGCTGCTGGCCACCGTCGGCCGGGTGGCCCGGGTGCCCGAGCACCAGCAGGACGCGGTGACGGCGCTGTCGGGCAGCGGCCCGGCGTACTTCTTCTACCTGGTCGAGGCGATGGTCGACGCCGGCGTGCTGCTGGGCCTGCCGCGGGCGCTCACCACGGAGCTGGTGGTGCAGACGGCGCTGGGCTCGGCGGTCATGCTGCGCGAGTCGGGGCAGCACCCGGCCCAGCTGCGCGACGCCGTCAGCAGCCCGGGCGGGACGACGATTGCCGGCATCCGCGAGCTGGAGCGGCACTCGGTGCGCTCGGCGCTGATCGCCGCCATCGAGGCGGCCGCGCAGCGCTCGGTCGAGCTGGGCCGGACCGACGGGAGCCGGTGACGGTAACGCCGGGACAGGGGCAGTGGGGGGACGCAGCGTCACCAAGTCGATACAACTCCTTGCCGACGCGCCGGTACGGCTGGGAAGCGAGTTGCATAGGTGTACTTCTGCCTAGGACGGACCGTTCCCCCTGTCCGTTTCTTCCATCGCTTCTGTCACGCCGGTCCCCCTACTCTCTGTATCAGCACGTGCGTGTCCCGTAGTCGGTGGGGAAGCCGACGCCCGACGCGTGCTAGGTCCGGAGAACTGATCATGACCATGCCCCAGCGCACCAACGCCGCCTACGTCCGCCCGGCCGTCCCGGGCCCGCGCCCGATGGCCCGCCCGATCCCGGCCGCCGCCATGGCCCGCCCCGTCGGCCCGCAGCACCCCGCCGCCGTCCCGGTCGGCCGCCCGGTCGTCCCGCAGCCCCGCGCCGCCGTCACCTTCCTCACCGTCGCCGAGGTCGCCAGCATGATGCGCGTCTCGAAGATGACCGTGTACCGCCTCGTCCACGCCGGTGAGCTCTCCGCCGTCCGCGTCGGCCGCTCCTTCCGGGTGCCCGAGCGCGCCGTCCAGGACTACCTGCGCGACGCCTACACCGACATCGCCTGAGGAAGGACCCCGTCCTCCCCGCCCCTCGCAGGCTCAGGGCGGGACCCGGGACGGGGCCGACTCGCGCTGCTCGACCGCACCACCACCCCCTCACCGTGGGGAGATCGACCCCGGCCCGGTTCCCGTGGCAGCGTCGCCACGGGGGCGCCGGGTAGGCTCGGGCCCCGAGCGACACCCCGGCCACGGCCGGAGCCGTCGCACACGAGCTGATCCACACTCGCGTGGCGCCCGGTTCCGCCTCCTGCGGTCACCGGCCGGCGCCCCGCGGCCACGACGTCGGGAGCAGGACATGGGTTCGGTCATCAAGAAGCGGCGCAAGCGGATGGCGAAGAAGAAGCACCGCAAGCTGCTCAAGAAGACCCGCGTGCAGCGTCGCAACAAGAAGTGAGCTGACGCTCGTGCCGCCTGCCGTGGTCCTGGTCACCGGTGTCAGCCGGTGGCTGGGCGGTGCCCTGGCGGCCGAGCTGGCCCGCGACCCCGCCGTCGAGCGGGTGATCGGGGTGGACACTGTCCCCCCGTCGGCGGACCTGCTCCGCAGCCTCGGTCGCACCGAGTTCGTGCGGGCCGACATCCGCAACCCGCTGATCGGCAAGGTCATCAGCACCGCGGCGGTCGACACCGTCGTGCACATGAACATCAGCTCCACGCCCGCCGGCTCCGGCGGGCGGGGGCCGATGAAGGAGCTCAACGTCATCGGGACGATGCAGCTCCTGGCCGCCTGCCAGAGCGCGCCCTCGGTGCGCCGGTTGGTGCTCAAGTCCACCAGTGCCGTGTACGGCGCCTCGCCGCGCGACCCGGCCGTCTTCACCGAGACGATGCAGGCCCGGCGGGTGCCCTCGGGCGGGTTCGCCAAGGACAGCCTCGACATCGAGGGCTACGTGCGGTCGTTCTCACGCCGCCGTCCCGACGTCGGGGTCGCCGTCCTGCGGTTCACCAACTTCATCGGCCCGCGCATCGACTCGGTGCTCACCGGGTTCCTGCGCATGCCGGTGGTCCCCACGGCGCTGGGCTACGACGCCCGCGTGCAGCTGCTGCACGAGGCCGACGCGCTCGGCGTGCTCACCCGCGCCACCACCGGTGACTTCGCCGGCACGGTCAACGCCGGGGGGACCGGCACGTTGTTGCTCTCACAGGTCATCCGCCGGCTGGGCCGCCTCCAGCTGCCGGTGCCCTCGCCCGCCCTGGGCTCGCTCGGCCGGTTCACCCGCCGGTTCGGCTTCGTCGACTACTCCCCGGAACAGATGCGCTTCCTCAACTTCGGCCGGGTCGTCGACACGACCCGGCTGCGCACCGAGTTCGGCTACACGCCGCGCTACACCACCGAGGCGGCACTGGCCGACTACGCCCAGACGGTGTCGCCCGTGGTGCCGTCCGACCTGATCGGCGAGCTCGCCGCCGGCGCCGAGGAGCTGGTCTCCCGGGCCGGGTCGGTGGCGGCCACGGTCGGCGCGACCGTCCACGGCCGGTTGCGGCCGGCCCCGGCGGCACCGGGACTGCGGGCGGTGCGCGATGCCTGAGGCCCGGGTCATCCAGCTGCGCCCCGACGACGAGTCGCACGTCCCGCCGGCCGCGGAGCCGAGCTGGGACGAGCAGGTGGTCGGCGGGGTCGAGTTCCTCCGCCGCCGGCTGACCGGCGAGTACGCCACCGACGAGTTCGGCTTCGACCCCGACCTCACCGACCACGTGCTGCTGCCGCTGCTGCGGCCGCTGTTCCGCCGGTGGTTCCGGGTGGAGACCCACGGGATCGAGAACGTCCCCACCTCCGGTGGCGCCCTGGTGGTGGCCAACCACTCCGGGACGGTGCCGGTCGACGCGCTGATGACCACCGTCGCGCTGCACGACGACCACCCGGCCCAGCGGCGGTTCCGGCTCCTGGGCGCCGACCTGGTGTTCGACCTGCCCGTCGTCGGCGAGTTCGCCCGCAAGTTCGGGGCCACGCTCGCCTGCAGCGAGGACGCCGAGCGGCTGCTCTGCGGCGACGAGCTCGTCGGCGTCTTCCCCGAGGGGTTCAAGGGGATCGGCAAGCCGTTCCGCGACCGGTACACCCTGCAGCGCTTCGGCCGCGGCGGTTTCGTCACGGCGGCGCTGCGCACCGGCAAGCCGATCGTCCCCTGCGCGATCGTCGGCGCGGAGGAGATCTACCCGATGGTCGGTAACGCCAGGACCGTCGCCCGGCTCCTCGGCCTGCCCTACTTCCCGATCACCCCGACGTTCCCGGCGCTGGGCCCCCTCGGTCTGGTGCCGCTGCCGTCGAAGTGGCTGATCGCGTTCGGCGAGCCGATCGAGACGGCGTCCTACGGCCCGGCGGCCGCCGAGGACCCGATGCTGGTGTTCAACCTGACCGACCAGGTCCGCGAGACCATCCAGCAGTCGATCTACCAGCTCCTGCTGCAGCGGAGCTCCGTCTTCTCCTGAGCCGCGTGTCGCTGGCGGCGAGTGTGCGCCCACCGGGGTCACCGGCTCCTCCGAGACCCCGGTGGGTGCACGGTCGGCCCCGCCGAGCGCCGGTGGGGATCAGGCCGTCTTGCGGCGGCGGAGCGCGAGGGCGCCGCCGACGACGCCGCCGGTGAGGGCGGCCGCGGCGACCGTGGGCACCCCGATCCGGGCGGCCTTGCGGCCCGTGCGGAAGTCGCGGATCGTCCAGCCGCGGGAGCGGGCGACGGCGCGCAGCTCGGTGTCGGGGTTGACCGCGACCGCCGTGCCGGTGAGCGACAGCATGGGCAGGTCGTTGGCCGAGTCGCTGTAGGCGGTGCAGCGCGCCAGGTCCAGGCCCTCGCGCTCGGCCAGCGCCCGCACGGCCTCGGCCTTCGCCTCGCCGTGCATCAGCTCGCCCACGAGCCGGCCGGTGTAGCGGCCCTCGACCACCTCGGACACGGTGCCCAGGGCGCCGGTCAGGCCCAGGCGGTGGGCGATGATCCGCGCCAGCTCGACCGGCGTCGCGGTCACCAGCCACACCCGCTGGCCGGCGTCGAGGTGCTGCTGGGCGAGGTTGCGGGTGCCCGACCAGATCCGGTCGGCCATCAGCTCGTCGTAGATCTCCTCGCCGGCGTCGGCGATCTCGGCGACCTCCCGGCCGGCGACGAAGGCCAGCGCCGTCTCGCGGATGGTGAGCATGTCGCCGGCGCTCTCGTTGCCGGCGACGCGGAACTTGGCCTGCTGCCACGCGAACCGGGCGATGTCCCGCGAGGTCAGGTACTTGCGGGAGGCCAGGCCGCGGGCGAACCAGAACAGCGAGGCGCCCATCATCATCGTGTTGTCGACGTCGAAGAACGCGGCCGCGGTGCGGTCGGCGACGACGACCGGGACGGGCTCGACCTCGGCGGCCGCCGCGGAGGCCGCGCCGGCCACGTGGGCCCGGATCTCCTCCTCGGCCTGGGCCTCGGCAGCCCGCGCACCGCGCCTGCGGAACGGCAGTCGCGGCACCGCCACCTCCCTGGTCCCTGCCACCCGGAGGTGGCACCCCGCGACCCTAGCGGGGGCGCGCGGACCGGCCGGACCGGGACCTCAGCAGAGGACCGGCGGCAGCAGGCAGGTCGGCAGCGGGGTGTCGAGGACCGCCGGGGGAGTGCTGCTCGGCGACGGCGACGGGGACGTGCCGCCCCCTCCGGGCACCGGCAGCGAGGGGACCGGACCGCTGTCGGGCGCGGTCGTCGTGGGTGCCGGGTCGCCGGCCGTGGACGCCGGGCCGCCGGGAGCCGGCGCGGAGCCGGTCGACCCGCTGCTGCTGCCACCGGAGGGTGACACGGGCGCCGGTGTCGGCGTCGGCGCGGCCGGGGGCACCTCGCCGGCGGGGACGTCGCTGGTGGGTGTGTCGGGGACGGCGGACGGGTCGCCCGGGGGCGTCGGCACCGGCGCCTCGGGAGCGGCGCACGGCGGGGGCTTCGGGCCGAGCTCGTCGCGGCCGCTGGTCGCCGGGCCGGCGGCGCAGGCCAGTGCCGCCCGCAGCTGCTCGGCGCGGACGCCGACCCGGCCCACCAGGTCGATCGACCCGGTGGCGGCAGCGCCGGCGTCGCCGGGCAGCGCGGGCCGCAGGTCGGCGAGCCCGGAGCCCTGCTGCCGCGCCCAGCCGCTGAGCACCGTCAGCGGCGCGGGGTCCCGGGCGCTGAGCGCCTCGGTGAACACCAGCTCGGCGCCCTCGGTGGTCTGCTCGTCCATCGTGGCGAGCGTGTCGCGGACGAGGGGGGCCGGGGCGCCGCCGTCCGCCAGCTCGTCGAGCTCCTGCAGGCGCGTCGAGGCGAACCCCAGCAGCGTCGCGCCGCGCTCGTCGCCGGCCAGGGCCAGCTGCGTCTGCTCGGAGCCGCGCTTGAGCCCGTAGAGCGCGTCGCCGGGCCGGGCGTCGGCCGACAGCGCGACCAGTGCGCCCATCGCGGTGACCGCCAGCGCCGCGCCGGCCACCGCCGCGGTCAGCCGGGACCGCCAGGCGGCGCGGCGGGGCCCGAGGAGGGCGCGCAGGCCGCGGCGCGGCGCGGGCCCGGGCGAGCGGACGGCGGCCATCGCGACCAGCCGGGCGCGCGTGGCCGCGCGGAAGTCCGGCGCCGGCTCGACGTCGAGGTCGGCGGCCAGCGCCCGCAGGCGGGCCTCCACGGCCTCCTCGCGGTCCCGCACGGACGCGCGGCGGCTGCCCGCGGCGTCGTGCGAGGGGCTCACCTGGGTCCTCCGGTCGGTCGGTCGGGACGGGCGCGGTCGGGTCGGGGGCGGTCGGGTCGGGGTCGTGCGGAACGCCGTCGACCGGAGCAACGAGGCCGGTCGGGGGCCGGTACGGGGTACCCGCGGGTAACCACCCCGGGTGCCCCGACCGGGGGCACGGCCGTCACCGCAGCCCCTCCGGCAACAGGCCGGCCAGCCGACGCACCGCCCGGTGCTGCAGGGCCTTGACCGCGCCGTCCTTCTTGCCCATGGCCGCGGCGGTCTCCGACACCGACAGGCCCTGCAGGAACCGCAGCGAGATGCACTCCTGCTGCTCCCTGCCCAGCTGCCGGATGCAGGCCAGCAGTTGCTCGTTGGTCAGCCGGGCCACGACGGCGTCCTCGGGGCCGTCGGTGGCCCGGTCGGCGTCGCGCATGTCGGCGGTGCTGACCTCCAGCCGGAAGCGGCTGCTCTTCACGTGGTCGCGGACGATGTTGCGGGCGATCGTCACCAGCCAGGCGCCGACGTCGCGGCCCTGGAAGGACAGCGAGTCGATCCGCCGCAGCGCCCGCACGAACGTCTCGCTGGTGAAGTCCTCGGCCTGCGCCCGGTCGCCCACCCGGAGGAGGACGAAGCGGTAGACCAGCGTCACGTAGTGGTCGTAGAGCTGCCCGAACGCCTCTGCGTCGCCGTCCTGGGCGCGGCGGACCAGGCGCCAGACGTCGACCCGGTCGGCCGGCCGCTCCTCCTCGAGGGCCGCGAGGTCCTCGTCGAGCGCCGCGTCGTCCTCCTCGCCCTCCGTGGGCGGTCCGGGGGGCACGGCGGACCCGAGGACGGCCGCCCCGGGCGTGCGCGGGCACGGGGTCGGGCGGGGCCGCCGGGCCGGGGCGGGGGACGGCGCCTCGTCCACCGGGCGCGACTGCGGCATGCGGGCGTCGACCTCCTCGTCGGCCCGCCGAGCCGCGACGGCTCGCCCGACGGGGGCCCCTCCCCGGTTCGCCGGGTGCCCGCGCTGCTGCGGGTCGTGTCCCATGGTGACAACATCACTGCGAACCGTCCACGTCGGTGGTCGCTCCCGCACCCCCTGTCCCAGGGGGAGGAGGCGCCGCCGCCCGGGAGGAGGCGCCGTGGAACCGCCCGCAGCCGCCACGGGCCCGGCGCCCCCGCGGCTGGAGCTGCTCACCCGCGAGGGCTGCCACCTGTGCGTCGCCGCCGCCGAGACGGTGGCCCGGGTCGCCGCGGAGGCGGGGGTGACCAGCCGCGAGGTCGACGTCGACACCGACCCGGAGCTGCGGGCCGAGTACGGCGACCGGGTGCCCGTCGTGCTGCTCGACGGCCGCGAGCACTCCTACTTCACCGTCGACGTCCCGCGGCTGCGCCGCGACCTGGGGCTCGGGTAGGGCCGGCACGGGCTGGTCCGGCCCCCGTGCAGGGGCCCGCCACGAGCCTGCGAGTGGTGGGGGCCACGGGGGTCCTTGCTATGGTCTCGGACACAGCACCGCCCGTCCGCGCTGACCAGGGAGCCGGTGCGGCCGCCGGGACTTTGTTCCTGCGTTCACAAGCGGTTACCGTGGCAGTCGCCGGGTGGTCGTCCGCCCGGATCCCCGATGTCGTCCGCCCCCCTCGGCTCCCGCCGTCGTCCGGGCGCGACCGCTGTGGAGTGGACCCGTGATGCAGTCGCGGCCCCGGATCCCGGAGGCCACCGTCGCGCGCCTGGCCGTGTACCTGCGGGTGCTCAGCGGCCTGGCCGACGGCGGTCGCGGCACGGTCTCCTCCGGTGAGCTGGCCTCGGCGGCCGGCGTCAACCCGGCGGGCCTGCGCAAGGACCTCTCGCACCTGGGGCCCTGCGGCACCCGCGGTGTGGGCTACGAGGTGGCCACGCTGCGTGACCGCATCGCCGGTGTGCTCGGCATGGAGACCGCGCACGCCTGCGTGCTGGTCGGGCTGGGCAACCTCGGCTCGGCCCTGGCCGGCTACGGCGGCTTCGGCAGCCGCGGGTTCGAGTTCGTCGGCCTGTTCGACGCCTCGCCGGCCCGCGTCGGTCAGGAGGTCGGCGGCCGGGTGGTCCGCCCGATGGAGGAGCTCGACGAGGTCGTCACCGCCACCCGGGCGACGATCGGGGTCATCGCGACACCGGCCGAGGTGGCCCAGGGGGTCT
Organism: Geodermatophilus dictyosporus; assembly: GCF_900115505.1. GTDB lineage: Bacteria > Actinomycetota > Actinomycetes > Mycobacteriales > Geodermatophilaceae > Geodermatophilus > Geodermatophilus dictyosporus. The sequence goes on along the minus strand of NZ_FOWQ01000002.1, from coordinate 633,884 downwards.
GCGACCGGCTGACCTCGGCCGGGGTGAGGAGCATCTTGAACTTCGCGCCGGTGGCGCTCACCGCGCCCGCGGGGGTCGACGTCCGCCAGGTCGACCTCTCCGTCGAGCTCCAGGTCCTCGCGTTCCTCGACAAGCAGCGCGGCCCCGCCACGACCGTCCTCGCCCCCGCCGGAGGCATGGCATGAGCCTGCTCGCCGTCGGCATCAGCCACCAGACCGCGCCGGTCGCGCTGCTCGAGCAGTTCGCCATGTCCCGCGACGACCAGGTCAAGGCGCTGCACGAGCTGGTCGGCAGCGACCACGTCAGCGAGGCGCTGGTGCTGGCCACCTGCAACCGGGTCGAGGTCTTCGCCGAGGTCGACCGTTTCCACGGCGGCGTCGCCGAGGTCAGCCGGGTGCTGGCCCGCCAGGCCGGTGCCACCGTCGAGGAGCTCTCGCCCTACGTCACCGTCCACTACGAGGACCAGGCCGTCGCCCACCTGTTCACCGTGGCCGCCGGCCTGGACTCCATGGTCGTGGGCGAGACCCAGGTGCTCGGCCAGCTGCGCGCCGCCTACGCCCTCGCCCAGGAGGAGGGCGCGGTCGCCCGCGCCCTGCACCCGGTGGCCCAGCACGCCCTGCGGGTGGGCAAGCGGGTGCACGCCGAGACCGGCATCGACCGGGCCGGGCAGTCGCTGGTCACCGTCTCCCTCGACCGCGCCGAGGCGCGCGTCGGACCGCTGGCCGGCCGCCCGGTGCTGGTCGTCGGCGCCGGCTCGATGGGCGCGCTCGCCGCCACCACGCTCTCCCGCCGCGGGGCGCTGGTCACCGTCGCCAGCCGCTCCCCGGAGTCGGCGGCCCGGCTGGCCGCGGCCGTCGACGGCGGCACCGCGGACCTGGCCGACCTGCCGCAGGCCATCGCCGACGCCGACGTGCTGGTGACCTGCACCGGCGCCACCGGCCTGGTCGTCTCCACCGACGCGGTCGCCACCGCGATGGCCGGCCGCCCCGACCGTCCGCTGGCCGTCGTCGACCTGGCGCTGCCCCGCGACGTCGACCCCGGCGTGGCCGCGCTGCCCGGCGTGCACGTCGTCGACCTGGCGCTCCTGCAGGGCGAGCGCAACGGCGCCCTCCTGCGCGGCGACCGCCCGGCCACCGGCACCGACCCGACCATCGGCGCCGACCGGGTCGCGGGCTCCGTCGGCGCGGACGACGTCTCCGCGGCGCACGCGCTCATCGAGGCCGAGACCGCGCTGCTGCGCGCCGAGCGGCAGGCCGCCGCCGTGGCCCCGACGGTGTCGGCGCTGCGCAGCCAGGCCGCCGAGGTCGTCGACGCCGAGCTGCTGCGGTTGTCGACCCGGCTGCCCGACCTCGACGCCCGGGCCCGCAGCGAGATCACCCGCACCGTGCGCCGCGTCGTGGACAAGCTGCTGCACGAGCCGACCGTGCGGGTCAAGGAGCTGGCCAGCACCCCGGGCGGCGTCGACTACGCCGACGCGCTGCGCGCGCTGTTCGGGCTGGGCATCGACGCCGAGGTGCCCGCCGACGGGTCGCACCTGGCCGAGGCGGTCGGCGTGGACCCCGACGAGCTGCGCCCGGGCGGCGCCGCGTGACGACCGCCACCCGCACGCTGCGGCTGGGCACCCGCGCCAGCCAGCTGGCCCGCACCCAGTCGCAGGCCGTCGCCGACGCGATCACCGCGGTCAGCGGGCTGCCGGTGGAGCTGGTGCACATCAGCACCGAGGGCGACCGGTCCGCCGCGGCGATCGCCCAGCTCGGCGGCACCGGCGTCTTCGTCACCGCCATCCGGCAGGCCCTGCTCGAGGGCACCGTGGACGTCGCCGTGCACAGCTACAAGGACCTGCCCACCGCGCCGGAGCCCGGCCTGGTGCTGGCCGCCGTCCCGCCCCGCGAGGACCCGCGCGACGCGCTCGTCGCCCGCGACGGGCTCACCCTCGGCGAGCTGCCCGCCGGCGCCCGGGTGGGCACCGGCGCCCCCCGCCGGGTCGCCCAGCTGCGCGCCCTGGGCCTGGAACTGGACGTCGTGCCGATCCGCGGCAACGTCGACACCCGGATGGCCCGCGTGGTCCCCGGCGACCTGGACGCCGTCGTGCTCGCCCGCGCCGGGCTCGCCCGCCTCGGCCGGCTCGCCACGATCACCGAGACCCTCGACCCGCTGCAGGTGCTGCCCGCGCCCGCACAGGGCGCGCTGGCCGTCGAGTGCCGGGCCGACGACGAGCGCACCCTGGAGGTGCTCGCCGCCCTCGACGACGCCCCCACCCGCGCCTGCGTGCTCGCCGAGCGCACCACGCTCGCCGCGCTGGAGGCCGGGTGCAGCGCGCCGGTCGCCGCGTACGCGGAGCTGGCCGAGGGCGACGACGGCCCCGAGCTCTACCTGCGGGCCTCGGTCACCGCGCTCGACGGCAGCGACGGAGTCCGCGGCTCCGTCACCGGCCCGGTGGGCGACGCCGAGCGGCTCGGCCGCGAGATCGCCGCCGACCTGCTCGACCGCGGCGCCGCCGAGCTCGTGGCGGCGTCCCGGTGACCCCCTCCGCCGGGCAGCCCGCCCCGGCCCCCACGACCCCCGCACACGCCCTCCCGAGGGCCACGAGACCCACAAGGACCAGGAGCACGCGATGACGCGCTTCCGCAAGACCCCAGGCCGCGTCGTCTTCGTCGGCGCCGGCCCCGGCGATCCCGGCATGCTGACCACCCGGGCCACGGCCGCGCTGGCCGAGGCCACGGTCGTGCTGGTCGACCCCGACGTCCCCGCACCGGTGCAGGACGCCGTCCGCGAGAACCGGCCCGGCCTCGAGCTGACCCCCGTCAGCGGCGAGCCGGCCGACGTCGCCAAGGGCGCGGTCGCCGCGGCGAAGGGCGGCGACGTCGTCGTCCGGCTCGTCGCCGGCGACCCGTTCACCTCCGACGCCGCGGTCAAGGAGGTGCTCGCCGTCGGCCGCACGTCGGTGCCCTTCGACGTCGTCCCCGGCGTCGCGCCCGCGACCGCCGTCCCCGCCTACGCCGGGGTCGCCCTCGGCGGCACCTCGCTGACCGCGGACCTCCGCGACGGCTCGGCCGACCTGCCGGCGCTGGCCGGCGCGGCCGCGGCGCTGGGCGCCCCCGTGGTGCTGCAGGCCGGCGCCGAGCAGCTCCCCGACGCCGCCGCCCGGCTGGTCGAGGGCGGCCTGTCCGGCAGCACGCCGGTCGTGGTGACCGCCGGCGGCTCGGGCACCGGCCAGCGCAGCGTCGTCGCCAAGCTGGCGGCCGTGGCGGAGAAGACCGCCGGCCTCGACGCGCTCACCGGCGCGGTCGTGGCCACCGTCGGGGCGGCCGTCGACAAGCGCGGCAAGCTGTCCTGGTGGGAGAGCCGGCCGCTGTTCGGCTGGCGGGTGCTGGTGCCCCGCACCAAGGACCAGGCCGGTGAGATGAGCGACCGGCTGCGGGCCTACGGCGCGGTGCCGGTCGAGGTGCCCACCATCGCCGTGGAGCCCCCGCGCAGCGCCGCCCAGATGGACCGGGCCATCAAGGGCCTGGTCACCGGCCGCTACGGCTGGATCGTGTTCACCTCCGCCAACGCGGTGAAGGCCGTCCGCGAGAAGTTCGCCGAGCTCGGCCTCGACGCCCGCGCGTTCGCCGGCGTCAAGGTCGCCTGCGTCGGCGAGCAGACCGCCGAGTCGGTGCGGGCCTTCGGCATCGTGCCGGAGCTCGTGCCCTCGGGCGCCCAGTCCAGCGAGGGCCTGCTGGCCGACTTCCCCGAGTACGACGACGTCCTGGACCCGATCAACCGGGTGCTGCTGCCGCGCGCCGACATCGCCACCGAGACCCTCGCCGCGGGCCTGCAGGAGCGCGGCTGGGAGATCGACGACGTGACCGCCTACCGGACCGTCCGGGCGGCCCCGCCGCCGGCGCCCGTGCGCGAGGCGATCAAGGGCGGCGGCTTCGACGCGGTGTGCTTCACCTCGTCGAGCACCGTGCGCAACCTGGTCGGCATCGCCGGCAAGCCGCACGCCAAGACCGTCGTCGCGGTCATCGGCCCGGCCACCGCCGCCACCGCCCAGGAGTTCGGGCTGCGGGTGGACGTGCAGCCCGAGACCGCCGCCGTCGGCCCGCTGGTCGACGCCCTGGCCGCGTTCGCCGAGGCCAGGCGCGCGGAGGCCGGGGAGTGACCGCGGCGCAGGGCGGGTCGAACCCGGGCTTCGCGCGCGGGCGCCGGCTGCGGTCGACGCCCGCGCTGCGCCGGCTCACCGCCCAGACCCGGGTGGCCCCGGCCGACCTGGTGCTGCCGGTCTTCGTCAAGGAGGGCATCTCCGAGGCCCAGCCCATCGGCTCGATGCCCGGCGTCGTGCAGCACACGACCGACTCGCTGCGCAAGGCCGCCCACGAGGCGGCCGACGCCGGCATCGGCGGGCTGATCCTCTTCGGCGTCCCCGCCGAGAAGGACGAGGTGGGCTCGCAGGCCGACGCCGCCGACGGGATCGTCAACGTCGCGCTGCGCCAGCTCCGGGCCGACCTCGGCGACGAGCTGGTGCTCATGGCCGACCTGTGCCTGTGCGAGTACACCTCGCACGGGCACTGCGGGGTGGTCACGCCGGCCGGCGTCGTCGACAACGACCCCACGCTGGACCGCTACGCGTCGGTGGCCATCGCCCAGGCGCAGGCCGGTGCCCACGTGATCGCCCCCAGCGGGATGATGGACGGGCAGGTCGCGGCCATCCGCCGGGCGCTGGACTCCAGCGCGTTCACCGAGACGCCGGTCCTCGCCTACGCCGCCAAGTACGCCTCGGGCTTCTACGGCCCGTTCCGCGAGGCGGCCGAGGGCGCGCCGCAGTTCGGCGACCGCTCGACCTACCAGATGGACCCGCCCAACGCCGACGAGGCGCTGCGCGAGGTGCGCCAGGACCTCGCCGAGGGCGCCGACGCCGTCATGGTCAAGCCGGCGCTGCCCTACCTCGACATCGTGGCCCGGGTCGCCGACGCCGTCGACGTCCCGGTCAGCGCCTACCAGGTCAGCGGCGAGTACGCGATGGTCGAGGCGGCGGCCCGCAACGGCTGGATCGACCGCGAGCGCGCCATCCTGGAGACGCTGACCGCCATCCGCCGGGCCGGTGCGGGTCAGGTGCTCACCTACTGGGCCGTCGAGGCCGCGCGCCTGCTGCGGTGACCGCCCGCCGATGAGCTACGTCGAGCCCGGGGGCTCCTGGCGGCCGTTCTGGCTGGTCGCCGGTGTCCTCGGGCTCCTCGGCGTCCTGGACCGGGTGCTGCCCGGCCCGGACGTCCCGCCGCTGCTGTGGCTCGTCGCGGTGGTGGCCGTGCTGGGGATCGCCGCCGCCGTCTGCCTCGCCGCGCGCCGCGCCTGGACCGTGCGGGTGGACCCGGGCGGTCCCGACGGCGCGCTGTCGGTGGGCCGGGAGCGGGTGGCGCTGGCCGACGTCGACGCCGCCCACCTGCGCGCCGTCCGCCGGGGCGCGGCCGGGGTGGACGCCGGCGCCCCGGTGCTCGGCGGCGGCTGGTCGGTGCCGCGGGGCCGCACCGGGCTGCCGCTGCGGCTGGCCGACGGGCGCACCGTGCTCGTCCCCACCTGCGACCCGGCGGCCCTGGGCACCGCCCTGCTCGCCGCGGTGCCGGCGAGGGCGACGTCACAGCCCGCCCACCCCGACGCCCCCGACGGCCGCCCCGGCAGGAGGGGGACACTGGGGCCGTGACCTCGCTGGACACCGCCCGGTACGACTACGCCGCACCCGTCTCGGCCGAGCTGTTCGCCCGCGGGCAGCGCGTCACCCCCGGTGGCGTGAACTCCCCGGTGCGCGCGTTCCGCGCCGTCGGCGGCACCCCGCGCTTCATGACGCAGGGCTCCGGACCGTGGCTGACCGACGCCGACGGCCGCCGCTACGTCGACCTCGTGGCCTCGTGGGGGCCGATGATCCTCGGCCACGCCCACCCGGCCGTCGTCGAGGCGGTCACCGCCGCCGCGCGCCGCGGGTTCTCCTTCGGCACGCCCACCGAGGGCGAGCTCGAGCTGGCCGAGGAGATCATCGCCCGGATGCCGCCGGTGGAGCGGGTGCGGCTGGTCAACTCCGGCACCGAGGCGGTGCTCTCGGCCGTGCGGCTGGCCCGCGGCGCCACCGGCCGGCCGGTCGTCGTCAAGTTCGCCGGCTGCTACCACGGCCACGTCGACGCGCTGCTGGCGTCGGCCGGCTCCGGCGTGGCCACCCTCGGCCTGCCCGACACCCCCGGCGTCACCACCGGCGCGGCCGCCGACACGGTCGTGCTGCCCTACAACGACGTCGCCGCCGTCGAGCGGGTCTTCGCCGAGCGCGGTCCCGACATCGCCCTCGTCGTCAGCGAGGCCGCGCCGGGCAACATGGGCGTCGTGCCGCCCCTGGCGGGCTTCAACGCCGAGCTGCGCCGGATCACCGCCGCGCACGGCGCGCTGCTGCTGCTCGACGAGGTGATGACCGGGTTCCGGGTGTCCCGCTCGGGCTGGTACGGCCACGACCCGGTCGACGCCGACCTGTTCACCTTCGGCAAGGTCATGGGCGGCGGGCTGCCGGCCGCGGCCTTCGGCGGGCGCGCCGACCTCATGGACCACCTCGCGCCGACCGGGCCGGTCTACCAGGCCGGCACGCTGGCGGGGAACCCCGTCGCGGTCGCCGCCGGGCTCACCACGCTGCGGCACTGCACCGACGAGGTCTACGCCCGCTGCGACGAGGTGGCCGCGGTGCTGCGCGGCGCCACCAGCGCGGCGCTGTTCGCCGCCGGCGTCCCCCACCGGGTGCAGCAGGCCGGCTCGATGTTCTCGGTGTTCTTCGTGCCCGCCGAGCGCCAGGTGCGCGACTACGACGACGCCCGCACCCAGGACACCGCCGCGTTCACCGCCTTCTTCCACGAGATGCTCGCCCGCGGCGTCTACCTGCCGCCGTCGGCCTACGAGTCCTGGTTCGTCAACGCGGCGCTCGACGACGAGGCGGTGGAGAAGGTGCTCGACGCGCTGCCCGCCGCCGCCCGTGCCGCCGCGGCCGCCGACCCCGCCGACGCCCCGCCCGACGAGGCCGCCAAGGACGCCCAGGAGCTGTCCCCGTGAGCGACGGGACGACGGTGGTGCACCTGCTGCGCCACGGCGAGGTGCACAACCCGCAGGGCGTGCTCTACGGCCGGCTGCCCGGCTACCGGCTCTCGGCGGCGGGGGAGGGGATGGCCCGGACGGCGGCGGAGTGGTTCGAGGGTCGCGGCGTGACCCACCTGGTGTCCAGCCCGCTCGAGCGCGCGCGGCAGACCGCCGCGCCGGTCGCCGAGCGGCTGGGCCTGCCGCTGGCCGTCGACGACCGGCTCATCGAGGCCGGCAACGCCTTCGAGGGGCTCACGGTGGCCGGCGGCCGGGGTGTGTTCCGGTCACCGGCGCACTGGTGGCGGCTGCGCAACCCCGTCCGCCCCTCGTGGGGCGAGCCCTACGTGGAGATCGCCGCGCGGATGATCCTCGCCGTCGAGGCCGCGCGCGACGCCGCCCGCGGCAGCGCCGCCGTCTGCGTCAGCCACCAGCTGCCCATCTGGACGCTGCGGCTGCACCTGGAGGGCCGTCGCTACGCCCACGACCCGCGCCGCCGGCAGTGCGGGCTGGCGAGCGTGACCTCGGTGACCTACGAGGGCGACCGGGTGGTCGGCGTCGCCTACGCCGAGCCGGCCGGTGCCACCGACCCCGACGCGGTCCCCGGCGCATGAGGCGTGCCCTGCTCGCCGTGACCGCGGCCCTCGCCCTGCTCACCGGCTGCTCGACCGGCGAGGGCCAGGTCGACGTCGCCAACGGCGGCCAGTTCCGCTTCGTCGCGGCCACCCCGGCCGGCGAGGTCATCCCGGAGGCCGAGCGGGACGCCGCACCCGAATTCGGCGGCACCCTGCTCGGCGGCGGCGACTGGACCTCCGCCGTGCTCGACGGCCGGGTCGCCGTGCTCAACTTCTGGGGCTCGTGGTGCCCGCCCTGCCGCGTGGAGACGCCGCAGTTCCAGGAGGTCTACGCCGACGTCCGCGACGAGGGCGTGGCGTTCCTCGGCCTGAACGTCAAGGAGACCGACGAGCAGTTCGCCCAGGCGTTCGTCGACAGCGAGGGCATCGAGTTCCCCTCTCTGTACGACCCCGCCGGCGAGGTGGCCCTGGCGTTCCGGGACTACCCCGCGACGGCGATCCCGTCCACCATCGTGCTCGACCGGGACGGCCGGGTGGCCGCCGTCTACACCGGCGAGGTCGCCCAGGACGACCTGCGCGCGGTGATCGACTCGCTGCTCGGGGAGGGCTCGGGTGGGAGCTGAGTTCGCCGCGCTGGTCACCGACGGCCCGCTGCTGGTCGCCGCGGCCGTCGCCGCCCTCGTCGGGCTGGTCAGCTTCGCCTCGCCGTGCGTGCTGCCGCTGGTGCCCGGCTACCTGTCCTACGTCACCGGCCTGGTGGGCAGCGGCGTGCGCACCGCCGCCCCGGTCCCCGCCGGCGACGGCACGGCGCCCGGTGCCACCGTCACCGCCGTCCGCGCCGACGAGCGCTCCCCGCGCGGGCGGATGGTGCTCGGCGCGCTGCTGTTCGTCCTCGGCTTCACCGCCGTCTTCGTCGCCGTGGGCACCGCCTTCGGCGGGCTGGGCCGGCTGCTCGTGCAGTACGACGACGTGATCACCCGGGTGATGGGCGTCGTCGTCATCGTCGTCGGGCTGGCCTTCCTCGGCCGGCTGCCGCTGCTGCAGCGCACCGCCCGGCTGTCGGTGCGCCCGGCCGCGGGCCTGGCCGGGGCGCCGCTGCTCGGCGTCGTCTTCGGGCTCGGCTGGACGCCGTGCCTGGGCCCGACGCTCTCGGCGGTCTACTCGCTGGCCTACACCGAGGCCACCGCCGGCCGGGGTGCGCTGCTGTCGGTGGCCTACTGCCTGGGCCTGGGCGTGCCGTTCGTGCTCGTCGCACTCGGCGCCCGCTGGGCGGTCGGGGCGACGACGTTCCTGCGCCGGCACGCCCGCGCCGTCACCCGCTTCGGCGGCGCCGTCCTCGTCGTGGTCGGGCTGCTGCTGGTGACCGGCGCCTGGAGCGAGATGATGTCGTGGCTGCGCTCGTGGCTGGCCGCCACCGGCCTGGGGGAGTCGCTGCTGTGAGTCTCGCCGCCCCGCCGCGGGAGGCCGCCGCGCCCCCGCCGCCGCCCGCCCGGCCGTCGGCCGTCCGCCGGCTCGGCGGGTTCCTGCTGCGCCAGTGGCGCCGGCTGACCGCGATGCGGACGGCGATCGTGCTGCTGTTCCTGCTCGCGCTGGCGGCCGTCCCCGGCTCGCTGCTGCCGCAGCGCTCGCTGTCGCAGGCCAACGTCAGCCAGTACTTCGCCGACCACCCGACGCTCGCGCCGGTGCTCGACCGGCTCTACCTCTTCGACGTCTTCAGCTCCCCGTGGTTCGCCGCGGTCTACCTGCTGCTGTTCGTCTCGCTCATCGGCTGCGTGCTGCCCCGCGCCCTGGAGCACGCCCGCGCGCTGCGCACCCCGCCGCCGCCGGCCCCGCGCCGGCTCTCGCGGCTGCCCGACGCCGCGGAGCTGCCCACCCCGCTGCCGGCGCCCGAGGCCCTCGACGTCGTCGAGGAGGAGCTGCGGGTGCGCCGCCACCGCGTCGTCCGCCGCGAGCGCGGGGGCGTGGAAGAGCTGTCGGCGGAGAAGGGGCTGCTCAAGGAGGCCGGCAACCTGGTCTTCCACCTCGCGCTGGTGGCGCTGCTGCTGGCGCTGGCCGGGGGCAAGCTGTGGGGCTACGAGGGCAGCATCCTGGTCACCGAGGGCGGCCGGTTCTGCAACTCCTTCCAGCAGTACGACACCCACTCCTCCGGCGCGCTGGTCGAGGGCAGCGACCTGACGCCGGTCTGCGTGGGCCTCGAGGACTTCCGCGCCGAGTACGAGGAGGACCTCACCGCCGCCTCGTTCACCGCGGACATCACCTACGGCCCGCCGGGGCAGGAGGGCCGGCCGGCGACGATCGGCGTTAACGACCCGCTGCGGGTCGACGGCGACCGCGTGTACGTGACCGGCCACGGCTTCGCCCCGCGGTTCACCGTGACGCTGCCCGACGGCTCGACCTTCGACGACGTCTCGGCGCCGTTCCTGCCCACCGAGCAGAGCACGATGGCCAGCGAGGGCGCGCTCAAGCTGCCCGACCTCGGCGCCGGCGCCGAGGACCAGCTCGCCCTGCAGGGGTTCTTCGCCCCGACCGGCATGGTCCGCGACGGCATCCTCACCTCGATCAACCCGCAGCCGCTGGCGCCGCAGGTCGCGATCGTGGCCTACCAGGGCTACCTGGGGCTGGACTCGGGCCTGCCGCAGTCGGTGTACTCGCTGGACACCTCGCAGATCGAGCGCGGCCGGCTCACCGAGGTCGGCTCGGCGAACCTGGCGGTGGGGGAGTCGACGACGCTGCCCGACGGCACGACGGTGACCTTCACCGGCTACGCCGAGTTCGCCGCGCTGCAGTTCTCGCACGACCCCGGCCAGGTGTGGGTGCTCGCCGCCGCGATCGCCGTCCTGGCCGGCCTGCTCGGCATGCTCCTGCTGCGCCGGGAGCGCGTCTTCGCCCGCGCCACCGCCGCCCCTGCGGACGGCGGTACCGTGCTCGGCGTCGGCGTGCTGACCCGCGGCAGCGGCGACGGCGCCCCGCGCTTCGCCGCCCTGACCGACGACCTGCGGGCGGCCCTGGCGGCCCGCGCCGCAGCCCGCGCCCCGTCCGACGGGGCCGCACCGGAACCGGAGGCCTCCCCGCGTGACCGCTGACCAGCTGGCCGACCTGTCCGACACGCTGTTCTCCAGCAGCGTCGGCCTGTACTCCCTGGCCGTCGTGGCGTTCTGCGCCCAGCTGGCCTTCGGCCGCCGGCCCGCCCGCGCGCGCGAGCTGGTCGGCTCCGGCGCGCCGGCCGAGCCCGGCGCCACCGCTGCGTCCGCCCCCGGGGCCGACCCGCCCGCGGTGCGCCGCTGGGGCCGGGTCGCGATGCTGCTCACCGCGCTCGGCGCGCTCGCCCACGCCGGGGTCCTGGTCGCCCGCGGGCTGGCCACCGACCGGCTGCCCTGGGGCAACATGTACGAGTTCGCGACGGCCGTCGTGCTCGTCGCCGTGGTGGCCTTCCTCGTGCTGGCGGTGCGCTCGCCGGGCCTGCGCCACCTGGGCCTGTTCGTGCTCGCCCCGGTCGTGGTCAGCCTGGTGGCGATCGGCCTGTTCCTCTACGTCGAGGGCGGCCCGCTGGTGGCGGCGCTGCGGTCGAGCTGGCTGGCCGTGCACGTCACCAGCGCCATCCTCGGCTCGGGCGTCTTCCTGGTCAGCGGCATCGCCAGCGCGCTGTACCTGGTGCGGTCGCGGTACGAGGCGCGGGGCGGCGACGGCGCCGACCTGGTCGCCCGGGTGCCGAGCGCGGCGAGCCTGGACCGGCTGGCCCACCGCACCGCGGTCTTCGGCTTCCCGATCTACACCTTCGCCATGATCGCCGGCGCGATCTGGGCCGAGAGCGCCTGGGGCCGGTTCTGGGGCTGGGACCCCAAGGAGACCTGGATGTTCATCTCCTGGGTCGTCTACGCCGCCTACCTGCACGCGCGGACGACGGCGGGCTGGCGGGGCCGGCCCGCGGCGTGGGTCAACGTCGTCGGCTTCGGCATGGTGCTGTTCAACCTGCTGTACGTGAACATGGTCTCCACCGGCCTGCACAGCTACGGCGGCGTGGACTGAGTCCGCACCACCCGCCCCACCAGGGCACTCGCGCCCCCTGAGCAGGGGTGCGGGCGCCGGTCGGGTCGGTTGCGTGCTTCCATGCTCCGCATGACCGCACGTGCGGGGGACCGGCGAGGAGGCCACCGTGGCTAGGCACGCAGCCGCCGACGACGCCGGCACCGACCCGATCGTCGCAGCCGCGCTCGCCCGGCAGCAGGACGGCGCACCCGGCCGGCGGCACGCGTCGGCGTCCACCGGGGGCACGGGCTCCACGCAGGGTGCCGGCTCCACGCAGGGCACGGAGAGCGGCCTGGGCTGGCCGGGGGACACCACCACCGGGGGCGGGCTGGGCTGGCCCGGCTCGACCGACGACGGGGCGGAGACCGCGCGCATCGACGCCGTCCCGCCGGTACCCGGACCCGGGGACGACCCGGAGTCGCCGGCCCGGCGCGGCTGGCGGCGCCTCTTCGGCGGCCGCGCGGCCTAGCGAGTGGACCCCGCTGCCCCCACCACTCGCGCTCGCGGTGGGCCCTGCAGCGGGGCCACGACTGGTCGCTCCGGCCAGCAACCCCCGGACCGTTACGCGGGGGAGCCGTCGTCCCGGCGGACGCGGCGGGCGAGCTCGCGGAGGAACTCGGGGTCGTCGTCGGGGGCCACCGGACGGGCCGCCTGCGACGGGCGCGGACGGCGGGCCTGCCGCGGCGGGCGCACCCCGCTCCCGGCGGCTGCCGTCGCGCGCACGACGAGCACGACCACGACCACCGCGACCACCAGCAGCACCGCGAACACCCGCGCCACCCCCTCATGAACGGGTCCGTGCGGCCAATGTACGCACGCGGGGATACTCGGGGGACGGAGCGCGACACGGCCCCGGGCCCGAGCAGGACGGAGAGACCCATCGACGCCGTCGACCGGCAGCTGATCGACCTGCTGCGCGACAACGGCCGGGCCAGCTACGCCGAGCTGGCCCGCCAGGTCGGCCTCTCCGCGCCGTCGGTGCACGAGCGCGTCGGCAAGCTGGAGGCCGCGGGCGTCATCACCGGCTACCGCGCCGTCGTCGACCCCGTCGCGGTCGGCCTGGACGTCACCGCGCTGGTCGGCGTCATCGAGAGCGACTCGGTCGACGACACCGGCGTCGAGGCGGCCCTGCGGGAGCTGACCGAGGTCGAGGACTGCTGGCGGGTGGCCGGCAGCGAGGCCTACGTGCTCAAGGTGCGCGTGACCGACATCCCGGCACTGGAGGCCACCATCAGCGCGTTGAACAGGATCAGGGGTGTCGCCCGCACCCGCACCACCGTGGTGCTGTCGACGAAGTGGGAGGGCCGTCATGGCTGAGCAGGACCGCACGACCGGGACGCCGGCGGAGCGCCCGAAGGTGCTGCCCTGGCTGGTGGTCCACACCGTCGGCCGGCTGGCGGTCTTCGCGGTGCTGACCGTGGTCCTCTGGATGGTCGGCCTCGACTTCTGGTCGGGCCTGCTGTTCGGGCTGGTGCTGTCGATGCCGGTGGCCTACTTCGTGCTGCGCCGCTCGCGCGAGCGGCTGAGCACGGCGCTGGTGCTGCGGCAGGAGGAGAGGCGGCACGCCAAGGAGCAGCTGCGCGCCCGCCTCAGCGGCGACGCCGCGGCCTGACGGCCGGCCCGCCCCTCAGGCCGACAGGGCCAGGCCGGCCGCCAGCAGCACGCCGGTGACCAGGGTGAGCAGGCCGGTGGCCTGCAGCGCGGCGATCAGCGCCGGCCCCCGGCCGCCGGAGAGCACCACCCGGGACGGCGGCACCGCCAGCGGGGCGGCGGCCAGCGCCAGCAGCGCCCACGGCCGGTCCACCCCGATGGCGAGGACGACGGCGAACGCGACCGCGAGCAGCCCGACGTAGAACCGCCGGGTGGCGCGGTCACCGAGCAGCACCGCCAGCGTGCGCTTGCCCACCCGCGCGTCGCCCTCGACGTCGCGCAGGTTGTTGACCACCAGCAGGGCGACCGACATCAGCCCGATCGGCACCGCCGCGGCCAGCGCCAGGCCCTCCACCCGGCCGGTCTGCACGAAGGTCGTCCCGGCCACGGCGACCAGGCCGAAGAAGACGAAGACGAAGAGCTCGCCCAGCGCCCGGTAGCCGTAGGGCAGCGGGCCGCCGGTGTAGGTCCAGGCCGCCGCGATGCACACCGCGCCGACGGCGACCAGCCACCAGCTCGACAGCGCGGCCAGCACCAGCCCCGCGACACCGGCGACGGCGAAGGCCAGCAGCGCGGCCACCAGCACCTGCCGCGCCGAGGCCGCGCCCGAGCCGACCAGCCGCATCGGCCCGACCCGGTCGGCGTCGGTGCCGCGCTTGCCGTCGGAGTGGTCGTTGGCGTAGTTGACCGCCACCTGCAGGGCCAGCGCCACCAGCAGGGCCAGCAGCGCCGGGACCGGCCGGAAGCCGCCGAGCGCGGCCGCGGCGCCGCTGCCCACCAGGACCGGCGCCAGCGCGGCGGGCAGGGTGCGCGGCCGGGCACCGGCCACCCACTGCGCGGGGGTGGCCATCACGAAGGACCCCCCTGCTGCCCGCCACTCGCGGGCTCGCGGCGGGACCCCGCAGGCGGGCCGTGCCGGTCCGTCGCCGCGGCGGCGACCCCGCGGCGGTCGGGCTTGCCGGTGTGCAGCGTCGGCACCGCCGCGATGACGTGCAGCTCGCGCGGCGCCGAGGGGCTCCCCAGCCGCGCGGCCACCCACGGCCGCAGGACGGCGAGGTCGGGCGCCTCCCCGCCCGCCGGGACGACGGCGGCCACCACGCGCTGCCCCCACTCCTCGTCGGGACGGCCGAAGACGACGGCGTCGGCGACGGCGGGGTGCTCGCGCAGCGCGCCCTCGACCGCCTGGGGGGCGACGTTCACCCCGCCGGTCACCACGACGTCGTCCAGCCGGCCGTGCACGGTCAGCCGCCCGTCGGGCCCGACCGACCCGGCGTCGCGGGTGCGGAACTCCCCGCCGGCGAAGGCCGCGGCCGTGGCGGCCGGGTCGCGCCGGTACCCGAGCGCGAGCACCGGGCCCGCGACGGCGATCCCCTCGTCGTCGGCGCGCACGCGCACGCCGTCGAGCGGGACGCCGTCGTAGACGCACCCGCCGGCCGTCTCGGTCGTGCCGTAGGTGGTCACCACGGCCACCCCCTCCTCGCGGGCGCGCGCCAGCAGCCCCGGGTCGGTGGCCGCGCCGCCCACCAGCACGGCGTCGAACGCGCGCAGCGCCGCGGGCTCGCGCTCCAGGTACCGGTGCAGCTGGGTGGGCACGAGGGCGGTGTAGCGCCGGTCGCCGCCGGTCCGCCTGACCGCCGCGGCCAGCGACTCCCCGGGCCCGAGGACGGTCGGCCCGGTGCCGGCCAGCACCGAGCGGCACAGCACCTGCAGCCCGGCGATCGCCGACACCGGCAGGGCCAGCAGCCACGTCCCCGGGCCGCCCAGCCGCGCCAGCGTCGCGGTGCCCGAGGCCCGCAGCGCCGCGGCGGTCAGCAGCACGCCGCGGCCGCGGCCGGTGGAGCCGGAGGTGACGACGACGAGGTCGGCGCCGTCCTCGAGCGGCTCGGCCGGCGCGAGGACCTCCCGGGCCGCGGCCTCGGGCGGCCCGGCGGGGAGGACGGCGAGCGGCGCGGTCCCGTCGAGGCAGGCGCGGACGGCGGGCAGCACGGTGCCGAGGACGGCGTCGGGGGAGTCCGGCGCGGTGAGGACGGTCAGCTGCCGGGGCACGTCGAGCCAGGGTACGGAAGAGGACCCTCCTGCCCCCCCACCACTCGCAGGCTCGCGGCGGGCCCTGCAGGAGGGCCATACGCTGGCGGGCGTGATCACCGCCGCCCTCCCGCCGGGGATCGACGAGCTGGCGGTGTGGTCGGTGCCGATGCGCACCCGCTTCCGCGGCATCGACGTCCGCGACGGGGTGCTGGTGCGCGGTCCGGGCGGCTGGGGCGAGTTCTCCCCGTTCTGGGACTACGACGCCGCCGAGAGCCGCCGCTGGTGGGCCGCCGCCGCGGAGGCGGCGGCGGGGGACTGGCCGCCTCCGGTGCGCGACACGGTGCCGGTGAACGTGACGGTGCCGGCGGTCGACGCCGAGCGGGCGCACGCGATCGTGTCCGCCTCGGGCTGCCGGACGGCGAAGGTGAAGGTGGCCGAGCCCGGCCAGACCGCCGCCGACGACCTCGCCCGGGTCGAGGCCGTCCGCGACGCCCTCGGTCCGGACGGCGCCGTGCGGGTGGACGCCAACGCCGCCTGGGACGTCGACACCGCCGTCGTCCGGATCGGGCAGCTGGACCGGGTGGGGCTGGAGTACGTCGAGCAGCCCTGTGCCGGCCTCGCGGAGCTGGCCGCGCTGCGCCGCCGGGTCGACGTCCGGGTGGCCGCCGACGAGGTGGTGCGGCGCGCGGCCGACCCGCTCGCGGTCGACCTGCGCGAGGCGTGCGACGTCGTCGTCCTCAAGGTGCAGCCGTTGGGCGGCGTGCGCGCGGCCCTGCGGGTGGCCGAGGCGCACGGCCTGCCGTGCGTGGTCTCCTCCGCGCTGGAGTCCTCGGTGGGCATCGCCGCGGGGGTGGCGCTGGCCGCGGCGCTGCCGGAGCTGCCCTTCGCCTGCGGGCTGGCCACGGTCGCGCTGCTGGCGCAGGACGTGTCCTCGGCACCGCTGCTCCCGGTCGACGGCGCCCTGCCGGTGCGCGCCGTGGCGCCCGACCGGAGAGCCGCCGTCGCCGCCGACGACGACGTGACGGCCCGCTGGACCGGGCGGCTCGCGGCGGTGCTCGCCGCGTGAACCCCTCGACCGCGCTGGCCCGCGTGCTGGTCGACGAGCTGGCCCGGCACGGCGTCACCGACGCGGTGCTGGCCCCCGGCTCGCGCTCGGCGCCGGTCGCGCTCGCGCTGGCCGCGGCGGAGCGGGCCGGCGTGCTGCGGCTGCACGTGCGCATCGACGAGCGGACGGCGGCCTTCCTCGCCCTCGGCCTGGCCCGCGCCTCGGGCCGCCCGGTGCCGGTCCTCACCACCTCCGGGACGGCGGCCGCGCACCTGCACGCCGCCGTCCTGGAGGCCGACGCGAGCGGCGTGCCGCTGCTGGCGCTCACCGCCGACCGGCCGCCGGAGCTGCGCGCCACCGGGGCCAACCAGACCGTCGAGCAGCCCGGGCTCTACGGCGGGGCGGTGCGCTGGTCGGCCGACGTCGGCGTGCCCGAGGCCGGCCGCGAGGAGGCGCAGAACCGCTACTGGCGCTCCGTCGTGTCGCGGGCGGTGCTGGCGGCCACCGGCGCGCTGTCGGCCGACTCGGGCCCGGTGCACCTCGACCTGCCCTTCCGCGAGCCGCTGCTGCCCGACGGGGAGCCCGGCGAGCTCGCCGGTCCGTGGGCCGGCCGGGCCGGCGGTGCGCCGTGGACCGCCGGCCGGCCCGCCCCGGTGGCGTCCGCGCCGGTCGACGGCGGGGTGCGCACGCTGGTCGTGGCCGGCGACGGGCCGACCGCCGTCGGGCGCGCCTGGGCCGAGGGTGCCGGGGTGGCCGGCTGGCCGGTGGTCGCCGAGCCCAGCGGCGGTGCCTGGACCGGCGACGCCGTCCGCGGCGGGGCGCTGGTGCTCGGCGTCGCCGGCTGGCTGGACGCGCACCGCCCCGAGCGGGTGGTCGTGGTCGGCCGCCCGACCCTGTCCCGGCCGGTGTCGGCGCTCCTGGCCGACCCGCGCGTGCGGGTGGAGACCGTCGCCGTGGCACCGCGCTGGCCCGACGCCGGCCGGACCAGCGCGGCGGTCGGCCGGGACGCCCCGCCGGCCGGTCCGGGGTACGGCGACGGCTGGGCGGAGGCGTGGCGGGACGCGGGCGGCCGGGTCGGGACGGCGGTCGACGCGCTGCTGGACGCCGCACCCGCGCTGACCGCCGCCCGCCTGGCCCGGGACGTGGTGGCCGCGCTGCCCTCCGGGGCCCTGCTCGTGCTCGGCTCCTCGACACCGGTGCGCGACGTCGACCGGCTCGCCGTCCCCCGCGGCGACCTCACCGTGCTCGCCAACCGCGGCGTCGCCGGGATCGACGGCACGATCTCGACGGCGCTCGGGGCGGCGGTGGTGCACGGCGGCCCGGCCGTGGCGCTCCTGGGTGACCTCACGTTCCTGCACGACCTGCAGGGGCTGCTGACCGGTGAGGGCGAACCGCGTCCGGACCTCACCGTGGTGGTGCCCGACAACGACGGCGGCGGGATCTTCGCCCAGCTCGAGCCGGGGCGCTCCGCGTACGCCCGCGACTACCGGCGGGTGTTCGGGACACCGCACGGCCGCGACCTGGTCGCCGTCGCCGGGGCGCTGGGCTGGGCGGCGACGGCGGTGACGACGCCGCAGGAGCTCACCGCGGCGCTCGCCCTCGGCGGCCCCCGGGTGGTGGTGGCGCGCACCGACCAGCACGCCGAGGCCGACCTCGCGGTCGCGATCCGCGACGCCGCGGTCGCCGCACTGGCCTGACCAGCGGGAACGGTCCGTCACACAGCCGCCGGCCGGGGGACACGCCGTCGGCGACACGCCGCGGACGGCCCGGTGTGACCTACGACACGGCGACAGTCGACATGACGACACGTAACGTTTTGGTCGCGCTCAGCAAACAGGAGCGCAGCGCCGGTCCGCCAAACCCTGCCCACCGCGCGCCAACCGTCCAGTCCCAGGGCAGGGGTGGGGGAACCACTTCCGGCGCGCGACGGCCCACGAGGGCCTGTCGGAGCGCGCCTCCGGGGTGAAGCCGCGAACCGCGGCCGGGCACTCGATCGCCCGAACCCGACAGCTCACCTCGCCGGCGGTGATCGGGAGATCATCACCATGGCCAAGCACCGCGCACCCCGCTACGTCCGCACCAAGAAGGTCATCGCCAAGGCCCCTGTCGCCGCCGGCGCCACCGTGGTCGGGCTCGGCGTCCTCAGCTCGCCCGCCTCGGCGGCCACCGGTCACGACTGGACCGGTGTCGCCCAGTGCGAGTCGAGCGGCAACTGGAGCACCAACACCGGCAACGGCTACTACGGCGGCCTGCAGTTCAGCCAGTCGACCTGGGCCGCGTTCGGCGGCACCGACCTCGCCCCGCGCGCCGACCTCGCCACCCCCGCCCAGCAGGTCGAGGTCGCCGAGCGCGTCCTGGCCGGCCAGGGCATCGGCGCGTGGCCGAGCTGCGGCAAGCACCTCACCGACGGCACCACCGCAGCCGCCGCCGAGGCGCCCGCCGCACAGCCCGCCGCCGCGCAGCCCGCCGAGCAGCGCGACCACGACGACCACGACCACGACCACGACGCCGACGACTACGGCCGGCACGCCGCCTCCGGCAGCGACTACGCGGTCGAGCGCGGCGACACGATCCAGAGGATCGCCGCCGCCCACGGCGAGAAGTGGCGCGACCTCTACCAGCGCAACGCCGAGACCATCGGCAGCAACCCGAACCGGATCCACCCGGGCCAGGTGCTCGCGCTCGCCGGGTCGGCGACCGGGGCGCCCGCCGAGGCCGCCACCACGGCCACCGCCGGCACGTCCGCGCTCGCCGCCCCGGTCGCCCCGCTGGCCCAGGCCGCCCCCGAGGTCGCGTCGGCCGGTGCGACCGCGACGATCACCAACTCCGCCGGCCCGGTCCGCGACGTGGTGCAGGCGGCGGCGGACGCCGTCGTCAGCAACGTGCCGGGCGCCGCCGACATCACCCTGGGCGGCACCCGCGCCAGCGCCGTCGACCCCAACGGCCACCCGTCCGGCCTGGCCCTGGACTACATGGTCATGTCCGACGCCGCCCTCGGCGACGCGATCGCGCAGTACCACGTGGACCACTGGGAGGAGCTCGGCGTCTCCTACGTCATCTGGGAGCAGCGGATCCTGACCTCGCCGACCGGCACCTGGAAGGCGATGGAGGACCGCGGTGGCGTCACCGCCAACCACTTCGACCACGTGCACGTGAACTACGCCGGCTGACGCCGGCGCCACGGGGCCCCGACCGCCACCCCGGCGGTCGGGGCCCCGTCGTCCGCGCGGTCCCACCCGGGCCGGCGCCACACCAGGAGGTAGCGCCAGAACAGCAGCCGCCGCACCCGGACGCCGGGCAGCACCGCCGCTGACCGGCGCCGCACCTCGCGCACCGTCAGCTCCGGCTCCCGGAGGGGCATACCCGGCGGCGGCCCGGCCCAGCGGCGGCCGCGGAGGGCCAGCAGCAGCCCGACGGCCCGGTGCAGCACGGCGGCCAGCAGCTCCCGCGGCAGCTCGCGGGGCAGGTCGGTGCGCGGCAGCGCCACCATCGCCAGCACGCCGCCCGGCCGCACCGCCGCGGCCAGGGTGCGCAGCGCCTCCTCCAGCGGCAGGTGGTGCAGCACGCCCGAGCCCACGACGGCGTCGTAGCCACCCGGGGGCAGCCCGGTCCCCAGCACGTCGCCCTCGAGCACGCGGACGCCGGGCGGCACCCGGGCCCGCGCGAGCGCGGCCATCTCCGGCGAGCGGTCGACGGCGTCCACGGTGGCGCCCCGGGCGGCGAGGACGGCGGCCAGGTCACCGGTGCCGCAGCCGACCTCGAGCACCCGCTCGCAGCGCCGCGGCAGGGCGCGCAGCAGCAGCGGCCGGTAGTGCGCACCGTGGTCCCAGCGCAGGTCCGGGACCACGCGGGTCAGCTCTCCAGCGCGGCCTGGACGGCGGCGAACTTCGACTGGGTCTCGGCCAGCTCGGCGGCGGGGTCGGAGCCGGCGACGATGCCGCAGCCGGCGAACAGCCGTGCCGAGCACGGGTCGTCGTCGGAGAGCTGGGCGCAGCGCAGGGCGAGGCCGAACTCGCCGTCCCCGTCGGCGTCGAGCCAGCCGACCGGCCCGGCGTAGCGGCCGCGGTCGAACCCCTCGAGCTCGGCGATCACCGCGGCGGCCCGGTCCGGCGGGGTGCCGCAGACGGCGGCGGTCGGGTGCACCGCGTCGACGAGCTCCAGCAGGCCCGCCGACCCGCGGCGGCCCGACCGGCGCTGGGTGCCGGTGACGTCGGTGGCCAGGTGTCGCACGTTGGCCAGCGTCAGCAGCGAGGGCCCGTCGGGCACCGACAGCGCGGTG
This sequence comes from Geodermatophilus dictyosporus, assembly GCF_900115505.1. Taxonomy (GTDB): domain Bacteria; phylum Actinomycetota; class Actinomycetes; order Mycobacteriales; family Geodermatophilaceae; genus Geodermatophilus; species Geodermatophilus dictyosporus. The sequence goes on along the minus strand of NZ_FOWQ01000002.1, from coordinate 613,201 downwards.
CAGTAGGGGTCGAGCGCGCGCACCAGCGAGTCGACGGCGAGGGCGTGCTCGGCGCGGTCCTTGGCGCTGTCCATGAGCCCCACGGCCAGCCGCTCGTCCTCGGCGCCGGCGCCGCGCGGTGCGGTGCCGGCCAGCACGCGCGCGGACAGCTCCCGGCCGGTGCGCCGCAGCAGCAGCTCCGGGGTGGCGCCGAGCAGCCCGTCGACGGCGAAGGTCCAGCAGTCGGGGAAGCGGTCGGCGAGCCGCTCGAGCAGCCGGCGCGGGTCGAGCGGGGCGTCGGCGGTGACCAGCAGGTCGCGGGCGAGCACGACCTTGGCGAGGTCGCCGTCGTCGATGCGCGCCACGGCGGCGGCCACCGCCGAGCACCACGACGCGGGGTCGAGGACGCCGTCGGCGTAGCGCAGCCGGGCCGGCGCCGGCGGCAGCGGCCCGGCGGCCGCGAGGACCTCGCGCGGGTCGACGTCGCCGGTGGTGGTCAGCCAGGTCACGTCGGCGCGGCGGCCGACGACGACCTCCGGGACGACGAACACCGACGTCCCGGCGGCCGGGTCGAAGGCGATGCTGCCGAACACGACCGGGCCCGAGCCGGGGACGCCGACGCCGTCGTCGACCACCAGGCCGGCGCTGCGGTCGGCCCACCACGCCGCGGCCTCGGCGAGCGCGCCGGGCCCGGAGACCTCGAGCCGGTCGGCCTCGCCCCAGCCCACGAGGCCCTCGCCGCGGCGCACCCAGGACAGCGCGCCGTCGCGGGGCAGCAGGCGCAGCAGGTCGGGGGAGTCGGCCAGGGCGACCGTGGTGACGGCGGGCGCGACGGCGTCCGGCGAGGTCAGCGCAGCCGCGGTCACGCCCCCAGGGTAGGAGCCCGGTAGCGTCGGCCGCCGTGGGTTCCCGGCGAGACAGCGCACACAGGCCCGGGGTGCGGGCCGGACTGGACAAGCAGCCGCGCGACGTCGCCGCCATGTTCGACCGGGTCGCGCGCCGCTACGACGTGACCAACACGGTGCTCTCCGGCGGTCTGGACGCCGGCTGGCGGCGGGCCACCCGCGAGGCGCTGGGGGCGCGGCCGGGCCAGACCGTCCTCGACGTCGCCGCCGGCACCGCGGTGTCCACCGTCGAGCTCGCGGCCGCCGGCGTGCACGCCATCGCCTGCGACTTCTCCCAGGGGATGCTGCGCGCCGGCGCCGCGCGCCCGGTGCCCAAGGTGGCCGGCGACGCCATGGCGCTGCCGCTGGCCGACGCCAGCGTCGACGGGCTGGTCATCTCCTTCGGGCTGCGCAACGTGGCCGACCCCGACGTCGCGCTGCGGGAGTTCGCCCGGGTGGTGCGGCCGGGCGGGACGCTGGTGGTCTGCGAGTTCTCCAGCCCGACCTGGGCGCCCTTCCGCACCGTCTACACCGAGTACCTGGTGCGGGCGCTGCCGCGGATCGCCCGCGCGGTGAGCAGCAACCCCGACGCCTACGTCTACCTCGCCGAGTCGATCCGCGCCTGGCCCGACCAGCCGGCGCTGGCCGCGCGCATCCGCGCGGCGGGCTGGGCCGACGTCGAGTGGCGCGACCTCACCGGCGGCATCGTCGCCCTCCACCGCGCCCGCCGCCCGTAGGCGCTCCTGGTCGGCCCTCTCGCAGGGGCCCGCCGCGAGCTCGCGAGCGGTGGGGGGCGAGGGGGTCCTTCTACTAGCTTTCGTGCATGACGACACCGTTCCCGCTGCCCGAGCCGCCCGGTCCGTCACCGTCGCCGGTGGACCCGGTCCCCCCGCCGTCGCCGGCCCCGGTCCCGCAGCCGAGCCCCACGGACCCGACCGCCCCGCCGCCCACGGGGCCCGCCCCCGTCTGACCGGGCCGCCGCGGTGGCCGACCGCCGCTTCGCCGACCGGCGCGACGCCGGCCGGCAGCTCGCTGCTCTCCTGACCGAGCCCGACCGCGCCGCCGCGGTCCCGCTGGGGCCCGGGGCGCTCGTCCTCGGCCTGCCCCGCGGCGGGGTGCTCGTCGCCGCCGAGGTGGCCGCCGCGCTCGGGGCGGAGCTCGACGTCGTCGCCGTCCGCAAGCTCGGCCTGCCCGGCCGCCCGGAGCTGGCGATGGGGGCGCTCGCGGCGGTGGGGGACGCCGTCGAGAGCGTCCGCAGCGAGGCGGTCCTGGCCCACCACGCGGTCGACGACGACGCCGCCGCCGAGGTCCGCCGGGCCGAGCTCGCCGAGCTGCGCCGCCGCCAGGAGGCCTACCGCGGCGACCGGCCGCCCCCGCGCCTCGCCGGCCGCACCGTGGTCCTGGTCGACGACGGGCTGGCCACCGGCTCGACCGTGCGCGCCGCGCTGGCCGCCGTGCGCCGCGCCGGACCCGCCGCCGTCGTCGTCGCCGTCCCCGTCGGGTCGCCCGACGCGTGCGCCGCGCTGGACGCCGACGAGGTGGTCTGCGCGCTGACCCCGTCGCCGTTCGGCGCGGTCGGCCGGTACTACGACGACTTCGGCCAGACCACCGACGACGAGGTGCGGGCGGCCCTCGCGCGAGCCCCCGCCTAGGCTCGGACGGCGGTCCGGCAGGGCCGCAGCCGAGCACCGAGGGGGCCAGCGCGTGACCGATCCGACCGCCGGGGGCACCGCCGACGTCGTGGTGGTCGGGGCCGGCCCGGCGGGGTCGGCCGCCGCGTGGGCGCTGGCCACCGCCGGGCTCGACGTGGTCGTGCTGGAGAAGGCCCGCTTCCCCCGCGAGAAGGTCTGCGGCGACGGCCTGACGCCCCGGGCGGTCAAGGCCCTCGACGACATGGGGATCGACGTCTCGCCGGCCGGCGGCTGGGTGCGCCACCGCGGCCTGCGGGTCTTCGGCGGCGGCCAGGTGGTCGAGGTCGACTGGCCGGTGCTGGACTCCTGGCCGTCGTACGGGCTCATCCGCGCGCGCCGGGACCTCGACCCGGTGCTGGCCGGGCACGCCGTCGCGGCCGGTGCCCGGCTGGAGCAGGAGGTCACCGTCACCGACCCGCTGCTCGACGACGCCGGCCGGGTCGCCGGCGTGCGCGCCCAGGCCGGGCCGGGGAGGGAGCCGGTCACCTGGCGGGCGCCGCTGGTGGTCTCCGCCGAGGGCCTGTCGGGCCGGCTGGCCAAGGCCATCGGGCTCACCCGCCGCGAGGACCGCCCGCTCGGCGTCGCCGTCCGCCGGTACGTCGAGACCCCGCGTGGCGAGGACCCCTGGCTCGACATCTCCTTCGACCTCTCCGCCGAGGGCCCCACCGCCGACTCGATGCCCGGCTACGGCTGGTCGTTCGGCATGGGCGACGGCACCGCCAACGTCGGCTTCGGGCTGCTCGACACCCGCCGCGGCGGGGGGACCGACCCGCGCACCGTGCTGTGCCGCTGGCTGGCCACCCTCCCGCCGGAGTGGCAGCTCGGCGAGGAGCACGCGGTCACCCCGCTGCGCGGCGCCGGCCTGCCCACGGCGCTCAGCCGCGGCCCGGCCTACACCCGGGGCCTGCTGCTGGCCGGCGACACCGCCGGGGTGGTCAACCCGTTCAACGGCGAGGGCATCAGCTACGCCCTGGAGACCGGCCGGATGGCGGGGGAGACGGCGGCCGCGGCGCTGGCCGCCCCGGAGGGTCCCGCCCGCGAGGCGGTGCTGCGCCGCTACCCGCAGCGGCTGCGCGAGGAGTACGGCCGCCACCACCGCCTCGGCACGGCGTTCCTCGCCCTGCTCGACCGGCCGGCGCTGGTCCGCTTCGCGACCGCCCACGGGCTCAAGCGCCCGGCGATGGTGAACGCCGCATTGCGGCTGATGGGCAACCTCTCCGACGGCCGCGACGGCGACCGCTTCGACCGCGCGATCGCGCTGCTCACCCGCCTGACGCCCTCGGTCTGAGCCCGCTCCGCGGCCGGAGCGTGACCAGACCGTGACGCGCCGATGTGAACTCACTCACCCCCCGTGCTTCTCATCGTCGGAGGGGAGGCATAGGCTCGTTCCCGTCCGTTTGTGAATTTCTTCACAAGCACCGTCCCAGGGTCTGGAACGTCGAAGGGGGGAGCCGGTGCTCTCGACCTACGTGCCCATCGTGGGCCTCTTCGCGCTGGCCGCGGCCTTCGCGCTGTTCTCCGTGGCGGTCGCGCCGTTCGTCGGCCCGCGCCGCTACAACCGGGCCAAGCTCGAGGCCTACGAGTGCGGCATCGAGCCGGTCGACCAGCCGCTGCAGGGCGGCCGGTTCCCGGTGAAGTACTACCTCACGGCGATGCTCTTCATCGTCTTCGACATCGAGATCGTCTTCCTCTACCCGTGGGCCGTCGCCAACGACGCGCTGGGCGTGTTCGGCCTGGTCGAGATGGTCGTGTTCATCGCGACGGTCTTCCTCGCCTACGCCTACGTCTGGCGCCGCGGCGGGCTCGAGTGGGACTGACGGCCGTGCCACCGACGGCCACGACACCGACGGCCGTGGACCCGGCGGCCGTGACGACCCCGACGGCAGGGAGCTGACATGGGTCTCGAGGAGAAGCTGCCCAGCGGGTTCCTGCTGACCAGCGTCGAGAAGCTGGTCAACTGGACCCGGAAGTCCTCGCTGTGGCCGGCCACCTTCGGGCTGGCCTGCTGCGCCATCGAGATGATGGCCACCGGCGCCGGCCGCTACGACCTGGCCCGCTTCGGCATGGAGGTCTTCCGCGCCTCGCCGCGCCAGGCCGACCTGATGATCGTCGCCGGCCGGGTGAGCCAGAAGATGGCGCCGGTCCTGCGGCAGATCTACGACCAGATGCCCGAGCCGCGCTGGGTGCTCGCCATGGGGGTGTGCGCCAGTTCCGGCGGCATGTTCAACAACTACGCGGTGGTCCAGGGCGTCGACCACGTCGTCCCGGTGGACATGTACCTGCCCGGCTGCCCGCCGCGCCCGGAGATGCTGATGGACGCCATCCTCAAGCTGCACCACAAGATCCAGAACGAGCCGCTCGGTGAGCGGCGGGCCCGCCAGCTCGAGCGCGACCGGGCCGAGGGCCGCGCGCGCGACCTGCTCGTCGAGATGCCCTCCAGCGTCCGCGTCGACAAGGCGGCCCGCCGGGCCTACGAGGAGGCCGCGGCCGCCGGGCGCACCGGCCAGTTCGCCATCGAGCAGCGCGGCGGCAAGGCCGTCCTGCTGCCCGAGCCGTACGTGCGGGGCGACCGGTGACCGGCCCCGGCGACCGCAGCGGCGTCGACGCCGGCCAGGGCGCCGCCGCCCCCAGCGGCGGGTTCCGCAAGGGTGCCTTCGGCGTCGCGGGCAGCGGCGACACCTCCGGCTTCGGCGGCCTGGTCCGGGTCGAGCCCGGCGGCGCGGTGGCCCTGCACTCCACCGACCGGCCCTACGGCGGCTGGTTCGACGAGGTCACCGACGCGCTCATCGAGGCCGTCGGCGAGGCCACCTACGCCGCTGCGGTCCCGCGGGTGCTGGTCGACCGCGGCGAGATCACCTACTTCGTCGCCCGCGAGCACCTGCTCACCCTGGCGCGGGCCCTGCGCGACGACGACGCGCTGCGCTTCGAGCTGTGCAGCAGCGTCTCCGGCGTCGACTACGAGAGCAGCGGCGGGCCCGCGGCGACGCCGGGGCGGCCGCGGCTGCACGTCGTCTACCACCTGACCTCGATGACCTACCGGCGGCGGATCCGGCTGGAGGTGGCGGTGACGGTGGAGGACCCGCACGTCCCGTCGGTGTCGTCGGTGTACCCCACGGCGGACTGGCACGAGCGGGAGACCTACGACATGTTCGGCGTCGTCTTCGACGGCCACCCGGCGCTGACCCGGATCCTCATGCCCGACGACTGGGACGGGTTCCCGCAGCGCAAGGACTACCCGCTCGGCGGGGTGCCGGTCGAGTACCACGGTGCGACCGTCCCGCCGCCCGACACCCGCCGGAGCTACCGGTGACCACGACCACCCCGGCCGGCGCGGACCCCTACGCCGGGTCGCGCGAGACCACCGAGGGCCGCGTCTACACCGTCACCGGCGGCGACTGGGACCAGGCGTTCGGCAGCGACCTCACCGGCGAGGAGCGCCTCGTCGTCAACATGGGGCCGCAGCACCCCTCGACGCACGGCGTCCTCCGGCTGGTGCTCGACCTCGAGGGCGAGACGGTGACCAAGGCGCGGGTGGTCATCGGCTACCTGCACACCGGCATCGAGAAGAACGTCGAGTACCGCAACTGGACCCAGGGGACGACGTTCGTCACGCGGATGGACTACCTGGCCCCGCTGTACAACGAGACCGCCTACTGCCTGGCCGTCGAGAAGCTGCTCGGCATCGAGGCGCCGCAGCGCGCGCAGACCATCCGGGTGCTGGTCATGGAGATCAACCGCATCGCCTCGCACCTGGTGGGCCTGGCCACCGGCGGCATGGAGCTCGGCGCGCTCACCGGGATGACCAACGGCTTCCGCGAGCGCGAGCTGTGCCTCGACCTGCTCGAGGAGATCACCGGCCTGCGGATGAACCACGCCTACGTCCGGCCCGGCGGCGTCGCGCAGGACCTGCCGCCCGGTGCGGTCGAGTCCATCCGCGAGTGGCTGACCGTCATGCCCGAGCGGCTGGCCGGCTACCACAAGCTGCTCACCGGCCAGCCGATCTGGCAGCGCCGGCTCAAGGACGTCGGCTACCTCGACGTCACCGGCTGCCTGGCGCTCGGCGTCACCGGGCCCGTGCTGCGCGCCACCGGGCTGCCCTGGGACCTGCGCCGGACCGAGCCCTACCTCGGCTACCAGGACTACGACTTCGAGGTGCCGACCGCCGACACCTCCGACGCGTGGGGCCGCTACCTCGTTCGCATGGCCGAGATGTTCGAGTCGCTCAAGATCGTGCGGCAGGCGCTCGACCGCCTCGAGCCCGGCCCCGTGATGGTCGAGGACCGCAAGATCGCCTGGCCGGCGCAGCTGTCGCTGGGCGCCGACGGCATGGGCAACTCCCTCGAGCACGTCCGCCACATCATGGGCACCTCGATGGAGGCCCTCATCCACCACTTCAAGCTGGTCACCGAGGGCTTCCGGGTCCCGGCCGGTCAGGTGTACGTGCCGGTCGAGTCCCCGCGCGGGGAGCTCGGCTACCACGTGGTCAGCGACGGCGGCACCCGCCCGTTCCGCGTCCACGTGCGCGACCCCAGCTTCGTCAACCTGCAGGCGACGGCGGCGATGAGCGAGGGCGGCATGATCGCCGACGTCATCGCGGCCATCGCCTCCATCGACCCCGTGATGGGGGGAGTCGACCGATGAGTGCGCTGCCGGGATCGGCGGAGGGCGCGGCGACGACGGGGCTGGTCGACAGCCCCGTCGAGCCGGTGGCCGCGGACCTGCCGCCGCTGACCGAGCAGACGCGGCTGGAGGCGCGGGAGATCATGTCCCGCTACCCGCAGCCGCGCTCGGCGCTGCTGCCGATGCTGCACCTGGTGCAGAGCTACCAGGGCTACGTCTCGCCCGAGGGCGTGGCGCTGTGCGCCGGGGAGCTGGGCCTGACCAAGGCCGAGGTCGGCGCGGTGGCGACCTTCTACACGATGTACAAGCGCCGCCCGACCGGCCGGCACCTGGTCAGCGTCTGCACCAACACGCTGTGCGCCGTCCTCGGCGGGCAGCGGATCATGGACGCGCTCTCCGCCGACCTCGGCGTCCACCACGACGAGACCGCGGCCGACGGCTCGATCACCCTCGAGCACGCCGAGTGCCTGGCCGCCTGCGACTACGCCCCCGTGGTCACCGTCGACTACGAGTTCTACGACCAGCAGGACGTCGACGGCGCCCGGGCCCTGGTGGCGGCGCTGCGCCGGGGCGAGAAGCCGCACCCGACCCGCGGCGCGCCGCTGACCGACTTCCGCGGCGTCTCCCGCCAGCTGGCCGGCTTCTCCCAGCACGCCGACGCCGCGGCCGCCGGGGCCGCCGTCGACGCGCCGGGGGAGTGGGGCCCGACGCTGGCCGGCGTCCGGCTGGCCGCCGAGCGCGGCGAGACGGCACCGCCCATGAGCGGTCCCGAGCCGGAGGCCGCCGACACCGGCGAGCCCGCCGAGACGGTCGTGCCCTCGGGGCAGGCCGGGCAGACGCCCGAGAAGGAGGCCGCCGACGCCCGTGTCGCCGCGGCCGACAACCCCGCCGAGCGGGCCGGGGCCGCGCAGACCCACCCCGACCAGGGCACCGAGTACGGCCGGAAGACGCCGCCCGGGTCCCGTCCCACCCCCGACACCCCCGCGGGCACCGAGCCGGGCACCTCCGGCCAGGGCCCCGCGACCCGAGAGGCCTGAACCGATGCCGCTCACCCCCGTCCTCACCTCCCGCTGGGGCGCCGACCAGCCCTGGCGGCTGTCCACCTACGAGTCGCTCGACGGCTACACCGCGCTGCGCACGGCGCTGTCCATGTCGCCCGACGAGCTGGTCTCGCTGGTCAAGGACTCCGGCCTGCGCGGCCGCGGCGGCGCCGGGTTCCCCACCGGCATGAAGTGGAGCTTCATCCCGCAGCCCAAGCCGGGGGAGACGCCCAGCGGGCCGGCCGCGCTGCCCAAGTACCTCGTGGTCAACGCCGACGAGGGCGAGCCGGGCACCTGCAAGGACCTCCCGCTGATGATGACCGACCCGCACTCCCTCGTGGAGGGCGTGATCATCTCGGCGTACGCGATCCGCTGCCGGTTCGCCGTCATCTACGTGCGCGGCGAGGCGGTGCACGCGCACCGCCGGCTGGTCAGCGCCGTCGAGGAGGCCTACGCGGCCGGCTACCTGGGCCGTGACGTCCTCGGCTCGGGCTACGACCTCGAGCTGGTCGTGCACGCCGGAGCGGGCGCCTACATCTGCGGCGAGGAGACCGCGCTGCTCGACTCGCTCGAGGGCTACCGCGGGCAGCCGCGGCTCAAGCCACCGTTCCCGGCCGTCGCCGGTCTCTACGGCGCCCCGACGGTGATCAACAACGTGGAGACGCTGGCCACCGTGCCGTTCGTCGTCCGCGGCGGCGCCGAGTGGTTCAAGCGGTTCGGGCCGGAGAAGTCGCCCGGGCCGAAGATCTACTCCGTCTCGGGCCGGGTGGTGCGCCCCGGCCAGTACGAGGCCCCGATGGGCACGACGATGCGCGAGCTGCTGGCCATGGCCGGCGGCGTGCGGCCCGGCCACGAGCTCAAGTTCTGGACGCCGGGCGGCTCGTCGACGCCGTACTTCACCGCCGAGCACCTCGACGTGCCGCTGGACTTCGACTCGGTGGCCGCCGCGGGCTCCATGCTCGGCACCACCGCGCTCATGGTGTTCGACGAGACCGACTCGATCGTCGAGGCCACCCTCCGGTTCACCGAGTTCTACGCCCACGAGAGCTGCGGCAAGTGCACCCCCTGCCGCGAGGGCACCTACTGGCTGGTCCAGGTGCTGCAGCGGCTGGTCGACGGCCGCGGGACGGCGGCCGACCTCGACCTGCTCACCGACACCTGCGACAACATCCTCGGCCGGTCCTTCTGCGCCCTCGGCGACGGCGCGACCAGCTGCATCACCAGCTCGCTGAAGTACTTCCGCGACGACTACGTCGCCCTGCTGCCGCCCGAGGAGCAGGCCCGCCTGGGCCGCTCCCTGCGCCTCGAGCCCGTCGGAGCCGCTTCGTGACACTCACGCCCACCAGTCCCGAGCCCGCGGCGGCGGTGCCGCCCGGCGTGCCGGGGCCGCACACCCCGCCCGACGCCGTCCACTGCACCATCGACGGCTTCGACGTCGCGGTGCCCAAGGGGACGCTGATCATCCGGGCCGCCGAGATGGTCGGCATCCAGATCCCGCGGTTCTGCGACCACCCGCTGCTCGACCCGGTCGGCGCCTGCCGCCAGTGCCTGGTCGAGGTGGAGGGGCAGCGCAAGCCGGTGGCCTCCTGCACCATGCCGGTCACCGACGGCATGGCCGTGCACACCCAACTGACCAGCGCGGTCGCCGACAAGGCGCAGCAGGGCACCATGGAGCTGCTGCTGATCAACCACCCGCTGGACTGCCCGGTCTGCGACAAGGGCGGCGAGTGCCCGCTGCAGAACCAGGCGCTGAGCAACGGCCGCACCGAGACCCGCTTCGTCGACGTCAAGCGGACCTACCCCAAGCCGCTGCCGATCAGCAGCGAGATCCTGCTCGACCGCGAGCGCTGCGTGCTGTGCGCCCGCTGCACCCGCTTCTCCCAGCAGGTGGCCGGCGACCCCTTCATCGAGCTGTTCGAGCGGGGCGCGCTGGAGCAGGTCGCCGTCTACGAGGACGAGCCCTTCTCCTCCTACTTCTCCGGCAACACCACCCAGATCTGCCCGGTCGGCGCGCTGACCAGCGCCCAGTACCGGTTCCGCTCCCGGCCCTTCGACCTGCGCAGCGAGCCCTCGGTCTGCGAGCACTGTGCCTCGGGCTGCGCGATGCGCACCGACTACCGGCGCGGCAAGGTCATGCGCCGGCTGGCCGGCGAGGACCCCGCGGTCAACGAGGAGTGGACCTGCGACAAGGGCCGCTACGCGTTCCGCTACGCGGCCACCAACGACCGGCTGGGCACCCCGCTGGTCCGGGGTGCCGACGGCGTGCTCGCCCCCGCCTCCTGGCCGGACGCGTGGGCCGCCGCCGCGGAGGGGCTGCGCGCCGCGCAGGCCGCCGGGGGCGTCGGGGTGCTGCCCGGCGGCCGGCTGACCGTCGAGGACGCCTACGCCTACGCCAAGTTCGCGCGGGTCGGCCTGCACACCAACGACGTCGACGCCCGCGCCCGCGCGCACTCGCCCGAGGAGCAGGCCTTCCTCGCCGCGCACGTCGCCGGCCGCTCTCCCGGCGACGGCGCGGTCACCTACGACGAGCTCACCGCCGCCCCCGCGGTGCTGCTGGCCGGGTTCGAGCCCGAGGAGGAGTCGCCGATCGTCTTCCTCCGGCTCCGGCGGGCCGCGCGCACGGGGTCGCTGGCCGTCTACGACCTGGCGCCCTTCGCCACCCGGGCCGCGCAGAAGCTGCAGGCCACCGTCCTGGTCACCCGCCCCGGCGACGAGGCCCGCGCGCTGGGCGCGCTGGCCGACGGCAGCTGGGGCGGCCCGGCCGTCGAGGCGCTGCGGCAGCCCGGCGCGGTCGTCCTCGCCGGTGAGCGGCTGGCCGCGGTCCCCGGCGCGTTCACCGCACTGGTCGCGCTCGCCCGCGCCACCGGCGCCCGGGTGGCCTGGGTGCCGCGGCGGGCCGGCGAGCGCGGTGCCGTCGAGGCCGGCGCGCTGCCGGCGCTGCTGCCCGGCGGGCGCCCGGTCGACGACCCCGTCGCCCGCGCCGAGGTGGCCGCGCTGTGGGGCGTCGACCCCGCCGACGTCCCCGCCGTCCCCGGCCGGGACACCACCGGCATCCTCACCGCGGTCCGCGACGGGCGGCTGGCCGGCCTCGTCGTCGGCGGCGTCGACCCCGCCGACCTGCCCGACCCGCGGCTGGCCGAGGCGGCACTGGCCGCGGCCTCGTTCGTGGTCAGCCTCGAGCAGCGGCCCGGCGCCGTCACCGCGCACGCCGACGTCCTCCTGCCGGTGGCCGCCGCGCCCGAGAAGGCCGGCAGCTACCTGGACTGGGAGGGGCGGGTCCGCTCCTTCGACGCCACGCTGCACGGCACCGGCCAGCTGCCCGACGGCCGGGTGCTGCACGGCCTGGCCGAGTACCTCGACGTCGACCTGCGGCTGCCCGGGCCGGAGGCCGCCCGCGCGGAGCTGGCCGCCCTCGGCGCCGCGGTGGGCCCGGCCGAGGTCCCCGGCCTCGACGTGCCGCCCGCGGTCGCCCCGCAGCCCGGCGAGGGCGAGGCGCTGTTGGCCTCGTGGCGGCAGCTGCTCGACGTCGGCACGCTGCAGCGCGACGAGCCCGAGCTCGCCGGCACCGCCCGCCCGCCGGTGGCCCGGCTGGCCCCCGAGGCGGCCGCCCGGCTGGGCCTGGCCGACGGCGACCCGCTCACCGTCACCGGCGCCACCGGCGCGGTGACCCTGCCGCTGTGCGTCACCGACATGCCCGACGGCGTCGTCTGGCTGCCCCTGCGCTCGCCCGGCAGCGAGCTGTACCGCGACCTCGGCACCGCGCCCGGCGCCGTCGTCCGTCTGTCCGGAGGTGCCGCGTGAGGGTGCTCGCCGCCGCCGACCAGCCGACGCTCGAGGACTTCGGGTCCGACGTCTGGTGGATCGTGCTCATCAAGATCGTCGGCGTCTTCGGCGTGCTGGTCGCGATGACGCTGTTCGCGATCGTGTTCGAGCGCAAGGTCGTCGCCCGCATGCAGCAGCGCTCGGGCCCCAACCGGGTGGGCCCGCGCGGGTCGCTGCAGAGCCTGGCCGACGGGCTGAAGCTGGCGTTCAAGGAAGACATCATGCCGGCGCTGGCGGACAAGCCGGTCTACTTCCTGGCACCGGTCATCTCCGCGGTCCCGGCGTTCCTGGCCTTCTCGGTCATCCCGCTGGGCCCGACGGTGAGCATCTTCGGGGAGCGCACCCCGCTGCAGCTGACCGACGCCCCCATCGGCGTGCTCGTCGTCCTCGCCTGCTCGGCCATGGGCGTCTACGGCATCGTGCTCGCCGGCTGGGCCTCCGGCTCGACCTACCCGCTGCTCGGCGGGCTGCGCAGCGCCGCGCAGATGGTCAGCTACGAGATCGCGATGGGGCTGTCGATCGTCGCGGTGTTCCTCTACGCGGGCTCGATGTCGACCTCGGAGATCGTCGCCGCCCAGGCCGACGGCAACCAGGTGTCGTTCTTCGGCCTGGAGTTCACCGGGCCCGGCTGGTTCGCGGTCCTGCTGCCGGTCAGCTTCGTCATCTACGTGGTCGCCGTCGTCGGGGAGACCAACCGGGCCCCGTTCGACCTCCCCGAGGCCGAGAGCGAGCTGGTCGGCGGCTTCCACACCGAGTACACGTCGCTGAAGTTCGCGCTGTTCTTCCTCGCCGAGTACATCAACATGGTCACCGTCTCGGCCCTGGCCGCGACGCTGTTCCTCGGCGGCTGGCGCGCGCCGTGGCCGCTGTCGATCTGGGACGGTGCCAACTCCGGCTGGTGGCCGCTGCTGTGGTTCTTCCTCAAGGTCGTCCTCGCGCTGTTCGTCTTCATCTGGCTGCGCGGGACGCTGCCGCGGCTGCGCTACGACCAGTTCATGCGCTTCGGCTGGAAGGTCCTGGTCCCCACGGCGCTGCTGTGGATCCTCGTCGTCGCCACGATGCGCACCGTCTCCCGGGAGGCGGAGCTCTCCAGCGGCCAGGTGGCGCTGTTCGTGGGCGTGCCGATCGCGCTGGTCGTGCTCGCCGGGCTGCTGGTCGCCAGCCGCACGGCCAACCGCGACACCCGGCTCATGGCCGAGGAGGCCGCCGCCGGCGGGGTGCACGCGACCGACCCCGAGCCCGAGGTGCTGCCCCCGGCCGGGCCGCGGCACCGCCCGGCGCAGCGCACCGGCCCGGCCCGCGCCGAGGGCGGCTTCCCGGTGCCGCCCATGGACCTCACCGTGCCGCCCTCGCCGCGGCTGCGCCGCGCCGAGCCGGTCGGCGCCCCCGCCGGCGGCGGGGTGGTCGGCAGCGGCCGCCGGTCCGCCGGCAGCAGCACGGGCAGCACCGCCACCCGCGCACAGGAGGACAGCGATGCCTGAGCAGGACCCGATGACGACCGGCCAGGAGAAGGGGCTGGCGCAGGCGTCGCGGGGCGCGGTCGAGCGCGCCGGCGGCGGCGGTGGCGCCGCCGCACCCGTGCGGCGCAGTCTGCTCCCGGCGCCGGGCCAGGGCTTCGGCGTCACCTTCGGCCAGATGTTCAAGAAGGTGACCACCGAGCAGTACCCCGAGACGCCCAAGGTGACCAAGCCGCGCTACCACGGGCGGCACGTGCTCAACCGGCACCCCGACGGGCTGGAGAAGTGCGTCGGCTGCGAGCTGTGCGCGTGGGCGTGCCCGGCCGACGCCATCTACGTCGAGGGCGGCGACAACACCGAGGACGAGCGCTACAGCCCCGGTGAGCGCTACGGCCGCGTCTACCAGATCAACTACCTGCGCTGCATCTTCTGCGGCCTGTGCATCGAGGCCTGCCCGACCCGCTCGCTGACCATGAGCAACGACTTCGAGCTGGCCGACGACAACCGGGGCGACCTCATCTACACCAAGGAGCAGCTCATGGCCCCGCTGCTGCCGGGCATGGAGGCCCCGCCGCACGCGATGCGCCTCGGCGAGGACGAGAAGGCCTACTACGTGCGCGAGCCCGAGCAGGGCTCGCCGGCCGAGCCGGTCACCGCGGAGCGGGCATGAGCGCGGTCGCCGCGGCCGCCGACACCTCGGTGCAGCTGGGTGCCGGGGAGGCCGTCGTCTTCTGGGTCCTCGGCCCGATCGCGCTGGCCGGCGCGCTGGGCATGGTGTTCAGCCGCAACGCCGTCCACTCGGCGCTCTGGCTGGTCAACACCATGCTGGCGCTGGGCGTCTTCTACGTCGTGCAGTCGGCGCCGTTCCTCGGCGCGGTGCAGATCATCGTCTACACCGGCGCGATCATGATCCTCTTCCTGTTCGTGCTCATGCTGGTCGGCCGCGACTCCTCGGACTCCGTGGTGGAGACCCTGCGCGGGCAGCGGGTGGCCGCGATCGTGCTGGGCGTCGGGTTCGCCGGCCTGGTCGGCGCCGGCATCGCCCGCGCCACGCAGGACACCGCGGCCGCCGGCCTGGGCGACCAGGGCGGGCGGGGCAACATCGAGGGGATCGCCGAGGTGCTGTTCACCCGGTACCTGCTGGCCTTCGAGGTGACCAGCGCGCTGCTCATCACGGCCGCGGTCGGCGCCATGGTGCTGGCCCACATCGAGCGCGAGCCCGGCACCCGGCAGACCCAGAAGGAGCTCTCCCGGGCCCGCTTCCTCACCGACCGGCCGCAGACGTACCCCGGCCCCGGCGTGTACGCCCGCGCCAACTCCGTCGCCGCGCCCGCGCTGCTGCCCGACGGCAGCACCGCCGAGGAGACCGTCGCCACCGGCATCGAGGCCCAGGAGGTCGAGCAGATGCCGCGCCCCACCGGTCGTGGCCAGCTCGGCAGCCCCGACGCGTCGCTCGGCAGCCTGGAGGGTCCGCGATGACGCTGACGCACTACCTCGTGCTCGCGGCGATCCTGTTCACCATCGGCGCGGTCGGCGTCCTGGTGCGGCGCAACGCGATCGTCGTGTTCATGTGCGTCGAGCTGATGCTCAACTCGGTGAACCTGACGCTGGTCACCTTCGCCCGGGCCACCGGGACCATCGACGGCCAGATCATGGCCTTCTTCGTCATGGTCGTGGCCGCCGCCGAGGTCGTCGTCGGCCTGGCGATCATCATGTCGATCTACCGGACCCGCCGGTCGGCGTCGGTGGACGACGCCAACCTGCTCAAGTACTGACGGGAGCCGGGGACATGGACACCGGGGGACTGGACACCGTCGCCGCCGACGGGCTGCTCTCGGCCACCTGGCTGGTGATCGCGCTGCCGCTGCTCGGCGCCGCGGTCCTCCTGCTGGGTGGCCGCCGCACCGACCGCTTCGGCCACCTGCTGGGGACGGCGACCGTCGTCGCCGCCTTCGTCGTCGGGCTGCTGTGCACCGTCGCGCTGGCCGGCAGCGACCGGCGCTCGGTCGCCGTGGACCTGTTCACCTTCATCGGTGTCGGCGACCTCGACGTGCGGGCCGGCCTGCTGCTCGACCCGCTGTCGGCGACGTTCGTGCTGCTGATCACCGGGGTGGGCGCGCTCATCCACGTCTACTCGATCGGCTACATGGCGCACGACCCGCGCCGCCGCCGCTTCTTCGCCTACCTCAACCTGTTCGTCGCGGCGATGCTGCTGCTCGTCCTCGGCGACAACTACGTGGCCCTCTACGTCGGCTGGGAGGGCGTCGGCCTGGCGTCCTACCTGCTCATCGCCTTCTGGCACGAGCGCCCGGCCGCCGCCACCGCCGCCAAGAAGGCGTTCATCATGAACCGGGTCGGCGACGTCGGCCTGGCCCTGGCGATCTTCGTGATGTTCGCCCAGCTCGGCACGGTGAGCTACGAGGGCGTCTTCGGCGGCATCGGCACCCTGGCCGCCGGGACCATCACCGCCATCGGCCTGCTGCTCCTGCTCGGGGCCTGCGGCAAGTCCGGCCAGTTCCCGCTGCAGGCGTGGCTGCCCGACGCCATGGAGGGCCCGACGCCGGTCTCGGCGCTCATCCACGCCGCCACCATGGTCACCGCCGGCGTCTACCTCGTCGCCCGCTCGGCGCCGATCTACGACCTGACGCCGACCGCCCGCACCGTCGTCCTCGCCGTCGGCGCGGTCACCCTGCTGATCGGGGCGATCGTCGGCTGCGCCCACGACGACATCAAGAAGGTCCTGGCCTACTCCACGGTCAGCCAGATCGGCTACATGTTCCTGGCGGTGGGCCTGGGCCCGGTCGGCTACGCGGCCGGCATCGCCCACCTGCTCACCCACGGCTTCTTCAAGGCCGGGCTGTTCCTCGGTGCCGGGTCGGTCATGCACGCGATGAACGACCAGGTGGACATGCGCCGCTTCGGCGGGCTGGCGCGGAAGCTGCCGGTCACCTTCGTGACCTTCGGCCTGGGCTACCTCGCGCTCATCGGCTTCCCGTTCCTGTCCGGCTACTGGACCAAGGACGCGATCATCGAGGCCGCGCTGGACCGGGGCGGGACGTCGGGCTGGCTGCTGGGCGCCGTCGCCGTCGTCGGCGCCGGGCTGACGGCCTTCTACATGACCCGGCTGATGCTGATGACCTTCCTCGGCCGGCCGCGGTGGACCGACGACGTCCACCCGCACGAGTCGCCGTCGGTGATGACCGCGCCGATGGTCGTGCTCGCCGTCGGCTCGGTGGCCGCGGGCTTCCTGCTGGTCAACGTCTTCCCGCTCGAGGAGTGGCTGGCCCCGGTGTTCGGGGAGCCGCAGGAGGCCGAGCACGTGGTGGCGCCCGCCGTCGTCGGGATCGTGGTCACGGCGGTGATGCTGGTCGGCGTCCTCGCCGCGTGGCTCTTCGTCGGCCGCCGCGAGATCCCGGTGGTCGCGCCGGAGCGCGTCTCGCCGGTCACCCGCGCCGCCCGGAAGGCCCTCTACGCCGACACGGTCAACGAGTCGCTGTTCATGCGGCCCGGCCAGTGGCTGACCCGCGCGCTGGTGTGGGTGGACAACCGCGGGGTCGACGGCGCGGTCAACGGCCTCGCCGCCACCCTCGGCGGCTCCTCCTCGCGGCTGGGCCGCGCCCAGACCGGCTTCGTCCGGTCCTACGCCCTCGGCATGCTCGGCGGCGCGGTCGTCGTGGCCGGGGCCCTGCTGGCGGTGACGGCCGGGTGAGCGGACCCGTGCCCGACGAGACGACGACCGACGACGTGACGACCGACGACGTGACGACCGACGACGTGACGACCGACGACGTGACGACCGACGACGTGACGACCGACGACGTGACGACCGACGACGTGAGGACCATGACGTTCAGGAGCCCGGCGTGAGCGACTCCCTGCTGCTGCTCGCGATGCTGGCGGTGCCCGCGGTGGGCGCCGCCGTCGTCGCCGCGCTCCCCGGCGACCGGGAGGCCACGGCCAAGCAGGCCACCCTCGGGGTGAGCCTGGTCGTGCTGGTCCTGGCTGTGCTGGCCACCCTCGCCTTCGACCCCGACGGCGAGCGGTTCCAGCTGACCAGCTCGGTGCCCTGGATCCCGGGTTTCGGCGTCGACTTCGCCCTCGGCGTCGACGGCATCGCGCTGGTCATGCTGCTGCTGGTCGGCGTCCTGGTGCCGGTGGTGGTGCTGGCCTCCTGGCGGGACACCTCGCCCGGGCGCCGCTCGATGCGCACCTTCTTCGCCTGGCTGCTGCTGCTCGAGGCGTGCATGGTCGGCGTCTTCGCCGCCACCGACGTGTTCCTGTTCTACGTCTTCTTCGAGGCGATGCTCGTCCCGATGTACTTCATCGTGGGCAGCTTCGGCGGCCCGCGGCGGCAGTACGCGGCGGTCAAGTTCTTCCTCTACAGCCTGCTCGGCGGGCTGGTCATGCTGGCCGCCGTCATCGGGCTCTACGTGGTCAGCGAGGCCGCGGGGGAGGGCACCTTCTCCTTCACCGCGCTCAACGACCTCGAGATCGACCCCACGGCGCAGCGGCTGCTGTTCCTCGGCTTCTTCGTCGCCTTCGCCATCAAGGCGCCGCTGGTGCCGCTGCACACCTGGCTGCCCGACGCCGGTGCCGAGGCCCCGATCGGGGGCGCGGTGCTGCTGGTCGGGGTCCTGGACAAGGTGGGCACCTTCGGCTTCCTCCGCTACTGCCTGCCGCTGTTCCCCGACGCGTCGCGGGAGTTCGCCCCGCTGGTGCTCGTGCTGGCCGTCGCGGGCGTCCTCTACGCCGCGCTGCTGGCGATGGGGCAGAGCGACATGAAGCGGCTGGTCAGCTACACCTCGATCGCGCACTTCGGGTTCATCGCGCTCGGCGTCTTCGCCTTCACCACCGAGGCCGCCACCGGCGCGGTGCTGTACATGGTCAACCACGGCATCGCCACCGGCCTGCTGTTCCTCGTCGTCGGGATGCTCATCGCCCGCGGCGGGTCCCGGCTGGTCGGCGACTACGGTGGCGTGGCCGCGCACGCGCCCAAGCTGGCCGGGGTGTTCCTCGTCGCGGGACTGGCCTCGCTGGCGCTGCCCGGCACCAACAGCTTCGTCAGCGAGTTCCTCGTGCTCATCGGCTCGTTCCCGACCCGGCCGGTGTTCACCGTCCTGGCCACCGTGGGCATCGTGCTGGCCGCGCTCTACGTGCTGCTGCTCTACCAACGGACGATGCACGGCCCGCCGCGCGGCGTGCTCTTCCCCGCCGACGACGGCGGGACCGCCGACGGCGGGACCACCGGTGCCGGCCACCCGGCCGGCGGCGCCACCGCCGCCACCGCGATGGCGACGGGGACGGCGACGGGGACGGCGATGGCGACGGGGACGGCGACGGGGACGGCCACGCTCCCCCGGGCCGCCCGCGCCGCCACCCGCGTGCACGACCTGTCCCGCCGCGAGGTCGCCGTCGTCGCGCCGCTCGTGGCGCTGGTCCTGCTGCTCGGCGTCCACCCGCAGCCGCTGATCCGGCTGATCGAGCCGGCCGTCGTCGCCACGATGAGCGACGTCGGTGTCGGCACCACCGACTCCCCCGAGGGGACCGACTGATGCCCATCGAGGCGCCCGACCTCTCGCTGGCCGCGCTCGCTCCGCTGCTGTTCGTCTTCGGCGCCGCCTGCGTCGGGGTCCTGGTGGAGGCCTTCGGCCCGCGCGAGAGCCGCCACCCGGTGCAGGTGGCGGTCGCGCTGGTCGGCACGCTGGGCGGGCTGGTCACCACGCTGCTGCTCGCCGGCACCGCGGAGGTGACCGCGGGCGGGGCGCTCGCCGTCGACGGCCCCGCCGTCTTCCTGCAGGCCACCATCGCCGGGCTGGCGGCCCTGTCGGTGCTGCTGTTCGCCGAGCGCAACCTCGACCCGGCCCGCTCGGCGTTCGTCGTCTCCGCCGCCGTGCCGGCCGGCAGCGCCCGCGACCGCGAGCTGCTCACCGTGCAGCGCGTGCAGACCGAGGTGTACCCGCTGGCCCTGTTCGCCGTCGGCGGGATGATGCTCTTCGTCGCGGCCAACGACCTGCTGGTCATGTTCGTCGCGCTCGAGGTGCTCAGCCTGCCGCTGTACCTGATCAGCGGCCTGGCCCGGCGGCGCCGGCTGCTCTCGCAGGAGGCGGCGGTCAAGTACTTCCTGCTCGGCGCCTTCGCCTCGGCGTTCTTCCTGTACGGCCTGGCGCTGGTCTACGGCGCCACCGGCAGCGTGCGGCTGTCCGACGTCCGCTCGGCCGCGGGCGGCGGCGACGGCGAGGTGCTGCTCGTGCTGGGCCTGGCGCTGCTCGTCGTCGGCCTGCTGTTCAAGGCCAGTGTCGCGCCGTTCCACACCTGGACGCCCGACGTCTACCAGGGCGCGCCCACCCCGGTGACCGCCTTCATGGCCGCCTGCACCAAGGTCGCGGCCTTCGGCGCCATCCTGCGGCTGCTCTACGTCGCCTTCGGTCCGGAGGAGTGGACCTGGCGGCCGCTGGTCTACGGGGTCGCCATCGTCTCGATGGTGGTCGGCGCCGTCCTCGGGCTGACCCAGACCGACCTCAAGCGGATGCTGGCCTACTCGTCGGTGGCCCACGCCGGCTTCCTGCTCACCGGCGTGCTGGGCTACCCGGGCACCGGCGACCCCGCGGGCTCCGGCGTGCCGGCCACGATGTTCTACCTGCTGGCCTACGGCCTGACCACGCTCGGCGCCTTCGCCGTCCTCACCCTGGTGCGCAGCGGCGACGGCGAGGCCACCCACCTGTCGCAGTGGGCCGGACTGGCGCAGCGCTCGCCGCTCACCGCCGCGGTCATGGGCCTGTTCCTGCTCGCGCTGGCCGGGATCCCGCTCACCAGCGGCTTCACCGGCAAGTTCGCCGTGTTCCGGGCCGCGATCGAGGACGGCGCCTGGCCGCTGGTCCTGGTCGCGCTGCTCACCAGCGCGGTGGCGGCGTTCTTCTACCTGCGGGTCATCGTGCTCATGTACTTCTCCGAGCCCGCGGCCGACGGACCCACGGTGGGCGTGCCCGGCCTGCCCACCACGATCGTGCTGGCGGTGACGGCGGCGGCCACCCTGGTCCTCGGCATCGTCCCCGGGTCGGTGCTCGGTCTGGCGGACCAGGCGGCTATCTTCGTCGGTTGATGACCGGACCCCGTGCCGCCGTCGACGGGACCGCCCCGGCCGAGGTCTGGCACCGCATCTCCACACCCGCCTCCACCGTCGGGGCCTGGCTGCCCGACGGGCCGCTCGGGGCGTCCCTCGGCGACGGGCTCGCCCGCGTCGAGGCCGCCCTGGCCACCGCCGTGGACAGCGACCACTCGTTCGTGTCCGAGGCGGCCGGTCACCTCATGGCCGCGGGGGGCAAGCGGTTCCGGCCGATGCTCGCGCTGCTGGCCGCCCAGCTCGGCGACGCGCAGGCCCCCGACGTCGTCCGGGCGGCCGTGGTCTGCGAGCTCACCCACCTGGCGACGCTCTACCACGACGACGTGATGGACGAGGCCTCCGTCCGCCGCGGGGCGCCCAGCGCCAACAGCCGGTGGACCAACAGCGTGGCCATCCTGACCGGCGACTTCCTCTTCGCCCGCGCCTCCGACATCCTCGCCGACCTCGGCCCCGAGGCGGTGCGCATCCAGGCGCGGACCTTCGAGCGGCTGGTCACCGGGCAGATCCGGGAGACCGTGGGCGCGCGCCCGGGCGAGGACCGGGTGACCCACTACCTCGAGGTGCTCGCCGACAAGACCGGCTCGCTGGTGGCCACCTCCGCGCGCTTCGGCGCCACCTTCGCCGGGGTCGACCCCGCGCTCGTCGAGGCACTGACCCGTTTCGGGGAGCTGGTCGGCGTCGCCTTCCAGCTCTCCGACGACCTGCTCGACATCGTGAGCGAGGACGGCGCCTCCGGGAAGTCGCCGGGCACCGACCTGCGCGAGGGCATCGCCACGCTGCCGGCGCTCATCGCGCTGACCGGCGACGACCCGGCCGAGGAGCGGCTGCGGGAGCTGGTGGCCCGCCCGCTCTCCGACGACACCGAGCACGCCGAGGCGCTGGCCCTGCTGCGCGGCTCGACCGCGCTGGCCCGCGCCACCGAGGTGCTGCGCGACTACGCCGCCCGGGCGCAGGCGTCGCTGGCCGACGTCCCGGCCGGCGAGGTGCGCGAGGCGCTGGCCGCACTGTGCGACTACGTGGTCACCCGCACCAGCTGACGACGGACCCGTGCCCCCCTCCGCTCGCAGGCCCACGGCGGGACCCTGCACGGCGGCCGTCCTGTCCGCCGTGCTCGTGCTGACCGGCTGCTCGGCGGGCGGGACCGGCGACCTGCCCGGCGGCCAGGAGGACAAGGGCGCCACCGACGTCCCCGACGCCGGCGGGACGGCGGCGGGGCTCCCGGCGCTCGAGGTGGAGACCGTCCTCGACGGGCTCGACCACCCCTGGGACGTCGCCCGGGCGCCCGACGGCACGCTGCTGCTCGACGAGCGCGGCGGCGGCCTGACCGCCGTCCTCCCCGACGGCACGGCGCGGGAGCTCGACGCCGACCTCTCCGACCTCTTCGTCGACGGCGAGACCGGCCTCATGGGCCTGGTCCTCAGCCCGGCGTTCGCCGAGGACCGGCGGTTCTACACCTGCCAGGGCGTCGAGGAGGACGGCGGAGCGGAGATCCAGGTGGTGGCCTGGACCGTGGACGCGGAGTGGACGGCGGCGACCCGGGTGGCCGACCCCCTCGTCGGGGACATCCCGGTCAACGAGTCCTCCGGCCGGCACGGCGGCTGCCGCGTGCGGTTCGACCCGACCGGCGCGCTGCTGGTCGGCACCGGCGACAACGCCGTCGGCGGCAACGCGCAGGACCTCGGCACCCTGGCCGGCAAGGTCCTGCGCGTCGACCCGGCTACCGGCGGCCCGGCTCCCGGCAACCCGTTCGCCGGCGACGCCGACCCCGTCACCCGGCTGGTCCTGAGCTACGGGCACCGCAACGTGCAGGGCATCGCCGTGCAGCCGGGCACCGGCGCGGTCTACACCGCCGAGCAGGGCCCCGACCGCGACGACGAGGTCAACCTGTCGCAGCCCGGTGGCAACTACGGCTGGGACCCCGACGGCGCCGGCGGGCGCTACGACGAGAGCGTGCCGATGACGGACCCGGCGATCCCGGGCGCGATCGCGGCGGTCTGGTCCTCCGGCGCCCCGACGATCGCCACCAGCGGCGCGGAGTTCCTCAGCGGCCCGCAGTGGGGTGGCTACGACGGCGTCCTGCTGGTCGGCGTGCAGAAGGACACCGGCGTGCTCGCGCTGCGGGTCGAGGGCGGCCGCCTGGTCGAGCAGTTCCGCGTGCCCGAGCTGGAGGACACCTACGGCCGGGTGCGCACCCCGGTGCTCGGGAGCGACGGCGCGCTGTACCTGACCACCGACAACGGCGAGGGCGACGACCGCCTGCTCCGGGTGACGCCCGGTCCGCTGCGGTGACGGTCCTGCTGGTGACCGGCGCGCAGGCCGCCGCGAAGACGACGGTCGGGCGGGCCGTGACCGCGCCAGCGGACCGGGAGGTCCTCCTCGACGGCGACGTCTTCTGGCAGGCGGTCGTCTCCGGGCGCTCGGCCTGGCGGCGCGGGTCCACGCCGAGGCCGGCTTGCGCACCGTCGTGGCCGACAACGTCCACGGCGAGGACCTGCAGGTGCTGCGCGCGGCGGTGGCGCCCCTCCGCCTGCTCACCGTCGCCCTGACCTCGTCACCGGAGGCGGTCGCGGCCCGCGAGCGCGGGTGCTGAACGCCGGCTGACGGGGGCTCAGCCGAGCCGTCGGCCGGACACGCGACCGGGCACGCCGATCCCCTCGGGCAGCAGGGGGTCGGGTTCGGGTTCTCCGAGGACGGTGCGCAGCGGCAACACCCCCGCCCACACCGGCGCGGCCAGGTCCTCCTCGTCGTCGACGGGCGGGCCGGTGCGCACCTTGACGCTGGCCTCGGCGAGGTCGAGCGCCAGCACCGCGGTGGCGGCGAGCTCCTTGCGGGTCGGCTGTCGGGTCGCCGTCCACGAGCCCGGTGCCAGGTGCTCGGTGAGCACCTCGAGACCGAGCAGCTGCTCCCCGGGGTCGGTCACCGCGCGGGCGGTGCCGTGGACGACGGCGCAGCGGTAGTTGACCGAGTGGTGGAACGCCGAGCGGGCGTAGACGACGCCGTCGAGGTGGGTGACGGTGAGGCAGACCGGCGCCCCGGCCGCCGCGGCCCGCAGCGTGGCCGCGCCCGTGGAGCCGTGCAGGTACAGCGTGTCCCCGTGGCGCCCGTAGCCGGTGGGCAGCACCACCGGCGCGCCGCCGAGCACGACCCCGAGGTGGCCGACGAGCCCGGCGTCGAGGACGGCGTGCAGCTGGGCGCGGTCGGTGCGCGCCCGCGCCGCCCCCCGGCGGACGGTGCTCCGGGCGGTGGGGGAGAGCGGCGGTGCGGTGTCCATGGCACCACCCTCGGCGACGCGGTGGCATCCTCCAAGGGCCACTCCGGAGCATCTCCGGCAGGCCACTGGGAGGAGGCGATCGCGTGGTCGAGGTCCCGCCGGTCGTGCTGCACCGCGGGTCCGGGACACCGCTGTCGGTGCAGCTCGCCGACGCCCTCCGCGCGGCCGCCGCCGGCGGCGCGCTGCGGCCCGGCGACCGGCTGCCCTCCACCCGCGAGCTGGCCACGGCGCTGCGGGTCAGCCGGACGGTCACCTCCGCCGCCTACGACCAGCTGGTGGCCGAGGGGTGGGCCGCCGGGCGGCACGGCGCGGGCACCTTCGTCGTCGGCGCGGCCCCGGCCGCCCCGGTGCGGTCGGGGCACGGGACGCCGGCGCGGTCGGCGGCGACGCCGGCCGTGGACCTGCGTGCCGGGGCGCCCTGCCTCGAGGTGCTCGACCGTGCCGCGTGGCGGCGGGCCTGGCGGGCGGCCGGGGACGTCCCGGCCGACCCCGGTCCCGAGCCCGCCGCGGACCCGGGGTTCCAGCTGGCCGTCACCGGGCACCTGCTGCGGCACCGGGGCCTGCCCGCGGCGCCGGACGTGGTGCTGGCGACCGCCGGCACCTCCGCGGCGGTCGGGGAGGTCGCCCGCCTGCTGCCGCCGGGCAGCCGGGTCGGGCTGGAGGACCCCGGCTACCAGCGCGCGGCCGGAGCGCTGCGGGCCGCCGGGCTGGAGGTGGTGCCGTGCCCGGTGGACGGCGACGGGCTGGTCGTCGACGCCCTGCCGGCCGGCCTGGCCGCGGTCTACTGCACACCGGCGCACCAGTTCCCCCTGGGCCGGCGGCTGTCGGCGGCCCGCCGGGTGGCCCTGGTCGCGCGGGCCCGCGCGGAGGGCTGGTGGGTGCTCGAGGACGACTACGACGGCGAGCTGCGCTACGACGTCGCCCCGCTGCCGCTGCTGGCCGCGCTCGGCCCTGACGTCGTGGTGCACCTCGGGACGAGTAGCAAGGTGGTCAGCCCGACCCTGGGCACCGGCTGGCTGGTGGCGCCCGCGCCGCTGCGCGCGGAGCTGGTCGCCGCGCGGACGGCCACCGGGACCCGCCCGCCGCGCGCCGGCCAGCGGGTGCTCGCCGCGCTGGCCGCCTCCGGTGACCTGGCCCGCCACCTGCGGCGGCTGCGCCGCGAGCTCGCCGGACGGCGGGCCGCGGTGCTCCGGGCGCTCGCCGCCGCGGGGGTCGCCGTCACCGGGGACCCGGCCGGCGCCCACGTCTTCGTGCCGCTTCCCGACCGGACGGCGGAGGCGGCCGTCGTGGCCGCGGCCGCCGCGCGCGGGCTGACCGTCGACGGGCTGGCCCGGCACGCGGCCGGGCCCGGACCGGCTGCCGGGCTCGTGCTCGGCTTCGCCGCCCCGGCCCGCGCCGAGCTGGACCGGGCGCTGCCCGTCCTCGCCGACCTCCTCGCCGAGACGCGACGGGCCCGCCTCCCCTGAGGGGGGCGGGCCCGTCACGGCCTCCCTGCAGGGGCCCGCCGCGAGCGTGCGAGCGGTGGGGGGCAGGGAGGTCCTCCTCTAGGCGGACACGGTCCAGGTGTCGTTGCCGGCCAGGAGTGCGCCGAGGTCGCCGGGCGACCCGGTGCGGGCCTCCTCGAGCTGGTCGGCCATCATCCGGTCGTAGGTCGGCTTGCGCACCGCGCGGAACACCCCCATCGGCGTGTAGCGCAGGTCCTGGCTCGACAGTCGCGACAGCGCGAACGCGTAGGACGGGTCCTCGCGGGTGGCGTCGTGGACGACGATCTCGCTCGCGTCGACCTGGTTGGTCTCGGCGATCCGCAGGCCGCCGAAGTCGTCGCGGACCACGCACGAGGCGCCGTCCGGGCCGAAGACCAGCGGCTGGCCGTGCACCAGCGGGATCGTCCACATCGGGCCGGTGGAGGAGTCCTTGAGCAGGTCGAACGCGCCGTCGTTGAAGATGTTGCAGTTCTGGTAGATCTCCACCAGCGCGGTGCCCTCGTGCTCGGCGGCCTGCCGCAGCACCTCGGTGAGGCCCTTGCGGTCGGAGTCCATCGCCCGGCCGACGAAGGTCGCGTCGGCGCCGACGGCCAGCGAGACCGGGTTGAACGGGTGGTCCAGCGAGCCCATCGGCGTGGACTTGGTGACCTTGCCGACCTCGGACGTGGGGGAGTACTGGCCCTTGGTCAGCCCGTAGATCCGGTTGTTGAACAGCAGGATCGTCATGTTGACGTTGCGGCGCAGCGCGTGGATCAGGTGGTTGCCGCCGATCGACAGCGCGTCGCCGTCGCCGGTGACGACCCACACCGACAGGTCCGGCCGGGAGGCGGCCAGGCCGGTGGCGATGGCCGGGGCGCGGCCGTGGATCGAGTGCATCCCGTAGGTGTTCATGTAGTACGGGAAGCGCGACGAGCAGCCGATGCCCGAGACGATGACCATGTCCTCACGGGCGATGCCGAGCGAGGGCAGGAAGCTCTGGACGGCGTTGAGGATGACGTAGTCACCGCACCCGGGGCACCAGCGCACCTCCTGGTCGGTCTTCATGTCCTTGGCCTTGAGGGCGGTCTGCTTCTCGCCCTGGGTGGCCACGGAGTCCGCGATGGCCTGCTGGATGTTCGCGTCGATCGACGTCCCCGGCATGCCGAGGTCGTGGACGTGCGGGGAGGTGGTCACTGGGTGCCTCCGGTGCTGGCAGTCGGAGTGGTGGAGTCGATGACGTCCTGGACGACGGCGGCGAGCTCGGCGGCCCGGAAGGGCAGCCCGCGCACCTGGGTGTGGCTCTGGACGTCGACGAGGTACCTGGCGCGCAGGAGCAGCGCGAGCTGCCCCAGGTTCATCTCGGGGCAGACGACCCGGTCGTAGCGGCGCAGCACGTCGCCGAGGTCGGCCGGGAACGGGCTGATGTGGCGCAGGTGGATCTGGGCGACCTCGCGGCCCGAGCGGCGGATGCGCCGGCAGGCGGCCCCGATCGGCCCGTAGGTGGAGCCCCAGCCGATGACGGCGACGCGGGCGCTGCCGGTCGGGTCGTCGACGTCGGTCGCCGGGATGTCGGCGGCGATGCCGTCGACCTTGGCCTGCCGCAGCCGGGTCATCAGGTCGTGGTTGGCCGGGTCGTAGGAGATGTTGCCGCTCTTGTCGGCCTTCTCCAGCCCACCGATGCGGTGCTGCATGCCCGCGGTGCCGGGGACCGCCCACGGGCGGGCCAGCGTCTGCGGGTCGCGCAGGTAGGGCAGGAACTCCGGCGTCCCGTCGGCGGTGGCACCGTTGGGCTCGGTGGCGAAGTCGACCGACAGGTCGGGCAGGTCCTCGACGTCCGGGACCGCCCACGGCTCGGCGCCGTTGGCCAGGTAGCCGTCGGACAGCAGCATCACCGGCGTCCGGTACTTCAGCGCGATCCGCGCCGCCTCCAGCGCCGCGTCGAAGCAGTCGCCGGGGGAGCGGGGGGCGATCACCGGCAGCGGGGCCTCGCCGTTGCGGCCGAACATCGCCTGCAGCAGGTCCGACTGCTCGGTCTTGGTGGGCAGGCCCGTGGAGGGACCGCCGCGCTGCACGTCGACGACGACCAGCGGCAGCTCGGTCATGACCGCCAGGCCCAGCGCCTCGGACTTCAGCGAGACGCCGGGGCCCGACGTCGTCGTGACGCCCAGCGCCCCGCCGAACGAGGCGCCCAGCGCCGAGCCGATCCCGGCGATCTCGTCCTCGGCCTGGAAGGTGCGCACGCCGAAGGACTTGTGCCGGGACAGCTCGTGGAGGATGTCCGAGGCCGGGGTGATCGGGTAGGCGCCGAGGAACACCGGCAGGCCGGCCCGCTGCCCGGCGGCCACCAGCCCCAGGGCCAGCGCCTGGTTGCCGGAGATGTTGCGGTAGCGGCCCGGCGCCATCGGGGCCGGCTTGATCTCGTAGGAGACCGCGAAGGCCTCGGTCGTCTCGCCGTAGTTGTAGCCGGCGCGGAAGGCCGCGATGTTGGCCGCGGCGATCTCGGGCTTGCGGCGGAACTGCCGCTCGAGGAAGCGCACCGTGCCCTCGGTGGGCCGGTGGTACATCCAACTGAGCAGGCCGAGCGTGAACATGTTCTTGCTCCGCTCGGCCTCCTTCTTGCCCAGGCCGGTGTCCTTGAGCGCCTCCAGCGTCATGCTCGTCAGCGGCACGGCGACGACCTGCCAGCCGTCGAGCGAGCCGTCCTCGAGGGGGTTGGTCGCGTAGCCGACCTTGGCCAGGTTGCGCGGGGTGAACTCGTCGCTGTCGGCGATCACCAGCCCGCCGCCGGGCAGGTCGCCGAGGTTGGCCCTGAGCGCCGCGGGGTTCATCGCGACGAGGACGTCGGGGGCGTCGCCCGGCGTCATGATGTCGTGGTCGGCGAAGTGCAGCTGGAAGGAGCTGACGCCGGGCAGGGTCCCCGTCGGCGCGCGGATCTCGGCGGGGAAGTTGGGCAGCGTCGACAGGTCGTTGCCGAAGGACGCCGTCTCGCTGGTGAAGCGGTTGCCGGTCAGCTGCATGCCGTCGCCGGAGTCGCCGGCCAGCCGGATGACCACGCGGTCGAGCGCGACGACGCTCTTCGCGAGCCCACCGGGGGCCGAGCTGCCGGGCGTGGTGGACGGTTCGAGAGCAGTCATCGTGTGCTACCTCCAAAGGCCCCAGGTTACGGCGGTGTGTCCCGGCTGGACGCGTGAGGCGGATCACGGCGGGCGGTCGTACGAGGGTGTCAGCAGCGGCAACCGCCCGCGGCGGCCGGGGATTCCGCCCGATGCCGTCTCGTGAGCGCCGTCACACTCCGGCCGGCGGGAACGGCGGTCGGGCGCGTTCCGTTCACGAGGGGTGCGGCGCTGGGGCAACGGGGTGCGGACCGCCCTCCTGCTCGGCCTGGTGGCCGGCCTCGTCCTCGCTGCCGGCGCCCTCGTCGGCGGCCGGGGCGGGCTGCTCGTCGCGCTCGTCGTCGCCCTCGGGGTGAACGGCTGGGCCTGGTACCACTCCGACCGGCTGGCGCTGCGCGCGATGCGCGCGTTCCCGGTCACCGAGACCCAGGCGCCCGGGCTGTACGCGGTGGTGCGCGAGCTGGCCACCGAGGCCCGCCACCCGGTGCCGCGCCTCTACGTCAGCCCCACCGACCAGCCCAACGCCTTCGCCACCGGACGCACCCCGCGCCGGGCGGCGGTCTGCTGCACGCAGGGCCTGCTCGAGCTGCTCGACCGCCGGGAGCTGCGGGCGGTGCTGGCCCACGAGCTCTCGCACGTCTACAACCGCGACGTCCTCATCAGCTCGGTGGCCGGCGCCCTGGCCACCGCGGTCACCTACCTGGCGCACCTGGCCACGTTCGGCGCGCTGTCCGGCGGACGCTCCGACGACCGGGGCAGCGGCAACCTGCTCGGCTCGCTGCTGCTGGTGCTGCTCGGCCCGCTGGCCGCGGGGCTGGTCCGGTTCGCGGTCAGCCGCAGCCGGGAGTACGAGGCCGACGCCGCGGGGGCACGCCTGTCCGGTGACCCCCTGGCCCTCGCCACGGCCCTGCGCCGCATCTCCCGGGGGACGACGGCGCGGCCGCTGCCCCGCGAGGAGCGGCTGGTGGCGCAGAGCCACCTGATGATCGCCGCCCCGTTCCGGGCGGCCGGCCTGGCGGCGCTGTTCGCCACCCACCCGCCCATGGCCGAGCGGATCGCCCGGCTCGAGCGGATGGCGCTCGAGCCCGGCCGCGACTGACCCGCAGACGGCCGCGTCCCCCGTGCCGGAGGCCGGCACGGGGGACGCGGGAGGACGCTGCGCAGAGGGGGCAGTGGAGAGGGTGCGGTGGAGGGGGTCAGGCGGGGACGAGCATCCGGGGGTCCGACCGGCGCCCGGTGAGCAGCAGCTTCACCGCGTCGCCGGGGACCAGCGGGCGGGAGAAGTGGTAGCCCTGGCCGAGCGGGCAGGCCAGCGCCTTGAGGATGTCGACCTGGTCGCCGGTCTCGAGCCCCTCGGCGACCACCTCCAGGCGCAGGTCCTGGCCCAGCTGCGTGATCGCCGCGACCACCGCGTGCCCCTCGGGGCTGGAGGCCACGCCGTCGACGAAGGACTTGTCGATCTTCAGCGTGTCGATGGGGAAGCGCCGCAGGTAGCCCAGCGAGGAGTACCCGGTGCCGAAGTCGTCGAGGGCCAGCCGGACGCCGAGGTCCTTGAGCTGCGCCAGCTTGCGGGTCGTCTCCTCGGTGTCGTGCACGAAGAGGGACTCGGTGATCTCCAGCGTCAGCAGCGACGGGGCCAGCCCCGACGTCCGCAGCGCCTCGGCCACGTCCCCGACGAGGTCCGGGTGCTGGAACTGGCGGACCGACACGTTGACGCTCATCCGCAGCCGGCCCAGCGGTGAGCGGTGCTGCCACTCGGCGGCCTGCCGGGTGGCCGCCTGGAGCACCCAGCGGCCGATCGGCACGATCAGGCCGGTCTCCTCGGCCAGCGGGATGAACTCCAGCGGCGACACCAGGCCGCGCTCGGGGTGACGCCACCGCAGCAGCGCCTCGAACCCGACGATCACCTGCGAGGACACGTCGACGATGGGCTGGTAGTGCAGCTCGAGCTGCTCGGCGTCCAGCGCCCCGGACAGCTCGGCCCGGACGGCGTCCCGGCGCACCTGGGCGGTGTGGTGGCTGGGCTGGAACACCTCCAGCCGGCCCTTGCCGTCGGTCTTGGCCGCGTACATGGCCAGGTCGGCGGCGCGCAGCATGGTGATGCCGGTGGGGGCGCACGCGTCGGAGGTGGCCAGGCCGATGCTCACGCCGGTCCGCACCGCGTGCTCGCCGATGCGGGTGGGCGCCCGCAGCGAGTCCAGGATGCGGTGCGCGACGCGCTCGGCCTGGTGGGCGCTGCCCGGGCCGGTGAGCAGGATGGCGAACTCGTCACCGGAGAGGCGGGCGACGGTGTCGGTGTCCCGGACGGAGCCGACCATGCGCTCCCCGAGCAGCTTGATCAGGTGGTCGCCGCCCTCGTGGCCGAGGTTGTCGTTGACCGCCTTGAGGTTGTCCACGTCGAGGAAGAGCACCGCCGACCGGTCACCGGTCCGCGCGTGCGCGGCCTCGGCCTCGGCCAGCCGCTCCATGAAGTAGGCGCGGTTGGGCAGGCCGGTGAGCACGTCGTGGAAGGCCTGGAACCGCAGCCGCTCCTCCAGCTCCTTGCGGCCCTCGACCGCGCCCAGCAGGCTGTTGAAGGCGCGGCCGGCCTCACCGATCTGGTCGTCGGAGTCGACGTCGATCCGCTCGAACACCGCCGCTGACCAGTCGCCGGAGCTCGAGGCCGAGCCGACCACGCTGGTCGCCGACCGCAGGTGGCTGGCCAGCACCTCCATGCGCCCGCCGACGACCCCGCGGCACAGGGCGTAGTTCATGGCGCCCACGAGGAAGCCGGCCACGAGGCAGGCGGTGCCGAACACGGGACGGTGGGCGATCGTCTCCGGGACGCCGAGCAGCACGGCGAACGGCGGGAAGACGACCCCGACGGCCAGGCCCAGACCGACCATGTAGATGGCCATGTCCCAGAACACGCGGGAGGTCAGCCGGAAACCCCGGCGGGTGCGCGGCCGCTGCGGGGCCGGCGGATCGTGCAGCGTCATGCAGGACAGATCGGCCGGCCGCGGTGTGACTTGAGGAACTCCCCGACGTTCCCGGACCATTCCACCATTTGTGAGGAGTTTGCAGCAGTCGTTCAAGGAATGGTCGGAGAGGCCGATCTGCCTTGCATGGAGATGACGCTGTCCTTCACGGCCGGCCAGTACGTGGGCGACGACCTGTGGGTCTCGGTCCTCGACGGCCGCCCGCGCCAGTACGTGGACCTCGACACCGCCGCCACCAGCTCGGCGTCGGTCGTCGTCGCGCGTGCGGTGCAGGACTTCCTGCCGTGGTACGCGAGCGTGCACCGCGGCGCTGGCATCCGGTCCCAGCTCACCAGCGCCCGGTACGAGGAGGCGCGCGAGGTGATCACGCGCTTCGTCGGCGGCGACCCCGCCACGCACGTGGCGCTGTTCCCGCGCAACACCACCGAGGCGATCAACCTGCTCGCCTTCCGCCTGGGCCTGTCCCGGGACGACGTCGTGGTGACCACCGCCGTCGAGCACCACGCCAACCTGCTGCCCTGGCGCCGGCACGCGCAGCTGCGGGTCGTCGACGTCGACCGGAGCGGCACCTTCGACGTCGCCGCGGTCGAGGCCGCCCTCGACCAGCAGCCGCGGCCGCGCGTGCTCGCCGTGACCGGCGGCTCCAACGTCACCGGCTGGCTGCCCGACCTGCGGGCGATCGCGGCGGCCGCGCGCGAGCGCGGTGTGCTCGTGGTCGTCGACGGTGCGCAGCTGGTGCCGCACCGCCCGGTGGACATCACCGCCCTCGGCGTCGACGTCATCGCCTTCTCCGGGCACAAGATGTACGCGCCCTTCGGTGCCGGCGCCCTGGTGGTGCCCCGGGCGCTGCTCACCCGCGGCGAGCCGTTCCTCGTCGGGGGCGGCGCGGTCGGCGCCGTCTCCTTCGACGACGTCATCTGGGCCGACGGTCCCGACCGCGACGACGCCGGCTCGCCGAACGTGGTCGGCGTCGTGGCCCTCACCGCGGCGGCCGACGAGCTGCGCAGCGACGGCTGGTCGACGGTGCGCGCGCACGAGGACCACCTGGTCCGGGCGCTGGACTCCGAGCTGCGCTCGGTGCCCGGGCTGCGCCGGCTGGGCCCGGTCACGGGGGACCGGCTGCCGGTCGCCGCCTTCAACCTCGAGGGCGTGCCCCACGGTCTGCTCGCCGCGCGGCTGGCCAACGAGTACGCGATCGGCACCCGCAGCGGCTGCTTCTGCGCCCACCCCTACATGGGCCGGCTGCTCGGCCTCTCCGACGCCGAGGTCGACCGGTTCCACGCCGACGTGCGGGCGGGGAACCGGCACCGGCTGCCCGGCGCGGTGCGGGTCAGCGCCAACCGGCAGACCTACCTCACCGACATCCCGCTGCTCGGCCAGGCGCTGCGCGAGATCGCCGCCAGTCCCGAGGGCGCCGGGCAGTACGTGCTCGACGAGCGCGGCGACTACGTGCCGCGGGTCCGCCCCCGCGTGGCGGCCCCGGTCTGACGGTCCGACGGTCCGGGACCGTCAGCCGTCGGCCGCGTGCCGGCCGCGGGGCGGGACGGGCGGCCGCGCCGTCATCGGCGTCGGCCCGGCGTCGCCCCGGCCGCGCAGCGGCGCGCCGACCGAGTCGGGGTCCCGGCGCTCGACCCGGCGGATGCCGGGGGTGGGGCAGACCAGCGCGGCCGGCCCCGGCCGGCCGAGGTGGAAGCCCTGGCCGAGGTGGACGCCGAGGGCCTCCAGGCTGCGCAGCTCACCCGGGGTCTCGA
This sequence comes from Geodermatophilus dictyosporus, assembly GCF_900115505.1. Lineage (GTDB taxonomy): Bacteria > Actinomycetota > Actinomycetes > Mycobacteriales > Geodermatophilaceae > Geodermatophilus > Geodermatophilus dictyosporus. Next base: position 580,012 of record NZ_FOWQ01000002.1, on the reverse strand, counting down.
TGCCCTCGGCGACCAGGTCGAGTTCGAGGGTCTGCCCGAGCGTGACGATGGCGCTCGCGACCGCCTGGTTCTGCCGGTTGGCGTCGATGTCCTCGACGAAGGACTTGTCGATCTTGAGGATGTCGAAGGGGAAGCGGCGCAGGTAGGACAGCGACGAGTAGCCGGTGCCGAAGTCGTCCAGGGCGAGACGGACGCCGAGGTCCTTGAGCCGCTCGAGCTTGAGGGTGACGTCGCGGATGTCCGAGGCGAACAGGCTCTCGGTGATCTCCAGGGTGAGCAGGTGGGGCGGCAGCCCGGAGCGGCGCAGTGCGTCGGCGACGTCGTGCAGCAGGTCCCCGTGGGCGAACTGGCGCACCGACACGTTCACGCTGACGTGCACGCCGGTGGGGTCGGCCGGGTGCTGCCAGGTGGCGGCCTGGGCCGTGGCCTCGCGCAGGACCCACCGGCCGACGGGGACGATGAGCCCGGAGGTCTCGGCCAGGGGGATGAAATCCGCCGGTGACACCAGGCCGCGCTCGGGGTGCTGCCAGCGCAGCAGCGCCTCGTAGCCGTCGATGCGGCCGCTGCCCAGGTCCACCAGCGGCTGGTAGTGGACGACCAGCTGGTCGCCGTCGAGCGCGTGCTGGAGGTCCGCCTGCAGCCGCTCGCGCTCGAGCTGGACGGCGTGGTGGCGGGGCTGGAAGGTCTCGCAGCGCCCCTTGCCGGTGGCCTTGGCGATCGACAGCGCGACGTCGGCGGCCCGCAGGATCCCGATGCCGCTGCTGGCGGCGGCGGTGGAGGTGGCCACGCCCAGGCTGGCCGCCGGCTGGACGAACCCGTCGTCGACGAGCACCGGCTGCACCAGCGCGGCCAGGATGCGCTCGGCGGTGCGCAGCGCCTCGCGCTCGCTGGCGGGACCGGTGAGCAGGACGGCGAACTCGTCGCCCTCCAGGCGCGCGAACACGTCGGCCGGCCGCAGGCAGTCGAGGATCCGGGTGCTCACCACCTGCAGCAGGCGGTCGCCGCCCTCGTGGCCGACGTCGTCGTTGACCGCCTTGAGGTCGTCCATGTCGAGGTAGAGCAGGGCCAGCGGGATGCCGTGGACCTCCAGGGCCTCCTCGGCGGCGCGCAGCCGCTCGAGGAAGAGGCTGCGGTTGGGCAGGTCGGTGAGCGGGTCGTAGAAGGCCTGCGTCCGGAGCTGCTCCTCCAGCTCGCGCCGGTCGCTGACGTCGCGCGTGCTCAGGACGACCCCGCTGACGGCCGGGTCGTGCCGGAGGTCGTTGACGACCGTCTCCGTCCAGCGCCAGGAGCCGTTGCGGTGGCGCATGCGGCACCCGATCGGCGCCGTGGCCGGCAGGCCGGCGCTGGACTCGGCCAGCTGGGCGGCGAAGTGCCCGGCGTCCTCGGGGTGGATCAGCGCGGCCATCTCGGTGCCGACCAGGCCGCCGGGCGGGTAACCGAGCACCCAGCCGACCGACGGCGTCTGGTAGGTGATCCGCCCGGCGGTGTCGACGATGGTGATGACGTCGGAGGCGTTGCGGATCAGCGACCGGAAGTGCTGCCCGACCTCCAGGGCGTCGAGCAGGCTGTTGAAGGCCCGCGCCGTCTCGCCGAGCTGGTCGTCGGAGTCGGCGGGGATCCGGGCGGAGCTGGAGGCCGACCAGTCGCCGGTGCGGCTGGCCTGGGCCACCGCCTCGGCCACCTGGCGGAGGTGGCCGCTCAGCACGGCCAGCCGGCCACCGACCACCCACCGGCAGATCGCGTAGCTCAGGGCACCGACCAGGAACCCGGCGATCAGGCAGGCCGCGCGGAACCAGACGCGCTCGGCGTAGGCACCGGGCACACCCAGGGCGGTCGCGAACGGGGGGAACACGAGACCGACGGCGAGCCCGAGCCCGACCATGTAGACGGCGAGGTCCCAGAAGACGCGGGCGGTCAACCGGAAGCCGGGGCCCCGGCCGGGCCCACCGGCGTCGGCCGCGCCGGTGCCCGGACCGGGCACGGAGCTGTCGAGCGTGGCGTTCACCCGCCCGTCATCGGCGGCGCGGCGTGCGGTGTTGACCGCTCCCGCCCGCCCGGTGCCGGACCGGTCGTCCGACCTCCGCATCGGACACCGCTCTGGTGACGAGACGTCGACCGTCCACGGCACACGGTGACGACATGACGTCTCGTCACCCCGTCGTGATCCTCCGTGCTTGTCTCGCCGGAGTGACGGGGAGCACGGTCGGGGCGCGGTCCTGACACGAACGACGCTCTGCCCCCGCGCGCGAGTGGGTGCCGCTCCCGACCCACCTCAGCCTTGATCCGCGGAGGAACCATGCCAAAGAAGACCCGTCAGAGCAGTCCGACGGTCCGCGAGGAGCCCTCGCTGCCGGCACCGTCGAGTGCGCCGCCGAGCGGGGGGGATCTCGTCGCGATCGTCGCCATCCTGGCCAGCCTGATGGCAGTGACCCTCGTGATCACCCGAGACGTCGACCAGGCGATGCAGGTCGTCGCAGCCATGGCTGCGGTCCTGGTCCTCCTCGGCCTCGGCCGGTCCGCGCGCCACTGATCCGCTCACCGCTGACGCCCGCCCGCCTGGCACGCCGCGCCGGGCGGGCGTCAGCCGGTGGTGCGACCAGGTCGGTGGGGGACCAGGACGGCACGACCTGGCCGGCACCAGCGGGCGCGGCCGCGCACCTGCCGACGGCCGCGGTGCGCGCTCCTGCGGATCGGGTGCGGATCGAGCGCACCGACGGGCCCCGGCGCTGCGCCAGGGGTCAGCTCACCGGTAGTTGTCGAACTGGAGGGCGACGTCGAGGTCCTTGCCGCGCAGCAGCTGCTGCACCGCCTGCAGGTCGTCGCGCTTCTTGCCGGTCACCCGCAACTGGTCGCCCTGGATCTGCGCCTGCACGCCCTTCGGGCCCTCGTCGCGGATGATCTTGGCGATCTTCTTCGCGGTGTCGGACTCGATGCCCTGCTTGATCCGCGCGGAGAGCTTGTAGGCCCGGCCCGAGGCCTGCGGCTCGTCGGCGTCCAGGGCCTTGAGCGAGATGCCGCGCTTGACGAGCTTGTCGCGGAAGACGTCGAGGGCGGCGTTGACCCGCTCCTCGGTGTCGGCCTGCAGCGTCACGCCGTTCTCGCCGGCCCAGCTGATCGAGGCGTTCGTGCCGCGGAAGTCGAAGCGCTGGGCGATCTCCTTGGCGGCCTGGTTGAGCGCGTTGTCGATCTCCTGGCGGTCGACCTTGCTCACGACGTCGAAGGACGAGTCGGCCACGGTGTGCTCCTCACTCCCGCGCGGGGTACCCGCGACGGGACCCGTCGGGCCGTCACCGGCCCGTCTTGTACGCTCTCTCCCGTGGGACCAGGGCGGGTTGCCCGAGTGGCCAATGGGAGCGGACTGTAAATCCGTCGGCTTAGCCTACGAAGGTTCGAATCCTTCACCCGCCACCCCCGTGCAGCGGCCCCCGACCGGCAGGTCGGGGGCCGCTCGCCGTGTGGGGGCGGTCAGCCCAGCGTGGGCGCCCGGGCACTGGCGACGGCGGTGACCTCCAGGGGCCGCCCGCCGAGGAACAGCCAGCCGAAGGCGACCTCCACCGAGCGCGCGCAGCGGACGGTGACCTCCACGCCGTCGGTCTGGGCCGCCCAGGCGTCCAGCGTGCTCCCGCCGTCGGCCAGGTGGTCGGCGACCGCCGTCCGCGCCGTCTCCCCGGTGAGCGGCAGCTGCTCGCCGACCCCCGAGGCGTAGACCCGCCCCTCGTCGGTCCGGTTGGCCGCGGCCAGGGCGGCGCCATCGCAGACCGCCTGGACGTCCTGGTGCTCGAGGACGGCGTCGGAGGCGGCGATCGCGCCCAGTGCCATGAACGCGGCGACCAGCCAGCAGACGAGCACGAAGGGCAGCGCCGAGCCCCGCTCACCCTCCACCGACCCCGCTGGCACGGCGGGAGCGTAGGTCGGCGGGGTCGTCCCCGCCCCCTCTCCACAGGGACGTTCGCCCCTTGCGCCCCAGTCGTCACCCGTATCGGTGACCCTTTGGCGATCGTGTGCAACGCTGCGTGACGACATAACGGCTCGTCACTCTTCCGTGATCGTGCGTGCTTGCCCCGCCGGAGGGACGGGCAGCAGGGTTCCGGGCGCGGTCCGTACACGAACGACGCTCTGCCCCCGCGCCTGGGTGACAGCCCGCAATCCCGGAGAGCTGTCTTCATGCCTGAGGAGGCGTCATGATCATCAACGCTGCTGCCCGTGGTCAGAAGTGGGGTCGCGGTCAGAAGTGGGGCCGCGGTCAGAAGTGGGGTCGTCAGGCCGCCTGAGCGCGTGCGGCGCCGGACCGTCCGGGTGTCCGGGCGGCCGGGCCTACCACCTGGCCCGCGGCCGCACTGACCTCCCTCCCCCGAGGGGGAGGTGGGGCGACGGGCCTGGTATCCGGCCCCTGCGCTGTTAGCCTCTCCTCCGCTCAACTCCCCGGCGAGGACAGGTGCCAGTGGCCGTGCAAGACCCTCCCGCCCCGCGCTGGCCGGTCGCCTCGCTGGGGCCGGCGACCATCGGCTGGCTGAGCGTCCTCGTCGCCCTCGCCGCTGCGTCCCTCGCTCTTCCCACGCGGTTCGAGCCCGCCTCACCGCTCGTGGTGCTCGTGGTGCTCGGCGCCTTCGTGCTCGCCGAGTCGGCCAACATGCACGTGGAGTTCCGCCGGCAGAGCGTGGTGGTGTCGGCCTCGGAGCTGGTCTTCGTCATCGCCCTCGTCGAGGTCGGCCCGACGTGGACCGCCCTCACCCGGGCGGTCGCGGTCGGCGGGGTCTGCGCCGTCCAGCGCTACAGCCCGGCCAAGTCGCTCACCAACACCGCGCTGGCGGTCGTCGAGGTCGCCGTCGCCGTCGCCGTCCTGCGCCTGTTCCCCGTCGGCGACGTCACCGAGCCGGCGACCTGGCTGGCCCACCTCGTCGCCATCGTGGTCGCCACCATCGTCGGTGGGGGACTCATCAGGCTGGCCATCATCGCGACGCAGGGGTACACCGGCCCCGAGCTGTGGTGGAGCGTCCTGCTGCCGGCGGCCACGGTCACGCCGATGGCGGTGCTGAGCGGGTTGTCGGTCCTGCTCGTCGTCGAGGTCAGCCTCTGGGGCGTGGTCCTGGTCCTCCCGCTGCTCGGCGGCCTCGCGCTCATGTACCGGCGCTTCGCCGCGGTGACCCGTGAGGGGCGCGAGCTGGAGGCCGTCTACGCCTTCGCCCGGCAGGTCGAGCAGACCTCGCCGGACGCGGACGGTGCGCGCCGGCTGGTGAAGGCGATCCGGGAGCTCCTCAACGCCGAGCGCGTCGCGCTGTGGCTGCCGCCCTACCTCGACGAGCCGCCCCGGCTCATCGTCGACTCCGACGACGCGGCCACCAGCTGGTACGAGGGCCCGGGTGACTCCGAGGACCCCCTGCGCCGCCGTGTCCTGACCCCGGGGTCCACCGCGCCGTTCCTGTTCGCGCCCGGCCGGGTGGGCCCCGAGGAGGCGGCCGCCCTCGCGCTGCGCGGCGCCCAGGAGGTCCTGGGCGCGCCGGTCACCACGGCCGCCGGCGAGCCCGGCTACCTCGAGGTCTGCGACCGGCGCAGCGACGTCGTCTCGTTCTCCGAGGGCGACCGCTCGGCGCTGGACTCGATGCTCACCCACGTCAACGCGGCGATCCGTCAGCAGCAGCTGCTCACCCAGATCCGCTACGACGCCGACCACGACCGGCTCACCGGTCTGCCCAACCGGCAGCGGCTGGCCGCCGAGATCGACCAGCTCCTCCGCGCCGACCCGGTCGGGGCGCGCGCCGGTCTCGTGCTGACCGCCCTGGACAACCACACCGAGATCGTCGACACCCTCGGGCACGCCGCGGCCGACGAGCTGCTCCTGGTCACCGCCGGGCTGCTGCGCGAGCACGCGCCGCCCGACGCGATGGTCGCCCGCATGGAGGGTGAGCAGTTCGCCGTCCTGCTGCCCGGGCTGTCCCAGGTGGCCGCCGAGCGCGCGGCCCGGCGGTTGCGGGAGGCCACCTCCACCCGCGCCCGGGTGGCCGGCCTGGACCTGGAGGTCACGCTCACCGTGGGCGTCGCCGCCGCCCCTGCGCACGGCACCGACTCGGGCACGCTGATGCAGCGGGCCGACGTCGCCCTGCTGGCCGCCGCCTCCGAGAGCGGCGGCGTGGCCAGCTACCACCAGGTGCTCGACCAGCAGAGCCTGCGCCGGCTGCAGCTGGGCACCGAGCTGGAGCAGGCGATGGCCGGCGGGCAGATCAGCGTGGTCTTCCAGCCGATCATCGACGCCCGGACCTCCGACATCGTCTCGGTGGAGACCCTGGTCCGCTGGGCGCACCCGCGTTTCGGTGCGATCCCGCCGGACGACTTCATCCACCTCGCCGAGCAGATCGGCCGGATCGGCCCGCTGACCGACCACGTGCTGGACCTGGCGCTGGCCCGCTGCCGGCGGTGGCTGGACCAGGACATCGCGCTGTCGGTGGCGGTCAACCTCTCCGCGCGCTGCCTGAGCGAGCCCGACCTCGTCGAGCGGGTGCAGCGGGCGCTGCGCCGCCACGGCGTCCCGGGCGAGCTGCTCATCCTCGAGCTCACCGAGGGCAGCGTGGTCGACGACTCGGTCCGCTCCAGCACCGTCCTGGCCGACCTGCACGCCCTGGGCCTGCGGCTGTCGATGGACGACTTCGGCACCGGCTACTCGTCGCTGTCGCAACTGCGCCAGCTGCCGATCGACGAGGTCAAGATCGACAAGTCCTTCGTGCTGGGGATGTCCACCAGCCAGGGCGAGTCCTTCATCGCCCGCTCGATCATCGAGCTCGCGCACAACCTGGGCCTGCGCGTCGTGGCCGAGGGCGTCGAGGACGAGCTGACCCGCAAGCTGCTCACCGAGATGGGCTGCGACAAGCTCCAGGGCTTCCTGCTCAGCCGCCCGCTGCCCGACGACAAGCTGGAGAAGTGGCTGCTCGCCCGCACCGGCGTCCGGTCGGCCGCACCCGGTGCCCAGCACCGCCGGCTGTTCGTCCGGGTCTGAGGGAGGACCCGCGTCCCCCTGCAGGGAGGTCGGGAGGCGTCGGGTATAGTTCCCGACGGCTCCTCGAGCACGCCCCTTTAGCTCAGTCGGCAGAGCGTCTCCATGGTAAGGAGAAGGTCTACGGTTCGATTCCGTAAAGGGGCTCCGACCAGCCGGTCCAGTCGCGAGACCGGGCCGCGCGGTCATCCCGGCGGTGTAGCTCAGCCTGGTAGAGCAAGCGGCTCATAATCGCTGTGTCACCGGTTCAAGTCCGGTCACCGCTACCCCAGACGGACCCCGGCTCCCGGGGTCCGTCGCCGTGTCGGCACCCGCCGCCACGGTCCCCGGCCGGGAGGCCGGTCCCGACAAGGCGAGGAGTGCCTCATGGCAGCCACCGACGTCCGTCCGAAGATCACCCTGGCCTGCCAGGAGTGCAAGAACCGCAACTACATCACCCGCAAGAACCGGCGCAACGACCCCGACCGGCTCGAGCTGATGAAGTACTGCCCCAAGGACCGGAAGCACACGGTCCACCGCGAGACCCGCTGACGCGGGTCCGCGAGGAGCGAGGGAGGGCGGGAGTGGCGCTGGACGCAGGACTGGTCGGGCGCAGCTACCCGCCCTCCGCCGTCTACGAGGTCGGCCGCGCGAAGATCGCCGAGTTCGCCGCCGCCGTCGGCGCCACGGACCCCGCGCACACCGACGCCGACGCCGCCCGCGCGCTGGGCCACCCCGACGTCGTCGCGCCGCCCACGTTCGCCATCGTGGTCACCCTCGGCGCCGCCGACGTCGTCCTGGCCGACCCGGAGGTGGCCCTCGACTACAGCCGGGTGGTGCACGGCGAGCAGCGCTTCACCCACCACCGCCCCATCCGGGCCGGTGACCGGCTGGTGAGCACCACGACCATCGAGGCGGTGCGCAGCGTGGCCGGCAACGACCTGCTCACCACCCGCGTCGACGTCGCCACCGAGGACGGCGAGGCCGTCTGCACGGCGCTGTCGATGCTGGTCGCCCGGGGGGCGGCGTGAGCGCCCGGCTGCGGGCCGCCGACGTCGCCGTCGGCACCGAGCTGCCCGAGCAGACCCACCGGGTGACCCGCGCCGACCTGGTCCGCTACGCCGGCGCCTCCGGCGACCTCAACCCGATCCACTGGAGCGACCGCGTCGCCACCGGCGTGGGCCTGCCCGGCGTCATCGCCCACGGGATGCTCACCATGGGCCTCGCCGCCCGGGCGGTCACCGAGTGGGCCGGCGACCCCGGCGCGGTGGTGGAGTACCAGGTCCGCTTCGGCCGGCCCGTCGTCGTCCCCGACGACGACACCGGCGCGGAGGTCACCGTCCGCGGGAAGGTCGGCGCCGTGCTGGACGAGGGCCGGGTCCGCGTGGACCTCACGGTCACCAGCGGCGGCGAGAAGGTGCTCTCGCTGGCCCGCGCCACCGTCGCCCTGGCATGACCGCCCGGCGGGTGGCCCCGGCGGCCGTCGCGCTGCTCCTGCTGCCCGGCTGCGCGTCCTTCTCCCAGACGCTCGCCGCCGAGCGGGACGGCGGGTCGCCCACCACCGCCGCCCCGTCGTCCCCCGCGGACGGCGACGACGGGCCGAGCTGCCCGGCCGAGCGCGCCGAGCCCGACCCCGACCGGCCCGTCGTCGACCTGGACTTCCGGCTCTCCGACGACCTGGACACCGTCACCGGCACCGAGACGGTCGTGTTCACCCCCGACGTGGCCACCGACGAGATGGTCTTCCGCCTGGTGCCCAACAGCCCCGGCGCCGCCGGGCTGGGCAACCGGATCACCGTCGACGGCGTCCGCGGGGACGACGTCGACCAGGCCGGCTACGAGGACGCCGGCGCCGACGGGCCTGGCGGGCTCTACGTGCTGCAGCTGGACGGCGAGCTCGCGGCGGGGGAGTCCACCGAGGTGGAGCTGGACTTCACGGTCTCCCTCGGCGAGGGCGGCTTCGAGCGGCTCGGTGCCGTGGAGGGCGCGTCCTGGTGGGCCAGCGGCTTCCCGCTGCTGGCGTGGGAGCCCGGCGTCGGCTGGGCCCGCGACCCCTTCGTCCAGATCCTCGGCGAGACCGCCACCAGCCCGGTCGCCGACACCACGGTCAGCGTCTCGGTGCCCGAGGACCTGACCGTCCTGATGACCGGCGACCAGGACGAGCCCACCGCCGCCGAGGACGGCCGGCGCACCTGGACCTCCCACGAGCCGGTGGCCCGCGACGTCAGCGTGGCCGCCGGTGGGTTCCGCACGGCCACCCTGCGCACCCCCGGGGGGGTCGAGGTGACCACCGGCGTGCTGCCCGGCGCCGACGTCGGCCCCGGTGAGCTGGCCGACTGGGTCAGCGAGGACGTCACCGAGCTGGCCGACCGCTTCGGCGCCTTCCCCTACGCCACGCTCACGGTGCCGCTGCTGCCCGACGAGGGCGGCGGCATCGAGTACCCCGGCTCGATCCTCCTGGCCGGCGCGAACCGCACGGTGCTCGAGCACGAGGTCGCCCACATGTGGTTCTACGGCATGGTCGGCGACTCCCAGTTCCGCGACCCGTGGCTGGACGAGGCCCTCGCCACCTACGCCGAGAGCACGGCCGGCGGGGAGGGGCCGCCGCCCGACCTCGACCGGGTGCTGGCCACCGAGGGCGACGTCGGCGCCGCGATGGACGAGTTCGACGGCACCGAGCGCTACTTCGACGTCGTCTACGGCAAGGGCGGCGCCGCGCTGCTGGCCGCCCGCCAGGCCGCCGGGCCGCCGGCCTTCGACGCGGCGCTGCGCTGCTACGTGCAGGCCAACGCCTGGACGATCGCCACGCCCGCGGACCTCGCGGCCGCGCTGGCCGACCTGCCGGCCGCCCTCGACGTGCTCGTGCGGGCCGGGGCCCTCGACGAGGAGGACCTGCCCGGCTGAGGCCGGGCAGGTCCTCCTCGGGTCAGCCGCCGAGCAGCCGCTGCACCCGGCTGACGCCCTCGACCAGGTCGTCGTCGCCTAGGGCGTAGGACATCCGCAGGTAGCCCGGGGTGCCGAAGGCCTCGCCCGGGACGACGGCCACCTCGGCCTCCTCCAGGACGATCTCGGCGAGCTCCACGCTGCTCGACGCCGTCCGCCCGGCGATCGGGCGGCCCAGCAGCGCCTTGACCGACGGGTAGACGTAGAAGGCGCCCTGCGGCTCCGGGCAGGCGACGCCGGGGATCTCCCGCAGCATCGACACGATGGTCTTGCGCCGCCGGTCGAACGCCGTCCGCATCTCGTCGACCGCCGACAGGTCGCCGGTCAGGGCGGCCACCGCGGCGGCCTGCGACACGTTGGCGACGTTCGAGGTGGCGTGCGACTGGAGGTTGGTGGCGGCTTTCACCAGGTCGGCCGGCCCGACCACCCAGCCCACCCGCCAGCCGGTCATCGCGTAGGTCTTGGCCACGCCGTTGACCACGACGCAGCGGTCGGCCAGTTCAGGCACGACCACCGGGAGCGACGGCGCGGTGACCCCGCCGTAGGTGAGGTGCTCGTAGATCTCGTCGGTGAGCACCCACAGCCCCGCCTCCAGCGCCCAGCGGCCGATGGCCTCCACCTGGTCGGGCGGGTAGACGGCGCCGGTCGGGTTGGACGGCGAGACGAACAGCAGCACCTTCGTGCGCTCGGTGCGGGCCGCCTCCAGCTGCGCCACCGACACCAGGTAGCCGCTCTCCTCGTCGGCCACCACGGGCACCGGCACGCCGCCGGCCAGGCGGATGGCCTCGGGGTAGGTGGTCCAGTACGGCGCCGGGACGAGCACCTCGTCGCCCGGGTCGAGCATGGTGGCGAAGGCCTCGTACACGGCCTGCTTGCCGCCGTTGGTCACCAGCACCTGCGCCGGCGTCACCGCCAGCCCCGAGTCGCGGGCGGTCTTGGCGACGATCGCCTCCTTGAGCGCCGGCAGCCCCCCGGCCGGGGTGTAGCGGTGCATCGCCGGCTGGCGGCACGCGGCGACGGCGGCCTCGACGACGTAGTCCGGCGTCGGGAAGTCCGGCTCCCCGGCGCCGAACCCGATGACCGGCTTGCCCGCCGCCTTCAGCGCCTTGGCCTTGGCGTCGACCGCGAGCGTCGCGGACTCCGAGATGGCGCCGATGCGCCGCGACACGCGGCGCTCGGCGGGGGAGAGGGTGGCGGGCTCCGACGGGGAGACGGCGGTCATGCCCCCATCGTGTCAAAGACCACTCCCACGGGGCCCCCCAGTCCGGGTCGGGCGTAGCAGCGGGTGGGATCCCGGCGGACCCGTCGGGGCTCAGGCCGGAGCGCGGTCACGGGCGCCGTCCGCGGTCCCGTACACTGGCAACCCTGGGGCGATCGACCCCGCCACCGGCGTGCCCCGGGATCCCTCCGGGGACGGGGCGCCGGCCCGGCGGGCCGGCCGTCCCGGGGCAGTCCGGGACCACCGCACGCGTGCGCGGCCCCGGGCACTAGGGGTGTAGCTCAACTGGCAGAGCAGCGGTCTCCAAAACCGCAGGCTGCAGGTTCAAGTCCTGTCACCCCTGCCCGTGCCGCCGGCCCGTGCCGGCGGGCAGCACGACCCGGCACCGACCGTGCGCCGGCACGGCCGTGCCGCACGGACGCACGACCCCCAGAGGACCGCCAGCAGCGGCCACCACCACGACGCGAGCGAGGCGCAGTGAGCGACGAGAAGCCGGGCCGCGGGGAGGACCCCCGCACCGCCTCCGACGCCGAGCTGACCGACGAGCAGCTCGACCGGGAGGCCCCGGGCGTCGAGGACGCCGCCGAGCTGGAGGCCGCCGAGGCCGAGGTCGCCGCCGAGGCCGAGGACGACGAGGACAAGGTCGTCCCCACCGCCGCCCGCCGCCGCGGCGGCCGGATCACCGCCGGCGACGACGAGGACGACGACGAGCCGACCTCCCGGCGCAGCTCCCGCGCGGCCCGGGCCGGGAGCACCGCGGCCGGCCGCGCCGCCGAGGGCGCGGGCACCCGCTCCCGCGCCGCCGCGCAGCGCTCCCGGACCGACGAGGTCCGCCAGCGCCGCAACCTGCGCCGCTTCCTCCGCGAGGTGGTCGCCGAGCTGCGCAAGGTGATCTGGCCCGGCCGCCGCGAGCTGATCACCTACACGACCGTGGTCATCCTCTTCGTGGCCTTCATCGTCGCGCTGGTCGCGGGCCTGGACATCCTCTTCGCGCAGGGCGTGCTGGCCGTCTTCGGCTGACCGTCCCCCGCGCCCGCACGCACCCGACAAGGAAGAAGACCCCGTGACCGACCCCCGCGAGCCCTTCGACACCGACAGCGACGTCGAGACCGTCGACCTCGACGACCAGCGGCTCGACGTCCGCGGCAGCGTCGACCTCGAGACCGGCGCCGGCGAGACCGGCTCGGCCGAGGGCTCCACGGACACCACCGACCAGGACACCGCCACCGGCGTCGCCGACGTGACCCCGGTGGTCGAGAGCGGCGGCCGCGACAGCCTCGTCGGTGACCCGCTGGCCGCGCCGGCGCCCGACCACGACCCGATCGTGACCGAGGCGCTGGCCGAGGCGGAGGCCGGGGACGAGGACCCGCGGGACACGCTCAAGCGGACCCTGCGCACCCAGTTCGGCGACTGGTACGTCATCCACTCCTACGCCGGCTACGAGAACAAGGTGAAGACCAACCTCGAGTCGCGCATCCAGTCGCTGGACATGGAGGACTACATCTTCCAGATCGAGGTGCCCACCGAGGAGGTCACCGAGATCAAGAACGGCAAGCGCACCCAGGTCAACCGGAAGAAGCTGCCCGGCTACCTGCTCGTCCGGATGGACCTCAACGACGAGTCGTGGGGCGCGGTCCGCAACACCCCCGGTGTCACCGGCTTCGTCGGCGCCACCTCCCGGCCCTCGCCGCTGTCGATCGACGAGGTCGTCAACCTGCTCGTCCCGGCGACCCCGCCGCAGGCGGCCAAGGTGGCCGAGAGCGCCAGCCCGGCCGCCGCGGCGTCCGCCCCGACGACCGTCGTCGACTTCGAGATCGGGGAGTCGGTGACCGTCATGGACGGTCCCTTCGCCACCCTCCCGGCGACGATCAACGAGATCAACGCCGAGCAGCAGAAGCTGCAGGTGCTGGTCTCCATCTTCGGCCGGGAGACGCCGGTCGAGCTGTCGTTCACCCAGGTCGCCAAGATCTAGTCGAAGGCCCCGTCGCCCCCACGCCTCGCACACTCGGCGCGGGTCCCTCCGCCGGGGCCTTCCAGCCACCACCACGCACCACGCTCACGAAGAAGGAATGACATGCCCCCCAGGAAGCGGTTGACCGCGGTCATCAAGCTCCAGATCAAGGCCGGTGCGGCCACCCCCGCGCCGCCCGTGGGTCCGGCGCTGGGCCAGCACGGCGTCAACATCATGGAGTTCTGCAAGGCGTACAACGCCGCGACCGAGTCGCAGCGCGGCGACGTCGTGCCCGTGGAGATCTCGGTCTTCGAGGACCGCTCGTTCACCTTCGTCACCAAGACCCCGCCGGCCGCGCGCATGCTGCTCAAGGCCGCCGGTGTCGAGAAGGGCTCGGGCGAGCCGCACAAGACCAAGGTCGCCACCGTCACGCGCGACCAGGTCCGCGAGATCGCCCAGACCAAGATGGTCGACCTCAACGCCAACTCGCTCGACGAGGCCGAGAAGATCATCGCCGGCACCGCCCGGTCGATGGGCATCACCGTCCAGGGCTGAGACGGAAGCCGCCGGACGACGGCGGCGTTGCACGACCGGGTCCGCACGGACCCGTCGCACTCGTGGGAGGGCCGCGCCAGGCCCGTGCACCACACGATCCCCGGCACCGCCCGGGGGAGAGGACACCACCATGGCGAAGCACGGCAAGAAGTACCTGGAGGCGGCCGCCAAGGTCGACCGCGAGAGCCTCTACAGCCCGCTGCAGGCGGCTGGGCTGGCGAAGGAGACCTCGCCGACCTCCTACGACGCCACCGTCGAGGTGGCCATGCGGCTCGGCGTCGACCCGCGCAAGGCCGACCAGATGGTCCGCGGCACGGTCAACCTGCCGCACGGCACCGGCAAGACCGCCCGCGTCATCGTCTTCGCGACCGGTGACAAGGCCACCGAGGCCGAGGCGGCCGGCGCCGACGTCGTCGGCTCCGACGACCTCATCGCGCGCATCCAGGAGGGCTTCCTGGACTTCGACGCCGCGATCGCCACGCCCGACCAGATGGCCAAGGTCGGCCGGATCGCGCGCATCCTCGGCCCTCGCGGCCTGATGCCGAACCCGAAGACCGGCACGGTGACGCCCGACGTCACCAAGGCCGTCGCCGACATCAAGGGCGGGAAGATCAACTTCCGCGTCGACAAGCAGGCCAACCTGCACCTGGTGATCGGCAAGACCTCCTTCGACGACGCGAAGCTCGTCGAGAACTACGCCGCCGCCCTCGACGAGGTGCTGCGCGCCAAGCCGGCCGCCGCCAAGGGCCGGTACCTGAGGAAGGTCACCATCTCCACCACCATGGGCCCGGGCATCCCGGTCGACCCGAACCGCACCCGCAACCTGACGGTGGACGAGCCCACCGCCTGAGGAAGGACCCTCTCGCCCCCCACCGCTCGCTGACGCTGGCGGCGGGCCCCTGCGAGAGGGCCGGTCCAGCACGTCGCCGAGGCCCCGCAGCGCACTGCGCCGCGGGGCCCTCGTCGTCCCGGCACCGCCTCCGGACGGCGAGACCGGCGACTTCGCCAGGTGAGCAGGGTGACGGACGGCGTCCCCGCGACATGGCGTACGCTGTGTCCTGTTCCCCCCACGACCGCTGGTCGTCGCACGTCCGCGTGCGATCGAAGGTCCCGGATCCCCGGGCGGCCCGCGCAGGAGGACGGTTCGATCGACGCGGTGCCCCGTGCCCGCGCCCCTCGCCCCGTGCGTCCTGCGCCGGGGCGTTCCTCGTCTCCGGGCCCGTGATCGCCCGCTCTCGTGCAGCGGCCGGGGGTCGCCCGTCAGACGAGAGGAGGCCCATGCCCACGCAGGCGAAGGCCGCGGTGATCGAGGAGATCACCGAGCGGTTCCAGAAGTCCAGCGCGGCCGTGCTCACCGAGTACCGCGGGCTGACCGTGGCGCAGCTGACCCAGCTGCGCCGTTCCCTCGGTGCGGGCAGCAGCTACGCCGTCGTCAAGAACACCCTGACGAAGCGGGCGGCGGACGAGGTCGGCCACACCGACCTGGCCCCGCTGCTCAACGGCCCCACCGCGATCGCCTTCATCGAGGGCGACGTCGTCGAGGCCGCCAAGGCCATCCGCGACTTCGCGCGCGCCAACCCGCTGCTCGTCGTCAAGGGCGGCGTCGTCGAGGGCCGCACCGTCAGCCCCGCCGAGGTCACCGCCCTGGCCGACGTCGAGCCGCGCGAGGTGCTGCTGGCCAAGCTGGCCGGCGCGATGAAGGGCAACCTGACCAAGGCCGCCGGCCTGTTCCAGGCCCCGCTGTCGCAGGTCGCCCGCTTGGCCGCCGCGCTGCAGGAGAAGAAGGAGTCCACCGAGGGCTCCGCCGCTCCCGCCGCCGACACCGCTGCCGCCGACACCACCACCGACTCCGCCGACGCCGCCGACGCCGCGGCCGGCACCGACTGACCCCCAAGGAGAGATCATGGCCAAGCTGTCCACCACGGAGCTGCTCGACGCGTTCAAGGAGATGACGCTGCTCGAGCTGTCCGACTTCGTGAAGCAGTTCGAGGAGACCTTCGAGGTCACCGCGGCTGCCCCCGTCGCCGTCGCGGCCGCCCCGGCCGCCGGTGGTGCCGGCGACGGCGGTGCCCCCGCCGCCGAGGAGCAGGACGAGTTCGACGTCATCCTCGAGAGCGCCGGCGACAAGAAGATCCAGGTCATCAAGGAGGTGCGCGGCCTGACCTCGCTCGGCCTCAAGGAGGCCAAGGACCTGGTCGACGGCGCGCCGAAGCCGGTCCTGGAGAAGGTCGCCAAGGACGCTGCCGAGAAGGCCAAGGCCGCCCTCGAGGGCGCCGGCGCCACCGTCACCGTCAAGTGACCCCGTCCCCGGCCTGAGCCGGGGACTGCACCACCCGAGCACGCCCCAGGGGCCGCTCTCCTCCGGGAGGGCGGCCCCTGTCGCGTCGGGGGTGTCCGCGCCGACGGAGAGGGCGGATCGGCGAGGAGGACGCGCCTTCGTGGGCGTGGCGGAGACAGCGGGGCCCTCCGGCTGGCATCATGGCCGCGCGGAACCGCCCGGACGACGCGATGCTGTCCTTCCCGGGGGGTGTGGCGCTCGTCGCCCCCACCCTCCCGACGTGGACAGTGTGCGCCAGCGGGGGTAAGGTTCCCTGTTGCGCTGCCCTCTGACTGCCTGCCCGCCGAGACGGGTCACCTGGGGTGCCCGGGATCCCGGTCGCCCCGTGACCCACCCGTCGACCTGACCGTCGACCCGGCGGGCCGGACGCCGCGGACGGCGCCGCCACCTCCGACGACGACCCAGGACGAACCGCACCCCCGCCCGCACGTCGTGATGTCCTTGGAAGGACGCATCTTGGCAGGCTCTCGCCCCACCAGCATCGCCCCCAGCACCACCGAGTCCGGCGGCTTCGGCCAGCAGAACCAGACTCCCCAGGCCGGCCCCCGCACCGGAGAGGCCGACCAGCAGAAGATCCCCGGCGCCCCGCTCCGCGTCTCGTTCGCGAAGATCTCCGAGCCCCTCGAGGTCCCGGACCTCCTGGCGCTGCAGACCGCCTCCTTCGACTGGCTGGTCGGCAGCCCCGAGTGGCGCGCCACCCTCTCGCCCGAGGAGCAGCAGAGCGCCGTCGGCGGCCTCGCCGAGATCCTCGAGGAGATCTCCCCGATCGAGGACTTCAGCGGCTCGATGTCGCTGTCCTTCTCCAACCCGCGCTTCGAGGACGTCAAGGCGTCCCTCGAGGAGTGCAAGGACAAGGACATGACCTACGCGGCGCCGCTGTTCGTCACCGCCGAGTTCATGAACAACACCACCGGCGAGATCAAGTCGCAGACGGTGTTCATGGGCGACTTCCCGATCATGACGAACAAGGGCACGTTCGTCATCAACGGGACCGAGCGCGTCGTCGTCTCGCAGCTGGTCCGCAGCCCGGGCGTCTACTTCGACAAGACCCTGGACAAGACGTCGGACAAGGACGTCTTCAGCGCCAAGGTCATCCCCAGCCGGGGTGCGTGGCTGGAGTTCGACGTCGACAAGCGCGACACCGTCGGCGTCCGGATCGACCGCAAGCGCCGCCAGCCGGTCACCGTGCTGCTCAAGGCGCTGGGCTGGACCGAGGACCGCATCCGCGAGCACTTCCAGTGGTCGCCCACGGTCCTGGCCACCCTGGAGAAGGACCACATCGCCGGGCAGGACGAGGCGCTGCTCGACATCTACCGCAAGCTGCGGCCGGGCGAGCCGCCGACGCGGGAGAGCGCCCAGGCGCTGCTGGAGAACCTCTTCTTCAACCCCAAGCGCTACGACCTGGCCAAGGTCGGCCGCTACAAGGTCAACAAGAAGCTCGGCGTCGAGGTCCCGCAGGCCACCCTCACGCTGACCGAGGACGACATCGTCGCCACCATCGAGTACGTCGTGCGGCTGCACGCCGGCGAGCCCGACCACGGTGTCGACGACATCGACCACTTCGGCAACCGCCGCCTGCGCACCGTCGGTGAGCTGATCCAGAACCAGATCCGGGTCGGCCTCTCCCGCATGGAGCGCGTCGTCCGCGAGCGGATGACGACCCAGGACGTCGAGGCGATCACGCCGCAGACCCTGATCAACATCCGGCCGGTCGTCGCCTCCATCAAGGAGTTCTTCGGCACCAGCCAGCTGTCGCAGTTCATGGACCAGACCAACCCGCTCGCGGGCCTGACCCACAAGCGCCGCCTGTCGGCGCTGGGCCCCGGTGGTCTGTCCCGTGAGCGCGCCGGCATGGAGGTCCGCGACGTGCACCCGAGCCACTACGGCCGGATGTGCCCGATCGAGACCCCGGAGGGCCCGAACATCGGCCTGATCGGCTCGCTGTCGGCCTACGGCCGGGTCAACGCGTTCGGCTTCATCGAGACGCCGTACCGCCGGGTGGACAACGGCGTGGTCAGCGACTCGATCGACTACCTCACCGCCGACGAGGAGGACCGCTTCGTCGTCGCCCAGGCCAACTCGCCGCTGGACGCCCAGGGCCGGTTCGCCGAGGATCGCGTCCTGGTCCGCACCAAGGGCGGCGAGGTCGACTACCTCGCCCCCGAGAACGTCGACTACATGGACGTCTCGCCGCGGCAGATGACCTCGGTCGCGACGGCGATGATCCCGTTCCTCGAGCACGACGACGCCAACCGCGCGCTCATGGGCGCGAACATGCAGCGCCAGGCCGTCCCGCTGCTGCGCAGCGAGGCGCCGCTGGTGGGCACCGGCATGGAGCTGCGGGCCGCCGTCGACGCCGGTGACGTCGTCGTGGCGGAGAAGGCCGGCGTGGTCGAGGACTCCACCGCCGACTACGTCACCGTCATGGCCGACGACGGCACGCGGCAGACCTACCGGCTGCTGAAGTTCCGCCGCTCGAACCAGGGCACCTCGATCAACCAGACCCCCGTCGTCGACGAGGGCCAGCGGGTCGAGGTCGGCCAGGTCATCGCCGACGGGCCGTGCACCGACGAGGGCGAGATGGCGCTGGGCAAGAACCTGCTCGTCGCCTTCATGCCGTGGGAGGGCCACAACTACGAGGACGCGATCATCCTGTCGCAGCGCCTCGTGCAGGACGACGTCCTGTCCTCGATCCACATCGAGGAGTTCGAGGTCGACGCGCGCGACACCAAGCTCGGTGCCGAGGAGATCACCCGGGACATCCCGAACGTCTCCGAGGAGGTCCTCGCCGACCTCGACGAGCGCGGCATCATCCGCATCGGTGCCGAGGTCGTCCCCGGCGACATCCTCGTCGGCAAGGTCACGCCCAAGGGCGAGACCGAGCTGACCCCCGAGGAGCGGCTGCTGCGCGCGATCTTCGGCGAGAAGGCCCGCGAGGTCCGCGACACGTCGCTGAAGGTCAAGCACGGTGAGTCCGGCAAGGTCATCGGCGTCCGCGTGTTCTCCCGCGAGGACGGCGACGAGCTGCCCGCCGGCGTCAACGAGCTGATCCGGGTCTACGTCGCCCAGATGCGCAAGATCTCCGACGGTGACAAGCTCGCCGGCCGCCACGGCAACAAGGGCGTCATCGCGAAGATCCTGCCGCAGGAGGACATGCCCTTCCTCGAGGACGGCACCCCGGTCGACATCGTGCTCAACCCGCTGGGCGTGCCCGGCCGGATGAACGTCGGCCAGGTGCTGGAGACCCACCTCGGGTGGGTGGCCAAGTCCGGCTGGCAGGTCGAGGGGGACCCCGAGTGGGCGGCCAACCTGCCCGCCGCGGCCCGCTCGGCGGCCCCCGGCACCCGGACCGCGACGCCGGTGTTCGACGGCGCGCGCGAGGAGGAGATCGTCGGCCTGCTCGGCTCGACGACGCCGAACCGCGACGGCAACCGGATGGTGCAGCCGACCGGCAAGGCGCGGCTGTTCGACGGCCGCTCCGGGGAGCCCTTCCCCGAGGCGATCTCGGTCGGCTACGTCTACATCCTCAAGCTGCTGCACCTGGTCGACGACAAGATCCACGCCCGGTCGACCGGTCCCTACTCGATGATCACCCAGCAGCCGCTGGGTGGTAAGGCCCAGTTCGGTGGCCAGCGCTTCGGTGAGATGGAGTGCTGGGCGATGCAGGCCTACGGCGCGGCCTACGCGCTGCAGGAGCTGCTGACCATCAAGTCCGACGACATCCTCGGCCGGGTCAAGGTCTACGAGGCCATCGTCAAGGGCGAGAACATCCCCGAGCCGGGCATCCCCGAGTCGTTCAAGGTGTTGCTCAAGGAGCTGCAGTCGCTCTGCCTCAACGTCGAGGTGCTCTCCGGCGACGGGCAGGCGATCGAGCTGCGCGACACCGACGACGAGGTGTTCCGGGCCGCGGAGGAGCTGGGCATCGACCTCAGCCGCCGCGAGCCCTCCAGCGTCGAGGACGTGTGATCGGCCGCCGGCCGGCCCGTCGTGTGACGGGCCGGCCGGCGTCCTCCCAGCCATTCGACTAGAAGTGCAGTAACGAGCCCCGGGAAAGGGGTCCACTCAGTGCTCGACGTCAACTTCTTCGACGAGCTCCGCATCGGTCTGGCCACCGGCGACGACATCCGCCAGTGGTCGCACGGTGAGGTGAAGAAGCCCGAGACCATCAACTACCGGACGCTGCGCCCGGAGAAGGACGGTCTCTTCTGCGAGAAGATCTTCGGTCCCACCCGGGACTGGGAGTGCTACTGCGGCAAGTACAAGCGCGTCCGCTTCAAGGGCATCATCTGTGAGCGCTGCGGCGTCGAGGTGACCCGCGCCAAGGTCCGGCGCGAGCGGATGGGCCACATCGAGCTGGCCGCACCCGTCACCCACATCTGGTTCTTCAAGGGCGTGCCCTCGCGCCTGGGCTACCTGCTCGACCTGGCGCCCAAGGACCTCGAGAAGATCATCTACTTCGCCGCCTACCTGATCACCTCGGTCGACGACGAGGCGCGCCACCGCGACCTCCCGACCGTCGAGGCCGAGATCAGCGCGGAGAAGCACAACCTCGAGAACCGGCGCGACGCCGACGTCGAGGCCCGCCAGCAGAAGCTCGAGGCCGACCTGGCCGAGCTCGAGGCGGAGGGCGCCAAGTCCGACGTCCGCCGCAAGGTGCGCGAGGGCGGCGAGCGCGAGATGCGCCAGCTGCGCGACCGCGCCCAGCGGGAGATCGACCGCCTCGAGGAGGTGCTCGACACCTTCCGCAAGCTCGAGGTCAAGCAGCTCATCGCCGACGAGGGCCTCTACCGCGAGCTGCGCGACCGCTTCGGTGAGTACTTCGAGGGCGGCATGGGTGCCGCGGCCCTGCAGAAGCTGCTGGCCGACTTCGACCTCGACGCCGAGGCCGCGTCGCTGCGCGACACCATCCGCAACGGCAAGGGCCAGCGCAAGCTGCGTGCCCTCAAGCGGCTGAAGGTCGTCGCGGCGTTCCAGCAGACGCGCAACTCGCCCATGGGCATGGTGCTCGACTGCGTGCCGGTCATCCCGCCGGACCTGCGCCCGATGGTGCAGCTCGACGGTGGCCGCTTCGCCACCAGCGACATGAACGACCTGTACCGCCGGGTCATCAACCGGAACAACCGGCTCAAGCGGCTGCTCGACCTCGGCGCACCCGAGATCATCGTGAACAACGAGAAGCGGATGCTGCAGGAGTCCGTGGACGCGCTGTTCGACAACGGCCGTCGCGGCCGTCCGGTCACCGGTCCGGGCAACCGTCCCCTGAAGTCCCTGAGCGACCTGCTCAAGGGCAAGCAGGGCCGGTTCCGGCAGAACCTGCTCGGCAAGCGCGTCGACTACTCGGGCCGTTCGGTCATCGTCGTCGGCCCGCAGCTGAAGCTGCACCAGTGCGGCCTGCCCAAGCAGATGGCGCTGGAGCTGTTCAAGCCCTTCGTCATGAAGCGGCTGGTCGACCTCAACCACGCGCAGAACATCAAGTCCGCCAAGCGCATGGTCGAGCGGGCCCGTCCCGTCGTCTGGGACGTGCTCGAGGAGGTCATCACCGAGCACCCGGTGCTGCTGAACCGGGCGCCGACGCTGCACCGCCTGGGCATCCAGGCCTTCGAGCCGCAGCTGGTCGAGGGCAAGGCCATCCAGATCCACCCGCTGGTCTGCACCGCCTTCAACGCGGACTTCGACGGTGACCAGATGGCCGTGCACCTGCCGCTCTCGGCGGAGGCGCAGGCCGAGGCCCGCATCCTGATGCTGTCCTCGAACAACATCCTGTCGCCGGCCGACGGCCGCCCGATCACCGCGCCGACCCAGGACATGGTCCTGGGCCTGTACCACCTGACCACCCTGGTGCCGAGCCGCCACGAGGCCGACGGCGGCCGTCCGGCGGCCTTCGGCTCCACCGCCGAGGCGATCATGGCCTTCGACAAGGGTGCGCTGGGTCTGCAGGAGCGGGCGCTGATCCGCCTCGACGAGGTGTTCGGCGTCGACAACGGCAAGGTCAACGAGGCCTGGACGCAGCCCGCGGACTGGGCCCCGGGTGCACCGGCGCTGGTCGAGACCAGCCTGGGCCGGGTGCTGTTCAACGAGGCCCTGCCCGAGGACTACCGCTTCGTCAACTACCAGGTGCCGAAGAAGGAGCTCGGGGCGATCGTCAACGACCTCGCCGAGCGCTACCCCAAGGTGCAGGTCGCGGCGACGCTGGACGCCCTCAAGTCGGCCGGCTTCCGCTGGGCCACCCGCTCGGGTGTCACGATCGCCATCGACGACGTCGTCACCCCGCCGGCCAAGCAGGAGATCCTCGACCGGCACGAGGCCGAGGCCCGGCAGATCGAGCGCCAGTACGAGCGCGGCGTCATCACCGACGCCGAGCGTCGTGGCGAGCTGATCGAGATCTGGACCCGCGCGCGGGCCGAGGTCAGCCAGGCGATGGTGGACAACTTCCCGACCACCAACCCGGTCTGGGTCATGGTCAACTCGGGCGCCCGAGGCAACATGATGCAGATCAGCCAGATCGCCGGCATGCGCGGCCTGGTGGCCAACCCGAAGGGCGAGATCATCCCGCGGCCGATCAAGGCCAACTTCCGGGAGGGTCTGTCCGTGCTGGAGTACTTCATCTCCACGCACGGCGCCCGCAAGGGCCTGGCCGACACCGCCCTGCGGACCGCGGACTCCGGGTACCTCACCCGGCGGCTGGTCGACGTCTCCCAGGACGTCATCATCCGCGAGGAGGACTGCGGCACCGAGCGCGGCGTCATCATGCCGATCGCGACCGTGGTCGGCGGCCAGCTCACCCGGGACGCCCACGTCGAGACCGGCGTCTACGCCCGCTCCCTGGCCGCCGACGTGGTGGCCGAGGACGGCACGGTCGTGGCGCGGGCCGGCGAGGACCTCGGCGACGTGCTCATCAGCGCGCTGGTCGAGGCCGGTGTCGCGGAGGTCAAGGTCCGCTGCGTGCTGACCTGCGAGTCGCTGCTGGGCACGTGCGCGACCTGCTACGGCCGCTCGCTGGCCACCGGCAAGCTCGTCGACGTCGGCGAGGCGGTCGGCATCATCGCCGCCCAGTCCATCGGCGAGCCCGGCACCCAGCTGACGATGCGCACCTTCCACACCGGTGGCGTCGCGGGTGAGGACATCACCCACGGCCTGCCGCGTGTGGTGGAGCTCTTCGAGGCCCGCGTCCCCAAGGGCAAGGCCCCGATCGCCGAGCTGGCCGGCTCCGTCCGGATCGAGGACGGCGAGCAGTTCCGCAAGCTGACCATCACCCCGGACGACGGCTCCGACGAGGTCGTCTACGACAAGCTGTCGCGCCGGTCGCGGCTGCGGGTCGAGGACGGCGCCCACGTCGAGGTCGGCGAGCAGCTCACCGAGGGTGCGGTGGACCCGCACGAGGTGCTGCGGATCATGGGCCCGCGCGAGGTGCAGCTGCACCTGGTCCGCGAGGTCCAGGAGGTCTACCGGTCGCAGGGTGTGTCGATCCACGACAAGCACATCGAGGTGATCATCCGCCAGATGCTGAAGCGGGTGACCATCATCGACTCGGGCGCGACCGAGTTCCTCCCGGGCGCGCTGGTCGAGCGGACGCTGTTCGAGACCGAGAACCGCCGCGTCGTCGCCGAGGGCGGCGAGCCGGCCTCGGCCCGTCCGGTGCTCATGGGCATCACCAAGGCCTCGCTCGCGACCGAGTCGTGGCTGTCGGCCGCCTCCTTCCAGGAGACGACCAAGGTGCTCACCGACGCCGCGATCCAGGGCAAGAGCGACTCGCTCCTCGGCCTCAAGGAGAACGTGATCATCGGCAAGCTGATCCCGGCGGGTACGGGCATCAGCCGCTACCGGAACATCACGGTCGAGCCGACCGAGGAGGCCCGGGCCGCCGTCTACACGATGGCCGGGTACGACGACGGGCAGTACTACAGCCCCGACGTCTTCGGGTCGGGCTCCGGTGAGGCCGTGCGCCTCGAGGAGTACGACTGGCGGGGCTGATGAAGGACCTCTCTCTCCCCGCCGTTCGCACGCTCGCGGCGGGTCCCTGAGGGAGGCCGTTCCAGCACCTCACGTGGGAAGGGCCCCCAGGTCGTCGACCTGGGGGCCCTTCCCCGTCCTGGGGGACGGCGATGATCAGGTGGCCTGATCGTGGTGCGTCCCACCCGACCGCCGGCGGTGCGGGCGGACGCGCTGCGGTGCGGGAGGACGACAGCAGCGTCACGTGACGCAACCGGCGTCCTAGCGGTCGGCCAGCCTGCGCATGGTCTCCACGGTCCGCAGCCGGCCCTCGCGGCTGTCGTCGAGGGGCTGCAGCGCGATGGTGGTGACGCCGGCCTCGGCGTAGGCGGCCACCCGCTCGGCGACGTACCCCTCCGGGCCGATGAGGGAGACCTTGCGCACGAACTCGTCGGGCAGGGCGGCGGCGGCCTCGTCCTTCCTCCCACCCAGGTAGAGCTCCTGGACGGTCTCGGCCGCCTCCTCGTAGCCGTAGCGCCGCGCGAGGTCGTTGTAGAAGTTCTTGCCCTTGGCGCCCATGCCGCCGACGTAGAGCGCGAGCTGCGGTCGCACCTGGTCGTGCAGGTGGTCGACGTCGTCCCCGATGGCCACCGGGACGCCGCAGATGACCTGCAGCTCACCCAGCTCCTCGCCGCGCTTGGCCTTCCCGGCGCGCAGGGCGTCGCCCCACACCGCGTCGGCCTTCTCCGGCATGAACCAGATCGGCTCCCACACCTCGGCGATCTCGGCGGCCAGCTCGACGTTCTTCGGCCCGAGCGCGGCGAGCATGACCGGGATCCGCTCGCGGACCGGGGTGTTGATCAGCTTGAGCGGCTTGCCCAGCCCGGTGCCCTGCTCGGCCGGCAGCGGCACGCGGTACTTCGGCCCCTCGTGCACGAGCCGCTCGCGCCGCCACACCTGGCGGCAGATCTCGACGACCTCGCGGGTGCGCTGCAGCGGGGCGTCGTAGGGGACGCCGTGCCAGCCCTCGATCACCTGCGGGCCGGAGGCACCCAGCCCGAGGGTGAACCGCCCGCCCGACACGAAGTCCAGGCCCGCGGCGGTCATCGCCGTCAGGGCCGGGGTGCGGCTGTAGATCGGCAGGATGGCGCTCATGAGCTCGACGCGCTGGGTGACGGCGGCCAGGTAGCCGAGCTGGCTGACGGCGTCGAAGGTGTAGACCTCCGCGCACATGGCGAGGTCGAGACCCGCGGCCTCCAGGTCGACGATCTCCGCCGCGGTCTCCTGGAAGCCCCCCGCGTAACTGGCCTGGATGCCGATGCGCACCTGCACTCCTCTGGTCGGCGGCGCCCGCGTCGGCGCCAGCGCGACCGTAGCGGGTGCGCCGGAGGGGTCCGTGTGCCTCGGGGAGGCCGCTCAGGCGGTGCGGCTGCGCAGCGGGCGGATGGCGCCCACGACCTCGGTGACCACCCGCACGCCGTCCACGTCGCGGGGCACCCGGCCGGCGGCGTCGGCGTCGGCGACGTCGACCTTCACGACGTACCCCGTGTCGCGACGGGCCAGGCCGATCCCGACGACCCCCGACTGGGCCGACAGCCGGTCGGCGAGGGCGTTCTTGGCGGCGCGGGCGGCGGCACGGTCGGTCACGAGGGCTCCTCGCTGACGCCCGTCGGCCCGGTGCCCGGGGCGAGGGAGGCCCCGGGCGGCCGCGCGGGCTCGGTCACCTCCCCATGGTGCCCCGTCCTCGCCCGGAGCGACATCCCCCTGACCAGGGAGTGGACCTCAGGAGGCGACCCACTCCACCCCGAGCGCGGCCAGCACGGCCGACAGCGGGCTGGCGAAGGTGAGTCCCGCGCCGTGGGTGCCGCCCTGGGCGCTGCCGGCGAACAGCAGCGCCACCGGCGCCCGGTCGGCGCTGCGCCAGATCACCGACCCGCTGTCACCCCCGGCGGAGAAGGGGCCGGCCAGGCCCTCGATCTCGATCTGGTCGTCGAAGACGTGCACCCCGTCGTCGTACTGCACCGCCACGCCGTCGACCTCCACCGCGCTGACCCGGCCGCGGGTGTGCCCGGTGGTGCGGCCCACCTTCTCGACCTCCTCGTCGGGCTCGACCTCCAGGCCGTCGGGCACCGTGGCGGCCAGCGGGCCGCCGGGGAAGCCGCCCGGATCGGCCGCGACGCCCTCCTCGAGGATGGCCACGGCGGCGTCGACCCGGTTCGCCCCCCCGGTGAGGGGCGCGACGGCGGCCAGCGTGGCCACCCGGTCCGCGGACGTGCCGCCGTCGGCAGGACCGGGCTGCAGCACCGCGTCGCCCACCACCCCCGCGTCGGCGGCGGCGAGCACGTGGTTGTTGGACAGGACCGCCAGCCGCCCGCCCAGCCGGACGAAGCCGCCCAGGGTCCCCGCGGACACCGTGGGGTGGGCCACCGACAGCCCGGGCACCAGCGGCCGGGTGCGCCGCTGCAGCTCGCCGGGGGAGGGGGCGGCCAGGGGCCGTATCGGACCGGTCACCCGGACGTCGACCTCGCGGCGCACCGCGTCGTCGAGGCCGGTGAGCAGGATGCGCGCGTCGTCGGGGGCCGCCACGCGGATGGCCAGGTGGACACGGCCGGGGGCCACCGGCGCGAGCCCGATGGCCGGCCGCGTCCACAGCCGGCCGCCCAGCCCGCTCGCGGTGACCGCCGGGAAGCCCTCGGCCAGCCGGGCGGACAGGCGCGCCTTGAGCTCGCGCGCCGAGTCGATGAGCACGGTGACCTCCGTCGCTGTGGGTGGCTCTGCTGCGACCGACCGTAGGGGGAGGGTGTGACAGTCGCGCGCGCACCGACCGGCCGGGTGACCCGCCGTCCGGCACCCTGGCGCCGGGGCCCCGCCGCGGTACAGTCCTCGCCACCCCCGAGCGGTGCCCCGGCACCCCGCCCGGACGGCGGCCCCGGAATGCCCGGGGTGCCCCGGCCGTTGTGCGCGGCAGGTCCACTCCGGGGGCAGGCTCCACCTGCCCGTCCGGCGCCCGGGACCCGGCTTTGACCGCCTCCCAGCACGCGGGTATCGTGGTCAGCCGTGCCCAGGGTGTCCTGGGCCTGCTCCCGTTCGCGGTGCGCCTGGGTGTCCGGAGGTCCGTCCTCCAGGCCGCGGGTCCGCCCCGGCCGGCCGTCCACGACAGGACGGCGACCGGAGGTGGCGGCGCCGAGTCGCGGGGGGCGACCTGTCCGGTTCGACGCAGCGGCCGGTCCCGGGGAGGGCGACACGCCCGACCGCGGGGGCCGGAGGTGGCGGGCGAGCGGGACCAGGCGGCCCCGGCAGGACCGGCACCGGCGACACGACAGCAGCACCGTCCACAAGCACGACCCAGCGCAGGTAGGAGATCCAGGCCACCCATGCCCACGATCAACCAGCTGGTCCGCAAGGGCCGCGAGGACAAGGTCGAGAAGACCAAGACCCCGGCGCTGAAGGGCTCCCCTCAGCGTCGCGGCGTGTGCACCCGCGTGTACACGACGACGCCGAAGAAGCCGAACTCGGCGCTGCGGAAGGTCGCTCGCGTCCGCCTCACCAGTGGCATCGAGGTGACCGCCTACATCCCGGGCGTCGGCCACAACCTGCAGGAGCACTCGATGGTGCTCGTGCGCGGCGGCCGCGTGAAGGACCTCCCGGGTGTGCGTTACAAGATCATCCGCGGCTCGCTGGACACCCAGGGCGTCCGCAACCGCAAGCAGGCTCGCAGCCGGTACGGCGCGAAGAAGGAGAAGAGCTGACATGCCGCGCAAGGGCCCCGCGCCGCGCCGTCCGCTGGTCAACGACCCGGTCTACCAGTCGCCGCTGGTCACCCAGCTGGTGAACAAGGTCCTCGTCGACGGCAAGCGCTCGGTCGCCGAGTCGATCGTCTACGGCGCCCTCGAGGGCTGCCGCACCAAGACCGACACCGACCCGGTGGTCACGCTCAAGCGTGCGCTGGACAACGTGAAGCCGGCCCTCGAGGTCCGCAGCCGCCGCGTCGGTGGTGCGACCTACCAGGTCCCGGTCGAGGTCCGCGCCTCCCGCAGCACCACGCTCGGCCTGCGCTGGCTGATCCAGTACAGCCGCGCGCGCCGCGAGAAGACGATGACCGAGCGCCTCATGAACGAGCTGCTCGACGCCAGCAACGGCCTGGGTGCCGCGGTCAAGCGCCGCGAGGACACCCACAAGATGGCCGAGTCGAACAAGGCCTTCGCGCACTACCGCTGGTAGGTGCCACCCCGGCTGGCTCCGCCAGCCCCCGCGGCCGGCGGGTGTCCCGGGCCACCACCCGGAACACCGCACGCGGACCCGATCCAAAGAGGAGAGACCCATGGCCGACACCCAGGCCCAGCTCGCCAAGACCCGCAACATCGGGATCATGGCGCACATCGACGCGGGCAAGACCACGACGACCGAGCGCATCCTCTTCTACACCGGTATCAACTACAAGATCGGTGAGGTCCACGACGGCGCGGCCACGATGGACTGGATGGAGCAGGAGCAGGAGCGCGGCATCACCATCACGTCCGCCGCGACGAAGTGCTCCTGGAACGGCTACGACATCAACATCATCGACACCCCGGGGCACGTCGACTTCACCGTCGAGGTGGAGCGGTCCCTGCGCGTGCTCGACGGTGCCGTCGCCGTCTACGACGGTGTCGCCGGCGTGGAGCCGCAGACCGAGCAGGTGTGGCGTCAGGCGGAGAAGTACGGCGTCCCGCGCATGTGCTTCGTCAACAAGCTCGACCGCACCGGCGCGGACTTCTTCCGCTGCGTCGACATGATGGTCGAGCGGCTCGCCGCCAACCCCGCGGTGCTGCAGCTGCCCATCGGTGCCGAGGCCGACTTCATCGGCGTCGTCGACCTCGTGCAGATGCGCGCCCTCACCTGGCGCGGCGAGACCGCGATGGGCGAGGACTACGCGATCGAGGAGATCCCGGCCGAGCTGGCCGACCAGGCCGCCGAGTACCGCGAGAAGCTGCTCGAGGTCGTCGCCGAGACCGACGACGACCTCATGGAGGCCTACCTCGGTGGCGAGGAGATCTCCGTCGAGCGCCTGAAGGCCGCGATCCGCAAGGCGACCATCGCCGCGCAGATCAACCCGGTGCTCACCGGCACGGCCTTCAAGAACAAGGGCGTGCAGCCCCTGCTCGACGCGGTCACCGACTACCTGCCCAGCCCGCTGGACGTCGAGGCCATCGTCGGCACCGCCATGGACGGCGAGACCGAGGTCCTGCGGCACGCCGACGAGAGCGAGCCCTTCTCGGCCCTGGCGTTCAAGATCCAGACCGACCAGCACCTGGGCAAGCTGACCTACATCCGCGTGTACTCCGGGCGGCTGGACTCCGGGTCCCCGGTGCTCAACAGCACCAAGGACCGCAAGGAGCGGGTCGGCAAGATCTACCAGATGCACGCCAACAAGCGCGAGGAGCGCGCGGGCGTGGGTGCCGGTCAGATCGTCGCGGTCAACGGCATGAAGCAGACCACCACGGGTGACACGCTCTGCGACCCGCAGAAGCCGGTCATCCTGGAGTCGATGACCTTCCCGGCCCCGGTCATCTCGGTCGCCATCGAGCCCAAGACCAAGGGCGACCAGGAGAAGCTCGGGACGGCCATCCAGAAGCTGGCCGAGGAGGACCCGACCTTCCAGGTCAAGCTGGACGAGGAGACCGGCCAGACCGTCATCTCCGGCATGGGCGAGCTCCACCTGGAGATCCTGGTCGACCGGATGCGGCGCGAGTTCCGCGTCGAGGCAAACGTCGGCAAGCCGCAGGTCGCCTACCGCGAGACCATCCGCAAGGCGGTCGAGAAGGTCGACTACACCCACAAGAAGCAGACGGGTGGGTCCGGCCAGTTCGCCAAGGTGCAGGTGAGCATCGAGCCGCTCGAGGTCGCCGCCGACGGCCCGACCTACGAGTTCGTCAACGCCGTCACCGGTGGTCGCATCCCACGGGAGTACATCCCCTCGGTCGACCAGGGCATGCAGGACGCCATGCAGTACGGCATCCTCGCCGGCTACCCGATGGTGGGCGTCAAGGCGACCCTCGTCGACGGCCAGTACCACGAGGTCGACTCCTCGGAGATGGCCTTCAAGATCGCCGGCTCGATGGTCTTCAAGGAGGCCGCGCGCAAGGCCAGCCCGGCCCTGCTCGAGCCGATGATGGCCGTCGAGGTCGTCACGCCCGAGGACTACATGGGCGACGTCATCGGCGACCTGAACTCCCGGCGCGGGATGATCCAGGCGATGGAGGAGCGCTCCGGCGCCCGCGTCGTCCGGGCCCTGGTCCCGCTCTCGGAGATGTTCGGCTACGTGGGCGACCTGCGCAGCCGCACCCAGGGGCGGGCGAGCTACACCATGGTGTTCGACACCTACGCCGAGGTCCCGCAGAACGTGGCCAAGGAGATCATCGCCAAGGCCACGGGCGAGTGACCGCCGGGCGGGGTACCTCCCCGCCCGGCCCCCAGCAACCCCACCCCAGCGTCACGCACGACTGCGACACCACGAGGAGAGGAACCCAGTGGCCAAGGCCAAGTTCGAGCGGACCAAGCCGCACGTCAACATCGGCACCATCGGGCACATCGACCACGGCAAGACGACGCTGACCGCGGCGATCACCAAGGTCCTGCACGACAAGTACCCGGACCTCAACGAGGCGTCGGCCTTCGACCAGATCGACAAGGCGCCCGAGGAGAAGGCCCGCGGCATCACGATCTCGATCGCCCACGTCGAGTACCAGACGGAGAACCGTCACTACGCGCACGTCGACTGCCCCGGGCACGCCGACTACATCAAGAACATGATCACCGGTGCCGCCCAGATGGACGGCGCGATCCTGGTGGTCGCCGCGACCGACGGCCCGATGCCGCAGACCAAGGAGCACGTCCTCCTGGCCCGCCAGGTCGGTGTCCCCTACATCGTCGTGGCGCTCAACAAGGCCGACATGGTCGACGACGAGGAGATCCTCGAGCTCGTCGAGCTGGAGGTCCGCGAGCTGCTGTCCGAGTACGAGTTCCCGGGCGACGACGTCCCCGTGGTCCGCGTCTCGGCGCTCAAGGCCCTCGAGGGCGACGCCGAGTGGGGCGACAAGCTCATGGAGCTCATGACCGCCGTCGACACGGCGATCCCCGAGCCCGAGCGCGAGATCGACAAGCCGTTCCTCATGCCCGTCGAGGACGTCTTCACCATCACCGGTCGCGGCACCGTCGTCACCGGTCGCGTGGAGCGCGGCATCGTCAAGGTCTCCGAGACCGTCGAGATCGTCGGCATCCGCCCGAACTCGACCTCGACCACCGTCACCGGCGTCGAGATGTTCCGCAAGCTGCTCGACCAGGGCCAGGCCGGCGACAACGTGGGCCTGCTGCTGCGCGGCATCAAGCGCGAGGACGTGGAGCGCGGCCAGGTCGTCGTGAAGCCCGGCTCGATCACCCCGCACACCAACTTCGAGGGTTCGGTCTACATCCTCTCGAAGGACGAGGGTGGCCGTCACACGCCGTTCTTCAACAACTACCGTCCCCAGTTCTACTTCCGGACGACCGACGTCACCGGCGTCGTGACCCTGCCGGCCGGCACCGAGATGGTCATGCCGGGCGACAACACCGAGATGACGGTCGAGCTGATCCAGCCGATCGCCATGGAGGAGGGCCTGCGGTTCGCCATCCGTGAGGGTGGCCGCACCGTCGGCGCCGGTCGCGTCACCAAGATCATCAAGTAACACCCCTCGACGGGCGGCGGTGCACCCGCACCGCCGCCCGTCCCCGGGTGGCCGCGCTGTGCGCGACACCACCCGAACCGCTGGGGCCGACCGGATGACGGTCGCGACCTCCCGGCGTTCCCCAGCTACGAACGAACACCGATCGGCAGGAGCAGAAGACAGCGATGGCGGGACAGAAGATCCGCATCCGGCTGAAGGCCTACGACCACGAGGCGATCGACGCCTCGGCGCGGCGCATCGTCGACACGGTCACCAAGACCGGTGCGCGCGTCGTCGGCCCGGTGCCGCTGCCGACGGAGAAGAACGTGTACTGCGTCATCCGCTCGCCGCACAAGTACAAGGACTCGCGCGAGCACTTCGAGATGCGCACGCACAAGCGGCTCATCGACATCCTCGACCCGACGCCGAAGACGGTCGACGCGCTCATGCGCATCGACCTGCCGGCCTCGGTCGACGTGAACATCCAGTAAGGGACCGAGACCAGTCATGGCGAGTACGTTCCGCGGGCTCCTCGGCGAGAAGCTGGGGATGACCCAGGTCTTCGACGAGAACAACCGCATCGTGCCGGTGACCGTCGTCAAGGCGGGCCCGAACGTGGTCACGCAGGTGCGCACCCCCGAGGTGGACGGCTACTCGGCCCTCCAGCTCGGCTTCGGCGAGATCGACCCCCGCAAGGTGAACAAGCCCGAGGGTGGCCACTTCGCGAAGGCCGGCGTCACGCCGCGCCGTCACGTGGTCGAGCTCCGCACCGAGGACGCCGGCAACTACACGGTCGGCCAGGAGCTGACCGCCCAGGTGTTCGACGGCGTGGCCAAGGTCGACGTCATCGGCACCAGCAAGGGCAAGGGCACCGCCGGCGTCATGAAGCGCCACGGCTTCCGCGGCCTGGGCGCCGCGCACGGCACCCAGCGCAAGCACCGCTCGCCGGGCTCGATCGGTGGCGCGTCCACCCCCGGCCGCGTCTTCAAGGGCCTGAAGATGGCCGGCCGCATGGGTGCGGTGAAGACCACCACGCTCTCGCTCGTCGTCCACAAGGTCGACACCGAGCGCGGCCTCATCCTGATCAAGGGTGCCGTCCCCGGCCCGAAGGGTGGGCTCGTGCTCGTCCGGTCGGCGGTCAAGGGCGGTCCCGTGGGGAGTGACAAGCAGTGACCCAGTCCACCGTCACCGAGGGCGCGCGCGCCGACCGCCAGGTCGACGTCCGGACGCCGGCGGGGGAGACCTCCGGCAGCGTCACGCTGCCCGGTGACCTCTTCGACCGGCCCGCCAGCGTCGCGCTCCTGCACCAGGTGGTCGTGGCGCAGCTGGCCGCGGCCCGCCAGGGCACCCACGCCACCAAGACCCGCGGCGCCGTCAGCGGCGGTGGCGTCAAGCCCTACCGCCAGAAGGGCACCGGCCGCGCCCGCCAGGGCTCGATCCGCGCGCCGCAGTTCACCGGCGGTGGCACCGTCCACGGCCCCCAGCCGCGCGACTACTCGCAGCGCACCCCCAAGAAGATGAAGGCCGCCGCCCTGCGCGGTGCCCTCTCCGACCGGGCGCGCGAGGGCCGGGTGCACGTCGTGAGCACCTTCGTCGAGGGCGACGCCCCGAAGACCAAGGCGGCCCTGGCCACGCTCGACGCCGTCACCTCGGCCAAGCGGGTGCTCGTGGTCCTCGACCGCGACGACGTCCTCAACTGGGTGAGCCTGCGCAACGAGCCGCGCGTGCACCTGCTCGAGGCCGGCCAGCTCAACACCTACGACGTGCTGGTCGCCGACGAGGTGGTCTTCACCGAGACCGCGCTCGCCGAGTTCGTGGCCGGCCCGCACGGCACCGGCACCGGCACCGGCAGTGGCAGCGGCGGCACGTCGCTCACCAAGCCCGACCTGACGACGCCGGACATCCCGGGTGCCATCCCGTCGATCCAGCCGGCCCAGGGCACCACCGATCTGGACACCGACACCACCACCGAGGAGAAGGCGTGAGCGTCCGCGACCCCCGGGACGTCCTGCTGTCGCCGGTCATCTCGGAGAAGAGCTACGGGCTGCTGGACGACAACCAGTACACGTTCGTGGTGCTGCCCGAGGCGAACAAGACCCAGATCAAGATCGCCGTGGAGCAGGTCTTCAACGTCAAGGTCCTGTCCGTGAACACGGTCAACCGCCAGGGCAAGCGCAAGCGCAGCCGCGGCACCCGGCTGGGCAAGCGCAAGGACACCAAGCGCGCCATCGTCTCGGTGGCCCCCGGCGACCGCATCGAGATCTTCGGTGGTCCCGGCGCCTGAGCGCCGCGACCGTTCGGACCAGAGACAGAGGAACTGAGTCAGCAATGGCTATCCGCAAGTACAAGCCGACGACGCCGGGCCGCCGCGGCTCCAGCGTCGCCGACTTCGCCGAGGTCACCCGCGACCATCCCGAGAAGTCGCTGGTCCGGCCGCTGCACGGCCGCGGCGGGCGCAACGTCCACGGGAAGGTCACCGCGCGGCACCAGGGCGGCGGGCACAAGCGCGCCTACCGGGTCATCGACTTCCGCCGGGCCGACAAGGACGGCGTGCCGGCCACGGTCGCGCACATCGAGTACGACCCGAACCGCACCTCGCGCATCGCGCTGCTGCACTTCGCCGACGGCGAGAAGCGCTACATCATCGCGCCGGCCCGCCTGAAGCAGGGCGACACGGTGGAGTGCGGCCCCGCGGCCGACATCAAGCCGGGCAACAACCTGCCGCTGCGCAACATCCCGGTCGGCACGGTGGTGCACGCGATCGAGCTGCGCCCCGGCGGCGGGGCGAAGATCGCCCGCTCGGCCGGCACCAGCGTGCAGCTGGTCGCCCGTGAGGGCCGCTTCGCGCAGCTGCGCATGCCCTCGGGCGAGATCCGCAACGTGGACGTGCGCTGCCGCGCCACCGTCGGCGAGGTGGGCAACGCCGAGCAGTCGAACATCAACTGGGGCAAGGCCGGCCGCATGCGGTGGAAGGGCAAGCGCCCCACCGTCCGCGGTGTCGCCATGAACCCGGTGGACCACCCGCACGGTGGTGGTGAGGGCAAGACCTCCGGTGGTCGCCATCCGGTGAACCCGAAGGGCAAGCCCGAGGGCCGCACGCGCAAGCGCAAGGCCAGCGACGCCCTGATCGTGCGCCGTCGCCGCACCAACAAGAAGCGCTGAGCGGGTAGAGGAGTCCGACAGACATGCCACGCAGCCTCAAGAAGGGCCCGTTCGTCGACGACCACCTGCTCGCCAAGGTGGACGCCCAGAACGAGAAGGGCACCAAGACGGTCATCCGGACCTGGTCCCGGCGCTCGACGATCATCCCGGACATGCTCGGCCACACCATCGCCGTGCACGACGGGCGCAAGCACGTCCCGGTCTTCGTGACCGAGGCGATGGTCGGGCACAAGCTCGGCGAGTTCGCCCCCACCCGGACCTTCCGGGGCCACGTCAAGGACGACCGCCGGTCGCGGCGGGGCTGACCGGTCCCGGGAGAGAGAGACACGAGATGACTTCCCAGCTGGGAGAGGAGACGCAGGTCGCCCGGGCCACCGCCCGGTTCGTCCGCGTCGCCCCCATGAAGGCACGCCGGGTGGTGGACCTGATCCGCTACCTGCCCACCGACGAGGCCCTGGCCCTCCTGCGGTTCGCACCGCAGGCGGCCAGCGAGCCGGTGGCCAAGGTCGTCGCCAGCGCGGTCGCCAACGCCGAGCACAACCTGCGGCTGGACCCGGCCGCGCTCGTCGTCAGCGCCGCCTACGTCGACGAGGGCCCCACGCTCAAGCGGATCCGTCCGCGCGCGCAGGGCCGGGCCTACCGCATCAACAAGCGGACGAGCCACATCACCGTCGAGGTGACCGAGGTCGGCGCCAGCGCCGAGCTCGCCGGCAAGTCGCGCACCGCGCGCCGCCGTACCGGCCAGTCCGGCCCGGCCACGCAGCAGCAGGGCACGCAGCAGCGCTCCAACACGAGGGGAGGGACCCGCTAGTGGGTCAGAAGGTCAACCCGCACGGGTTCCGCCTGGGCATCACCACCGACTACAAGTCCCGGTGGTACGCCGACAAGCTGTACAAGGACTACGTCAAGGAAGATGTGGCCATCCGCAAGCTCATGACCAAGGGCATGGAGCGCGCCGGCATCTCCAAGGTGGAGATCGAGCGCACCCGTGACCGGGTCCGCGTCGACATCCACACCGCCCGGCCGGGCATCGTCATCGGCCGTCGCGGCGCGGAGGCCGACCGCATCCGCGGTGAGCTGGAGAAGCTGACCGGCAAGCAGGTGCAGCTCAACATCCTCGAGGTCAAGAACCCCGAGGCCGACGCCCAGCTGGTGGCCCAGGCCGTCGCCGAGCAGCTGTCGAGCCGGGTGAGCTTCCGCCGCGCCATGCGCAAGGCCATGCAGTCGGCCCAGCGCAGCCCGCAGGTCAAGGGCATCCGGGTGCAGTGCTCCGGGCGCCTGGGCGGCACCGAGATGAGCCGGTCGGAGTTCTACCGCGAGGGCCGGGTGCCGCTGCACACGCTGCGCGCGAACATCGACTACGGCCTGTACGAGGCCCGCACCACCTTCGGCCGCATCGGCGTGAAGGTGTGGATCTACAAGGGCGACGTCAGCGGCTCGCGTGCCGAGCGGGAGGCCCTCGAGGCCCTCGCCGCCCGGCAGCAGCGCCGCGAGCGCCCGCAGCGGCCGCGCCGCTCGGGCTCCAGCGGCACCACCGCCGGCGGCACCGAGGCCGGCCGCGCCGCGGCCGAGGGCACCACCGGCCGGGACACCGCCGACAGCACCGTGGCCGCGACCTCCGGCGAGGTCGCGCCCGAGCAGACCGTCGCCCAGGCCGCCGGTCCCGAGGGGACCGCGGCAGCCGAGAACACGGCGACCGAGACCCAGACGGAGGGCTGACACGTGCTGATCCCCCGGCGCGTCAAGCACCGCAAGCAGCACCACCCGAGCCGCTCGGGTCGGGCCAAGGGCGGCACCGAGATCAACTTCGGTGAGTACGCCATCCAGGCCCTCGAGCCGGCCTACGTGACGAACCGGCAGATCGAGTCCGCCCGTATCGCCATGACCCGGCACATCCGCCGTGGCGGCAAGGTGTGGATCTCGATCTACCCCGACCGTCCGCTCACCAAGAAGCCCGCCGAGACCCGCATGGGCTCGGGCAAGGGCTCGCCCGAGTGGTGGGTGGCCAACGTCAAGCCCGGCCGGATCATGTTCGAGCTGTCGGGCGTGGCCGAGCCGGTGGCCCGCGAGGCCATGCGCCGGGCCATCCACAAGCTGCCGATGAAGTGCCGCTTCATCACGCGTGAAGGAGAGGTGTGATGGCCGCCGGCCTGACCGCCCCGGAGCTGCGCGAGCTCTCGGCCGACGAGCTCGCCACGCGGCTGCGTGAGCACAAGGAAGAGCTCTTCAACCTGCGGTTCCAGGTGGCCACCGGCCAGCTGGACAACAACCGGCGGCTGCAGACCGTCCGCCGCGACATCGCCCGGATCTACACGATCATGCGCGAGCGCGAGCTGGGCCTCTCGGCTGCCCCGAACGAGGGTGTGGCATGACCGAGCCCGACAACTCCGCCGTCGCCAGCGGTCCCGGCCTGGCCGGCCGCGGCTACCGCAAGGTCCGCGAGGGCCTCGTGGTCAGCGACAAGATGGACAAGACCATCGTCGTCGAGGTCGAGGACCGCGTGAAGCACGGCCTCTACGGCAAGGTCCTCCGGCGCACCAGCAAGCTGAAGGCCCACGACGAGCAGGCGGTCGCCGGCATCGGTGACCGCGTGCAGATCATGGAGACCCGGCCGCTGTCGGCCACCAAGCGGTGGCGGCTGGTCGAGGTCCTCGAGAAGGCCAAGTAGCGACCGTCCGGGTCCTCCGGCACCTGTGACGCACGCCCTCCGGGCCGCGCCACGGGACCGGGTACCCTGGACGACTGGCGCCCCTCCGGGTGTGCGCCGCATCCCGGTACCCGTGTCGGACGCACCGGCGGCCCCGCCGCCGGTGCGTCCGCACGTGGGTGCCGGACAGCCGGTTCACCGTTCCGGCCCGGCTGTCACCACTGAGATTGGGAGTAGGACGTGATCCAGCAGGAGTCGCGGCTCCGGGTCGCCGACAACACCGGTGCGAAGGAGATCCTCTGCATCCGGGTGCTCGGCGGCTCCGGGCGGCGCTACGCGGGCATCGGTGACGTCATCGTCGCGACCGTCAAGGACGCGCTGCCCGGCGCCGGCGTCAAGCGCGGCGACGTCGTGAAGGCCGTCGTCGTCCGCACGGCCAAGGAGCGTCGTCGTCCCGACGGCTCCTACATCCGCTTCGACGAGAACGCCGCGGTCATCATCCGCGACAGCGGCGACCCGCGCGGGACCCGCATCTTCGGCCCCGTCGGCCGGGAGCTGCGCGACAAGCGCTTCATGCGGATCATCTCGCTCGCCCCGGAGGTGCTCTGACCATGACCGAGACGAAGAAGACCCCGTCGATGAAGGTCAAGAAGGGCGACACCGTGGTGGTGCTGTCCGGCCGCGACAAGGGCGCCAAGGGCCGGGTCATCGCCGCCTACCCCAAGCTGCAGAAGGTCCTCGTCGAGGGCGTCGGCCGCGTCAAGAAGCACACCCGCATCAGCTCGAACCAGCGGGGCGCGCAGCAGGGCGGCATCGTGACCCAGGAGGCTCCCATCCACGTCAGCAAGGTGATGGTGGTCGACTCCGAGGGCAAGCCGACCCGGGTCGGCTACCGCAAGGACGAGGAGGGCCGCAGCATCCGGGTGTCGCGGCGGACCGGTAAGGACCTGTGACGATG
Organism: Geodermatophilus dictyosporus; assembly: GCF_900115505.1. Classification (GTDB taxonomy): domain Bacteria; phylum Actinomycetota; class Actinomycetes; order Mycobacteriales; family Geodermatophilaceae; genus Geodermatophilus; species Geodermatophilus dictyosporus. The sequence goes on along the minus strand of NZ_FOWQ01000002.1, from coordinate 541,664 downwards.
ACTGCTCCCACCCGCGACCTCCCGCGCCTGCTGGCCCACTACCGGGAGTCGATCGTGCCGGCCCTCCAGGAGGAGTTCGGCTACGGCAACGTCATGCAGATCCCGCGCGTGACCAAGATCGTCGTCAACATGGGCGTCGGCGAGGCGACCCGTGACGCCAAGCTCATGGACGGTGCGGTCCGCGACCTCACCGCCATCACCGGCCAGCGGCCGGCCGTCGTCCGGGCCCGCAAGTCCATCGCCCAGTTCAAGCTGCGCGAGGGCATGCCCATCGGCGCCAAGGTCACCCTGCGCGGCGACCGCATGTGGGAGTTCCTCGACCGGCTCCTGGCGCTGGCCCTGCCCCGCATCCGCGACTTCCGCGGCCTCAACGCCAAGCAGTTCGACGGCCACGGCAACTACACCTTCGGGCTGACCGAGCAGTCGATGTTCCGCGAGATCGACGTCGACAAGATCGACCGTCCCCGCGGCATGGACATCACGCTGGTCACCACCGCCACGACCGACGAGGAGGGTCGCGAGCTGCTCCGCCTGCTCGGCTTCCCCTTCGCCGGCCAGACCGTCGTGAACACGACCCGCTGAGCCGGGGCAGGAGAGACAGATGGCCAAGAAGGCGCTGATCAACAAGGCGGCCCGCAAGCCCAAGTTCGCGGTCCGCGGCTACACCCGCTGCCAGCGGTGCGGTCGCCCGCACTCGGTCTTCCGCAAGTTCGGCCTGTGCCGGATCTGCCTGCGGGAGATGGCGCACGCCGGCGAGCTGCCCGGCGTGAGCAAGTCGAGCTGGTAACAGGACCCGTCCGGCCGTCCTGCAGGGTCCCGTCGCGAGCTCGCGAGCGACGGGGGGCAGGGTGGCCTTTCACCACTGATCGCCGAGAGGCCCACGCGAGGGACGTGTGCGGAACCGCGGCGAGAGAGGCACGACACCCATGACGATGACCGACCCGATCGCGGACATGCTCACGCGGCTGCGCAACGCGAACACGGCCTACCACGACTCGGCGGCGATGCCGTCGTCGAAGCTCAAGACGCACATCGCCGAGATCCTCCAGCAGGAGGGTTACATCGCCGGCTGGCGCGTCGACGACGTCGAGAAGGACGGCGCCACCCGCAAGGAGCTGGTGATCGACCTGAAGTACGGCCCGAACCGCGAGCGCAGCATCGCCGGGGTGCGCCGGGTGTCCAAGCCGGGCCTGCGGGTCTACGCGAAGTCGAACGCACTGCCCAAGGTGCTCGGCGGCCTCGGGGTGGCGATCATCTCCACCTCGACCGGGCTGCTGACCGACCGGCAGGCGAACAAGAAGGGCGTGGGCGGGGAAGTCCTCGCCTACGTCTGGTAAGAGGAGCGAGCGAGATGTCACGGATCGGACGACTGCCGATCACCGTGCCCGGTGGTGTCGACGTCGCCGTCGACGGCCAGACGGTCAGCGTGAAGGGCCCCAAGGGCTCCCTCTCGCACACCGTCGCCGCGCCCATCACGGTCGCGAAGGCCGAGGACGGTGTCCTCACGGTGCAGCGCCCCGACGACGAGCGCGAGAGCCGGGCCCTGCACGGCCTGTCCCGCACGCTGATCGCCAACATGATCACCGGCGTCACCGAGGGGTACACCAAGACCCTCGAGATCGTCGGCGTCGGTTACCGCGTCCAGGCCCGGGGGAGCGACCTCGAGTTCGCCCTCGGCTACAGCCACCCGGTGCCGGTCAGGGCCCCGGAGGGCATCACCTTCACCGTCGAGTCGCCCACGCGCCTGCGCGTCACCGGCATCGACAAGCAGCAGGTCGGCCAGGTGGCCGCCAACATCCGCGGCCTGCGGAAGCCCGACCCGTACAAGGGCAAGGGCGTCCGGTACCAGGGCGAGGTCGTGAAGCGCAAGGTCGGGAAGACGGGTAAGTGATGGCTCAGACCGAGAAGACCGCTCGGGTGCACACGCCCGTCGGCACCGACATCAGCACCGCGCGCCGCGTCTCGCGGCTGCGCCGCCACAACCGGCTCCGCAAGCGGGTCGCGGGCACGGCGGAGCGCCCGCGCCTGGTGGTCAACCGCAGCTCGCGGCACATCCACGTCCAGGTCGTCGACGACACCGTCGGCCGTACTCTGGTCAGTGCCTCGACGCTGGACGCCAGCCTGCGCAGCGCCGAGGGCGACAAGTCCGCCCTCGCCCGCCGGGTGGGGTCCCTGGTCGCCGAGCGCGCCCAGGCCGCCGGCATCACCAAGGTCGTGTTCGACCGTGGTGGCAACCGCTACCAGGGCCGCATCGCCGCACTCGCCGACGGTGCGCGAGAGGGCGGGCTGGACTTCTGATGAGCAGCTCCGCGAACCAGCAGATCGAGAGGGACGTCTGATGCCAGGACCACAGCGACGCGGCGGCGGCGCCGGCGGCGGCAACGACCGCCGCGACCGTCGTGACGGCGGGCGGGGGCCCGGCGGCGCGCCTGCCGAGAAGAGCAACTTCATCGAGCGCGTGGTGGCCATCAACCGCGTGTCGAAGGTCGTCAAGGGTGGTCGGCGCTTCAGCTTCACCGCCCTGGTGATCGTCGGCGACGGTGACGGCACCGTGGGCGTCGGCTACGGCAAGGCCAAGGAGGTGCCCGCGGCGATCGCCAAGGGCGTCGAGGAGGCCAAGAAGCACTTCTACAAGGTGCCGCGCATCGCCAGCACCATCCCGCACCCGGTGCAGGGTGAGGCGGCGGCCGGTGTCGTGCTGCTCAAGCCGGCCAGCCCCGGTACCGGTGTCATCGCCGGTGGCCCGGTGCGCGCGGTCCTCGAGTGCGCCGGCATCCACGACGTGCTGTCGAAGAGCCTCGGCTCGTCGAACCCGATCAACATCGTGCACGCCACCATGCAGGCGCTGAAGGACCTCGTCCGCCCGGAGGAGATCGCCGCCCGTCGCGGGCTGCCCCTCGAGGACGTCGCCCCGGCCGCCATGCTGCGGGCCCGTGCGGGTCAGGGGGTCTGACGTGGCGCAGCTGAAGGTCACCCAGGTCCGGTCGGCGATCGGCACGAAGCCCAACCAGCGGCAGACGCTGCGCTCGCTGGGCCTCAAGCGGATCAACGACTCGGTCGTGCAGGAGGACCGTCCCGAGATCCGCGGGATGGTCGCGGCAGTGACGCACCTCGTCGCCGTCGAAGAGATCTGAGCAGGGACTCACCATGACTCTTAAGGTCCACCACCTGCGTCCGGCCCCGGGCGCCCACACCCCCAAGACGCGCGTCGGCCGGGGTGAGGGCTCCAAGGGCAAGAGCGCCGGTCGCGGCACCAAGGGCACCGGCGCGCGCGGCAACACCTCCCCGCGCTTCGAGGGCGGTCAGACGCCGCTGCACATGCGGCTGCCCAAGATGTCGGGCTTCAAGAACCCGAACAAGGTCGTGTTCCAGGTCGTCAACCTCGACCGGATCGCGGCGCTGTTCCCGCAGGGCGGGCACGTCGACCCCGACTCGCTGGTCGCGGCCGGCGCCGTCCGGCGTGGCCACCCGGTCAAGGTCCTCGGCACCGGCGAGCTCGGCGGGGTGAAGGTCACCGTGCACGCGCACGCCTTCTCGTCCTCCGCGGCCGACAAGATCGCCGCGGCCGGGGGCAGCACCACCCGCATCTGAAGGAGGACCCTCTCGCCTCCCCCAGCCGCTCACGAGCCGGCGGCGGGGCGCTGCGAGGGGGCCTGACGACGGGCCCGTCCCGCTCCGCGGGACGGGCCCGTTGCTAATGTCACTCGACCGACTAGGGGAGGGCACGTGCTGCAGGCGTTCGCCGCGGCGTTCCGGACGCCAGACCTCCGGCGGAAGTTGCTGTTCTCCCTGGCGATCATCGCCGTGTACCGCCTCGGCGCGGCGATCCCGGGACCCGGCGTCTCCGTCGAGGCCATCAACAGCTGCCTGGAGCAGGCGCAGGCGGGCTCGCAGCGCGACGTCTACTCGCTGGTCAACCTGTTCTCCGGCGGAGCGCTGCTGCGCCTGTCGGTGTTCGCGCTCGGGATCATGCCCTACATCACGGCGAGCATCATCGTGCAGCTGCTGGTGGTGGTCATCCCGCGCTTCGAGCAGCTGAAGAAGGAAGGCCAGTCGGGTCAGGCCAAGCTGACCCAGTACACCCGCTACCTGACGATCGCCCTGGCGATCCTGCAGAGCACCGGCATCATCGCGCTGGCCCGCAGCGGCCAGCTGTTCCCCGGCTGCCAGCAGGAGATCATCCCGTCGGACAGCATCTGGTCGACCATCGTCCTGGTCGTCACCCTGACCGCCGGCACCGCCGTCATCATGTGGCTGGGCGAGCTGCTCACCGAGAAGGGGATCGGCAACGGCATGTCCGTGCTGATCTTCACCTCGATCGCCGCGCGCATCCCGGCCGAGGGCGGGTCCATCCTGCAGACCCGCGGCGGCGTCGTCTTCGCCGTCGTCTGCGCCTTCGCCCTGCTGATCATCGGCGCTGTCGTCTACGTCGAACAGGCGCAACGGCGCATCCCGGTGCAGTACGCCAAGCGGATGGTCGGCCGCCGGATGTACGGCGGGACGTCGACCTACCTGCCGCTGAAGGTCAACCAGGCCGGTGTCATCCCGGTCATCTTCGCCTCGTCGCTGCTCTACCTGCCGCAGCTGATCACCCAGCTGCAGGGGGACGAGACCGGGCCGGTCCGGCAGTTCTTCGAGAACTACGTCATCGACCAGAGCAGCCCGGTGCACGTCGCCCTGTACTTCGGCCTGATCGTGTTCTTCACGTACTTCTACGTGTCGATCACCTTCAACCCGGAGGAGCGGGCCGACGACATGAAGCGCTACGGCGGCTTCATCCCCGGCATCCGCCCGGGCCGGCCGACGGCCGAGTACCTGCAGTACGTGCTGTCCCGGATCACCCTGCCCGGGTCGATCTACCTCGGGATCGTCGCGGTGCTGCCCAACTTCTTCCTGTCGATCACCCAGCAGGGAGCGAACCAGAACTTCCCGTTCGGCGGGACGGCAGTGCTGATCATGGTGGGAGTGGGCTTGGAGACCGTGAAGCAGATCGAGACGCAGCTCAACCAGCGCAACTACGAAGGGTTCCTGAAGTAGTGCGCGTCGTGCTGCTCGGCCCCCCGGGGGCGGGCAAGGGGACCCAGGCGCAGATCATCGCCGGCCGGCTGGAGGTGCCGGCCATCTCGACCGGCGACATCTTCCGCGCCAACGTCAGCGGACGGACCGACCTCGGGAAGCAGGCGAAGTCCTACATGGACGCCGGCGACCTGGTGCCCGACGAGATCACCGTGGCCATGGTCAAGGACCGGCTGGCCGAGGACGACGCCAAGGCCGGCTTCCTGCTCGACGGCTTCCCGCGGACCATCGCCCAGGGCGAGCAGCTGCGCGGCTCCCTCGAGGACCTGGGCCAGCACCTCGACTGCGTGCTCGAGCTCGTCGTCGAGGAGGAGGAGCTGGTGCGCCGCCTGTCGGGGCGCCGGATGCTCGTCGACGGCGAGTGGGTGCAGCGCGACGACGACAAGCCCGAGACCGTCCGGCACCGCCTGGAGGTCTACCGGGAACAGACCGCGCCCCTGTCGGGCTTCTACGAGTCCGAGGGACTGCTCGCGCAGGTCGACGCCATCGGGTCGATCGAGGAGGTCACCGCTCGCGCGATGGCCGCCCTGGAGCGGTCCGGGCAGCCCAACGACAGCTGAGGGGACGGCGCCGCCGATGTCGGCCGGGATCCTGACCCGCCTCCCCCTGCTGGCCAAGTGGAGTGGACGCATGATCCAGATCAAGACGCCGCACGAGATCGAGCTGATGCGTGGTGCCGGCCTCGTCGTCGCCCGGGCCATCAGCGCCGTGCGGGCCGCCGTCCGGCCGGGGGTGACGACCGGTGAGCTCGACGCGATCGCCGAGGACACCATCCGGTCGGCGGGCGCCATCCCGTCGTTCCTGGGCTACCACGGGTTCACCGGCAGCATCTGCGCCTCCATCAACGACGAGGTCGTGCACGGCATCCCGGACCCGCAGCGGGTGCTCGCCGAGGGCGACAACATCTCGATCGACTGCGGCGCGATCCTCGAGGGCTGGCACGGCGACTCCGCGGTCACCGTGACCGTGGGGCCGCCGTCGGCCGAGGACGCCGCGCTCATCGAGGTCACCGAGCGCTCGATGTGGGCGGGCCTCGCCCGCGCCGTCGCCGGCGGGCGGCTGACCGACATCAGCGCCGCGGTCGAGTCGGTCGTCGTCGCCGAGGCGCACCCCTACGGGATCGTCGACCACTACGGCGGGCACGGCATCGGCACCGAGATGCACCAGGACCCGCACGTCCTCAACTACGGGCGGCCCGGCCGGGGACCGCGGCTGGTCCCGGGACTCGCGCTGGCCATCGAGCCGATGGTGACCGTGGGCGACCCGGCCACCGCCGAGCTCGAGGACGGCTGGACCGTCGTCACCAAGGACGGGTCGCGGGCCGCCCACTTCGAGCACACCGTCGCCATCACGCCCGAGGGCCCCTGGGTCCTCACGGCCGAGGACGGCGGCGTCGCGGGCCTGGCCCCGTTCGGGATCACACCCCGCACCTGAGCCTCCGGCCCGGGCCCGGCTGTGACGGGGACCGGGTTGGAGCGCCCTGCGACAGCGGGGTACAGTGAACGACGGCGTTCGCGCCGTCCTGTCGTCGTGCTGTGGCCGCACGGCCCGGGACGCCCTCGCGGGAGCGTCTGCACCACCTGTTCTGCACCCACCGAGTACGACCCCTGCCGGGCCCCGGCATGGTCGCACGCGGATGGAGCACCAGACCACCAGCACCACCGAGTCAGGGAGGCCGTGTCGGGCATGGCGAAGAAGGACGGGGCCATCGAGGTCGAGGGTCGCGTCGTCGAGCCGCTGCCCAACGCGATGTTCCGGGTCGAGCTGCAGAACGGACACCGGGTGCTCGCCCACATCAGCGGCAAGATGCGCCAGCACTACATCCGCATCCTGCCCGAGGACCGCGTGGTCGTGGAGCTCTCGCCCTACGACCTGACGCGCGGTCGCATCGTCTACCGCTACAAGTGACCGCCGCCGGCGCGGGGCACCCGAGGGTGCCGTGCAGGCGGCCATCGATCGACAGGAATGAGGGGCGGCACCGGTGAAGGTCCAGCCGTCGGTGAAGAAGATCTGCGACAAGTGCAAGGTGATCCGCCGGCACGGCCGGGTCATGGTCATCTGCGACAACGCCCGCCACAAGCAGCGGCAGGGCTGAGGGAGTACCTGGACATGGCACGACTGGCCGGCGTCGACCTGCCCCGCGAGAAGCGGATGGAGATCGCGCTCACCTACATCTACGGCATCGGCAAGGCCCACGCCAAGGAGACCCTGGCCGCGACGGGCGTCAGCCCCGACCTGCGCGTCCGGGACCTCGGTGACGAGGACCTGCTGAGGCTGCGCGACTACATCGACGAGCACTTCCGCGTCGAGGGCGACCTGCGCCGCGAGGTGGCCGCCGACATCCGCCGCAAGGTGGAGATCGGCTGCTACCAGGGCCTGCGTCACCGCCGCGGGCTGCCCGTGCACGGTCAGCGCACCCGCACCAACGCGCGCTCGAGCAAGGGCCCGCGCAAGACCATCGCCGGCAAGAAGAAGGCCGGCAAGAAGTAGGCCGCAGGCGCGCCGCCGCGGCGACCCGTGAGGGCGGGAGCGGCGGCGCGCCTCCGTGCTGCACCTGGCCACTGATCGTTCAGAAGGAAACCGGAGAGACATGCCTCCCAGGGCTCGCGCCGCGGCTGGTGCCAAGAAGGTCCGCCGCAAGGAGAAGAAGAACGTCGCCCACGGCGCCGCGCACATCAAGAGCACGTTCAACAACACGATCGTGTCGATCACCGACCCGACCGGGAACGTCATCAGCTGGGCCTCCGCCGGCCACGTCGGCTTCAAGGGCTCGCGCAAGTCCACGCCGTTCGCCGCCCAGATGGCCGCCGAGAACGCCGCGCGCAAGGCCCAGGAGCACGGCATGCGCAAGGTCGACGTCTTCGTGAAGGGCCCGGGCTCGGGCCGCGAGACCGCGATCCGGTCGCTGCAGGCCACCGGCCTCGAGGTCGGCCAGATCCAGGACGTGACCCCGCAGCCGCACAACGGCTGCCGCCCGAAGAAGCGCCGCCGGGTCTGACCGGCCACTGACGAGAAGAACGAGGAGTACCTGACGTGGCCCGTTACGCCGGAGCCGACTGCCGCATGTGCCGGCGCGAGAAGATGAAGCTGTTCCTCAAGGGCAGCAAGTGCGAGTCCCCGAAGTGCCCGATCGAGATCCGGCCCTACCCGCCGGGCGAGCACGGCCGGGGCCGCAGCAAGGACAGCGAGTACCTCCTCCAGCTGCGCGAGAAGCAGAAGGCCCGCCGCATCTACGGCGTCCTCGAGAAGCAGTTCCGCGGCTACTACGAGGAGGCCAACCGCAAGACCGGCAAGACCGGTGAGGTCCTGCTGCAGATCCTCGAGTCCCGCCTGGACAACGTCGTGTACCGGGCCGGCTGGGGCGAGAGCCGCGACATGGCCCGCCAGCTGGTCAAGCACGGCCACATCCGGGTCAACGGCCGCAAGGTCGACATCCCGTCCTACCGGGTGAGCGCGAACGACATCGTCGAGGTCGCGGAGAAGTCGCGGCGCATGGTGCCCTTCGAGATCGCCCAGGCGCGCGCCGGCGAGCGGCCCGTGCCGCCGTGGCTGGAGGTCATCAGCGGCCAGCTGCGCGCCGTCGTCCACAGCGTCCCGGCCCGTCAGGTGATCGACACCCCGGTCCAGGAGCAGCTGATCGTCGAGCTCTACTCCAAGTAGGGGCTCGCAGCACCACTGCACCACCCGGCCCCGGCGGGCGGACGGATGTCCGCCGGGGCCTGCACCACCCCCTCACGGCGTCATATGGCGGTCGCCGGAGGAACCCAAGGAGAACACCCATGCTCATCGCACAGCGCCCCACGCTGACCGAGGAGACGATCTCCGAGCAGCGCTCGCGGTTCGTCGTCGAGCCGCTGGAGCCCGGCTTCGGCTACACCCTCGGCAACTCCCTGCGCCGCACGCTCCTGTCCTCGATCCCCGGTGCTGCCGTGACCAGCATCCGCATCGAGGGGACCCTGCACGAGTTCACCACCGTGCCCGGGGTCAAGGAGGACGTCACCGAGATCATCCTCAACCTCAAGGGCCTGGTCGTCAGCTCCGACTCCGACGAGCCGGTGACCATGTACCTGCGCAAGCAGGGCCCCGGTGAGGTCACCGCCGCCGACATCGCGCCGCCGGCCGGTGTCGAGGTGCACAACCCCGACCTGCACATCGCCACCCTCAACGGCAAGGGCCGTCTCGAGGTCGAGCTGGTCGTCGAGCGGGGCCGCGGCTACGTGCCGGCGCCGCAGAACAAGCAGCCCGGGCAGGAGATCGGCCGGATCCCGGTCGACTCGATCTACTCGCCGGTCCTCAAGGTCACGTACGCCGTCGAGGCCACCCGCGTCGAGCAGCGCACCGACTTCGACCGCCTGGTCGTCGACGTCGAGACCAAGCCCTCGATCGCCCCCCGCGACGCCATCGCCTCCGCCGGCTCGACGCTCGTCGAGCTGTTCGGCCTGCTGCGCGAGCTCAACGTCGACGCCGAGGGCATCGAGGTCGGCCCGAGCCCGGCCGAGGCCGCCGACATCGCGAACTTCTCGATGCCGATCGAGGACATGGACCTCACCGTCCGGTCCTACAACTGCCTCAAGCGCGAGGGCGTGCACACCGTCGGCGAGCTGGTCACCCGCTCGGAAGCCGACCTGCTCGACATCCGCAACTTCGGGGCCAAGTCGATCGACGAGGTCAAGATGAAGCTGGCGGCCATGGGCCTGGCGCTCAAGGACAGCCCGCCCGGGTTCATCCCCACCTCGGTCGAGAGCTACGACGAGGGCTACGAGACCGACGCCTACCACGGCACCGGTGAGTACGGCGCCGAGTACGGGCAGGTCCAGTACGACGACGGCTCCTACCAGGAGACCGAGCAGCTCTGACGCTGCGCCGGCCGGGCGGTGGGGGAACCCGCCGTCCGGCCGGGCCGCCGGGCACCGCACACTGGCACCGCCCGGCACCCCGAGCACAGACGACAGCACCACCCGGAGAGCAGCCGGCACACGCCCGCCCGGCCGCCTGAGGAAGGACCGACATGCCCACCCCCACCAAGGGCCCCCGCCTCGGCGGGTCCGCCTCGCACGAGCGGCTGATGCTGGCGAACCTGGCCACCTCGCTGTTCGAGCACGGGCGCATCACCACCACCGAGGCGAAGGCCAAGCGGCTGCGCCCGTTCGCCGAGAAGCTGGTGACCTTCGCCAAGCGCGGTGACCTGCACGCCCGCCGCCAGGTCATGACGGTCATCCGGGACAAGGACGTCGTCCACCACCTGTTCGCCGAGATCGGCCCGCGCTTCGAGAACCGGCCCGGCGGCTACACCCGCATCACCAAGGTCGGCCCGCGCAAGGGCGACAACGCCCCCATGGCCGTCATCGAGCTCGTCGAGGCCCTGACCGTGGCCCAGGAGGCCGTCGGCGAGGCCGAGCGCGCCCGCGGCACCCGCTTCGCCGCCGGTGCCGGTGCGGCCGCTGCCTCCGGCGAGGTCACGGCCGACGCCGTCGAGGCCGCCGCCACCGACGAGGCGCCGACCAGCGACACCGCCGACACCGAGACCGCGGTCGCCGACGAGGTGGACGCCACGGAGGCCGCCGAGGCCGCCGCCGAGCCCGCCGAGGCCACGACCGCCGACGCCACGACCGCCGAGGCCACGACCGACGCGGACGACGCCGAGGGCACCGGCGGCGCCCGGTGACCGAGGGCCGGCCGGGCGAGGGCGGCAACGCCGGCGCCTCCGGGGTGCGCCCCGGCGGCGGCGACCAGGGCGCGACGTTCGAGGGCGAGACCACCGGGCCGGGCGGCGACACCTCGCCCGCCGTCGTCGGTGGCGACGTCGACCCCGAGGCGCAGCAGGTCGTCACCGACCTGTTCAACCCCGACGGGGACCGCCAGGACGACGGCGCCGTGACCCCGGAGCCGAAGGCGGAGAACCTGGCCGTGGTCGACGACCCGACCCTCCCGCCGGACGTGGCCGCGGCCGCGGCCGCGGAGATCGAGGCCGCCGAGATCGGCGACGCGGCGACCGCGGGCACCCACGCCCCGGGCGGCGAGTCCGCGCCCGACCCGAAGTGAGCGGTCGCTGACCGACACGCACCTGCACGACGAGCCCGCCACCGGTCCCGGTGGCGGGCTCGTCCGTTGCCGGCTGTCGGTCGCCTACGACGGCACCGCGTTCTCCGGATGGGCCCGCCAGCCCACCCGGCGCACCGTGCAGGGCGAGCTCGAGGCGGCGCTGGCCACGGTGCTGCGCTGCCCGGTCGACCTGACCGTCGCCGGCCGCACCGACGCCGGCGTGCACGCCACCGGGCAGGTCGCGCACGCCGACGTCCCCCGGGCCGCGTGGGAGGAGCAGCGCGAGCGGCTGGTCCGGCGGCTGCGCGGCGTCCTGCCGGCCGACGTCGCCGTGTCCGCGGTCGCGGAGGCGCCGCCCGGCTTCGACGCCCGCTTCGGCGCGCTGGCCCGCCACTACGCCTACCGGCTCACCGACGCCGACTCCGGGCCCCCGCCGCTGCGCCGGGCCGACACCGTCGGCTGGCCCCGCCGGGTCGACGCCGCGGCCATGGACCACGCGGCGGGGCTGATGCCCGGGGAGCACGACTTCGCCGCCTTCTGCCGGCGCCGGGAGGGCGCGACCACGGTGCGCACGCTGCTCGCGCTGGCCGTGGCCCGGGAGGGCGACCTGGTGACCGTGAGCGCGTCGGCCGACGCCTTCTGCCACTCGATGGTCCGCAGCCTCGTCGGGGCGCTCCTCGCGGTCGGCGAGGGCCGGCGGGCCCCCGGCTGGCCGGCCGGCCTGCTGACCCGCCGCGAACGGGCGGGGGACGTCCTCGTCGCCCCGCCCGGCGGGCTGACCCTCGTGCGGGTCGACTACCCGCCCGACGCCGACCTCGCCGCCCGCGCGCAGGTCACCCGCGCGCGCCGCCCCTGATCAGGGCAGGGCGGCGACGGCGTCGGCGATCGGGGTCTCCCCGCTCACCAGCTCGACGACCTCGTCGGTCTTCCCGGCGTCGAGGAGGGCCAGCAGCACCGCGGCGACGTCGTCCCGGGGCACCTCGCCGTACTCGACGCCGTGCGCCAGGGTGACCCGCCCGGTGCCCGGGTCGTCGGTGAGCCGCCCCGGTCGCACGATCACGGTGTCGAGGCCCGGCCGCGGCAGGATCACGTCCTCGGCGCGCAGCTTGGCCTGCAGGTAGACGGCGAACACCGGGTCCATGCCCTGCGGCGTCCCCTGGCGGGCCTGCTCGACGCCCATCGAGGACACCAGCAGGTAGGGGCGGACACCCGCGCGCTCGGCCGCGTCGGCGAGCAGCACGGCCGCGCCGTGGTCGACGGTGTGCTTGCGGGCCTCGCCGCTGCCGGGCCCGGCGCCGGCGGCGAACACCACCGCGTCGGACCCGCGGACGGCGTCGGCGACCTCGTCCACCGAGGCGGACTCCAGGTCGAGGACGACGGGGGAGACGCCGTCGGCCTCGAGGTCGGCGGCGTGGTCGGGGTTGCGGACGAGGCCGAGGACGGTGTCCCCCCGGGCGGCCAGCAGGCGTCCGAGGCGGCGGGCGACCTGTCCGTGGGCTCCGGCGATGGCGACGCGCATGGCGGCTGCCCTACCCGCGGCCCGGTGGGGTCACCCCCGGTCGCGGTCCCGGGCCGCGGCGCGCGCCCGCTCGAGGTCGGCGGGGGTGTCGCAGTCGGTCCACGGCGCGGGCCGGCCGGGTGCGCGCGCGGGGTGGTGGCGGGTGACGGCCAGGCGGGCGAGCACCCGGCGCACCGGCACCGGCCCGGCAGTGCCGGCGAGCGCGGCGCGCAGCGGAGCGGTCCGCCAGACGCCGAGCAGGTACTGGTCGCGGCCGGCGTCGTCGACGACGAGGACGCCGTCGCCGGTGAGCCGTTCGCGCAGGTCGCGCACGAGGGACGCGGTCAGGAAGGGCAGGTCGCCGGCCAGCACCGCCACCACGTCGGCGTCGACGGCGGAGAGCCCGGCACGCATCGCGGCCACCGGCCCACCCCCGGGTGGCTGCTCGCGCACGACGCGGACGCCCCCGGGCACCGGCTGCGGCGGGCCGACGACGACGCGCGGGTCGGCGTCGGCGACGGCGGCCAGGACGGCGGCCAGCATCGTCCGCCCGCCCACCTCCAACTGGGGCTTGGCCCGCCCGCCCAGCCGCGCGGCGCGGCCGCCGGCGAGCACCACGGCCGCGTAGGGCGGGGGCTCCGGCGCGATCACGCCCCGACCGTAGGGGCCGGGCCTGGGTACCGTCGCCCCTCGTGGGACGAGTCACCAGCCGCACCCCGGTCCTGCGCATCCGGGGTCCCGTGCACACCACCCGACCCGACACGGTCGCCGCCGAGGAGCCGCTGGAGATCCGCCTGGCCGGCTCGCCCCTGGCGGTCACCATGCGCACGCCGGGGGCCGACTTCGACCTGGTACACGGCTTCCTGGCCACCGAGGGCGTCATCGCCGGCATCGAGGACGTCGCCGGGCTGCGCTACTGCAACTCCGTCGACGACGAGGGCCGCAACACCTACAACGTCGTCGACGTCGACCTCGCGCCCGGCGTGGAGCCGCCCGACACCGCGCTGGACCGCAACTTCCTCACCTCGAGCTCGTGCGGGGTGTGCGGCAAGGCGAGCATCGACGCGATCCGCACGCGCAGCCGGCACGACGTCGCCGCCGACCCCACCCGGCTGGAGCTGGCCACCCTGCTGGCGCTGCCCGACCGGCTGCGGGCCGCCCAGCAGGTGTTCGAGAAGACCGGCGGGCTGCACGCGGCCGGGCTGTTCACCGCCGACGGCGAGCTGGTGGCGCTGCGCGAGGACGTCGGCCGGCACAACGCGGTGGACAAGGTGGTCGGCGACGCGGTGCGCGAGGGCCGGCTGCCGCTGACCGGGCACGTGCTGATGGTCAGCGGCCGGGCGAGCTTCGAGCTCACCCAGAAGGCGGCGATGGCCGGCATCCCGGTGCTGGCCGCGGTGTCGGCGCCGTCGTCGCTGGCGGTGGAGCTGGCCGCCGACGTCGGCATCACGCTGGTCGGCTTCCTCCGCGGGGACGGCTGCAACGTCTACGCCCGCTCCGACCGCATCGTCCTGCCCGACCAGGTGCAGTGACCGGGTAGGTCGTCGAGGCGGCTGACCGGTGGTTGGTGCCGGACCACGGCGGCTGCGCTGCACCGGGCGCAGCGCGAACGCGCCGTCGACCGCGACGCAGGTCGCCGGCGGGGACCGGCTGGACGACCTGCTCGACCACCTGGACCCGCACCACCCGGCCGGTGGGAGGCGGCGCCTGGCGGGGGACACCGCCGTGGGCGTCGACCGTGAGCCGGCCCCGGCCCGGGCACCTCGGTCCCGCGGTCGGGCCACCAGGCGGTCACCAGCCGGTGGTGGAGGAGCAGGCCGAGGTCCGCGTGGTCCGGGGCCGGCAGGGGAGTCCTGCCAGACGAGCGACCGGCTGACCCGGTCGCCCTCGCCGGGCGGCGGGTGGCAGCACTCGACCTCCCAGCCGGCGAGGAGACCTCGACGTCGGGTGCCTCGCTCAGTGGTCGCCGCCGCGCAGCTGCGAGACCACGTGGGGGAGCAGCGGGCCGAGGACGGCGAGCCCGTCCCTCACGCCGCCGGTCGAGCCGGGCAGGTTCACGACCAGCGTGCGTCCGGCCGTGCCGGCGATCCCGCGCGAGAGCACGGACGTGGGCACCTCCGGCTGGCCGTGGCGGCGCACCGCCTCGGCCAGACCCGGGGCCTCGCGCTCGACCACCGCGCGGGTGGCCTCGGGCGTGACGTCGGTCGGGGACAGGCCGGTGCCGCCGGTGGTGAGGACGACGTCGGCGCCCGACGCGACCGCCTCGCGGATCACCGCGGCCAGCGCCTCGACGTCGTCCGGGCGCACGTGCGGCCCCTCGACCGCGAAGCCGAGCTCCCGCAGCCCCTCGGCCAGGGCCTGCCCGCTGCGGTCGGGGTAGACCCCGGCCGAGGCGCGGTTGGACGCGGTGACGACGACGGCCCGCGCACCCTCCGGCAGGCTCACCGCCGCCACTCCCCGCTCTTGCCGCCGGACTTGGCCAGCAGCCGGACGTCGGTGACCGACGCCCGCGGGTCCACGGCCTTGACCATGTCGATCACCGTCAGGCCGGCGACGGCGACGGAGGTCAGGGCCTCCATCTCCACCCCGGTGCGGTCGGCGGTGCGGGCGGTGGCGACGATCTCCACGGCGTCGTCGGCCACCGTCACGTCGACGGTGACGCCGTGCAGCGCGATGGGGTGGCACAGCGGCACGAGGTCCGGCGTCCGCTTGGCCCCGGCGATGCCGGCGATCCGGGCGACGGCGACGGCGTCGCCCTTGGGCACGCCCTGACCGCGCAGCAGCGCGACCACCTCCGGGCTGACCAGCACCCGCCCGGCGGCGGTCGCCTCCCGGGCGGTGACGGGCTTGGCGGACACGTCGACCATCCGGGCGGCCCCGGACTCGTCGACGTGCGTCAGGCGGTCGGTCACTGCAGCGCTCCCTCGATCAGGACGACGTCGACCGCGGCGCCCGCGGGCAGCTCGGTGACGTCCTCGGGCACGACGACCAGGCAGTTGGCCCGGGCCAGGTGGGCGACCAGGTGCGAGCCCGGCCCGCCGACCTGGGACACCTGCCCCGCGTCGTAGCGGCCGCGCAGGAACTGGCGCCGGCCGGCGGGGGAGCGCAGCGGCGCGGTCAGGGTGGCCGGCGCGCGCAGCCGGTCGGGCGCCGCGTGGCCGAGGGCGCGCCGCAGCGCCGGGCGCACGAACACCTCGAACGACACGAACGAGCTCACCGGGTTGCCCGGCAGGGTGACCACCGGGACGCCGTCCACCGTGCCCGCCCCCTGCGGCCCGCCCGGCTGCATGGCGACCTTGCCGAACTCGACGGTGCCCAGCGTCCGGAACGCGTCCTTGACCACCTCGTAGGCGCCGGCGCTCACCCCGCCGCTGGTGACCAGCAAGTCGGCCCCGGCCAGCGCGGCGCGCACGGTGCCGAGGAACTGGTCGACGTCGTCGGGCACGAAGTGCAGCCGCCGGGCGGTGCCGCCGGCGTCCTCGACCGCGGCGCACAGCAGCAGCGAGTTGGACTCGTAGACCTGCCCGGGCAGCAGCGGCTCCCCGGGTTCGACCAGCTCGCTGCCGGTGGAGAGCACCAGCACCCGCGGGCGGCGGCGCACCCACAGCGTGCGGACGCCGACCGCCGCGGCCAGCCCGAGCTGCGCGGCGCCCAGCGGGCTCCCGGCGGTCAGCGCGACGGTGCCCGCGGTGATGTCCTCCCCGGCGTGGCGCAGGTGGGTGCCCGCGGCGGGCGCGTCGCGGATCTCGACGACGTCGGTGGCGGCGTCGGTGAGCTCCACCGGGACGACGACGTCGGCGCCCGGCGGCAGCAGCGCGCCGGTCATGATCCGCTGCACGGTGCCCGGGGCGAGCGGGACGACGTCGGTGCGGCCGGCGGGGACGTCGTCGGCGACGGGCAGCCGCACCGGCAGCCCGGTCAGCTCGGCCGAGCGGGCGGCGTAGCCGTCCATCGCGGAGTTGTCGAAGCCCGGCAGCGGCACGGTCGCGGACACGTCGCGCGCCAGGACGCGGCCGTGCGCGGCGGCCAGGGGCACCTCCTCCTCGCCGAGCGGTGCGAGCAGGGCGGCCACCGCCGCCTGGTGTTCCTCGACCGTGCGCACCCGGTCATCCTGGCGGATGGGCCGGCGTCCGGCTGGCGGGTGTCCGGGACCCCGGGCGGGCAGGCCGCGTGCGGACGCCGGAGCGGCATAGGAAGCTCTCCCCACGCCCGCGCGCCTCAGCCGTGCGGGAACTCCCCCTGCCGCCACACGAGAGGAGCCGCACGTGGCCGAGTACGAGCGGATGCTGGCCGCCAACGAGGAGTGGGCCCGGGACTTCGCCGGTCAGCTGCCGGTCGCGCCGAAGCGGAAGGTCGCCGTCGTCGCCTGCATGGACTCGCGCATGCCGCTGTTCCCGCTGCTCGGCCTGGAGGTGGGTGACGCGCACGTCATCCGCAACGCGGGCGGGGTCGTCACTGACGACACCATCCGGTCGCTGACCATCTCCCAGCACCTGCTCGGCACCCGCGAGGTCGTGCTGGTGCACCACACCGACTGCGGCCTGCAGAAGACCGACGACGCCTCCTTCGCCGACCTCGTCGAGCAGGCCACCGGCGTCCGGCCCCCGTGGCCGGCGCGCGCCTTCACCGACGTCGACGAGGACGTCCGCGAGTCGATCCGGCTGCTGCAGGAGAGCCCCTTCCTGCTCTCGAAGGACGTCTGCGGCACCGTCTACGACGTCTCGACGGGGCGCCTGCGCCGGGTCGACTGAGACCGCACCCCGAGGCGTGACCGGCACGGACCGCTGAGCGGGACGCCGTCGACGGCCGGGCCGCGTCGGCCCTGCGGACCGACTGGTATCGTCGTCGGCTGGTGCGCGGCCGCCGGCTGGTGCGCGCGTGCCGTCCCCGTCTCCCGTGCTCGGTGAGGCGATCCCACCAGCCGCCCCGACGACGACGGAGACACGAGCGCCGTGCGCACGTACACACCCAAGCCCGGCGAGGTCACCCGCGCCTGGCACGTCATCGACGCCACCGACGTGGTGCTCGGTCGACTCGCCAGCCAGGTCGCGACCCTGCTGCGCGGCAAGCACAAGCCCCAGTTCGCCCC
Source organism: Geodermatophilus dictyosporus (assembly GCF_900115505.1). GTDB lineage: Bacteria > Actinomycetota > Actinomycetes > Mycobacteriales > Geodermatophilaceae > Geodermatophilus > Geodermatophilus dictyosporus. The sequence continues at coordinate 523,959 of NZ_FOWQ01000002.1, read as the reverse complement.
GCACGTCGACGTCGGCGACTTCGTCGTCGTCGTGAACGCGAACAAGATCGCGCTGACCGGCTCCAAGCGCGACCAGAAGACCGCCTACCGCCACTCCGGCTACCCGGGCGGCCTGCGCGCCATCAACGTCGGCGACCAGCTGCGCACCCACCCCGACCGCGTCGTCGAGCGCGCGGTGAAGGGCATGCTGCCGCACAACAGCCTGGGCCGGCAGATGGTCAAGAAGCTGAAGGTGTACGCGGGTCCGGAGCACCCGCACTCCGCCCAGCAGCCCCAGACCTTCGAGATCAAGCAGGTGGCCCAGTGACCTCCGCCCTGACCGTGACCGACGCCGAGGGGCGTCCCGTCCAGACCGTCGGCCGGCGCAAGGAGGCCGTCGTCCGCGTGCGGCTCGTGCCGGGCACCGGCCAGTTCCGCCTCAACGGCCGCACCCTCGAGCAGTACTTCCCGAACAAGGTGCACCAGCAGCTCATCCGCGAGCCGTTCGTCACCCTCGAGAAGACCGAGCAGTACGACGTCATCGGCCTGCTCAAGGGCGGCGGCGTCACCGGCCAGGCCGGCGCGCTGCGCCTGGCCATCGCCCGCGCCCTCATCGAGGTCGAGGCCGAGGACCGTCCCGCGCTGAAGAAGGCCGGCTTCCTCACCCGTGACGCGCGGGTCAAGGAGCGCAAGAAGTACGGCCTGAAGAAGGCCCGCAAGGCGCCGCAGTACTCGAAGCGCTGACCGGTCCGCCCGTGGGTCGCCTCTTCGGGACCGACGGCGTCCGGGGTCGGGCCAACGCCGACCTCACGCCGGAGTTGGCCCTCTCGGTGGCCCGGGCGGCCGCCGGCGTGCTCGCCGACCGCGACGGGACCTCACGTCCCGTCGCGGTCGTCGGCCGTGACCCCCGCGCCAGCGGGGAGATGCTGGAGGCCGCCGTGGTGGCCGGCCTGGCCAGCGCGGGCGCGGAGGTGCTGCGCGTGGGGGTGCTGCCCACCCCCGCCGTCGCCTTCCTCACCGCCTCCACCGGCGCGGACCTCGGCGTGATGATCTCGGCGAGCCACAACCCGATGCCCGACAACGGCATCAAGCTGTTCAGCCGCGGCGGGCACAAGCTGCCCGACGCCGTCGAGGCCGCCATCGAGCGGACCGTGCTCGCCGGGGACGGCCCCGGCCACCGCCCGACCGGGGCGGACGTCGGCCGGGTCCGCGACCTGCCCGGCGGCGCCGGCGACTACGCCGCCCACCTGCTGTCGACGCTCCCCGCGCCCGTCGAGGGGCTGCGCCTGGTCGTCGACTGCGCGCACGGCTCGGCCGCGACCTGCGCGCCGGACGTCTACCGCCGTGCCGGCGCCGCGGTCACCGTGATCGGTGGCGAGCCCGACGGCTGGAACACCAACGACGGCGTGGGCTCCACCCACCTGGGCCCGCTCACCGAGGCCGTCCGCGAGACCGGGGCCGACCTCGGCATCGCGCACGACGGCGACGCCGACCGCTGCCTGGCGGTCACCGCCGACGGCCAGGTCGTCGACGGCGACGCGATCCTCGCCGTCTGCGCCCTCGGCCTCAAGGAGCGCGGCGCGCTCACCCAGGACACCGTCGTCGCCACGGTGATGAGCAACCTGGGCTTCCACCACACGATGCGCGACGCCGGCATCGCGGTGCACACCACCGCCGTCGGCGACCGCTACGTGCTCGAGGCGCTGCGCGCCCGGGGGCTGAGCCTCGGCGGGGAGCAGAGCGGCCACCTGGTCTTCCTCGACCACGCCACCACCGGCGACGGCCTGCTGACCGGCCTGGCCCTGCTCTCGCGCATGGCGGTCACCGGCGCCTCGCTGGCCGAGCTCGCCTCCGTGGTGCAGCGGCTGCCGCAGACGCTGGTCAACGTGCCCGTCCGCGACCGCATCGCCGTCGTCGAGAGCGAGGAGGTCGCCGGTGCGGTCAACGCCGCCGAGACCGAGCTCGGCGACGACGGCCGGGTGCTGCTGCGCCCGTCGGGCACCGAGCAGCTGGTCCGCGTGATGGTCGAGGCCCCCACGCAGGAACAGGCCGACGGGATCGCCCGGCGCCTGGCCGAGGTCGTCTCCGCCGTCGGGTAGCCCGCGGGGCCCGGCCGCGTGGGACGCGTGGGGCGCCCCGGCCGTGTCGCACCGGCGGAGGACGGATCGGTCCGCCACCGCCGGTACCCTCGGTCCACATGTGCGGCATCGTGGGTTACGTCGGCCCGCAGAACGCCCTGGACGTCGTCCTGGAGGGTCTGCGCCGGCTGGAGTACCGGGGCTACGACTCCGCGGGCGTGGCCGTCCGGGTCGGCGGGTCCGGCGGCGGGCAGCTGGCCTCGGCCAAGAAGGCCGGGAAGCTGGCCAACCTCGAGAAGGTGCTCGCCGACCAGCCGTTGCCCGAGTCGACCATCGGCATCGGGCACACCCGCTGGGCCACCCACGGCGGGCCCACCGACCGCAACGCCCACCCGCACCTGTCGGCCGACGGCCGGGTGGCCGTGATCCACAACGGGATCATCGAGAACTTCGCCGCGCTGCGCGCCGAGTGCGAGGCCGCCGGCGTGGAGTTCCGCTCCGACACCGACACCGAGGTCGTCGCCCACCTGCTGGCCGCCGTCTACCCGGAGCTGCCCGAGGGCCCGGGCCGCCTCGCCGAGGCCCTGCGTGCGGTGTCCCGCCGGCTCGAGGGCGCCTTCACCCTGGTCGCCGCACACGCCGACGAGCCCGACACCCTCGTCGCCTCCCGCCGCAACAGTCCGCTGGTGGTCGGCGTCGGCGACGGCGAGTACTTCCTCGGCTCCGACGTCGCCGCGTTCATCGCGCACACCCGCGAGGCCCGCGAGCTCGGCCAGGACCAGGTCGTCGAGATCGACCGCACGCGCGGGCTGACCGTCACCGACTTCGACGGCGCGCCGGCCGAGCCGGTCGCCTACACGGTCGACTGGGACGCCGCGGCCGCCGAGAAGGGCGGTCACGACTGGTTCATGCTCAAGGAGATCGCCGAGCAGCCGCAGGCGGTCGCCGACACCCTGCTCGGCCGGCTGGGCGACGAGGGCGACCTGGTCCTCGACGAGATGCGCCTGTCCGACCAGGAGCTGCGCGACATCGACAAGGTCTTCGTCGTCTCCTGCGGCACCTCCTACCACGCCGGGCTGATCGCGAAGTACGCCATCGAGCACTGGACCCGCATCCCGGTCGAGGTCGAGGTGGCCAGCGAGTTCCGCTACCGCGACCCGGTGCTCGACCGCTCGACGCTGGTCGTCGTCATCAGTCAGTCGGGCGAGACGATGGACACCCTGATGGCGCTGCGGCACGCCAAGGACCAGAAGGCCCGCGTGCTGGCGATCTGCAACGTCAACGGCTCGACGATCCCGCGCGAGTCAGACGCCGTGCTCTACACCCACGCCGGTCCGGAGATCGCCGTCGCCTCCACCAAGAGCTTCCTGGCACAGATCGTCGCCTGCTACCTCGTCGGCCTGATCCTCGCCCAGGTGCGCGGCATCAAGTACGCCGACGAGGTCGCCGTGATCGTGCGCGAGCTGCAGAAGCTGCCCGAGGCCGTGTCGCAGGTGCTCGGCCAGATGGAGCCGGTGCGCGAGCTCGGCCGCTCCATGGCCGACGCCGGCACGATCCTCTTCCTCGGCCGCCACGTGGGCTTCCCGGTGGCGCTGGAGGGCGCGCTGAAGCTCAAGGAGCTCGCCTACATCCACGCCGAGGGCTTCGCCGCCGGCGAGCTCAAGCACGGCCCCATCGCGGTCATCGACGAGGGCACCCCGGTGGTCGTCATCGTCCCCTCGCCGCGCGGGCGCAGCCTGCTGCACGGCAAGGTCGTCTCCAACATCCAGGAGGTCCGGGCGCGCGGTGCGCGGACCATCGTGATCGCCGAGGAGGGTGACGAGGACGTCGTCCCCTACGCCGACCACCTGATCCGGGTGCCGCGCACGCCCACCCTGCTGGCGCCGGTGGTGACGACCGTCCCGCTGCAGGTGCTGGCCTGCGAGATCGCCGCCACCCGCGGCTACGACGTCGACCAGCCGCGCAACCTGGCCAAGAGCGTCACCGTCGAGTAGGGGACCCCGCTGCCCCTGCACGGGGCCGTTCGCGCACGTCACCGGTCCTCGCGGTGTGGTGCCCGTCCTCACCCTGCAGCGCGAGGGCGCGCACCACACGGTGAGGCCGGCCGGCCGGACGGCGGCGGGCGGGGCCGCACGGCAGACTGGCCCGGTGATCGTCGGGGTCGGGATCGACGTGGTGCCGGTGGCCCGCTTCGCCGAGTCGCTGGTGCGCACCCCCGGACTGCGCGACCGGCTGTTCACCGCGGCCGAGCAGGTGACCCCCTCGGGCGGGGACCGGACGGCGGAGTCGCTGGCCGCGCGCTTCGCCGCCAAGGAGGCCCTGGCCAAGGCCCTGGGCGCACCGGGCAGCCTGCGCTGGCACGACGCGGAGGTCACCGTCGGCGACCACGGCCGCCCGCGGCTGGAGGTGCGCGGCAGCGTCGCCCGCCGCGCGGAGGCCCTGGGCGTCGAGTCGTGGCACCTCTCGCTGAGCCACGACGGCGGCATCGCCTCCGCGGTGGTCGTCGCCGAGGGGACGCCGGCGTGATCGGGCTGTCCACGGCCGCCGAGGTCCGCGCCGCCGAGGACGTGCTGCTGGCCCGCACCCGCGAGGGCGTCCTCATGCAGCGGGCCGCCACCGGGCTGGCCACCGTCTGCCTGCGGCTGCTCGGCCGCGCCCACGGCACCCGCGTCACCGCGCTGGCGGGCGCCGGCAACAACGGCGGGGACGCGCTCTTCGCCGGCGCCCACCTCGCCGCCCGCGGCGCCCGCGTCACCGCCGTCCTGCTCGACCCCGACCGCGCCCACCCGGCCGGCCTGGCCGCGCTGCGCCGCGCCGGTGGCCGCGTCACCGGACCGGAGGGACCCGACGGGCTCGACCGCGCCGACCTCGTCCTCGACGGCGTCGTCGGCACCGGTGGCCGGGGCGGGCTGCGGCCTCCGGCCGCGCGGCTCGCCGGGCGGGCGGCCGCCGGACCGGGGATGACCGTCGCCGTGGACGTCCCGAGCGGCGTGGACGCCGACACCGGCGCGGTGGCGGGCGAGGCGTTCGCCGCCCTGCACACCGTGACCTTCGGCGCGGTGAAGCCGGGGCTCGTGGTGGGCGACGGGCGCGGGTGCGCCGGCACCGTCCACCTCGTCGACATCGGCCTCGGCCCGCACCTGGCGGCGCCGCGGGCGCACCAGCTCACCGACGCCGACGTCGCCGCGCACCTGCAGCCGCCCGAGCCCGGCGACGACAAGTACTCCCGCGGGGTGGTGGGCGTCGTCGCGGGCTCGGCGGTGTACCCGGGCGCCGCCGTCCTCTGCACCGGAGCGGCGCTGCGCACGCGGCCGGGGCTGGTCCGCTACGCCGGGACGGCCGGGGACGGCGTGCGCGCCGCCTGGCCGGAGGCGATCGTCACCGACGGCCGGCCCGCCGACGCCGGCCGGGTGCAGGCCTGGGTCGCCGGACCCGGGATGGGCACCGACGACGACGCCCGTGGCGCGCTCGCCGAGGTGCTGGCCACCGACCTGCCCGTGGTCGTGGACGCCGACGCGTTGACGATGGCCGCCCGCGAGCCCGACCTGGTGCGCGGGCGGGGCGCGCCCACCGTGCTCACCCCGCACGACCGCGAGTTCGAGCGCTTCGGCGTGCCGGTGGGCACCGACCGGATCGGTGCCGCGCGCCGGCTGGCCGCCGACCTGGGCGCCGTCGTGCTGCTCAAGGGCGACGCCACCGTGGTGGCCGGCCCCGGCGGGACGGCGTTCGTCAACGCCACCGGCACCTCCGAGCTGGCCACCGCGGGCACCGGCGACGTCCTCGCGGGGATCCTCGGGGCCCTGCTGGCCACCGGCACGCCGCCCGCGCAGACCGCCGCGGCCGCCGCCCACCTGCACGGCCGCACCGGGCAGCTCGCCGCCGCGCGCGGCCCCCTCGTCGCGAGCGACCTGGTGCGCCACCTGCCCCGGGCCGTCGGCCTGGTGCGCGGGTCCGCGACGGGGAGCCTGCGAGACTCGGGGGCGTGAGCGAGCGAGTGCCCCGGGCCGAGGTGGTCGTCGACCTCGACGCGATCGCGGCCAACACCGCGGTGCTGCGCGGGCGGGTCGGCCGGCCGCTGATGGCGGTGGTGAAGGCCGACGGCTACGGGCACGGACTGGTCCCCGCCGCGCGCGCGACGCTGGCCGGGGGAGCCGACTCACTCGGCGTCGCCGTGCTCGAGGAGGCCCTCGCGCTGCGCGCCGCCGGGATCACCGCGCCGGTGCTCGCCTGGCTGCACACGCCCGGCAGCGACTACGCCGCCGCGCTGGCCGCCGACGTCGAGGTGTCGGTCAACAGCGAGCGGGCGCTGGCCGAGGTGGTCGGCGCGGCCCGCGCGACCGGCCGGCCGGCCCGGCTGCACCTGTGCGCCGACACCGGCCTGTCGCGCGAGGGCGCCGGCGCGGCCGACTGGCCCGGGCTGGTCGCCGCCGCCGCCCGGGCCCAGGACGACGGCGACCTCACCGCCGTCGGGCTGTGGAGCCACCTGGCCTACGCCGACGCCCCGACGCACCCCACCATCGGCGCGCAGGTCCGCGTGTTCGAGGAGGCCGTGGCCATCGCCCGGCGGGCCGGGCTGACGGACGCCCGGCTGCACCTGGCCAACTCCGCGGCCACGGTCGCGCTGCCCGGGACCTGGTTCGACATGGTCCGCCCGGGGATCGCCGTCTACGGGCTCGACCCGCTCGGCGGCGACGCGGCCGCGCACGGACTGCGGCCGGCGATGACGGTGCGGGCGCGGGCGGCGCTGACCAAGCGGGTGCCCGCCGGGGTCGGCGTCTCCTACGGCCACACCTACTCGCCCGACCGCGAGACCACGCTCGTGCTGGTCCCGGTCGGCTACGCCGACGGCGTCCCGCGGGCGGGCGGCAACCGCGCGCCGGTGCTGGCCGCGGGCGCGCGGCGCACCATCGCGGGGCGGGTGTGCATGGACCAGTTCGTGCTCGACGTCGGCGACGACGAGGTGCGGCCCGGCGACGAGGTGGTCCTCTGGGGCCCCGGCGACTCCGGCGAGCCCACCGCGCAGGACTGGGCGGACGCCGTCGACACCATCCACTACGAGCTGGTCACCCGGGTCGGCGGGCGGTTCACCCGCCGCTACACCGGGACCGCGGGGGCCGTCTGATGGCACGCAGGCAGGAGGCGCGGCAGCAGCCGGCGCACCCGGGGCTGGCCGAGGCGGTCGCGCGGCACCCGGTGGTCGCCGGTGCCGGCGCCGTCGTCGGCCTGGCGGCCGCGACCGCCGCGCTGGGGGTGACCGTCGCCCGGATCGCCACCCGCCGGGTGCGCGCCGACCGGCTCAGCCCCACCGGCGCGCTGCCCGAGGGCGCCACCGAGACCGACCTGCGCGAGGACGACCCGCTCGGCCCGTCCGCGCGCCGCGCCGACCGCACCGCGCTGGTGCAGGCCGACGACGGCGTGCTCATCGCGGTGGAGGAGGTCGGCCCGCTCGACGCGCCGCTGACCGTCGTCTTCGTGCACGGCTACACGCTGTCGATGGCCTCGTGGACCTACCAGCGGCGGTCCCTGGGCGCGGCGCTGGCCACCGCCAACGGCCACCGGCCGGCCGCCCGGCTGGTCTTCTACGACCAGCGCGGGCACGGCTCGTCCACCCGCGGGCCGGCCGAGCACGCCACGATCGAGCAGCTGGCCCGCGACCTGGCCGGCGTCCTCGAGGCGCGGGTGCCCACCGGCCCGGTCGTGCTGGTCGGGCACTCGATGGGCGGCATGACGGTCATGGGCCTGGCCGACGTCCACCCCGGGCTGTTCGGCCGGAAGGTGGTCGGCGTCGCCCTGGTGTCGACCTCCAGCGGCAACATCGCCGAGCTCGACTTCGGCCTGCCGGACTTCCTGACCCGGCTGCGCGCCGCCGTCCTGCCGGTGGCGGCCTGGACGATGCGCCGCCGCCCGGGCTTCGCCGAGCGCACCCGCCGGCTGGCCGCCGACGTCGTCTCGGCGGCCACCCGCTCGCTGTCGTTCGCCTCCACCGACGTCGACCCCCGGCTGGGCCGCTACGTCGACGCGATGATCGCCGGGACGCCGGTCGACGTGATCGCCGAGTTCTACCCGGCGCTGGTCGGCCTGGACGAGACCGGTGCGCTCGAGCCGCTGCGCCGCGTGCCGGTCCTCGTGCTCACCGGCGACGCGGACAAGATGATCCCCAAGGAGCACAGCGACACCCTGGTCGAGCACCTCCCGGACGCCGAGTACGTCGTCGTCCCGGACGCCGGCCACCTGGTCCCGCTGGAGAAGCCCGACGAGGTGACGCGGGCGCTGTCGGGGCTGCTGCGCCGGGTCGCCGCCGAGACCGCGGGGCGCCCGCGCGACTGAGGGTCAGCCCCGGCCCTCGAGGTGGTGCGCGAGCAGCTGCTCGCGGGTGCGGCGGGCGACGTCGTAGCCGTCGGCGAAGGTCAGCTCCCACGGCGTCCCGGCGCCGGGCACGACTGGACGGCGGGGTGGCTCCAGGACCGCCGCCCGCAGCGCCGGGTCCGCCAGCTGCCGGAGGCCGGCCACGGCCACCCGCCGCACCGGGTCGCCAGCGCCGGCACGGGCCTCCCGCAGCAGCCGGCGGCCCGCGGCCGTGGGGCCGACGAGCCGCCCGAGCAGCCCCTCGCGCCGCAGCCGCCGGACCACCGCGGTCACCCGGTCGTCGCCGAGGGCGCGCCAGCGGACCGTCTCGACCGAGCGCCGGCCCCGGGTCCCGACGGCGTCGAGGACCGCGGCCTCGACCGGGTGGCGGCGCCGCGCGTCGGCGACCTGCAGCTCGCCCGGGGCCACGGCCCGCACCCGGCCGGTGACGACCAGGGCGACGAGCGCGGCGTCGACGACCCGCTGCGTCCCGCCGGCGAGGCAGGCCACGTCGTACACGTCCGGCTGCGGCGTCATGGCGGCTCCTCGGGACGCGGGGCTCGTGCGCACACGGTGGCACCCCGCCGCCGGCGGCGGAAGCCCGCGGGCCCCGTCGCGGCGGCCACCGTAGGGTCGGGACGTGGCCGCACCCCGCCCGCCCCGGTTCGACGCCCGGACCCGGGAGATGGCCGAGGAGGTCGCCCGCACCGCCGCGGCGGCCGCCGACTGGCCCGCGCTCGCCGCAGCGGCGAGCCCCTGCGTCGCCTGTCCCGAGCTGGCGACCACCCGGCAGCACGTCGTCGTCGGCGACCCGCCCGCGCGCGGCCCGGCCCGTTTCGCGCTGATCGGGGAGGCGCCCGGCGCGAACGAGGACGAGACCGGGCGGCCCTTCGTCGGGAGGTCGGGGCAGCTGCTCGACCTGCTGCTCGCCGAGGCCGGGCTGGACCGCGCCGAGGCCGCGGTGCTCAACATCGTGAAGTGCCGGCCGCCGGGCAACCGCACACCGAAGACCCCCGAGGTCGCCCGCTGCAGCGGCTGGCTGCGCCGCCAGCTCGAGCTGCTCGACCCTCCCGTCGTCGTCGCGCTCGGGCTGTCCTCGGCCAAGTGGTTCCTCGGCCCGAGGACCGTCCTCGCCGAGGCCCGCGGCCGCCCGCACGACGTCGGCGGCCGGGCCGTCTGGGCCACCTACCACCCCTCGGCGGCGATCCGCTTCGGCCCGGCCGGGGCGCCGCGCGCCGGGCTGCTGGCGGACCTGACGTCGGTCGCGGCGAGCCTGCGGTGAGACGCGAGCACCTCCTGCCCCGCCCCGAGGACACCCGGGCCCTGGGCGCCGCGCTGGCCGCCGTCGTCGGGCCCGGCGACCTGCTGGTGCTCACCGGCCCGCTCGGCGCCGGCAAGACCGCGCTCACCCAGGGCCTCGGCGCGGGCCTGGGGGTGTCCGAGCCGGTCACCTCACCGACGTTCGTCATCGCCCGGGTGCACCGCGGCGGGCGGCTGCCGCTGGTGCACGTCGACGCCTACCGCCTGGGCAGCGGAGCCGACGTCGACGACCTCGACCTCGACGCGTCGGCCGAGGAGTCGGTGACCGTCGTCGAGTGGGGCGCCGGGCTGGTCGAGCAGCTCGCCGACGAGCACCTCGAGGTCCGGCTCGACCGGCGCGAGGACGACGTCCGCACCGCCGTCCTCGTGCCGCGGGGCCCGGGCTGGGAGCGGCGGCTGGAGGGGTGAGCGCCCACCACGTCGTGGCCGGGGCGCTGGTCCGGGGGCCGCGGGTGCTGCTCGGACACCGGTCGCCGGGCCGCCGCTGGTACCCCGGCGTCTGGGACCTGCCCGGCGGGCACGTCGAGCCGGGCGAGGACGAGCGCGCGGCCCTGGTGCGCGAGCTGCGCGAGGAGGTCGGCGTCCGCGCTCCCCTCGTGGACGGCGAGCCGGCGCTGCGGGTGGCCGACGGGGAGATGGCGCTGGCGGTCTACGCCGTCCGCGCGTGGACGGGGGAGCCGGGCAACCGGCAGCACGGGGAGCACGACGAGCTGCGGTGGGTGACCGCCGCGGAGGCCCGCGGGCTGGCGCTGGCGCACCCCTCCTACGCCGAGCTGGTCGAGCGCCTCGCCGGGGCTACGGAGCGGTGAGCAGCTCGACGTCGCGCTGACCGGCCAGCGTGGCGAGACCCGCATCGACGGTGACCACGCTCGTCCGGTGCCGTCGGGCGAGGGTGGGCAGGTGGGCGCCGGTGACCTGGCGGTGCCCGGCCACCCGGGGGGAGCGCACTCGGCAGGGCCCTCGCGTTGGACGAGACGCGCACGGAGCCGCTCCCGGTGACCGGGCAGGCCGCCCACCCCGCCGCAGCGTTCCTGGTGGACCACGAGCGGATGGCGACGTGGTGGACGTGCGAGTCCCAGGCCAGGGCGACCAGGGCGTCGACGTCCACCAGCGCCACGCCGGCTCGGTCCTCGTCGAGGGCCCGGCGCACCATCGCGGCGGTGACGCGCGGGCTCCCCGCGGGGACGCGGACCACGGGCAGGCCGTCCTCGGTCGTCCGCACGCGGTGACGCCATCGCACCAGCGCATCACCAGAGGTCCCTCCGGCACGACGACTAACCTGACCTCCCGTGCTCGTCCTCGCCCTCGACACCGCGACCCCCACCCTGGTCGCCGGGGTCGCCCGCCGGTCGGCCGACGGCGACGTCGAGGTGCTCGCCGAGCGGGCGGTGCCCTCGGGCAACCGGCACGCCGAGCTGCTGGTCCCCGCGGTGCGCGAGGCGCTCGCCGCGGCCGGCGTGGCACTGGCCGACGTCGGCGCCGTGGTCGCCGGCCTGGGGCCCGGGCCGTTCACCGGGCTGCGGGTCGGCGTGGTCACCGCCGCGGCGCTGGCCGACGCCCGCGGCGTCCCCGCGGTCGGCGTCTGCTCGCTCGACGCGGTCGGCACGGGGGAGCGGACGGTGGTCACCGACGCCCGCCGCAAGGAGGTCTACTGGGCCGCCTACGACGCGGCCGGGGCACGGACCGGCGGGCCCGGCGTGGTCCGCCCCGAGGAGCTGGCCGCCGCCGGCCCGCTGGTCGGCGACCCGCGGTTCGCCGACCGGCTGGGCGCCCCGGTCGCGCCCGCCGAGGTGACGACGGCGGGCCTGCTGCGCGCGGCCGGGCCGCAGCTCGACGACCCGTCGTCGGCCGGACCGCTGGTGCCGCTGTACCTGCGCCGGCCCGACGCGGTCCCGCCGACGTCCTTCAAGCCGGTGACGACGTCGTGAGCGTGCGGCTTCGGCCGATGCGGCTGGCCGACCTCGACGCCGTCCTGCGGCTGGAGGAGGAGCTCTTCGCGCCGGACACCTGGACGCGCGCGATGTACCGCGACGAGCTCGCGCGCACCGACACCCGGCACTACCTGGTCGCGGTCGACACCGACGGGGAGGCCGTCGTCGGCTACGCGGGCCTGATCGCCTACGCCGACGAGGCGCACGTGGCCACGATCGGCGTCGCCGGCGCCCGGCAGGGGGAGGGGATCGGCGCGCGGCTGCTCGACGCGCTGCTGGCGGAGGCCGACCGGCGCAGCCCCGTGGTGCTGCTCGAGGTGCGCGCCGACAACCCCCTGGCGCAGGGGCTCTACCGGCGGCGCGGGTTCACCGAGATCGGCCGGCGGCCGCGCTACTACCAGCCGAGCGGGACGGACGCGGTCGTGATGAGGCGGGAGGTGCGGCGGTGAGCGAGCCGCTGGTCGTCGGGTTCGAGACCTCGTGCGACGAGACCGGGGTCGGCGTCGTCCGCGGGCGGACGCTGCTGGCCGACGCGCTGGCCACCTCGGTGGCCGAGCACGAGCGCTTCGGCGGCGTGGTGCCCGAGATCGCCTCGCGGGCGCACCTCGAGGCCATGGTCCCGACCGTGCACCGCGCGCTGGCCGAGGCCGGGGTCGCGGCGTCCGACGTCGACGCCGTCGCGGTGACCGCCGGACCGGGGCTCACCGGCGCGCTGCTGGTGGGGCTGGCCGCGGCCAAGGCGTACGCGCTCGCGCTGGACGTGCCGCTGTACGGCGTCAACCACCTGGCCGCGCACGTCGCCGTCGACGAGCTGCAGCACGGCCGGCTGGCCGAGCCGTCGCTGGCGCTGCTGGTGTCGGGCGGGCACAGCTCGCTGCTGCTGGTGCCCGACCTGTCCCGCGAGGTGACCTCGCTGGGCCGCACGGTCGACGACGCCGCCGGCGAGGCCTTCGACAAGGTCGCCCGGGTGCTCGGCCTGCCCTTCCCCGGCGGCCCGCCGATCGACCGCGCCGCCCGCGAGGGCGACCCGTCGGCGATCGCCTTCCCGCGCGGGCTCACCGGCCCCCGGGACGCGCCCTACGACTTCTCGTTCTCCGGCCTCAAGACCGCCGTCGCGCGCTGGGTCGAGGCCCGGCAGAGGGCGGGGGAGCCGGTGCCGGTGGCCGACGTCGCCGCCTCGTTCCAGGAGGCGGTGGCCGACGTGCTCACCGCCAAGGCCGTCCGCGCCTGCCGGGACCACGGCGTGGACCACCTCGTGCTCGGCGGGGGAGTGGCGGCCAACTCGCGGCTGCGGGCACTGGCCGAGGAGCGCTGCGCGGCGGCCGGGATCGTGCTGCGGGTGCCCCGCCCGGGGCTGTGCACCGACAACGGCGCGATGGTCGCCGCGCTCGGCTCGCGGCTGGCCGAGGCCGGCGTCGAGCCGTCGGCGCCCGACCTGGGCGCCGACAGCTCGCTGCCGATCGACGTCGTCACCCCCTGACCCCGCCTTCTGCGACGGGCGGTCAGTAGGTGTCCGCGAGCACCGTCGTCGTCACCGACCCCGCGCCGTCGGTGACCCGGACGCGGACGGCGCGGTCGTCGGCGGTGATCCCCGGCCACCACGCGGCCCACCAGCCGTCCTCGACGGTGGCCGTGACCACCTCCCCGCCCGGCAGGACCAGCTCCACCGCCACCACGTCGGCAGCACTGCGGCCGTAGGCGGTCGAGCCGTACAGGTCCTCCCCGTCGGACGCCTGCGTCGTGCCGAGCCCGGCCGCGCGCACACCCGAGGCCGGCGCGCCGTCAGGCAGCTCCTGGCGGGCGGTGCCCACCACGCCGTCCGGGCCGGACAGGCAGTCCCCGACGGTGCCCCCGCCGACGAGGACGGTCAGCCCCCACGGCCCGCGGACGTCGACCACGGCCGGTCGCTGCTCGGCGGGGAGGAACGGGTGCTCCGCCGTCCAGGAGGCGCCGGCCTCGGCCGGCGTCCGCGCGAGGGCCTGGGTGCAGGCCGCGGCCAGCGCCGAGCGCTGCGCCGGGGTCGCGGCGTCGGGCAGGTGCGACCAGTCCGCGACGGCCGGCGGCGTCGTCCCCCCGGGGACGAGGACCAGCGCCGCGGCCACACCGGCCGCGGCGACGGTCCCGGCGGCGGCCCGCCGCCACGCCCGCGCGGGGGCGCGGAACGGGAGGACGACGCCGTCCCGGCCGGGATCGGCGGCGGCCACCCGGCGGGCGGTCCGGAGGAAGCCGGGCGGGAGGTCGGGCAGGTCGGCGTCGCTGACCAGTGCGGCGCCGGACAGCCGCTCGTCGGTGGCGGTCACGGGGTCTCCTCGGGAGCGGTGTCGCTGTCGGTGTCGAGGCGGGTGAGGGCGGTGCGCAGCCGGGTGCGGGCGCGGTGCAGGCGGACGCGGGCGGTGCCGGGCGCCAGCCCGAGCGCGGTGGCGGCCCCGGCGGGGGTCAGGCCCTCCCAGGCGACGAGGGTGAGCAGCTCCCGGTCGGCGTCGGACAGCCCGGCGAGCGCCTGCCGCACGCGGCGGGCGTCGGCACGGGCGGCGAGGAGCGCCGCGGGGTCGGGCACGCCGTCGGCCTCTCCGCCGAGGTCGGCGGCCAGGCGCTGCCCCAGCCGGCCGGAGCGGACCCGGCTGCGCTGCAGGTTGGCCAGCGTCAGCCGGGCGACGCCGAACAGCCACGGCCGCCGGCCGTCCTCGTCCTGCGGGACCTGGTCGGGGCGTCGGCAGACCACCACGAAGACGTCCGACACGAGGTCGAGGGCCTCCTCGCGACCGGCGCACCGGCGCAGGGCGTAGCCGAGCAGGGCACGCCCGTGCTCGCGGTACAGGTCCTCGACCGGGTCGCCGGGTGGGGACGGGCGGGCGGTCGGCACGGGAGGCGGGTCCTCGGTGACGGTCACGCCCTCCGCATGTCCGGTCCCCGTCGGCCGTTACAGCGGCACCGCACGCCTCAGCCCGCGACGTCGCAGACGAGGGCCGTCGGGGCGCCGGCCACGCGGGTGACGACGACGGTCGCCGTCCCGGCACCCGGGCCGCGCAGCTGCCGGCCGAGCGTCTCGGGCTCGACCGCCGAGCCGCGCTTCTTCACCACCACCCGGCCGACGCCGCGCGCCCGCAGCAGCGCGCGCAGCCGCTTGAGGTTGAAGGGCAGGACCTCGTCGACGCGGTGGGAGGAGACCCAGGGGGAGTCCGCGGCGGCGTCGGAGGTCAGGTAGGCGATCGTCGGGTCGACCAGGGTCGCGCCCAGCTCCGTGGCCGCCAGGGACACCAGCCCCGACCGGATGACGGCGGGGTCGGGCTCGTGCAGCCAGCCGCGCACCGGCCCGGCGTCGGCCGGTCCCGGGTCCGCGTCGGCGGTCAGCTCGTGCGCCACCCCGCGGCGGACGACGGTGGCCCGCCGCCAGGCCGCCGAGACACCGGTGCCCCACAGCAGCGCCTCCACGATCGAGCCGCGCACCGACACCCACTCGGCCTCCACGCCCGCGGGCACCCGCTCGTGGTCCAGGCCCGGCGCCACCTTGACCACCGCGCGCGGCACCCGGTCCAGCAGCGTGGCCACCGTCGACCACGGCGGCGACCAGGAGTCGGGGTGCAGCCGGCGGCGCCCGTCCGCCCGCCGCGCCGGGTCGAGGACGGCGGCCCCGCACCCGGCCACCTCGCCGCCGCCCGCGGCGTCCACGAGCTCGACGACGTCGCCGGCGAGCACCCACACGTCGTCGTCCACGCCGAGCGCGGCGGCGTTGACCGCGGTCAGCTCCCGGGCCACCGGGTCGCGGTCGACGGCCAGCACCCGGGCGCCGGCCCGGGCGAGGGCGATCGTGTCGGTGCCCGACGCACAGCCGAGGTCGGCGGCCGAGTCGGTGCCGTCGGCCAGCAGCCGGGCGGCGCGGCGGGCGGCGAGCTCCGGCCGGCCGGCCTGCTCGAGGGTGTCGGCGGTGAGGAACAGGACGTCGGCGTCGGCGCCGAGGACCGGGCGCGCGCGGGCACGCAGCCGGGCCAGCTCCCAGGCGGGGCCGGCCAGTTCCGGCCCCACCTCCGCGCGCAGCCGGGCCACGCCGGCCAGCACGTCGGCCCCCTCGGCGAGCAGCGCCGCGGCGCGGGCAGTGGCCGCCGTCCCCTCGGGTGTCCGCAGCAGCCGCAGATGGGTCAGGACGGCGTCGTCGGGCACCGCCCCAGCCTCCCGCAGGGCCGGTTCCCGCTCCCCGGTGACCCGGTTGAGTGGCTGGCACTCTCCTGGGTAGAGTGCCAATCGACACGGGTCCGCGCCTGACCCCCGCGACGGCAGGCCCAGACCCCGTGCCACAACGTGCAACCCACCCGCCGTCCGATCCCGAAGGGGGCGTCACCTCGTGACGACCGCTACCAAGGTCACCATCAAGCCGCTCGAGGACCGTGTCGTGGTCCAGGCCAACGAGGCCGAGACCACCACCGCCTCCGGCCTGGTCATCCCGGACACCGCCAAGGAGAAGCCGCAGGAGGGCACGGTCATCGCCGTGGGCCCCGGCCGCATCGACGACAACGGCAACCGCGTCCCGCTCGACGTCAACGTCGGCGACGTCGTCATCTACTCGAAGTACGGCGGCACCGAGGTCAAGTACGCCGGCGAGGAGTACCTGGTGCTCTCCGCCCGCGACCTGCTCGCCGTCGTCGAGAAGTAGTAGAAGGACCTCGTCCTCCTCATCCCCCGCGAGCTCGGGACGAGCCTCTGGACGAGGCCGTTCCAGTACGTCACCCGACCGCCCCGGCGACCCGACTGACCGGGTCCCGGGGCGGTCGTCGTCCGACCCTGTTCTCCCCTGATCGGAAGGGCCCCATGGCCAAGATCATCAAGTTCAACGAGGACGCCCGCCGGGCGCTCGAGCGCGGCGTCGACAAGCTCGCCGACACGGTCAAGGTGACCCTCGGCCCGCGCGGCCGCAACGTCGTCCTCGACAAGAAGTTCGGCGCCCCGACCATCACCAACGACGGCGTCACCATCGCCCGCGAGGTCGAGCTCGACGACCCGTACGAGAACCTCGGCGCGCAGCTGGCCAAGAACGTCGCCACCAAGACCAACGACGTCGCCGGTGACGGCACCACCACCGCCACGGTGCTGGCCCAGGCGCTGGTCAAGGAGGGCATGCGCAACGTCGCCGCCGGCGCCAACCCGATGGGGCTCGGCCGCGGCATGCGCGCCGCCGTCGACGCCGTGTCCACGGCCCTCGACGAGGTCGCCATCCCGGTCGACGACCAGGCCGCCATCGCCGGCGTCGCCACCATCTCCGCGCAGGACGCCGAGGTCGGTGCCCTGATCAGCCAGGCGATGGAGAAGGTCGGCAAGGACGGCGTCATCACCGTCGAGGAGAGCAACACCCTCTCCACCGACCTCGACGTCACCGAGGGCGTGCAGTTCGACAAGGGCTACCTCTCGCCCTACTTCGTCACCGACGCCGAGGCGATGGAGGCCGTCCTCGACGACGCCCTCGTGCTGCTGGTCCAGGGCAAGGTCGGCGCGCTGGCCGACCTGCTGCCGCTGCTGGAGAAGGTGCTCGGCACCGGCGCCC
Source organism: Geodermatophilus dictyosporus (assembly GCF_900115505.1). Taxonomy (GTDB): domain Bacteria; phylum Actinomycetota; class Actinomycetes; order Mycobacteriales; family Geodermatophilaceae; genus Geodermatophilus; species Geodermatophilus dictyosporus. Next base: position 506,773 of record NZ_FOWQ01000002.1, on the reverse strand, counting down.
GCCCGCTGCTGATCGTCGCCGAGGACGTCGAGGGCGAGGCGCTGTCCACCCTCGTCGTCAACTCGATCCGCAAGACGATCAAGGTCGTCGCGGTGAAGTCGCCCTACTTCGGCGACCGCCGCAAGGCGTTCATGACCGACCTCGCCGTCGTCACCGGCGGCCAGGTGGTCAGCGAGGACGTCGGCCTCAAGCTCGACCAGGTCGGCCTCGAGGTGCTCGGCACCGCCCGCCGCGTGACGGTCGACAAGGACACCACCACGATCGTCGACGGCGGCGGCACGCAGCAGGCCATCGGCGACCGGGTCGCCCAGATCCGCCGCGAGATCGAGGCCACCGACTCCGACTGGGACCGCGAGAAGCTGCAGGAGCGGCTGGCCAAGCTCGCCGGCGGCATCGGCGTCATCCGGGTCGGCGCGGCCACCGAGGTCGAGCTCAAGGAGCGCAAGCACCGCATCGAGGACGCCATCGCCGCCACCCGCGCCGCGGTGGAGGAGGGCGTCGTCCCCGGCGGTGGCTCCGCGCTGGTGCACGCCGCCACCGCGGTCGACGCGCTGGACCTCTCCGGTGACGAGCTGACCGGCGCCCGCGCCGTGCAGCGCGCGCTGGAGGCCCCGCTGGCCCGCATCGCCGACAACGCCGGCTTCGAGGGCCGCGTCGTCGTCGCCAAGGTCCGCGACCTCGGCGCCGGCCAGGGCTTCAACGCCGCCACCGGCGAGTACGGCGACCTGGCCGCCCAGGGCGTCATCGACCCGGTCAAGGTCACCAAGGCCGCGCTGGGCAACGCCGCGTCGATCGCCGCGATGGTGCTCACCACCGACTCCGCCGTCGTCGAGGCGCCGGAGGAGGAGGACCACGCGGGAGCCGGGCACCACACCCACGGTCACTCGCACGGTCACGGCCACAGCCACTGAGGAAGGACCTCCCTGCCCCCACCGCTCGCACGCTCGCGGCGGGGCCCTGCAGGGGGGCCGCTCCGGTCCCTCGCCGCTCACCGACTCGCGGCGGGGGACCGGGCGGGGTCGACCCGCACAGACGAGAGGGCCGGTCCAGCAGCTGCTGGACCGGCCCTCTCGGCGTCTGTGGGTGCTCAGACCCCCGCGGCGACGGCGGCGGGTTCCGCGGCGATCAGCCGGGCCCGCTCCTCCTCGCTCATGCCGCCCCACACGCCGTAGGGCTCGCGGACGCTGAGCGCGTGCTTGAGGCAGGCGTCGACGACGGGGCACTTGGCGCACACGGCCTTGGCGGCCGCCTGGCGCCGCGCCCGGGCCGGACCGCGCTCGCCGTCGGGGTGGAAGAACAGGGCGGTGCTCTCACCGCGGCACGAGCCGTGGAGCTGCCAGTCCCACACCTCGGCCACGGGTGTCGGCAGTCGGCGGATGTCAGCCATCTGTGTCCTCCTCGGCTCGGCGAGCCGGAGGGGGCGACCCGGCTGCACGGGAGCCGGTGCCCGAGGGTCCCCGGGGTCAAACACAGTGGGGTCCGACATTTTCCCGCCCACCGTCTCCCCCCGCAGGGTGAGCACGCCTGTCGCCGCCCCCACCGGACGCTCATGGTGGCTCCAGGCCGTGCCGTTACCCGGGTCGAGTGACCCCACGCCCCGCACGGCCGGGGGAAGACAGGAGCTGCAGTGATCGACGACAGGATGCGCGGTCCCGGCCACGGTGCCACCACCGTGTGGGTGTACGACGAGCGCCGCCGTGTCCGCGACGACGTCGCCTCCCGCCTGGTGGCCCTGCCGTTCGTCGGCCGGGTCGAGGTCGTCGGTGACGCCGCCACGCTGGTCCAGCGGCTGGCCACCCGCCAGCCCGACGTGCTGCTGGTCGGCACCCAGCGCGCGGTGGACACCGGCCTGACCGTGGCCACCCAGGTGCTGCGCAGCCACCCGACCGTGCCGGTGCTGGTGCTCGGCGCACCGGACGACGCCGAGACGGTCCGTGCCGCCGTCGCCGTCGGTGCCCGCGGGTACCTCCGCTGGGACGCCAGCGCCCTGGAGATGGGCCTGGGCCTGTCCCGGGTGGGGCTGCGGGCCGACGGCCGGCCGCCGCAGCCGGCCGCCCCGGTGCCGCTGGCCTCGGTGGGCGCTCCGGCGCCCTCGTGGGCGGCGCCGCTCAACGGCGCGGGCCCGCGGGTCGTGAGCACGACGGTCCGCGAGAGCGCGCCGCCGGTCACCCTGTCGATGCGCGAGATGCAGGTGCTCACCGGCATGAGCCAGGGCAAGAGCAACGCCCAGATCGGCCGCGAGCTCTACCTGTCCGAGGACACCATCAAGACCCACGCGCGCCGGCTGTTCCGCAAGCTCGGCGCCAAGGACCGCGCCGAGGCGGTCGCCACCGGCTTCCGCCGCGGCATGATGACCTGAGCCGGACGACCACCCGCCGAGGGCCCCCTCCGATCGACGGAGGGGGCCCTCGACGCGTTCCGGCGGGTGCCCGGTAGACCCGCAGCAGCGGCCGGTGGCCGGCCCGTGTCGTCCACCCGGCGGGCCGGGTGCCGGCGGCCGTCCAGCCGAGCCGCTCGTACAGCGCGATCGCCGGGCCCGCGTCGTCGACGACGTCGAGCACCAGCCCCAGCCCCTCCGCCGCGGCCCAGGCCGTCGCCGCACCGAGCAGCGCGGCGCCCAGGTCCAGCCCGCGCGCGTCCGGCGCGACGAACAGCCGGCTGACGGCGCACCCGTCGCCCTCGCGCGTCACGCAGACGTGTCCGGCGACGGCGCCGTCCCGCGTGGACAGGTCCGCCGGCAGCCGCCTCCGGACGACGGCGGGGCTAGTCGTCGCGGGCGTGCCGACCGCCGCGGGAGCCGCCGCCGGGCTCCTCGCGCTCGGCCATCGCGGCGATCCCGTCGGCGTAGCCGCTGGCGTAGTCCCAGCTCACGTAGTCGGCCGGGTCGGGGTCGAACGGCGGCTCGTGCCGGCCGGTCTGCCCCTCCTCGAGCAGCTGGCGCAGGTTGGCCTGCATCAGCGCCCAGTCGACGTGGTGCTCCTCGTCGCAGTCGGGGCAGTCGACGACGATGCCCTTGATCCCGGTGGGCTCGAGCAGCGTGCGGAAGACCTCGAGCTCGGCCAGGTCGTCGAGGACGCCGGCCCGCTCCTCCATCGACAGCGGCGGTGGCGGGTCCGAGGGCCCGAAGCCGGACCCCGGGGACTCGTCGTCGAAGGAACTCACGGTGCCCTCCTCCCACGCGCCGGTGGCGCTGACGCTGCCGCTCGGGCGCACGGGTCGCGCGTCCGGGGGACCACGGTAGTCGCCCCCGCCGACCGATCCCCACGTGCAGCGGGAAGCGGCGTCCCGGCCGCGGAGGACCCCGGCCTACGATCGAGGACGGTTCCCGCGCGCCCGGCCGGGGCTGAGCCGATGGAGAGGGTGGCGGCCACCATGCAGCCCGACGACCGGACCCCCGAGCTGCCGGCGAAGTTCGCCCCGCTCGGCCTGACCTACGACGACGTCCTGCTCATCCCCGGTGAGTCCGACGTCGTCCCCGCCGAGGTGGACACCAGCAGCCGGTTGACCCGCGGGATCCGGATCGCCGTCCCGCTGCTGTCCAGCGCGATGGACACCGTCACCGAGGCCCGCATGGCGATCGCCATGGCCCGCGTCGGCGGCGTCGGCGTCCTGCACCGCAACCTCGCCGCCGAGGAGCAGGCCGGCCAGGTCGACCTGGTGAAGCGCTCCGAGGCCGGCATGGTCACCAACCCGGTCACCTGCTCACCGGACAACACCCTCGCCGAGGTCGACGCGCTCTCGGGCCGCTACCGGATCTCCGGCGCCCCGGTGGTCGACGACGAGGGCGTGCTCATCGGCATCGTCACCAACCGCGACATGCGCTTCGAGACCGACCCGCACCGGCTCGTCCGCGACGTCATGACCCCGATGCCGCTGGTGACCGCCCCGGTCGGCGTCGACGCCGACACCGCGCTGCGCCTGCTGTCCCAGCACAAGATCGAGAAGCTGCCGATCGTCGACGACGCGGGGCGGCTGCGCGGCCTGATCACGGTCAAGGACTTCGTCAAGCGCGACCAGTACCCGAACGCCACCAAGGACGCCGACGGCCGGCTCGTCGTCGGGGCTGCCCTCGGCGTGGGCGAGGACGCCTTCAAGCGGGCGGGCCTGCTGGTCGACGCCGGTGTCGACGTGCTCGTCGTCGACACCGCGCACGGCCACCAGCGCGCCGTCCTCGACATGGTCGCCCGGGTGACGAAGGAGTTCGGCGGCGACGGCGGCGTGCAGGTGGTCGGCGGCAACATCGCCACCCGTGCCGGCGCGCAGGCGCTGGTCGACGCCGGCGCCGACGCCGTCAAGGTCGGTGTCGGCCCGGGCTCGATCTGCACCACCCGCGTGGTCGCCGGCGTCGGCGTCCCGCAGATCAGCGCCATCTACGAGGCCAGCCTCGCCGCGCGGCCGGCCGGCGTGCCGGTCATCGCCGACGGCGGCCTGCAGTACTCCGGCGACATCGCCAAGGCCCTGGTCGCCGGCGCGGACACGGTGATGATCGGCGGGCTGTTCGCCGGGGTCGAGGAGGCCCCGGGCGAGCTGGTCTTCATGAACGGCAAGCAGTTCAAGACCTACCGCGGCATGGGCTCGCTGGGCGCCATGCAGAAGCGCGGCAACCAGTCCTTCAGCCGCGACCGGTACTTCGCCGACGACGTCCTCTCCGACGACAAGCTCGTCCCCGAGGGCATCGAGGGCCAGGTGCCCTACCGCGGGCTGCTGGCCACCGTCGCCCACCAGCTCGTCGGCGGGCTGCGCGCGTCGATGGGCTACGCCGGCGCGGCCACCGTCGCCGACCTGCAGGAGCGCGGCCGGCTGACCCGCATCACCTCGGCGGGCCTGACCGAGAGCCACCCGCACGACATCCAGATGACCGTCGAGGCCCCCAACTACCGAGGACGCTGACGATGCCCGCGCGCGACACCGTCGAGATCGGCCTCAACCGCTTCGCCCGCCGGGGCTACGACCTCGACGAGGTCTCGATCGTGCCCTCCCGCCGGACCCGCGACGTCGACGACGTCTCCACGGCCTGGCAGATCGACGCCTTCCGGTTCGACATCCCGCTGGTCACCAGCCCCAGCGACGCCGTCGTCAGCCCGGCGACGGCCATCGCGGTCGGTCAGGCCGGCGGCCTCGGCGTGCTCAACGCCGAGGGCCTGTGGACCCGCTACGACGACCCGCTGCCGGTGTACCGGCAGCTGTGCGACGCCGCCGCCGAGGCGTCGCTGCCGGTGGCGCTGCTGCAGCAGGTCTACGCCGAGCCGGTCAAGCCGGACCTGATCACCGCGCGGATCAAGGAGGTGCGCGACGCCGGGGTCACGACGGCGGTGCGGGTCTCGCCCCAGCACACCGAGCAGCTGGCGCCCGCGGTGCTCGCCGCGGGGGTCGACCTGCTGGTCATCCAGGGCACGATCGTCTCCGCCGAGCACGTGACCACCCAGGGCGCCGCGCTCAACCTCAAGGAGTTCATCGCCGACCTCGACGTCCCGGTGGTCGTCGGCGGCGCGGCCAACTACACGACCGCGCTGCACCTCATGCGCACCGGCGCGGCCGGCGTGGTCGTCGGCGTGGGCGCCGACAGCTTCTCCACCGCCGACGCCGTCATGGGCATCCGGGTGCCGCTGGCCAGCGCGATCGCCGACGCCGCGGCCGCCCGCCGCGACTACCTCGACGAGACCGGCGGGCGGTACGTGCACGTCATCGCCAACGGCCGGATCGAGACCAGCGGGGCGATCGCGCGGGCGCTGGCCTGCGGGGCCGACGCCGTGCAGATCGGCGAGCCGCTGCGCGCCGCGCGGGAGGCCCCGGCCGGCGGCGTCTGGTGGGACTCGGTGGCCGCCCACCCGCGGCTGCCGCGTGGCGGGACGTCGGCACCGGTCCCGGCCGCCGGGACGCTCGAGCAGGTGCTGCTCGGCCCGGCCGAGACCGCCGACGGGCGCACCAACCTCTTCGGGGCGCTGCGCCGCACGATGGCCAAGACCGGCTACCGCGACCTCAAGGAGTTCCAGCGGGTGGACCTCGTCATCGGCGGTCGATCCGACTGATGGACTTCCCGACCGTCCTCGTCGTCGACTTCGGCGCGCAGTACGCCCAGCTCATCGCCCGGCGCATCCGCGAGGCCGGCGTCTACTCCGAGATCGTGCCCTCGTCGGTGTCCGCCGACGAGGTGCTCGCCCGGGAGCCCGCGGCGATCGTGCTCTCCGGCGGGCCGTCGAGCGTCTACGCGGAGGGGGCGCCGCAGCTCGACCCGGCGCTGTTCGAGGGCGGGGTGCCGGCGTTCGGCATCTGCTACGGCTTCCAGGCGATGGCCGCCTCCCTCGGCGGCACCGTGGCCCGCACCGGCGACCGCGAGTACGGCGGCACGCCGCTGACGGTCACCACCGGCGGGCGGCTGTTCGGGACCCTGCCGGTCGAGCAGTCGGTGTGGATGAGCCACGGCGACGCCGTCAGCGCCGCCCCGCCCGGGTTCACCGTCACCGCCACCTCCACGGGCGCGCCGGTCGCCGCCTTCGAGGACGTCGACCGGCGGCTGGCCGGGGTGCAGTTCCACCCGGAGGTGCGCCACACCGCCCACGGGCAGACGGTGCTCGAGCACTTCCTGTTCGACATCGCCGGCCTCGAGCCCACCTGGACGATGGCCAACGTCGTCGAGGAGCAGGTCGAGCGGATCCGTGCGCAGGTGGGGGAGGGGCGCGCGCTGTGCGCGCTGTCCGGCGGGGTGGACTCCGCCGTCGCCGCAGCACTCGTGCAGCGGGCCATCGGCGACCGGCTGACCTGCGTCTACGTCGACCACGGGCTCATGCGCGAGGGCGAGACCGAGCAGATCGAGCGGGACTTCGTCGCCGTCACCGGGGTGGACCTGCGGGTCGTCGACGCCCGCGAGCAGTTCCTCACCGCGCTCGCCGGCCTCGCCGACCCGGAGCAGAAGCGCAAGACGATCGGCCGCGAGTTCATCCGGGTGTTCGAGCAGGCCGCCCTCGACGTCGTCGGCGACGCGAAGGAGCACGGGGAGTCGGTCGACTTCCTCGTGCAGGGGACCCTCTACCCCGACGTCGTCGAGTCCGGCGGCGGCACCGGGACGGCGAACATCAAGAGCCACCACAACGTCGGCGGGCTGCCCGAGGACCTCCAGTTCACCCTCGTCGAGCCGCTGCGGACGCTGTTCAAGGACGAGGTCCGCGAGGTCGGACTGCAGCTCGGGCTGCCCGAGTCGATGGTGTGGCGCCAGCCGTTCCCCGGCCCGGGGCTGGGCATCCGCATCGTCGGCGAGGTGACCCGGGAGCGGCTCGACGTGCTGCGGCGGGCCGACGCCATCGTGCGTGCCGAGCTCACCGCCGCCGGGTTGGACCGCGAGATCTGGCAGTGCCCGGTGGTGCTGCTGGCCGACGTCCGCTCGGTGGGCGTGCAGGGCGACGGGCGCACCTACGGCCACCCGGTCGTGCTGCGGCCGGTGTCCAGCGAGGACGCCATGACCGCCGACTGGACCCGGCTGCCCTACGACCTGCTGGCGCGCGTCTCCACCCGGATCACCAACGAGGTCCCCGAGGTCAACCGGGTCGTCCTCGACGTGACGAGCAAACCGCCCGGCACCATCGAGTGGGAGTGAGGACCCTCCTGCCCCCACTGCTCGCAGGCTCGCAGCGGGACCCTGCAGGAGGGCCGTTCCAGCAGGTCACCACGGGGACCTCACGGCGTGGGCGTCGGGCGGCGGGGTGCCGTAGAGGGCGGGGTCGCGCTCGGGTGCCGGCTCGGTCGTCAGGTCGGCGGCCTCGATGCGGTCCCACCGGAACCAGCGTGGCGCGTCCCGCTCCCGGCACCAGCCGACCAGGTACCAGTGGCCGCCGGTGCGGGCCACGAGCCGCGGCTCCACCCGCCGGCGTGACGGCGTCCCCTCCCGGTCGCGGTAGGTGATCGCCAGGACGCGGCGCTCTCCCAGCGCCCGCTCGACCACCGCGGCGGTGCCCGGCCGCACCCCGGACGGCGCGCGCACCCACACCCGGCCCCCGAGTCGCTCGGCCTCCGCCCGTGCCTGGGGCGCCATCACGTCGAGCACCTTCTCCAGGGCCGCCCGGCCGTCGACGGCGAAGGGCGCGTCCCCCGACCCGGCCAGCGCGACGGCCACTGCCACCGCCTGCGCCGGCGTGAGGTTGACCGGCGGGAGGGTCGCGGCCGCGTCGAGCACGTAGCCGCCGCCCGGGCCGGCGCTCGCCCAGATCGGCACGCCCGCCTGCTGCAGCGCGCTGACGTCGCGCTTGACCGTGCGGGTGGAGACCTCCAGCCAGGAGGCCAGCCGCTGCGCCGTCCGCCCGCGGCGCCCGGCCCGGCGCAGCTCCTCGGTGAGCGCGTGCAGGCGGTCGGTGCGGTTCACGGCCGTGATCCTGCCCGGAGACGGTGACAGGACGGTGTCACCGGGACACCGGCACCGTGGCGGGCATGGCATCCATCGCGCTGTTCCACTCCGTCCTCGGCGTCCGTGCCGGGGTCCTCGACGCCGCCGGCCGGCTGCGCGCCGCCGGGCACGACGTCCTCGTCGTCGACCAGTACGGCGGCCGGTTCTTCGACGACTACGCGGAGGCCGGCGCGCACGCCGGGTCGGTGGGGTTCCCGGCGCTGATGGCGGCGGCGCTCGAGGCGGTCCGCGACCTGCCCGACGGCTTCGTGGCCGCGGGGTTCTCCAACGGCGCGGGCATGGCCGAGTACGTCGCCACGCGGCGCCGGTGCGCCGGGGTGCTGCTGTTCTCCGGCGCGCTGCCGGTGGCGGTGCTCGGGGCCCCGTCCTGGCCGGCGGGGCTGCCGGCGCAGCTGCACACCGCCGCCGGGGACCCCCTCCGGTCCGCCGGGTGGGCCGCGCAGCTCGCCGACGAGGTGGCGGCCGCCGGCGGGGAGCTGGAGGCGTTCGAGTACCCGGGGGAGGGACACCTGTTCACCGACCCGGGCCTGCCCGCCGAGTACGACCCGGTGGCCACCGAGGCGCTCTGGCGGCACGCGCTCGCCTTCTGCGCCCGGGTGGCCGGCTGACCACGACGGAGGGCCCGGGGAGCGGGTGCTCCCCGGGCCCTCCTGCTGTCCGCCCCCGTGGTGGTCAGCCGCGCCTGCGGCGGGTCCTGCGCAGCTCGGTGACCAGGAGCGCGACACCGGCGCCCACCAGCAGCAGCCAGAGCAGGCCGCCGTCGGCCAGGAGGTCCAGCGGCAGGGCGACCCCGGCGAGGACCACCAGTGCGAGGACGACGTAGACGACGCCCGGGACGAGGGTCACCAGGTCCGGCCGGCGCCGCGGCGGCAGCGGGGCGTCCCGGGTCTCCAGCGCGGTGGGGTACTGCCACTGGTCGGCCAGCGCGCGCTCCTGCCAGCCGGTCGGGGTGGTGGGGAACTCGCTGTAGTCAGGCACGGGACACCTCCACGTCACCGAGGCCGGAGTGGATGGTCAGGACGAGGTCGACGTCGCCGTCACCGTCGTCCCCGCGGAACAGGCCGCCGTCGGGGCCCTGGTCGAACAGGTCGACGTCGCCGAGGCCGTGCTCGACGTCGACGCGGACGTCGAAGTCGTCGGGCACGGTCACGTCGAGGTCGCCCAGGCCGTGGTCGACGCGCACCTCCAGCGGCGTGTCGACCTCGCCGACGTCGAGCCGGGACAGGTCGAGGTCGAGGTCGCCGGCGCCGACGCTGTAGGTGCTGCGCACGTCGGCGACCGAGGTCGGCCGGTGGTCCTGGTCGCCGATGCCCCCGACCTCGTCGTCGATCTCGGGCACGGCGGAGGTGAACAGCACCGCCAGCGACAGGACGGCACCGACGGCGATCAGCCCGCCGCGCGGCGAGCGGCCGCGGCTGAGGCTCGAGGCCACCAGCCCCAGGCCCACGACCAGCAGGGCGGAGGCGAGGAAGCCGCGCGAGCCGAGGTCGAGGTCGGTGTAGCGGGTGACGAGGACCAGCAGCCCGACGATGATCAGCAGCCCCGCGACGGTGAACGCGGCGACGGGGGAGCGGGGACCGGCCGGCTCGGCCGGGACGCCGTCGGCGCGGGTGCGCGGCCCGGCCGGCATCAGCAGCCACAGCAGGGCGTAGACGAGGACGCCGGAGCCACCGGCGAGGGTGAGGGCGACGAAGCCGACCCGCCAGAGCAGCGGGTCGATGCCGCTGTACTCGGCCAGCCCGCCGGCGACACCGCCGGCGACCTTGTCGGTGCGGCTGCGCCGGAGCGAGGGACGGGTGATCGGCGGTGGTTCGGCCGGGGGAGCGGGAGGGGGTGCGGCGGTCATGGCAGGGAGCGTGCCGAGGGGACCGCCCGCCCGGTATCGGGGAAGGCCCCCATCCGACCCTGGTCCGCCTCCTCCGGGGGCTTCCCGGTACCGGGACGGGGTCGCGCGGTGCGACGATCGTCGCCGTGACGAGGACGGCGACGACCCCCGTGGGCGCACCCGCGCCGGCACCCGCGCCCGCGCCCGCGGCCGCTCCGGCTCCGGCCGCACCCGCCCCGGCCGCGGTCGCGGTCGCCACGGTGGACCGCCCCCCGCTGGTCCGGCCCCGCTCCGGCCGGCTGCTGGCCGGGGTCGCGGCGGGGACGGCGGCGCACCTGCGCGTCGACCCGCTCGTCGTCCGGGTGGTGCTGGTCGCGCTGGCCACCGCTGCCGGCATCGGCGTCGTCGTCTACGCGCTGCTGTGGTTCTTCGTCCCGCAGGGGGAGGTCGTCGCGGCGCCCGGGGCCGCCGAGCCCAGCCGGCGGCAGACCCTCGGCCTGGTGCTCACCGGGCTGGGCGCCGTGGTGCTGCTGGGCAACCTCGCCACCTGGGGCGGCGGCGACCTCGTCGCACCGCTGCTGCTGCTCGGCGGCGGCCTGGCCGTCATCTGGCGCCAGCTCGACACCGACCGCACCCTGGCCCGGCCCGGCGTCCCGTGGGTGCTGGCCGGCGGCGCGGTGCTCGCCGCCGGCGGCGTGGTGCTGCTGCTGGCCACCACCGGCCAGCTGGCCAACGCCCGCAACGGGTTCGCCGCGACCCTGGTGATCCTCGCCGGCCTGGTGCTGGGCACCGCGCCGCTGTGGCGCCGGCTGCTCGACTCCCGCGCCGCCGAGCGCACCGCCCGCATCCGGTCGGAGGAGCGCGCCGCCGTGGCCGCGCACCTGCACGACTCGGTGCTGCAGACCCTGGCGCTCATCCAGCGGCACGCCGGCGACCAGCAGGCCGTCGCCCGGCTGGCCCGCAGCCAGGAGCGCGAGCTGCGCAGCTGGCTCTACGAGCCGGCGACCGCGGCCGGCGGCACGTGGGCCGGCCTGGTCTCGCAGATGGTCGCCGAGGTCGAGGCCGACCACGCGCTCACGATCGACCCGGTCGTCGTCGGCGACGCGCCGGTCGACGACGCGCTCGCCGCGCTCGGGGCGGCCACCCGCGAGGCACTGGTCAACGCGGCCAAGCACGCCGGCGTGGCCTCGGCCGACCTGTACACCGAGGTGACCGCCCAGTCGGTGTCGGTGTTCGTCCGCGACCGCGGCACCGGCTTCGAGCCGGCCGCGGTGCCCGGCGACCGGCGCGGGCTGAGCGACTCGGTGACCGGGCGGGTGGCCCGCATCGGCGGGACGGCGACGGTCCGCTCGGCGCCGGGCGAGGGCACCGAGGTGGAGCTGGTGCTGCCCCGCGAGGCCGCCGCGTGAGCACCCGCGTGTTCCTGGTCGACGACCACGCGATGGTCCGCGCCGGGGTGCGCCACGAGCTGGGCGACGCGGTCACCGTGGTGGGCGAGGCCGCCGACGTCGACTCCGCCATCGCCGGCATCCGGGCCGCCGCCCCCGACGTGGTGCTGCTCGACGTCCACCTGCCCGGCGGCGACGGGCGCGCGGTGCTCGAGGCCCTGCGTGCCGAGCTGCCGGAGACCCGCTGGCTGGCGCTGTCGGTGTCCGACGCCGCCGAGGACGTCATCGCGGTCATCCGCGCCGGAGCCCGCGGCTACGTCACCAAGACCATCTCGGGGCCGGACCTGCGCGCCGCGGTGCAGCGGGTGGCCGAGGGCGACGTCGTCTTCAGCCCCCGGCTGGCCGGCTTCGTGCTCGACGCCTTCGCCGCCAGCGCGCCGTCCGCCCCCCGGGCCGAGGACCCGGCGACCGACCCCGGCCTGGACCTGCTCAGCGCCCGCGAGCGGGAGGTCATGCAGCTGCTGGCCCGCGGCTACACCTACCGCGAGATCGGCTCGCGCCTGTTCATCTCGGTGAAGACGGTCGAGTCGCACGCCTCCAACGTGCTGCGCAAGCTGCAGCTGTCCAACCGCAACGAGCTCACCCGCTGGGCCGCGACGAACCGACTCCTCTGACCGCCTCTCGCGCGGCTGGCAGGAGGACGAGAGCGCCCTGCGCGGTGGGACTCAGCGCGGCTGGGGGACGGCACGTGGCCGCGGTGGGAGCCCGGGAGGGCGACAGGTCACGCCGTGTGGACGACGTGGAAGGCCTCGGCGAGGTGGCCCTCGGGCAGGCCGAAGCGGCGGGCGGTCTGCGCCATCCAGCCGGTGACGAACTCCTCGAGGTCGTCGACGTGGCTGACCTGCGTCACGTGGCTCTTCAGCGCCGCGAACTTCAGCTCGACGACGTCGGTGACGTCGACGGCGTGGTCGGCGCGCGGGCTGGCACCGAGCCACACCTCGCCCACCGTCCAGGCGTCGAGCCCCTCGTCGGCGAGCAGCTCGGGGAACGCGAACGGGTTGCGGGCGTCGGGGTAGACCGCGCGCAGCGTCGACTCGCCCACGGTCATGTGGTCGGGGTGGCTGGCGCCGATCCGCTCGTACCAGCGCTCCGGCGAGCTGGTGAGCACCCGCTGCGGGCGCACCTGCCGGATGACGCGGGAGATGTCGCGGCGCAGGTCGAGGGTGAGCTCCAGGCGGCCGTCGGGGTGGCCGAGGAACCGGACGTCGGTGACACCGACCGCCGCGGCCGCCGCCCGCTGCTCCTCCCGTCGCAGGGGACCCATCCGCTCCCGCGGGGTCTCGTCGAAGCCGCCCGCGTCGCCGTCGGTGACGATGCAGTAGGTGACCTGGGTGCCCGCCGCCGTCCAGGTCGCCACCGTGCCCGCACTGCCGAAGTCGACGTCGTCCGGGTGGGCGAGCACGCAGAGGGCGCGCTCGACGTGCTCGGCGGGCTTGCGGGGTGGGGGCGCGGTCACCGGCGGAGCCTATGCGGCTCCCGTGGCGGCCCTCAGCCCGGAGAGCTTGTCGGGGTTCAGCACGACGAGGACCTGCTCCACCAGCCCGCCGGTGACGACGAGCGAGACCGCGACGTAGGGGCCCTCGTCGGTCCAGGCGGCCACCCCGGGCCGGCCGTTGACCTCCGCCAGGCCGATCCGGAGCCCCGGAAGCGACGCCCCGCCGGAGACGACGGCGGTGAGGAAGCGGGCCACCTCGTCCGCACCGGTGATCGGGCGCAGCGCCGCCTTCGCCCGCCCTCCGCCGTCGGTCACCAGGACCGCCCCGGGAGCGAGCGCGGCCACCAGCGCGTCGACGTCACCGCCCAGGCAGGCGGCCAGGACGCGCTCGGTGACCTCGCGGTGCGCCCGCCGGTCGGCGTCGAAGCGGGGACGGCGGGCGGCGACGTGCTCGCGCGCCCGGTGCCCGAGCTGCCGGACCGCGGCCTCCGACCGGCCCAGGGCCGCGGCGACCTCCGCGGCGGGCACGGCGAACACCTCGCGCAGGACGAACACCGCCCGCTCGGCGGGGGACAGGCTCTCGAGGACGACGAGCAGCGCCAGCGAGACCTCGTCGCCGAGCACCGCCTCGTCGGCCGGGTCGCCCGCATGCTCGGTGAGCAGCGGCTCGGGCAGCCACGGGCCGACGTGGGTCTCCCGGCGGGCGCGGGCGGAGGTCAGGCGGTCCAGCGCCAGCCGGGTCGTCGTCCGCACCAGCCAGGCGCGCGGGTCGGCGACGTCGTCCCGGTCGGCGGCCGACCAGCGCAGCCACGCGTCCTGGACGGCGTCCTCGGCGTCGGCGACGCGGGCCCGGCCGTTCTCCACGGCGACCATCGTCGTGAGCTCGACCAGGGCGGCGTCGTCGAGGTCGCGGCGCAGCCCGGCGACCATCTCGTCGGTGACGCCCATGGGCGGGTGCTCATGGCCTCGGCGTACTCCACGACCCGCCGCTCGAGGTCGGTGAGCGTGTCGCTGTCCCGCCAGGCGGGGACCGCGCCCCGCTTGGCCGGGTCCACGCCCGCCTGGGTGGTCACCCACCAGCCGAAGTCGACGCACCAGGAGCAGCCGACGGTGACCGCGGCGGACATGACGGCGAGCGACTCCAGCGTGGGGTCGAGCCGGTCCCACTGGGCGAGGGACCGCTCGTGGCGGAGCTGGGTGAGCAGCAGCCGCGGGTGGTGTCCCATCGCGGCGGCGGGGTCGAGCCGGGCGCCGTAGGTCCGGCGCGAGTACCGGTCGACGGCGCGGGTGACGAGCGTGCGCGGCGGGTCGAGCGGGATGCGGGCGGTGCCGGTGCCGGTCATGGCGGTGTCCTCTCCATCGGGTGTCCGTGGAGACGACGCAGCCGCGCGGGACGTGACGGGGCGGCCCCCGTCCAGGGCCCCGCCGCGAGCGTGCCGGGGGGCTCCTCAGAGCCGGCCGCGGCCCTGACGGAGCAGCATCATGCCGAGCGCGGCGCCGTCGGGACCGAGCGCGTCCTGGAAGCGGGCGATCACCTGCTGCTCGCGCGCCAGCGACAGGCGGGTGCCGCCGGACTCCCGGCGCAGGCGGCCGATCTCGGAGGAGACGGCCAGCCGGCGCTGCACCAGCCGGATCAGCTCGGCGTCGCAGGCGTCGATGTCCTCGCGCAGCTCGGCGATGCGGGCGTCGGCGTCCGGCACGGTGGCGGGCTCGGTGGGGAGCATGGCGGTCATCGGTTCCTCCGGGGCGGGGCGGTGGCCGTCGGACCCCGAGAACGAGAAACGCCCCGGGCTCCTCGGGCCCGGGGCGTTCGTTGCGGCGGCTGCTCAGCCAGCGGCGACGGACACCGGGACCCGGTGTCCGTAGTAGAACTCGGTGACGGCGAGCAGCACGCGGGGAGTGTGTCACACCACTCCGGGCCGGCGCCACGGCCGGTCCGGCGCCGGGCGGGGGCGTCGTCCGTGCGAACTACAGTGGTGTGGCTATGAGCAGCGTGCAGCAGGCCCTCCCCGGTACCGCCGCGCTCCAGCGTTCCGCCCCCGGCTCGGCCGGCCGGGAACTGGACCGCATGCTGGCGGGCCTCAACGGCCCCCAGCGCCAGGCCGTCGTCCACGAGGGCGGCCCGCTGCTCATCGTCGCCGGCGCCGGCTCGGGCAAGACCCGCGTGCTCGCGCACCGGATCGCCTACCTGCTCGGCGCCCGCGGCGTCCAGCCCGGCGAGGTCCTGGCGATCACGTTCACCAACAAGGCCGCCGGCGAGATGAAGGAGCGCGTCGCCCAGCTCGTGGGCCCCCGCGCCCGCGCCATGTGGGTCTCGACGTTCCACTCGATGTGCGTGCGCATCCTGCGCGCCGAGGCGGCCAAGCTGGGCCTGAAGTCCTCGTTCACGATCTACGACCAGGGCGACTCCGTGCGGCTGATGACCATGGTCGCCCGCGACCTGGACCTCGACGCCAAGCGCTACCCGGGCCGCAGCCTCGCCGCGCAGGTCTCCAACCTGAAGAACGAGCTGGTCGACGAGGAGTCCTACGACCCCCAGACGGCACCGGAGAAGGTGCTCAAGGAGGCCTACACGCTCTACCAGCGGCGGCTGCGCGAGGCGCACGCGCTGGACTTCGACGACCTGATCATGACGACGGTCAACCTGCTGCAGGCCTTCCCCGACGTCGCCGAGCACTACCGGCGCCGCTTCCGGCACGTGCTGGTCGACGAGTACCAGGACACCAACCACGCGCAGTACGTGCTCGTCCGCGAGCTGGTCGGCACCGGTGAGGGGCCGGTGCCGCCGGCCGAGCTGTGCGTCGTCGGCGACGCCGACCAGTCGATCTACGCCTTCCGCGGCGCGACGATCCGCAACATCGACGAGTTCGAGCGCGACTACCCGCAGGCCACGACGATCCTGCTCGAGCAGAACTACCGCTCCACGCAGCGGATCCTCAAGGCGGCCAACACCGTCATCGCCAAGAACACCGGCCGCCGCCCCAAGAACCTGTGGACCGACGCCGGCGACGGCGAGCTGATCGAGGGCTACGTCGCCGAGAACGAGCACGACGAGGCCGCCTGGGTCGCCGAGCAGGTCGACGCGCTGGTCGACGAGGGCAAGGCGGCCCCCAGGGACATCGCCGTCTTCTACCGGACCAACAACGCCTCCCGTGTCTTCGAGGAGGTGTTCATCCGCGTCGGCATGCCCTACAAGGTCGTCGGCGGGGTGCGCTTCTACGAGCGCAAGGAGGTCCGCGACGCGATCGCCTACCTCAAGGTGGTCGCCAACCCGGCCGACGTGGTCAGCCTGCGCCGGGTGATCAACACCCCCAAGCGCGGCATCGGCGACAAGGCGGAGTCCTGCGTCGAGCAGTTCGCCGACCGCGAGCGGATCGCCTTCGCCTCGGCGCTGCGCCGCTGCGGCGAGATCACCACCCTGGCGCCGCGATCGCTGAAGAACCTGCAGGAGTTCGTGGCGCTGCTGGAGGAGTTCGAGCAGCTGGTCGAGTCCGGGTCGGGCCCGGCCGCGCTGCTGGAGAGCATCCTCGACCGCACGGGCTACCTGGCCGAGCTGGAGGCGAGCACCGACCCGCAGGACGAGGGGCGCGTCGACAACCTCAACGAGCTGATCTCCGTCGCCGCGGAGTTCGAGGCGGCCAACCCCGGCGGCACGGTCACCGACTTCCTCGAGCAGGTCTCGCTGGTGGCCGACGCCGACCAGATCCCCGTCTCCGGCGACGAGGCCGGCGTCGTCACGCTGATGACGCTGCACACCGCCAAGGGCCTGGAGTTCCCGGTCGTGTTCCTCACCGGGCTGGAGGACGGCGTCTTCCCGCACCTGCGCGCGCTGGGTGACCCGCGGGAGCTGGAGGAGGAGCGGCGGCTGGCCTACGTGGGCATCACCCGCGCCCAGCAGCGGCTCTTCCTCTCCCGCGCCACGGTGCGCACCAGCTGGGGGCAGCCGGCCTACAACCCGCCCTCACGGTTCCTCGACGAGCTGCCCACCGACGCCGTGCACTGGGCCCGGCTCGACCCCACGCCGGCGCCGAGCACCGGGTCGGCCCAGCAGCGGGTGGCCGCCACGGGGCTGTCCACCGGCGGGCTGCGCGGCGGCCGTGGCAACCGCGCGGTCGTCTCCGTCGAGGTCGGCGACCGGGTGAGCCACGACGCGTTCGGCCTGGGCACGGTGGTCGAGGTCAGCGGCGCCGGTGACAAGGCGCAGGCCACCGTCGACTTCGGCTCGGGCGGCACCAAGCGCCTCGTGCTGCGCTACGCCCCGCTCGTCAAGCTCTGAGCAGTCGCGGGAGTCCCGCAGCGGGGGCGTTCCTCGTGCGGTGCGGGTGCTGCAGGACCCGCACCGCACGAGGAACGCCCCCGGAGGTGGGGTCAGAGGGTGACGCCGTGCTCGGCGAGCCACTCCTCGGGGTCCAGCGGCCGGCCGGTCATGCTGCCGCGGTTGATCTGGTAGTGCAGGTGCGGACCGGTGGACTGGCCCTCGTTGCCGATCTTGGCGATCTGGTCACCGGCGTGCACGAGGTCGCCGGCCTCGACGTCGTAGTAGCGCATGTGGCCGTAGACGTGCACGTTGCCGTCGGCGTCCTGGATCCAGACGGCGTTGCCGTAGCCGGAGGCCGGGCCGGCGCGGAGCACGACCCCGTCGGCGGCCGCGTAGATCGGCGTGCCGAGCGGGCCGGCGAGGTCGATGCCGTAGTGCATCTGACCCCAGCGCATGCAGAAGCAGGTGGTCATGCGGCCCTGCGCCGGCAGCACGACCTGCGGCTCGCGGGCGGCGCGGGAGGCGGCGAGCTCGGAGAGCCGCCGCTGCGCCTCGGCCTCGGAGATGCCGCGGCGGGCCTCGGCGTCCTCCAGGGCCCCGGTCAGGCCGATGTCGGCCGCGCCCAGGCCGTAATCGGCGGCGCTGACGGTGGTCGGGGCGGGGGTGCCACCGGTGAAGGCGGGGACACCGGCGAGGACGGCGCCGGCCACGAGGGCGGCCAGCCACAGCGGTCCCCGCCGTCCCGGCGGGCGGCGGACGGCACGGCGCGCGGCGGGCCCGGCCGGCCGGCCGGCGTCCTCGCCCCGGTCCGCGGACGGCGCCGGCGCGGCGGTGACGGGCGGGGGACCACCCGCCGGGCGCTCGAGGAGCGCGGGACCACTCTGCCGGGTCACGGGACACCCTTCGTCCACGCTCCCGGGGCAGCCGCGCGGGGCGGCCCGTCGGGGGAGCGACGGCGGTGGAGGCGCCGGGGAGGCGCCCGCCGGTGGGTACCGGCGCCGTGATCGGACCGTAACGTTGCGTCAGGTCCGGACCCGGCAGGCGACGCTGCGTGTCGCCAAGTCTGCCGTCGGTGAGGAAGGCCTCAGGCGACCGCGGCCGGGGCCGGCCGGACGGGCGTGGCGGTGCGCAGCCCGGCGAGGGTGGCGGCGACCTCGTCGACGACGCCCCGGTGGAACGGCAGCGTCATGTGCCCGACGCCGCGGACGAGCACGTTGCGCGCCCCGAGGTCGGGGTGGTCGCAGCGTCCCGCGCGGGAGGGGACGACGACCTGGTCGAGGTCGCTGTAGACAGCGGTCACCGGCGTGGACCAGCCGGGCGCGGGCAGGGCGAGCTCCTGCAGCACCGCCGACCCCGGCCGCAGCTGGCGGATCATCGGGGTGGGCAGCAGGTGGGCCAGCACCGAACCGCCGTGCGGCGTCCCCAGGGTCACCAGCGACCGCACGCGCTCGGCGCCGCCCTGCCGCTGGACGTGGTAGCGGGCGATGAGCCCGCCCAGGCTGTGCCCGACGACGTGCACCTGGTCGTGTCCGGTCTGCGCGCAGATCCGCTCGATGTGCGCGCCGAGGTCGCGGGCGCCCGCGGCGACGTCGCCGAGGAAGGGGCTGTAGTTCCAGGTGCACACCTGGGCGAAGCCGCGCCGGCGCAGGCCGCGGCGCATGAGGGTGAAGATCGAGCGGTTGTCGACCAGCCCGTGCACCAGCAGCACGGGGATGCGGGCGGCGAGCGGGTCGGCGGCGAACAGCGCGCGGACGGCGGGGGGCTGCTCACCGGGCCGCACGCGGGGGTCCAGCCGCAGCACCTCGGTGCGCGCGCCCAGCGGGTAGAGCAGTGCGTGGGCGCCGACCCAGGCCAGCTCGGCCAGGCCGCCGGCGACACCGGAGGGGGAGGCGAGCGCCCGCAGGAGGTCCCGTGGCGCTCCCGGGAGGAGCTCCTCGGTGTGCGACTCTGGACGGCGCCCGGCTTCTTCGGTCGCTCGCATGAGCTGGTCCTCCCCGTTCACGGGCCGCCGTCGTGGTCCCGGGAGCCGAGAGCCCGTCGGCGACCGGAGCACCGCTGTCGTGCTCCGTTCACAGGACGGTAATGCCCAGGTGTGGCGACGGTCACACGAGACGGCACCGGATCTCGACGACATCGAGTCCGGTTCGTGACACTTCTCGACGAAGGGGGACCCGTGGCCGGCCGGGACCGCTCAGTCCGCGACGACCGCACCCGGGGCGGCACCGCCCGGCGCACCGGCCCGGCGGCCGCGCGGGCCCGTCGCCCCGCGCCCGACCGGCGAGGGACGACGTCCGGTGGCCGCACCACGACGGTCGACCGTCCCCGTGCTGCTGCGGACGGACTGCTCGTCGGCGACGTCCCCACGGGGGCCCGGGTCGCCGGTGTCCTCCTCGTCCTGGCCGGGCTGGCCGGCGCGGCCGCGCTCTTCCCCCGCTACCTGGTCGTCGGCGGCGAGGAGCTGACCCTGGGCGGGGGCCCGGGCGCCGTGCTGGCCGGGCTGCTCGTCCCGCTGGTCTCCGTCGCGGTCGGTGCCGGGCTGGCGGCCGGCCGCGTCCCGCGCTTCGGCCTGGCCGCCGCCGCGGTGGGCGGGGCGCTCGCGGTCGGCGGGCTGCTCATCGAGCTCTACCGGGGCAGCTCCTCGACGGTGCGCCCCGGCATCGAGGTGCTGGCCGGCGAGCGGGTGCTCACCAGCTCGGTCGAGACCGGCCCCGGCTGGCTGCTGCAGGTCGCCGCGCTGGGCCTGGCCGTCCTCGCCGGCGGGTGCGCCGTCCTGGTGTGGAGCCGCACGCGCATGGAGGACCGCGGCGCCCTCGACCCGGCCCGGCCCGGGCTGGCCGGTGCCGCGGTGCTGCTGGGCGTGCTGACCGTGCTGTGCCTGGCGCTGCCGGCCGCCGACGTCCCCGACCGGCTGGTCGACGACCCGGCCACCGGCCTGGAGGTGGTCGTCGAGCAGCAGGGCCCGCAGGCGCTGCTCGAGCGGCCGGGTCTGGCGCTGCTGGGCGGGCTGCTGCTGGCCGGCGCGGTGCTGCTGGCCGCCGTCCTCGCGCCCTCGCTCCGGCCGCGGCTGGCGGCCGTCGGCGGGCTGCTGGCCCTCACCGTGACCGTGCTCGCCGCCGGGCTGACCGGCCTGCGCGACGCGGTGGCCTCCCCGGACCTCGAGTGGACCGTGCCCGGTGCCGGCCTGCTGGTCGCGGGCCTGGCCTACGCGCTGCTCACCGTGCTCGCCTGGCGGGTCGGGCGGACGGCCGGCGGGTGAGCACCGAGCGGCTGCGCGTCGTCGTCGCCGGGCCCGGGGGAGCCGACGACCCGCGCGCCGTGGCGCTGGCCCGCGCGCTGCGCGACGCCGGCGCCGAGGTGGTGCTCACCGGCGTCCCGGCCTCGGCCGGCCGGCTGGCCGCCACCGTCGTCCAGGAGGACGCCGACGCCGTCGGGCTGGCCGGCGCGCCGCCGGAGCTGCTCGCGGGGGTGCTCGAGCGGCTGGCCGCGGCCGGTGCCGACGACGTCACCCCCTTCGTCCTGGGCGACGGCGACGGTGTCCCGGACGGCGTCCGGGCCTTCCCCGACGGCACCCCGCCCGAGGACGTCGTCGCCGCGCTGCACCGTGACCAGGGGTGTTCCGGATCCGCCTCGGACGCGGCGCTGTGACCCTGCTCGCACGTCTCACGCCGGTGACGCGGGCCCGCAACGCGGGAGCTACGGTGCTCGTTCGTGGATCTCTTCGAGTACCAGGCGCGTGACCTGCTGGCCTCGCACGGCGTGCCCGTGCTGCCCGGCGGCGTGGCCGAGACACCCGACCAGGCCGAGGCGATCGCGCGGGAGATCGGCTCGCGCGTCGTCGTCAAGGCGCAGGTGAAGACCGGTGGGCGCGGCAAGGCCGGCGGCGTGAAGCTGGCCGACGACGCCGACGAGGCGCGTGCCCGGGCCCAGGACATCCTCGGCCTGGACATCAAGGGCCACATCACCCACCGCGTCATGGTGGCCCAGGCCAGCGACATCGCCGAGGAGTACTACTTCTCCTACCTCCTCGACCGCGCCAACCGCACCTTCCTGGCCATGGCCAGCGTGGAGGGCGGTATGGAGATCGAGCAGCTCGCCGTCGAGCGTCCCGAGGCGCTCGCCCGCATCCCGGTCGACGCCACGGTCGGCGTCGACACCGCCAAGGCCGCGGAGATCGTCGACGCCGCCGGGTTCGCCCCCGAGGTGCGCGACCAGGTGATCGCCATCGCCGTGCAGCTGTGGGACGTCTTCGCCAAGGAGGACGCCACCCTGGTCGAGGTCAACCCGCTGGCCAAGGCGCCCGACGGCACCGTGCTCGCGCTCGACGCCAAGGTGACCCTCGACGAGAACGCCGCCTTCCGGCACGAGAGCCACGCGGCGCTCGAGGACTCCGCCTCCGCCGACCCGCTCGAGGCGCGGGCCAAGGAGAAGGACCTCAACTACGTCAAGCTCGAGGGCGAGGTCGGCATCATCGGCAACGGCGCCGGCCTGGTGATGAGCACGCTGGACGTCGTCGCCTACGCCGGGGAGGAGTTCGGCGGCGTGAAGCCGGCCAACTTCCTCGACATCGGTGGCGGCGCGTCGGCCGAGGTCATGGCCAACGGCCTGGAGATCATCCTCTCCGACCCGGCCGTGAAGAGCGTCTTCGTCAACGTCTTCGGCGGCATCACCGCCTGCGACGCCGTCGCGAACGGCATCGTCTCCGCCCTCGACATCCTCGGCGACGAGGCCACCAAGCCGCTGGTGGTCCGGCTCGACGGCAACAACGTCGAGGAGGGGCGCCGCATCCTCGCCGAGGCGAACCACCCGCTGGTGACCGTGGTCGACACGATGGACGGCGCCGCGCGCCGGGCCGCCGAGCTCGCTGCCTGACCGCCGCCCGCCACCTCCAGACAGGATCTCAAGAGATGTCGATCTTCCTCAACGAGAACAGCAAGGTCATCGTCCAGGGCATGACCGGCTCGGAGGGGCGCAAGCACACCCAGCGCATGCTCACCTCCGGCACGGCCATCGTCGGCGGCGTCAACCCGAAGAAGGCGGGCTCGAGCGTCGACTTCGAGGGCGCCGGCGTCCCGGTGTTCGGCAGCGTGTCCGAGGCCATGCAGGAGACCGGCGCCGACGTCAGCGTCATCTTCGTGCCGCCGGCCGGCGCCAGGGGTGCGGTCATCGAGGCCGTCGACGCCCAGATCGGGCTGGCCGTCGTCATCACCGAGGGCATCCCGGTGCACGACTCGACCTACTTCTGGGCGCACGCCCAGGGCGGTGCCACCCGGATCATCGGCCCGAACTGCCCCGGCCTGATCAGCCCCGGCCGCTCCAACGCCGGCATCATCCCGGCGAACATCACCCAGCAGGGCAGGATCGGCCTGGTCAGCAAGTCCGGGACGCTGACGTACCAGATGATGTACGAGCTCCGGGACATCGGTTTCTCCACCGCGATCGGCATCGGCGGCGACCCGGTCATCGGCACCACGCACATCGACGCGCTGCAGGCCTTCCAGGAGGACCCGGAGACCGAGGCCATCGTGATGATCGGCGAGATCGGCGGCGACGCCGAGGAGCGGGCCGCCGACTTCATCAAGGCCAACGTCACCAAGCCGGTCGTCGGCTACGTCGCCGGTTTCACCGCGCCCGAGGGCAAGACGATGGGTCACGCCGGCGCGATCGTGTCCGGCTCGGCCGGCACCGCGCAGGCCAAGAAGGAGGCCCTCGAGGCCGCCGGCGTCCGCGTGGGCAAGACCCCGTCGGAGACCGCCCGCCTCATGCGGGAGCTCGTCGGCGCCTGATTCGAGGACCCCTGCAGGGCCCCACCACTCGCAGGCTCGCGGTGGGGCCCTGCAGGGGGCCACCTGAGCAGTGACGGGGGCGCGGCGGTGGTCGAGCCCGGCACGCGGCTGGTGCTCACCGCGGGCGCCTGCCCGCTGGACGCCGACGGCGCGGCCGGGCTCGGCGACCACGACCCGCCGAGCACGCTGCTCGGGGTGGCCGTCCTGGGGTAGCCCGACCAGCTCGTCGAGGTGGACGCGGTCGCCGTCGTGCGCGACGGGTGAGGGGTCCGGTCACGGGCCGGTCCCGATCCCGCCCGCGCCGGGGAGGACGCTGCGGGGCGTGGTTGCTGCCGGTCCCCCGGGGCAGGAGCATCCGCGTCGCGCCGTACCGATGTGACGAGAGGTGGTCCACGCATGACGTCCAGCCAGCCGCCCGAGCAGCCCGGGACTCCCGGGCAGCCGGGACCGGGCGGCCAGCCGGGATACGGGCAGCCTCCCGCCTCCCCCTACGGCCAGCCGCAGCCGGGTCAGCCCGCCCAGGACCAGCAGCCGCACCACGAGGAGCAGGCGCCGGCACTGGGCTGGGGTCAGCAGCCGTACGGCGTCCCCCACGGCCAGCCGCCACCGTCCGGCCCCGGCCCGGGACGCCCGGCCGGCGCCGGCGTCGACCTCGAGCGGCTGGGGGTCGCCGACCTCGTCGTCGCCGGGGGGGCCCTGCTCTACCTGGTGCTGGCGCTGCTGCCGTGGGTCACCTACTCCAGCGACGACTTCGGCATCCCGGGCTTCGACGTGCCGGCGGTGAGCTACAGCTTCACCGGCTTCGACGTCAGCGGCCTGGTGCCCTCCAGCTTCGTGCTCCTGCTGCTCGCCGCGGTGTGGGCGCTGCTGCCGGCCGTCGTCGACCTGCGGCTGGGCTTCCCGCGCAGCTGGGTCACCGTCGGTCTCGCCGGCCTGGCCACGCTGCTCACGCTCGTCGCCTGGTTCCAGGCGCTCGAGCTCGGGTTCTCCCTCGTCGGGTCGCTCGCGCTGCTGGTCGCCGCCGCCGTCACGGTGTTCGCGGTGCTGCGGCTGCTGCCCGAGCTGCGCGACCGTCCCACCCTGCCCGGCGGTCCGGCCGCTGCGGCGCAGTGGGCCGGCCGGCGGGCACCGGAGTTCGGCCCGTCGGGCCACCCCGGGGTCGGGCAGTCGACCGGGTCCGGCCGCACCCCGGGTCAGCCCTGGGCTCAGCAGCCGTACGGCCAGCCCGGCTACGGCTCGCCGTACGCGCAGCAGCCGTACGGCCAGCCGGGCTACGCGCAGCAGCCGTACGGCCAGCCCGGCTACGGGCAGCCGCAGGACGGCCAGCCTCCCTACTGGCAGCACGGCTACGGCCAGCAGTACGGGCAGCCGCAGTACGGCCAGGCTCCCCACGGGCAGCCGCAGTACGGGCAGCCCCACCCCTCGCCGCCGGCCACCGACCCGGGTGCGGAGCGACCCGACCGGCCCGGCGGCTCCAGCGCCTCGGGTCAGGGCTCGTCCTGAGCTGACGACGGCCCCGACGAGGGCCGGCGGCACCCGCCGCCGGCCCTCGTCGGCGTCCGGGGCCGGAGGCCGCCCGGCGCGTGCGACGCCCATCCGGTCGCGGGGCTTGCGAGAGTGGGGGCGTGGTCTCCCTGCTGGCGCGTCTGCCCCTGCCCGGGCAGACCGACCCCGACGCCCGCCGGCCCTGGTACCCCGTCGCGCTCGCGGCTGCCGCCACCGTCGCGGTCAGCGTGCTGGGCCTCGTCGGCCTGGGCCTGGCCGTCGTCGTGGTGCAGACCCTCGACCCCTCCGGCGGCCTGCCGGTCGGCGGGTCGGCGCGGGTGGCCGGGCAACTGTGGCTGCTCGCCCAGTTCGGCGGGCTGCAGCTGTCGTCGGGGCCGCTGGTGCTCGCGCCCCTGCTGCTCACCCTCGCCGTCGCGGGGGGGCTCTCGCAGGCCGCGCGGGGGGTGACGCGCGTGGTCGAGCCCGAGGACGCCCGCGCGGTCGCCGGCGTCGTGGCGGCCGTCGTCGCCGTCCACGTGCTGCTCTGCGTGCTGCTCGCGCTGGTGGTGGACGGTCCGGGCGCGCGCACCGACCTGCTGCGCTGCGCCGCCGGGCCGGCGGCGCTGGCCGCCGTCGCCGCGGGCTGGGGGGCGCTCCGCGAGAGCGACCTGCCCGCCGCCGGGGGCGGCCGGCTGCCCGGCCCGGCCCGTGCCGTGCCGCCCGCCGTGCTCGCGGGCCTGCTGACCGCCCTCGGCCTCGGGCTCGCGGTCGTCGCGGTCGCGGTGGCCGCCGACGCCGCCGGGTACGCCGCCGTCTCCCGCGCGCTCGGTGGCTCGGGCGCCGGCGCGGTGGGGTTGCTCGCGCTCGGCGCGCTGCTGCTGCCCAACGCCGCCGCGGCCGCGCTCGGGGTGGCGGCCGGGCCCGGCTTCTCGCTCGGCACCGCCACCGTCGTCTCCGTGCACGGCGTGAGCCTCGGCCCGGTGCCCGCGCTGCCGCTGCTGGCCGCCCTGCCCGACACCCAGGCCGTGCCCCTCCTGGCCTTCGTCTCGCAGGTCGTCCCGGCGCTGGGGGGCCTCGTCGCCGGCACCGCGCTGGGCCGCCGCCTCGCCGACGACGCCGGCTCGGTGGTCGCCGGCCTCTGGGGGCTGCTCACCGGGGTGCTGCTGGGGCTCGCCTCGGGCGTGCTCGTCGCCGTGGCCGGCGGGTCGCTCGGCGACGGCGCCCTCGCCGGCGTCGGCGCGCCGCCGGTCGCCACGGCGCTGTCGATCGGCGCCCAGGCCGGCATCGCCGCCGCGGTCGCCGCCGCCGTCACCCGCTGGCGGTCCCTCGGCTGAGCCGGCCGCCGTCCCGTCTAGGGTCGCGGTCGTGCCCGCCGCCGCCCCGACCCCGCGGGCACGCGTCGTCGTCCTGCTCTCGGGCACCGGGTCGCTGTGCGCCGCGCTGCTCGAGGCCGCCGAGGACCCCGGCTACCCGGCCGAGGTGGTCGCCGTCGGAGCCGACCGCGACGCCCCCGGTCTCGCGCACGCCCGCCGCCGCGGCCTGCCGACCTTCACCGTCGCCCTGCGCGACTTCCCCGACCGGGCCGCCTGGGACGCCGCGCTGGCCGGCGCGATCGCCGCGCACGAGCCGGACTGGGTGGTCTCGGCCGGTTTCATGAAGATCGTGGGGCCGGCCGTGCTGGCCCGCTACGAGGGCCGCCTGGTCAACACCCATCCGGCGCTGCTGCCGGCCTTCCCGGGCGCGCACGCCGTCCGCGACGCGCTCGCCGCCGGGGTCGCGGTCACCGGCAGCACCGTGCACCTGGTCGACGCCGGCGTGGACACCGGGCCGGTGCTGGCCCGGCGCGAGGTCGCGGTGCTCCCCGGCGACGACGAGGAGCGCCTGCACGAACGGATCAAGGCCGTGGAGCGCACGCTCCTGGTGGAGACGGTGGCGCGACTCGTCACCGGGACGACGGAGGAGAGCCCCCGATGACCGAGACCCGGACGCCGGTGCGCCGTGCCCTGCTGGGCGTCTACGACAAGGCCGGCATCGAGGAGCTCGCCCGCGGCCTGGCCGACGCCGGCGTCGAGCTGGTCAGCACCGGCGCCACCGCCCGCCGGATCGCCGACGCCGGCGTGCCGGTGACGCCGGTCGAGCAGGTCACCGGCTTCCCCGAGTGCCTCGACGGGCGGGTCAAGACGCTGCACCCCGCGGTGCACGCCGGCATCCTCGCCGACCGGCGCAGGGACGAGCACGTGCGGCAGCTCGACGAGCTCGGCATCGCCGCCTTCGACCTCGTGGTGGTCAACCTCTACCCGTTCCCCGAGACCGTGGCCTCGGGCGCGTCGCCCGACGAGTGCGTCGAGCAGATCGACATCGGCGGCCCCGCGATGGTGCGCGCCGCCGCGAAGAACCACCCGTCGGTCGCCGTCGTCGTCGACCCGGCCCGCTACGGGGAGGTGCTGGCCGCGGTCGCCGCGGGCGGCTTCACCCTCCAGCAGCGGCGGTCGCTGGCGGCCGCGGCGTTCCGGCACACCGCCTCCTACGACATCGCCGTCGCCTCGTGGATGGGCAACGTCGTCGCGCCCGACGACGACTCGGGGTTCCCCACGTGGGTGGCCGCGAGCTGGGAGCGCGCCGACGTGCTGCGCTACGGGGAGAACCCCCACCAGCGGGCCGCCCTCTACCGCAGCGGCGAGCCGGGGCTGGCGCACGCCGAGCAGCTGCACGGCAAGCAGATGTCCTACAACAACTACGTCGACACCGACGCCGCGTGGCGGGCCGCGCACGACCACGCCGACCCCTGCGTGGCGATCATCAAGCACGCCAACCCCTGCGGGATCGCCGTCGGCACCGACATCGCCGCGGCCCACCGCAAGGCGCACGCCTGCGACCCGGTGTCGGCGTTCGGCGGGGTGATCGCGGCCAACCGCGAGGTCGACCTGGCGATGGCCGAGCAGGTGGCCGGGGTGTTCACCGAGGTGGTCGTGGCCCCCTCGTTCACCCGGGACGCCGTCGAGGTGCTGACGGCGAAGAGGAACATCCGGCTGCTGCGGCTGCCCGAGGCCGGCCGGCCCCCGGTCGAGCTGCGGCCGGTCAGCGGCGGGCTGCTGCTGCAGAGCGCCGACCGCATCGACGCCGACGGCGACGACCCCACCACCTGGACGCTGGCCTGCGGGGAGCCGCTGGACGCCGCCGGCCTCGACGACCTGGTCTTCGCCTGGCGCTCGGTGCGCGCGGTGAAGAGCAACGCCGTCCTGCTGGCGCACGACAAGGCCACCGTCGGCGTCGGCATGGGCCAGGTGAACCGGGTGGACTCCGCCCGGCTGGCGGTCGCCCGGGCGGGGGAGCGGGCCACGGGGTCGGTGGCCGCGTCCGACGCCTTCTTCCCCTTCGCCGACGGCCTGCAGGTGCTGCTCGACGCCGGGGTGCGCGCGGTGGTGCAGCCGGGCGGGTCGGTGCGCGACGAGGAGGTCGTCGCCGCGGCGCGCGCGGCCGGCGTCCCGCTCTACCTCACCGGCACCCGCCACTTCGCCCACTGATGGCGGGGCCGAGGCCGCACCTCGGGCCGCCCGAGGACGGGGCCGAGGTGGTCGGCGCCGACCTCGCGCGGGTCGACTGGTGGGGTGCCGAGCTCGAGGGCGTCACCTTCACCCGCTGCCGCTTCGACGACGCCGACCTCACCGAGCTGGTCACCCGGCGCTGCGTGTTCGACTCCTGCGTGCTCACCGGCGTGCGGATGAGCGGCTCGCGGCACCGGGGGAGCGCCTTCCTGTCCTGCCGGTTCGACCGGGCCCGCCTCTTCGACGCGGTGTGGGAGGGCTGCAAGCTCACCGGCTCGCAGTTCCCCGGCGCGGTGCTGCGGCCGCTGACCACCACCGACTCCGACTGGAGCTGGACCTCGCTGCGCGGCGTGGACCTCTCGGGCAGCGACCTCTCCGGCCAGCGCTTCCGCGAGGCCGACCTCACCGACGCCGACCTGCGCGAGTGCGACCTCACCGGCGCCGACCTCGACCGCGCCCGCGTGCAGCGCGGCACCCGGCTGCGGGGCAGCGACCTGCGCGGCGCGCGCACCGAGGCGCTGGCGTGGCGGGCCCTCGAGCTCACCGGCGTCCGCCTCGACGTCGGCCAGGCCGTACAGGTCGCCCTCGCCCACGGCGCCGTCGTCGACGGCTGAGCGCGCGTCAGCGCCGGGCGTACCGCCGGCCGGTGAGCATGGCCTTGAGCGCGCCCAGCAGGCCCAGGACGCCGACCGCGCAGGCGAACCAGAAGCCCAGCCGGAACGCGCCGGGGTCCCAGCCCTCGGAGGCGAGCGGCACCAGCACCGCGGCCAGCGCCAGCAGGCTGACGAACAGCGCCAGCACGCCGAGGAGGCGGTGCGTGCGCGCCGGGAGCCACATCAGCAGGCCCAGGAGCAGCAGCACGCCGCCACCGAGGACGACGGCCAGCGGCTGCCAGAACCCGGAGTCGACCAGGGTCCCGAACCCGCTGCCGAGCTCGTCGAAGCCGCGCACGACGAGGTCCCAGCCGATGTCGCCCGGGTCGCGCAGCCAGCTCAGCGCCAGGCTCACCGCGGCCGCGATCCCGGCCAGCAGGCACAGCAGGCCGCCCAGGGAGTCCGGGCCGCGGACCGCGACCGGCTCGGTGGGGTAGCTGGGTGTCGTGTAGTAGTTCTCGCCCGTGCCGGGGTAGCCGTGCCCGCCGGTCCCGGCCGGGGACGCCCCGCCGCCCACCGGGGACAGGCCGGGCGACGTCTGCTCCCGCCAGTCGCGCTGCTCGCCGGCGCCGACCTGGCGGGGAGACGGGTCGCGCTCGGTCATCTGCTCTCCTGGCGGGCCGGCGGTGCGGGTGGACTCGGCTGCGAGGGTAGGGCCGGGAGGGCTGCCCCGGGGACGCCTCCGGCACACTGTCGAGGTGCCCGCGACGATCCTCGACGGCAAGGCGACCGCTGCGACCATCCGTCAGGAGCTCACCTCACGGGTCGCCGCGCTGACCGCCGCCGGCCACCGCCCGGGCCTGGGCACGCTGCTCGTCGGCGACGACCCGGGCAGCCGCTGGTACGTCAACGCCAAGCACTCCGACTGCGCGCAGGTCGGCATCGCGAGCATCCAGCGCGAGCTCCCCGCGACGGCCACGCAGGCCGACGTCCTGGAGGTCGTCGCGGAGCTCAACGCCGACCCGGCGTGCACCGGCTACATCGTCCAGCTCCCGCTGCCGCGGCAGGTCGACGAGTACGCCGTCCTCGAGGCGATGGACCCGGCCAAGGACGCCGACGGCCTGCACCCGGTCAACCTCGGCCGGCTCGTGCTCGGCGTCGACGGGCCGCTGCCGTGCACCCCGGTCGGCATCGTGGAGCTGCTGCGCCGCTTCGGGGTGCCGGTCGCCGGCGCGGAGGTCGTCGTCGTCGGCCGCGGGATCACCGTGGGCCGCCCGCTCGGCCTGCTGCTCACCCGCCGCACCGAGAACGCGACGGTGACCCTCTGCCACACCGGCACCCGCGACCTGGCCGCGCACCTGCGCACCGCCGACGTCGTCGTCGCCGCGGCCGGCGTGCCGGGCCTGGTCACCGCCGACACGGTCAAGCCCGGCGCCGCGGTGCTCGACGTCGGCGTCAGCCGGGTCGACGGCAAGATCGCCGGGGACGTCGCGAAGGACGTCGTCGACGTGGCCGGGTTCGTGGCACCCAACCCCGGCGGCGTCGGGCCGATGACCCGGGCGATGCTGCTGCAGAACGTCGTCCTGGCCGCCGAGCGGGCCGCGGGCGTCGAGGCGCTGTCCGCGTGAGCCGCCCGCCCCTCTACACGCGCCGGCCCTTCCTGGCCGGCCTGCTGCGCCAGCTCCCGCTGCTGGCGGTGCTGCTGGCGGTCGGGGTGGGGCTGGCGATGGTCGCGCTGGAGCACTGGCGGCGCGGGCTGCTCGTCGTCGGGCTGGCGCTGGTCGGGGCCGCGGGGCTGCGGCTGGTCCTGCCGCTGCGCCGGGTCGGCTTCCTGGCCGTCCGCAGCCGGCCGGTCGACGTCGTCCTGATGGGCGGGACCGGCGTGCTGCTGACGGCGCTCACCCTGGCGGTCCCGTGACGCCCGGGTGCGGCCGACCGCGGGGCGCGCGGCCTGGACCGCCGGGCTAGGTTGACGCGCATGGCAGAGCAGCCCCGGAACGGGAAGGTCACCGTCGTCGGTGCCGGTTTCTACGGCTCCACCACCGCCCTGCGACTCGCCGAGTACGACGTCTTCGAGACCGTCGTGCTCACCGACATCGTCGAGGGCAAGCCCGAGGGCCTGGCCCTCGACATCAACCAGTCCCGTCCCATCGAGGGCTTCGAGACGAGGGTCGTCGGCGTCGGCGGCGGCTCCTACGAGGGCACCGAGGGCTCCGACGTCGTCGTGGTCACCGCCGGCCTGCCCCGCAAGCCCGGGATGAGCCGCATGGACCTCATCGAGACCAACGCCGGGATCGTCCGCCAGGTCGCCGAGAACATCGCGCAGACCTCGCCGGACGCCGTCGTCATCGTCGTGTCCAACCCGCTGGACGAGATGACCGCCCTGGCCCAGCTGGCCACCGGGTTCCCCAAGAACCGGGTGATGGGCCAGGCCGGGATGCTCGACACCGCCCGGTTCAGCAACAACGTCGCCGAGGAGCTCGGCGTCCCGGTGTCCTCGGTGCGGACGCTGACCCTCGGCTCGCACGGCGACACGATGGTGCCGGTGCCCTCGCGCTGCACCGTCGACGGCAAGCCGCTGGCCGACGTGCTCGCCGCCGACCGCATCGAGCACCTCGTCGACCGCACCCGCAACGGCGGCGCG
Source organism: Geodermatophilus dictyosporus (assembly GCF_900115505.1). GTDB lineage: Bacteria > Actinomycetota > Actinomycetes > Mycobacteriales > Geodermatophilaceae > Geodermatophilus > Geodermatophilus dictyosporus. The sequence continues at coordinate 475,362 of NZ_FOWQ01000002.1, read as the reverse complement.
GAGGTCGTCGCGCTGCTCAAGACGGGGTCGGCGTACTACGCGCCGTCGGCGGCCGCGGCCCGCATGGCCCGCGCCGTCATCGAGGACTCCGGCGCCGTCATGCCCGTGTGCGCGTGGGTCGACGGCGAGTACGGGATCTCCGGCGTCTACCTGGGCGTCGAGGCCGAGATCGGGCGCGAGGGTGTGCGCCGGGTGGTCGAGGGGGACCTGTCCGAGAGCGAGCTGGCCGGGCTGCGCGAGGCGGCCGAGGCGGTGCGCGCCAAGCAGGCCGACGTCGCGGATCTGTGACCGCCGGCCGGTGACCGACTTCCGGCCCGACGGGCCGGAGCTGTAGAGAGGGAATGCCTGACGTGAGCAAGATCAAGGTCGAGGGCACCGTCGTCGAGCTCGACGGCGACGAGATGACCCGGATCATCTGGCAGTTCATCAAGGACCAGCTGATCCTGCCGTACCTCGACGTCAACCTGGAGTACTACGACCTGGGCATCGAGCACCGCGACGCCACCGACGACCAGGTCACCGTCGACTCCGCCAACGCCATCAAGCAGCACGGCGTCGGCGTCAAGTGCGCCACCATCACCCCGGACGAGGCGCGGGTCGAGGAGTTCGGCCTGAAGAAGATGTGGCGCTCCCCGAACGGGACGATCCGCAACATCCTCGGCGGTGTCATCTTCCGCGAGCCGATCATCATGCAGAACGTGCCGCGGCTGGTGCCCGGCTGGACCAAGCCGATCGTCGTCGGCCGTCACGCCTTCGGTGACCAGTACCGCGCCACCGACTTCACGTTCCCCGGCGAGGGGACGCTGACCCTGACCTTCACCCCGAAGGACGGCGGCGAGCCGATCGAGCACGAGGTCTTCCGGTCGCCGGGCTCGGGTGTCGCGCTCGGCATGTACAACCTCGACGAGTCCATCCGCGACTTCGCCCGCGCCTCGCTGAACTACGGGCTCAACCGGCAGTACCCGGTGTACCTGTCGACCAAGAACACGATCCTCAAGGCCTACGACGGCCGGTTCAAGGACCTCTTCCAGGAGGTCTTCGAGGCGGAGTTCGAGTCGAAGTTCGACGAGGCCGGCATCACCTACGAGCACCGGCTCATCGACGACATGGTCGCGGCGTCCCTGAAGTGGGAGGGCGGCTACGTCTGGGCGTGCAAGAACTACGACGGCGACGTCCAGTCCGACACCGTCGCGCAGGGCTTCGGCTCGCTCGGCCTGATGACCTCGGTGCTGATGAGCCCCGACGGCCGCACCGTCGAGGCCGAGGCCGCACACGGCACGGTGACCCGCCACTACCGGCAGCACCAGCAGGGCAAGGAGACGTCGACCAACCCGATCGCGTCGATCTTCGCCTGGACCCGGGGCCTGGCCCACCGCGGCAAGCTCGACGACACCCCCGAGGTCACCCGCTTCGCCGAGACCCTGGAGAGGGTCTGCATCGACACCGTCGAGGGCGGCCAGATGACCAAGGACCTCGCGCTGCTGATCAGCAAGGACCAGCCGTGGCTGACCACCCAGGACTTCCTGGCGGCCATCGACACCAACCTGCAGAAGGCCATGGCCTGACCTGTTGACGCCCGTCGCGGGGGATGAACACACGCCAGTGGCCCCCTCTTCGCCTCCGAGGGGGCCACTGGCGCGTTCTCGGCCTGTGGACGGGACCCACGAGGCGCTCCTGACGCGCGAGGGTCACTCCGTGCCGATCCCGCCTGCCCGCCCGTCCGCCCTCCGGGGCCGCGTCCTCCGGGGGACCACGGTCCTGCGGCAGGGTCTGCTCACGCCCGAGCAGCTGCGCAGCTCGGCCTGGGTCCGGCTCGGGCGCGACGTCCACGCCGACTCGTCGGTTCCGGTGACGCACCGTCTGCTGGTGAGCGCGGGAGGGCTCACGCTCCCGGCCGGTGGTCGCTTCGCCGGGCGCAGTGCCGCGGTCCTGTGGGGTGTGCCCGGCGTCGCTGCCCCCGAGGACCAGGTCGAGGTGGTGCTGCCGGACGGCCGGCGGTGGCACGCCGGTGTGGGTGTCCGGGTCCGGAGGCTGCTGCCCGGACAGCGGCTCGTCCGGTGCGGGAACCGGCGCTGCCTGCCTCGCGCGGACACCGCGGTCGACGTGACGCGCTCCGGCGACCTGGACGAGGCGGTCGCCCTGCTCGACCGGCTGGTGCAGGTGGGCCTGGCGCCACCGGAGGACGTCCGTGCGACCGCCGCGCTGCTCCGGCGTGCCGGGGGAGCGCCCAGGCGGCCGTGGTCTCCCGGCTGGCCGACGGTCTGGCGGAGTCGCCGCAGGAGACCCGGTTGCGGCTCCTCCTGCACCGGGCCGGCCTGCCGCCGGTCGCCCGGTACCGCGTCCTCGACGAGGCCGGGTTCGTCGCGCGGGTCGACCTCACCCACCCCGAGCTGCGGCTGGTCGTCGAGTACGACGGACTGTGGCACGCCGAGCGGCGGACGTTCCTCGACGACCGCCGCCGGCTCGACCGGCTGAACGCCGCCGGCTGGACCGTCCTGCACGTGACCGTCGACGACCTGCGGCGCCCCGCGGAGCTCGTCGCCCGCGTGCGTCCACTCCGCGCGCCCGCGGGTCCGCGGCAGCGAACGCAGGCTGAGCGCCCCTGGGCGTCGGCGACAGGGCGTCCTGCGCGTGTTCGTCGCTCAGCCGAAGAGCTGGGTCCACCAGGGGCCGCCGGAGCCCTCGGCCACGCCCACGCCGAGCTTCGTCAGCGAGCAGTTCAGGATGTTGGTCCGGTGCCCGGGGCTGTCCATCCACGACGCCATGACCGCTGCGGCGTCGCGCTGCCCGGCAGCGATGTTCTCCGCCCGCGCGTAGGTCACCCCGGCGGCCCGGGCCCGGTCGAAGGGGTCGAGCCCCTCCGGGGTGTCGTGCGAGAAGTAGCCGCGGTCGCGCATGTCCGCGCTGTGCGCCCGGGCGACGGCGGCCAGCGCGGCGTCCGCGGCCACGGGCCCGCAGCCGGCGGCGGCGCGCTCCTGGTTGACCAGCGCCAGCACCGCACCCTCCGCGGAGGACCCCGCCGGGACGGCGGCCTGCGCCACCGGCCCGCCCGACGCCGACGGCGAGCCCGACGTGCCCGGTGCCGTGCCGGAGCCCCCGGCCGACGACGACCCGGCCGACGACGACCCGGCCGACGACGACCCGGCCGCCGACGACCCGCCGGACGACGAGCCGCCGGACGGCGAGCCGCCGGACGAGGAGGCCGATCCCGCGGCACCGGTCGTGGAGCCCGGGGCCGGCGAGGAGCCGGTCGTCGCCGGGCCGGACGAGGTGCCGCCGGACGAGGTGCCGCCGGACGCCGTCGCGCCGCCCGTCGTCCCCGGCACGGACGGCGCACCGGCAGCGGACGAGCCGGCCGACGACCCCGTGGACGGCGACCCCGCGGACGGCGACCCCGCGGAGGAGGCGGCCGACGAGGACCCGGCGGGACCCGACCCGGGTGCTGATCCCGGCGTGGTCTCCGGCGCGGTGGTCTCCGGCGCGGTGGTCTCCCCGTCGACGCCCAGCTCCACCACGCCGGTGAGCGGCTCGTCCGCGGTGGGGACCCCGGCCGAGGTCGCCGCGGACTCGGTCGCGGTCAGCCCGCCCCGGCCGGCGGCCAGCAGCGGGACGACCAGGACGACCCCGGCGACGACCAGGACGACGAGCAGGACCCGCCAGAGGCCTCGGTGGCGGGGACGCGGCAGCGGGGCCGGGCGGCCCGGGCGGGCGGCGTGGCGAGCGGACGGCGGCGGGGCGGAGGGGCGGTGGCGCACGAGGGGGAAGACCTCACGTATGTCGACAAATCACCTTCTGTGACTCCGTGGAGACTAGCCGTAGCCGAACCGTGATCGCCAGGGTCGTCTCCCAGGAGCCCCGTCGCGGACGCCGGTGTGGGCAGGGCGGACCGTCCCCGGCAGCATGGACCCCGGCGTCGGTCCGAGGCGCCGTCCGCCGAGCATGGAGGAGCGCGCCGCCGGTGAGCGACGTCTGGCTCAACACCGTCATGGTCGTCGTCTTCGTCCTGGTCGGCGGCTTCTTCGCCGGCGCGGAGATCGCGCTGGTCTCGCTGCGGGAGTCGCAGGTCCGGACGCTGGCCGAGCGCGGCCGCCGCGGCCGCGCCGTGCAGCGCCTGCTCAGCGACCCCAACCGCTTCCTGTCCGCGGTCCAGGTGGGGGTGACGCTGGCCGGGTTCTTCTCCGCGGCCTTCGGTGCCAGCACCCTGTCCCGGCCGTTCGCCGACTGGCTGGTGCAGCGCGGCGTGCAGGAGGGCCTCGCCGGCACGCTGGCCCTCGTCCTGGTGACCGTCGCGATCAGCTACCTGTCGCTCGTCGTCGGCGAGCTGACGCCCAAGCGGCTGGCGCTGCAGCGCGCCGAGGGCTTCTCGCTGGTCGTCGCCCGGCCGCTGAACACCATCGCCCGGCTCTCCCGCCCGGTGATCTGGCTGCTGTCGGCGTCGACGGACGTGCTGGTCCGCCTGCTCGGCGGCGACCCCAGGGCCAGCGGCGAGGCGATCAGCCAGGAGGAGCTGCGCGACCTGGTCGCCGCGCACGAGTCGCTGAGCAGTGACGAGCGCCGGCTCATCGACGAGGTGTTCCGCGCCGGCGACCGCGAGGTGCGCGAGGTGATGACCCCGCGCACCGAGGTGGAGTTCCTGGAGGCCTCGACCACGGTCAGCCGCGCCGCCCGCCAGGTCGCCGACTCCAGCTGGTCGCGCTACCCGGTGGCCGGCCGCGACCAGGACGACGTCGTCGGGTTCGTGCACGTGCGCGACCTGCTGCTGCCGACCCACCCGGCCGGCCGGGCGGCGACCGTCGGCGACCTCGCCCGCGAGGTCAAGCGGCTGCCCGGGACCGCCGGCGTGCTGACCGCCCTGTCGGAGATGCGCCGGGAGAACCAGCACCTCGCGATCGTCGTCGACGAGTACGGCGGCACCGACGGCATCGTCACCCTCGAGGACCTCATCGAGGAGGTCATCGGGGAGATCTACGACGAGTACGACGCGGAGGTCGCCGCGGAGGACGGCGAGGTGCCCGGCGGGCCGCAGGAGGTCGACGGGCTGCTCAACCTCGACGACTTCGCCGAGGCCACCGGCCTGCGGCTGCCCGAGGGGCCCTACGAGACCGTCGCCGGCTACGTCCTCGCCGAGCTCGGCCGGCTGCCCGAGGTGGGCGACGCGGTGGAGGCCGAGGGGCGCACGCTGACCGTCCTCGAGCTCGACGGACGGCGGATCGCCCGGCTCGCGGTCACCCGCGCCGCCGACCCCGAGCCCGCCGTCGCCGACCCCGAGGGCTGAGACGCCCGCCGCGCGCGGCGGCGGCGGCGCCTCACGCGCGCTGCCGGGCGACCTCCCAGGCGTCCCGCACGATGCCGGTCAGGTCGGTGTGCCGCGGCGACCAGCCGAGATCGGCCCGGATCCGGTCGCTGGAGGCCACCAGCTGCGCCGGGTCGCCGGCCCGCCGCGGGCCGACCTCGACCGGCACCGGGTGCCCGGTCACCTCGCGGACGGCGTCGACCACCTGCTGCACGGAGAACCCGGTGCCGTTGCCCAGGTTGTAGACCCGGTGCTCGCCCGGCTCCGGCGCGGTCAGCGCCAGCAGGTGGGCGTCGGCGAGGTCGGAGACGTGGATGTAGTCGCGGATGCAGGTGCCGTCGGGGGTCGGGTAGTCCTCGCCGTAGACGGTGATCGACTCGCGCCGGCCCGCCGCGACCTGCAGCGCGATCGGGATGAGGTGGGTCTCGGTGGTGTGCCGCTCGCCCAGGCCGTGGGCGGCGCCGGCCACGTTGAAGTAGCGCAGGCTGACCGCGGCGAAGTCGTGGGCGGCCGCGTACGAGGTCAGCATCGCGTCGACGGCGAGCTTGGTGGCGCCGTAGGTGTTGGTGGGCCGGGTCGGCGCGTCCTCGCGGATCGGCACCTGCTCGGGCTCGCCGTAGGTGGCGGCGGTGGAGGAGAAGACGATCCGCCGGCAGTCGACGGCCCGCATCGCCTCCAGCAGCGCCAGCGAGCCGCCGACGTTGTGCTCCCAGTACAGCTCCGGTTCCACCTGCGACTGGCCGACCAGGCTCTTCGCGGCGAAGTGCAGCACCGCCTCGGGCCGGACGTCGGCCAGCACCGGGCCCGACTCCTGCAAGCGCGCCTGCACCAGCAGGGCGCCGTCGGGCACCGCGTCGGCGTGCCCGGTCGAGAGGTCGTCGAGCACCGTGACCTCGTGGCCGCCCTCCAGGAGGACGGCGGTGACTACGCTGCCGATGTAGCCGGCCCCACCGGCGACGAGTACGCGCACGGGGCCACCTTATGAGTTGTCGCGCGGGAGGACCCGTCCGTGGTGAGCGCACGTCCGGCGGTGCAGGCACTGCCGGCCTACAAGCCGGGGCGCAACCCGGCCGACCTGGCCCGCGAGCTCGGCGTCGACCACGCCGTGAAGCTCGCCAGCAACGAGGTGCCGTTCCCGCCCCTGCCGGCCGTCGTGCAGGCGCTGGCGGCGACGGCGGGGGAGACCCACCGCTACCCCGACAACGGCGCCGCGGTGCTCACCGCCGCACTGGCCGAGCGCTACGGCGTCGCGCGCGAGCAGGTGGTGCCCGGGTGCGGCGCGGTCATGCTGTGCCAGCAGCTGGCCCAGTCGTTCAACGACCCCGGCACCGGGCTGGCCTTCGCCTGGCGGTCGTTCGAGATGTACCCGCTGCTGGCCCAGGTCGCCGGTGCGCGCAGCACCCAGGTGCCGCTGGTGCCCTCCACGCCCGGCGGCGCGCCCGACACCCACGACCTCGACGCGCTCGCCGCGGTCGTCGACGAGACCACCCGGGTGGTCTTCGTCTGCAACCCGAACAACCCCACCGGGACGGCGGTGCGGCGGGCCGGCCTGGAGCGCTTCCTCGACCGGGTGCCCCCGACGGCGCTGGTCGTGCTCGACGAGGCCTACCGCGAGTTCGTCACCGACCCCGACGTCCCCGACGGCCTCGAGCTGATGCGTGGCCGGCCCAACGTCGCGGTGCTGCGCACCTTCTCCAAGGCCTGGGGGCTGGCCGGGCTGCGCGTGGGCTACCTGGTGGCCGAGGACCCCGCCGTCGCCGACGCCGTCCGCCGCACGCACGTGCCCTTCAGCGTCTCGAGCCTCGCGCAGGCCGCCGCCGTCGCCGCGCTCGGCAGCGCCGACGAGGTCGCTCGCCGGGTCGCCGCCGTCGTCGGCGAGCGCGACCGGCTCACCGCCGCGCTGCGCGAGCGGGGCCTCCAGGTGCCCGACAGCCAGGCCAACTTCGTGTGGCTGCCGCTGGGCGAGGCCAGCGCGCCCACCGCCGCGGCCCTGGAGGCGCGCGGGGTGATCACCCGCCCGTTCGCCGGCGAGGGGATCCGGGTGACGGTCGGCACCCCGGAGGAGGACGACGTGTTCCTCGCCGCCCTCGACGCCGCCCTCGACGCCGCCCTCGACACGGCCCTCGACGACGTGCACACCGGCACGCCGGTCACCTGAGCCGCGCTGGTTTGATGGCCGACGTGCCTCTTCCCCGTGTGCTCTCCGGCATCCAGCCGACGGCGGGCTCGTTCCACCTCGGCAACTACCTGGGTGCGCTGCGGCAGTGGGTCGCGCTGCAGGAGACCGCCGAGGCCTTCTACTGCGTGGTCGACCTGCACGCGATCACCATGGACTGGGACCCCGAGGAGCTGCGCCGCAACACCCTGACCGCGGCCGCCCAGCTGCTGGCTCTCGGCGTCGACCCGGAGCGCAGCACGCTGTTCGTGCAGAGCCACGTCCCCGAGCACGTGCGGCTGTCGTGGGTGCTGGAGTGCGTGGCCCGCTTCGGCGAGGCCAGCCGGATGACGCAGTTCAAGGACAAGAGCCAGCGGGAGGGGACGGCGGGCTCCTCGGTCGGGCTGTTCACCTACCCGGTGCTGCAGGCCGCCGACATCCTCGTCTACCGCGCCGACGAGGTCCCCGTGGGCGAGGACCAGCGCCAGCACCTCGAACTGACCCGCGACATCGCCACCCGCTTCAACGGCCGCTTCGGCGACACCTTCACCCTGCCCGCCGCCCGCATCCCCGAGGGCGCGGCGAAGGTGCTCGACCTGCAGGCGCCGGAGAAGAAGATGAGCAAGAGCCTGCCGCCGGCCGGCTGCGTGTTCCTGCTCGACGACCCGAAGGTGACGGCGAAGAAGATCCGCTCGGCGGTCACCGACACCGGTCGTGAGGTGGTGGCCGACCCGGTGGGCAAGCCCGGCGTCACCAACCTGCTGACCATCCACAGCGCGCTGTCGGGCCGGTCGGTGCCCGAGCTCGAGGAGCACTTCGCCGGGCGCGGTTACGGCGACCTGAAGAAGGAGCTCGCCGAGGTCGTCACCGACTTCCTCACCCCGGTCCGCGAGCGCACCCAGGAGCTGCTCGACGACCGCGCCGAGCTGCAGCGGGTGCTCGCCCGCGGCGCCGAGCGGGCGCGCGAGGTGGCCGGTCGCACGGTGCGCGAGGTGTACGACCGGGTCGGTTTCCTGCCTGCGGCGGGAGCGGACGCGTGAACGACGACACCTTCGTCGGACGCAGCCGGACGGCGCCGCCGCAGACGTCCGTCGTCGGGGTGCTGGTGCCCGTCCCCGAGCCGTGGGCGCAGGTGCTCGTCGACTGGCGGTCGAAGGTGGGCGACCCGCAGGCCACCCTGGTCCCGCCGCACGTCACCCTGCTGCCACCCACCGAGGTGCCCTCCGCCGACCGGCCGGCGATCACCGAGCACCTCGCCCGCGTCGCCGCCGGCCACCCGCCCTTCGAGATGCACCTGTCGGGCACCGGCACCTTCACCCCGGTCTCCGACGTCGTCTTCGTCACCGTCGCCAAGGGCATCGGCAACTGCGAGCTGCTCGCCTCCGACGTCCGCTCCGGCCCGCTGGCCCGCGTGCTGTCCTTCCCGTACCACCCGCACGTCACCGTGGCCCACGACGTCCCGGAGGACATGCTCGAGCTGGCCTACACCGGCCTGTCGGACCTGTCCGCCGAGTTCCCGGTCACCTCGTTCACCGAGTTCGAGCAGACCCCGGCCGGCACTTGGGCCGTGGCCCGCGAGTACCCCCTCACCGGCCCGCCGTTCCGCTGAGGGACAGCCGCACGGCCGTCGCGCGCGGGCACCCCGGGACGGGGAGACTCGGCTGGGTGGGTGCCCCCAGCGACGACCGGTCGGGGCCGGACGCGGCACCCCGCGGGGGCGCGCTGCGCCGGCCGTGGGAGCGGGTCGCCGGCCTGGGCGACCGGTTCACCGCCGTCGTCGAGGGGCAGCGCCGCCGGCGGCCGTGGCTGGACCACCTCGCCCGCGCCGGGGGCCGCTACACCCGCACGCAGGGCGACCTGATGGCCGCCGGCGTCACCTACTTCGTGTTCCTGGGGCTGTTCCCGGTGCTGCTGCTGGTCGCCTCGGTGATCGCGCTGGTGCTCTCCGGGGACGCGCTGCTGCAGCGGGAGCTGTTCACCGCCGTCCGCGAGGCGTTCCCCGGCGCCACCGGCCGGCAGATCGTCAGCGAGCTGCGCTCGGCGGTGGGCGCGGCCGGGATCACCACGCTGCTCGGCGCGGCCGGCTTCCTCTACGCCGGCCTGCGCGCCATGGACAAGCTGCGCATCGGCATGGAGCGGATCTGGAAGGGCGAGGCCGACGAGCCGGAGTTCTGGCGGGACAACCTGGCCGACCTCGTCGCGCTGGTCGCCCTGGGCGCCGCGGGCCTGGCCAGCATCGGGCTGACCGGCTTCGCCACGCAGGCCGCCTCCTGGGTGCTCGAGCAGCTCGGCGTCCAGGGTGCTCCCGGCCTGGCCGTCCTCACCGGCGCGCTCGGGCTGGCGCTGGCCTTCGCCGGCGACGTCGTGGTGTTCCTGTGGCTGCTGCGGGTGGTGCCCTCGACCTCCCACCCGCTGCGGCTGCTGCTGCCCGGCGCGCTGTTCGGGGCCGCCGGCTTCGAGGTGATGAAGCTGCTCGGCAGCCTCTACCTGTCGCTGATCTCGGGCAACGTGACCTCGTCGGCCTTCGGCGGTGCGGTCGGCACGCTGGTGTGGATCAACGTGGTGGTCCGCTTCGCGTTCTTCACCGCCGCCTGGACCGCGACCCTGCCGTCCCTGTCGGCGGCGGCGCCCGTCGTCCGCGAGGAGCCGGTGCCGGCCGCCGCACCGCCCGCCGTCGTCCGGTGAGCGTCGCGGCGACCACCGCGACCGCCGCCGTCCCGAGGACGGCGGCCCAGAGCCCGCGCGGGCCGTCGCCGTCCGTCGCCGCCGGGCCGGCGGCCACCCCGGCGGGGGCGACCGGGGACGGCGTCGGGGCGGCCGCGGGCGCCGGCGCCGGGACGTCGGCCGCCGAGCGCACCAGCGTGCCGACGCCGCCGAGCGACGGCGGGACGCCGAAGCCCCAGTCGAGCAGCAGGGCGGCCTGGTCGGCGGCGCGCAGCGGCCGGTTCTCGGTGCCCATCACGCTGGCCACCAGCCGCCGCCCGTCGCGCTCGGCCGCGGTGACGAAGGTGTGCCGGGCGGCGTCGGTGAACCCGGTCTTGCCGCCCAGCCCGCCCGGGTAGCCGGCCAGCGGGTTCTCGTTCTGGATCTGGAAGCCCGGCGAGCGCCCCTCCACCCCGGGCACCTGCGCGAGCGGCGTGGTGAGGACCGCGGCCGTGACCGGGTCGGCGACCAGCTCGCGGAAGAACAGCGCCAGGTCGTAGGGGGAGGAGGACTGGCCGGCGACGTCGAGCCCGGACGGCGTCCCGGCCACGGTGTCGAAGGCCCCCAGCTCCAGCGCGGTCGCGTTCATCGCCTGCACCGTGGCCTCGGTCCCGCCGTAGGCCCGGGCCAGCGCGTTGGCGGCGTCGTTGCCCGACTGCAGCACCATCGCCTCGAGGAGCAGCGACACCGGGTAGCGGCCCCCGGCGACCATGCCGACGCGGCTGCCCTCCACCGCCTCGTCCTCGACGGTGCCCTCCACGACGGCGGCGGGGTCGAGCCGGTGGGCGAGGGTGAGCAGCGTCAGCGTCTTGAGCGTGCTGGCCGGGTAGTAGCGGCCGTGCGGGTCGCGCGCGGCGAGGACGTCGCCGCTGTGGGCGTCGGCGACCAGCCAGCCGGCCGCGGCCAGCCCGTCGGGCAGCGGGGGAGCGCCGTCGACCACCACGGTGCCGCGCGTGCCCAGGCGCTCGCCGCCCACGGTGACGCCGCCGGGACCCGAGCCCTGCGGTGGGCCGCCCGGCGGTGGCGCGGTGGGCGTGGGGGCGGCGGGGTCGGCCGTCGGGCGCGGCGCCGCCGTCCCCGGGGCGGCCGACGCGGGGGAGGCGAGCAGCAGCACCAGCAGCACGGCGAGCAGGACCGACAGTCGCGTCCCGGGTCCTCGCCGCACGGGCCGGACGCTAGTCGCGGCGGCGCGGCCCGGTCGCGGGACCGGGCCGCGTGGCGCGCGCCACGACCGGGTGGACGTTCGCAACGATCGCGTCTCGGTCCGCCTCCGGGATGAGGGCGGCGGCGCCACCCGCGGTTAGCGTGCCCGAGTCGCCGCCTCGCGCGCCCGGTGCGAGCCGGACCGTTCCCGGACGCGGCGCCATCGGACCCGACGGGAGCCCCCCACCGAACCGGGGGAGCTCCCCGCAGAGAGGAGAGCGTCTTGCGCCGAGCGCGGAAGATGAAGGTCGCGGCGCTGGTGCTGGCCGCCAGCACCGCCCTGAGCGCCTGTGCCAGCGACGAGGCCGGCAGCGGCGGCGGCGGTGGCGGCTCGGAGGGCGGCAGCGACGAGCTGCGGATCGGCCTGGCCTTCGACACCGGCGGCCGCGGCGACCGCTCGTTCAACGACGCCGCCGTCGCCGGGCTCGAGGCCGCCCGTGAGGAGCACGGTGGCGAGTTCCAGGACCTCAGCCCCAACGCCGACGCCTCCAACCGCGCCGACCTGCTGACCCAGCTGGCCGACGAGGGCTACGACCCGATCATCGCGGTCGGCTTCGCCTACGGCGAGGTCATCGGCGACGTCGTCGAGCAGTACCCCGACACCACCTTCGCGATCATCGACTCCTCGGCGGCCGAGGTCGGCGCCGACAACCTCACCGGCCTGCTGTTCGCCGAGGAGCAGGGCTCCTTCCTCGCCGGCGTCGCGGCCGCGCTGAAGTCCGAGACCGCCCACGTCGGCTTCGTCGGCGGCGTCGAGAGCCCGCTGATCCAGAAGTTCGAGGCCGGGTACGTGGCCGGCGCCCAGGCGGTCAACCCGCAGATCACCATCGACCGGCAGTACATCTCGCCGGCCGGTGACTTCACCGGCTTCAACGCCCCCGACCGCGGCCTGCTGGTCGCCCAGGGCATGTACGAGGCCGGCGCCGACATCGTCTACCACGCGGCGGGCGGCTCGGGTCTCGGCGTCTTCCAGGCCGCCGCGGCGGCCGGCGGGCGCGCCATCGGCGTCGACTCCGACCAGTTCCAGACCGTCGACGACCCGGCGCTGCAGGCCGTGATCATGACCTCGATGCTCAAGCGGGTCGACAACGCGGTCTCGGCCTTCATCGACTCCTACGTCGACGGCAGCGTCGAGGGCGGTTCCGACATCGTCTACGACCTGGAGGCCGAGGGCGTCGGCCTGTCCACCTCGGGCGGGCAGATCGACGACATCCAGGACCAGATCGACGACTACCGCCAGCAGATCGTCGACGGCGAGATCGAGGTCCCGACCACCCCGTGACGCCCGCCGGCCACCCGGCCGGCCGATCGCGCGGTCACCACACGGCGGGCCCGGGGGAGCACACCCCCCCGGGCCCGCCGTCGTGACGAGCGGGTGCCCCGGCGGTCGCACCCGTCGGGGAGGATGCGCAGCCGTGCCGGTCGGCGACGGTCCGGCGGCGGTGCACGCCGGGGCGTGGTCGATCCCACGCCCCCGGTGCAGCAGAGTGGACGCGAGCCCGCACACCCGCGGGCCGCAAGCGACGCAGGAAGGGCCCACCATGGCCACAGCAGGCACCTCGGGCGGCACGCCGGCCGGCCTGAGCACGGGCGGGACCGGGGCAGGTGGCGCCGGCGGTGAGGCGCCCCTGGCCGTCGAGCTGCGCGGCATCACCAAGCGGTTCCCCGGCGTGGTCGCCAACCGCGACATCGAGCTGCGCGTCCGCCGCGGTGAGGTGCACGCCATCGTGGGCGAGAACGGCGCCGGCAAGTCGACGCTGATGAAGACGCTCTACGGCGAGCACCGGCCCGACGAGGGCCAGATCCTGCTCGACGGCCGCGAGGTGTCCTTCCGCAGCCCGGCCGACGCGATCGCCGCCGGGATCGGCATGGTGCACCAGCACTTCATGCTGGCCGACAACTTCACGGTCCTGGAGAACGTCGTCCTGGGCAGCGAGCCCACCCGGGGCGGCCGGCTCGACCGGGCCACCGCCCGCCGGCGCATCACCGAGATCTCCGAGCGCTACGGCCTGGGCCTGCGCCCCGACGACCTGGTGGAGGACCTCGGCGTCGGCGACCGGCAGCGGGTCGAGATCGCCAAGGTGCTCTACCGCAACGCGCGCACGCTGATCCTCGACGAGCCGACCGCCGTCCTCGTGCCCCAGGAGGTCGACGAGCTCTTCGGCAACCTCGCCGAGCTCAAGCGCGAGGGCCTCACCGTCATCTTCATCTCGCACAAGCTCGACGAGGTGCGGCGGGTGGCCGACGCGATCACCGTCATCCGCCGCGGCACCACCGTGGGCACCGCCGACCCGAGGACGACGACCGCCCGGCAGCTCGCCGAGATGATGGTCGGCGCGGAGCTGCCCTCGCCGGAGATCCGCACCTCCACGGTCCGCGAGACGCCGGTGCTGCGGCTGCGCGAGGTCACCGTCGGCGCGCCCACCGGCCGCCCGCCGGTCGACGCGGTGAGCCTGACCGTCCGCGAGGGCGAGGTGGTCGGCATCGCCGGCGTCGAGGGCAACGGCCAGGCCGAGCTCGTCGACGCCGTCATGGGACTGCGCCCGCTGGCCGCCGGCACCGTGCACCTCGGCGACGACGACATCACCACGTGGAGCACCCGGGCCCGCCGCGAGGCCGGCCTGGGCCTCATCCCCGAGGACCGGCACCGGCAGGGCATGCTGCTGGACGCGCCGCTGTGGGAGAACCGGATCCTGGGCCACCAGACCCGCCCGCCCGCGGTGAAGGGCCCGTTCATCGACCGCCGCGCCGCCCGGGCCGACACCGCGCGGATCATGCGCGACTACGACGTCCGCGCCCCCGGCCCGGACACGCTGGCCGTCGCGCTCTCCGGCGGCAACCAGCAGAAGCTGATCGTCGGGCGGGAGATGAGCGCGAGGCCGCGGCTGCTGCTGGCCGCCCACCCCACCCGCGGGGTCGACGTCGGCGCGCAGGGCGCCATCTGGCGGCTGCTGGAGGAGGCCCGGGCCGAGGGGATGGGCATCCTGCTGATCTCCGCCGACCTCGACGAGCTGATCGGCCTGTCGGACACGCTGCACGTCATGCTGCGCGGCCGGCTGGTGGCCACCCTCGACCCCTCGGTGGTCACCCCCGAGCAGCTCGGCGGCCACATGACCGGCGCGCAGACCGCGGCGGGTGCGGCGTGAGCGTCCTCCGCCGGGTCGGCCTGGCGCTGTTCGCCCCCGTCCTCGCCGTCGTCGTCGCCGTCGTCATCTCCTCGGCGGTGATGGCGGCGCTGCAGGTGGACCCGTTCCGCGTCTTCGCGGTCATGGTCGACTTCGGCGACACCCCGAGCCAGCAGGTCACCGCGATCGTGGTGGTCCTCAACCGGGCGGTCCCGCTGTTCCTCGCCGGCCTCGCGGTGGCGATCGCCTTCCGCATGGGGCTGTTCAACATCGGCGTCGAGGGTCAGTACCGGCTGGCGACCGTCCTGGCCGCCGGCGTCGGCGCCGCCGTCGCGCTGCCCGGCCCGCTGCACGTGCTGCTCATCGTGGTGGTGGCGATGGCCGTCGCGGCGATCTGGGCGGGCATCGTCGCGGTCCTGAAGGTGACCCGCGGCGTCAGCGAGGTCATCAGCTCGATCATGCTCAACGTCATCGCGCTGGGCATCGCGTCGTTCCTGCTCACCGGGCCGCTGCGCGGCAGCCCCGAGGGCGCGTCGATCATCAGCACCGCCGAGATCCCCGAGTCGGGCTGGGTGCCCAGCCTCAACGGCGTCTTCGGCGTCCTGGGCCTGGCCGACCCGCCCCGGCAGCTGTACGGCTTCCTCGTCGTGGCGCTCGTGGTCGGCGCGGTCATCGCGGTGCTGCTCAACCGCACCCGCTTCGGCTTCGACCTGCGGGCGGCGGGCCTGTCGCCCTCGGCGGCCAGCGCCAGCGGCGTCGACTCCCGCGCCATGGTGGTCAAGACGATGCTGCTCTCGGGCGCGGTGGCCGGGCTGATCGGCATGCCCGACCTGCTCGGCTCGACGCACGCCTACACCACCGACTTCACCTCCGGGCTGGGCTTCCTGGGCATCGCCGTGGCCCTGCTCGGCCGCAACAAGCCGATCGGCATCGCGCTCGGCGCGCTGCTGTTCGCCTTCCTCGACCGGGCGCTGGTGCCGTTGCAGATCCAGGACTTCCCGGCGTCGGTCGTCACGATCATCCAGGGCACCATCGTGCTCGCCGTCGTCGTCGCCAACGAGGTCGCCCGCCGGGTGGCCCGCCGCTCCGCCGAGCGCGGCTCCGGCCCCGCGGCCGCGGTCGCCGGTGACGGCAGCACCGGCCCCGGGCAGGCCGCCGGCGGGGCGGGCGAGGGCACCGGCGCCGGCGTCAGCCGGACCACGGGTGCCGGACAGCGCACCGACGAGCGGCAGGAGACCGGGGCATGAGCGCCGTCGCGACCCCTCCCGGCAGCGGGACCCGCCCCAGCCGCGGCCCGCTGACCGACCTGCTCACCGGCGGCGGCCGCGCCCGCCGGCTGACCTGGCTGCTGCTGGGCGTCCTGCTGCTGGTCTCGGTCGTGCGCGTCGTCAGCGGCCAGGAGGCGCTCACCGGCTCCTCGACCATCGCCGCGGCGCTGCTGCTGGCCGTGCCGATCGGCCTGGCCGCCCTCGGTGGCCTGTTCGCCGAGCGCGCGGGCGTGGTGAACATCGGCCTCGACGGGATGATGATCCTGGGCACCTGGGGCGCCGGGTTCGCCGGCTACCAGTGGGGCTGGGGCGCCGCCGTCGTCGGTGGGCTGGTGTTCGGCGCGATCGGCGGGCTGCTGCACGCCGTCGCCACGGTGACCTTCGGCGTCGACCACGTGGTGTCCGGCGTGGCGATCAACATCCTCGCCGGCGGCCTGGTGCGCTTCCTGTCCGAGCTGCTCTACAGCGACAACCCGGCCGGCGGTGGCGTCACCCAGTCCCCGCCGGTGAAGGGGGACCCGCCCACCTTCTCGGTCCCGGTGCTGTCCTCCGGTCCCGACCTGCTCGGTTCGCTGGAGCGCCAGCACTGGTTCCTGGTCAGCGACCTCGCCGGCGTGCTGCGCGGGCTGACCAGCGGCGTCGGCCTGCTCACCCTCGTCGCGGTGCTGCTGGTGCCGGCGTCCTACCTGCTGCTGTGGCGGACGGCGTTCGGGCTGCGGCTGCGCTCGTGCGGTGAGAACCCGGCGGCGGCCGACTCGCTCGGCGTCCCGGTGTACCGGCTCAAGTACGTCGCCGTGCTGACCTCCGGCGCCCTCGCCGGGCTGGGCGGGGTGTTCCTCGTCTTCATCGCCGGCATCTACCGCGAGGGGCAGGTCAACGGCCGCGGCTTCATCGGCCTGGCCGCGCTGATCTTCGGCAACTGGCGGCCCGGCGGGCTGGCCGCGGGCGCGGCGCTGTTCGGCTTCACCGACGCCCTGCAGCTGCGCAGCCGCTCCGCCGTCGTCGCGCTGTTCCTGCTCGTGGCACTGCTGCTCGCCGCCGTCGCGGTGGTGCAGGCGCGGCGGGGGAGGCTGCTGCCGGCGGGCATCGCCGCGGTGGTGGCGGCCGCGGCGCTGGTCGGCTTCCTGACCGTCGACGAGCTGCCGCCGGGCCTGGTGTCGTTCACGCCGCACCTGACCACGCTGCTCGTGCTGTCCCTGGCCTCGCAGCGCCTGCGGATGCCCAAGGCCAACGGGCTGGTCTACCGACGAGGGGAGCACTAGTGGCCCCCGACCCCGACTGGGACGCCCTGCGGGCGGCGGCCCGGGAGGCCATGACGCACGCCTACGCCCCGTACTCCGGCTTCCCGGTCGGTGTGGCCGGGCTGGTGGACGACGGCCGGGTGGTGACCGGCTGCAACGTGGAGAACGCCTCCTACGGGCTGGGCCTGTGCGCCGAGTGCGGGATGGTGAGCGACCTGGTCCGCAGCGGCGGCGGCCGGCTGGTCGCCGTGGCCTGCGTCGACGGCGGGGGCCGGCCGCTGATGCCCTGCGGGCGCTGCCGGCAGCTGCTGTGGGAGCACGGCGGTGCCGACATGCTCATCGAGACCGTGTCGCTCGGCATCGTGCCGATGCGCGAGGTGCTGCCCGACGCCTTCGGCCCCGACGACCTGGTGGAGGGCCGGCGGTGACCTTCGACGCGATCGACGTCATCCGCACCAAGCGCGACGGCGGGCAGCTCAGCGCCGAGCAGATCCGCTGGGTGGTCGACGCCCACACCCGCGGGGCGGTGCCCGACGAGCAGGTCAGCGCGCTGCTCATGGCGGTGTTCTTCCGGGGCATGGCGCCCGGGGAGCTCGCCGCCTGGACGCAGGCGATGATCGACTCCGGGGAGCGCAAGGACCTCTCCTCGCTGGGCCGCCCGACCGCCGACAAGCACTCCACCGGCGGGGTGGGCGACAAGACGACGCTGCCGCTGGCGCCGCTCGTGGCCGCGTGCGGCGTGGCGGTGCCGCAGCTGTCCGGCCGCGGGCTGGGCCACACCGGCGGCACGCTGGACAAGCTCGAGTCGATCCCCGGCTGGCGGGCCGACGTCCACGAGGAGGCCTACCTGGCGCAGCTGCGCGAGGTGGGCGCGGTGATCTGCGCGGCCGGGCACGACCTGGCGCCGGCGGACAAGAAGCTCTACGCGCTGCGCGACGTCACCGGCACCGTCGAGTCGATCCCGCTGATCGCCAGCTCGATCATGAGCAAGAAGATCGCCGAGGGCGCCGACGCGCTGGTGCTCGACGTCAAGACGGGGTCGGGCGCGTTCATGAAGGACCCGGCGTCCTCCCGCGAGCTGGCCCGCACGATGGTCGGCCTCGGCGAGGCGGCCGGGGTGCGCACGGTGGCCCTCGTGACGGCGATGGACCGGCCGCTGGGCCGCGCGGCGGGCAACGCCGTCGAGGTGGCCGAGTCGGTGGAGGTGCTGGCCGGGGGCGGGCCGGCCGACCTGGTGGAGCTCACCCTCGCGCTGGCCCGGGAGATGCTCGCCGGTGTCGGGCGCGACGACGTCGACCCGGCGGACGCGCTGCGCGACGGCCGGGCCATGGACGTGTGGCGGCGGATGATCGCCGCGCAGGGCGGCGACCCGGACGCGCCGCTGCCGCAGCCGGCCGAGCGGCACGTGGTGACCGCCCCGGCCACCGGCACGCTGACCCGGGTGGACGCCTATGCCCTCGGCGTGGCCACCTGGCGGCTCGGCGCCGGGCGGGCGCGCAAGGAGGACCCGGTGTCGGCCGCGGCCGGCACCACCTGGACGGCGACCGTGGGGGAGCGGGTCACCGCGGGCCAGCCGCTGCTGGAGCTGCAGACCGACGACGCGAGCCGCATCCCGCGGGCGCTGGAGGCGCTGGAGGGCGCGATCGGCGTCGACACCTCCGACGAGCCGCTGCCCCTGGTGCTGGAGCGCATCACCGCCTGACCCCGGGGGGCGGTCGGCGCGGTGCCGGGTCCGGAGGGGACACTGTTCCCTCGTGACCAGTACGTCCGCGTCCGTGGTGGGTGACAGCCGGCCGCGGCCCGGCGACCCGCTCGACCCGGACGCCGCGATCTCCGTCCGCGGCCTGGTCAAGCGCTACGGCGACCGCGCCGCCGTCGACGGGCTGGACCTCGACATCCGCCGTGGCGAGATCTTCGCCCTGCTCGGGCCCAACGGTGCCGGCAAGACCACGACCGTCGAGGTGCTGGAGGGCCACCGCCGGCGCGACGGCGGCGAGGTGCGGGTGCTCGGGGTCGACCCGGCCCGGGGCGGGCGCCGGTGGAAGGCCGAGCTCGGCATCGTGCTGCAGTCCGGCGCCGGGGACAGCCAGCTGTCGGTGCGCGAGCTGCTCGAGGCCCGGGCCGCCTGCTACGGCGACCCGCGCGACCCCGGCGAGGTGCTCGAGCTGGTGGGCCTCACCGAGAAGGCCGGTGCCCGCGGGCGCACGCTGTCGGGCGGCCAGCGCCGCCGCCTCGACGTCGCGCTGGGTATCGTCGGCCGGCCGCGGCTGCTGTTCCTCGACGAGCCGACCACCGGCTTCGACCCCGAGGCACGGCGGCAGTTCTGGTCCCTCATCCGCTCCCTGCGCGACCTGGGGACGACGATGCTGCTCACCACGCACTACCTCGACGAGGCCGAGACGCTCGCCGACCGGGTCGGCGTCATCGCCCGCGGGCGGCTGGCCGAGGTCGCCGTCCCCACCGCGCTGGGCGGGCGCGGCTCGGCGCCGGCCGTGGTCGGCTGGACCGAGGACGGCGTCCGGCGGACCGCCGAGACCGCGACCCCGACCGCGTTCGTCCGCGACCTGGCCGCCCGCTTCCCCGGCGAGGTGCCCGACCTGACCGTCGGCCGGCCCACGCTCGAGGACGTCTACCTGAAGATGATCGGGGGGTCCGGCGAGTGACCGCCCCCGCCCTGCCCTCGCTGGCGCGCGTCTACGGCACCCGCGCGCGGGTCGAGCTCAAGGAGTTCTTCCGGCAGCGCGAGTCGGTGGTGTTCACCCTCGCCTTCCCGGTGATCCTGCTGCTCGCGCTGGGCGCCGTGCTCGACTACGACCTCGGCGCCGGCGTCGACTTCCCGCAGTACTTCATGGCCGGGGTGATCACCGCGGGCATCGTGGGTGCCAGCCTGCAGAACCTGGCGATCCACATCGCCGGGGAGCGCTCCGACGGCACGCTCAAGAGTCTCGCCGGGACGCCGATGCCGGCCAGCGCCTACTTCGCCGGCAAGGTCGTGCAGGTGCTCGCCGTGGCGGTGGCCACGATCGCGCTGCTGCTCGGCGTCGGCGTGCTCGTGTACGGCATCGACCTGCCCTCCGGCGCCGACTGGCTGACCTTCGCCTGGGTGTCGGTGCTCGGCGCCGCGGCGTGCACGCTGCTGGGGATCGCCGTCTCGACGCTGTGCCGCAACGGCCGCTCGGCGTCGGCCACGGTCACCCCGATCGCGCTGGTGCTGGAGTTCGTCTCCGGCGTCTTCCTGCCCTTCGACCAGGTGCCCGGCTGGCTGCAGGACGTCGCCGCGGTCCTCCCGGTGAAGTGGGTGGCCCAGGGGCTGCGCTCGGTGTTCCTGCCCGACGCGCTCGCCGCCCAGGAGCCGGCGGGCTCGTGGGAGCTCGGCCGGGTGGCCCTGGTGCTCGGCGCCTGGTGCGTCCTCGGGCTGGTGCTCTGCGTCCTGACCTTCCGCTGGCAGGACCGCGACACCAGATAGCGTCTCCGGGTGCCCGCACCGCTCGACGCCGACTCGATCCGCCGCGCCCCCAAGGTCCTCCTGCACGACCACCTCGACGGCGGGCTGCGACCTCAGACGGTGCTCGAGCTCGCCGACGAGGCGGGCTACCGCGACCTGCCCCCGGGCGACGCCGCGGGGCTGGGCCGCTGGTTCCGGCGGGCCGCCGACTCGGGGTCGCTGGTGCGCTACCTGGAGACGTTCGCGCACACCGTCGGGGTCATGCAGCGCCCGGAGGCCGTCCGCCGGGTGGCCCGCGAGTGCGCGCTGGACCTCGCCGCCGACGGCGTCGTGTACGCCGAGGTCCGGATGGCCCCGGAGCTGCTGACCGCGGGCGGCACGCCGATCGAGGAGGCCGTGGAGGCCATCCTCGACGGCTTCGCGCAGGGCAGCTCCGAGGCCGCGGCCGCGGGCACCCCGATCACCGTGGGCGCCCTGCTGTGCGCGATGCGGCAGGCCGACCGGTGGGAGGAGGTCGCCGGCCTCGTCGTCCGGTACCGGGACGCCGGCGTCGTCGGCTTCGACCTGGCCGGCCCGGAGATCGGCTTCCCGCCCGACCGGCACCCCGAGGCCGTCGCGCTGCTCGACCGCGCCGGGGCGCACCGCACGATCCACGCCGGCGAGGCGGCCGGCGTCGACAGCATCCGCGCCGCCCTGGACGGCGCCCGCGCCGAGCGCCTCGGTCACGGCGTGCGCATCGCCGACGAGGCCCCCGGCGAGGGCCCGCTCGGGCCGCTGGCGCGGCGGGTGCTCGAGGAGCAGGTGCCGCTGGAGGTCGCGCCGTCGTCGAACGTTCAGACCGGCGCCTACCCCTCGATCGACCGGCACCCCGTGGGCCGCCTGCACCGGCTCGGGTTCGCGGTCACGGTGAACACCGACAACCGGCTGATGAGCGGGGTCTCGGTCACCAGCGAGCTCGTCGACGTCGCGGCGGCGCACGGCTGGGGCTGGGACGACGTCCAGACGGTGACCGAGCGGGCGCTGGCCGCGGCCTTCGCCGACGACGCCGAGCGGGCCCGGCTGCTCACCGGCGTCGTCCGGCCGGGGTTCGCGGCGCTGCGTGCCTGACCTGCGGTGACGACGGCCACCGTGCTCGCCGGAATCCCCGGCTGATCACCGCTGCTACCTTGGGTGTGCCGGCACTCGCCGGACATCCTCCCGGACGGTCCGTCCGGGCATGAGCGCATCCGTGCAGATCCGCCGCGTCCACGACGCCCGCGATCGCCAGTGAGGACGCCGACCCTCTCGACGGGGTGGCGCCCGCGCACCACCACGGGACGCGCCCGAGCTGTATCGGAGTCCCACACCCGCATGTCCTCGTTCGACCCCGTCGACGCCGTCGACACCCGGATCGACCCCCAGAACGACCTCGAGAACGCCACCGAGCCGGCCGCCGGGCCGGCCGGTCCCTCCTTCGCCCGGCTGGGGCTGCCCCAGCCGCTGGTGACCGCGCTGGAGCGGCGCGGCATCCACTCGCCGTTCGCCATCCAGGCCACCGTCCTGCCCGACGCCCTCGCCGGGCGCGACGTGCTGGGCAAGGCCGCGACGGGGTCGGGCAAGACGCTGGCCTTCGGCCTGCCGATGCTGGCCCGCCTGGGCCTCACCGCGCGCCGCGGGCCGCGCGCCCCGCGCGCCCTGGTGCTCGTGCCGACCCGCGAGCTCGCCCAGCAGGTCAGCGACAACCTGGCGCCGCTGGGCCAGGCCACCGGCGTGCAGTTCGCCACCGTCTACGGCGGTGCCCCGATGCACCGCCAGATCACCCAGCTGCGCCGCGGCGTCGACGTCGTCGTCGCCACCCCCGGCCGGCTGCAGGACCTGATCAGCCAGGGCGAGGCCACCCTCGCCGAGGTCGAGGTCAGCGTCGTCGACGAGGCCGACTTCATGTCCGACCTCGGCTTCCTGCCGGTCGTGCAGGAGCTGCTCGACCAGACCCGCCCCGACGCCCAGCGGCTGCTGTTCTCGGCCACGCTGGACGGCGAGGTCGACACCCTGGTCCGCCGCTACCTCACGGACCCGGCGCGGCACGAGGTCAGGCGGGCCGGTGACGACGCCCCGCCCGCGGAGCACCTGGCCTACAGCGTCGCCTTCCGCGACAAGGTGCCGCTGACGCAGGAGCTGGCCGCCCGACCGGGCCGGACCATCGTCTTCGCGCGCACTCAGCTCGGCGTCGACCGGCTGACGGAGAACCTGCAGGCGGTCGGCATCAAGGCCGAGGCCATCCACGGCGGCCTGCCCCAGTCGGCGCGCCGCCGGGCGCTGGAGGCGTTCACGGACGCCCGCAGCCCGGTGCTGGTGGCCACCGACGTCGCCGCCCGCGGCATCCACGTCGACGACGTCTCGCTGGTCCTGCACTACGACCCGCCGGCCGACCACAAGACCTACCTGCACCGCTCCGGGCGCACCGCCCGCGCCGGTGCCGCGGGTGTGGTCGTCTCCCTCCTGCTGCCGGACCAGGTCGGCCAGGCCAAGCGCCGGTTCCGCCAGGCCAAGGTCGACCCGCAGGTCAGCCGCGTCCGCCCCGGCGACGCCCCGATCGCCGAGCTGGTGGCCAGCGGCGTGCCGGTGGAGCCGGTCGAGCGTCCGGCCCGAGAGTCGCGCCGTCCGCACGGCGGCCCCGCCGGCCGGCGTCCCCGCCGCGACGGGGAGCGGCCCCGCCGCTCGCCCGACGGTGAGCGGTCGCGGCGTGACGGCGACCGGCCGCGGCGCCCGTACGGGGACCGCGACCGGTTCCGCGGCCCGGGCGAGCGTGGCGGACGCCCCGACCGTCCGGCGCCCGCGCGCGACTAGCGCAGGACCCTCCAGCGGCCGGTCCCGGGATCTCCCGGGGCCGGCCGCTGTGCTGTCCGGAGCGACGTCGTGCTCTGACCGCAGTGCGGATCAGAGCACGACGAGCGGCGGGGACCCCTCAGTGCCGGAAGACCAGCGCCCCGCTGACCTGGGTGACGACCTCGTCCCACGCCGTCCGCAGGGCCGCCGCGTCCTCGGCGGGCAGTGGTGCCGCCGGCTCCCGCTCCGCGCGGGCGACCGCCCGGCCGAGCGGTGCGCCGGGCGCCAGCAGCTCGTCGACGCGGGTCAGCCGGGCGTACTCGGCGACGTCGCGGACGCCCTCGACCGGCTGGGCGAACACCGTGTGGTCGACCAGCCCGGCCGCGCCGCCGGCCACCTCGCCGAGCACCTCGGACAGCTCGGTGAGGTCGTAGCGGTCCTGCTCGGCCGGCAGCGGGAGGGTGTCGGTGTCGGCGACCTCCGGCCACGACGCGATCTCGGTGAGGTCGTGCTCCTCGCCGCGGGCGCAGAAGCGGGCGAGGTCGGCGGGGGTGTCGAAGAGGTACACCTCGCCGTCGCGGCC
Organism: Geodermatophilus dictyosporus; assembly: GCF_900115505.1. Lineage (GTDB taxonomy): Bacteria > Actinomycetota > Actinomycetes > Mycobacteriales > Geodermatophilaceae > Geodermatophilus > Geodermatophilus dictyosporus. Next base: position 451,541 of record NZ_FOWQ01000002.1, on the reverse strand, counting down.
GAGGAAGCGGGCGACGTCCTCGACGTAGCAGCGCAGCGTCACCCCGGCGCCCTCGGGGACGACCAGTTCCACCGGCAGGATGCCCACGGCCTCCCAGAACTCGGCCGCCGCCGCGACCGCGGCCGGGGTGGCGCTGACCCGGCCGCCGCCGCGGATGGTGCTCGTGCCGGCGGTGGCGGCCTCGGCCGGCGCGGCGGCCGTCGAGCCCGCGGCGGGCCGGTCGCCCGAGCCGTCCGAGCCCCGGGCCACCGTCCGCTCCGGGCCGCGCCCGCCGCCACCGGCCGGGCGCCCCGGCGTCACGCCGACCGCGGCCCCGGTGTCGGTGTCGGTGTCGGTGTCGTCGGCGTCCTCGGTGTCGTCGAGGTCGTCCTCGTCCTCGGCGGCCGACGGGTAGGCGTCCAGGGTCGTGGTGCCGGCGCCGGTCCAGTCGAGGTGGGCCGACAGCTCCTCGACGACGTCCTCCCACAGCTCGTCGAGGGCCCCGCCGACGCCGACCCAGGCGTCCTCACCGGAGCGGCCGACGAAGGCCTCCACGCCCAGGCCGAGCGAGCCGATCTCCGGGCGGGCGACCAGCTCGGCCAGCGCCGGGAACTCGGTCTCGTCCTCGTCGTCCGCGGTGGCGTCGTCGTCCTCGGTGTCGTCCTCGGTGTCGTCCTCGGTGTCGTCCTCGGTGTCGTCGGAGGACGCGGAGGCGGCGCGCCGGCGGGTCACCGGCTCGTCGTCCGCGTCGTCGCCGGCGGTGTCCAGGCACTCGGCCAGCCGGCTGACGATGTCGATGGTCGCCGAGAGCTCCTCGACGGCCCACCGGTCGGGGTTCTCCGCGGCGATGTCGTAGACACCGTCGAGGTCGTAGCGGTGGTCGTCGTCGGGGGTCAGGTCCTCCGCGCCCAGGCCGGTGACCACCGGCCAGACCGGGTGGTCGGCGAGGTCGTGGTCGGTGCTGGTGCGGCAGAACGCGGCCAGCGCTGCCGGGGTGGGGAACAGGTGGACGGTGGCGGTGTCGGTCTCGGAGGTGCCGAGGAAGGCCTGCCACTCCTCGCCGTCCTCCTCCCACGGCGGCGCCCACAGGGTGTAGCCGGTGCGGTCGTCGAGGGTGAGGGCGATGGGGACGATGCTGGGCCTGGCCACGGAGCCCATCCTGCCGGGTCCGGCCGGGAGCGCACGCCGGGGTCAGAGCCCGATCGGGTGCCAGACCGTCTTGGTCTCCAGGAACGGGGTCATGCGGGACAGGCCCGGGTCGGCGCTCCAGTCCGGCTCCTCCGCCGGCGGGCGCAGCACCCGCTTGATGCTCCCGGCGGCCAGCCGCTCGAGCTCCATCGCCTGCGCCGGCGGGGCGCCGGTGAGGTCGATCGCGTCGACGTCGTCGTGCTCGGCCAGCCACGGGCCGATCTCGCCGGCGTCACCGGTGAGCAGGTTGACCACCCCGCCGGGGACGTCGCTGGTGGCCAGCACCTCGCCCAGCGTCACCGCCGGCAGCGGCCGGTCCCGCGACGTGACGACGACGGCGGTGTTGCCGCCGGCCAGCACCGGGGCGAGCACGCTGACCAGGCCGAGCAGCGACGAGCGCTGCGGCGCCAGGACGGCGACCACGCCGGTCGGCTCGGGCGTGGAGAAGTCGAAGAACGGCCCGGCGACCGGGTTGGCGCTGCCCAGCACCGACGCCAGCTTGTCGGTCCACCCCGCGTACCAGACCCACCGGTCGACGGCGGCGTCGACGACGGCGCGGGCGCGGCCGGCCGACAGCCCCTCGCCGGCGGCCACCTCCTCGCAGAACTGCGCCTGCCGGCCCTCCATCACCTCGGCGACCCGGTAGAGCACCTGGCCGCGGTTGTAGGCGGTGGCACCCGACCACTTCGCGAACGCGCCGCGGGCGGCGACGACGGCGTCGCGGGCGTCCTTGCGGGAGGCCCACGCGGCGTTGGCGAGGAACGCCCCGCGCGCGTCGGTGACCGCGTAGGTGCGGCCGGACTCCGAGCGCGGGAACGCCCCGCCCAGGTAGAGCTTGGACGTCTTGCGGACGGCCAGGCGGTCGGTCATCAGTGGGACGCCCCCTTGAGGTAGGCGGCCAGCCCCTGCCGGCCGCCCTCCCGGCCGTAGCCGGACTGCTTGTAGCCGCCGAAGGGCGACGTCGGGTCGAACTGGTTGAAGGTGTTGGCCCACACCACGCCGGCGCGCAGCCGGTCGGCGATGGCGAGGATCCGCGAGCCCTTCTCGGTCCAGACGCCGGCCGACAGCCCGTAGGTGGTGTTGTTGGCCTTGGCCACCGCCTCGTCGGGCGTGCGGAAGGTCAGCACCGACAGCACCGGGCCGAACACCTCGTCGCGGGCGATCCGGTGGGCGGGGGAGACGTCGGTGAACACCGTCGGCGGGAACCAGTAGCCGCGGTCGGGCAGGTCGCAGGCCGGCTGCCAGCGCTGCGCGCCCTCGGCCTCGCCGATCCCCACCAGCTCCCTGATCCGCTCCAGCTGCTGGTGGGAGTTGATCGCCCCGATGTCGGTGTTCTTGTCCAGCGGGTCGCCCACCCGCAGCGTGCCGATCCGCCGCTGCAGCGAGGCGATCACCTCGTCGTGCACCGACTCCTGCACCAGCAGCCGGGAGCCCGCGCAGCAGACGTGGCCCTGGTTGAAGAAGATGCCGCGCACGATGCCCTCGACGGCCTGGTCGACCGGGGCGTCGTCGAAGACGATGTTGGCCGCCTTGCCGCCGAGCTCCAGGGTCAGCACCTTGCGGGTGCCGGCGACGGCGCGGGCGATCGAGCGGCCGACCTCGGTCGAGCCGGTGAAGGCGACCTTGTCGACGTCGGCGTGCTCCACCACGGCCCGGCCCGTCTCGCCGGCGCCGGTCACGACGTTCACCACGCCGGGCGGCAGGTCGGCCTGCTGGCACACCTGCGCGAACAGCAGCGCGGTGAGCGGCGTGGTCTCGGCCGGCTTGAGGACGACGGTGTTGCCGGTGGCCAGCGCCGGGGCGACCTTCCACGCCAGCATGAGCAGCGGGAAGTTCCACGGGATGACCTGGCCGGCCACGCCGTGCGGCCGCGGGTCGGGGCCCAGGCCGGCGTAGGCGAGCTTGTCGGCCCACCCCGCGTGGTGGAAGAAGTGCGCCGCGGCCAGGGGCACGTCGACGTCGCGGGACTCCCGGATCGGCTTGCCGTTGTCCAGCGACTCCAGGACGGCGAACTCGCGGGCCCGCTCCTGCAGGATCCGGGCGATCCGGAACAGGTACTTGCCGCGGTCGGCCGGGCGCATCGGCCCCCACACGCGGGTGTACGCGCGGCGGGCGGCCCGCACCGCGCGGTCGACGTCGGCCTCGGTGCCCACCGCGACCTCGCTGAGCACCTCCTCGGTGGCCGGGTTGACCGTCTTGAGGGTCTCGCCGGAGCCGTCGACGAACTCGCCGTCGACGAACAGGCCGTAGGACGGCGCGACGTCGACGATCGAGCGGGACTCGGGTGCGGGGGCGTACTCGAAGGGGTTGGCCATGGTCAGTCGACGCTCACGTGGTCGGGGCCGGAGTAGTGGCCGGTGCGCAGCTTCTGCCGCTGCAGGAGCAGGTCGTTCAGGAGGCTGGAGGCGCCGAGGCGGAACCAGTCGGGGGACAGCCAGTCGGCACCGACGGTCTCGTTGACCAGCACCAGGTGCTTGACCGCGTCCTTGGTGGTGCGGATCCCGCCGGCGGGCTTGACGCCGACCTGCCGGCCGGTGGCGGCGCGGAAGTCGCGGACCGCCTCCAGCATCACCAGGCAGACCGGGAGCGTCGCCGCGGGGGAGATCTTGCCGGTGGAGGTCTTGACGAAGTCGGCACCGGCCAGCATCGCCAGCCAGGAGGCGCGGCGGGCGTTGTCGTAGGTGACGAGCTCGCCGGTCTCGAGGATGACCTTGAGGTGCGCTCCTCCGCAGGCCTCCTTGACGGCCACGATCTCCTCGAACACCTCGAGGTAGCGGCCGGAGAGGAACGCGCCGCGGTCGATGACCATGTCGATCTCGTCGGCGCCGTTGCCCACCGCGTCACGGACGTCGGCGAGCTTGACCTCCCGGCTGGCCCGCCCGCTGGGGAACGCGGTGGCGACGGCGGCGACGCGGATGCCGGTGCCCGCCAGCGCCTCGCGCGCGACGCCGGCCAGGTCGCCGTAGACGCACACCGCGGCCACCGCCGGGGCGGTGGGGTCGGCGGGGTCGGGCCGGCGGGCCTTGGCCGCCAGGGAGCGGACCCTCCCCGGGGTGTCGGCGCCCTCGAGCGTGGTCAGGTCGACCATCGAGATGGCGGTGTCGATCGCCCAGGCCTTGGCCGTGGTCTTGATCGAGCGGGTGCCGAGGGTGGCGGCGCGCTGCTCGGCCCCCACCTGGTCGACACCGGGCAGGCCGTGCAGGAAGGCGCGGAGGGCGGCGTCGGAGCGGGTCACGTCGTCGAACGCCGTCCCGGGCCCGGGGCCGGGCCGGGTCCCGGCCGCCAGCGTCCCGGGGTCGAGCACGTGGGTCATGCGGCCATCCTCCCAGTGCGGACCGTCGTCCAGGACCGCGGTCGCTCACAGGTGTGGCCCGGCGCCACGGACCGGCCGAGCGGGAGGGTGCCGGATCGACGGGGCGGCGGTGGTCCACCCGGCCGCTACGGTGGCGCCCGTGCAGCTGACCGTCGTCGACCACCCGCTGGCCCGCGCCCGACTGTCGCGGATGCGCGACCAGCGGACCGACAACGCCGCGTTCCGGGCGGCGCTGCGCGAGCTGACCCAGATGCTGGTCTACGAGGCCACCCGCGACCTGCAGGTGGCCGAGGAGCCGATCACCACGCCGGTCACCACGACGACGGGCTACCGGCTGGCCGCACCGCCGCTGATCGTGCCCGTGCTGCGCGCGGGCCTGGGCATGGCCGACACCGCGCACGGGATGCTGCCGGAGTCGCAGATGGGCTTCGTCGGCCTGGCCCGCAACGAGCAGACGTTCCAGCCGGAGGCGTACATGGCCTCGCTGCCGGAGTCGCTGGTCGGCCGGCACGTGTTCGTCCTCGACCCGATGCTGGCCACCGGCGGGTCGCTGGTGCACTGCTGCACGCTGCTCACCGACCGCGGTGCCACCGAGATCACCGTGCTGTGCGCGCTCGCCGCCCCGGCCGGGCTCGAGCGGCTGGAGCACAGCGGGCTGCCGCTGCGGGTGTTCACCGCCAGCGTGGACGAGGGGCTGGACGACCAGGCCTACATCGTCCCCGGCCTCGGCGACGCCGGCGACCGGCAGTTCGGCGCGGTCTGACCGTGCGCTTCGCGGTCCTCGGCACCGGCTACTGGGCCCGCCGCGTCCACGCGGCCACCCTGGCCGACCACCCCGACGCCGAGCTCGCCGGCGTCTGGGGGCGCGACGCCGCCCGGGCCGCCGAGGCCGGCGCCGAGTTCGAGGTCCCGGGCACCGACGACCTCGACGCGCTGCTGGCCGACGTCGACGCCGTCTCGATCGCGGTGCCGCCCGACGTGCAGGCCGGGCTCGCCGTCCGCGCTGCGGAGGCCGGGCGGCACCTGCTGCTGGAGAAGCCGCTGGCGCTCTCCGTCGAGGACGCAGACCGGGTGGCCGGCGCCGTCCGGGCCGCCGGCGTGGCCTCCGTGGTGCTCTTCACCGACCGGTTCCGCCCGGAGACGGCGACCTGGCTGGCCCAGGCCGCGCGCGGCCGGCTGGCCGGGGGTGCGGTGAGCTGGCTGGGGTCGCTGGCCGGGAGCCCCTTCGACACGCCCTGGCGGCGCGAGCACGGCGCGCTGTGGGACGTCGGCCCGCACGCCCTCGGGCTGCTCGTCCCGGCACTGGGCCCCGTCGTCTCCGTGCAGGCCGGGGCCGGCCGCGGCGACACCGTGCACCTGGTGCTGCAGCACGACTCCGGGGCGGCCAGCACGGTGACGGTCTCCTCCACCGTGGCCGAGCTGGCCGCCGGGGTGGAGGTGTCGGTGCACGGCGACGCCGGCCGGCTGGTCCTGCTGCCGGAGCGGGAACCCGCCGCCGTCCTCGACGCGGCCCGGGTGGCGGTGACCGACCTGGTCCAGGCGGCGCTGACCGGCGGGACCCACCCGCTCGACGCCGGGTTCGCCCGCGACGTCGTCGTCGTGCTGGCGACCGCCCAGCGGGCGCTGGCCTCGGGCTGCCGGGAGGCCGTGCCGGCCTGACTCCCGGTGCAAGTGCCGGCCAGGTCGGGGCCAACCGCCGTCCAAGTCCCCGTCGCGACCCTCCGTCCGTCGTCCTGGAGCCCCGAACGAGGGCCGGACGAGGGAGGAACGACGTGAACGGGAACTGGTACCTGCGGCGCGGGCGGATCGGGCGCGGCACCTACTGGCTGCAGTACGTGCTGCCGATGGCCCTCGCCGGCCTCGCCGCCGCCGTGGCCGACCTGTCGCTGGGGCTGGCCTGGTCCTCGACGTCCTCCGTGGCCGACGGCTCCTCGTTCGAGTACTCGGCCACGTACTCGGGCGGGCCGATCTCGCTGCTGGTCTCGCTGGTGCTCCTGGTGCCCTCGGTGAGCGCGGCGGTCACCCGGCTGCACGACCGCGGGCACTCGGCCTGGTGGCTGCTGTGGGCGTTCGTGCCGCTGGTGGGCGGGATCGTCCTGCTGGTCACGCTCTGCTTCCTGCCCGGCACCCCCGGCCGCAACGAGTACGACCTGGACGGCCACCCGGCCCGGTGGGAGCCCCAGCTCGTACACCGGTGAGACGGGTCGACGGGGCGGCCGGCCTGGGGAGGTGCGGATGACCTGCCCCCCGGCCGGCTCACCGCCGCCGCTGATCAGCAGCCGAGGGCGCCGGCGAGCTCCTCGAGGGAGCCGACGTTCAGGTCGGCGTGCGGGTCGGTGGCCGGCGGCACCCGGTGCCCACCGAACTCGCCGGGCCGGTGCACGTACGCCGTCCGCAGCCCCCGCGCCCGCGCGGCGGCGAGGTCGTCGTCGTGGGCGGCCACCATGCACACCGCCGCCGGCGGCAGGTCCAGCAGCCGCGGCGCGGAGTCGTACACCTCGGGGTCGGGCTTGTAGTGCCCGGCGACCTCGGCGCCCAGCACCGCGTCCCACGGCAGGCCACCGCGGCGGGCCAGGTCGACCGACATCCGCACCCCGCCGTTGGACAGCGGCGCCAGCAGGTACGACCGCCGCAGCCGGGTCAGCCCCGCGACGACGTCGGGCCAGGGGTCGAGCCGGTGCCAGGCCAGGACCAGCTCGTCGGCGACGTCGTCGGGCACGCCGTCCACCCCGACCTCGGCCAGTGCCGCCGGCAGCGACTCCCGGTGCAGCGCGTCGAGCACCACCCACGGCCGCTCGCCGGAGCGCACCCGCTGCATCGAGGGCACGTAGCGCGCCCGCCAGGCGTCGGCGAACGCGGCCGCGTCCACGTCCGGGCCGAGCAGCCGCGCCGCCTCGCGGGCCACCCCGCCGCGCCAGTCGACGACGGTCCCGAACACGTCGAACACCAGCGCGTGCACGTCCACGGTCACAGCCCCAGCGCGTGCGCCATCTCACCGCGCAGCTGGTCGAGCTCGTCCATGCCCCGGCCGCGGGCGGCGATGACGCCGGCGTCGTCGTGCACCGGGACGACCGTCTCCAGGTAGGCCTTGAGCTTGGGCTCGGTGCCGCTGGGCCGCACGACCACGCGCACGCCGTCGCCGAGCAGCCGGACGGCGTCGACCGGCGGGTCCTCGTGCCGCAGGTCGGCGGCGCTCACCTCGCGGCCGAGCAGCCGGGCCGGCGGGGCGGCGCGCAGCCGGGCCATGGCGTCGGCGATGACCGAGAGGTCCTCCACCCGCACCGAGAGCTGCCCGGTGGCGAACAGCCCGTGCTCGACGGCCAGCTCGTCGAGCCGGTCGACCAGCGTGCGCCCGTCGGCCTGCAGCTCCGCGGCCAGCAGCGCGACGGCCAGCGCCGCGGAGATGCCGTCCTTGTCCCGCGCGACGCCCGGCGTCACCGCGTAGCCCAGCGCCTCCTCGTAGCCGAAGACCAGCGGCTCGTCGTCGGTGCCGGCCCGGATGATCCACTTGAAGCCGGTCGGCGTCTCGGCGAACCGGACGCCGTGCGCCTCCGTCAGCGCGTGCAGCAGCGAGCCGCTGACCAGCGAGGCCGCGTAGGTGCCGCGCACGCCGCGGCGCAGCAGCCAGTCGGCGAGCAGGGCACCCACCTCGTCGCCGGTGAGCTGGCGGCCGTCGCACACCACCGAGCAGCGGTCGGCGTCGGGGTCCTCGGCGATCGCGACCGCGGCACCGGACCGCTCGGCCAGCGCGAGCAGCAGGTCGACCGCGCCGGGCTCCTCCGGGTTGGGGAAGGCGACCGTCGGGAACGCCGGGTCGGGGGAGTCCTGCTCGGGCACGCTCACCGGCGGCGCGAGCCCGGCAGCGGCGAACACCGCCCGCGTCGTGGCCGCACCGACGCCGTGCATCGCGGTGTAGGCGACGACGAGGCGGTCCCGGCCGGGCACCCGCTCGGGCGCCAGCGCACCCACGACGGCGGCGACGTAGTCGGCCTCGACGTCGTCGCCGAGGGTGTCCCACGCGTCGGAGGCCGGGACCTCCCGCGCCGGGCCGACGGCGGCGATCGCGGCCTCGATCTCGCGGTCGGCCGGCGGCACCAGCTGCGCGCCGTCGGCGAGGTAGACCTTGTAGCCGTTGTCCTGCGGCGGGTTGTGGCTGGCGGTCACCATCACGCCGGCCACGCAGCCCAGGTGCCGGACGGCGAAGGAGAGCACCGGCGTGGGCAGCGGCCGCGGCAGCACCCGGACGGCGAACCCGGCCCCCGCCAGCACCGCCGCCGTGACCCGCGCGAACTCGTCGGAGCGGTGCCGCGCGTCGAAGCCGACCACCACCCCGCCCCCGCCGTGCCCGGCCGCGGTGAGCCAGGCGCCCAGCCCCGCCGCGGCGCGGGTGACGACGGCGGCGTTCATCCCGGCCGGCCCGGCGCGCAGCGGGCCGCGCAGCCCGGCGGTGCCGAAGGTCAGCGGCCCGGCGAAGCGGCGGCCCAGCTCGGCGGTGTCCCCGGCCGCGACGAGCGCCTCGATCTCGGCGCGGTCGCCGGGGTGGGGGTCGTCGGCGGCCCAGGCGCGGGCGGTGTCGAGCAGGTTCACGGCGCCTCCTCCTCGGCGTCGTAGGCCGGCAGCGTGAACTCGCCGCCCACCCGCGCGTGTACCGGGTCGGCCGGGTCGGGCTCGCCGTGCGCGGCGACCAGGGCCGCGGCGAACTGCTCGGCGTCGTCCTGCGGCTGGTAGCCCAGCTCCCGCGCGGCGGCGAGGTCCCACCACCCGCGGGTGTTGGCCGAGGTGCCCCACACCACCCGGAAGCCGGGGGAGGGGGCGCGCAGCGCGGCGTCGACCAGGGCGACGGTGTCGCGCGGCGAGAGCCAGGTGGCCAGCGCGCGCGTCGTCGGCGGCTCGGGGGCCTGCGTGCCGATGCGCAGACAGACGACGTCGAGGCCGTAGCGGTCGGCGTAGAGCGAGCCCAGCGCCTCCCCGGCCACCTTCGTCACCCCGTAGAACGTGTCCGGCCGCGCCGGGCCGTCGTGCTCGCCGAGCGGCCCGGACGCCGGGCGCCGGGTGAAACCGGTGGCGTGGTTGCTGCTGGCCAGCACGACGCGGCCGACGCCGGTGCGCCGGGCGGCCTCGAGCACCGTCCAGGTGCCCTGGATGTTGGCGGAGGAGACGGCGGCCCAGGTGGACTCGCCGGAGACGCCGGCCAGGTGGACGACGGCGGCGGCGCCCGCCGTGGCGGCGGTCAGCGCGCCGAGGTCGGTGACGTCGGCGACCAGCGTCTCCTCGCCCGGCCGCGGCTCGGGCAGCTCGACGACGTCGAGGCTGCGGACCGGCCAGCCGCGCTCGGGCAGCCCCTCCCGCAGCACGGTGCCCACCCGCCCGGCCGCACCGGTCACCAGGACCGGACCACTCACGGCAGGCGGCCCAGCACGTCGACGAGGAAGGTGCCGAGCCGGCCCGCCGCCGCCCGGCCCGCGGCGAGCACCTCCTGGTGGTCGAGCTCCTCGCCGGTGACGCCGGCGGCGGCGTTGGTGACCAGTGACAGGCCGAGCACCTCCATCCCGGCGGCACGGGCGGCGATCGCCTCCAGCGCGGTGGACATGCCGACCAGGTCGGCGCCCAGCGTCCGCAGCATGCGGATCTCGGCCGGCGTCTCGTAGTGCGGGCCGGGCAGCGCGGCGTAGACGCCCTCGGAGAGCTGCGGGTCCAGCGACCGGGCCAGCTCGCGCAGGCGGGCGGAGTAGAGGTCGGTGAGGTCGACGAACGTGGCGCCCACCAGCGGCGAGCGGGCGGTGAGGTTGAGGTGGTCGCTGATCAGCACCGCCTGCCCGACCCGGTGCTGTGGGTCCAGTCCGCCGGCGGCGTTGGTCAGCACCACGGTGCGCACCCCGGCCGCGGCGGCGGTGCGCACGCCGTGGACGACCGGCTCCACGCCGCGGCCCTCGTAGAGGTGCGTGCGGCCGAGGAAGAGCAGCACCTTGCGGTCGCCGGCGCGCACCGAGCGGACCTCCCCGCCGTGGCCGACCGCCGTCGGGGCGGCGAAGCCGGGCAGCTCGCCGATCCGGACGGTGGCGGCGGGCTCGCCGAAGGCGTCGGCCGCGGGCGCCCAGCCCGAGCCCATGACGACGGCGGCGTCGTGCCCGTCGCCCAGCGCGTCGGTCAGGGCGGTGGCGGCGGAGGCGGCCAGGACCGCGGGGTCGGGACCGGGGGACGGTGCGCTCACCCGGGAACGCTAACCCAGCGCCGCGCGCCCCCCACCCGGCGTGGCGCCCGCGGACGCCGGTGGCGACCGGCACCACCGGCACCGTGCAGGCCCCCGGAGGTCGACGGCGTCCCCGTGTTCCACCGGCCCGGCCCGCGGCCCACCACCCTGGCGCTGGTGTCCGGCGTCGGCGGGCGCGACGAGGTGCCCGCGACCCGCGAGGCGGCCCACCTCGTCGAGCACCGGGTGAGGGGGACGCTGCCCGGGCGCACCACCGGTGCAGCGCGGCCACGACGGTCGACGTCACCCACGTCCACGCCACCGGCCGGCCGGCCCGAGGAGGTGCGCGGCGCTGCCGGACCCGTCCCTCGCCGGTCCGGGAGCTCGCCACCGCCGGCTGACCGCCGCCCGACCCACCCGTCCCAGCCGTCCCCGGCCGCGTGTCGGCCGGGGACGGCGGCCGGGACGCCCGGACGATGGCCGGCGTGCAGCGAACGCAGATCGACGGCGTCCCGGTGTTCACCGCGGGGGGCCGGCAGCGGACCACGGCGGCCCTGGTGTTCGGCGTCGGCCTGCGCGACGAGACGTTCGCGACGATCGAGGTGACCCACCTCGTCGAGCACCTGGCGATGGCCGCGCTGCCGCGCACCCACCTGCGCTGCAACGCCGTCACCGACGTCGACAGCACCGCCTTCTTCGCCACCGGCCGGCCCGAGGCGGTCGGCGCCTTCCTGGAGGGCGTCTGCCGCGCGCTGGCCGACCTGCCCACCGGGCGGATGGCCGCCGAGGCCGGCGTGCTGCAGGCCGAGGGCTGCGGCACCGGCTCCTCGACGGTCAGCGCGCTGTGGGCGGCCCGCTACGGGCTCACCGGACCGGGGCTGACCGTCTCGGCCGGCCCCGGTCCCGAGCACCTGGACGAGGAGACCGTGCGCGCGCACGCCGCCCGCTGGTTCGTCCGCGGCAACGCGGCGCTGTGGTGCCACGGCCCGCTGCCCGACGGGCTGCGGCTGCCGCTGCCTGCTGGCCCCCGGCCGGCACGCCGGACGCCGGTGCCGCGGCCGCAGGACGGGCCGGTGTGGACCCGCACCGACGCGCCCGGCGTCGGCCTGCTGCTGGCCACCGACTCCCCCGCGGACGCCGCGCTGGCCGTCGGCGTCGAGGTCCTGCAGGAGCGGGTGCGCGAGCGCGCCCGGCACGCCTCGGGCCTCAGCTACGCCGTCGACTCGCTCACCCTCGACCTGGCCGCCGACCGGCGGGAGGTCGCCGTCGTCGTCGACGCCCGCACGGGCCGCGACGCCGAGGTGGCCGACCTGCTGTGGCGGACCTTCGCGCAGCTGTGCGCCGACGGGCCGGCGCCGGAGGAGGTGGCGCACGCCGTCGCCGGGCTGGAGGCCGAGCTCGACGACGAGGACGCCGCCGGCACCGAGCTCGCCGACGCGGCGTACTGCGCCGCGGTCGGGCTGCCGTTCCGCACCGCCCCCGAGACCCTCGCCGCCTGGCGCGCGGTGACCCCGGCCGCGGTGACCGCGGCGCTGCGCCGGGCCGAGCCCACCGCGGTGCTCACCGTGCCCGACACCGCCGCCTGGGACGGCCCGGACCCGCGGGTGCCGCGTCGGCCGCTGTGCGGCGTGCTGCCGGCGCTGCCCGGCGGCAGGCGGTTCCGCCCGCCGCTGCACCGGCGGCTGCTCGACCCCGCCGCGCGGGTGGTGCTGGTGGTCGCCGAGGACGGGCTGGCCCACCGCGACGCCGACGGCGACGTCCACGGGATCCCGTGGTCGCGGGTGGAGGCGCTGGTGCCCACCGACGACGGCGCGGGCGTGTCCGTGGTCGGCCGCGACCTGTGCTCGGTGACCGTGCACCCGGCGCTGCACGGCCGCCGCGCGGTGGCCGCGGTGCTCGCCGCGGCCACCGAGCGGGTGCACCCGTCGCTGCTGCTGGGCCGGCCGGTGGCCGCCGTGGCGGAGCTGGCCGCGGTCTGACGCCGTTCCAGGGGGTCGCGGGCGCCGGACCTCCCTATCCTCGTGGGGTGCAGATCCCCTTCGCCTCCTCCGAGCGGGCCAGCCTGGGCGTCGAGTGGGAGCTGCAGCTGGTCGACCGCCAGAGCCGGGAGCTGTCCGCCGGCGCCGTCGAGGTCCTCGAGGAGATCCGGCCCGACGGCGCCGAGGAGCACCCCAAGGCCAAGCACGAGCTGCTGCAGTCGACCGTCGAGGTCATCACCGGCGTGTGCACCACCGTCGCCGAGGCCACGGCCGACCTGGCGGGCACCGTCGCCGAGGTCGCCGCCGCCGCCGACCGCCGCGGGCTGGGCCTGCTGTGCGCCGGCACGCACCCGTTCACCGACTGGCAGACGCAGCTGATCTCGCCCAAGGAGCGGTACCTGCAGCTGGTCGAGCGGATGCAGTGGCTGGCCCGGCGGCTGCAGATCTTCGGCGTCCACGTGCACGTCGGCGTCCGCTCGCCGGACAAGGCGATGCCGATCGTCAACGCGCTCACCCAGTACGTGCCGCACTTCCTGGCGCTGTCCGCGTCCTCGCCGTTCTGGGTGGGCTGCGACACCGGGCTGGCCTCGGCCCGCAGCAAGGTCTTCGAGGGCATGCCGACGGCGGGCCTGCCGCACCAGCTGCCCGACTGGGACGCCTTCGAGGCCTACATGGAGACCCTCATCGCCACCGGCGCCATCCAGAGCGTGCGCGAGGTGTGGTGGGACATCCGGCCGCACCCCGGCTTCGGCACCGTGGAGCTGCGCATCTGCGACGGCCTGCCCACCCTCGAGGAGGTCGGGGTGGTGGCCGCGCTGTCGCAGTGCCTGGTCGAGCAGTTCGACACCCAGCTCGACCGCGGCTACACGCTGCCCACGCCGCCGGAGTGGGTGCTGCGCGAGAACAAGTGGCGCGCGGCCCGCTACGGCCTGGACGCCGACGTCGTCGTCGACGAGCGGGGCACCGTGCGCCCGGTGCGCCAGGCCCTGCTCGACCTCGCCGAGGACCTCGCGCCCACCGCCCGCCGGCTGGGCTGCGAGACCGAGCTGGCCGGGGTGGAGCGGGTGCTCGCCGTCGGCGCCTCCTACCAGCGGCAGCGTGCGGCGGCTCTGGAGTCCGGCGGCGACCTGCGCGCCGTCGTCGACGGGCTGCTGACCGAGATGCGCGACGGCCTGCCCGCGACCGGCCCGGCCACCCGGCCCGACGGACCCGTCCCCGGCCCGGCGTCCTGCGCCGGCGGGCACGCCGCATGACCCGCACCCCCGAGGAGCTGGCCGCCGGCCTGGACGCGTGGGTGACCGGCCGCGCCGACGAGCTGGTCGCCGTCCGCAGGCACCTGCACGCGCACCCCGAGCTGGCCTACGCCGAGGTGGACACGACGGCCTACGTCGAGGAGCGGCTCACCGAGGGCGGGCTGGCGCCGCGGCGGCTGCCCGGCGGGACCGGCCTGGTGGTCGACGTCGGCTCGGGGGAGGGGCCGACCGTCGTGCTGCGCGCCGACATCGACGCCCTGCCGCTGGCCGACCTCAAGGACGTCCCCTACGCCTCCACCCGCGAGGGCATGTGCCACGCCTGCGGCCACGACGTGCACACCACCGTGGTGCTGGGCGCCGCGCTGGCGCTCGCCGACCTCGACGACCTGCCCGGCACGGTGCGCTGCGTGTTCCAGCCGGCCGAGGAGACCGTGCCCGGCGGCGCGCTGCACGTGGTCGAGGCCGGCGTGCTCGACGGCGCCTCCCGCGCGTTCGCGCTGCACTGCGACCCGGCCACGCCGGTGGGCGCGGTGGGACTGCGCACCGGCTCGATCACCGCGGCCTGCGACCGGCTCGACGTCACCCTCACCGGCCCCGGCGGGCACACCGCCCGGCCGCAGCTCACCGTCGACCTGGTCGACGCCCTGGGCCGGCTGATCACCGACCTGCCCGGCCTGCTCTCGCGGCAGGTGGACCCGCGGGCGGGCATGTCGCTGGTGTGGGGCGCGGTCAACGCCGGGGTGGCCGCCAACGCCATCCCGCAGCGCGGCCTGCTGCGCGGCACCGTGCGGGTGCTCGACCGCGACCAGTGGAAGACCGCCGAGGCACTGCTGCGCCGGCTGGTCGAGCAGGTCACCGCCCCCACCGGCGCGGAGGTCGACGTCGACTACGTGCCCGGCGTGCCGCCGGTGGTCAACGACCCGCGCACCGTGGCGCTGCTGCGCACCGCGGCGCTGGCCACCGTGGGCCCCGAGGGCGTGCGGCCGACGCCGCAGAGCATGGGCGGGGAGGACTTCGGCTGGTTCGCCGACGTCGTCCCGATCGCGCTGGCCCGGCTGGGCACGCACGGCGGCGGGGCGCCGCTGGACCTGCACCGGGGCACCTTCGACGTCGACGAGCGGGCGATCGGGGTGGGTCTCCGGCTCATGGTCCGCGCGGCGCTGCAGGCGCTGGCGGCCGACGCCGGGACCACCGGCCCGGCTGCCGGCGCCCCCTCCCCGGGGCACCCCGCCCGCCCCCGGCCGGGGGAACGCCGGTAGAACGGTCCCCTACTGGGAGGAGTCCGCCGATGAGTGCCACCCACACGGCCACGCCGGGCGAGGACGAGGTCCCCGCCGAGCACGAGGTGCCCGAGGAGCTCTCCCTGGCGGGGGACTTCCCGCCGGTGGACCGCGACCGCTGGCGCGAGCTGGTCGCCGGGGTGCTGCGCAAGGCCGGCCGCGAGGAGCTGCCCGACCCGGTCGAGGACGCGCTGCGCCGCACGGTGGCCACCGGGGTCGCCGTGGCCCCCCTCTACGACGCCGACGACGCCGGCGACCTGCCCACGGCGGTCGGCGTCCCGGGCCTGCCGCCCTACGTCCGCGGTGCCCGCGCCGGCGCGTCGCCCGAGGGTGGCGTGCCGGCCGGTTGGGACGTCCGGCAGCGGCACGCGCACCCCGACGTCACCGTGACCCGGGAGGCCGTCGCGGCCGACCTGGAGAACGGCGTCACCTCGCTGTGGCTGGTCCTCGGGGAGGGTGCGGTGCCGGTCGAGGCGCTGCCCGACGTGCTGGCCGACGTCTACCTCGACCTCGCGCCGGTCGCCGTCTCCGGTGGCTCCCCGGCCGCCGAGGCGCTGCTGGCGCTGGTCGGGGACCGCACCGACCTCGCGCCCGGCGGCTCGCTGGGCCTCGACCCGCTCGGCGTGCACGCCGCGTCGGGGGAGGAGCAGGACCTCACCGGCCTGGCCGACCTCGCCCGCCGCACGCCCGCGGGCTGGCGCACCGTCGTCGTCGACGCGACCGTGTACGCCGACGCCGGGGCCACCGCGGTCGAGGAGCTCGGCTGCTCGCTGGCCGCCGGCGTCGCCTACCTGCGCGCGCTCACCGGTGCCGGCCTGCCCGTGGACGAGGCGTTCGGCCGCCTGGAGTTCCGCTACTCGGCGAGCGCCGACCAGTTCACGACCGTCGCGGCGCTGCGCGCGGCCCGCCGGTTGTGGGACCGGGTGGGGGAGGTCAGCGGCGCGTCGCCCGCGGCCCGCGCGCAGCGCCAGCACGCCGTGACGTCGTCGGTGATGACGACGAGGCGGGACCCGTGGGTGAACATGCTGCGCACCACCGTCGCCTGCTTCGCCGCCGGCGTGGGCGGGGCCGACGCGGTCACCGTGCAGCCCTTCGACGCCGCCCTCGGCCTGCCCGACGCCTTCTCCCGCCGGATCGCCCGCAACACCCAGAACCTGCTGGTGGAGGAGGCGTCGCTGGCCCGCGTGCTCGACCCGGCCGGCGGCTCCTGGTACGTCGAGTCGCTCACCGAGTCGCTGGCGCAGGCCGCCTGGGCCTGGTTCACCGAGGTCGAGCGGGCCGGCGGGCTGGCCGCCGCGCTGTCCTCGGGGCTGGTTCGCGACCGGCTGGCCGCCGCCTGGGACACCCGGGCGAAGCGGCTGGCCACCCGCGCCGACGCGATCACCGGCGTCAGCGAGTTCCCCAACCTGGCCGAGAGGCTGCCCGAGCGGCAGCCCGCGGCCGACCTGCACCCCACCGGCGGCCTGCCGCGGGTGCGCGCGGCGCAGGAGTACGAGGAGCTGCGCGACCGCGCCGACGCCGCGCCGTCCCGCCCGCGGGTCTACCTGGCCACCCTCGGGTCGGTCGCCCGGCACACCGCGCGGGCCACCTTCGCCGGGAACCTGTTCCAGGCCGGCGGCGTGGAGACCCCGGCCGGCGACGGCACCTCCGGCTTCGCCGACGCCGGGACGACGGTGGCCTGCATCTGCGGCACCGACGGCGACTACGCGCAGTCGGCGGCCGCCCTCGCCGCGGAGCTCCGCGCCGCCGGGGCGGGGCAGGTGTGGCTGGCCGGGAAGCCGTCGCTGGGGGTGGACGGCGTCGACGGGTACGTGTACGCCGGGTGCGACGCGCTCGACGTGCTGAGGACGGTCCACGAGCAGCTGGGAGGAACGGCATGAGCGACATCCCGGACTTCGGCGGCGTCGAGCTGGGCCGCCCGGCCGCGCGGGCCGGCGCGGACGACTGGGCGAAGGCGTTCAAGGAGGCCACCGGCCGCGGCGTGGAGGAGGCGACCTGGGAGACGCCCGAGGGCATCGCCGTCCCGCCGCTGGCCACCCCCGCCGACCTGGCCGGCCTCGATTTCCTGCGCACCTACCCGGGGCTGCCGCCCTACCTGCGCGGGCCCTACCCGACGATGTACACCACCCAGCCGTGGACGGTCCGCCAGTACGCGGGCTTCTCCACCGCCGCGGAGTCCAACGCGTTCTACCGGCGCAACCTCGCCGCGGGGCAGAAGGGCCTGTCGGTCGCCTTCGACCTGCCCACCCACCGCGGCTACGACTCCGACCACCCGCGCGTCGTCGGCGACGTCGGCATGGCGGGGGTGGCCATCGACTCGATCCTGGACATGCGGCAGCTCTTCGACGGCATCCCGCTGGACCGGATGAGCGTGTCGATGACCATGAACGGCGCGGTGCTGCCGGTGCTGGCGCTCTACGTCCTCGCCGCCGAGGAACAGGGCGTGGCGCCGGGGCAGCTCACGGGGACCATCCAGAACGACATCCTCAAGGAGTTCATGGTCCGCAACACCTACATCTACCCGCCGAAGCCGTCGATGCAGATCATCAGCGACATCTTCGCGTTCACCTCGGCGGAGATGCCGCGCTTCAACTCGATCTCCATCTCCGGCTACCACATCCAGGAGGCCGGGGCGACGGCCGACCTGGAGCTGGCCTACACCCTCGCCGACGGCGTCGAGTACCTGAGCGCCGGCAAGGCCGCGGGCCTGGACGTCGACGCGTTCGCGCCCCGGTTGAGCTTCTTCTGGGCCATCGGCATGAACTTCTTCATGGAGGTCGCCAAGCTCCGGGCCGGGCGGCTGCTGTGGGCCCGGCTGGTCAAGGAGGCCGGCGCCACCACGGACAAGTCGCTGTCGCTGCGCACCCACTCGCAGACCTCGGGCTGGTCGCTGACCGCGCAGGACGTCTACAACAACGTCGTCCGCACCTGCCTGGAGGCGATGGCCGCCACCCAGGGCCACACCCAGTCGCTGCACACCAACGCCCTCGACGAGGCGCTGGCCCTGCCCACCGACTTCTCCGCGCGGATCGCCCGCAACACCCAGCTGCTGCTGCAGCAGGAGTCGGGGACCACGCGGGTGATCGACCCGTGGGGCGGCTCGGCGTACGTGGAGAGGCTGACCTACGACCTGGCGCGCCGCGCGTGGGCGCACATCGAGGAGGTCGCCGAGCACGGCGGCATGGCGCAGGCCATCGACGACGGCATCCCGAAGCTGCGCATCGAGGAGGCCGCCGCCCGCACGCAGGCGCGCATCGACTCCGGCCGGCAGCCGGTGATCGGCGTCAACAAGTACCGGGTCGAGGCCGACGAGGCGATCGAGGTGCTGCGCGTCGACAACGCCGACGTCCTCGCCCAGCAGAAGGCCCGGCTCGAGGAGCTGCGGGCCTCGCGCGACGACTCCGCCGTCCGCGACGCCCTGCGCCGGCTCACCGACGCCGCCCGGGCCGCCGCGGAGGGACGGCGCGGGCGCGAGCTGGACGCGAACCTGCTCAAGCTCGCCGTCGACGCGGCGCGGGCCCGGGCGACGGTGGGGGAGATCTCCGACGCGCTCGAGGAGGTCTACGGGCGGCACGCCGGCCAGGTGCGCACCATCTCCGGTGTGTACCGCGACGAGGCCGGCAGCTCGGGCCCGGTGGAGGAGACCCGCCGGATGGCCGAGGCGTTCGCCGACGCCGAGGGGCGCCGTCCCCGGATCCTGGTGGCCAAGATGGGCCAGGACGGCCACGACCGCGGGCAGAAGGTCATCGCCACCGCGTTCGCCGACCTCGGCTTCGACGTCGACGTCGGCCCGCTGTTCCAGACGCCGGAGGAGGTCGCCCGGCAGGCGGTCGAGGCCGACGTGCACGTCGTCGGCGTCTCGTCGCTGGCCGCCGGCCACCTCACGCTGGTGCCGGCGCTCCGGCAGGCCCTCGCCGACCTCGGTGCCGACGACGTGCTCGTCGTCGTCGGCGGCGTGATCCCCCCCGACGACGTCCCGACGCTCAAGGAGATGGGCGCGGCCGCGGTGTTCCCCCCGGGCACGGTCATTGCCGAGGCGGCGCAGGAACTGCTGCGGACGCTGTCGCAGCGCCTCGGTCACTGACGGACCGGGGCACTGATGCCGGCACCGGACGTCCCCGCGCTCGTCGAGGGGGTGCTCGGCGGCGACCGCCGGTCGCTGGCCCGCGCGATCACGCTGGTCGAGTCGCGCCGCGCCGACCACCGCGAGCGGGCGCAGGAGCTGCTCGTCGAGCTGCTGCCGCACGCGGGGTCGGCGCGGCGCGTCGGCATCTCCGGGGTGCCCGGCGTGGGGAAGTCGACGTTCATCGACCAGCTCGGGGTGGACCTCACCGCGCAGGGCCACCGGGTCGCGGTGCTCGCCGTCGACCCGTCGTCGGCGCGCTCGGGAGGGTCGATCCTCGGCGACAAGACCCGGATGGCGCGGCTGTCGGTGGACCCGCACGCCTTCATCCGGCCGGCGCCGACCGCCGGGACGCTCGGCGGGGTGGCGCAGGCGACCCGGGAGTCGATGGTCGTCGTCGAGGCGGCCGGGCACGACGTCGTGCTGGTGGAGACCGTCGGCGTGGGGCAGTCGGAGGTCACCGTCGCCGAGATGGTCGACTCCTTCCTGTTCCTGACCCTGGCCCGCACCGGCGACCAGTTGCAGGGGATCAAGCGCGGCATCCTCGAGATCGCCGACGTCATCGCCGTCAACAAGGCCGACGGCCCGGCCGCCGGCGACGCGCGCAAGGCCGCCCGCGAGCTGGCCGGGGCGATCCGGATGCTGCGCGGGCACACCGAGTGGGACGTGCCGGTGCTCACCTGCGCCGGGCTGACCGGTGACGGGCTGGCCGAGGTGTGGGCCAAGGTGGTCGAGCACCAGGACCGGGCCCGTGCCTCGGGGGCGTTCGACGAGCGCCGCCGCGCCCAGCAGGTGCGCTGGACCTGGCAGCTGGTCCGCGACGGCCTGGAGCACCGGCTGCGCGCCCACCCCGCCGTCCGCGCCGGCGCGCCGGAGCTGGAGAAGGCGGTGCTGGCCGGCGAGCTCACCCCGGCGCTGGCCGCGCAGCAGCTGCTGGAGACCTTCCTGACCGACCCCGACCCCTGACCCGCTGCCCGCCCCGACCGCGATCCCTGCTGCCGTGATCATGGCGCGGTGACCACGCCATGGGCCGCCGCAGTGGTCACGGCGCCATGATCGCGCGACATCCCCAGGTCGGTGCCCGTCCACAGGTCCCCGTCGAACGGCTCCGGCGGAGGTCGGACGCACCAGGGTCGGCGGGTGCGCTCCGGGCTGCTCAGGGTCATCGACCGCCAGGGCGGTGTCCTCACGAGGGACCAGGCGTTGACCGCGGTCACGCCGGCCGAGGTGCGGGCGCTCCTGCGCCGCGGGACGTGGCGGGGAACGCCGTCGCCGGGCGTCTACGTGGACGGCGGCGTCGAGGACCCCGCCGTGGCGGTGGTGCGAGCCGCCGCGCTCTGGCTGGGCGGCGACCTGGTGGCCTGCCACTCGACGGCGGCGCTGCTGTGGGGCTTCGACGTGCACGCCGACGCCCCGCCACGCGATCGCGTGCTGCACTTCCTCGGCCCGCCGGACCTGGACAACCGGCGGCTCCGCGGCCTCCAGGTCCACCCGTCGTCCCTGGGGACGGACGACGCCGTCCGGCGGCACGGTGTCTGGTGCACCCCTCCGGCCCGAACCGCCTGCGAGGTGGTCCGCCTGGGCCGTCCCGTCGACGCCCTCGCCACGCTGGACGCCGCCCTGCGCTCGGGCTGGTGCACCAGGGACGACCTGGTCGCGGCCTGCGCCCGCCAACGGGGGCTGCGCGGCGTCGTCCGGCTCGGCGGACTGGTGCCCCTGGCTGACGGGGGCGCGGAGTCACCGATGGAGTCGCGCATGCGCTGGCGGTTCCTCGTCGCCGGCTTGCCGGTCCCACGCGTGCAGGTGGAGGTCCTCGACGGAGGACGGCGGCACCGCCTCGACCTCGGGTGGGAGGACCACCTGGTCGGTGCGGAGTTTGACGGGCTGGAAGCGCACATGACGCGGTCGCAGCTCGCGGCCGACCGCGACCGGCACAACTGGCTCACCGAGCGCGGGTGGCGCTTGCTGCACTTCACCGCGGTCGACGTCTACCGGCAGCACGAGCGGATGGTCGCGACGGCTCGGCGCCACCTCACCGGGGTGTCCCGCCGGACGATCATGGCGCCCTGACCACGTCCGGAGCCGCCGGAGTGGTCACGACGCCATGATCACGGCGGAGGGGATCGCGGAGGTGACGGGGCGGGAGGAGTCGTCAGAAGCTCGTGCGGCAGTCGCGGGCGCGCAGCTCGGAGAGGTAGTCGTCGGGCGCGCCGGCGGCCTGGGCGGCATCGGCGATCGCCCCGAGGTACCGGGCCGAGGGCAGCCCGCCCTCGAAGGCGTCGAGCGCGTAGACGTAGGCGACGGCGTCCCCGCCGAGGGTGTGCACCCGCAGGTTGAGCTTGCGGTACAGGCCGCGGTCGGCGCCCTCCCAGGCGTCGAGGGTGCGCTCGTCGGCCGGGGTCAGGTCGTAGAGGGCGACGAAGACGCCGGGGGAGTCGTCGTCGGTGGGCGCGAGGGTGGCCAGCGCCCCCTCCCAGCCGTACTCCTCGGCGCCGAAGGTCAGCCGCCAGCCGCGGATCCAGCCGGTGCCGACGTGCGGGGAGGACGGGCAGCGGCGCTGCATCTGCTCGGGGTCCATGTTGGACCCGTAGGCGGCGTAGAGACCCATCGCCGCCCGAGCCTACGGGTCGGTGTGGCCCGCACGACCCGTGAGCCTGCCGACACATCGCGCCCGGGCTGGGACGATGGGAGGCCACACCCGCACCGCGACGCAGGAGACCTCCCATGACCCGCATCGTCATCATCGGCGGCGGCCCGGCCGGCTACGAGGCCGCGCTGGTGGCCGCCTCGCTCGGCGCGCAGGTCACCGTCGTCGAACGCGACGGTCTCGGTGGCGCCAGCGTGCTCACCGACTGCGTGCCGTCGAAGACCCTCATCGCCGCCGCGGGGACGATGACCTCGGTGCGCGACTCCAGCGTCCTCGGGCTGAGGGGCACCGACCTCCGCACGGTCGGCCTCGACCTCGCCACGGTCAACCACCGGGTCAAGGGCCTGGCGGTCGCCCAGTCCGCCGACATCCACGCCCGGCTCTCCGCCGAGGGCGTGCGGATCGTCGCCGGGCAGGGCCGGCTCGCCGACGCCGTCCGCGGCCTCGTGGAGCACCGCGTCGAGGTGCTGGGCCCCGACGGTGCGGTCACCGAGACCCTCGAGTGCGACGTCGTCCTCATCGCCACCGGCGCCGACCCGCGCGTGCTGCCCGGCAGCGAGCCCGACGGCGAGCGCATCCTCGACTGGCGCGACCTCTACGAGCTCGAGGAGATGCCCGACCACCTCGTCGTCGTCGGCTCGGGCGTCACCGGCGCCGAGTTCGCCTCGGGCTACCTCGAGGCCGGCGTGCCGGTCACCCTCGTCTCCTCCCGCGACCAGGTGCTGCCCGGCGAGGACGCCGACGCCGCCGAGGTGCTGGAGGAGGTCTTCCAGGCCCGCGGCGGGCGCATCGCCGAGCGCGGCCGGGCGGCCGGCGTGACCCGCACCGAGAAGGGCGTGCTCGTCGAGCTCACCGACGGCCGCACCGTCGAGGGCTCGCACGCGCTGATGACCGTGGGCACCGTGCCCAACACCGCGGGGCTCAACCTCGAGGCGTGCGGCGTGGAGCTGCGCGAGTCCGGGCACGTCGTGGTCGACCGGGTCTCGCGCACCAACGTGCCCGGGGTCTACGCCGCCGGCGACGTCACCGGGGTCTTCCAGCTGGCCAGCGTCGCGGCCATGCAGGGCCGGATCGCCATGTGGCACGCGCTGGGGGAGGCCGTGCAGCCCATCCGCCTGAAGACCGTGGCGGCCAACGTGTTCACCCACCCGGAGATCGCCACCGTCGGCGTCCAGGAGAAGACGCTGCCAGAGGGCCACGACCTCGACGTCGTCCGGCTGCCGCTGGCCACCAACGCGCGCGCCAAGATGAGCGACCTGCACGCCGGGTTCGTCAAGCTGTTCGCCCGCCGGGCCACCGGCGTCGTCGTCGGCGGGGTGGTCGTCGCGCCGGGCGCCAGCGAGCTGATCCTGCCGATCGCGCTGGCGGTCACCAAGGGCCTCACGGTCAGCGACCTGGCGCAGACCTTCGCCATCTACCCGTCGCTGTCGGGCTCGATCACCGAGGCCGGCCGGCGGCTGATGAGGGCCGACGCGCTGGCGTGACGCGTGGGACGCCCGGGACGGGGCGGGCGGGACCGGTGTGACGGACGGGTCCCCGATGGTGCCCCCGGGGTGCGGGGCCGCCGATGCCGGGGGAGATGTCCCCGCGCCGAGTCCCCGCCCGCCTGTCCCGGTCCCTGGCCGTCGCCGGTGCCGTGCTCGCGCTCTGCGCGGGCCCGTTCGCCCCGTCGGCGCTGGCCGACGGCGGCGAGACCGTCGTCGGGGAGCTGGTGCAGGCCTGGCCCGAGACCTCCCCGGAGGACCAGCACGCCGGTGAGTCGCACGAGCAGCCGCTGACCTTCGTCGAGGGCGAGGACGGCACCTCGGTGCGCGTCCCGACCGAGGCCGTCGGCGACCTCGAGCCCGGCAGCACCGTCGAGGTCACCGTCGGCGCCGCCCGGTCCGACGAGGCCGCCGCGGACGGCTACGAGCCGGCCCGCCAGGTCCTCGGCGCCGAGCTGGTCGCGGCCGCCCCCGCGGCCGCCCCCGTGCCGGCCGGGTCGGTGACCAACCAGGTCACCGTCGTCATGGTCGTCCCGCAGGGCGGCCGCCCGGACGGCACGTCGCTGGCCTCCGTCGTCTCCGCCGTCAACGACCCGGTCGCCCGCTTCTGGTCGGAGCAGACCGGTGGCGCGGTCACCGTCGGCGTCACCCAGGCGCAGGACTGGATCCGCACGACCGCCGGCTGCGTCGACCCGACGGCGCTGTGGGACGAGGCCGCGGCCCGCGTCGGGTTCCAGTCCGGCCCCGGCCGGCACCTGCTGCTCTACGTCAGCAGCGAGCCCCGCGACCTGCCCGGCTGCTCCTACGCGCTGGGCCAGGTGGGGACCTCGACGACGTCCGGCGGCCGGCTCTACGTCCGCGACGACCTGCCCGCCGTCATCGCCCACGAGCTGGGCCACAACTTCGGCCTCGGCCACTCCAGCGGCCTGCAGTGCGACGGCTCGGTGGAGGGCACCGTCGGGGGCGGTGACTGCCGCACCGCGGCCTACCGCGACTTCTACGACGTCATGGGCGTCTCGTGGGACCGGATGGGCAGCCTCACCGCCGCCCAGGCCGACCGGCTCGGCGTGCTGCCCGCCGCCGCGACGCAGACCGCCGGCCAGGGGACGACGACGGTCACCCTCGCCCCGCTGGCCGGCGGCAGCGGCACCCGCGCCGTGCGGCTGACCGACGCCGCGGGCACCGCCTACTGGCTGGAGTACCGCGCGCCCGTCGGCCGCGACGGGTGGCTGGCGACGGACAACCGCTACCGGCTCGACAGCGGCGTGCTGCTGCACCGCGCCGGCGCGCTGCCCGACACCGCGCTGCTGCTCGACGGCTCGCCCTCGCCGCGCGCCGGCTGGGAGGCCGACCTGCAGGCCGCGCTCCGGCCCGGCGTCCCGGTGTCGGTCGCCGGCGGCGAGCTCACCGTCACCGTCGACGCGGTCACCGCCGCGGGCGCCACGGTCACCGTGGTCGGCGGCGCCCCCGCCGCCGGCGCGGTCCCGGCCCGGCCGGCACCGGTGCCGGCCGTGCTGCCCGGCGCGGGCGCCCCCGCACCGGTCCCCGCACCGGCCCCCGCCGCGGCGGCAGGCACGGCGGCCGGCACCGGGACCGCCCCGGCTCCCGCTCCCGTCCCGGCTCCCGCGGCGCCGGCCGTCGCCCCCGCCGCGGAGGTCCCTGCCGAGGCCACCACCCCTGCCGAGGCCACCACCCCGGCCGAGGCCGCCACCCCGGTCGAGGCCGCCGCTGCGGAGCCCGCGGACCCGTCGTGGACCACCCCTGCGCTCGCCGCCGGCGGCCTGCTGGGCGCGGGCGGGACGGTGCTGGCCGCCCGCCGGCTGCCGCTGCTGCGCCGCCGTCCCTGATCCGGGTGACCCGCCGCCCGGCGGACTCCGGTGCGGCCCCGGCACTGCCGATGAGGACCGCGAGGCCCCCCGACCTGGAGAGACCCGTGCCCCTCGCTGCCCGACCCCGCCCCTCGCGGCTGCTCGCCCTCGCCGCACTCACCGTGGCCCTGACACCGGTGCTGCTGGCCGGCCCGGCTGCGGCCGAGGACCCGGCCGCGCCGGCGGAGGTGGCCGCCGGGGACGTCGTCGTCGGCGAGCTGGTCCAGGCGTGGGCCGACCCGGAGCACCCGGGACCGGCCGCCGCCCCGGCCCCTGAGCACACCGACGAGGGGCTGCTGAGCTGGATCGACGTCCCCGACGGCGAGTCGGTGCGCGTGCCGACCGAGGACGTCGCCGACCTCGACGTGGGTGCCACCGTCGAGGTCACCGTGGGCGGCGAGGTCCGGGACGAGGCAGCCGTCGAGCAGGGACTGGCGCCCGCCCGCGAGGTCGTCGACGCCCAGGTCGTGGCCCCGGCGGAGACGGCCGCCACCACCGCCCCGCACACCAACGGCGTGACCGTGGTGATGGTCCAGCCCGGCGGCCAGCCGAGGGACGGCACCACGCTGGCCGACGTCGTCGCGGCCGTGGACGGCCCGGTGCGCCAGTTCTGGCACGAGCAGAGCAACGGCGCGATCACCGTCGCCGTCACGGCCCAGCACGACTGGATCAGCACGACGGCCGACTGCCGCACCCCGTCCGCCCTGTGGCAGGAGGTCGCCGGCCACCCCACGGTCGGCTGGGCCGGCGACCCGGGCGAGCACCTGCTCGTCTACGTCCCCTACGCGACCCCGTACTGCTCCTACGGCCTGGGCACGATCGGCTCGGGCGTGGGCGACGGCGGCCTGGTCTACGTGCAGGACACGACCACCTCGGTGATCGCCCACGAGCTCGGGCACAACTTCGGCCTGGGCCACTCGTCGGCGGTGCAGTGCGACGCCTCCCCGGAGTCGGCTCCGTGCCGGACGACCGAGTACTGGGACTTCTACGACGTCATGGGCATCTCCTGGGACCAGGTCGGCTCGCTCAACGCCCCGCACGCCGAGCGGCTGGGCCTCCTGCCCTCCTCGGCCCAGCGGACGGTGTCCGCGTCCGTGCAGGGCGGGACCTTCGTGCTCGCCCCGATGGGCGGCCGCAGCGGCACCCGCGTGCTCGCGCTGACCGCGGGCAGCACCCGCTACTGGGTCGAGTACCGCGCCGCCGTGGGGCGGGACAGCTGGCTGTCCGACCCGTGGACGAACTACGGCCTGCAGCCCGGCGTCCTCGTGCACGTCGACGGTCCGGGGCCGACCAGCGACACCTCGCTGCTGCTCGACAGCACCCCGGCGGCCCAGGCGGACTGGGACGCCGACGAGCAGACCGTGCTGCCCGAGGGCAGCAGCATCGCGCTGGGCGCCGGCTTCTCGCTCAGCGTCACGAGCGCCTCGGCGTCGGGCGCGACGGTCGACGTGCGGACGGCGGCCGGCGGCCCGGCTCCCGAGACGCCGATCGGCGCGCTCCACCGCCAGCTGGGCGGGGCGAGCGGCCGGCTCGGGTCACCGACCACCGCCGAGCGGTGCGGCCTGCGCGACGGGGGCTGCCTGCAGGAGTTCCAGGGCGGCTCGATCTACTGGTCGCCCGCGACGGGCGCCCGCGTGGTCGACGGTGACATCCGGGCGCGGTGGGGTCAGCTGGGCTGGGAGAACGGCTACTACGGCTACCCGGTCGCCGACGCCCGGTGCGGGCTGCGCGACGGGGGCTGCCTCCAGCTGTTCCAGGGCGGGTCGATCTACTGGACGCCGGCCCTCGGAGCCGTGGCGGTCGACGGCGCCATCCGGGCGCGGTGGGGTCAGCTGGGCTGGGAGAACGGCTACTACGGCTACCCGGTGGCCAACGCCCGGTGCGGGCTGCGCGACGGGGGCTGCCTGCAGCTGTTCCAGGGCGGGTCGGTCTACTGGACGGCCGCGACGGGCGCCGTGGCGATCGACGGCGCCATCCGGGCGCGGTGGGGTCAGCTGGGCTGGGAGAACGGCCGGTACGGCTACGCGGTGGCCAACGCCCGGTGCGGGCTGCGCGACGGAGGCTGCCTGCAGCAGTTCCAGGGCGGGTCGGTCTACTGGACGGCCGCGACGGGCGCCGTGGCGATCGACGGCGACATCCGCACGCGGTGGGGTCAGCTGGGCTGGGAGAACGGCCACTACGGCTACCCGCAGGCCAACGCCCGGTGCGGGCTGGTCGGGCTCGGCTGCGTGCAGCAGTTCCAGGGCGGGTCGGTCTACTGGACGCCCGCGACGGGCGCCGTGGCGATCGACGGCGACATCCGCACGCGGTGGGGTCAGCTGGGCTGGGAGAACGGCCACTACGGCTACCCGCAGGCCAACGCCCGGTGCGGGCTGGTCGGGCTCGGCTGCGTGCAGCAGTTCCAGGGCGGGTCGGTCTACTGGACGCCCGCGACGGGCGCCGTGGCGATCGACGGCGACATCCGCACGCGGTGGGGTCAGCTGGGCTGGGAGAACGGCTACTACGGCTACCCGCAGGCCGGTGCCCGGTGCGGGCTGCGCGACGGCGGCTGCCTGCAGCAGTTCCTGCGCGGGTCGGTCTACTGGAGCCCTGCCACCGGTGCGCAGGCGATCGACGGGGCCATCCGACGACACTGGGGTCAGCGCGGCTACGAGAACGGCCCCCTCGGCTACCCGGTCGCGGGCGCCGTCCGGTTGCCCAACGGCGACGCCTCGCAGCGCTTCCAGGGCGGCACGCTCCTCTGGTCGGCTGCCACCGGCCAGGTGCGGGCGTACTGACCGGCGGCCGGGGACGTCCCGGCCGCCGGTGCGCCGGCTCAGTCCGCGTCGGCGATGGTGCAGAGGACCGCGCCGCTGGTGACGCCGGCGCCGACCTCGGCCGTCAGGCCGGTCACCGTGCCGGCCTTGTGCGCCACGATCGGCTGCTCCATCTTCATGGCCTCGAGGACGACGACGAGGTCGCCGGCCTGCACCGAGGCGCCGTCCTCGACGGCGACCTTGACGATCGTGCCCTGCATCGGCGAGGTGAGGGCGTCCCCGCCGGCGGCCGGCCCGCCGTGCCCGGAGCCCCGCTTGCGCGGCTTCGCGCCGCCGCCCGCGGCCACCGGCGCGCCACCCGCCGCGGCCAGGCCGGCGGGCAGCGAGACCTCCAGCCGGCGGCCGCCGACCTCGACGACGACGGTCTGCCGCGGCGCCTCCGAGTCGGCCTCGGCCGGCGCGGCGGAGTAGGGCGGGACCTGGTTGTCCCACCCGGTCTCGATCCAGCGGGTGTGCACGGAGAACGGCTCGCTGGTGAATGCCTCGTCGCGCACCACCGCGCGGTGGAACGGGATCACCGTGGGCATGCCCTCGACCACCAGCTCGTCGAGCGCGCGGCGGGCCCGCTGCAGGGCCTCGGTGCGGGTGGCGCCGGTGACGATCAGCTTGGCCAGCATCGAGTCGAACGCGCCGGCCACCTCGCCGCCGGTCTCCACGCCGGAGTCCCAGCGCACGCCGGGGCCCTGCGGGATCTCCAGGCGGGTCACCGGGCCCGGGGCGGGCATGAAGTTGCGACCGGCGTCCTCGGCGTTGATGCGGAACTCGATGCTGTGCCCGCGCGGGACCGGGTCCTCGGTGACCTCCAGGGGCAGCCCGTCGGCGATGCGGAACTGCTGGCGCACCAGGTCGATGCCGCTGGTCTCCTCCGACACCGGGTGCTCGACCTGCAGCCGGGTGTTGACCTCGAGGAAGGAGACCGACCCGTCGGCCCCGACGAGGTACTCGACGGTGCCGGCGCCGTGGTAGCCGGCCTCCCGGCAGATGGCCTTGGCCGACTCGTGGATGCGCGCCCGCTGCTCGTCGGTGAGGAACGGCGCGGGCGCCTCCTCGACCAGCTTCTGGTTGCGCCGCTGCAGCGAGCAGTCGCGGGTGCCGACGACGACGACGTTGCCGTGCGTGTCGGCGAGCACCTGCGCCTCGACGTGCCGCGGCTGGTCGAGGAACCGCTCGACGAAGCACTCGCCGCGGCCGAAGGCGGCCACGGCCTCGCGGACGGCGGAGTCGAACAGCTCCGGGATCTCCTCCTCGGTGCGGGCCACCTTCAGGCCACGCCCGCCACCGCCGAAGGCGGCCTTGATGGCCACCGGCAGCCCGTGCTCGCGGGCGAAGGCGAGCACCTCGTCGGCGCCGCCGACCGGGTCCTCGGTGCCCGGGACGAGGGGCGCCCCCACCTTCATCGCGATGTGCCGGGCGGCGACCTTGTCGCCGAGGTCGACGATCGCCTGCGGGGAGGGGCCGATCCAGGTGAGCCCGGCGTCGAGCACGGCCTGGGCGAAGCCGGCGTTCTCCGACAGGAACCCGTAGCCGGGGTGGACCGCGTCGGCGCCGGACCGCTCCGCCGCGTCGAGGACCTTGTCGATCACCAGGTAGGAGTCGCCGGGCGTCGTCCCCCCGAGGGCGAAGGCCTCGTCGGCCGCCCGCACGTGCAGTGCGTCCCGGTCGGGCTCGGCGTAGACGGCGACGCTGACCAGCCCCGCGTCCCGGCACGCACGCGCGACACGGACGGCGATCTCCCCGCGGTTGGCGATCAGGACCTTCTGCACCGACGACTCCCTCGCTCGTGGACCGCCCGGACTGTAACCAGCCGTCCGGTGCGTTCCCGAGCCAGGTCGAGTCCCCGGCCGGGTCACCAGCCCGTGTCGTCGAGCACCTCGGCGAACCAGGGTGCCATGGTCCGGACGTAGCTCGCGCCCAGGTGGTTGCTGTCGTGGTAGACGCGGACGTTGCCCACCGCGACGCTGCACGTCCCGTCCCCGTTGCAGAGCAACGGGACGACGTCGAGGTCGCGGACGAGGTCCCGCGGCGCCGCGGCCGCGGCCAGCGGGTTCTCCGGGGCGTACGCGTCGGCCTCGACGACGTCGCAGGCGCGCACGTCCTCCCCGGCGCGCTCCAGGCAGTCGTTGGGGTCGAGGCCGAAGCGGGCGTTGTCGCGCGCGACCAGGACCGGGATCCCCGCGTCGGTGAGCGCGTCCCAGGCCGCCTGGTAGCCCTCCGGCACCCGCTCGGCGGGGGAGTCCTCGGCGGCCCGGCTGCCCACCGTCACGACGAGGTGCGGCGGGTCCCGGCGCAGGACCTCGACCAGCTCCCGGTTGTGCCGCAGGCAGTCCCGGTAGGCGCCGGGGTCCCCGGCCAGGTGCTCGGGGTCGAGGCTGAACGCGCAGCTGCCGCGGGTGGCGGTGACCACCTCGTAGTCGCGGCTCTCCGCGATCTCGGCCACGGCGTTGGTGAGCTGGTCGGAGTGCGAGTCCCCGACGACGACCACGCGCCGGGCCTGGCTGCCGCCCACCGGGACGGTGCAGTACCGGACGATGCTGCCCGTGGGCGTGCTGCACGACCACCCCGGGACGTGCTCCCGTGCCCACCACGTGGTGTCGTCGCCGGTGGCGGTGGCGGCCGGCACGAGGGTCGCGTCGGCGGCTCCCTCGTAGACGAAACCGTCGGCCAGCGCCAGCGCGCCGGGGTGGTCCGGGTCGTCGGCCTGGACGGAGACCGGACGCCCGTCGACGTGCACGTACCCGGCCCAGACGGAGGTGAGGACCAGCAGTGGCGCGACCCAGCGGGCCGTCGTCCGCACCGCCCCGTGCGGGCGGACGGATCCAGCCGCGGCGGCGGCCCGGGGCCCGGCGGAGAGGCGGTCGACGAGGACGGCGGTGCCCGCGGCGAGGGCGACCGAGAGGGCCACCACGCAGAGGCCGCCGCGGAGGCCGGGCGCGTCGCGGTCGGTCGCCTCGAGGTACAGGACGAGCACGGGCCAGTGCCACAGGTAGAGGGCGTAGGACCGGGCGCCCAACCACTGCGCGGTCCGGGTGTCCAGGACCCGGTCGGCACCCCAGCGGCTGCCCGTCCGGCCGGCCACCAGGACCGCCGCGGCACAGAGCACCGGCCACGCGGCCAGCCAGCCCGGGAAGAGGGAGGACACGTCGACGGAGGCCCCCAGGGCGACCAGCCCCAGGACCCCGGCCCACCCCAGCACCACGCGCGTGCGGCGGCCGGGAGCGAGGGAGGCGGCACCCAGGGCGAGCAGGCCGGCGGCGGCGAACTCCCACAGCCGGGCCAGCGTGTCGAAGTAGGCGACCTCCTGCCGGGCGTCCGTGGTCACCACTGAGTAGGCGAGCGACAGCACCAGGACGACGGCCAGCACGCCGGCGACCGCGCGCCGCACGCCGTACCGGCGGCCCAGCAGTGCCACCGCGGCCGACACCAGGACCAGCCAGAGCAGGTGCACCTGGACCTGCACCGACAGCGACCAGAAGTGCTGCACGGGGCCGGCGGTGCGGTGGTCGGCGCCGTAGTCGACGGCCGCGCGGGCGAGCGCCCAGTTCTCCAGGTGGAACAGCGATGCCGGGAACTGCGGGATCGTCGCCACCCACCGCGACCGCGGCAGCAGCACGACCGACGCGACGAGGGTGACCGTGAGGACCACGGCAGCCGCGGGCGTGAGCCGGCGGGCCAGGCGCGACACGTGTGACCGGACGTCCACACGACCGGATGCGGCCGCCTGGCGCACCAGCGACGTCGTCAGGAAGAAGCCGGTCAGGACGAAGAACACGTCCACGCCACCGGAGACCCGTCCGATCCACACGTGGTAGACGACGACGAGGGAGACGGCGAGAGCGCGCAGTCCCTCCACCTCCGGCCGGGCGAGGGGGACCGGCGGCGCGCCGGTCCTCGGGCGGGTCGAGGTGCTGATCGGCACGAGCGGAGCGTCTCCAGAGCGGGCGGGGGCGTGGCGGTCGGACCGGGCGGCGGCCGGCCAGGCGGAGGTCACGACGAGGACCCCCTGCTCCCCATGATGACCGGCCGCCGCCCGTGTCCGCCCTCGCCGTGGGGGCCGTGCTGTGACGGGTGGACCGGGCGGGACGCACGGGACGGCCTGGACCCCGTCCTCGACCCCTGGCCGGGCGTCGGCCGGCCGACCGGGTCACCGTCGTGACCCTGATCGGCCCGGGCGCCGTTCCCGAGCTGCTGAGACAGCGCTTCGCCGGGCTCGGCGGGTCGACGCCACCCGCGCCCCGACCGCGGAGGGGACCTGCGTCGGGCGGCGTCCCGGGCGCGCCCTGGCCGCCCGGTCGCGGGCGTGTGAGCGCGCTGTCGACCTGCCCGTCGCGTGACCGCCGTGGGCGGTCAGCGCCGCCAGAGGTCGGTGATCGTCAGCCCGCGCCGGCCCAGCTGCTCGCGCAGCGCGGCCAGGGACAGCCCCACCACCGACGCCGGGTCGCCCTCCACCCGCCGGACGAACGGCGCGCCCAGGCCGTCGAGGGTGAAGGCGCCGGCCACCGCCAGCGGCTCCCCGGTGGCCAGGTAGGCGTCCACCTCGGCCGCCGTCGGGGTGGCGAAGTGCACGACCGTCGAGGTGACGACGACGTCGCGGGACGCCACCGACCCGCCCCGGACGTCGAGCAGCGCCTGGCCGGTGTGCAGGGTGCCGCTGCGGCCGGACATCCGCCGCCAGCGCTCCCGCGCCTCGGCCGCGTCGGCCGGCTTGCCCATCGCCTGGCCGCGGAACTCCAGCAGCGAGTCCGCGCCGACGACGAGCGCGTCGTCCTCCCGCCCGGCGACGGCGGCGGCCTTGGCCGCGGCCAGCAGGGCGACCCGTTCGGCGACGCGCGGCGCCGTCACGGTGGACTCGTCGAGGTCGCTGACGACGACCTCGGGCGCGAGACCCGCCTGGCGCAGCAGGGCCAGCCGGGCCGGGGACGCCGAGGCGAGCACCAGCCTCCGCGCTTCGGTCACGCGAACCTCCCGGAGGCCCGCCAGCCGCCGGGGCCCGGCCGCACCGGCTGCCGGTGCGCGTCGCCGTACGAGGCCCAGGCGCCGACCGGGACCGGACGGCGGCGCGGCCGGCCCCGCTGGGCCAGGGCGGCGACCACGACGGTGAGCGCGGCGAGCTCCTCGTCGCTGGGCTCGCCGCGCACGACCCGCAGGAGCGGTCGCTGCTCGGTCACAGCGTCATCCCCCGCTCCGCGAGGCTGCTCGCTCCGCTCCCCGGTCGCCGGCGCTCCCTGCGGTGCTCGCTCACAGGGGGATGTTCCCGTGCTTCTTGGGTGGCAGCGTCTGCCGCTTGTTGGCCAGCAGCCGCAGCGCCTTGGTGATCTCGATGCGGGTCTCCGAGGGGCGGATCACCTGGTCGACGTACCCGCGGTCGGCCGCGACGTACGGCGACAGCAGCGTGTCCTCGTACTCGGTGATCAGCTCGGCGCGGCGGGCGTCGGGGTCCGCCGCGTCGGCGAGCTCGCGCCGGTACAGGATGTTGACCGCGCCCTGGGCCCCCATGACGGCGACCTGCGCGGTCGGCCAGGCCAGGTTGAGGTCGGCGCCCAGGTGCTTGGAGCCCATGACGTCGTAGGCGCCGCCGTAGGCCTTGCGGGTGATCACGGTGATCTTCGGGACGGTGGCCTCGGCGTAGGCGTAGATCAGCTTCGCGCCGCGGCGGATGATCCCCTCCCACTCCTGCGAGGTCCCCGGGAGGAAGCCCGGGACGTCGACGAAGGTGAGCACCGGGGTGTTGAAGGCGTCGCAGGTGCGCACGAAGCGGGCGGCCTTCTCGCTGGCGTCGATGTCCAGCGTGCCGGCGAACTGGGTGGGCTGGTTGGCCACCACGCCGACCGGCCGGCCCTCGACCCGGCCGAAGCCGACGACGATGTTGGGCGCGAACAGCGCCTGCACCTCGAGGAACTCGCCGTCGTCGAGGACGTGCTCGATGACGGTGTGCATGTCGTAGGGCGTGTTCGCCGAGTCGGGGACGACCGTGTCGAGCTCGTGGTCGGTGTCGCTGACACCGTCCGGCGTGGTGTCGGCGGGGGCGACCTCCACGACCGGCAGCGGGTCGAGGTTGTTGCTCGGCAGGTGGGACAGCAGCGCCTTGACGTAGTCGAGCGCGTCGGCCTCGTCCTCGGCCAGGTAGTGCGCGACGCCGGACCTGGTGTTGTGCGTGCGGGCGCCGCCGAGCTCCTCGAGGGAGACGTCCTCGCCGGTCACCGTCTTCACCACGTCGGGGCCGGTGATGAACATCTGGCTGGTCTGGTCGACCATCACGACGAAGTCGGTGAGCGCGGGGGAGTACACGTGCCCGCCGGCCGCGGCGCCCATGACCAGCGAGATCTGCGGGATGACCCCGGAGGCGTGCACGTTGCGCCGGAAGATCTCGCCGTAGAGGCCGAGGGAGACCACGCCCTCCTGGATGCGAGCGCCGCCGCCCTCGTTGATGCCGATCACCGGGCAGCCGTTGCGCATCGCCAGGTCGAGCACCTTGGTGATCTTCTCGCCGTAGACCTCGCCGAGGCTGCCGCCGAAGACGGTGACGTCCTGGGAGAAGACGCACACCGGGCGGCCGTCGACCGTCCCGTACCCGGTGACGACGCCGTCGCCGAAGGGGCGCCTGGCCTCCATCCCGAACGTGGTGGAGCGGTGGCGGGCGAACTCGTCGAGCTCGGTGAACGAGCCCGGGTCCAGCAGCGCCTCGATGCGCTCGCGGGCGGTCATCTTGCCCGCGGCGTGCTGCTTCTCCACCGCCCGCTCGGAGCCGGCGTGCACGGCCTCCTGGACGCGGCGCTCGAAGTCCGCCAGCTTGCCGGCGGTCGTGTGGACGTCGATGTCACCGGGCACGTCCTCGCCGGCGCTCTCCCGTTCAGCCGCAGTCACGGGGCCGTAGCGTAGGGGAGTGCCCGACGCGTCCCTCGCCCGCTGGTCGGAGCTCGACCGCCCGCCCCTGGACGCCCCGACGCTGCAGGCGGCCCTCACCCGCGACAGCCGGCTGTGGCGCTCGGTGGAGGTCGTCGAGGAGGTCGGCTCGACCAACGCCGTCCTCCTCGAGCGGGCCGGCGACGACGCCGGCGAGGGCCTCGTCCTCGTCGCCGAGCACCAGGCCGCCGGCCGCGGGCGGCTGGCGCGCACCTGGGCGTCGCCGCCGCGGGCCGGGCTGACCGTCTCGGTGCTGCTGCGCCCCGACGTGCCCGCGGCCCGGCGCGGGTGGCTCCCGCTGCTCACCGGCGTGGCGCTGGCCGAGGCCGTCGGCGAGGTCACCGGCGTGCGCTCCTCGCTCAAGTGGCCCAACGACCTCCTCGCGGTGGACGGCGCCAAGCTGGCCGGCATCCTGGCCGAGGCGGTGTCGGCCCCCGCCCACCCGGCGGTCGTCGTCGGCACCGGACTCAACGTCTCCACCCGGCGCGAGGAGCTGCCCCCGACCGGGTCGTCGCTGGCGCTGGTGACCGGCGCCCCGGTCGACCGCGCGCCGGTGCTGCTGGCCTACCTGCGGGCCCTGGAGCGGCGCTACCTCGCCTGGACCGCCGCGCTCGGCGACCCGGTCGCCACCGGCCTGGCCACCGACTACCTCGCCTGGTGCTCCACCGTCGGCGCCGAGGTCACCGTCGCCCTGCCGGACGGCTCGACGCTGTCGGGCACCGCCACCGGCGTCGACTGGGACGGCCGGCTGGTGGTGTGCACCCCGGACGGGACCGTGGAGCTGGCCAGCGGCGACGTGCAGCACGTGCGGACACGCCCGCCGGGAGCCTGACGCACCGCCTCCGCTCGGTCATCCTGGCGGGGTGCCCTTCCCCGACAAGCTCCTCGCCGACGACGAGGAGGTCGTGCGCCACCTGCACCCGCACTGGACGACGCTGTTCTGGCCGGTCGTCCGGTTCCTGGTCGTCGTCGGCGCCGGCTCCTACCTGGCGGCGCTGGTGCCCGCGGGCCGCCAGCAGGGCGTGCTGCGGCTGGCGCTGCTCGCCGTCGCGCTGGTCCTGCTCGCGGTGCTCGTCGGCCGGCCGGTGCTGCGCTGGCGGACCACCTCCACCGTGCTGACCACCGAGCGGCTGCTGCTGCGCGAGGGTGTGCTCGCCCGCAGGGGCCGCGACCTGCCGCTCTCGCGCATCACCGACGTGTCGTTCTCCCAGACGCTGTGGGAGCGGCTCGTGCGCTCGGGCACGGTGACCGTCGAGTCGGCCGGCGAGGGCGGCCCCACGGTGCTGCGGAAGGTGCCCGACAGCGCCGGCACCCAGCAGCTGATCGTCGTCCTCGTCGAGGAGGACGCCGACCGCGGTCCTCAGGCCGGCCGGCCGGCCGGGGTCGAGCGGGTGACGACACCCCTGTGACTGCCGTGCACGATTCGTACCCATCTGCCAACGGATCGTCGCGACGCTGTCTCCACTTGGCCTGAAGTCGTGCCCGGTCCGCTCCTAGTGTCCCTCGACAGCGGAGGGCGACGGGCTCCTCCCGAACGGCGAGGAGCGCCATGCCAGCGCGGGACGGTGCGAGGCAGGCCCCACGGTGTGACATCCGGTCGCTCACCGGTCTGCGGTTCGTGGCAGCGACCTGGGTGGTGCTGCTGCACTTCGAGCCCTACGCCGGCGCCTACCTCGACCAGCTGCCCCTCCTCCGCGCGATCGTGAGCGCGGGATGGACCGGGGTCGAGCTCTTCTTCGTGCTCAGCGGCTTCGTCCTCACGCTCAACTACGCCGACCGCATGGGCCGGCGGCTCCGGGTCCGCGCCACGCTCGAGTTCGCCCTGAACCGTTTCGCGCGGGTGTGGCCGGCCTGGGCCGCCGTCACCGTCCTCATGGGGGCGTGGATCTGGGCGGTGCGCGCCGCCGGCTGGTCGAGCGACGTGGTCGTCCCACACCCTCCCGTCGACGTCCGTTCCGTGCTCGAGCAGCTGACCATGACCCAGATGTGGGGCCGTCAGGATCTGCCAGGCGCGAGCTTCGTCCTCCCCGGGTGGTCGATCAGCGCCGAGTGGGCCGCCTACCTCGCCTTCCCACTCGTGGTGTTCGTGCTGTTCCGGTTGCGCCGGCTGCCCGCGACGGTCCTGCTGGCGCTGTCGGTGGCGGCCATGGCGCCGCTGTTCCTCATCGCCGTCAACGAGGGCAGGTCCGACCTCGACCAGCACTGGGGGCTGCGCATCGCCTGCGGGTTCACGGCCGGGGCCCTCGCCGCTCTGGCCGTCCGGCGCACGAGGCGCACCCCGCGGACCGATGCCCTGGCCCCGGTCCTCACCTGGGTGGCGGTGGTCCTGATCGTCGCGGGGGCGCTGTGGGCGTCGTGGCGGCAGGCGGGGGACTGGGGGCACAAGTACTCCGGCGTCGTCGTCGTCCTCTTCCCGCTCCTGGTGGTCGGGCTGTCGCTCACCGACCGTGGGCCCGCCCGGTGGCTGTCCAGTGACACGTGCGTCTACGGCGGGAAGATCTCCTACGCGCTCTACCTGGTCCACTTCGTGGTCCTCGACGTCACGATCACCTGCCTGTGGCAGGACGAGAGCCGCGGGCAGACGACGGCGGAGCTGGCTCTGGCGGTGCCGGCGCTCGTCGTGGGGTCGTTCGTCGCGGCCGCCGCGCTCCACCACGGCGTCGAGGAGCCCGCGCGACGGCTGCTGCTGCGCCGGCTCGGTCGCCGCCTCGTCCCCGCGCCCGCCGTGCAGGTCCCCGCACCGAGGATCGCCGCGGTCCGCGTCCCCGCCCCGCCGGCGACCCTCCTCGCGCCGGCCCTCCTCGCGCCGACCCGGAGTGCCACCGGCCGCCCGCGGCCGGCCTCGGACCGATCCCGCGGCGTCCTGCGGGTGTCCCCCGGTCAGGGGGCCGGATCGGCTGTCCTGACCGACACGGTCGAGCGGCCCGGGCCCGTCCGTGTCCGACCCTCGGCCTAACGTCCGGCGACATGCGGCTGCTGCACACCTCCGACTGGCACATCGGGCGGTCGCTGCACGGCGCCGACCTGCTCGCCGAGCAGGAGGCGGTGCTCGGCGGCCTGGCCGGCGTCGTCACCTCCGAGAGCGTCGACGTCGTCGTGGTGTCCGGTGACGTCTACGACCGCGCGGTCCCCTCGGCCGACGCGCAGGCCGTCCTCGACCGCGTGGTCGAGCGGCTGCTCGCCGCCGGTGCCACCGTCGTCCTCACCCCGGGCAACCACGACTCCGCCCGCCGGCTGGGCACCTTCTCCGGGCTGCTGACCAAGGCCGGCCTGCACGTGCGGGCCGCCACCTCCCGGCTCGACGAGCCCGTGCTGCTCTCCGACGCGCACGGGGAGGTCGCCGTCTACGGGCTGCCCTACCTCGAGCCCGAGATCGCCCGGCACGAGCTCGGGCTCGCCGTCGGGGAGGGCGGGCGGGCTGGTGGCGCCGCGCGCAGCCACGAGGCGGTGCTGCGGGCGGCGATGGACCGCGTGCGCGCCGACCTGTCCCTCCGCCCGGGGGCGCGGTCGGTGGTGCTCGCGCACGCCTTCGTCGGCGGCGGCGTCGCCAGCGACAGCGAGCGCGACATCTGCGTCGGCGGCGTCGACCTGGTGCCGGCCGCGGTGTTCGACGGCGTCGACTACGTGGCGCTGGGTCACCTGCACCGGCCCCAGTCGCTCAGCGACCGGCTGCGCTACAGCGGCTCGCCGATGGCCTACTCCTTCGGCGAGGCGGGGCAGGCCAAGCAGGTGTGGCTGGTCGACCTCGACGCCTCGGGGCTGGCCGGCGTGCGCGCCGTGCCGCTGCCGGAGCCCCGGCCGCTGGTGGTCCTCACCGGCACCCTCGAGGAGCTGCTCGACGACCCGGCGCACGCCGCGGCGGAGGAGGCGTTCGTGTCCGCGCGCCTGACCGACGGCGTCCGCCCGACCGACCCGATGCGCAAGCTGCGCGCCCGCTTCGGGCACTGCGTGCACCTGGAGTGGGTCGGCGGCGGGGGAGGCGGCGACGGCCGCAGTTACCAGGAGCGGCTGCGCGGCCGCGGCGACGTCGACGTCGCCGGCGAGTTCGTCGCGCACGTCCGCGACGGGGTGGGCACCACCCCCGCCGAGCGGGACCTGCTGGCCCGGGCGCTGGGCGCGGCGGCCCGCGAGGAGCCGGCCCGGTGAGGCTGCACTCCCTCACCCTCACCGCCTTCGGCCCGTTCGCCGGGACCGAGACCCTCGACGTCGACGAGGTCGCCCGCGACGGGCTGTTCCTCCTGTGGGGGCCCACCGGCGCCGGCAAGACCACGCTGCTCGACGCGGTGGTGTTCGTGCTCTACGGCACCGTCCCCGGCGCGCGGGGCGAGGCGCGGCGGCTGCGCAGCGACCACGCCGACGCCGCCACCCGCACCGAGGTCTCCTGCGAGCTGACCCTGGCCGGCGAGCGGCTGCTGGTCACCCGCCGGCCGGAGCAGACCCGGCCGAAGCGACGCGGCGCCGGGGAGACCACCGAGCAGGCGCGGCTGACCGTGCAGCGCTGGTCCGGCGGGGGCTGGGCGCCGGTCAGCACCCGCATCGACGAGGGCTCGGAGTACCTGCGGGTGCGGCTGGGCCTGTCGGCCGAGCAGTTCTGCCAGGTGGTGCTGCTGCCGCAGGGCGACTTCGCCCGCTTCCTGCGCGCCGAGCCGGAGGACCGCGGGCGGCTGCTGCGCACCCTGTTCGACGTCGACCGGTTCGCCCGCGCCGAGGAGTGGCTGGCCGGCGAGCGGCGGGCCGCCGACGAGGCGCTGCGGGCCGACCGGCACCGGGTCAGCACGCTGCTGCACCGGGTCGCCCAGATCGCCGACGTCGAGGTCCCCGAGGAGCTGGCGCCCGAGCTGGTCGGCGCGCGCCCCGGCGCGTCGGTGGGGACGTGGGTGCGCGAGGTCCGCGCCCGGGCGGCGGAGCGGCAGGCCCGCGCCGCGGCGGCGGCCGAGGCCGCGGCCGCCGACGGTGCCCGTGCCGACGGGGAGCTGGCCGCGGCCCGGGCGCTGGCCGACCGGCACGCCCGCCGCGACCGCGCCCGCACCGAGCTCGAGCGGCTCACCGCGCGGGACCCGGAGCTGGCGCCGCTGCGGGCCCGCGCCGACGCCGGCCGCCGCGCCGAGGCACTGCGTGACGTCCTGGGCACCGCGGCCCGCACCGCGCCGGCCGCCCGGCAGGCCACCGCCGCGCGGGAGGCCGCCGCGGCGGCGTGGGGTGCGGTCGCCGGTGGGCGGGAGGCCACCGCCGAGACGGCCCGCGAGCTGCGCGACGCCGCCGCCGCGGCCCGGGCGCTGCTGCCCGAGGCGGGCCGGGCCGCCGGGCTCGCCGCCGAGGTCAGCCGCCTGGCGCGGGAGGTCCAGCGCCTCACCACCCGCTGCGCCGACGGCGCCCGCGCCGCCGAGGACGAGCCGGCCCGGGTGGCCGCCGCCCAGGAGCGGCTCGAGGCCGCCCAGGCCGCCGCGGCCCGCCTGCCCGGCGTGGCTGCCGCCGAGGAGGCCGCGGCCGCCGCGCTGGACGCCGCCACCCGCGCCGCCGCGGTCGCCGATCGGCTCGACCGCGCCCGCGCCGACGCCGACGCCGCCCGGCTGGCCTGGATCGCCGCCCGCGAGCGGCTGGTCGACGTGCGCACCGCCCGACTGGAGGGCATGGCCGCGGAGCTCGCCGCCGGGCTCGCCGACGGCGCCGACTGCCCGGTGTGCGGCTCGACCGAGCACCCGCGGCCCGCGGTGCCGGCCGGGTCGTCGGTGACCGCCGACGACGAGGAGCGGGCGCGGGCCGCGGTCGACGCCGCCGACGAGCGCCGCACCGCCACCGGCCGGGTCGTCGAGGAGCGCCGGCGCGAGCTCGCCGTCCTGCGCGAGCGGGCGGGGGAGCGCCCGGCCGGGGAGCTCGCCGCCCTGGCGGCCGCCGCCCGCGCCGAGCGGGCCGGGGTCGCCGCGTGGGCCGCGGACGTCGAGGAGGCCCGCCGCGCGCTCGCCGCGGCCGAGGCCCGGCGCGACGCGGCCGCCACCGCGCTGGCCGCCGACCGCGAGGCCCTGCAGCGGTGCACCGCCGAGCGGGGGGCCCGCGCCGACGCGCTCGCCGAGCTGACCGCCCGGCTCGACGCCGCCCGCGGCGAGGACGCCGACCTGCCCGCCCGGGTCGCCCGGCTCACCGCCTCGGCCGAGCGGTGCGAGGCCGTCGTCGCCGCCGCCGAGGAGGAGCGCCGGGCCCTGACCGCCGACGCCGAGGCGCGGGCGGCCGCCGGGGAGCGGGCCGCCGCGGCCGGCTTCGCCGACGCCCGCGACGCCGCCGCGGCCCTGCTGGCCGGCGGGGAGCCGGCCGCGC
The DNA here is from genome assembly GCF_900115505.1 of Geodermatophilus dictyosporus. Lineage (GTDB taxonomy): Bacteria > Actinomycetota > Actinomycetes > Mycobacteriales > Geodermatophilaceae > Geodermatophilus > Geodermatophilus dictyosporus. Next base: position 410,209 of record NZ_FOWQ01000002.1, on the reverse strand, counting down.
TCGACCGCCGGCTGCGCGAGCACGACGAGGCCCGGTCGGTGCTGGCCGCCACCCTCGCCGACCCCGAGCTCGCCGACCTCGGCGAGCGGCCCGACGTCGCGGCGCTGCAGGCCCGCTGCGCGGAGCTGACCACCCGCCGCGAGGAGGCGGTGACCGCGCTGGACCAGTCGCGCCGCTGCGCCGCCGCGCTCGACGGGCTGGCCGGCGAGGTGGTCGCCGCCGAGGTCGAGCTCGCCGAGCGCCGGGCGCGCGCCGACCAGGTGGGCGGCCTGGCCGACCTGGTGGGGGGCCGCGGCGCCAACACCCTGCGGATGCGGCTGCAGTCCTTCGTGCTCGCCGCCCGGCTCGAGCAGGTGGCCGAGGTGGCCAGCCGGCGGCTGCAGGAGATGTCACGCGGGCGCTACACCTTCCTGCACAGCGACGCGCTGGGCCGCCACGGCGCCCGGGGCGGCCTGGGCCTCGACGTGCTCGACGAGTACACCGGCACCCGGCGGCCCACCAAGACCCTCTCCGGCGGGGAGAGCTTCATGGCCTCCCTCGCCCTGGCCCTCGGGCTGGCCGACGTCGTCACCGCCGAGGCCGGCGGCGTGCAGATGGACACGCTGTTCGTCGACGAGGGCTTCGGCACCCTCGACGCGCAGGCGCTCGACGCGGTGATGACCGTGCTCGACGAGCTGCGCCGGGGCGGGCGGACCGTCGGCGTCATCAGCCACCTCGAGGAGCTGCGCACCCGCGTCACGACCCGGCTCGAGGTCGTCGCCGGCCGGTCCGGGTCGCGCCTGGCGGGCTGACCGTCGTCGGGCCCGACGCGGGGATCGGTCGCGCGACGAGGCCACCAGACCACGGTGCGCACGCGTGGAGAAACGTACAGTCAGGTCATGCCCGATCCCGGTGCTCGGCCAGAGCCCTCGACCGATCTGCAGGCGGATCGGGTGGGGTTCGCCGTCGCACCGAGCAGCGGCCAGGTCCTGCCCGCCGTCGTCGAGGTCCTGCTCGAGGGTCACCGCACGGTCTCCTTCCGCACCGACGCCGCGGAGCGCCGTCCTGACGGGAGGGCCTGGTTCCCGTGGCCCACGGCGCTCGCCGAGCGCCTCGCGGGGGTGGCCGCCGTCGTGGTCCGGGACGCGGCGTGCAAGGACGTCCTGGCCTCCGCGGAGGTCGCCTTCAGCCCGGAGCCGGCCCGTGTGGACCTGCGGGACGGGTCGGGGCGCTGGCTCTCGGTGAACAAGTGGGGACGCCTGGCCCCCAGCTTCGACGGGCTCGACCCGGTCCGCCGGCGCGCCCTCCAGGACCGCCTGCTCGACCGCCTGGACGCCGTTCGTCGCGTCCTGGAGGAGGCCGGCCTGCAGCCCTTCGTCTGCTACGGGACGCTGCTCGGGGCCGTCCGCGACGGGGACCTCATCCCGCACGACGACGACGCCGACCTGGGCTACCTCTCGCGTCAGGAGCACCCGGCGGACGTCGTCCGGGAGAACCTCGAGCTGGAGCGGGTGCTGCGCGCACGGGGCTACTCCGTGGTCCGCCACAGCGGCGGTCACCTGCAGCTGGTCTTCACCGACGACGAGGGCGCGCAGGACCACTACATCGACGTCTTCACGGCCTTCGAGGTCGAGGGGTGCACGTATCTGTGCTTCCAGGTCGGCGCCGCCGACCTCGACCTCCGGACGCTGTCCGAGGTGACCCTCCGCGGACGGCGTCACCCCGCACCGGCGGCTGCCGAGCGGCTGCTGGCCGAGACCTACGGACCGGGCTGGCGGACGCCGGACCCGTCCTTCACCTTCACCACGCCGCACGCGGTGCGGTCGCGACTGAGTACCTGGATCGGGGAGTTCGACGTGCACCGCGACTACTGGCAGGACTTCTACTCGAGCACCGATGCCCGCAAGGTCCCGACGGTGGAGTCGGACTTCGCCCGCTGGGTGGCCGAGCGGCTGCCCGCCGGTGCGGCCGTCCTGGACGTCGGCACCGGTACGGCCCGGGACGCCCGCTTCTTCGCCCGGTCCGGCCGTACCGTGCACGCGGTCGACTACTCCGCCGCCGCGGTCGAGCGGGGTCGAGCCCTCGCCCGGCAGGAGGGCTGGGCCGCCGGGTTCGAGGTGGTGAACCTCGCCGACCTGAGCCAGGTCGGCAGCCTCGCCGCTGACCTGGACCCCGCCCTCGACTGGCACCTGTACGCGCGCTTCCTCGTCCACGCCATCGACGACCAGGCGCGCGCCAACCTGTGGCGGCTGGCGGCCGCGGTCGCGCGGCGTGGCGGTGAGTGCTGGTTCGAGTTCCGGACGCACCGGGACGAGCAGGCGGAGCACGCCTTCGGTGAGCACTTCCGGCGCTACCTCGACCCGGCGCAGGTCGTGGTCGAGGCCAAGGAGCACGACCTGCAGGTCCTCGACCTCCTGGAGGACCGGGGCCTGGCCGTCTACGGCGGCGAGGACCCGTGGGTGGCCCGCCTGCGTCTCGGAGCGGCGTGATGACGGCACGCGCGCTCGTCGGCGCGGTCCTCCGTCGCCTGGCTCCCCGGACGGTGCTCGCCCTCGAGACGGTGCCGGTCCTCGACCAGCGCCTGCACGACGTGGAGGCCGCGCTCGCGAGGCTCCGCGAGGACCTGCAGGGACGCTCCCGCCAGGTCGAGGACCTCGAGCGGTCGCTGGCGGAGGTCGAGTCCGGCCTGGCGGAGTCGCGACGGATGTCCCTGCGCGTCGCGCAGATGACCGATCTGGTGTTCGACCGGCTGATGGCCTCCACGGACGGCTCCGGAGGCCACTGATCCCGCGGCGTCAGACCTCGCTGCCCACCTGCTCGAAGCCCCGGCTCCGACCGGTCCGCGGCGTCCCGGCGACCGGGACGGTCTCCCGTGACCCCGCCCGGAACACCCAACGGCGGTAGGCGAACCACCGGACCACCGTGCCCAGCGCGATCGCGGCGACGTTCGCCGCCTGCAGCACGAGGGCGTCCTGCTGGCCGAGCGGGTGGCGCACCAGGGCGACCACCGACAGGCTGAGCAGCAGGGTCGCGCCGTTGACCGTGGCGAACACCGCGTACTCGCGGCCGTAGCCCGAGCGCTCCCGGTGCGCGAAGGACCAGAACCGGTGGCCGGCGTAGGCCGCCGTCGTGGCCAGCAGCGAGGACACCAGCTTCGCCGCCACCGCCTCGACACCCCGGGTGTAGAGCAGCTGGAAGACGCCGACGTCGAGGACGAAGCTGGCCGCGCCGACCACCCCGAAGGCGCCGATCTCCTTCAGCAGGACGCGCCACGTGCCGCCGACGCGACGGCGGAGGGCCGGGAGGGACGGCACGCCCGTCGACTGTACGGACCGGTGGGCGACCGTGAGGCGCGGCGGGCCGGATCGATACGGTGGACGCACCATGCCTGCCCCGACCGACCCGAGGACCGGCCTGCCCGTCGTCGCCATGGTGGGAGGCGGGCAGCTGGCCCGGATGACCCACCAGGCCGCCGTCGCGCTGGGCCAGTCGCTGCGCGTACTCGCCACCGACCCCGCCGAGTCCGCCGCGCTGGTCGCCGCCGACGTGCGGATCGGCGACCACCGCGACCTCGACGCGCTGCGCGCCCTGGCCGAGGGGGCGACGGTGGTCACCTTCGACCACGAGCACGTCCCGACCGAGCACCTGCGGGCGCTGGCCGCCGAGGGCGTCCGCGTCGCGCCCGGCGCCGAGGCCCTGGTGCACGCGCAGGACAAGCTGGTGCTGCGCCGCGCGCTGGCCGCGGCCGGCGAACCGCAGCCCGCGTGGGCCGAGGTGCGCTCGACCGGGGAGCTCGCCGCCTTCGCCGCCGCGCACGGCGGGTGGCCGGTGGTGGTCAAGACCCCGCGCGGCGGCTACGACGGCCGCGGCGTCTTCGTCCTCGACGAGGCCGGTCAGGCGGCCGAGCTGTTCACCGCGAGCCCCGCGCTCCTGGCCGAGGAGCGGGTGCCGCTGGTGCGCGAGCTCGCCGTGCTGGTGGCCCGGTCGCCGTTCGGCCAGGTCGCCGTCTGGCCGGTGGTCGAGACCGTCCAGCGGGACGGGATCAACACCGAGGTGCTGGCACCGGCGCCCGGTCTCGACGACGAGGCCGCCGGCGCGGCGCAGGAGCTCGCGGTGCGGATCGCCGCGCGGGTCGGCGTCGTCGGGGTGATGGCCGTCGAGCTGTTCGAGGTCCCCGGCGGCGTGCTGGTCAACGAACTCGCCATGCGCCCGCACAACTCCGGCCACTGGACCATCGAGGGCGCCCGCACCAGCCAGTTCGAGCAGCACCTGCGCGCCGTCCTCGACTACCCGCTGGGGTCGACGGCGCTCGCCGCGCCGGCCGTCGTCACGGCCAACGTGCTCGGCGGGCGCGCGTCGGCGCCCGACTGGGCCGGTCCCGGCATCGACGAGCGGGTGCACCACCTCATGGCGCACTGGCCGGACGTGAAGCTGCACTGGTACGGCAAGGGCCAGCGCCCCGGCCGCAAGCTCGGCCACGTCACCGCGCTGGGCGCCGACCTCGCCGAGGTGCGCGCCCGCGCCGTCGCCGCGGCCCGCTACCTCGCCGACGGCGAGGTCGACCCGGCGTTCGCCTTCCCCCCTCCCGAGGAGCACTGAGTGGACCAGCCCGTCGTCGGCGTCGTCATGGGCAGCGACTCGGACTGGCCGACGATGGAGCCGGCCGCCCACGCGCTGGCGGAGTTCGGCGTCCCGTACGAGGTGCACGTCCTCTCCGCCCACCGCACGCCCCAGCGGATGCTCGACTACGCGACCTCGGCGGCCGGGCGCGGGCTGCGGGTGCTCGTCGCCGGCGCCGGGGGAGCGGCCCACCTCCCGGGCATGCTCGCCGCCGCGACACCGCTGCCGGTGATCGGCGTGCCCCGCCCGCTGGACCGGCTCGACGGCCTCGACAGCCTGCTGTCGATCGTGCAGATGCCCGCCGGGGTCCCGGTGGCCACGGTGTCGATCGGCGGGGGCCGCAACGCCGGGCTGCTCGCCGTCCGCGTCCTGGCCGCCGGCGACCCGGAGCTGCGGGCCGCCGTCGAGCGGTTCCAGGCCGACCTGGCCGACTCCGTCGTCACCCGCGACGCCGCCCTGCGCGCCCGGCTCGCCGGGGAGCGCACGGCTCCCGGGAGTGCTGGGACGTCCTAGCATCTACTCGTGAGTACGACCGGGCTGTACCAGCTGACCGAGGAGCACGACGCGATCCGGGCCGCGGTCCGCGACATCGCCGAGCGGGAGATCGCGCCCTACGCCGCCGAGGTCGACGCCGACTCCCGCTACCCGATCGAGGCGCAGAAGGCGCTGACCGCGGCCGGGTTCCACGCCACGCACATCCCCGAGGCCTACGGCGGCGAGGGCGCCGACGCGATCGCGACCTGCATCGTGATCGAGGAGGTCGCCCGGGTCGACGTGTCCGCCTCGCTCGTCCCGGCGGTCAACAAGCTCGGGTCGATGCCGATCATCCTGTCGGCGTCCGAGGAGCTCAAGCAGAAGGTGCTGCCGAGCATCGCCGCCGGCGACGCGATGATCAGCTACGGCCTGTCCGAGCGGGAGGCCGGCTCCGACGCCGCCGCGATGAGGACCCGGGCCCGCCGCGACGGCGACACCTGGGTGCTCGACGGCACCAAGGCCTGGATCACCAACTCCGGGGTGTCGGAGTGGTACACGGTCATGGCCGTCACCGACCCGGAGAAGCGGGCCAACGGCATCTCCGCCTTCGTCGTGCACCGCGACGACCCGGGCTTCGCCGTGGGCCCCAAGGAGCGGAAGATGGGCATCAAGGGCTCGCCCACCTGCGAGCTCTACTTCACCGACTGCACCATCCCGGCCGACCGGATCATCGGCGCGGAGGGCACCGGCTTCAAGACCGCGCTGCGGACGCTGGACTTCACCCGCCCGACCATCGGCGCGCAGGCCGTCGGCATCGCCCAGGGCGCGCTCGACGCCGCCGTGGAGTACACCCGCGAGCGCAAGCAGTTCGGCAAGGCCGTCAGCGACTTCCAGGGTGTGCAGTTCATGCTCGCCGACATGGCCGTGCAGATCGAGGCCGCCCGGCACCTGGTCTACGTCGCCGCCGCGCGTGGCGAGTCGGGCCACTCCGGCGGCAAGGTGGACCCCGACCTCGGCCGGCTGTGCGCGGCGGCCAAGGCCTTCGCCTCCGACGTCGCCATGAAGGTCACCACCGACGCCGTCCAGCTCTTCGGGGGCGCCGGCTACACGCAGGACTTCCCGGTCGAGCGCATGATGCGCGACGCCAAGATCACCCAGATCTACGAGGGCACCAACCAGATCCAGCGCATGGTCATCGCCCGCAGCCTCCTGCGGTAGCCGGGGTCTCCGGCGCTCTCCCGGTGGGTGCCGGCTCGTGGCGGGCCACCGTGCGGACGCGTGGTCGGGACGCGCCGGCTACCCGTCCAGGGGGACGGCGGCCAGCTCCACCCGTGAGGTGATGCCGAGCTTCGCGAAGCAGCCGCGCAGGTGGAAGTCGACGGTGCGGGGGCTCAGGAACAACTGCGCCGCGACGTCCCGGTTGGACAGGCCCTGCCGGACCAGCGCGGCGACCTGCCGCTCCTGCGGGGTCAGGTCGGTGGCGGTGGACACGTCGCGGCGACGGGCGGTCTCCCCGGAGGCCCGCAGCTCCGCTGCCGCGCGCTCGGCCCACGGGCCGGCGCCGAGCTCCTCGAACCGCACCAGGGCCGCCCGCAGGTGCGCGCGCGCGTCGACCCGGCGGTGGGCGCGGCGCAGGTGCTCGCCGTACGCCAGCTCGGTGCGGGCCGGTCGGGCAGGCGCGGCGAGCCGGCGTGCGCGGCGAGGGCGCGGCGGAAGTGCTCCTCCGCCCGGTCCCCCCGGCGAGCAGGGCGTGCCCGTGCTCGACGACGGCGACCGCGGCGGGGGCGCCGGTGCCGGTGGCGAACGCGGTCAGCTCCGCCAGCCACGCGCGGGAACACCAGTGGCACCGTGGGCAGCTGCGCCGGCTCGACGCCCACGCCGAACGCCGACGGGTCCGGACCGTGCCGTCGGCGCCGGCGAGCACGGCCTGCTCGGCGCGGGCACCACCGAGGACGGGGCCGAGCAGCTCCGCGCTGCGGCCCGACCCGCCCGGGCGCGTCCGCCGCCCCGCGGGGTCGGCTGCAGCCCACGTCGGCACCCGGCTGGTGTCCGGCGACGGGCCCGCCGAGTGCGCCACCGCGGGCGCCGGAGCAGGCCCCGAGGAGAACCCGTTGACCACAAGCGTCACGTGACGCACAGCAGCCCGCTGCTGTCTCTGTCGACACGGACGGGTGACGGAGGTGGGCTACCCTCGGGAGGACCCGAGAGGTTCTCCGGATCGGTCCCCACCGCGGGCCGGGTCCTCGCCTGAGGCGCCTCTCCCTCGGTCATCGCACCGTCAAGCCCGTCGAGGTACGCACGCCCCGGGCGATCGAGAGGCGCCACGTGTCAACGACGCTCCTGCCGGACGTGCCGGTCCCAGCCGTGTCGGACCCTGCCCCGCGGCGGCGGACGCGCTCGGTGGTGGCGGCGCTCGCCGGTGTGTTCGCCGTGCTGCTGGCCGTGGCACTGCCCTTCGCGCCGGTCGTGGCCGACCGCACCACGGTGACCTGGCCCTCGCAGGGGGAGCAGCCGACCTCCACCACCGCGCTGTTCGTGCCCTACCGCCCGGCCGAGCTGCACGCCGAGGTCCCCTGCACCGCGGTGCAGACCGCCCTGGCCACCGGTGAGCGCACGACGCTGCTCGCCACGGACGTCGTCCGCGACGAGGGTCTGGCCAACGGGCTCGTCGTCGACACCGACGCCGGGCAGGTGCGCGTCCTGGTCAACGGACGCCTCGTGCAGACCGTGGCCCCGGACGCGACCGGCTGCGACGTCCGGGTGGACGCCGACGACACCGCGCTGAGCGTCGTCGTCGGCTCGGGCACCCCGACCGTGCTGGCGGGCGAGCCGGTGCCCGAGGTGTTCGCCTTCACCACCGACCTCGCGCCCGAGCAGGCCGACGGGACGACGGTCACCGCCCGCACCCGCACCTGGTTCGAGAGCACCCCCAGCGGCGTCAAGACCGCGATGATCGGGGCGCACGTCGTCCTCGTGGCGCTCTCCCTGCTCCTGCTCGCCAGGTGGGTCGTCCGGCCGGCGCGGCGGACCGAGGAGCAGCCGGCCAGGCGCGTCCCCGGCCGGGCGTTCGCGCTCGCCTGCGACGCCGCGGTGCTGGCCACCCTGTCGCTGTGGATCGTCATCGCCCCCAACACCGACGACGACGGCTACGCCTCGATGACCATCCGCAACGGCTTGACCAGCGGGGACATCGGGAACTACTACCACTGGTTCAACGCCTCCGAGGCGCCGTTCACGTTCGTGCAGCACATCGTGCAGCCGCTGGCCACGCTGTCGGCCGCGCCGCTGTGGCTGCGCCTGCCCAGCTATCTGGCGGGGGTGCTCACGTGGTTCGCGGTCAGCCGGGGCGTGCTGCCCGTCGTGCTCCCGGGCTCGGTGCGCGGCCGGCTCGCGACGGTGCTCGCGGCGGTGTGCTTCCTCGCCTGGTGGCTGCCCTTCAACACCGGGGTGCGCCCCGAGCCGTGGGTCGCCCTCGGCTCGGTGACCGTGCTCGCGCTGCTGCTGCGGGGCACCGCGCCCACCGCCCGCCGCCCACTGCTGCTCATCGGTGCCGCCGCGCTGGTCGCCGGTCTGTGCCTGTCGGTCACGCCGTCGGGCGTCATCGCGCTCGCGCCGGTGCTGGTGCTCCTCCCACGGATCTGGCGGACGGTGCGCGGCGTCGACGACGCGCACCGGTCCTCCTGGTGGACGACGGCGGGCGTGGCCGCGCTGCTGGCGGGCCTGGCCAGCAGCGGGCTCGTCGTGATGTTCGCCGACCAGTCCTGGCACGGCGTCGCCAAGGCCACCGAGCTGCACACGGCCATCGGGCCGAACCTGTACTGGTACGAGGAGTCCACCCGCTACGGCCTCCTGCTCGGTGCTGGTGCCCAGGGCACGGCCACCAAGCGGCTGGCGGTGCTGCTGACCATCGCGGTGCTGCTCGTCGTCGTCCCGCTGCTCGCCCGTCGGCTGCCGGCGCTGCGCGAGTTCCCGGCGGTCCACGTGCTCACCGGCTCGATGGCGCTGACCTTCGCGCTGCTGTTCACCACGCCCTCGAAGTGGTCGCACCACTTCGGGTCGTTGGCCGGCCTCGGCGCCTCGTTCCTCACCGTGGCCTGCCTGGTCCTCCTGCAGGTCGTCCGGTCCCGGGCACGCGACCGGGTCACCGTGGTCGTCGCGCTGGCCGGCGCCGGCGTCGTCGCGCTGTTCGTCGCCCTGTCGTTCTCCGGCGCCAACTCCTGGTACCTGTACTCGAACCTGGGCGTGCCGTGGAACGACGTCCCGGTCAGCCCCTTCGGCGTCCCGCTGGGCAACCCCGCGACCTGGCTGGTGCTCGCGGCGGCCGCGACGGCCGTCGTCCACCGGGTGTGGTCGCGGCGGTCGGGCGGGGGCGGCGTGGCCGTGCTCGCAGCGGCCCCCGCGCTGATCACCGTGAGCGCGGCCGCCGCGTCGGTCACGGTCCTGCTCGTCGGGTTCACCGTCGCGCCGCTGCGCCAGGCGCAGGCCGGCAGCTACTCGCTGGCCGCCACCAACCTGGGGACCCTGACCGGCGTCAGCTGCGGCATCGCGGAGGACGTCGACGTCCTGCTCGACGACCCCGACGGCCCGCTGACCCCCGCGTCGCCGGAGGAGCCCACCGACGGCGAGACCGCCGACGGCTTCGTGGCCGACGCCGGCTACCTGCCGTCCTCGCCGCCGCCGGGCACCCCCGGGACAGGCCCGGCCACCTACACCTGGGGCAGCTTCGAGGGCGGCGAGCTCGCCACCGGCACCCTGGTGAGCCGCTGGTTCACCCTGCCCGAGCTGACCGACGGACAGGACGTCGCCGTGACCGCCTCCGGGCGGACCGGCGGGGCCAACCGCCTGGAACTGGAGTTCGGCCGCGCCGGCGAGGGCACCGACGTCACCCCGTTGGCCCGGCGGACCGTCGACGACGGGCAGGCCGACCAGCCGGCCTGGCGCCCCCTGGCCGTCGCCGCCGGCGACGTCCCGGACGGCGCCGACCGGGTGCGGGTGCTCGCCACCGACGCGTCCACCGACGTCGGCGGCTGGCTGGCCGTCACCGGCCCGCGGGTCCGCACGACGGAGGACCTGCAGACCTGGCTCGCCGGACGGGGCCCGGTCCTGCCGGACTGGCCGCTGTCCTGGCACGTGCCCTGCGTGGAGAACGTGCCGGTCGTGGCGGACGGTCTCGCCCAGACCCCCACCGTGATCATCGGCGCCCCCTCCGCCTACGGGACCGCCGCCATCGCCTACCTGCACGACCAGGGCGGGAGCTTCGCCGGGGTCTCCCTCGCCGACACGACGGAGGTGCCCAGCCGGCTCGCGGGCGCCCCGCAGGAGGAGTGGGGGCACGTCCTCGAACTGAACTACCCTCTGGGCCGCGACCTGTACGACCGGGTGACGGACGAGGTCACCCTCTGGGGATGGCAGGGGGACCGGTGACCCGGTCCACGCGCGCGACCCGCAGGCGGATCCCCGCCCGGAGGTGCGACTCCTGACCTCTCCGGCCCCTCGTCCCCGCGCAGAGCGGACGACCGGGCCCTGTCCCACGACGCCGAAGACCACGAAAGGCCCCCATGGCGACCCCCGTCATCAAGTCCGACCACGCCGCGCAGCAGCGGCCCCCGGTGTCCGAGCCCGAGCGGCGCCGGCTGGTCTCCTACGTGCTCCCCGTCTACAACGAGGCCGGCGGCATCCAGACCTTCCAGGACCGGCTGCTGGCGGCCTCGCAGACCCGTCCGGACCTGGACTTCGAGTTCATCTACGTGAACGACGGCTCGCGCGACGGGTCGCTGCAGATCCTCGAGCGGATCGCGGAGTCCTGCCCGCTGGTCCGCGTGGTCGACCTGTCCCGCAACTTCGGGCACCAGATGGCCATCACCGCCGGGCTCGACCACGCTCGCGGTGACGCGGTCATCGTCATGGACACGGACCTGCAGGACCCGCCCGAGGTGAGCATGGAGCTCATCGCGGCCTGGGAGTCCGGCGCGCAGATCGTGTACGCGCAGCGGCGCAGCCGCAAGGACACGCCGATGAAGCGGTTCACCGCGCACGCGTACTACCGGCTCCTGCACCGGTTCGCCGACGTCGACATCCCGGTGGACACCGGCGACTTCCGCCTGATGGACCGCGCGACCACCGACGTCCTGCGGGCGCACCGCGAGCGCAACCGCTTCGTCCGCGGCCTGGTCGCCTCGCTCGGGTACAAGCAGGTCGCCGTCCCCTTCGACCGGGACGAGCGCACCTCCGGCCAGACGAACTACCCGATGTCGAAGATGCTCCGCCTGGCAGCTGACGGCGTGACCAGCTTCTCCACGGTGCCGCTCAAGATGATCACCCGGCTCGGCGTGGCCACCGTGGTGCTCGCCCTGCTCGGCATCGTCTACGCCATCGGGCTGCGCCTGTTCTTCCCCGACGTGTCGGTCCCCGGCTGGACCCTCCTCATGATCATGGTCCTGTTCCTGGGTGGCGTGCAGATGCTGTCGCTGGGCGTGATCGGCTCCTACGTGGGCCGGATCTACACCGAGGTCCAGGGACGGCCGCTCTACATGGTGCAGAAGGTGGTGGAACATGACCGCGACGCAGAGCCGCTCCGCAGGGACCGCGCGTGAGCTCTGGGGCCGCTACCGGAGCTTCTTCCTCTACCAGCTGATCGGTGTCTCGGGCGTCCTGCTCGACCTGGTCCTCTTCCTGGTCCTCTACAACGTCCTCGGCATGCACGAGCAGCTCGCGACGGCGATCAGCACGTCGGCCGGGATCACGAACAACTTCCTGCTGAACAGCTACCTGAACTTCCGCAAGCGCGACGGGATGCTGCGCCGCTTCGCGAAGTTCTACTCGGTCGGTCTGCTCGGCATCGGCCTCGTCGCGGTGCTGCTCCTGGTCTTCCACTCCTGGCTCGGGGTGGACGCCAACATCGTCAAGATCGCGTCCATGCCGGTCGTCGCGGTCTTTCAGTTCTTCCTGAACAAGAAATGGAGCTTCTCGTGAACATCGGCATCATCGGCGCGGGCGCCACAGGACTGACCGCCGCCTACGACCTGGTCGAGGACGGTCACGACGTCACGCTCCTCGAGGCTGCCGACGAGATCGGCGGGCTGGCCGGCTCGATCCTCGTGCAGGGCACGCCGCTCGAGCGCTTCTACCACCACATCTTCGAGTCCGACAAGGCGATGATCTCCCTCATCGAGGAGCTCGGGCTCGGGCCGAAGCTGAAGTTCCACTCGACCACGACCGGCATCTTCCACGACGACGCCCTGCACGACTTCTCCACGCCGGTGGAGATGCTCAAGTTCGCGCCGCTGTCGCTGCTGGACCGGCTGCGCTTCGGGGCGTCGTCGGCCTCGCTCAAGCTGATCCGCAACGGCGAGCGCCTGAACGACCGGCGCGCGCTGGCGTGGGTGCGGCGCTGGGCGGGCCGCCGGGCCGCGGAGGTCATCTGGGAGCCCCTGCTGGCCGGCAAGTTCGGCTCGCGCGCGCCGGAGATCTCCATGGCGTGGCTGTGGGCCCGCATCCACTTCCGCACGTTCAAGCTCGGCTACATGGACGGCGGCTTCCACCAGGTCTACACCGCGCTGCTGCACGCGGTCGAGGAGCGCGGCGGGAAGATCGAGACCGGCAAGCGCCTGACCTCGGTGCGCCAGGCCGACCCGGCGGGCCCGGTCGAGGTGCGGACCCAGGACGGCGCCGTCTACGAGTACGACAAGGTGCTGGTCACGGTGCCCCAGCCGGCGTTCGCCGAGGCGACCGACGCCGGTGCCGACGACGTGCTGCAGCGCGCGGAGTACCTCGGCGCGACCTGCTTCGTGCTGGAGTGCGACCGCAGCGTCATCCCGTACTACTGGCTCAACGTGAACGACCCGTCGTTCCCGTTCCTCGCGGTCGTCGAGCACACGAACATGGTGCCGCCGTCCGAGTACGGCGGCCGGCACGTCCTGTACGTCGGCAACTACGTCCCGCGGGACGACTGGCGCTACACGACCGACCCGGCAGAGCTGCTCGAGCGCTACGAGCCGTGGCTCAAGCGCCTCAACCCCGACTTCGAGCTGTCGTGGGTCAAGGACTGGCACTTCTCCCGCGCCGCGTTCGCCCAGCCGGTCGTCACCCCGGACTACCGGGCGTCCATCCCGCCGCACGAGACGTCGATGCCCGGCGTCGTGCTCGCCACCATGTCGCAGATCTACCCGCAGGACCGCGGGCAGAGCTACGCCGTGCAGATGGCGCGCGAGGTCGTGCAGAAGTACTTCCGCTGAGCACCGTGCCCGGCGGGGGCGGTCACCCGGGTCGGGTGGCCGCCCCCGTCCGTCGGGCTCCCGGCCCGCTCGTGACCGTCCTGGCCGCCGGCCTCGCGGTGGCCGCCTGCGGCGGCACGGCCGGGCCGGACCGCGCAGCGGCCGAGGTCCGCGCGGTCTTCCTGGGCGACTCCTACACGGTCGGCGTCGGCACCTCGGTCGGCCCGACCTACGCCGCCCGCACCGCCGACCGGCTCGGCTGGACCGAGGTCGACGCCGGGCAGTCGGGCACCGGCTACGTCGCCGACGGCGGCGGCGGCGACCGGGCGCCGTTCCGGGCGCGGGTGCCGGACGTCGCGCAGGCCGCCCCCGACGTCGTCGTGGTGCAGGGCAGCACCAACGACGCGGGCGTCCCCTCGGTCGAGGTGGGGGCGGCGGCCACCGCCCTCTACGCCGACCTCGCCGCCGCCGTCCCCGGTGCGCGGGTCGTCGTCCTCGGGCCACTGGCGGCACCGGGCGTGCCGCGCGCCGAGATCGAGGCCATCCGCGACGCCCTGGCCGCGGCCGCCGCGCAGGCCGGGCTGCTGTTCGTCGACCCGGTCGCGGGGGACTGGCTGGCACCCTCGCAGGGCCTGTGGGCCGACAGCACCCACCCCGACGACGAGGGGTACGCGGTGGTCGCCGACGAACTGGTCGCCGCGCTCGAGGCCGCCGGCCTCTGAGCACCCGCGGGAGGGCCGGTGACAGCACGACCGTGACCGGCCACGCCCCTCAGCCCAGCAGGCGGGAGACCGCCGACAGCCGCGCGTCCCCGGCCATCGAGGCCAGCCACGCCGACCAGCCCGGCCGGGCGCGGACGGCCTCCAGCGCGGCCCGCGCCGCCGCCCGGTCCCCGCGCCGGGAGGCGGCGAGCGCGGCGTACAGGTCGCGGGCGCCCTCGGGCGCGAACAGCGCGAGGGTCTCGTAGTCGCGCTCGTCGTAGGCGCGCTGCAGGTTGCGCAGCATCCGCAGCTGGGCGACCGGGTCACCGGAGTCGTCGACGCGCAGGTCCACCCGCACGCCGTCGTCCTCCTCCGACGCAGGCTCCCCGCTGACCACCAGCAGCGCCGCGGACTGCCGCCCGCGCAGGTCGCCGCCGGCGTCCTGGCCCGCGGCGAGGGCGGTCAGCAGGCGGTCGGGCAGCGGGCCGCCTGCGGTCTCGCAGGCCCGCGCCATCGCCGGCAGCACGTCGGGTGAGGCGAGCATGTTGCCCTGCACGCTCCACCCGTCGCCGACCTGGTGGCCGCTGACCGGGAACGAGCCCGGCCCGGTGTCGGCGGCCACCGCCCCGGAGACGTCGAGGACGGCGATCTGCCGGTCGACGTCCTCCGCCGCGTGCGCCGCCCGCCGCACCAGCACCGCCGGCGCGGTGCCCTCGGCCAGCCCGGACAGCAGCACCGGCCCCAGGCCGCGGGGGCTGCGCGCCTGGACGGCGACCACGCCCACGCCCGGCCGGGCGCTCGGTACGGCGCGGCCGACGGCGAGGATGCACGAGGAGACCGCGATGCCCATCGCCCCGGTGCCGGGATCGCGGGCGACGACCGAGAACGTCACCGGGGGAGCGGTGGCGCGGTCAGACCGTGGCCGGCAGCGCCATCGTCGGGACGTCGCCGGGGACGGTCAGCGGGGCGCCGGTCTTCTCGGCGACCTCGTCGGCGGTGACGCCGGGGGCGACCTCACGGAGCACGAACCCCTCGGGGGCGACGTCGACGACGGCGAGGTCGGTGACCACCCGGTCGACGCAGGCCCTGCCGGTGAGGGGGAGGGTGCACTCCTCGACCAGCTTCGGCGAACCGTCGCGGGCCACGTGCTCCATCATGATGATCACGCGGCGGGCGCCGTGGACGAGGTCCATCGCGCCGCCCATGCCGTTGACCATCTTGCCGGGGATCAGCCAGTTGGCCAGGTCGCCGCGGGGGTTGACCTGCATGGCGCCGAGGACGGCGAGGTCCAGGTGCTTCCCGCGGATCATGGCGAAACTGGTGGCGGAGTCGAAGAAGCTGGCGCCGGGCAGGATGGTCACGGTCTCCTTGCCGGCGTTGATGAGGTCGGGGTCCTCCTCGCCCTCGATCGGGTAGGGCCCGACCCCGAGCACGCCGTTCTCCGAGTGCAGCACCACGTGCACCCCGTCGGGCACGAAGTTGGGCACCAGCGTGGGCATGCCGATGCCGAGGTTGACGTAGGCGCCGTCGGTGAGCTCCTGGGCCACCCGGGCGGCGAGCTGGTCGCGGGACAGGGTCATCGGGTCTCCTCCGTCGCTTCCTCGCCGCCGGCCGCCGGGGGTGCAGCGGACGGCTCGGCAGCAGTCGGGCGTGGTCGGGTGGTGCGCCGCTCGATCCGCTTGCCCTCGGGGCCGACGACGACCACCCGGTCGACGAACACCCCGGGCAGGTGCACGTGCTCGGGGGTGATCTCGCCGGGCTCGACGAGCTCCTCGACCTCGGCGATCGTGACCCGCCCGGCCATGCCGGCCAGCGGGTTGAAGTTCATGGCCGACTCGTGGAAGACCAGGTTGCCGTGCCGGTCGCCGACGGCGGCGCGGACGAGCCCGAAGTCGGCGGTCAGCGCGGTCTCGAGCACGTACTGCCGGCCGTCGAACTCGCGCAGCTCCTTGGGCCGCGAGGTCTCCACGACGGTGCCCTCGGCGTCGTAGCGCACCGGGATCCCGCCGTCGGCGACCATCGTGCCCACCCCGGTCGGCGTGTAGAAGGCGGGGATGCCGGCGCCGCCGGCCCGCAGCCGCTCGGCCAGCGTGCCCTGCGGGGTCAGCTCGACCTCCAGCTCACCGGAGAGGTAGAGCCGCGCGAGCTCCTTGTTGCCACCGACGAACGAGCTGATCGTGCGCCGGATGCGGCCGGCGTAGAGCAGCACGCCCAGCGCCTGGTCGTCGACACCGCAGTTGTTGGAGATGGTGACCAGGTCGCGGCTGCCCTTCTCCAGCAGCGCGTCGATGAGCCTGACCGGCACGCCGCACAACCCGAACCCGCCGACGGCGAGGGTCGCGCCGTCCCCGATGTCGGCCACCGCCTCCCGGGCGCTCCCGACGACCTTGTCCACCATCTGACCACCGTCCGTCCGTGAGGCGGCCCGGCCGGGCGCCCTCAGGCGGGCCGGCCGAGCTCGCGGAAGCCCTCGATCCGGAGGCCGAGCGTAGCGGTGACCCGTTCGGCCTCCGCCCGGCTCCTCAGCGCGCCGACCACGGCGTTCCGGCACAGCACCAGCGAGGCGCCGGCGGCCAGCGGCGCGAGCAGCCAGGCGACCGGCCCGGCCTCCGCCGCCGTCCGCTCGTCGACCAGCAGCCGGTCGCCGGCCGCGATGCCCAGCCGGCCGGCCAGCTCGCCGGCCGCGGCGACCAGCCCGCCGAGGGTCAGCTGCAGCCCCCCGGCGAGCAGGCCGGGCGCGTCCGGGTCGGCCGGGACGTACGGGGAGAACACGTCGCCGTGCGCGCGCACCTCGAGGGCGAAGTCGCGGGCCGGGCCGCGGTAGTCGGTCATGCCCAGCCCCAGCGGGTGCAGCGAGAGGCCCATCAGGCCGGGCGGGTCCTGCTCCTCGAGCGGGGCGAGGCGGTCCCGCGCGGCCAGGACGACGTCGGCGGAGTCGAGCCGGCCGTCGTCCTCCACGGCGGTGTCCAGGACGGCGGCGCCGCAGCTCCAGACGCCGAGCAGCACCGCGGCGGTCTGCCAGTGCACCGGCAGCGCGACCGCGACGGTGCTGCCCGGGCCGACGTCGAACTCGTCCTGCAGCAGGTTGGCCGTCTTGGCCACCCAGTTGGCCAGCGTCGTGGCCGACAGCTCCACCCGCTCGCCGGTGGCGTCGTCGTAGGAGGTGACCAGCGGGGCGGCGCCACCCCGGCGCAGCGCGGCGCTGAGCAGGTCCGAGGGCGTCCGCGAGGAGGCAGGCATGCCGCCAGCCTCCCAGGCGGTGACGTGCCGGAAGGCGGTCCTCAGTTGATGCAGGAGGTGTCGGCCGCCGTGCGCGGCTCCTCGGCCGCGGCGGTCGGCGCGGGCTCGGGCGCCGCTGGGGTGGTCGGCTGGCCGACGCCGTTGAAGTCCTCGCCCAGGACCAGCTGGACCGTGCCGGGGGAGGGGTCCTCGCTGGCCTCGGTCACCGCGCCGGGGACCTGCGCGGCCAGCGCCGCGGCCAGCGCCTCGTCGCCCGCGGCGTGGCGGATCGTCGTCTGCGTGTGGTCGCTGCTCGAGGCGTTGCCGGTGCTGGTCACGGTGAAACCGGCGTCCTCCAGGGCGGTGCCGGCCTCGGCGGCCAGGCCGGGGATGCCCGAGCCGTTGTAGACCTCCACCGACACCTCCGACGGTGCGACGGTCGGCGGCGCCTCCGCGGTGGGCGGTGCCGCCTGCTCGGGCTCGGCCGACAGGTCGGCGAAGAACGCGTGCAGGTCGTCCTCGTCGGCCAGCCGGAGGATGGAGCGGCCCGCGTCGTCGCGGTCGTCGCCGAGGATGGGCACGGTCTGGAACTCGATGCTGCCGGCGGTGACGGACTGCATCTGCTGGGCCAGCTCGAGCAGCACCAGGTCGCGGTCGATGGTCAGCGACTGCGAGGCCGCCTCCACCAGCTGCCGCTGCTTGCCCAGGTCGAGGAGCACGTCCTCGTCGAGGATCTTGCGCAGCACGCCGGCCATGAACACCTGCTGGCGCACGATGCGGTCGAGGTCGCCGCGGGGCAGGCCGTGCCGCTGCCGGACGAAGGCCAGCGCCTCGGCGCCCGCGATGGTCTGCACGCCGGCGTCGAACACCGCGCCGGAGTAGGCCGAGTCGTCCACGGCCGAGCAGAGGTTGACCTCCACGCCGCCGACGACGCTGCTGAGCTCGAAGAAGCCGAGCAGGTCCACCTCGGCGTAGTGGTCGATCATCAGGCCGGTCAGCTGGCTGATCGTCTGCACCAGCAGCTGCGCCCCACCGGCCGCGCGCTCCTCCTCGGGTGCGGACTCGTCGACCTCGCCGTAGCCGTAGGCGTACGCGGCGTTGAGCTTGTCCATCCCGTGGCCGGGGATCGCCACGTAGGAGTCGCGCGGGAACGACACGAACGAGGCGCGCGACCCGTCGGCCGGGACGTGCACCAGGATCATCGTGTCGGTGTTGATGCCGGAGTCGGTGCCGGCGCTGAGCTCGGCCAGCTGCTCCTCGGACAGCTGCGAGCGGCTGTCGTTGCCCACCAGCAGCAGGTTCATCGCCTCGGTGGCGTCGCCGGCGTTGGAGTTGCCCGCGGTCGGGATGGCGTCGGTGCGGTTGACCGTGGCCTCCGCGACCCGGCCGAGGTACCAGCCCCAGCCGCTGGCGCCGAGCAGCACCACCGACAGGACGGCGGCGACCGCGCGCGCCACGACCGCACCCCGGCGGGTGCCCGAGCCGCCGCGGCCGGGGCTCCCCTCGTCGTCCCGGAGCCCGGCCCGGGCGGGAGCCGCCTGGCCGCGGACGGTGCGGGGAGGACGGCCGGCGCGCGGGTCGAGCCGGGCCGGGAGCGGCCGGCCCGAGGACCCGCCCTGCTCGTTGCGGTCTCGGCTCACGGGACCGAGGTTAGGGGCGCCCGGGGGAGGTGCCGGGCCCGCGACACGGCGGAACGCTCCGTCCCGCCGTCGCCCCCGCCCGTCTGACACCTGGCGCCCGACGAGTCGCGGCCGGCCCCACCCGCCCCAGACGTCACACCGTGGAGGGTGCCCGCGGCCGGTGCCCGAAGGAGGATGCAGCCATGCGCGTGCTGGTGACCGGGGGAGCGGGCTTCATCGGCTCGCACTACGTCCGGACGATGCTGACCGGCGGCTACCCCGGCTACGAGGACGCCGAGGTGACCGTCTTCGACAAGCTGACCTACGCGGGCAACCCCGCCAACCTCGCCCCGGTGGCCGACAGCCCGCGGTTCCGCTTCGTGCGGGGCGACATCTGCAGCCGCGAGGACCTCGACGCCGCCCTCCCCGGGCACGACCTGGTCGTGAACTTCGCCGCGGAGTCGCACGTCGACCGGTCCATCTCCGGCGCGGCCGACTTCGTCCTCACCAACGTGCTCGGCGCCCAGCAGGTCTTCGAGGCGGCACTGCGGCACGGTGTGCGCCGGGTGCTGCACGTGTCCACCGACGAGGTCTACGGCTCCATCGACGAGGGCTCCTGGACCGAGGACCACCTGCTCGAGCCGAACTCGCCCTACTCGGCGGCCAAGGCCGGCAGCGACCTCGTCGCCCGCGCCTACGCCAAGACCTACGGCCTGGACATCTCGGTGACCCGCTGCAGCAACAACTACGGGCCCTACCACTTCCCCGAGAAGGTCATCCCGCTGTTCGTCACCAACCTGCTCGACGGGCAGCAGGTGCCGCTCTACGGCGAGGGCGCCAACGTCCGCGACTGGCTGTTCGTCGACGACCACTGCCGGGGCATCCAGCTCGTCGTCGAGAAGGGCCTGCCCGGCGAGTACTACAACATCGGGGGCGGCCGGGAGCTGTCCAACCGCGAGCTCACCGAGAAGCTGCTCGAGGCCACGGGGCGCGACTGGAGCCACGTGCAGCCGATCGTCGACCCGCGCGGCGGCGGCCACGACCTGCGCTACTCGGTCGACTACTCCAAGACCGCGGCGCTGGGGTACGCGCCGCGGGTGTCCTTCGAGGAGGGCCTGGCGCTGACCGTCCAGTGGTACCGCGACAACCGCGCGTGGTGGGAACCGCTCAAGGCCGCCGCCGCGACGGCGCACCGCGCCCCCGTCGTGCCGGACCCGGAGCCGTGAGCACCGCCTGGCTGGTCACCGGCGCCCGCGGGCAGGTCGGGCGCGACCTGCTCGAGGTGCTCGCCGGCCGGCCCGGCGACGAGGTGACCGCCCTGGGCCGGGCCGAGCTGGACCTCACCGACGAGACGGCGGTCCGCAGCGCCGTCCGGGCCTGGCTCGACGGCGTCCGCGCCGACCGGGCCGTGCTGCTCAACACCGCGGCCTACACCGCGGTCGACGCCGCCGAGACCGACGAGGACACCGCCACCGTCGTCAACGGCCACGCCCCGGGCTGGCTGGCGCAGGAGCTGGCCGGCCGCGCGCGGCTCGTGCACGTCTCCACCGACTACGTCTTCGACGGCACCGCCACCGCGCCCTACCCGGTCGACGCCCCGGTCGCCCCGCGCTCGGCCTACGGGCGCAGCAAGGCGGCCGGCGAGCGCGCCGTCGCCGCGGCCGGCGGGGACGCCACCGTCGTCCGCACCGCCTGGGTGTACGGCCGGCACGGGGCCAACTTCGTGCGGACGATGGCCGGCCGCGCCGCCGCCGGCGCCCCGGTGTCGGTGGTCGACGACCAGGTCGGCTCGCCCACCTGGTCGGCCGGCCTGGCGGCCGGGCTGGTCACCGTCGGGGAGCGGGCCGGGCCGGTCCCGCCGCTGCTGCACCTGACCGACGCCGGTGCGGTCAGCTGGTTCGGGCTGGCGCGGGCGGTCTACGAGGAGCTCGGCGCGGACGCGGGCCTGGTGTCGCCGACGTCGACGGCCGCCTTCCCGCGGCCGGCACCCCGCCCGCCCTGGTCGGTGCTCGACGGCAGCGCCTGGCTCGCGGCCGGACTGCCCGCCCCGCGGCCGTGGCGTGAGGCGCTGGCCCTGGCGGTGCGCACGCTCCGCTGAGCCGCACCGGCCGGCTGGGCGATCGGCCCCGGGATGTGCAGGAACGGGCGCACGGTGCGCCGGTGGTGCGGTGCCCGCGTGGCGTACCGGCGCGAGCCGTCACACGTCGTAATCTCCGGCTCACCGAGGGCTCGACGGATCGACCCGTCACATCGCCCCGGGCACCGTTCCGACACCGAGGACCGGCCTACCGTCGGTCGCCCTGGGAGTTGTCATGTCCCGAGCCGCAACGCGGCGCCGGTCAGTCGTCGTCGCCGTCCTCGCCGTCCTCGCCGTGGGCGGGGCGGGGGTGGCGGTCGCGGCGTCCCGATCCGGGGACGCCGCCACCGGCGACGCCTCCGTCGCCGCGCCGTCGACGCCGGCCGGCGCCTCCTCGACCGCGCCGTCCGCGGGCGCCACCGGAGGCGCGGACGACGGAGCCACGACGGGGTCGCCCGCCGAGCCGACGACGGCCGGGGGGGCGAGCACCCCCACGCCCAGCGGGGGCACGACGACGGCGGGGCGGCAGGCCGACGTCGTGGTGGTCTCCACCTACTCCGGCTGGGACCCCACGGCCTCGGCCGTGGTCACCGGCGGGTACGTCGCCGACCTGGTCGAGGACGGCGGCACCTGCTCGCTCACCCTGAGCCGTGACGGCGTCGTCCTCACCGGCGGGGAGTCGGCCGCCACCCCCGACGTCGCCTCGACCAGCTGCGGCGAGGTGCGCCTCACCGGGGCCGAGCTGACCGCGGGCTCCTGGGAGGCCGTGCTGCGGTACTCCTCGCCCGACGCCGTCGGCGAGTCCGCGCCGTTCCCGGTGGTGGTCCCGTGAGGCTCCGCCCCAGGCTGCTGACCGCCGGGGTCTTCGTCCTCGGCCTGGCCCTCGTGGCCGCCGTCGTGTCGCTGCCCTCCTCCCGGGACCTGCGCGAGTCGGCGAACCTGTCGCTGTTCGACCCGGGCAACATCATCAGCGACGGCGTCTTCTACGACTCCTCGACCATGGGCGTCGACGCCATCCAGACGTTCCTCAACGCCAAGGGCTCGGGCTGCACCGGCAGCACCTGCCTGAAGAACTACCGGCAGGACACCGTGACCCGGGCGGGCGACGGCTACTGCAACGGGTACCAGGGCGTCGGCCAGGAGGGCGCGGCGGCGATCATCCGCAAGGTCGCCGTGTCCTGCGGGATCAACCCGCAGGTCCTCCTGGTCACCCTGCAGAAGGAGCAGGGACTCATCACCTCGACCGGCCCGTCGAGCACGATCCTCCGCAAGGCCATGGGGTTCGGCTGCCCGGACACCCCGGAGGGCTGCGACGCGCAGTACTACGGGTTCCACAACCAGCTCTACATGGCGGCCCGGCAGTTCAAGCTGTACCAGGCACGACCCACCCGGTACGGCTACCGGGCCGGCCTGACGAACACGATCGCCTACTACCCGAACAACCCCGCCTGCGGCAGCGCCCGGGTCTACATCCAGAACCAGGCGACCGCGGGCCTGTACAACTACACCCCCTACGTGCCCAACCAGGCTGCACTCAACGCCGGGTACGGAAGGGGGGACGGCTGCTCCTCCTACGGCAACCGGAACTTCTTCAACTACTTCACCGACTGGTTCGGCACCACCCAGACCAGCGGGGGCGCCGCCGTCCTCGCCAAGTACGAGTCGCTGCGCGCCGCGGGGGTGGACATCGGCGCGCCCACGGCCGACGTGCGCTGTGACCTGCCCGGTGGCGGCTGTGTGCGCAGCTACGCCTACGGCGACATCTACTGGTCCCGCTACACCGGTGCCCACGTCGTGCGGGGCGACATCCTCGCCCGGTACAAGGTCCTGGGCGGCCCCGGGCTGCTCGGCTACCCGACCGGCGACGACACCGCGGCGCCGTGGAACACGGGCTTCTTCGTCGACTTCGAGCACGGGTCGATCTACTGGTCGAGTGCGACGGGAGCGTGGGAGGTCCGCGGCGAGATGCTCGCCAAGTGGCGGTCCCTCGGCGCTCAGGCCGGCTACCTCGGGTACCCCGTCGGTGGCAACACGGCCACGGCCGACGGCGGCTTCAGCAGCGACTTCCAGTACGGCTCGCTGTACTGGTCGTCTGCAACCGGTGCGAGGGTGGTGCGGGGGGAGATCCTGAGGGCCTACCGGGCTGCCGGAGGTCCCGGGGTG
>NZ_FOWQ01000002.1:0-386024 GCF_900115505.1 Geodermatophilus dictyosporus | reverse complement strand
GGCGTGAAGGTGGTGCGGGGGGAGATCCTGAAGGCCTACCGGGCTGCCGGGGGTCCCGGGTCGCTGGGCTATCCGACGGTGGACGAGGGGCCGACGGCCGACGGCCGGGGAGTGGTCACCAGCTTCCAGGTCGGGGACATCTTCTGGACCCCGCGGACCGGGGCGCACGTGGTGCGCGGAGAGATCCGGGCCGCCTACCGGCGGGCGGGTGCCTCGGGTGGCTACCTGGGCTTCCCGATCACCAGTGACCAGGTGACGCCTGACGGCCAGGGGCGCACGACCTCCTTCGCGGGGGGCACGATCTACTGGTCGGCCGCGACCGGTGCCCACGTGCTGAGGACGGAGCTGAACACCGCCTACCTGGCCACCGGCGGGACGACCGGGACGCTGGGCTACCCCGTGTCCGACACCTCCGTCGTCGCGGGCCAGCAGCGGGCCGACTTCCAGCACGGGACGCTCAGCGCGCCCTGACGAGGGGCTCGCGGGACCGACGGGACGGGCGTGGCCAGCGATCCCCGTCGGTCCCGCGAGCCGTGTCGGGTCTCCGGCGCACGCAGGTAGCGTGGCTCGCCGTGGCACGTGCCCGGCCGGCCGGACCGAGCACGTGCGCGGCCCCGGCGGCCCTGTCCCGTGGGTGGGAGCACGCGGACCCCGCCCACGAGCGGGAGGGCACCCGACCTGGTTCCGCGAGGCGGCCCCTCGAGGGACCTCCCCTCCAGCTCGAACACACGGACGGTAGACACCTGTGATCAGGACCAAGACGGCTGAACCGGACGGGTCCTCCCCGACCACAGCGGTGGAGGCGGCGGGGCCGCGGACGCTCGACGTCCGGACCCACGCGCTCGTGACCGTCGCGCTCGTGTACCTCGGCCTGCCCGTCCTCCTCCTCGCGGTGTACCTGCACACCCCGGTGGTGTGGGCCGCCGCGGTGCTCCTCGTGGTCGCACTGGTCTTCGCCGCCTCGAGCCGGCACTCCCCGGACCGCTCCGAGACGCCTCGCGGTTCGATCAGCCTCCGCTGGAGCCAGGTGGCCGCCATCGTCGTGCTGGCCCTCGCCCTGGCGACCGTCGGAGGAGCTGCGGGGATCGTCGACCCGCCCTGGGACTGGAACAAGCACAACGCCCTGCTCCACGACCTGACGACGATGCCGTGGCCGGTCGCCTACGAGGGCCTGGCGAACGCGTCCCTGGTCTACAGCTTCGGCCTCCACCTGCCCGCTGCGGCGGTGGGCAAGGTGGCCGGCGGGTCCGTCGTCGTCGCCCATGCCGCCCTCCTCCTGTGGATCGCCCTCGGTTTCGCGGTGCTGCTGACGCTCCTCAGCGGCTTCTTCGACAGGGGACGACGAGCGCTGTGGGCGGCCGTCGTGCTGGTGGCGTTCGGTGGGGCCGACCTGCTGGGTGCCGTGGCCGTCTCCGGCGATGCCGTCCCCAGCGAGTGGTGGATGATGTCGGACGACGTCGTCCTGCAGTACAGCGGCAACGTCACGGCGCTGTGCTGGGTGCCCCAGCACGCCATCCCGTCGTGGCTCATCGGCGTGCTGTTCGTCCGCGCCTGGCCCCAGGGGCAGTGGCGGGAGGGCCGCGCCCTGCTGTTCGCCGTCGGCCTGTCGGCGCTGTGGTCGCCGTTCGCCGCGATGGGGGGCGCGGTGCTCCTGGGGGCGTTGCTCCTCAGGTTCGCCGTACAGCGCGTGCCGCTGCGCTGGCGGTCCCTCTGGGTGGAGGTGTGTCTCGGGTCCGCCGTGCTCCCGGTCGCGCTCTTCCTGAGCCTCACCGGCGGTGGGCAGGAGCTGTCGACGACGGGGATCGGCGTGCAGGGATACGTCCTCTTCCTCGCCGTGGAGATCGGTCTCTGGGTGGTCATGGCCCTCTTCGCGGGCCGCTACAGGGCGGCGCTCGTGCCCGTGCTCCTCGTCCTGCTCGTGCTGCCGTTCCTCAGGCTCGGCGAGTACAACGACCTCGCGATGCGGGCGTCGTTGCCTGCCCTCATGGCGCTCAACGTGCTGGCCTGGGTCGGTGCGGTCCGAGGGACGGCACCGCCGAACAGGCCGGTCGGCCGGATCGCGCTGACCGTGGTCAGCATCGCGGCCGTGGCCCTGTCGGTGCCGACCTGGTCCTCGGAGTTCGACCGTGTGGTGGGGCAGCCGCCTGCCTACGAGCAGCCCTGGGACGAGACGGTCCCCGCGTTCCTCGAACGCCTGAACAGCAGCCCGTCCATCTGGGCCCAGTACCTGGTGTGCCCCCAGGGTCCCGCTGCGCGGCTGCTGGCCCTGGAGGCGTGCCGGGGAACCGTGGACGCCCCTGCCCCGGGTGAGCCGCAGCCGTGACCGCTGTCGATGCTGCACGCGGCGACGTGCCCGCTCGGGTGGGCGAGCGGCCGGGGCCGGACTCCGGGCGCGGGACGCTCACCGTTCCCTGACCGCGGTGCCGGCGAGGTCGACGGGACCCGTGTGACGAATCGGTCCCGTCGGCCTCGCGAGCCGGAACCAGGGCCCCCTGGCGCGCAGGTAGCGTGACTCCACGTGGCAGTGGCACATCCGGTAGGGCGGACGTTCACCGCGGCCCTCGCCGACCTCAGGCGCGGCTGGGAGCAGCGCCAGCTGTGGGGGCACCTCGGCTGGCAGGACATCCGGCAGCGCTACCGCCGCTCGGTCCTCGGGCCGGTGTGGATCTCGATCAGCATGGCGGTGACCGCCGTCGCGCTCGGTGTCCTCTACTCGGGCCTGTTCGACGTCGAGCTGTCCCGCCTGCTGCCGCACGTCCTCGTGGGCTTCATCGTCTGGAACTTCGTCAGCGGCTGCATCAACGAGGGCTCCGAGGTCTTCATCGCCAACGAGGGCCTCATCAAGCACCTGCCCTCGCCGCTGTCGGTGCACGTCTACCGCCTGGTGTGGCGGCAGGTGCTGTTCTTCGTGCACAACCTGCTCGTCTACGTGGTCATGCTGCTGGTCTTCCCGCAGCCGCTGACGTGGACGGTCGTCTACGCGGTCCCGGCCTTCGCCCTGCTGGCGCTCAACGGCGCGTGGGTGGCGCTGGCGGTCGGCACCATCACGGCGCGGTTCCGCGACATCCTGCCGATCACGCAGAGCGTCGTGCAGCTCGCCTTCTTCCTGACGCCGATCGTCTGGATCTACGACGAGCTCGTGAACAGCCCCAACCCCGCCATCGCCGAGCGGGCGCGGCTGGCCGAGTTCAACCCCTTCCTGCACTTCATCGAGATCATCCGCAGGCCGCTCCTGGGCCAGGACCAGGTGTGGCGGCACTGGGTGGTCGTCCTCGCCATCACGGTGGTCGGCTGGGCGCTCACGATGGTCGTGCTGCGCCGCTACCGGTCCCGCGTCTCCTACTGGGTGTGAGCGTGAGCAACGACAGCACGGCGAGCCCGAGCAGCCCCATCGGCATCGTCACCAAGGACGCGTGCGTCGACTTCCCGATCTTCGACGCCAAGAGCCGGTCGCTGAAGAAGACCGTCGTCAACCTGGTGGGCGGCAACGTCGACAGCAGCCGCAAGGTCCCGGTCATCGAGGCGCTGCGGGACATCACCGTGTCCCTCGAGCACGGCGCCCGGGTCGGCCTGGTCGGCCACAACGGCGCCGGCAAGTCCACCCTCCTGCGCCTGCTGTCGGGCATCTACGAGCCCACCCGCGGCATCGCCGAGGTGCGCGGCCGGGTGGCCCCGGTGTTCGACCTCGGCGTCGGCATGGACCCCGAGATCTCCGGGCTCGAGAACATCATGATCCGCGGCCTGTTCCTCGGGATGACCCGGAAGCAGATGCAGGAGCGGGTCGACGACATCGCCGACTTCACCGAGCTCGGCGACTTCCTGCACATGCCGCTGCGCACCTACTCCACCGGCATGCGGGTGCGCCTGGCCCTGGGCGTCGTGACCAGCATCGACCCGGAGATCCTGCTGCTCGACGAGGGCATCGGCGCCGTCGACGCCGCCTTCCTCGAGAAGTCCAAGCAGCGGCTGGTGGCGCTGGTCGAGCGCTCGGGGCTGCTGGTGTTCGCCTCGCACTCCGACGAGTTCCTCCGCGAGCTGTGCGACACCGCCATCTGGATGGAGCACGGCCGGATCAAGCAGCAGGGCGTGCTCGACGACGTGCTGCGGGCCTACAAGGGCCTCCCGGCGTGACGGCGACCGCTCCCGCGGCCGGGGAGCGCATCGTCGCCGTCGTCGTCACCCGGCACCGGCAGGAGCTGCTGGCGCACAGCCTGGCCGCGCTCGCCGCGCAGACCCGACCG
Organism: Geodermatophilus dictyosporus; assembly: GCF_900115505.1. Lineage (GTDB taxonomy): Bacteria > Actinomycetota > Actinomycetes > Mycobacteriales > Geodermatophilaceae > Geodermatophilus > Geodermatophilus dictyosporus. The sequence continues at coordinate 381,783 of NZ_FOWQ01000002.1, read as the reverse complement.
GTCGACCACGTCGTCGTCGTCGACAACGGCCCGGACCGGTCGGCCGCCGACGTCGTCACGGCCAGCGGGCTGCCGGCCACCCACCTGCCCAGCGCGCGCAACCTCGGCGGGGCCGGCGGCTTCGCCTACGGCATGCTGCACGCCCTGGCGATCGGCGCGGACTGGGTCTGGTGCGCCGACGACGACGGCCGCCCGGCCGACGAGACCGTGCTCGCCACCCTCCTCGACGCCGCGCAGCGGCACGGGCTGGCCGAGGTCAGCCCCCTCGTCACCGACATGGCCGACCCCGACCGGCTGGCCTTCCCGCTGCGGCGGGGCCTGCGCTGGCGGCGCCGGCGCAGCGACTTCGCCGGCCTGGACCTGCTGCCGCGCTACGCCTCGCTGTTCAACGGCGCGCTCTTCCGGGCCGAGGCGCTCGACGTCGTCGGCGTCCCGGACTACCGGCTGTTCTTCCGCGGCGACGAGACCGAGGTGCACCGCCGGCTGCTGCGCGCCGGGCTGCCCTTCGGGACCTGCCCGCAGGCGGCCTACCTGCACCCGGAGGGGACGACGGAGTTCGCGCCCATCCTCGGCGGGCGGCTCTCCGCGCAGTACCCGGCCGACGAGGTCAAGCGGTACTTCACCTACCGCAACCGCGGCTACCTGATGGCCCAGCCGGGCATGCGCTGGCTGCGGCCGCTGGAGACGGTCCGCTTCGGCTGGTTCTTCCTCGTCTCCCGCCGCGACCCCGCCGGCTGGCGGCAGTGGCGGCAGCTGACCCGCGCCGGCCGCCGGGAGCGCCTGGCCCGTCCCTGAGCGACGACCCCGTCCTCCCCACCCCTCGCACCCTCGGGACGGGGTCGACCGGACGACGGGAGGGCCCCGACCGGAGATCCGGCCGGGGCCCTCGTCGTACCGGGCGTCCTCAGACGCGCTGGTAGCCCCACTCCTCGAAGGCCTCGCCCCAGCGGTCCATCGACGTCAGCTCGCCGGCCGCGGCCTGGTAGCGCCGCTGCAGGTCCGGGAACTCCTGCGACATCCGGCGCAGCAGCTGCGCCGACGTCGTCACCAGCCGGCGGAAGGTCGCCGGGTCACGGCGCCGGAAGGTGACCCCGCGGCCGTCGGCGGTGCCCACGGTGGCGCTGTCGAGCCGGGAGAGCAGGAACCAGCGCGCGTCCTGGAAGGCCAGGTTCAGCTGCGGGGTGTCCAGGTTCTCCGGCGCGACCGGGCGGGCGTTGTGCACCAGCGCGCTGACCAGCGTCTTGCCGATCGACAGCGGGTTGACCGGGATGCGGCGGAAGCGCACCGCCTTGGCCGTCGGCATCGAGGGCAGCGGCAGGTCGGACGAGGAGGGCAGCACCTGGCCGTCGGCGTGCGTGGCGCGCACCTCGCGGGCGCGCACCACCGACTGCGGCATGTCGCGGAACAGCGACTCCGGGCCGGCGAGGAAGTCGCGGTAGGCCAGGTGGTGCAGCTCGACGGTCGAGTACTGCAGGTTGATGAGGAACCGCAGGTCGGCCTTGAGCATCTCGCGGAACAGCTTGCCGCCGTGCCGGTGCGGCGAGTGCAGCGCCGCGGCGACCAGCCGGTTGCGGATGTGGTAGTAGGCCTGCCAGTCGCTGGCGTCGTCCTTGTCGCCCCAGGAGAGGTGCCAGATGGCGGTGCCCGGCAGCGACGCGGTCGGGAAGCCGGCGGCGAAGGCGCGCAGGCCGTACTCGGCGTCGTCCCACTTGATGAACACCGGCAGCGGCATGCCGATCGCGTCGACGACGGTGCGGGGGATCAGGCACATCCACCAGCCGTTGTAGTCGACGTCGATGCGGCGGTGCAGGTCCGGCGACTCGCGCAGCGACTCCTTGCCGAAGTCGTGGTGGTACTCGGTGTTGGGCGCGTTGGTCCAGAAGAACGTCTCGCGGTCGACGATCTCGCCCATGCTGTGCAGCACCGAGCGGTTCTGCAGCGCCAGCATCTGCCCGCCCACCAGGATCGGGTTCTTGGCGTACGCGGCGAAGGCGCGCGCCCGCAGCAGGCTGTCGGGCTCGATCATGATGTCGTCGTCGAGCAGCACCACGTGGGTGGCGTCGCTGCGGGTGAACGCCTCGTGGATGGTGCGCGCGAAGCCGCCGCTGCCGCCGAGGTTGGGCTGCTCGACCACCCGCAGCCGGTCGCCCAGCGCGGCCTTGACCTCGGTGTAGCCGGCGGCGTCGCGGACGTGGTTGTTGCCCTGGTCGGCGATGGTGACCAGCGCCAGCCGCTCGAGCACCGCGGGGTCGTCGGCCAGCGCGCGGGCGGCGGCCAGCGCGTCGACGGGACGGTTGTACGTGCAGATGCCGACGGCCAGCCGGGGCTCCTCGGCGGGCGCCTGGGGGGCGTACCAGCCGGCCTCGCGGACCACCGTGTCGCTCTCGGCGGTGACGTCGAACCAGTACCAGCCGCCGTCGATGAACGGCGCCAGGTCCAGCTCGAGCTCGATGGTCTGCTCGTCGCCCTGGTGCGAGACGCCGGTGACGTGCATCGACTCGCCGTCGGCCTTGGAGCGGTGGACGTCGACCCGGCAGGTCCCGGAGACGGTCACCCGCAGGACGACCGAGCCCAGCACGCTCCACCGGCGCCAGTAGCTGGCGGGGAAGGCGTTGAAGTACGTGGCGAAGGAGACCTCGGACCCGGCCGCGATGAGGCCGGAGTGCCGCCCGTCCTGCCGGACGCGGATCGGGGCGTTCTCCTCGTCGAGGTAGAGGCTGCGGACCTTGAGGGGGTCGGCGGGCCGCGGCATGAGGACCCGCTGGACGAGCGTGACGGCCTTGTCGGGGACCAGGTCGGTCTCGGCCGGTTCGCTGACGGTGTCCGGGTTGACCGGTGCGTCGGCCACCTGCTGTGTGGTCATGGGAGGTCAGTCCTCGCTGTCAATCCTCGAGGCGGCCGTCGAGCGAGCCACCCTCGTCGAAGAACGGCCGGATGCGGTTGTCGAACATGGAGAGCGCGGAACCGATGGCCATGTGCATGTCCAGGTACTTGTAGGTACCCAGCCGGCCGCCGAACAGCACCCGCTTCTCCGCGGCCTCCTGCTTGGCCAGCTCGCGGTAGCGCTCGAGCTTCGCCCGGTCCTCGGGCGTGTTGATCGGGTAGTACGGCTCGTCGCCGGTCTCGGCGAAGCGCGAGTACTCCCGGACGACGACGGTCCTGTCGGCCGGGTAGTCCCGCTCCGGGTGGAAGTGCCGGAACTCGTGGATCCGGGTGAAGGGCACGTCCTCGTCGGCGTAGTTCATCACCGAGGTGCCCTGGAAGTCGCCGATCGGCAGCACCTCGGTCTCGAAGTCCAGGGTGCGCCAGCCCAGCGCGCCGGCCTCGTAGCCGAAGTACTTGTCGATCGGGCCGGTGAACACCGTCGGCACGTCGGCGGGCAGCTGGTCGCGGACGTCGAACCAGTCGGTCGACAGCCGCACCTCGATGTTCGGGTGGTCGGCCATCTCCTGCAGCCACGCGGTGTACCCGCCGACCGGCAGGCCCTCGTAGGTGTCGTTGAAGTACCGGTTGTCGAAGGTGTAGCGCACCGGCAGGCGGGCGATGACCGCGGCGGGCAGCTCGGTGGGGTCGGTCTGCCACTGCTTCTTGGTGTAGCCGCGGATGAACGCCTCGTAGAGGGGGCGGCCGATCAGCGAGATCGCCTTCTCCTCGAGGTTCTGCGCCTCGGCGGTGTCGATCTCGCCGGCCTGCTCGGCCACCAGGGCCCGGGCCTCGGAGGGGGAGAAGCTCTTGTCGAAGTACTGGCAGATGGTGGCCAGGTTGATCGGCAGCGAGTACGTCTTGCCCGCGTAGATCGAGTAGACCTTGTGCTGGTACTTCGTGAACTCGGTGAACTGGTTGACGTACTGCCAGACCCGCTCGTTGGACGTGTGGAACAGGTGGGCGCCGTACCGGTGGATCTCGATCCCGGTCTCGGGCTCCGGCTCGGAGTAGGCGTTGCCCCCGATGTGGTCGCGGCGGTCGAGGACGAGCACGCGCTTGTCCAGCTGGCTGGCCACCCGTTCGGCGACGGTCAGGCCGAAGAAGCCGGAGCCGACGACGACGAGGTCAGGACGGGCTGAGGTCACGCCTGGCGACTGTACCGGCGCGGCTGGTGCGGCTCGGGCTCCCGCGGGACTCCTGGGGCGCATCGTGACGGGACCGTCCCCCTCGTCCCAGCGGCCCCACCCGCCCCGCCCTCCCGCCGTCCGCGCCCGCCTCCCGGGCCTGCCTCCTAGAGTCGGCCCGTGCCCTGCCCCCCTCCCGACCGGCCGTTGCGCGTGGTGGCGGTGACCTACTCGCCCGGCGAGGCCCTCGAGGGGTTCGTGACCTCCCTCGCCGAGGCCACCACCCGCCCGGTCGAGGTCGTGCTCGCCGACAACGGCTCCACCGACGGCGTCCCCGAGGACGTCGCCGCCCGCCACGGCCACGTGCGGCTGCTGCGCACCGGCGGCAACGTCGGCTACGGCGCGGCGGTCAACGCCGGCCTGGCCGGGGTGACGGAGGGGTACGCCCTCGTGGCCAACCCCGACGTCCGCTTCGAGCCCGGCTCGCTCGACGAGCTGCTCGCCGTCGCCGGCCGCTGGCCGCGCGCGGCCACCGTCGGGCCGGCCATCCGCACGCCGGAGGGCGAGCTCTACCCGTCGGCGCGCGACCTGCCGCGGCTGTCGACCGGCGCCGGGCACGCGCTGCTGGGCTGGGCGTGGCCGGCCAACCCCTGGACGGCGCGCTACCGCCGCGAGCGCGAGGCGCCGCGCGAGCGCACCGCCGGCTGGCTGTCGGGCTCCTGCTTCCTCGTCGACCTCGAGGCGTTCTGGTCGGTCGGCGGCTTCGACCCGGGCTACTTCATGTACTTCGAGGACGTCGACCTCGCCGAGCGGCTCGGCCGGGCCGGCTGGCTGCACGTGTACGCACCCACGGCGGTCGTGGTGCACGAGGGCGGGCACGCCACCCGGCGCGAGCCGCACCGCATGGCGCGGGTGCACCACACCAGCGCGCTGCGCTACCTGTCCGGCCAGCACCCCGGCCGGCGCAACGCCCCGCTGCGGGGTGCCCTGCGGGCCGGTCTCGGCGCCCGGATGCTGGTCTCCTACGTCAGCGGCCGGGTGGCCGCCGGTGCCCGGTTCCAGCGCCGCGCCGACGACGTCGGCCGGTCGGCCCGCGGCCGGGCCCGGACCCGACAGGAGGCGTCGGCATGAGGCACGCGGTCGTCATGGCCGGCGGCTCGGGCACGCGGCTGTGGCCGCTGTCGCGCGCCGCCCGGCCCAAGCAGCTGCTCGACGTGGTCAGCAGCGGGGACGGCGGCGCGCACAGCCTGCTCGCCGAGGCGTTCGCGCGGCTGGAGGCCGTGCTGCCCGCCGAGCGGATCTGGGTGTGCACCGCCGCGCGCTACGGCGACCAGGTGCAGGCGGCCCTGCCGCGGCTGCGGCCCGACCGGCTGGTGCTCGAGCCGGTCGCCCGCGACACCGCCAACGCCGTCGGGCTGGCCGCCGCGCTGGTGGCCGAGGCCGACCCCGACGCCGAGCTGGCCGTCGTCAGCGCCGACCACGTGATCCGGCCGGTGGAGCGGTTCGCGGCGGCACTGGGCACCGCCTACGACGCGCTGGCCACCCGCCCGCGGGCGCTGGTCACCCTCGGCATCCGGCCCACCGCGCCGGCCACCGGCTTCGGCTACGTGCGCCGCGGCGCGCCCACGGGGGTGCCCGGGGTGGCCGAGGCGGCGGCGTTCAAGGAGAAGCCCGACCGCGCCACCGCCGAGGGCTACCTGGCCTCCGGCGAGTACCTGTGGAACTCCGGGATGTTCGTCTGGCGGGCGCGCACCGTGCTCGACGCGCTGGCCGAGCACCTGCCGGCCAGCGCCGAGGGGCTCGACCGGGTGGTCGCCGCACCGGCCGGGCCGCAGCGCGACGCCGTCCTCGCCGAGGTCTTCCCGACCCTGCCGAAGACCAGCGTCGACTACGCCGTGCTGGAGCCCGCCGCCACCGAGCCGGGTCGGGTGCTGGTCGCCGACCTCGACGTCGACTGGCTCGACGTGGGCTCGTGGCCGGCCCTCGCGCAGACCCTCGCCACCGAGGGCGGCAACGCCGTCGCCGGCCTCGCGGTGACCCTCGACAGCGCGGGCAACATCGTCTTCAGCGACGACCCGGAGCACGTGGTGGCCCTCGTCGGCGTCCGCGACAGCGTCGTCGTCGCCACCGCCGACGTCACGATGGTGTGCCCGGTGGCCGACGCCGAGCGGGTCAAGGCCCTGCTCGCGGCCGTCGAGGAGAGGTTCGGTGGCCGGTACAGCTAGGGGAGGACCTCCCTGCCCCCCGCCACTCGCAGGCTCGCGGCGGGACCCTGCAGGGAGGCCGCACCCCCGGGATACCTTGCCGGGCATGCAGAGCTTCGACGTCGCAGCTGTCGTGTCCGGCGGGGCCTCCGGCCTCGGGGAGGCCACCACCCGCGCGCTGGCCGCGCGCGGGGCGGCGGTCACGATCGTGGACCTCAACGAGGAGCGCGGGAACGCGCTGGCCGCCGAGCTGGGCGGGCACGCGACCTTCGTGCGGACCGACGTGACCGACGAGTCGCAGGTGGCCGCCGCGGTCGCCGACGCCACCGGCAAGGACCGGCCGCTGCGCATCGCGGTCAACTGCGCGGGCATCGGCTGGGCGCAGCGCACCGTGGGCAAGGGCAACACCGCGCACGACCTCGACCCGTTCCTGCGCACCGTCATGGTCAACCTGGTCGGCACCTTCAACGTGCTGCGCCTGGCCGCCGCCGCGATGGCCGCCACGGAGCCCGAGGAGGACGGCGAGCGCGGCGTCGTCGTCAACACCGCCTCGATCGCGGCGTTCGACGGGCAGATCGGTCAGGTGGCCTACGCCGCCTCCAAGGGCGGCATCGTCGGCCTGACGCTGCCCGCCGCCCGCGACCTGTCCAGCGTCGGCGTGCGGGTGTGCACGATCGCCCCCGGCCTGGTCGACACCCCGCTGCTGGGCAGCCTGCCGGAGGAGGCCCGCGCCGCGCTGGCGGGCGGCATCCCGTTCCCCAAGCGGCTGGGCCGCCCCGACGACTTCGCCCGGCTGGCGCTGGCCATCGTCGAGCACGGCTACCTCAACGGCGAGACCATCCGCATGGACGGCGCCCTGCGCATGGCCCCGCGCTGACGCGCGGGCTGCTCCTCTCTCTCCCTCTTCCCCGGAGACCCGCGTGACCACCTCCCTGCCGGCCCGGACCCCGCCGGCACCCGCACCGCCACCCGCACCCCCGCCCGTCCTCGACGGGGCCGACTTCACCGACTGCTGGCGGCCGGGCTGGCGCGTCGACCTGCCGGCGGTGCTGCGTCCGCACCAGCGCAGCGCCGGCGACCCGGCGATGCAGTGGGACGGCGACGCCGTGTGGCGCACCACCACCACGCCGTGCGGGCCGGCGACGGTGCGCATCGCCTGCCGCGGCGGCGAGGTGCACGTGCAGGCGTGGGGGCCGGGCGCGGAGTGGGCCGGGACGGCCGTGCCCGGCTGGCTCGGCGCCGACGACTGCCCGGACGGGTTCGACCCGGACTGCCACCGGCTGGTCGGCGCGATCGCCCGGCGCACCCTCGACCTGCGGCTGGGCCGCACCGGCCGCACCTGGGACGCCCTGGTGCCGGCGGTGCTCGAGCAGAAGGTGACCGTCGTCGAGGCGCACCGGGTGTGGCGGGCGCTGCTGCGGCTGGCCGGCGACCCCGCGCCCGGACCGGCACCCGCGGGCATGCGGGTGCTGCCCTCGCCGCGCCGGCTGCGCGAGATCACCGACTGGGAGTGGCACCGCTGCGGCCTCGACGGCGCGCGGCGGCGGGCGCTGCTGCACGTCGCGTCGGTGGCGCACGCACTGGAGCCCGACGAGGGCTGCGACTCGCCGACGCTGCAGCGCAGGCTGCGCACGGTGCCCGGCATCGGTGTGTGGACGGCGGCAGAGGTCGTCCAGCGCACCCACGGCTGCCCGGACACCGTCAGCTACGGCGACTACCACCTGAAGAACCTCGTCGGCTGGTCGCTGGCCGGCCGCAGGACCGACGACGACGGGATGATGGAGCTGCTCGAGCCCTGGCGGGGGCACCGGCAGCGGGTGGTGCGGCTGCTGCGCGTCGGCGGGAGCATGCCGCCGCGCCGCGGTCCGCGGACCGCGCCGACGGACCACCGCCGCATCTGAGCACTCACCCGAGCCGCAGGTCGATCGCCTGCACGACGAGGGGGTGCTGGTCGGGGCAGTAGACGGTGGTCGCCAGGTCGAGGAACTCCCAGGAGGGCGCCTCGTCGAGCGCGAACTCGCCCTCCTGCAGCGACGTCGCCGCCGCCTCGAGCGTCGCGTCGGTCGGATCGGCACGGACGGTGGCGCACACCTGCTCGGCGGCCGCCGGGAGCGCGTCGACCGGCACCACCCGGTCGTGCCCGCGGTCGCGGGCGGCCAGCGCCAGGAACGCGGCGCGCAGGTCGGCGTCGGACATCGCCGGCGGGGTCGGTGGCGACGTGGTCGGTGCGGGTGGCGGGGGCGTCGTGCCGGCTGCCGGCGACGGGGTGGTGGTCGCTGCGGGCTCGCCACCGGCGCCGTCGGGGCGCAGCAGCTCGACCACCGCCCAGGCCAGGAGGCCGAGGACCAGCAGGAGTGCGACCGCCACGGCGCGGCGGCCCGCCGTCCAGGCGGCGCGGGGCACCTCGTGGGCTCCGGGCATCGTGCTCCGCCCCCCTCGGGACCTCGGGTCGGGTGCGGGGCAGCGTAGGGGCGGTGGGCGCTCCCGGCGAGGGGGCCGCTCGACGGCGTCCTCCCCGGGAGCGCGTCCTACCGACGGTGGGCGGTGGGGGAGGACGCGCGACGATCAGGTCACCTGATCCCCGCGGGCCCCTCAGCGGCCGTCGAGGAGGCCGAGCAGGTAGTCGCCGTAGCCGCTCCTGCCCAGGGGCTCGGCGGCCCGGCGCAGCCCGTCGTCGTCGAGCCAGCCCTGCCGCCAGGCGACCTCCTCGATGCAGCCGATCTTGAGCCCCTGCCGCTCCTCGACCACCGAGACGAACTCCGTGGCCTGGCGCAGCGAGGAGAACGTCCCGGTGTCCAGCCACGCCGTGCCCCGGTCCAGGACGGTCACGGTCAGCCGGCCCTGCCGCAGGTAGTGCTCGTTGACGGCGGTGATCTCCAGCTCGCCCCGGGCGCTGGGCCCGATCCCGCGGGCCACCTCGACCACCGACGACTCGTAGAAGTACAGCCCGGGCACGGCGTAGGAGCTCTTCGGTACCGCCGGCTTCTCCTCGATCGACAGGACCCGCCCCGCGCCGTCGAACTCCACGACGCCGTAGTCCTGCGGGTTGGCGACGTGGTAGGCGAACACGTGCCCGCCGTCGGGGTCGGGCAGCCGGCCCAGGGCGGTCCCGAGGCCGGCGCCGTAGAAGATGTTGTCGCCCAGCACCAGGGCCACCGACTCGTCGCCGACGAAACCCGCCCCGATGAGGAAGGCCTGCGCCAGGCCCTCGGGCCGCTCCTGGACGGCGTACTCGATGCGCATCCCGAGCCGCTCACCGTCGCCGAGCAGCGCGCGGAAGGCCGCCTGGTCGCCGGGGGTGGTGATCACCAGCACCTCGCGGACGCCGGCCATCATCAGGGTCGAGAGCGGGTAGTAGACCATCGGCTTGTCGTAGACGGGCATCAGCTGCTTGCTGACCGCCTGCGTGATGGGGAACAGGCGGCTGCCCGTGCCCCCGGCCAGGATGATCCCCCGCATGTCCGGCGACGCTAGCGACTGCGCGGCCGTCAGACCCGCGGCGAGCCCAGCCACAGCCTCCCGACGAGTGACGACCCGCCCGGCGTGCCGACCGGCTCCCAGCGGGTGGCCCAGCCCTCCGCGTGCAGCTGCACCAGCACCGCGCCGACCAGCGCGCCGAGGTTGAGCGCCGTCGTCGTGGTGACCCGCTCGTACAGGTGGACGTCGACGACGCCGTCGCCCTCCCCGCCGTGCCGCAGCACCACCGGGAACTCCGGCAGCGCCGCGCTGGCCACGCGGAAGGCCTCGGCCACCGCCTCGCGGTCGCCCGGCCGCGGCACCAGGTCGGCCACCGGCACCCGGCTGGCCACCAGGTCGCGGCTGCCGTAGGGGAACAGGTCGCCGGGGCCCAGCCGCACCAGCGGCCGCGTGCCGTCGTCGGCCCTCGGCGCGGTGAAGGACAGCCCCCGGACGACGGCGACCGGCACGCCGTCGAGCTTGCCCTTGACCAGGTCGGCGGCCGAGGCGAGCTCGTCGACGACGGCGACCTGGGTGGTCTCCAGCCGGTTGCCGTGGGCGTCGACGGCGCCGCGGTGGTCGGTCAGCGCGGCGATGCCCGCGGAGCCGACCGCGACGTCGGTGAGCCCCTCGCGCCAGGTGCGGCCGAAGGTGTCGCTGACGACCACCGCCACCTCGACGCCGAGCAGCTCGTGCAGCCGGGCGCGCAGCCCCCGCGCCGAGGCGTCGGCGTCCTCGGGCAGCAGCACGAGGGAGTCGCCGGGCACGTTGGAGGCGTCGATGCCGGCGGCGGCCACCACCCAGCCCTGGCGGGTCTCCACGATCCTCAGCGGGCCGCGGCGGGCCACGACCCGCACGGTCTCCGCGTCGATGGCCCGCTGGCGCACGGCCTCGTGGTCGGCGCCGGGCGGCACGGGGACCACCCGGCCCTCCACCTTCGAGACCACCTTGGAGGTGACGACGACGACGTCGCCGTCGGCCAGCCAGGGCGCGGCCCCGGCGACCGCGCCGGCCAGGTCGTCGCCGGGGGCGAACTCCGGCAGTCCCGCGACCGGGAGGACCCGGATGCCCGCCGGCTCAGACACCGGCGGCGTCCAGTGCGGCGCGGGCCATCGCGGCGGTGGCCCCGGGCGAGCTCATCAGCAGCGGCACGGCGCGGACGTCGACTCCGGGGACCTGCGCGGGGTCGTCCTCGTGCACCAGCCACGCGTCGAGCAGGCCGCCGGCGGAGCGGGCGCCGTAGTGCCGGCCGACGCCCTCGGCGCTGACCTCGACGCCGAGCACCGGCAGGCAGCGGTCGGCCATGCCGCGCACCACCGCGCCACCGATGATCGGGGAGATCCCCACCACGCGGCCCGGGGTTGCGCGCAGCGCGTCGCGCAGACCCGGCACGCCGAGGATCGTGCCGATCGACACGACCGGGTTCGACGGCGCCAGGACGACGGCGTCGGCGCGGGCCAGCGCCTCGGCCACGCCGGGCGCCGGGCGGGCGCGCTCGGCGCCGACCTGCACGAAGGCGTGCGGCGCGGGCTCGGCGCGGTGGCGCACCCACCACTCCTGGAAGTGGATCGCCCCGCGGCGGCCGGTGTCGGGGTCGTCGACGACGACGTGGGTCTCCACCCGCTGGTCGCTCATCGGCAGCACGGTCACGCCCGGCTGCCAGCGGTCGGCCAGCGCGGCGGTGACGTCGGAGAGGGGGTAGCCGGCGTCGAGCATGCGGGTGCGCACCAGGTGGGTGGCGAGGTCGCGGTCGCCGAGGCCGAACCAGGTGGGCTCCGCGCCGTAGGCGGCCAGCTCCTCCTTGACCGTCCACGTCTCGCCGGCCCGGCCCCAGCCGCGCCCGGGGTCGATGGCGCCGCCGAGGGTGTAGACGACGGTGTCGAGGTCGGGGCAGACGCGCAGCCCGTGCAGGGTCACGTCGTCGCCGGTGTTCACCACCGCGGTGACCGACGACGGCGGCGCGACGTCCCGGAGACCGGTGAGGAACCGGGCCCCTCCGACACCTCCGGCGAGGACGACGATCTCCACGAAACTCATCGTGCCCGATGGGCAGTTGTCCACTGTTCGCCGGGCGTGTCGAGTACCTGCACGAGATGTGACGAACGAGGTGGGACGCCTGGGGCGCGTGTGGTCAACCGCTTACACCGGGCGAAGTTGACGCTCAGGCAACGACACGCGTGTAATTCCGACCGGTGCGAGGCGCGGGGGGACGCCCGGGGGAGACCCGGGGACCTGGCCTCCGACGACGACAGCGAAGGGGACGCATCGTCATGGCAGAGGTCTCGTGGCTGAGTGACTACATCGGCTCGACGGAGCGGGGCGGACGCAGCGCCGACCGGCCCGACCAGGGTCTGATGGGGGTGCTCGGCATGGCCCTGCAGGACGAGGCCCAGTCGTGGCAGGAGCGCGCGCTGTGCGCCGAGACCGACCCCGAGGCGTTCTTCCCCGAGAAGGGCGGCTCCACCCGCGAGGCGAAGAAGATCTGCACCGGCTGCGAGGTCAAGGCCGAGTGCCTGGAGTACGCCCTCGCCAACGACGAGCGCTTCGGCATCTGGGGCGGGCTCTCCGAGCGGGAGCGCCGCCGCCTGCGCCGCCGCGCGATGTGAGCCAGGCTCCCTCCTCCGGCCCCTCTCGGGGAGCCCGGGAGGGAGCCGGATCGGGCACCGGCACACCGACGTGCGACGTCCCCCCGTCCACTCCCCGCAGCCCCCGACGGCACCGCCGTCGGGGGCTGCGGCGTCCCCAGGGCCGGTTCCCCGGCGCTGTGGTCGGATGGCGTGGTGGCGGGCGGGGACAGGCACACGCGCACGGCACGGGGCCGGGCCGACGTCGCCCGTGAGGTCCGCGCCGCCGTGCCGCTGGCCCGGGCGCTCGCCGCACCGGTCACCGCCGAGGCGCCGTGGCTGACGACCGTGCTGTCCGTGCAGTCGGTGCACCGGCGACCGCGGCTGGTGCCCGTGGCCGTCGTCGTCGGGCCCCGCGGGTCGGGCCGCCCCGACGCGCTGGCGCTGCTGGCGCTGGCGACGACCGGCCCGGTCGTGACCGCCACCGTGCTCGGCGACGGCCTGCCCGCGCCCGGCGGCCGCCCGCCCGCACGGCTGCCGGCCCGGGACGAGGACGCCGCGGACCGGCTCGCGGCCGGCGTCCTCGACCTGCTCGCCTCGCTGCGGCGGCCCTGGCGGCTGCGGCTGGCCGGGCTGCCGCTGGGCGACCCCACCGTGCGGGCGCTGGCCCGGCTGCGGCCCGACGCCCGGGTGGCGAGCGCGCGCACCACCCGCCTGGTCGACGACCTCGACGCCGTGGCCCCCGGCCGGGTCGTGCGCAGCCGGGACGCCCGCGACCTCGACCGCGCGCTACCCGCGCTGCTGGCCGGGGAGCGCGACCGGCGCGCCCGCGACCTGGTGCGCGCCGCCGCCCGGCTGCACGCCGCGCTGGGCCGCGTCGAGGTGGCCACGGTGACCGACGGCGGCCGGCTGCGCGCCGGCCTGCTGACGCTCGTGGACGGTGCGGACCGGCTGCCCTGGTGGGGGCGCTCGGAGCTGGGCGGGCTGACCACCGCCCGTGGCGCACCCGCCGTCGGCGTGACCCTCTCCGGCCGCGGCCGGGCGCTGCGGGCGGTCCTCGACCGGGGCGCGGCCCACCTGCCGGTGGCGCCGCTCAGCCGGCGACGCGGATCCGGCTGAGCGCCGGGTCGGGCAGCGACTCCGCGCGGTCGGTGCCCAGGAACAGTGCCCCCTCGGCGCGCGCCTGCCCGTCGCGCAGCGGCCCGGCCGGCACCACCGTGACGCTCAGCGGGTAGACCCGGCCGGTGTAGGTCGGCGGCGTCCCCGACGGGCGGGTGTAGGTGGGGAAGCGCCCGGTCAGCCGCAGCGCGTCGCCGTCGCGGGTGACCTCCAGCGCCGGCGTCGGGAGGTCGGCGTACTCGACGCCGGCGGGCGTGCAGCCGGCCGCGGCCGGGTCGGCCGGCGCCGTGCCGCCCAGGCAGTTCCAGGTGGGCAGCAGCACGTGCGCCAGCGCCTCGCCCTCACCCACGGTCACGCTCACCGACGGGTAGGCGACGGTCACGCCGACCGCCCGCCGCTCCAGCACCAGCCCGCCGAGCGCCAGCCGCGCGGTCACGCCGTCGTCGCCGAGGGGCACCGACCGCGTGGCCAGCGCGCCCGCGCCCCGCTCGCCGGGCAGCGGGTCGGCGGGGACGGGCGGCAGCTCCGTCGGGGCGGTGGTCGGCGGGGTCGCCGTGGGGGCCGGCGCCCGCGGCTCGGGCGCCGTCGCGTGCGCGCCGGGGAGGGCGTCCCCGCCCCGCGCGACGCCCGCGACCGCGGCGAGCACGGCGACCAGCGCCAGCGCCGCGACGGCCAGCCCGGCCACCGTCCGGCCCGCCGGGTCGGGCCCGGCCGGGCCGGGAGCCGGCACCGGCGGCGGGGGAGGCCCCGGGCCGACGGTCGCCGGCGTGCCGGGGGGCGACTCGAGGAACCCGGGCAGGTCGTCCTGCGCCCAGCGCCGGCCGGCCGGACGGGCCGGGGTCTCGGGCCCGGCGGGCTCGGCCTCGGGCTGGGCCTCGGGCTGGGCCTCGGGCTCGGCGGCGGCCCGCCCGCGCCGGCCCAGCAGCAGGCCGGCGGCCACCGCGCCCAGCGCCAGCAGCGCCACGGCCAGCACGACCCAGGCGGCGACCGGAGCGGGGGAGTCCATCCCCGAGAGCATCGCAGTCCCGCCCGTGCCGGCCCTCCGTGCGACCCGCCGGGGTCCCTGTCACGATCCCCGGGTGGCGGGGAGCGCGTCGGGTGCGGCGGGGACGGCGGTGCGGGAGCGGGTCGCCGCACTGCTCGCCGAGCTCGGGGCCGGCGGCCCGCTGCTCGCGGTCACCGACCTCAGCACCCGCCTCGGCGTCGTCCAGGGGGTGCTCGCCGACGCCGTGCTCGACCTCGCCGTCACCGAGAGCGGGCTGCGCCGGCTGCGCGCCGAGCTGCGGGGCCGGCGCTGGGCCGCCGACCGGCAGGTCGGCGTCCCGGAGGTCCTCGCCACGGCCGAGGACGGCCGCTGGCTGCTGTCCCGGCGGGTGCACCCCGGCCCCTCCGGCGGGCCGCGGTGGACGGCGGTGGCGGTCGAGTCCGCCCTGCGCATCGCGCCCCTGCCGGTCCCCGCGGGGGAGCCGTGGTCCCCGCCCGTCGCACCGGTGCTGCGCCGGGCGCGCGGCACCGTGGGCGACGCGGCCCGCCTGCTGCGCGGCGGGTTGCGGGTCGGCGAGCTGCGGGCGGTGCGGGCGGCCGCGGCACAGCTGCCGCTGTCGGAGGCCGGCCACGGCGACCTGCGCGCCGCCAACGCCGTCGTCGACACCACCGCGGAGGCCACCGGGCCCGACGCGGAGGGGCGGCTGGTGGTCCTCGAGTGGTCGGGCGTGCGGCCCGTGCCCCGTCACCGCGACCTGCTGACGCTGTGGGCCACCACGCCCGACGCCGACGACCGCGGGCGCGTCGCCGACGTCGTCCGGACGCGCACCGCCGGGTGGGAGGAGCCCGACGTCGGCCTGCTGTGGCACGCCGTCGCGCTGGAGCAGCTCGTCGCCCGGCTGACCCGGGCCGACCGCGGCGACGGCCTCGACGCCGCCTTCGCCCGCGCCCGCCTGGAGGAGGCCCGCCGCCTCGCCGCCGCCCTCGGCAGCCCGGTCCGGACAGGCACCTGAACGGCCCCCTCGCAGGGGCCCGCCGCGAGCGTGCGAGCGGTGGGGGCGAGGGGGTCCTTCGACTAACCCGTCGGGTCGATCTCCTCCGGGTCGCGGCCCAGCAGCACGGCCACCTGGTCGACGACGACGTCGCGGACGAGGTCGGCGAGGTCGTCGCGGTCGTGCGCCCGGATCTCCAGCGGCCGCCGGTAGACGACGATCCGCGCCGGCACCTCGCGACCGTCCTCGCGGTGGGCGGGCAGCACCCGCGCCAGCGGCACCGTGCCGTCGTCGAGGACGTCGGGGTCGAGCACCACCTCGTCGGGGTCGGTGTGGTCGACCCACGGCACGTCCTCGACGGCGAACTCGACCCCGGCCAGCTCCCGCTCCCAGCGGCGCTCGAGGTCCTCCACCGCGTCGAGGACCAGGTCGTCGAACTGCTCGGCGCGGCTGCGCGCGAGCGGCACGTCGCCGGGCACCAGGCGGCCCCGCAGACCCCGGCCGTGCCGGTCGCGGCGGGTGCGGGGAGAGCGGCGGTCGGGTCGGCTCATGGCGGGGCGAGCGTACGGCGCACCGGGGGCGCGGGCAGCGCACCGGCCGCCCGGCCGCACCGGCCACCCGGTGCGCGAGTGCCCGGAGGCGTCGGGTTGGATGCGTGGGGACGGTGGGGGAACAGAGGTGCGCGCACCGGTGTGCCTGTCGCCGACACCCCGCGGACGCGGCTACTGTGCCTCGCGTGAGGAACCGGTGGTGAGGCAGTCACGTCGCTGCTCGCGCAGCGGCTGCGCACAACCGGCGGCGGCGACCCTGACCTACGTGTACGCCGAGTCGACCGCTGTCGTCGGGCCGTTGGCCACGTTCTCGGAGCCGCACAGCTACGACCTCTGCGAGTTCCACGCCGAGCGGCTCACCGTGCCGCGCGGCTGGGAGGTCGTCCGGCACGAGATCGACGTCGAGGACTCCGGTCCGACCGGGGACGACCTGCTCGCGCTGGCCGACGCCGTCCGCGAGGCCGCCCGCCCCGAGCCGCCGCGGCCGCCGGCCGACGACGGCCGCGGCACCCGCCGCGGGCACCTGCGGGTCCTCCCCGACATCCCGTGAAGGACCTCGCTGCCCCCCACCGCTCGCAGGCTCGCGGCGGGACCCTGCAGCGAGGCCGACCGCAGCCCGCGCGCGCCCGCCGTTAGGGTCGACGGGCACCGGACGCAGCCGAGCGGCCGGGCAGTCCAGGCGAGGGTGGCAGTGACGGACCTGTCGGCGATCATCAAGGCATACGACGTCCGGGGCGTCGTCCCCGACCAGTGGGACGAGGACGTCGCGCGGCGCATCGGCGCCGCCTTCGCCGAGCTCGTGACCACCGAGAGCGGCGCCACCGCGGTCGTCACCGCCCACGACATGCGCCCCTCGTCGGTGCCGCTCTCCCGCGCCTTCGCCGAGGGCGTGCTCTCCCGCGGCGTCGACGTCGTCGAGGCGGGCCTGGGCTCCACCGACCTGCTCTACTTCGCCGCCGGCTCGCTCGACGTCCCCGGCGCGATGTTCACCGCCAGCCACAACCCCGCGCAGTACAACGGCATCAAGCTCTGCCGGGCCGGCGCCGCGCCCGTCGGGCAGGAGTCCGGCCTGGCGACCGTCCGCCAGTGGGCCGAGCGCGACAGCTACGACCGGCAGCCCGCGCGCACCGCCGAGGTCGCCCAGCGCGACCTGCTCGGCGACTACGCCGAGCACCTGCGCCGGCTGGTCGACCTGTCGGGCATCCGGCCGCTGCGCGTGGTCGTCGACGCCGGCAACGGCATGGGCGGGCACACCGTCCCCGTCGTGCTGGCCGGCCTCCCGCTCGACGTCGTCCCGCTGTACTTCGAGCTCGACGGCACCTTCCCCAACCACGAGGCCAACCCGCTGGACCCGGCCAACCTGGTCGACCTGCAGGAGGCCGTCCGCCGGGAGGGTGCCGACATCGGCCTGGCCTTCGACGGGGACGCCGACCGGGTGTTCGTCGTCGACGAGCGCGGCGAGCCGGTGAGCCCCTCGGCGATCACCGCGCTGGTCGCCGTCCGGGAGCTGGCCAAGGGCCGGGGGACGACGGTGATCCACAACCTGATCACCTCGCGGGCGGTGCCCGAGATCGTCCGCGAGCACGGTGGCCAGCCCGTGCGCACGCGGGTCGGGCACTCGTTCATCAAGGCCGAGATGGCGCGCACCGACGCCGTCTTCGGCGGCGAGCACTCGGCGCACTACTACTTCCGCGACTTCTGGCGGGCCGACACCGGGATGCTCGCGGCGATGCACGTGCTCGCCGCGCTGGGGGAGCAGAGCCGGCCGCTGTCGGAGCTGACCGCCGCCTACAGCCGCTACGCCGCCTCCGGGGAGATCAACTCCACCGTCGCCGACGCCGCCGGGCGGGCCGCGGCGGTCCGCGAGGCGTTCGAGGCCGAGGGCGCGACGTTCGACGAGCTCGACGGGCTGACCGTCGACCTGCCCGACGGGTCGTGGTTCAACCTCCGGGCCAGCAACACCGAGCCGCTGCTGCGGCTCAACGTCGAGGCGCCCGACGAGCCGCGCATGGCGCAGCTGCGCGACCGCGTGCTGGGGATGGTGCGCGCGTGAGCGGGACCGGACCCCTGGGGCTCGACCCGGTGCTGCTGCAGGTCCTGGCCTGTCCCGACACCCACCACAGCCCGCTGACGGTGGACGAGGCGGCGGGCGAGCTGGTGTGCCCGACCTGCGACCGGGGCTTCCCGGTGCGCGACGGCATCCCGGTGCTGCTGCTGGACGAGGCACGGACCCGGTCGGCATGACCTCGCCCGAGCTGGCCGAGGAGGTCCTCGACGACCTCGACGTGCTGCGGGCCCGTGACCCCCGCGGGCTGCTGCCGGCCGTCGCCGGTGCCGGCGCCCAGGTCCGCGAGACCGCCCGGCTGACCGACGAGGCCGGCCTGGACCGGATCACCACCGGCGGGCGCCCGCGCGGGATGGTCATCGTCGCCCGGCGCGAGGGGGCGGTGGCCGCCTCGGTGCTGCGGGCGCTGCTGGGCCCCGCCAGCCCGGTCACCGTCGACGTCGTCCCGGGCCCGGACCTCCCGGTGTGGACCGGCCCGACCGACGTCGCCGTCGTCGCCACCCGGACCGGCGCCGGCGCCTACGCGGTGGCGCCGGCCTACGAGGCCGCCCGCCGCGGCGTCTCGCTGCTGGGCATCGGCGCCGAGGACGCGCCGCTGCGCGCGGCCTGCTCCACCGCGCGGATGCCGTACGTGCCGCTGCCGCGCTCGCGCGTCCGGCACACCACGCTGTGGTCGCTGCTGACCCCGCTGCTGCGCCTGGCCACCGGGCTGGGCCTGGTCGGGCAGGGCGCCGCCGACTGCGAGGCCGTCGCCGCGACCCTCGACGAGGTCGCCGCCGAGTGCGGCCCGGCCCGCGAGTCGTTCGTCAACCCGGCCAAGACCCTGGCCCTGGAGCTGCTGGACGCGCTGCCGGTGATCGTCGCCGAGGGCTCGCTGGCCGGCACCGCGGCCACCCGCTTCGCCGACCAGCTGGCCACCCTGGCGGGCCTGCCCGCCAGCGGCTACCGGCTGCCCGACCAGCGCGTGGCCGCCCGCGCCGTCCTCGGCGGCCCCCTGGCCCCGCGGGACGCCGACGACTTCTTCCGCGACCGCACCGACGACGAGGGCCGCCGGCTGCGGCTGCTCACCATCCGCGACACCGACGCCGCCCACCACGACGGCGGTGGCGAGCGGGAGCCTCGGTCGGCCGCGGAGGCGATGGCCGAGGTGCTGCGCACCGCGGCGGCCAACAACGTGCCGGTCAGCGGGCTGGCCGAGCACGGCGAGCCCGACCGCCAGGCCCGGCTGCCGCGCCTGGCCCGGCAGCTGGCGGTGGCCGACTTCACGGCGGTCTACCTGGCGCTGGCCCTCGACCAGGAGCGGTCGCAGGGCCGCTGAGCGCCGGCGACCCACTCCGCGGGCACGCCCGACCGGGGGAAGTCGCCCGTCTCACCCCTCCAGGGGTTCCGCCCGGCGCGCCTGGAGGCGAAGGTGGGGTCGTGGTCCACCCGCCCCTAGCCTCAGCGACGATGTGGCAGCTCACCAGCGCGGTCCGGTTCTACCCGTGGGGCAGCCGGACGGTCATCCCGGAGCTGCTCGGCCAGCCGACCCCCGCCGACCGCCCGCACGCGGAGCTGTGGATGGGTGCGCACCCGGACGAGCCGAGCGTGCTCGCCGACGGCCGGCCCCTGGACGCAGCGATCGCCGTCGACCCGGAGCGGCTGCTCGGCCCGGCCGTCGTCGGGCGCTTCGGCAACCGGCTGCCCTTCCTCATGAAGGTGCTGGCCGCCGACACGCCGCTCTCGCTGCAGGCGCACCCGACGATGGAGCAGGCCCAGGCCGGCTTCCTCGCCGAGGAGCGTGCCGGGGTGCCGCGGGACGACCCGGCGCGCACCTTCAAGGACCCGTGGCACAAGCCCGAGCTGCTGCTGGCGCTGACCACGTTCGAGGCGCTGTGCGGCTTCCGGCCGGTGGAGGAGTCGCTGCACTGCCTGGCCAAGCTGCAGCTGCCCGAGCTCAAGCCGACCATCGCGGCGCTGGCCCGCGGCGGCCTGCAGGCGGCCATCCCGCAGCTGCTCGCGATGTCGGGCAAGCGGCGCACCCACCTGGTCGACGTCGTCGCGCACAAGGCGGCGTCCTTCGTGGCCGCGCACGACCCGGAGTTCATCAACACCTACCGGTGGGCCGCCACGCTGGCCGAGACCTACCCCGGCGACCCCGGCGTGGTCATCTCGCTGATGTGCAACCACCTCAAGCTGGCGCCCGGTGAGGCGGTGTTCCTCCCGGCCGGCAACCTGCACGCCTACCTGTCCGGGGCCGGCGTCGAGGTGATGGCGAGCTCGGACAACGTCCTGCGCGGCGGGCTGACCACCAAGCACGTCGACCTGGCCGCCCTCATCGAGGTGCTGGACTTCTCCGACGGCCGCGTCCCGGTCATCCACCCGGTGCTCGGTCCCGGCGGGCTGCGCTACCCGGTGCCGGTCGAGGACTTCGACCTGACCCGTGCCCAGCTCGACGAGCAGGCCGGCCCGTTCACCACCCGCGGCCCGCAGGTGGTGCTGTGCGCCGAGGGGCGGGCAGTGCTGACCGGTGCCGACGGCGAGCTCGTGCTCGAGCGCGGGCAGTCGGCGTTCGTCCCGGCGGGGGTCCCGGTGACCGCGCGCGGCCCGGCCGTGCTCTACCGGGCCACCACGAACCTGAGGTGACCACGAGGGCGGACCTGAGGTGACCACGAGGGCGGACCTGAGGTGACCACGGGGGCGGACCTGAGGTGACCCGCGGCCGCGTGTCGTGGCCCGGGGGAGCGGACGGCCGGACGTAGCGTCGGCCGTGTCCCTCCGCACGGCCCTCGCGCGCCTCTGCGCGCTCGGCGTGACCGCCGCACTGGCCACCGGCTGCGCCGAGCTCACCGGGTCCTCCGCCGGCGCCGCCGGGGACGCCGTGCCGACCGCCGCGGTCGCCGGCAGCGCACTCGAGGCGCTGGCGTCGGTGCCGGTGCGCGGCCGCGCGCCGCAGACCGGCTACTCCCGCGACGAGTTCGGGGAGGCCTGGGCCGACACCGACCGCAACGGCTGCGACACCCGCAACGACGTCCTCGCCCGCGACCTCACCGGCGAGACCTTCCGGCCGGGCAGCGACTGCGTCGTCCTCACCGGCACCCTCGACGACCCCTACTCCGGGGCCACCATCGAGTTCCGCCGCGGCGAGGGCACGAGCGAGGCGGTGCAGATCGACCACGTCGTGGCGCTGTCGGACGCCTGGCAGAAGGGTGCCCAGCGGTGGGACACCGCCCGGCGGACCGCCTTCGCCAACGACCCGCTCAACCTGCTGGCCGTCGACGGCCCGCTCAACCAGGCGAAGGGCGACGGCGACGCCGCGACCTGGCTGCCGCCGGACCGCTCCTACCGCTGCGCCTACGTCGCGCGGCAGGTCGCGGTGAAGCTGACCTACGGCCTGTGGATGACCGCCGCCGAGCACGACGCGGCGTCCGCCGTGCTCGGCGGGTGCCCGGGCGAGCCGCTGCCCAGCCGCGAGGTCACCGCCGCGCAGCAGGAGCCCCCGTCCGCCCCGGCCGGTCCCTTCGCCGACTGCGCCGCGGCACGCGCGGCCGGCGCCGCACCCGTGCGCGAGGGCGACCCGGGGTGGGATCCGGCGCTCGACGGCGACGGCGACGGCGTCGGCTGCGAGTCCTGAGCACCCGGTACCCTGGACTGCGGCACGAGCCCCGCCGAAGCCTCGGCATGCTCGCTCAGATCAGCGACCCGAGCGCCCGCCCTCGTGGGCGCCTCGACCCTGGAGCGACATGACCGCCTCTACCGGCACCCCTGTCCTGACCACCCCGAGCGGCGAGGCCGACTTCAAGGTGGCCGACCTCTCCCTCGCCGGCTTCGGCCGCAAGGAGATCCGCCTCGCCGAGCACGAGATGCCCGGCCTGATGGCGCTGCGCGAGGAGTACGGCGACGCGCAGCCGCTGGCCGGCGCCCGCATCGCCGGCTCGCTGCACATGACCGTGCAGACCGCTGTCCTCATCGAGACCCTCGTCGCCCTCGGCGCCGACGTCCGCTGGGTCTCCTGCAACATCTTCTCCACCCAGGACCACGCCGCCGCGGCGATCGTCGTGGGGCAGGGCACGCCCGAGGAGCCCGCCGGCGTCCCGGTGTACGCCTGGAAGGGCGAGTCCCTCGAGGACTACTGGTGGTGCACCCAGCGCCTGTTCGAGTTCCGCGACGGGTCCGGCGCGGTCGTCGGCCCGAACATGCTGCTCGACGACGGCGGCGACGCCACCCTGCTGGTGCACCTGGGCACCCGCTTCGAGGCCGACGGCGTCGTCCCCGACACCACCGAGGCCGACGCCGAGGAGTACGGCGTCATCCTCGACGTGCTGCGCGGCACGCTGACCGCCGACGCCGGCTACTGGACGCGCATCGGCCAGGGCATCGCAGGCGTCACCGAGGAGACCACCACCGGCGTCATGCGCCTGTACGAGCTCGCCCGCGAGGGCCGGCTGCTGTTCCCGGCGATCAACGTCAACGACTCGGTCACCAAGAGCAAGTTCGACAACCTCTACGGCTGCCGGCACTCGCTCATCGACGGCATCAACCGCGCCACCGACGTGATGATCGGCGGCAAGGTGGCCGTGGTCTGCGGCTACGGTGACGTCGGCAAGGGCTGCGCCGAGTCGCTGCGCGGCCAGGGCGCCCGGGTGATCGTCACCGAGATCGACCCGATCAACGCCCTGCAGGCGGCGATGCACGGCTACGAGGTGACCACGCTCGAGGAGGTCATCGGCAAGGCCGACATCATCATCACGGCCACCGGCAACCGCGACATCATCACCGCCGAGCAGCTCGGGCAGACCAAGCACCAGGCGATCGTGGGCAACATCGGCCACTTCGACAACGAGATCGACGTCGCCGGCCTCGCCCGCACCCCGGGCATCGAGCGGACCCAGATCAAGCCGCAGGTCGACGAGTGGCGCTTCGCCGACGGCCACACGATCATCCTGCTGTCGGAGGGCCGGCTGCTGAACCTGGGCAACGCCACCGGGCACCCGAGCTTCGTGATGAGCGCGTCGTTCTCCAACCAGGTGCTCGCCCAGATCGAGCTGTGGACCAACCGGGCCGCCTACGAGGGCCAGGAGCCCACGGTGACCGTGCTGCCGAAGAAGCTCGACGAGCACGTGGCGCGGCTGCACCTCGACGCGCTCGGCGTCAAGCTCACCGAGCTGTCCAAGGTGCAGGCCGACTACATCGGTGTGCCGGTCGAGGGTCCGTACAAGAGCGAGCACTACCGCTACTGACGGAGGACCCCGCTGCCCCCCACGCCTCGCTCCGCTCGGCGCGGGGGGCAGCGGGGCCGTTCCCGTCGGTCGCCACGAGGAGAGGCGCTGGATCCGGCACGCCGGGTCCAGCGCCTCCGTGATCTGGTCGTGACGTCGCAGAATGGGTCCGTGCCCCCCACCGCTCAGCACAACGGACCCAGCCGCGGCCGTGTCCTCGTCGTCGACGACGACGCCGCTCTCGCCGAGATGCTCGGCATCGTGCTGCGTCGGGAGGGCTACGACCCGGCCTTCGTCTCCGACGGCAACCGCGCGCTCGGCGTCTTCCAGCAGACCCGGCCCGACATCGTCCTGCTCGACCTGATGCTGCCCGGCCGCAACGGCCTGCAGATCTGCCAGGACATCCGCACCCAGTCGACGGTCCCCATCGTCATGCTCACCGCCAAGGGCGACACGATCGACGTCGTCCAGGGCCTCGAGGCCGGCGCCGACGACTACGTCACCAAGCCGTTCAAGCCCGTCGAGCTCGTCGCCCGGGTGCGCGCCCAGCTGCGCCGCGGGGAGACCGGGCAGGCCGAGACGCTCGCGATCGGCGACGTGCAGATCGACGTCCCCGCCCACCAGGTCACCCGCGACGGCACGCCCATCGCGCTGACCCCGCTGGAGTTCGACCTCCTCGTGGCGCTGGCCCGCAAGCCGCGCCAGGTGTTCACCCGCGAGCTGCTGCTCGAGCAGGTGTGGGGCTACCGGCACGCCGCCGACACCCGGCTGGTCAACGTCCACGTGCAGCGGCTGCGGGCCAAGATCGAGCGCGACCCGGAGAAGCCCGAGATCGTGCTCACCGTGCGCGGGGTGGGCTACAAGGCCGGTCCACCGTGAGCGGGGCGGGCCGCCGGAGCGGACCAGAGTGCTCCGTGAGCCGGTGAGCACCACCCACCCGGCGCCGGCGGCGGCCCCGGCCGACGACGCGGGCAGCACCCGGGCCCCCGCACCGGCGCGCGCCGCCCGTCGCCGCCCGCGCGACGTGCGTGCGCTGCGGCGCGGGCTGCGCCGACGGTCCGTCCGGGCGCGCATCCGGGCCCGGCGGCTGGCCGGCGCCGCCGTCTCGGCGTGGCGCTCGTCGCTGCACGTGCGCATCGGCGCGATCACGATGGTCGTCGCCGGCACGGTCGTGGTCATCGTCAGCCTGGTGCTGTTCAGCCAGATCCGCACGCAGCTGCTGTCGGTCAAGGAGCAGGCCGCGGTCGACCAGGCGCAGGCCGGGGTGGTCTACGCCCAGACCGAGGTGGTCGGCATCGCCGCCGGGGACGGGGCGAGCGTGCGAGCCACCCTGGAGCGCACCGTGCAGCAGCTGCTCACCCGCGGCGGGTCGGCCGGCAGCTTCGACGTCGTCATGGTCTACCGGACCGGTGACACCGAGCGACCGCCCGCGGTCAGCCGGCCGGGCATCTACCCGGCGCTGCCCGAGGGCCTGCGCGCCGGCGTCGCGGGCGGTGCCCAGTACAGCCAGTACGCGATGGTCCCCAACGCCTCCGGGCAGGCGCGGCCGACGCTCCTGGTCGGGTCGCCGGTGCCCGCCGGCGCGTCGTCGGCCGGGCAGATCGAGCTCTACTACGCCTTCCCGCTGGACCAGGAGGAGGAGACGCTCTCCCTCATCCGCACCACGGTCGCGATCAGCGGCATCGCGCTGACCCTGTTCGTCGCGGGCATCGGCGTGCTGGTCACCCGGTTGGTCGTCGACCCGGTGCGGCGGGCGGCCGGCACCGCGCAGCGGCTGGCCGAGGGGCAGCTCGAGGAGCGGATGACCGTCCGCGGGGAGGACGACCTGGCCCGGCTGGCCACCAGCTTCAACGCGATGGCCGACAGCCTGCAGCGGCAGATCACCCAGCTCGAGGGGCTCTCCCAGCTGCAGCAGCGGTTCACCTCCGACGTGTCCCACGAGCTGCGCACCCCGTTGACGACGGTGCAGATGGCCGCCGACGTCCTGCACGAGTCCCGCGGCGACTTCCCGCCGCACGTCGCCCGCTCCGCCGAGCTGCTGCACGAGGAGCTCGACCGCTTCGAGCGGCTGCTGTCGGACCTGCTGGAGATCAGCCGCTACGACGCCGGCGCCGCCGTCCTCGACTGGGAGCCCACCGACCTCGGCGCGCTCGTCGGCCGGGTGGTCGACGGGATGTCCTCGCTGGCCGGCCGGCACGGCTGCGAGCTGCGGGTCAGCTCCCCGGCGGACCCGGTGATCGCCGAGGTCGACGCCCGGCGGGTGGAGCGGATCCTGCGCAACCTGGTCGGCAACGCCGTCGAGCACGGGTCCGGCAAGCCCATCGACATCACCCTCGCGGCCAACCGGACGGCGGCCGCGGTGACCGTCCGCGACCACGGGGTGGGGCTGTCCTCGGCCGAGGCCCAGCACGTGTTCGACCGGTTCTGGCGGGCCGACCCGTCGCGGGTGCGCACCGTCGGCGGCAGCGGCCTGGGGCTGTCGATCAGCCTCGAGGACGCCCGGCTGCACGGCGGCTGGCTGCAGGTCTGGGGCCAGCCCGGGCTCGGCGCGCAGTTCCGGCTCACCCTGCCGCTCACCGCCGGCGCCGACCTCACCAGCTCACCGCTGCCGCTGCGGCCCACGATCGTCCGCCGTCCCGGGGTCCGGCCGTGAGGCGCCTGCTGCCGGTGCTCGCCGCGCTGGCCCTGCTCACCGGCTGCTCCACGGTGCCCACCTCCTCGGCACCCGTGCAGATCACCGACGCCTCCGCCCGGCCGGCCGGCGAGGTCGGCATCGAGCCGGCGGAACCGCCGGCGGGCGGCACGCCCGAGGAGGTCGTGCGCGGCTTCATCGACGCGGCGGCCAGCACCGTCCGCAACCACCCCGTGGCCCGGCAGTACCTCACCGGCGAGGCGGAGGACGCCTGGTCGGACACCAGCGGCATCACCCTCGTCGGGCCGGACTACGCGACCGTGACCACCGACGCCGGCGGTGTGGTGCTGACCGGCGACCTGGTGGGCACCGTGGACACCCGCGGGGTGTTCACCGGCTCGGCCGGGGAGCCCTACACCCGCGAGTTCACCCTCGTCGAGGTCGAGGGGGAGTGGCGGATCACCAACCCGCCCGACGGCCTGCTCATGCTGGTCCCCGACTTCGAGCGGCTCTACGACGAGCGCGCGGCCTACTTCCTCGACCCGACCGAGCAGCGGGTGGTGCCCGACCCGCGCTACCTGCTCGGCGGCGAGGCGCAGCCGACGGTGCTGGTGGACCGCCTGGTCGAGGGGCCCTCGCCGGCGCTCGCGGCCGGTGTCCTCAACGCGCTCGACGGCGTCACCCTCACCCGCGCGGTGACGATCTCCGGGACCACCGTCAGCGTCGACCTCGCCGGCCTCACCGACCTGACCGCGGCCCGGCTCGCCCAGCTGTGCGCCCAGCTGGTGTGGACCCTCGACCAGCTCGACGGCGTCAGCTCGGTGCAGATCAGCGCCAACGGCGAGCCGCTGACCGCCGAGGGGATCCAGGCCGTGCAGCGCACCGACGACTGGGCCGCCTTCGACCCCGAGGCCGCGCCCGCCGACGCCGACGGCCACTACGTCGACGGCGGCCGGCTGATGACCGACGACGGCCAGCCCGCCCCCGGGCCCGCCGGGGAGGGCGCCTACGGGCTGACCGCCGCGGCGGTGGCGGCCGACCCGCGCACCAGCGCCCTGACCTCCATGGTCGGCACCTCCGTGTCCGGGGGGACGGCGACGCTGCTGGCGGGGACCTACGGCGGCGAGCTCGCCTCGCAGCTCACCGGGAGCCGCTTCTCCACGCCGACCGTCGCCGCGACCCGGCCGGAGTTCTGGGTGGTCCGGGACGAGACGACCGTCGTCCGCCTGCCGGCCGGGGGGTCCCCGCAGCCGGTCAACGCCCCGACGCTGCCCGCCCAGGGGCGGGCCACGGCGCTGCAGCTCTCGCCCGACGGGGTGCGCGCCGCCGTCGTCGTCAGCCGCGGGACGGGGAGCTCGTCGCTGCTCATCGGCACCGTCGTCCGCTCCGACGAGGGCCCGGTGGCCCTGCGCGACCTGCGCCCGGTGGCGCCGCGGCTGACGTCGGTGGTCGACGTCGCCTGGCCGACCGCGGACCGCCTGATGGTGCTGGCCGGGGACGGCGAGGAGGGCGCGGCGCCCTACGTGGTCGGCGTCGACGGCTGGGGGCTGACGGAGGTGCCCACCTCGGGGCTGCCCAGCCCGCCGACATCGGTGGCCGCCGCACCCGGTCAGCTGCCGCTGGTCAGCGCCGGCGGGTGGGTGTGGCAGCTGTCGGGCGGCACGTGGGTGACGCTCATCCGCGGTGCCCAGCCGGTGCCCGGCCTCGAGCCGTTCTACCCCGTGTAGGCGCGGGGGCCGCTCTCCACAGATGCGGTCACGGCCGGCCGCCGGGCCGGCGGGGGCCGCAGGCTGGGGCGGTGGGCGGACTGGGAGCGGCGCTGGCCGACCTGGTCCTGCCGCGCACCTGTGCCGGCTGCGGCGTGCCCGGCCCGGAGCTGTGCCGGCGGTGCGCCCGCCTGCTCGCCCGGCCGCACGTGGCCACCCCGCGCCGGGTGCCGGCCGGCCTGCCGCCGGTGGTCGCGGCCGGGGCCTACGCCGGACCGGTGCGCGCCGCGGTCATCGCGTTCAAGGAGCGCGGCCGGGCCGCGCTCGCCGGGCCGCTCGGGACGGCGCTGGCCCTCGCCGTCGCCGCCGGGGCCGCGGTGCTGCCCGGCCGGCCGGTGCTGCTGGTCCCGGTGCCCCCCAGCCGGGCCTCGCTGCGGTCGCGCGGCCGCGACCACGTGCGGGAGCTGGCCGGGGTCGCCGTCGCCGAGCTGTCGGCCGCCGGGGTGGCCGCCGGGGTGGTGCCGCTCCTGGCCCGCGCCGGGCGGGTGCGCGACTCGGCCGGCCTGTCGGTGGCCGACCGGCGGGCCAACCTGGCCGGCACGTTCGTGCCCCGGCGGCGGCCGGCGGTCCCGCCCGGTGCCGTGCTCGTGCTGGTCGACGACGTCCTCACCAGCGGCGCGACGCTCACCGAGGCGGCCGCGACGCTGGCCATGACACGCCGGGGAGGCGACACGCCGGTCCTGGCCGCCGTCGTGGCCGCGACACCCCGCGCGCCGGTACCCGGAGTGCGCCACCCGGTTGCGGACGGTGCACCGCGCGGGGTCCTCCGGGACCCTCTCGATCGACTGTCGACGCCTCCTGACAGCGACTAGCGTGGTCTCGGTCACACCCGTCTACGACCGGGAGGTCTGATGGAGATCGTGGTACGTGGCCGCAACGTCGAGGTGCCGGAGCACTTCCGGCAGCGCGTCGAGGACAAGGTCGGGCAGCTCGAGCGGTTCGACGGCAAGTTGTCCCGCATCGACGTCGAGCTGTTCCACGAGAAGAACCCCCGGCAGTCCCACAACTGCCAGCGCGTCGAGATCACCCTGCGCGGCAAGGGGCCGGTGGTCCGTGCCGAGGCCTGTGCCCCCGACTTCTACTCCGCGCTCGACCTGAGCTGCGGCAAGCTCGACAACCGGCTGCGCCGGGCGAACGACCGCCGGCGCGTCCACCACGGCCGGCGCACCCCGCCCAGCGTGCGGGTGTCCGGCCCCACCGAGGCCGCACCGCTGGAGACACCGGCGCTCGGCCTCGTCGACGGCGTGGCCGCGGACCTCGCCGCCGAGCCACTGGTCACCGACCTCGACGAGCACCTGCCCGGCCAGGTGGTGCGCGAGAAGCACCACCCCGCCGTGCCGATGACCGTCGACCAGGCCCTGCACGAGATGGAGCTCGTGGGGCACGACTTCTTCCTCTTCCAGTGCGCCGACACGGGACGGCCGACCGTCGTCTACCGGCGGCACGCCTTCGACTACGGCCTCATCCGGCTGGTCGAGCAGCCCCTGGGGGAGCAGCACAGCGTCCACCGCGAGGCGGCCGAGCCCGCGGTCGTCCCGCGCTGACACGGGGCAGGGGCCCGGCCCGACCGGCCGGGCCCCTGCCGCGTCAGTCGCCGGGCAGCCGCCCGAACAGGACGGCGTCGGCCCGGCTCCCGTCCCGCCGCGCCAGGCAGCCGCGCACCACGCCCTCGCGGGTGAAGCCGGCCCGCCGCGCCACCGCCTGGGAGACGGCGTTGTCCACGTCGATCACCAGGTGCACCCGGGGCGCCCCGCGCCCGAACGCCCAGCCGGCCAGGCCGTCGGCGGCCTCCGCGGCATAGCCCCGGCCCCTCGCCCAGGGGGCGATGGTGTAGCCGATCTCCGGTCCCAGGCGGCCCGGCCGCAGCTGCAGCGCCGCCGTCCCGACCAGCTCCCCGTCGGCCTCGACCACCACCGGCAGGCCCAGCCCCTCGGCCCGGTGCGCCGTCCCGACGCCCTCGACGAAGGAGCGCGCGTCCTCGAGGGTGTAGGGCACCGGGATCGCGCTGACCCAGCGCTGGGTCTCCGGGTCCTGCGAGGCGCGGTGGACGGCCGGGACGTCGTCGGGACGGAACGGCCGCAGCACCAGGCGCGCGGTGCGCACCACCTCGGTGGTCAGGTCGACACCGGTCAAAGAGAGGGTCGCGGTCTCCACCTGAGAATCGTCACGCACCGTCCAGCGGTTTGTCCGGCCCCGTCCCGAGGCTCGCGCCGAGCTCGCGAGGCGTGAGGAGGACGGGGTCCTCTCTCACGGGTTGCCCAGCACCCGGTCGACCGATATCTCGATGACCACACGCGCCGGGTTCTCGCGGGGCTGCCGGTAGCGCTGCGCGTAGCGCGCCTCGGCGTCGGCGACCGCGGCCCGGTCGTCGCGCACCACCGCCGCCCCCTCCAGGGTCACCCACCGGCGGCCGTCGACCTGGCAGACGGCCACCCGTGACCGCCCCTCGCGCACGTGCCGGGCCTTGGCCGAGCCGCCGGAGGTGATCACGCGCGCGGTGCGCGTGTCCGGGTCGTAGGTGACGCCGACCGGCACGACGTGCGGGCTGCCGTCGGCGCGCAGCGTGGTCAGCGTGGCCAGGTGCCGCTCGGTGAGGAAGTCGAGCAGTTCCGGACCGAGATCGTGCAGGTCGTGGGCCACGTCAGGAGGTTAGGCGGCCCGCGGCACGGGCACCGGCCGGGCGTGGAGCTGGCGGGGGCGCGGGTGCTGGTGGCCGGGGCGACCGGCGTGCTGGGCGGCGACCTGGCGCGGGCGCTGGCCGGTGCCGGCGCGCGGGTGGCGCTCACCGGGCGGGACGACGGCCGGCTGCAGGCGCTGGCCGGCGAGCTCGGCGGTGCCCCGGCTCGCGCCGCCGACGCGGTCGACGTCCACTCCGTCCGCGCCGCGGTCGACGCCGCCGCCCGGGCACTCGGCGGACTGGACGCCGTCGTCGTCGCCTGGGGCGTGGTGGCCTTCGGCCCGGCCGCCGAGGCCGACGACGCCGTCACCGAGGAGCTGTTCGCGGTCAACACGCTCGCCCCGATGAGCCTCGTGCGCGCCGCGCTGCCGCACCTGGCCGACGGCGGTGCGGTGGTGCTGCTGTCGGCGATCGTGGCCGACGCCCCCACGCTGGGCATGGCCGAGTACTCGGCGAGCAAGGCGGCCCTCTCGGCATGGGCCTCGGTGCTGCGGCGCGAGCTGCGCAGCCGGTCGGTCGCCGTGCTCGACGTGCGGCCCCCGCACGTCGACACCGGCCTGGTCGACCGGGCGCTCGCGGGGACCCCGCCGCGGCTGCCCGCCGGGCACGACCGCGACGAGGTCGTCACCGCCGTCCTCGACGGGTTGCGCGAGGGCGCGCGGGAGGTGGTGCTCGACCCGCGGGAGAAGCGGCTGGTGCGCCGCTGACCGCCCGGGGCCGGGTGCTGCCTCCCCGACTCGCCGCGGCAGCCGCCTACGCTGGTGTCCGTGGTGTTCTCGAGGATCCTCCGGGCCGGTGAGGGCAAGCTCGTCCGTCGACTGGAACGGATCGCCGACGCGATCGAGCTGCTCTCCGACGACGTCGCCGACCTGACCGACGCCGAGCTGCGCGCGAAGACCGACGAGTTCAAGGCGCGCCTGGCGGACGGCGAGACGCTCGACCAGCTGCTGCCGGAGTCCTTCGCCGTCGTCCGCGAGGCCGCCAGCCGCACGCTCGGGCAGCGGCACTTCCGCGTGCAGCTCATGGGCGGTGCCGCGCTGCACCTGGGCAACATCGCGGAGATGCGCACCGGTGAGGGCAAGACGCTGACCGGCGTGCTGCCGGCCTACCTCAACGCCCTGACCGGCGAGGGCGTGCACGTGGTCACCGTCAACGACTACCTGGCCAAGCGCGACGCCGAGTGGATGGGCCGGGTGCACCGCTTCCTCGGCCTGTCGGTGGGCACCATCCTGTCCGGGGAGAAGCCGGCGCACCGCCGTGAGCAGTACGCCTGCGACATCACCTACGGCACGAACAACGAGTTCGGCTTCGACTACCTGCGCGACAACATGGCCTGGAGCAAGGCCGACCTGGTCCAGCGCGGGCACCACTACGCGATCGTCGACGAGGTCGACTCGATCCTCATCGACGAGGCGCGCACCCCGCTGATCATCAGCGGTCCCGCCGAGTCGGCCGGCAAGTGGTACGTCGAGTTCGCGCGGATCGTGCCGCTGATGAAGCGCGACGTGCACTACGAGGTGGAGGAGGCCAAGCGCACGGTCGCCGTCACCGAGGAGGGCGTGGAGTTCGTCGAGGACCAGATCGGCATCGACAACCTCTACGAGGCGGTCAACACCCCGCTGATCGGCTACCTCAACAACGCGCTGAAGGCCAAGGAGCTCTTCCACCGCGACCAGCAGTACATCGTCAGCAACGGCGAGGTGCTCATCGTCGACGAGTTCACCGGCCGCGTGCTGGCCGGGCGCCGCTACAACGAGGGCATGCACCAGGCCATCGAGGCCAAGGAGGGGGTGAAGATCAAGGACGAGAACCAGACGCTCGCCACGATCACCCTCCAGAACTACTTCCGGCTCTACGACAAGCTCTCCGGGATGACCGGCACCGCCCAGACCGAGGCCGCCGAGCTCTCCCAGACCTACAAGCTGGGCGTCGTCCCCATCCCGACGAACCGGCCGATGGTCCGCCAGGACCAGTCCGACGTCATCTACAAGACGGAGAAGGCCAAGTTCGACGCGGTCATCGACGACATCGCCGAGCGGCACGAGGCCGGCCAGCCGGTGCTCGTGGGCACCGCCAGCGTCGAGAAGTCCGAGATCCTGTCGAAGTTCCTGCTGCGCAAGGGCATCCCGCACGAGGTGCTCAACGCCAAGAACCACGCGCGGGAGGCCTCGATCGTCGCCCTGGCCGGGCGGCTCGGCGCGGTCACCGTGGCCACCAACATGGCCGGCCGCGGCACCGACATCCAGCTCGGCGGCAACCCCGAGTTCATCGCCGACGAGGCGCTGCGCGCCCGCGGCCTGTCGCCCTCGGAGACCCCGGAGGAGTACGAGGCCGCCTGGGACGAGGCGCTGCAGACGGCCAAGGACCAGGTGCGGGCCGAGCACGAGGAGGTCGCCGACGCCGGCGGGCTCTACGTGCTGGGCACCGAGCGGCACGAGAGCCGCCGCATCGACAACCAGCTGCGCGGCCGCTCCGGCCGGCAGGGCGACCCCGGCGAGTCGCGCTTCTACCTCTCCCTCGGCGACGACCTCATGCGCCGCTTCAAC
The DNA here is from genome assembly GCF_900115505.1 of Geodermatophilus dictyosporus. Classification (GTDB taxonomy): domain Bacteria; phylum Actinomycetota; class Actinomycetes; order Mycobacteriales; family Geodermatophilaceae; genus Geodermatophilus; species Geodermatophilus dictyosporus. The sequence continues at coordinate 348,980 of NZ_FOWQ01000002.1, read as the reverse complement.
GGCCCGATGCTCGAGTCGATGATGACCACGCTGCGGGTCCCCGACGACCAGCCGATCGAGTCGAAGATGGTCACCCGCGCCATCCGCTCGGCCCAGACGCAGGTCGAGCAGCAGAACTTCGAGGTCCGCAAGGACGTCCTCAAGTACGACGAGGTGCTCAACCGGCAGCGCACCGTCATCTACGACGAGCGCCGCAAGGTGCTCGACGGCGAGGACCTGCACGAGCAGGTGCAGCACATGCTCGACGACGTCGTCGGCGCCTACGTCGACGGCGCCACCGAGACCGGCTACGCCGAGGACTGGGACCTCGAGCAGCTGTGGACCGGCCTCAAGGCGCTCTACCCGGTGGGCCTGACGGTGCCCGACCTGCTCGACCGCACCGCCGACGGTGAGCAGGCCGCGCTGACCGCCGACGTGCTGCGGTCCGAGCTGCTCGACGACGCGCACCGCGCCTACGGGGAGCGGGAGCAGGCCCTGGGTGCGGAGGTCATGCGGGAGCTCGAGCGGCGGGTGCTGCTCTCGGTGCTCGACCGCAAGTGGCGCGAGCACCTCTACGAGATGGACTACCTGCGGGCCGGCATCCACCTGCGCGCGATGGCCAACCGCGACCCGGTCGTGGAGTACCAGCGCGAGGGCTACGACATGTTCAACGCGATGCTCGACGGCATCAAGGAGGAGTCGGTCGGCTTCCTGTTCAACCTGGAGGTCAAGACCAAGGAGCAGCAGGAGGCCGAGGCCAGGGCGCAGCAGGCCGAGGCGGAGGCCAAGGCGCTCGCCGCCGCGCAGGAGGGCACCGCCCGCGTGCTGGCCCGCCAGGCCGCGGCCGCGAAGGCCGCCGCCGAGGCGGCCGCCGTGTCCGCCGCTCCGGCCGCTGCCCCGGCCGTGGCACCCGCCGACGGGGACGGCGCCGCGCCCGTGGCGCCCGCCGCCGCGCCGGTCTCGGTGACCAAGCCGGCGGCCAAGCCCGCCGCCCGGCGCTCGACCGGCGCGCCGGCCAACCGCCCCGGTGGGCGGCACGCCGCCCGCAACGCCGCCCCGGCCGCGCCCGCCGCTCCCGCCGAGGAGGCGCCGAGCCCCTCGGGCACCGGGCCGCAGCTCGCAGTCAAGGGCCTCGACGAGCCGCGGCACGCCGAGGACCTCAGCTACTCGGCGCCCTCCCTGGACGCCTCGCCCAAGGAGAGCGGCCCGGCCAAGGCGGCCAAGACGGCCACGGTCACCGGCACCAAGGAGCCGGCCCGCAACGCGCCGTGCCCGTGCGGCTCGGGCAAGAAGTACAAGGTCTGCCACGGGGCGGCCGGCCGCTGAGGCCGCGCTCCCTCCGGTGACGGCGGGCGGGGACCGTCGCGGTCCCCGCCCGCCGTCGTCCGCGTTCTCCTCACCGCGCGCAACGCGGCCGGTCAGCCGATCGACAGGGCGGTGCACCGCCAGCGCCCGTCGACGCCCTCCAGCCGCGCGGCCACCGCGTGCGCCCGGCCGCCCCGGCGGGCCACGGCGCTGACCTCGGCCACGCCGTCGACCGGCTCGCACACGTGCACCGGACCCAGCAGCAGCGGCGCGGTGCCGCTCGTGCACCAGGCCGGCCGCCGTCCGCGGACCAGTGCCGCGTGCACGCCGGGCGTGGTCAGCCGCTGCACCTGGGACAGCGGCCGCCGGCCGGCGAGCGCCTCGAGCGCGGTGGTGAACAGCGTGCGCCCGGCGGCGCGCGGGTCGGGCAGGTCGGCGCGCACCGACCAGGCCGGGCCGAAGGGGTCGACCGGTACCCGGCGCACCCCTGGTGGGCCGGGGCGCGGGCCGGGCCGGTGCGGCGGCCGCGGCGGCGGGGTGGCGGGGTCGACCAGCGGCACGGCCGGGCCGTCGAGGGCGGGGTGCAGGGCCGGGACGACGGTGAGGTGCAGCCGGCGCAGCGGCTCCGGCGCGGGGACGACGGGTGCGGACACGGGGGCTCCGGGGGGTCGGACGGCGGGGACGGGCCGGGGGAGCGGCCGTCGTCGGGCGGTGGTGGAGGGGGCTCGGGATGTCGGGGCTCAGGACGGGGGGTGCAGCACCTGCCCGGGCAGCAGCAGGTCGGGGTCGTCGCCGATCACGGTCGCGTTGGCCGCCCACCACCGGCCGACGGCGGCGGCGACCTCGGCGTCCCCGGGCTCGGCGCCGGTGCGGGCCCGCAGGTCGGCCTCGGCGATCGACCAGAGGCACTCGCCGCGCAGGACCACGTGGTCGCCGGGCGCGGGGGCCGGCCAGTCGGGGACGGCGGCCGGTGCCGTCTTCGGGATCGCCGCCATCGGGCCGGCCGTCCAGTCGGGCGGGCCGGTCGGGCTCTCCACGCCGGCGGTCACGACCACCACGGGGGCCGGTGCCGCGGAGTGCCCGGGCAGTGCCACCACGGTGGTCAGCCCCACGCCGAGGGCCAGCGCGGTGGCGCGCCGTGCCGACGCGGGCAGCACCCCCCGCAGCAGCGCCCCGGCCACCGCGCCGGCCCACCCGGGCAGTGCGGACAGCGCGGTGAGCACCAGACCGAGGGCGCCCCACGCCCACACGACCCAGGCCAGCGCTGCGACCCCGCTGAGCAGCAGCGCCTCGGGACCGGCGACGTCGACGGTCCGCTGCAGGTCGCCGCCGGGCGGGAACAGCCGGCCCGGGTCGGGGGTGAGCAACCGCAGCACGACCGCGGCGACGGCCATGGCCGCCGTCGTGGCGGCGAGTCGACGGATCGACACGGGACCTCCTCGGGTGCGGACGACGACGTACTGAAGCAACCAAATGCACCCAAACGCAAGAGTGAGTGTGCATCTAGGCTCGGGTGCATGCGCTGGCAACAGCTGTTCGCCGACCTGCAGGCGGAGTTCGAGGCGGCCGAGGCGGCCGAGGAGTGGGCGCAGCTGCCCTCGCGGGCGCGCGCGGAGACCGGTGCGGTCCGGCTGGCCGACCGGCTCGGGGGCGCGGTCGGGCACCGGGTGTCACTGCGCTGCCGTGGCGCCGGGGAGGTGGCCGGGCGGCTGACCGAGCGGGGGCCGGACTGGCTGCTGCTCGAGGACGACGCCGGGCGCGAGGTGCTGGTGTCCCTGCCTGGCGTGCTGGCGGTCGCCGGGCTGGTGCGCGCGACGGCGGCGCCGGAGGCCGGGTCGAGGGTGACGGTGGACCTGCGGCGGGTGCTGCGCGGGCTGGCGCGCGACCGCAGCGCGGTGGCGGTGGTGCTCGACGACGGCGGCGTGCTGACCGGGACGCTCGACCGGGTGGGCGCCGACTTCGTGGAGCTGGCCGAGCACGCCGCCGACGACTTCCGCCGGGCCGGCGCGGTCCGCGGGGTGCGGGCGGTGGCGCTCGGTGCCGTGGTGGCGGTGCGGACGCTGCTTCCCGGCGCCGCCTGAGCTCAGCCGCGGCGGCGGCCGCGTGCGGGTGCCGGCTCGGGAGCCGCGGTGGAGGTCTCGACGGGCGCCTCGGGCTGCTCGTCCGCGGTCGACGCGGCCGTCAGCTCGTCGGCGGCGGGTACCGCGCCGGCCCGGGCCTCGGCGTACTTCTGCTGGATGAAGCGCTCGAGCTCGTCGACCTCGACCCGCCACTGGCCGCGGCCGCCGATCTGGATGGCGATCAGCTCGCGGCGCCGCACGAGCGCGTAGGCCTGCGACCAGGAGACGTTGAGGATCTCCGCGACGTCGTCGAGGGTCAGGAACCGCGGTGAGGGCATGGGGTCTCCGTCCGTTCGTGGCCAGTCTGTCAGGACCGCGCTCACCCGGGCGCATACCGTCCACACCCGAACGTGTGGACAGCCGGTGCACGCACTCGCGTCCTTGGCGCATCATCTGCGTCCGACCGCGCGGGAACGCCGGCCGTGAGGTGCGCCCGCCGGGACGGCGGGGGAACGGGGGAGCCCCCGCGACGAGGAGGAGACGCCGGGTGAGCGCTGCGACCCGCACGGCCCCGGCCGCGGCCGCCGACGAGCCCGGGAGCGGTCCGGTGCCCAGACGGGTGCGTCCGCCGCGCTGGCTGGACCTGCGCCTCGTGCTCGGCGTGCTGCTCGTGCTCGGCTCGGTGCTGCTCGGCGCCCGGGTGCTCACCGCCGCCGACGCCACCGTGCCCGTGTGGTCGGTGGCCGGCGACCTGGCGGCGGGCACCGTGCTCGAGGCGGGTGACCTGGTCCCGGTCGACGTCCGGCTCGGCGACGCGGCCGGCGCCTACCTCTCCACCGGCACCGACCCCGCCGGCCGCACCCTGGCTCGCGCCCTCCGGGCCGGTGAGCTGCTCCCGCGCACCGCGCTCGAGGAGCCGCGGGAACTCGTCCAGGTGGCCCTCCCGGTGCAGGCCGGCTACGTCCCGCCGGGACTGGGCCGCGGTCAGGTGGTCGACGTCTACGGCGTCACCGACCCCGCAGGCACGGCGACCGGGGAGGGCGTGGTCCTGGTGGTGGGCGCGGTGCCCGTGCAGGCGGTGAGCGGCCGCGCCGAGGGCGTGCTGTCGACGGCGACCACGACCGTCCAGGTGGTCGTCTCGGTCCCGGCGGCCGAGGTGCCCGGCGTGCTCGGTGCGATCGGTGGGCGACCGCTGGTCGTCGTCGTGCACGGTTCGGTGGACGCCGACGCCGACGCCGACGCCGACCCCGACGGCACGCCGTCCCCGGCCCGGCCGTCGGCGGCACCCGTGACGGGCACCGCGACCGCGCCGGCTCCCGCGCCCGCGGCGGAACCGACCCCGGTGCCGTCGGCACCGGCCGGGCCCGTGCCGGTCCCGGACCCGGGTGCCGCGCCGGCGCCCGCCACCCCGGCCGAGCCGACGGCCTGATGGCGCTGCAGATCGTCACCGCCGTCACCGGGGCGGCGTGGGAGTCCGCGCTCGTCGGTGCCCTGGACCGCGCCGACCACGGGGTGACCGTCGTCCGCCGCTGCGTCGACGCCCCCGACCTGCTCGCCACCGCGGCCACCGGCACGGCGCACGCCGCGTTGCTCTCGGCCGACCTCCGGCGGCTCGACGGCGAGGCGGTCGCCCGGCTCGCCGCGGCCGGCGTCGCCGTCGTCGGGCTGGCCGACCCCGGCGACGAGCGTGCGGCCGAGCGCCTCCGCGCGCTCGGCGTCGCCACGGTGCTGCCCGCCGACGCCTCCGCGGAGGAGGTCGTCCGCACGCTGCGCGAGGCCGTGGCCGGCCGGCTGCCCACCGGACGCGACGTCGCCGACCCGCGCGCGGCGCTGCCCGCCGGCGACACCGCCGAGCCGCCGGGCGGTGAGCGGCGCCCTCCGCGCGGGCGGGTGGTGGCCGTGTGGGGCCCGACGGGTGCGCCGGGCCGGACGACGGTCGCCGTCGGCCTGGCCGACGAGGCCGCCCGGCTGGGTGTGCCCACCCTGCTCGTCGACGCCGACGTGTACGGGGGCGTGGTCGCCCAGGTCCTGGGCCTGCTCGACGAGTCGCCGGGGCTCGCGGGCGCCGCGCGGCACGCGGCCGCGGGCACCCTCGACGAGGCGGCGCTCGACCGCCTGGCCTGGTCGGTGCGCCCGCACCTGCGGGTGCTCACCGGGCTGGCGCGCGCCGACCGGTGGCCGGAGCTGCGGCCGCGTGCGGTCGCCGCCGTGCTGGAGGAGGCCCGGCGGGTCGCCGACCTGACCGTGGTCGACTGCGCGTTCAACCTCGAGGAGGACGAGGAGCTCTCCTTCGACACCGCCGCGCCGCGCCGCAACGGGGCCACCGTCACGGTGCTCGAGGAGGCCGACGAGGTGTTGTGCGTCAGCGGCGCCGACCCGGTCGCGCTGCAGCGCACCATCCGTGCGCTCGGGCAGCTCCGCGACGTGCTGCCGGAGGTCGAGCCCGCGGTGGTGGTCAACCAGGTCCGGCGCGGGCCGGTGCCCGGCGACCCGCGCCGGGAGATCGCGGAGGCGCTCGAGCGCTTCGCCGGCCGGCCGGTCCGCGCCTTCCTGCCCGCCGACCGACGCGCCACCGATGCCGCCCTCGCCTCCGGCCGGACCCTCGCCGAGGTGGCGGCCGCCTCACCGCTGCGCGCGGGGCTGCGGTCGCTGGCCGCCGCGCTGGCGCGCGTGCCCGAGCCGGAGGCCGGCCGGCGGCGGGGCCGCCGCGCGGGGTGACCGCGATCGCGGCCGCCCCGTAGCGTGGGGACCCGATCCTGAGGGGGACGATGACCGAGCGGTTGAGCACCCTGGACGCGTCGTTCCTCTACCTGGAGGACGACGGCGCCCCGCTGCACGTCGCCGGCGTGCTGGTCCTCGAGCCCGTCGCGGGGGGCCTGGACGCCCTCGCCGACCTGGTGGAGGCCCGGCTGCCCCTGGTGCCCCGCTACCGGCAGCGGATCGTGCAGGTGCCCGGGCGCCTGGCCAACCCGGTGTGGGCCGACGACCCGGACTTCGACGTCGCCTACCACGTGCGGCGCTCGGCGGTGCCGCGCCCGGGCACCCAGCAGCAGCTGCTGGACCTGGTGTCGCGGGTGACCTCGCGTCCCCTCGACCGCAACCGCCCCCTGTGGGAGGTCTACCTGGTCGAGGGCCTGGCCGAGAAGCGGGTCGCGGTGGTCACCAAGACCCACCCGGCCCTGGTCGACGGCCTCGGCGCGGTGGACATCGCCCAGGTGCTGCTCGAGCCGGGGCCTGACGTCGCCGTCCCTCCCGCCGACGACTGGGTGCCGCGCCGCCTGCCCGGGCGCGTGGAGCTGGTGCTCGACGCCTTCGGTGAGTACGTGCAGCGGCCGACGTCGGCCGTGGAGGTGGCCTGGTCGGCGGTCGGTGACCTGCGCTCGACCGCCGCCCGGGTGCGCAGCGTCGCCGGCGGGCTGGTCCGCGCCACCCGGTCGGCGGTCGTGCCCCCGCGGCACGGCCCGCTCAACCGGACCGCCGGCCGGCAGCGTCGGGTGGCGGTCGCGCGTGCCTCCCTCGAGGACCTGCGCAGCATCCGCAAGGCCCACGGCGGGACGGTCACCGACGTGCTGCTCACCGTCCTCACCGGGGCGATGCGCGACTGGCTGCTCTCCCGCGGGGAGCCGGTGCTCGCCTCGACGGCGGTGCGGGCGCTGGTGCCCGTGTCGGTGCAGGGCGAGGACCAGGAGCTCCCGGGCAGCAGCGTGTCGGCCCACCTCGTCGACCTCCCGGTGGGTGAGCCCAACCCGTGGGTGCGGCTGGCGCGGCTGAGCTACGCCATGCGCGGGGTCACCCGGTCCGGCCGCTCGGTGCGCGCGGACACGCTCATCGCGCTCACCGGCTTCGCCCCGCCGACGCTGCACGCGGTGGGGGCCCGCGCGGCCCGCGGCCTGTCGCGGCGGCTGTTCAGCCTCGTCGTCACCAACGTGCCGGGCCCACAGCAGCCGCTGTACGCGGCCGGGGCGCGGATGCTCGAGGTCTTCCCGGTCGTACCGCTGCTGGGCGGCCAGGGCCTCGCCGTGGGGATGACCAGCTACGACGGGCACGTCTACGTGGGCCTCAACGCCGACCGCGACGGCGTCGGCGACGTCGACGTGCTGGCCGACATGGTCGAGCAGGAGGTCACCGCGCTCACCGAGTCGGTGCGCTGACGCGCCGCCGGCGGCGTCCCGGGCGCTCCCCGGCGGCGGGTGGCCGCGGGTTACCGTCGGCGTCCCACCGACGAAGGGAGCCGCCGGGTGCGGATCTACCTGCCGGCGACGACGAGCGTCCTGCGCACCCTCGTGGACGAGGGCCGGCTGACCGGGCCGCACACCGCCTTCGCCGTCACGCCCCGGCTGCGGGAGTTCTACGCCATCAGTGACGCCGGGGCCGATCTCGAGGAGCTCGAGTACGCCGCGCTCCTGGCCGCCGCCCGTGCCAGCCTCCGGTTGATCGACGTCGACCCCACCGCGGCGCGCCGCCGCGTCGTCCTCGCCGCGGACGTCCCCGACGCCGCGGTCAGCCCGTTCGACGACCCGCACACCGAGCCCGGCGCGGTCCGGGTCACCGCCGACGTCGCGCTCGCCGACGTGGCCAGCGCGCACGTCGACGGTGCCGAGGCCGAGGAGGACGTCCGCGCGGCCGTCGCCGTGGTGCTGGAGGCCGACCTCGGCAGCGACGACGCCCAGTTCGTGGTGGACCAGGCCGAGGGCCACGACCTCGCCTGGTACGCGACGCAGGAGATCGGCGCGGCGCTCGAGCTGCTCTGAACCGCGCCTCACGCCGCCGCCCGCTCCCCGGCCGGTCCGTCCCCGACGCCGGCGGCCGGTGCCGGGTCCCGGTGGCGGGCCACCTGCACCCGCTGCGCCGTTCCCGCGGTGACCAGCCAGCCCGAGCCCGGCCGGACCGGGACCGGCGTCCGCGGGAGCCGGGTGCCCAGCAGGTCGGCGTCCCCGGGACCCGGGCACAGCAGCAGGCCGCTGCGCGACCGGCGCAGGTCGGCGACCGGCCCGCGGAAGACGGCCGAGAGCTCACCGGCCGTCCCGGCGGCGAGCACCACGACGTCGGCGTCGGCCAGACCGGCAGCGGTCATCGACGCGACCACGGGGTGGTCGGCGAGCGCGCCGGCGTCGTCGAGCAGCACCGCGCCCGGACCGTCCAGCGCCGCCAGCCACGCGCGCCAGCCCGCCGGGTCGTCGGCGGCCAGAGCGGTGGCGTCGGCGGGTCCGCGGCCGGCCGCCCGCCGGCCGGCGACCAGCCGGGCGACCGCGGTGCCCGACCGCAGCAGCGTCGCGGCGAGGGCGTCCAGGGTGGTCGTCCGGCCGCTGCGCGGCGGCCCCACGACCAGCAGCCCGCCTCCGCGGCGCAGGTCGACCGTGAGCGGGGTGCCCTCGTCGCCGCCGGGGCCCAGGGGCAGCGCGTCGGGTCCGCCCTCCGCCTCGGCTGCCGACAGCCGGGGATCCGGCGGCAACGGGAGGATGCGCACCGGCGCCGGCCCGAGGGAGGCGCCTGAGGCCGGGCGCAGCGGCCGGGGGAGCGCCAGCTGGCACTCGAGCGCCTGCTCCCCGAGCAGGGCGCGGCCGGGCGGCCGCTCGGCGGGCACCGCCCGCACCGGGATCCCGGCGACGGCGTAGTCGGCACGGTCGGGCAGCGGCAGGACCAGCCGGGTCCCTGCCGCCGCGGCCAGCCGGCCACCGGGCACCGCGCGGTCCCCGGTCAGCACGCAGGTCAGGCCGGCGGCCGCGCCGTCGCGGACCAGGCGCAGCAGGTCCGCCGACCCCGAGCCCGGCACCGCCTCGTCCAGCTGTGCCAGCAGCGACTCGACGCCGTCGACGAGCAGGAGCACCGCCGGGCCGGGGGCCATCCCGCCGGCCCGGCGGGCGGCCGTGTGCTCGGTGAGCCGGGCGAGCAGGCGGACGGTGCGCAGCGCGTCGGCCGCACCCACCACCGTCCCGGTGTGCGGCAACCGCGCCGCCTCGGCGGCCAGCGCGCCGCCACCGTGGTCGAGGACGTGGACGTGCAGCCGGCTCGGCGGCAGGCGGCCGACCGCCTCGGCGAGGACGGTCCGGAGCAGCGTCGTCCGGCCGCTGCGGGGCCCCCCGACGGCCAGCCAGCCTCCGCCGCGGGTCAGGTCGAGCACCAGGGGGGCGCGGCGCTGCCGGTCCGGGTGGTCGACGAGGCCGACCAGGAGCTCCGTCGGCGGGCGACCGGCGCCGCCGAGCTCCTCGGCGCCGATCCGCCCGGGCAGCGGCGGTTGCCACGGCCGGTGCGGTGCGGGGATCCCCGCCGCCTCCGCGTGGGCGGTGACGGCCGCGGTGACGCGGGCGAGGTCGGACGGGCCGGTCACGGTCTCCCCGCGATCGGCTACCGGCTCCACCACCGGCTCCACCACCGGCTCCACCACCGGCCACGCCCACCGCCGGACCACGGGTCCGGTGGTGACCTCCGCCGGGGCGGCGAGGGCCACGCGGGCGGACTGGAAGGGCACCGGGCGCTCGCTGCCGACCCGGAGGAACCCGCGACCCGGGCGGTCCACCGGGACCGCCGCCGCCTCGGGACCGCCGAGCACGTCCCGGGAGTCGGCCTCGCCCGTGGTGCGCAGGCACAGGCGCAGCGAGCAGTTGGCGCGGATCTCCGGTGAGACGACGCCACCGGGCCGCTGGGTCGCCAGCACCAGGTGCACCCCCAGCGAACGCCCCCGCTGGGCGATCCCCACGAGGCCCGACACGAACTCCGGCAGCGTCTCGACCAGCCCGGCGAACTCGTCGACCACGATCACCAGCCGGGCCAGCTCCACGTCCGCGGGGAGCGCCGCGACGTCGGCCACACCAGCGGCGGCGAGGACGGCCTCGCGGCGGGCGAGCTCGGCGGTGAGCGAGCGCAGCGCCCGGACCGTCGCGGCGCCGTCGAGGTCGGTCACCAGGCCGACGGTGTGCGGCAGCGCCACGGCCTCGGCGAAGGCGGCCCCGCCCTTGTAGTCGACGAGCAGGAAGGAGCACCGGTCGGGCGGGTGGGCCAGCGCCAGGGCCGCGACCAGCGTCCGCAGCAGCTCGGACTTCCCCGAGCCGGTCGTCCCGGCGACGAGGGCGTGCGGTCCGTCACGGCAGAGGTCGACCTCGACCACGCCGTCCGCGCCGACCCCCAGCCGGGCTCGCAGCGACCCCCGGTCCCGGGACCACTCCGGTGCGACGGGCGCGCCGGGGCCGCCCCCGACCAGGTCGAGCAGCCGGACCACCGCGGGCAGGCCCGCCGCCGGGCGGACCGGGGCCAGGGGAGCCAGGTCCCGGGCGAGCCGTGCGGCGACCGCGCGGGGCAGTCGGTCCACGGCCAGCTCGGTGCGGTCCGCGCCGCCACCGTCGAGCAGCCCGGTGTCCCCGGTCTCGCCGGCGACCTGCAGGACGGCGTCGGCACCCGGGAGCTCGTCGGCCCGGCCGGCGGGGCCGAGCACGACGACGCCGGCCCCCCGGCAGTCGCGCAGCGCCGTCCGCAGCGCCGGGTCGACCGGCCGGTCGACGAGCAGGACCAGCCACCGGGCGGGTCGGGGACGCGCCGGTTCGCTCGGGCCGCCGGTGCGCGGCCGCTGCCCGCCCGTGGTCAGGCCGCGGAGCCAGGACAGCAGCGCGGCGTCGGCCGCGGCGGCCGCCCCGCTGGCGTCCGGGCGGACGTGCACGCCGCCGGGGGACAGGTGCGGCAACCAGCGGGTCCACGCCCAGTCGGCCAGCCGGCAGGCCGTCGTCAGCACGGCGACGTCGACGTCCCCGGGTGGGGACAGCGTCACCAGCTGGGCCAGGACCCCGGCCACGACGTCGAGCGCGGGGCCGCGCGGGCCGGTCACGGCCAGCCCGCCGGTCCGGCGCAGGTCGACGGTCACCGGCAGGTCGGCTGCCGTCTCGGGCTCCCGCCGGCCCTCCTCGACCCGCCGGACCCGGGTGGCGCCGGCACCGGTGCCCAGCCGGACGACCAGCGTCTCGGCGTCGGCGGCGCCGCGGTTCCACAGCAGGCCGGTCCGCCGCCGCGCCGCCGTCGCGAGGGCGGCGAGGTCGGGCCAGGTGGCGCGGGCCGACCGCACGTCGGCGCGCACGGCCTCGGCCAGGCGAACGCGCGCCACCCGCGTCTCCTCCGCGTGGACCGCGGCCGCGCGCCGCCCGCCGCGGGACCCGCTCCACCGGTCGGAGAGCCAGGTGGCCACCGCGACCACCGGACCGAGCAGCGCGAAGAACAGGAACGTCGGCGCCGACAGCAGCCAGGCCATCGTCCCGCCCGCGGCCGCGGGGAGGACGACGGCCACCCAGGCCAGCCGCCGGCGGGAGGCGGCCACGGGGGCGTCGGGCAGCCGGACCTCGACCTCCGGCCGCACCGGGACGGGGTGCGGCGCGGGCTGCACGAGCACCCGGCCTGCCGGCGCGGGGCGGAGTCCGGCCGGGCCGTCGCGGGGGCCGGAGACCGCCAGGGAGCTGCCGCCCAGCCGGAGCACCGTCCCCGAGGGCCAGTCCCGGGGGCCGGAGCCGAGGTCGGCGCCGTCGAGCCGGCTCCCGTTGGTGGACCCGAGGTCGGTCACGGCGATGCCCCCGGCACCCACGTCGAGCAGCACGTGCCGGCGGGAGACACCGGCGTCCGGCAGGGGCAGCGTGGCGGCGGTCCCGCGGCCGAGGACGTGCCGTCCGGCGACCAGCGGCACGGTGGTGCCGGCCGCCGGGCCACCGACGACGTGCAGCTCCAGCGGGCTCTGCGGGGGCGTGCGCGCGCGCGCGGCCGGCCGGCCGAGGCCGAGGACGGCACCGTGGGCGAGGGCGGCGTCGCCCAGCGGGAGGTCGCCGGCCAGCCGGCCGGTGCCGGACCACAGGCCCGCCGCCGGAGCGCCGAGGGCGGCGGCGAGCGCGGGCAGGACGCTGTCGAGCCGGGCGTCGTCCGCGGCCCGGACCACGACGTCGACGGGCCCAGCGGGCCCCACGACGGTCCAGCAGCGGGGTTCGGCGGCGAGGGGGACGTCGGGCACGCACCGACCCTGCGGGGGTCCCGGCCGTCGCAGGTGCCGGGCCGGTGAGCTGTGGACGGGGGGCCGCCTGTGGACGGGCCGGCCGGCCGCCCGGCCGGACCGGCCTACCGTCCGCTGCCACCGGGAGGGACCCGGACCGGACGGGAGGGACCATGAAGGTCGACATCGCCACGCTGCAGTCGATGGCCGGGCAGTGCCAGGCCGAGGCGGCCGAGACCGCGTCGCGCCACGCGACCCTGTCGAGCAGCGTCAACACCTCGGTGCTCGACGGCTGGACCGACAGCCAGGCCGCCGTGCAGTTCAGCGCGCTCTACGAGCAGTGGCGGCTCTCCGCCCAGGGGGTCAGCGACGCGCTGACCGGCATGGGCGGCCTGCTCGACCAGGTGGCCGGCTCCTACCAGCAACACGAGGCGGACATGGCGGCCCGCATCGGTGCGCTGCTCTGAGCGGGCGGCCGGTCAGACGGGTGGGGCCGCGGCCGGGACCACGCCGGTCCGCCCGGCCGACCGCCCCCGCCGGGAGCGCACCGCGGCGAGGGCCTCCGGCGCGCGCTCCCACGGCAGGATCGACAGGATCGCCACGCAGTGCGGCAGGAAGATGATCCGCAGCCCGCCGAACACCATGAGGTGGAAGCCGAGCAGGAAGACCACCAGCGCCATCCGGGCCCGGTCGGAGCGGACCAGCAGCATCAGCGGCGCGGCGAACTCGACGACGAGCATTCCCCACTGCGCGGCCGTGAGCAGGCCGGGCACGTCGAGCGTCCAGTCCGAGAGCGCCGTGCCCCGGCGGATGACCGCGCGGGTGATCGTCGAGCCCGTCGCCCAGTCCCAGCCGCCGAAGCGCACCTTCGCCCAGGCGGCGAGGAAGTAGGTGAGCATCACGGTGACGAACACCGCGGCCATCGCCCAGCCGGCGGCCTCCGACGAGCGGCGGTCGCGCCAGCGGGCCACGCCGATGGTCGGCAGCACGGCGAGGGCGACGAGGTAGGCGATGCGGTCGTGGTCGACCTTGCCGTAGCTCATCGCGATGACCATCCACTCGAAGTAGAGGAGGAACACCGCGGTACCGAGCAGGCGGGGGGCGCGACCGGTGGCCGCTGCCAGCGCGCAGGCCACCAGGGCCCACTGGACGACGAACACGACCGTCGGGGTCGGCGTGGGCAGCGGCAGCAGCTGGCCGACGACCAGCGGCTGGTAGTAGGCGGTCGGCACGTCGGCGTGGGCGCTCACCCACGCGGTGGTGAGGAAGACGTCGACCGGGACGAACAGGTAGGCGATGGTACGGAACACCGCGATCCGCGCGAGCGGCACGGGCCGCGTCCAGAAGCCGCGCAGGGCGGCCAGGGGGCGGCGGCCGGCCGGCCGGGTGGCGGCCTCGGCGGTGGGCAGGGTGGCGCTCACGGGCCGACCTCCAGTTCCTGCTCGACGAGCACCTCGTCGGCCCACGCGCCGGTGCGCTGGCCGTCGACGAGCTCGAAGCGGCGCAGCACCACCTGCACCTCGACCAGCTGCGGCCCGCCGGGGTGGTGCTCGGCGTAGGTGTCGGCCAGCAGGACCAGCAGCGAGGGGTCCTCGACCAGGCGCGGCAGCTGGCCCTCGAACTCGGCGCGCCGCAGCCCCACCTCGCCGCCGGACAGGCGCACCTCCCGGCCGTCGCCGGTCAGTCCGACGACGCGGGTGGACACGACCGGGGCGTCGTTGGCCGCGCGGGTCGAGTACATCTTGAACGGGCCGAACGGGAAGTGGGCGTCCGTGCCCCAGACCGTGCCGGCCAGCAGGAGCGCCAGGACGACCGCGGTCGCGACCAGGCGGGCGCGTCGCCCGGCAGGGGAGAGCCGCACCACCTCCGCCTCCGCGGGGTCGACGGCGCGGGAGAGCTGGACCACCGGGGCATCGTAGGATCGGCGGCCGTCCAGACGGGTCACCGGCGCGCGCCGTGGCACACGGGCCGCCCGTGCCGGGACGCCCCGCGCGCAGACCCCGCCCACCCCACGACGACGTCGGGAGCGCGCAGATGCAGTTCGGCCGGTACTACGAGGAGTTCGAGGTCGGGGCGGTGTACAAGCACTGGCCCGGGAAGACCGTCACCGAGTACGACGACCACCTGTTCTGCCTGATCACGATGAACCACCACCCGCTGCACCTGGACGCCCACTACGCGGCGGAGACCACCGACTTCGGGAAGAACGTCGTCGTCGGCAACTACGTCTACTCGCTGCTGCTGGGGATGAGCGTCCCGGACGTCTCGGGCAAGGCCATCGCCAACCTGGAGGTGGAGTCGCTGCGGCACGTCGCGCCGACCTTCCACGGCGACACGGTCTACGGGGAGACCACCGTCCTGGACAAGACCGAGTCGAGGTCGAAGGACGACCGCGGCGTCGTGCACGTCGAGACCATCGGCTACAAGCAGGACGGCACCGTCGTCTGCACGTTCCGGCGCAAGGTCATGGTGCCCAAGCGCTCCTACGGCGAGGCCCGCGGCGGGGAGCAGCCCGGCCGACCGGAGCCACGGCCCCGCGGCTGACGCCCGCGGGCCGAGGGCCGGAGCGCGCCGCCGTCAGACCGGTAGCGCGCCCCAGCCGCGCAGCGTCTCCAGCAGCCGCGGCGTGCAGGTCAGCCGCTCGAGGTCGGCGGCGTCGGCGAACAGCACGGCGTCGGCGTCGTCACCGGGGACCGGCCGGGCGGGGCCGGTCAGCGTGCACGCGAAGTCGACGACGTCGTAGACGACGCCGTCGCCGGGGATCCGCACCCGCCCGACCTCCGCCCCGACGCGGACGTCGAGCCCGGTCTCCTCCCGGACCTCCCGCGCGGCGGCACCGGCCGGCGTCTCCCCGGGCTCGACCCGGCCACCGGGCACCGACCACAGCCCGCGGCCCGGCTCGTTGCGGCGGCGCACCAGCAACAGCCGCCCGGCGTCGTCGAGGACCACGGCCCCCACACAGGGCTGCACCGGCGGTGCGGGGACGCCGGGATCCCCGCCGGCGGAGGGCGCGGGCACGCGCGCGAGCCTACGGCGGCACGCCGCGGCGCGTCGGACTCCGCTTGACGAACCGATCGAGTGACAGGACGGTGTCATGCGATGAGCGCCTCCCCGGTCTGCCCCCGCTGCGGCGAGCCGCTCGTCGTGCGCCCGGGGGACTCCGCGCTGGCCTGGTGCCACCTGCACGGCGTCGTGACGCCGCTGCACCACACCACGCTCATCGGCCATGACGCGATCGCCGCGGTGACCGCCGACGCCCGGGTGCCCGCCTGGGTGCCCGACCCGATGCCGTCGGGCTGGTCGGTCACCGGCCTGGCCTGGGGCGGCGAGCCGGGCGCGCGGGCGATCGTCGTCGGCTGCGCCGGGCCCGCGCCGCTGGGCGGGTCCGCCGAGCTGGTCCTGGTCGCCGAGGAGCCGGGCACCGGCGTCGGCTGCGGCTACGCCGGCCTGCCCGGGCTGGACCCGGGTGACGTGATCACCGGCCCGTCCTCGGCGGCGGTCGAGGCGGCCGGGCAGCGCGCGCCGCTGTGGGCGGTCCCCACCTCCGACGACCGCGCCGCCTTCGTGGGGGAGGCCTACGGCGTCTGGCTGTGGCTGGTCATGTGGCCGATGTCGGCCGGCTGGCTGCTCGCCGAGGAGCTGACGCTGCTCGACCTGCGCGACCGGCTCTACCCCGACCTGCCGCTGGGCCCGCCCAGCGAGCACTTCCTGCCCGGCGAGTGAGCCCGGCCGGGGCCCGCCCGGCGTGTCCACCCGGTGGCCCGCGGGGCCTGTGTTACGCATGGGGCAGGCCTCCGGGCCGACCCGCGCGGGCACCGTGCCCGCCGGTCCGAGCGGATCCCCGGAGGTGGCGGTGAGCCTGAAGAAGGTCCTCGTCTGGCTGGCCGTCGCCTTCGTCGTCTTCTACGTGATCCAGCAGCCGGAGGCCTCGGCGACGATGGTGCGCAACGCGGGGGAGGCGCTGGGCGGCGCCGCCTCGTCGCTGGCAGCCTTCGTCGGCTCGCTCGTCTAGGCGGGGCGTGACCGGCCCGGCGCGCGGGACCGACGGCCGCCCGCCGCGGTGGGCCAAGGACGCCGCCAAGTACCTCCTGCCCGGTGAGGAGGCCGTCGTCGCCACCCGCCGGCACTGGGCCGTGCTGCTCGCGCCGGCCGCCAGGGCGCTGCCGGTGCTGCTCCTCGGCCTGTGGGTGCTCGGTCTCGACCCCGACCACCGGGTCGGTGCGACCGTCGGGCTGGTCCTCGTGCTGGGCGCACTGGGGTCGTTCGCGCTGCGCGCCGGCGAGTGGTGGATGCGGCACTTCATCGTCACCCGCCGCCGGGTGCTGCTGACCTCCGGCATCGTCGCCCGCACCGTCACCCTCCTGCCGCTGCGCCGGATCACCGACCTGACCTGGAAGGAGACGCTGCTGGGCCAGGTGCTCGGCTACGGCACCTTCCGCTTCGAGTCCGCCGGCCAGCAGCAGGCGCTCTCCCAGATCACCTTCCTGCCGCGCGCCGACCTGCTCTACCACCAGGTCAGCGGGCTGCTGTTCGGCAGCGACTGGGGTGGCGCCGCCGGTGGCGACGACGAGGGCAACCCCGAGCCCGCCGAGGGGCGCGGCGGCCGGCGCGACACCCAGCCGATCCCCGGCGTCGGCACCGCGGGCGAGGACGGGCCCGGGCACGCCTGAGCGCCCTGGGGGAGGCTGGACGCCGATGCGCATCGACCTGCACACCCACTCGGCCGTCTCCGACGGGACCGAGTCCCCGGCCGCGCTGGTGGCCACCGCGGCCGCGGCCGGTCTCGACGTGGTCGCGCTGACCGACCACGACACCACCGACGGGTGGGCGGCGGCGCGGGCGGCCCGGCCGGCCGGGCTGACCGTCCTCCCGGGCCTGGAGCTGTCCTGCCGCTGGTTCCCGGCCGACGAGCCGCCGGTCAGCGTGCACCTGCTCGCCTACCTGTTCGACCCCGCGCACCCGGCGCTGTCCGCCGAGCTCGCCCGGCTGCGCGCCGAGCGGCTCGGCCGGGGCGAGCGCATCGTCACCGCGCTGGCCGCGGCCGGTTACCCGGTGGTGTGGGAGCGCATCGTCGAGGCCTCCGCCGGCGGGGTGGTCGGCCGGCCGCACGTGGCCCGGGCACTGGTCGAGGCCGGCGTCGTCGGGTCGGTCGACCAGGCGTTCGCCGGCCTGCTGTCGCACCGCAGCCCCCACTACGTGGCCAAGGCCGACACCGACGTCCTGGAGGGCATCCGCCTGGTCCGGGACGCCGGCGGGGTCCCCGTGTTCGCCCACGGCCTGGCGACCAAGCGCGGCCGGGTGGTCGACGACGCGGCGATCGAGGCCATGGCCGGGGCCGGGCTGCTCGGCCTGGAGGTCGACCACCCCGACCACAGCCCCGCCGAGCGCGAGCACCTGCGCGGCCTGGCCGGCGAGCTCGGGCTGCTGACGACCGGCTCCAGCGACCACCACGGCGCCAACAAGACGACGCCGATCGGCGCCTGCCTCACCGACCCCGGGCAGTACGAGGCGATCCTCGCCGCGGGGACGGGCACCGCGCCGTTCACCGGACCCGTGGGTGTCCCGGGTTAGCGTGGCCGGTGTGGGAGGCGCGCAGCTGGAGATGCCGGGCATGCCCCAGCGGCTGTTCCCCGCGACGCCGAGCAAGCTCGCCACCTTCGCCGACTGCCCGCGCCGCTACCGCTTCGCCTACGTCGACCGCCCGAGCCCGCCCAAGGGGCCGCCGTGGGCGCACAACTCCGTCGGGTCGGCGGTGCACGCGGCGCTGCGCTCCTGGTGGGAGCTGCCACGCGACCGGCGCACCGCCGGCGCGGCCAGGCAGCTGCTCTACGGCGCCTGGTCGCCCACCGGCTTCCGCGACGCCGACCAGTCCGAGCGGTGGCGGACGCGCGCGGCCGGCTGGCTGACCGACTACGTCGCCGACCTCGACCCCGGCGACGAGCCGGTCGGTACCGAGCGGCAGGTCGCGGCCACCACGGCGCGGCTGGCGCTGTCGGGCCGGGTCGACCGCATCGACCAGCGCGGCGACGAGCTGGTCGTCGTGGACTACAAGACCGGCCGGGTGCCGAGCACCGACGACGAGGCGCGCGGGTCACCGGCGCTGGCGGTGTACGTCCTCGGCGTCCAGCGCACCCTGCGCCGGCCCTGCCGCCGGGTGGAGCTGCACCACCTGCCCAGCGGGACGGTGGCCTCCTTCGAGCACACCGAGCGCTCGCTGGCCAACCACGTGCGCCGGGCCGAGGACGTCGCCACCGACATCGCCGCCGCCACGCAGGCCCTGGAGGACGGCGCCTCCCGGGACGAGGCGTTCCCCGCGGTCACCGGCAGGCAGTGCGGCTGGTGCGACTTCCGACCCAGCTGCCCCGCCGGGCAGGCGGCCACCCCGGCGCGCGAGACCTGGAGCTTCCTCGCCGAGGACGACGCGGCCGGGAGCCCGGCAGCCGGCGGTTAGGCCGCCGTCCGCTCCAGGCCGGCGCGCACGATCGGCGAGAGCCGGGCGCGGTCGGGCAGGGCCAGCAGGCCGGTCCGGAAGGCCCGCAGCGCCGCGGTGGCCGCGGCGTCGGTGACCGCGAGCCCCGGCAGCGACGCCAGCCGCCGCGCCCACGGGGGCAGCGTCGCCACCGCCAGCGAGGCCAGCGACCCCCACGCCGGCCGGGCCGGCGTGAGCACCTGCACCCACCGCGGCATCGGCGGGACGACGACGAAGCGCCAGGCGTCGCGCGCGGCCGGCGTCACGGCCAGCTGGGGGCGCACCCGCGCGAAGTAGTCGGCCAGTGCGGCGACGGAGTCGGGCACGTCGGCGGCGTCGACGCCGATCAGCTCCGCGGCGGTCACCTGCTCGGCGACGTAGCGGTCGGCCTCCTCGTCGTCGACCACGCCGGCGCGGCGGGCGACGTCGAGCAGCGAGTCGACCTGCGCGCAGTGCACCCACAGCAGCAGGTCGGGGTCGTCGACCCGGTAGGAGCGGCCGGTGGTCTCCTCGGTGCCGCCCAGCCGGCGGTGCACCCCGCGGACCCGGCGCACGACGCGCAGCGCCTCCCGGCGGGTGCCGAAGGTCAGCGTGTCGACGAAGGCGGCCGTGTTCGTCAGCCGCTGCCAGGGCTCCTCGCGGAAGACCGAGTTGCGGGCGACGCCGTCCATCGCCACCGGGTGCAGCGCCTGCAGCAGCAGCGCACGCAGCCCGCCGATGCTGTAGACGGGGTCGGCGTGCACCCGCCAGGTCACGCTGCCCGGGCCGAAGAAGCCCAGCCGGTCCTCCTCCTCGGTCCAGTCGAGGGCCGAGAACCCCGAGCCGCTCACCGGGCGGCCGCCGGGAGGGCGGACCAGAACGACTCGAGCACCTTGAGCGTGTGCGGCGCGTTCTCGACGGCGGGGGAGTGGACCGCCCCCGGGACCACCTCGTGGCGCGCACCCAGCCGGGCGGCCATGTCGGCCTGCACGGCGGGGGGCCACGCGTCGTCGCCCTCGCCGTGGGCGACCAGCACCGGGACGCCGGTGGCGGCCAGCTCGGCCACCCGGTCGGGTTCGGTGGTCATCGCGTCGGCCATCCCGCGCAGCCCCGCGGCGGTGTTGCGGAGGAACCGGCGGGTGTAGAAGGCGCGGGTCGGCGCCGGGACGGCCCGGGCCCGCGGGTCGGTCATGGCCAGCTGCTCGAGCGTGGCCGACACCAGCTCGACCCCGCCGGCGTCCAGCAGGGGGCCGAGGTGGTCGAGCAGCTCCACCCGCGGGCCGGTGAGCGCGGCCGGCCCGGAGCCCAGCAGGGTGAGCGACCGGAACGCGGCGGGGTCGGCGAGGACGGCGGCCCGGGCGACCAGGCCGCCGAAGCTGTGCCCGAGCAGGTGCGGCGGCCCGGTCTCCCCGGCCAGCAGGTGCGCGACGGCGAGGACGTCGGCGGCGAGCTCCGGCACCGAGTAGGCGGCCGGGTCGTCGGGACCGGGCGACTCGAACTGCCCGCGCTGGTCGACCGCCACGACGCGGAAGCCGTCGGCGGCCAGCGGGGCCAGCAGCGGGGCGAAGTCCTCCTTGCTGCCGGTGTAGCCGGCGACCATCAGCACGGTGCCGCTGGGACCGGGGCCGCCGGTGTCGAGCGCGGCCAGCGGCCCGGCCCGGCCCGGCAGCGTGCGCAGGGTCGCGTCGTGGTCGGCGAGCTGGCGCAGGTCGTCGGGGGCGACGGCGAGGACGGGCGCGGGACGGTCGGGGGTCTCGGGGCTCCCGGGCAGCACCATGGCTCCCAGTCAACCTCGCGGGAGCCGTCCGCGCCGCCGCGGCCGGGACCTAGGAGTACCCGGTCACCCTGTCGGGCAGGCGGTAGACGAGCGCCGGACCGACGACGGCGGTGCGCCCGCCGGGGACGAGCCCGCCGACCGCCGAGCGGCCCACCTCGGCGCCGGTGGCGAGGTCGCGCTGCACGAAGCCGCCCTCCTCGGGCACCCACACCGTCGCCGGGCCGGTCTCGTCGGGGACCGAGGGCAGGCCGAGGGCGGGCAGCTGCCACCGCGGGGCGCCGGTGCCGCGGTCGAGCGCCCACACGGTGCCGCGGGCCCAGACCAGCGCGAGGTCGCCGGCGCCGGCCTGGTGCAGCAGCTCCGTGCCGGGGTCGCCGGTGGCGGCGGGCAGGGGCAGCTCCGGCAGCGCCGCGCCGTCGTCGGCGCGGGACAGCAGCAGGCGGTCACCGGCGACGACGCCGACGAGCCGGTCGGCGCCGGTCAGCCGCACCGTGCCCTCCGCGGGGACGGCGACGTCGCGGGTCCACCGCGCCTGCCCGGAGAAGCCGTCGAACAGGCGCAGCTGGAGGGCGGCCGTGGCCGGGCAGCGCTGCAGCACCACCACGCCGGCACTGCCGACGTCGGAGCCGAGCAGCCGGCAGCCCTCGGGCGGGTTGTAGCGCCAGCGGACGTTGTCGCCCACCGGGTCGAGCACGATGACCCCGGTGGGGCCGGCCGCCAGCACGACCCGGTCGGTGCCGGCCAGGGTGGCGTCGCCGCGCAGGCTCAGGTTGCGGGTCCAGGCGCGCACCCCGGTGGCCGCGGTGAGCGCGAGCGCCTCGTCGCAGCGGTCGGCGGTGCGGAACACCGCGACGACGAGCCCGTTGACCGCGGTCGCGTCGCACAGCCGGGCGTCACCGCGCCGGTAGTGCCACGCCTCCTCGCCGGTGACCGGGTCGAGGGCGGCGAACCCGTGCTCGTCGGTCACCAGCACCCGGCCGCCCTCCACGACCCGCCGGGGGAGCGGGGCGCCGGCCTCCGCCGTCCACGCCTCGGTCAGGTCAGCGGCGGGGGCGGCGTCGGGGGCGGCCGGCGCGGGCGCGGTGGTGCTGTCGGTCGCGGCGACGCTCGACCCCCGCCACAGCAGGGTGGCGACGACGACCAGCGCGAGCGTGGCCGCCGTCCACACCCACACCCGCAGCGGCGGAGGGCGCACCGGGCGGCGTCAGGCGGCGGACTCGGAGCCGTCCGAGTCGCTGCCGGTGTCGCTGCCGGTGTCGCTGCCGGTGTCGCTGCCGGAGTCCCCGCCGGCCTCGGCGCCACCGCTGCGCCTGGCTCCACCGCGACGGCGGCGACGGCGGCGCGGCTTGCCCGGGGCGTCCTCGCCGGCGGCGGGGGCGTCGGCGGCCGGGGCCTCGGGAGCGTCCTCGGCTCCCATGGCGGCAGCGGCGCCCTCCGCGGCCGCGCCACCCCCACGGGTGCGGCGGCGGTTGCGCGAGCGGGCGGGGCGCTCGCCGTCCTCGCGGGCCTCCTCGCGGGCCTCCTCGCGGGCGGGGCCGCGGCCGGCGCCCCGGGACTTCTTGCCGGTCTCGCCGAGGTCCTCGATCGTCTCGGCGTCCAGGCCCTCGCGGGTGCGCTGGGCGCGGGGCAGCCGGCCCGTGGCGCCCTCGGGGACGTCGAGGTCGGCGTAGACCCACGGCGAGGTCGAGTAGGTCTCCGGCGGGTCGGCGAAGTCGAGGTCGAGCGCCTTGTTGATCAGCTGCCAGCGGGGGATGTCGTCCCAGTCGACCAGCGTCACGGCGACACCGGTGCTGCCGGCCCGGCCGGTGCGGCCGATCCGGTGCACGTAGGTCTTCTCGTCCTCGGGGCACTGGTAGTTGACGACGTGGCTGACGCCGGTGACGTCGATGCCGCGGGCGGCGACGTCGGTGGCGACCAGGACGTCGACCTTGCCGCTGCGGAAGGCCCGCAGGGCCTGCTCGCGGGCGCCCTGGCCGAGGTCGCCGTGCACGGCGGCCGCGGCGAACCCGCGGTCGACGAGCTCGTCGGCGACCTTCTGCGCGGTGCGCTTGGTGCGGCAGAACACCATGACCAGGCCGCGGTCGCGCGACTGCAGCACGCGGGCGAGCAGCTCGGGCTTGTCGAGGTTGTGCGCCCGGTAGACGAACTGCGTCGTCTGCGGGACGGTCGAGCCCTCGTCGTTGCCGTGCGCGCGGATGTGCGTCGGCTGGGTCATGAACGACCGCGACAGGGTGACGATCGGGCCGGGCATCGTGGCCGAGAACAGCATCGTCTGCCGCTGCGCCGGGACCATGCCGAGGATCCGCTCGATGTCGGGCAGGAACCCCAGGTCGAGCATCTCGTCGGCCTCGTCGAGGACGAGCACCTTCACCTTGCCCAGGATCAGGTGGCCCTGCTCGGCGAGGTCGAGCAGCCGCCCGGGCGTGCCGACGACGATCTCGACGCCGCCCTGCAGCGCCTGGACCTGCGGCTCGTAGGCGCGACCGCCGTAGATGGCCTGCACGCGGGTGCCGCGCTTCTTCCCGGCGGTGGACAGGTCGCGGGCGACCTGCACGCACAGCTCGCGGGTGGGCACGACGACCAGCGCCTGCGGGACGCCGTCCCCGCCCTCGGCCGGCGGCACGACGCGCTGCAGCATCGGGACGCCGAAGCCGAGGGTCTTGCCGGTGCCGGTGCGGGCCTGCCCGATGAGGTCGTGGCCGGCCAGCGCCAGGGGGAGGGTGAGCTCCTGGATGGCGAAGGTGCGGGTGATCCCGGCCTCGGCCAGCGCCGCGACGACGTCGGGGTGGACGTCGAAGTCGCCGAACAGCGGCGCGGTCTCCTCGACGGGGGCGCCGCCGAGCTGCTCGACGGTCTGCTCGAGCTGCTCGGGGGCCGGCGCGCCGGTCTCGGCGTGCTCGAGCTCGGGGGTGGTGGGGGTGTTCCCGGTGGAGGTCAGTGGTCTCGCCTCTGGTCTGCTGGGGGAGCGGCAGGCGGACGGCCTCGCCGTCCGGGCGCTCCGCGGTCGGGTGTCGCGGGAGTGCGTTCCAGCGCCGACGCGGCCAGCGGACCGGGGGACCCCCGGGGACGCACCCGGTGTGCCGGAGAGGGCTCCACGGTGCGTCGTGCGACGTTCGTCAGCGCACAGATACCAGCGTGCCTGGCGGCCCGCCTGTTCCCATGGTAGCGCGACCGGTGGCCGGACCCGGTCGCCGCGCGCCGGGACGCCGCACGGGCTCATCCTCCCGGGGCGGACGTGCGATCCTGCGCGGCAGGCGTGCGCAGCGCCGGTCCTGCGCCCCTGGCGCCACACCCCGCCCCGGAGGCACCTCGTGACCACGGTCGAGACCCGCGCCGTCGTCGACCTGCTCGGCGTGCTGGCCTACGCCGAGCTGACCGCGTTCGACCGGCTGGCCGAGGACGCCCGGCTGGCGCCCACCCTCGCCGGCCGGGCCGCGCTGGCCCGGATGGCCGCCGCCGAGATCGGCCACCACGACCGGCTGGTCCGCCGGCTGGTCGAGCTGGGCGCCGAGCCGTCGGCGGTCATGGCGCCCTTCACCCGCGCGCTGGACGGCTTCCACGAGGGCACCCACCCGCGCACGTGGCTGGAGGGCCTGGTCAAGGCCTACGTCGGCGACGGGCTGGCGGCCGACTTCTACCGCGAGATCGCCGGCTTCCTGCCCGAGCCGGACCGGTCGCTGATCCTCGAGGTGCTCGCCGACACCGGCCACGCCGACTTCGCCGTCCGGGAGGTGCGCGCGGCCATCGCCGCCCAGCCGACGCTGGCCGGACGCCTGGCGCTGTGGGGACGGCGCCTGGTGGGGGAGGCGATCTCGCAGTCGCAGGCCGTCATCGCCGAGCGCGACGAGCTGGCCCGGCTGATCCTCGCCGGCACCGGCGACCTCACCGGCATCGGCCGCCTGGTCGACCGCATCACCGCCGCGCACACCGAGCGGATGCGCACCCTCGGCCTCAACCCCTGAGGGACCCCGGTGCCCGCCCCACGCCTCGCACGTGCAGGCGGAGGGCGGGCACCGGGGCCGGTCGACGCGCTGAGCCCGATCCGCGCAGGGCGGCTCCCGGGAGGAACGCCCCGGAACGACGACGGGGCGCCCTCGCGGTCGCGAGGACGCCCCGTCGGGACGGCGTTGCTCAGGCTCCGGCGACGAAGCCCACGCGGCGCTGGTCGGCCTGGGCGATCTCCACGTAGGCGATGCGGTCGACCGGGATCATCACGCGGCGCCCGCGCTCGTCCTCCAGGGTCAACAGCCCGTCCTTCGTGGCGCCGGACACGGCCTTGGCCACGTCGGCAGCGATCTCGTCAGGGGTCTTCGGGCTGTCGACGACCAGCTCCCGGGGGGAGTGCTGGACACCGATCTTGACTTCCACTCTGGGATGCCTCCTCGGGTTGCACGGCTGCCGACCACGCTAGTCCAGCGCCGGGCGGGCGGCCCCGCCGTGGCGGTGCGCCGACAGCGAACGCGCCGCTCAGCCCCCGACCGGCTCGCCCTCGACCCGCGGGAAGCGGGAGATGCCCCGCCAGGCCAGCGACGACATCAGCGACACCGCCTCGTCGCGCGACACGGTGCCCTTCTGCGCCAGCCACCAGCGGGCGCTGGTCTCGGCCAGCCCGGTCATCCCGGAGGCCAGCAGGTGCGCCTGCTCCGGGGAGCTGCCGGTGTCGCCGGCGATGACCTCGGCGATGGCCTCGACGCAGGCGCGGTTGCCGCGGTCGACCAGCGCCCGCACGTCGTCGTCGTTGCGCAGGTCGGACTCGAAGACCAGCCGGAAGGCCCCGCCCTCGGCGTCGATGAAGTCGAAGTAGGCGCCCACCGCGCCGTGCACCCGCGTCCGGTTGTCCTCGGTGCCGGCCATCGCGTCGCGCACCCGGTCGGTCAGCTCGGTGACCTGCTGCTCGAGCAGCGCCAGGTACAGCTCCCGCTTGCCGGGGAAGTGCTGGTAGAGCACGGGCTTGCTGACGCCGGCGCGGTCGGCGATGTCGTCCATCGCGGCGGCGTGGAACCCCTGCGCGACGAAGACCTCCTGCGCGGCCTGCAGCAGCTGGAGGCGCCGGGCGCCCCGGGGCAGCCGCGAGGTGCGGCGGACGGGGACGGGGCGGGAGGACTGCATGGCGCGGGGGATGTTACCGGCGGGTTCCCCCCGCGCACGCGGGGCTCCGCGCTGGCATACCGTCGCCGTCGTGCCCGAGGCCGCCCGCGCGCGCACGCGCCGAGTCCCGGCGCCCCCGACCGTCGCGCCGTCGTCCACCGCCCGCCTCTCGTCGGTGCCCCTGCCGGCGACCGACCCCCCGCCGCCGCCCTGGCCGGGTGAGCAGGTCCCGGTCAGCGGCGGCACGGTGCTCGTGCGCAGCACCCCGTGGGCCGGCCGGCCCGGTGCGCCGCGGGAGCGGGCGCTGTACGTGCACGGCCTCGGCGGTGCCTCGACCAACTGGACCGACCTCGCCGCGCTGCTGGCGGTGCGCTGCGAGGGCTGGGCGGTGGACCTGCCCGGCTTCGGGCGCTCCTCGCCGCCGCCGAGCGGCTCCTACTCCGTCCGCGGGCACGTGCGCGCGGTCGTCGACGTGCTCGAGCACGTGCGCGCGCAGCCCGGGGAGGCCGAGGGGCGCCCAGTGCACCTGCTGGGCAACAGCCTGGGCGGGCTGGTCACGCTGCTGGTCGCCGCACGGCGGCCCGACCTCGTGGCCTCGCTGACGCTGGTCTCGCCGGCCATGCCGGTCTACCGCGTGCCCCAGGCCTTCGGCCGCGCGCTGCTGCTGGTCCTGCTGCCGGGCGTCCCGTCGCTGGCCGAGCGGCGGCTGGCCGGGGTCGGTCCGGAGCAGTCGGTGCGCGGGATGCTGCAGATGTGCTTCGGCGACCCCGCGCGGGTCCCGCCCGAGCGCATCGACGCCGCGGTCGAGGAGACCCGCGAGCGGGCCGCGCAGGCCTGGGCCAACCGGGCGGTGGTGCGCAGCATGCGCGGCCTGATCACCTCCTACCTGCGGGTGGGCCGGGCCAACGCCTGGCGGCTGGCCCGGCTGCTGCGGGTGCCGACGCTGGTGGTGTGGGGCGACCGCGACCGCCTGGTCGACCCCCGGCTGGCCCCGCGCCTGGCGACGACGGTCCCCGGCGCCCGGCTCCTGGTCCTCGGGGGCGTCGGCCACGTGGCGATGCTCGAGGCCCCGGAGCCGGTTGCGCGCGCGGTGCTCGGCCTGCTGGAGGACGCGGGGACCGACGGCGCCGGGACCGACGTCGGGACGGGCGCCGGCACCGGGCGCGCAGCGGGCTGACGCGACGCGCGCGGCGGGTCGGTGAGTCGCCGCGGCGACCGTGAGAACCTGACCCCGGACGCGCAGTGAGGGCCCGGGGCTGCGCGACGCGGCCGGACCCGAGCCCGGCCACCCCACCCGGCGAGGAGGCGCACCCGTGGCAGCTCTCCCGCCCAGGGGCGACCGGGGTCCGGAGCCGGTGCGCGGCCTGCCCCGCGTGCCGCCGCCCCTGCCGCCACCCCCGCTGCCACCGCACCCGTCACGGCGCGCCCCGCGGGCCGCGCCCGGTCCCGCCACCGGTCCGGGCCGGCCGTCGCCGGCGACCGGGCGGCACCGGCCGGCCGGGCCGCTGGTGGCCCGCAGGGACCCCCTCGCCGACGCCCCGCGCCGTCCGGCGACCGGCCCGCACCCGCTGCCACGGCACCGTCCCGTCGGGCGGGTGCGCCGGTTCGTCGCCCGCCACGGCTGGCGGGCCTACGCCATCCCGCTGCTCGCCGTGGCCACCGTGCTGGCGCTCGTCGACGTGCTGGCCACCGGCCGGGGCGGGCAGCCGGCGTCGGCCTCGGGCGTGGCCGCGAGCGAGGCGGCGGACACCCCGTCGGCCGCCGTCGAGCCGCCGGCGAGCAGCCCGGCCGCGTCCCCGACCGCGCCGGCCGAGGGCGACGCCGGCCCCACCGACCTGCCCCCGGCCACGGCCGCCGCGACCTACGCCGAGCAGGGCGCCGGGACCGTGTCGGTGGTCCCCGGCAGCTCGGCCGTGCACGGCACCGGCCCGCTGCAGCGCTTCGTCGTGGAGGTGGAGGACGGCATCGGCGTCGACGGCGCCGAGTTCGCCGCCGCGGTCGAGGCGACCCTCGGCGACCCGCGCTCGTGGGGCAACGGCGGGCGGATGTCCTTCCAGCGGGTGGACACCACCGAGGCCGGCGGGTACGAGTTCCGGGTCAGCCTGGTCAGCCCCGGCAGCATGGAGCGCTACTGCCCGGGCGTGGGCACCGGCGGCTACACCTCCTGCCGGTACGGCGAGCGCGCCGTCATCAACCTGGCCCGCTGGGCCACCGCCGTCCCGCACTACGACGGCGACGTCGCCACCTACCGCCAGTACGTCGTCAACCACGAGGTCGGGCACGCGCTCGGCAACGGCCACGAGGGCTGCCCGGGACCGGGGCAGCTCGCCCCGGTCATGCAGCAGCAGACGCTGGGCCTCGACGGCTGCACGAGGAACGCCTGGCCCTTCCCCTGACACGGTCCGCCCGGTGACCCCGCAGGGACCTCGGCCGCCGGGGAACAGTGCGGCCTGGGACGCTGTTACCCGCACGAACGTCGGCCCCCGCGCGGGCCGCTGGTCGCGAACCGAGGAGTCAAGCGTGTCCCTGCCACCCCTGGTGGAGCCCGCCGCCGACCTGTCCATCGACGAGGTCCGCCGCTACAGCCGCCACCTGATCATCCCGGACGTCGGGATGGACGGGCAGAAGCGGCTGAAGAACGCCAAGGTGCTCGCCGTCGGCGCCGGTGGCCTCGGCTCGCCGGTGCTGATGTACCTGGCCGCCGCAGGCGTCGGCACGCTGGGCATCGTCGAGTTCGACACCGTCGACGAGTCGAACCTGCAGCGGCAGATCATCCACGGGCAGTCCGACGTCGGCCGGTCCAAGGCCGAGAGCGCGC
Source organism: Geodermatophilus dictyosporus (assembly GCF_900115505.1). Lineage (GTDB taxonomy): Bacteria > Actinomycetota > Actinomycetes > Mycobacteriales > Geodermatophilaceae > Geodermatophilus > Geodermatophilus dictyosporus. The sequence goes on along the minus strand of NZ_FOWQ01000002.1, from coordinate 320,549 downwards.
GGGACTCCGTCAAGGAGATCAACCCGCTGATCGACGTCCGGCTGCACGAGACGCGGCTGGACAGCGACAACGTGCTCGACGTCTTCCGCGAGTACGACCTGATCGTCGACGGCACCGACAACTTCGCCACGCGCTACCTGGTCAACGACGCGTGCGTGCTGCTCGGCAAGCCCTACGTGTGGGGCTCGATCTACCGCTTCGACGGCCAGGTGTCGGTCTTCTGGAACGAGCACGGGCCCAACTACCGCGACCTCTACCCGGTGCCCCCGCCGCCGGGGATGGTGCCCTCCTGCGCCGAGGGCGGCGTCCTGGGCGTGCTGTGCGCGACCATCGGCGCCATCCAGGCCACCGAGGCGGTCAAGCTGATCACCGGCATCGGCGAGACGCTGCTCGGCCGGCTGATGGTCTACGACGCCCTGGAGATGACCTTCCGCACGATCAAGGTGCGCAAGGACCCCGAGGGCGAGCCGATCACCGGGCTCATCGACTACGAGGCCTTCTGCGGCGTCGTGTCGGCCGAGGCCCAGGAGGCGGCCGCGGGCTCGACGATCACCGTCGACGAGCTCAAGGACATGATCGACGCCGGCAAGGACTTCGAGCTCATCGACGTCCGCGAGCCCAACGAGTACGAGATCGTGTCCATCCCCGGCGCGAAGCTGGTCCCCAAGGACGAGATCCTCTCCGGCCGCGCGCTGGCCTCGCTGCCGCAGGACAAGCCGATCGTGCTGCACTGCAAGACCGGCGTCCGCTCGGCCGAGGCGCTGGCCGCGGTCAAGAACGCCGGCTTCAAGGACGCCGTGCACGTCCAGGGCGGCGTGACGGCGTGGGCGACCCGCATCGACAAGACCCTGCCCACCTACTGAGAGGACCTCGTCCCTCCCCACGACACGCTCCGCGCGCCGCGGGGCCCTGGGACGAGGCCGTTCGAGTCCCTCGCCAGGGCCCGGCACCCGACCACGGGTGCCGGGCCCTCGGCGTCCCCTCGGCCGGTCCTGTTGTCTCACCGGTGATACGGTGAGGGCGTGTCCGAGGCGACGGTGCGGGAGCTGCGCAACAGCGGCGGCAAGGTGCTGGACCGGGTGGTGGCCGGTGAGCACGTGACCATCACGCGGGACGGGACGCCGGTGGCGCGCCTGACACCGCTGCCCGGTGCCCGGCTGAGCGCCTCGACCCTGGTCGAGCGCTTCCGCCGGTTGCCGCCGGTCGATCCCGAACGGCTGCGCCGGGACGTCGACGCCGTGGTGGACCAGTCGCTGTGACCGCACACCCGACGGGTGTCCTGGACACGAACCTGGTCGTCCTGCTGGAGCGGCTGCGGCCCGACGACCTGCCCGCGGAGCCGGTGATCACCGCGGTCACCCTCGCCGAGCTGTCCGTCGGCCCGCTCGTGACCGACGACCCCGCGGAGCGGGCCGCCCGGCAGGTCCGGCTGCAGGAGGTGGAGGCGGCCTTCGACCCGCTGCCGTTCGACGCGGCGTCCGCACGGGCCTTCGGTCGTGTCGCCGCGGAGCTGCGCCGTTCCGGCCGCCAGGTGCGGGCCCGGGCGTTCGACGCCGTGATCGCCGCGATCGCGGTCGCCAACGACCTGCCGGTGTACACCTCGAACCCCCGGGACTTCGCGGGCATCGAGGCGCTCACGGTGGTGTCCGTCCCGCATCCCGGGGCGGGGTGAGCGAGCGCCTCCTGTCGTTCCGGGGGCCCGGCACCCGACTGCGGGTGCCGGGCTCTCGGCGGCTGTGTTGACTGGACCCGTGCCGACCCCCGCCACCGAGCTGCTCGAGCTCTACCAGCGTGCCCAGGCCGCCTTCACCGACCGCGTCGACGCCGTCGAGCCCGGTCAGTGGGACCTCGAGGCGCTGCCCGGGTGGACCGTCGCCGACCTGGTCGCCCACCTCGTCGGCGAGGCGCACTGGGTGCCCGGCCTGATGGCCGGCGACCCGGTCGACGACGTCGCCGCGCAGGTGCCCGCCGGTACGGACGCGCTGCTCGCCCCGGACCCGCTGACCGCGTGGGAGGCCGTGGCCGACGAGGCGCTGGCCGCCGTCGCCGGCGCCGACCTCGACGGCGGCACGGTGCACCTGACCCGCGGCCCGACGCCGGCGCGCGAGTACGTCGAGGAGCTCACCGCCGACCTGACCGTGCACTCCTGGGACCTCGCCCGCGCCACCGGCGGCGACGAGCAGCTCGACCCGGCGCTGGTCCGCGCCGCCGGGGCGCTCGCCGACCGGCTCCCCGGCGACGGCGTCCCGGGTCTGTTCGACCCGCCGCTCGAGGTGCCCGACGGCGCCTCCCCGCAGGACCGCCTGCTGGCCCGCTTCGGCCGCCGTGCGTGAACCCGTCGACCGGGCCCCGGCGGACCCGGCCGACGTCGACGAGGCGGTGTTCGACGTCGTCGAGTCGATCCCGCCGGGGCGGGTGAGCACCTACGGCGCGGTCGGCCGGCTGGTCGGCGTCGGGCCGCGGCGGGTGGCGCGGGCGCTGTCCTCCGGAGGGGCGGCCGTGCCCTGGCACCGGGTGCTGCGCGCCGACGGCACCTGCGCCGAGCCGGTGCGGGTGCGGCAGCTGGCGCTGCTGGCCGCCGAGGGCGTGCCGGTGCGCGGCGGCCGGGTCGACCTCGCCGCCGTCGGCTGGCCCTGAGCCGATGAGTCCGGCGTGCCGCGGCGGTCCGCCCCTCCGACGACCGGACCGGGAGGAACCGTGGCCACCCTGCTCTACTCCGCGACCGCGTCGCTGGACGGCTTCATCGCCGGCCCGGGCGGCGACATGTCCTGGCTCACCCCGCACCTGGGGACGCCGAACCCCACGGCCGACCGGCTGGTGAGCCGGGTGACGGCGGTGCTGGTCGGCGCCCGGACCTTCGGCGGCGACGACCCCAACCGGGGCACCGACCGCGAGGGCGCCTTCGGCGGGCAGTGGTCGGGACCGGTCGTCGTCCTCACCCACCGGCCGGCGGCGGAGGCCCCCGAGGGCGTCACCTTCGCCGGCGACCTGCACCGGGCGGTGGACCTGGCGCGGGAGGCCGCCGGGGACGGCGTGGTCGACGTGCTGGGTGCCGACGTGGCCCGGCAGCTGGTCGAGGCCCGGCTGCTGGACGAGGTGCTGCTCTTCTTCGCGCCGGTCCTGCTCGGCGACGGCGTCCGGGTGCTCGACGTCCCCGGGGGGACGCAGGTGCTGCTCGACCGGCTCCCCGGTGAGACCGAGCACTGGTACCGCGTGCGGTACTGAGCCGGCCCGACGGCGCTGCGCCGCGATGTCGGTGCGCCGTGGTGTCATCGAGGGGTGGCACTGCGGGGGGACGAGGCGGCGCCGGTCTACCGGCTCGTGCAGCCGGCGCCGGCGCCGGCGCGGTCACCGCTGCTGGACCCCACGCAGCAGGCCGTCGTCGACCACCCCGGCGGCCCGCTGCTGGTCCTGGCCGGCCCCGGCACCGGCAAGACGACGACGATCGTCGAGGCCGTCGCCGCGCGCATCGACCGCGGTGCCGACCCCGAGCAGCTGCTCGTCCTGACCTTCAGCCGCCGGGCGGCCGCGGAGCTGCGCACCCGCATCACCGCGCGGGTGGCCCGCACCATCCGCGAGCCCCTGGCCCGCACCTTCCACTCCTACGCCTACGGCGTGCTGCGGCGGGCGGCGCTGCTGCGCGGCGAGGCCCCGCCCCGCCTGCTGACCGCCGCCGAGCAGGACGCCCTGGTCGCCGAGCTGCTGCGCGGTGACCTCGCCGGGGAGGGTGCGGTGCGCTGGCCGGCGTCGCTGCTGCCCGCACTGGGCACCGCCGGGTTCCGCGGCGAGCTGCGCGACCTGCTGCTGCGCGCCACCGAGCGCGGCGTCGACCCCGAGCTGCTGGCCGCCTGGGGCCGCGAGACCGGCACCGAGGCCTGGGCGCACGTGGCGGCGTTCCTGGAGCAGTACGAGGCGGTCACCGCCTTCAGCACGGCCGGCGGTGGCGACGCCTCGGGCTACGACCCCGCCGAGCTGGTCCGCGCCGCGATCGCCGAGCTGGCGGACGACCCGGAGCTGCTGCGCCACGAGCGCGAGCGGGCCCGCTGGCTGTTCGTCGACGAGTACCAGGACACCGACCCCGCGCAGGTGGAGCTGCTGGAGCTGCTCGCCGGCGGCGGCGGCGACCTGGTCGTCGTCGGCGACCCCGACCAGGCGGTCTACGCCTTCCGCGGGGCCGAGCCGCGCGGGATCGTCGAGTTCCCCGAGCGGTTCCGCACCGTCGACGGCCGGCCCGCGCGGCGGCTGTCGCTCGGGGTGTGCCGCCGGTCGGGGCCCGGGCTGCTCGCGGTCAGCCGCCGGGTGGCCGAGGCGCTGCCCGGGCCCTGGGAGCACCGGCGGCTGCAGGCCGTGGCCGGTGCCGAGGAGGGCGGTGCGGAGGTGCACGTCCTCGGCTCGGCCAGCGTCGAGGCCGCCTACGTCGCCGACGTGCTGCGCCGCGCCCACCTGGTCGACGGCGTCCCGTGGTCGCGGATGGCCGTGGTGGTGCGAGCCGCGCTGGCGATCGCCCCGCTGCGCCGCGCGCTGACCTCGGCCGGGGTCCCCGTCGAGGTGTCCGCCGACGACGTCCCGCTGGCCGCCCAGCCGGCGGTCGCGCCGTTGCTCGCCGCGCTCACCGCGCTGCTGCCGCACCCGGGCACCGAGCCCGGGGCACTGACCCTCGACGAGCCCGGCGCGGAGGCGCTGCTCGCCTCGCCGCTGGGCGGGGCCACCGTCCTCGACCTGCGCCGGCTCCGCCGTGCGGTGCGCATCGCCCAGGCCGAGCGCGGCGTCGACGCCGACGAGCGGGGCGCACCCCTGGCCACGGCGCTGGCCGACGAGCCGCTGCTCGAGGCGCTGCCCGAGCCGGTGGCCCGGCCGGCCCGGCGGGTGGCCGCCGTGCTTGCCGCCGGACGGGTCGCCCTCGCCCGCGACGGGTCGGCCGAGGACGTGCTGTGGGCGATGTGGCAGCGCAGCGGCCTGGCCGCCCGCTGGGCCCGCGCCAGTGCCGTGGGCGGGGCCGCCGGGGCCGTGGCCGACCGCGACCTCGACGCCGTCGTCGCGCTGTTCGACGCCGCCGCCGGGTTCGTCGACCGGCTGCCGTCGGCCACCGTCGGTGCCTTCGTCGGGCACCTGTCGGCGCAGGAGCTGCCCGGGCTCTCCGGTGCGGTCCGCGACGGCGCCCCCGAGGCGGTGCGGCTGCTCACCGCGCACGCGTCCAAGGGCCTGGAGTGGGACGTGGTGTGCGTGGCCGGCGTGCAGGAGGGGATCTGGCCCGACCTGCGCGACCGCGGCACCCTGCTGGGCACCGAGCTGCTGGTCGAGCGGGTCGCCGGCATCGACGGCACCGTGGTCGACCGGCGCGCGCAGCTGCTGGCCGAGGAGCGGCGGCTGTTCTACGTCGCCTGCACCCGGGCCCGCCGGTGGCTGGTGGTCACCGCGGTCGAGGGCGCGCTCGACGGTCCCGACGCCGGGGCCACCGCCTCGCGCTTCCTCGACCTCGTCGTCCCGCCGCCCGACGACGGCCGGCCGCTGACCCCGCTGCCGCGCTCGCTGCGGCTGCCCGCGCTCGTCGCCGACCTGCGCCGGGCGGTCAGCGACCCGCAGACCGAGCCGGCCCGCCGCTCGGCCGCCGCCGCCGTGCTGCGCCGGCTGGCCGACGAGGGCGTCCCCGGCGCCGCGCCCACGGACTGGTGGGGGCTGGCCCCGCTGTCCGACGACGCCCCGCTCGTGCCGGAGACCGACCCGGTGCGGGTGCGTCCCTCGGCGATCGAGACCTTCCAGCGCTGCCCGCTGCGCTGGGTGCTCGGCGCGGTCGGCGCGGAGGCCGCGCCCGACGCCACCCGCACGGTCGGCACCGCGGTGCACGCCGTGGCCCAGCAGGTGGCCGAGGGGCTGCCGCCGGCGCAGGCCCCCGCCGCGCTCGCCGCCGAGCTCGACGCGCTCGACCTGGGGCCGGGCTGGGCCGACCAGCGGCAGCGGGTGGCCGCCCGCGACATGCTCGACCGGTTCCTGGGCTGGCACGCGGCCAACCGCCGCGAGCTGGTGGCCGCCGAGGCCGACTTCGACGTCACCGTGGGCCGCGCCCGCATCCGCGGCCAGGTCGACCGGCTCGAGCGCGACGGTCAGGGCCGGCTGGTCGTCGTCGACCTCAAGACCGGGCGCACGCACGCCAAGGACGTCGAGACCCACGGGCAGCTGGCCGCCTACCAGGTGGCCGTGGCCGCCGGCGCCTTCGGCGAGCACGGCAGCGAGCCCGGCGGCGCGGCGCTGCTGCAGGTCGGCACCGGGTCGAAGGCCAAGGAGCAGGCGCAGGAGCCGCTGCCCGAGGGGCTGCCGGCGGGGGAGACCTGGGCCGGCGAGCTGGTCGCCGACGTCGGCGAGGGCATGGGCGCGGCCACCTTCGAGGTGCGCAGCGGCAGCCACTGCCAGCGCTGCCCGGCCCGGCGCAGCTGCCCGCTCAGCGAGCGCGGCCGGCAGGTCACCGCGTGAGCAGACGGACACCGGCGCCGCCGGAGGAGCAGCTGTCCTTCGACGACGACGCGCTGTTCGGGTCGGCGCCCGTGCCGGAGCGGCCGCGCCGGCTGCTCACCCCGGCCGAGGTCGCCGAGCGCTGCGGGCTCACCTACGCGCCCTCCGGCGAGCAGGCCGGGGTGGTGTCCGCGCCCGCCGACCGGCCGCTCGTCGTCGTCGCCGGCGCCGGCTCGGGGAAGACCGAGACGATGGCGGCCCGCGTCTGCTGGCTGGTCGCCAACGAGCTGGTGGCCCCCGACGCGATCCTCGGGCTGACCTTCACCCGCAAGGCCGCCAGCGAGCTCAACGAGCGCATCCGGATCCGGCTCGCCGCGCTGGCCCGCCACCCGGAGACCGACGCGCAGCTGCGCGAGCGGCTGGCCGTGGCGGTGCCCACGGTGTCGACCTACCACGGGTACGCCGCGTCCTTGGTCAGCGAGCACGGCCTGCGCATCGGCGTCGAGCCCGGTGCCGGGGTGCTCGGCCCCGCGATGTGCTGGGGGCAGGCGGCGGCGGTCGTGTCGGGCTGGACCGGCGACATGGACGACGTCCCGCTCACCCCGCTGACCACCGTCGAGGACGTCCTCGCGCTGGCCGGCGAGCTCGGCGAGCACGACATCGCCCCGGAGCGGCTGCGCGAGTGGACCGCGCAGCTGCAGGCGCGGATCGCCGGATACCCCGACGCCCCGCGCAAGCGCGGCCCGTACGCGCCCGTGCTGGAGATGCTGGCCCGGCAGCGCGCCCGGGTGGCGCTGCTGCCGCTGGTGGCGGCGTTCGAGGCGCGCAAGCGGGCCGCCGGGGCCATCGACCACTCCGACCAGGTGGCGCTGGCCGCGCGGGTCGCCGTCACCGCGCCCGAGGTCGGCCGCCGCGAGCGCGCCCGCTGGCAGGTTGTGCTGCTCGACGAGTACCAGGACACCAGCGTCGGGCAGCTGCGCATGCTCGAGGCGCTGTTCGGCCGCACCAGCGGGCACGCGGTGCTCGCCGTCGGCGACCCGCGCCAGTCGATCTACGGCTGGCGCGGCGCGTCGGCGGGCACCATCGAGCGCTTCGCCCGCACCTTCCCCGGCGTCCGCGGCCGCGAGTCCCGGCGGCTGACGCTCGCCACGAGCTGGCGCAACGACGCGGCGGTGCTCCAGGTGGCCAACGCCGTCGCCGGGCTGCTGCCGGCACCCGACGTGCCGCTGCCCGACCTGACGCCCGCGCCGACCGCCGGGGGCGGGCTGGTCACCGCCGGCCTGTACACCACGGTGGCCGAGGAGACCGAGGCGCTGGCCGACCGGCTGGCCGCCTGCTGGCGCGGCGAGGACCCCGCGCTGCCGCCGCGGCCCGACGGGCGCCCGCCCACGACCGCGGTGCTGGTGCGCACCCGCCGCCAGCTGCCCGGCATCGCCGCGGCCCTGCGCGCCCGGGGGCTGCCGGTCACCGTCGTCGGGCTGGGCGGGCTGCTGGAGGTGCCCGAGGTCTCCGACGTCGTCGCCACGCTCACCGTGCTGGTCGACCCCTCGGCCGGCGACGCGATGGGCCGGCTGCTCACCGGGGCGCGGTGGCGGATCGGCCCCCGCGACCTCGCCGCCCTGGAATCGCGCGCCCGGACGCTGGTGCGCTCGCGCAGGCCCGCCCGCGAGGACGACGACGACCCGGCGGCCCGCCCGTCCGAGCGCGGCAGTCTCGTCGAGGCGCTCGACGACCTCGGCGACCCGTCGGCCTACTCCGCCGTGGCGTACCGCAGGCTGCGGCGGCTGGCCGGGGAGCTGGCGCAGCTGCGCGGCCGGCTGGGCGACGCGCTGCCCGACCTGGTCGACGAGGTGGCCCGCACCCTGGGGCTGGAGACCGAGCTGGCCAGCGCACCGGGGGTCAGCCCGGGTGCGGCGCGGGCGCACCTCGACGCGCTGCACGCCGTCGCCGCGGAGTTCACCGAGCTGGCCGAGCTGCCCTCGCTGCCGGCGTTCCTCGGCTACCTGCGCGACGCCGAGGAGCGCGAGCGCGGCCTGGAGCCCGGGGAGGTCGCGGTCGACCCGGAGTCGATCCAGCTGCTCACCGGTCACTCGGCCAAGGGCCTGGAGTGGGACGTCGTCGCCGTGCCCGGCATGACCGCCGACCAGTTCCCGGCCCGCACCGACACCGCCGACTCGTGGGTGAGGGACCCGGGCGCGGTGCCGGTCGACCTGCGCACCACCGACCGCGACGAGCTGCCGCAGCTGCGCCTGCCGGTGCCCGGCTCGGGCGACCAGGCGGCGGTGCGGGCGGCGCTGGAGGACTACGTCGAGGAGTGGAAGGGCTTCGGCGAGAGCGAGGAGATCCGGCTGGGCTATGTCGCGGTCACCCGCGCCAAGCACCTGCTGGTCTGCTCGGGCAGCTGGTGGCGGGAGGGCGTGCGGCCCAACGGGCCGTCGGTGCTGCTCGACACGGTCCGCCGGGCGTGCGGCGCCGGTGCCGGCGTCGTCGTCGCCTGGGCCGAACGGCCGGAGGAGGGCGCCACCAACCCGGCGCTGGAGGAGTGGCCGGTGGGGGTGTGGCCGGCCGACCCGCTGTCCGCGCCGCGCCGCCGCGCGCTCACCGCCGCCGCGGAGCTGGTGGCCGGGTCCGCAGCGCACCCGCTCGACCCCGACGCCGCGCTCGGCACCGCGGACCCGGTGGTCGAGCAGTGGGTCCGCGACGCCGACCTGCTGCTGCGCGAGCGCCGGCGCGCCGCCCGGCCGTCCGTGGAGGTGCCGCTGCCCAGCCACCTGTCCGTCTCGGAGCTGGTGGCGCTGCGCCGCGACCCGGCCGGGCTGGCCCGCCGGCTGCGGCGGCCGATGCCGTCGGCGCCCGCGCCGCTGGCCCGCCGCGGCACCGCGTTCCACGCCTGGATCGAGGAGCGCTTCGGCGCCGCCCGCCTGCTCGACCTCGACGAGCTGCCCGGCTCCGGCGACGCGGGCGCGGCGCCCGACGGCGCGCTGGCGGCCCTGCAGGAGGCGTTCCTGGCCAGCGGCTGGGCCGACCGGCAGCCGGTCGAGGTCGAGGTGCCCTTCGAGACGCCGCTGGGCCCGCTGACGCTGCGCGGCCGCATCGACGCCGTCTTCGGCGACGGCGAGGGCGGCTTCGAGGTGGTCGACTGGAAGACCGGCCCGCCGCCGTCGGGTGCCGAGCTGGCCTCCGCCGCGGTGCAGCTGGCCGCCTACCGGCTGGGCTGGTCGCGGCTGGCCGGTGTCCCGGTCGAGCGGGTGAGCGCGGGTTTCCACCACGTCGCCGCCGGCGTCACCGTCCGCCCGGTCGACCTGCTCGACGAGGCCGGCCTGCTGGCGCTGGTGACGGGGGAGGACCTGCCGGCGGAACCCCCGGACGACGACCTGCCCCCGCCACCCGAGGACGACGGACTCGGTTGACGCGCCGGTCAGCCTGACGGCGTGAGCATGGCGATCCGGGACCTGCACGACGCCGACCTGGGCGAGGTGGTCGCCCTGTCGCTCCGGGCCTGGGCGCCGGTGTTCGCCTCCTTCGAGACGGTCCTCGGCCCGGCGGTGTACCGGCACCTGTACCCCGACTGGTCGAGGTCGCAGGCCGAGGCGGTCGAGCGGGTCTGCCGCGACCCGGGGACGCGGGTGCGGGTCGCGGTCGAGGACGGCCGGCCGGTCGGGTTCGTGGCCGTCGTCGTCCACGACGAGGCGCACGACGAGCCCGGCAGCGGCGAGGTCGAGATGCTCGCCGTCGACCCGGGGTCGCAGCGGCGCGGGATCGGGCGGGCACTGCTCGACGACGGGGTGGAGCAGCTGCGACGGGCGGGTGTGCGCATCGTGGCCATCGGCACCGGCGGCGACCCGGGACACGCGCCGGCCCGCCGCACCTACGAGGCGGCCGGGTTCACCGCGCTGCCGCTGGTCCGCTACCACCGGCTGACCTGACGGCAGCAGCGACCGGTCAGCGGGTGGCGGACGTCGTGAGCACGACCTTGCCGGTGGCCGGGCCGGCCGCGTGCCGGTAGGCGTCCTGCGCCCGGTCGAGCGGGACGGTGCGGTCGACGGCCGGTCGCAGGCGCCCGCTGTCGACCAGCGCGGCGAGGTGGGACAGGTCGGCCGACCGGGCCGTGGTCCGGACCGCGGCGAACGCCGGCCCGTGGCGCCGCCACCGGCCGGGCACCAGCTCCCGGGGCGTGTCGCGGCCCACGGCCCGGGTGGTGACGAAGACGCCGTCGTCCGCCAGCAGGGTGCGGGCGGCGGAGAAGGGCAGCCGGCCGGGGGTGTCGAGGACGACGTCCCAGCGGCGGCCGAGGGTGGTGACGTCCTGCTCGTGCCGGTCGACCAGGTCGTCGGCGCCCAGCCGGCCGACGAAGTCCAGCTTCGGGCCACCGGCCACACCGGTGACGTGGGCGCCGGCCAGGCGGGCCAGCTGGACGCCGAACGAGCCGATGCCCCCGGAGGCGCCGAGGACCAGCACGCGACGCGACCGCCGGGCGCGCAGCGCCGCCCGGCCGTACAGGGCCTGCAGCGCGGTGAGCCCGGCCAGGGGCAGGGCGGCGGCCTCGGCCGACGAGCAGGACGCCGGGACGCGGGCGGCGTGCTCCTGCCCGACCAGCACGCGCTCGGCCTGGCCGCCGCCGGAGTGCGGCAGCAGTGCCATGACCCGGTCACCCGGCGAGAAGGCCGTCACCCCGGGACCGCAGTCGAGCACCTTCCCGGCCACGTCGAAGCCCGGCCGGCCGACCCGGCGGATGACGGCGGCGGTGACACCTGCGCCGAGCATCCCGAGGTCGGTGCCGTTGACGCTGCACGCCTCGACCCGCACCAGGAGCTGGTCGCCGGTCGGCGCCGCGGGCTCGGCGACGTCCTCCACCGCCGGCACGACCCGGTCCCCGGAGCCACGCAGCCGGACCGCGCGCACGGGCGCTCAGCTCCCGCTCGTCGGCTGGACGGACACGGGAGGCCACTACCCCGGGTACCAGCCCTGACCCGTGCTCTCGGCGGGTCCTGGACGCCGGTGTCCGGCTCGGTCGCGCGGCACCGAGGTCGGTCAGGATAGCCGTCAAGGTGCCTGCCGGTTCTGTGGACACCGGCTCCGACCTGCGGATACAGGTCGCCCGACGACTCCGATGGCGATAGGATGCGTACATGTGTTCGAGTAGTGCGGCGATCGAGACGGACGGGTTGTCCGACGGCGAGCTGCTCGACGCGATCGCCGCCACGGTGGCCGCGCGTAACCGGGAGGACGCCCGGCTGGCCCGGCTGGTCCGGGCAGCGGAGCACCGGCAGGCCGCCGAGCGCGACGGACTCAAGAGCATGCGCTCCTGGCTGGGCGGGCACTGCCGGCTCTCGGCCACCGCGGCGGCGCGGATGGTGGGCAACGCCCGGGTGCTGGAGCACCTGCCCGCGCTGGCCGAGGCGCACGACGCCGGGCTGGTGTCGGCCGAGCAGGTGTCGATCGCCGCGACGGTGCTCACCCCGGAGCGGCTGGCGGCCGCCGCTGGGCAGGGCGTGGACCTGACCGAGATCGATGCGGTGCTCACCGGGCTGGCGATCGAGCACCCGTACGCGGACTTCGTGCGTGCCGTGCGGCACTACCTGGCCGGCCTCGACCCGGACGGGCCGGAGCCCGACCCGACCGAGGGGCGTCGGTTGACGCTGGCGAAGCACGCCGACGGGACGCTGTCCCTGCGCGGGGAGCTCGACGCGGTCGGTGGGGAGAAGCTGCAGGCCGCACTGGAGTCCTTCGTGCAGGCCGACCGGTCCTCAGGTGATGAGCGCAGCCGCGCCCAGCGCCTCGGGGATGCGCTGGTGCAACTGTGCGACACCGCCCTGGCCTCCGGCGGATTGCCGATCCTGCGGACCGTGAAGCCGCACGTCGCCGTCGTGGTCGACCTGGAGGACCTGGTCGACCCGGCCACCGGCCCCGAGGTTGGGCGGATGGGGTTCGGCGCGGCCATCTCTGCCGCCCGGGCCCGCTGGCTGGCCTGCGACGGCAGCATCAGCCGGGTCGTGTTCGGCCCCGACGGGGCACCGCTCGATCTCGGCCGGGAGCAGCGGCTGGCTGATCGGCACCTGCGCCGCGCCGTGGAGCTGCGCGACGGCGGGTGCGTGTTCACCGGCTGCGACGCCCCCACCTGGTGGGCCGAGGTGCACCACCTGGTGCACTGGCTCGACGGCGGCGAGACCAACCTTGCGAACTCCGCATCGCTGTGCGAGCGCCACCACACCAAGGTCCACTACGGCTTCCGCGTGGAGCGACAAGCCGACGACACCTGGCGCACCTGGCGCCCCGACGGCACCGAGATCCTCATCGCGCCGCCACTGCTGCAACCGGCCGCCTGAGGGCGGGCTCCGCCCAGGCCTGTACACGCCGGCGTGACCACCTGCCGAGTCGGCGGGGTGGTCACGCCGGCGTGTCCTCAACCAGCCTCCGGTCGGTCGGCCGGCGGCGTCAGGACGCTGCGGTCAGCCGGACGCCGTACTGGAGCACGGGCACGCCCGACGGGGCGCGGAGGGCCGCCTCCTCGATCAGGCCCAGCTTGCGCGCGACGGCCAGCGACGCCGCGTTGTCCGCGTGCACCATCGCGACCACCCGCGGCACCTCCAGGGTCCGGGCGCGGTCGAGCACGGTGCGCCCGGCCTCGGTCGCGATCCCGCGCCCCCAGAACCGGCGGCCCAGCCGCCAGCCGATCTCGAGCACCCCGGTGGGTCCCCACGGCTGGGTCCACGGCTGGATCCCGGTGAACCCGGCGACCTCCTCGGCGACCAGCACCGAGAACAGGCACAGGCCCGTGCGCTCGGCCAGCTCCTGCTGCCGCTGCACGAACGCCGCGTACCAGGCCCGGTCGCGCACCTCACCCGTGCCGACGTACCGCATCACCTCCGCGTCGTCGAACAGGTCGGCCCAGGCGCCGGCGTCCTCCGTGGTGGGGACGCGGAGCCGCACGCTCACGTTGACGCGATCCGGTCCAGGATTGCGGTCGCGAGCCGGTCGGGTGCCTGCTCGGGGATCCAGTGGCTCACGCCGGCCAGCTCGACGAACCGGTAGTCACCGGCCACGTGCTCGGCGCAGCCCTCGGCGGCGGTCCGGCCGATCGCCACGTCGGCGTCGCTCCACACGTACGTGGTCGGCACGGTGACGTCGTCGACCGGCGTCGCCGCGCTCATCGCCCGGTACCAGTTCAGCGCCGCGGTGAGGGCGCCGGGCGCCGACAGGACCGCCACGTACTCCTCCACCGCCTCGGGGTCGACGGCGTCCCCGTACATCCGCCGCAGCCGCCGGGCGTCGTCGGCCAGCAGGACCTCCTCGGCCTTGCCCTCCTGCCAGAACAGCCGGATGTAGGCCGAGCGCTCCTTCTGCTCCGGGTCGCTGCGGAAGGCGGCGGTGAACGCGCCGGGGTGCGGCACCGAGACCGCGGTCAGCGAGCGCACCCGGTCCTCGTGCCACGCGGCCAGGGCCCAGGCGACGTTGGCGCCCCAGTCGTGCCCCACGACGTCGGCCACCGGCACGTCCATCGCGGTCATCAGGTCGGCCGTGACCTGCGCGAGGTTGGTCAGCGCGTAGGAGTCGACGTCCAGCGGGCGGGCGCCGGGGGAGTACCCGAGCTGGTCGACGGCGTACGTGCGCAGCCCCGCCTCGGTCAGCCTCGGCGTCACCGCCGCCCAGGACGCCGACGTCTCGGGGAAGCCGTGCAGCAGCACCACCGGCCGCCCGTCCTCCGGGCCGTCGGCCCGCACGTCGAAGGTGAGGTCGCCGACGTCCACCCGCAACAGTTCTCCCGCCATGTGGCCGAACCTAACGGCCGGGGCGCGACGTGGCCCGTGCCGGCCGCCGCTACCGTCGGCGCTCGTGACGAGCCCGGAACGCGCCTTCGTGCAGGACCACCTCGACGACCTGCACGCCGACCTCGACGCGTGGCTGCGCATCCCGTCGATCTCCGCCGACCCCGCGCACGCCCCCGACGTCGCGGCGAGCGCCGAGTGGCTGGCCGGGGCGCTGCGCCGCGTCGGGTTCCCCGTCGTCGAGGTCTGGGAGACCCCCGGCGCCCCCGCCGTCTACGCCGAGTGGCCGTCGGCGGACGACGGCGCCCCGGTCGCGCTGGTCTACGGCCACCACGACGTCCAGCCGGTCGACCCGCTCGAGCTGTGGGAGCACCCGCCCTTCGAGCCCACCCGCGTCGAGGGCGCGGACGGGCCCGAGCTGCACGCCCGCGGCGCCATCGACGACAAGGGCAACGTGGCGATGCACCTGGTCGGCATCCGCGCCCACCTCGCCGCCACCGGCCGCGACACCCCCGCCGTCACCGTCAAGGTGCTGGTCGAGGGTGAGGAGGAGTCCGGCTCGCCGCACTTCGCCGACCTGCTGCGCGAGCGGGCCGACCGGCTGGCCTGCGACGTCGTCGTCGTCAGCGACACCGGCATGGCCGCGCCCGACGTGCCCAGCGCCGTCGTGGCCATGCGCGGGCTGGCCGACGCCGAGATCACCCTGCGCGGCCCCGCCGTCGACCTGCACTCGGGCTCCTTCGGCGGCGGCGTGCCCAACCCGCTGCACGCGATGGCGGCCCTGCTCGCCGCCCTGCACGACGAGCAGGGCCGCGTCACGCTGCCCGGCTTCTACGACAGGGTGCGGCCGCTGACCGACCGCGAGCGCGAGCTCATGGCCCGCGTGCCCTTCGACGAGGCCGCCTGGCTGGCCGGTCCCGCGGCCTCGCGCGCGACCGCCGGGGAGGCGGGCTTCAGCACGCTGGAGCGCATCGGCGCCCGGCCGACCGCCGAGGTCAACGGCGTGTGGGGCGGCTACACCGGCCCCGGGCACAAGACGATCGTCCCGGCCGAGGCGCACGCCAAGCTGACCTTCCGGCTGGTCGCCGACCAGACGCCCGCGGACGTCGGCCCGGCGCTGCGCGAGTGGGTGCAGCAGCACCTGCCCGACGGCATCGAGGCCGAGGTGCACACCCCGCCCGGCGGCGTCGCCCCGTGCGCCAGCGACCTCGACTCGCCGCACGTCGACGCCCTGCTGCGCGCGATCGGCCAGGCCTTCGACACCGCCCCCGACGACGTGCTGTTCACCCGCGAGGGCGGCAGCGGCCCCGAGGCCGACCTGGTCGAGGTGCTCGGCGCACCGCTGGTGTTCCTCGGCGCCGGCCTGCCCACCGACCGCATCCACTCGCCCAACGAGCGGGTGCTGCTGTCCATGCTGCACCGCGGCGCGGAGGCCGTGGCCCACCTGTGGCGGGAGCTGGCCGCACGGTGACCGGCCCGGCGGACGGCGGGCGCTTCGGCCCCTCCCGGGTGCGCGGCGTGCCCGGGTGCGGCCGGCACGGGCCGGGTGCTCGCGTGCGCACGACGACGCCGTCCTCACGGTCGTCGTCCGCCGGGCGCGGCCCGACCCCCGCGACCCTGGCCCCGCCCGGCTTCGGCTGGACCGGTCCCGGCTCGGACCTGCGGACGGCGGTGACCGCCGCCGCGGTGTCCTCCCGGCGCACCTGCGTCCCGGCGCCCGACCAGCAGGCGGTCCGCCGCGACGAGGCCCGCGGCGTCGACGGCCACCTGGCCCCGGCCCTGCTCGTCGTCCCCGTCCTCGACACGCACGCCGAGCTCCACGGGACGATCGACCGCGTCCTCGACGACGTGGTGGTCCTGTGACGGGCCCGCGGCGACCTACCCTGACCGCGTGACCGGACCAGGACTGTCGAGCGCCCCGGCGGGCTGGTACCCGGACCCCGACGGCACCCACGGCACGGTGCGCTGGTGGAACGGGGAGACCTGGTCGGACGTCACGACGCCCGCCGGTCCCGGCGTCGCCGTGCAGGCCCTCCCGGTGGCCGCCCCGCCGCACCCGCCGGTGCAGCCGGCCGGGTCGCTCCCGTGGCAGACCCCGCCCCCGCCCCGGTCGCGTGCCCGCACCGCCTGGTGGGTCGCCGGCTCGGTCCTGGCGGTGGTGGCCGTGGTCGTCGTCGCCCTGGTCGTGGGCCTGTCCGGCCGCACCGGTACGAGGCCGGCCGACGCACCGGTGGCGACCACCTCGCCGGCCGGGCCGACCTTCCCGCCGGGCACGGTGCGGATCGTCGACGAGGACGCGGGCATCTCCTACCCGTTCCTCGGCAACGGCTGGTACGAGTACGCCCTCGGGTCCATGCCCGAGACCCGCACCATCGCCGGGCAGTACTTCGTCACCCAGGAGCTGACGCCCGACGGCGGCAACTTCATCGCGCAGTGCACCTCCGGGCCCGTCGCCGACGGCTACGGCTGGACCGGCCCGGGGAGCGAGCAGGCGACGGTCACCACGCTGGCCGACAGCGTGCGCACGGCCTACTACCCGGGGCCCAACGAGCGGGAGGTGCTGCGCGACGAGGCGCTCACCGTCGACGGCGCGAACGCCCACCTCATCGAGTTCCAGCTGACCTGGGACGTCGAGGGCTACGACTCCACCGGTGAGCGCGCCGCGCTGCTCGTCATCGACGTCGGCCGCCCCGACCCCGCGCTGCTCTACCTCTCGATCCCCAACACCCACGCCGAGCTCTACGGCGTCATCGACCGGGTCGTGGCGGACGTCGACGTGCTCTGACATGGCGGTCCTCCGGACCGCACCGCGGCCACGTGCCGTCCCCGGCCCGCGCCGAGCCGCTGCGGCCGCTGCGCTCCCTCGGGGACCCTCCGGGCCCCGCTCGTCGCCCGCACCGCACCGCGGCCACGTGCCGTCCCCGGCCCGCGCCGAGCCGCTGCGGCCGCTGCCCTCCTCGGGGACCCTCCGGGCCCCGCTCGTCGGCCGTTCGTCGGCCGCGCGGCGGGTGGTGGCGGTGCGTGGTTAGGGTCGGTCCGTGACACCAGTCGGGTCCGACCTCGTCCTACGGCACCCGGTGGAGCGCTTCACGCTGGACAACGGGCTGCGGGTCGTCCTCGCACCCGACCGCAGCGTGCCGGTCGTCGCCGTGACCGTCTTCTACGACGTGGGCATGCGCAACGAGCCGGAGGGCCGCACCGGCTTCGCCCACCTCTTCGAGCACGTGATGTTCCAGGGCTCGGCGCACGTGCCGAAGATGGAGCACGCCCGGCTGGTGCAGGCCGCCGGCGGCACGTTCAACGGCTCGACCCACCAGGACTACACGAACTACTACGAGGCGCTGCCGGCCGAGGCGCTCGAGCGCGCGCTCTTCCTCGAGGCCGACCGGATGGCCGCACCGGCCATCACCGAGGAGAACCTCCGCAACCAGATCGACGTGGTCAAGGAGGAGATCCGGGTCAACGTGCTCAACCGGCCCTACGGCGCCTTCCCGTGGCTGCAGCTGCCGCAGGTCGCCTTCGAGAGCTTCGCCAACACCCACGACGGCTACGGCTCCTTCGTCGACCTGGAGAGCTCCACCGTCGACGACGCCACCGACTTCTTCTCCCGCTACTACGCACCGGGCAACGCCGTGCTGGCCGTCGGCGGCGACCTCGACGTCGGCGAGACCGAGCGGCTGGTCCGCCGCTGGTTCGGCCCGGTCGAGGCCCGCGAGGTCCCGCCGACGCCGGACACCGGCGAGCCCTCGCCGACGACGGTCCGCCGCGAGGTCGTCGAGGACCGCCTCGCCCCCGCGCCCGCCGTCGCGCTGGGCTGGCGGGTGCCCGACCCGGTCGGCGACCTCGACACCTACCTCGGCACGGTGCTGCTCGCCGAGCTGCTCAGCGAGGGCGACGCCTCCCGGCTGGAGCGCCGGCTCGTGCACGACGACCGGCTGGCCGTGGCGCAGAGCAGCTACGTGGGGCTCTTCGGCGACCCGTTCGACGTCCGCGACGCCACGCTGCTCACCACCCAGGTGCACCACCCGGCCGCCGTCGGCGTCGAGGACGTGCTCGGCGCGGTCCACGAGGAGATCGCCCGGGTAGCCGGCGAGGGCGTCCCCGCCGAGGAGCTGGCCCGGGTGCAGGCCCGCACCAGCGCCCAGCTGCTGCGCCAGGCCGACTCGGTGCTGGGCCGCACGCTGGCCTTCGCCGGCGCCGAGCTCGTCCACGGCCGGGCCGAGCTGGCCGGCGAGCTGGCCGCCCGCCTCGCCGCGGTCACGCCCGACCAGGTGCAGGTGGCGGCGAAGGGGCTCGACCCGGGCACCGCCGCCGTCCTCGAGCTGCACGCCACCGGGGGTGCCCGGTGAGCGCCCCGGTGCTCGACCTCGGCCTGGTCCCGCCGCTCGGCGAGCCGCGGCCCCAGCCGGTCCCCGAGGTGACGACCACGGCGCTGCCCAGCGGCCTGAGCGTCGTGGTGGTCCCGCGACCGGGCGTGCCGCTGGTGGAGCTGCGGCTGCGGGTGCCCTTCGCCGCCGCCTCGCCGCGCGGCGCCGCCCAGCACACCGCCCGCGCCTCGGTCCTCTCCGGTGCGGTCCTGCTCGGGACGGCGCGGCGCGACGCCACCGGGGTCGCCGAGGCGCTGCAGGGCCACGGCGCCGAGCTGTCGGTGTCGGCCGACCCCGACCGGCTGCTGTTCTCCACCACGCTGCTGGCCGAGGGGCTCGTCCCCGTGCTCGGCGTGCTCGCCGAGGTGCTCACGTCGGCGTCCTACCCGGGCGACCGGGTCGAGGCCGAGCGCGACCGGGTGGCCGAGCGGATCGCCATCGCCAACTCCCAGCCCGGGGTCATCGCGCGCACCGCGCTGGCCGCCCGCCGCTACGGCACCCACCCCTACGCCGTCCAGCTCCCGTCAGCGGAGCTGGTGGCCAGGGTCGGCGCCCCGGCCCTGCGCAAGCTGCACCGCGAGCGAGTGCTGCCCGCCGGCAGCACGCTGGTGCTCGTCGGCGACCTCGACGCCGCCGCGGCCACGGACGCCGTCGCCGCGGCACTGGAGGAGTGGACCGGCGAGGGCACCGCTGCGGTCGCCCCGCCCGCGCCGACGCTGGCGCCCGGGCACCTCGAGGTGGTCGACCGGCCCGGGGCGGTGCAGTCCAACATCCGGCTGGGCGGCCCGGCGCCCGGCCGCACCGACCCCGACCTGCCCGCCGTCCGGCTGGCGAGCATGGTCTTCGGCGGCTACTTCTCCTCGCGGCTGGTGGGCAACATCCGCGAGCAGCGCGGCTACTCCTACAGCCCGCGCAGCGGCGTCGACCACCTCACCGCGGCGTCGTCGTTCACCGTCGAGGCCGACGTCGCCACCGAGGTCACCGGGCCGGCGTTCCTCGAGACCTGGGCCGAGCTCGGCCGGATGGCGCTGGCGCCGGTCACCGAGGCCGAGCTGGACGCCGCCCGCCGCTACGTGCTCGGCTCGATGGCGCTGTCCACCGCCACGCACGCCGGGCTGGCCGGCACCATCTCCGCGCTGATCGGGTCGGGGCTGCCGGTGGAGTGGCTGGCCGAGCACCAGGCGGCGCTGGCCGCGGTCACCGTCGAGCAGGTGCAGGACGCCGCCCGCCGGTACCTGGCGCCGGCGTCGCTGACCGCCGTCGTCGTGGGCGACGCCGAGCGGGTCACCGACTCCCTCCGCGCCCTCGGCCCGGTCGACGTCACCGCCAGCGCGGCCGCGGCGCCGGCGTGAGCGTCCCCCCGGGCGGCAGCACGCCGGCCGACGTCCCCGTCACGCGCGACACCTGGCCGGCCGGCACGCGGGCCACCACCGGGCGGGTGCCCGTGCTGTCCCGCTCGGCGCACGACCGCGACCACCTCGGCCGGCTGCTCGACGACCCCACCCGCGGGCGGCCGGTGCGGGTGCTGACGGTCGACCAGCGACGCGCCGTGCCCGTGACCGAGGGCGCCGACGGCCCGGCACTGGTCTGGGACGAGCAGCCCGTCCTGCCGGTGGGCGCGGTGTACCTCGGCGAGGCCGACGGCGTCCCGTACGCCGCGGTGCGCGGCGAGCGGGCGCTCACGGTCAACGGCCGGCCGGTGGACCTGTGGACCGGGCTGCGCGAGGTGGGCGCCGACCTCGGCGACCTCGACGCCGGCCTGCTCGCCGAGGCCATCGGCATCCTCGAGTGGCACGAGCGCGCCCGGTTCAGCCCGGTCTCGGGCGCCGCGACGACCATCGAGCGCGCGGGCTGGGTGCAGCGCGACCCGGAGACCGGCACCGAGCTGTTCCCGCGCACCGACCCCGCGGTGATCATGCTCGTGCACGACGGCGGCGACCGCTGCGTGCTCGGCCGCCAGGCGGTGTGGCCGCCGGGGCGGTTCTCCATCCTCGCCGGGTTCGTCGAGCCGGGGGAGTCGGCCGAGGCCGCGGTCGCCCGGGAGGTGGCCGAGGAGGTCGGGCTCGCCGTCACCGACGTCCGCTACGTCAGCAGCCAGCCGTGGCCGTTCCCGCAGTCGCTGATGCTCGGCTTCACCGCGCGGGCCCAGGGCGACCTGGAGCTGCGGCTGGACCCGACCGAGATCGAGGAGGCCCGCTGGTGGACCCGCGAGGAGCTCGCCTCCGGTCGCGGTCCCGACGCGCTGCCGCCCCCGGTGTCCATCGCCCGCAACATCATCGACCGCTGGGTGGCCGGCGAGCTCTGAACGGCCCCGACCAGGGGCCCGCCCCGAGCCTGCGAGGGGTGGGGAGGTCGGGGTCCGTCAGCAGCCCAGGCGGCCCTGCAGCACCAGGGCGGGGTGCTCGGGGCGGTCGGCCAGCACCACGGCGTCGGCCAGGGCCACGGGGTCGACCTCGTCGTCGTAGCGGTCGAAGGCGGGCAGCTCCCAGGCCTGCTCGGCGGGGAAGCGCCGGCGCCGGGCGGCCGGCGCCACCCGCAGGTGCACGACGACGTCGAAGGCCAGCCCCACGCCCTGCAGCAGCGGACCGGGGACCAGCAGGACCCCGCCGGGTGGCACCTGCTGGTAGCCGGCCCGGGCGGCGCGGTCGCGCGCCACGTCCCACAGCACCGGCAGGTACTCGCCGGGCCCGCCGGGACCCACCCGGTCGAGGACCTCGCGCGCCAGCGCCCCGGCGTCGAGCCAGTCGGTGTAGCGGGCGTCGGGGTCGGTGCGGCCGTGCTCGAACCGCAGGGACGCCGGCCGGAGGAACCCGGCGGCCGAGACGACGACGGCGGGCCGCCCGAGCACCGGCAGCCGGTCGGCCAGCGCGGTGGCGAGCTCGCCCGGCGCGGCGACGTCGGGCCCGTCGACGGCGACCCGCAGCGCGGCGGCCCCGGGTTCGGGCGCGACGTCGGCGAGGAGGGCGGCCAGCCGGTCGGCCAGCGCGCCCGGCGTCAGCGGCTGCGGACCGCTCAGCGGCGGCCGTCCGCGGGGGCAGCGGGGCCCGGGCGGCTGGCGCTGCGCTCGACCCGCCGTCCGGGGCCGCGCCGGGGCGGGGGCGCCAGGGTCGTGGTCCCCTCGGGGAGCGGGGCGGCCGCCGACGACAGCGGCCGGTCGGGGCGCGGCTCGCCCGGGAGGCGCTCGAGCGTGCCCAGCACCTCGCGGGCGAGCTCGTGCACCGGGCGGCCGAACGAGCGGGCCTGTGCGCGCAGCCCCTCGAAGGCGGCGCGCGGCGCGACGGCGTGCCGCTCGGCGAGCACGCCGATGGCCCGCTCGACGACGACGCGGGAGGCCAGGGCGTGCTCGAGCTGGGCGACGGTGCGCTCCAGCGCGGCGATGCGCGCGGCGCGCGGGTCGCCCGACGGCTCCTCCTCGCCGGTGCCGCGGGCGGCCCGGCGGGCGGTGCGGTCGGGCTCGGCGGGCACCCCGAGGTCCTCGGCCACCAGGTCGGCCAGCGCCATGCCCTCGAGCAGGTCCCCGACGTCCTCGGCGCGGCCGGGGGAGAAGACACCCCAGCCGCGGCCGGTGCGGGCCACCACCACGGCGGGCCGCTCGCCGCCCTCCTCCGCGGTGCCGGACGGGGGGACGGCAGGGAGGTGCACGGCGTCCGAGGTCACGTCAGCGGCTCCCGCGGGTGCTCCGGCCGCTCGGCCGGGGGACGGACGGGGGTCACGGTCGCGACCCGCCGGGGGTCGATGATGCACCGCCGGGGGCCGGCGACCGGACAGCACCCGCCGGTCAGCCGCCGTTCTGCTGCGCCAGATGGGCCTTGACCTGGTCGATGCTGGGGTTGGTCAGGGCGCTGCCGTCGGCGAAGACGAGGGTCGGGACGGTGCGGTTGCCCCCGTTGGCCTGCATGACGACGTCGGCGGCGGTCGCGTCGCGCTCGATGTCGACCTCGGCGTACTCGATGCCCTCGCGCTGCATCATCTTCTTCAGCCGCACGCAGTACCCGCACCAGGTGGTGGTGTACATCGTCACGGCGGCGGGGGCGGCAGTCACTCGGGCCTCCAGGGGGTCGGGAGAGCGGTCGCTCGGCCCGGTGCAACGCCGCGGGCGGTGCGGTGCTTCCCCAGCCGGGTCCGCCGTCCCCGGCCCGGGGTGTCCCCGCCGTCTGTCGTCCCCGGCTGGGAGACTCGGGGGCGGTCTCCCGACCGACCACCCCACCCCCGTGGACGACGCCCTTGGAGGACCTGCGCATGCCGCGGACAGCCGACGCCCCCGGACGTGCCGGGAGCGCCCCGGCGCCCTCGAGCGCCGGTGCCGAGGCGGTGCTGGCCGGGCTCGACGAGGAGCAGCGGACGGCGGCGCAGGCGGTCACCGGGCCGGTCTGCATCCTCGCCGGCGCCGGCACGGGCAAGACCCGCACGATCACCCACCGCATCGCCTACGGCGTCCACACCGGCGCCTTCGTTCCCGAGCAGGTGCTGGCGGTGACCTTCACCGCCCGGGCGGCGGGGGAGCTGCGCACCCGGCTCGCCGGCCTCGGCGTGGGCGGCGTGCAGGCCCGCACCTTCCACGCCGCGGCCATGCGCCAGCTGCGCTACTTCGCCCCCCGCGTGCTGGGGGGACCGATGCCGCCGCTGGTCGAGAACAAGCTGCGGGTGGTCGCCTCCGCGGCGACCCGCAACCGGCTGACCACCGACCGCACCAGCCTGCGCGACCTCGCCAGCGAGATCGAGTGGGCCAAGACCACGCTGGCCACGCCCGAGGACTACGCCAAGCGCGCGCAGGCGGCGGGCCGGGAGCCGCCGTTCGAGGCGGACGCCGTGGCGCGGGTGTACGCGTCCTACGAGTCGGCCAAGCAGCGCGACGGGGCCCTGGACTTCGAGGACCTGCTGCTGGTCACCGCGTACGCGCTCGAGGAGCACCCCGACGTCGCCCGGCAGGTGCGCGGGCAGTACCGGTACTTCGTCGTCGACGAGTACCAGGACGTCAACCCGCTGCAGCAGCGGTTGCTCGACGCGTGGCTGGGCGGCCGGGCCGACGTGTGCGTGGTCGGCGACCCCAACCAGACCATCTACTCCTTCACCGGCGCCGACCCCGACCACCTGCTGGGCTTCGCCGACCGCTATCCCGACGCCGAGGTGGTCAAGCTCGAGCGGGACTACCGGTCCACGCCGCAGGTCGTCGCGCTGGCCAACAAGCTCATCGGGCAGGCGCCGCCGCGCAAGGGGCTGCCCGGCCTCCGGCTGCTCGGCCAGCGCGCCGAGGGCCCGGCGCCGCGCTTCCTCGAGCACGCCGACGAGCCCACCGAGGCCGCCGCGGTCGCGCAGGCCTGCCGCGCCCTGGTCGAGGCCGGGACGCCCGCGTCGGAGATCGCGGTGCTGTTCCGGATCAACGCCCAGTCGCAGGTGTACGAGTCGGCGCTCGCCGACGCCGGTGTGCCCTACGTGCTCAAGGGCGGGGAGCGGTTCTTCGAGCGGCCGGAGGTCCGCGAGGCCGTCGTCCTCCTCCGGGGCGCGGCGGCCGGGGGGAGCGAGCCCGGGGCGCTGGTCCCCACCGTGCGCGACGTGCTGGCCTCCACCGGCTGGGTGGAGCACCGTCCGCCGGCCGGCGGCGCGGCGCGCGACCGGTGGCAGTCGCTGGCCGCGCTGGTCGACCTCGCCGTCGACCTGGTCGCCGAGGACCCGGCCACGGACCTGCCGCGGTTCGTCGCGCACCTGGCCGAGCGGGCCGACGCGCAGCACGCGCCGACGGTGCAGGGCGTCACCCTCGCCTCGATGCACGCGGCCAAGGGCCTGGAGTGGGACGCCGTGTTCGTCGTCGGCCTGGTCGACGGCGTGCTGCCGATCGCGCAGTCGCTGTCCCGGCCGGAGGCGGTGGAGGAGGAGCGGCGGCTGCTCTACGTCGCCGTGACCCGTGCCCGCGAGCAGCTCACGCTGTCCTGGTCGCTGGTGCGCAACCCCGGCGCGCGGCGGCCCCGCTCCCGCAGCCGGTTCCTCGAGGGCCTGGTGCCCGGCTCCACGCCGTCGGCGGCGCCCGTGCCCCGTAAGGTCAAGAAGGCCAAGGTGGTGCTCGAGGGCGAGGCGGGGGAGCTGTTCGAGCGGCTGCGCGCCTGGCGCAGCAGCACCGCCCAGGCCGCGTCGGTGCCGGCCTACGTGGTCTTCAGCGACGCCACGCTGCAGGCGATCGCCGAGGCCCGGCCCACCAGCACCCGCGAGCTGGCGGGGCTGCCCGGCGTCGGGGCGCGCAAGCTCGAGCTCTACGGCGACGAGGTCCTCGCCACCGTCAGCGGCTGAACCGTCACGCAGCGTCCCGACGGGACGATCGCCGGAGCCTGCGTCCCGCGGCGGGAGGATGCCGCCGCTAATTCGATTGCGGCCCGGACGTGACGGCCCCTACTGTCCGGACTGCGCCTGCGGGACCCCTCGGGCGCGCCAGACCGAGCCCGGCCCGACCGCCGGCTCCGACCCCGGGAGGAGGGGTACCCGTGACCAGCACTCCGTGGACGTGCACCCCCGCCGGGGTCCCCGGCCCGGGTGTCCTCGCCGTGCGTCCGGCCGCGGCCGTCGTCGTGCCCGCCGCTCGCCCGCGGTACGCCGCCGTGCGGGCGATGACGCCGTTCGACCTCACCGGCACCGCCGTCGCCGCGCCCGCCGCCCCGGTCCGGGGGACCGGTCTGCCCGTCGCCGGCCCGCTCGGCACCGGCGTCCGCGGCACCGACGTGTTCGCCACCGGCGTCTTCGGCACCGGCGTCTTCGGCACCGGCGTCGTGATCACCGCCGACCAGCGCACCGACATCGAGAACACGCACCACACCCTCGGGAACCACTCCCCGGGGGGACCGCAGAGCTAGCCGCTCGACGGTCCTCCTCGAGGCCGCGGAACCCGAACCCCGGGATCCGCGGCCTCTGTCATCTCCGCGGCACCCGGCCCCGACCACCCGGTCGGCGGGCCCCCGCCGGCCGCGCAGACGACGAGTACGAGGAGGAGCGGCAGTGCAGCAGACGATCGACCGCCCGACGTCCCACCGCCGACCCGGGCTCCCCCGGACCGGCGGTGCCACCCCGAGGACGCCGCACACGCCCCTGGCCCCGGCACCGGTGCGGCGCCCCCTGCCCTGCCGCGGGACCGAGGACCCCGACCTGTGGTTCGCCGAGAGCCCGGCGCAGCTGGAGCAGGCCAAGGTCCTCTGCGGCGACTGCCCGGTCCGCGACGCCTGCCTGGCCGGTGCGCTCGACCGCGGCGAGCCGTGGGGCGTCTGGGGCGGCGAGATCTTCGAGCGGGGTGCCGTCATCCCGCGCAAGCGCCCGCGGGGCCGTCCCCGCAAGGTCGTCGCCGCGTGAGCGGCGGTCGGCACCGACACCGACACCTGCACCCCGAGCGGGCCCCGACGCCCGACGAGCACCGAGGAACCGACATGACCACGTACGAGTACGACCTGGCCACCGCCCGGCTCAGCGAGCTGCGTGCCGAGGCCGACGCCGCCGGACGGGCGCGCCGGCTCCTGGCCGCCCGCCGGTGGGCCCGGCGCGCGGAGTACGCCACCCGGCGTGCCGCGCGCGCCAGCGCCGCCGTCCGCTGACCGACGACCCCCCGCAGGGGTCACACCGGCCGAGGCCGGGCCCCCGACGCTCCCGGTGCGTCGGGGGCCCGGCCTCCTCGCGTCACGGCGCCCGGTCGGCCACGAAGCCGGGCAGCCACTCCTCGCACACGCTGCGGTAGTCGGCGGCGGCGTCGAGCTGGCAGAGCACGCCGATCGACCCGATGGTCACCCGGTGGATCAGCAGGTAGGCCGGGGGCAGGTTGAGCTGGCGACCCAGCCGGTTGGCCTCGCTGCGCGGGTCGGCGAGCCGGGCGGCCTGCTCCTGCATCCACTTCCGCGTGAAGCGGAAGCCGTGGCGCTCGATCGGCTCGAGCATCGGCCGCAGGTAGTCCAGGACGCCCTGCGCGTGCACCTCCACCCCGGGGAGCACGAAGCCCTCGGCGCGCAGGTCGGTCAGCACGTCCTCGGCGCGGCCCTCCAGCGCCCAGCGCACCAGGCGGCCGATGGGCTCGGGCAACCCGTCGGGCAGTCGCGCGGTGGCACCGAAGTCGATGACGCCGAGCCGGTCGCCCTCGACGAGCCGGAAGTTCCCCGGGTGCGGGTCGGCGTGCAGCAGGCCGGCCCGGGTGGGCGCCGAGAAGTGCAGCACCGCCATGAGGTGGCCGGCCCGGTCGCGCTGCTCGCGGGTGCCCTCGGCGATCACGCGGGACAGCGGCAGGCCCTCGAGCCACTCCGACACGATGACCTTCGGCGCACTGGCCACCACCCGCGGCACCACGATCTCGGGGTCGCCGACGTAGGCGGCGGAGAACTGGCGCTGCGTGTCGGCCTCCAGCCCGTAGTCGAGCTCCTCGACCACCCGCGCCTTGAGCTCGGCGATCAGCGGCTTGACGTCCAGCCCGGGGAAGAGCACGGCGAACAGCCGGGCGAAGCGGGCGAGCTGGTTGAGGTCCGCCATCAGCGCGGTGGCCGCGCCCGGGTACTGGATCTTGACGGCGACCTCGCGGCCGTCGCGCCAGGTGGCGCGGTGCACCTGGCCGATGCTGGCCGCGGCCGCCGGCTGGTCGTCGAAGTCGCGGAAGCGGGTGCGCCAGGTGCCGCCGAGCTGCTGGGCGAGCACCGCGTGCACGGTGCGCACCGGCATCGGCGGCGCCTCCTCCTGCAGCTTGACCAGCGCCTCGCGGTAGGGGGCGGCCACCTCGTCGGGGACGGCGGCCTCGAACACCGACAGCGTCTGGCCGAGCTTCATGGCCCCGCCCTTGAGCTGGCCCAGCACGGCGAACAGCTGCTCGGCGGTGCGCTGCTGCAGCTCGGCGGTCACCGCCTCCTGGGGCTGGCCCGACAGCCGCTTGCCGATGCCGAGCGTGGCCCGGCCGGCGGCGCCCAGGGGCAGCGAGGCCAGTCGCGCGGTGCGCGAGATCGAGCCCCTGGGGATCCCCTGTGCGTCGTCGCTCACCGTGCCATTGTCCCCTGCGGAGCGCCCGGGCCGCTGACGGAGCCGGGGGCGTCCTCGCCCGGCGCGGTGGGCGGCCGGGCTGCCGCGGTGCACCCGCAGGCCGGGTGCGGCGGCCACCGGCGCAGCCGCGGGGCCAGGTCCGGCGGGCGCAGCTCGACCACGGCCGAGAGCGCCGCCGGGCTGCCGCTGCCGTCGAGGTAGGCCAGGGCCTGCTGCGCGGCGGCCAGCGCCGTGGCCCAGCAGGTGAGCGCGGCGCCGCTCGGCGGCCCGTCGGCGGCGGTGAGCTGGGCGGCCAGCACGGGCCAGGCCGGGTCGGCGTCGCGCCGGTGCAGGTCGGCGCAGCGCAGGCAGCTGGTCACGCCCGGCACGACCAGCGGGCCGGCCACGCCGGTCTCCCCGCGCACGGCGGCCACGAGGTGCGCCACGCCGGCGTCGCGCAGCCCGGCCACCAGCGGGTCGGAGGCGGCCCAGGGCCGGGCGAGGACGACGAGGTCGGGCAGCGCGCCGGGCGCCGGCGGTCGCAGGTCGGTGAGCGGCGCGGCGCGGCGGACCGCGTCGGCCGCGGCCGTGGCGCGCGGCCGCCCCTCGTCGCCGGCGGCCAGCCCTCCGGGGACGGCGTCGCCCGCGGTGACGACCCCGGTGTCGCGCACGCTCACCCGCCCCACTCCGCTGGCGGCCAGCAGCGCCGCCACCGGGACGCCGACGCGGGTGGCGCCCTCCACCACCACGGAGGCGCCGCGGCGGGCGTGCCAGCGCGACGAGCCGGTGCCGTCCCGGGCGGCGGCCAGCTCGGCGGCGGCGCGCACCGTCGCGGCGGGGCCGGCGTCGGAGGCCAGCAGGTCGGCGGCCTCCAGGTCGACCAGCGCGCCCGCGCCGCGCAGGGCCGCCAGCAGGTCGGTGACCGACCCGGGGTCGAGGCCGGCCGCGCCGGCGTCGGCGAGGACCGCCCGCTGCGCCCGGCGGCCGTCCAGGCCGCGCAGCAGGGTGGTGACCGCGTCGGGGGCGGTGCCGACCAGCAGGCCGTCGGCGCCGTCGATGCCGCCGACCTGCAGGGCGTCGGCCGAGCGCCGCAGCAGCGGCGTCCCCGGCGGGAGGAGGGGGTGGGTGGCGTCGGACACCGGCGCAGGGGGACAGCGCGGCGGCCCCGCCCGCTGCCGTCGTCCACAGGCCGGGACGACGACGGCGGCGCCCCGCCGTGCAGGGCACCGCCGTCGGGGACGTGCTGGAACGGCCGCCCTGCAGGGCCCCGCCACGAGCGGAGCGGGTGGTGGGCGGCGGGAGGGTCCTTCCTCAGGCCTTGCCGAGGATCCGGTTCATCTTGGTGCCGCAGACCGGGCAGGTGCCCTGGGCCATGCGACGGCCGGACTCGCTGACCTTGACCTCGCCGTCGAAGTCCCGCTTCTCCTTGCACTTCACGCAGTAGCCGTTGTAGCTCTCCGCCACGGTGCCTCCTCCTGGTCGGGCCGCTCGGCGCCCGCCCCGGGCGCCGTCGCCGGGGAACGCTACCCGGGCGGTCCCGTCCGCCCGGCGCCACCGGCGGACCACCCCCGGCGCGGCACCCACAGCCTGTGGACGGTCCTGTGGAGCACGTGGGGACCGGTCGGCGTGTCGCTGTGCGTGGCCGGGGGACGGGCGGCGGCCACCGGCCGGTCACCCGCCGGCCGCACGGCCGTCACCAGCACGAACGTGACGGCGGTGCTGTGGACACCGCCTGCGCCGGGTCGGGCCGCGGCTGTCCACCGTCCGTGCGACTCGTACCCGAGCGGGTGCCTCCCCCCGGCGCGTCGGCCGCGGTCGGGAACTACGGTCCAGTCGTGCCCGGATCGACCCCCGACCCCTCGCGCGGCCCCGTCTCCGCACACGGGCCGGTCGAGGTGCGCCGCAGCGCGCGCCGCCGCCGCACGGTGACCGCCTACCGCGAGTCGGGGCGCACGATCGTGCTCATCCCGGCCGCGTTCACCCCCGCCGAGGAGCGCCGCTGGGTGGCGCAGATGGTGGCCAAGCTGCAGACCCGCGAGGAGCGGCGCCGCCGGTCGCTGGGTGGGGACGCCGAGCTCATGGCGCGGGCCGAGGCGCTGTCGGCGGCGCACCTCGACGGCGTCCCGCGACCGGCCAGCGTGCGGTGGGTGGACAACCAGCAGCGGCGGTGGGGCTCCTGCACGCCGTCCGACGGCAGCATCCGGCTCTCCAGCCGGCTGCGCTCGATGCCCGAGTACGTCGTCGACTACGTGCTGGTGCACGAGCTGGCGCACCTGGTCGAGGCCGGCCACGACGCCCGCTTCTGGGCGCTGGTGGCGCGCTACCCGCGTGCGGAGCGGGCCCGCGGCTTCCTCGAGGGCGTCGAGGCCGCGCGCGCCGAGGCCGCCGAGGGCGGCTCCGGCGACGGGGGCGCCGACGACCTGGTGGACTGAGCCGGCCTCAGCGGGGGGTGTCGTCCCCGTCCGCGGGGCCGTCCGCGCCGCCGGTGCCGGTGCCGGTGCCCGTGCCCGTGCCACTGCCGGTGTCGGTCTGCGCGGCGTCGTCCGCGGTGAGCCGGCGCAGCTCGTCGTCGACGCCCTGGCGGGCCACGAAGTCCAGCGGCTCGTCGAGGTCCTCGGAGGTGGGCAGCAGGTCCGGGTGCGACCAGAGCCGGTCGCGCTCGGCGGTGCCGTACCGCTGAGCCATCGCGCCCCACACCGTCGCGGCGTCGCGCAGCCGGCGCGGGCGCAGCTGGAGGCCGACCAGGGTGGCGAAGGTCTGCTCGGCGGGGCCGCCGGAGGCCCGCCGGCGACGCATCGTCTCGGCCAGCGCGCCGTGCCCGGGCAGCCGCTCGCCCGCCGCGTCCGCGACGACGGCGTCCACCCAGCCCTCGACGAGGGCGAGCAGGGTCTCCAGCCGGCGCAGCGCCATCTGCTGCTCGGGCGTCTCCTCCGGCTCGAGCAGCCCGCTGCCGAGCAGCTCCTGGACGGCCTCGGGGTTGGACGGGTCGAAGCCACCGCCCATCGAGCCCATCGCGTCCTGCAGGCCGCGCTCGATGGCCTCACGGTCGATGGTGATGCCGCGCGCGTAGGCGTGCACGGCGTCGTGCAGCTGCTGGCGCAGCCACGGCACGTGCGCGAACAGCCGCAGCGAGGCCGCTTCGCGCAGCGCCAGGAACAGCCGGACCTCGTCGGCAGGACGGTCGAGGCCGCCGGCGAACTCGGCGACGTTCTGCGGCACGAGCACGCCGGCGCCGGCCGGGGCCAGCGGGAGGCCGACCTCGGTGCCGGTGAGCACCTCGCCGGCCAGCCGGCCGAAGGCCTGGCCGACCTGGGCGCCGAACATCAACCCGCCGACGCGGCCCATGATCCCGGCCAGCGGCCCGGCCATGGCCATGGCCTCCTGGGGCAGCGCGCCGGTCATCGCGGCGACGACCTTCTCGGCCAGCGGGTCGATCAGCGCGCTCCACGCCGGCAGGGTCTGCTCGACCCACTCCACGCGCGACCAGGCCAGCGTGCGCTCGACCCCGGAGGGGAGGTCGGTGGCCTGGTCCAGCCACAGGTCGGCCAGCCGCAGGGCCTCGGCGACGGCGGCCCGCTCGGCCTCCGACGTCGGCTGTGTGCCGGTGGCCAGCGAGCTGATCGCACCCTGGCGGGCCAGGTCCCAGTTCACCGGGCCGCCCGACCAGTTCATCAGCTTCTGCAGCTCGGCGAACAGCGGCATCTTGCCCAGCAGCTCCTCCGGCGTGCCGGCGCCGGCGCCGCCGGGGCCGCCGAACCCGAACAGCGCGCCGAAGCCGAACGGGTCCTGCCCGGGCTGGTCGCGGCGCTCGGGGTCGCGGTCGGGGAGGCCGAAGCCGAACGGCACGTCGCTCATGCCCCCACGGTAGACGCGTGATCACCCCTCGGCGGGTGGTCCGGTGCCCTCGGCGTCCGCCCTGAGCGGACGGCGCCGGGACGGGGGCTGCCAGGCGCAGCACATAGGCTGGCCGGTCGTGACCCGTCGGATCGCCGTCCTCGCCGTCGGTGTGGTGCTGCTGCTGGTCGCCGGCGTCCTCGGCGCCGCGCTGCCCGTGCCCTACGTGGCCCAGGTGCCCGGACCGACCTTCAACACCCTGGGCGAGATCGACGGCGACCCGGTCATCAGCGTGCGCGGCCGGGAGCGCAACGACGTCAGCGGCAACCTGAACCTGACGACGGTCGGCGTGGGCCGGGCCGGGCTGAGCCTGGTGGAGGCCGTCCGCGGCTGGTTCGACGACGAGGTCAGCGTCGTCCCCGAGGAGTCGGTGTACCCGCCCGACCAGACCGAGGACGAGATCGAGCGGGCCAACCGGCAGGCCTTCCTCACCTCGGAGGAGTCGGCCGAGGCGGCGGCGCTGGGGGAGCTGGGCTACCCGGTCAAGGTCGTCGTCCGCGGGGTGTCGGGGGAGCAGTCCCCGTCGGACGGGCTGCTGGAGGAGGGCGACGCGATCGAGTCGGTCGACGGCCGCCCGACGCCGGACTCCGCCGCGCTGGCCGCCGTCCTGACCGGGGTGCCGGCCGGCACCCCGGTCGAGGTCGCCTTCACGCGGCTGGGCGAGCCGGGCACGGCCACCGTCACCACTGCCGAGGCCCCCGACCGCGACGGCTCGGTGCTCGGCGTGCTGGTGCGCGAGCAGCCCTCGGCGCCCTTCGACGTCGACATCGACGTCGCCGACGTGGGCGGGCCCTCGGCGGGCCTGATGCTCACCCTCGGCATCCTCGACCTGGTCGGGGACACCGACCTGACCGAGGGCGCGGTCGTCGCCGGCAGCGGCACCATCGACGCCGACGGCACGGTCGGCCCGATCGGCGGCATCCAGCTCAAGATGGTGGCGGCCACCGAGATCGGGGCCGAGCTGTTCCTGGTGCCAGCCGGCAACTGCGCCGACGCCCTCGCCGCGCCCCAGCCGGGGCTGACGCTGGCCCGCGTCGCCGACCTCGACGACGCCCTCGACGCCCTGGCCGACCTCCGGGAGGGCCGCACCCCCGAGGGCTGCTGAGGCCCCCGGACCGGCCGCCCGCCGCACACCCGGCGGATTGGGGGAAGCTGTCGGCCAGCAGGGGGCCCCGGGGAACCCGGTGCCGCGCCGGACGTTGGTCTGGGACGACAGCGGCCGGAACCGGACCGGGCCCCGTGCCGACCGACCACTCACGCACAGTCGAGACCGCACCGCAGCTCCACCCGCGGTCGCCCCACCGCGGTGGCGCCGCCCGTGCGCCGCCGCACCGCAACTGAAGGAGACCGCTCGTGGCCATGCGGCCCCCCGTGTCCGTGCCGACGCTGTCGCGGCGCGCGAAGGTGGTCATCGGGGCCATCGCCGTGCTGCTGGTGCTGTTCACGGCCATCGGCACGCTGACCAACGTCTACGTCGACTACCTCTGGTTCGACGAGACCGGCTTCACCGAGGTCTTCTGGACCGAGCTCCAGACCCGCGCGCTGCTGTTCGCCGTCGCCGGTGTCGCCACCGGCGGACTCACCGCGCTGGCGATCCACCTCGCCTACCGGTTCCGCCCCGCATTCCGGCCGATGTCGCTGGAGCAGCAGAACCTGGAGCGCTACCGGCAGTCGCTCGAGCCGCGGCGCGCGCTGGTGCTCACCGGCGTCGCCGTCGTCGTCGGCCTGTTCGCCGGGTTCACCGCGCAGGGCAGCTGGGAGACCTGGCTGACCTTCCGCAACGCGGTGCCCTTCGGTGAGGTCGACCCGCAGTTCGGCCTGGACCTGTCGTTCTTCGTCTTCGAGTACCCCTTCTACCGGCTGCTGATCAGCTTCGGCTTCGCCATCGTGCTGCTGGCGCTCATCGGCTCGCTGCTCACCCACTACGTCTTCGGCGGGCTGCGGCTGCAGACGCCGGGGCAGAAGCTCACCGGCGCGGCGATGATCCAGCTCTCCGTGCTGCTCGGCCTGTTCGTGGCGCTCAAGGCGGTGGCCTACTGGTTCGACCGCTACGCCCTGGTGTACTCCGACCGCGGCGGGCTGTTCAGCGGCGCCAGCTACACCGACGTCAACGCGCTGCTGCCGGCCAAGACGATCCTCGTGTTCGCGGCCGCGTTCTGCGCCGTGGCGTTCTTCGCCAACGTCGTCGTCCGCAACTTCCGGCTGCCGGCCGCCGCGCTGGTCCTGCTGCTGCTGTCCAGCCTGGTCATCGGCGTGGCCTACCCGGCGATCGTGCAGCAGTTCGTCGTCCGCCCGAGCGCCAACGAGCGGGAGGCGGCCTACATCGAGCGGGCCATCGCCTCGACCCGGGCGGCCTACGGCCTGACCGACGACGACGTCGAGTACGTGGACTTCGCGGAGGAGGCCACGGGCGACGACGTCGACACCGACGCCGCCCTCGCGCAGCTCCGCGCCGACGACGCCACGATCCCCAACGCGCGGCTGCTCGACCCCAACGTGCTCGCCGACACGTTCACCGCGCGCCAGCAGATCCGCAACGTCTACGGCTTCCCCGAGCGGCTCGACATCGACCGCTACACGATCGACGGCGAGACGCAGGACTACGTCGTCGCCGTCCGCGAGCTCAACAGCGAGGGGCTCAGCGAGAACCAGAGCACCTGGATCAACCGGCACACCGTCTACACCCACGGCAACGGCTTCGTGGCCGCGCCGGCCAACCAGGTCATCGCCAGCCAGGAGGGCGGTGAGCCGAACTTCACCAGCCGCGACCTGCCCACCACCGGCGACATCGACGTCGAGCAGGCCCGCGTCTACTACGGCGAGCTCATCCAGGACGCCGGCGAGGACGTGTACTCCGTCGTCGGCGCCCCCGAGGGCGCCCAGGCGCGGGAGTTCGACCGGCCCGAGGACGGCTCCGACGGCGAGGTGAACAACACCTACGACGGCGAGGGCGGCGTCGCGATCGGCAGCTTCTTCCGGCAGCTGACGTTCGCCATCCACTACCGGGAGCGCAACTTCCTGCTCTCCGGCGCGGTCAACGACGCCTCGAAGGTGCTCTACGTCCGCGACCCGCGCGAGCGGGTGGAGAAGGCCGCGCCCTTCCTCCAGGTCGACGGCGACCCCTACCCGGCGGTGATCGGCGGCCGGGTCACCTGGATCCTCGACGGCTACACGACGTCGGACGCCTACCCCTACTCCGAGCGGATGGAGCTGGGCGAGGCCGCGCAGGACGCGCTGACCGGGCAGGGGACGACGGCGCTGCCCAACGAGCAGTTCAACTACATCCGCAACTCGGTCAAGGCCACCGTCGACGCCTACGACGGCACCGTGACGCTGTACGAGTGGGACGAGCAGGACCCCGTGCTGCAGGCCTACCGGGCCGCCTTCCCGGACGTGATCGAGGACCGCGACGCGATGAGCGAGGAGCTCATCGGCCACGTCCGCTACCCGGAGGACCTGTTCAAGCTGCAGCGGGACGTCCTCACGCGCTACCACGTGAGCAACCCGAGCGACTTCTACAGCCAGAACGACCGCTGGGCGGTGCCGGCCGACCCCACGGTCGACACCGAGGAGGCCCAGCCGCCGTACTACATCCTCGCCGCCCGGCCGGGTGAGGACGGCGCGATCTTCCAGCTGACCAGCGCGCTGAACGCCTTCCGCCGGCAGAACCTCTCGGCGTTCATCTCGGCGTCGAGCGACCCGGAGACCTACGGCGAGATCCAGGTGCTCCGGCTGCCGGGCAACACGCCGTTCCGCGGGCCGCAGCAGGTGCAGCAGTCGTTCAACACCGACGACGAGGTCGCCCAGGACCTCACGCTGTTCAACAGCCAGAACTCCCAGGCGGTGTTCGGCAACCTGCTGACCCTGCCCATCGGCGGCAACGGCCTGCTCTACGTGCAGCCGCTCTACGTCGAGGGGACGGGGGAGAACTCGTTCCCGCTGCTGCGCAAGGTGCTGGTCAACTACGGCGGCCGGGTCGGGTACGCCGACACGCTCTCCGACGCGCTGGACCAGGTGTTCGGTGCCGGGGCCGGCGACACGGCCACCGACAGCGACGACCCCGGGACGACACCGGACACCGAGGAGCCGACGACGGAGCCGACGACGCCGGCCGAGCCGACGACGCCCCCGGCCGACGGCGGCACGCCCGAGGTGGGCCTGGACGCCGCGGTGACCGAGCTCGACGCGGCGCTGCAGGCGCTGGCCGACGCCCAGCGGGCGGGGGACTTCGCCGCCCAGGGCGAGGCGCTGGCCCGGCTGCAGCGGGCCGTCGAGGCCTACCAGGCGGCGCAGTCGGCCGCGGCGACGCCGACCGGCTGAGCCGGCCGGGCGGGGGTGGGCCGCGTGCCCGCTCCCGCCCGGTGTATGGTGGTCCCACCGACGCGGGGTGGAGCAGCTCGGTAGCTCGCTGGGCTCATAACCCAGAGGTCGCAGGTTCGAATCCTGCCCCCGCTACTCACCACCGGACCCCGGTCCTCCTGCTGGAGGGCCGGGGTCCGGTGCATCGGTCCCGGAGTCTCCCGATCGGGCGGGGTGCGGCTCGGTGCGCGGCCGGTCACCGGAACGCGGCGTCGGTGATCTCGGCGCGGAAGAACTCCCCGGCGTCCTGCCGCTCGGTGCCCCACCACCAGCCGGCGCGCAGGGCCGACGGGAGGGTCACGCCGCCGACGGTGCGCTCGGCCTCGACGGCGACGCCGAACGGGTAGCGGCCGTGGGGCTGCCCGTCCGGGTCGCCCCAGCGCTGCATGAGCACCTCGTGGAGGCCGCCGTCGGCGCCGACGCGCAACTGCACGGTCTCTTCCTCCCCGCCGATCCGCCAGGTGGCCACGGCGGTGTCCGGATCGGACCCGGGCGTCCAGGTGATCCGGTCGTAGGCGGTGGGCAACAGCGTGGTCGCCTCGGCGGCGAGCCGCCCGGCGGCGCTGCGGGTGAGGTCCGGTCCGCTGCCGGTCACCACCGGCAGCAGGCCGAGCAGCCGCCAGCGCATCTGCCCGGTGCCGGCGGAGTACCGGTCGAAGCCGGTCACCGGCAGGCCGGCGACCCGTGCGGTCGCCGCCCAGATGAACCCGTCGGGGGTGAGGATCTGGTGGGCGGTGAACGGTCGCCAGGCGCCGAGCCGGATCTGCCCGCGCATGGTCAGCTCGACCGAGCCCGCCAGCGCGGCGCCCGGGGCGATCGCACGGAGGAGTCGGCGGCGCGCCGGTTCGGGCAGCCGCGCGACCTGCCGGGGGTCGAACCGGTCCGGCTGTCCGTGGACCCCGGCGGCGAGCCGGCTCCACTCGGCCCGCACCTCACGCGGTACGGCCGGCACCGCGGACCACCCCCGTCAGGTGGACCACGCCGTGCGCGGCCCTGGCGGTCCCCGCCACGCCCTGCACCGGGCGCGCCCGGCCGTCGGCCTGCGGAGGCCGGATCCGCGGCCTCGACGACCGTGACACGGCGGCTCCTCCCTCACCCGGCCGGGCCGCCGGGTCCGGCCGGCGGTACCGCGCTGCCCGAGCGGCCGTCGGCGCGTGCTGCGGTCAGCTGACGGCTGCGCCCGGCTCCTCGAGTTCTCTGTCGCCGGTCCGTGGGGGAGGGACGTGACCGTCGGCGTGCGGCCGGGTCAGCAGCGGTGAGGAGGGCCTGAAGCCCCTGACGGTCAGGTAGACGCCGAGCGAGAACTCCCACACCGCGATCGGCAGCGCGGCGAGCACGGCCAGGGGGGCGGCCCGGTCGTAGACGCCGAAGAGGATCGCGATGTCGGAGGCCAGCAGCAGCGGCGCGCCGCCGAGTCCGAGGGCGGGGAGGACCCGCGGCACCAGGCCCGACCGGTACAGCACGTAGCCCAGGCACAGCCCGTTGAAGACCGGCGCGAGGCTCTGCGAGAGCAGGAACGTCCAGTCGTAGACCGCGCTCAGGGCGTGGCCGGTCGTGACCAGCGAGGCCGCGTCGGCGTCGGCGGTGCCGGCCACGTCGGTGCGCAGGGTGAGCAGGGTCAGCACGCTCACGACGCCGACGATGATCAGCGCGCCCTCCACGACCCGGGAGGCCACGAAGCCGAGAGCGGCCGTCTCGCTGACCCGCTTCGCCACCGGGAACAGCACCACGGCGGTGCCGATGCCGGCGAGGGCGACGACGACCTCGGAGAAGGCCGCGACCAGCACGCCGGCGTCACTGCCGGCGCCGAGGACGAAGTCGGCCTCGTCCCGCGCGTCCTGGTACAGCGCGAGGGTGGGCATGGACACGAACGTGAGCAGGTAGAGGATCCCGGCGGCGAGGGAGGTGCGCCGCATCGGGTCCGTCGGCGGTCGTGCCGCGGCCGGAGGGTGCACGGGGGCGCTCATGTCGCCGTCCTTCGGGGGGTCGGGGCGGGTGGTGGACGGGCGCGGACCGGCCGGTCACCAGCTCCGCACGGGTCGGCTAGGTGCGGACGCCGGCGGTGTGGCCGGTCGCACCCGGGGTGGCCGCCGCGGGGGTCGGCGGGCCGCCGGGTGCGACCGGGGCTCCGGACGGCGGCGGGGGCGTGGGGACGGCCGGTGCCGATCCCGGGTCGGTCCCGCCGGTGTCCAGCCGGAACGGCGGATAGCGGTCGGTCATCAGCGCGGCGTACGCGGCCACCCGCAGCGCCCAGCGCTGCATGCCCATGACGAAGTCGTACAGCGGCCTTGGGTAGCGGCCGGTGAAGAGCAGCGCGATCGCGGCGATGAACACCAGCAGGCCGACCAGGCTCACGCCGGCGCCCCAGCCGCTGTCCCAGCCGTCGTCGGGGTCACCCGCCCGGGTGCCCAGCCAGATCCCGCCGCCGACGAAGACGGACAGGACCAGGTAGTGCGGGATGGCCAGCAGCCACGACTTCACCAGCACCAGCCCGCGGGAGAGCCGCTCGGGATAGGCGACGTCGAGGTGGGCGGGGTAGTCCGGCACGTCGGCGAGCGTGAACGGCGGGTAGCGGTCGGTGCCCAGCGCGCCGTAGCCGTAGTAGTGCACTCGCCAGCTCCAGCGCAGCACGCCGACGGCGAAGTCGAACAGCGCCCGCGGGTAGCGGCCGGTGACCAGGATGGCGAAGAACGCGACCACGCTGACCGCCAGGAACGCCAGCCAGAGGAAGAACAGCACCACGTAGTGCGGGACGAGCAGCAGCCACTTCACCAGCCACAGCCCCCGCGAGGCCGCCGCGTCCTCCGACGCGTCCACGCGCACCGGATACGGCGTTCGGTTCTCCGTCACGGTCTTCTCCTCGCACGGCAGGCGCTGCGCCGTTGTGGCGCGGCGCCGGGATGGGCGCCCGTCAGGCCACGGGAGGTCGCCGGCCGGGTGCTGGGCCGGCGGACGCGGAGGTGCGCGGGGACCCCGCGCCCCTCCGGGAGCAGGAGGGCCCTCAGCTCGGGCCGCTGCGTCGAGACCGAACCATAGCTCCACCATCCCACCAACGCAACCGTCGGTCGCGTAAATGAAGCCGATCGGTGTCCGGTCGCCTCCTGATCTGCATAGACTGTGCCGTCCGGTTACGACACCGGGGGTTGACATGGAGAAGGGGGTCGGCCTGGGATCGCCGACGCGCCGGCGCGGACGGCCGCGGGACGCCGCACTGGACGAGCGCATCCTCGAGCAGGTCGTCGTCCTGCTGGGCGCGCGCGGCTACGCCGGCCTGACCCTCGACGAGCTGGCCGCCCGCAGCGGCGTCGCCAAGACCACGATCCTGCGCCGGTGGCCGTCGAAGGCGGCGGTCGCCGCAGCGGGCGTGGAGCGGCTGGCGCTGCAGAGCGTCGACGTCCCCGACTCGGGCGCCCTGCGAGGCGACCTGCGCGCGCTGCTGCACGGCGCCGTGGAGACCTTCGTGCGCGGCCGCGGGCAGTTCGTGCCCCGGCTGCTGCGCGAGGCCGGCCACCACCCGGAGATCGCCGACCTGCTCTACACCGTCATCCACACCCGCCGGCAGGCCTACCGGCGGGTCCTCGCCCTCGCCGTCGCCCGCGGCGAACTCGCCCCGGCAGTCGACCAGGACCTGCTGATCGACCTGCTCATCGGCCCCACCTGGACCCGGCTGCTGATCACCCGGGACCCGATCACCCGCGAGTACGTCGACGCCAACGTCGACGCCGTGCTCACCGCCTTCGACGTGGGACCGGCGCGAGCCCGGTGAGGGCGGCTCGCGGCTCCGGACCCCGGTCCTCCTGCGGGCGGGCCGGGGTCCGGTGCGTCCACGGGGTCGTGCGGCTCAGCGCTGGTTCTGCCGGCCGGTCAGGCTGTCGCGCAGCCGGTCGACCATCCCCACGCCGGGCCCGACCAGCTTGTGGAACAGCTCGCTGTGCGGGGCCGAGGGGTGCGGGCGGGTCGGCGCCGCCTTCTTCGCGGTCTGCACCTTGCCGCCGATCTCGACGAGCTGCTCGCGGGTCAGGCGGGCGCGCAGGGCGGGGAACTGCTCGTTCTCCTCGTCGGAGACGTGGTCGCGCAGCAACGCCTCCAGCCGGCCGAGCACCTCCAGGAAGCGCGGGTCGGCCGAGTCGACGCTCTCGAGCTCCTTCATCCGCTCGACGAGCTGCTGGTGCTCCTCGACGTCGTGCTGCACGGCGGCCTCGCCGTCGGGCAGGTGGTCCTTCATCGCCGGGTAGACGTACATCTCCTCGGCCACGGAGTGCCGCATCAGCTCGGCGATGACGGTGTCGGCCATGTCCCGCCGCTGGGCGGGGTCGGCCGCCGGGATCTGCTGCACGAGCTCGAGGACCTCGTGGTGGTCGGTGGTGAGGATGTCGACGACGTCCTGCTGTCCGGTGTTCGCGGTCATTGCGTCCTCGCTGACGAGACGGACGGGCCGGTGCAGCTGCTCGCACCCCTGCTCCCGCCGTCCTACCGCGCCGCCGCACCGCGCGCACCCGGGGGGGCCGGCGGCACGGCTTCCGGCGGGCGTGTACAGTCGTCCTCACCGACGCGGGGTGGAGCAGCTCGGTAGCTCGCTGGGCTCATAACCCAGAGGTCACAGGTTCGAATCCTGTCCCCGCTACTGGCACGAGGGCCCCGGAGCACGCGCTCCGGGGCCCTCGTCGTGTCCGCGGCAGGGCCGCCACGGGCGGAACAGCCCCGGCGGCCGGACGGTTGGCCCCGGCATGGAGCCGACCGTGCACGACGCCCCCGACGCCGAGCGCTACGAGATCCGCGACGGCGACCGCCTGCTGGGCCTGGCCGCCTACCAGCGCCGCGGCGAGCAGGTGGTGTTCACCCACACCGAGATCGACCCCGACGCCGAGGGCTCGGGCCTGGGCGGCACGCTCGTCCGCGGCGCCCTCGACGACGTCCGGCAGAAGGGCGGCCGGGTGGTGCCGCGCTGCTCGTTCGTGCGCGGCTGGATCGAGCGCCACCCGGAGTACGGCGACCTGGTCGACCACAACTCCTGACGCCCGTTCCTGCAGCGCGGGGTGGATCGGCGCGACGCCGACCCGGCCGACCACACGCACCTGGTCTTCGTCGCCGGCCCCGTCCGGGACGCGCCGCTGCTGCTGCTGCTGCGCGAGCTGACCGGGGCCTTCGCCGGGTGCCGGCGGTGGGCGGTCGACGTCTCCGTGGTCGACGAGGCGGGGCGGGCGGGGCCGAGGGGATCGCCCGGCCCGACCCTCGCGGTCGACGGGCCGGCCGACGCCGCCCCGGTGGTCGCCGTCGCCTTCGCGCCGGTGCACGGCGAGTACGGCGACCGCAGCCGGGCCGACGGCGTGCGCGGCGCCGAGGTGACCCGCCAGGCCGGTGCCCTCGGCTGGCCACGGGTCGTGCCCGCCGAGGAGGTTACCGCCCCGGCCCTGGACGCCGCACCCGGGCGCTGCCTGTCCGGCGAGCTCGACGGGGCGGTCGCCGCGGCCCCGGGGGCGGGGCCGGGCGGGCAACGCGGCGGCCCGGGCGTGGCTGTCCCGTCCGTTCGGGTGCTGACGACGTGGTGTGTTGCCGGTCACAGGGCGTGGTCTCTAGCGTGGCCTGACCGTCCCCGCGCCCGCTCCAGGAGGCCCGCCCGTGACCGTCGCACCCGAGGACGTCGACCTCTCCACCGTCGACCTCTCCGACCGGGACTGGTGGGCCCGCCCGCCGCAGGAGCGGCACGCGGCGCTCGACCGGCTGCGCGCCGAGCGGCCCTTCGCCTTCTTCGCCGAGCCCGACCTGCCGGGCATCCCGGCCGGGCCCGGCTACCACGCGGTCACCCGCTACGCCGACCTGGAGACGATCAGCTCGCAGCCGGGGCTGTTCTGCTCCGGGAGGGGCGCGGTGTCCATGCAGGACGTCCCGGCCGAGCTGCACGAGTTCTACGGCTCGCTGATCAGCATGGACGACCCGCGGCACGCCAAGATCCGCCGGATCGTGTCGAAGACGTTCACCCCGCGGATGCTCGAGCGGACGCTGGACTCCGTCCGCGCCGTGGTCGACGACGTCCTGGCCCGCGCCCGGGTCACGGCCGAGGCGCACGGCGGGGTTCTCGACGTCGTCCCCGACCTCGCCGCGCCGATCCCGCTCCGGGTCATCTGCGACATGATGGGCGTCCCCGAGGAGGACCGGTCCCGGGTGCTCGCGTGCTCCAACATCGTCCTCTCCGGTGGCGACCCGGACCTCATCGAGGACGACGACCCGCTGACCGCCTTCCTCACCGCGGGCATGGAGATGGCCGCGCTCATGGAGCGGCTGGCCGCCGAGCGGCTGGCCGACCCGCGCGAGGACCTCACCACCGCGCTGGTCACCACCGAGGTCGACGGCGAGCGGCTCACCTCCCAGGAGATCGCCTCGTTCTTCATCCTGCTGCTGGTGGCCGGCAACGAGACGACCCGCAACGCCATCTCCCAGGGCCTGCTGGCGCTGTCGGAGTGGCCGGAGGAGCGGGCGCGGTGGGCCGCCGACCCGTCGCTGGACCGCACCGCCGTCGAGGAGGTCGTGCGGTGGGTCAGCCCGGTCACCTGGATGCGCCGCACCGCCACCCGGGACGGCGAGGTCGGCGGGCACCGGTTCACGGCCGGTGAGAAGTTCCTGCTGTTCTACAACGCCGCCAACCGCGACCCGGCCGTCTTCGCCGACCCC
This sequence comes from Geodermatophilus dictyosporus, assembly GCF_900115505.1. Lineage (GTDB taxonomy): Bacteria > Actinomycetota > Actinomycetes > Mycobacteriales > Geodermatophilaceae > Geodermatophilus > Geodermatophilus dictyosporus. The sequence goes on along the minus strand of NZ_FOWQ01000002.1, from coordinate 278,083 downwards.
CAGCGCTTCGACGTCGGCCGCGACCCCAACCCGCACGTGGGTTTCGGCTCCCGGGGGCCGCACTTCTGCCTGGGCGCACACCTGGCCCGCCGGGAGCTGCAGGTGACCTTCCGGGCGCTGTTCGACCAGCTGCCCGACCTGGAGGTCACCGGCCCGCCCGACCGGCTGCGCTCGTCGTTCGTCAACGGGCTCAAGCACCTGCCGGCCCGGCTGACGGGCGTGCGCTGATGCGGGTCGCCGTCGAGCGGGAGCGCTGCGTCGGGTCCGGGCAGTGCGAGCTGCTCGCGCCCGACGTCTTCGAGGTCGACGACGACGGCGCGGTGCGGCTGCTCCAGGACGACCCCGCCGACGACGGCGCCGTCCGGGACGCCGTGCAGCAGTGCCCGACCGGCGCGCTCGCCCTGCTCGACGGGGACTAGGCGAGCGCCTGCTCGAGGTCGGCGAGCAGGTCGTCGACGTCCTCGATGCCCACCGACAGCCGCACCAGGTCGGCCGGCACCTCCAGCGGCGACCCGGCCGCGCTGGCGTGCGTCATCCGGTGCGGGTGCTCGATGAGCGACTCGACGCCGCCGAGGGACTCGGCCAGCGTGAACAGCTGCGCGCGCTCGCACGCCCGCAGCGCCGCCTCCTCGCCGGCAGCCAGCCGGAACGACAGCATCCCGCCGAAGCCGGACATCTGCTTCGCCGCGACGTCATGGCCGGGGTGGTCGGGCAGCCCGGGGTAGAGCACCCGGGAGACGGCCGGGTGCTCCAGCAGGTACTCGGCGATCCGGCCGGCGTTGTCCTGGTGGCGGTCCATGCGCACGCCGAGGGTCTTGATGCCGCGCACCACCAGCCAGTCCGACAGCGGCCCGGACACCGCGCCCATCGCGTTCTGGTGGTAGGCAAGCTGCTCGGCGAGGTCGTCGTCGCCGACGACCAGCGCGCCGCCGACGACGTCGGAGTGCCCGCCCAGGTACTTCGTCGTCGAGTGCACGACGACGTCGGCGCCGAGGGTCAGCGGCCGCTGCAGGTACGGGCTGGCGAAGGTGTTGTCCACGACCAGGATCGCGCCCGCCTCGTGCGCGACCTCCGCGGTGAGCGCGATGTCGGCGACGTTGAGCAGCGGGTTGGTCGGCGTCTCGCACCAGACCACCCGCGTGCTCCCGGGCCGGATCGCCGCGCGCAGGGCGTCGGGGTCGTTGAGGTCGGCCGGGGTGTGCTCGACGCCCCAGCGCGAGACGACCCTCGAGATGAGCCGGTAGGTGCCGCCGTAGGCGTCGCCGCCGAGGACGACGTGGCTGCCGGGCTCGCAGACGGTGCGCAGCAGGGTGTCCTCGGCGGCCAGCCCCGAGGCGAAGGCCAGCCCCGCGACGCCCTCCTCGAGCGAGGCGAGCAGCTCCTGCAGCGCGGCGCGGGTCGGGTTGCCGCTGCGGGCGTACTCGTAGCCGCCGCGCAGCCCGCCGACGCCGTCCTGCTTGAACGTCGTGGCCAGGTGCAGCGGGACGACCACGTCCCCGGTGGCCGGGTTCGGGTCCTGCCCGGCGTGGATCGCCCGGGTGTCGAACCCGCTCACCGGGTCACCCCCGCCAGGTGGCCGAGCACGTCCTGCCGCGTGACGACGCCGGCGGGCTTGCCGTCGACGTGCACCACCAGGGCGTCGGCGTCGCCGAACTCGGCGACGGCGGCGCTCACCGGCTCGCCGGAGCCGATGATCGGCAGCGGCCCCGACATGTGCTTCTCGACCCGGTCGGCCAGCGACGCCCGGCCGGCGAACAGCGCGTCGAGCAGCACCTTCTCGTCCACCGAGCCCACCACCTCGCCGGCGGTCACCGGCGGCTCGGCCTTGACCACGGGCATCTGGCTGACGCCGTACTCGCGGAGGATGTCGATGGCGTCGCGCACGGTCTCGTTGGGGTGGGTGTGCACCAGCTCCGGCGTGGCCCCGCCCTTGGCCGACAGCAGCTCGCCGACCGTCTCGCCGGTCCCCGTCACGTCCAGGAAGCCGTAGTCGGCCATCCACTGGTCGTTGAAGATCTTGTTCAGGTAGCCGCGGCCGCCGTCGGGCAGGAGCACCACGACGACGTCGTCCCTGCCCAGTCCCTCGGCGGCCCGCAGCGCGCCGGCGACGGCCATGCCGCACGACCCGCCGACGAGCAGGCCCTCCTCGCGGGCCAGCCGCCGGGTCATGTGGAAGGAGTCGGCGTCGGACACCGGGACGATCTCGTCGGCGATGCCGCGGTCGTAGGCCTCGGGCCAGAAGTCCTCGCCCACGCCCTCGACGAGGTAGGGGCGGCCGGTGCCGCCGGAGTAGACCGAGCCCTCCGGGTCGACGCCGACCACCTTCACGCGGCCGTCGGAGACCTCCTTGAGGTAGCGGCCGATGCCGCTGATCGTGCCGCCGGTGCCGACGCCGGTGACGAAGCAGGTCACCTTCCCCTCGGTCTGCTCCCAGATCTCCGGGCCGGTCGTCTCGTAGTGCGACCGCGGGTTGGCCGGGTTGGCGTACTGGTCGGGCTTCCAGCCGCCGGGTGTCTCGCGGGCCAGCCGGTCGGAGACCGAGTAGTAGGACCGGGGGTCCAGCGGGTCGACGGCGGTGGGGCAGACGTGCACCTCGGCCCCGTACGCCCGCAGCACGTTGATCTTGTCCTGGCTGACCTTGTCCGGACAGACGAAGACGCACCTGTAGCCGCGCTGCTGGGCGACCAGCGCCAGGCCGATCCCGGTGTTGCCGCTGGTCGGCTCCACGATCGTCCCGCCCGGCTCCAGCTCCCCGCTGGCCTCGGCGTCGTCGACCATGCGCACGGCGATGCGGTCCTTCACCGAGCCGCCGGGGTTGAGGTACTCGACCTTCGCCAGCACCAGCGGCGCGTCCGGGCCGAGGTCGGCGGTGACGCGCGACAGCCGGACCAGCGGGGTGCCGCCGATCAGGTCGACGACGGACTCGGCGTACTGCACGCGGACCTCCTCGCACCGGCACCCGGGACGGGCGCACTGCCCCCATCCCACCACCCGCGATGAGTCCCGGCCGCGCGCGCCGTCCCGTCCGCCGTGACGACGACGGGCCTGCGGGCCGACGAGGGGTGCGCACCGGCGCCGGGGGGCGCGCGGGTGTACCGGCGCGGCCCGTCGTCGACGGGTTCCCGTCCTCGTCCGTCCGCCGGCGGCGGTGTCGTGCGCGGCGGACCCGGGCAGGGCACGGGCATGACCGCGCCCCTCCCCACCGCGCCGCTGCCCGGCGGCGGCGCCATGCCGCTGCTCGGCTTCGGCACCTGGCAGATGACCGGCCCCACCTGCTACGACGCCGTCCGGACGGCCCTGGACGCCGGCTACCGGCACCTGGACACCGCGACGGTGTACCGAAACGAGGCCGAGGTGGGCCGGGCGCTGCGCGACTCGGGGCTCGACCGCGACGAGGTCTTCGTGACGACGAAGCTGCCGCCGCGCGAGGCCGGCCGGTCAGCCACCACTCGCTGGAGCAGGTCGACCGGCTCACCGCGGCCACCGGGGTGACGCCGGAGGTCAACCAGGTCAGCTGGGCGCCGTCGCGGTACGACGCGGCCGTCGAGGCCGGGCACCGCGAGCGCGGCGTGGTGCTGGAGGGCTACAGCCCGTTCAAGAACACCGACCTCGCCGACCCCGTGCTGCGCGAGGTCGCCGACGCCCACGGCGTGACCCCGGCGCAGGTGGTGCTGCGCTGGCACGTCGAGCACGGCGTCGTGGTGATCCCGAAGTCGGCGACCCCGGAGCGGATCCGGGCCAACCTGGCCATCGCCGGCTTCGCGCTCTCGGCGGACGAGGTGGCCCGCGTTGACGCCCTCGCCCGGGGCTAGGCGCCGGCGGCGGCGGGCGGTGCGGTCACCGGCCGCCGCGGCTCGCCGGCGAGGGCCGGGCGGACGTCGACCATCGGCGCGACCAGCCCCGTCGTCGGCCGCCGCACCGGGGTCAGGGAGGGTGCCGACGACCGCCGCCGCGAGCGCAGGGCGGTGAGCAGGTCCAGCGCCGCCAGGGCCGCGGCGCCGCCGATGACGGTGCGCAGCTGCTCGTACCGCCGGCCGCGCCGGTTCGACAGCGCGACGCCCATGACGGTCAGGTCGACCGCGTCGCCGAGGACCCGGGTCCACGCCCAGCCGGGGCGCCCGGCGAGCAGGCCGGCGGCGTGCGCCAGCTCCCGGGCGCCGACGGCGGTGATCACCGGCACCGCGACGGGGGAGTCGTCGACGCCGGCGAACCGGGCGACGCCCGCGGGTGAGGCCAGCATCGAGGTCCCGAGACCGAGGCTGGCCAGGCCGAGCAGGCGGGCGGTGCGGCGGGCGGGGCGCGCGCTCATGGGTCCTCCCGGGGGATCGCTGCCCGGGCGGCTACCCGGGCTCCCGGCCCGGAAACGGCGGTGGCGGCGCCGCGCGCGCCGGGACGAGACTGCGGGCATGACCTCTCCCGTCGGTACCCGCACGCTCGGCCGCGACGGTCGGGGCGGTGGCCTGACCGTCTCCGCCCTCGGCCTCGGCTGCATGGGCATGAGCCAGATGTACGGCGCCGCCGACCGCGACGAGTCCCTCGCCACCGTCCACCGCGCGCTCGACCTCGGCGTCACCTTCCTCGACACCTCCGACGTCTACGGCGACGGGCACAACGAGGAGCTCGTCGGCGAGGCGATCCGCGGCCGGCGCGACGAGGTGCAGCTGGCCACCAAGTTCTCGCTGTCGCGCAACGACCGCGGGGGGATGGACATCGACGGCCGGCCGGAGAACGTGCGGGCCCGCGCCGAGGCGAGCCTGCGCCGGCTGCGCGTCGACGTCATCGACCTCTACTACCAGCACCGGGTGGACCCGCGGGTGCCGATCGAGGACACCGTCGGCGCGATGGCCGAGCTGGTGGCGCAGGGCAAGGTCCGCCACCTCGGGCTGTCGGAGGCGTCGGCCGCCTCGATCCGCCGCGCCGCCGCGGTGCACCCGATCGCCGCACTGCAGAGCGAGTGGTCGCTGTGGACCCGCGACCTGGAGAACGAGGTCCTCGGCGTGGCGCGCGAGCACGGGATCGGCATCGTGCCGTTCAGCCCGCTGGGCCGCGGCTTCCTCACCGGCGCCATCCGCGGCCCCGAGGACTTCGCCGAGGACGACTGGCGCCGCGGCCACCCGCGCTTCACGGGCGAGGCGTTCGCGGCGAACCTGCGGCTGGTCGACGCCGTCCGCGCGATGGCGGAGGAGCGAGGCTGCACGCCCGGCCAGCTCGCGCTGGCCTGGGTGCTCGCGCAGGGCGACGACGTCGTGCCCATCCCCGGCACCAAGCGGCGGCCCTACCTGGAGGAGAACGTCGTCGCCGCCGCCGTCGGGCTGACCGGCGACGACCTCGCGCGGCTCGGCGAGATCGCCCCGCCCGGGGTGGCGCAGGGCGGCCGCTACGCCGACGCCTCCTATGCCTACGGCGACAGCCCGGAGCGCGCCGCGTGACCGTGCCGGCGACGCGACAGCGGGTGCCGGGGGCCGACGGCGTCGAGGTCGCCGTGCACCGGTGGGATGCTCCCGGTGACCGGCCGCCGGTGTACCTCCAGCACGGCTTCGTCGCCGACACCCGGCTCAACTGGGTCGGCACCGGCGTCCTCGGGGTCCTCCTGTCGGCCGGGCGGGAGGTCGTCGGCGTCGACGCCCGCGGGCACGGGAGGTCGGACAAGCCGCACGACCCCGGCGCCTACGGAGAGCTCCGGATGGCCGACGACCTGCGCCGGGTGGCCGACGCGCTGGGCCACGACTCGTTCGACCTGGCCGGCTTCTCGATGGGCGCGACGGTCGCGCTGCTCACCGCGGCCGCCGACCGGAGGGTGCGCCGGCTGGTGGTCTGCGGCGTGGGCGCCCCGCTCGTCGAGCCCGGTGGGGCCGAGCGCCACCGCGTCCTCATGGCGGGGCTGGCCGCGGCGTTCGAGGCGGTCGACGTCGCCGAGGTGCGCGATCCCGTGACCGCCCCGTACCGCCGGCTGGCCGACGCCCTCGCCGCCGACCGGCACGCCCTGGCCGCGCACGCCCGGGCGGTGCACACCCGGGAGGCCGACTGGGGGGCGATCACCGCGCCCACGCTCGTCCTCGCCGGTGACGCCGACCCGCTCGCGGCCCGCCCCGAGGTGCTCGCCGCGGCCATCCCCGACGCCCGGGTGGCCGTCGTCCCCGGTGACCACTCGAGCGCGCTCCGGGCGCCGGCCTTCGCCGAGGCGCTGGTCGGCCACCTCGAGGAGGAGGAGCGGTGAGCACCGACCCGAACTGCGGCGTCGCGCACGGCGCCCCGGCGCCGGCCTCCACCGGCCGGGTGCTGGTGGCCGTCTTCGCCTCGCCCGTGGCCGAGGTACTGCAGCGCTGGGCGCCCGAACTCGGCTTCCGCACCGTGCTGCTCGACCCCGACCCGGCGCGCGGGGCCGGCCTGGTCGCGCTCGACGACCTGACCGGGGACCTCTCGGACGCCGACGTCGTGGTCACCGACCACCACCGGCCCGAGCTCGGCGAGGTGCTGCGGGACGCCCTGGCCCGCCGGGTGCGCTGGGTCGGCGTCATGGGCAACCCTCGGCACGAGGGCCCGCACGTGGCGGCGCTGGCCGCGCTCGGCGTCCCGCCGGAGGAGGTCGCCCGGGTGCACCGGCCGATCGGGCTGGACATCGGCTCCCGCACGCCGGCCGAGATCGCGCTGAGCACGCTGGCCGGGCTGCTCGCCGACCGCAACGGCCGCGGCGGCGGGCCGGCGCACGGCCCGCGGTGACCGCCGTGCTGCTCGGCGCCGACCTCGGCACCAGCGGCCTGAAGCTGGTGGCCCTCGACGGGGAGGGCCGGCTGGTCGCCGAGACCGAGGCCGGCTACCCCGTCGAGCGCCCGGCGCCCGACCGCGCCGAGTGCGCCGTGGCCACCTGGCGGCAGGCGTTCGACGACGCCCTCGCCCGGCTGCTGCCCGCGCTGGGCGGCCGGCCGGTCGCCGCGCTGGGCCTGTCCGGGCAGATGCACGGCGCGGTCCTCGTCGACGGGGCCGGTGCGGCGCTGGCGCCCGCGGTGCTGTGGCCCGACCGCCGCGCCGCCGCCGAGGTGGCCCGGTGGCGCGCCCTGCCCGCCGCCGACCGGGCGGCGCTGGCCAACCCGCTGGTGCCCGGGATGACTGGCCCGGTGCTGGCCTGGCTGGCTGCCCACGAGCCGGACCTCGTGGCCCGAGCGGCGGCGGTGCTGCTGCCCAAGGACGCGCTGCGCGCCACCCTCCTGCCCGGCGCCGACCCGCGGGTCACCGACCGCAGCGACGCCTCGGCCACGCTGCTGTGGGACGTCGTCGCGGACGGCTGGTCCGGCGCCGCCCGCGCCGCCGCCGGGGTGCCCGCGGAGCTGCTGCCGGCGGTGCGCCCGTCGGCGGAGGTCGCCGGCGTCGCCGTCCTCGGCGGGGCGGAGGTGCCGGTGGTCGTCGGCGGCGCGGACACCCCGCTGGCGCTGCTGGCCGCCGGCACGGCCGACGGGCTGCTGGTCAACCTCGGCACCGGCGCCCAGGTGCTGAGCCCGGGCGTGGTGCCCGCGCCGGCCGACGACCCGCCGGTGCACGCCTACGCCGACACCGGCGGGAGCTGGTACGCCATGGCCGCGCTGCAGAACGGCGGGTCGGCCTGGACGTGGGCGGCCGGCGTCCTCGGCGTGGCACCGGGGGAGCTCTTCGAGCTCGCCGCGCAGTCGCCGCTCGGCGCCGGGGGTGCGGTGTTCGCGCCGTACCTCACCGGCGAGCGGGGCGGCGTGGCCGGGCCGGACGACCGGGCCGGCTGGACGGGGCTCACGGCCGCGACCACCCGCGCCGACCTCGCCCGCGCCGCGGTCGAGGGGGTGCTGTCGGCGACCGCGGCCGCCGTCGGCCTGCTGGGCGGCCCGGGGGCGGGACCCGTCGTCCTCACCGGTGGCGGCGGGCGCTCGCCGCTGGTCCGGCAGGGCCTCGCCGACGCACTCGGCCGGCCGGTGACGTACCTGCCGCTGCGCAGCGCGTCCGCGGTCGGCGCGGCGGTGCTGGCCGGGCGGGGGACCGGCACCCCGGTGGAACCCCGGCGGACGCCGGAGCCGCCGGTGGCGCCCACGGAAGGGCGTGGGCGCGGGGGCCGTTGACCCGGTGGCGGGGTCCGGCGCGGACCCCACCTCGGAAGGGAGGACGCCCCGTGGCGCTGTTCGACGAGGTGGCCCAGCTCGCCCGCACCGGCGGCCGCGGGACCGGCGGTCCCCGCCCGACGGCCTGAGACCACGGCGGCCCCTCCCCGGACCCGGGGAGGGGCCGCCGTCGCGTGCGCGGCTAGGCCGGGGGGTCGGGCAGGCGCAGGTGGGCCAGCGCGGCGTCGTGCAGGTGGCCGTTGGTGGCCAGGGCGCTGCCACCGGCCGGCCCGGGGGCGCCGGAGAGGTCGGTGAACCGGCCGCCGGCCTCGCGCACGATGACGTCGAGCGCGGCGAGGTCCCACAGCGACACCTCGGGCTCGCAGGCGACGTCCACCGCGCCCTCGGCGAGGAGCACGTAGCTCCAGAAGTCGCCGTAGGCGCGGGTGCGCCAGACCGACCGGGTCAGGTCGAGGAAGCCGTCGAGGACCCCGCGCTCCTCCCAGCCCGACAGGCTGGAGAAGGACATGCTCGCGTCCCCGAGGTCGGAGACGCCCGAGACCCGGCAGCGGGTGGCCGACTCCAGCCGCCGCCCGGTCCAGGCGCCGACGTCCTTGGCCGCCCACCAGCGCCGGTTGAGCGCCGGGGCCGACACCAGGCCGACGACCGCCTCGTCGCCGTCGAACAGGGCGATGAGCGTGGCCCAGACCGGCACGCCGCGGACGAAGTTCTTCGTCCCGTCGATGGGGTCGAGCACCCAGCGCCGCGGGCCGTGCCCCGTGACGCCGAACTCCTCGCCGAGGACGGCGTCCCGGGTGCGGGCCCGCGCGAGGGTGATCCGCAGCTGCTCCTCGACGGCGCGGTCGGCGTCGGTGACCGGCGTCAGGTCCGGCTTGGTCTCGACGGCGAGGTCGAGGGCCTTGTAGCGGTCCATGCTGATGGAGTCCGCCTGGTCGGCGAGCACGTGTGCCAGGTGCATGTCCCCCGTGAAGTCCCGGCCCGGTGTCATGGGCACCGAACCTAGCGGGGCGTCAGTCGAAGACCGCGGCACTGACCCCGCTGGGACCCTCGTACTCGCGGTCGTCGATCTTCTGCAGCGCGTCGAGCACGTCCTTCCCGCCGCCCTTGGCGTGCTCGAGGATCTGCTCCTTGGTCGCCGGGTAGTCCATGCCCTTGAGGGCCTTCTGGATGTCGATGGGGCTCACCATGGAATCCCGCCTACCCGGGCCCATGCAGGTCGATGCGCGGATACCGTCGCTGGGGTGGAGGCGGCGAGGATCGTGGGGCTGCTGGCCGACCCCACCCGGTTGAAGGTGGTCGCGGCCCTGGCTCTGGGTGCCGGGACGATCGAGGAGGTCGCCGCCGCGTCCGGGCTGGAGCTCAAGGACGTCGCGCTGGCCGCCCGGCGGCTGGCACGCGGGGGCCTGGTGCGCCGCGACGGGCACGTGCTCGAGCTGGTGACCGACCGGTTCGCGGCTGCCGCCCGGGCCGCCGCCGAGGCCGCGCCGGCGCCCGAGCCGCTGTCGGAGGACCCCGCGGAGTCCGCCGTCCTGGCCGCGTTCGTCCGCGAGGGCCGGCTGGTGTCCATCCCCGCACAGCGGAGCAAGCGGCGGGTGGTGCTCGAGCACCTGGTGCGGGTCTTCGACGTCGGCGTCCGCTACCCCGAGCGGGAGGTCAACGCGCTGCTGGCCGTCTGGCACCCCGACACGGCGGCGCTGCGGCGCTACCTGGTCGACGAGGGCCTGCTGAGCCGCTCCGCGGGCCTGTACTGGCGCTCCGGCGGCTGGGTCGACGTCTAGACCCGGCACCTCCCCGGGAGTGGTCGTGCTCTGACCACACCCGTGGTCAGAGCACGACCACTCGCAGGACAGGTGTCCGCCCGGGGGGCCACACTCCGGACGTGCCCAGCGCCGACGCCTTCCGCGCGCTCGCCCGCTCCTCGCCCGAGCGCTGGTCGACGCTGCGGTTCACCGAGCGCCGGCGCCGCGACGGTGCCTGGTCGGCACCGGTCCGGGCGTGGCTGCGCCGGCCCGACCTGCTGCGCGTCGAGGACGCCGGGGGCCGGCTGCTCGGCGTCGTCCGCGAGACCGGCGCCGACCACGACCCGATGTGGCAGGACTACCGCTGGGTGGCCGAGCTGCGGCCGGAGGAGCTCGCCGACGGCCTCGACCCGGACGCGCGGGCACCTGCCGCGGGGGCGGCGCTGGAGCTCGACGGCCTGCGCGAGGTCGAGCACGCCGGCCGCCCGGCGTGGGAGGCGCTGGCCGTGCCCACCGACCGGTACGAGCCGCGCTGCGGCTGCTGCCCCCTGCTCCGGAGCCGGCGGGTCGACGAGCTCGAGTGGGGCAGCGTCCCCGAGGGCGTGGAGTACCCGACCGCACACCTCGTCCGGCTCGACGTGCGGACCGGCGTCTGCGTGTGGGCCGAGGCGCTCGACGGCACCTACGCGGGCGAGACCCACGACCTGCGCATCGAGGCGGTCGACGAGCCCGTGCCCGACGACCTGTTCCGCCGCGCGCGGCGCCGGGGCGCGGTCTAGCCGAGCCGCACGGTCCCGTCGGCGTCGACCGACCAGCCGGGGTTGTGCGCGACCTCCCAGACGACGCCGTTGGGGTCGCGCACCAGCGCGTGGAACACGCCGCCGAACGCGCCCTCCTCCGGGGCGGTGAGCACCGTGCCCCCGGCGGCGGCCATCGCGTCGGCCAGTGCCCGGACGGCGTCGCGGTCGCCCACGTTGTGCGCCAGCGTCACGCCGGAGACGGCCGGGCGTTCCGGGCCGGTGCCGAGGTCCTGGCCGAACTGCGCCGCCTCGAAGAAGGCGAGCACCGTGCCCGGTGCGACCTGGAAGAAGACGATCTCGCCGGGCACGTCGAGCAGGGGCGTCCAGCCGAGGCCGTCGACGTAGAACCGCCGCGCCGCATCGAGGTCCGGGGTGGCCAGGGTGGTGAAGTGGACCTGTTGCTCCACGGAGCCTCCTAGTAGCCGGGGCCGAGCTGGCCCACCGCGTCGAGCAGCCGCCGCACGCTGGCCAGCCGTTCGGCGCGGCCCGGTGGCCCGGCCGTGGCCCAGGCGTCCAGCGCGCAGTCGGGGTCCTCGGCGGAGTGCCCGCAGCCGGGCGGGCAGTCGACGGCGCCCTCGGCCAGGTCGTCGAACGCGCCGACCACGTCGTCGGCGGTGACGTGCGCCAGCCCCAACGAGCGGATGCCCGGGGTGTCGATGACCGTGCCGCCGCCGGGCAGGTCGAACAGCACCGCCGACGACGAGGTGTGCCGGCCCTTGCCGACCTTGCTCACGTCGCCGGTGGCCCGGTCGGCGTCGGGCACCAGGCGGTTGACCAGCGTCGACTTGCCCACCCCCGACTGCCCGACGAACACGCTCGTGCGGTCGGTCAGCCGCGCCAGCAGCGGGTCCAGCGGCGCCTCCCGCGACATGGGCACCGCGTCGACGTCGAGCCCGGCGTAGCGGTCGAGCAGGGGCCGCGCGCTGGCCAGGTCGGTCTTGGTCAGGCAGAACAGCGGCTCCAGGCCACCGGCGAACGCCGCCACCAGACAGCGGTCGAGGAAGCCGAGCGCCGGGTCGGGGTCGATCACCGAGGTGACGACGACGAGCAGCTCGGCGTTGGCCACGACCACCCGCTCGGTGGGATCGGTGTCGTCGGCGGTGCGCCGCAGCGACGTCGTCCGGTCCTCGATGACGACGATGCGGGCCAGGGTGTCGGGCCGGCCGCTGGTGTCGCCGACCAGCCGCACCCGGTCGCCGACCACCACGCCGTGCCGGCCCAGCTCGCGGGCGCGCATCGCGGTCACCTCGACCGGCGCGCCGTCGGCACCCTCGACCCGCACGGTCATGCGGCCGCGGTCGACGGCGACCACCAGCCCCGGGACGGCGTCGGCGTGCACCGGGCGGGTGCGGGTGCGCGGCCGCGAGCCACGCCGGTTGGGCCGGACGCGGATGTCGTCCTCGTCCGACCGGCTGTCGTGCCGGCGGCTCAGGAGGGCACCTCCGCGGTCGCCGCGAGCATGCCCGCCCAGCGCTCGCGGAAGTCCGGCAGCGTCTTGGCGACCGCCTCCGGCCCCGACACCCGCACCCCGTCGACCGCCAGGCCGAGGACGGCGGCGGCGTGCACCATGCGGTGGTCGGCGTAGGAGTCGACCAGCGCCGGGCGGCCCGGGCCGGGGGTGACCACCAGCCCGTCGGGCAGCTGCTCGACCCGGGCGCCGACGGCGGTGAGCACCTCGTCGAGCGCCTGCAGCCGGTCGGTCTCGTGGCCGCGCAGGTGGCCGATCCCGGTGAGCCGGGAGGGGCCGTCGGCGAGCGCGCACAGCGCGGCCAGCACCGGCGTCAGCTCGCCCACCTCGTGCAGGTCGGCCACCAGCGGCGCGATCCGGCCGGTGCCGGTGACCCGCAGCCCGCCGGGGGTGCGCTCGACGTCGGCGCCCATCCCCGCCAGCAGCCGGTCCAGCTGCGCGCCGGGCTGGGTGGTGACCTCCGGCCAGTCGGGGACGGTGACCCGCCCGCCGGTGACCAGCGCGGCGGCGAGGAACGGCGCGGCGTTGGACAGGTCGGGCTCGACCACGCGGTCCCGCGCCGCGACCGGCCCGGGGGCGACCCGCCACCCCCGCCCGGTGGCGACGACGTCCACCCCGTGCTCGCGCAGCGCCGTCACGGTCATCTCCACGTGCGGCATCGACGGCACCCCGCCGGCCAGGGCCAGGTCGAGGCCCCCGGCGAAGCGGGCGGCGGCCAGCAGCAGGCCCGAGACGATCTGGGAGGACTCGCTCGCGTCCACGGTCACCGCGCCGCCGCGCACCCCGCCGGTGCCGTGCACGGTGAACGGCGCCCGGCCGCGGCCGTCGTCGTCGACCCGGACGCCGAGGTCGCGCAGTGCCGCGACCAGGCCGGCGTTGGGCCGCTCGTGCAGCCGCGGGTCGCCGTCCACCCGGACCGGTCCGTCGGCGAGCGCGGCCACCGGCGGGAGGAACCGCAGCACGGTGCCGGCCAGCCCGGCGTCGACCTCGGCCGGGCCGCGCAGCGCGCCGGGCGTCACCCGCCAGTCGGGGCCGTCGTCCTCGACGCGCACGCCGAGGGCGCGCAGCCCGGCGGCCATGAGCTCGGTGTCGCGCGCCCGCAGCGGGCGGACGACCCGGCTCGGGCCCTCGGCGAGCGCGGCCAGCACCAGCGCCCGCGCGGTGATCGACTTCGACCCGGGCAGCGGGACGACGGCGTCGACGGGCGTCGGGCTGTGCGGTGTCGTCCAGACCTCGGTCACGGGTCCATCCTGCCCGGGAGGCGACACCGCACCGCCCACCGCTCAACCGCCGACCGGCGGCTTCGGCTTCTTCACCGGCACCGTGCGGACCAGCCGCCGGTTGGCGAACTCGAACATCGCCAGCTCGGAGAGCTCGCGGCCGTAGCCGGAGCGCTTGATCCCGCCGAAGGGCAGCTCGGGGGAGGAGCCGGTGGGCTGGTTGATCCACACCATGCCGGCCTCGAGCCGCTCGGCCACCGCCCGGGCGCGGTCGAGGTCGCTGCTCATGACCGTGGCGCCGAGGCCGAAGTCGCTGTCGTTGGCCAGCGCGACCGCCTCGTCGGCGTCCTTGACCTTGTAGACGACGGCCGCGGGGCCGAAGAGCTCCTCGCGGTAGGCCCGCATCTCCGGGGTCACGTCGGTGAGGATCGTGGCCTCGACGAAGGCGCCCGGGTGCTCGGGCCGCTTGCCGCCGGCCACGACGGTGGCGCCCTTGTCGACGGCGTCCTGGATCTGCGCGTGCAGGTCCTGCGCGGCCCGCTCGCTCGACAGCGGGGCCAGCGACGTCGAGGGGTCGGCCGGGTCACCGGGGGAGAAGGTGGAGAACGCCTGCTTGAGGCCCTCCACGAACGGCTCGTAGTTCTCCTCGGTGACGATCAGCCGCTTGGAGGCGGTGCAGGCCTGGCCGGTGTTCTGCATCCGGCCCATGGTGGCGGCCTTGACCGTGGCGGCCATGTCCTCGGCGTCGAGCACGATGAACGGGTCGCTGCCGCCGAGCTCGAGCACCGACTTCTTGAGGTGCTTGCCGGCCAGGGCGCCGACGGCGGAGCCCGCGCGCTCGCTGCCGGTGAGGGTGACGCCCTGGATGCGGGGGTCGGCGATGACCTGCTCGACGTCGTCGATGCGCAGGAAGGTGTTGGTGAAGACGCCCTCGGGGGCGCCGGCGTCGGTGAACAGCTGCTCGATGGCCACCGCGCACTGCGGGGTGATCTCGGCGTGCTTGAGGATCACGGTGTTGCCCAGCACCAGGTTCGGGCCGGCCACGCGGACCACCTGGTAGAAGGGGTAGTTCCACGGCTCGATGGCCAGCAGCACGCCGACCGGCTGCGTCTCGACGACCGCCTCGCCCTTGCCCATCAGCGGCGTGATCTGCGTGGGCTCGAGGAAGCCGGGGCCGTTGTCGGCGTAGTACTTGAGGATCATCGAGCACAGGAAGAGCTCGCCGGTCGCCTCCTCGTGCCGCTTGCCCATCTCGGTGGTGATGAGCCGTGCGAGGTCGTCGCGGCGCTCGTCCATGAGCTCGGCGGCCCGCCGGACGACGGCGGCGCGCTCCTCGACCGGGCGCTGCCGCCACTCCTGGTAGGCGGCGTGCGCCTTCCCGACGATCCCGTCGATGGCCTCGGTCGGCGTGAAGTCGAACTCCTTCTCGACCTCGCCGGTGAAGGGGTTGACCGTCGCGTAGCGCCGCTCGGCGGACTCGCTCGCGGTCTTCGGCTGCTGGTGCGGTGGGTTCTGGGTCGCGGTCACGGGTCGATCCTCGCGCCTGGACGGCTCCCGTGCAGGGTCCCGCCGCGGGCCTGCGGGTGGTGGGGGCACGGGGGTCCTTCCACGGTCGCGCTGTCCCCGGTCCCGCCTAGAGTCGGTCGCGCGGGCCCGTCCGGGCCGGCCCGACAGCCGGGAGGACCAGCCATGTGCGGTCGCTACGCCGCCACCCGCCGTCCCGAGGACCTCGTGGTCGAGTTCGAGGCGGTCCCCGCCGAGGGGCAACAGCCGCTCCGGGCGGACTACAACGTCGCGCCGACCAAGGACGTCTACGTGGTCCGCACCAGGCGCGAACGCGACGCCGAGGGCAGCCCCACCGGCGCCGGGCACCGCGAGCTGCGCGCCGTCCGCTGGGGGCTGGTGCCCTCCTGGGCCAAGGACCCCGCGGTGGGCAACCGGCTGCTCAACGCCCGCGTCGAGTCGCTCACCGAGAAGCCGGCCTTCCGCTCGGCCGCCCGCTCGCGGCGCTGCCTGGTGCCGGCCGACGGCTGGTACGAGTGGCAGAAGAAGCTCGACTCCCCGGGCAAGCAGCCCTTCTTCATCACCCCCGCCGACGGGTCGGTGCTCGCCATGGCCGGCCTGTACGAGGTGTGGGGCAAGGGCGAGGACCGGCTCTACACCTGCACCGTGGTCACCGCCCCCGCGGTCGGGACCCTGACCGAGATCCACGACCGGATGCCCCTGGTGCTGCCGCGCGAGCGGTGGGCCGACTGGCTCGACCCGGCCCGCGACGACGTCGACGCGCTGGCCGAGCCGACCCCGCCGGAGCTCGTCGAGGCGCTGGAGCTGCGCCCGGTGGGCACCGCGGTGAACAACGTCCGCAACAACGGCGCCGAGCTGCTGGCCCGGGTGGAGGGCACCAGCGCCCCCGCCGACCAGCCGGCGCTCTTCTGAGGGGTCCCGTCCTGAGCGAGCGCGCGACCGTCGACCGCACCCCCACGCCGACGGGTGGCGCGCTGCCCGGCTGGGTGGCGGCCGGCGTCACCTTCCTGTCCTCCGGCGCGGTGCTGGTGCTCGAGATCGTCGGGCTGCGGCTGATCGCGCCCTACGTCGGCATCACGCTGCAGACCAACACCGCGGTCATCGGGTTCGCGCTGGCCGCGATCGCCATCGGCGCCTGGGCCGGCGGCGCGGCGGCCGACCGCACCGACCCGCGGCGGCTCATCGCCCCGCTGATGGTGGCCGGCGGGGCGCTGGTGGTCGCCGTCCTCCCGCTGGTCCGCTTCACCGGGTCGCTACTGACCGGCACCGACGCCGGCGGCGTGCTGCTGCTGGCCGCCGTCGCCGTCGTGGTGCCCGCGGCGCTGCTGTCGGCGGTGCCGCCGATGGTGGTCAAGCTGCAGCTGGCCACCCTCGACGAGACCGGCGCGGTGGTCGGGAAGCTGTCGGGCATCGGCACGCTCGGCGGCATCGCGGCCACCTTCGTCACCGGGTTCCTGCTCATCGCCGTGTTCCCCAGCAGCGGCATCCTGGTGGGCACCGGGCTGGTCACCGTCGTCGCCGGGGTCGCGGTCGGGGTGCTGCTGCGCCGCAGTGCCGCGGGCGGGGCCGGCCGGGTCCCGGCCGGGCTGCTCCTGCTCGCCGTCGCCGGGTCGCTGCTCGCGGCGGTCGCGCCGACGCCGTGCGAGGAGGAGACCGCCTACCACTGCGCCCGCGTGGTGGCCGACCCCGAGCGGGACGGCGGCCGGGTGCTGGTGCTCGACACGCTGCGGCACTCCTACGTCGACCTCGACGACCCCACGCACCTGGAGTTCGAGTACGTGCGGGCGATCGCGGCGGTGACCGACGCGATGGCACCGGCGGGCGAGCCGCTGTCGGCGCTGCACCTGGGCGGCGGCGGGGCGACCGTGCCGCGCTACCTGGCGCAGGTGCGCCCCGGCACGGTCAGCCGCGTGCTGGAGGTGGACCCCGGGGTCGTCGAGATCGACCGCGAGCAGCTGGGGCTGGTGGAGTCCGCCGACCTCGAGGTGCGGATCGGTGACGCCCGCGTCGGGCTGGGCGCGGAGGCCGGGGACACCCGCGACCTGGTCGTCGGCGACGCCTTCGGCGGCCTGTCGGTGCCCTGGCAGCTGACCACCGTGGAGGCGCTCGGCCTGGTCGACCGCGCGCTCACCGACGACGGCGTCTACGTGGCCAACCTCATCGACCACCCGCCCCTGGGCTTCGTCCGTGCGGAGCTGGCCACCATGCGGCAGGTCTGGCCGCACGTGCTGCTGCTGGCCCGCGCCCCGGTGCTCGCCGGGGAGGACGGTGGCAACCTGGTCGCCGTCGCCTCCCACCGGCCGCCCGACGAGGCGGCGCTCGCCGCGGCCCTGCTGGCGCAGGACTCCACCTGGCAGGTGGCCTCGGCCGAGGAGGTGGCCGCCCTCGCCGGCGACGCGCAGGTGCTCACCGACGACAGCGCCCCGGTCGACCAGCTGCTCACCCCCTACGGCGCCCCGGATCGCTAGCGCGCGATCGGGGCGGTGCGGGCGCAGGTGAGGCGGACGAGGTCGGCCGGGGACAGCTCCACCTGCAGACCGCGGCGGCCGGCGCTCACCATCACGGTCCCGAACGCCAGCGCCGACGCGTCGACCACCGTCGGCAGCGCCTTGCGCTGCCCCAGCGGGCTGATGCCGCCGACGACGTAGCCGGTGGTGCGCTCGGCGTCGGCCGGGTCGGCCATCGCCGCCTTCCGCCCGCCGGCCGCAGCGGCCAGGGCCTTGAGGTCGAGGCTGCCGCTGACCGGGACGACGGCCACGGTGAGCGCGCCGTCGACCCGGGTGACCAGGGTCTTGAACACCTGCCGGGGGTCGGCGCCGAGCGCGGCCACCGCGGCCTCGCCGTGACCCTGGTCGCTCGGGTGCTCGGGGTCGTAGGGGTGCAGGGTGTGCGCCACACGGGCCTTCTCCAGGGCCCGCACCGCGGGGGTCGCCGCCACGGCCGGGCACTGTATCCAGCGGGCCCGGCGGCCGCCGCCGACTTCCCGCGGCGGGGAATGACCCTCGCGGCGGGCACCGTTGCAGGGACCGTGAGCAGCACCGTCTCCAGCGCCCGCACCCGGGCCCCGCGCCGGCGGCCCCCGGGCCGGCCCGACGCCGCGCGACTAGGATCGACCGATGTGGCAGCCCGCCTCCGGGTGCCGCAGAGAGGACGGTCGGTGCCTGAGGAGTCCGCAGGCGGGAACCCCGCCGTCGAGCCCGCCGAGACCCCGCAGGTCGCGGGCGCGCCCGTCGAGGTGCCCGAGGCCCGCGAGGGCGGCAGCCGCACCGAGGTCGCCGAGACGCGCGCCGAGCGCGACGCCCGGTTCGAGCGCGACGCGCTGCCCTTCCTCGACCAGCTCTACCCGGCGGCGCTGCGGATGACCCGCAACCCCGCCGACGCCGAGGACCTGGTCCAGGAGACCTTCGTCAAGGCCTACTCCGCGTTCCACCAGTTCGCCGAGGGCACCAACCTCAAGGCCTGGCTGTACCGGATCCTGACCAACACCTACATCAACAGCTACCGCAAGAAGCAGCGGCAGCCGCAGCAGTACCCCACCGACCAGGTGCAGGACTGGCAGCTCTACGCCGCCGAGGAGCACAGCTCCAGCGGCCTGCGCTCGGCCGAGATCGAGGCGCTGGACCACCTGCCCGACTCCGACATCAAGGACGCGCTGCAGCAGCTGCCGGAGGACTTCCGGCTGGCGGTGTACCTCGCCGACGTCGAGGGCTTCGCCTACAAGGAGATCGCCGAGATCATGGGCACGCCCATCGGCACGGTGATGTCCCGTCTGCACCGCGGCCGGCGGGGGCTGCAGAAGCTGCTGGCCGACTACGCCCGCGAGCGCGGCTTCGTCCGCGCCGGCGCCGGAGAGGGGGCCGGGTCGTGAGCACCGGGCAGGAGCACCCGCTCGAGATCTCCTCCTGCGACGACGTGCTGTCGCACGTCTTCGAGTTCCTCGACCACGAGACCGACGACGCCCGCCGCGAGGTCATCGCCGAACACCTCGAGGACTGCTCGCCCTGCCTGCGGCAGTTCGGCATCGAGCAGGAGTTCAAGGCGCTGGTCCGGCGCCGCTGCGGCGGGGACAAGCCGCCCATCGGGCTCAAGGACCGGATCAAGCTGCAGCTGACCCACGTCTCCTTCGAGGAGGACGGCACCCAGGTCAGCGTGGAGCAGGTGCGCACCGAGGTGGTCCGCACCGACTGGTCCACCGAGGACTAGCAGCACACGCGACGGCGCCCCGCACCGATCCGGTGCGGGGCGCCGTGCTGTCTGTGGTCTCGTGCTGGAACGGCCCTCTGCAGGGTCCCGCCCCGAGCGTCAGCCAGGGGTGGGGGCAGAGGGGTCCTTCCTCAGGCGTTGGGGCGCTTGCCGTGGTTGGCCTTGTTCCCCTTGCGGGAGCGCCGCTTGCGTCCACGCTTGGACATCGCTGCCCTCCTCTCCTCGTCGTCGGGTGGTCGGCGGGGACCGCCGGGACTGGCCCCAGGGTCCCACAAGAGGGTGGGACACACCCCGGCCGGTGGGGCAGGTGTCGGTACCGCGGGGGACCATGGCCGGGGACGGGGACGACGGGGACCCCGCCAGGGACGAGGGGATCGGCGTGGCCCAGCACGGGATCGAGAGCGTGCTCGTGGCGGGCCGGGGGCCCGCGGCGTGCGCGGTCATCGCGGCCTGCTCCCGGCTCGACGTGAAGTCGGTGGCCGTCTACTCCGAGGCCGAGCGGTCGGCCCGGCACGTGCGGCTGGCCGACGACGCGGTGCTGCTCGGCGCGGCGCCGGCGGTGGAGTCCTACCTCGCCGTCGACCGGATCGTCGAGGCCGCCCGCCGCAGCGGGGTGGCCGCCGTCCTGCCGGTGCCGCCGGCGCTGGCCGGCAACGCCGCGCTGGCCGGCGAGGTGGCCGCTGCCGGGCTGACCTGGATCGGCCCGCCGGCCGAGGTGCTCGAGCGGCTCGGCGGGGACGGCGTCGAGCCGGCCAGCGAGCACGGCCTGCTGGCGCTGGTCACCGACGAGGGCCTGCGCTACCCGACCCCGGTGGCCCGCGACCGGGCCGCCGGCACCGCCCGGGTGTCCTGGACCCCCGAGCCGCCGCTGGAGGTGCCGCCCGGCGCCAAGCGGCTGGCCGAGGTGGGCTGGCGCGGCCTGGTCACCGTGGGCGTCTCCGAGGACGGCGAGCTGGGCGAGATCGCGGCCGGCTTCTCCCTCGACATGGCGGTGCTCGAGCGCGCGCACCGGGTGGACGCCGTCGACCTGGCGCTGGCCGCGGCTGCCGGCGAGCGCGGGCCGCGCCGCCGCACGCCCGAGGAGCACCCGCCGCGGGCCGCCGTCGCCGTCCAGCTGCGCGCCACCCTGCCGCCGGGCCGCGCCGGGCGGGTCACCGGGTGGCTGCCGGACTCCGGCCGGGTGCGCGGCACCGCCGGCCGCACCGAGGTGGTCGCGGTGAGCGGCTACGAGCCCGGCGACCGCCTCGACGCCTGGTACGACGCGCTGCTGGCCACCGTCAGCGCCGGCGGCGACGACACCGCCACCGCTGCCCGGGCGGCCGCCGCGGCGCTGTCGGGACTGCCCGAGACCGGGGTCCCGCACGACGGGGACGAGGTGCGCGCGGTGCTCGGCCGGCTGGCCGACGGCGACCCCGCGCCCGGCAGCTGAGCCGCCGCCCGCTGCGGGTCACCTGCTTGGATGGGACCCGACCCGAGGGAGGTGCCGCGTGGCGGTCGAGGAGATCCACGCCGAGATGGTCTCGAGCGTGTGGCGGGTCCTGGTCGCGCCGGGAGCCCAGGTCGCGGCGGGGGACACGCTGGTGGTCCTGGAGTCGATGAAGATGGAGATCCCCGTCCTCGTCGAGCGCGCCGGCGTGGTGCAGGAGCTGCACGTCGTCGAGGGCGAGGTGCTCCAGGAGGGCGACCTCATCGCCACCGTCGCCGGCGACTGAGCCGCGGTCCCCGTCAGGCCGGCGCCGCGGTCGGCGCCGCCAGGGCGGCCAGCCGCCGGCCGAGCAGCCGGTAGACCTCCGGGTGGACGCTCATGCCGATGTGGCTGGAGTCGACCTCGACGTTGTCGGCGGCCGGGTCCAGGCACGCGTGCCAGTCGACCACCCAGTCGCTGCGGGAGTACACCGACACGTAGGGGACGTGGGCGGGGAAGGGCCGGTCGAGCTCCGCGGCGAGGTCGTCGGCGCAGCCGCCCCGCACGCAGTCGTCGCGGAACAGCCCCGGCACCCCGGCGGTGCCGAGCGCCGCGACCAGCCGGACCTGGGCGGCGACCACCGGGTTGATCGCCAGGTGGTCGACGTTCGGGCTGCCCAGCGTCACGATCCCGCGGACGAGGTCGGGCCGGCGCACCGCCACCAGCTTGGCGAACAGCCCGCCGCGGCTCTGCCCCACGATCGCCGCCGGGCGCCCGGCCCGGTCGGTGAGCTCGACCAGCCGGCGCTCCAGGCGCTCGACCGCCAGGCCGGTGCAGTCGACGTTGACGCGGATCTGCGAGGTGCACGTCCGGTAGCCCCGGGCCCGCAGCCAGCGGTCGAGCAGCGACAGCGACGGGTCGCCGGCCAGGAACCCGGGCACCAGCAGGACCGGCAGGCCGCCGCCGTCGGGCACGCCGTGCCCGCGCCACACGGGGGAGCGCACCAGCGCGGCCGCCTCGCGCCACGGCCGCTGCGCCGCGAGCAGGGCGGCGACCGGGGAGGCGCCCAGCCACGGGGGAGCCTCACCGGCCGGGGTGCGGGGGAGCGCCGCAGTGCGCATCGCGTGTCCTCGTCTCCGGGGGGCCGGGGCGGGTGCCGGCCCTCTCGCAGCCGAGTGTGGGGCCTGACACACTCGGCCACACCCCGCGGGGTGCCGGTCGGTCCCCGTGTCGCGCCCCGAGGAGGCCAGCGGCCGTGAAGCAGCTGTCGGGTCTGGACGCGGCGTTCCTGCACCTGGAGACGTCCGCGCAGTTCGGCCACGTCTCGAGCCTGTCGGTCTACACGCGCCCGGACACTCCCGACTACCGGCCCTACGACGCGTGGCGGACCCAGCTGCAGCAACGGCTGCACCTGCTCGAGCCGCTGCGCCGGCGGCTGGCCGAGGTGCCGCTGGGCCTGGACCACCCGTACTGGGTGGCCGACCCCGCCTTCGACCTCGACTTCCACGTGCGGCACACGGCCGTCCCGCCGCCGGGCACCGACGACCAGCTCGCGGCGCTGGCCGGCCGCCTGGTCTCCCGGCCCCTCGACCGGCGCAAGCCCCTGTGGCTGTCCTACGTCATCGAGGGGCTGGCCGACCGCCGCTTCGCCGTCCTGACGATCGTCCACCACGCCACCATCGACGGGGCGTCGGGCGTGGAGCTGATGACGCTGATGCTCGACGACAGCCCGGAGGGCGGCACCGTGCCGCCCGAGGGTGACGCGTGGACGCCCGAGCGGCCGCCCGGCGACCTCGAGATGCTCGCCCGCGGCGCGCTCGGCCTGGCCCGCAAGCCGGCGCGCGGGGTGCTCCTGGCCACCCGCACCGCCCGCGAGATCGGCCGGGCGACGCGCAACCCGGTGCTGGTCCGGGCCGCCAACGACGTCCGCCGCAGCCTGCGCGGCCCGCTCGGCACGGTGCTCAACCTCGGCCGCACCCGCCCCGAGGAGCCCGACCGGCCGGCGTCCCTGCCGAGCGTCCGGCCGCCGCGCACGCCGTTCAACGGGCCGATCACGCCGCACCGCAGGCTCGCCATCCGGTCGACGTCGCTCGACGTCGTCCGCCAGGTGAAGTCGGCACTGGGCGCCACGGTCAACGACGTCGTCATGGCCGCGTGCGCCGGGGGGCTGCGCACCTTCCTCGACCGCCGCGGCGTGCTGCCGGACGACCCGCTCGTCGCGCTGGTGCCCGTCTCGGTGCGCACGGGGGAGGAGACCGACCGCTGGACCAACCGGGTGTCGATGCTCTCGGCGGTCCTGCCCACCGACGAGCCCGACCCGGTGCAGCGGGTCCGGCGCGTGCACGAGTCGATGACCAGCAGCAAGGAGCTGTTCTCCGCGCTGCCCGCCGAGCGGCTCACCGACTTCGCGGAGTTCCCGCCGCCGGCGGTGTTCGCGCGGGCGATGCGGCTGAGCGCGCGGCTGCGCCTGGGGTCCCGGCTGACGCCGGGCAACCTCGTCATCTCCAACGTGCCCGGCCCGCGCACCCCGCTGTACGCCGCGGGAGCCCGCCTGGAGCACTACTTCCCGGTGTCGACGATCGTGGAGGGCCAGGGCCTCAACATCACGGTGCAGAGCTACCTCGACCGCCTGGACTGGGGCCTGGTCTCGTGTGCCGAGCTGCTGCCCGACGTCGCCGTGCTGCTGGCCGACGTGCTCGACGAGCTCGACGCCCTCGCCGCCGCCGCGGGGGTCGCCGCGCCGGCCGGGGTCACAGGTCGAGCGCGTACACCATGAGGTCGATGCCGGGCACCGGGGACCAGTCGCGCGCCGGCAGCCGGGTGAAGCCGAGCCGCCGGTAGAGGCGGTGCGCGGTGGCCATCCGCGGGTCGGTGGAGAGGACCACGCGCCGCTTGCCCGCCGCCCGGGCGCGGTCGAGGCACTCCTGCACGAGCAGCTCGCCGATCCCGCGGCCGCGCGCCGCCGGGTCGACGACGAGCATCCGGAACGCCGCCTCGGCGTCGGACTCGGTGACCTCGCCGAAGTCGCCCTCCAGCACCAGCGCCACCGCCCCGACCACCGCGGCGCCGTCCCGGGCCACCAGGAGGGTCGAGCGCGCGGCCCGTCCCGCCACGTCGGCCAGCGCGGGCAGGTAGTGCTCGGAGGCGAGGTCCTCGTCGCGGTAGACCCCGGCGGTCAGCGCGCCGATGCGCGCGAAGTCGGCGGGCACGGCCTCCTCGACCGGAACGGGAGGGAGGGGGGACGGCGCGGCCACGGCTCCCGAGCCTAGGAGGACGCCGCCGTACCGGTACCGCGGGTGCGCCGGCGCCCCGACCTACCCTCGACAGCACCATGAGCACCCTCTCCGAACGCCTGCACCGCGGCTCGGCGTCCGCCCCGTCGCAGGTCGACCACGCCCGCCGACTGGTGGCCGACTGGCAGCTGCTGGCCGACCTGGCCTTCGCCGACCTGACGCTGTGGGTGCCGCTGCGCACCGGTGCCTGGTGGTGCGTGGCGCAGGTGCGGCCGCTGACGGCGCCGACCAGCCAGCCCGAGGACCTCGTCGGCAGCGAGGTGCAGGACGCCGACGCCGACGCCGAGCCGTTCCGCCTGGCCTACCGCGAGGGCCGGCCGGTGACGGAGGGGGACCCGGACTGGTCGGGCGCCAGCCCGCGCCGGCGGGAGGTCATCCCGGTGCGGCACGACGGCGTCGTCGTCGCGGTGCTGGCCAAGGACACCAACCTGGCCGTCACCCGGTCGCCGTCGACCCTGGAGCTGACCTACCTCGACATCGCCGCCGACCTCTGCCTCATGGTGTCGGCCGGCACCTTCCCCCCGGAGAAGCTCCTCGACGGCGAGCTGACCCCGCGGGTGGGCGACGGGCTGGTGCGCCTGGACGCCGCCGGCCGCGCCGTCTACGCCAGCCCCAACGCGCTGTCGGCCTTCCGGCGGCTGGGGGTGACCGGTGACCTGGCCGGCGCCGACCTCGCCCGGGTGACCCGGTCGGCGGCCTCCGACGGGGTGGCCGGCGAGGCGGTCGCGGCGAACATCTCGGCGGCGGTGGCCGGCCGCTTCCCCGACCCCACCGACGTCGAGGGCCGCAGCGCCACGCTGCTGGTGCGCGCGCTGCCGCTGCAGGCGCCCGGTGCCGAGGAGGGCGCGCTGGTGCTCGTCCGCGACGTCACCGACCTCCGCAGCCGCGACCGGGCGCTGCTCACCAAGGACGCGACCATCCGCGAGATCCACCACCGCGTGAAGAACAACCTGCAGACGGTCGCCGCGCTGCTGCGGCTGCAGGCCCGGCGGATGACCGAGCCGGCCGCGCGGGCCGCGCTGGAGGAGTCGGTGCGCCGGGTGGCCTCGATCGCGGTGGTGCACGAGACGCTGGCCGGCAGCCGCGAGGACGTCGTCGACGTCGACGGCGTGCTCGACCAGGTGCTGCCGATGCTCGGCGACCTCACCTCGATCGGCCCGGCCGCGCGCACCCGCCGGGTGGGCGCCTTCGGCGAGCTGCCCGCGGCCACCGCCACCCCGCTGGTCATGGCCGTCACCGAGCTGCTGCACAACGCCGCCGAGCACGCCTTCCCGGCCGACGGCCAGCCCGGCTCGATCGAGCTGGTGGCCGAGCGCGACGGCGACGACCTGGTGGTGCGGGTGCGCGACGACGGCCAGGGGCTGCCCGAGGGCTTCGACCCGGCGCTCAGCGACGGCCTGGGCCTGCAGATCGTGCGGACCCTGGTCACCAGCGAGCTGGGCGGGAGCCTGCACACCGCGACGCCGGCGCAGCCGCCCGGCCCCGGCCGTCCGGGCACCGAGGTCGTGCTCGACCTCCCCGGCGCCGGCCGTCCCCGCCGGTAGCGGCCTGCGACGCCGAGAGGCCGGCACCCGGGTGGGTGCCGGCCTCTCGGCGTCGTGCGGGCCGGTTCGGGCCGGCCGCGGATCGGTCAGGCGCGGATGCGGGTGCGGGACTGACGGCGCTTGAGAGCGCGCCGCTCGTCCTCGGACAGCCCGCCCCACACGCCGGAGTCCTGACCGGAGCTCAGGGCCCAGTCCAGGCAGGACGAGACGACCGAGCAGCGGCCGCAGATCGCCTTGGCCTGCTCGATCTGCACGAGGGCGGGGCCGGTCGTCCCGATGGGGAAGAACAGCTCGGGGTCCTCGTCCCGGCAGAGCGCGCGGTGGCGCCAGTCCATGTCGGTGTACTCCTCGGTGTCGGCTACGGTCGTGCTGCAGAGCGCTGACGTCGGGCCACTCGCGCAGGCGACACCGGTGTCCCAGCGTCTCGTCCCAGCGACCACCCACCGCGTTGTTACCGGCAGGTTGCGTTCCTCTCGCGATGTTTTCACCTGAGGACCGCGTGTCAAGCGCAGGCAGGGCCTGTTCCGACCCCTCGTGAGCAAGCTCACCACGGCCGTGCTAAGGACGCCACTCGGCCCGGCCGGGGTGGTTGACACGGGGCCCGTGACGTGCGAAAGCGCAGGTCGCGCGACCGCCCTCAGACGACGACGGAGAGGGCGTCCCGCACCGACCGCACGCGCAGCCCGGTCGCCGTCCCGAGGTGGTCGCCGTCGAGCTGCCACCCCTGCGGCCGCGACGCCGTCAGGGTCAGCCCGGGCAGGTCGTGGCGGCGGTGCACACCCCGGCCGCGCGCGTCGGGACGGCGGGCGAGCACCTGCCGCGAGTGGTGCAGCATCCGCAGCACGCCCATGCGGCCCAGGGCGAAGACGTCGAGGTCGGCGTCGAAGGAGGCCTCGGGGCTCGGGTTGACCGGCCGGGCGCCCAGGTAGGTCCACGGGCTGACGTTGGAGACCAGGCACAGGAACAGGCCGTCGAGGTCCGGCTCGCCCGGCAGGGCCAGCGTCATGGCCGGACGGCGGCGCTCCCGGCCGAGCACGAAGGTGCGGGTGGCCTCGCGGACGTAGAGCGCGCCGGTGGAGCGCCGCCCCCGGGCCCGCTGCGCCTCGACGCGGGAGATCACGTCGGCGTCGAACCCCATCCCGGCGGCGAAGACGAACCAGCGCGGCGGGGACCACCCCGGGTCGGCCGCGGCATCCACGGTCGCGGCGGCCGCGGCCACCGCGGGGTCGGGCTCGCGGACCGGGGCGCTGCTGGTGCCGCTGGCGCTGGCCGTCCCCAGCGACACCCGGCGGGTCCGCCCGGAGCGCAGCGAGTCGAGGATCTCGCCGGTCGCCTCGACCGGGTCGCGGGAGCGGCCCAGCGCGCGGGAGAACACGTTGGTCGAGCCGCCGGGCACGACGGCCAGCGTGGGCACGCGCGCGCCCGGGCCCTCGGCGAGCAGCCCGTTGACCACCTCGTTGACGGTGCCGTCCCCGCCGAGCGCGACGACCACGTCGACCCCGTCGTCGAGCGCCTGGCGGCCGAGCTCCCGGGCGTGGCCGCGGTGGGTGGTCTCGGCGAGGTCCACCTTCAGCTCGCTGGCCAGCGCCCCCAGGAGGACGTCGCGCACCCGGCCGGTGGTCGTCGTCGCCGCGGGGTTGGCCACCACGAGCGCGCGCATGGGGTCAGGCTAACCAGCCCGACCGGTCGGGGCGGGGCCTGCCGTGGCCGGTGACGCGTAGCCTCGCTGGTGTGACGGACGAGGACGCGACACGCCGCCCGACCAGGGCCGAGCGGCTCTTCGGCGCGGCCGCGCAGCCCTCCACCCGCCCGCCGCGCGCACCCGGTCCCGAGGCGCCGGTCGCCGTCCGCCGGGCGGCGCTGGTGGCCGCCGTGGAGGCCGCGCTGCTGCTGGGCACCGCGCTGGTCGTCCTGTGGCTGACGCTCACCAGCGATCCCGACAGCGTGGGCCGGGCGCTGGCCGAGGTGGTCTACGTCGGGGGCTTCGGCGTCGCGCTCGCGGTCGCGGCGGCCGGGCTGCGGCGGGTCGCCGGCTGGGCGCGGGGACCGGTCGTCGTCCTGCAGATCCTGCTCGGCCTGTTCGGCTACAGCACCGCCTTCCCGGGGCAGCAGCCGCTGCTGGGGATCCCGCTGATCGTCCTCGCGCTGACCGAGCTGTACCTGCTGGCCACCCCCGAGGCCCGGCTGGCGTTCGCCGACCGCTGACCGGACGAGGCTGACTAGACGAGGTCGATGACGTCGGCGATCGAGTCGAGCACCCGGCCCGGCCGGAACGGGAAGCGGGTGACGTCGGCCGCGGTGGTCGACCCGGTGAGCACCAGGATCGTGTCCAGCCCCGCCTCGATGCCGGCGACGACGTCGGTGTCCATCCGGTCGCCGATCATCACCGTGGACTCCGAGTGCGCCTCGATCCGGTTCATCGCGCTGCGGAACATCATCGGGTTCGGCTTGCCGACGAAGTAGGGCTTGGCGCCGGTGGCCTGGGTGATCATCGCGGCCACCGACCCGGTCGCCGGGAGGGGGCCCTCCGGCGAGGGCCCGGTGACGTCGGGGTTGGTGGCGATGAACCGCGCGCCCGCGCCGATGAGCCGGATGGCCCGGGTGATCGCCTCGAACGAGTAGGTGCGGGTCTCGCCCAGGACGACGTAGTCGGGGTCGGTGTCGGTCAGCGTGTAGCCGGCCTCGTACAGCGCCGTGGTCAGCCCGGCCTCGCCGATGACGTAGGCCGACCCGCCGGGCAGCTGGGAGGACAGGAAGTCCGCCGTCGCCAGCGCCGAGGTCCAGATCGACTGCTCGGGCACCTGCAGCCCGGAGCGCGACAGCCGGGCGGCGAGGTCGCGCGGCGTGAAGATCGAGTTGTTGGTGAGGACGAGGAAGCGCCGCCCGGTGTCGACCAGCCGGGCGAGGAACTCCGCCGCGCCCGGGAGGGCCTGCCCCTCGTGCACCAGGACGCCGTCCATGTCGGTCAGCCAGCACTCCGCGGGGCCGCGCTCGGTGGTCACCGCGTCAGCCTGCCCTACCGCCCGCGTCGGCGGCGAAGCCGGCCAGGGCCTCGTCGGTGAGCCGGAACACCGTCCACCCGTCCATCGGGAGGGCGCCGGCGGCACGGTAGAAGGCGATCGAGGGCTCGTTCCAGTCGAGCACCGACCACTCCAGCCGGTCGTAGCCGCGCTCGACGCAGGTGGCCGCCAGCGTCCGCAGCAGCTCCCGGCCCAGGCCGGTGCCGCGGTGCGCGGGCTGCACGTAGAGGTCCTCGAGGTGGATGCCGTGCGTGCCGCGCCACGTGGAGAAGTTGAGGAACCACAGCGCCGTGCCGACGACGGTCCCGGCGGCGACCGCGACGTGGCCGAACAGCGCCGGGGACGGCCCGAACAGCGCGGCGGTGAGCTGCTCACCGGTCAGCCGCACCTCGTGCGCGGCCTCCTCGTAGTCGGCGAGCTCGCGCACCAGGCCCACCACCGCCGGGACGTCGTCCGGCCGGATCGGGCGGACCGTCACGTGAGCACCTCCCGCACCCGCTCGGGCACCAGCCGGCCCAGCGGCGAGACCAGGGGCACCAGCACCGGCGCGAACAGGTACCCGTAGGCCAGCACGCAGCCGGTGACGACCGGGACGGTGACGAACCCGGCCACCAGCGCGATCGCGGCGGCGACCAGGCCGTAGGGCCGCCCGCTCTTCGGGCTGACCAGCGAGCGGAACGAGCGGAACCGGACGGTGCTGACCATGAGCAGCGCGGGGACGGCGACGATGAGCAGCACCCACAGCCGGTCGCGGCCCTGCATCTGGTCGCCGAAGGCGAACACCGAGGCCAGCACCACCCCGGCCGCACCGGGACTGGGCATGCCGGTGAAGTACCGCTTGTCCGCCGTCGGGTCGATGGTGGTGTTGAACCGGGCCAGCCGGATGGCGGCGCAGGCCACCCACAGGAAGCAGACCACCCAGCCCAGCGGGTCCCACTCGTCGCGCCCCTGGGAGAACAGGGTGAACGCCAGCAGCGCGGGGGCCAGGCCGAAGGACACCAGGTCGGCCAGCGAGTCGAACTGCAGGCCGAACGAGCTCACCGCGCCCACGAGCCGGGCGACCGCGCCGTCGGTGATGTCGAAGAGCACCGACAGGCCGATGAGCACCGCGGCGAGGGTGTACTGGCCGCGGATGGACACCAGGATGGCGGCGAAGCCGCACAGCATGTTGCCGAGGGTGAACAGGCTCGGGAGCGTCGCCAGCGCCCGGCGGCGGCTGCCGCGCACCGAACCCCGGACGAACTCGACGGTGGCGGTGCGCCGGGTCTGCGGGCGGCCCTCGCCCGAGGCGGAGCTGGGCACAGCGGGCCCCTCAGCCGGCGGCGGGCCAGCGGGCGATGACGGTCTCCCCGCCGCGCACCCGCTGCCCCTTCGACACGGTGATCGTGCACTCGCGCGGGAGGAACACGTCCATCCGCGAACCGAACTTCATCAGCCCGAACCGCTCACCGGTGGCCAGCCGCTGCCCGACGCCGGTGCGGGTGACGATGCGGCGGGCGAGGACGCCGACCAGCTGCCGGAAGACGACCGTGCGCTCGCCCTCCGGGTGGTCCTCGCGCAGCCACAGCTCGCTGCGCTCGTTGCGGTGCGCCGACTCCGCGCGGTAGGCGGCCAGGAAGCTGCCCTTGCGGTAGGAGCTCTCCACCACCTCGCCGCGGTAGGGCGAGCGGTTGACGTGCACGTCGACCACGGACAGGAACACGCTCACCTGCTGCCAGCCGCCCTCGGGTGCCGGCTCGGGGGCCACGCCCTCCTGCGGCTCGCCGGCGACCATCACCATCCCGTCGGCGGGGGACAGGACGACGTCGGCCGGGGGCTCCTCGCGGTCGCAGTCGCGCTCCGGGTCGCGGAAGAACAGCAGCATGTAGGCCGACAGGGCCAGGAACGGCCAGGCGGCCCGGCGGAGGCCCCGGCGTCCGGTGGACCGTCCGGCGGCGGCGAGCAGAACGGCGGGGGCCAGCGGCCCGGTGACGAGGGGCCACCCGGCGGGGTCGATGCGCATCGCTGTCAGACGGTACCGGTCCGCAGTGGACCGGTCCGGTCGCCGGCAGGTCCACCGGCGACCGGCCGGGAGGTCAGCCGGTGGTGCCGGCGCCGGGGCTCGTGGAGAGGTTGACCAGCCACCGCACGCCGAAGCGGTCGGTGACCTGGCCGAAGGTGTCGCCCCACACCTGCTGCTCGAACGGCACGTCGACCGCGCCCCCGTCGGCGAGCGCCTCGAACCACCGGGTGAGCGTCTCGGCGTCGTCCCCGGACAGCGACAGCGACAGCTTGTCCGGGCCGCCGGCGTCGGGGTCGTGCCCGTCGGAGGCCATGATCTCCAGGCCGTGCTCGGTGCGCAGGAAGGCGTGCATGACGCCGTCGGCCGGGAACTGGTCGCCCCCGCCGCCCACGTCGCCGAAGGTCATGACGTCGAGCTGCCCGCCCAGGACGGAGCGGTAGAACTCCATCGCCTCGCGGGCGTTGCCGGAGAAGTGCAGGTAGGGGTTGAGCCGGATGGCCATCGGGTCTCCTCGGTCTCGGAGGGGTCGCGGATGGGGACCGTGCCGTGCGGCGGAACCCACCGCCCGGGGGAGCCGACGGCAGCGGCCGGTGGACACCTGGTGTCCACCGGCCGCTGCCGTCGTGCGGGGGCGTCGCCTATGCGGCGGCCTTGGTCTCCCAGAAGATCCGGTCGATCTCGGCGATGTGGTCGAGCAGCTTCTGGCCCTCGGCGGGGTCCATGCTGCCCTTGCCGCCGGAGGCGCCGGCCTGCTTGGTGGCCTTGTTGAACAGCTCGTGCAGCTGCGGGTACTTCTCGAAGTGCGGGGGCTTGAAGTAGTCGGTCCACAGCACCCACAGGTGGTGCTTGACCAGGTCGGAGCGCTGCTCCTTGATGAGCACGCAGCGCATCCTGAAGACCTCGTCGTCGCTGCCCTGGTACTTCTCCTGGATGGCCTTGACGGACTCCGCCTCGATGCGGGCCTGGGCCGGGTCGTACACGCCGCAGGGGAGGTCGCAGTGCGCGGTGGCCTCCACGGCGGAGAACACGCGGCTGAACAGCATGCTCTTTCCTCCGGATGTCGCGGGATCTGGTCGTCTGCGACCCTACTCGCGGTGATCAGGTCCGACACGTCCGAGCGACCGGCACCCGAGCCGGTCCCGCCGCTGCTCAGCGCCTGGGTGCTGGCCCGGGTGAGCGGCCCGTCGATGTCGCCCACGGTGCGCCACGGCGACCGGCTCCTGGTGCGCCGGCTGCGCGCCGGGCGGGCCCGGGCCGGCGACGTCGTCCTGGCGCGGTTCCCGGCCCGGCCCGGCCTGCTGGTGGTCAAGCGGGTGCAGCGGACCCTCGACGGCGACCGGGTGTGGGTCGTGGGCGACAACCCGCTGGTCACCGACGACAGCCGCGCCTACGGGCCCGCCGTCGCCGTCGGCCGCGTCGTCGCCCGGCTGCGGCCCCGGCCCGGCCGGCTGGCCCCGCCGCCTCACCCTCCGGGCCGGGCGCGCAGCTCGGCGTAGCGCGCGGCGCACTCCGCCATGGTCGGCAGCAGCCCCCGGTCGCGCGCCTCGCCGAGGGTGGGCGCGCCGCGGTCCTTGTCCGACAGCACGAACTCCACGTCGGCCGGCCAGGGCAGGTCCAGGTCGGGGTCCAGCGGCGAGACGCCGAACTCGCGGCCGGGGGACCAGCCCGAGGAGACGAGGTAGGTCACCGAGGACCGGTCCTCCAGGGACAGGAAGGCGTGCCCGAGCCCCTCGGCGAGGAACACCGCGCGCGGCCGGTCGGCCTCGAGCAGCACGCTGTCGCAGACGCCGAAGGTCGGCGAGCCGACCCGGACGTCGACGACCACGTCGAGCACGCGGCCCGCGGGGCAGTACACGTACTTGGCCTGACCGGGCGGCACGAGCGCGAAGTGCACGCCGCGCAGCACCCCGCGGGCGGAGACGCTGTGGTTGGCCTGCGCCAGCGGCAGGGCCCACCCGGTGGCCGCGGCGAGCACGTCGGCCCGGTACCACTCGGTGAACCGGCCGCGCTCGTCGCCGTGCGGCACCAGATCGAGCACGTAGCCGTCCGGCACGGCGAGCGGGGCGATCTCCACGGGCGGCACGGTAGCGAGGCCCGGGTCGGCAGCCGCGGCCGCGCCGAACGGCGAGGGCGCCCACCCGGCTACCCTCTCGGGTCCATGGGCGCAGAGACCGGCTCGACCGGGACCACGGACGACCGCACCCCGCAGGACCCGGTGGCCGACCGCTTCACGCAGGACCCCGCCTTCGCCGTGCACGAGGGCGGCAAGCTGGCGGTCCGCCCGCTCCGGGGGATCGAGTCGCAGCAGGACCTCGCGCTCACCTACACCCCCGGCGTGGCCCGGGTCTCCAGCGCGATCGCCGCCGAGCCGGCCCTGGCGCGCCGGTTCACCTGGGCGTCGCGGGTGGTGGCGGTGGTGTCCGACGGCACCGCCGTCCTCGGCCTGGGCGACATCGGCCCGGCCGCGGCGCTGCCGGTCATGGAGGGCAAGGCCTGCCTGTTCAGCGAGTTCGCCGGGCTCTCCTCGGTGCCGGTGGTGCTCTCGACCACCGACGTCGACCAGATCGTCGAGACGGTCGCCGCCATCGCGCCGTCGTTCGGCGGCATCAACCTCGAGGACATCAGCGCGCCGCGCTGCTTCGAGATCGAGGACCGGCTGCGCGAGCGGCTCGACATCCCGGTCATGCACGACGACCAGCACGGGACGGCGATCGTCGTGCTCGCCGCCCTGCGCAACGCCGCGCGAGTCACCGGCCGGGAGCTCGGCGACCTGCGGGTGGTGGTCTCCGGCGCCGGTGCGGCCGGCATCGCCTGCACCAAGATCCTGATCGGGGCGGGGGTCGGCGAGGTCGCCGTCGCCGACTCGCGGGGCGTCGTGCACGGCGGCCGCGAGGACCTGACGCCGGTCAAGCGGTGGGTCGCCGAGAACACCAACCGCGCGGGGTACGCGGGCACGATGGCCGGCGCGCTCGAGGGCGCCGACGTCTACCTGGGCCTGTCCGGCGGCTCGGTGCCGGAGTCGGCGATCTCGACCATGGCGCCGGGCTGCATCGTCTTCTCGCTGGCCAACCCCACCCCCGAGGTCGACCCGGAGATGGCGGCCCGCCACGCGGCGGTGGTGGCCACCGGCCGCAGCGACCTGCCCAACCAGATCAACAACGTGCTGGCCTTCCCCGGCGTCTTCCGCGGCGCCATCGACGCCGGTGCCACGGCGATCACCGAGGCGATGAAGCTGGCGGCCGCCGAGGCCATCGCCGGCGTGGTGGGCGAGGACCTGGCGCCGGGCCACATCGTGCCCAGCCCGCTCGACCGGCGGGTGGCCACCGCGGTCGCCGAGGCCGTCGGCACCTGCGCCCGGGAGCAGCGCGTCACGGTGTAGTCGGGGCGGCGCGCACCGATGAGGCGGTGCTCGCCGGCCGGTCCTCCCGGTGTGGCCCGCCTCCCCGCCGGGCCCCGTCCGGGCAGGAGCACACCATGACCACCGACACGGGCACCCCCGGGCCGGCGACGCCCGCGCGGCCGCGCTGCGCACGCTCGACCGCCGCGTCGGCACCAGGGCCGTCTCGGACCCCGGCGGCCTGGGCGGCGAGGTCCGCTACGAGTGGATGGCGGGCGGGTGCTGGCTGGTGCAGCACGTGGACCTGCGCCACGGCGACGAGCACGACCGCGGGGCCGAGTGCACCGGCTGGGACGAGAGCAGCGGCGAGCTGCGGTCGCACTCCTTCGGCTCCCGGGGGGAGCTCCTCGAGTACACCTACCGGATCGAGGGCGACCTGCTGACGACCTGGTTCGGCGGCACCGACTCCCCGGCGCGCTTCGAGGGGCGCTCCAGCGCCGACGGCACCGTCAACGAGGGGGCCTGGCAGTGGCCGGGCGGCGGGTGCGCGTCGACGATGACCCGTTGCTGAGGCCGCGTGGGGCGCGCTACCCGAGGTCCATCAGCGCCTGCAGGTAAGGGTCCAGCGCCGACCGGGCGCCGGTGTTGGCGTAGCAGAACCACAGCGCGACGCCGAGGAACAGCGGCGCCAGCACGGCCTTCTCCAGGGTGGTGCCGGTGCGCATCGGCGTCAGGGCCAGCCGTCTGCGCCGGAGCAGCCAGAGCACCGGCACCGGCACGCCCTGCGTGGTGACCAGGTCGCCGGCGACGTGGGTGAGGACGCCGAGCGCGACTGCCCACGGCAGCCAGGTCGGGTGCGGTGAGTGCTCCAGCAGCAGCCAGGCGGCGGCGAAGGAGAGCACCAGGTTGCCGACGACGGTGTTCTCCGCGCGGCCGGGGATGACGAAGTGCAGCGCGCGCAGCGCCAGCCCGATGGCCAGCGCCACGACCAGCAGGCTGGACCAGTAGAGGCTGGCCGCGGCCAGCGCGACCGCGCCGAACGCGAGCGGGGCCAGCAGCGCGTCGTGGGTGCCCCAGCGGTGGCCACCGGCGAGCCGGCCGATCGCGCCGGAGGGGACGTCGGTCACCGGCCCCCACATGTCCGAGACCGTGGAACCGCTGTGGTCGAGGTCGGGCAGCATCGCGAACCCGCCGACGGCGGCGACCCAGGCCACCTGGGCGACGCCGCCCTCGACGGGCGCCCAGGGCAGGGTCGCCGCGCCCACGGCGAGACCGGAGAGGGCGTGCGAGTGACCGAGCACCTGCGCAGCGTGCCGCCGGAGCGGACGGGGGCGGGGGAGGCGCGCCCCGGGAGCCGACGAGCCGTGGCCCCCTCGCAGGATCCGGCCCCGAGCGTGCGAGGGGGGGTCCTTCCTCAGTCGTCGTCGACGTCGTCGGTGCCGCCGCGCGCCAGCCAGGTGGCCAGCCGCTCGACCGGTACCTCGAACTCCGGGTTCTGGTCGACGAAGGCCTGGAGCTGGTCGGCCAGCCAGGCGAGGGTGACCTGCTCCTCGCCCCGCCGGTCGGCCAGCTCCTCCAGCCCCCGATCGGTGAAGTACACCGGTGCTCAGCCCGCGAAGGCCTGTGCGACCAGCTCCCGCTGCTCTCCCTCGTGCACCTTGGCCGAGCCGACGGCGGGGCTGGCCGAGGCCCGGCGGCTGACGCGGCGCAGCGCCCGGCCGTCGAGGTGCTCGGGCAGGTTGCAGGCCATGAACTGCCAGGCACCCATGTTCGCCGGCTCCTCCTGCACCCAGACCAGGTCGTCGGCGTTCGGGTAGCGCCCGACGGC
This sequence comes from Geodermatophilus dictyosporus, assembly GCF_900115505.1. Lineage (GTDB taxonomy): Bacteria > Actinomycetota > Actinomycetes > Mycobacteriales > Geodermatophilaceae > Geodermatophilus > Geodermatophilus dictyosporus. Next base: position 242,619 of record NZ_FOWQ01000002.1, on the reverse strand, counting down.
CTGGCGGATCTCCTCGGCCGGCAGCGGGTAGAGCTGCTCGACGCGCACGACCGCGGTGTCGGTGCGCCCCTCGGCCTCGCGCTGGGCGAGCAGGTCGTAGGAGACCTTGCCGCTGCACAGCAGCACCCGGCGGACGGCGGGGTCCTCGAGTGGCTCGCCGCCCACGCCCGGGTCGGCGAGCACCGGCCGGAAGCCCTCGTCGGTGAAGTCCGCGACCGGGCTGACGGCGGCCTTGGCGCGCAGCAGCGACTTCGGCGTGAACACGACCAGCGGCCGGTGCACGTCGGAGAGCGCCTGCCGGCGCAGCAGGTGGAAGTAGTTCCCCGGCGTCGAGCAGTTGGCGACGGTGATGTTGTTCTCCGCCGACAGCTGCAGGAACCGCTCGATGCGGCCGCTGGAGTGGTCCGGTCCCTGGCCCTCGAGGCCGTGCGGCAGGAGCAGCACCACGCCCGAGCGCTGCCCCCACTTGGCCTCGCCGGAGGAGATGAACTCGTCGATGACCATCTGCGCGCCGTTGACGAAGTCGCCGAACTGCGCCTCCCAGAGGACCAGTGCCCGGGGGTCGGCCACCGAGTAGCCGTACTCGAACCCGAGTGCGGCGTACTCGCTGAGCAGCGAGTCGTAGACGAAGAACTTCGCCTGGTCGTCGGACAGGTGCGCCAGCGGCGTGTACTCCCCGGCGGTCTCCCGGTCGATGAGCACCGCGTGCCGCTGCACGAACGTGCCGCGGCGGGAGTCCTGGCCGGCCAGCCGCACCGGCACGCCCTGCATGAGCAGCGACCCGAAGGCGAGCAGCTCGCCCATGGCCCAGTCGATGTCGCCCTCGCTGACCATCGCCGCGCGCCGCTCGAGCAGCCGCTTGAGCTTCGGGTGCACGGTGAAGTCCTGCGGCAGCGACACGTGCGCGTCGCCGATCGCCTTCATCACCTCGGCCGAGACGGCGGTGGTGACCGTCGAGACCTGCTGCGCCGGCTGGTCCATGACCGGCTGGGGCTTCGGGCTCTCGGTGATGTCGTGCGTCTCGGCGAAGGCCCGCTCGAGCTGCCCGCGGTAGTCCTTGAGGGCCTCCTCGGCCTCCTGCAGCGTGATGTCGCCGCGGCCGACCAGCGCCTCGGTGTAGAGCTTCCGCACCGAGCGCTTGCGGTCGATGATCTCGTACATCAGGGGCTGGGTCATCGACGGGTCGTCGCCCTCGTTGTGCCCGCGGCGGCGGTAGCACACCAGGTCGATGACGACGTCCTTCTTGAACGCCTGCCGGTACTCCACGGCCAGCCGGGCCACCCGCACGCACGCCTCGGGGTCGTCGCCGTTGACGTGGAAGACCGGCGCGTTGACCATCCGCGCGACGTCGGTCGAGTAGAGGCTCGACCGGGACGAGGCCGGGCTGGTGGTGAAGCCGACCTGGTTGTTGACGACGACGTGGACGGTGCCGCCGGTGCGGTAGCCGCGCAGCTGGGAGAGGTTCAGCGTCTCGGCCACGACGCCCTGGCCGGCGAAGGCCGCGTCCCCGTGCAGCAGGACCGGGAGGACGGTGAAGCCCTCCTCGCCCTTGTCGATCATGTCCTGCTTGGCGCGGACGACGCCCTCGAGGACGGGGTTGACCGTCTCCAGGTGCGAGGGGTTGCTGGCCAGCGAGACGTCGATCCGCGCACCCGGGCGGAAGGGGTTCTCGAAGGTCCCCTCGGCGCCGAGGTGGTACTTGACGTCGCCGGAGCCCTGCACGGTGCCGGGGTCGATGTTGCCCTCGAACTCGCCGAAGATCTTGGCGTAGCTCTTGCCGAGCACGTTGGCCAGCACGTTGAGCCGGCCGCGGTGCGGCATGCCGATCGCGACCTCGTCGAGGCCGTGGTCGGTGCCGGCGATGAGCACCTCGTCGAGGACCGGGATCAGCGACTCGCCGCCCTCGAGGCTGAACCGCTTCTGCCCGACGTACTTGGTCTGCAGGAAGTTCTCGAACGCCTCGGCGGCGTTGAGCCGGCCGAGGATGTGCTTCTGCTTCTCCCGGTCGGGCTGCTCGGCCTTGACCTCGACCCGCGACTGGAGCCACTCGCGCTCCTCGGGGTCGGTGATGTGCATGTACTCCACGCCGACGGTGCGGCAGTAGGAGTTGCGCAGCACGCCGAGGATGTCGCGCAGGGCCATGACCCTCTCGCCGGCGAAGCCGCCGACGGGGAAGGTGCGGTCGAGGTCCCACAGCGTGAGCCCGTGCTGGAGGATGTCCAGGTCGGGGTGGCTGCGGACCTTGAACTCGAGCGGGTCGGTGTCGGCCAGCAGGTGGCCGTTGCGCCGGTAGGACTCGATGACCTCGATGACCCGGGCTTCCTTGTCGATCTCCCCCTCGCGGCTGACCCGGACGTCGGGCATCCAGCGCACCGGCTCGTAGGGGCAGCGCAGCGACCGGAAGACGTCGTCGTAGAAGCCGTCCTCGCCGAGGAGCAGCTGGTGCAGCCGGCGCAGGAAGTCGCCGGACTCGGCGCCCTGGATGATCCGGTGGTCGTAGGTCGAGGTCAGCGTGATGATCTTGGAGATGCCGAGCTCGGTCAGCGCCTCGGCGCTCATCCCCTGGAACTCGGCCGGGTACTCCATGGCCCCGACGCCGATGATCGCGCCCTGACCGGCCGTCAGCCGCGGCACCGAGTGGACGGTGCCGATCGTGCCGGGGTTGGTCAGGCTGATGGTGGTGCCCTGGAAGTCCTCGAGGGTCAGCTTGCCGGCGCGGGCGCGGCGGATGACGTCCTCGTAGGCGCCCCAGAACTGGGCGAAGTCCATCTGCTCGGCGCCCTTGATCGAGGCGACGACGAGCGAGCGGGAGCCGTCGGACCTGGGCAGGTCGATGGCCAGGCCGAAGTTGACGTGCTCCGGCTGCACGAGGGTCGGCTTGCCGTCGACCTCGGCGAACGCCGCGTTCATGTTCGGGAAGTCGTCGAGCGCCCGGACCAGCGCGTAGCCGATCAGGTGGGTGAACGACACCTTCCCGCCGCGCGAGCGCTTCAGGTGGTTGTTCAGGACGATGCGGTTGTCGGCGAGCAGCTTGGCCGGCACCGCGCGCACGCTCGTCGCCGTCGGGACGGTGAGCGAGGCGTTCATGTTCTTGACGACGCTGGCCGCGGCACCGCGCAGCGGCGTCCGCCGGGGGCCGTCGGAGGCGGGGGCGGGGGCCGGGGCCGGCCGGGCCGGGGCCGGCGCGGCCTTCACCTTCTGGTCGGCGCGGTCGGCGGCCTGGTCGACGACGGTGGCCTCGGTGCGCTCGGGGACCGGGGTGGACCGGGGCGCGGGCTTGGGTGCGCCCGGCGCGACGGCGGGGCTGCCGGGCCGGGTGGCCGAGCCCTCGGCGTCGGCCCCGGCCGGACGCTCGGGGGAGGTGGCGGCAGCCGGGGGCGCCGGCTGCGGTGCGGGCCGGGCGGCCGGGGCGGGCTGCGACGCGGCCGGCGAGCCGTTGCCCGAGGGAGCGGGGGTCGAGGGAGCCGGGGCCGCCGGGGTCGAGGTGGCCGGGGTCGAGGCGGTCGAGGCCGGGGTCGAGGGGGCCGAGGCGGACCCGCGGTCGTCGCTGGCGGCGACCGGGCTGCCGGGCCGGTAGTCGGCGAAGAACTCGTGCCAGGCCTGGTCCACGCTGGACGGGTCGGCCAGGAACTGCTGGTACATCTCCTCGACCAGCCACTCGTTGGTGCCGAATCCGGCCACCGCGGACGAGGAGGCGGTGGAGGACGGCCGGGATGCGTTGTCGCGTGACACGGGTCGAGTGCCTTCTTCGTCGTCGGTGGGCGTCTCTGGACCGGGGACGGAGTCTACGCCCGCCGGCAGGGCTCCTCGGCGTGCAGCGGCCTGCGCCCGAGGGTCGGGGACCGGCCCGCCGGTGGTGGGTCAGTCGGTGGCGCCGGAGGCCACCAGGAGGTCGACGAGGGCGTCGCGGGCACCGGCCCCACCTGCGTCGTCACGCCGGTGGCGGGCCGCGGCGACCCGGCTGATGTCCAGCGCGCTGGCCCCGTCGCTGGTGGTGGCGTTGACGTCGGCGCCGGCGGCCAGCAGGACGCGGACCACCTCGGGCGCGTCGCCGGCCGCCACGGCGTCGTGCAGGGGGGTGCGGCCGGTGTCGGGGTCGCGCCGGTCGACGGCGGCGCCGGCGTCGACCAGCGCCCGCACGAGGTCGGCCCGGCGGCCGGCCGCGGCGGCGTGCAGCGCCCCGGCGTCGGGGTCGGCGCCGCGGTCGAGCAGCAGCCGCAGGGTGCCCGCCGCGCCGCCGATCGCGGCCACGGTCAGCAGGTCCAGGCCGGTGCGCGGGTCGGCGAGGGGCGCGCCCGCGTCCAGCTCGCGGGCCAGCTGGGTGGCGTCGTCGAGGTACGCGGCGGCCGGCGCGTCGACCGTGGCGCCCAGCGCGCACAGCAGCCCGACCAGCCCGGGGGCGTGCTCGATCGCCACGTGCAGCGGCGTCCGCCCCGACTCGGTGCGCGCGGACAGGTCGGCGCCCGCGGTCACCAGCTCGCGGACGACGTCCTCCCGGCCCGCCGACACCGCCAGGTGCAGCGGTGTCCAGCCGTCCTCCCCGCCGTGCTCGACGGTGCCGCCGAGCAGGTGCGGTGTGTCGGCGACCGCGCTGCGCACGGCGGCCACGTCCCCGTCGCGCACCAGCCGGCCGAGGCGCGGCACGGTCATGCGGGTCGTCATCCGGGTCCCCCTTGTCGTGGGTGGCGGTCGTCCGGGTGCTCCTCAGACGACGTCGCGGCGGACGGCGAGGACCGTCCCGAGGAAAGCCGTGAGCAGACCGTAGCCGAGCAGCAACAGGGCGCCCTGCCACGGCTCCAGGAGGTCGGGGGCCTGGAAGTCGGAGGTGACCGCCTGCACCGCGCCGCCGGGCAGCCACTTGTAGGCCGGCTGCAGCACGCCGATGGAGGAGACGATCGGCTCGACCACGTACAGGTACACCAGCGCCCCGACGATGGCGCCCACCTGGTTGCGCAGCAGCGCCCCGACGCCGACGCCGATCACCGCGAAGACGACCAGCACCAGCCCGGCGGCGCCCAGCGTCTGCAGGTTGTCGGCGTCCAGCGACGGGGCCGCCCCGCGCGCGCCCGCGAACAGCAGCACGACGACGACGTCGACGGCGAGCACGAGCAGCGCGATCGGCACCGCCGCCAGCGCGTAGGCGACGAGCTTGGCGGCGACCACCCGGCCGCGGCGGGGCGTGGTGAGGAAGGTGGGCGTCGCGGTCCGGTGCCGGTACTCCTGCGTCGTGCCGATGATCCCGAGGATCAGCAGCAGCACGCTGGCGTTGGCGGCGACCGAGAAGACGACCTCCTCGTACTGCGGCGTGCCCACCGCCGGCAGACCTGGCTGGCCGCCGTCCGGCTCGGCGCCGGCCAGGCCGGTGAACAGCGCGGCGAACCCGCCGACCATGACGCAGGCGCCGAGCACCAGGCCGATCCAGACCCGGGTGGTCAACAGCTTCGTCCACTCGGCGCGCACGAGGCCGGTCACCGGGCGGCTCCCTCGGGGGTGGGGGAGGTGGCGGCGAACTGCTCCTGCCCGGCGGTGAGCCGGAAGTAGAGGTCCTCCAGGCCGGTGGTCTCGGCGCGCAGCTCGTGCAGCTCGACGCCGGCGTGGAAGGCGCGGGCGCCCACCTCGGCGGGCGTCGCCCCGGTCACGGTGACCAGGCCGTCCGTGCCGCGGTCGGCCGACATCCCCGCGTCCCCGAGCACGGCGGCCAGCCGGTCGGCGTCGGGGGTGCGGGCGAGCACCGTGCCGGCGCCCTGGGCACCCGAGCGCAGCTCGGTGATCGAGCCCTGCCGCACCAGCCGGCCGGCACCGACGATGACCACACGGTCGGCGGTCTGTTCCATCTCCGACAGCAGGTGGCTGGACACCAGCACCGTGCGGCCCTCCTCGTGGGCCAGGTGCCGGAGGAAGCCGCGCAGCCAGAGGATGCCCTCGGGGTCCAGGCCGTTGGCCGGCTCGTCGAGCACCAGCACCGGCGGGTCGCCGAGCAGCGCGGTGGCCAGGGCCAGGCGCTGGCGCATGCCCAGCGAGTAGCCGCCCGCGCGGCGCCGGCCGGCCGTGGCCAGGCCGACGGCGGTGAGCACCTCGTCGGCCCGCGAGACCGGCAGCCCGGCGGCCCGGCAGTACACGCGCAGGTGGTCACGGCCGGAGCGGGCCGGGTGGAAGGCGGTCTCGAGGACCGCGCCGACGGTGCCCACCGGGTCGGGCAGCGCCGCGTAGGGGACCCCGTCGAAGGTCGCGCTGCCGGCGTCGGGGGTGATCAGCCCGAGCACCATGCGCAGCGTCGTGGTCTTGCCCGCCCCGTTGGGACCGAGGAAGCCGGTCACCGAGCCGGGCTCCACGGTGAAGCCCAGGTCGCTGACCGCACGCACGGTGCCGAAGCTCTTGGTCAGGCCTGACACCTCGACCCGCACGGGTCGGTGCCCGGCCGGGCCGCTGGCCGTCGTCGCGATGACGTGTCCCCCTCGTCGTGCACCCCCGTGCGGTGCCCATCCTGGCGCACCCGGCCGGGCGCGCGGCACGTCCGGCCCGCGCGTCGCCGGTCGTCCACCGGCCGTCCACCGGCCGTCCACCGGACGCCGGTGGCGCCGCCCGCTGCGACGGCGGTCACTACAGTGCGCGACGTGGTCCGCCTGCCCGACGTCCGTACGACGGACTGACCCGGGGGCCGGTCGCCGTGCACCCCGACGGACTGGAACCCGGCGGACCGGACCCCGCCGGCGCCGACCCGCGCGCGGACGTCCGCGACGCGCTGGAGCGGCTGCTGCTCGGCGGGCCGCGCCGGCTCACCCGGATGCAGGTGGCCGCCGCGGCCGGCATGCCGCCCGAGCGCACGCAGCGGCTGTGGCGCGCGCTGGGCTTCCCCGACGTCGCCGACGACGACCCCGCCTTCACGCTCTCCGACGTCGGGGCGCTGGCGACCCTCTCGGCGCTCATCGACTCCGGTTTCGTCGACCTCGACACCGAGGCCTCCATCGCCCGCGCCACCGCGCAGGCGCTGTCCCGGCTGGCCGACTGGCAGACCGACATGCTCGCCGAGGTGCTGACCCGGCAGGCCGAGGAGCACGGCCGGGCCGACGCCGTCGCCGCGGCCGAGACGCTGCTGCCGCTGCTGGCCCGCACCCAGGACTACGTGTGGCGCCGGCACCTGGCGGCCAACGTCGACCGGCTGCTGTCCTCCGGCGGGCCGGGTGACCGCCGGGAGCTGGCCGTGGGCTTCGCCGACCTCGTCGGCTACACCTCCCGCTCCCGCGGCATGGACGGCCGCGAGCTCGGCGCCATGGTCGAGGCGTTCGAGGCCACCGTGGCCGAGGTCATCGCCCGCTCCCACGGCCGGGTGGTCAAGACCGTCGGCGACGGCGTCCTCTACACCGCCGCGTCGGCCGTGGACGCCGTCGAGATCGGGCTGACGCTGCCCGACGTCTGGGACGACGACGACCGCCCGCAGCTGCGGGTGGGGGCCGCGCACGGCGTGGTGCTGACCCGGCTGGGCGACGTCTACTCGCCGGTGGTGAACCTGGCCAGCCGGCTGTGCTCGCTGGCCCGGCCCGGGACCGTGCTGGTCGACCGGGCGCTCGCCGGGCACCTGCGCGGCCTGCCGCAGTACCGGGTGCGGCCGATGCGCCGGGTCTCGGTGCGCGGCTACGACGACCTGCAGCCGTGGCTGGTGCGCCGCCGCCCGCCGGAGCGGACCGACACCCCGCTCGAGGAGATGCTCGACGAGATGGCCGACGAGGTGCTCGCGACCGAGCCGGACGCCGACGACGCGGGCGCGAACCCGGGCGACGGCTGAGCCGGTCGCGCGCTACCGTGGGTGCGTGCTGTGAGCCCGGACGACGTCGCACCCACCGGTCCGTCCTCCCGGGAGCCCCTCCATGAGTGCCACCCTCGTCGCGCGCGGCCTGGCCGCCGGCCACGGCGCCCGCGTGCTGTTCGCCGACCTCGACCTCGTCGTCGCCCCCGGTGACGTCGTCGGGCTGGTCGGCGTCAACGGCGCCGGCAAGTCCACGCTGCTGCGCACCCTCGCCGGTGAGCTGCCGGCGGAGTCCGGCTCGATCACCCTCAGCCCGCCGACGGCGACCGTCGGGCACCTGCCCCAGGAGCACGAGCGCCGCGCGGGCGAGACCGTCGCCGCCACGCTGGCCCGCCGCACCGGCGTCACCGCCGCGCAGGCCGCCCTCGAGGCGGCCACCGCCGACCTGACCGCCGGGGTGCCCGGTGCCGACGACGCCTACGGGGAGGCGCTGGAGCGGTGGCTGGCCCTCGGCGGCGCCGACCTCGACGAGCGCCTGGAGCAGGTGCTGGCCGAGGTGGCGCCCGGTGTCGCCCCGGACGCCGCGGTGGCCGGGCTCTCCGGCGGGCAGGCGGCCCGGGTCGGGCTGGCCGCGCTGCTGCTGTCCCGCCACGACCTGCTGCTGCTCGACGAGCCCACCAACGACCTGGACCTGGCCGGCCTCGAGCAGCTGGAGGCCTTCGTCGCCGGCAACCGCTCGGGCATCGTGCTGGTCAGCCACGACCGGGAGTTCCTCGCCCGCACGGTGACCCGCGTCGTCGAGCTCGACCTCGCCCAGCAGCTCGTGCGGGTGCACGACGGCGGCTACGAGAGCTACCTCGCCGAGCGCGAGGTCGCCCGGCGGCACGCCCGCGAGGAGTACGAGGAGTACGCCGAGACGAGGGCCGACCTCGAGGCGCGGGCCCGGATGCAGCGCAACTGGCTGGCCAAGGGCGTCCGCGACGCGGTCAAGAAGCAGCGGGACCCCGACAAGTTCATCAAGGCGCACAACCGGGCGACCGCGGAGAAGCAGGGCGCCAAGGCCAAGCAGACCGAGCGGCGCATCGAGCGGCTGGAGGTGGTCGAGGAGCCCCGCAAGGAGTGGGAGCTGCGGATGACGATCGCCGCCGCGCCGCGGGCCGGGGCCGTCGTGGCCACCCTGCGCGACGCCGTCGTCCGCCGGGGTGGGTTCACCCTCGGGCCGGTGAGCCTGCAGGTGGACTGGGGCGACCGGGTGGCCATCACCGGGCCCAACGGGTCGGGCAAGACCACGCTGCTGGGCGCGCTGCTGGGCCGGGTGCCCCTGGACGAGGGGACGGCGAGCCTGGGCCCGTCGGTGCGGCTGGGGGAGGTGGACCAGGCCCGCGGGCTGTTCGTCGGCGAGCGGCGGCTGCTCGAGGCCTTCGCCGCCGAGGTGCCCGACTGGCCCACCGCCGAGGTGCGCACCCTGCTGGCGAAGTTCGGCCTCACCGCCGAGCACGTGCTGCGGCCGGCCGGGTCGCTGTCCCCGGGCGAGCGCACCCGCGCGGCGCTGGCGCTGCTGCAGGCCCGCGGGGTCAACGTGCTGGTGCTCGACGAGCCCACCAACCACCTCGACCTGCCGGCCATCGAGCAGCTGGAGTCGGCGCTGGCCGCCTACCCGGGCACGCTGCTGCTGGTCACCCACGACCGCCGGATGCTCGAGGCGGTGGCCACCACCCGCCGCCTCGCCGTCGACCGCGGCCGGGTGACGGAGTGCTAGGGCCCGCCTGGCCCAGTCGAAGGACCTCCCCGCACCCCACCGCTCGCAGGCTCGCGGCGGACCCCTGCAGGGAGGCCGGGAGACGGAACCGGACTCAGCTCAGGTCTGGGCCGAGGGCCTCGTCGAGGCCGACGGTGGCCATGCCCGACCAGGTCTCGTCGACGTGGTGGGCCAGCACCATGAGGTCGCGCAGCTCCCCCTCGCGGTCGCGGACGTGGTCGCGCAGCAGCGCCTCCCCGGTGAAGCCCAGCGCGGTGAACAGAGCCAGCGCCGAGCCCTGCTCGGCGACGACCTCCACGACCAGCTTGCCCAGCCCGTCGCCGACCGCCGACACCAGCGCCTGGCGGGCCAGCCGGCGGCCCAGCCCGGAGCCGCGCCGGGTGGGGGAGACCACCAGCCGCACCTCGCCCACGTGCGAGGACCAGCCCGGCAGCGGCCGGACGGCGACGTAGCCGGCCACCTCGCCGCCGTCCGCGGCGTCGCCGTCGAGGGCGACCCACCGCCGTCCCGGCGCCTTGCCCGCCGCCCACGAGCGGACGACGTCGGGGTCGGTGACCTCCTCCTCGATGAAGGTCAGGTCGCCCTCGGGCAGCCCTCCGAAGAAGCGCAGCAGCGCCTCGCAGTGCGCGGCCTGCAGCTCGACGACCTCCACGTTCAGTCCTCCCCGACCTCGTCGCTGCGCTTCCGGAGGAAGCCGATGATCTCCGGCACCGTCGTCTTCGCCGCCGTCCGGCCGACGACCAGTCCCATGTGCCCGGCGTCGAGCCGCAGCTCGTGCTTGTCCTCGGAACCCACCAGGTCGATCAGCGGGGCGGTCGCCTCCGGCGGGACGATGTGGTCGCGCTCGGCGCGCACGGTGAGGAACGGCAGCCGGATGTCGGACAGGTGCACCGGGTCACCGGCGACGGTCAGCCGGTCGGTGACCATCGCGTTGTCGCGCACCAGCATCTGCACCGTCTCGCGCGCCGCCGCGCCGGGGAACGGGATGTGGTCGTCCGACCAGCCGGTCATCGCCTGGTAGGCCGAGACGTACTCGTCGTTCCAGAGCCGTTCCCACAGCGTCACGTAGCGGGTGACCTCCGCGGTGGGGGTGAGGGTCTTGAAGCCCTGCACCACCACCCGGGGCGGCACGTTGCCGTCCTCGTCGACGACGTCGTCGACCTCCAGCCCGCCGCGGAAGACGTCGGCCATCGGCCCCATCTTCGCGAAGTCGACCGGGGTGGCCAGCACGGTGAGGCTGCGCAGCGGCGCGTCGGGGTGGTGCGCGGCGTAGAGCAGCGAGAGGTCGCCGCCGAAGCAGTAGCCGAACAGGTTGACCTGGTCGGCGCCCGAGAGCTCGCGCACCCGCTCGACGGCGGCCGGGACGTAGTCGTCGACGTAGTCCTCGAGGCGGTTGTGGGCGTCCCGCTCGTCGGGCTCGCCCCAGTCGACCATGTAGACGTCGAAGCCGGCGTCGAGCAGCTGCTCGACGAAGCTGTTGCCCGGCGTCAGGTCGAGGATGTAGCTGCGGCTGACCAGGCTGAACACGATCAGCAGCGGCGGGGAGTACCGCACCTTGTCGCTGCGGTAGTGCCACAGCTGGGTGCGGCCGCGCTCCCAGACGACGTCCTTGGGCGTCAGCCCGACGCCGGGCCGGTCGACGCCGGCGACGAGCTTGATGCCGTTACGCGCGCGGAGGGCGTTGCGCTCCACGTCGCGCCGGACGCGGTCGAGCACCGCCTGGGGACTGGGCACCGTCGGCATCGGGTTCCTCCCGGGGGACGTCGGTCGGCCGCGGACGGCGGCGCTCGTTCTCCAGCTGCACGGTCAGCCGCCGGACCTCGCGGTCCAGGGCGCCGACCTGGGCGCGCAGGCGGGCGACGTCGGTGCCCGCCGGCAGGTTGACCAGGTGCCAGGCGCGGGCGGAGACGCCGCGGGCGGTGTCCTTGGCCAGGTTCTGCACCCGCTTCACCAGCGCGACGCCGGTGGCGAAGCCCGGCGTGCGCACCAGGCTCTCCGCGTGCGGGGTGACCCGCTTCTCCGCCGCGTCGAAGGCCTGCCGCCACAGGGGCGGTCCTGCTGGTGTCCCCGACGTCATCGTCCGACCTCCTCGCCGGGCCCGGCTGCCCGCGTCCGGCCCCTACCCGCCCGGCCGGTGATCCACCCCACAGTCGTGCCGGATACCGTCCGGGCAGGAAGACGGCGACGAGCGAGGGAGTGGGCGCGTGGCGGACAGGACGGTCCTGGACATGTTCCGGCTCGACGGCAGGGTGGCGATCGTGACGGGGGCGTCCTCGGGTCTGGGCGTGGTGTTCGCCCGGGCCCTGGCCCAGGCCGGCGCCGACGTCGTCCTCGGGGCCCGGCGGGAGGAGAAGATGGCCGCCACGAAGGAGGCGGTCGAGGCGGCCGGTCGGCGGGCGATCACCGTGCGCACCGACGTCGCGAAGGTCGAGGACTGCCAGGCCCTGGTCGACGCGGCCATGGCGGAGTTCGGCCGGGTCGACGTCCTGGTCAACAACGCCGGCATCGGCACCGCCGTCCCGGCGACGCGCGAGAAGCCGGAGGAGTTCCGGGCGGTCATCGACGTCAACCTCAACGGCTGCTACTGGATGGCGCAGGCGTGCGGGCGGGTCATGCAGCCGGGCAGCTCGATCGTCAACATCTCGAGCATCCTGGGGCTGACCACCGCCGGCCTGCCGCAGGCGGCCTACGCGGCCAGCAAGGCGGGGCTGATCGGCCTGACCCGCGACCTGGCCCAGCAGTGGACCGGCCGCAAGGGCATCCGGGTCAACGCGCTGGCGCCGGGCTTCTTCGCCTCGGAGATGACCGACCAGTACCCCGAGGGCTACCTCGACCAGCAGATGGCCCGGGTGCTCGTGGGCCGGGCCGGCGACCCGATGGAGCTCGCCGCGGCCCTGGTGTTCCTGGTCAGCGAGGCCGGCGGCTACGTCACCGGGACGACGATCCCGGTCGAGGGCGGCATGCTCACCAGCTGACCGGGCTCCCGGTGCCCGGCCGCGGCGGGGCACCGGGGCTCAGCGGCTGTCGGCGCGGGCGGCCAGCGCGGTGATCCGCTCGACCAGCTGCGGCCACACGTCGCGCGGCAGGTCGTGGCCCATCCCGTCGACGACGAGCAGCTCGGCGCCCGGGATCGCGGCCGCCGTGGCCCGGCCGCCGGACACGTCCACCAGCGCGTCCTGCTCGCCGTGCACCACGAGCGTCGGGACGGTGACCCGCCCGAGGTCGGCCGTGCGGTCGGGGCTGGCCAGGATCGCGGCGAGCTGCCGGGCCACACCGGCCGGGTTGTACGCCCGGTCGTAGGACAGCCCGGCCCGCTCGCGCAGGGCGTGCTCGTCGAACTCGAAGCCGGGGGAGCCGATCACCCGGTAGGCGTCGACGGCGCGCTGCACGGCGGCGTCGCGGTCGGCGGCCGGGGGAGCGAGGAGCACCCCGATCGCTGCCTCGGCCGGGGCGCCGACCGCCGGGTCGCCGGTCGTGGACATGATCGAGGTGAGGCTGCGCACCCGGTCCGGGTGCCGGACCGCCAGCAGCTGGGCGATCATCCCGCCCATCGAGGCGCCGACCACGTGGGCGCTGTCGATCCCGAGCGCGTCGAGCAGGCCGGCGGTGTCGTCGGCCATGTCGGCCAGCAGGTAGGGGACGCCCGACCGGTCGCCGCCCATGACGGCCAGGACGTCCGGCTTGCCGGCGGCGTCGAGGTGGGTGGACAGGCCGATGTCGCGGTTGTCGAACCGGACCACGTACGTGCCGCGCTCGGCCAGCATCCGGCAGAACTCGTCGGGCCAGCCGATCATCTGCGTGGCCAGGCCCATGACCAGCAGCAGCGGCGCGTCCTCCGCCGAGCCGAAGGTCTCGTAGGCCAGCTCGACGTCCCCGACGCGGACGGTCCGCACCCCGGTGTGCTCCATGGCCGGACGGTAACCCGCCGTTCCGGACGGTCGCGTGCCGGCCTGGCCGGTGACTCCGGGCACCGGCCGGGCACCGCGTCAGTCCCGGGTGGCCCCGACCAGCTCGCCGCTGTCCTCGCGCGCCGGGGACCGCTCGAGCGCGGCACCCTCGACGTCGAGCACCGGCAGCCAGCGCAGCCAGCGCGGCAGCCACCACGCCCGGCCGCCGAGCAGGGCCAGCGCCGCCGGCACCAGCACCATCCGGACGACGAAGGCGTCGAAGAGGATCCCGGCGGCCAGGGCGAAGGCGATCGACTTGATGGTGGCCTCGCCGGCGGGGACGAAGCCGGCGAAGACGCTGAACATGATCAGCGCGGCGGCGACGACCACGGGGGCCGCCTGGCGGAAGCCGGTGCGGATGGCCTCCAGCGGCGCGGTGCCGTGGGCGTGCGCCTCGTGCATCCGCGAGACCAGGAAGATCTGGTAGTCCATCGCCAGGCCGAACAGGATGCCGATGACCAGGATCGGCGTGAGGCTGATCAGCGGGCCGGTGGCGTCGAGGTTGACCACGTCGGCCAGCCAGCCCCACTGGAACACCGCGACGGTGGCGCCCAGCGCCGCGCCCACGGTGAGCACGAAGCCCAGGACGCCGACCAGCGGCACCAGCAGCGAGCGGAAGACCAGCACCAGCAGCACCAGCGCCAGCCCGACGACGAGGGCGAGGTAGACGGGCAGCGCCTCGTCCAGGCTCCGCGCGACGTCCACGCTGACCGCCGTCTGGCCGGTCACCGAGGCCTGCACCCCGTCGGTGCCGGGGAGCAGGTCGCGCAGGTCGGCGACCAGCTGCTCGGTGGCCGGGTCGGTCGGCCCGGACTCCGGGACGACGGTGAGCAGCGCGGCGGTGCCGTCGGCGTTGGGCACCGGCGGGGTGACCAGGGCGACGTCGTCGAGCTCGCCCACCCGGCCGCTGAGGCCGGCTGCCGTCCGCGGCGCGCCGTCGCCCTCGAACAGCACGGTGATCGGGCCGTTGAACCCCTCCCCGAAGCCGTCGGCGAGCAGCTCCTGCGCGCGCTCCTGCGTGCTGTCGGCCGGCGGGGCCTGCACCAGCGTGGTCTGCATGGAGGAGAACGGGACCGCGACCGTCCCGAGGGCCGCGACCGCCAGCAGCAGCGTGACCACGCGGTGGCGGGTGACGGTGGCGACCCAGCCGGCGAGGAAGCCGGGCCGGGCGGCTCCGTGCGCGCCGTGCCGGGCCGCGCCGGGCCGCTGCCGGCGCGGCAGCGCCCGGACGCCCAGGAAGCCCAGCACGGCCGGGACCAGGGTCAGGGCGACGAGCACGGCGACGACGATCGTGGCGGCGGCGGCCACGCCCATCTGGGTCAGGAACGGGATGCCGACGACGGCCAGGCCGACCAGCGCGATGACCACGGTGAGCCCGGCGGTGACCACGGCCGACCCGGCGGTGCCGGTGGCCACGGCGACCGCGGTGGGCACGTCGGCGCCCCCGCGCAGCTCCTGGCGGAAGCGGGTGACGATGAACAGCGCGTAGTCGATGCCGACGGCCAGGCCCAGCATCGCGGCCAGCGTGGGCGTCGTCGAGGACAGCTCGGTGAAGCCCGTGGCGATCGTGATGCCGAGGACGCCGATGCCGACGCCGACCAGCGCGGTCAGCAGGTTGAGCCCGGCCATGGCCAGCGCGCCGTAGGTGACGGCGAGGACCATGAGCGCGACGACGACCCCGATCGCCTCGGCCGGGCCGCCGACGTGCGGCGGCTCCTGCACCGCCTCGCCGCCGACCTCCACGGTCAGGCCGGTGCCGCGGGCGTCGTCGACGGCGGTCAGCAGCGCGTCCTGCTGCTCGGGGGTCACCTCGCCGGGGGCGGCGTCGTAGGTGACGGTGCTGTAGCCGGTGGTCAGCCGGGGGTCGACCGCGGGCGCGGCCGGGTCCAGCGGGTCGGTGGCCGAGGCGACGCCGGGCAGCTGCGCGAGCTCGCCGGCCAGGCCGGTGACCGCGGCGGCGTTCTCCGGGGTGGCCAGCGTCTGGCCGTCGGGGGCCTGGAGCACCACGCGGGCGGTCGCGCCGCCGACGCCGCCGAACTCCTCGCCGATGCGCTCGAGCGCGGTCGTCGACTCCTGCCCGGGGATGGAGAACGAGTTGGTGGTCTCACCGGCCAGGGTGACCGCGCCGACGCCGCCGCCCACGAGGACGAGGAGCCAGACGAGGACGACCGGCAGCCGGTGGCGGTGCGACGCGGCACCGAGCCGGGACAACGAGACAGCCATGCAGATCAGGCCTCCGCCTGTTCGGGGTGGGGACGGGCGGCGCCGGGGCTGCGGTGGCCCAGCGCGTCGGTGCAGGTGGCGACGACGTGCGGCCGCCACGCGGTGGTGCGGTCCTGCTGGTGGGCCGCGAGGGTCAGGACGGCGAGGGCGGCCAGCGCCCCCAGGACCCGGACCACCCGCTGCGGCTCGGTGGTCGCGAGGTCGACGTCGAAGGCGCGCAGGACCAGCTCGGAGGTGGCCGAGGACCGGTCGTCCTCGTCGCCGGGGCGGGTGGCCGGGGCGAGCAGCAGGGCGACCATGCCGGGGTGGGCGAGGGCGACGTCGACGAGCACCTCGACGGCGCGGACGTCGCGCGCCGCGCCCGCCGGGAGGTCGCCGACCTCGGCGAGCACCTGCCGTCCCAGCGTGTCGGCCTGGGCCAGGACGGCCTCGTGCAGCGCGTCCTTGCTCCGGAAGTGGTGCAGCAGGCCCGCCTTGGACAGGCCGACGGCGCCGGCGACGTCCTGCACGGAGGTCTTGGCGAAGCCGCCGCGGGCGAACAGCGCCGCAGCGCGGTCGAGGATGCCCTCGTCGACCTGGTGCCGGAAGGGGCGCGCCACGCGGACCACGATAGCCCGCACCGACCGATCCGGTCGGTGGACCGACCGGATCGGTCGGTGGCGTCGGGCACACCCTCATCCTTTACGGACGGAAGGGGCTCGACTCTCGAGTGTGACGGTGCGGCAAGGTGTACCCCGGCGTGACCGTCGACACAGTCAGGACGTCCCATGAGAGAACCCGCCCTCACGCGCCGCAGCGTGCTCAAGGCCACCGCGGTGGGGGCGGCGGCCCTCGTCCTGCCCTCCGCCGCCGGCAGCAGCGCCCGCGCGGCCGGGGTCTCGGAGCTGGCACCGGATCGCCTGCCGCGGCCGTACACCCCCTACGACCGGTTCGTGCAGCCGCCGGTGCTGCGGGTGCCGGACGCGCCGGGCAGCCGTCCGGTCGTCGAGGTGGTGCAGGCCCCCACGTCGGTGCGGCTGCTGCCGCAACCGGGACCCGAGACGGCGATGTGGGTCTACGGCGGCTCCTATCCCGGCCCGACGATCAAGGTGCGGCGCCACCAGCCGGTCACCGTGCGCCAGGTCAACCGCCTGCCCGCGGCCCACCCGCTGTTCGGGTACGGGTTCCACACCTCCGCGCACCTGCACGGGTCACCGTCGCTGCCCCCGTTCGACGGCTACGCCAACGACCTGAGCCACCCGGGCTTCCTCAAGGACCACGAGTACGACAACGAGGAGGACGCGCGGACCCTCTGGTACCACGACCACGCCGCGCACCACACCGCGCCGAACGTCTACACCGGGCTGGCCGGGCAGTACCACGTGCTGCCCGAGGCGGGCGCACCCGACCTGGGCCTCCCGGTGGACGACGAGTTCGACGTGCCCGTGACCATCAGCGACGTCGCCTTCCGGGCCGACGGCCAGCTGCTCATGGACCCGCACAGCGTCGACGGGGTCCTCGGCGACGTGGTCCTGGTCAACGGGGTGCCGTGGCCGGAGGTGCCGGTGCTGCCGCGCACCTACCGGTTCCGGCTGCTCAACGCCTCGATCGCCCGGGGGTACCTGCTCCGGCTGACCGGCGGGCTGCCCATGACGGTGGTCGCCACCGACGGCGGGCTGCTCCGCCGGCCGGTCACCGTGGACCAGCTGCGGGTCGGCATGTCCGAGCGGTACGACGTCCTGGTCGACTTCGCGCCGTTCGCCGGACAGCGGGTCGAGCTGCGCAACCTCGGGGTGCCCAACGCCACCGACCACGAGCACACCGGTGAGGTGATGGCCTTCCGCGTCGGCACCGACCCGGGTGGACCGGACACCGTCCTGCGCGAGGACGAGTGGCCGGGCGCGGACGCGGCGGGGACGCTCGCCATCGACCCCGCCGAGGCGGTGGCCACCCGGCGGCTGCGCTTCGTCAGCCGGGGCGGGGTGATGACCATCAACGGGCAGACCTGGACCGACGTCGAGAACTCGGGGTTCCGGCTGGCCGTCGCCGAGCCGCAGCGCGGCACCGTCGAGGTGTGGGAGCTGGAGAACCCCTCCCGGCGCTGGTTCCACCCGGTGCACCTGCACCTGGTCGACTTCCGGGTGCTCGACCGCGACGGCCGCCCACCCGCCCCGTACGAGGACGGGCCCAAGGACGCCGTCTACCTGGGGGAGCGGGAGCTGGTGCGCATCGCCGTCCGGTTCGGGCCGCACACCGGCCGGTACACGATCCACTGCCACAACTCCGGGCACGAGGACCACATGATGATGCACCAGTTCTGGGTCAGGGACGGCGCCGACGAGGGCCTGGACCCCCTCGACCCGCGCTTCGCCCCGAGGCCGGCT
Source organism: Geodermatophilus dictyosporus (assembly GCF_900115505.1). GTDB lineage: Bacteria > Actinomycetota > Actinomycetes > Mycobacteriales > Geodermatophilaceae > Geodermatophilus > Geodermatophilus dictyosporus. The sequence continues at coordinate 224,583 of NZ_FOWQ01000002.1, read as the reverse complement.
CCGTAGGTCCCGCCCCGGACGGGCACGGGAGGACACGGCGATGGTCCAGGTCCGACGCTTCGACCACGTCGGCATCACGGTCGCGGACCTCGACGCGGCGACGGCGTTCTTCGCCGGGCTGGGTCTGGAGGTCGAGGGGCGCACCTTCCTCGAGGGGGAGTTCGTGGACACCGTGATCGGCATCCCCGGTGCCCGTGCGGAGATCGTCGTGCTGCGGCCGCCCGGCGGGGGGACCGGGCTGGAGCTGTCGCGCTTCGTCCGGCCCGACTCCGAGCCGGGGTCGCCCGCCGCGATGGCCAACCGGCTGGGGCTGCGCAACGTGACCTTCGAGGTCGACGACCTCCGGGGGGCCGTCGACCGCCTGGCCGCCGACGGCTACGGCCTGGTCGGCGGCGTCGGCGAGTACGAGCAGGCCTGGCTCATGGCCCACGTGCGCGGCCCGGAGGGGATCGTCGTGTCCCTGACCCAGCGGACCGGCTGACGCCGCCGGGTCGAGGCTGCACCGCTGTCTCCGTGAACGACCACCTGCTGGTCGTGACGGCTGGCGGGTCCACGGCGCCGGTGACCTCAACGTCCGCCGCGAGGCCCCTGGACATCGACTGTGACACGGCCCACGGTCTGCGCGGGGTCAGGGGGAGGCTCATCAGGGCCCTGTGTCGGTCACGAGACCGACCTCCGTGTTGACACCGCTCGGTGAGGAGCCCCCCATGAACCGTCTCGCACGTCTCGGCGCCGTCCTGGTCGCCGGCGGAACCATGGCGCTGACCGCGTCACCGGCAGGGGCTCACCCCGCTGCAGCGGCGCCTGGCGACGACGCCGGCTGGGTACCCATCGAGGAACTGCGCCCCGGCTACTACGACCCGATCGACATCTCGGCGTGCGGAACGACCGTCACCATGACCACCGGCGACGTCGCCGACATCGAGGGTCGCGAGACGCCGCTGCCCGACGGTGGCCTCCTCTTCGAGGTCCGTGGCGACGTGACGGTCGACCTGACGCGTCACGACACGGGTCAGGTGATCGATGAGCTCGACGTCTCCGGGCCGTACACCGAGCAGGTCTCCGCAGATGGCACGCAGATCGTCGGCGCCTACCACGCGCCGTCGATCCTGTTCCCGTACCCGGAACTCGGGCCGGTGGACGCCGCGGCCTTCGAGGCGGCAGGCATCCCCGACCTGGCCTACGTCGAGAAGGGCGTCGTCACGTTCGACCTGGTCATCGACCCGGACACCGGTGAGGCCGTCACCGAGGAGGCCGACGTGGATGGCCGGATCATCGACCTGTGCACGTGGTTCGACGGTGACCGCGGCCAGGCGCACGGACACGCCTACGCCTACGCCGACCACAGGTGAGCCGCGCGGCCGTTCGCCGCGCGACGTCGCCGTCCTCGCGGCCGGCGTCCTCGGGCTGAGAGACCCGGCGGCGGACCGTCTGCGGAGCGGAAGCCGGAACGGCCCGGACGACAAGACCGTCCGGGCCGTTCCGGTGAACCGCTGACCTGCGGCTCCTGGGTGCCCCCGGCAGGATTCGAACCTGCGCACCCGCCTCCGGAGGGCGGTGCTCTATCCCCTGAGCTACGGGGGCCCGGGCAGGGGAGAAGCTACCAGCCCGCCCCGACCCGTCCGACGGCGGGACTCAGGGCGCCGGCAGGGGCGTCCCGCCCCGCGCGGTGAGCATGCCGACCATGGTGGTGACCTCGGCGCCCTGCGTGTCGGCGATCGAGCGGGCCAGCGTGCGCACCGCGGGCTCGTCGGCGTGCTGCGCGGCGTACTCGGCCATGTCGAAGCCGCCCTGGTGGTGGCGGGTCATCAGCCGCAGGAACTCGACGTCGAACGCCGTCCCCGACAGCGACCGCAGGCCGGCCAGCTCCGCCTCGGTGGCCATGCCCGGCATCACCGCGCCGTCCGTCCCCGCCACCGAGCCCGTGTCGTGCCCGGCGTGCGCGCCGCCCATCCACGCCATGTGCTCCCCACCGGAGCGGGGCAGCCCCCACAGCGACAGCCAGCCCTCCATCCGGCCGGCCTGGTTGGTCTGCGTGCTGGAGATGTCGAAGGCCAGCTGCCGCACCTCGGGATCGGGGCTGCGCTCGAGCGCCAGGTTGGCCATCTCCACGCCCTGCCGGTGGTGCAGCGCCATGTCCCGGGCGAAGCCGGCGTCGACCGAGTCCGCCGTCGGCGCCGGGTCCCGCCCGATGCCCAGGCCCACCGCCAGCCCCCCGCCCAGGGCCACGAGCGCCACGGCGATCAGCGCCAGCAGCGCGGCGCGCAGGCCCCGCCCCCGCGGACGGGGCGCCGGGGCGGGCGCGTCCTGGCCGGGACGGACGGCGGTGGCGGTCATCGCGGGCCCCTCAGGAGGTCGGCGTGGTCGGGGCGTCGGTGGTCGTCGCGCCCGCGCCACGGCTGCCGTCGTCGACGGTGAGCGGGTCGGCCACGAACGTCGGGTTCTCGCAGCTGGCGCCGATCTCGGGGTAGTGGCCCTCGACGTCGCCGTTGAAGGTGAGGAAGTCGGCGAACTGCTCGATGCGCGGGTCGTCGACCGAGTCGACCTTCAGCTGGTGGTTCCAGGACTGCAGGCTCACCGCGGAGTCCAGCCCGGCGTAGGGCGAGAGCAGCCGGCCGGAGACGCCGTCGACCAGCTCGGCCAGCGTGGCCACGTCGTCGCCGGAGACCCGCTCGGGGTCGTAGGCGATCCACACCGCGCCGTGCTCCATCGAGTGGACGGCGTTCTCGTGCCGGACGTCGACGTCGTAGACCGTGCCGGTGCAGTCGGCCCACTCGCCGTCGTGCGGGCCGCCGACCGGCGGCGACTGCTCGTACTGCACGGGGGTGGTCACGTGCTCCTGGCCCGCGGCGTAGTCGAAGCTCTCGATGCCGGCGATCTCGTCGATCGCGTCGATCTGCTGGGCGTCGGCCTCGCGCACCTGCACCACCGCGTAGGTGATCGCGGCGGCGGCGAAGACGACGACGGCGACGGCCGCGGCGATCAGGCCCCACGGCCGGCTCTGGGTGACCACCTGCGTCGGCGGCCGGGTGCGGCCGCGGCCGCCACCGCGGGGGGCCGCCGGACGGGCGCCGGACCCCGACCGGCTCGCCCCGCCTCCGGCACGGCCGGCGTCGGGCTTGCGGTCCTTGGCCACGGGCTCTCCTCGTCTCGCTGTCGCGCTGCTCTGGTGCCGGCTCCGGTGTCGCCGCCGGGCTCCCGGTGGTGCTCCCGCGCGGGGGAGGCCACGATGGGGCCTCCTGGCCCGCGCGCCCGGCACGTCTGCTCGCCCACGAGTCTAGGTCGGGCGGCTGTGTGCTCCCTGACAGCTGTGGTGCGGCGGGTGGTCGTGTGGTGCGCGCTGCCTACGATGACGCGGTGACACCCGAGCAGTTGCGCGACCTCGTCCGGACCGCGGTGGGGGCGGTCGTCGAGCGCGGCACGCTCGCCGTCGCCGTCCCCGACGACGTCGTCGTCGAGCGCCCCAGGAACCCCGAGCACGGCGACTACGCCACCAACGTGGCGCTGCGCCTGGCCAAGCCCGCCGGGCGGCCGCCGCGCGAGGTCGCCGAGGCCGTGGCCGCGGAGCTGCGCGCGCAGCCGGGCGTCGCCGCGGTCGACGTCGCCGGTCCCGGGTTCCTCAACATCCGGCTCGCGCAGGGGGCGCTGGGCCGCATCGCGGTCGAGGCGGTCACCGCGGGGGAGGCCTACGGCCGCACCACCACGCTGGCCGGGCAGCGGCTGAACCTGGAGTTCGTCTCGGCCAACCCGACCGGCCCCGTGCACATCGGGGGCACCCGCTGGGCCGCCGTCGGCGACGCGCTCGGCCGGCTGCTCGAGGCCAGCGGCGCCGAGGTGACGCGCGAGTACTACTTCAACGACGCCGGCGCGCAGATCGACCGGTTCGCCCGGAGCCTGGTGGCCGCCGCGCACGGCCGGCCGGTGCCCGAGGACGGCTACGCCGGCGACTACGTCGGCGAGATCGCCGGCCAGGTCGTGGCGGCCGAGCCCGGCGTGCTCGAGCTGCCCGAGGACCAGCAGCAGGAGCGCTTCCGCGCGCGCGGCGTCGAGCTGATGTTCGCCGAGATCAAGCAGACGCTGGCCGAGTTCGGCGTCGTCTTCGACGTCTACTTCAGCGAGCGCACGCTGCACGAGACCGGCGCGCTGGAGAAGGCCGTCGCCCGGCTGCGGGAGAACGGCCACGTCTACGAGGCCGACGGCGCCGTCTGGCTGCGCACCACCGACTTCGGCGACGACAAGGACCGCCCGCTGGTCAAGAGCGACGGCGAGCCGACCTACTTCGCCGCCGACTGCGCCTACTACCTGGACAAGCGCACCCGCGGCTTCGACAAGGTCGTGATCATGCTCGGCGCCGACCACGCCGGCTACGTCGGCCGGTACCGGGCGCTGGTGGCCGCGGTCGGCGACGACCCCGACGCCAACCTGGAGATCCTGCTCGGCCAGCTGGTCAACCTCGTGCGCGACGGACAGCCGCTGCGGATGAGCAAGCGGGCCGGCACCGTCGTGCGGCTCGACGACCTGGTGGACGCCGTCGGCGCCGACGCCGCCCGCTACGCCCTGGCCCGGGCCTCGGTCGACCAGCAGATCGACCTCGACCTGGACCTGTGGAGCCGGCAGTCCAACGACAACCCGGTCTTCTACGTGCAGTACGCGCACGCCCGCATCGCCTCGGTGCTGCGCAACGCCGCCGACCTCGGCCTGACCCTCGGGGAGGTCGTCGACGTCGACGTCGCACAGCTCAGCCACGAGCGGGAGAACGACCTGCTCCGGGCGCTCGGCGAGTTCCCGCGGGTGCTGACCTCCGCCGCGGAGCTGCGGGCCCCGCACCGGGTGGCCCGCTACCTCGAGGAGCTGGCCGGCACCTACCACCGCTTCTACGACGTCTGCCGGGTGCTGCCCCGCGGCGACGAGGAGGCCGGCCCGCTGACCACCGCGCGCCTCTGGCTGTGCGCCGCCACCGCCGTGGTGCTGCGCAACGGCCTCGCCGTGCTCGGCGTCTCCGCCCCGGAGCGGATGTGAGGGCGCACCCGGCCGGCCCGCTGCACGGGGGCATGACCCCGCCGCCGTCGGTCGGCCTGCCCCCGGCCGACCTCGGCGCGCTCGACCCGGAGGTGTGGCCGCGCTCGGCCCGCCGGGTCGACGGCGAGCTGCACCTGGGCGGCCGGCCCGTCACCGAGCTGGCGCGCGCGCACGGCACCCCGCTGTTCGTCCTCGACGAGGACGACTTCCGCGGTCGCGCCGCCGACTTCGCCACCGCGTTCACCGGCGCCGACGTCCACTACGCGTCCAAGGCCTTCCTCTGCGGCCAGGTGGCCCGGTGGCTGGCCGACGACGGCCTGCACCTGGACGCCTGCAGCGGCAACGAGCTCGCCGTCGCGCTGGCCGCCGGGTTCCCCGCCGGGCGCATCGCGCTGCACGGCAACAACAAGTCGCTGGTCGAGCTGCAGCTGGCCGTCGACGCCGGCATCGGCCACGTCGTCCTGGACTCCTTCGACGAGATCGACCGGCTGGTGCCGATGGCCGCGGCGCGGGTGGCCGCCGGCGGCTCCCCGGTGCCGGTGCTCATCCGCACCACCGTCGGCATCGAGGCGCACACCCACGAGTTCATCGCCACCGCCCACGAGGACCAGAAGTTCGGTTTCTCGCTGGCCACCGGCGACGCGCTGACCGCCGCCGTCCGGGTGATCCGCGAGCCCGCGCTGCACCTCTCCGGGCTGCACAGCCACATCGGCTCGCAGATCTTCGACACCGCCGGCTTCGAGGCGGCCGCGCACCGCGTCGTCGGCCTCATGGGCCAGGTGCACCAGGCGACCGGCGAGGTGCTCGGCGAGCTCAACCTCGGCGGCGGCTTCGGCATCGCCTACCTGCCCGACGACGACCCGGTCACCCCCGGCGACGTCGCCCGGCGGCTGCGCACCGTCGTGGCCGCCGAGTGCGCGGCGCTGGACCTGCCGGTGCCGCGGCTGGCCGTCGAGCCCGGCCGCGCGATCGCCGGCCCCGGCACGGTCACCCTCTACGAGATCGGCACCATCAAGCCGGTCCGGCTGGGCAGCAGCGGGCACGGGGCGCCGCAGGTGCGCAACTACGTGTCGGTCGACGGCGGGATGAGCGACAACATCCGCACCGCCCTCTACGACGCGAGCTACACCTGCGTGCTGGCCAACCGCACCTCCGACGCCCCACCGGCGCTGTGCCGCGTCGTCGGCAAGCACTGCGAGAGCGGCGACGTGCTGGTGCGCGACCTGTGGCTGCCCTCGGACGTGCAGCCCGGCGACCTGCTCGCCGTCGCGGCCACCGGCGCCTACTGCTGGTCGATGGCCAGCAACTACAACTACCTGCTCAAGCCGCCGGTGGTCGCCGTGCGCGACGGCGCGGCCACCGAGGTCGTCCGGCGCCAGACGCTGGCCGACGTGTTCGCCCTGGACGCCGTCCTGGCGGACGTGCCGGCGCCCTCGCCGGCGATCGACCAGCCCGCCCCCGAGCACCCCGTGGGAGCCCGTTCGTGAACCCCCTCAAGGTCGCCCTGCTCGGCTGCGGCACGGTCGGCGGTGCGGTGCTGCGGCTGGTCGCGGAGCAGGCCGCCGACCTCACCGCGCGGGTCGGCCGCCCGGTCGAGATCGCCGGGGTCGCCGTCCGCCGGCCCGACCGGCACCCCGAGGTGCCCGCGCACCTGCTCACCACCGACGCGCTGGGCCTGGTCACCCGCGACGACGTCGACCTCGTCGTCGAGGTCATCGGTGGCATCGAGCCGGCCCGCTCGCTGATCCTCGCCGCGATCGAGGCCGGCAAGTCGGTGGTCAGCGCGAACAAGGCGCTGCTGGCCGAGGACGGCGTCGCGCTGCACGCCGCGGCGGCCAAGGCCGGCGTCGACCTCTACTACGAGGCCTCGGTGGCCGGGGCCATCCCGCTGCTGCGCCCGCTGCGCGAGTCGCTGGCCGGCGACCAGATCCGGCGGGTGGTCGGCATCGTCAACGGCACGACCAACTACATCCTGTCCCGGATGGCCGAGACCGGCGCGGGGTTCAGCGAGGCGCTGGCCGAGGCGACCGAGCTCGGCTACGCCGAGGCCGACCCGACCGCCGACGTCGACGGCTTCGACGCCGCCGCCAAGGGCGCGATCCTCGCCTCGCTGGCCTTCCACAGCGCCGTCACCGCCGCCGACGTGCACCGCGAGGGCATCGCGTCGGTGACCGCCACCGACGTGGCCCGCGCCGCGGAGATCGGCTGCACGGTGAAGCTGCTGGCCATCTGCGAGCGGGTGCCGGGGGAGGAGGGCGAGTCGGTCGCCGTCCGCGTGCACCCGGCGATGATCCCGACCAGCCACCCGCTGGCCGCCGTCGGCGGGGCGTTCAACGCCGTGTTCGTCGAGGCCGAGGCCGCCGGGCAGCTGATGTTCTACGGCCAGGGCGCCGGTGGCGAGCCGACCGCCAGCGCCGTCCTCGGCGACCTGGTCGCCGTGGCCCGCAACCGGGTGGCCGGCGCCGCGGGGGCGGGCCCGAGCGCCTACGCCGACCTGCCGGCCCGGCCGATCGCCGAGACGCCGACGCGCTACCACGTCAGCCTCGACGTCGCCGACGTCCCGGGGGTGCTGGCCACCGTGGCGACCGAGTTCGCCCGTCACGAGGTGAGCATCGCCACCGTCCGCCAGGACGGGCACGGCGACGCCGCGACGCTGGTCATCGTGACGCACAGCGCCCCGGACGCGGCGCTGTCGGCGACGATCGCGGCGCTGCGGGAGGTGCCCGCGGTCCGCGGTGTCACCAGCGTGCTGAGGGTGGAGGGGCTGTCATGACCGGGACGCTGCGCGGGACCGTCTCCCCGTTCTGGCCGGGGCTGATCGAGGCCTACCGGTCGCGGCTGCCGGTCAGCGCGAGCACACCGGTGGTCACCCTGCACGAGGGCGCCACCCCGCTGGTGCCGGCCGTCGAGCTGTCGCGGCGCACCGGCTGCGAGGTGTTCCTCAAGGTCGAGGGCGCCAACCCGACCGGGTCGTTCAAGGACCGCGGCATGACGATGGCCATCACCAAGGCCAAGGAGGAGGGCGCGCAGGCGGTCATCTGCGCCTCCACCGGCAACACCAGCGCGAGCGCCGCCGCCTACGCCGCGCGCGCCGGCATGGTCTGCGCCGTCCTCGTGCCCCAGGGCAAGATCGCGCTGGGCAAGCTGGCCCAGGCGCTGGTGCACGGTGCCAAGCTGCTGCAGGTCGACGGCAACTTCGACGACTGCCTCGCCCTGGCCAGCAAGCTCGCCATCGACTACCCGGTGAGCCTGGTCAACAGCGTCAACCAGTTCCGCATCGAGGGGCAGAAGACCGCGTCCTTCGAGGTCGTCGACGTCCTCGGTGACGCCCCCGACGTGCACTGCCTGCCGGTCGGCAACGCCGGCAACATCACCGCCTACTGGCAGGGCTACCGCGAGTACACCGACGACGGCCCGGCCACCCGGCGACCGCGGATGTGGGGCTTCCAGGCAGCCGGCGCCGCGCCGATCGTCACCGGCCAGGTCGTCGAGCAGCCGAGCACCATCGCCACCGCCATCCGCATCGGCAACCCGGCGTCGTGGACCAAGGCGCTGGCCGCCCGCGACGAGTCCGGCGGGCGCATCGACGCCGTCACCGACCGCGAGATCCTCGCCGCCTACCGGCTGCTCGCCCGCAGTGAAGCCGTCTTCGTCGAGCCGGCGTCGGCCGCCTCGGTCGCGGGGCTGCTCAAGGTCGCCGCCGCCGGCGAGCTCGAGCCGGGACAGCGGGTCGTCTGCACGGTGACCGGCAACGGGCTCAAGGACCCCGACTGGGCCATCTCCGGTGCGCCCGCCCCGGTGACGGTCCCGGTCGACGCCGCCGCGGCCGCCGCGAAGCTCGGTCTGTGAACGGCCGCGCCGTCCGCGTCCGGGTCCCCGCCACCAGCGCGAACCTCGGCCCCGCGTTCGACTGCGCGGGCCTCGCGCTGACCCTGCACGACGTCGTCGAGTTCGCCGTCGCCGACACCGGCCTGGCCGTCGAGGTGTCCGGCGCCGGGGCCGGCGAGCTGCCCACCGACGCCTCGCACCTGGTCGTGCGCGCCTTCCGCGCGGCCTGCGGCGTGCTCGGCTGGTCGCCGCCCGGCCTGCGCGTGCGCGCCCGCAACGGCATCCCGCAGGGGAGGGGGATGGGCTCGTCGGCCGCGGCCGTCGTCGCCGGCGTCGTCGGCGCCTTCGAGCTGTGCCCCGACGTCGACGTCCGCGACGACGACGCCGTGCTGCGGCTGGCCACCGAGCTCGAGGGCCACCCCGACAACGTCGCCCCGTGCCTGCTCGGCGGGGCCACGCTGTCGTGGATGGGGGAGGCCGGTGCCCGCGCCGTGCGGCTGCCGGTCGCCGCCGGCGTCCGCCCCCTCGTCCTCGTGCCGGGCGCGACGCTGTCGACGCACGTCGCCCGCGGGCTGCTGCCCGACGCCGTCCCGCACGCCGACGCCGCGCACGCCGCCGGCCGCGCCGCGCTGCTGGTGCACGCGCTGACCTGCGACCCGGGGCTCTTGGTCGAGGCCACCGAGGACCGGCTGCACCAGCGCCAGCGCGCCGCCGCGATGCCCGGCTCGGCCGCGCTGCTCGACCGGCTGCGCGCCGCCGGCCACGCCGCGACGGTCTCCGGCGCCGGACCGAGCCTGCTCGTCCTCGGCGCCGGGGACCCCGCCGCGGGGACGGACGACGTGACGTCACTCACCCCGGACGGGTGGGACGTGTACCCCCTGGAGGTGGACTGCGACGGAGCCCGGGTGGTGCGCGAGGCTCCTGGGGTATCGTCTCCATAACGAGGAACACACTGCGAGCCAGCGGTGTTGTCCCGGTCGTGGGGCGAGTCTAGTCTTCGGGCGTAGCCGTCCTTCTCGGGCGAGCCTCGCGCGGGGCGTTGCAGACGTTCTCACCGTCGGCGCCGATCCGTCCCGCACCCACTCGATCCGCGGTCTGTCCTGCTGTCCCGCCACACCGGCCGGACGGGCAGCCGTCGGGTCACCCCCTGCGCTGGTAGGCGCAGGTCACCGCAGGGAAGGACCTGTACGTGAGCGAAACCACCGACCTCACCACCGTCGGTGCCCCCGAGGGCGCCGCGGGTGAGGCACCTGCTGCTCCGGGGACGGCGGGCCGGTCGCGCCGCCGCGGCAGCGGGCTGGCCGGGATGCTGCTCCCCGAGCTCCAGCGGCTCGCGTCCGAGCTGGGCATCTCCGGCACCGGCCGCATGCGCAAGGGCGACCTCGTCGCCGCCATCTCCGCCCGCCAGGTCGGCGGTGAGCAGGGCGGCGGTGCCCCGGCCCCCGGTGCCCCGGCCGCCGGCGCGCTGGCCGCCGAGGACTCCGGCGCGCCCGCCGCGCGCGGCGTCGCCGCCACCGCCGCGCCGCTCGAGGCCCCCGTCAGCGGAGGCGCCAACGGCGGCCCCCTGACCACCCCGGCCGCCGACGGCGCCGGGAGCGCGCCGCGCCGCCGCCGCGCCGCCAGCCGTCCCGCCGGCGCGCCGGCCGCCGAGGACTCCGGCGCGCCCGCCGCGCGCGGCGTCGCCGCGACCGCCGCGCCGCTCGAGGCCCCCGTCAGCGGAGGCGCCAACGGCGGCCCCGTCACCACCCCGCCCGCCGAGCGCACCGAGGACGAGCGCACCGACGGTGAGCGCACCGACGGCGAGCGCAGCGAGGGTGACCCCACCGAGGGCGACCGCCCGCGCCGCGACCGCACCCGCACCCGCGACGGCCGGGACAACCGCGACGGCGAGCGCGCCGAGCGGACCCGCGACGGCAACGGCACCGCCCGCGACGGCGAGCGCGCCGAGCGCGGTCGGGACGGCAACCGCGACGGCGAGCGCAGCCGCGACGGCGGCCGCGACGGCAACCGGGACGGCGGCCGCGAGGGCACCCGGGACGGCAACCGCGTCCCCGACCGCGGCGAGCGCACCGACCGCGGTGGCCGGCCGGACCGCACCGAGCGCAACCGCACCGACGAGCGCAACCGCACCGACGAGCGCAACCGCACCGACGAGCGCGGCCGGACCGACGACCGCAACCGCACCGACGACCGCACCGACGAGGACGACGACGACTTCGAGGGCGGCCGCGGCCGCCGCGGCCGCCGCTACCGCGACCGCAACCGCCGCAACGGCCGGGAGCGCTTCGACCAGCCGACCGAGCCCACCGTCAGCGAGGACGACGTCCTGCTGCCCGTGGCCGGCATCCTCGACGTCCTCGACAACTACGCCTTCGTCCGCACGTCGGGCTACCTGACCGGGCCGAACGACGTCTACGTGTCGCTGTCCCAGGTGCGCCGGCACGGCCTGCGCCGCGGCGACGCCATCACCGGCGCCGTCCGGCAGCCGCGCGAGGGCGAGCGCAAGGACAAGTACAACGCGCTGGTCCGCCTCGACTCGGTCAACGGCCTGGACCCCGAGCAGGCCCGCAACCGGCCGGAGTTCACCAAGCTGACGCCGCTCTACCCGCAGGAGCGCCTGCGGCTGGAGACCGAGCCGCACCAGCTGACCACCCGGGTCATCGACCTGGTCATGCCGATCGGCAAGGGGCAGCGCGCCCTCATCGTCTCGCCGCCCAAGGCCGGCAAGACGATGGTGCTGCAGGCGATCGCCAACGCGATCACCACGAACAACCCCGAGTGCCACCTCATGGTCGTCCTCGTCGACGAGCGGCCCGAGGAGGTCACCGACATGCAGCGGTCGGTGAAGGGCGAGGTCATCGCCTCGACCTTCGACCGGCCGCCGTCGGACCACACCACGGTCGCCGAGCTGTCGATCGAGCGCGCCAAGCGCCTGGTCGAGATGGGCCACGACGTCGTCGTCCTGCTGGACTCGATCACCCGACTGGGCCGCGCCTACAACCTGGCCGCGCCCGCCAGCGGGCGCATCCTCTCCGGTGGTGTCGACTCCACCGCGCTCTACCCGCCCAAGCGCTTCCTCGGCGCCGCCCGCAACATCGAGAACGGCGGCTCGCTGACCATCCTCGCCTCGGCGCTGGTCGAGACCGGGTCGACGATGGACACGGTCATCTTCGAGGAGTTCAAGGGCACGGGGAACGCGGAGATCAAGCTCGACCGCCGGCTGGCGGACAAGCGGGTCTTCCCGGCGGTCGACGTCAACGCGTCGGGCACGCGCAAGGAGGAGATCCTCCTCTCGCCCGACGAGCTGGCCATCGTCATCAAGCTGCGCCGGGTGCTCGCCGCGCTCGAGCCGCAGCAGGCGCTGGAGCTGCTGCTCGACAAGCTGCGCAAGACGCGCAACAACATCGAGTTCCTCATGCAGATCCAGAAGACGACGCTGGGCCCCGAGCGGGACTGAGGAAGGGACCCTGCTGCCCCCACCGCTCGCACGCTCGCGGTGGGACCTCGCAGCGGGGCCACCAGGGCAGCGGGGCCCGGCCGTCTGGGACACTCGACGGCCGAGCCCCCGCGCCGTGGCCGCGCGGCCGGTCGGAATGACCGGCCGGTGGCCCGCGTTCAGACAGACAGCACCGAGACGTCCCCGGAAGAGGCCCGCATCATGAAGCCCGGTATCCACCCCGACTACCACACCACCACGGTCACCTGCGGGTGTGGGAACACCTTCACCACCCGCAGCACCGCGCCCAGCGGCCAGCTGACCGTCGAGACCTGCTCGGCCTGCCACCCCTTCTACACCGGCAAGCAGCGCATCCTCGACACCGGTGGCCGCGTGGCCCGCTTCGAGAAGCGGTTCGGCAAGCGCGGCGCGAACGCCGGCAAGTAGTCCCCCCGACGGCGCCCGTCCCACCTCGCGTGGGGCGGGCGCCGTCGTCGTGTCCGCCCCGCCCCACCGGGCACTTCCGCGGAAGTGCACCGCACCGTCCCGCCCGAGAGGTCCCAGATGAGCAGCCCCACCGACACCGCGCCCGACCGGCTGGGCGGGCTGCTCGAGGAGCACGCCGCGCTGGAGACCGAGCTCGCCGACCCCGCGGTGCACGCCGACCAGGCCCGCGCCCGCCGGCTGGGCCGCCGCTACGCGCAGCTCGCGCCCCTCGTGGAGACGGCGCGGGCGCTGGACGCCGCCCGCGACGACCTGGCCGCCGCCCGCGAGCTGGCCGCCGAGGACCCCTCCTTCGCCGAGGAGGCCCGCGGCCTCGAGACGCGCATCGAGGAGCTGACCGACCGGCTGCGCTCCTTGCTGTTGCCCGAGGACCCCGACGACGACAAGGACGTCATCCTCGAGATCAAGGCGGGGGAGGGCGGCGCGGAGTCGGCGCTGTTCGCCGGCGACCTGCTGCGCATGTACCTGCGCTACGCCGAGCGGCGGGGCTGGGCCACCGAGGTGCTCGACGCCGTCCCCGCCGAGCTCGGCGGCTACAAGGACGTCTCGATCGCGGTGAAGTCCCGCACCGACGAGGGCATCTGGTCGCGGCTGAAGTTCGAGGGCGGCGTGCACCGCGTGCAGCGGGTACCGGTCACCGAGTCGCAGGGCCGCATCCACACCTCCGCCGTCGGCGTCCTGGTGCTGCCCGAGGCCGAGGAGGTCGACGTCACCGTCGACCCGAACGACCTGCGCATCGACGTCTTCCGCTCGTCGGGGCCCGGCGGGCAGAGCGTGAACACCACCGACTCCGCCGTGCGCATCACCCACCTGCCCACCGGCATCGTGGTCAGCTCGCAGAACGAGAAGAGCCAGCTGCAGAACCGGGAGTCGGCGCTGCGCGTGCTGCGCTCCCGGCTGCTGGCCGCGGCCCGCGAGGAGGCCGCGGCCACCGCCAGCGACCAGCGGCGCAGCCAGGTGCGCACCGTCGACCGCAGCGAGCGGGTGCGCACCTACAACTTCCCGGAGAGCCGCATCTCCGACCACCGGGTGGGCTTCAAGGCGCACAACCTCGACGCCGTGCTCGACGGCGAGCTCGACCCGGTCATCGACGCGCTCACCCGCGCGCACACCGCCGAGCTGCTGGCGGCCGGCTCCTGAACCCCCGGGCGCTGCTGACCGACGCCGCGCGGCGGCTGGCCGCGGCCGGCGTCGGGTCCCCGCGCGTGGACGCCGAGCTGCTGCTCGCCCACGCCCTCGGCCGCCCGCGCACCGCGCTGCTCACCCTCGACGACGTGGACGACGACGTCGCCGCCCGCTTCGCCGCGCTGCTCGACCAGCGGGCGCAACGGGTGCCGCTGCAGCACCTCACCGGCCGGGCGCCCTTCCGCCACCTCGAGCTCGCCGTCGGCCCCGGTGTGTTCGTGCCCCGCCCGGAGACCGAGCAGCTCGTCGAGTGGGCGCTCGGGCGGCTGGCCGGCGTCCCCGAGCCGGTCGTCGTCGACCTGGGCAGCGGGTCGGGCGCCATCGCGCTGTCGATCGCGCACGAGCACGCCGGCGCGCGCGTCACCGCCGTCGAGCGCGACCCGCAGGCCCTGGAGTGGACCCGGCACAACGCCGTGCTGCGCGCCGGCGTCGGCGACCGGCCGGTGACCGTGCTGGCCGGCGACATGACCGACGCGGGCCTGCTGACCGGCCTCGACGGCACCGTCGACCTCGTCGTCTCCAACCCGCCCTACGTGCCCGACGGCGCCCGCGTGCCCCGGGAGGTCGCCGACCACGACCCGCCGCTGGCGCTGTGGGGCGGTCCCGACGGCCTCGACGTCGTCCGCGGGCTGCTGCGCACCGCCGCGCGGCTGCTGCGCGACGGCGGCGCGCTCGGCATCGAGCACGCCGACCAGCAGGGCGGCGCGCTGCCCGCGCTGGTGCGGGCGCACGGCGCGTTCGGCGACGTCGCCGACCACCCCGACCTGGCCGGGCGCCCCCGCTTCACCACCGCCCGCCGGGCCGCGCGAGACTGACCCCTCGTGGCCGACCTGTACGACTGCACCGACCCGGAGGCGCGCGCCGCGGGTCTGGACGCCGCCGCCGCGGCGATCGCCCGCGGACAGCTCGTCCTGCTGCCCACCGACACCGTCTACGGCGTGGGCGCCGACGCGTTCTCACCCGCCGCGGTCGCCGGGCTGCTCGCCGCCAAGAACCGCGGCCGGGCCATGCCGGTGCCCGTGCTCATCGGCGAGGCCTCGACGCTGGGCGGGCTGACGCTGAGCGTGCCGCCGGTCGCCTCGCGGCTCGCCGAGGCGTTCTGGCCCGGCGGGCTGACCCTGGTGGTCGAGCACGCGCCGTCGCTGGCCTGGGACCTCGGGGACGCCGAGGGCACCGTCGCCGTCCGCCTCCCCGACGACGACGTCGCCCGCGACCTGCTGCGCCGCACCGGTCCGCTGGCGGTCTCCAGCGCCAACCGCTCCGGCCGGCCGGCCGCGACGACGGCGCAGGAGGCGCTCGCCCAGCTCGGCGAGCGCGCGGCGGTGGTCCTCGACGGCGGACCCCGCGCCGGGGCGGCCCCGAGCACCATCGTCGACTGCACGGGCCCGGTGCCGCGGGTGCTGCGCGTCGGCGCGGTGCCGGTCGACCGGCTGCGCGAGGTCGTGCCCGACCTCACGGACTGACGGCGGGACCCGGTCGCTCGCGGTCCTGCTCGGTGCCAGGTGGGGGCGATACCGTGGGGCCGAACGTCTTGTCGTCTGGCCCCGGGAGCACCGTCGCGATGAGCACCTCCGCCGGTCCCCGCCGAGGCTGATCCGTGCGCGAGTACGCCGTGGTCCTGCTGACCGCCGGGCTGGTCACCTTCCTGGCCACCCCGGTCGTGCGGCTCGCCGCGGTGCGGCTGCGGATGATGGCCGCGCCCCGCGAGCGCGACGTGCACGTCATCCCGACCCCGCGCGGCGGCGGCGTGGCCATGTACCTCGGCGTGGCCGCGGCGATCATGGTGGCCACCAGGCTGCCCGCGCTGCAGCGCACCTTCGACGACTCGCAGACCGCCGCCGTCCTCGTCGCCGGCGGGCTCATCTGCCTGCTCGGCGTGCTCGATGACAAGTTCGGCCTCGACGCGCTCACCAAGCTCACCGGCCAGATCGCCGCGGCCGGCGTCATGGTGCTCGTCGGCGTCCAGCTGGCGTTCCTGTTCGTGCCGGTGGCCGACATCGGCACCATCTCGTTCGGCCCGGACGTCGGCGTGCCGCTGACCATCCTGCTGACCGTCCTCACCGTCAACGCGCTCAACTTCATCGACGGCCTCGACGGGCTGGCCGCCGGCGTCTCGGCGATCGCCGCGCTGGCCTTCTTCGCCTACAGCTACAACCTCAGCCGGGTCGGCTACGACGACGTCGCCAGCGCCCCCGCCCTGGTGACCGCCGTGCTCGCCGGTGCCTGCCTGGGGTTCCTGCCGCACAACTTCAGCCCGGCCCGGATCTTCATGGGCGACTCGGGGTCGATGCTGGTCGGGCTGATGCTGTCGGCGGCCGCCGTGAGCGCCACCGGCCGCGTCGACGCCCAGTCCTTCGACTCGGCGGCCAGCCTGCTGCCCCTGGCGCTGCCCCTGCTGGTGCCGGTGGCGGTGCTCTTCATCCCGTTCATCGACCTGGTGCTGGCCGTCGTCCGCCGGACCCGGCGCGGCCAGTCGCCGTTCTCCCCGGACAAGATGCACCTGCACCACCGGCTGCTGGCGATCGGCCACTCGCACCGCCGCGCGGTGCTCACGATGTACTTCTGGGCGGCCCTGCTGTCCTTCGGTGCGGTGGCCCTGTCGGTGACCGGCGGCAAGGCGGAGCTGCTCGTGCTGATCGCGGCGCTGCTGGTCGTGGGCGTCGTCGTCGTCCTCGCCCCGCACACCCGGCGGACGGCCCGGGAGGCCCGGGCGGCGGAGATCGCCGCCCAGCGGCGGCGCAGCCGCGCCGCCCACCCCAGCGCGCGGGCCACCCCCGGCGCGACTCGCGGTCCGGTCGCCGCGCAGGGGCCCGCCGCCGAGCGCGGCGTCACCGCCGCGCAGACGCCCCCGTCGGAGGCCTCCCCGCCGACCCCGCCGCCCGGCACGGCCGCGCCGCGGGCCGCGGGCGCCGGTCAGGGCCTGCGCTGACCCCTCCGGCACCGACCCCGGCGCCCCGGGACGGTGACCGGCCCACTCGTGACCGACTGCGGGCCAGGTGGCGGCGGTTATCGTGAGTCGTGCACTCCGGAGACCAGAACACGGCACCCCGCGATCCCTACGCCGCCATGTTGCGCGGGGGCCTGGTCCCCGCGGCCGCGGCGGGCGTGGTCGCGCTCGCCGTCTCCACCGCCGTCCAGGGCGGCCTCGGTGCCGCGGGCAGCGCACTGGCCACCGCCGTGGTCCTGCTGAGCTCGGCCTCGACGTTCCTGTTCCTGCGGCGCATGGCCGGACTGGACCCGCGGGTGATGTTCCTGGGCGCGATGGTCGGCTACTTCTTCAAGGTCGGCCTGCTGGGGGTCTTCCTCCTCGTCTTCCGCAACGCGGAGTGGCTCTCGCCCACGGCCTTCGCGGTGACCGCGGTCGTCGTGTCGCTGGTGGGCACGACCGGCGAGATCCTCGCCTTCACCCGGGTGAAGACCTACATCTACGACCAGCCGACGACGCCGCCCGTGGCGGGGCGTTGACCGACCCCCGGACCGGCGCCGGTGCCGCCGGCCGCCCCGGCGAGGACACGGGTGACGGCACGGGCGGCGGCCCCGCCCACGACACCGGCGAGGGCCGGCGTCCGGCGCCGGTGCACGCGCAGATGGTGACCGGGGCGCACCTCGACCAGGGGTGGCACGCCCTGTCCACGATGCTGTCGGCGATGCTCGTGTTCGGGCTGCCGTCGTGGTGGCTGAGCGAGGCCCTCGACCAGGTGTGGATCATCCCCGTGGGACTGGTCCTGGGGATGGCCACTGCGATCGCCACCATCTGGGTCCGTTACGGTGTCCACGGCCCGTGAGCAGCGCCTGCACCACGGGTCTCGCGCGACTGCTCCCCGGTCCGCAGCAACGCACCAACCCGACGCAGTCCACGACGGAGGCTGAGTAGTGACGACCATGGTGTCGGCCGCCGAGGAGTTCGTCCCACCGAGCGCCCCGGACTTCTGGCAGCCGCTGGTCGGCACCGGTGCCTTCGCGGTGACCCGCTCGATGATCGTCATGCTGCTGGTGACCCTGGTCCTCGCCGTGGTGATGGTCGCCGCCACCCGTCGGCTCTCGGTGGTGCCCGGTCGTGGGCAGTACTACCTGGAGGGCGTCTACGGCCTGGTCCGCAACTCCATCGGCCGCGACATCATCGGCAGCGCCCACTTCCGGCCCTACGTGCCGCTGCTGTTCACCCTCTTCACGCTGATCCTGCTGAACAACCTGATGGGCATCGTCCCGCCCGTCCAGTTCCCGACGATGAGCCGGATCGGCTTCCCGCTCGCCCTGGCGCTCGGCGTCTACGTCGTCTACCTGGTGGCCGGCGTCCGGCGGCGCGGCCTCGGTGGCTTCCTGAGGAACCTGGTGCCCAGCGGCCTGCCGTTCTGGGTCGTGCCGGTGGTGTTCCTCCTCGAGCTGGTCACCTTCCTCATCACCCGTCCGGTGACGCTGACGCTGCGGCTCTTCGGCAACATGTTCGCCGGCCACATCCTGCTGCTGCTCTTCGCCCTGGGCGGGGAGTACCTGCTGCTGCACGGCGAGGGCCTGCTGAAGCTGGTGTCGCTGCCGGCCTTCCTGATGTTCTTCCTGTTCACCGCGTTCGAGATCCTGATCGCGTTCCTGCAGGCCTACGTCTTCATCCTGCTCGCCTCGGTCTACATCGCCGAGGTGTACGCGGACGACCACTGACGTCCGCGGCTCCACCCAGCACCGCCCCGCACGACCGTCGTGGGCCACCCGGCCGCACAGACCCACTGAGAGGAACGGACACACTCCATGGAAGGCAACCTTGCGATCATCGGCTACGGCCTCTCGGCCATCGGGCCGGGCGTGGGCATCGGCCTGATCTTCGCGGCCTACGTGGCCGGGGTGGCTCGTCAGCCCGAGACCCGCGGGGTCCTGCAGACCATCGCGATCCTCGGCTTCGTGCTCTGTGAGCAGCTGGCCATCTTCGGCATCGCCCTGGCGTTCGTCTTCTCCTGATCGAGGGACGAGAGGAGCACACGATGAGCGCGCTCAGCGACGTGACCGCCGCAGCCGAGGGTGGCGACGGCGGTTTCTGGGAGGACGCCTACCCGGTCATCCCGCACCCGGGTGAGCTGATCGTCGGCATCATCTCCTTCCTCGTCCTGTACGTCGTCTACCGGCGGCTCGTCGTCCCGCGGCTGGAGAAGCTGCTGGCCGAGCGCCGGAAGGGCATCGAGGGCGGCATCGAGCGGGCCGAGGCCATGCAGGCCGAGGCCAAGGCCGCGCTGGAGCAGTACCGTGCCCAGCTCGCCGAGGCCCGGACCGAGGCGGCGCAGATCCGCGACCAGGCCCGCGCCGAGGGGCAGCAGATCCTGGAGGAGCTGCGCGCCCAGGCGCAGGAGGAGTCCGCGCGGATCGTCGCCCGCGGCGAGGAGCAGCTGGCCGCCAACCGGCAGTCGGTGGTCAACGAGCTGCGCGGCCAGATCGGCGCGCTCGCCGTCGACCTCGCCGGCCGGGTGGTGGGCGAGTCCCTCGAGGACGACGCGCGCCGCCGCGGCACCGTCGACCGCTTCCTCGACCAGCTCGACGGCATGGCCCCCGGCACCCCCGGTGACGGGCGGACCGGCAGCAGCGTGTTCGTGCCCGGGGGCGACCGCTGATGGACGCCTCCAGCCGGGAGGCGCTCACGCTCTCGCGTGAGCGCCTGGCGGAGACGACGCGCGGGGCCGCGGGCCCGGGGCTGCTGGCCTTCGCCGACGAGCTGTTCGCCGTGGCGCGGCTGCTCGACGGGCAGGTCACGCTGCGCCGGGCCCTGTCGGACCCGGCGGCCAAGCCCGCCGACCGCGCCGGGCTCGCCGCGCGGATCCTCGGCGGGCGGGTCTCCGAGGCCACCGTCGACCTCGTCCAGACCGTCGCCCGGCAGCGCTGGTCGCGGCCGCTGGACCTGGTCGAGGCCATGGAGGCCCTGGCCACCGAGGCCTCGCTGGACGCCGCGGAGGCCCGCGGCGAGCTCGAGGGCGTGGAGGACGAGCTCTTCCGGTTCGGCCGGATCGTCGCCGGTGACGCGGAGCTGGCCCGCATCCTCTCCGACGACAAGGCGCCTGCCGAGGGCAAGACGGCGCTGCTTGACCGGCTGGTCTCCGGCCGGGTCAGCCCGGTCAGCGAGCAGCTGCTGCGGAACTCGCTGACCGTCCGGCACGTGGGTAACGCGGAGAACCGGGTCGAGCGCCTCTCGGAGGCCGCCTCCGCGCGGCGCGGCCGGTCGGTCGCCCACGTGACGAGCGCCGTGCCGCTGACCGCGCAGCAGGAGCAGCGGCTGCGCGACGTGCTCGGCCGGGTCTACGGACGGGCGATCGGCCTGCAGGTCACCGTGGACCCCTCCGTCCTCGGTGGGCTCGTCGTCCGCGTCGGCGACGAGGTCATCGACGGCAGCATCGCCAACCGGCTCGAGACCGCGGGCCGGCGGCTCACGGGCTGACCGCCCACCCCACCCCAGACACCACCCAGCAGCACCACCCAGCAGGGAAGAGGACGCGAGCCATGGCCGAGCTGACGATCTCCGCAGACGAGATCCGCAGTGCCATCCAGAACTACGTCACCGAGTACTCCCCGGACGTCTCCCGGGAAGAGGTCGGGATCGTCACCGAGGCCGGCGACGGCATCGCCCGTGTCGAGGGCCTGCCCTCGGTCATGACCAACGAGCTGCTCGAGTTCGAGAGCGGCGTCCGCGGCCTGGCCCTCAACCTCGACGTGCGCGAGGTCGGCGTGGTCATCCTCGGCGACTTCGCCGGCATCGAGGAGGGCCAGCAGGTCCGCCGCACCGGGGAGGTCCTCTCGGTGCCGGTCGGCGACGGCTACCTCGGCCGCGTCGTCGACCCGCTGGGCAACCCCATCGACGGCGCCGGCCCGGTCGCCACCACCGGTCGCCGGGCGCTGGAGCTGCAGGCGCCCACCGTGGTGCAGCGCCAGTCGGTGCACGAGCCGCTGCAGACCGGGATCAAGGCCATCGACGCCATGACGCCGATCGGCCGCGGCCAGCGCCAGCTGGTCATCGGTGACCGGCAGACCGGCAAGACCGCCATCGTCACCGACACGATCATCAACCAGAAGCAGGCCTGGGCCACCGGGGACCCGGCGCAGCAGGTCCGCTGCATCTACGTCGCCGTCGGCCAGAAGGGCTCGACGATCGCCGCCATCCGCGCCTCCCTCGAGGAGGCCGGCGCGATGGAGTACACGACCATCGTGGCCGCCCCGGCGTCGGAGTCGGCCGGCTTCAAGTACATCGCCCCCTACACCGGCTCGGCCATCGGCCAGCACTGGATGTACGAGGGCAAGCACGTCCTGATCGTCTTCGACGACCTGTCCAAGCAGGCCGAGGCCTACCGCGCCGTGTCCCTGCTGCTGCGCCGTCCTCCGGGCCGCGAGGCCTACCCCGGCGACGTCTTCTACCTCCACTCCCGCCTGCTGGAGCGCTGCGCCAAGCTCTCCGACGACCTGGGTGCGGGCTCGATGACCGGCCTGCCGCTCATCGAGACCAAGGGCAACGACGTGTCGGCCTACATCCCGACCAACGTCATCTCGATCACCGACGGGCAGATCTTCCTCGAGACCGGTCTGTTCAACTCCGGTGTCCGCCCGGCCATCAACGTCGGCATCTCGGTGTCCCGCGTCGGTGGCTCGGCGCAGATCAAGGCCATGAAGTCGGTCGCCGGCCGCCTGCGGCTGGACCTGGCGCAGTACCGCGAGCTCGAGGCCTTCGCCTCGTTCTCGTCGGACCTCGACGCCTCGAGCCGCGCCACCCTGGACCGCGGCCAGCGGCTGGTCGAGCTGCTCAAGCAGGGCCAGTACCAGCCCTACCCGGTCGAGCGCGAGGTGGTCTCGCTGTGGCTGGGCACCACCGGCAGGCTCGACCGCGTCCCGGTCGGGGACGTCCGCCGCTTCGAGTCGGAGTTCCTCGACCACATCGGCCGCAACGAGACCGGCGTCTACGACGAGATCCGCACCTCGAAGAAGCTCGGGGACGACGCCGTGCAGAGCCTGGAGCGGGCGGTCGAGGCGTTCTACGGCACCTTCACGACGTCCGACGGCAGCTCGCTCAACGAGCAGGAGGCCGAGGCCATGGACGCGTCCGAGCGTGGCCAGGAGCGCGTCCAGGTCAAGAAGGGCTGAGGCGGTGGCCGGTTCGCTCCGCGCGCTGCGGCGCCGCATCCGCTCCACCCAGTCGACGAAGAAGATCTTCTCGGCGCAGGAGCTGATCGCCGGCGCCCGCATCGTGCGCGCCCAGGCCCGGGTGGAGGCCTCCAAGCCCTACGCCCGGGAGATCACCCGCGTGCTGTCCGCGCTGGCGTCCTCCGCGTCGCTGGAGCACCCGCTGCTCACCGAGCGGCAGGACGCCCGCCGCGCGGCGGTCCTGGTGATCACCTCCGACCGCGGGTTCGCCGGCTCGTACAACGTCAACGTGCTCCGGCGCACCGAGGAACTGCTGTCGCTGCTGCGGCAGGAGGGCAAGGAGCCGGTCCTCTACGTCGTCGGACGCAAGGGGGAGACCTACTACTCCTTCCGCGACCGCCCGATGGCGGGGACGTTCACCGGCTTCTCCGAGCAGCCGGGCTACGCCGACGCGCAGGCGGTCGGTGGCGCCCTCATCGACGCGTTCACCGCCGGTGAGGACGACGCCGACGGCGGCCCGGGCGCGGACGGCGTGGAGGGCGTGGACGAGCTGCACATCGTCTACACCGAGTTCCGGTCGCTGCTGGCCCAGGTCCCGGTCGCCAAGCGGATGGCTCCGCTGGAGGTCGAGGAGGTCGAGGAGTTCGACTACGAGCGCGAGGACCGCGAGGCCGGCCGCACCGGCGACGGCGGCGCCGCGACCTCCTACGAGTTCGAGCCCTCCGCCGAGGCACTCCTCGACGCGCTGCTGCCCAAGTACGTCACCACCCGCATCTACGCGGCGATGCTCGAGGCGGCCGCCTCGGAGTCGGCGTCGCGGCGGCGGGCGATGAAGTCGGCGTCGGACAACGCCGAGGAGCTGGCCAAGAACCTGTCCCGCCAGGCCAACCAGGCCCGGCAGGCGGAGATCACGCAGGAGATCAGCGAGATCGTCGGCGGCGCCGACGCGCTGGTCTCGGCGGGCGCCGACGACTGACCGACCGTCCCCGCCGTCGCCGCGGACGGGGACACTGGAACTGAGACACCACCGAAGCCCGAGGGCAGGAGAGCACTCCCCATGACCGTCACCGAGGACCGTCTCAACCCCCCGTCGACGCAGGGCACCGGCCGCGTCGTCCGGGTCACGGGGCCGGTCGTCGACGTCGAGTTCCCGCGCGACGCGATGCCGGACCTGTTCAACGCCCTGAAGGTGGAGGTCACCCTCGCCGACCTGGGCAAGACCCTGACCCTCGAGGTCGCCCAGCACCTGGGTGACAACGTGGTGCGCACCATCTCCATGGCGCCGACCGACGGCCTGGTCCGCGGTGCCGCCGTCACCGACACCGGTGCCGCGATCTCGGTACCCGTCGGCGAGGCCGTGACCGGCCACGTCTTCAACGCGCTCGGCGAGTGCCTGGACACCCCGGGCTACGGCGCGGACGCCCAGCGCTGGTCGATCCACCGGCACGCGCCGCGGTTCGACCAGCTCGAGGGCCGCACGGAGCTCCTCGAGACCGGCATCAAGGTCATCGACCTGCTGACCCCGTACGTGGCCGGCGGGAAGATCGGCCTGTTCGGCGGTGCCGGCGTGGGCAAGACCGTGCTGATCCAGGAGATGATCCGCCGCGTCGCCCAGGAGTTCGGCGGCGTGTCGGTGTTCGCCGGCGTCGGTGAGCGCACCCGAGAGGGCAACGACCTCATCACGGAGATGACCGAGTCCGGCGTCATCAACTCGACCGCGCTGGTCTTCGGCCAGATGGACGAGCCGCCGGGCACCCGCCTGCGGGTGGCGCTGTCGGCGCTGACGATGGCGGAGTACTTCCGGGACGAGCAGAACCAGGACGTGCTGCTCTTCATCGACAACATCTTCCGGTTCACCCAGGCCGGCTCCGAGGTCTCCACGCTGCTGGGCCGCATGCCCTCCGCCGTGGGCTACCAGCCGACCCTGGCCGACGAGATGGGCGAGCTGCAGGAGCGGATCACCTCGACCCGCGGCCACTCCATCACCTCGCTGCAGGCGATCTACGTGCCCGCCGACGACATCACCGACCCGGCGCCGCACACCACCTTCGCCCACCTCGACGCGACGACCGTGCTCTCGCGGCCGATCTCGGAGAAGGGCATCTACCCCGCCGTCGACCCGCTGGACTCCACCAGCCGGATCCTCGACCCGCAGTACGTGGGTCAGGAGCACTACGCGACCGCCCAGACGGTGAAGCAGATCCTGCAGCGCTACCAGGAGCTGCAGGACATCATCGCGATCCTCGGCATCGACGAGCTCTCCGAGGAGGACAAGGTCACGGTCAACCGGGCCCGGCGCATCGAGCGCTTCCTCTCGCAGAACATGTTCGTGGCCGAGGCCTTCACCGGTCAGCCCGGCTCGTTCGTGCCGCTGTCGGAGACCCTCGAGGCGTTCAAGGCGCTCACCGAGGGCAACTACGACCACGTGCCCGAGCAGGCCTTCTTCATGTGCGGTGGCCTCGAGGACCTCGAGCGCAACGCCGAGAAGCTCAAGCGCGGCTAGCGCCACCCCGGCACGAGACGCTCGACGGCCGGGTCCCCGCCACGGGGACCCGGCCGTCGAGCGTCCGGGTCGTGCGCGGTCCCTCACGCAGCGTCGGGACCGGCCAGGAGTGCACCCGGCCGGGTGGTTCGTCTCCGCCGTCCGTGGGCATCGGGGCTGGCGGATGCGCCCTCAAGCACGGGAGTCTGCCTGCCGATCGAGCAGGTGGCGCCCGGAGGGACCGGACGCTCGGTTGTGGGAGACGACGATGGACTGGCTGGATGCCACGAGCAGGGCCGGTGGCCCCGACCCGGGCTGGACCTGGCCACCGTCGGCCCCGGTGCCGCACGTCGACGCCCGGCGCTTCGACACCGAGGACTGGGCGCCGGCCTCCACGGTCCGCCACCCGTGGGTGCGCGTGGGCCGCTGGACCCTGCTCTACCGCCGCGCGGCCTGACGAAGGACCACCCTTCCCCCACGCCTGGCACGCTCGGCGCGGCCCCTGGAGGGTGACCGTTCCAGCACGTCACCCGGCCGCCACCGGGTGCCGGGGCGCCCGCCGCTAGAGTGGGGCCGACCGTCGCCGTGCCCGCTTCCCGGCCGGCGTCCTGAGCACCGTTCGTCGGTGGACCCGGAGGAGTGTCGTGGCGACCCTGCAGGTCGAGTTGGTGGCCGTCGAGCGGACGATCTGGTCCGGCGAGGCCAGCATGGTCATCGCCCGGACCACCGAGGGTGATCTCGGCGTCCTACCCGGCCACACCCCGCTGCTCGGGGAGCTCGCCCCGGGCGGCGTCGTCACGATCCGCACGGTCGAGGGCGAGGACCTGGTCGTCGCCGCGCACGGCGGCTTCCTCTCGGTCACCCCGGACAAGGTGTCGATCCTCGCCGAGACCGCCGAGATCTCCTCCGAGATCGACGTCGAGCGCGCCCGTGAGGCGCTGCGCCGGGCCGAGGAGGGCGGCGACGACCCGGAGGCGCTGGCCGCCGCCCGTCGTGCCCAGTCACGGCTGCAGGCCGCCGGCCAGTCCAGCTGAACCGACCGGACCCACCCGCACGATCCCGCCGGTGACCACCGCCCTCCTCGTCGTGGCCGCCGCGCTGGTGGTCGCCGTGGTGGTCGCCTTCCTGCTGCGCCGGCGGCTGCTGCTGACCGGCCTGGGCGCGGTGACCATGTGGCTGCGCCCGGCCGGGAGCTCCCGCTGGTCGGTGGGCGTGGCCTGGTACGGCGGGGACGCGCTGCTGTGGTACCGCGGCCTGTCGCTGTCCGTGCGGCCCCAGCAGCGGCTGTGCCGCCACGAGGTGCGTGTGGAGAGCCGCCGCGGCGCCGGCCGGGACGACGTCGCCCTGCCCGACGACGTCGTCGTCCTCACCTGCGCCACCGGCAGCGGGCGCAAGGAGCTGGCCATGGAGCCCTCGACGGTGACCGGGTTCCTCTCCTGGGTGGAGTCGGCCCCGCCGGGCAGCTAGCTGTCGCGGGCCGCCCGCTGGGCGTGGACGCCGCTGTGCGCGCCGGGCTCCCAGAGCACGTCGCCGTCCGGGTTGGCCTCGCGGGCGAGGATGAACAGCAGGTCGGAGAGCCGGTTGAGGTAACGGGCGGTCTCGGGGTTGGTGCGCCCACCGTCGGCCTGCAGCAGCGCCCACACGCTGCGCTCGGCCCGCCGGACGACCACCCGCGCCTGGTGCAGCAGTGCCGCCAGCGGGGTGCCCCCGGGCAGCACGAAGCTGGTCAGCGGAGGCAGCGTCTCGTTGTGCTCGTCGCAGGCCGCCTCCAGCCGCTCGGTGTAGGCGGCGGTCACCCGCAGCGGCGGGTGCGCGGGGTCGGGCACCACCGGCGTGGACAGGTCGGCGCCGACGTCGAACAGGTCGTTCTGCACGCTGCGGACCAGCTCGGTGAGCTCCGGCGACGGCGACCCGAGGGCCAGGGCGATCCCCAGCACGCTGTTGGCCTCGTCGACGTCGGCGTAGGCGACCAGCCGGGGGTCGGTCTTGGTCACCCGGCTCATGTCGCCCAGGTGCGTCTGGCCGGCGTCACCGGTCTTCGTGTAGATGCGCGTCAGCCGGACCGTCATGCCGGCGAGCCTAGAAGGACCCCGCTGCCCCCCACCGCTCGCAGGCTCGCGGCGGGGCCCTGCAGCGGGGCCAACTAGGGTGTCCCGGTGCAGTGCTTCGAGGTGACCGGCGGCACGGCCCTGACCGGCCGGGTGCGCGTCACGGGGGCGAAGAACAGCGCCCTCAAGCTCATGGCCGCCGCGTTGCTGGCCTCCGGACGGACCACCGTCGAGGAGGTGCCCGACATCCTCGACGTCTCGATCATGAGCGAGGTGCTGCGCCGGCTCGGCTGCGGCGTCACCTACGAGCGGTCGGGTCTGTCCGGTGGCGGCGGGCGGGTGGTCGTCGACGTCCCCGACGACCCGGCCACCGAGACCGACTACGACCTGGTGCGCCGGATGCGCGCGTCGATCAGCGTGCTGGGCCCGCTGGTGGCGCGCTGCGGCAGCGCCCGGGTCGCCCTGCCCGGCGGCGACGCGATCGGCTCCCGCGGGCTGGACATGCACATCTCCGGCCTGGAGCGGCTGGGTGCCTCGATCCACAGTGAGCACGGCTTCCTGGTGGCCAGCGCCCCGCGACTGCGCGGCACGTCGATCTGGCTGGACTTCCCCTCGGTGGGGGCCACGGAGAACCTGCTCATGGCGGCCGTGCTCGCCGAGGGCACGACGGTCATCGACAACGCCGCCCGCGAGCCGGAGATCGTCGACATCTGCTCGATGCTCGCCGCGATGGGGGCGCGCATCGACGGTGCGGGCACCTCCACGCTCACCGTCGAGGGCGTCACCGAGCTGGCGCCGGTCACCTACACCACCGTCCCCGACCGGATCGTGGCCGGCACCTGGTGCATCGGGGCGGTCATGACCCGCGGGGACGTCGTCGTCGAGCGGGCCGTTCCCGAGCACCTCGCCGTCCCGCTGGACAAGCTGGTCGGCGCCGGCGCCACGGTGGAGGTCGTCGACGGCGGCGTGCGGGTGGCCATGGACGAGCGGCCCCGCGGGGTCGACGTCGTCACGCTGCCCTTCCCGGGGTTCCCGACCGACCTGCAGCCGATGGCCGTCGCGCTGGCCGCCGTCTCCACCGGCACCGCGCTCATCACCGAGAACGTGTTCGAGGGCCGGTTCATGTTCGTCAACGAGCTGGTCCGGCTGGGCGCCGACGTCCGCATCGACGGCCACCACGCCGTCGTCCGCGGCCGGGAGCGGCTGTCGAGCGCGCCCGTGGTGGCCACCGACATCCGCGCCGGCGCCGGCCTGGTGCTGGCCGGGCTGGTCTCCGACGGCGTGACCGAGGTGCAGGACGTGCACCACGTCGACCGCGGCTACCCCGACTTCGTCGACCAGCTGCGCGGCCTGGGCGCGGAGGTCACGCGGGTCGACCGCGCCGACGCCGGCTAGGCCGCCGGGAAGGAGGCCGCGATCTCGCGGGCGCGGGAGGCGTCCTCGGGGAACACCAGCACGTCGGCGCGGTGGGGCGAAGGACAGCGGACCGTGGACCGGATCCCGGCGTCGGAGAGCACCGCGCGGAAGGCCAGCGCCGACTCGCGGCGGGAGAGGGTGGCCACGCGGGTGAGCAGGCCGTCGTCGGACGGCGCCGGACGGCGGCGCACGCTGCCGGACCCGCCGGTGCCGAAGGCCCAGCGCATGAAGAGGGCCAGCAGCACCATCACCACGACCGCGACGACCGGTCCGGCGATGTAGCTGAGGCTGCCCGGCTGGAGCACCCCGACCTCCTTCGGTCACCGGCGGCAGAGCCCAGGTCGGCCCGGCCGTGCGCGATCGAGTGTGCCACCACCGACGTCCCCCCGACGGGTCTGCTACTGGCGGGTAGCCGGGCCCTACACTCCGCGGGCATGCCGTCCTCTTCACCGTCGAAGGACCGCGACCGTCCCTGGGTCATGCGCACCTACGCCGGCCACTCGTCACCGGCAGAGTCCAACGCGCTCTACCGCCGCAACCTGGCGAAGGGCCAGACCGGCCTGTCGGTCGCCTTCGACCTGCCGACGCAGACCGGCTACGACCCCGACGACGAGCTGGCGGCCGGCGAGGTCGGCAAGGTCGGCGTGCCGGTCGCCCACGTCGGGGACGTGCGCGCGCTGTTCGACGGCATCCCGCTGGACGAGATGAACACGTCGATGACGATCAACGCCACGGCGATGTGGCTGCTGGCGCTCTACCAGGTGGTCGCCGAGGAGCAGGGCCACGACGTCGCCGCGCTCGCGGGCACGACGCAGAACGACATCGTCAAGGAGTACCTGTCGCGGGGGACCTACGTGTTCCCGCCCGGGCCCTCGATGCGGCTGATCACCGACGTGGTCGCCCACACCGTGACGGCGATGCCGAGGTGGAACCCGATCAACATCTGCAGCTACCACCTGCAGGAGGCGGGAGCGACGCCGGTGCAGGAGATCGCCTACGCGATGAGCACCGCGATCGCCGTCCTGGACTCGGTGCGCGACTCCGGCCAGGTGCCGCAGGAGCGCTTCGGCGAGGTGGTCGCGCGCATCTCCTTCTTCGTCAACGCGGGCGTCCGCTTCGTCGAG
Organism: Geodermatophilus dictyosporus; assembly: GCF_900115505.1. Lineage (GTDB taxonomy): Bacteria > Actinomycetota > Actinomycetes > Mycobacteriales > Geodermatophilaceae > Geodermatophilus > Geodermatophilus dictyosporus. The sequence goes on along the minus strand of NZ_FOWQ01000002.1, from coordinate 195,438 downwards.
GAGATGTGCAAGATGCGCGCCTTCACCCGGCTCTGGGACGAGCTGACCGAGGAGCGCTACGGCGTCCAGGACCCGAGGCTCCGGCGCTTCCGCTACGGGGTGCAGGTCAACTCCCTGGGCCTGACCGAGGCGCAGCCGGAGAACAACGTGCAGCGGATCGTGCTGGAGATGCTCGGCGTCACCCTGTCCAAGGACGCCCGCGCCCGGGCGGTCCAGCTGCCGGCCTGGAACGAGGCGCTCGGCCTGCCCCGCCCCTGGGACCAGCAGTGGTCGCTGCGGCTGCAGCAGGTGCTCGCCTACGAGACCGACCTGCTCGAGTACGACGACCTGTTCACCGGGTCGGTCGTGGTGGAGCGCAAGGTCGCCGAGCTGGTCGAGGGCGCCCGCGCCGAGATCGCCCGGGTGCAGGAGATGGGCGGCGCGGTGGCCGCCGTCGAGTCCGGCTACATGAAGGGCGGGCTGGTCGCCTCGCTGGCCGAGCGCCGCCGCCGGATGGAGCGCGGCGAGGACGTCGTCGTCGGCGTCAACCGGTTCGAGGGCACCGAGCCCAACCCGCTGACCGCCGACCTCGACGCCGCCATCCAGGTCGTCGACCCCGCCGTGGAGTCCGCGGCGCAGGAGGCGGTGCGTCGGTGGCGCGCCGGGCGTGACCCGGAGCCGGTGCGGCGCACGCTCGCCCGGCTGCGCGAGGTCGCCGGCACCGACGAGAACCTCATGGCCGCCACCCTCGAGTGCGCCCGCGCCGGCGTGACGACGGGGGAGTGGGCCGGTGTGCTCCGCGAGGTGTTCGGCGAGTACCGGGCGCCCACCGGCGTGGCCGCGGCGACCGGGAGCGGGGAGGCCGACGAGATGCTCGGGCAGGTGCGCGAGCGGGTGCGGGCCACCGGCGAGGAGCTCGGCGGGCGGCTGCGGTTCCTGGTCGGCAAGCCCGGTCTCGACGGGCACTCCAACGGTGCCGAGCAGATCGCCGTCCGCGCCCGCGACGCCGGCTTCGAGGTCGTCTACCAGGGGATCCGGCTCACGCCCGCGCAGATCGTGTCGGCGGCGGTCGAGGAGGACGTGCACGTCGTCGGGCTGTCGGTGCTGTCCGGCTCGCACCTGCAGGTGGTCCCGGCGGTGCTGCGGGGACTGCGGGAGGCCGGCCTGGACGACGTCCCGGTGGTCGTCGGCGGGATCATCCCCGACAGCGACGCCCGGCGGCTGCGCGAGCAGGGCGTGGCCCGCGTCTTCACGCCGAAGGACTTCGGGCTCACCGACATCATGGGCCAGGTCGTCGACGTGGTCCGCAGTGCCCACGGACTCGAGGCGCACGGGCTCGACGAGCGGGTGCCGGCTCCCGCCTGAGCCCTCAGGTCGGCGGCACCGCCGGCCGGCCGAACAGGTGACCCTGGCCGAGCCGGACGCCGCGGGCGAGCAGCGCGTCGCGCTCGCCGGGTGTCTCGACGCCCTCGGCGACGAGCGCGGCGCCGGTCTCGCCCGCGAAGGCCACCAGCGCCGCGGTCATCGCCTGCCGCGCGGGGTCGGTGTCGACCCGGCTGACCAGCGCGATGTCGAGCTTGATGGTGTCCGGGCGCAGCCGCAGGATGTGCCGGAGGCTGGCGTACCCGGCGCCCGCGTCGTCGACGCCGAGCAGGACGCCGGCCCGGCGCAGCGGCTCGAGGGCGGCGAGCACGGCCGGGTAGTCCTCGATCGGGCTGTGCTCGGTGACCTCGACGGTCAGGGCCGTGCCGGCCGCCCCGCGCAGCAGCAGCTCGCCGACCTCCGGGGCCAGCAGCGCCTGGGGGGAGAGGTTGACCGCCAGGGGCAGGTCGCGGGGCAGCCGGGCCGCCGTCTCCAGCGCCGTGCGCACGGCCAGGATCTCCAGTTCCACGCCCAGGCCGACGGCCGCCGCGTCGGAGAACAGGGTCGCGGGCCCCTGCTCGCGGCCCGGGAAGCGGGACAGCGCCTCGTGCGCCACGACCTCGCCGGTGGCCATGTCCACCACCGGCTGGACGGCGGTGGTCACCGTCCGCCGGTGCAGCACGTCGAGGACGCGGGCGCGCCGGGCGGCGAGCTCGCGCTCGGCCAGCTGCTCGGCGGCGAGGTGGTCGCCGAGCAGCTCGGCGAGCAGCTCGACCGTGCGCACCGACGACCCGTCGAGCTGCTCGCCGGGGTCCCGGCTCAGGCAGCACAGCATCCCCACCGGACGGCGGTCGGGCGCGCGCACCGGGGCGCCCACGTAGGAGCCGATCCCCAGCTTCCGGGTGACCGGCAGGTCGCGGGTGACCGGGTTGCGGTCGGCCGCGGTGACCACCGGCGGCAGCTGGCCGGACAGCACCCGCACGCAGAAGGACTCCTCCAGCGGCAGCGACATGCCCTCCGCGACGTGCATCGAGGCCAGGTCGCCGGTCGCCCGGGTGAGCTCCTGGCGGTCCTCGGTGAACACCGACAGCCAGGCGATGTCCATCCCGAGCCGGTCGCGGGCCAGGTCGAGCAGCCGGTGCACCCAGTCGCCGTCGTCGGTCGTGGTGGGCCGGGCCGCCGGGGCTGCTGTCACCGGGGCATCCTCCCGGCTGCGGCGGCCCCGCCCAAGGGGTTGCGGAACGACTCGGTGCGTCAGGTCGGCGGGCCGAAGCGGACGTCGACGCCGGGGGAGAACAGCACGCTGTCGGGCGGGCCGCCGATCCCGGGCAGCCCGGCCGCGGCGAGCAGGTCGCCGTCCCAGGTCAGGAGCTCGGCGCGGTACAGCGGCCAGGCGGGGTGCTCGTTCGGCCAGTAGTACGTCCGGCCGAGCACGGTCTCGTGCAGGCCCCAGCGGCCGGTGAGGAACCGCTCCAGCGGGCCGGGGTCTGCCAGCCGGGGTCCCACCCGCACCTCGATCCGGCCGCCGGCCCCCCGGGGACCGGGCCAGCGCCGCCGGGAGGTGTAGGTCAGCCGGTCGCCGTCGCGGGTGAACCGCATCCGCGACCACAGGTAGGGCAGGCCGGCGGCGCGGGCGACCAGGACGGGCAGCAGCCGGTCGGCGTCCAGGGACCGGAAGACGACGCCGCGGCGGCCGCGGGCGTCGACCGAGTACAGCCGGACGTTGGTCTCCAGGAACGACCCGACCCAGGGCAGGCCGGGGGAGCCGAGCAACCCGAGCCGGCGCATGCGGAAGGGCACCAGTCCCACCCAGCTGCGGCCCTCGTGGAGGTCCGGCTCGGTCCCCGGCGGCAGCAGCGGGGCGACCAGCGCGGGGTCGACCGACCAGTGCAGGAAGGCGACGTCGCGCCAGCCCTGGCTGAACAGCGTCCGGCCGGCGGCGCGGGGTGCGGTGTCGGTGACGTCCTCGGGCTGCACGTCCCCAGCCTGCGTTGCCGGACGGGCGGCGGGCGTGGTGAGGTCGCTCACATGAGTGCCGAGGGAGCTCCCCGCGTCGAGCGCGACGGCGACGTCGTCCGCATCACCATGTGCCGGCCGGCCCGGCGCAACGCGCTGTCCCGGGAGCACCTGGGCCAGCTGCTCGAGGCCGTCACCGGCGCCGGGCGCTCGGACGCGGCCGGCATCGTGCTGGCCGCCGAGGGGCCGGTGTTCAGCGCCGGCCACGACTTCGCCGACGTCGTCGACCGGCCACTGCCGGAGGTGCGCAGCCTGCTGGCGCTGTGCACCGAGCTGGTGGGCACGATCCAGACGGTGCCGCAGGTGGTCATCGCCCGGGTGCACGCCCTGGCCACCGCCGCCGGGTGCCAGCTCGTCGCCTCCTGCGACCTCGCCGTCGCCGCCGAGTCGGCTGGGTTCGCCGCCCCCGGCGGCAAGGGCGGCTGGTTCTGCCACACGCCGATGGTCGCCATCGCGCGCAACGTCGGCCGCAAGCGCGCCATGGAGATGGCGCTGACCGGTGACGTGATCGACGCGCGCACGGCGCTGGACTGGGGCCTGGTCAACCGGGTGGTCCCCGACGACGAGCTCGACGCCGCCGTCGACGAGCTCCTGGGCCGGGCGATCCGCGGCTCGCGGGCGAGCAAGGCGATCGGCAAGCAGACGATGTACGCGCAGCTCGACCGGCCCGAGCGGGACGCCTACACCACCGCCGTCGAGGTCATGGCCGCGACCAGCCAGCTCGACGGCGCCCGCGAGGGCATGCACTCCTTCCTGGAGAAGCGCGCGCCGGTCTGGACGGACTAGGCCAGGTCGGCGCAGCCGGACTCGTGCGGCAGCACGGGCCGGAAGGCGATCGACCAGCGGCTGCCGTCGGGCGTCACCCACGGGGTGAGCGCGTTCGCCATCCCGGCGGCGGCGAGCACGTCGGCGGCCTGCTGCCCCGTGGCGCTCACGCAGGTCAGCCCGGCGCCGACCGGGACGCCGGGCAGCTGCGGGCCGGGCCAGGCGACGTCGGGCTGCGGCAGCTCGGGGTCGCCTCCGGTGTACGGCCGGACGACGGCGGCCACGGTCTGCGGCACGTACGGCTCCGCGGTGGCGGGCAGCCCGGTGAGCGCGTCGACCAGGTCGCGCAGCCGGCCTCGCGCCTCGGCCTGCTCGGGGGTGACCGTGTCGTCGGGCGTCTCGGCGAGGGCGTAGACCTCCCGGACGGCGGTGCCCTCGTCGGTGACCAGGGTGAAGCGGGTCGTCGTCGCATCGGCCAGCGGCGGCTCGCCGAGGTCGCCGTCATCGGTCACGCCCGCGGCCACCGCCTGCTCGACCAGGTCGCGGACCGTCTCGGTGCCGACCTGCTGTACCTGCACGTTCGGCAGCGCCGGCGCCGGCCAGATCGCGATCTGCGGACCCTGGGTGAACACCCGCCCGTCGCCGTGGACGGTGACCACCGGCAGCCGGGTGGCCAGCGCCTCCGGCGTGGTGAACCCGCCGGTCTGCGCCACCTCCAGCACCAGCCCCGCCGGCAGCGGCGCGGGACCCGGGGACGGCGCCGTCCCGCCGCTGCCGGAGCTCGTGGCGCAGGCCGCGGTGAGCACCAGCAGCAGGACGGCGGTGACGACCGGACCGGGACGCGTGCTCCTCACGGTCCTGCGACGCCCGGCCCGGCTCGGCGGTTCCCGCCGTGACCCGACCGGTACCGTCGGCGCCCGTGCGTCTGGTCATCGCCCGCTGCTCGGTCGACTACATCGGGCGGCTGACCGCCCACCTGCCCATGGCCAACCGGCTGCTGCTGGTCAAGGCCGACGGCTCGGTGTCGGTGCACGCCGACGACCGCGCCTACAAGCCGCTGAACTGGATGACGCCGCCCTGCACCCTCAAGGACGAGCTGGTCGACACCCCGGACGGCAGAGCGGGTACCTGGACGGTCACCAACAAGGCGGGTGAGCAGCTGGTCATCACCATCGAGTCGGTCGAGCACGACTCCTCCCACGAGCTCGGCGTCGACCCCGGCCTGCAGAAGGACGGCGTCGAGGCCGAGCTGCAGCGGCTGCTGGCCCTGCACGTGGAGACCTTCGGCGCGGGCTGGTCGCTGGTGCGCCGCGAGTACCCCACCGCGATCGGCCCGGTCGACCTGCTCTGCCGCGACGCCGACGGCACCACCGTGGCGGTCGAGGTCAAGCGGCGCGGCGAGATCGACGGCGTCGAGCAGCTGACCCGCTACCTCGAGCTGCTCAACCGCGACCCGCTGCTGGCGCCGGTCAAGGGCGTGTTCGCCGCGCAGGAGATCAAGCCGCAGGCGCGGGTGCTGGCGCACGACCGGGGCATCGACTGCGTGACCGTCGACTACGCCGTCCTGAAGGGCACCGACGACCCCACCCAGCGCCTGTTCTGACGAAGGACCCCGTCCTCCTCACCCCTCGCGAGCCCGGGGCGAGCCTCTGGACGGGGCCGGCGTGGTGAGAGACTCGTCGCCGACGATCCGTTGTGGAGGGATGGCAGCGTGGCCAGAGAACTGACCGAGGTCGGCGTGGTGGGGCTGGGCACGATGGGTGCCGGCATCGCCGAGGTGCTGGCCCGCGCGGGCCTGTCGGTGACCGCCGTCGAGATCAGCGGGGACGCGCTGGCCCGGGGCCGGGCACACGTCGAGCACTCCACCGGGCGCGCGGTGGCGCGCGGCAAGCTGGAGCCCGCCGAGCGGGACGCCATCCTCGGGCGGATCCGGTTCAGCACGGCGCTGGAGGACCTCGCCCAGGCCGAGCTGGTCGTCGAGGCGGTCCCCGAGCGGATGGAGCTCAAGACCGACCTGTTCGCGCAGCTGGACAAGATCTGCCCGCCGGACACCATCCTGGCGACCAACACCTCCAGCCTGTCGGTGACCGAGCTGTCGGTGGCCACCGGCCGGCCGAGCAAGGTCATCGGGATGCACTTCTTCAACCCCGCGCCGGTCATGAAGCTCGTCGAGGTGGTGCGCACCGTCGTCACCGAGCCCTCGGTCATCGAGGACGTCGAGGCGCTGGCCGCCCGGCTGGGCAAGGTCGACGTCACGATCGGCGACAAGGCGGGCTTCATCGCCAACGCGCTGCTCTTCGGCTACCTCAACCACGCCGTGGCCATGTACGAGAACCGCTACGCCAGCCGCGAGGACCTCGACGCGGCGATGCGGCTGGGCTGTGGCCTGCCGATGGGCCCGTTGGCGCTCATGGACCTCATCGGCATCGACACCGCCTACGAGATCCTCGACACGATGTACAAGCAGTCGCGCGACCGGCTGCACGCACCGAGCCCGGTCATCAAGCAGATGGTGACCGCGGGCCTGCTGGGCCGGAAGTCCGGCCGCGGCTTCTACACCTACGCGGCCCCCGGCTCGGCCGAGGTCGTCGCCGACGAGCAGACCCCCGTCCCCGGCGGGACCACCGAGGGCGCCCGCCCGGTCGCCACCGTCGGCGTCGTCGGCTCGGGGACCATGGCCACCGGCATCGTCGAGGTGGTCGCCAAGGGCGGGTACGACACGCTGTTCCAGGCCCGCTCCCCGGAGAAGGTCGAGGCGGTCCTCACGGCGCTGCGCCGCTCGCTGGACAAGCAGGTCGCCCGCGGGCGGCTCGACGAGGCCGGCCGCGACGAGGTCATGGGCCGGGTCCGCGGGACGACGTCGCTCGACGAGTTCGCCGACCGCGACCTCGTCGTCGAGGCGGTCGTGGAGTCGCTGCCGGTCAAGCAGGCGCTGTTCGCCGCCCTGGGCGAGATCGCCCGGCCCGGTGCCGTGCTCGCCACGACGACCTCCAGCCTGCCGGTCATCGAGTGCGCCAAGGCCAGCGAGCGCCCGGGCGACGTGGTCGGCCTGCACTTCTTCAACCCCGCGCCGGTGATGAAGCTGGTCGAGGTGGTGAGCACCATCGCCACCGCGCCCGACGTCGCGGCCACCGCGCACGCCGTCTGCGGGCAGCTGGGCAAGCACGCGGTGTCCTGCTCGGACCGGGCCGGGTTCATCGTCAACGCGCTGCTGTTCCCCTACCTCAACGACGCGGTGAAGATGCTCGAGGCGCACTACGCGACCGCCGACGACATCGACGCGGCGATGAAGGTCGGCTGCGGCTACCCGATGGGCCCCTTCGAGCTGCTCGACGTCGTCGGCCTGGACGTGGCGCTCGCCATCGAGCGCGAGCTCTACACCGAGTTCCGCGAGCCCGGTTTCGCGCCCGCGCCGCTGCTCGAGCACCTGGTGACCGCCGGGTACCTCGGCCGCAAGGCCGGCCGCGGCTTCCGGGACTACTCCGGCCGCTGAGGTGCCCCGCCGGGGACGACGCAGCAGCGGGGGGCGGCCGGCCGGCCGCCCCCCGCTGTCGCGTCGCCGCGAGGACGTCGAGGAGGCCGCCGACGGCGACTGGGTGGTCCGCACGCTGACCGGTGCGGCCAGCACCAAGCCCTACCGCTGCCCGGGCTGCGACCAGGAGATCCGGCCGGGGACGCCGCACCTGGTCACCTGGCCGGCCTACCCGCGCGACTCCGACCACGACCCGTGGGACACCGACTCCGCCGCCGACCTGCGCCGGCACTGGCACACCGCCTGCTGGCGGGCCCGCGGCCACCGGCGGTAGGAGGAGGCCCCGCTGCCTCACCCCACCAGCGTCGCGAAGACCACCACGTTGTCCTCGTAGCTGCGCGCCGCGCGGTCGAAGTCGCCGCCGCAGGTGACCAGCCGCAGCTGGGCGTCGGCCGTGGGGCCGTAGACCGACGCGGTCGGGAAGGCGTCCTTGGGGTGGCGCTCGACGTCGGTGACCCGGAAGCGGGCCGTCGTCCCGTCGGCGCGGTCGACGAGGACCTCGTCGCCGGCGGCCAGCTCGCGCAGCCGGGAGAAGACCGCGGGGCCGTCGACGGAGTCCACGTGACCGGCGAGCACGGCGGGGCCGACGTCGCCGGGCACCGTGCCGCCGGCGAACCACCCGGCCCGGCCGAAGTCGGCCGGGGCCTCGAGGGCGCCCGCGGCGTCCAGGCCGAGGTCGACCAGCGGGGTGTCCACGCCGATGGCCGGCACCCGGACGCGGGTGGGCGGCGCCGAGGGCGCCCGGGTCTGCTGGACCACGACCACGGGTGGCGGCGTCTCGCGGGCCTGCGCGGCCGCCGGGGGGGACCCGGCCGGCGCGAGCAGGGCGAAGCCGCCGGCACCGGCGGCGAGGACGGCCAGGAGCACCCGGAGGGCGGCCGGCCCGCGGCCGCGCGGGGCACGGTGACGCGGCCGCCGGGCAGCACCGTGCCGCAGAGCCCTCACCGCACGCGGGACCGCGCCGCGTGCCGGCCGGGACCGCGTCCCGCGACCGCCCGGGTCGCCACCAGGACCAGCCCGGCGCCGGCGGCCAGCGAACCGGCCACCACGCCGGCCGTCACGGGCAGCGGCGCGCCGTCATCGGCGGTGCCGCCCGCACCCGCCTCCACGCCACCGGCCGGGACGACGCCGGGGCCGGCGGCGTCCAGGGCGGTCTGCACGGTCAGCCCACCGCCGGGGCGGTCGAGCACCAGCACGCTGTACACCGAGCCCGCGGCCACCTGCACCGGCAGCTCGGTGGCCTGGCCACCGGCCGGCGTCACCGTGATGGCCGTGGCGCCGGCCGGGACGTCGACGTAGGGGGTGGTGTCGGCGAACGCCAGGCCGCCGGCCAGCGCCGGCCCACCCGGGACGGCGACGTCGAGGGTCTGCGCGCCGGCGGCCGCGGCGACGACCCGCAGCCGCGCGCTGCCCGGGGCCGGGGGCGTGAGGTCGTCCTCGAGCACCTCGAGGCCGAGGTCGGCGAACGGGCCGACGCCGGCCACCGTGCGGGCGCTGTCCGCGTCGACCTGCACGGTCGTGGACAGCACCGGCGGGGTCCCCGGGTCGGCACCGGCGGGCCGCATGCTGATCGCGTAGCTGCCGGGCGGGACGTCCTGGTACTCCGACACCGTGCCGTAGTCGACGCCGGGGAAGACCTGGCCGACGGCCGGGTCGGCGACCGAGTCGACGTAGACGTCGACGGCCGGGGTGTCGGGGGAGAGGTGGGCCAGCCGTAGCAGGCCGCCCTCGGCGGCGTGCGCCGCCGAGGCCGGGAAGCCCACGACGGCCGCCGTCAGCGCCGTCACCGCCAGGAGCCGGCCGGCTCCCGCACCCCGTGTCGCCGTCACTGGTCCTCCGCTGCTGGGGGATCCGCGGGCGTCGCCGCGGGGAGTGGTGTGGGAACGAGGCACAGTGGACCCCGCCGGCCGTCGGTGCGCACCTCGGGGGGTCCCGGGCGCGTCACCGGGTCGCGGCGGTCACCACCGCGTCGGGGTCCGAGACGTAGCAGAACGACACCAGCACGCCCCCAGGGGTCACCGTCACGTCGTCGGGAGCGAACGGCGGGAGCTGCGCCTCCAACCAGGACACCAGGCGCCGGGTGGCCGCCGGGTCGGCCGGCACCGCCGCGTCGCCGAGCCGGGTCAGCACGGCCCGCCGCGCCGGCGTGCCCGAGCCCTCCTCGCCGGGCAGCCGGGGCAGGCCGCCGATCCCGACGCCGTCCTGGGCGGCCAGGGCGGCGAGCAGGCCGAGCAGCCGCTGGTCGACCTCGGCGCGGGCGAGCACGTCGGCGGTCGCGCCGTCGGCGCCGGTGGTCGGGTTGGCCAGCAGCGCCGCGGCCAGCGCCTGCCGCTGCGCGAACTCCTCCGCGGTCGGCCCGCCCGGCGCCGGGTCGACCACGAGCAGCGTGCTGCCGTTCCCGGACCGGTCGAAGCCGGCCACGACACGCGACCCGCCGGGTGCCGGGCCGACGACGGCGAGCAGCGCCCCGGGCGGCACGCCGTCCTCCGCCGGCCGCAGCCGGTCGGCCGGGACGCCTGCCGCGGCGAGCTCGTCGCGGACCGCGGCGGAGGCGGCCACGTCGGTGCCCACCGGCAGCGCCGCGGCCAGCCAGTCGGCGACCGGCGCGGGCGCGGCCGCCGACGGCGCCGACGACGCTCCGGGGAGCGGGTCCGACGGGGTCGCGCCGGCGACGGGGGCGGAGGCGCCGCCGGCGGCGGACCCGACGAGGACGGCACCTGCGACCACGACGGCCAGCCCGAGCGCCAGCAGGCTGCCGCGCACGGGGGGCGCGGTCAGCAGGGCCGACCGGGCCCGGTGCTGCGCCCGGTGACGGTGCGGTGGCCGGGCGGGGTCGCCCCGGGACGCCGTCGGACCGGTGGGTACCGGGCCGGCGGTGTCGGGCACGGACACTGCCTACCGCGTCACCGGCCGCAGCGCGCGGGGACGGTCGACGCGGCCGGTGTCACCGCGTCCGGGGGAGCGGTCAGCGCTGCCCGGGGACGGCGGGCTGGCCGCCGGTGTCCGACGGGGCGCCCGGGCCGACGGCGGGCTGCACCTTCGTCCGGGGACCGTCGGCGTCGGGGGCCACGGCCTCCTGCTCGGCGGTCACCGTGCGCGTGGCGCCCGTCGGGGGTCCCGCGTGCCGGCCCTGCCCGCCCGTGCCCGCGCCACCCTGGTCCGGCGCGGACACCGGCCGGATCTGCTGGGTCTGGGCGGACGGGGCCTCCTGCGCGGGCAGGGGCTGCACGGCCGGCTGGGTGGGCGGCGCCGACGGCCGGGTCGGCTGGCGGGCGGCCGCGGCCTCCCCGCCTGCTGCGGGGCCCTCGGCCGGCCGCGCCTGCGGCGCCGGGCGCGGCGGCACCGGCTGTCCGCCGGTCTGCGGGCCGACGACCCGCTGCATGCCGGTCTGCGGTCCCGCCACGGGCTGGATCGCCGTCTGGGGGCCGGTGGGCGGGGGTGCGGTCCGGGTGTCGCCGGTGCGCCGGCCCTCGGCCTCCCGGCGCGCCGCGGACGGCTCCTGGGGGGCGCCCTGCGGGGGCGCGGCCGGCCGGCCGGCGGGCTGCTGCTGGGGCCGGTCGGCGAGGTCGGGCAGGGCGGAGAGCACCCGGCGGGCCTCGGTGAGGCGTGCGGTGAGCTCGTCGCGCACCCGCCGGATCGCGGCGGCGGAGGCCTCGGCCTCCCCGACGACGCGGGCCGCGTGCGCCTCGGCCGCGGCGACCCGCTCGCGGGCGGCCTGGACGGAGGCGCGCTCGCGCTCCTCCTCGGCCCGGGCGGCGTCGGCGCGACGGGCGCGCTGGGCGATCTCGAAGTCCTCCTCGACCTTGGCGCGGCGGGCCTGCGACTCGGCGTCGAGCCGGGCGACCTTCTCCTGGGCCTTGGCCACCAGCTCGTCGGCACGGATCTGCGCCTTGCTGGCGATCTGCTCGGCGTTCTGCCGGGCCTCGGCGAGGACGTGCTCCACCTCGGCGCGGCCGGCCGCCTGGCGCTCGAGCATGGCCCGCTCCTCGGCGGCGGTGTGCTCGCGCAGCGCCCGGGCCTCCTGCTCGGCCCGGCCGCGGATGTCGGCGGCCTCCTCCTCGGCCAGCCGGAGCATGTGCGAGATGCGCTCGCTCATGTTCTCGAAGGTGGCGGGGCCGGCGTTGGCGGCCTTGCGGCGCAGCTGCTCGATCTCCGCGTGCATCGCCGAGAGCTGGCCGGCGAGGTCGGTCGAGCGGCTCGCGGCGGCGTCCCGGTCGGCCAGCGCGACGCGGATGTCGGCCTCGAGGCGCTCGATGGTCTCGGCCACCTGGTGACGGTCGTAGCCCCGCAGCACCACGTCGAACGAGTGCTGGGCCTCGCGCATCGGCAGCAGGTCGCGGCGGGGATCGCTCATGCGGCCATCCTCGCAGAGTCGGGGGAGGGGCGTCAGCGTGTCCGGGTGGCGCCCCCGTACCTCCCCCAGGGTGCCCGGGCCCGGCGGCACGGCACCGGACGGCGCGCGGTCCCGGACCCGCGGGCGGGTCCGGGACCGGCACGGCTCAGACGCCGCGGAAGCGGTTGATCGCGGGGAGGTGCTTCTCCCGCTTCTCGCCGTCCTTGACGCCCAGGCCCTCAGTGGGGGCGAGGGTGAGCACGCCGACCTTGCCCTGGTGCAGGTTGTGGTGGACGTCGTAGGCGGCCTGGCCGACGTCGTCCATGGCGTAGGTCTTCGACAGGGTGGGGTGGATGAGGCCCTTGTCGATGAGCCGGTTGGCCTCCCACGCCTCCTTGTAGTTGGCGAAGTGCGACCCGACGATCCGCTTGAGGTTCATCCACAGGTAGCGGTTGTCGTAGGAGTGCATGTAGCCGCTGGTGGAGGCGCAGGTGACGATCGTGCCGCCCTTCTTGGCGACGTAGACCGACGCGCCGAAGGTCTCCCGGCCGGGGTGCTCGAAGACGATGTCGACGTCGTCGCCGCCGGTCAGCTCGCGGATCCGCTTGCCGAGGCGCTGCCACTCCTTGGGGTCCTGGGTGTCCTCGTCGCGCCAGAACTTGTAGCCCTCCGCGGAGCGGTCGATGACCAGCTCCGCGCCCATCTTCCGCACGATGTCGGCCTTCTCCGGGCTGGAGACGACGCAGACGGGGATCGCGCCGCCGTTGAGCGCCATCTGGGTGGCGTAGGAGCCCAGCCCGCCCGAGGCGCCCCAGATGAGCACGACGTCGCCCTGCTTCATCCCGGCGCCGTTGCGGGAGACCAGCTGCCGGTAGGCGGTGGAGTTGACCAGGCCCGGGGCGGCGGCCTCCTCCCAGGACAGGTGCGCCGGCTTGGGCATCAGCTGGTTGGACTTGACCAGGGCGAGCTCGGCGAGGCCGCCGAAGTTGGTCTCGAAACCCCAGATGCGCTGCTGGGGGTCCATCATCGTGTCGTCGTGGCCGGCCGGGTCCTCCAGCTCCACCGACAGGCAGTGCGCCACCACCTCGTCGCCCGGCTTCCACCGGTTCACCCCCGGGCCCACCCGCAGCACCACGCCGGCCAGGTCCGAGCCGACCACGTGGTAGGGCAGGTCGTGCCGCTTGGTGAGGTCGTTCTGGCGGCCGTAGCGCTCGAGGAACCCGAAGGTGGAGACGGGCTCGAAGATCGACGTCCACACGGTGTTGTAGTTCACCGAGGAGGCCATCACCGCCACGATCGCCTCGCCCGGGCCCAGCTCCGGGGTGGGCACCTCCTCCACGTGGAGGGACTTGCGCGGGTCCTTCTCCTTGGCGGTCAGGCCGGTGAACATGTCCTGCTCGTCCTTGCGCACCAGCACCGCCCGGTAGGACTCCGGCACCGGGAGCCCTCCGATGTCGGTGAGCTGGTCGGCGAGGATGGCGTCCCTGATGGCGTCCACGTGTCACTCCCGGGTCTTCGTCGGCTCGGAGGGCGGGGCCGTGCGGCGGCAGGTTACCGACTGGTAACCGGCGCTCCCGCACCGGGGACGGGGCCCCGGCGCCGGGGGTCTCAGGAGGGGGTGCGGGCGGGCTCGACGAGCTCGACGAGGACGCCGCCGGCGTCCTTGGGGTGGACGAAGTTGACCCGGCTGTCCGACGTCCCGCGCCTGGGGGTGTCGTAGAGCAGCCGCAGGCCGCGCTCGCGCAGGGTGGCGCTGACCGCCTCGACGTCGTCGACCCGGAAGGCCAGCTGCTGCAGGCCGGGGCCGGAGCGGCCGATGAACTTCGCGATCGTCGACTCGGGGGTCAGCGGGGCGAGCAGCTGGATGCGGGTGTCTCCGGTGCCGACGGCGAGCATGGCCTCGCGGACGCCCTGCTCCTCGTTGGTCTCCTCGTGCACCGACCGCACGCCGAAGGCCTGCGCGTAGAAGGCGATGGCCTCGTCCAGATCGGGGACGGCGATGCCGACGTGGTCGATGGTGGTGAACAGCTCGGCGGGCAGGCCCGTGGGCGTCGCGTCGTGTGCGGTCACCGCGCCATCGTGGCGCAAGACGTCTGAGACGACCTACAGACTGTGGTGCGCATCACGCGCACGGGGCCCGCCGCCCGCGGTGGTGCGACGGGCCCCCGGGCGGCAGGTCCTCCCTCAGCGGGCGAGGAAGCCCAGCAGCGCCCGGTTGAACTGCTCGGCGTGCGAGGCGTTGACGCCGTGCGGGCCGCCCTCGATCACGACCAGCTCGCTGCCGGCGATCGCCTCGTGTGCCCGCTTCCCGCTGACCTCGAACGGGACGATCGCGTCGCTGTCGCCGTGGATCACCAGCGTCGGCACGGTGACCGCCGCGACGTCGGCCCGGAAGTCGGTCCGGCCGAAGGCGGTGATGCAGTCCAGCGTCCCCTTGGGCGAGGCGAACGCGGCGATCTGCAGGGCGTACTGCCGCTGCGCCTCGCTGACCGCCGGACCCTTGAGCAGGCTGCTGCCGCCCGGGGTGAAGAAGTCCTTGGTGAAGCCGTCGAGGAAGGCCAGCCGGTCGCCGCGGACGCCGGCCCGGAACTGCTCGATGGTGGCGTCGTCGAGGCCGCCGTCGGGGTTGTCGTCGCTCCGGTACAGGTAGGGCGGGACGGCCGCGGCCAGCACGGCGCTCCGGACCCGCGCGGTGCCGTACCGGGAGAGGTAGCGGACCACCTCGCCGCCGCCCATCGAGAAGCCGACGAGGGTGACGTCGGTCAGGTCGAGGCTGCCGAGCAGCGCGTCGAGGTCCGCGGCGAAGGTGTCGTAGTCGTAGCCGGTCCAGGGCTGCGAGGAGTCGCCGAAGCCCCTCCGGTCGTAGGTGACGACGCGGTGGCCGGCCTCCACGAGGGGGCCCACCTGGGCCTCCCAGGAGCGGCCGGACAGCGGCCAGCCGTGGATGAGCACGACGGGGCGGCCGGAGCCGTGGTCCTCGTAGTGCAGCTCGACGGGCCGGCCGTTCTCGGTGCCGACGGTCAGGCGGGGCACGGTGTCTCCTCTGCTGGGGGTGGGGCGTGATCCCTGACGGCCTACCCGGTCGTGCACCATCGAACCCCGGCGCCCGTCGACCCGGTTCGAGAACCGATCTATCCTGATCGGCAGCCCTTTCGCCGCGACCTGCCGTCCTGTGCCGGTGCGGCCCGACCCGCGGTCGCCGGCGGCGGCGACCGGCACTGGAGGCACCATGTCCCGCTCGGTCATCGTCAGCGGCGCCCGGACGCCGATGGGCCGCCTGCTCGGCTCGCTCAAGGACTTCTCCGCGGCCGACCTCGGCGCCGTCGCCATCAGGGCCGCGCTCGACCGCGCCGGGATCTCCGGCGACCAGGTCGAGTACGTGATCATGGGCCAGGTGCTGCAGGCCGGCGCCGGCCAGAACCCGGCCCGCCCCGCGGCCGTCGCCGCCGGCATCCCGATGACCGTGCCGGCCATCACCGTGAACAAGGTGTGCCTGTCCGGCCTGAGCGCCATCGCGCTGGCCGACCAGCTCATCCGCGCCGGCGAGTTCGACGTCGTCGTCGCCGGTGGGCAGGAGTCGATGACCCAGGCGCCGCACCTGCTGCCCGGTTCCCGCAGCGGCACCAAGTACGGCAACGCCACGCTCGTCGACGCCATGGCGCACGACGGGCTGTCGGACACCTTCGACCAGGTCGCCATGGGGGCGCTGACCGAGCAGGCCAACAGCCGCTACGACCTGACCCGCGAGGAGCAGGACGCCTTCGCCGCCGAGAGCCACCAGAAGGCCGCCCGCGCCGGGAAGAACGGGATCTTCGAGGAGGCCATCGCCCCGGTCCTCATCCCGCAGCGCAAGGGCGACCCGATCGAGTTCCGCGACGACGAGGGCGTCCGCGCCGACACCACGGTCGAGACCCTGTCGCGGCTCAAGCCGGCCTTCGCGAAGGACGGCACCATCACCGCCGGCACCGCCTCGCAGATCTCCGACGGCGCCTGCGCGGTCGTGGTGATGAGCGCCGAGAAGGCCGCCGAGCTGGGCATCACCCCCATCGCGGAGATCGGCGCCCACGGCGTCGTCGCCGGCCCCGACGCCACGCTGCAGAGCCAGCCCTCGCGCGCCGTCCAGCGGGCCTGCGAGCGGGAGGGCATCGACCCGAAGGAGCTCGACCTCGTCGAGTTCAACGAGGCCTTCGCCGCCGTCGCGCTGGTCTCCACCCGCGAGCTCGGCATCGACCCCGAGAAGGTCAACCCCAACGGCGGCGCCATCGCCCTGGGCCACCCGATCGGCATGAGCGGCGCCCGGATCGTGCTCGACGTGGCGCTGGAGCTGCGCCGCCGCGGCGGCGGCGTGGGTGCCGCCGCGCTGTGCGGCGGCGGCGGCCAGGGCGACGCGCTGATCCTGCACGTGCCCGCGAAGGCGTGACCCCCGACGGCCTCGCCGTCCGGACCGGCGCCCCTGTCGCCCCCCTCGGGCGCCGGGGGCGCCGGCACGTCGACGTCCCCGACCTGGTCGCCCGCGCCCGCGACGGCGAGGCCCGCGCGGTGGCGCGCCTGATCTCGCTGGTCGAGGACGCCAGCCCGGTGCTGCGCGAGGTCGCCGCCGCGCTGGCCCCGCACACCGGGCACGCGCAGACCATCGGCCTGACCGGTGCCCCGGGCGTGGGCAAGTCCACGACGACGACCGCGCTGGTGCGCGCGCTGCGGGCGGCCGGCCGGCGGGTGGGCGTGCTCGCCGTCGACCCGTCGTCGCCCTTCTCCGGCGGGGCGCTGCTCGGCGACCGCGTGCGCATGCAGGACCACGCCGGCGACCCCGGCGTCTACATCCGCTCGATGGCCTCCCGCGGGCACCTCGGCGGACTGTCCTGGGCCGCGCCCCAGGCGCTGCGCGTGCTCGACGCGGCCGGGTGCGACGTCGTGCTGGTCGAGACCGTCGGCGTCGGGCAGTCGGAGCTGGAGATCGCCTCGCTGGCCGACACCACGCTGGTGCTCGTGGCTCCGGGGATGGGCGACGGCATCCAGGCGGCCAAGGCCGGGATCCTCGAGGTCGCCGACGTGCTCGTCGTCAACAAGGCCGACCGCGACGGCGCCGACCAGACGGTGCGCGACCTGCGCTACGCCCAGTCGCTCGGCGGGCGGCACACCGGGCCGGGCGCCTGGAGGCCGCCGATCCTGCGCACGGTGGCCGCCCGGGAGGAGGGCGTGGAGCGGGTCCTCGCCGAGGTCGAGGCGCACCGCCGCTGGCTGGAGGGGTCCGGCGAGGGCGCGCGCCGGCGGACCGAGCGGGCCGCCCGCGAGATCGAGGCCCTCGCGCTGGCCGGGCTCCGCGAGCGCATGGGCCAGGTGCGCGGCTCGGCGGCGCTGACCGCGCTGGCCGGCGAGGTGGTGGCGGGGGAGACCGACCCCCACCGCGCCGCCGACCGGCTCCTCGCGCAGCTCCGAGGCCCCGCGGGCAGACTGACCCGGTGAACGGGAAGCCGGACGCCGTCGTCGTGGGAGCCGGGCCGAACGGCCTGGCCGCTGCCCTCCGGCTGGCCGCCGCCGGCCTGCGCGTGCAGGTGGTCGAGCAGGCGGACAAGCCCGGTGGGGGGATGCGCACCGAGGAGCTGACCCGGCCGGGCTACCGGCACGACACCTGCTCGATCGTGCACCCCATGGCCGCCGCGGCCCCGTTCTTCCGCGAGTTCGACCTGCCCAGCCGGGGCGTGCGGCTGCTGCACCCGGAGGTCGCCTACGCCCACCCGCTCGACGGCGGGCAGGCCACGGTCTCCCGGTACTCGCTGGACGAGACGGTCGAGGGGCTGGGGGTCGACGGCCCGGCCTACCGCCGCCTCTTCGAGCCGCTGGTCGAGCACGGCCAGGACGTCATCGACTTCTTCCTCACCAGCGAGCTGCGCCGGCTGCCCACGCGCAGCACCACGGCGATCACCCACTTCGCGCTCAACGCGCTGCCCAACGTCCGGTGGCTGGCCCGCCGGTACTTCGAGACCGACGGCGCCCAGGCGCTGGTCACCGGTGCCGCCGCGCACGGCATGCTCGACCTGGCCCGGCCCCTCACCGCGGGCCTGGGCCTGGTGCTCGGGATGCTGGCGCACCACCGCGGGTGGCCGCTGGTCGAGGGCGGCTCGCAGCGGCTGGCCGACGCGATGGTCACCGCGCTGGAGCAGCAGGGCGGCGAGGTCGTCACCGGGCACCTGGTCACCGACCTGCGCGAGTTCGACGGCGTCCCCGCGGTGCTGCTCGACACCACGCCGCGCGCGCTGGTGCAGATGGCCGGCGACCGCGTCCACCCGGGCTACCGGCGGTGGGTGTCGCGGTACGAGCACGGCCCCGGCGTCTTCAAGATCGACTGGGTGCTGTCCGAGCCGGTGCCGTGGGCCAACCCGGAGGTGCGGGAGGCGGGCACCATCCACGTGGCCGGGACGATGGCCGAGACGATGGAGGGGGAGTCGGCGCCGGCAGCGGGGCGGATCACCGACAAGCCCTACGTCCTCGCCGTCCAGCCGACCGTCGTCGACCCGACCCGGGCCCCCGAGGGCGGGCACGTCTTCTGGGCCTACGTGCACGTGCCGCACGGGTCCGACGTCGACATGACCGCCGCCATCGAGGCGCAGGTCGAGCGGTTCGCGCCCGGCTTCCGCGACACGATCCTCGAGCGGGCGGTGAAGAACGCCCCGGCGATGGAGGCGTGGAACCCCAACCACGTCGGGGGCGACATCTCCAACGGCGAGGCGTCGCTGCGGCAGATGCTCTTCCGCCCGGTGCCGCGCTGGAACACGCACAAGACGCCGCTCCCGGGCGTCTACCTGGCGTCCGCAGCCACCCCGCCCGGGCCCGCGGTGCACGGGGCCTGCGGGGACAACGCGGCCAAGGTGGCGCTGCGCGAGGTCTTCGGCATCCGGCGGCCCCCGCCCCTGCGCCCCGCCGTCTGACGTCCCGTCGCCGGTCGCGCCGAGATGCGGCACAGCGTGGTCACCCGGTCCGCATGACGACGCTCAGGCGCATCCCGGTGCGCGGAGGAGGCCGCGCAGGCGCAGCAGCAGCGCATCGGGTCGGTGGAGGTCCGCCGCGGTGGGGAAGACGGCGCGCCGGCCGGCCGCGGTGAGCCGGTCGAGCCGCGCCCGGTCCGCCCGGAACCGGGCCGGGTCGCCGTGCCACACGCCGTCGTACTCCAACGCCAGGCGGTGTGCCGGCCAGGCGAAGTCCACCCGGGCGACGAACCCGCCACCGTCGCGCACGACGTGCTGGGCCGCCGGCGCAGGCAGGTCGGACCGGGACAGCAGCAGGCGCACCCGGGTCCCCTGTGGGGACTCGGCCAGCCCCGTCGGCGAGCGCAGCGACCCGGCGGACGTGTCGGCGGTCCCGCCCGGTCAGGTCAGCAGCCAGGGCCCGCACCTCGCGCACGCCGACCAGGCGACTGCGCAGGAGGCGGTCGAGGTGCACCACGGCCTCGTCGAGCGGGCGGGCCCGGGACGGGTCCAGCGCCGCGCGCAGCGGTGTGGTGAGGCGGGTCGAGCCCCGCGTCGTCACGTCGTCGGGGGCCCGTGCGCGGCGACTCAGGAGGACCCCGTCGACGGCGCCCGAGCGACACGACGGAGGAACGGTGCAGGCGACCGCGTCGGCGCACGGCGTTCGATCCGCGGAACGCCCGGCCGGTCAGCTGGGGTGGACGGATCGGTGGTCGGGGCACGAGCGTGCACGGTGTCGCGGACGGCTGATCCAGCGCACCCGGGTAGCGTCGGCGGCATGGCTCGGGCGCTGGGGCTGCCGTTCGACCCGATCGAGCGCGCGGGGGAGAGCTGGGAGCAGCGCTTCGGGCCGGCCGCGGCGATGCGCGCGGCGACGTCGGTGTTCCGGGTGCAGCAGATCCTGCTGGCCCGCTTCGACGAGGTGCTGCGCCCGCACGGGCTGACCTTCGCCCGCTACGAGGTGCTGGTGCTGCTCACCTTCAGCCGCACCGGGCGGCTGCCGCTGAAGGTGATCGGCAGCCGGCTGATGGTCCACCCGACCAGCGTGACCAACGCCATCGACCGGCTGGTCGCGGCCGGGTTCGTCGACCGCCGGCCCAACCCCGCCGACGGCCGGGGCGTGCTGGCCGGCATCACCGAGCGCGGGCGCGAGGTCGTGGAGGCGGCCACCGGCGACCTCACGGCCCTCGGCTTCGGCCTCGGCGACCTGCCCGAGGCCGAGCTCGACACCCTCTTCCAGGTGCTGCGCCGGGTCCGGCTGGGCGCCGGCGACGTCGCGGGCGTGGAGGCGGCCCCGTCCGCCGAGGGCTGACACCGCGCCCGCCGGCCGGTGGGATCATGGGTGGCATGCAGCCCACCCGTCCCGGACGCCCCGACCCGCGCGCGCAGGCCCAGCAGGCGCAGCTGGCCGCCTCCCTGGCCGGTGCGGTCGACCTCGCCGCCGTCAAGGCGCGCTCCGAGGCCGCCGCGCGGGCCCAGGCCGCCCCGCCGCCGAGCGCCGCGGCCCCCGCGGGCGCGCCCGGCGCGGCGGTCGTCGACGTCACCGAGGCCACCTTCCAGACCGAGGTCCTCGACCGCTCCTTCCAGGTGCCGGTCGTGCTCGACCTGTGGGCCGAGTGGTGCGGCCCGTGCAAGCAGCTGTCCCCGGTCCTCGAGCGCCTCGCCGCCGAGGGCGGCGGCTCGTGGGTGCTGGCCAAGGTCGACGTCGACGCCAACCCCGCGCTCGCCCAGGGGCTGCGCGTGCAGGGCATCCCGGCGGTCAAGGCCGTCTGGCAGGGGCAGCTGGTCGCGGAGTTCACCGGCGCCATCCCCGAGGAGCAGGCCCGCCAGTTCGTCACCGAGCTGGTGCGCGCCACCACCGGCGGCGCGGTGCCCGGCGGCGCCGAGGGCGAGGACGACGGCCTCGACGACCCCCGCCTGGACGCCGCCGAGGCCGCCCTCGAGCGCGGGGACCTGGAGGCCGCCGAGGCCGCCTACGCGGCGATCCTCGAGACCGAGCCCGACCACCCCGTCGCCGGCCTGGCGCTGCGCCAGGTGCAGCTGTTCCGCCGCGCCGACGCCGCCGGGCCCGACGCGCTCGCCCGGGCCGACGCCGAGCCCGACGACGTCGAGGCGCAGACCCGCGCCGCCGACTTCCTGCTCGGCACCGGCGACGTCGAGGGGGCCTTCACCCGCCTGGTCGACGTCGTCCGGCGCACCGCGGGGGAGGACCGCGACCGGGCGCGGCAGCACCTGGTGGAGCTGTTCGACGTCGTCGGCGGCGAGGACCCGCGGGTGGCCGCCGCCCGCCGCCAGCTCACGGCCGCGTTGTACTGAGCGGCCCCCTCGCAGGGGCCCGCCGCGAGCTCGCGAGCGGTGGGGGGCGAGGGGGTCCTTCCTCAGGCGCCCACGTCGCAGGGGCCGGCGCCCTGCAGGAAGCCGGCGCGGAAGACGTCGACCAGCTGGAAGCCGGTGAGCTCGACGTCGGCGAGGACGTCGGGGTCGTTGCCGTACTCCAGCAGGAACTGCACGCTCTCGTCGAGGTCGCCGGGGGAGATGGTCACCGTCGACAGCTGCTGGTTGTAGACCTGCGCGGAGTACCAGCCGGTCAGGCACACGGCCGACTGGAGCGCGCCGGTGTCGCCGGTGGACAGGCCCAGCTGGTCGCGGGCGGCCAGCGCGTAGGGGATGGACACCCCGGTGACCACGGCGAAGTCGCCGAGCTCGTAGGCGTCGCGGGCCAGGCCGCTGTCGTAGGCGACCAGGCCCGCGTCGCCGTCCCCGCCGTCGGCGCAGTACACCAGCGCGACGTCGGCGCCCGCGCACCCCGGCGGGCTGCCGCTGAAGGTGTCCAGCGCCGGCGCGGTGAAGGTGCCGTCGAGCACCTCCTCGAACGCCCGGCTCCAGAACTCGGGCAGCGACGCGGCGAGGATGTCCTGGGTGTCGTCGAAGGGCGCGTTGCCCCGGTTGGCGAAGTCGGTGTCGCTGGTGAACTCGCCCTGGGTGAACACCCGGTCGGGGCCGAAGCGGTCGCGGCAGGCGGTCGGGCCGTCGTCGAAGCCCTCCTGGAACGCCGAGACGCGGTCGAAGTAGGAGCCGTGCGCCTGCTGCTCGCCGCTGCCGGTGCCCACCGGGTCGCGCAGCAGGAAGTAGCCGCGCAGCAGCTGGTCGAGGTCGTCGGTGTCGAGCTGCGCGTACTGGGCGCTGCCGTCGGCGACCCACGCCGTCCAGGCGCCGGCGAGGCAGTCGGCCTGGGTCTCGGTGGCGATCGAGGTCTGCGGGTAGCCGACCCGGCCCTGCACCGCGTGGCCGAACTCGTGCGCCATGACCAGCTGGGGCAGCACCTGGCCGTACTCGGCGGCGAGCTGGCCGAGGAAGGCGCGGTCGTAGCTGATCGAGTCGGAGTTGGGCACGCCCTGCGCCGAGCAGTAGAAGGCGTTGTTCTCCAGGTCGCGCGGGTCGGTGCCGCAGCCGATGCCCTCGGGGTAGGCGCCGGGGTCGACGTCGTTCGGGTCGACGCTGAAGTAGCCGCCGGTCAGCGGCGGGAAGGCCTCCCCGTACACGTCGGGGAAGGTCCCGGCCCAGTAGGTCTCCAGGTCGGCCAGCGCGTTGCGGGCCAGCGTGTCGATCGGCCCGTCGGTCGCGCCGACGATCGGCACGGTGCCGTCGCCCACCGACTGCTGGGGCGCGAGCTGCGAGCTCGGCTGGCCGATGACGACGTAGGAGCACCCCGACGTCGCCAGGACGCCGAGTGCCGACAGCACGACGAGTGCGCCCCGGGAGCGCGAGCGGAGGTCCATCGCAGGCCCCCTACCCGGGACGGGCCTGCGTGAACGCCGGAGCAGACCGCTTACCGGCGGCGGCGCCCGGACGCCCGCGGCCGGCGTCCGGACCCCGGACGCCGGCCGTGCGGGTCACCCCTCGTGCAGCAGCCAGACGGTGCCCAGCGGCGGCGCCGACAGCGTCGCCGAGTACGGCTGGCCGTGCCAGGACTCCTCGACGGCGTCCACCCCGCCGTAGTTGCCGACCCCCGAGCCGCCGTAGCCCTCGGCGTCGGTGTTGAGCACCTCGCGCCACCGCCCGCCGTGCGGCAGGCCGATCCGGTAGCCGTGGTGGGCCTGCCCGGAGAAGTTGCAGACGACGGCCAGCGCCTGCTCCTGCGGGCCGCCGTCCCCGCCGCGGCCGTGGCGCAGGAAGCTGAGCACGTTGCCCGAGGCGTCGTTGGCGTCGATCCACCGGAACCCGGACGGGTCGACGTCGAGCGACCACAGTGCGGTCAGCTCCCGGTAGCGGGCGTTGAGGTCGGTGACCAGCTGCAGGACGCCGCGGTGCGCCGGGTCGTCGAGGTGCCACCAGTCCAGCGAGCGGCTCTCGGCCCACTCGGCGTCCTGCGCGAACTCCGAGCCCATGAACAGCAGCTGCTTGCCGGGGTGGGCCCACATGTAGGCCAGGTAGCTGCGCACGTTGGCCAGCTGCTGCCACCGGTCACCGGGCATCTTCCGCAGCAGCGAGCCCTTGCCGTAGACGACCTCGTCGTGGCTGATCGGCAGCACGTAGTTCTCGGAGTAGGCGTACATCATCGAGAACGTCAGCTGGTTGTGGTGGTAGCTGCGGTACACCGGCTCGCGCTCGACGTAGGACAGCGAGTCGTGCATCCAGCCCATGTTCCACTTGAACCCGAAGCCCAGGCCGCCGAGGTGGGTGGGACGGGTGACGCCGGGCCAGGCGGTGGACTCCTCGGCGATGGTCACCACGCCCGGGACCTCCCGGTAGACGGTGGCGTTGACCTCCTGCAGGAACGACACCGCCTCGAGGTTCTCCCGCCCGCCGTGCACGTTCGGGATCCACTCGCCCTCCTTGCGCGAGTAGTCCAGGTAGAGCATCGAGGCGACGGCGTCGACCCGCAGGCCGTCGACGTGGAACTCCTGGCACCAGAACAGGGCGTTGGCGACGAGGAAGTTGCGCACCTCGGTGCGGCCGAAGTTGAACACGAACGTGCCCCAGTCCGGCTGCTCGCCGCGGCGGGGGTCGGCGTGCTCGTAGAGCGCGGTTCCGTCGAAGCGGCCCAGCGCCCAGTCGTCCTTGGGGAAGTGCGCCGGTACCCAGTCGACGATGATCCCGAGGCCGGCCTGGTGAGCCCGGTCCACCAGGTGGCGGAAGTCGTCAGGACTGCCGAACCGCGACGTCGGCGCGTAGTAGCTGGTGACCTGGTAGCCCCACGACCCGCCGAAGGGGTGCTCGGCGACCGGCAGGAACTCCAGGTGGGTGAAGCCGGCCTCGACGGCGTAGTCGACCAGCTGCTCGGCCAGCTCCCGGTAGGACAGGCCCTGCCGCCACGAGCCGAGGTGGACCTCGTAGACGCTCATCGGCCGCTCGTGCCAGTTCCCGCGGGCGCGCTCGGCCAGCCAGGCGTCGTCGTTCCACTCGTGGGTGGACTCGACGACCACCGACGCGTTGGCCGGCGGCACCTCGGTGGCGAAGGCCATCGGGTCGGCCTTCTCCCGCCACACGCCGTCGGCGCCGAGCACGTGGAAGCGGTACCGGGTGCCGGCCTGCACGCCCGGGACGTAGAGCTCCCACACGCCGATGGAGCCCAGCTGGCGCATGGGGTAGGCGCGGGCCTCCCAGTAGTCGAAGTCGCCGGTGACCTTCACGCCCTGGGCGTTGGGCGCCCAGACGGCGAAGGAGACGCCCTCGACGGGCCCGCGCGGGGTGTCGTAGCGGCGCACGTGGGCGCCGAGCGCCTGCCACAGCTGCTCGTGGCGGCCCTCGCCGATGAGGTACTGGTCGAGCTCGCCGAGCGTGGGCATCCAGCGGTAGGGGTCGTCGACGACGTAGGTGTCGCGGCCGCCCCGGCCGTCGAGGTAGCCGACCTCGATCCGGTAGTCGCCGGGCTGCGTCGGCAGGGTGGCCTCGAAGACGCCGCTGCCGTGGATCTGCTGGGCCTCGTAGCGGGTGTCGTCCTGGTCGACGACGGCTACCGAGACCGCGTCGGGACGCAGTGTGCGCACCACCCAGCCGTCGGCCGCCGGGTGGGCGCCGAGCACGCGGTGCGGGTCGCGCGACCAGCCCTCGACGACGGCGCGCAGGTCGTCGGCGCTGACGTCGTCGGGCACCGCCTCGCCGGTGACCGGGCCGCCGGCCTGCTCCTCGGACGGGGCCTGCGGTGCCGGCTCGGGTGCCGGCTCGGGTGCCGCCTCCGGGGCCTGCGGGGTCGACGGCGCGGCCGGGTCCGGGTCGGGCGCCTCGGGCTGCCCGGCGGGCGCGCCCGCCGGCGACCCGGGCTCCGCGATCGGCGCGGGGGCCACCACCGGCGTCGCGGTGCCTCCCTGCTCGGCCACGACCTCCTCGGTGGGCACCGCCGCGGTGTCGGCGGCGGTCCGCCCCGCCGGGGTGCGCTCGGCCGCGGCCGTGGCCGTGGCTGCGGCCTTCTTCGTCGTCCGCTTGGCCTTCTTCGGGGCGGCGGGCTCGGCGTCGCCGCCGTCCGCGGTCGCGGCGGCGGCGGCCTTCTTCGCGGGGGCCTTCTTCGCGGCGGCCTTCTTGGCCGGGGCGCGCTTCCTGGCGGGGGAGGGGTTGACGACGGGCTCGCTCTCGGCCGCCTCGGCCTGCGCCGTCCTCTCCTCGACCACCCGCTGGAGCTCCTCCTTGGTGGCCGGCGCGTCCGTCGATTCGTTCGTCGTCATCGTCGCGTTGCCGTCCTCTGCCTCGTCGTGTGGGGCCGTGCTGCGGGGGCCGGTCATGCCTCGGCCGTGAGCCGGGACAGCGAGTGCAGCGGGATCATCAGCCAGTGCGGCCGGTTGCGCGCCTCGTAGACGCACTCGTAGACGGCCTTGTCCGCCTCGAAGGCCCGCAGCAGGGGGGAGTCCCCGCACGGGTCCATCCCGCTGGCGGCGGAGTAGCCGGTGCAGAAGGCCCCGCGGTTGCGCACTGCCCACTCCTGCGCCCGGTACGCACGCTGCGGGTCGCCGGGCTGCTCCACGAGCATGTGGCGCGCGGCGTAGTCGAAGCTGCGCAGCATGCCCGCGACGTCGCGCAGCGGGCTGTCGAGCTGGCGCCGCTCGGCCAGCGGCCGGGCCGGCTCGCCCTCGAAGTCCAGGACCACCCAGCCGGTCGCCGTCCGCAGCACCTGGCCCAGGTGCAGGTCGCCGTGCACCCGCTGGCGCAGCACGGTCTCGGGGCTGTCGGCCACCCGCGCGTAGACCGCGCGCAGGCCGGCGAGGTGCTCCTCCAGCTGCGGGACGACGGCCAGCGCCTGCTCCAGCCGCGCGGCCATCGCCTGCGCGGTGGCGCCGAACCACTCCCGGTCGGCCGGCTCGCTGGGCAGCACCTGCGCGAGGTCGGCGTGCACCGACGCGGTCGCCGCACCCAGCCGCTCGCTGTCGGCGGCGAAGTCGCCGCCCACCTCGTCGGCGTGCAGGTCGCCCTCGGCGTAGAGGTCCCGGACGCTGGCGGTGGCCAGCCGCCACCCGTCGCTGGCGCCCCGCACGAACGTCTGCAGCATCGCCGCGGTCGCGGGCTCGGCGCCGGGCTCGTCGATCTCGATGTGGCCGAGCAGCGGCGCGATGTGCTTGTTCTCGGTGCGTCGCAGGGCGTCGTGGATCTCCACGTCGGGGTTGAGCCCGGGCTCGAGCCGGCGGAACAGCTTGAAGATCGCGTCCTGGCCGTAGACCAGCGAGGTGTTGCTCTGCTCGGTGGACACGATGTCGCCGGGCGCACCGTCGGGGATCGACGCGACACCGGCCGGGTGGAAGTGCATCGGCCCGACGGTCGAGGCGGCCACCAGGTGGGTCAGCCACGGCACCGTCGCGTCGCGGTCGCGCATCGCGTCGTAGGCGTAGTTCTCCCGGTCGGCCCCGGGGACGGCGCCGATGAACGCCGAGCTCAGCTCCTCCTCGGGGTGGGCCCGCCACGACAGCGGCACCAGGTAGGTCTCGGTGGCGCCGTCGGTGTAGCCGACCCGGACGCGGTGCACCGAGACCACCGGCTCGGTGCGGGAGAGGAAGAACCCCTCCTCGGTGACCTCGGCCCACTCGCGGCCCTTGCCACCGAACCAGCGCTGGTGCGGCATCCAGTCGCGCAGCAGCTCGGTCAGGGCGGTGCTCATCGGGTTCCTCCGGTGCTGGACGGGACGTCGTCGCCGGTGCGCGTGTCGCTGCCGCCGGGGATCTGCTCGGCGTCGGACACCACGCCGGCGGCCAGCAGCGAGTCGGCGACGGGGCTCGAGGTCTGCCCGGCGTCCTCGACCACCGGCTCGGGCTCCTCCTGCGGCCTGGCCAGCTCGAACCAGTAGAAGCCGTGGCCGGCGAGGGTGAGCATGTAGGGCAGGACGCCGATCTGCGGGAACTCGACCCGGCCGGTGAGCTCGACGGGCGTGTAGCCCTCGAAGCGGCGCAGGTCGAGCTCCACCGGCTGCGGGAACCGGGAGAGGTTGTTCACGCACAGCACCACGTCGTCGCCGAACTCGCGGACGAAGGACAGCACGGTCGGGTTGCGCGAGCCGATCTCCTCGTAGGTCCCGCGGCCGAACGTGGGGTGCTCCTTGCGGACCTGGATCATCCGGCGGACCCACTGCAGCATCGAGTTGGTGTTGCGCAGCTGCGCCTCGACGTTGGTGGTCTGGTAGCCGTAGACCGGGTCCTGGTTGAGCGGCAGGTACATCCGCTGCGGGTCGGCGGTGGAGAACCCGCCGTTGCGGTCCGGCGTCCACTGCATGGGGGTGCGGACGCCGTCGCGGTCGCCGAGCCAGATGTTGTCGCCCATGCCGATCTCGTCGCCGTAGTAGAGGACCGGCGAGCCGGGCAGCGAGAGCAGCAGGGCGTTGAACAGCTCGAGGGTGTTGAGGTCGTTCTCCAGCAGCGGCGCCAGCCGGCGGCGGATGCCGATGTTGGCCTTCATGCGGGGGTCCTTGGCGTACTCCGCCCACATGTAGTCGCGCTCCTCGTCGGTGACCATCTCCAGGGTCAGCTCGTCGTGGTTGCGCAGGAAGATGCCCCACTGGCAGTTGTCGGGGATCGGCGGCGTCTGCGCCATGATCTCCGAGATCGGGAACCGCTGCTCCCGACGCGCGGCCATGAACAGCCGCGGCATCACCGGGAAGTGGAAGGCCATCTGGCACTCGTCGCCGTCCTCGCCGAAGTACTCGACGACGTCGGCCGGCCACTGGTTGGCCTCGCACAGCAGCACCCGGTCGGGGTAGTCGGCGTCGACCACCTTGCGGACGTGCTTGAGGAACTCGTGGGTCCGGGGCAGGTTCTCCCCGTTGGTCCCCTCCTCCTCGAACAGGTAGGGCACCGCGTCGAGCCGGAAGCCGTCGATGCCCAGGTCCAGCCAGAACCGGAGGGCGTCGATGATCGCCTCCTGCACCGCCGGGTTCTCGAAGTTCAGGTCGGGCTGGTGGGCGAAGAAGCGGTGCCAGAAGTACTGCTTGCGCACCGGGTCGAACGTCCAGTTCGAGCTCTCGGTGTCGACGAAGATGATCCGCGCGTCGGCGTAGCCGGTGTCGTCGTCGGCCCACACGTAGAAGTCGCCGTAGGGGCCCTCGGGGTCGCTGCGGCTGGCCTGGAACCAGGGGTGCTGGTCCGAGGTGTGGTTCATGACGAAGTCGATGATCACGCGGATGCCGCGGCTGTGGGCCGCCTGCAGCAGGTCGCGGAAGTCCTCGATGTCGCCGAACTCGGGCAGCACCGCGGTGTAGTCGCTGACGTCGTAGCCACCGTCGCGCAGCGGCGAGGCGAAGAACGGCGGCAGCCACAGGCAGTCGACGCCGAGCCACTGCAGGTAGTCGAGCTTGTCGAGCATGCCGCGGAGGTCGCCGACGCCGTCGGCGTTGCTGTCCGCGAAGCCGCGGACGAGCACCTCGTAGAAGACCGCGCGCTTGTACCAGAGCGGGTCGGTGCCGCGTGCGGGCAGGCCGGAGGCGGTGTCGTCGGAGTCGGGCACGGGGAGCGTCATCGGTGCGGGTGGCCCTCGTGAGTGTGTCGGTGGTGGGTGGGGTGCGGCCCCTGCAGGGGCCCGCCGCGAGCCTGCGAGTGGTGGGGAGGAGGGGTCAGGGGACCGCGGGCGGCCAGGTCACCGGCCGGGGCAGGTGGACCGAGAAGACGTGCGCCGGCTCCCAGTACGGGTCGAGCTCGACGTAGTTGAACTGACCCCAGTCGTAGCGGGCGCCGGTCAGCTCGTCGGTCACCGCGAAGCGCTCGTGCCAGTCCAGGCCCAGGCCGGGGAGGTCCAGCGACGTCGTCCCGATCTGCCGGTTGTGGCTGTCCAGCGAGCAGACGACGAGGACGGCGTCCTGCGAGCCCGGGTCGGTCTTGGAGAAGCAGATCAGGTTGGCGTTGTCGACGGCGTGGAAGCGCAGCGTGCGCAGCTGCTGCAGCGCCGGGTGCTGCCGCCGGATCTCGTTGAGCCGCCGCAGGTAGGGCGCGAGGCTGCGCCCGGCGGCCTCGGCGCCGGCCCAGTCGCGCGGCCGCAGCCGGTACTTCTCGCTGTCGAGGTACTCCTCGCTGCCCGGCCTCACCGCCACGTGCTCGTAGAGCTCGTAGCCGGAGTAGACGCCCCACGTCGGGCTCATCATCGACGCGAGCACCGCCCGGATCTTGAACATCGACGGGCCGCCGTACTGCAGGCTCGCGTGCAGGATGTCCGGGGTGTTCACGAAGAAGTTCGGGCGCATGTAGTGCGCGTTGGCGGCCAGCTCGCGGCCGTACTCCTCGAGCTCGTCGCGCCCGGTCCGCCAGGTGAAGTACGTGTAGGACTGGGTGAACCCGATCCGCGCGAGCTGGTGCATCATCGCCGGCCGGGTGAAGGCCTCGGCGAGGAAGAGCACGTCCGGGTCGGTCTGCTTGACCTCCCAGATGAGCCAGTGCCAGAAGTCCAGCGGCTTGGTGTGCGGGTTGTCGACCCGGAAGACCCGCACCCCGGCCTCGACCCAGACCCGGATCACCCGGAGGCACTCGGCGTAGATGCCCTCGGGGTCGTTGTCGAAGTTGACCGGGTAGATGTCCTGGTACTTCTTCGGCGGGTTCTCCGCGTAGGCGATCGTCCCGTCCGGCTTCGTGGTGAACCACTCCGGGTGGGCCTCGACCCACGGGTGGTCCGGGGCGGCCTGCAGCGCGAAGTCCAGCGCCACCTCCATGCCGAGCTCGCGGGTGCGTGCGACGAAGGCCGTGAAGTCCGCCATCGTGCCGAGCTGCGGGTGGACGGCGTCGTGCCCGCCCTCGGCACTGCCGATGGCCCAGGGCGAGCCGACGTCGTCGGGGCCGATCTCGTGCGGGTTGCCACCCGGGTACTGCGGGGTGTTCGGGCCCTTGCGGTTCACCGTGCCGATCGGGTGGATCGGCGGCAGGTAGACCACGTCGAAGCCCATGTCGGCGACGGCCGGCAGCCGGTCGGCAGCGGTGGCGAAGGTGCCGTGCGTGGGGGTGCCGCCGACGACGGGTCCCTCCGAGCGCGGGAAGAACTCGTACCAGGAGCCGTACAGCGCGCGCGGGCGGTCGACCCACACCTCGTACTCGGGCGACGGCGTCACCAGCTCCCGGACCGGGTGCTCGTCGAGGTACTGCTGCAGCGCCGAGGACAGCGCGGGGGCGACCCGGTCGTGCAGGCTGCGCACACCGTCGCGGAGGGCGGTCACGGCCTCGCGGAGCCGGCCGCGCCACTCGTCCTCGGCGTCCGCGGCCACCCGCTCGAACAGCCGGGCGCCCTCCTCGAGGTCGTTGGCCAGCTCGTCCGCGCCCTGGCCGGCCTCGATCTTGACCTCGACGGCGTGGTGCCAGGTGGCCAGCGGGTCGCTCCACGCCTCGACGCGGAAGGTCCAGCGGCCCTCCCGGTCGGGCACCACCGTGGTGAGCCAGCGGTCGGGCTGGTCGCCGTAGCGGCGCATGCGGGTGAACGGCCCGCGGCTGCCGTCGGGACCGGTCCAGACGACGTCGGCGGCGACGGCGTCGTGGCCCTCGCGGAAGACGGTGGCGGTGACCGGCAGGTGTTCACCGACCACGGCGCGGGCCGAGAACGACCCGCAGGACACGACGGGGGCGACATCGGTGATGCCGAGGCGGAGGTCAGCGCGGCGAGTCATCCGGGCCACGCTATCCACCCCGGGGACCGGCCACACATCGGCCGCCGAGGGGACCGCACGGTTCCCCAACACGGGGGTGGCGCGCCGGTCCGGCCCTGTCCCGGCGGGGATCGCTGACTAGGCTCTCGGCGTGCGAGCACTGCGTCGGTTCACCGTCCGCGCGGCCCTCCCGGAGGCCCTGACACCCCTGTCCCAGCTGGTCATGAACCTGCGCTGGTCGTGGCACGCCGAGACCCGCGACCTGTTCGAGGAGCTCGACCCCGAGCTCTGGCAGACCTGCGGCAACGACCCGGTCAAGGTCCTCGGCGAGGTGTCGGCCGAGCGGCTGGCCACCCTGTCGCGCGACCGCCGGTTCCTGCGCCACATGCAGGACGTCGTCGACGACCTGGAGGACTACCTGTCCTCACCGCACTGGTACCAGTCGCTGGGGCCCGACGCCCCGCGCAGCATCGCCTACTTCTCCGCCGAGTTCGGCATCACCGAGGTGCTGCCCCAGTACTCCGGCGGCCTGGGCATCCTCGCCGGCGACCACCTCAAGGCCGCCTCCGACCTCGGCGTGCCGCTGGTCGGCGTGGGCCTGCTCTACCGGGCCGGCTACTTCGAGCAGGGCCTGTCGGCCGACGGCTGGCAGCTCGAGCGCTACCCGTCGCTGGACCCGCACGGGCTGCCGGTCAAGCTGCTGCGCCAGCCGGACGGGTCGGCCGCCGTCGTCAGCGTGCCGCTGCCTGAGGGCCGCACGCTGCACGCCCACGTGTGGCGGGCGCAGGTGGGCCGGGTGTCGCTGCTGCTCCTCGACAGCGACATCGAGGAGAACAACCCCGCCGAGCGCGGCGTCACCGACCGCCTCTACGGCGGCGACGAGGACCACCGGCTGCGCCAGGAGATGCTGCTGGGCATCGGCGGGGTCCGGGCGCTGCGCACCTACTGCCAGCTCACCGGCACGCCACAGCCGGAGGTGTTCCACGCCAACGAGGGTCACGCCGGCTTCCAGGGCGTCGAGCGGATCCGCGAGCTCACCGAGTCCCACGGGCTGTCCTTCCCCGAGGCGCTGCAGGCCGTCCGCGCCGGCACCGTGTTCACCACCCACACCCCGGTGCCGGCCGGCATCGACCGCTTCCCGCGGGCGCTCATCGAGCGGTACTTCGCCGGCTTCGGCGTCCCGCTGGAGCACCTGATCCCGCTCGGCGCCGAGGACGACCCGTCGAAGTTCAACATGGCGCACATGGGCCTGCGGCTGGGGCAGCGGGCCAACGGCGTCAGCCAGCTGCACGGGCACGTCAGCCGCTCGATGTTCAGCGACCTGTGGCCCGGCTTCGACCAGGGCGACGTCCCGATCTCCTCGATCACCAACGGCGTGCACGCGCCCACCTGGACCGCCCGCGAGCTGGTCGAGCTGGGCACCCAGAGCTCGCGCACGGGCGACCCGTCCGAGGGCCGGGGCGCGGCGGTCTTCGACGGCGTCGACCGCATCCCCGCCGGCGAGCTGTGGGCCACCCGCCGGATGCTGCGCGGCCGGCTGGTCGAGGAGGTGCGCCGGCGGCTGCGGGAGACCGCGCTGTCGCGGGGCGCGGCCGAGACCGAGGTCGGCTGGACCGACAGCGCCTTCGACCCCGACGTCCTCACCATCGGCTTCGCCCGCCGGGTGCCCTCGTACAAGCGGCTGACGCTCATGCTGCGCGACCCGCAGCGGCTCAAGGCGCTGCTGCTCGACCCGGACCGGCCGGTGCAGCTGGTCATCGCCGGCAAGAGCCACCCGGCCGACGACGGCGGCAAGCAGCTGATCCAGCAGATGGTGAAGTTCGCCGACGACCCCGAGATCCGGCACCGCATCGCGTTCCTGCCCGGCTACGACATCGGCATGGCCCGCTACCTGTACTGGGGCTGCGACGTCTGGCTGAACAACCCGCTGCGGCCGCTGGAGGCCTGCGGCACCTCGGGGATGAAGGCGGCGCTCAACGGCGGGCTCAACCTCTCCATCCGCGACGGGTGGTGGGACGAGTGGTTCGACGGCCAGAACGGCTGGGCCATCCCGACCGCCGACGGGGTCACCGACGCCGAGCGCCGCGACGACGTGGAGGCGCGGGCCATCTACGACCTGCTCTCGACGCAGGTGCTGCCGCGGTTCTACGAGACCGACCGCGACGGCGTCCCGACCCGCTGGGTGGAGATGGTGCGGCACACGCTGCGCGAGACCGGCCCCAAGGTGCTCGCCACCCGGATGGTCCGCGACTACGTCGAGGGGCTCTACGTCCCCGCGGCGGGCTCCTCGCGCACCATGGCCGACGCCGGCTACGGCCCCGCGCGCACCGAGGCGCAGTGGCGGGCACGGCTGCAGGAGAACTGGACCGGCGTGCGGGTGGCCCACGTCGAGGCCACCGGTGCCGGCGACACCCCGGAGATCGGGTCGACGCTGGCCCTGCGCGCCGAGGTGGAGCTGCCGCAGCTGACCCCGGCCGACGTGCAGGTGCAGGCGGCCTACGGGCGGGTCGACGACGCCGACGGCCTGCACGAGGTGACGACGGTGCCCATGGAGCACGAGCACACCGAGGGCTCCCGGCACTGGTTCAGCGCCACGCTGCCGCTGGAGCGGACCGGCGCGTTCGGGTACACCGTGCGCGTGCTGCCGCACTCCGAGCACCTCGCCGACCCCGCTGAGCTGGGGCTCGTCCGCTCGGCGTAGCGGGCGCGACCCCGCGCGGGCACCCCAGCCGTCACGCCGGTCGCAGCGTCCCCACCGGGCGCGCGAACCGGCGTGGCGGTGGCGCCGGGACGCCCACTCGCCCCGCTGGTCACTAGGCTGGCGCGCATGCCCGACCGCTGTGAAGTCCTGCCCGGAGACGCCGTCGTCGCCCGACGCGGCGGTGGGCTGCTCTGGGTGGACGCTCCCGGTTCGCCCGCCCTGGTCGCCGCACTGCACGCCTGCCTTGGCGTGACCGGCCCCGGCGCCGACCGCGTGCTCGCGGCCGTCGCCGCCCAGGTCGCCCCGCTCGCCGGCGGCGGGGCGTCCTTCGCCCTGGTGCTCGTCGACTCGGCCGAGGGGTCGGGCACCGGCGTCGCCCTGTGGTCGGGCAAGGGCCAGCCCGCCGTCGACGGCGTCCCGGTGTCGGGCTCGCCGGTCGACGGGTGCAGCGTCGCCGCCGGCTTCCCGGTGGGGTCGACCCTCTACGTCGGCCCCGGCCAGGCCGCGCCGCAGATGCCGCCGGGGGTGGCCTACGACCTGACCGAGGGCACGGTCCCCGGCTCGGGCGCGCTCCTGCAGCTGGCCGCCACGGCGCACGCCTCGGCCGCCGCGCCGCCGGCGACCGCGCAGCCGTCCTCCTACACCGCCGGTTCCGACGCCGGGTTCGCCGGTGCCTCGGCGGGCTTCGGCGGCTCGCCGTTCGGCGGGGCCGGCTCGTCCGTGGTCGGCTCGCCGGCCCCCGCCGACAAGGGCGGTGAGGAGACGGCGTTCTGGAAGCCCGACGTCGTCGCGCCGGTGCTGCGCTTCGACGACGGGCTGGTCGTGACCGTCGACGAGGACCTGGTGCTCGGCCGCCGTCCCGACAGCCACGAGCTGGTCACCAGCGGGACGGCCCGCCCGGTGCCGATCGCCGACACGCAGAACGTGCTGTCCTCGGCGCACGCCGCGATCCAGCGCAGCGGCAACGAGGTCACCCTCACCGACCTGGGCTCGCTCAACGGCACCCACGTCGCCGGCCCCGAGGCCACCGAGTGGACCCAGCTCGAGCCCGGCGTCGCCCACCCGCTCTCCGACGGCGACCGCCTGCTGCTCGGCTGGACCGTCATCACCTACGAGCTCCCGCAGGACTGAGCACATCGTCGGCCTGCCGGCCGACACCGCGGCCAGGAGCCGTCCCCGACCTGCGCGGAGCCGCTGCCCGTGTCCCGGCCGGGGACCCTCCGGGCCCCGCGACCGGTCCACCCTGGGGAGTGCCGTCCCCGACCCGGCGGAGCCCCGGCCGTCCTTGGGCGGGGCTCCGCCGTCGCGGCGTCAGGGGCGGCGCAGGACGCGGAGCAGCCAGACCGTGCGGGCGGGCACCTCGATCGGGCCGGGCGCCACGACGGTCGGCCGCGGCGGCGCCCCGGTCGGGTACTCGGTGCTGACGGCGAACTCGTAGCCGTCGGCCCACGGCGGCCCGGGCAGCTCGACGGTGACCGGCCCGGGGCCCGCGTGCAGCTGCACGAGGTAGGAGTCGTCGGCCACCCGCCGGCCGCGCTCGTCGCGGTGCCGGATGCCGCGCCCGTCGAGGTACATGCCGATCGTCTGCAGCCGGTTGTCGAACCAGTCGGCGGTGGTGAGCTGCCCGCCGTCCGGGGCGAACCAGGCCAGGTCGCGGGTGCCGCCGGTGCCCGGGATCTCGTGGCCCTCGAAGAACGCCTCCTGGCGCAGCACCGGCGAGCTGCGGCGCAGCCGCACCAGGCGGCGGACGAAGGCGAGCAGGTCGGCGTCGACGGCGTCCCAGTCCAGCCAGGAGACCTCGTTGTCCTGGCAGTAGGCGTTGTTGTTGCCGCCCTGCGTGCGGCCCAGCTCGTCGCCGGCGGTGAGCATCGGCACGCCGGTGGACAGCAGCAGCGTGGTCAGGTGGTTGCGCACCTGCCGGGCACGCAGGGCCAGCACCGCGGGGTCGTCGGTGGGCCCCTCGACGCCGCCGTTCCAGTTGCGGTTGTGGCTCTCGCCGTCCCGGTTGTCCTCGCCGTTGGCCTCGTTGCGCTTGCGCTCGTAGGTGACGAGGTCGGCGAGGGTGAACCCGTCGTGGGCGGTGACGAAGTTGACGCTGGCGAAGGGGCGCCGGCCGTCGGAGCGGTAGAGGTCCGAGGAGCCGGTCAGCCGGTAGGCCAGGTCACGGACGCCGACGTGCGCGCCCGACCACACGTCGCGGACGGTGTCGCGGTACTTGCCGTTCCACTCCGTCCACAACGGCGGGAAGTTGCCCACCTGGTAGCCGCCCTCGCCGACGTCCCACGGCTCGGCGATGAGCTTCACCCGGCTGACCACCGGGTCCTGGTGGACGACGTCGAAGAACGCCGAGAGCCGGTCGACGTCGTGGAAGGACCGCGCCAGCGCGCTGGCCAGGTCGAAGCGGAACCCGTCGACGTGCATCTCGGTGACCCAGTAGCGCAGCGAGTCCATGAGCAGCGCCAGCACCGCCGGCCGGCGCACGTCGAGGGTGTTCCCGCAGCCGGTGTAGTCGGTGTAGCGGGCCGGGTTCTCGCCGGCGAGCCGGTAGTAGCCGCCGTTGTCGATGCCCTTGAGCGACAGGGTCGGGCCGGTGTGGTCGCCCTCGGCGGTGTGGTTGTAGACCACGTCGAGGACCACCTCGATGCCCGCGGCGTGCAGCGCCTTGACCATCGCCTTGAACTCGGTCACCTGCGCGCCGCCGGACCCGGCGGAGCTGTAGGCGGCGTGCGGGGCGAAGTAGCCGAGGGTGTTGTAGCCCCAGTAGTTGGTCAGCCCGCGGCGCAGCAGGTGCGGCTCGCTGACGAAGTGGTGCACCGGCAGCAGCTCGACCGCGGTCACCCCGAGCGAGCGCAGGTGCTCGATGAACGCCGGGTGCGCCAGGCCCGCGTAGGTGCCGCGCAGGGCCGGCGGGACGTCGGGGTGGCGCCGGGTGGCGCCGGCGACGTGCACCTCGTAGATGACGGTGTCCGACCACGCGGTCTGCGGCCGCCGGTCGCCGTCCCACGGGAAGGAGTCGTGCACGACCACGCCGCGCGGCACGTACGGGGCGGAGTCCCGCGGGTCGGCGGCCCCGGACTCGCCGGTCTCGAACGGGAAGCCGAAGAGCGCCGGGTGCAGCTCCAGGTCGCCGTCGACGGCCCGGGTGTAGGGGTCCAGCAGCAGCTTGGCCGGGTTGAACCGGGCGCCGGAGGCCGGGTCGTAGGGGCCGTGCACCCGGTAGCCGTAGCGCTGGCCGGGGCCGACGCCGGGCAGCCGGCCGTGCCACACCTGGTGGGTGGTCTCCTGCAGCCGGTGGCGGTGCTCGGTGCCGTCAGGGTCGAACAGGCACAGGTCCACGGCGGCGGCGCCGGCCGACCACAGCGCGAAGTTCGTGCCGGTGCCGTCCCAGTGCGCCCCCAGCGGCGCGGGGGAGCCCGGCCACACCTCCGCGTCGTCGGCGCCGTCCTGGGGAGTCCTCACCCGGCGATACTGCCAAGTCCGGCTGACGGGCGGCGGGACGCGGGCTGTTGGTTGGATGGGGTCGTGTCGAGCAGCGCCGCGTCCCCCCGGCCCGCCGGACCCGAGAGCGTCGTCGAGATGCGCGGGGTGGACGTCGTCCGCGGCCAGACGCACCTGCTGCAGGGGGTGGACTGGACCGTCCTGCCCGACCAGCGCTGGGTCGTCCTCGGTCCCAACGGCGCGGGCAAGACGACGCTGCTGCAGCTGGCCGGCGCGCACCTGCACCCCACGCGGGGCGAGGTGACGCTGCTCGGCGAGACGCTGGGCGCGGTCGACGTCTTCGAGCTGCGGCCGCGGATCGGGCTGACCAGCGCCGCGCTGGCCCAGCGCATCGAGCCGGGGGAGCGCACCGGCGACGTCGTCGTCTCCGCCGGGTACGCCGTCGTCGGCCGGTGGCGGGAGCGCTACGACATCCACGACCTGTCGCGGGCCGCCGCCCTCATGCAGCAGTGGGGCGTCGCGGGCATCGCGCACCGGCCCTTCGGCACCCTGTCGGAGGGCGAGCGCAAGCGGGCCCAGATCGCCCGCGCGCTGATGCCCGACCCCGAGCTGCTGCTGCTCGACGAGCCCGGCGCCGGGCTCGACCTCGGTGGCCGGGAGGACCTGGTCGGCCGGCTGTCCGAGCTCGCCGCCTCGCCCGCCGCGCCGGCGCAGGTGCTGGTCACCCACCACGTCGAGGAGATCCCGCCGGGCTACACGCACGCGCTGCTGCTGCGCGGGGGGCGGGTGGTGGCCGCCGGGCCGCTGGACGGGGTGCTCACCGCGGACCGGCTCTCCGAGACCTTCGGCCTGCCCCTGGACCTGTCCCGCTCCGACGGCCGGTTCACCGCCCGACGCAGGGGCACGGTCCCGGCTCCTCGTTAGGGTGCGGCGACGACGTCGTCCCCAGGAGGTCCGCAGATGGCAGCGCCGGAGTACGTGACCCTGTCGGTGGAGGGCGGGGTGGGCACCATCCGCCTCGACCGGCCGAAGATGAACGCGATCGACGAGCAGCTGCACTGGGAGGTGCGCGCGGCGGCGCTGGAGGCCGGCGAGCGCGCCGACGTGCGGGCCGTCGTCCTCTACGGCGGCGAGCGGGTCTTCGCCGCCGGCGCCGACATCAAGGCCATGTCCCAGCTCGACGGCCGCTCGATGGTCGCCTGGGGCCGGGAGCTGACCAACAGCTTCACCGCGGTCGCGCACATCCCCAAGCCGGTCATCGCCGCGATCACCGGGTACGCCCTCGGCGGCGGCTACGAGCTGGCCCTGTGCGCGGACTTCCGGGTGATGGGCGCCGGCGCCAAGGTCGGCCAGCCCGAGATCCTGCTCGGCGTCATCCCCGGGGCCGGGGGCACCCAGCGGCTGGCCCGCCTGGTCGGCCCGGCCAAGGCCAAGGACCTCGTGTTCACCGGCCGCCACGTGGGCGCGGAGGAGGCCCTGGAGATCGGCCTGGCCGACGCCGTCGTCCCCGACGCCGAGGTCCACGACACCGCCGTCGCCATGGCGCGCAAGTTCGCCGCCGGCCCGCCGCTGGCCCTCGCCGCGGCCAAGAAGGCGATCGACGAGGGGCTCGACCTGCCGCTGGGCCGGGGCCTGGAGCTGGAGAGCCGGCTGTTCGCCGGGCTGTTCGACACCGAGGACCAGGACACCGGGATGCGCTCGTTCCTCGAGCAGGGGCCGGGCAAGGCCACGTTCAGCGGCCGCTGAGCGGTCATCACGAGTTCGCCAAGGTGTCCCCGCACGCCCTGACGCGGACCATCCCGTTCTGTCACGATCCGCGGGACCCCTCCGGCACCGGCCCGCCGGTGCCGGAGGAGCCCCGGACCGCTCGTCGAGGAGGACGCCCGTGCGACGCCCTGCCACCCCCACCCTGAGGACGACGGCCGTGTTCGCCGCCGCCGCCCTCGCCCTGTCGGCCTGCGGCGGGGGTGACGGCGGCTCGGGCGGCGGCTCGGGCGGCGGTCCCGACGCGGCGAGCGCCACCTCCGCCGAGGACCTCGGCGGCATGGACGCCCTCGTCGAGGCCGCGCAGGCCGAGGGCGAGCTCAACGTCATCGCGCTGCCGCCGGACTGGGCGAACTACGGCGAGATCATCTCCACCTTCGAGGAGGAGTACGGGATCACCGTCAACAGCGCCTCGCCCGACGGCTCCAGCCAGGACGAGCTCAACGCGGTGGAGAGCCAGCGCGGGCAGGACCGCGCTCCCGACGTGCTCGACCTCGGCACCGCCTTCGCCCGGCAGGCCCAGGCGCAGGACCTGCTCGCGCCCTACCAGGTGCAGACCTGGGACGACATCCCCGAGGACCAGAAGGACCCCGAGGGCCACTGGTACAACGACTACGGCGGCTACGTCTCCATCGGCTGCAACGCCACGGTGATCGCCGAGTGCCCGACCACGATCGCCGACCTGCTCGACCCGCAGTACGCCGGCCAGGTCGCCCTCAACGGCAACCCGACCCAGGCCGCGGCCGCCTTCGCCGGCGTCTGGGCCGCGTCGCTGGCCAACGGCGGCAGCCTCGACGACATCGGCCCGGGCATCGACTTCTTCGCCCAGGTCAAGGAGGCCGGCAACTTCAACCCGGTCGAGATCACCCCGGCGACCATCCAGAGCGGCGAGACCCCGCTGGCCATCGACTGGGACTACAACAACGCCGGCCTGACCGACACGCTCGCCGAGCAGGGCGTCGAGTGGCAGGTCGCCGTCCCCTCCGACGGGCTGTTCGGCGGCTACTACAGCCAGGCCGTCAGCGCCTACGCGCCGCACCCGGCCGCGGCCCGGCTGTGGCAGGAGTTCCTCTACAGCGACCAGGGGCAGAACCTCTACCTCGCCGGCGGTGCCCGGCCGGTCCGGCTGCCCGCGATGGAGGAGGCCGGCACCGTCGACGCCGAGGCGCTGGCCGCCCTCCCGCCCGTCGAGGGCACCGCGGACTTCCCGACCCAGGAGCAGGAGAGCGTCGCCCAGCAGGTGGTCGCGACCCGCTGGAACCAGGAGATCTCCGGCTGAGCACCGTCGTCCCGGCTCCCGCGCCGGCGTCCCCCCGGGGGCGCCGGCGCGGGAGCCCACTGCTCGCGCTGGGCCCGGTCCTGGGGATCGCCCCGTTCCTGCTCTACGTCGCGGTCTTCCTGCTGCTGCCGGTCGGCGTGCTGACCGTGGAGGCCTTCCGCGCGGTCGACCCGGTGACCTTCGAGGAGTCGTGGTCGGCGGGCAACATCGGCACGATCACCGGCGGCGCCTACGCCCGCTCCTACCTCGGCAGCCTGCAGCTGTCGGCGGTCACCGCGGTGCTCAGCGCCGTCCTCGGGCTGGCGCTGGCGTTCGCGATCGTGCGCAGCCGCCGCAACACCCTGCTGCGCCGGCTGGTGCTCACCGCCTCCGGCGTGCTGGCCAACTTCGGCGGCGTGCCGCTGGCCTTCGCCTTCCTCGCCACGATCGGCAACGCCGGCGTGGTCACCGCGGTGCTCACCGGCCCGCTCGGCCTCGACGGCTTCCGGCTGGCCTCCCTGACCGGCCTGGCGCTGGTCTACCTCTACTTCCTCGTCCCGCTCATGGTGCTGACCATCGTCCCGGCGCTGGAGGCGCTGCGCCCGCAGTGGCGGGAGGCCTCCGACGTGCTGGGCGGCAGCGGCTGGCACTACTGGCGGCACGTGGGCGGGCCCGTCCTCGCCCCGCCGGTGCTGGGCGCCACCATGCTGCTGTTCGCGTCGGCGTTCGCCGCCTACGCCACCGCCAAGGCGCTCGTGGGCAGCAGCGTGCCGCTGGTGACGCTGCAGATCGCCGACTCGCTGTCGAGCAACGTCGTCGTCGGCGCGGAGAACCTCGGCAAGGCCCTCGCGCTGGGCATGGTCGTGCTCGTCGGGCTGGTGATGGTCTTCTACACGTGGGTGCAGCGGCGGACGTCGCGGTGGCTGGCGTGAGCGCCACCACCGGACCGGCGACGTCGACCGGCCTGTCCACCGCGGCGGTCGCCGGCGCCGGCGGGGTGGAGCCCGAGCCGCCCGCCCGCCCCGCCCGGCGCGGCCGCGGGTGGTGGCGCTGGGCCGTCTTCGCCGTCCTCGGCGTGTACTTCCTCGTCCCGCTGGGCGCCTCGGTGTGGTTCACCGTGCGCGACCGGGGGCGGGGCGGGGTCAGCGCCGACGTCTACGCGGGCATCCCGACGGCGGAGGGCTTCGCGGAGAACTTCGGCCGCTCGCTGGCCCTCGGGGCGCTCACCGTGCTCATCGCGCTGCTGCTGGTGGTGCCCACCGTCGTCCTGGTGGAGCTGCGGCTGCCGCGGCTGCGGCCCCTGGTGGAGCTGCTCACCCTCGTGCCGCTGCTGCTGCCGCCGATCGCGCTGGTGGTCGGCGTGCGCAGCGTCCTCGCGTGGGCGCCCGAGCACTTCCTCGGCACCCCGCTGGCCGACGCGTTCTTCGCCCTCCAGGAGCCGGCGCTGCCCTGGATCCTGGTGCTGGTCTACGTCGTGCTGGCGCTGCCGTTCGTCTACCGGGCCCTGGACGCCGGCGTCCGCGGCGCCCAGCTGCGCACGCTGACCGAGGCCGCCCGGGTGCTGGGCGCCTCGTGGCCGCGGGTGATGACCTCGGTGGTGCTGCCGGTGCTGCGCACGTCGGTGCTCAACGCCGCCTTCCTCACCCTGGCGCTGGTGCTCGGCGAGTTCACCGTCGCCAACATCCTGGGCTTCGAGACCTTCCCCACCTGGATCGTGCGCATCTCCGGCTCGCAGCCGCAGCTGTCGGTCGCCGTCTCGGTGCTCTCCCTGCTGCTCACCTGGGCGCTGCTGCTGCTGATCTCCGCGCTGGACCGCCGGCGCCGCGAGGAGGACCCCGCATGACCGCCGTCCGCCCGGCCGCCCCCGCCGACCTGCGCGAGGCGCCCGGCGTCGCCGTCCGGCTGGAGGGGCTGACCCGCCGCTACGGCTCGGTGCTCGCCCTCGACGGGCTGGACCTCGAGATCGCCGGCGGGGAGTTCCTCGCGCTGCTCGGGCCCTCGGGCTGCGGCAAGACGACGGCGCTGCGGGCGATCGCCGGCTTCGAGGTCCCCGACTCCGGGCGGGTGTGGTTCGACCGCCGCGACGTGACCGGGCTGCCGCCGTCCCGGCGCGACGTCGGCATGGTGTTCCAGGCCTACAGCCTGTTCCCGAACATGACCGTGGCCGACAACGTGGCCTACGGGCTGCGGGTGCGCCGCCGGGACCGGGCGGAGCGGGCCGGGCGGGCCGCCGAGCTGCTGGAGCTGGTCGGGCTGGCCGACCGCGGCGGCCGCTATCCCCACCAGCTCTCCGGCGGGCAGCAGCAGCGGGTGGCACTGGCCCGCGCGCTCGCCGTCGCCCCCCAGGTGCTGCTGCTCGACGAGCCGCTGTCGGCGCTCGACGCGCAGGTGCGCGTGCAGCTGCGCGAGGAGATCCGCCGCATCCAGTTGGAGCTGGGCACCACCACCGTCTTCGTCACCCACGACCAGGCCGAGGCCCTGTCGGTGGCCGACCGGGTCGGCGTCATGCGGGAGGGCCGGCTGGAGCAGGTGGCCTCGCCCGACGAGCTCTACGAGCGCCCGGCGACGGCGTTCGTGGCCGGCTTCGTGGGCACGATGAACCGCATCCCCGCCGTCCTGGGCGACGGCGACGTCGAGTTCCTCGGCGTGCGCCGCGAGGTGCTCGGCGGCGCGCTCCCGGCGGGGCCGGCGTTCGCGCTGGTGCGCCCGGAGGCGCTGGTGGTCGCTACCGACCCGCAGGGCGGCGGCCGGGTGGTCACCCGCACCTTCTCCGGCGCCACCACCCGGCTGGCGGTCGCGCTGCCCGACGGCCTGGAGGTGACCGCCGACGTCCCCAGCGCCGACAGCCTGGGCCTCACCCCGGGGACGGCGGTCTCCGTCACCCCCGCCGAGCGCCCCGCGCTGGTCGAGCCCGCGGGGGACTGAGCCTCACGCGGCGAGGTCGTAGACGACGACCGTGGCCGAGTACAGGTTGGTGACGTAGCCCCGCCGCCCGTCGGGGGACACGCCGATGCTGGTCGGCCCGTCGCCGGTGGTCGGTTGCGCGGTCACGGCCAGCGTCTCGGCGTCGACCACCGACATCGTGTCGCCCTCGACGTCGGCGGTGTAGAAGCGCGCCCCGTCCGGCGCCCAGGTCACGTCCTGGGGGCGCTGCCCGACCGGCCCCTCGACCGGCGCGAGGCTCGCCACGTCGACCAGGTGGACGGTGCTGCTGTCGAAGGCGACCACCGCGACCCGGCTGCCGTCGGGGGAGATCGCCACGCTGTGCGGGGCGGCACCGGCCGGGATCTCCGCCAGCACCCGGCCGTCCGCGGTGAGGTCGAGCAGCGAGAGCACGCCGGACTCGTGGTTGGCCGTCCACGCCCGGGTGCCGTCCTCGCTGACCGTGATCCAGTGCGGGTTGCGCGGGACCGTGTAGGAGGCGACCTCCGCCCCGGTGGCGGTGTCGAGCACCTGCACCCGGGCCTCGTCGTGCAGCGGCACGTACAGCAGCCGGCCGTCGGGCGAGGTCTCCGGGACGTAGGGGCGCGTCCCCACGTCGACGGTCTGCAGGACCTCGTTGGTGGTGGTGTCGACGAAGACGACGACGTTGACCGTGTAGTCGGCGTTGAACGCCGTGACGTAGGCACGGCTCCCGTCGGGGGAGAAGGCCACGTACTGCGGGGGTGCGGCGTCGATCGGGATCGTCGAGGAGACCTGCAGCGAGGTCGTGTCGAACACGCTGACCACGCCCTCCGCGCGGTGCGCGATGTAGGCGTAGCGGCCGTTGGGGGCGACCGCCAGGTAGCCGGGCGTGGGCCGCACCGGGATCGGCTCGCCCAGCTGGGTGGGGACGGCGAGGCTGGCCGGCGGGGGACCGGTCGGCCGGGGCGGCGGCGTGGCCCCCTCGGGCGCGAGGGTGCTCTCCGGCGTGCTCTCCGGCGTGCTCTCCGCCGTGCCGCCGGGTGAGCCGGCCGCGTCCGCACCGCCGTCGTCCCGGGGCCACAGCAGGGCGGCGACCCCCGCGGCGACGAGGACGAGCACCAGCGCGGTGACCAGCGCGACCCGCCGGCCCCGGCGCCGCGGCCGCGTCG
Source organism: Geodermatophilus dictyosporus (assembly GCF_900115505.1). GTDB lineage: Bacteria > Actinomycetota > Actinomycetes > Mycobacteriales > Geodermatophilaceae > Geodermatophilus > Geodermatophilus dictyosporus. Next base: position 151,224 of record NZ_FOWQ01000002.1, on the reverse strand, counting down.
CGGGTGTCTGCCCGCGGAGCGGCGGGGGCGGGAGCGGGGGCCCGGGCAGCTGCTGCACGGAGCTGTGCGCGCCGTCGCCGGACCGCACGCCCAGCACGGTGGGCGGGGCGGAGGGCACCGGCGCGGTGGTCCGCGGCGGGACGGCGGGGTCCGGCGGCGGGGCGGCCCCGGCTGCGGGCGCGGCGGCCGGAGCCGCCTGCAGGGCCGCGCGGGCGGCGTCGACCAGGGCACGCGGGGTGGGGAAGCGGTCCTCGGGGCGCTTGGCCATGCCCTGCGCGATCACCTCGTCCATGGCCTCGGGGACCCCGGCGACCAGCTCGCTGGGCCGCGGCGGGTCGACGTAGAGGTGGGCGTAGAGCAGCGCCGGCAGGTCCTCGCCGCGGAAGGGGCGGCGCCCGGTCAGGCACTGGGCCAGGACGCAGGCCAGCGAGTAGACGTCGACGCGGCCGTCGATCGGCTGGTCGGTGAAGCGCTCGGGCGCCATGTAGTCCAGCGTCCCGACCGTCGCGCCGGTGATCGTCAGCGACGTCCGCGTGCTGCCGATGGAGCGGGCGATGCCGAAGTCGACGACGTAGACGAAGTCGCTGGGCGTGACCAGGACGTTGCTCGGCTTGACGTCGCGGTGCACCAGGCCGTCGGCGTGCGCGGCCTCCAGGGCGTCGGCGACCTGCGCCAGCAGCGCCACGGTCCGCTCCGGCGGCAGCGGCCCCTCCTCGAGCAGCCGGCCGAGGTCGCGGCCGTCGACCAGCCGCATGTCGATGAACAGCCGGCCGTCGATCTCGCCGTAGTCGTGGATGGGGACGACGTGCGGCTCCCGCAGGCGGGCGGCGACGTGCGACTCGCGGCGGAAGCGGCCGGCGAACTCGGCGTCGCGGTTGAGGGCCTCCGGCAGCAGCTTCAGGGCCACGAGCCGCTCCCGGCGGGTGTCGCGGGCACGCCACACCTCGCCCATGCCGCCGGTGCCGAGCAGCTCCTCCAGGAGGTAGGGGCCGAACTCTCGGGGGGACATGGCGGCTCCTCGGCAGGCCGGCCGTGGTGCCGCGGGCCGGCCGGGCAGGCGGGTGGCGGCGGGGAGCGTAGGCAGCGCGGCGTCCGGGCGGCCCGGCCGCGGTCCCCGCGCGCGCCCGGCGCGGATCCCCGGCGCCGCGCCCCACCGCAGTGCAGTCCCGCGACGACGCAGCGTGCCCGGCCGTGCCGGCGGTGCACCAGACTGGCCCGGTGAGCCAGCCCGCCCCGACCGCCGCCGCCGACGTCGACCGCTCCGACCCCGCCGGCCGGGCCTGGGTCGACCGCGCGGTGGCCGCCGTCGAGGCCGACGCGCTGCGCAGCGCCGACACCCACCTGCTCGTCTACCCCCTGCCGCCGGAGTGGGGCGTCGACCTCTACCTCAAGGACGAGTCGACGCACCCGACGGGCAGCCTCAAGCACCGGCTGGCGCGCTCGCTGTTCCTGCACGCGCTGTGCTCGGGCTGGATCACCGAGGGCAGCACCGTCGTCGAGGCCTCGAGCGGGTCGACGGCGGTCAGCGAGGCCTACGTCGCGCGGATGCTCGGCCTGCCCTTCGTCGCGGTCATGCCGGCCTCGACCAGCCGGGAGAAGATCGCGCTGATCGAGCGGTACGACGGCCGCTGCCACCTGGTCGAGCGCGCCTCCGACGTCTACGACGAGGCCCGCCGGCTGGCCGCCGAGACCGGCGGGCACTACCTCGACCAGTTCACCCACGCCGAGCGGGCCACCGACTGGCGCGGCAACAACACCATCGCCGAGTCGGTGTTCGAGCAGCTGGCCCTGGAGCGCCACCCGGTGCCCGAGTGGGTGGTGGTCGGCGCGGGCACCGGCGGCACCAGCGCCACCTTCGGCCGCTACCTGCGCTACCGGCGGCACCCGACCCGGCTGGCCGTGGTCGACCCGGAGGGCTCGGCGTTCTTCCCCGGCTGGGTGGCCGACGACCCGGGCGCGACGACGGGGACGCCGTCGCGGATCGAGGGCATCGGCCGGCCGCGGGTGGAGCCGTCCTTCCTGCCCACGGTGGTCGACCGCATGATCCGCGTCCCCGACGCCGCCTCGCTGGCGGCCACCCGCCACCTGGAGCGGGTGACCGGCCGGCGGGCCGGCGGCTCGACCGGCACCAACCTGTGGGGCGCGTTCCGGCTGGTCGCCGAGATGCTCGCCGAGGGGCGCACCGGGAGCGTGGTCACCCTGCTCTGCGACGGCGGCGAGCGGTACGCCGACACGTACTTCGCCGACGAGTGGGTGGCCGCCCGGGGCCTGGACCTGGCGCCCGCCGCGGCGGTGCTGGAGGAGTTCACCGCCACCGGCCGCTGGACGGCGTGACCGCCGTCACGGGCACCCGGGCACGGGGGGCCGTTACCCCGCAGTAACCTCCACTATCGGAGCCAGGCGGGCCGTGGCCCGCGTCCCCCATGACCGATCGCGGAGGTAGGTCTGGCGATGAACATCGTCGTTCTGGTCAAGCAGGTACCCGACTCCGGCACCCAGCGCTCGCTGGACCCGTCGGACAACACCGTCGCCCGCGCAGGAGCGGACAACGTCATCAACGAGATCGACGAGTACGCCATCGAGGAGGCGCTGCAGGTCAAGCAGGCCCAGGGCGGCGAGGTCACCATCCTCACCGTCGGCCCGGCCTCGGCGACCGACGCGATCCGCAAGGCGCTGTCGATGGGCGCCGACAAGGCCGTCCACGTGACCGACGACGCCATCCACGGCTCGTGCGCGATCCAGACCTCGGCGATCCTGGCCGCGGCGCTGCAGCAGCTGGACTACGACCTGGTGCTCATGGGCGCGACCTCCACCGACGGGCAGGTCGCCGTCATGCCGGCCCTGCTGTCCGAGCGCCTCGGCATCCCGCAGCTGTCGGGCGCGCAGAAGCTCACCGTCGAGGGCTCGACGGTGAAGGTCGAGCGGCAGACCGACGGCGGGTTCTGGGCCCTGGAGGCACCGCTGCCGGCGATCGTGTCCACCTGGGACACCATCAACGAGCCGCGCTACCCCTCCTTCAAGGGGATCATGGCCGCCAAGAAGAAGCCGGTGACGACCATGTCCCTCGCCGACCTGGGCATCGACCCCTCCACCGTCGGCCTGGCCACCGCCACCAGCGCGGTCGTCGACGTCACCGGCCGCCCGCCCAAGGGCGAGGGTGTCAAGGTGACCGACGAGGGCGACGGCGCCCAGAAGCTCGTGGGCTACCTCGTCGAGCAGAAGCTCGTCTGACCGGCCGGCGATCGCAGCGAAGAGGAGACTGAACACCCATGGCAGAGGTCCTGGTCCTCGTCGAGCTGAACCCGGCCGACGGCACCGTCCGCAAGGGCACCCTGGAGGCGCTCACCGCCGCACGTGCGCTCGGTGAGGTCTCGGCGGTCGTCGCCGGCGGCCCCGGCGTCGCCGCCGGCGCCCGTGACCGGCTCGCCGAGTACGGCGCGGCGAAGGTCTACGTCGCCGAGTCCCCGGAGATCGACGAGTACCTCGTCGCCCCCAAGGCCGAGGTGCTCGCGCAGCTCGTGGCACAGGTGTCGCCGGCCGCCGTCGTCATCCCCTCCTCCCCGGAGGGCCGCGAGGTCGCCGGCCGGCTGGCGCTCAAGACCGGTAGCGGCTTCCTCACCGACGTCACCGAGATCGCGCCCGACGGCACCGCCACCCAGGTGGTCTTCGCCGGCGCCCAGATCGTGCACTCGAAGGTGACGGTGGGGACGCCGATCTACACGCTGCGCGGCAACTCCGTGACCCCCGAGCCCGCGCCCGCGGCCGGCGAGCAGGTGCCGGTCGAGGTCAGCCTGTCCGAGCAGGCCAAGCAGACCCGCGTGGTCGACAAGGTCGTCGAGCAGAAGAGCAACCGGCCCGAGCTCACCGAGGCGGCGATCGTCGTCTCCGGTGGCCGCGGCGTGGCCAGCGCGGAGAACTTCTCGATCATCGAGGGCCTGGCCGACTCCCTCGGCGCGGCCGTCGGCGCCTCGCGCGCCGCGGTCGACTCCGGCTTCTACCCGCACAGCTTCCAGGTCGGGCAGACCGGCAAGACCGTCAGCCCGACCCTCTACATCGCCGTCGGCATCTCCGGTGCCATCCAGCACCGCGCCGGCATGCAGACCAGCAAGACCATCGTGGCCGTCAACAAGGACCCCGAGGCCCCGATCTTCGAGCTGGCCGACTTCGGCGTCGTCGGCGACCTGTTCCAGGTCGTCCCCGCCGCCACCGAGCAGATCGCCTCCCGCAGGGGCTGAGCAGCAGGTCGCCCGTCGGGCGCCGGCCCCCGCGGGGGCCGGCGCCCGACGTGTGTCAGGAGGGGGAGGGGTGCACGAGGCGACGCCCGGCGTGTTCGACCGCCGGTACCGGCTGACGACGGCCGGCCTGCTCACCCTGGTCACCTTCATCGCCTTCGAGGCGATGGCCGTGGGGACGGCGATGCCGACGGCGGTCCGCGATCTCGACGGGCTGGCCTGGTACGGCTGGCCCTTCAGCGCCTTCCTCGTGGCCTCCGTGTTCGGCATGGTCGTCGGCGGGGACACCGGCGACCGTCGCGGCCCGCGGGCGGCGCTGCTGGCCGGGGTGACGGTGTTCGCCGCGGGCCTGCTCGCCGCGGGGCTCGCCGGCAGCATGGCGCTGTTCGTGGCCGCCCGCGCGGTGCAGGGCGCCGGCGCGGGGCTGATCGCGGTCTCCCTCTACGTCGTCGCCGGGCAGGCCTACCCCGCGGCGGCCCGGCCGCGGCTGTTCGGGGCGATCTCGGCGGCCTGGGTGCTGCCCGCGCTGGTCGGCCCGCTGGCGGCGGGGCTGGTCACCACGCACGCCGGCTGGCGCTGGGTGTTCCTGGCGCTGCTGCCCCTGGTCGCGGCGGGCCTGGCGCTGGTCCTGCCGGCGCTGCGCACGCTGCGCGGGCCGGGGGAGGGCAGCCGGGTCCCGGCCCCCGCCCGGCGCTGGTGGGCGGTCCTGGCCGGCCTGGGCCTGGCCCTCCTGCAGTACGCCGGGCAGCGCCGGGACGGCCCGGCGCTGCTGGTCGCCGCCGTCGGGCTGGCCGCGCTGGCCGCCGGCCTGCGGCCGCTGCTGCCCCGCGGCACGGTCCGCGCCCGCCCGGGGCTGCCCACCGTGGTCGCCTCGCGCGGCCTGCTGGCCGGGGCCTTCTTCGGCATGGACGCGCTGCTGCCCCTGGCCCTCACCGAGCTGCACGGCGCCGGTCCGACCGCCGCGGGCGTGCCGCTGACGGCCGGCGCGGTCGGCTGGGCGCTCGCCTCGCAGCTGCAGGGCCGCCGTCCCGGGGCCTCGCGGCTGGTGCTGCTGCGCGCCGGCTTCCTGCTGCTGGCCACCGGCACCGCGGCCACCGCCGTGGTCGCGGCGCCGGTCTCCGGGGCGTGGCCGGCCTACCTGACGTGGGCGGTCGCCGGCCTGGGCATGGGCCTCGGGATGCCCAGCGTCGGGGTGCTGCTGCTGGAGCGCTCGCCGGAGCACCGGCGCGGCGCGGACTCGGCGGCCTTCCAGATCGCCGACGTCGCCGGGTCGGCCCTCGCCGTCGGCCTGGTGGGCGTCCTCGTGGCCGCGGCGACCGCGGGGGTGCTGCCGCTGGCGGCCGCGGTCGTCGTCGCCACGGCCGTGCTCGCCGGGCTGGCGCTGCTGGGCGCCGCGGTGTGCGGCCGGGCCGGAGGCGGCGGCGCGGAGGACGACTACCCTGGCGGCGGAGGCGGACGCACGGCCGCGAGGGTGCAGGACGAGGCGGGCGCGGAGCCGGTGGACGCCAGCGAGGAGGGCAGGTGACCTACCTCGACCACGCGGCGACCACCCCGGTGCTGCCCGAGGTCCTCGCCGCGGTGACCGAGCAGATGGGCCGCGTGGGCAACGCCTCCTCGCTGCACGCCGGGGGCCGCGCCGCCCGCCGCGCCGCCGAGCAGGCCCGGGAGCGGCTGGCCGAGGCGCTGGGGGCCCGCCCGTCGGAGGTGCTGTTCACCGGCGGCGGCACCGAGAGCGACAACCTCGCGCTCAAGGGCCTGTTCTGGGCCCGGCGGGAGGCCGACGCGCGCCGCCGCCGGCTGGTGGTCAGCCCGGCCGAGCACCACGCCGTCCTCGACAGCGCCGAGTGGCTGGCCAAGCACGAGGGCGCCGAGGTCACCTGGCTGCGGCTGGAGCCCAGCGGCCGGGTCACGCCCGAGGCGCTCACCGAGGCGCTCGGCGACGGGTCCGACGTCGCGGTGGCCAGCGTCATGTGGGCCAACAACGAGATCGGCACGGTGAGCGGCGTCGCCGCGCTCGCCGAGGCCGCCCACGCCGCCGGGGTGCCGCTGCACACCGACGCGGTGCAGGCCGTCGGCCAGGTGCCGGTCGACTTCGCCGCCAGCGGCGCCGACGCGCTCACCCTGACCGGGCACAAGCTCGGCGGCCCGATGGGCGCCGGGGCGCTGCTGCTGCGCCGCGACGCGGAGTGCACGCCCCTGCTGCACGGCGGCGGCCAGGAGCGCGACGTCCGGTCGGGGACCCTCGACGTGCCCGTCATCGTCGGGCTGGCCGTGGCCGCCGGCGCCGCCGTCGCCGGCCGGGAGGAGCGGGCCGGCCGGCTGGCCGCGCTGCGCGACCGGCTGGTGGCCGGGGTGCTCGAGCAGGTGCCCGACGCCCAGCTCAACGGCGCGCCGCTCGACGACGTCGTCGCCGGCGGCCCGGGCCGGCTGCCCGGCAACGCGCACCTGTCCTTCCCGGGCGCCGAGGGCGACGCGCTGCTCATGCTGCTCGACGCCCGCGGCATCGAGTGCTCCACCGGCTCGGCCTGCAGCGCCGGCGTGGCCCGGCCCAGCCACGTGCTCACCGCCGTGGGGGCCGGCGCCGCGCGCGCCCGCAGCTCGCTGCGCTTCAGCCTGGGGCACACCTCGACCGGCGCGGACGTCGACGCCCTGCTGGCCGTGATCGGGCCGGTGGTGGAGCGCGCCCGGCGGGCCGGGATGGGACGCCGCTGATGCGGGTGCTCGCCGCGATGAGCGGGGGCGTGGACTCCGCGGTGGCCGCCGCGCTGGCCGTCGACGCCGGCCACGACGTCACCGGCGTGCACCTGGCGCTCTCGCCGGACCGGCAGACCCTGCGCAGCGGCGCCCGCGGCTGCTGCAGCGTGGAGGACGCGCACGACGCCCGCCGGGTGGCCGACGAGCTGGGCATCCCGTTCTACGTCTGGGACCTCGCCGACCGGTTCCGCGAGGACGTCGTCGAGGACTTCGTGGCCGAGTACGCGGCCGGGCGCACCCCCAACCCCTGCCTGCGCTGCAACGAGCGGATCAAGTTCACCGCGGTGCTCGACCGCGCCCGGGCGCTGGGCTTCGACGCCGTCGTCACCGGCCACCACGCGCGGCTGGCCGACGGGCAGCTGCGCCGGTCGGTCGACGCGGCCAAGGACCAGTCCTACGTGCTCGGCGTGCTCACCGCCGAGCAGCTGGCGGGGGCGCGCTTCCCGCTCGGGTCGACGACCAAGGAGCGGGTCCGCGCGATCGCCGCCGAGCGCGGCTTCGCGGTGGCGACCAAGCCCGACTCGCACGACATCTGCTTCATCCCCGACGGCGACACCCGGGGCTTCCTCACGCGCCGGCTGGGGGCCGCGCCGGGACCGGTGGTCGACGCCGCCACCGGCGCGACGGTGGGCAGCCACGAGGGCACCCACGGGTTCACCGTCGGGCAGCGGCGCGGGCTGGGCCTGGCGGTGGGTGACCAGCGGCCGCGCTACGTCCTGTCCATCGAGCCGGTCACCCGCACGGTGACCGTCGGGACGGCGGAGCTGACCGGCGTCGACGTCGTCCGCACCGGGCCGCCCACCTGGACCGGCCCGGCGCCGGCGCTGCCGCTGCGCGCGGAGGTGCAGCTGCGCGCCCACGGCACCCCGGTGGCCTGCACGGTGGACGCCGCACCCGACGGCGGGCTGGTGCTCACCCTGGCGCGGTCGGAGCGCGGCGTGGCCCCCGGGCAGTCGGCCGTGCTCTACGCGCCGGACCCGGTGCGCGGCGACCTCGTGCTCGGCCAGGCGCCGGTCACGCGCTGACCCCCGGAGGTCACCGGGGCGTCACCGGCCGGGCCTGGTGCCGGACGGGTCCGTCACCTAGCGTGTGCGGCGAGCCACTCCCCGAGCAGCGCCACGCGGCTCGGCTCCCGACCGCCGGTCCCGGCGGTCGGGTCCGCACGTCCTCGGAGGACTCCTTGCGCAGATCGCGCTCCACGCTGGCCGCCGCAGCCGCGGTGGCCACCACGGCCGGCATCCTGGCCGCTCCGGCCGCCCAGGCCGCGCCGGGGGACGGCGCGGGCGGCCTGCCGGTCCAGCTCGTCGCCATGAACGACTTCCACGGCCGGATCAGCCCGCAGACCGGTGGCGACGGCGAGCTGGTCACCTCGCCGGGACCGGACGGGGACTACGCGACCGCCGCCGACAACGTCGTCGAGAAGGTCGGCGGCGCGGCGAACGTCGCGACCACCCTCGCCGACATCCGCGAGGACTGGGGCGGCCCGGCGAGGAACACCTTCTTCGTGGGCGCCGGCGACCTGGTCAGCGCCTCGCCGTTCAACTCCAGCGTGTTCAAGGACGAGCCCACCATCGAGGTGCTCAACGCCCTCGGCCTGGACTTCTCCGCGGTGGGCAACCACGAGTTCGACCGCGGCCAGGACGAGCTCTACCGCATCTCCGGCGCCACCGACGACACGTTCTCCGACGACGTCGAGGCGTGCGAGGGCATCACCCCGGGTGTCGACGGCTGCTTCGGCGAGGGCGAGCACGCCTTCGAGGGCGCGCAGTTCCCGTACCTGGCGGCCAACGTGACCGACACGGCCACCGGCGAGCCGATCCTCCCGCCGTACGAGGTCGTGCGGACCACCGGCAACCGGGAGGTCGGGCTGATCGGCGTCGTCACCGACGACACCCCGGACATCGTCGCGGCCGCGGGCATCGCCGGCCTGGAGTTCGGCGACGAGGCCGAGGCGGTCAACCACTACGCCGCCGAGCTGCAGGGCAAGGGCGTCGAGGCGATCGTCGTCATGGTCCACGAGGGCGGCACCCAGGGCGCCGGCGGCGGCTACGACCGCTGCGTCGGCGACATGGCCGGCACCCCGGTCGGCGCCATCAACGCCGCCGTCGACGCGTCCGTCGACGTCATCGTCAGCGCGCACACCCACGTGCCCTACGACTGCGTCCTGCCCGACCCCGCCGGCGACCCGCGCCCGGTCACCCAGGCCGGCTTCTACGGCAAGGCGCTGACCGACATCCGGTTCCGGATCGGCAGCGACGGCGACGTCGTCCGCGAGACCGCGACCGCCACGAACGTGCCGGTCCGCCAGACCGCCCCGGACCCGGCGGTCCAGTCGATCGTCAGCTACTGGGAGGCCCGCGCCGCCGAGGCGGGCGACGTGCCGGTCGGGCAGCAGGCGGCCGACCTGGACCGGGCGTACCGGTCCGGTGCCCCGGTCCGTGACTCGGAGTCGTCGCTGGGCAACCTGGTCGCCGACGCCCAGCTCGCCGCCGTCCCCGGCGCCCAGGTGGCGTTCATGAACCCCGGCGGGCTGCGCGCCGACATCAACTGCGCGTCGGGCACGCCGGCCGGGACCATCACCTACGCCGAGACCTTCGCCGTCCAGCCGTTCAGCAACACGGTCAACAGCGTGCAGCTGACCGGGGCGGCCATCGAGCAGGTGCTCGAGCAGCAGTGGGCCACCCGGAGCGGCTCGCCGAGCTTCCTGCAGCTGTCGGTGTCGGGTCTGACCTACTCCTTCGACCCGCGCCGGCCGGTGGGCGACCGGATCGACCCGGCGTCGATCCTCGTCGGTGGGCAGGCGTTGGACCTCGGCGCCTTCTACACGGTGGTGGCCAACTCCTTCCTCGTCGAGGGCGGGGACGGCTTCACCGCCTTCCGCACCGGCCGGGTGCCGGACACGACCGCGGCCACCGGGCCCAACGACGTCGACGCGTTCAACGCCTACCTCGACGCGCAGCCCGGTCCGGTCGCCCCGCCGGCGCTCGACCGCGCCGTGTCGCTCGACCCGGCGCAGCCGTTCGACGACGACCTGTCCGGTCGGGGGCCCTGCACCGTCTGACCCCCGGGGGTGCCGCGGCGGCGCCGGACTACCGTCGCCGCCGTGGCGTCCCCGACCGAGCCCAGCACCGAGAACACCGACCCGAGGCCGGCTCCCGCACCGTGGGGGCCGGCCTCGGGCGTCGGGTCCCTGCCCGGCACCGACCCGGCCGAGGCCCTGCGCGTGGTGCTCGGCGAGCTGCCCGGCCTGCCGCACCTGCCCGAGCTGCCCGCCCGGGGCGCCGGCGCCGACCTCCTCGGCCGCAGCGCGGCGCTGCTGGTCGACCTGGCCGTCGACCTGACGCCGGCCGGCTGGCGCCTGGTGCCGCGCGGGGGCGTGGACCTGCGCCGGGCGCAGGAGTTCCTGCTGCGCGACCTCGACGCCGTGCACGAGGTCGCGGGCACCCACGACGGCCCGTTCAAGGTGCAGGCGGCGGGCCCGTGGACGCTCGCCGCCGGGCTGGAGCGCGAGCGCGGCGAGCGGGCGGTCGTCGACCCCGGTGCCCGCCGCGACCTCGGGCAGTCGCTGGCCGAGGGGATCGCCGCGCACGTCGCCGACGTCGCGGCCCGCGTGCCCGGCGCGCGGGTGGTCGTGCAGCTCGACGAGCCGTCGCTGCCCGCCGTCCTGCAGGGGTCGCTGCCGACGGCGAGCGGCTTCGGCCGGCTGGCCGCCGTCGAGGCGGCCGTCGTGCAGGCCGAGCTCGCCGCGGTCGTCGAGGCGCTGCCCGGACCGGTCGTCGTCCACTGCTGCGCCTCCCGCGCGCCGCTGGACCTGCTGCGGGCCGCCGGGGCCGGCGCGCTGTCGTTCGACCTGGGCCTCGTGCAGGACCTCGACGCGCTCGGGGCCGCCGTCGAGGCCGGCACGCACCTGCTGCCCGGCGTCGTCCCCGGCACCGACGCGCCGCTGCCGGCGCCGAAGGCGACCGCCTCCCGGCTGCAGGGCTGGTGGCGCGAGCTCGGGTTCGCGGCCGACGCGCTGCACGAGGCGGTCACGCTGACGCCCGCGTGCGGGCTGGCCGGGGCCAGCCCCGCGTACGCCCGGGCGGCGATGACCCACGTCCGCGAGGCCGCGAGGTACCTGGTGCCGGAGTGACGGTGCGTCGGCGCGTACGTGCGCCGGGTGAGCGCCGCCCTCCTACGCTGCCGCGGTGCGCCAGCTGACCGTCGACGGCATCCCCGTGTTCGTGGCCGACGGCCCGCCGCCCCTGGCGGCCGGGCTCGTGTTCGGGGTCGGCCGCCGCGACGAGACCTTCGTCCGGGGCGGCATCACCCACCTCGTCGAGCACCTGGCCATGGGCGCCCTCGGCCGGACGACGGTCGAGACCAACGCGTCGGTCGACCTCGCCGTCACGGAGTTCACCGCGACCGGGGCACCCGAGCGGGTCGCCCGGGTCCTGGAGACCGTCTGCACCGCGCTCGCCGACCTGCCGACCGACCGGCTCGCGGTCGACGCCGACGTGCTGCGCAGCGAGCGCGGGCTGGCCGCCGCGCCCGACACCGCGGTCCTCCTGGGCGAGCTCTACGGCGCCTCGGGGCCGGGGCTGGCGTCGATGCGCGAGCCGGCGCTGCGCGCGGTGACGGCCGACCAGGTGCGCGCCTGGGCCCGGCGGTGGTTCGTCGCCGGGAACGCGGCGCTGTGGCTGGTCGGCCCGGTGCCCGCGGAGCTGTCCCTCCCGCTGCCCGGTGGCCCGGTGCCGGAGCGGGCGCCCCAGCTGCGCCGCGACCTGCCGACACCGGCCTGGACCGAGCTGCCCGTCGACGAGCGGGTCGCGGTGGCCGCCGAGCTACCGCGCGGCCCGGCGGACGCGGCCACCGCCGGGATCCTGCGGGCCCGGGTGGAGGAGGAGCTGCGCTCCCGCCGCGGTGTCGCCTACGCCGTCGAGCTCGACCAGGTGCCGGTGGACGCCGGACGCCGGGTGGTCGTCCTCTCGTCCGACGCGCGGCCGGGGGAGGAGGCGGTCGTCGCCCGGCTGCTCTGGCGGGAGGTGCAGCGCCTCGCCGACGAGGGGCCGCAGCCGGCGGAGCTCGACCACGAGCGGGCGCTGGTCGCCGAGTACCTGGCCGACCCGCGGTCGGACGCGGACGAGGCGCGGGCGACGGCGCGCGGCCTGGTCACCGGCTCGCCCGTCACGACCGGGGCCGAGCTGCGCGAGGAGGCGGAGCGGCTCGACGCGGAGCAGGTGCGCGCGGTCGCCGCCGCTCTCCGCGACGCCGCCGTCCTGGGGGTGGCCGCGGGCACCGAGGCGCCGGCCGGCCTGCCCCGCCTGCCGCAGTGGTCGGCCGACCGGGTGACCGGCCGGGTGTTCCGCCGCGCGCGGCGCTCCGGCGCGCCGCGGGGCGCGGAGCTCGTCGTCGGGCCGGAGGGTGCCGGCGTCGACCTGGGGGAGGGGCGGCTGCTCACCGTGCGCTGGGCCGACGTGATCGGGCTCGTGCGCTCCCCGGGCGAGGAGTGGACCCTCGTCGGACGCGACGGCACCGGCGTCCCCCTCGTGGCCGCGGACTGGCGGGACGGCACCGAGGCCGTGGAGCTCGTCCGCGCCGCCGTCCCGTCCGAGCTGCAGGTGACCGACGACGAGGTGCACGACCAGGACGGGGTCCTGCTGCTGCGGGTCCCCGTCCACCGCGTGCGCGAGGCGGTCGGGACGTCGCGCGACGCCGTCTCCCTCGTGGGCGACGGCGAGTGGACGCTGGTCGCACCCGACGGCGCGCGCTCCGCCGAGGCCCGGGCGCTGCACCTCGGCGCGGCCGGGCCGCGGACGACGGCCCTGGTCCTGCGCCGCTCGCACGCCGACCTGGAGTACGTGCTGTACCGGGGCGGGCGGGAGGTCGACCGGCACCGCTGGGGCGTGTCCCCCGGGGACCCCGACCTGCTCGCCAGGGCGACCGGCCGGCCGGTGCACGCCGTGGCGGGGGTGCTGGCCGACACCGGCGCCCCGGAGGCGGTCCTCGCCCGGTTCGCCGCCCTGCTCGGCCTGGCCGGCCGGCCGGCCGGCGTGCTGCCCGACCTCCTGGCCGGCCGGGCGGTCGAGGGCCTCGAGCGGGTGGAGGGGCGCGGCGCCGTCCAGGGTCTGCGCGCCGCCGTCCGCGGCGACTTCGCCCCGCCGCCCGGGACGGGTGGCGCACTCGAGCGGTACGCGCGGCTCGGCCGCACCCGGCCCGCCTGGTACCGGGCGGTCAACGCCGTGACCGGCCTCGTCCTCGCCCTGGTGGCCTGGGTCCTGCTCGCCGACGGCCGGGTCGCGCTCGGCGTCCTCGCCGCCCTCCTCGCCGTGTGCTCGCTCGCCGAGGTGCGCCCGCCCCGCCGGGACGCCGGACCTCCCGGGTCGCCGCCCGCCGCGGTGACGCCGACCGGGTGAGCGAGCCGTCCAGGCGCGGGGACGTGCGCCCGGACGGGTGGCGCCCGCGCCGCGGCGTTCCGCTGTCCCACCCGCCGGATACCGTCGCGCCGTGAGCACCGACGCAGCCGAGGTCGACGTCCCGCAGGTCGACGCCGTGGTCGACCGGGCCGACGTCACCGAGGTCCCCGACGACGCGCGGACCCGCCACCGCGACCTGTCCGAGGAGCTCGACCGCTACGCGTTCGCCTACTACGTGCAGGACGCGCCGCTGGTCAGCGACGGCCAGTACGACGAGCTGATGGGCGAGCTCACCGCGCTGGAGGCCGCCCACCCGGCGCTGGTGACGCCGGACTCGCCGAGCCAGAAGGTCAACGGCGGCTTCACCGCCACCTTCGCCCCGGTGCGGCACCTGGAGCGGATGCAGAGCCTGGACAACGCGTTCACCGGCGACGAGCTCTCCGCGTGGGCCGGCCGGGTGGAGCGCGAGGTCGGCTCCGCGGCGGTGTACCTGTGCGAGCTGAAGGTGGACGGCGTCGCCGTCGACCTGGTCTACGAGCAGGGCCGGCTGGTGCGCGCGGCCACCCGCGGGGACGGCGTCACGGGGGAGGACGTCACCGCCAACGTGCGCACGATGGACGACGTCCCGCAGCAGCTCACCGGTGACCCTGACGACGGCACCGTCCCGCCGCTGCTGGAGGTGCGCGGCGAGATCTACTTCCCGGTCGCCGGCTTCGCCGACGTGAACGCGGGCCTGGTCGAGCAGGGCAAGGCGCCCTTCGCCAACCCGCGCAACGCGGCCGCGGGTTCGCTGCGGCAGAAGGACCCGCGGGTCACCGCCTCGCGGCCGCTGCGGCTGGTCGTGCACGGCCTCGGCGCCCGGGAGGGCTTCGCGCCGGAGCGGCAGTCGGCGGCCTACGCCGGGCTGCGGGCGCTGGGGCTGCCGGTGAGCGACCGGTTCGAGGTCGTCGAGGACCTCGAGGGCGTGTGGGCCTACATCGAGCGCTACCGCGAGCAGCGGCACTCGGTGGAGCACGAGATCGACGGCGTGGTGGTCAAGGTCGACCAGGTCGCGCTGCAGCGCCGGCTGGGGTCGACCTCGCGCGCGCCGCGCTGGGCGATCGCCTTCAAGTACCCGCCGGAGGAGGCCACGACCAAGCTGCTCGACATCCGGGTCAACGTCGGGCGCACCGGGCGGGTCACGCCGTTCGCCTACATGGAGCCGGTCAAGGTGGCCGGGTCGACCGTCCAGCTGGCCACGCTGCACAACGCCAGCGAGGTGGAGCGCAAGGGCGTGCTCATCGGTGACACGGTCGTCATCCGCAAGGCCGGCGACGTCATCCCCGAGGTGCTCGGCCCGGTGGTCGCCGCCCGCACCGGCGACGAGCGCCCGTTCGTGATGCCCACGCACTGCCCGGAGTGCGGCACCGAGCTGCGGCACGAGAAGGAGGGCGACGCCGACATCCGGTGCCCCAACGCCCGGTCCTGCCCGGCGCAGCTGCGGGAGCGGGTGTTCCACGTCGCCGGCCGGGGCGCGTTCGACGTGGAGGCGCTGGGCTACGAGACGGCGATCGCGCTGCTGCAGGCGCAGCTCATCGAGGACGAGGGCGACCTGTTCGCCCTGGACGAGGAGAAGCTCGCGCGGTCGTCGTTCTTCACGCGCAAGAAGGACGCCGGGCTGACCGCCAACGCCCTCAAGCTGCTGACCAACCTGCAGCACCGCAAGGACGTCCCGCTGTGGCGGGTGCTGGTCGCCCTCTCGATCCGGCACGTCGGCCCGACGGCGGCGCAGGCGCTGGCCCGCGACTTCCGCTCGCTGGACCGGATCGCGGGTGCCGGTGAGGAGGAGCTCGCCGCGGCCGACGGGGTCGGCCCGACGATCGCGCGGTCGGTGCTGGACTGGTTCGCCGTCGACTGGCACCGCGGGGTGGTGGAGAAGTGGCGGGCCGCCGGGGTGCGCATGGCCGACGAGGGGGAGGACGCCGGGCCGGGGCCGCTGACCGGCGTCACCGTCGTCGTCACCGGCTCGCTGCGCGACTTCAGCCGCGACCAGGCCATCGCGGCGATCCAGGAGCGCGGCGGCAAGGTGACCGGCTCGGTGTCGAAGAAGACCGGGTTCGTCGTGGTCGGTGCCGACCCGGGCGGCAAGTACGACAAGGCCGTGCAGGCCAAGGCGCCGATCCTCGACGACGACGGCTTCCGCGTGCTGCTCGACGACGGACCCGACGCAGCCCGTGCGGTGGCGACGATCGGCGACGACAGCGAGCCGGCGGCCGCGGAGGAGCAGCCGGCGGGGGATTGACCGGTGGACGTCGTCGTGGAGGTCGGCGGGTGGGAGCACGAGTGCTGCGGGCCGGCCATCGAGCGCGACCGGGTCGTCGATCTCGGCTGCACCCGCTGGACGGCGCCGGACGGCCAGGTGCGGCTGGTCGAGACGCACCACCACGTCGAGCACGACGAGCGGGTCCGGGGACGGGTGACCGGGATCGAGGTGGTCCTCGACGAGGGCACCGTCCAGCCGGTGCTCCGCGTACCGAGCGGGCGGGCCCTGCTGGGCTTCGACGACGACGACGACGGCCACCTGGAGGACCCGTGGACCGGTGTGGTGGTCGCGACGGGGAGCACCGACTTCCTCGTGACCGTCCGACGGTCCGACTGACAGCCAGGGCACCGCGGCGGTCAGCACGTCGTCCACGCCCTCGATCTGCGTTCGAACGCTGCCCTGCACGACAGTCGTAGGGCACGAGAGCACAGGTCAGCGCGCCGGTTCAGACGGGCGGCAGGTGCGCGACCGTGCTGGCGATCCCCGCCAGGTGGGCCAGCCGCAGCAGCTCCGACCTCCGGTACGCCGGGCCGCCGGACCGGCCGAGCACCACCGCCGTCCCCGGGTCGCCGAAGGGCGCGGCCATCATCTCGATCGCCATCTCCCGCCACCGCTCCGGCAGCCAGTCCTCCTCGCTGGGCAGCAGCCGCGGCGAGGAGAGCGGCAGCCAGGGCAGGGGCACGTCCTCGAGGCGGGGCGCGGCGTCGGACGCCGCGAGCGCCTCGCCGTCGGCCCGCACCACCGCCGCCCAGCCGCTGTGGAACACCCGCGGCAGCTCCGCGGCCAGCAGCTTGACCTGGGTGCCCTCGGCGGCGCGGGCCAGCGCCTCGAGCAGGTCGAGCTCGCGGTGGGTGTCGAGCGGCCCGTGGAAGGGGCGCAGCGCCTCGACCTGCACACCCGGCACCGTCTGCGCGACGGTGATCAGGCTGTCGGGCAGCCGGTCGCGGGGGAGGTCCACGACGACGTCGTCGACGGCGACGCCGCCACCGCGCTCGAGCACGTCGACCGAGACGATGTCGATCCCGGCGACACCCAGGGCGGTCGCCACCGCGCCGAGCAGGCCGGGGCGGTCGGGGACGACCAGCCGCAGGAGATAGGACACGGTTCCTCCGCAGACGACGTCGAGCTGCTGGCCGATCCTCGTCGATCGCGTGGCGGGAGCAGCTTCCCCCACGAGGCGCCCCCGGGTCGAGCGGGCGTCCCGGGAGGTCCCCGGCCCCACGTACAGTGACCGGGTTGCGTCCCTGGCGCCGGCCGGCGCCGACGACAGGAGTCCCAGCCCCAGCATGAGCAGCGAGCCCACCCCCGACACGGCCGCCCACCCGGCCCTCGACCGCCAGGACATCGCGCACCTCGCGCGGCTGGCCCGGCTGGCCGTCACCGACGAGGAGCTCGACCGCTTCGCCGGCCAGCTGGGCGCGGTCCTCGACGCGGTGGCCCAGGTCCAGCGCGCCGACGTCGCCGACGTCGTCCCCACCACGCACGCCGTCCCGCTGACCAACGTGCTGCGCGCCGACGTCGCCACCCCGAGCCTGCCCCGCGACGCCGTCCTGGCCGGCGCCCCCGCCGCCGAGGACGACCGCTTCCGGGTGCCCCGCATCCTGGGGGAGGAGGCGTGAGCGACCTCACCGCACTGAGCGTCGTCGAGCTGCAGCAGGCGCTGTCGGCCGGCGAGACCACCTCCGTCGAGGTCACCCGCGCCCACCTCGACCGCATCGCCGCCGAGGACGGCGCCCTCGGCGCCTACCTGCACGTCGACGGCGAGGCCGCGCTGCGGCGGGCCGGCGAGATCGACGCCGCGGGCACCGCGGGCACCGGCCTGGCCGGCATCCCGGTCGCGCTCAAGGACGTCTTCGTCACCGAGGGCGTGCCCACGACCAGCGGCTCGCGGATCCTCGAGGGCTGGCGGCCGCCGTACGACGCCACCGTCGCCCGCCGGCTCAAGGACGCCGGCACGGTGCTGCTGGGCAAGACCAACATGGACGAGTTCGCGATGGGCTCGTCCACCGAGAACTCCGCGTACGGGCCCACCCGCAACCCGTGGGACCACGACCGCATCCCCGGCGGGTCCTCCGGCGGGTCGAGCGCGGCCGTCGCCGGGCGGCTGGCGCCCTTCGCGCTGGGCACCGACACCGGCGGCTCGATCCGGCAGCCGGCGGCGGTCACCGGCCTGGTCGGGCACAAGCCCACCTATGGCTCGGTGTCGCGCTACGGGCTCATCGCGTTCTCCTCGAGCCTGGACCAGGCCGGCCCGATGGCCCGCACGGTCCTGGACGCCGCCCTGCTGCACGAGGCCATCGGCGGCCACGACCCGCGCGACTCCACCAGCATCGACGCCCCGGTGCCCACCGTCGTCGAGGCCGCCCGCCGCGGTGCCGGCGGCGACCTGGCGGGCCTGCGGGTCGGCGTCGTCCGGGAGCTCGGCGGCGACGGCGCCCGCGAGGGCTACGACGCCGGTGTGCTGGAGCGGGTGGCCGAGGCGGTGGCACTGCTGGAGGGCGCCGGCGCCGAGGTGCGCGAGGTGTCCTGCCCGTCGTTCGGGCTGGCGCTGCCGGCGTACTACCTGATCGCGCCGAGCGAGGCGTCGTCGAACCTGGCCCGCTTCGAGGGGATGCGCTTCGGCATCCGCGTCGGCGACGACGGCACCCGCGACATCGACGAGGTCATGGCGCTCACCCGGGAGCAGGGCTTCGGTCCCGAGGTCAAGCGCCGCATCATCCTCGGCACCTACGCGCTGTCGGCGGGGTACTACGACGCCTACTACGGCCAGGCGCAGAAGGTCCGCACGCTGATCGACCGCGACTTCACGGCCGCCTTCGACGACGACGTCGACGTGCTCGTGAGCCCGACCAGCCCGACGGTGGCCTGGCCGATCGGCGCCCGCGTCGACGACCCGCTGGCCATGTACGCCGCCGACCTGTGCACCCTGCCGGCCAGCCTCGCCGGCGTCCCGGCCATCTCGGTGCCCTGCGGCCTGTCCGAGGGGCTGCCGGTGGGCCTGCAGGTCATGGCCCCGGCCCTGGCCGACGACCGCTGCTACCGGGTCGCCGCCGCCGTCGAGGCGGCGCTCGGCGCCCCGCTGACCGACCGGCTCGCGGAGCGTGCCGCGTGACCGCCCAGCCGGGCACCGCCCCGAAGGGAGACCCCTGTCCGTGAGCGAGCCCCTCGTCGAGTTCGACGACGTCCTCACCCGGTACGAGCCCGTCATCGGCCTGGAGACGCACGTCGAGCTGGGCACCGAGTCGAAGATGTTCTGCGGCTGCGCGACGACGTTCGGCGCCGAGCCCAACACCCAGACCTGCCCGGTCTGCCTCGGCCTGCCCGGGTCGCTGCCGGTGGCCAACGCCGCCGCCGTCGAGTCCACGATCCGCATCGGCCTGGCGCTGGGCTGCCGGATCGCGTCCTGGTCGCGCTTCGCCCGGAAGAACTACTTCTACCCCGACATCCCCAAGGGCTTCCAGACCAGCCAGTACGACGAGCCGCTGTGCACCGCGGGGCACCTCGACGTCGAGGTCGACGGCGAGACCTACCGCGTGGAGATCGAGCGGGTGCACCTCGAGGAGGACACCGGCAAGAACCTGCACGTCGGCGGGGCCACCGGGCGCATCCACGGCGCCGACCACTCGCTGGTCGACTTCAACCGCGCCGGCATCCCGCTCGTCGAGATCGTCACCCGCCCGGTCCCCGGCGCCGGCGCGAAGGCCCCCGAGGTCGCCCGCGCCTACGTCACCGAGCTGCGCGAGATCATCCAGACCCTCGGCGCCTCCGACGTGCGGATGGAGCAGGGCAGCCTGCGCTGCGACGTCAACACCTCGCTGGCGCCGACCGGCAGCCTGGAGTGGGGCACCCGCACCGAGACCAAGAACGTCAACTCGCTGCGGTCGGTGGAGCGGGCGGTGCGCTACGAGATGCGCCGGCAGGCCGCCGTCCTCGACGCCGGTGGCCGGGTGCTGCAGGAGACCCGCCACCTCCACGAGGACACCGGCAGCACCTCGCCGGGGCGGAGCAAGGAGGAGGCCACCGACTACCGGTACTTCCCCGAGCCCGACCTGGTGCCGCTGGCGCCCGACGCCGAGTGGGTGGAGAAGCTCGCCGCCGGGTTGCCGGAGCTGCCCGCCGCCCGCCGCACCCGCCTGCAGCAGGAGTGGGGGCTGTCGGCCACCGAGATGACCTGGCTGGTCAACGCCGGGGCGCTCGGGCTGGTCGAGCGCACCGTGGCCGCCGGCGCGTCACCGGCCGACGCCCGCAAGTGGTGGCTCGGGGAGCTGGCCCGCCGGTCGAACGACGCCGGCGTCGAGCTCACCGAGCTGGCGGTCACGCCGGCGCAGGTGGCCGAGCTGACGGCGCTGGTCGCCGAGGGCACGGTCAACGACAAGCTGGCCCGGCAGGCGCTCGACGGCGTGCTCGCCGGCGAGGGCGACCCGCGGGCGGTCGTGCAGGCGCGCGGCCTGGCGGTGATGGGGGAGTCCGACGAGCTCGGCGCCGCCGTCGACGCCGCCATCGCGGGGGCCCCGGACGTCGTGGCCAAGGTGCGCGGCGGCAAGGTGCAGGCCCTCGGCGCGCTGGTGGGCGCGGTCATGAGGACCACCCGCGGCCAGGCCGACGCGGCCACCGTCAAGCGGATGCTCGAGGAGCGCGTGCTCGGCGGTTGACCCACGGCGGCCTGCCGCCGTGTCGCGCCCGAGTGGGCGGTCCGGTGGGACCGCGGTGTCACGGCCTAGATCGGGCTGGAGCCTCCCGAGGACGGCGGCAGGATGCGCAGCACCTTGTCGTCGTCCTCGGCGGGCGTGCCGGCGCCGTCCCCGTTGGACGTGGTCACCCACAGCCCGCCCTCGGCGTCGAGGGCGAGGGTCCGCAGCCGGCCGTAGCGCTCGGGGATGAGCGCGGTCGGCTCCTCGGTGACGCCGCCGCCCTCGACGGTGACGACGTACACGCGCCGCCCCTCGAGCGCGCCCAGGAAGACCGTGCCGCCCACGGCCGCGCAGCCGCTGAGCCCGCCCGCGTCGCCCGGCACCTCGAGCAGCGGCCCGGTGCTGGTGGACCCGGGAGCCGGCCAGCCGTGGTCGCTGTCCTGCAGGACGGTGTTGAGCTCGTCGGGCCCGGTGGAGGAGTCGTCGACGGCGAGGAGCACCGCCGGGTCGTCGAGGCCGGGGCACAGCGCCTTGACGTCGGCGTGCCCGCGGCTGAAGACCGGCCCGGAGCCCACCGGCTGGCCGAAGACGTCGACGTGCAGCACCTTGCCGCCCAGCGAGGCGGTGTCCTGGGCGAGCGCCGGGTCGCCGGTGTCGCCGGTGCCGACGAACAGCGTGCCGTCGGGGGCGAACGCCAGCCCGCCGCCGTTGTGCACCTCGCCGCGCGGGATGCCGGTGAGCACCGGGTTGGGGGTGCCGCCGAGCGGGAAGCGGACGACGCGGTTGTCGGTGGCCGTCGAGACGTAGGCGTAGAACAGCCCGTCCTCGTCGAAGGTGGGCGACAGGGCCAGGCCCAGCAGTCCGCCGTCGCCGGCGGTGTCGATGCCGGGCACGACCATGAGCTCCCGAGGCGGGGAGCGGTCGGGGAAGACCTGCAGCAGGCGGCCGGTCTCGCGCTCGCCCACGACCGCGGTGCCGTCGGGCAGCACGACCAGCCCGGTGGGCACCGCCAGGTCGGTGGCGACGACGTTCGGGTCGCCGCCCGACTCGCCCGACCCCGGCTCCGCGGGGTCGCCGGGGGCCGGCGCCGGGGTGGACTCGGTGGGCGGCCCGACCTGCGGCGGCTGGCCCTCGGGCAGCGGCCGGAAGGGGCCGGCGGGCTCGTAGCCGTCCTCCGCGCAACCGGCGAGGACCAGCGTCAGCGCCACCGCGCACGCGGCGCCGGCGGCCCGCCGCCCCCGCTGTCGCCTCACCCGGACCACAGTACGGGCGGACGGCGGCCGGGCGGTGCCGGCGGCACGGACCTGGGAACATGGTCGGTCGTGGCCGACCACGCACGCATGCGGCTGAGCCGGGTGGCCCTGGTGCCCGTCGTCTTCCTCGCCGTCTGCGTGCTGCCGTTCGCCGCGGCCGCGCCCTGGGCCGCCGTCGTCCTGGTGGTCCCGCTGCTGGCCGCGGTGTGGGTGCTGCGGGTCGGCGTGGACGTCGACGACGAGGGCATCACCACCCACACGCTGGGCCCCTCGCGCCGGGTGGCGTGGACGGAGCTGGCCGGCATCCGGGTGGGCCGCGGCGCCCGGCTGCGGCTGGTCACGACCGCCGGGTCGGAGCTGCAGCTGCCGGTGCTGCGGGCCCGCGACCTGCCGCGGCTGGCGGCGCTGTCGGGCGGGCGGATCGACGCGCCCTGAGGCTCAGCCCGCCAGTGCGGCCAGGCGCCGCGCGGAGTCGCTGCCCGCGGCCGCGGTGTAGACGACCAGCTGCAGGCCGGGGGCGTCGGCCGGGGTCAGCTGGTGGTGCTCGAGCAGCAGGGTGCCCACCTCGGGGTGCTCGAAGCGGCGCTCGGCGGAGCTGAACCGGTCGACGTCGCGGCTGGCCCACCCGGCGCGGAAGTGCGGGCTCGCCGCCTCCAGCCGGACCACGAGGTCGACCACCGCCGGGTCGGCCAGCCGGGGGCCCACCTCGGCGCGGAACTGGGTGAGGAACCGGCGGCTGTCGGTCGTCCAGTCGCCGAGCAGCTCCCGGACGGCGGGGTCGGTGAAGACCAGCCACAGCAGGTTGCGCTGCGGCGGGGCGACCGCGGCCACCCCGGGGTAGAGCCGCTCATAGGCCCGGTTCCACCCGGCGATCGCCCACGTCGCGGTGATCGCGTAGGCGGGGTAGGGGCCGAGCGCGTCGAGCAGGCGCTGCAGGTGCGCCGGCATCCCGTCGCCGTCGTCGGGGAGGGGAGCGCCGCCGTGCCCGGTCAGCCGGCGCACGTACTCGTGCTCGGCCGGCGACATCCGCAGCGTGCGGGCCAGCGCGTCGACCACCTGCCGCGACGGCCGGATGTCGCGGCCCTGCTCCAGCCACGTGTACCAGGTGTGGCTGACGCCCGAGAGCAGCGCGACCTCCTCCCGGCGCAGCCCCGGCGTCCGCCGCGCGCCGCCGGCGGGCAGCCCGACGTCGCGGGGGTCGACCTGGCGGCGGCGGGAGCGCAGGAACCCCGCGAGCTCTCGGCGGGTGGGCGGGGGATCGGCACGGCGGGCGGTGGCGGGCACGCGGGCTCCTCGGTGGTGGTGTCGGTACCAGTATCGGCGGCCCCTCGGCACGGGCCGCCGTCCGGCCTACGCTCGGCGCTCGTGACCACCGTGGACGACCCCCGCACCACCGCCGACGTCAAGCCCCGCAGCCGCGAGGTGACCGACGGCATCACCCGCGCCCCGGCCCGGGCGATGCTGCGCGCCGTCGGCATGGGCGACGACGACTGGGAGAAGCCGCAGGTCGGCGTCGCCTCGTCGTGGAACGAGATCACCCCCTGCAACCTCTCCCTGGACCGGCTGGCCAAGCGGGCCAAGGAGGGCGTGCACGCCGCCGGCGGCTTCCCGCTGGAGTTCGGCACGATCTCGGTCTCCGACGGCATCTCCATGGGCCACGAGGGCATGCGCGCCTCGCTGGTCTCCCGGGAGGTGATCGCCGACTCGGTGGAGACGGTGGTGTTCGCCGAGCGCCTCGACGGCACGGTGCTGCTCGCCGGCTGCGACAAGTCGCTGCCCGGCATGCTCATGGCCGCCGCCCGCCTCGACCTGGCCAGCGTCTTCCTCTACTCCGGCTCCACGCTGCCCGGCCGGCTCGGCGACCGCGACGACATCACGATCATCGACGTCTTCGAGGCCGTGGGCGCGTGCGCCCGCGGGCTGATCACCGAGGAGGAGCTGGGCGCCGTCGAGCGCGCCGCCTGCCCCGGCATGGGCTCGTGCGGCGGCATGTACACCGCCAACACCATGGCCAGCGTCGCCGAGGCCCTGGGCATGGCCCTGCCCGGCAGCGCCGCCCCGCCGGCGCCCGACAGCCGCCGCGACGCCTTCGCCGTCGCCTCCGGCGAGGCCGTGGTCGAGCTGCTCCGCCGGGGCATCACCGCGCGGCAGATCATGACCCGCGAGGCGTTCGAGAACGCGATCACCGTGGTGATGGCGCTGGGCGGCTCGACCAACGCCGTCCTGCACCTGATGGCCATCGCGCACGAGGCGCAGGTGGACCTCTCGCTGGACGACTTCAACCGGATCGGCGACCGCACGCCGCACCTGGCCGACGTCAAGCCCTTCGGCCGCTACGTGATGACCGACGTCGACCGCATCGGCGGCGTCCCGGTCGTCCTGCGCGCACTGCTCGACGCCGGGCTGCTGCACGGCGACGTCCTCACCGTGACGGGCAGGACGATGGCCGAGAACCTCGCCGAGATCGCCCCGCCGGACCCCGACGGCGCGATCATCCACGCGATGTCCGAGCCCATCCACCGCACCGGCGGGCTGACGATCCTGCGCGGCTCGCTCTCGCCCGACGGCGCGGTGGTCAAGTCGGCCGGCTTCGACCGGGACGTCTTCGAGGGCACCGCCCGCGTCTTCGACGGCGAGCAGGGCGCCATGGACGCGGTCACCGACGGCACGCTGCAGGCCGGCGACGTCGTCGTCATCCGCTACGAGGGCCCCAAGGGCGGGCCGGGCATGCGCGAGATGCTCGCCGTCACCGGCGCCATCAAGGGCGCCGGCCTCGGCAAGGACGTGCTGCTGCTCACCGACGGCCGCTTCTCCGGCGGCACCACCGGCCTGTGCATCGGCCACGTCGCCCCCGAGGCCACCGACGGCGGGCCGATCGCGCTGGTGCGCGACGGCGACCCGATCCGCCTGGACCTGCGCGCCCGCACGCTGGACCTGCTGGTGGACGACGACGAGCTGGCCCGCCGCCGCCAGGAGTGGCAGCCGCTGCCCCCGCGCTACACCACCGGGGTGCTCGGCAAGTACGCCAAGCTCGTCGGCTCCGCGGCCCAGGGCGCCATCTGCACGTGAGGGCGGGGCCCCCCTCCTTGGGGTGAGGGGGGCCCGCCGTGCCTCCGGCCGGCCGGCCGCACTGCCGACACCCGGGGTGTGGACAGGCGGATCAGGTGGCTGGTGACGTGTGCCCTGCCCGCGGCCGCGGCGTGCCTCGTGGCCGCCCTCGTCCCGGCACTGCACCCGCTCGGTGAGGTCGTCGCGGCGCTCGCCGGGCTGCTGACCGCCGCGGTCCTGTGGACCACCGGCCGCGCGGCCGACCGCTCCGCCCGCCCGTGGCGGCTGCTCGCCGCCGCCGCGCTGTTCCCGGTCACCGGGCTGCTGGTCAGCGTCCTCGCCGCGCCCTCCTCGCTCCTCGAGGAGGTCGTGCTGCGCTGGGTGGTCATCGTCCCCGGCTACGTCCTGGCCGTCGTCGGGCTGCTCGGCATGGTCGAGCGCGCGGCGCTGCGGCGCACCTGCCCCCGGGCGGCGCTCGAGCTCGCGCTGTTCGCCACCGCCGCGCTCGTCGTCATGCAGGCGCTGCTCGTCGGTCCCGGCAACGGCTGGACGGCGCTCTCGCCGGTTGCCCGGCTCGTCCTCGGCAGCGCCGTGGTGGCCACCGCGGCCACCATGGCCGCCGGCCTCACCGTCCTCGGCGGGGTCGCCGCGCACCGCCAGCGGATGGCCGCGGTCCTGTTCGCCGGGCTCGTCGCGCTGTGCGTGGGCCGCGGCACCGGCACCTCCGCCGCCCTGCTCGGCGCCACCGACGCCGTCCCCGCCACGCGGGTGGCCGTCGTCGTCGGGCTGGCGCTGCTCGTGCTCGCCCGGCTGCTCGACGCGGCCCCCGCGTCGGACCCCGCCGCTGCCGGCCGGGCGGCGCAGCTGCGCTCGGTGCTGCCGCACCTGGCGCTGGTGGTGGTCGTCGGCCTCGTCGTCGTGCCCCTGGCGCTCGGCGTGGTGCCCACCCCGGTCACCCTCGTCGGCGCGCTGCTGTGCGTGGGGCTGTCGGCCGCCCACCGCTGGGTGGCCGCGCGCGAGGACCACCTCCGCGGCGCCCGGCTGCGCCGCGACGAGGCCTACTTCCGCAGTCTGGCGGCCTCCACCAGCGAGGCGGTGCTCGTCCTGGACGCCCGCCTGCGCGTCGGCTGGACCTCCCCGGCGCTGGCCGCCCTGCTCGGCAGCACGCCGGCCGACCTGGCCGGCCGCGACCTGCTCTCCGGCCGCTCGGCCGTCGACGCCGCCGACGCCACCGCCCTGCGCCTGCGCCTGGAGGCCGGGGAGGCGAGCGGCCTGCTGACGTTGCACGTCCGCGACGGGGCGGGTGGGGTCCGCTGCCTCGAGGCCAGCGTCTCCGACCTGCGCGCCGACCCCGCCGTCGCCTCGGTCGTGCTGCACTGCCGCGACGTCACCGAGCGGGAGACCCGCGAGCGGGCGCTCGAGGAGCTGGCGTTCACCGACCCGCTGACCGGCCTGCCCAACCGGGCGGGCTGGGAGGCCGCGCTCGCCGGCGCCGTGGAGGGCTCGGCCGCCGGGCCCGCGGCGGACGCCCCCGGCCGGGCGCTGCTGCTGGTCGACGTCTGCGGCCTCACCGAGGTCCGCGAGCACGCCGACCGCGACACCGTGTCCGGCGTCCTGGTCGAGCTCGGCCGGCGCCTGCGGGCCACCGTGCGCGGCGACGAGGTCGTCGCCCGCGTCGCCGGGGGCGTCTTCGGCGTGCTGGTCACCGGCGACGGCGACACCGCCGACCGGCTGGCCGACCGCTGCCTGGCCGCCCTGGAGCGCCCGGTGGGCACGCCGGCGGGCGTCTTCGACCTCACCGCCGACGTCGGCGTCGTCGTCGTCGAGCCGGGCCTGTCCGTCGGCGAGCTCACCGGCCGCGCGGAGACCGCCGTCGCGGCCGCCCGGGCCGGCGGCTCGGCGCGGGCCACCCGGTGGACCGACGCGCTCGGCGCCGCCGCCGCCCGCCGCGACCGGCTGCGCGAGGACCTGCCCGGTGCCGCCGGGCGCGGGGAGCTGTGGCTGGCCTTCCAGCCGATCGTGTCGATGGACGAGCAGCGGGTGGTCGGCGTCGAGGCGCTGCTGCGCTGGCGGCACCCCGAGCTCGGGGACGTCCCGCCGCGCGAGTTCGTGCCCATCGCCGAGCGCGCCGGCGTGATCGGCGAGCTGCAGCGCTGGGTGCTGCGCGAGGCCACCGCGACCGCCGCCGGGCTGCCCGACAGCGACGGCGTGCCGCTGCGGCTGGGCGTGAACACCTCCGCCTCGCACGTGGCCGCCCGGACCCTGGTCGACGACGTCGCCGCGGCGCTGGCGTCCTCGGGCCTGGCGCCCGAGCGGCTGGTCCTCGAGGTCACCGAGGCCACCCTGCTCGACGACGGCGACTTCGTGGCCATCGACGTCCAGGCGCTGCGGCTCATGGGCGTGCACGTCGCGCTCGACGACTTCGGCACCGGCACCTCGTCGCTGCTGCACCTCACCCGGCTGCCGATCGACGTGCTGAAGCTCGACCGCGCGTTCGTCTCCCGCGTCGACCGCGACGCGCAGAGCCGCGCCCTGTGCGAGGCGGTGGTCACCGTGGGCCGGGCGCTGGGCGTCGACGTCGTCGCCGAGGGCGTGGAGACCCCCGCGCAGCTCGGCGTGCTCCGCGGCCTGGGCCTGGGCTTCGCGCAGGGCTTCCTGCTGGCCCGCCCGCTGCCGCCGGCCGACCTGCTCCGCGTGCTGCGCGAGGGCGCGGGCTCGCTGTGGCCCGGCCTCGTCGGCCTGTCCCACGACGTGTTCCCGGCCGCCGGGGGCCCGCCCGTCCGGGTCGTGCGCGGTGCGTGACGCCGCCGGGCGCCCGGTCGGGCCGGCCGCGGTCGCGGCCGTCCTCGCCCTGCTGGCCCTGCTCGGTGCCGGCACCACCGCGCTGCAGCTGACCGGCACGCCGTCGGCCGCCGTGCTCGTCCCCGCGGCGCTGGCGCTGGCCTCGGGCACCGGCGCCGCCGTCCTGGCCACCGGGGCCCGGCGGCTGCCCGGACGGGCCGGCCGGCCGTGGCGGGCCATGGCGCTGGCCGCGGGCCTGCTGGCGCTCGGCCAGGTCCTGGCCGTGGCCCGCGCCGGCCGGGACCTGTCCGCCGGCGGGGTCGAGGAGGTCCCGACCGTGCTGGCGGTACCGGTCGCGGTCGCGGTGGCCGTCCTGCTGCTGCCGCCCCGGGCGGGCCGGCGGGTCGGCTCCCGCGTGCTGCTCGACGGCGTCGTGGTCACCATCGCCGTCGGGGTCCTCGGCGGCGTGGTGCTCGACGACCTGCTCGACGCCCTGTCCGACGGCGCGGCGGGGCCGGGGCACGGGCTGATCGCGGCCGGCTACCCGCTGGTCGGCGCCGTGCTGTGCGGCGTCGGCCTGGTCACCGTCACCGCGGTGCCCGAGGCGCGCCGCCGGTCGGCCACCTGGCTGCTGGCCTCCTTCGTCGCGATGGCCACCGTCGCGGTCAGCGGCGCCGTGGGCCGGTCGGCAGTCGGCGCGGCAGGCCCGGAGTGGTCCGTCGTCACCGTCCTGGCCTGGCTGGCCATGCTGGGCACCGGCCTGTGCGCCGCCGCCGCCGACCGGGCCGCGACGGCCCCGGGCGGGCGGCGCGCGCTGCCGCTGCGCGGCGCCGTGCTCGCCCATGCCGCGGCCACCGCCGCGCTGCTCGCGGTGACCGGCGGCGTCGTCGCCGGCCGGCCCGTCCCCGCCGCGGAGGCGGCTGCGGCCGTCGTCCTGCTGCTGCTCACCTCGGCCCGCACGCTGTCCTGGGCGCTGGACGCGGCGCGGCTCACCCGCCGCCTGGAGCGCACCGAGGGCTGGTTCCGTGCCCTGGTGCACAGCGGCGACGCCGTCACCGTCGTCCTCGACGCCGCCGGCCGGGTCACCTCGGTGTCCGGCCCGGTGGCCGCCCAGCTCGGCCGGGCGGAGGAGGATCTGGTCGGGCACGAGCTGGTCCCGCTGCTGCACCCCGACGACCGCGACCTCGTCGAGCGGGTCGCCGCGGCGCTGCGCGACGGCGCCCCCGACGGGCTGCCCGCCACCGGCCGCCTGGCCGGTGCCGACGGCGGCTGGCGCGACGTCGAGGTCTCCGGCGCCGCCCGCACCGGAGCGCGCCGGGCCGACGACGGCCTGGTGCTGCACCTGCGCGACGTCACCGAGCGCCGCGCCGGGCAGCGCGAGCTGGAGCGGCTGGCCTACACCGACTCGCTGACCGGCCTGCCCAACCGCGCCCGGTTCATGGCCGCGCTGGAGGGTGCCCTCGACCGGGCGGCGCGCGGCCGGCGGGCCTGCGTCCTGCTGGTCGACCTCGACGGCTTCAAGTCGGTCAACGACGTGGCCGGGCACGACGCCGGCGACCGGCTGCTGCGCGAGGTGGCCGACGCGCTGCGCGCCGAGGCCCGCTCGGAGGACCTGGTGGCCCGCCTCGGGGGCGACGAGTTCGCCCTCCTCCTCGACGCCGGGCCCGACGCGGCCATGGCGCTGGCCGAGCGGCTGGTCGCGCGGCTGGACGTCTCCCGCCGCTACGGCGGCGCGGACGGCGGCGCGGACGGCGGCCTCGCCGGCCCGGTGTTCCGCGTCTCGGCCAGCGTGGGGCTCGCCGAGGTGGTCGCCGGTGCCGACGCGTCGGCCACCGTCCGGGAGGCCGACCTGGCGCTGCGCACGGTCAAGGCGCAGGGCAAGAACGGCGTCCGGGCCTCGGGGGAGGGGCTGGTGGAGGCCTCGGCGCGGCGCAGCCGGCTGGCCCGCGACCTGCCCGGCGCCATCGAGCGGGGCGGGCTGCGGCTGGTCTACCAACCGGTCGTCGGGGTGCACGAGCGCCGGGTGCTCGGGGCGGAGGCGCTGGTGCGCTGGGACCACCCGGTGCTCGGCCCGGTCCCGCCCGAGGAGTTCGTCGGCCTGGCCGAGGACGACGGCCTGATCGTGCCGCTGCAGCGCTGGGTGCTGGAGACCGCGACGGCCGAGCACGCCCGGCTGGTCGCCGGGGGCCGCGACCTCAAGCTCGGCGTCAACATCTCCGTGCGGCACCTGCAGGCCCGCTGCCTGGTCGAGGACGTCACCCGTGCGCTGGAGCGCTCCGGCCTGCCGGCGCGGCTGCTGATGGTCGAGGTGACCGAGAGCGTGCTCATGGACGACGACCAGCGGCTGCTCGCCGAGCTCGCGGAGCTCTCCGCGCTGGGCTGCGTCGTGTCCCTGGACGACTTCGGCAAGGGCTACTCGTCGCTGGCCTACCTCGCCCGGCTGCCCGTCGACGTGCTGAAGATGGACCGCGGCTTCGTCTCCGGCATCGACACCGACCCCCGGGGCGCGGCGCTGGTCGGCAGCGTCGTCGACCTCGGCCGCACGCTGGGCATGGACGTCGTCGCCGAGGGCGTGGAGACCGCGGCCCAGCGCGAGGTCCTCGTGTCGCTGGGCTGCGGCTTCCTGCAGGGCTGGCTGACCGGCCGCCCGGTCCCGGCCGCCGAGCTGCCCGCGGTGGTCGACGGCTTCGACCCGGGGCTGCTCGGCGCGCGGGAGCCGCTGCCCGTCCCATGGAACGGCTGACACGGTCCACTGTGTGGGACAGCGTTGTTGACGTCGGGACGGCGGAGGCGCACAGTGTGTCCGTGCCCTCCGCCTGCCTGCTCCTCGTAATCGCCTAGCGCGCCGGTCACCCGACCGACGCGCTACACCCCTCCGTGCCCGCGGCACGAGGGGTTTTTTGTTGCCCGAGCAGGCACCCGACCGCACGCCCCACCCCGCACGTCCGGCCCAGGAGAACAGCCGCCATGACCACCACCCCGAGCGAGTCCGCCACCCGCGAGGCCGCCGAGGCGCTGACCGGCGTCGAGACCACGGCCCGCTCGATCGCCGAGGCCGCCGCCGAGCCCGCCACCGGCATCACCGGCGCGCAGAGCCTCGTCCGCTCGCTCGAGGCGGTCGGCGTCGAGGTCGTGTTCGGCATCCCGGGCGGGGCGATCCTGCCGGCCTACGACCCGCTGTTCGACTCCCACGTCCGGCACGTCCTGGTCCGCCACGAGCAGGGCGCCGGGCACGCCGCCACCGGCTACGCGCAGGCGACCGGCCGGGTCGGCGTCTGCATGGCCACCTCCGGCCCCGGCGCGACCAACCTGGTCACGCCGCTGGCCGACGCCTACATGGACTCGGTCCCGCTGGTCGCGATCACCGGCCAGGTGCCGAGCCGGGCGATCGGGACCGACGCGTTCCAGGAGGCCGACATCCGCGGCATCACCATGCCGATCACCAAGCACAACTTCCTGGTGACCGACGCCGCCGAGATCCCGCAGCGGATCGCCGAGGCCTTCCACCTGGCCGCCACCGGCCGCCCCGGCCCGGTGCTGGTCGACATCGCCAAGGACGCGCTGCAGGCCACCACCGACTTCTCGTGGCCGCCGCGGATGGACCTGCCCGGCTACAAGCCGACCACCCGCCCGCACGGCAAGCAGGTGCGCGAGGCCGCCGCGCTGATCGCCGCCGCCCGCCGTCCCGTCCTCTACGTCGGCGGCGGGGTGCTCAAGGCGGGTGCCACCGCGGAGCTGGCGGAGCTCGCCGAGCTCACCGGCGCGCCGGTGGTCACCACGCTCATGGCCCGCGGCGCCTTCCCCGACAGCCACCCGCAGAACCTGGGCATGCCGGGCATGCACGGCAACGTCGCCGCCGTCACCGCGCTGCAGAAGGCCGACCTGCTGGTGGCCCTCGGCGCGCGCTTCGACGACCGCGTCACCGGCGAGCTGAGCTCCTTCGCCCCGCACGCGCAGGTCGTGCACGCCGACATCGACCCGGCCGAGATCGGCAAGAACCGCAGGGCCGACGTCCCGATCGTGGGCGACGCGAAGGAGACCATCGCCGAGCTGGTGGGCGCGCTGCGCGCCGAGCACCGCGCCGGCCGCACGAGCGACCTGTCGGCCTGGTGGGCCCAGCTCGACGACTGGCGGGCGCGCTACCCGCTGGGCTACGAGTGGCCCGAGGACGGCTCGCTGTCGCCGCAGTACGTCATCGAGCGGCTCGGCGCCATCGCCGGCCCGGACGCGATCTACGCCTCCGGCGTCGGGCAGCACCAGATGTGGGCCGCGCAGTTCATCCGGTACGAGAAGCCGGGCACCTGGCTCAACAGCGGCGGCCTCGGGACGATGGGCTACGCCGTCCCCGCCGCCATGGGCGCCAAGTACGGCCGCCCGGACACCACGGTCTGGGCGATCGACGGCGACGGCTGCTTCCAGATGACCAACCAGGAGCTGGCCACCTGCGCCATCGAGGGCATCCCGGTCAAGGTCGCCGTCATCAACAACGGCAACCTCGGCATGGTCCGGCAGTGGCAGACCCTCTTCTACGAGGGCCGCTACTCCAACACCAAGCTGCACCCGGTCGACGCCGAGGGCCGGCCCCGGCCGGTGCGCATCCCCGACTTCGTCGCGCTGGCCGAGGCGCTGGGCTGCGTCGGCCTGCGCTGCGAGTCCAAGGACGACGTCGACGCCGTCATCGAGAAGGCCATGGCGATCACCGACGCACCCGTGGTCATCGACTTCGTCGTCGGCGCCGACGCCCAGGTGTGGCCGATGGTGGCCGCCGGCGCCAGCAACGACGACATCCTGGCCGCGCGCGACCTGCGCCCGGTCTTCGGCGAGGGGCAGGTCTGACGATGACGAGGCACACCCTGTCGGTGCTGGTCGAGAACAAGGCCGGTGTCCTGGCCCGCGTCTCGGCGCTGTTCAGCCGGCGCGCGTTCAACATCGAGTCGCTGGCCGTCGGCCCGACCGAGAACCCCGACCTGTCGCGGATGACGATCGTCGTCGACGCCGAGTCCGCACCGCTGGAGCAGGTGACCAAGCAGCTCAACAAGCTGGTCGAGGTCATCAAGATCGTCGAGCTGGACGGCGCCGCCGCGGTGCAGCGCGAGCTGCTGCTGGTCAAGGTGCGCGCGCCGCTGGCCGACCGCACCACCGTGCTGCAGACCGCCGAGCTGTTCCGCGCCCGCGTCGTCGACGTGAACACCGACACGGTGACCCTCGAGGCCACCGGCACGCCGGACAAGCTGCAGGCCCTGCTCGCCGTCCTCGCCCCGCTCGGGATCAAGGAGATGGCGCAGTCGGGCACGGTCGCCCTGGGGCGGGGCCCGCGCTCGATGAGCGGCGCCGGTACCTTGCGCCCGGTCGACCGCACCGCCTAGAAGGACCCCCTCGCCCCCCGCCGCTCGCAGGCTCGCGGCGGGGCCCTGCGAGGGGGCCGTTCCATCCCCTCACCAGAAGGAGCACCACCGCATGGCCGCCGAGATCTTCTACGACGACGACGCCGACCTGTCGATCATCCAGGGGCGCACCGTCGCCGTCATCGGCTACGGCAGCCAGGGGCACGCGCACGCCCTCTCGCTGCGCGACTCGGGGGTCGACGTGCGGGTGGGCCTGCCCGAGGGCTCGAAGAGCCGGGCCAAGGCCGAGGCCGAGGGCCTGCGCGTCGTGACCCCCGCCGAGGCGGCCGCCGAGGCCGACCTGGTGATGGTCCTGGCGCCCGACCACGTGCAGCGCACGCTCTACACCGAGTCGATCGAGCCGAACCTGCAGGACGGCGACGCGCTGTTCTTCGGCCACGGCTTCAACATCCGCTTCGGCTACGTCAAGCCCCCGGCCGGCGTCGACGTCGCCATGGTCGCCCCGAAGGGCCCCGGCCACCTGGTGCGCCGCGAGTTCGAGAACGGCAAGGGCGTGCCGGCGCTGGTCGCCGTCGAGCAGGACGCCAGCGGGCAGGCGCTGCAGCTGGCGCTGTCCTACGCCAAGGCCATCGGCGGCACCCGCGCCGGCGTCATCCGGACGACGTTCGCCGAGGAGACCGAGACCGACCTCTTCGGCGAGCAGGCGGTCCTCTGCGGCGGCATGTCCGCCCTGGTCACCGCCGGCTTCGAGACGCTCACCGAGGCCGGCTACCAGCCCGAGATCGCCTACTTCGAGTGCCTCCACGAGCTCAAGCTCATCGTCGACCTCATGTACGAGGGCGGCATCGCCAAGCAGCGCTGGTCGGTGTCCGACACCGCCGAGTACGGCGACTACACCTCCGGCCCGCGGGTGATCGACGCCCGCGTCAAGGAGACGATGAAGGACGTCCTGGCCCGTATCAAGGACGGCTCGTGGGCGGCTGAGTTCATCGCCGACCAGGACGCCGGCGCGCCGGACTTCACGCGCCGCCGCGCCGAGGCCGAGGCGCACCCGATCGAGGAGACCGGCCGCAGGCTGCGCGGCCTGATGAGCTGGGTGTCGGCGTCCGACGACTACACCGGCACCGCCGCGCGCGGCTGAACCACCCCTGCACGCGAGACGGCCCCGCTGCCGGCCGGCAGCGGGGGCCGTCTCGCGCGTGCGGCTCAGAAGGGCTGGCCGAGCGGCGCCTTCGGGTCGGAGCCGTAGCGGTTCGGGTGCCGCTGCCCCTCCAGGCAGTAGAAGACCAGCAGCACGATGCCGCCGAAGGGCACCAGCCCGATGAGCAGCCACCAGCCGGACCGGTCGGTGTCGTGCAGGCGCCGGACGCCCACCGCCAGGCTGGGGACGACCAGGCCCAGGCTGACGATCAGCTGGAGGACCGGGAACCCGAGGATCGCGTCGATGATCGCGGCCACCGTCACGACGACCACGCTGAACAGGGCGAACCACCAGTACTCGGCGCGCCGCGCCCGCCCGGTGAAGTCCGCGTACCGGGTGAGGACGCTGCGGACGGCGTCGGGGAAGCCCATCGTCGCCGTCGCGCCGTAGGGGGTGGGGGTGCCGTAGCCGCCGTAGGGGGCCGGCTGTCCGTAGCCGTAGGGCTGCTGGCCGTACCCCTGCTGGCCGTACCCCTCCTGGCCGTACGGCTGCTGGCCGTAGCCCTGCTGGCCGTACGGCTGCTGGCCGTACGGCTGCTGGCCGTAGCCCTGCTGGCCGTAGCCCTGCTGGCCGTAGCCGTGCTGGCCGTAGCCGTGCTGGCCGTAGCCCTGCTGGCCGTAGCCCTGCTGGCCGTAGGGCGGCTGGCCGTACGGCTGCTGTCCGTACCCCTGCTGCTGGCCGTGGCCTGGTTGGTCCCCGGACGGGGTGTCCTTCTCGAAGCTGGGACCGGTCATGGTTCCTCCCGTGGTGGTCGCGGCGCGTCGGCGCCCGGCGGCGGAGTCTAGGTGCCCTCCGGTGCGGCTACCGCGCGCCACGACTGGCGAAGTACCGCTTGGACACCGGCTGCTGCAGCAGGGCGATGCTCCCCACGAGGAGGACGAGCACCAGCACGGAGAAGACGTCCAGCCCGGTTCCGGTGACGAGCGCGGTCACGATCCCGAAGAGCACCAGGCCCGCGGTGACGGCCGCCGCGACGAGCAGGACGCGACTCCCCGTGCCCCGGATGGCCTGCACCCCGCCCCAGATGCAGCCGGCGGCCAGTGCGAGGAAGAGGACCCCGAACAGCGCCAGGACGCCGGCGAGCGTCGCGAGGGCGAAGTAGGTGAAGGCGACGAGGAGCAGGAACAGCGCTGCGACGAAGCCCAGGACCGCGGCGGTGAGCACCTGCGGCGGGCGGGCGCCCGGTGTGCCGCCGCCGTGGGGGGAGAGGCCGCCGGGCTGCTGACCGGGTGCCCCGTACCCGGGCTGACCGCCCGGCGGGTCGTTCTCCTCGGAGCTGGGGCCGGTCATGGTTCCTCCCGTGGTGGTCGTCGCCCCCGTGGGCGGTGAGCGGCGGAGTGTAGGAGCTCGGACACGGCCGCAGGGGCCTGCCCGGGGGAGGCAGACCCCTGCGGGGGACAGCGGGCGGGTGCGCGGGTGGTCAGCGGCCGCGGCGGGCGCGGTGCGCGGCGAAGTAGGCCGCGGCCGGCCGCAGCGACAGCAGGACGACGATCGCCAGGGCTGCCAGGAAGAACAGCAGGCTGGTGATGATGCCGCCCGCGCCGGCCGTCTCGGCGTCGGCGAGGTTGCCGATCAGGCCGATGAGGGTGAAGGCGAGGGCGATCGAGCCGCCGACGAGCAGCACCACCCGGCTGCGGCCGGTCAGCGCCCACACCGAGCCCCAGATCATGACCACGGTCCACAGCAGCGCCAGCAGGCCGACGACCAGGATGGCGCCGGCGACGGCGCCGGCCCCCGCGTCCAGCCCGGGGATGACGTCGCCCAGGTCGCCGGAGGCCCCGCCGATGGCCGCACCGGCGAAGACGAACAGGAAGCTGAGCAGGACGCCGATCGCGCCGAACACGAACCCCAGGACGGCCGCGGTCACCACGCTGCCGGGCTTGGCCGGCACCGCGTCCTGGCCGTACTGCCCGTACTGCTGCCCGTAGCCGCCGTACTGCTGGCCGTACTGCTGGCCGTACTGCTGGCCGTACTGCTGGCCGTACTGCTGGCCGTACTGCTCCGTGCCGTAGCCCTGCTGTCCGTAGGGCGTGGTGCCGTACTGCTGCTGGCCGTAGGCCGGGGTGCCGTACTGCGGCTGCCCGTACTGGCCCGGCTGCCCGTACTGCTCCGGCTGCCCGTACTGCGGCTGCCCGTGACCCGGCTGCTGGCCGTAGGGCGTCGTGCCGTACTGGCCCTGCTGCCCGGGCTGCTGACCCTGCTGACCCTGCTGGGCCTCCTGACCCTGCTGACGGTGCTGGCCCTGGCCGTACGGGGTGGCTCCGCCCGAGCTGCCCGAGCCCGGGTCCTTGCTGAAGTCGGTCATGGTCCCCTCCGGACGCGTCGGCCGGCGCCGGCGCTGCTGGCCGCCAGGATGGTCGGACGTCGTCGGCGTCGGCAACCACGCACTACCCCGTCGGCGCGGTGTCGTGGCCTCTGGGACGTGACGTTCCCCGCCCGTGACCGCCGGCGGGTGCGGGGCGGAGGAGGGGACCGGCCCCGCCCGTCCCTAGGCTGTGACCCCGTGACCCCGAGCGCTCCCGTCGTCCTGATCGCCGAGCAGCTGGCCCCGAGCGTGCTCGAGGTGCTCGGCGGCGACGTCGAGATCCGGCACGTCGACGGCGCCGACCGGTCCGCACTGCTGCCGGCGCTGGCCGACGCGGCCGCGGTGCTGGTCCGCAGCGCCACGCAGATCGACGCGGAGGCCCTCGCCGCGGCACCCAACCTCAAGGTGGTCGCCCGCGCCGGCATCGGCCTGGACAACGTCGACGTCGCCGCGGCCACCGAGCGCGGCGTCATGGTCGTCAACGCGCCGACGTCGAACATCGTCAGCGCCGCCGAGCACGCCGTCGCCCTGCTGCTGGCCGCCGCCCGGCAGATCCCCGCCGCTGACGCGTCGCTGCGCGAGGGCGCCTGGAAGCGGTCGCAGTTCATGGGCGTCGAGGTCGCCGACAAGGTGGTCGGCGTCGTCGGCCTGGGCCGCATCGGCCAGCTGGTGGCCCAGCGGCTGGGGGCCTTCGGCACCACGCTGATCGCCTACGACCCCTACATCCAGCCCGGCCGCGCCGCCGGGCTCGGCGTGCGGATGGTGTCGCTGGAGGAACTGCTCCGCGAGGCGGACTTCATCACCGTCCACCTGCCGAAGACGCCCGAGACCCTCGGCCTGATCGGCGCCGACGAACTGGCCACCACCAAGCGCGGCGTGATCGTCGTCAACGCCGCCCGGGGCGGGCTGGTCGACGAGGCCGCGCTGGCCGACGCCCTGCGGTCGGGCCAGGTCGCCGCGGCGGGCCTGGACGTGTTCGCACAGGAACCCTGCACCGACAGCCCGCTCTTCGGCCTGCCCACCACCGTCGTCACCCCGCACCTGGGGGCCTCGACGACGGAGGCGCAGGACAAGGCCGGCACCGCCGTCGCCCACTCCGTGCGCCTCGCCCTGCAGGGCGAGTTCGTGCCCGACGCGGTCAACGTGCAGGCCGGCGGCGTCGTCGCCGAGGACGTGCGGCCCGGGCTGCCGCTGGCCGAGAAGCTGGGCACCGTGTTCACCGCCGTCGCCGGTGGGCTGGCGCAGTCGGTCACCGTCGAGGTGCGCGGCAAGCTCGCCGAGTTCGACGACTCGGTGCTGCAGCTGGCCGTGCTCAAGGGCGTGTTCTCCGACGTGGTCGAGGAGCAGGTCACCTACGTCAACGCCCCGCTGTTCGCCGAGCAGCGCGGCCTGGACGTCGCGCTCACCAGCGACGTCGAGAGCCCCGACTACCGCAACCTGGTCCGGGTGCGCGGCGCGATGGCCGACGGCCGCGAGGTCGCCGTCTCGGGCACGCTGTTCGGCAAGAACCAGGTGCCCAAGCTGGTCGAGGTGGACGGCTTCGACATGGACCTCGACCTCTCGGGCCACCTGCTGTTCTTCGTCTACACCGACCGGCCCGGCGTCGTCGGCACGGTCGGGGCGGCGCTCGGCGAGGCGGGTGTGAACATCGCCGGCGCGCAGGTCAGCCGCACCACCCGCGGCGGCGAGGCGCTCATGGCCGTCGTCGTCGACAGCCCGGTGCCGGCCGACCTGCTGGCCGACATCGCCGCGCGCATCGGCGCGCGCGAGGCCCGCAGCGCCGACCTCGATCCCCGCTGACCTAGGGTCGTCGCCATGCGCCTGGCAGTGATCGCGGGAGACGGCATCGGCCCCGAGGTGGTGGCCGAGGGTCTCAAGGTCCTCGGCGGCGTCGTCCCCGACCTCGAGACCACGGAGTACGACCTCGGCGCCACCCGCTGGCAGCGCACCGGCGAGCTGCTGCCGGACTCGGTGCTCGACGAGCTGCGCGGTCACGACGCGATCCTGCTCGGCGCGATCGGCGACCCCGGGGTGCCGCCGGGCATCCTCGAGCGGGGGCTGCTGCTGCGGCTGCGCTTCGAGCTCGACCACCACGTCAACCTGCGCCCGGCGAAGCTCTACGACGGCGTGCGCAGCCCGCTGGCCGAGCCCGGCCCGATCGACATGCTGTGCGTCCGCGAGGGCACCGAGGGGCCCTACGTCGGCAACGGCGGGGTGCTGCGCCGCGACACCCCGCACGAGGTGGCCACCGAGGTCAGCCTCAACACCGCGTTCGGCGTCGAGCGGGTCGTGCGGTACGCCTTCGAGCGGGCCACGGCCCGCCCGCGCCGGCACCTGACGCTGATCCACAAGACCAACGTGCTCACCCACGCCGGGTCGCTGTGGTCGCGGACGGTCGAGGAGGTCGGCGCGGAGTTCCCCGAGGTCACCGTCGCCTACCAGCACGTCGACGCGGCCTCGATGTTCTTCATCACCGACCCGGGCCGCTACGACGTCATCGTCACCGACAACCTCTTCGGCGACATCGTCACCGACGTCGCGGCGGCGGTGACCGGCGGCATCGGGCTGGCCGCCAGCGGCAACCTCGACGCGTCGGGCACCAACCCGGGCATGTTCGAGCCGGTGCACGGCTCGGCCCCCGACATCGCCGGGCAGGGCGTGGCCGACCCGACCGCCACCGTGCTGTCGGTCGCGCTGCTCCTCGAGCACCTCGGCCGCGGCGACCAGGCCCGCAAGGTCAACGCCGCCGTCGCCTTCGACCTGTCCACCCGCGACGCGCAGCGGCCGGTGCGCACCGCCGAGGTCGGCGACCGCCTGGCGGCGCTGGCCGGCGGCTAGGCACTCGACCGACCTCACCTCGCGGTGCCCGACCTCGCGCTGCCGGGTGAGGCCGGGCACCGCGGCGTGCGGTCGGGGGCGCGCTAGACTCCGCGGCGATGCACCTGTCCGGCACCACCCTCATCATCGACTAGCGCGCGGTCAGCACCCCGACCGCGCGCAGACCCTCCGTACCCGGGGGGTCTTCTTCGTGTGAGGGGCGCGATCGCCGTCGACACCCGGGAGCACCCGTGGCCACCGACGCCTCCTTCCACGTCTTCGACACCACCCTGCGCGACGGCGCCCAGCGCGAGGGGATCAGCTTCTCGGTCGCCGACAAGCTGGCCGTCGCGCGGCTGCTCGACGAGATCGGCGTCGGCTACATCGAGGGCGGCTGGCCGGGGGCGCTGCCCAAGGACACCGAGTTCTTCGCCCGCGCCCGCACCGAGCTCAAGCTGCGGCACGCGGTGCTCGTCGCGTTCGGGTCCACCCGCCGGGCCGGGGTCCGCGTGGAGGACGACCCGCAGGTGCAGGCGCTGCTGGACGCCGAGACGCCGGTGGTCTGCCTGGTCGCGAAGTCCGACGTCCGGCACGTGCGCGAGGCGCTGCGGACCACGCTCGAGGAGAACCTCGCGATGGTCGCCGACACCGTCGCGCACCTCGTCGCGCACGGCCGGCGGGTGTTCGTCGACTGCGAGCACTTCTTCGACGGGTACGCCGCCGACCCCGACCACGGCGTGGCGGTGCTGCGGGCCGCGTTCGCCGCGGGTGCCGAGGTCGGCGTCCTCTGCGACACCAACGGCGGCATGCTGCCCATGGGCGTGGGCCGCGTGGTGGCCGACGTCCGGTCGCGGGTCGACGGGCGGCTGGGCATCCACTGCCAGGACGACACCGGGTGCGCCGTGGCCAACTCGCTGGCCGCCGTCGAAGCCGGGGTGACCCACGTGCAGGGCACCGCCAACGGCTACGGCGAGCGGGCGGGAAACGCCGACACCTTCGCGCTGGTGGCCAACCTGGTCACCAAGATGGGCCTGCCCGTGGTCCCCGCGGAGTGCCTGCCCGAGCTGCAGCGGGTCAGCCACGCGATCGCCGAGCTCGCCAACATCGCCCCCGACGACCACCAGCCCTACGTCGGCGCCTCGGCGTTCGCGCACAAGGCCGGCCTGCACGCCAGCGCGATCAAGGTCAGCCCGGAGCTCTACAACCACCTCGACCCGACCGTCGTCGGCAACGACATGCGCATCCTGGTCACCGAGATGGCCGGCCGTGCCTCGGTCGAGCTCAAGGGCCGCGAGCTCGGCGTCGACCTCGGCGGGCACGGCGACGTCGTCGGCCGGGTGGTCGACCGGGTGAAGGTGCTCGAGGCCGAGGGCTGGTCCTTCGAGGCGGCCGACGCCTCCTTCGAGCTGCTGCTGCGTGCCGCGCTGCCCGAGGCCCCGCCGCCGCTGTTCGAGCTGGAGAGCTACAAGACCTCCGTCGAGCACAGCCGCACCGGCGACGTCGTCAGCGAGGCCACCGTGAAGGTGCACGTCGACGGCGAGCGGATCATCAGCACCGCCGAGGGGAACGGCCCGGTCAACGCCCTGGACAACGCGCTGCGCCAGGCGCTGGTCAGCCGCCACCCGCAGCTGGCCGACGTCTCGCTGGCCGACTACAAGGTCCGCATCCTGGGCTGGAAGGGTGGCACCGGCGCCACCACGCGGGTCCTGGTCGACACCACCGACGGCGTCGGCGAGTGGACCACCGTCGGGGTGCACGCCAACATCGTCGAGGCCTCCTGGCACGCCCTGGTCGACGCGCTCACCTACGCCGTCCGCCACCGCTGACCGCGGCCTCCCGGGTGGTGAGCGCAGGCGTCAGCGCCGGGGCCGGACCTCGCCCATCGGGCCGAAGCCGCTGACGTCGGGGGTGTCGACGTAGATGATCTGCGGCTGCTCGGCGACCAGGTCCGACATCCAGTCGAAGGCGGCCTCGGCGTGCGGGGTGGCCACGTGCGAGGCGCCGGCGTCGGAGTCCCGGAAGCCCTCGATGCAGACGAAGGTGTTCGGGTCCAGGACGCTGCGGGACCACTCGAAGAACAGGCTGCCCTCCTCGGCGTTCACCGCCGCCGCGTACTCGTCGGCCTTGGCGCGGAACTCGTCGATCGCGTCCGGCCGGACGGGGAACTTGATGACGATCAGGATCACGGGGCTCTCCTCGGATGACGGGTCACAGCGGGTCGAGCCGGCGGCGCAGCAGGCAGAAGGGGTTGCCCTCGGGGTCGGCGAGCACGTGCCAGCTCTCCTCCCCGGTCTGCCCGACGTCGGCCCGGGTGGCGCCCAGGTCCAGGAGCCGCGCGAGCTCGGCGTCCTGGTCGCGGTCGGTGGCGTTGACGTCCAGGTGCAGCCGCGGCTTGCCCGGCTCCCAGTGGTCGACGGGCGTGAAGACCAGGGTGGGGGCCGCGCCGCCGGAGCCGGCCTCCGGGCCGATCTCCACGGCGCCGTCGTCGTCACGGCCGAGCACCCGGTAGCCGAGCACCTCCGCCCACCACGCCGCCAGCGCCTCCGGGTCCCGGCTGTCGACGACGATCTCGCTCAGGCGGCAGGCCACACCGGTCACCGTAGGCGGGAGGGCCGTCCCGCGCGGGGTCAGTAGCCTCGACGTCGTGCGCATCGTCCGCTTCGCCTCGCCCTCGGGCATGTCCTTCGGCGTCCTCGACGGGGACGGCCAGGTCGCCCAGATCGAGGGCCACCCGTTCGGCACCATCTCCTTCACCGGCCAGCGCTTCCCGCAGGCCGACGTCCGGCTGCTCTCGCCGATCCTGCCCAGCAAGGTGGTCTGCGTCGGCAAGAACTACGCCGAGCACGTCCGGGAGATGAACACCGG
Source organism: Geodermatophilus dictyosporus (assembly GCF_900115505.1). Classification (GTDB taxonomy): domain Bacteria; phylum Actinomycetota; class Actinomycetes; order Mycobacteriales; family Geodermatophilaceae; genus Geodermatophilus; species Geodermatophilus dictyosporus. Next base: position 109,295 of record NZ_FOWQ01000002.1, on the reverse strand, counting down.
GGACGCCCCGGAGCGGCCGCTGCTGTTCCTCAAGCCCTCGACGTCGGTCATCGGCCCGGGCGACGCCATCCGCATCCCGCCGGGCAGCACCAACGTCCACCACGAGGTGGAGCTCGCCGTCGTCATCGGCGCCCGCGGTGCGCGGAACCTGGCCCCGGAGCAGGTCGCGGGCAGCGTCTTCGGCTACACCATCGCCAACGACGTCACCGAGCGGGACATGCAGAAGAGCGACGGGCAGTGGACCCGCGCCAAGGGCTTCGACTCCTTCTGCCCGCTGGGGCCGTGGATCGAGACCGACCTCGGCGCCCTGGGCAAGGACGCGGGCGACCTCGAGATCACCTGCACGGTCGACGCCGAGCCGCGCCAGGCCGGCCGCACCAGCCAGCTGCTCTTCGACGTCCCCACGCTGGTCTCCTACATCTCGCAGGTCATGACGCTGCTGCCCGGCGACGTGGTGCTCACCGGCACCCCGGCCGGCGTCGGCCCGATCAGCCCCGGCCAGCGGGTCGAGTGCTCGATCGAGGGCCTGGGCTCGCTGGTCAACGGCGTCAGCGGTGCCGACACCGCCTCCACCGCGGGCGGCGCCCGGTGACCGCACCCGTGCGCACCCGCTTCTGCCCCTCGCCGACGGGCACGGTGCACGTCGGCCTGCTGCGGACGGCGCTGTTCAACTGGGCGCACGCCCGGCACACCGGCGGCAGCCTCGTCCTGCGCATCGAGGACACCGACGCCGCCCGCGACTCCGAGGAGTCCTACCGCCACCTGCTCGACAGCCTGCGCTGGCTGGGCCTGGACTGGGACGAGGGCCCCGAGGTCGGCGGCCCGCACGGGCCCTACCGGCAGTCGCAGCGCCACGACGTCTACCGCGAGGTGGCCGCGAAGCTGGCCGCGGCCGGGCACGCCTACGAGTCCTTCTCCACCAACGAGGAGGTCGAGGCGCGGCGGCTGGCCGCCGGGCAGGACCCCAAGCTCGGCTACGACAACGCCGACCGGTTCCTCACCGACGCGCAGAGGGCCGCCTTCCGGGCCGAGGGCCGCGAGCCGGTGCTGCGGCTGCGGATGCCCGACAGCGACCTCGCCTGGACCGACCTGGTGCGCGGCGAGGTCCGCTTCGCGGTGGGCTCGGTGCCCGACTTCGTCATCGTCCGGGGCAACGGCGCGCCGCTCTACCCCTTCGTCAACCCCGTCGACGACGCCCTCATGGGCATCACCGACGTGCTGCGCGGCGAGGACCTGCTGCCCTCCACGCCCCGCCAGCTGGCCCTGTACGCGGCGCTGCAGGACGTCGGGGTCGCCGCCGGCCCCCCGAGGTTCGGCCACCTGCCCTACGTCACCGGCGAGGGCAGCAAGAAGCTGTCCAAGCGCGACCCGCAGTCCAACGTGGACGTCTACCGGGAGCGCGGGTTCCTGCCCGAGGGCTTCGCGAACTACCTGGCGCTGCTGGGCTGGTCGATCGCCGAGGACCGCGACGTGTTCTCGATGGCCGAGATGGCCGAGGCCTTCGACGTCACCCGGGTCAGCGCCAACCCGGCCCGCTTCGACCTGAAGAAGGCCGAGGCGATCAACGCCACCCACCTGCGCGAGCTGCCCGTGGAGGAGTTCGTCGAGCGGGCGGTGCCCTTCCTGGCCGGCGCCGGACTGGTCGCCGACCCGCCCACGCCCGAGCAGGACCGGGTGCTGCGCGCGATCGCCCCGCTGGCGCAGGAGCGCAGCGTGGTGCTCTCCGACGTCGTCGGCCTGCTGGGCTTCCTGTTCGTCGAGGAGGTGCAGATCGACCCGGCCGCCGCGGCCAAGAACCTCCGGCCCGAGGACGGCGAGGTGCTCGACGCGGCCGCCGACGCGCTGCGCGACCTCGACGACTGGTCGACCGCGGGGATCGAGCAGGCGCTCAAGGCGGCGCTGGTCGAGGGCCTGGGCCGCAAGCCGCGGCAGGCATTCGGGCCGGTGCGGGTGGCCGTCAGCGGACGCACCGTCTCCCCGCCGCTGTACGAGTCGATCGAGCTGCTGGGCCCGGAGCGCACACTCGCCCGTCTCGCGGCGGCCCGGGGCGCGGCGGGGTGAGCCTCCCCCCGTGGGCGCCGCCGCCCGGCCCGGGTGGCTGGGACGGCGAGGCCTACACCGGCCCGCCGCCGACCGCCCCCTACGGCGCCCCGCCGAGGGTGCCCGGCACGTACGCGGGTGGGCCCGGCGGGCCGGTGCCGTGGGGGCCGCCCGGGGGAGCGGGGGTGCCCGCCGGGCCGGTGCCGTGGCCGCTGGGGCCGGTGTCCCTGCCGCCGGGACCGCACGGACCCGCGGGTCCGGCCCCGCTGCCGCCGGGGCTCAGGCTCGCCCCGCCGCCCGGGACGCCGCCGCACGACGAGCCGGTGCCCTTCCTGCTGGCCATGCGCTCCCGCGACTGGGCCTGGTGGCGGCCGCTGCTGGGCCTGCTGCTCTTCGTCGTCGCCTACTCGGTGGCCGCGTTCGTCGTCGTCCTGGTGACCCTGCTCACCGGGATCGAGCCCGACCTCGAGCTGCTCGACCTGGTCGACCCCGGCGTGCTGCTGATCACCAACCTCTCGCTGATCGTCGCCATCCCCATCGTGTCGCTGCTGTGGGTGGCCGCGCACGGGATGAGCCCCGGCTGGTCGGCGTCGGTGCTCGCCCGGCTGCGGTGGCGGCTGTTCGCGCCCTTCACCCTGCGTGCCCTGGCCACGCTCGGGGTGGGCATCGCGCTGTCGGTGGTGCTCGGCTTCGCGTTCGGCGACGGCGGGGTCAGCGGGCCGGTCGACGACCTGGTCTGGCTGCTCCTGGTCGTGGTGTTCACCACGCCGATCCAGTCGGCCGCCGAGGAGTACGTCTTCCGCGGGTACCTCAGCCAGGCGATCGCCGCGTGGATCCGCGGTCCGCGGGCGGGTGCGCTGGTGGCCGCCGTGGTCACCGCGGCGCTGTTCTCGGCCGCGCACGCCCCCGGCGACGTGGCCACCTTCCTCGACCGGTTCGCCTTCGGCCTGGCCGCCTCGGCCGTGGTGTGGCTCACCGGCGGACTCGAGGCGGCGATCGTGCTGCACGCGGTGAACAACGTGCTGGTGTTCTTCCTGGCGGGGACGCTCGGCGACGACGTCGCCACCGAGGAGGTGCCGGCCGGCACCGGGCTGCTGTTCCTCCTGCTCACGGTGGTGTCGATGGGCGGCTACGTGGCCCTGGTGGCCGCCTCGCGCCGGAAGCTGCGCCCGGAGCTCCTCACCCCGGCCCGCGACCTGCGCGTGCCGGCCGGCGACCCGCGGACCCGGGGGTGGTGACACCCCCTCCGCGGGCATCGGGTATGGTCGTACCCGGCGCCGCGAGGTGCCGGCCACGCCTTGGGGTATGGGGTAATTGGCAGCCCGACGGTTTCTGGTTCCGTTAGTCTAGGTTCGAGTCCTGGTACCCCAGCGAGGAAGCACCACCTCCTCACGCACGACCAGCACCACCGCACGGCCCCGTCGTCTAGCGGCCCAGGACGCCGCCCTCTCACGGCGGTAGCGAGGGTTCGAATCCCTTCGGGGCTACAGCGAGTGCGAGAGCCCCCGGTCCCCGGACCGGGGGCTCTCGCTCGTCCACGACCCGGCCGCGGCCCGCGTCCGGCGTCGTGGCAGGATCGAGGGTCCGGCCCCGTCGTCTAGCGGTCCAGGACGCCGCCCTCTCACGGCGGTAGCGAGGGTTCGAATCCCTTCGGGGCTACAGCGAGCACGAGAGCCCCCGGCCATCCGGCCGGGGGCTCTCGCGCTGTCCGGGCCCGGTGCCCGAGTGGCTGGCGATCACCACCGGGCATAGCGTTCGCAGGGCCCACCCGCGGGCCGGGAACGGGAGGCGGACGACTGTGATCCGGACGAGCGATCGGCTGGCAGACGGCCGGGAGGTCCTCTACTACGACGCGGACGGCTCACCCGTCCGGCACCCGGCCCGGGACACCCGCGACCTGCCGCCGGTCAGCACCCGCTCGCAGCTGCGCCACGACGCGCTGCTCGGGGAGTGGGTGGTCGTGGCCGCGCACCGGCAGACCCGCACCTTCCTGCCACCGGCCGACCAGTGCCCCCTGGACCCCTCGCGCCCGGGCCGGCCCACCGAGGTGCCCGAGGGCGACTACCAGGTGGTGGTGTTCGAGAACCGCTTCCCGTCGCTGGCCACCTCGGTCGACCGCGACGTCGCGCCGCACGCCCCCGGCGACCCGCTGGCCGAGCTGCGCCCGGGCTTCGGCCGCTGCGAGGTCGTGCTGTTCACCAGCGACCACGGTCAGCACTTCGCCGGCCTCGGCCGCGACCGGGCCCGCCTCGTCATCGACGTCTGGGCCGAGCGCACCGCGGAGCTGGGCGCCCTCGACGGCGTCGAGCAGGTGTTCTGCTTCGAGAACTCCGGCGAGGAGATCGGGGTGACCCTGTCGCACCCGCACGGGCAGATCTACGCCTACCCGTTCGTGACGCCGCGCGTGGAGAAGGTCCTGGCCTCGGTGCGCCGGCACCGGGAGCGGACCGGCGGCGACCTCTTCGCCGAGGTGGTGGAGGCCGAGCGCAGCGGCCCGCGGGTGGTCGCGGCCAACGACTCCTGGGTGGCGTTCGTGCCGGCCGCGGCCCGCTGGCCCTACGAGGTGCAGCTGTTCCCGATCCGCCGGGTGCCCGACCTGCCCGCCCTCGACGACGCCCAGCGCGACGACCTGGCCACGCTCTACCTCGACGTGCTGGGCCGCTTCGCGCACCGCTTCGACACCCCGATGCCCTACATCGCCGCCTGGAACCAGGCGCCGGTGCACGGTGGGGCCGACGGTGGCCGCGAGGACTGGTGGCTGCACCTGCAGCTGTTCTCGCTGCGCCGGGCCCCCGGCAAGCTCAAGTACCTCGCGGGCTCGGAGTCGGGGATGGGCGCGTTCGTCACCGACACCAACCCCGAGGACGTCGCCGAGCAGCTGCGGGCCGTGGTGGTCCCGTGAGCGAGGTGCCCACCGACGCGGAGGCCGCGGCGCGCGCGGTGGCCGCCTTCACCGACCGGTTCGGCGCGGCGCCCGAGGGCGTCTGGGCCGCCCCCGGGCGGGTCAACGTCATCGGGGAGCACACCGACTACAACGGCGGCGCGGTGCTGCCGGTGGCCCTCCCGCACACCACCCGCGCCGCGGTCGCCCGCCGCGACGACGGCCGGCTGGTGCTCGCCTCGCTGCAGCACCCGGGCGCCGACGCCGAGGTGGCCGTCGCCGACCTGGCACCGGGCGACCCCGGTGGCTGGGCCGGCTACCCGGCGGGCGTGGTGGCCGAGCTGCGGGAGTCCGTGCCCGGCGGGCTGAGCCTGCTCGTCGACGGCGACGTCCCCGCCGGTGCGGGCCTGTCGTCCTCGGCGGCCCTGGAGTGCGCGGTGGCCCTGGCGCTGCGCGACCTGCTCGGCCTCGACCTGGGCCCGGCCGACCTGGTCGACGTCGCCCGGCGGGCCGAGAACGACTTCGTCGGCGCCCCCACCGGCATCCTCGACCAGTCGGCCTCGGTGCTGTGCACCGCCGGGCACGCGCTGTACCTGCGGACCCGCGACCGCCGCAGCGAGCAGGTGCCCCTCGACCTCGCCGCCGCCGGCCTGGCGCTGCTGGTGATCGACTCGGGTACCACCCACAGCCACGCCGAGAGCGGCTACGGCGACCGCCGCCGCGAGTGCGAGGAGGCCGCGCGGCGCCTGGGCGTCGACCTGCTCTGCGACGTCCGCGACCTCGCCGACCTCGCCCCGCTGGACGACGGCGACGAGCGCGGCGCGCTGCTCCTGCGGCGCGCCCGCCACGTCGTCAGCGAGGACGCCCGGGTGCGCGAGGTGGTCGCGCTGCTGGGCGGGGGCGGCGACCCGCGCGCCGTCGGACCGGTGCTCACCGCCGGGCACGCCTCGCTGCGCGACGACTTCGAGGTGTCGGTGCCCGAGCTCGACGCCATCGTGGAGACCGCGCTGTCCGCCGGCGCGCACGGCGCCCGCATGGTCGGCGGGGGCTTCGGCGGCAGCGCCGTCGCACTCGTCGACGCGGCGGCCACCGACGCCGTCGCCACGGCCGTCACCGAGCGCGCCGGCGCCACCCGTTCGTTCGCCGTGGTCCCGTCCGCGGGTGCCCGGCGGCTGTCCTGAACCGACCCGAGTGGAGGCCTGAGTGGACGATCTGAGACTGGACGCGTCGTTCGTCGACTACCTGCTGGTGGCCGCCTACTTCGCCGTCGTGCTGTTGATCGGGGCCGCCGCGCGCAGGCGGGTGTCCGACAGCCTGGACTTCTTCCTGTCGGGCCGCTCGCTGCCCGCGTGGGTGACGGGCCTGGCGTTCATCTCGGCCAACCTCGGGGCCGTCGAGATCGTCGGCATGTCGGCCAACGGCGCCCAGTACGGCATGAGCACCATGCACTACTTCTGGATCGGCGCGGTCCCGGCCATGCTGTTCCTGGGCGTGGTGATGATGCCCTTCTACTACGGGTCGAAGGTCCGCAGCGTCCCGGAGTTCATGCGCCGCCGGTTCGGCACCGGCGCCCACCTGGTCAACGCGCTGAGCTTCGCCATCGCGCAGATCCTGATCGCCGGCATCAACCTGTTCCTGCTGGCCACCATCGTCGAGGCGCTGCTCGGCTGGCCGCTGTGGCTGTCGCTCATCGTGGCGGCGGCCGTGGTGCTCAGCTACATCACCCTCGGCGGGCTGTCGGCGGCCATCTACAACGAGGTGCTGCAGTTCTTCGTCATCGTCGCCGCGCTGCTGCCGCTGACGCTCATCGGCCTCAACCGGGTCGGCGGCGTCGGCGGGCTCGTCGACGGGATCACCGACTCCGGTCGCGGCGAGGAGCTCACCTCGTGGCCGGCCACGGAGCTGTCCGGCATCGGCAGCCCGGTCCTGTCGGTGATCGGCATCGTCTTCGGCCTCGGCTTCGTGCTGTCCTTCGGCTACTGGACGACGAACTTCGTCGAGGTCCAGCGGGCGATGGCGACCAAGTCGATGTCCGCGGCCCGGAGCACGCCGATCATCGGCGCCTTCCCGAAGATGTTCGTCCCGTTCATCGTGGTGATCCCGGGCATGATCGCCACCGTCCTCGTCCCGGAGGTCATCGAGGCGCGGGCGAACGCCGACGCGGAGTTCGACTACAACAACTCGATCCTGCTGCTGATCCGCGACACCCTGCCCAACGGCCTGCTGGGCATCGCCCTCGCCGGCCTGCTGGCGGCGTTCATGGCGGGCATGGCGGCCAACATCTCCGCCTTCAACACGGTCTTCAGCTACGACCTGTGGCAGCAGTACGTGAAGAAGGACCGGCCCGACGGCTACTACCTCGCCGTCGGCCGGTGGGCGACCGTCGGCGCCACCGTGGCCGCCATCGGGACGGCGATCATCGCGTCCGGCTACACGAACCTCATGGACTACCTGCAGACGCTGTTCGGCTTCTTCAACGCCCCGCTGTTCGCCACGTTCATCCTCGGCATGTTCTGGAAGCGGATGACGCCGACCGCGGGCTGGATGGGCCTGGTGTCGGGCACGCTGGCTGCGGTCGCCGTCGCCTTCCTCAGCGAGGACGCGTTCGGCACGGCGTCGCTGGGCGTCCTCCCGCTCGGCGGTCAGGGCGCGAGCTTCGTCGCGGCGAGCGCCGCCTTCGTCGTCGACATCGTCGTGAGCGTCGTCGTCAGCCAGGTCACCGCGCCCAAGCCGGTCGCCCAGCTCGCCGGGCTCGTCTACTCCGAGACGCCCAAGGAGCAGCGCACCGACCCCGACGCCCACCGGCTGCCCTGGTACCAGTCACCGACCAAGCTGGCCGGCATCGCGCTGGTCATGGTCGTCGTCCTCAATGTCATCTTCCGCTGACGTCAGGAGCACGGTCATGAGCAGCAGCAACCGCGCCACCCCGGCCAAGCAGGCGGCCGGTGCCTTCGACGTCCGCAACGTCATCGCCGCGCTGATCGGCTTCTACGGCGTCGTGCTGGTCCTCCTGGGCCTGTTCAGCGACACCGCAGCCGACCGGGAGCGGACCGGTGACGTCAACGCCAACCTGTGGGCGGGCCTGGCGATGCTCGTGTTCGCCGCGGCGTTCGCGCTGTGGTCCCGGCTGCGCCCGATCGTCGTCGAGGCCCCGCCGGACCGGCAGGACCCCGAGGACGACGGCAGCGGGCGGACCACCGCCGGTCACTGAGGGAGGCCCCTCCTGCCCCTCCCCGCTCGCACGCCCGCGGCGGGCCCCTGCCGTCGGGGGCGCCGCCCGGGGGTGCCCGGCCGGCGGTCTCAGCCCGCGGCGCGGGCGATCGCGGAGGCGGCCTCGAGGACGGCGCCGACCACGTCCGGCGACGGGCGCCGGCCCAGCCGCTCGACCGGGCCGGAGATGGACACCGCGCCGAGCACCGCGCCGCCCGGGTCGCGCACCGGCGCCGACAGCGACGCCACCCCGGGCTCGCGCTCGGCGACGCTGTGCGCCCAGCCGCGCCGGCGGACGTCGAGCAGCGTGCGGGCGGTGAAGCTGGCGCCGGGCAGCAGCGGCGTGACCTCCTCCGCCGGGGCGAAGGCCAGCAGCGCGTGCGCCGCCGAGCCCGCCGTCATGGGCAGCCGCGCGCCGACCGGGACCGTGTCGCGCAGGCCGGAGGCCCGCTCGGCGGCCGCCACGCAGACCCGGGTGCCGCCCTCGCGCACGTAGAACTGCGCGCTCTCCCCGCTGGCGTCGCGCAGCGCCACCAGGTGCCGGCCGGCCAGCTGCGCGAGGTCGGCGCTGCCCTGGCCGAGCTCGGCCAGCGCCGGGCCCGGCGCCCACGTGCCCGCCGGGGTGCGCCGCAGCAGCCGGTGGCCCTCCAGCGCGACGGCCAGCCGGTGCGCCGTGGCCCGCGGCAACCGGGTGCGCGCGACCAGGTCGGCGAGCGAGGCCGGCTCCTGCGCGACGGCGCGCAGGATGGCCACCGCTTTGTCCAGCACGGCAACGGGGTTAGGCTGTCCCACACAGCAATACTCTCATCTCACTCAATGAGATGGCCACCCCGGGAGGGACCCGTGCCGAAGACCCTGGCGGAGAAGGTCTACGACGCCCACGTCGTGCGCAGTGCGGAGGGTGAGCCCGACCTGCTCTACATCGACCTGCACCTCGTGCACGAGGTCACCAGCCCGCAGGCCTTCGACGGCCTGCGCGCCGCCGGCCGCACGGTCCGCCGACCCGACCTCACCATGGCCACCGAGGACCACAACGTCCCGACGCTGGACATCCTCTCGCCGATCGCCGACCCGGTCAGCCGGGCCCAGGTCGAGGCGCTGCGGACCAACGCGGCCGAGTTCGGCATCCGGCTGGCCCCGATGGGCGACCGCGACCAGGGCATCGTGCACGTCATCGGCCCGCAGCTGGGGCTGACCCAGCCGGGCATGACGATCGTCTGCGGCGACAGCCACACCTCCACGCACGGCGCCTTCGGTGCGCTCGCCTTCGGCATCGGCACCAGCGAGGTCGAGCACGTGCTGGCCACCCAGACGCTGCCGCAGTACCGCCCGAAGCAGATGGCCGTCACCGTCGAGGGTCGGCTCCCGGAGGGCGTCTCGGCGAAGGACGTCATCCTCGCCGTCATCGCCCGGATCGGCACCAACGGCGCGGCGGGCCACGTCATCGAGTACCGCGGCAGCGCGATCGAGGCGCTGTCGATGGAGGCCCGGATGACGATCTGCAACATGTCGATCGAGGCCGGTGCCCGCGCCGGGCTGATCGCCCCCGACCAGACGACGTCCGACTTCCTGCAGGGCCGCCCGCACGCCCCGCAGGGCGCCGACTGGGACGCCGCCGTCGCGCACTGGCGCACGCTGCGCACCGACGAGGACGCGGTCTTCGACGCCGAGGTCGTCCTCGACGCCGCCGAGCTCACCCCGTTCGTCACCTGGGGCACCAACCCCGGTCAGGGGCTGCCGATCGGCGAGTCGGTGCCCGACCCGGCCGCCATGACCGACGAGAACGAGCGCCGCGCGGCCGAGCAGGCGCTGGCCTACATGGGCCTGACCCCCGGCACGCCGCTGCGCGAGATCGGGGTGGACACCGTCTTCCTCGGCTCCTGCACCAACGGCCGGATCGAGGACCTCCGGACGGCCGCCGAGCTGCTGCGCGGGAAGCGGATCGACGGGAACACCCGGATGCTCGTCGTCCCCGGATCGGTCGGCGTCAAGCTGCAGGCCGAGGCCGAGGGCCTCGACCGCGTGTTCACCGAGGCCGGCGCCGAGTGGCGGGGTGCGGGGTGCTCGATGTGCCTGGGCATGAACCCCGACCAGCTGCAGCCGGGGGAGCGGTCGGCCTCCACCAGCAACCGCAACTTCCAGGGCCGGCAGGGCAAGGGCGGGCGCACCCACCTCGTCTCGCCGTCCGTGGCCGCCGCCACCGCCCTCACCGGGAAGCTGACCGCCCCGGCCGACCTCGCCGACGTCGCGCCGTGACCACCCGCCCCACCACCCCGGCAGGAGTCTGAGATGCAGCCCTTCACCACGCACACCGGCACCGCCGCCCCGCTGCGCCGCAGCGCCGTCGACACCGACCAGATCATCCCGGCCGAGTACCTCAAGCGGATCACCCGCACCGGCTTCGAGGACGGGCTGTTCGTGGCCTGGCGGCGCAACGAGCCCGACTTCGTGCTCAACCAGCCGCAGTACGCCGACGCCACGGTCCTGGTCGCCGGCCCCGACTTCGGCACCGGGTCCTCCCGCGAGCACGCCTGCTGGGCGCTCCTCGACGGCGGCTTCCGGGTGGTCATCAGCTCGCGGTTCGCCGACATCTTCAAGAACAACTCGACCAAATCGGGGCTGCTCACCGTCGTGCTGCCGCAGGCCGACGTCGACGCGCTGTGGGCCGCCGCCGAGGCCGACCCGACCACGCAGGTGACCGTCGACCTGCAGGCGCGGACGGTCTCCTACGGCGCCACGACCGTGCCGTTCGAGGTCGACGAGTACACCCGCTGGCGGCTGCTCGAGGGCCTCGACGACGTCGGCCTCACCGAGCGCCACCTCGCCGACGTCGAGGCCTACGAAGCCGGGCGCCACCCCTGGCTGCCGAAGGCGCTGCCCGCCAGGTGACGTGCAGGAGGACCCCGTCCTCCCCACCCTTCGCAGGCTCAGGGCGGGACCCGGGACGGGGCCGTCAGGGGGCGTCGGGGTCGGGGCCCAGGTCGCGGTAGTAGTCGGCGGACAGGGCGCCGGGCCGGCCGCCGAGTGCCCAGACGCTGCCCTTGGCCGACGGCGGGTGCAGCCGGGTGCCCTCCCACCGGACGCCGAGGGCCACCAGCACCGACGGGATGGCCCCGCCCTGGCTGCACACCACGCTCACCCCCGGGGCCCCGCGCGGGGCCAGCAGCCGCTCGACCACGGCCAGGCCGGCCTCCGGGTCGGCGGCGAACTCCTCCTCGCCGAGCTCCGGCAGGTCGCCCAGCGGCAGGCCGGTGCGCAGGGCCAGCGGCTCCAGCGTCTGGCGGCAGCGCACCCGCGCGGCGGTCAGCAGCTCGACCGGGCCGAACACCGGCAGCACCTCGGCGAGCTGCCGGGCCTGCCGCCGGCCCTGGGCCTCCAGCGGCCGCTCGTCGTCGGGGCCGTCCCAGTCGCTGCGGCTGCCGGCCTTGGCGTGCCGCACCAGCAGCAGCCGCGGCACCCGCGGGACGTCGGGGCGGGCCAGGTCGGCCAGCACCGCGCGGTCGTGCTCGTGGGTGACCAGGTCCGCGGCCTCGTCGAGCGGCAGCCAGCGCAGCTCGTCGACCTCGTCGTTGGGCGTGAAGTCCCGCGGGTCGCCGACGGCCTGCATGAGCCAGTAGTCGACGTGCTTGGCGCCCTCGGCGACCGTGTACCGGGTGCGCAGGCTGCGCCGGCCGGCGACGACGTCGAGGCCGGTCTCCTCGCGCACCTCGCGGACGGCGGCGGCCAGCGCGTTCTCCCCGGCGTCGAGCTTGCCCTTGGGCAGCGACCAGTCGTCGTAACGCTCCCGGTGCACCAGCGCGGTCTCCAGCCCCCCGCCGGGCGCCGTCCGCCAGACGGCGCCGCCGGCCGCGGCGACGACCCCCCGCCGGGCCTCAGCCGGCATGCTCGGTCACCGCGGCCGTCAGCGCGGCCTGGTAGTCGCGCCCGTCCAGCCGGGTCCAGGCGCCCTCGGGGCCGAGCTCCCAGCAGCGCACGCCGGGGGCCATCGCGGCGTCGAAGACCCGCTGCAGCTCGCGCTGCGCGGTCTCGTCGCAGACCCGCAGCAGCACCTCGACGCGGCGGTCGAGGTTGCGGTGCATGAGGTCGGCGCTGCCGATCCACCACTCCTGCTCCCCGCCGTTGCAGAAGGCCATCACCCGCGAGTGCTCCAGGAAGCGGCCGACGATCGAGCGCACCCGGATGCCCTCGGACAGCCCGGGCACCCCCGGCCGCAGCGCGCAGATGCCGCGGATGAACAGCTCCACGGGGACGCCGGCCCGCGCGGCCTCGTAGAGCGCGTCGATGACCCCCTCGTCGACCAGGGAGTTCACCTTGAACCGGATGCCGCAGGGCCGTCCCTCGGCCGCGTGCCGCGCCTCCCGGCGGATCTTGTCGACCAGCCCGCTGCGGATGCCGTGCGGCGCGACCATCAGCTGCCGGTAGCTGGTCTGCCGCGAGTAGCCGGTCAGGGTGTTGAACAGGTCGGTGAGGTCGGCGCCCACCCGCGGGTCGGCGGTGAGGATGCCCAGGTCCTCGTAGAGGCGCGCGGTCTTCGGGTTGTAGTTGCCCGTGCCGATGTGCACGTACCGGCGGATGACGCCGCTCTCCCGCCGCACCACCAGCGCGGTCTTGCAGTGCGTCTTGAGGCCCACCAGCCCGTAGACGACGTGGCAGCCGGCCCGCTCCAGCGAGCGGGCCCAGGTGATGTTGGCCTCCTCGTCGAAGCGCGCCTTGACCTCCACCAGCACCACGACCTGCTTCCCGGCCTCGGCCGCCTCGATCAGCGCGGTGACGATCGGCGAGTCGCCGGAGGTGCGGTAGAGCGTCTGCTTGATCGCCAGCACGTGCGGGTCGGCCGCGGCCTGCTCGATGAAGCGCTGCACGCTGGTCGCGAACGAGTGGTAGGGGTGGTGCACCAGCACGTCGCCCTCGCGCAGCGTGGCGAACACGCTCTTGGGCGTCTCGCCCTCGGACAGGCGCGGGTGGGTGGCCGGCACGAACGGCTCGTCCTTGAGCTCGGGCCGGTCGAGGTCGTAGAGCGCCCACAGGGAGGCCAGGTCGAGCAGGCCGGGCACGGTGACGACGTCCTGCGGGCTGACCTCGAGCTCGGAGACGAGGACGTCGAGGATCTGCGGGTCCATCGTCTCGGTCACCTCCAGCCGCACGGCCGGGCCGAAGCGGCGGCGGGCCAGTTCCCGCTCGAGGGCCTGCAGCAGGTCCTCGTCGCGGTCCTCCTCCACCTCGAGGTCGGCGTTGCGGGTGACCCGGAACAGGTGGTGGTCGACGACGTCGAGGCCGGGGAACAGCGAGGTCAGGTGGGCGGCGATGAGGTCCTCGAGCGGCAGGAACGTGGCCTGGCCGGAGGCGTCCTGCGCCTGGCCGGCGCCCACCGGCACGAACCGCGGCACGTTGTTGGGCACCTTCAGGCGGGCGAAGTGCCGCGTGCCGGTGTCGGGGTCGCGCACCGAGACGGCGAGGTTGAGCGACAGCCCGCTGATGTAGGGGAAGGGGTGGGCCGGGTCGACCGCCAGGGGCGTGAGCACCGGGAACACCTGGTCGCGGAAGTACTCGCGCAGCCGCCGGGTCTCGGGCTCGGCGAGGTCGGACCAGTGCACGATCCGGATGCCGGCCGCCTCCAGCCTCGGCGTGACGTCCTGCTCGAAGGCGACCGCGTGCCGGTGCACCAGCTCCTGGGTTCGCTCGGTGACCCGCGTCAGCTGCTCGCGGATGGTCAGCCCGTCGGGGGAGCGGACGGTCAGGCCGGTGCTCAGCCGCCGTTTGAGCCCGGCGATGCGCACCATGTAGAACTCGTCGAGGTTGCCCGCGAAGATCGCCAGGAACTTGACCCGCTCCAGCAGCGGCAGCGTCTCGTCCTCGGCCAGCTCGAGCACCCGCGCGTTGAAGTCCAGCCACGACAGCTCCCGGTTGAGGAAGCGGTCGGCGGGCAGCGCCGGCGGTTCCTCGCCCTGCGGTGCGCGCGTCGTCCCGGCCGTCGTCGTCTCCGCTGCCACGGCGTCATCGTGCCGCACCCGGGGAAACGGCGGACGACCCGCCGCGGGTCGCTCAGCCGGTGCGGGGCAGCAGCCGGGGGAGCAGCGCCGCGGTCGCCGGCCCCAGCCCCAGGGCGGCGGCCGCGGCGAGGTCGGCGGGGGTGTCGACGTCGCGGCGCAGCCCCGGCCAGTCCCCGCCCAGCGGCAGCGCCCCGGCGGCGGTGTGCGCGGCGGCCGAGCCGCGCCCGAATCGCGGGTCCAGCGGCACGCCGGCCGCGGTCAGCAGGGTGGTCCCGGTGCCGGCCGCGTCGGCGACGAAGCCCCGCGGCGCGCCCTCCGCGGCGGCCAGCGCCGCGGCCAGCTCGGCGGGGCGCAGTGCCGGCAGGTCCGACGACAGCGCGGCCACCGCCGCGGTCACCGCGGCGCCCGCGCCGTGGGCGAGGGCGGGGTTGAGGCCCCGGTCGGGCGCGTCGGGGACGGTGCGCGCCCCGAGCGCGGCGACCGCGGCGGCGGCGCGGTCGTCGTCGGTGACCACGACGACGTCGTCGACCGCGGGGCAGGCTCGGGCGGCGGCCACCGTGTCGGCCAGCAGGGCGAGCACGAGCACCGCGTGCCGGTCGCCCGCCGCGGGCCCGCCGGTCAGCGGGTGCAGGCGGGTCTTGGCCGCGCCGAGCCGCTTCGCCGGGACGACCACGGACCAGCGCACGGGGTCCATGTGAGCACACCGCGCCCGCCGCCGGACGGCACTGCCGGACCGGGGGCGCGGCCCCGGTGCGATCATGTGCCCGTCATCACGACCGAGCGGAGGGGTGCCGGTGACCGAGGAGCAGTCCGCCGGGCGCGGGACGGTCGCGCAGCCGCGACCGCGGGTCCTGCACGAGCGGGGCCGGCTGCCGTGGTCGCTCAGGCTCGCCGTGGTCGTCATCTACCCGGTGGCCTCCCTGCTGTTCCGGCTGCGCTACCGGCACGGCGAGCGGTTCCCGCGCACCGGTCCGGTGCTGCTGGTCGCCAACCACGTGTCGGTGCTCGACCCGCTGGCCTGCGCGCGGCTGGTGTACGACCACGGCCGCATCCCGCACTTCCTGGCCAAGCAGGCCGTGTTCCGGGGCCTGGCGGGCCGCATCCTGCTCGACGCCGGCCAGATCCCGGTCGCGCGCGGCTCCTCCGAGGCCCGCGGTTCGCTGTCGGCGGCCGCGGCCGACCTCGAGGCCGGCAACGTCGTGGTCATCTACCCGGAGGGCTCGGTGACCCGCGACCCCGACTGGTGGCCCATGGAGGCGCGCACCGGCGTGGCCCGGCTGGCGCTGACCACCGACGCCGTCGTGCTGCCGGTGGCCCAGTGGGGTCCGCAGCGGGTGCACGACTACCACGACAAGAAGCTGCACCTGCGGCTGCGCACGCCCGTCGACCACGCGATCGGGGAACCGGTGGACCTCTCCGCACTGCGGGCGGAGGTCCGCGCCGGGCGCGCGCTGACGCCCGACCTGCTCCGCTCGACCACCGACCTGATCATGGGCCGGGTGCGCGAGGAGCTGGCGGCGCTGCGCGGCGAGCCCGCGCCGCCGCCGTCCGCCCGTCGGCCGGGCCGGTCGCTGCCCGGCGACCCGCCCGGGAGCGCCGCGTGAGCGGGCCGGAGCGCTCGGGCCGCGGCACCCGCGCCGCCGTCCTCGGGGCCGGCTCCTGGGGGACGACGTTCGCCAAGGTGCTGGCCGACGCCGGCTGCACGGTCACGCTGCACGCCCGCCGTCCCGAGCTGTGCGAGGCGATCACCGAGACGGGGGAGAACCCCGACTACCTGCCCGGCGTCCGGCTCCCGCAGACGCTGACGGCGACCGTCGACGCCGCGTTGGCGCTCGACGGGGCCGACGTCGTCGTGCTCGCCGTCCCCTCCCAGTCGCTGCGGGCCAACCTCACCGCCTGGGCGCCCCTGCTGCCGCCCGACGCCAGCCTGCTGTCGCTGATGAAGGGCATCGAGCTGGGCAGCACCAAGCGGATGAGCGAGGTGATCTGCGAGGTCACCGGCGCCGGCCCCGACCGGGTGGCCGCGCTGTCGGGCCCCAACCTCGCCCGCGAGATCGCCGAGGAGCAGCCGGCGGCCACCGTGATCGCCTGCTCCGACGACGACCGCGCGACGGCGCTGCAGGCGGCCTGCCACACCCCCTACTTCCGGCCCTACACCAACCGCGACCTGGTCGGCTGCGAGCTCGGCGGCGCGGTGAAGAACGTCATCGCGCTGGCCTGCGGCATCGCCGAGGGCATGGGCTTCGGCGACAACACCCGTGCCTCGCTGATCACCCGCGGGCTGGCCGAGACCGCCCGGCTGGGGACCGCGCTCGGCGCGGAGCTGACCACGTTCGCGGGGCTGGCCGGCCTCGGCGACCTGGTGGCCACCTGCAGCTCGCCGCTGTCCCGCAACCGCACCTTCGGGGAGAAGCTCGGCCGCGGGATGTCGCTGGAGGAGGTGCAGCGCGAGACCCGGCAGGTGGCCGAGGGCGTCAAGAGCTGCCGGCCGGTGCTGGAGCTGGCACGGGCCCACGGCATCGACGTGCCGCTCACCGAGGCCGTCGTGAAGGTGTGCCACGACGGCGTCCCCGCCCAGGCGGTGCTCAAGGAGATCATGTCCCGCGAGGCGAAGTCGGAGTGAGCACGCTGCCCGACGGGTGGGGGGACGGCACCCGGTCGGTCCACGCCGGCGACGGGCCGCCGGTGCCCGGCACGCCGCTGCGGCCCTCGCCGGTGTTCGCCGCGCCCTACCACCTCGGCGGCCTGCCGCCCCGCGCGAACGGTGTGGACGCCTACGCCCGCACCGAACACCCGACGTACCGGGCCTTCGAGACGGCGGTCGGCGCGCTCGACGGCGGCCGCTGCCTGTCCTTCGCCACGGGGATGGCCGCGGTCTCCGCCGCGGTCATGGCGCTGGTGTCGGCCGGCGACCGGCTGGTGCTGCCCGCCGACGGCTACTACGCCACGCGGCTGCTGGCCCGCGACGAGCTCGAGCGGCTGGGCGTGCGCGTGGAGTACGTGTCCACCCTGGAGATCGCCGACGTCGCCGCCCGCGGCGACCTCGAGGGCGCCCGGATGGTGCTCCTGGAGACGCCGAGCAACCCGCACCTCGACCTGTGCGACGTCGCCGCCGTCGCCGCGGCCACCCGCGCCGCCGGAGCGCTGCTCGCGGTCGACAACACCACGGCCACCCCGCTCGGCCAGCGGCCCCTGGCCCTGGGCGCCGACCTCACCGTCGGCGCGGACACCAAGGCCCTCACCGGGCACAGCGACCTGCTGCTGGGCCACGTGTCGACCACCTCCGACGAGCTCCACGACCGGCTCAAGGGCTGGCGCGACCACACCGGCGCCACGCCGGGCGCCTTCGACGCGTGGCTGGGCCACCGGTCGATGAGCACCCTGGACCTGCGGCTGGCCCGCCAGGCGACCACCGCGGAGGCGGTGACGGCGGCGCTGGCGGCGCACCCGGCGGTCACCGGCGTCCGCTGGCCGTGGCGGCCCGGCGACCCGTCGTACGCGCTGGCGACCCGGCAGATGCTGCGCCCGGGCGGCGTCGTGTCGGCCGAGCTCGCCGACGAGGACGCCGTCGGCCGCTTCCTCGCCGCCACCCGGCTGTGGACGGCGGCGACCAGCTTCGGCGGCGTGCACAGCACCGTCGACCGGCGGGCGCAGTGGGGCGGGGACGCCGTCCCGGCGGGGTTCGTGCGCTTCTCCTGCGGCATCGAGGACACCGACGACGTCGTCGCCGACCTCGTGGCCGGGCTCGACGCCGCCTGACCGCGGCCGCGGGGGCGCCGACGGCGCCGTGGCTCAGGTGGCGGCGCGGGCGTCCCGGCGACGGCGGTGCGCCGCGCGGGCGGTGAGCCAGCCGCTGAAGCCCAGGTAGTACACGAGGTAGGCGAAGGACAGCACCACCACGACCGGGTTCGGGTCGGGGTACTGCACCAGCAGGACGGCGTAGGACACCAGCCAGACGACCGTCAGCAGCATGCTCAGCTGCCACAGCGCCTCGGTGCGCGAGGGGTAGAGGTAGCGCACCGGCACGAACACCAGCACCGAGCAGACCACCAGCGTGACGGCCACCGCGACCTGGGAGAGGTCGAGCACCACCGCGTAGAACGCGACGACGTTCCAGTAGCTCGGGAAGCCGAGGAAGGTGTGGTCGTCGGTCTTCGCGTCGACCCGGCAGAACTGGTAGCTCGAGGCCAGCAGCGGCAGGGCGGCGAGCAGCCAGCCCCGCCAGTCGTGCGGCAGCGCCCCGGTGGTCCACAGCAGGACCACCGGGGCGAAGACGTAGGTGAGGTAGTCGACGATGTTGTCCAGCAGCGCGCCGTCGAACCAGGGGATCGTCTCCTTGACCCGCGCGCGGCGGGCCAGCATCCCGTCGGTGCCGTCGATCACCAGCGCCGCCAGGCCGATCCACAGCGCGGTGACCGCCTCGCCCTCGAGCGCGGCGAGCACCACCAGCAGCCCCAGCACCGACCCCAGCGCCGTGTAGGCGTGCACGGCGGCGCCGGCCAGCCGCAGCCGGAGCGGGTGACGGCGCGCCGCAGCGACCCCGTGGTCAGGCCCCTCGTCGTGTGCCGTCGCCGCCGGAGGCTGGGGGTCCACCGGAGGGGCCGCGTTCTCCCGCATCGCGACGAGAGTCCCACACGGCGCGCGGACCGGCCCTGCCGGAGCGCGGGACGCGTGCCCGGCGTCGACTAGGGTCGGCCGCGATGAGCGGGACAGGCAGGGTGCGCGTCGCGGTCGTGTTCGGGGGGCGCAGCGCCGAGCACGCCATCTCCTGCGTCTCGGCGGGCAGCGTCATGGCCGCCCTCGACCCCGAGCGCTACGAGGTGGTGCCGGTGGGCATCGCCCGCGACGGGCGCTGGGTGCTGCCCGAGCCCGGCCAGCAGCTGGCCATCGACGGCGGCCGGCTGCCCGAGGTGACCGGCGGGACGGCGGTCTCGCTGGTCGGCGACCCCGCCGGCCGCGGCCTGGCGGTGCTGGAGCCGACCGCCGCGATCGGCCCGGCGCTGACCGAGGTCGACGTCGTCTTCCCGGTGCTGCACGGCGCCTACGGCGAGGACGGCACCGTCCAGGGGCTGCTGGAGACGAGCGGGCTGCCCTACGTCGGGTCGGGCGTGTTCGCCAGCGCCGCGTCGATGGACAAGGAGTTCACCAAGAAGCTCCTGGCCGCCTCCGGGCTGCCGCAGGGCGACCACGTGGTGCTGCGCGACGCCGGGGGAGCGCTCTGCGCCGACCCCGACGTCCTCACCGCGGCCGATCGCGAGCGGCTGGGGCTGCCGGTGTTCGTCAAGCCCTCGCGGGCCGGGTCGAGCATCGGCATCACCAAGGTCACCGACTGGGTGCAGTTCCCGGAGGCCGTGGCCACCGCCGCCGCCGTCGACCCGAAGGTGGTCGTGGAGGCCGCCGTCCCCGGGCGGGAGATCGAGTGCGGCGTGCTGGCCGGCCGCGACGGCGGCCCGCCCGAGGCCAGCCTGCCCGCCGAGATCCGGCTGCGGCCGGGCACCGACTGGTACGACTTCAGCGCGAAGTACCTCGAGGACGCCGTGGAGTTCGACGTCCCGGCCGACCTCACCGCCGGGCAGACGCGGATGGTGCAGGAGGCCTCCTGCCGGGCCTACCTCGCCCTGGACTGCGAGGGGCTGGCCCGCGTGGACTTCTTCCTCGGCACCGGCCCCGACGGCGCCGAGCGGCTCGTGGTCAACGAGGTCAACACGATGCCGGGCTTCACGCCCATCTCGATGTTCCCGCGCATGTGGGCGGCCAGCGGGGTCGGCTACCCCGAGCTGGTGGACCGGCTGGTCGCCTCGGCACTGGCGCGCGCGGGCCGTCCGGGGGACGCGCGGACCCCGCGGTGAACCCGGGCCGGTCGGTCGCGCTCGCCGTGGGCCTGCTGGCCCTCACCGGCTGCACGCCGACGGTGGCCGGCAGCGCCACCCCCGCGCCGGCGACGGCGACACCGGCGACCGTCGAGGAGCTCGGCGCGCTGGTGCTGGCCCGGGTGCCCTCGGGCCTGCCCCGCATCCCCGACGAGGACCTCGCGCCGCCCGCCGGTGCCAAGTCCGTCGACGACGTCGCCGGCTACGCCGAGGACCCCGCTCGCGAGCGCGCGGTGCTGCGCGACTACGGCTACCGGCACGGCTGGGAGCGGTTCTGGGGCTCGACCACCGGACCGCTGACCAGCGTCTTCGTCGACCAGTTCGACGCCCACACCGGCGCCGCGGCCTACGCCGAGGACCTGGCGGGCAACGACGCGGCGCTCTACGAGGGCGTGCTGCGCCGCGACCCGGCCGACCTGCCCGGGGGCTGCAGCCTGCTCACCGTGACCGCGCCGGCCGACGGGACCGACCCGACCACCGGCCTCTCCGGCCCGGCCGCGTTCGCCTGGTGCGCGCACGGCGTCTTCAGCGTCGCGGTGACCGCGGTGGCCGACAGCACGGAGGCGGCCACCGCGGAGCTGCGCGCGGTGGTGCTCGCCCAGCTCGACCGGCTGCCGCTGGCCTGAGCCGCCGGACGGGCAGGGCCACCGGGCGGGCAGGGTGATCAGGCGGGCAGGGCTACCGGGCGGGCAGGGCGGCGGCCAGGACGTCGCTGAGCGCGGTCACCGGGGCGCTGTCGACGTCCGGCGGCAGGCTGACCTCCACGTAGACGGCGCGGTCGACCGCCGTCCACACCGTGGCCTCCGGATCGGTCTGGTCGACATACCAGGTCACCCCGTTGATGGTGAACAGCCCCTCGCCGGGGACCAGGCCCTCCGGCTGCGGCACGCCGCACACGAGCACCACCGCCGGGTCGCCCCACGCGGCCGCGTAGGGGGTGTCGGAGTCGACCAGCCGGGCAGGGTCGCCGAGCAGGTCGAGGGGGAGGACCTGCATGAGCTGCGGGCAGGTGGCGTCGGCCTCGGGCGTCGGGGCCGGCACCTCGACCGGCAGCGGCGGGAGGTCCTCGGCGCGCTGCGGGCTGGTGCCCCCGCTCACGTCGGCGACCGCGTCGTCGTCGTCCGTGTCGCTGCCGCCGAGGACGTTGGCCAGGACGAGGACCACGACCAGCACCGGGACGGCGACGGCCAGCGCGAGCAGCGCCAGCCGGCGCAGCGGGTCGGGACGCCGGTCGGGCGCGCCGGCCCCGGGACCGGTCCCGTCGTCGGCGGGGGGAGGCTCGCTCAGCGGTCTTCAGATGTTGACGACGGGGCAGGTCAGCGTGCGCGTGATGCCGTCGACCGACTGCACGCGGGCGACGACGAGGCGGCCGAGGTCGTCGACGGTGTCGGCCTCGGCGCGGACGATGACGTCGTACGGGCCGGTGACGTCCTCGGCCTTGGTCACGCCGGCGATCTCGCTGATCGTCGAGGCCACCTGGGCGGCCTTGCCGACTTCGGTCTGGATCAGGATGTAGGCGTGGACCACGGGACGACCTTCCTCGGGCAGCGCTGCCGGTGCCGGTCCGGCACCGGCGGGCGGATCGGACCGCAACCTACCGCAGCCCCCCGGAGGACCCGGTGACACGACCCCGTCCGCTGGTCCCGCGCGAGGACCTGGCCGACAGCGTCCGCGTGGTCGGGGAGTTCGGGGTCATCGCCCGGGTGGTCGCGCGGGCCGGGTCCGCGGCGGCCGCCGAGGTGGGACCGGGCGACGACGCCGCGGTGCTGCGCGTCCCCGACGGCCGGGTGGTGGCGACCACCGACGTGCTCGTGGAGGGCCGCCACTTCCGGCGGGACTGGTCCTCGGCCGAGGACGTCGGGCACAAGGCCGCCGCGGCCAACCTCGCCGACGTCGCCGCGATGGGCGGGGTGGCCACCGCGCTGCTGGTCGGCCTGGCCTGCCCCGCGGACACGCCGACGTCGTGGCTGGAGGGCGTGGCCGCCGGCATGGCCGCCGAGTGCGCGCCGCTGGGCGCCGCCGTGGTCGGCGGGGACACCGTCGCCTCCGCGCCCGACAGCGCCGCCGTCGTGCTGTCGGTGACCGCGCTGGGCGACCTCGCCGGGCGGGCGCCGGTGCTGCGCTCGGGCGCCCGCCCCGGCGACGTGCTGGCCGTCGCGGGACGGCTGGGCTGGTCGGCCTGCGGGCTGGCGGTGCTGCGCCGCGGCTTCAGCAGCCCGCTGGCCGCGGTCACCGCACACCGGCGGCCCAGCCCGCCCTACGCCGCGGGGCCGGCCGCCGCCGACGCCGGCGCCACCGCGATGTGCGACGTCAGCGACGGCCTGCTGGCCGACGCCGGGCACCTCGCGGCCGACAGCGGCGTGGTGGTCGACGTCGACCGCGCGGCGCTGGTGCGCACGATGCTCGAGCCGCCGGGCCCGCTGCAGCAGGTGGCCGCCGCGCTGGGCACCGACCCGCTGGCGTGGGTGCTCACCGGCGGGGAGGACCACGCCCTGCTGGCCACCTTCCCGGGCGGGACCGCGCTGCCCGGGGGCTGGGTGGCGGTGGGGGAGGTGCGCTCCGGGGAACCGGGCGTGTTCGTGGGCGGGGAGCCGGCCGCGGAGGTCGCGACGGCACTGGGTGCGGGGAGGACCGGGCATGTCCACTTCGGCTGAGGCGCGGCTGCGGGACGGGACGGTCGCCGTCCTGCGCGCGGTGCCCTACGACGACCCGGTGGCCCGCGCGCTGGTCGACCGGGTGCAGCAGGAGTACGTCGACCGCTACGGCGGACCGGACGAGGCCGTGGTCGACCCCGCGGAGTTCGTGCCGCCGGCGGGGGTGTTCCTCGTCGCCGAGGTCGACGGCGTCCCCGCCGGCTGCGGCGCGTGGCGGCGGCACGCCGAGGGCGCCCCGGGCGAGGCGGAGGTCAAGCGGGTCTACGTGGAGCCGGCCTTCCGCCGCCGCGGGCTCGCCCAGGTGGTCGTGACCGCCCTGGAGGAGTCCGCGGCCCGCGCCGGGTACCGCGCGGTGGTGCTCAACACCGGGTACCGGCAGCCCGAGGCGGTGGCGCTGTACGAGGGGATGGGCTACGCGCCGGTCCCGGGGTTCGGCGTCTACGGCGGGGAACCGGGCGCGGTGTTCCTGGGCAAGCAGCTGGCCGGCCCGGCCGGGGAGCGGGAGGAGCAGCCGTGGGCATCGTGACGGTGTCGGCGTCCTACGGGGCCGGCGGGCCGGAGGTGGCGCCGGCGGTGGCCGAGCGGCTCGGCCTGCCCTTCCACGACCGCGCCATCCCGGCGCGGGTGGCCGGGCGCCTGGGCGTGTCGCAGGACGACGCCGAGGCCAACGACGAGCGCGTCCTGCGCGGGCTGTGGCGGCTGGTGGCCTCGCTCGGTGCCATGCCCGACCCCGTGGGCGGCGTCGTCCCGCTGCCCCCGCAGCCCGACGAGCGGGCCTACCGCGAGCAGACCGAGCGCGTGCTGCACGAGATCGCCGACGGCGCCGGCGGCGTCGTCCTCGGCCGGGCCGGCGCGATGGTGCTGCGCGACCGGCCCGACGCGCTGCACGTGCGGCTCGACGGGCCGCCCGAGGCGCGGCTGCGGGCGGCGGTGCTGCGCTACGGCCGCCCCGAGGGCGAGCTGCGGCAGGAGATGCAGGCCAACGACCGCACGCGCGAGGCCTACGTCCGCCACTTCTACCGGTGCGACCCGGCGGCGGCCCGGCACTACCACGTCGTCGTCGACGGGACGGCGCTGCCGCTGGACGCCGTCGTCGACGTGGTCGTGACCGCGGCGCGGGCGCGGGGGATCGGCGGCTAGGCCGGACCCCGGGTACGCGGAGGACCCCGGAGGTCGTCGACCTCCGGGGTCCTCGTCCCGTGCTGGAACGGCCCTCCTGCAGGGGCCCGCCGCGAGCCTGCGAGCGGTGGGGGGCAGGAGGGTCCTTCAGCTATGCGCGGACGACCTTGCCCGCGCGGATGCACGAGGTACAGGCGTTGATGCGGCGGCGGTTGCCGGGCGCGACCAGCGCCCGCACCGACTGGATGTTCGGGTTCCAACGGCGCGGCGTGCGGCGGTGCGAGTGCGACACCGACATACCGAAACCGGGCCCCTTGCCACAGACATCGCACACGGCAGCCACGGTGGATCACTCCCAGAAGATCGTCAGCAAACGGCGGCGCACGGACGGCGACCGCAAGACCGTCGGCCAGTCTAACCGCTCGCCGCGCGGGGCGTCGCCGCGGCCGGGCGCGGGCGCCGGCCGGGGCGACGCGACCGGGGGAGTCGGTGCCCGCAGGTACCCTCCGGCCGTGCTGCAGGCGCTCGACGACGCCGCGGTCGGACAGTGGTGCCGGGCCGCGGTCGCGGCGCTGTCCGCGGGCCGCGAGCAGCTCGACGAACTCAACGTCTTCCCGGTGCCCGACGGCGACACCGGCACCAACCTGGTGCTCACGGCCGAGGCGGCACTCGCGGCCCTGGACGCGGCCGGCGCGGAGCCCGCCTGGACGGCGCTCGCCCGCGGCGCGGTCCTCGGCGCCCGCGGCAACAGCGGCACGATCCTCGCCCAGCTGCTGCGCGGCCTGGCCGACAACCTCGCCGGTCAGGAGCCCGCCGACGGACCGGCCCTCGCCGCCGCGCTGCAGAAGGCCGCCGACACCGCCTACGGCGCGGTCGCCGACCCCGAGGAGGGCACCTTCCTCACCGTGGCCCGCGCCGGGGCCGAGACCGCGGGGGCGGCCGTCGCGGCCGGCCGGGCCGGACTCGCCGACGTGGTCGCCGCCGCCGCCGACGGCGCCCGCGCCGCGCTGGCGGCCACGCCCGGCCAGCTCGACGTGCTTCGCGACGCCGGGGTCGTCGACGCCGGCGGCGCGGGG
Source organism: Geodermatophilus dictyosporus (assembly GCF_900115505.1). GTDB lineage: Bacteria > Actinomycetota > Actinomycetes > Mycobacteriales > Geodermatophilaceae > Geodermatophilus > Geodermatophilus dictyosporus. The sequence continues at coordinate 84,455 of NZ_FOWQ01000002.1, read as the reverse complement.
CTGTGCCTGGTCCTCGACGCGCTGGTCGCCACCGTCACCGGGGTCGAGCCCGCCCACCTGCCGCTGCTCACCGGCGCCCCACGCCGCCGCGATCCGGCGCACGCCCCGCACCAGCCCCCGCCCGGTCCCGGCAGCGAGGTGCAGTACCTGCTCGCCGGCGCCGACGAGGCCGGCGTGGCCCGCCTGCAGTCCCGGCTGGCCGTGCTTGGCGACAGCCTGGTCGTCGTCGGCGTCGACACCCCCACCGGCCGCGAGTGGAACGTGCACGTGCACACCAGCGAGGTCGGCGCGGCGATCGAGGCCGGCATCGAGGCGGGCCGGCCGTACCGGATCGCGGTGACCCCGCTCGCACCGGTGCTCCCCGCCGCGCCCGTGCCCGGCCGCCGCGCGGTGGTCGCCCTGGTCCCCGGCGACGGCCCGGCGGAGCTGTTCACCGGCGAGGGCGTGCACGTGGTGACGGGCGGGCCCGGGGGGATCGGGGAGGACGACGTGCTCGCCGCGGTCCTCGCCTCGACCGCCACCGACGTGGTCGTGCTGCCCAACGACGCCGCGCTCACCCCCGTCGCCGCCCGGGCCGCGACCCGCGCCCGGGAGGCCGGCCGCGAGGTCGCGGTCGTCCCCACCCGCGCCCCGGTGCAGGGACTGGCCGCGGTCGCCGTGGCCGACCCCGCCCTGCGCTTCGGCGACGACGTCATCGGCATGGCCGAGGCCGCCGCCGCGACCCGGTGGGCCGAGGTCACCGTCGCCGGGCAGGACGCGCTCACCAGTGCCGGCCCGTGCCGCGCCGGCGACGTCCTGGGCTCGGCCGAGGGCGACGTCGTCGTGGTGGGAGCCGACCTCGCCGCCGTCGCCCGCGACCTGCTCGACCGGCTGCTGTCGGCCGGCGGGGAGATGGCCACCCTGCTGGTCGGCCCGGACCCCGCGCTCGGTGACGCCCTGTGCGCGCACCTGGCGCGGGCGCACCCGACGGTCGAGGTGGTCCGCTACGACGCGGGGGGCACGGTCCCGCTGCAGGCGGGGGTCGAGTGACGTGGCGGTGACCCTCGAGACCCCGCTGTCGCGGGTGCTCGGCGCGAAGACGGCCAAGGCGATGGCCGAGTCGCTGGAGCTGCACACCGTCCGCGACCTGCTGCGCCACTACCCGCGCCGCTACGCCCGCCGTGGCGAGATGACCCGGCTCGACGACCTCCAGGTCGGCGACCGCGTCACCGTCCTGGCCCAGGTCCGCCGGGTCACCACCCGCAGGATGCGCAACCGCCCCGGCTCGCTGACCGAGGTCACCGTGGGCGACGGCGCCGGGGAGATGCAGCTGGTCTTCTTCAACCGCAGGCACGGCAACCTGCGCGAGGGTGCCTGGGGGCTGTTCGCGGGGACCGTCGGCGAGTACCGCCGCGCCAAGCAGTTCGCCCACCCCGACTTCCACCTGATCACCGGCGACGACGACGAGGACTGGGCCCGCGCCCTCATCCCGATCTACCCGGCCACCAAGGACGTCTCCAGCTGGGTGGTGCAGAAGTCGGTGCGGCTGCTGCTCGACGCCTCGGGCGGCTTCGGCTTCGTCGAGGACCCGCTGCCCGAGGAGCTGCGCGCCCGGCACGGGCTGCCCAGCCTCCCGGCCGCGCTGCTCGACGTCCACCGCCCGACCTCGCAGGACGACGTCGACCGCGCCGCCGAGCGGCTCAAGTGGGACGAGGCGCTCACCCTGCAGCTGGTGCTCGCCGCCCGGCGCCGCGCCGCCGCGCTCGAGCCCGGCACCGCCCGGCCGCCCCGCGGCGGCGGCCTGCTCGACGCCGTCGACGCCGCACTGCCGTTCGAGCTCACCGAGGGCCAGCGCGCGGTGGGGGAGGAGCTGGCCGCCGAGCTCTCCCGCGACTCCCCGATGCACCGGCTGCTGCAGGGCGAGGTCGGCTCCGGCAAGACCGTGGTGGCGCTGCGGGCGATGGCGCAGGTGGTCGACGCCGGCGGGCAGGCCGCGCTGCTGGCGCCCACCGAGGTGCTGGCCGCCCAGCACGCCCGCAGCATCGCCGCGATGCTCGGCCCGCTCGCCCGCGCCGGGGAGCTCGACGGCGACCCGGCGGGCACGCGGGTGGTGCTGCTCACCGGCTCGCTCAAGGCCGCCGCCCGCCGCGAGGCCCGCGCCGCGGTCGCCGACGGCAGCGCCGGCATCGTCGTCGGCACCCACGCGCTGCTGCAGGAGGGCGTCGACTTCGCCGACCTGGGCCTGGTCGTCGTCGACGAGCAGCACCGCTTCGGCGTCGAGCAGCGCGACGCCCTGCGCGCCAAGGGCGACCGGCCGCCGCACGTGCTGGTCATGACCGCCACGCCGATCCCGCGCACGGTCGCCATGACCGTCTACGGCGACCTGGAGACCTCGGTGCTGCGCCAGCTGCCCAGCGGCCGGGGCGGGGTGGCCAGCTCCGTCGTCCCGGCCAGCGACAAGCCGGCCTGGCTGGACCGGGCCTGGGAGCGGCTGCGCGAGGAGGTCGCCGCCGGCCGGCAGGCCTACGTCGTCTGCCCGCGCATCGGCGACGACGACACCGGCAGCGCCGAGACCGACGCCCCCGACGACGCCGACGGCGCCCCCGAGGAGGCCGGCGGCGGCGACCGGCGCCCGCCGCTGGCCGTGCTCGACGTCGCCGAGGCGCTGCACGAGGGCCCGCTGGCGGGGCTGCGGCTGGCGGTGCTGCACGGCCGGATGACGCCCGAGGCCAAGGAGGCGACGATGCGCGCGTTCGCCGCCCGCGAGGTCGACGTCCTGGTGGCCACCACCGTCGTCGAGGTCGGCGTCGACGTGCCCAACGCCACGGTCATGGTCGTCCTGGACGCCGACCGGTTCGGCGTCAGCCAGCTGCACCAGCTGCGCGGCCGCGTCGCCCGCGGCAGGCACCAGGGACTGTGCCTGCTGGTGACCGAGCTCTCGCTCGCCTCGGCCACCGGGCAGCGGCTGACCGCGGTCGCCTCGACCTCCGACGGCTTCGAGCTGGCCCGGGTGGACCTCGAGACGCGGCGGGAGGGCGACGTCCTCGGCGCCGCGCAGTCGGGCCGGCGCTCGAACGTCAAGCTGCTGTCGCTGCTGGAGGACGAGGAGCTCATCGCCGCCGCCCGGCTCGAGGCCGCCGCGCTGCTGGCCACCGACCGCGGCCTGGCCGACCACCCCGGCCTGGCCGCCGAGGTCGCGGCGCTGGCCACCGACGAGCGCGCGACCTACCTCGAGAAGGCATGACGCGCCTGATCTCCGGCGCGGCCGGGGGACGGCGGCTCAAGGTGCCGCCCAGCGGCGTGCGGCCCACCGGCGACCGCGCCCGCGAGGGGCTGTTCAACAGCCTCGGCACGCTGCTCGACCTCGAGGGCGCCGCCGTGCTCGACCTCTACGCCGGCTCCGGCGCGCTCGGCCTGGAGGCGCTGTCCCGCGGCGCGGCGCAGGTGGTGCTGGTGGAGGACGGCCCCCGGGTGCTGCCGGTGCTGCGCGCCAACGTCGCCGCCGTCGGTCTGCCCGGCGCCCGGGTGGTGGCCGGCCCGGTGCGCGGCGTCCTGTCCGGTCCGCCGCCGGCCCGCTTCGACCTGGTGCTCGCCGACCCGCCGTACGCCACGCCCGCCGCCGAGGTCGACGACGTGCTGCGGGCGCTGGTCACGGGGCGGTGGCTGGCCCCGGGCGCCGTGGTCGTGGTCGAGCGGCCCGCCCGGGAGACGCCGGGGGAGTGGCCGACACCCCTCGAGCCGATCCGCGACCGCCGCTACGGCGAGGCGCTGCTCCGGTACGGTCGGCTCCCGTGAGGCGAGCGGTCTGCCCCGGGTCGTTCGACCCCGTGACCAACGGACACGTCGACGTGATCACCCGGGCCGCCGCGCTCTACGACGAGCTGGTGGTGGCCGTGCTGGTCAACCCCGGCAAGGCCGGCCTGTTCACCGTCGACGAGCGGATGGAACTGCTGCGCGAGGCGGTGGCCGACCTGCCCAACGTCGTCGTCGACAGCTTCACCGGCCTGCTGGTCGACTACTGCCGGAGCCACGACCTGCCGGTGGTGGTCAAGGGCCTGCGCGCCGTCAGCGACTTCGAGTACGAGCTGCAGATGGCGCAGATGAACCGCGAGCTGGCCGGGATCGAGACGCTGTTCGTGCCCACCGCCCCGCAGGTGGGCCACCTCTCCTCGAGCCTGGTCAAGCAGATCGCCACCTTCGGCGGGGACGTGTCCCGGCTGGTGCCGAAGGGCGTGCTCGACCGGCTGCTGGCCAAGCGGGAGACCTCGTGACGGAGGTCGTCTACCGGCTCTACGAGGTCGTCGACGAGCTGAGCCGGGTCATCGAGAGTGCCCGCGGCGTGCCCATGTCGGGCTCGTGCATGGTGCCGCGCGACCAGCTGCTGGACCTGCTCGACGACCTCCGCGAGAACCTCCCCGACGAGGTGCACGCCGCCGGCGCGATCGTCGAGCAGCGCACCGAGATCCTCGAGCAGGCCCAGGCCGAGGCCGAGCAGCTCACCGGCCGCACCCGCGACGAGGCCGACCGGCTCGTGGCCGCCGCCCGCCGGCAGCGCGAGGAGGTCCTCGGCACCGCCCGCCGCCAGCGCGACGAGGTGCTCGCCCAGGCCCAGGCCGAGGCCGACGACCTGCTGGCCCGGGCCGAGGCGGAGGCCGACCGGCTGCTCGCCGAGGCGCGCGCCCACCACGAGGCGCTGCTCGCCGACGCGCAGGCCCAGCAGGCGGAGCTGCTGGCCGCGGCGGAGGCCGAGCACGAGCGGCTGGTCAGCGAGACCGAGGTCTACCGCGGCGCGGTCCACCGCTCCGACGAGCTGGGCGCGCAGACCGTGGCCGAGGTGGACCGGATGCGCGCCGAGGTCGACGAGTACGTCGACACCCGGCTGGCGGACTTCGGCGCGACCCTCGAGCGGATGCTGCGCTCGGTGGAGAAGGCCCGCTCCACCCTCCGCGACTCCTGAGGGAGGACCCCTCCGCCCCAGGCCTCGCGAGCTCGGCCCGGGCCCCTGCGGAGGGGCCGTTCCCGTCCGTCACCGGCGTCGGACGGCGCCACCGCGGGATCGGGTAGTCTCGGTTGCTGGTCCACCGGTGACCTCCCCGGCCGGATCCCCTCCCACCTGCGACCCGCGAGTACCGACATGCCTGCCGCACCGCACCGCCCAGGCGCCGCGTCCACCGACGCCCGGCGTCCCACCGCCAACCCCTGGGCCGTCGAGCTGCGCGAGCTCGGCCGCCGCGCCGGCTCGATGCAGGAGCTCGACCGCACCATCCCGGCACCCGCGGGCTGGCGGCTCGAGCTGATCGGCGTGCCCGACGGCGCCCCGGTGCACCTGCGGCTGCGGCTGGAGTCGGTGATGGAGGGTGTGCTGGTCTCCGGCGACGTCGAGGTGCCGGTGGAGGGCCAGTGCGCCCGCTGCCTGGACCCGGTCGAGGACACGCTCGAGCTCGACGTCCAGGAGCTCTACGCCTACCCCGGCAGCACGACGGAGGCCACGAGCGAGGAGGACGAGGTCCGCCTCGTCGAGGGCGAGCGGATCGACCTCGAGCCGATGGTCCGCGACGCCGTCGTCCTGGCCCTCCCGCTCTCGCCCACCTGCACCGAGGACTGCGCGGGCCTGTGCTCGGGCTGCGGCCAGCGCCTCGACGACCTCCCGGCCGACCACTCCCACGAGCTGGTCGACCCCCGCTGGGCCGGCCTCGCCGGCCGTCTCACCACCGGAGCGGTCACCGACCGTCCGGACGACCCTGAGGAGAACTGACCGTGGCCGTCCCGAAGCGGAAGATGTCCCGCGCCAACACCCGCGCCCGCCGGTCGCAGTGGAAGGCGAGCGCCCCCACGCTCACCCCCTGCCCCAACCGTGCCTGCGGTCAGCTCAAGCCGCCGCACCAGGCCTGCCCGAACTGCGGCCAGCACGCCGGCCGCCAGGTCCTCTCGGTCTGACCCGCCTCTCGTGGGCAGCGCCGCTCCCCGCACGGCAGCCGTCCCCGACGGCGGCTCGCCGGCGGGGCAGGCGCACGCCGACCGCGCGGCCGCCTGGCTGCTCGACGCCCTCGGTGTCGAGCTGCCCGGCGGCCTGCTGGCGTTGGCGCTGACGCACCGCTCCTACGCCTACGAGCACGGCGGACTGCCCACCAACGAGCGCCTGGAGTTCCTCGGCGACTCGGTGCTCGGCCTCGTCGTCACCGACGAGCTCTACCGCAGCCAGCCCGGCCTGCCCGAGGGCCGACTGGCCAAGCTGCGCGCGTCGGTGGTCAACATGACCTCGCTGGCCGGCGTCGCCCGCCGGCTGGGCGCCGGCGGCCTGGGCCCGCACCTGCTGCTCGGCCGCGGCGAGGAGACCACCGGCGGCCGCGAGAAGGACTCCATCCTCGCCGACGCGCTCGAGGCGCTGATCGGCGCGCTGCACCTGGGCCTGGGGCTGGAGGTCACCAGCGGGCTGGTGCACCGCCTGTTCGACCCGCTGCTGGCCGACGCCGCCACCCGCGGCGCGGGCCTGGACTGGAAGACCAGCCTCCAGGAGCTCGGCGCCGCCCGCGGCCTGGGCGCACCGGTCTACGCCGTCGCCGACGAGGGCCCGCCGCACGCCAAGGTGTTCACCGCGGCGGTGTCGCTGGCCGACGTCGTCCGCGGCCGGGGGACCGGGCGCACCAAGAAGGCCGCCGAGCAGGAGGCCGCCGAGGCCGCCTGGCGCGCCTTGTCGAACGGGCGGGAGACCGCCGACGACGGCGGGGCCTGACCCGTGCCCGAGCTGCCCGAGGTCGAGGTGGTGCGGCGGGGCCTGGCGCGCTGGGTCGCCGGGCGCACCGTCGCCTCCGTCGAGGTGCACCACCCCCGCGCCGTCCGCCGCCACCTCGAGGGGACCGAGCACTTCGGAGCCGCGCTGACCGGCCGCACCCTCACCGCCGCCCACCGCCGCGGCAAGTACCTGTGGCTGCCGCTGGCCGAGCCCGACGGCACCGGCTCGGGGCGGGCGCTGGTGGCCCACCTGGGCATGAGCGGCCAGCTGCTGGTGGAGAAGCCCTCCCAGCCCGACGAGACGCACCTGCGCGCCCGGCTCACCTTCACCGACGGCGGCCGCGAGCTGCGCTTCGTCGACCAGCGCACCTTCGGCGGGCTGGCCGTGGAGGACGCGCCGGACGGCGACGGCGTCCCGCCGCGGGTGGCGCACATCGCGATCGACCCGCTCGACCCCTCCTTCGACGAGTCCGGCTTCAGCGCGGCGCTGCGCCGCCGGCGCACGGAGGTCAAGCGCGCCCTCCTGGACCAGACGCTCGTGGGCGGCGTCGGCAACATCTACGCCGACGAGGCGCTGTGGCGCGCCCGGCTGCACGGCACCCGCCCCACCGACCGGCTCACCCGCGCGCAGGTCGCCGACCTGCTCGACGGCGTGCGCAGCGTGCTCGGCGAGGCGCTGGCACAGGGCGGGACGTCGTTCGACTCGCTCTACGTCGACGTCAACGGGCAGAGCGGCTACTTCTCCCGCTTCCTGGCCGTCTACGGCCAGGTGGACCGGCCCTGTCCGCGCTGCGGTACGCCGATCGTGCGGGAGTCGTTCATGAACCGGTCGAGCTACAGCTGCCCGCAGTGCCAGCCGCGTCCGAGAGCGCGCCGCTCGTGAGCGACGCCGTGCGGGTGCACGCGCTGGTCTCCGGTCACGTGCAGGGTGTCGGTTACCGCTGGTTCGTCCGCGGCCTGGCCGACGCCGCCGGTCTGTCGGGCTGGGCGCGCAACCTGCCCGACGGCCGCGTCGAGGTGGAGCTGGAGGGGCCGGCCGACGACGTGCGCGCCGTCCTCGCTGCGCTCGAGGGGCCGCGCGCACCCGGCGCGGTCACCGGCGTGGTGCGCGAGGAGCGCCCGGTCAGCGGGGGTCGCGGGTTCACCACGGGGTGACGAAGACGACATCCGCCCGACACGGGAGGACTGCGTCCTTGGCGTTGACCTGCGTGTCCGGGGCTGTCACCCTGGTGGTACCGAGCCCGCGCCGACCGACTTCCCGGGGCGCCGGGCAACCCCCACGAGCTGTGAGAGGCCGTTTCGCCATGGCCAAGGCCCTGTTCGGTTCCGTCGTGTCCGGTGCGGAGCTCCGCGTACTCGAGGAGAACGCGGTGCTGCGGGCCAAGGTGCGCCGCCTGGAGCAGGAGCTGACCGAGCTGCGGGCCCAGCGGGACGCCGCCATCGCGCACGAGCTGCTCAGCCTCGCCGGCGACAACGCCGAGCCCGCGCTGGCGTAACGCCTCTGGCCCCGTCCGGAGGCTCACCCCGAGCCTGCGAAGGGTGAGAGGGACGGGGTCCTTCCAGTGCACCTCTCGAGCCTGACGCTCAAGGGCTTCAAGTCCTTCGCGTCCCCCACGACGCTGCGCCTCGAGCCCGGCATCACCGCCGTCGTCGGCCCGAACGGCTCGGGCAAGTCCAACGTCGTCGACGCCATCGCCTGGGTCCTGGGCGAGCAGGGCGCCAAGAGCCTGCGCGGCGGCAAGATGGAGGACGTCATCTTCGCCGGCACGGCCGGCCGCCCGGCGCTGGGCCGGGCCGAGGTGACGCTCACCATCGACAACGCCGACGGCGCACTGCCGATCGACTACACCGAGGTCTCGGTGACCCGCCGGATGTACCGCTCCGGCGAGAGCGAGTACGAGATCAACGGCGACAAGGTCCGGCTGCTCGACGTCCAGGAGCTGCTGAGCGACGCCGGCATCGGCCGCGAGATGCACGTCATCGTCGGCCAGGGCCAGCTCGACGCCGTCCTCTCCGGCCGCCCCGAGGACCGCCGTGCCTTCGTCGAGGAGGCCGCCGGCGTCCTCAAGCACCGCAAGCGCAAGGAGAAGGCGCTCCGCAAGCTCGACGGGATGCAGGCCAACCTCGACCGGCTGGCCGACCTGACCGCGGAACTGCGCCGCCAGCTCAAGCCGCTGGGCCGGCAGGCCGAGGTCGCCCGCCGCGCCGCCGGCGTGCAGGCCGACCTCCGCGACGCCCGGCTCCGCCTGCTCGCCGACGACCTCGTGGGCCTGCGCGAGGCGCTGGACAAGGACGTCGCCGACGAGACCGCCGCCCGTGCCCGGCGCGCCGTCGTCGAGGCCGAGCTGGGGGAGGTGTCCCGCCGGGAGCGCGCGCTGGACGCGGCGCTGGCTGCCGGCGCGCCGCGGCTGGGGGCGGCGCAGGACACCTGGTACCGGCTCTCCGCGCTGACCGAGCGGTTCCGCGGCGTCGCGCAGCTGGCCGCCGAGCGGCACCGCCACCTGTCCGCGGCCGTCCCGGCGGGCACCGGCGGCCGCGACCCCGAGCAGCTCGAGGCCGAGGCCGACCGGGTCGCGGCCACCGAGGCCGAGCTCGCCGCCGGGCTGGCGGCCGAGCGCGGCCGGTTGACCTCCGCCGTCGCGGCGCGGGCCGAGCTGGACGAGGCCCTGACCGCCGAGGAGCGCGCCTGGGTGGCCGCCACCCGCGCCCTGGCCGACCGCCGCGAGCGGCTGGCCCGGCTCTCCGGCGAGGTCGCCGCCGGCCGCTCGCGCGCCGCCGCCGGGCAGGCCGAGGTCGAGCGGCTGGCGCAGGCCGCCGCCGAGGCCGCGGCGCGCGCCGAGGCCGCACGGGCCCGGCTCGACGATCGTCGCGCCGGGGCCGCCGACGCCGACGACGAGGACGTCGCGCTGGTCACCGCGCACTCCGACGCCGTCGCCGCGCGGACCGCCGCCGCCCGCGACGTCACCGACCTGGCCGACGCCGAGCGCGCCGCCGAGCGCGACCGCGCCTCGTGGGCCGCCCGCCGCGACACCCTCGCGCAGGGCCTGGCGCCCGCCGACGGTGCCGCCGCGGTGCTGTCCGCGGGCGCGTCGGGCGCGCTGGCCGGCGTCCTCGGGCCGGTCGCCGAGCGGATCACCGTCGCGCCCGGCGCCGCGGTGCCGCTGGCGGCGGCACTGGGCGGGCTGGCCGAGGCGCTCGCCGTCGCCGGGGTCACCGCGGCCGCCGACGCACTGGCGCACCTGCGCGACGTCGGGGGCGGCCGTGCCGGGCTGCTGGTCACCGGCGGCCCGGAGCCGCTCCCGCGCGAGGGGTGGCCGGCCCTGCCCGAGGGCGTGCGCTGGGCGGTCGACCTGGTCGAGGCGCCCGCGGAGCTGCGGCCGGCGCTGGCGCGGGCCCTGGACCGCGTCGCCGTCGTCCCGACCCTCGGTGCCGCCGCCGCGCTGGTGAGCGCGCACCCCTCCGTCCGGGCGGTCACCGCCGACGGCGACGTCCTGGGCGCCGACCGGGCCTCCGGCGGGGCCGCCGCGGCGCCGTCGAACCTGGAGGTCCGCGCGCGGGTCGACGAGGCCGAGCGCGAGCACGCCGCCGCCGCCGCGCGCGCCGCCGAGCTGGCCGACCGGCTGGCCGCCGCGCGGGAGACCGCCCGCGCCCGCTCCGCCGACGTCGACGCCGCGCTCGCCGCCCGGCAGGCCGCCGACCGCAGCCGCTCTAAGCTGGCCGCCGAGCTCGCCGAGCTCGGTGCCGCCGCGCGTTCGGCCGACGCGGAGGCCGAGCGGTCGGCGGCCGCGCTGCGGCGGGCCGAGCGGTCGCTGGAGGAGTCGGCGGCCGCGCTGGGCGAGCGGGAGGTGCGCCTCGCCGCGGCCGAGGCGGCGCCGGTCGAGCAGGAACCCTCTCCCGAGCAGCGCGATCGTCTCCGGCTGGAGGTGGCCGCCGCCCGGCAGGTCGAGACCGAGGCGCGGCTGGCCGTGCGCACCGCCGAGGAGCGGGCCCGCGCGCTCTCCGGCCGCGCCGAGGCGCTGCGCCGCCAGGCCCGCCAGGAGCGGGCCGCCCGTGAGCGCGCCGCAGCCGCCGCGCTGGCCCGCCGCCGCGGCGCCGAGGTCGCCGCCCGCGTGCGCGCCGGTGCCGAGGAGGCGCTGACCGCGCTGGCCGGGTCGCTCGCCCGCGCGGCCGCCGAGCGCGACGAGCTCGCCCGGCAGCGCACCGCCCGCGAGGCCGAGCTGCTCGAGGTGCGCACCCGCGTCCGCGCCGCGACGGCCGAGCTCGAGCGGCTCACCGACGAGGTGCACCGCGACGAGGTGGCCCGCGCCGAGCAGCGCCTGCGCATCGAGGCGCTGGAGGAGCGGGCCGCCGAGGAGTTCGGTGTGGACCTGCCCACGCTGGTCGCCGAGTACGGCCCGGCCGCGCCCGTCCCGCCGACGCGGGCGCAGGTCGTCGCCGCCGAGACCGCGGGGGAGCCCGAGCCCGCGCCGGTGCCCTACGACCGCGCCGTCCAGGAGCGGCGGGCCGCCCAGGCCGAGCGCGACCTGACCACGCTGGGCAAGGTCAACCCGCTGGCGCTGGAGGAGTTCGCGGCGCTGGAGGAGCGGCACACCTTCCTCGCCACCCAGCTCGAGGACCTCCGGGCCACCCGGCGCGACCTGCTCACCGTCGTCCGGGAGGTCGACGGGCGGATCCACGACGTCTTCGCCGCCGCCTTCGCCGACGTGGCGCGGGAGTTCGAGGGGGTGTTCGCCACGCTCTTCCCGGGCGGGCAGGGCCGGCTGCTGCTCACCGACCCCGAGGACATGCTCACCACCGGCGTGGAGATCGAGGCGCGCCCGCCCGGCAAGAAGGTCAAGCGGCTGTCGCTGCTGTCCGGCGGCGAGCGCTCGCTGACCGCCGTCGCCCTGCTGGTGGCGATCTTCCGCGCCCGGCCCTCCCCGTTCTACGTGCTCGACGAGGTGGAGGCCGCCCTCGACGACGTCAACCTCGGCCGGCTGCTCACCCTGGTCGGGCAGCTGCGGGCGACCTCGCAGCTGATCGTCATCACCCACCAGAAGCGGACGATGGAGATCGCCGACGCGCTCTACGGCGTCAGCATGCGCGGCGACGGCATCACCGGCGTCATCAGCCAGCGCCTGCGCGAGCCCGACCCGGTCTGAGGTCGGGCACCTCCGCGGAGGTGCCCGACCTCACACCCCCGACGGGACGAGCAGGTCGACGGCGAGGGGCAGGTGGTCGGAGGCGCCGCCGCCGTCGAGGACCCGGGCGCCGGCCACCGCGATGCCCGGCGTCACCCAGACCTGGTCGATCCGCACGTGCGGCGAGCGCGCGGGGTGGGTGAGCCCCTCCTGGCGCTGCCAGAACCGCCAGCGGGCCTGGTCGTCGCGCTCGGTGGCCAGCGTCCACGCGTCGGCGAAGGACTCCCGCAGCGGCGCCAGCTCCGGGGCGTCGGGGCCGGCGTTGAAGTCGCCCACGACCACGCCGGTGGCCATGGGCTCGGTGTGCAGGTCCCGCAGCAGTGCCGCCTGCTCCGCCCGCTCGTCCGCCGACCGGGTGGACAGGTGCGTGGTGGTGACCCACAGCGCGCCGCCGTCGAGCTCGACGAGGGTGCGCAACGCGCTGCGCGGCTCGCCGCCGCCGGGCAGCGGGTGGACGTCGCTGACGAGGATCGGCAGCCGCGACAGCAGCGCGTTGCCGTACTGGCGGCGCGGCTTCCCGACGCGGCCCGGCTGGTCGATGGCCGGGCCCCACGCCAGCTGCATGTCCAGCGCCCGGGACAGCAGCACCGCCTGGTCGACGTCCTCGCTGCGCTCGCCGAAGTGGCTGTCGACCTCCTGCAGGCAGATGACGTCGGCGTCGGCTGCGGCCAGCACCGTGGCCAGCCGCGGCAGGTCGTGCCGGCGGTCGTCGCCCACCCCGTGGTGGGTGTTGAAGGTGACCAGGCGGACCGGGATCGGCGGCTGGTCGGGACCGGGCGCTGGTCGGGTCACCCCGTCAGCCTGTCACCTCCGCTGCGACCGGGTCGGCCAGCGGGAGGTCGAGCACCGTCCGCAGCTCCGCGCCGGCGTCGGGGTCGGTGCCGGTGACGTGCAGGACGAACCGCGCCTGCCGGCCCTCGAGCACCAGCTCGCCGACCTGGTTGCCGAAGTAGGGCCCGGCGGCCTTCGTCCACTCCACCGAGGGCGGCCGCACCCGCGCGGTCCGGGCGAGCGCGCCGGTCAGCCGCCGCGCCCAGCGGCTCCAGCCGATGCGGAAGCCCACCCGGATGGGGTGCGGCGCCTGGTTGTGCAGCGGGGAGACCGTCAGCTGGTGCACCCGGGTGGTCAGGTCGCCGGGGGAGACCACCTCGGCGGCGTAGGCGTGGTGGACGTCGCCGGAGAGCACCACCGCCGTCGACGGCGCCCGGCCGTGCTCCCCGCGGGCCAGCGCCGTCAGCGCGGCGGTCAGCCGGTCGAAGGAGTGCCCGAACGCGGCCCAGTGCTCGAGGTCGGCGGCCTGCCGCAGCGCCTCGGCGAGCCGGCCCAGCGGGCGGCCGTGGTGGCGCACCGCCAGCGCCTCGTCCCACCGCTCGACGGAGTCGATGGCGTGGGGGAGCAGCCAGGGCAGCGACGTGCCGACGAGCAGGTGCTCGACGCCGTCCTCGACCGCCTGGCGCACCGCGGCCTCGATCCAGGCGAACTCCTCGTCGTCGACCATCCGGCGGGCGTGCTCGTCGAGCACCCGCCCGGCCCGGCTGTCGACCACCAGCAGCCGGGCCTCGCCCCAGTGCCGCACGTAGCTCCACCGCACCGTGCGGGGGTCGCGGTCGGCGGCCCGCGCCATCTCGCGCAGCACCGGCTCGGCGTCGGCGTCGGCGGGCAGCGCCCGCACCGCCTGCCAGGTCGCGTTGCCGGCCAGCTCCTGGGGGCTGAGGTTGCCCAGGTGCTGGTAGACCCAGTAGCTGACCAGGCCGCCGGAGATCCGCTCGTCCCACCAGTCGGTGGCGGTGACGCGGGCGCGCCAGGCGGCCGAGGTGTTCCAGTCGTCGATCATCTCGTGGTCGTCGAAGACCATGGACGACGGGATGGTCGACAGCAGCCAGCGCACCTGCGGGTCGCTCCACGACTCGGCGTAGAGGCGGGTGTACTCCTCCAGGTCGCGCACCTGCCCGTCCTCGGGCACCGGCTCGCCGCGGCGGCGGGAGAGCCAGTCGCGGGTCGCCGTCGTCAGCTCGTCGGCGTAGACCTGGTCGCCGAGCAGCACCAGCGCGTCGGGCCACTCCTCCTCGGGCATCGCGGCCACCCGCACGGAGTAGGCGTCGAGCGCGTCGGGCGGGATGCCGTCGGCGAGGTCGACGGTCGTGGGCGCGGCGTAGCGGCAGGAGCCGAACGCCAGCCGGAAGGGTCCCGGCCGGCCGGGCGTGCGGATCCGGCTGGGCGGGAACGGCGCGGACTCCTCCGGCCACACCCGGACGCCGTCGAGGCGGACCTCGTAGGGCGTGGTGCTGCCGGGCTCGAGCCCCTCGACGAGGACGAGGGCGTACCAGTGCCGGCCGACGCGGAAGGTGCGCGCGCGGCGGCCGAGGACCTCCACGTCGCAGGGGCGGTCTGTCTCGACCCAGACGGTCGCCGAGACGGGGTCCACGTGCCGCAGCAGGGGGCCGAGCAGCAGGGTGGGGGTGTCTGACCCGGGCAGCGACATGCCCCCAGCCTGTCCCACCGACCTGGGTTCCGCCCAGGGCCGGCTGTGCGCGGGCTGGGAGACTGACCGGCATGGAGTTCGTGCTGATCGCCATCGCGATCGTCCTCGTGGCCCTGGTCGCCGGGGTGGGTCTGCTGGTCGGCCGCGGCCGCCGCACCACCCGGCTGGACGACGACGCCGCCTCCGGCACGACGCTCACCCGGCCCCGCCCGCCCGCGGCCCCGCCCACGGCCGAGCGACCGCCCGCGGGTGCGACCGCCTCGGGCCTGGGCGTGGCCCCGGCCGAGCCGGACGCCGTCACCCCCGACGCGCCGCCGGAGGTCGAGCTCCCGCCCGCCGTCGCCGAGCCGGACCTGGTCTTCGAGACCCCGCCGCCCTCGGCCGGCCGGCTGGTGCGGCTGCGGTCCCGGCTGGCCCGCTCGCAGTCCTCGCTGGGCCGCGGCCTGCTCACCGTGCTGGCGCGCGAGCGGCTCACCGAGGACGACTGGGAGGAGGTCGAGGAGACCCTCCTGGCCGCCGACGTCGGCGTCGCGGCCACCACCCAGATCGTCGACCGGCTGCGCACCCAGGCGATGGTGCTGGCCACCGCCTCGCCCGCCGACCTGCGCGCCCTGCTGGTCCGCGAGCTGACCGCCGTCCTCGGCCCCGACCTCGACCGCACCCTGGGCACCGACCGCCGCGAGGGCCGCCCCGGCGTCGTCCTCGTGGTCGGTGTCAACGGCGCGGGCAAGACGACGACGGTCGGCAAGATCGCCCGCGTGCTCGTCGGTGACGGCCGGAGCGTGGTGCTGGGCGCCGCCGACACCTTCCGCGCCGCGGCCGCCGACCAGCTCGAGACCTGGGGCGAGCGGGTGGGCGTGCTCACCGTCCGCGGGCGGGAGGGCGCCGACCCGGCGTCGGTGGCGTTCGAGGCGGTGCGCACCGGCGTGGAGGCCGAGGTGGACACCGTCGTCGTCGACACCGCCGGGCGGCTGCACACCAAGTCGGGCCTGATGGACGAGCTGGGCAAGATCAAGCGGGTCGTGGAGAAGCAGAGCCCGGTCACCGAGACGCTGCTGGTCCTCGACGCCACCACCGGGCAGAACGGGATCGTGCAGGCGCGGGTGTTCACCGCCGCCGTCGAGGTCACCGGCATCGTGCTCACCAAGCTCGACGGCACCGCCAGGGGCGGCATCGTCGTCTCGGTGCAGCGGGAGCTGGGCATCCCGGTCAAGCTGATCGGCCTGGGGGAGGGCGCCGACGACCTGGCGCCCTTCGAGCCCGAGGTCTTCGCCGAGGGCCTGGTGGGCGGCGCGGACTGATGGAGGACCCCCGTGCGCCCCGCCACCCGCGAGCTCGCGGCGGGCCCCTGCACGGAGGTCACGGGCCGGTCCCCCGCACGGGTCCGGCCGGTACGTGGGACCGGATCGCCGGTCCCGGCGCGGGAGCCGTCGAGAACTCGGGCAGCCTCGGGCTGGGGCTGGCCGGGGGCGTGCTGGCACCCGCGCTCGGCCGCGGCCGCACCGGGACGGCGGGGGCCGCGGTGCTGCGGCTGCTCGCGCTCGACCTGTGGGGCGGGGCGTGGTGCAACAACACCCCGGCAGCGGCGCGCTGGTACCACCGCCCGGGCCAGGGGCCGCGCCAGCACCTCGCCTTCGCCGCCGCGCACCTGCACCCCGTCGTGCTGGCGTGGCTGGACCCGGCCGGTCCGGGGGACAGGGGGGCGCGGCTGCGGTGGGCCGCCGCGCTCCACGGCTACCTCCTGGCGGCCACCGCGCTGCTCACGGCCACCCGCGACCGCCGCACCCGGCGCGTCCTCGGGCTGGCCGCGACGGCCGGGGGCGTGCTGCTCGACCGGGCGCTGGGCCCCTCGGCCGCCGCGCCGTGGTTCGCGCCGGTCTTCTACGCCAAGCTGCTCGCCGGCCACACCGCGGGAGCCGCGCTGCTGCCCGCCGACCCGCTCGCCCCGGCTCAGACGCGCGTGGGGTCGAACCCATAGGGCAGCTCGAGCCGGTGGCGGGCCAGCAGGTCGGCGTCGGCGAGCAGCTCGCGGGTGGGCCCGTCGGCCACCACGACCCCGCCGTCGAGCACCACCGAGCGCGGGCACAGCTGCAGGGCGTAGGGCAGGTCGTGGGTGACCATGAGCACCGTCACCGGCAGCGCCTCGAGGACCTCGGCCAGCTCGCGCCGGCCGGCCGGGTCGAGGTTGGAGGAGGGCTCGTCGAGGACCAGGACCTCCGGGTGCATCGACAGCACGGTGGCCACGGCCACGCGGCGGCGCTGGCCGAACGACAGGTGGTGCGGCGGGCGGTCGGCCGCACCGGCCATGCCCACCTGGTCGAGCGCGGCGGCCACCCGGGCGGCGACCTCCGGCTCGGGCAGCCCGAGGTTGCGCGGCCCGAAGGCGACGTCCTCACCGACGGTGGGCATGAACAGCTGGTCGTCGGGGTCCTGGAAGACGATGCCCACCCGCCGCCGCACCTCGGGCAGGTTCCGCCTCTCGACCGGGAGCCCGGCCACGCTCACCCGCCCGCGCCCGCCGGAGAGGATGCCGTTGAGGTGCAGCACCAACGTCGTCTTGCCCGCGCCGTTGGGGCCGAGCAGCGCCACCCGCTCGCCGCGCCCGACGCGCAGGTCGACCCCGAAGAGCGCCTGGTGCCCGTCGGGGTAGGCGAACGCGAGGTCCTCGACGAGCAGGCTGGGCGGGGCGGTGCTCACCCCAGCAGCATCCCCGCCGCCAGCACCGCCCCGGCGCCGAGGGGCAGCGCCAGTGCCGTCAGCCAGGCCTGCAGGGGGACCGCCGCGGCCGGGCCGGTGACCAGCCGGCCGGTGGAGCCGCGGGAGAGCATCGCCAGGTGCACCCGCTCGCCGCGCTCGTAGGAGCGGACGAACAGCGCCCCCGCGGAGGTGGCCACCACCCGCAGCGCGCCGGGGCCGCGGCCGCGGAAGCCACGGGACTCCCGCGCCACCCGCATGCGCCGCAGCTCACCGGTGACGACGTCGGCGTAGCGCACCATGAACGCCAGGATCTGCACGAGCACCGCGGGCAGCCGCAGCCGCTGCAGGCCGCGCACGAGCTCGCGCGGCTCGGTGGTGGCGGCGAGCACCGTGGCGGCCAGCACCGACAGCGTGGCCTTGGCCAGCAGCCCGCCGGCCGCGGTCAGCCCGCTCTCCGACAGGGACAGGCCCAGGACCTCCACCCGCGGGCCCCGCGCCACCAGCGGCAGCAGCAGCGCGAACACCACGAACGGCACCTCGACGAGCAGCCCGCGGGCCAGCCGCCCGGCCGGCACCCGCGCGACCGCGGCCGCGGCGAGGACCAGGACGGCGTACCCGGCGTAGGCCGCCGGCGCCCAGGGGGCGTGCACGGGGGTGGCGACGACGACCAGCGCGAACGCGAGGACGGCGACCAGCTTGGTGTGCGGCTCCAGGCGGTGCACCGCGCTGGTGCCGGCCACGTAGGCCGCGCCGAGCGGCCCGCCGTGCCCCGCGCCCACGGTCAGTCCCGGGAGGAGGAGGCGCCGGCCGGCTGCCGGTCGCGGCGGCGCAGCAGCAGGGTCAGCCCGCCGGCGAGCACCAGGGTGACCGCGACGCCGATGACGCCGGCCAGCCCGCCGGAGAGCCGGCCGTCCCCGACCCCGGCCACGCCGTAGTCGGCCAGCGGCGAGCCGGCGGCGGCGCTGTCCTCGGCGGTGTCGGCGAAGCCGGCCCGGCCCGCGGCCCACTCCAGGCCGTCGGGGTGCGCGCTCGCGTAGTAGCTGACGACGCCGGCGACCAGCAGCGTGACCAGCAGCCCGGCGATCCAGGAGGCACGGCGGCTCACACGGCGGCTCACACGGCGGCTCATCGCACGGGCTCCCGGTCGCGCAGGCCCGGACGGCTGGCCAGGTCGGCCGGCCGGCGCAGGTGCGCCGCGCCGTGCACCAGGTCGGGCCGCACCGACAGCACCGCGGCGAGCACCGCGACGCTGATCGCCGCCTCGCCCAGACCGATGAGCAGGTGCACGCCGCCCATGGCCGCCAGCACCGTGCCCAGCGGCACGTCGGCCACCCCGCCGGCGGCGAAGAGCCCGACGAAGGTCACCGCGGCGGCGGGCACCGAGAGGAAGGCCCCGGTGCCGGCCGCGACGAGCACGCCGGTGCGGGTGCGCGGCAGCACGGGCAGCAGCAGCCGGTACGCCCCGTAGCCCACGGCGACGGCCACCAGGCCCAGCAGCGTGACGTTGGTGCCCAGCGCCGTGAGGCCGCCGTCGGCGAACAGCACGGCCTGCACGACGAGGACGACGGTCATGCACAGCACCGCCGTCCACGGCCCCACGAGGACCGCCGTCAGCGCGCCCCCGACCAGGTGGCCGCTGGTGCCGGCGCCGACGGGGAAGTTCACCATCTGCACCGCGAAGACGAAGGCGGCCGTCAGGCCGGCCAGGGGAGCGGTGCGCTCGTCGAGCTCGCGGCGCGCACCGCGCAGGGCGATCGCCACCGTGCCGGCGGCCACCGCGCCGGTGGCCACGGACGTCGGTGCGTCCAGGAACCCGTCGGGGACGTGCACGGGCGGACCTCCAGGGTGCGTCGGGGCGGCCGGGCGCCGCACCGCGGCGACCTTATTGCACACGAGTTGCAACTGCACAGCTGTCGCATCGGGCAGGTCCGCCGGGACGCCGGACCCCGGGCGGGGCGTGCGCAACACGGCCGACACACGCCGCGCGGACACGCGGCCGGGAGTTCACCGACCGGAAACAGGCGGACGACGCCCCCGGAAACACCGGCCCGGCACGGTGAACGCCGCGTCGCCCACCCCGTCGGCCACCGGTGGCCGGGAGCGGGCGCGGCCCGACGCACCCCGGGTGCCCCCCGCGTCCCGGGTCCGCTCTGTGGCCCTGCCACACCACACGGTCAGGAGGTCGCCGTGGACACCGGTGACACCGCCTGGGTCCTGGTCAGCGCCGCGCTGGTGCTGTTCATGACCCCCGGTCTGGCGCTCTTCTACGGCGGCATGGTCCGCGCGAAGAGCGTCCTCAACATGATGATGATGAGCTTCGGGGCGCTCGCGCTGATCAGCGTGCTCTGGGTGCTCTACGGCTACTCGATGGCCTTCGGCGACGACGTCGGCGGCGGCCTGCTCGGCAACCCGTTCGAGTTCTTCGGGCTGTCCTCGCTCATCGGCACGGCCGGCCTGGAGGGCGCGTTCGCACCCGACAACCTGGTCTTCACCGTCCCGTCGCTGGCCTTCGTCGCCTTCCAGGGCGTCTTCGCCATCCTCACCGTGGCGTTGATCTCCGGCGCGATCGCCGACCGGGCCCGCTTCGGCCCGTGGATGGTCTTCGCCGGCGTCTGGGCCACGCTCGTCTACTTCCCGGTCGCCCACTGGGTGTTCGCCTTCGACGGCGCGGAGTCCGAGACCGGCGGCTGGATCGCCAACGGCCTGCTGGCCATCGACTTCGCCGGCGGCACCGCGGTGCACGTCAACGCCGGTGCCGCGGGCCTGGCGCTCGCGCTGGTGCTGGGCAAGCGGCGCGGCTTCGGCCGCGACCCGATGCGGCCGCACAACCTGCCGCTGGTCATGATCGGCGCCGGGATCCTCTGGTTCGGCTGGATCGGCTTCAACTCCGGCTCCGCGCTGGCCGCCAACGGCCAGGCCGCCGAGGTGTTCGTCACCACGCTCGCCGCCACCGGCGCGGCCACCCTCGGCTGGCTGCTCACCGAGAAGCTCCGCGACGGGCACGCCACCTCGCTGGGCGCGGCCTCCGGCGTCGTGGCCGGCCTGGTGGCCATCACCCCGGCCTGCTCCTCGGTCACGCCGCTCGGCGCGATCGCCGTCGGGCTGGTCGCCGGCGTGCTGTGCGCCCTCGCCGTCGGCCTGAAGTACCGGCTCGGCTACGACGACTCGCTCGACGTCGTCGGCGTGCACCTCATCGGCGGCCTCTGGGGCACCGTCGCCGTCGGCCTGTTCGCCTCGGCGGCCACCACGGCCGGCGTCGACGGGCTGTTCTACGGCGGCGGCGTCGACCAGCTGTGGCGGCAGGCGCTGGGCGCCCTCGCCGTCCTGGTCTACTCGTTCGTCCTCACCCTCGTCATCGGCGGCGTCATCGCCAAGGTCATGCGCTTCCGCATCCCCGAGGAGGACGAGGTCGCCGGCATCGACGGCGTCGTCCACGCCGAGACCGGGTACGACCTCGCCTCGCTCGGTGGCGGTGGCGGCTCGGCCCTCGCGGCCGGCGGCCAGTCCCGCGCCGAGGCCCGGGGCACGAACCTCACGGAAGGGAGCCGGGTGTGAAGCTCGTCACCGCGATCGTCAAGCCGTTCAAGCTCGACGACGTCAAGAACGCCCTCGAGCTGATCGGGATCACGGGGCTGACGGTCAGCGAGGTCCAGGGCTTCGGCCGCCAGCGCGGGCACACCGAGGTCTACCGCGGCGCGGAGTACCAGGTGGACTTCGTGCCCAAGGTCCGCATCGAGGTGGTCGTCGGCGAGATCGACGCCGCCCGCGTGGTGGACGCCGTCGTCGAGTCGGCCTCCACCGGCCAGATCGGCGACGGGAAGGTCTGGGTCACCACGATCGACGAGATCGTGCGGGTCCGGACCGGCGAGCGCGGCGAGGACGCGCTCTGAGCGGGTCCTGACCCGAGACCGGAGGACGGCCGGGGCGGTGGGGGACCACCGCCCCGGCCGGCGCCGTTCCACACGCCACCACCGAGGGGGGACCGTGCCGGACCTGGGGTCGCTGCCCGACCTGTCGCGCGCCGAGCGGGTGCGGGTGCTCGACGGCTGGCTGGGCGGCCTGCTGGCCGACGCCGTCGCCGGGACGCCGCCGCCGCGCCAGCGCCGCGGCGGGCCGCCTCCGCGGACCGGCGCCGACGGGGTCGCACTGGTGGCCGTCGGCAGCCTCGGCCGCCGCGAGCCCCCGCCGCACGGCGACCTGGACCTGGTGCTGGTGCACGACGGCCGCCCCGAGGTCGCCGCCCTGGCCGACGCCGTCTGGTACCCGATCTGGGACGCCGGCGTGCGGCTGGACCACTCGGTGCGGTCGGTGGCCGAGGCGGTCTCGGTGGCCTCCACCGACGTCAAGGCCGGGCTCGGCCTGCTCGACGCCCGGCTGGTCGCCGGCGACGCGGGGCTGGCCGGCGCGCTGCGCACCGCGACGCTGGCCAGCTGGCGGCAGTCGGCGGGCCGGCTGCTGCCCCAGCTGCGCGACCTGCGCCGCACGCGCGCCCGGCAGGTCGGGGAGCTGGCCTTCCTGCTCGAGCCCGACCTCAAGGAGGCCTACGGCGGCCTGCGCGAGGGGCAGGTGCTGCGCGCCGTCGCCGCCGCCCAGCTGGTCGACGAGCCCTCCGCCGAGGTCGAGGCCGTCTACGCCTTCCTGCTCGACGTGCGCGACGAGCTGCGCCGCCGCACCGGCCGCCCCGGCGACGTCCTGGTCCGGCAGGAGCAGCGGCCGGTCGCGGCCGCCCTCGGGTTCGTGACCGACGGCGCTGCCGACGAGGACCGGCTGCTGCGCGAGGTGAGCCTGGCCGGCCGCCGGCTGGCCTTCGTCGCCGACGACACCTGGCGGCGGGTCGAGGCGGCACTGGTCCGCCGGCCCCGCGCCCGCTACCGGCGGATCCGCCGCGAGCCGCTGGCCGAGGGCGTGGTGCGCCAGGGCGACGAGGTCGTGCTCGCCCGCGACGCCCGCCCGGCCGCCGACCCGGGGCTGCTGCTGCGCGGTGCCGCGGCCGCCGCCCGCGAGGACCTGCTGCTCTCGCCGTACACGCTCAGGGTGCTCGCCGTGCACTCCCCGCCGGTGCCCGAGCCGTGGCCGGCCGAGGTGCGCTGGTCGTTCCTGCGGCTGCTGGCCAGCGGCCGCCCGGCCGTGCCGGTGATCGAGCAGCTGGACCAGGAGGGGCTGCTGGCCCGGCTGCTGCCCGAGTGGGACCGTGTCCGCTCGCTGCCGCAGCGCCACCCGTGGCACCGGTACACCGTCGACCGGCACCTGGTCGAGGCGGCCGCGGCGGCCGCCGAGCTCACCCACGACGTCGACCGGCCCGACCTGCTGCTGGTGGCCGCGCTGCTGCACGACGTCGGCAAGGGCTGGCCCGGCGACCACAGCGTCGTGGGCGAGCCGGTCGCCGCCGGGATCGCCGCGCGGATGGGCTTCTCCGACGTCGACGCCGCCACCCTCGGCACGCTGGTGCGCCACCACCTGCTGCTGCCCGACACCGCCGTCCGGCGTGACATCGACGACCCGGCGACCATCGACCGGGTCGCGGCGACGATCGGCGGGGACGCGCAGGTGCTGCAGCTGCTGCACGCGCTGGCGCAGGCCGACGGGGCGGCGACCAGCAGCTCGGCCTGGTCGCCGTGGAAGGCGCACCTGGTCGCCCACCTGGTGGCCCGCGTGCAGGCGCGGCTGGGCGGCGCGCCGTCCGCCGACGCCGACGCCGACCCGGTGCTGCACCCGACCGAGCCGAGCGTGCGGGCCGCGGGGGCCGACGGCGCGGTGACCGTCGGGGTGGAGGACGTCGCCGACGGTCAGCAGGTGACCATCGGCGCGCCGGACCGCCCGGGGCTGTTCAGCCGGCTGTCGGGGGTGCTCGCGCTCAACCAGCTCGACGTCCGGGCGGCCAAGGTCAACGTCGTCGACGGGCGGGCGACGGCGGTGTTCGCCGTCCGCCCGCGCTTCGGCCGGGCGCCGCAGCCGACGATCCTGGCCGACGCCGTCCGCGCCGCGCTGGAGGGGACGCTGCCGCTGGCCGACCGGCTGCGGCAGCGCGAGGCCGACTACCGGCAGGGCACCGGACGCGCCACGGCGCCGCGGATCTCCTGGCACGACTCGGAGGTCAGCGGGGAGGCGACCAGCATCGTCGAGGTGCGCGCCGCCGACCGGGCGGGCCTGCTCTACCGGCTGACCGCGGCGCTGGCCGCCGAGGGGCTCGACGTCACCTCGGCGCGGATCGAGACCCTGGGCGCCGACGCCGCCGACTACTTCTACGTGGTCAGCCCGACCGGGGAGCGCATCGACGCCGGGCAGCGGGCGCGGGTGGAGACGGCCCTGGTCGCCGCCACGCGGGGCGCGGTCCCCGACCCCGCGCACAGCGGGGGAGGGGACACACCGGGCTGAGCTCCCCGGGACTGTCGGTGGGGCGTGGGACCGTCGCAGCCGAGCGGGACGGAACGGTCCCGTCGCCGACCGTCGAGGAGCCCCCGTGGACGCCCAGCAGCACTGGCCCTGTCCGACCTGCGGCGACGAGCGGGTGTTCGAGCAGCCCCCGTGCGTCGACGGGCACGCCGCCGACGGCGCCGAGTGCCCCGAGTGGGTGTGCTCCGACTGCGGCACCGCGTTCTTCCTCGGCGGCCTGGAGGCCGTGGTCCGGGCGGTGGCCGGACACCGCGCCGCCTGAGATCGGGTGCCCGCCGCGCGTACGGTGCCCGCGTGACCGCGTCGCCGCCGGGGTGGACCTTCCTCTCCAACCACGGGCACGTGCTGGTGAGCCTGGCCGCCGACCCCGAGGCCCGCATCCGCGAGATCGCCGGCCGCGTGGGCATCACCGAGCGGTCGGTGCAGATGATCCTGGCCGACCTGGAGGAGGCCGGCTACGTCGTCCGCGAGCGCGTGGGGCGGCGCAACCACTACACCGTCGTCGACCACGGCCGGTTCCGGCACCCGCTGGAGGGGCACGTGCGGGTCGGGGACTTCCTGGCCCTGGTGGTGCGCGAGCGGCCCTCGGCCGACTCGGCCTGAGAGGGGGTCCGGCCCGCCCCGCGCCCGCGGAGCAGCGGAGCGGTGGCCGCTTCTCGATACGCTGGACACCAGGAGGCGTGCAGGCCCGGCCGGACCGCGGCCGTCGCCGTGTCGCCGGTCGCGCGCCGACCGGGCGGGCCACGCCGCGAGCTCTGACGAGGACGTGCTGTGTTCGAGACCCTCTCCGACCGCCTCGACAAGGTCTTCACCGGCCTGCGGGGCAAGGGCCGGCTGACCGACGCCGACATCGACGCCACCGCGCGCGAGATCCGCATCGCGCTGTTGGAGGCCGACGTCGCGCTGCCGGCGGTGCGGGCCTTCATCAACGCCGTCAAGGAGCGGGCCCGCGGGGCGGAGGTCTCGCAGGCGCTCAACCCCGCGCAGCAGGTCATCAAGATCGTCAACGAGGAGCTCATCCAGATCCTCGGTGGCGAGACCCGCCGGCTGCGCCACGCCAAGCAGTCGCCGACGGTGATCATGCTGGCCGGCCTGCAGGGCTCCGGCAAGACCACGCTGGCCGGCAAGCTCGGCCGCTGGCTCAAGGGTCAGGGTCACACCCCGCTGCTGGTGGCCTGCGACCTGCAGCGGCCCAACGCGGTCAACCAGCTCTCGATCGTGGCCCAGCAGGCCGGCGTCGACGTCTACGCGCCCGAGCCGGGCAACGGCGTCGGCGACCCCGTCCGGGTGGCCGCCGACTCCGTCGAGCACGCCCGCCGCACCCAGCACGACGTCGTCGTCGTCGACACCGCCGGCCGGCTGGGCATCGACGCCGAGCTGATGGCGCAGGCCGCCGGCATCCGCGACGCCGTGCGTCCCGACGAGACGCTGTTCGTCGTCGACGCGATGATCGGCCAGGACGCCGTCACCACGGCCGAGGCGTTCCGCGACGGGGTCGGCTTCAGCGGCGTCGTCCTCACGAAGCTCGACGGCGACGCCCGGGGTGGTGCCGCCCTGTCGGTGCGCTACGTGACCGGGCAGCCGATCATGTTCGCCTCCACCGGCGAGAAGCTCACCGACTTCGACGTCTTCCACCCCGAGCGGATGGCCTCGCGCATCCTCGGCATGGGCGACGTGCTGACCCTCATCGAGCAGGCCGAGCAGGCCTTCGACGCCGACCAGGCCGAGAAGATGGCCGGCAAGCTCGCCAGCCGGGAGGGGTTCACCCTCGAGGACTTCCTCGAGCAGATGATGGCCATCCGCAAGATGGGCCCGATCGCCAACCTGCTGGGCATGCTGCCCGGCGCGGGGGCGATGAAGGAGCAGCTCAAGCAGGTCGACGACCGCGACCTCGACCGCACCGCGGCGATCATCCGCTCGATGACCCCGCAGGAGCGGGTCGACTCGAAGATCATCAACGCGTCGCGGCGGGTGCGCATCGCCAACGGCTCCGGCGTCACCGTCACCGAGGTCAACCAGCTGCTGGAGCGCTTCGCGCAGGCCCAGAAGATGATGGGCCAGATGGCCGGCAGCATGGGCCTGCCGGGCATGGGCCCGATGTCGAAGAAGGCCCGCGGCCGCCAGATGCAGGCGCAGTCCGCCAAGAAGGGCAAGGGCAAGAAGGGCGGCAAGAGCAAGGCCCCGGCCCGTCGGCCGATGGGCGCCCCCGGGCTGCCGACCGGCGCCGGCTTCCCCGGCCCGCTGCCCGGCGGGATGCCGTCGCTGCCGCCCGGCCAGGCGCTGCCGGACCTGTCCAAGCTCGACTTCAGCAAGTTCGGGGACGAGCGGCCCGGGCGGTGAGCGCCCCCGCGCTGCACCTCCGCGGTGTCGTCCTCCCCGAGGGCGAGCACCGCGACCTGTGGGTCCGCGACGGCCGGGTGACCTTCGAGGCGGTACCGGGAGCGGAGACCGTCAGCCGGGACGGCTTCCTGCTGCCCGGGCTGGTCGACGCGCACTGCCACGTCGGCATCGGCCCCGGCGGGGTGTCGGTCGAGGACCTGCCGGGCCTGCGGGAGCAGGCGCTGGCCGAGCGCGCCGCCGGTGTGCTGGCGCTGCGCGACTGCGGCTCGCCGGTGGACACCCGGGCCCTGGACGGCGAGCCCGACCTGCCCACGATCGTGCGGGCCGGCCGGCACGTCGCCCGCACCCGCCGCTACATCCCGGGCCTGGCCGTCGAGATCGAGCCCGACGGGCTGGTCGGGGCGGTCCGCACGCAGGCCCGCCGCGGCGACGGCTGGGTGAAGCTGGTCGGCGACTGGATCGACCGCTCGGTCGGCGACCTGGCGCCCGAGTGGCCGGCCGACGCCCTGGCCGCGGCGATCGCGGCCGCGCACGAGGAGGGCGCCCGGGTCACCGCGCACACCTTCGGCACCGACGCGCTGCCCGGCCTGGTCCGCGCGGGCATCGACTGCATCGAGCACGGCACCGGGCTGACCGAGGACCTCGTCGGCGAGATGGCCGCGCGCGGCACCGCCGTCGTCCCGACGCTGGTCAACGTGGAGAACTTCCCCGGCTTCGCGGCGGCGGGGGAGAAGCGGTTCCCGGCCTACGCGAGCACCATGCGGCGGCTGTACGCGCAGTCGGGCGCCGTCGTCCGCGCCGCGTACGAGGCCGGGGTGCCGGTGTTCGCCGGCACCGACGCCGGCGGCGGCATCAAGCACGGCCGGATCGCCGACGAGGTGCGCGCGCTGTGCCAGGCCGGCCTCCCCGCCGAGGCGGCGTTGGCCGCGGCGTCGTGGGCTGCGCGGCGGTGGCTGGGCCTGCCGGGCATCGAGGAGGGCGCGCCGGCCGACGTCGTCGTCTACGACAGCGACCCGCGCACCGACCTCGACACCCTGACCCGCCCCGTCCTCACCGTGCTGCGCGGCCGCGTCGTCTGAGGGCGCCGCGATGACCAGGGACCCTGGTCGTCGCGTGCCCGACCCGACGGTGGGACGTCAGGGAGGACGCGCTGCGGTGCGGGAGGACGGCGGCCTCGCGGAACGGGCTCGCTCCGGCCTGGGAGACTCCCCCCGTGCTCCTTCGCATGTCGACGCTGTTCCTGCGCACCCTGCGCGACGACCCGGCCGACGCCGAGGTCCCCAGCCACCGCCTGCTGGTGCGGGCCGGGTACATCCGGCGGGCCGCGCCGGGCGGCTTCACCTGGCTGCCGCTGGGCTACCGCGTCTTCCGCAACGTCGAACGCGTCATCCGCGAGGAGATGGACGCGATGGGCGCGCAGGAGGTGAACTTCCCCGCGCTGCTGCCGCGCGAGCCCTACGAGGCCACCAACCGCTGGACCGAGTACGGGCCCAACCTCTTCCGGCTCCAGGACCGCCGGGGCGTCGACTACCTGCTCGGCCCCACCCACGAGGAGATGTTCACGCTCCTGGTGAAGGACCTGTACTCCTCCTACAAGGACCTGCCGCTGTCGCTGTACCAGATCCAGACCAAGTACCGGGACGAGGCGCGGCCCCGGGCCGGGCTGTTCCGCGGCCGCGAGTTCACGATGAAGGACAGCTACTCCTTCGACGTCGACGACGCCGGCCTGGACAAGAGCTATGCCGCGCACCGCGACGCCTACATCCGCGTCTTCGACCGCCTGGGCCTGGAGTACGTCATCGTCTCGGCGATGTCGGGCGCCATGGGCGGGTCGCGCAGCGAGGAGTTCCTGCACCCGACGGCGATCGGCGAGGACACCTTCGTCCGCTCGCCCGGCGGGTACGCCGCCAACGTCGAGGCGGTCAGCACCGTCGTCCCCGAGCCGGTCCCGCTCGAGGGCCTGCCCGCCGCCCACGTCGAGGACACCCCCGACACCCCGACCATCGAGACGCTGGTCGCCGTCGCGCGGCAGCTGTTCCCCGACGCCGGCTACACGGCGGCGAGCACGCTGAAGAACGTCGTCGTCACGCTGGTGCACCCCGACGGCACCCGGGAGCCCCTGGTCGTGGGCCTCCCCGGCGACCGCGAGGTCGACGCCAAGCGGCTCGAGGCGCAGGTCGCGCCGGCCGAGGTCGAGCCGTTCGCCGAGTTCGACGCGCACCCCGAGCTGGTCAAGGGCTACATCGGCCCCCAGGTGCTCGGCGCCGGCAGCGCCTCGGGCATCCGCTACCTCGTCGACCCGCGCGTCGTCCCCGGCACCCGCTGGGTCACCGGCGCCAACGCGCCGGGCAAGCACGTGTTCGACCTGGTCGCCGGCCGCGACTTCACCTGGGACGGCGTCGTCGAGGCCGCCGAGGTGCTCGCCGGCGACCCCGCGCCCGACGGCTCCGGCCCGCTGGAGCTGGCCCGCGGCGTGGAGCTCGGGCACATCTTCCAGCTCGGCCGCAAGTACGCCGCCGCCCTCGGCCTGGAGGTGCTCGACGAGAACGGCAGGCTCGTCACGGTGACGATGGGCTCCTACGGCATCGGCGTCTCCCGGGCCGTGGCCGCGATCGCCGAGTCCACCCACGACGAGCTGGGCCTGGTCTGGCCCCGGGAGGTGGCGCCGGCCGACGTGCACGTCGTCGCCACGGGCAAGGACGCCGCGGTCTTCACCGCCGCCGAGTCGCTCGCGCAGGAGCTCGTCGGCGCCGGGCTGACCGTGCTGTACGACGACCGCCCGAAGGTGAGCCCCGGCGTGAAGTTCAAGGACGCCGAGCTGCTGGGGATGCCGACGATCGTCACCGTCGGCCGCGGGCTGGGCCAGGGCGTCGTCGAGCTGCGCGACCGGGCGACGGGGGAGCGGTCGGAGGTGCCGGTGGCCGACGCCGCGGCCGCCGTCCTCGCTCAGGTGCGGTCGGCGACCAGCTCGACCTCGTAGCCGTCGGCGTCCTCGAGGTAGGCCGCCCGGTGCTGCGGGCCGCCGGCGAACGGGTGGCGGTCGGCGAACAGCAGCCGCCACCCGTGCACGGGGGCCTCGGCCACCAGGGCGTCGAGGGCGGCGGCGTCCCCGGCCCAGAACGCCAGGTGGTTCAGGCCCGGGCGCAGCCGCTCGTGGGTGCCGGCGGCCAGCGCCGGCGACTGCTCGACGACGACGTAGACACCGCCGAGCCGCCAGGACCGGCCGTGCTCCCACGACCGGTACGGCGCCGCGCCCAGCGCGGGGAGCAGCCAGCCCCAGGAGCGTTCCGCCCGGGCGAGGTCGGGCACCCACAGCTCCACGTGGTGGAGCAGTCCCCGGCTGGTCACTGCGCACCTCCCGGCATCTGGCATCATGGTCGGTCGAACACGGCGGTGTGCGGCCCTCTCACCGCTGCCGGCCGTGTCCCTGGCTCCGCCCCGGCGTAACCCCACGCGTCCGTCCGGCGAGCACCGACAGACAGCGTTCGAGGAGAACACGAGCCACCGTGGCCACCAAGATCAAGCTCATGCGACTGGGCAAGATGCGCGCGCCGTACTACCGCATCGTCGTCGCCGACGCCCGCACCAAGCGCGACGGCCGCTCGATCGAGACGATCGGCAAGTACC
Source organism: Geodermatophilus dictyosporus (assembly GCF_900115505.1). Taxonomy (GTDB): domain Bacteria; phylum Actinomycetota; class Actinomycetes; order Mycobacteriales; family Geodermatophilaceae; genus Geodermatophilus; species Geodermatophilus dictyosporus. Next base: position 55,025 of record NZ_FOWQ01000002.1, on the reverse strand, counting down.
ACCCGAAGGAGGACCCCTCCTTCATCGAGGTCGACAGCGAGCGCGCCCAGTACTGGCTCGGCGTCGGCGCGCAGCCGACCGAGGCCGTCGCGGCCATCCTCCGGGTCACCGGCGACTGGCAGCGGTTCAAGGGCGAGCCGGCCCCGCCGCCGATGAAGGTCGCCGCCCCCAAGCCCGACCGCAAGGCCCTCTACGAGGAGGCCGTGCGCAGCAACGGCGACGAGCCGGCCGCCGGTGCGACCACCCCGAAGAAGAAGGCCGCCCCCAAGGCCGACTCGCCCGCCGACACGGTCGCCGAGGCCTCCGCGGCCGCCGGCGACGGCCCGGCCGCCGGCGGCGCCCCGACGACGTCCGCCGAGTAAGACGTGCTCGAAGAGGCGCTCGAGCACCTGGTCAAGGGCATCGTCGACCACCCGCGCGACGTCACCGTGGACGTGGTGGGCGGTCGCCGGGGCAAGACCCTCGAGGTCCGGGTGCACCCCGACGACCTCGGCAAGGTGATCGGCCGCGGCGGCCGCACCGCCAAGGCGCTGCGCACGGTGATGACCGGCGTCGGCGGCCGCGGCGTGCGGGTCGACGTCGTCGACACCGACGGGCGCTGAGCGCCTCCCGTCCCTTGGACGCAGTGGACACCCCACCGGACACCGTGGTGGTCGGCCGCATCGGCCGGCCCCACGGTGTCCGCGGTGAGGCGACCGTCGAGGTCCGCACCGACGACCCGGACGACCGCTTCGTCCCCGGCGCCGTGCTGCTGACCGACCCCGCCGCCCGCGGGCCGCTCACCGTGGCCGGCGCCCGCTGGCACCGCGAGGTGCTGCTGCTGGCCTTCGAGGGCTACCACAGCCGCGAGGACGTCGAGACCCTGCGCGACACCCTGCTCGAGGTCCCGGTCGCCGACCTGCCCGAGCTCGAGGACCCCGAGTCCTTCTACGACCACCAGCTGGTGGGCCTGGCCGCCCGGCTGGCCGACGGCGCGCCGCTGGGCACCGTCACCGCCGTCCGCCACGAGGGCGCCGAGCTGCTCGTCGTGTCCCGCGACGGCGGCCGGGAGCTGCTGGTGCCCTTCGTCGCCGCCATCGTGCCGACCGTCGACCTGGCGGGCGGGTTCGTCGTCGTCGACCCGCCCGAGGGCCTGCTCGACCTGTGACCGCCTACCGCGTCGACGTCGTCACGATCTTCCCCGAGTACCTGGCGCCGCTGCGCCAGTCGCTGCTGGGCAAGGCCGCCGAGCGCGGGCTGGTCGCCATCGGCGTGCACGACCTGCGGCAGTGGACCGACGACGTCCACCGCACCGTCGACGACGCCCCCTACGGCGGCGGGCCCGGGATGGTCATGCGGCCCGAGCCCTGGGCGCGCGCCCTGGAGGCGGTCCGCCCGTCCGGCACCCGCCTGGTCGTGCCCACCCCCGCCGGGCGCCCCTTCACCCAGGCCGTCGCCGCCGGGTGGGCCGCCGAGCCCGGCCTGGTCTTCGCCTGCGGCCGCTACGAGGGCATCGACCAGCGCGTCGCCGACTGGGCCGCGCAGCACGGGCCGGTGTCGGAGGTCTCCATCGGTGACTACGTGCTCGCCGGCGGCGAGTCCGCGGTCCTGGTCATGGTCGAGGCGGTCACCCGGCTGATCCCCGGCGTGGTGGGCAACCGCGAGTCGGTCGAGTACGACTCGCACGCCGACGGGCTGCTCGAAGGCCCCTCCTACACCCGCCCGGCGTCCTGGCGCGGGCTCGACGTGCCACCCGTGCTGCTCTCCGGCGACCACGCCGCCATCGCCCGCTGGCGGCGCGCGGAGTCGCTGCGGCGGACCGCCGCCCGGCGCCCCGACCTGCTGGCCGCGCTGCCCGAGGACGCCCTGGGCCCGGCCGACCGCGCGGTCCTCGACGGTGCCTGAGCACGCCTGGGTCCGCCCCACCGCGCGGGTGGTCGTCCTCGACCCCGGTGGCCGGGTGCTGCTGCTCGGCGCCCGGCTGACCGACCCGGCGGTCCCGCCCGGCGACGTGCTCTTCTGGTACACGCCCGGCGGGGGAGTGGAGGACGGCGAGAGCGTGCGCGAGGCCGCCGCCCGCGAGCTCGCCGAGGAGATCGGGCTGGTCGTCGAGCCCTCGGCGCTGGAGGGCCCGGTGTGGTTCCGGCGGCACGTGGGCTCCTTCGCCGGCGTGCAGGTCGACTCGCGGGAGACCTTCTTCGTCCTGCGCGACGTCGTCCACGAGGTCGACGCCACCGGCCGCACCGAGCTCGAGGTGCTCGGCGCCGAGCCGCACCGCTGGTGGTCGGCCGCGGACGTGGCCGCCGCCGAGGAGGAGTTCGCCCCGCGGGAGCTGGCCGCGGTGCTGCCCGAGCTGCTCGCCGGACCGTGGCGCCGGCCACCCCGCGTGGTGGACTGAGCGGTCCGCCCCGGCCCGCGCTCGGCAGGCCGCTGCGGATGTGGCACAGTAGAGAGCTGCTGCAGACCGGAGGCGCCCGCCGACGGGCACTCCCTCCCGGAGTCGCAGCCACCTGGTCCGGCGCGCGGGGCACCCCGCTGCCCGGGCCGACGACGAGCCACTGCTGAGACCGAGGAATGCCGCGATGAACACCCTGGACGTACTCGACGCCGACTCGCTGCGCGACGACATCCCCGAGTTCCGCCCCGGGGACACCGTCAAGGTGCACGTCCGCGTCGTCGAGGGCAACCGCTCGCGCATCCAGGTCTTCCAGGGTGCGGTCATCCGCCGCCAGGGCGGTGGCATCCGCGAGACCTTCACCGTGCGCAAGGTCAGCTTCGGCGTGGGCGTGGAGCGCACCTTCCCGGTGCACACCCCGGTCGTCGAGAAGATCGAGGTCGTGACCCGCGGTGACGTCCGCCGCGCCAAGCTGTACTACCTGCGCGAGCTGCGCGGCAAGGCCGCCAAGATCAAGGAGCGCCGCGAGACCGTCGCGCGCTGACCCTCGCGTGACCCCGGCCCCGCAGCGGCCGGGTCCGACCACGGCGGGCTCCCCGCGGCCGTACGCTGACTCCCGATGAGCAGCGACCGGTCCGGGGGGCCCGCCGACGTCGTCCCGGGGGACGAGCCCCAGCCCGGAGCCGAGCATGCCGGCCGCCGCTCCGGGCGCCGCCGCCGCGAGCGGCCCGAGCAGAAGAGCTCCCTGCTGCGGGAGCTGCCGGTGCTGCTGCTGGTGGCCTTCGTGCTCGCCCTGGTCGTGAAGACCTTCTTCGCGCAGGCGTTCTTCATCCCCTCGGGGTCGATGGAGCAGACGCTGCACGGCTGCCCGGGGTGCACCGGCGACCGCGTGCTGGTGAACAAGATCCCGTACTGGTTCGGCGAGCCCGAGCCGGGCGACATCGTGGTGTTCCAGGGGCCCGACACCTGGGTGCCCGAGGTCGAGGTCCAGGACCCCTCCAACTGGCTCACCGGCGCGCTGCTGTGGCTGGGCCGGACGGTGGGCGTCGCGCCGCCGAGCGAGGACGACTACGTCAAGCGGGTCATCGCGACCGGTGGCCAGACCGTCGAGTGCTGCGACGGCGAGGGGCGGGTGGTCGTCGACGGGCAGCCGCTCGACGAGCCCTACGTCTACGAGGACACCCCGCGGGAGAGCCGCGCGTTCGCCCCGGTCACCGTGCCGGAGGGGCGGCTGTGGGTGATGGGTGACCACCGGTCGGCCTCGGCCGACTCGCGCTCGCACGTCGGCGACCGCTACAGCGGCACCGTCGCCGTCGACGACGTGATCGGCAAGGCGGCGCTCATCGTCTGGCCGGTCGACCGCTTCGGCACCCTCGACGACCCCGACATCCAGGGCACGCAGGCAGCCGCCCCGCCCGGTGCGGGCGCGGTCGGCACCGCGACGCCGGTGGCCTCCGCGCTGCCGCTGGCCGCCGGGGTGACCGGCGCGCTGCCGGTGACGGCCTGGCTGCGCCGGCGGCGGTCCCGCCGTGCCGGCAGCGGCTGACCCGACCCGCCCGCTCCCCGTCGACGGCGTCGTCCCCTCCGGGACGGCGCCGTCGACGCGTCCGGGAGGAGACCGTCGTCGCCGGGTGCCATTCCCCGAAAATGGCGTCCGCATGTCGACAATGTGCGGGAGGTGACCGTTCTGCGTTACCGGTGTGACTGCCGGCGTAATCGACCGCCATTCCGGACCGGCGCGAGAAAATCCGGAAAAGGGGTAAAGGACCCGTCAATCCACTCCGATGAGGTGTTCGAGAGCAACTCGGTTCACCGAAATGGAGTAAGTCGTGTCCGCACCCATGGCGAGCGCCGCCCGAGGCGTCACCCGCGTCCTCCTCCTCGCCGACGCCCCCGTCCTGCGCCGCGGTCTGGTCAGCATGATCAACGAGACCGCCGGCATGCAGTCGGTGGGGACCCCGGGCGAGCTGCGCCGGGCGCTGACCCTGGTCGAGACCGCCCGCCCCGATGCCGTCGTCGTCGAGATGGGTGCCGGCCGGGCCGCCACGCTCAACGTCGTCCGCGACCTGCGCCGCCGCTTCCCGCGGGTGGCGGTCGTGGCCCTGGCCACCTCCGAGGACCCGGCCGTGGTCAACGAGGCCGTCGCCGCCGGCGTCCGCGGCTACCTGCTGCTCAACACCTCGCCGACCCTGCTGGGCTGGGCCATCCTGGCCGCCCGCGCCGGCCGCACCGTCGTCGACCCGCAGATCCGCCGCGTCGAGCCCAGTGCCGCCCCCGTCGGCAAGCCGCTGACCCCCGAGGTGCCCCTGACCCGCCGCGAGTCCGACGTGCTCGACGAGCTCATCCAGGGCCAGTCCAACCGGCAGATCGGCCGCAACCTGTTCATCAGCGAGGACACCGTCAAGTCGCACGTCAAGGCGATCCTGCGCAAGCTGGGTGCTCGCGACCGGGCGCACGCGGTCTCGCTGGTCCTCTCCTCGCGTGGCGGCGGCAGCTGCACCTGCGGCGCCCACGGCCTGGCCACCCCGGCCGCGGCCGCCGCGGAGGTCTGAGGGGCGATGCTCCCGGCCCCGGCCGGACCGCCCGCCTCCTCGGCGGTCCGTGCGGGGCGCCGCCGGGCCCGACCGGCCTGGCTCCGGTCCGCGGGCCGGTCCCCTCTGTCCCCGGGGACCGGCCCGCGGTCGTCCCCGCCGCCGGGCGCTCCGACCGTCCGGGTCCCGACGTACTGTCGGACGGCGATGGCCGGCCCTCTTCCCTCCCCGCACCGGGTGGCCGCGGCACCGTCCGCCCGCCCCCGCCGCCCCGCCCTCCCCGCTGCGGACCGCCCCGACGACGCGCTGTGGGACATGGAGCGCTCGCTGCGCCGGCGCGGCTTTGCCGCCGTGGCCGGTGCCGACGAGGCCGGCCGGGGCGCCTGCGCCGGGCCGCTGGTGGCCGCCGCCTGCGTGCTGCCTGCCGGGCGCCGCGGCCGCGTCCCGGGGCTGGCCGACTCCAAGCTGCTCACCGCCGCCGCCCGCGACCGCGTCTACGACGAGGTGGTCGAGCGGGCGGTGTCGTGGTCGGTGGTGACGATCCCGGTCGCCGACCTCGACGCGCGGGGGATGCACGTGACCAACCTCGAGGCGCTGCGCCGCGCGGTGAGCACGCTGGACCCGCCCGCCGACTACGTGCTCACCGACGGGTTCGCCGTCCCCGGGCTCGGTCTGCCCACCCTCGCGGTGTGGAAGGGCGACCGGGTGGCCGCCTGCGTGGCCGCGGCGTCGGTGCTGGCCAAGGTGACCCGGGACCGCACCATGCTCGACCTGCACGAGCGCTGGCCTGAGTACGACTTCGCGGTGCACAAGGGCTACACGACCGAGGCGCACACCGCCGCGCTGGAGCGTCACGGCCCCTGCCCGGAGCACCGGTCGCGCTTCGTCAACGTCGTCCGGGCCCGGCACGCACACGCCGGTCGGGAGCTCCAGCTGACCGGTCCCGGCGGCATGGTCGATGATGGGGGCATGCCCACTGTCTCCGGAGAGCCGCGATGAGCACCGAGGACCTGGAGAAGTACGAGACCGAGATGGAGCTGCAGCTCTATCGCGAGTACCGGGACATCGTCCGGCAGTTCACCTACGTGGTGGAGACCGAGCGGCGCTTCTACCTGGCCAACTCCGTCGACCTGCAGGTGCGCGAGGCCGGGGGCGAGGTGTTCTTCGAGCTCAAGCTGTCCGACGCCTGGGTCTGGGACATGTACCGGCCGGCCCGCTTCGTCCGCAACGTCCGCGTGCTGACCTTCAAGGACGTCAACGTCGAGGAGCTGGACAAGCCCGACCTCGAGCTGCCCGACGGGCCCCGCATCACCTGATCTCGCCACGCCCGGGAGGCTGACCTCCCGGGCGGACGGCACCGGTCCGGCCGTCCACAGGCCCCTGCGCCGTCCACAGACCGCCCTCCCGGCCACCCCGGGGCCGCACCGCGGGCGACGGTCGCCGCGTGTCCACCACCACCGCACTCGGCAGCCGCGGCGAGGCGATCGCCGCGGCCCACCTCACCGACGCCGGCCTGCGCGTCCTCGACCGCAACTGGCGCTGCCGCGACGGGGAGCTCGACATCGTCGCGCGCGACGGGTCGGCGATCGTCTTCTGCGAGGTCAAGACCCGGCGCGGCACCGGCTTCGGCCACCCCGTCGAGGCGGTGACCCCGGCCAAGCAGCGGCGGCTGCGGCTGCTGGCGCAGCGCTGGCTGGCCGCGCACGACGAGCACGCCCCCGACCTCCGCTTCGACGTCGTCGGCGTGCTCGTGCCGCCCGCGGGCCTGCCGCTGGTCACCCACCTGCCCGGGGCCTTCTCGTGACGCTGGCCCGCACCTGGTCGGTCGGCCTGGCCGGGGTGGCCGGGGCGATGGTGGAGGTCGAGGTGGACATGTCCGCCGGCGTCCCCGGGGTGGTGCTGGTCGGCCTGCCCGACGCGGTGGTCCGCCAGTCGGTCGACCGCGTGCGGGCGGCGGTGGTGAACACCGGCGCCTCCTGGCCGATGCGCCGGATCACCATCGGCCTGTCGCCGGCGTCGATGCCCAAGCAGGGGAGCGGCTTCGACCTGGCGCTCGCCGCCGCCGTGCTCGCCGCCGCCGGCACGCTGCCCGCCGACTCCGCCGACGGCCTGGTCCTGCTCGGCGAGCTCGGCCTCGACGGCTCCGTGCGGGCGGTGCGCGGCGTCCTGCCGGCGGTGCTGGCGGCCGCGCAGGCCGGGCACGACACGGTCGTCGTCCCGGCCGGTAACGCCGAGGAGGCGGCCCTGGTCGCCGGGGTCGCCGTGCTGCCCGCGGCCACGCTCGGCGACCTCGTGGCCCACCTGTCCGGACGGGCGTCGCTGGCCCCGCACGTCCGCGGGCCGCTGCCGAGCCCCGCGCCGGCACCCGACCTCGGGGACGTGGTCGGTCAGGCCGCGGGCCGGCGCGCGGTCGAGGTGGCCGCCGCCGGTGGGCACCACCTGTTCCTCACCGGCCCGCCGGGCGCCGGCAAGACGATGCTGGCCGAGCGGCTGCCGGGTCTGCTGCCCGTCCTCGACGAGCGGGCCGCGCTGGAGGTCACCGCCATCCACTCGGTGGCCGGGACGCTGCCGCCCGGCGCGCCGTTGCTGAGCCGGCCCCCGTTCGAGTCGCCCCACCACTCGGCGACGATGGCCGCGCTCGTCGGCGGGGGATCGGGGGTCATCCGGCCGGGGGCGCTGTGCCGGGCCCACCGTGGCGTGCTCTTCCTCGACGAGGCGCCGGAGTTCCCCCGGGCCACCCTCGACACGCTGCGCCAGCCGCTCGAGCGCGGCGAGGTGACCATCGCCCGTGCCTCGGGCGCGGCGACCTTCCCGTGCCGCGCCCAGCTGGTGCTCGCCGCCAACCCCTGTCCCTGCGCCAGCGCGGCCGGTGACGCGGCGTGCACCTGCAGCCCGCTGGAGCGGCGCCGCTACCAGGCCCGGCTGTCGGGGCCGCTGCTGGACCGCATCGACCTGCGGGTCGACCTCCCGGCGGTGACGCGGGCGGCCTGGCTGGCCGGACAGGACCCACCCGAGCCGAGCGCGGCGGTCGCCGGCCGGGTGGCCGCCGCCCGGGAGACGGCCGCCGCGCGGCTGGGCGGAGCGGGGCTGGCGCTCAACAGCCAGGTGCCCGGCCGGTTGCTGCGGGAGCGGTGGCCGGTCCCGCGCGCGGCCCTCACCCTGGCCGAGCGGGCGCTGGAGCGCGGGCTGCTGTCGGTCCGCGGCCTCGACCGGGTGCAGCGGGTGGCCTGGACGCTGGCCGACCTCGGCGGGCGCGCGGTGCCCGACGGCGACGACGTGGCCGAGGCGCTGGGCATGCGGCTGCAGCGGGTGGCGGCATGAGCGCCCCGACCCTGGAGGAGGACCTCGAGGGCGCGCTGGACGGCCCGGCGGCGGTCGACGGGGTCGGCGTCCCCGGCATCCGGCGCGCGCGGGCCTGGCTGACGCGCGCCGCCGAACCCGGGTCGGTCGGCTTCTGGCGCTGGGTCGACGACGTCGGCCCGGTGGCCGCCGTGCGCGCCCTGCGGGCCGGGACGGCGCCGGAGGGGGCCCGGGCGCTGGTCGGCGCCCGCGCCGTCGAGGACGCCAGCCTGGCCGACCTGCACCGCGCCGAGCGCTGCGGCGCTCGCCTCGTGCTGCCCGAGGACGACGAGTGGCCGGTGCTGCCGCTGCACTCCCTGACGCTGGCGGTCGTCGGCCGCGACGGTGACGTCGAGCAGGCCGACCGCACCACGGCGCTGGTGCCGCCGGTGGCGCTGTGGGTGCGCGGCACCGCCCGCCTCGACGAGGTCGTCGACCGCTCGGTGGCCGTGGTCGGCTCCCGGGCCTCCACCGCCTACGGCGAGCACGTGGCCGGGGAGCTGGGCCACGAGCTGGGGGAGCGCGGCTGGACCGTGGTGTCCGGCGGCGCCTACGGCGTCGACGTCGCAGCGCACCGCGGTGCCCTGGCCGCCGGCGCCCCGACGGTCGCGGTCCTGGCCTGCGGGGTGGACCGCGCCTACCCGGCCGCGCACTCGACGGTGTTCAGCCGGATCGTCGACTCCGGCGGCCTGCTGGTCAGCGAGTGGCCGCCCGGCGCCGCCCCGCACCGGCACCGCTTCCTCGTCCGCAACCGGATCATCGCCGGGCTCACCCGCGGCACGGTGGTGGTCGAGGCGGCCGCCCGCTCCGGCGCGCAGGCCACCGCCCGGCGGGCGCAGCGGCTGGGCAAGGCGGTGCTGGTCGTGCCCGGGCCGGTCACCAGCGCGATGTCGGTGGGCTGCCACGACCTGCTGCGCGACGAGGACGTGGGCGCCCGGCTGGTGGGCAACGCCGCCCAGGTGGTCGAGGCGGTGGGCGGTCTGGGGGTCGACCTCGCCGACCCGCCGGAGCGGCCCGCCCGGGCCGGCGACGGCCTGACCGACCTCGCCCGCCGGGTGCTCGACGCCTGCCCGGTCCGGGTGGGTGTGAGCGCCGAGCGGCTGGCCGCCGTCGCCGGGTGCGACCCGCTGGAGGCGGTGCGGGTGCTGCCCGGGCTGGAGATCGCCGGGCTCGTGCAGTGGACCGGCACCGGCTGGCGGCTGGCGCCGCCGCCGAGGCGGCGGCGCGACGGCTGAGACGGCGGTGGCGGGGGACGCCTGCCGCGGGCGGCGCGACGGCGCGGCGGCTTGACCGCCGGAGGACTCCGTCGGACGGTCGGACGGTGACCGCCCGCACCGCCGACGCCCGCGCCGCGCTGCCGCCGGCGCTCGCCGCGGCGCTGGAGGGCTACGAGCAGGCGCTGCGCGAGGAGCGCGACCTGTCGGAGCACACCGTCCGCGGGTACGTCACCGACGCCGTCCGGCTGCTCGACCACCTCGCCCGCCGCGGCGGCACCACCGTCGGCGAACTCGACCTCGCCGCCCTGCGCAGCTGGCTGGCCCAGGGCCGCGCCCGGGGAGCCGGCCGCGCGACCACTGCCCGCCGGGCCGCCGCCGCGCGGTCGTTCACCGCCTGGCTGCGCCGCTCGGGCGCCACGTCCGAGGACGTCGGACTGCGGCTGGTCAGCCCCAAGGCCCACCGCACGCTGCCCGACGTGCTCGCCCCCGACCAGGCCCGCGCGGTGGTCGAGTCGACCGCCGGCGCCGACGACCCGGTCGGGCTGCGCGACGCCGTCGTCCTCGAGCTGCTCTACGCCAGCGGCATCCGGGTCAGCGAGCTCGTCGGCCTCGACGTCGACGACGTCGACCGCGGCCGGCGGCTGCTGCGCGTCCTCGGCAAGGGGCGCAAGGAGCGCAGCGTCCCCTACGGCGCGCCGGCCGAGCAGGCCCTCGACGCCTGGCTGGTGCGCGGCCGCCCGGCCCTGGCCACCCCCGGGTCCGGCCCGGCGCTGCTGCTGGGCCTCCGCGGCCGCCGGCTCGACGCGCGCGAGGCCCGCCGCACGGTGCACGCCGCCGTCGCGGCCGTCCCCGGCGCCCCGGACGTCGGCCCGCACGGGCTGCGCCACTCCGCGGCGACCCACGTGCTCGAGGGCGGCGCCGACCTGCGCTCGGTCCAGGAGCTGCTCGGCCACGCTAGCCTCGCCACGACGCAGATCTACACGCACGTGACGGTCGAGCGGCTCCGGGCGGTGCACGCGCAGGCGCACCCACGCGCATGACCACGCCGCCCACCCAGACCCCGCCGGCCGCCGCGCCGGCGTCCATCGCGAGACCCCGAGCCCACCAGAGAGCGGGAGTGCACACCGTGCCCGAGGCGACCATCCACCGGATCGGCGGCGAGTCCGAGGAGGACGCCGACGCAGCCATCGCCGAGCTCTGGGCGCAGTACGTCACCGAGCGGGCGCCGGCCCTGCGCGACCGGCTGATCCTGCACTACGCACCGCTGGTCAAGTACGTCGCCGGCCGGGTCGGCAGCGGCCTGCCCGCGCACGTCGAGCAGGCCGACCTCGTCTCCTACGGCACCTTCGGGCTCATCGACGCCATCACCCGGTACCAGCCCTCGCGCGAGGTCAAGTTCGAGAGCTACGCGATGGCCCGCATCCGCGGCGCGATCATCGACGAGCTCCGCAGCACCGACTGGATCCCGCGGTCGGTGCGGATGAAGGCCCGCCAGTTCGAGCGCACCGTCGCCGCCCTCGAGAGCCGGCTGCAGCGCAGCCCCACCGAGGAGGAGGTGGCCGCGGAGATGGACATGGACGTCGAGGAGGTCCGCAAGTTCCTCGGCCAGCTGTCCCTGGTCAACGTGGTCGCCCTCGACGAGCTGCTCACCGACGACGACGGCGGCGCCCCGCGGCTGGTCGACACCCTGCAGGACGTCAACGCCGCCGACCCGCAGGCCGTGGCCGAGCACGGGGAGGCCCGCCAGATGCTCGCCCGCGCCGTCGAGCAGCTGCCCGAGCGGGAGAAGGTCGTCGTCAGCCTCTACTACTTCGAGGGCCTGACGCTGGCCGACATCGGCCGCGTCCTCGGCGTCACCGAGAGCCGGATCTGCCAGCTGCACACTAAGGCCGTGCTGCACCTGCGCACCAAGCTCGCAGACATCGCCTGACCGTGTGACCCGTCGCCACGGTCGAGCACTCGTCGCTCCCCGAGGGCCCCGGTCGGCCTCCCGGGCACGCGACCGGCCTCCTGCCCACCCAGGGCCACGGGTGCGGTCAGAAGGGTCGATCGGGCACCGCCGGGATGCCCCATCCCTCCTGCACCTCGCCTCCGGTCACCCGGATCACGAGGACACCCTGTGCCGTCCCAGGAGCCGGGCCACCTGTCGAGTGCAGGTTCGCGATCAGGATCGTGCCGTCGTGGGAGCGGACGTCGAGCCACTCCGCGCGGTAGTCGGGGTGGTCGTGGAGGAAGCGCTGGATGAATGCGAGGTACTCGTCGGCGCTGTAGTCGCCTGCCGGCGGATGGCTCCCGATCACGTGCCACCGGCCGCTGTCGCTCCACAGCGCCCGCGCCTCCTCCAGCGCCCCGGCGCGCACCTTCCGGTACACGGCCGTGACGACGTCCTGCGGACCGTCCATCGCCGCCTCCGTCATCGCCGGAGTCCCCCACCTGCAGGGCGGTACGACGTCCACGGTCGACCTCGCGCTGTGCGGGACCTGCGGCTGTCCCGTCCGGGCCCACCCCCCGACCGGTCGCCCCGGGCGGATGTCGCCGGAGGCGGTGTCGATCGGATCGCGGCGGCCGTCGCGGGGGCGCACGACCGCCGACGGCGGTGCCTGGTGGTCGGGGTCGTGCTGCGGAGGCGCTGCAGCCAGGTCCTCCACTCCTCGGCCGATGCGCGCGGTCGGGCTGGCGGCGCGGTGCTCGACGATCGCACCGGAGGTGCGGCGGCGGCACGGCCGCCGGGTGGCCGGGCTCCACACCCAGGCGCTGGAGGCGGGAAGCCGGACGGTCCCGGGAGGGTCGGGCCGGACGAGGCGAGCGGTGAGCTGGGCCTGGTGGACCTCCTGCTGGTCGCGCCTCACCCGGTGGGCAGCAGCCGCACCTCGGGCGGGCGCAGCAGCGACAGCGGGTCGAGGTAGGTCTCCCCGCGGCGCAGCCCCCAGTGCAGGCAGGCCGCGGCCGGGCAGCCCTCGTGCCCGGCGAGCAGGGTCCCGAGCGGTGCGCCGCGGGTCACCGCCTGGCCGGCGGCCACGACCGGCGCGACCGGTTCGTACGTCGTGCGGAGGCCGTCCGCGTGGTCGACGCTGACCACCGGCCGGCCGGCCACCATCCCGGCGAAGACGACCACGCCGTCCCCGGCGGCGCCCACCACCGCCCCGGGTGCCCCAGCCAGGTCGGCGCCCCGGTGCCCGGGGCCGTACGGCGAGGGCGGCGGCACGAACGGCCGCGTGACCACCGGCGGGTCGCCCACCGGGGACACCCAGGCGGGCGCGACGGCGACCCCCGGCCCGGCGACCGCGGGCGCCGGGAGCAGGAGCGCGGCGACGACCAGCAGGACGGCGGGCAGGGAGCGCGCGGGCACTCCGGCAGCCTCGCCGCGGCACCGGCTCGCCGGGGCGGTCGCGGCCGGTCTGTGGACGGCGCCGACGGCGGGGGAGGGCCGATCGGTGCTCGGCGTATGCTGTCCGGTGCGACCCGCCACGGCGGGTCGACTCCGCGCGTCCTCCTCCCGCCGCTCCGGCGGGGCAGCCCCACCTCGGTCCCGGTCCTCCACCGGGTCGGTGGCGCCGCGGGACGCCAGGGCGGGACACCACCCGGTGCCCGCGACAACCGAGGAGCGCGGCCGCCCGGCGGTCGCGCGCAGACAGGAAGGCTGCGGCCATGGCAGTCGTCAGCATGAAGCAGCTGCTCGACAGCGGCGTCCACTTCGGGCACCAGACCCGTCGCTGGAACCCGAAGATGAAGCGCTTCATCTTCACCGAGCGCAACGGCATCTACATCATCGACCTGCAGCAGACGCTCGGGTACATCGACTCGGCCTACGAGTTCGTCAAGCAGACGGTCTCGCACGGCGGCTCGATCCTCTTCGTCGGCACCAAGCGCCAGGCGCAGGAGGTCGTCGCCGAGCAGGCGCAGCGCGTGGGCATGCCCTACGTCAACCAGCGCTGGCTCGGCGGCATGCTCACCAACTTCCAGACGGTGCACAAGCGGCTCCAGCGCCTCAAGGAGCTCGAGGACATGGAGCAGACCGGCGTGATGGCCGGCCTGTCGAAGAAGGAGCAGCTCGGCCTGACCCGCGAGAAGGCCAAGCTCGAGCGCAGCCTCGGCGGCATCCGCGACATGCAGAAGGTGCCCAGCGCCATCTGGATCGTCGACACCAAGAAGGAGCACATCGCCGTCGGCGAGGCCCGCAAGCTCGGCATCCCGGTCGTGGCGATCCTCGACACCAACTGCGACCCCGACGAGGTCGACTACAAGATCCCGGGCAACGACGACGCGATCCGCGCCATCAACGTGCTGACCCGCGTGATCGCCGACGCCGTCGCCGACGGCCTGATGGCCCGCTCGGCCGCGCAGGCCAACGCCGGCCGCGAGGACGGCGGCGCCCCGGTCATCGGCGGCGACGAGCCGCTGCCGGACTGGGAGCGCGAGCTGCTGACGGGCGGTGCCGGCACCGAGGCCGACGGCGCCTCCCCGCTGCCGGAGACGCCCGTCGCCCCGCCGGCCGTCACCGCCGAGGAGATCGCCCCGGTCGAGGGCGTGCCCGCCACCGGCGACACCTCCACCGGCACCCAGGGCGCCCAGAACGGCTGACGCGCCGGCGCCGCCGTCCGGCCCGCGGGCCGGACGGCGGCGCCCTGGCACGTCCGCACCCACCAACTCCAGACCCGTGAGGAAGTGACATGCCCGCCTTCACCGCTGCCGACGTCAAGCGCCTGCGCGACGCCACCGGCGCCGGCATGATGGACGCCAAGAAGGCCCTGACCGAGGCCGACGGCGAGTACGACAAGGCCATCGAGCTGCTGCGCATCAAGGGCGCCAAGGACGTCGGCAAGCGCCTCGAGCGCTCCACGACCAACGGCATCGTCGTCAGCAAGCACGGCGCGCTGCTCGAGCTCGACTGCGAGACCGACTTCGTCGCCAAGAACGCCGACTTCGTCGCGCTGGCCGAGCGGCTCGTCGAGATCGTCCTCGAGCAGTCGCCGGCCGACATGGACGCGCTGCTGGCCACCGAGGTCGACGGCCAGACCGTCGCCAAGCTGGTCGAGGCCGAGTCCGCGCGCATCGGCGAGAAGCTCGTCCTCTCGCGCTTCGCCACCTTCGAGGGCCCGACCGCGGTCTACCTGCACAAGCGCGCCACCGACCTGCCCCCCGCCATCGGCGTCGCCGTGCAGTACCAGGGCGGCAGCGAGGAGGCCGCGCGCTCGCTGGCGATGCACATCGCCGCCGCGCGCCCGCGGTACCTCTCCCGCGACGAGGTCCCGGCCGAGGCCGTCGAGACCGAGCGCCGCGTGGCCGAGCAGACCGCCAAGGAGGAGGGCAAGCCCGAGCAGGCGATCACCAGGATCGTCGAGGGTCGGGTCAACGCCTACTACAAGGACTTCGTCCTGCTCGAGCAGCCGTCGATCACCGAGCCCAAGCGCACGGTGAAGCAGATCGTCGACGAGGCCGGCCTGACCGTGCAGCGGTTCGCCCGCTTCGAGGTCGGCCAGGCGTAACCCGGTACCGCACCGCCGGCCCCGTCCCGATCCGGGACGGGGCCGGTGGCACGTCCGGGCCCGGCTGGCGCCCGGCGCACCGTTTGGCAGGATCACGCCCAACGACGTCGAGCGAGGGATGAGCAGTTGACCGACACCGCCGCGCCGCAGACGACCCAGCACCCGCCGCTCTCGGCCCCCACCGCCTTCCAGCCCGCCGACGGCGCGGGATACCAGCGGGTGCTGCTCAAGCTCTCCGGTGAGGCCTTCGGCGGCGGCAGCGTCGGCGTCGACGGCGGCATCGTGCACAGCATCGCCGAGCAGCTCGCCTCGGTCGTGCACGGCGGCACCCAGGTCGCCGTCGTCGTCGGCGGGGGCAACTTCTTCCGCGGTGCCGAGCTGGCCGAGGCCGGGATGGACCGCCGGCACGCCGACTACATGGGCATGCTCGGCACGGTCATGAACGCCCTCGCCCTGCAGGCCTTCTGCGAGCAGGTGGGCCTGGAGACCCGGGTGCAGACCGCGATCACCATGGGCCAGGTCGCCGAGCCCTACATCCCGCGCAAGGCCGTGCGGCACATGGAGAAGGGCCGGCTGGTCATCTTCGGCGCCGGCGCCGGCATGCCCTACTTCTCCACCGACACCGTCGCCGCCCAGCGCGCCCTGGAGATCGGCTGCCAGGTGCTGCTGATGGCCAAGAACGGCGTCGACGGCGTCTACGACGACGACCCGCGCACCAACCCGGGCGCCACCATGTACGACGACCTCGAGTACGCCACGGTGCTCGCCGACCAGCTCAAGGTCGCCGACGCCACGGCCATCAGCCTGTGCATGGACAACCGGATGCCGATCGTGGTGTTCAACCTGCTGCGCGACGGCAACATCGCCCGCGCCGCGGCGGGTGAGAGGATCGGGACGCTGATCAGCTGAGCGCGCCCGCACGAGGACACCGCACCGCAGGACGACGGCGGGGACGAACCCGCCGCAGGAGGAGAGACCCGTGATCGACGACACCCTGCTCGACGCCGAGGAGCGGATGGACAAGGCCCTGTCGGTCGCTCGGGAGGACCTCGGCTCGGTGCGCACCGGTCGCGCCGCCCCCTCGATGTTCAACAAGATCCTGGTCGACTACTACGGCGCCCCCACGCCGGTGCCGCAGATGTCCTCGATCACCGTGCCCGAGGCGCGGATGGCGGTCATCAAGCCCTACGACAACAGCCAGCTGCAGGCGATCGAGCGGGCCATCCGCGACAGCGACCTCGGCGTCAACCCGACCAACGACGGCCAGATCATCCGCGTGGTCTTCCCGCAGCTGACCGAGGAGCGCCGCCGCGACCTGGTGAAGATGGCGCGCAGCAAGGGCGAGGACGCCAAGGTCGCCATCCGCAACGTGCGCCGCCGGGCCAAGGAGGAGCTCGACCGCATCGCCAAGGACGGCGAGGCCGGCGAGGACGACGTGCGCCGCGCGGAGAAGGAGCTCGACGACCTCACCGCCCAGCACGTCTCGGCCATCGACGACGCGGTCAAGAACAAGGAGGGCGAGCTGCTCGAGGTCTGAGCCGCTCTCCCGGTCCTCCCCATGACCTCCCGTCCCGACGCCGCCGGGGCCGGCCCGTCCCGGGACGCCGACACCGGGCCGATCCCGGTCGTGCGGCGTCCGTTGCCGCCGCCCCCGCCGCCCGGTCCGGTGCGGCCGGCGTCGCCGCCGACCGGCCCGCTGACGGCTGCGGCGCCCGTCGCCGCGCCCCGCCCGCCGGCACCCGGGGGCGGGGTGCCGGCGCCGGGCACCCAGGAGATGGCCGTGCCGGCCGGCGGCACCCCTGTCCCGACCGGGTCGACCCTGGCCGCGCCGCCCGATCCCGAGCCCGACCTCGTCCCGCCGAAGAGCAGCCGCGCCGGCCGCGACCTGGTCGCCGCCATCGGTGTCGGCCTCGGGCTGGGCGCGGTCATCATCGCCTCGCTGCTGGTCTACCGCCCGGCGTTCCTGCTGGTCGTGGGCGCGGCGATCCTGGTCGGCGTCGTCGAGCTGGTGCGGGCGCTGGAGGCGGGGGGAGCGCGGGCCCCGCTCGTCCCGCTCGTCGTCGGCACCGTCGCCATGCTGGGACTGGCCTGGACCCGCGGTCCCGACGGGCTGGTGACCGCGTTCCTGTTCACCGCCGTCGCCGTCCTGCTGTGGCGGCTCGGCGACGGGCCGGAGGGCTACCTGCGCGACGCCTCGGCCGGGGTCTTCGTCGCCCTGTACGTCCCGCTGCTGGCCGGTTTCGCCGTGCTGCTCCTGGTCCCCGACGACGGGGCGGTGCGGGTGCTGCTGTTCATCGCGACGGTGGTCGGCAACGACGTCGGCGGCTACACCGCCGGCGTGCTGTTCGGCCGCCACCCGATGGCGCCCACGGTGAGCCCGAAGAAGTCGTGGGAGGGCATGGCGGGGTCGCTGGTGGCCTGCGTCGCGGTCGCCACCCCGTTCGTCACCCTCGGCCTCGGCGGGCCGTGGTGGGGCGGGGTGCTCTTCGGCGCCGCACTCGCCGTCAGCGCCACCGCGGGCGATCTGGGGGAGTCCCTGGTCAAGCGGGACCTGGGCATCAAGGACATGGGCACCCTGCTGCCCGGCCACGGCGGGATCATGGACCGCCTCGACAGCCTGCTGCCCTCCGCCGCGGTCGCCTACCTGCTGCTGTCCTGGGTCGCCCCCGCCTGAGCGTCCGCGGCGGTCACCTCCCACGTCGAGCCGACGACGGCGAAGCCCCGCCGGGCGTACCAGTGCCGCGGCCAGTCGGCGGCGTCGGCCTCCAGCACGACCAGGTCACAGCCGGCGTCGGCGGCCCGCTCCAGCAGCCGGGCGAGGACGGCGTCGCCGTACCCGCGGCCCCGCGCCCCGGGGGCGGTGCCCACCGCCTCGATCGCCGCCGTCGCGCCGTCCACCCGCAGCTGCCCGGAGGCCACCACCCGGCCGGCCTCCCGCACCGCCACGTCGGTGACGGCGACGACCCGGTCGGTGCGGTGCTCGCGGCCGACCAGCTGCGCCACCACCTCGTCGAGGTCCGGCGTCCCGGCCAGGCCCCGCCGCCACCCGGCCTCCCAGAACGGGTGCACCTCGCGCTGGTCGACCACCTCGGCCCGCTGCGCCCCGGGCAGCGCCGGCGTCGGCGGGCGGGCCATGACCAGCAGCTCCTCGGCCTGCCACCCGCGCCGGGCCAGCCCGGCGGCGACGCCCCCGGCACCGGGCCAGGTCAGCGTGGCCGCGGGGTGCGGCAGGCCGGTGGCGGTGGCGGCCCGCTCGACGGTGTCGGCGTCGACCGGCGCGACGACCACCAGCCGGTTGTCGTCGCGGGAGTACGGGAAGCGGGGGTCGAGCACCGCGACGCCGCCGGGCACGTCGCGCACCTCGGCGGCGCGGCGGGTGCGCACCGACAGCCCGAGGGCCAGCGCCCGCCCGAGGGCGTCCTCCGGCGCGGGCAGGGCCAGCGGCACGGGCGGCCGGTACGGGACGACGGCGACCACCGCGGCCGCCGGCAGCGGCCCGTACAGGTGCGGGAAGCGCATGCCGTCGGGGTCACCGGGGACCCCGGGTTCCTCGACCACGGGGTCGGCCAGCCGGGCCGGGTCGACGACGAGCAGCACCAGGTCGCGCCGGGCGGGGAACAGGCGGGCGGCCGGCAGGTGCACCTGCTCCGGCCGCGAGAGGTGGACGAAGGGCCCGTCGGGGTGCAGCGCGCCCACGGCCAGCGCCGCCCGCCAGGTGGCCGGCTCGCAGAGGTGGACGAGCACGCTCACCCGGGCAGCGCGTCGGGGTCGATCCCGCGGGCGGCCAGCGCCGACTCGATCGCCTCGCACACGGTGCGGACGACGGCCACCCGCGCGTACCGCTTGTCGTCCCCGGGGACGACGGTCCAGCGCCCGCCGGCGTGGTCGGTGCGCGCGAGCATCTCCTCGACGGCGTCCTCGTAGGCCGCCCGCTTGTCCCGGTTGCGCCAGTCCTCGTCGGTGAGCTTCCAGGCGCGGTAGGGGTCGGCGGCGCGCGACTCGAAGCGGCGCAGCTGCTCCTCGGGCGAGACGTGCAGCCAGAACTTCACCAGCACGGTGCCCTCGGCGGCCAGCGTGGTCTCCAGGTCGACGATCTCGCCGTAGGCCCGCTGCCACGCCTCCTCCGTGGCGAAGCCCTCCACGCGCTCGACCAGCACCCGGCCGTACCAGGTGCGGTCGAGGACGGCCATGCCGCCCCAGCCGGGCAGCACCGGCCAGAAGCGCCACAGGAAGTGGTGCCGCTTCTCGTCCGGGGTCGGCGCGGCGAACTGGGCCACCCGCACGTGCCGCGGGTCGAGCTCGTCGACCAGCCGCTTGATGGCACCGCCCTTGCCGGAGGCGTCCCAGCCCTCGAACAGCACGCACACGGGTGGCCCGATCGGCCCGCCGAGCTGCCCGCCGAGGAACAGCCGCAGGTGCACCAGCCGCTGCTGGGCGGCGGCCAGCTGTTCCCTGGCCTCCTTCTTGGGCAGCCGGGCGGACAGGTCGACGTCGTCGAGTCGGCTCACCCGCCCGAGCCTGGCGCACGCACGACCGGCTGTCAGCTCGACCGGGTGGCCACGGTGTAGGACAGCAGGACGCTGTCGGAGCCCGGGCGCCGGGACGTGTCGCGCAGCCGCAGGTGCGCCGGGATCCCGTCCGGGAAGGCGCGCAGGCCGGCGCCCAGCAGGGCGGGGCCGACCAGGAGGACGAGCTCGTCGACCAGCCCGGCGGCCAGCAGGTCGCCCCACAGCGTCCGGCTGCCGAAGACGAGGACGTCCGCGCCCGCCCGTTCCCGCAGCGCGGTCACGGCTGCACGGGCGTCGGCCCGGCGGACGATCGTCGTCGTGCCGGCCCAGGGCCCGGTGTCGGCCGGGGTCAGGGAGTCGGAGACGACCACCTTCGGCAGCTCGGCGTTGCGCTGTGCCGTCTCGCGGTGCAGGTCGGCGACCGACGGGTCGAGCTGCACCGCGGGGGAGACCGTCGGGTCCGCGGCGACGGCCGGCCAGTAGGCCGCCATCTGGCGGTAGGTCGTGGCACCCAGCAGCAGGGTGCCGGCGGCGCGCAGCCGCTCCAGGTTGAGGGCGTCGAACCAGCCGTCCATCGGCAGGCGGGAGATGTCGCCGCCGGGGCCGGCGACGTACCCGTCCAGGGACACGAGGGTGCTGACGACGACAGAGCTCACGGGAGGTCTCCTAGCGGAAGGGGGATCCGTCACCCGTGCAGAGACACGGGAACACGCCGGTTCATCGGTCGCCGGCGGATCCGGTCACGAAGAGCGCGTGCAGCGCCGGGTCGACGAAGCCGGCGATCCAGCCGACCCGGCCCTCGCGCAGCCCGAGCACGATCACCGACCCGGGGCGCCAGGCGCCGTCGGCGTGCTGCTCGCAGAGCAGGCCGGCCGAGGCGTTGACCGTCGCCGGCCGCAGCCGCCACGGGGTGGCGAACACCCGCTGGGCGAGGAAGCGGCCGACGTCGTGCCGCCCGGCGAACCAGGCCGGCAGCGGCGGCATGGTGAACCGGACGTCGTCGGTGAGCAGCCCCAGCAGCGCGTCGACGTCGGCGGACTCCCAGGCGGCCACGAACCGCTCGACCAGCGCGGCCCGGCCCGCACCGCCGAGCCGGGCCAGCTCGGCCTGCTGGCTGCGGGCGGGCAGCCGCTCGGCGAGGCCGCCGCGGGCCCGCTGCAGCGCGCTGTTGACCGAGGCGGGCGTGGTCCCGAGCAGCGCCGCGGTCTCCGCCGCGCTGTAGCCGAGGACCTCCCGCAGCAGCAGCACGGCGCGCTGGGTCGCCGGCAGGTGCTGCAGCGCGGCCACGTAGGCCAGCTCGACACTCTCCCGGCGGAGGTAGGCGGTCGCCGGGTCGAGGTCGTCGGTGCGGTCGTCCGCGAGGTCCTCGGGCAGCGGTTCGAGCCACACCGGCCCCGGCACCGGCTCGCCGAGGTCGGTGACGTCCGAGCGTGGCGGACCCGCGTCCGGTGACAGCAGCCGGGGCCGCCGCCGCGCCTGCCGCAGGCAGACCGACGTCGCCACGCGGTACAGCCAGGTGCGCAGCGAGCTGCGCCCCTCGAAGCCCGGCAGCCCGCGCCAGGCGGCCAGCAGCGTCTCCTGCAGGGCGTCCTCGGCGTCGTGGGGCGAGCCCAGCATCCGGTAGCAGTGCGCGGCGAGCTCCCGGCGGTGCCGCTGGGCCAGGCGGGTGAACGCCGCCTCGTCCCCGGCGCGCGCGGCGGCGACGTCGTCGTCCGGTGTCACCGGGCCTCCGCGTGCCGGCGGATCCACGCGTGCATGGCGATGCCCGCGGCGACGCCGGCGTTGATCGAGCGGGTGGAGCCGAACTGGGCGATGGACAGGACGTCGTCGGCGACCTCCCGCGCCTGCGTGGAGAGCCCGGTGCCCTCCTGACCGAGGAGGAGCAGGCACGCCCGCGGCAGCTGCGCGGTCTCGATGGGCCGGGCGCCGGGGAGGTTGTCGACCGCGAGCACCGGCAGCCCCGCCTCGCGCGCCCAGGCGCCGAGGGCCGCGGCGTCGGGGTGGTGGCGCACGTGCAGGTACCGGTCGGTGACCATCGCGCCGCGGCGGTTCCACCGCTTGCGGCCGACGACGTGCACCTCCGCGGCGAGGAAGGCGTTCGCGGTGCGCACGACCGTGCCGATGTTGAGGTCGTGCCGCCAGTTCTCGATGGCGACGTGGAAGGCGTGCCGGCGCGGGTCGAGGTCGGCGACGATCGCCTCGACGCTCCAGTAGCGGTACCTGTCGACGACGTTCCGCCGGTCGCCGTGCGCGAGCAGGTCCGGGTCGTAGCGCGGGTCGTCGGGCCACGCCCCCTGCCACGGACCCACGCCCACCGTGTCCAGCGGGGCGCCCCCGGTCTCCGCCTCGGTCACCCGGCCGACGCTAGTGGGCCGCCGTCGCGCCTCCGGTGGTCCGGCGGGTCCGTCCGGCACCATGTCTCGACCGAGCGTGACTCTCCGACGACTATCGGTGATTGGAAGGTGGGATGGCGGCGCACCAGGACGACGAGGGAACGGACGGCCGGGCGCCCGGCACGGACGGACCCGTGTCACCCGACGAGGAGTGGGCCGACTGGCTGCCCGACTGGGTGAGTGCGGCCGAGGCGCCCGCCGGCGGCGACCTCCCCACCGAGGACCCCGCGCGCGACGCCGTGGACGCCGTGGACGCCGTGGACGACCCTGCGGACGAGCCCGCGGAGGACGGCGCGGACGAGCCCGCGGAGGACGACGCGGAGGACGGCGCTCCCGCGGACGCGCCCGGGCAGGTGGTCGACGAGCCCGTCGCCGCGGAGCCCGTCACGGTCGACCCCCCTGTCGCGGAGCCCGCTGTCGCCGGGCCGGTTCCGTTCGAGGACCCCACGGCCGAGGACGTCGCGGTCGAGGACGTCGCGGTCGAGGACGTCGCGGTCGAGGACGTCGCGGTCGAGGACGTCGCCCCCGAGCCCGCCGTCCCCGCGGCGCCGGGCGACCAGGACGAGGACGGGACCGACGACCCCGAGCCGCTCGGCGCCGTCGCGGCCGGGGACCGGCTGGTCGTCGTCGGCCCGCGGCCCCGCCCCCGGCGCCGGGCGGGGATCGTCGGTGCGCTCGTCCTGCTGGCCACCGGCGGCATCGCGGGCGCGGCGGCGCTGGCGACCTCGGCCTCCGGTCCGGTCCCGACCGCGGCCGTGCAGGTGTCGCCGGAGCCGGCGCCCGCCCCGGTGCGGGTCGCGCCTCCGGCGGGGCCCTCCGGGGCGGCCGACGCCGTGCCGCTCGCCCCGACCAGCAGCATCCCGGTGCCGGCCACCCCGGAGCGGGCCGACGGCAGCGATCCGGCGCCGGCGGCGGTCCGCAGCGCGCGGCTCCGGGCGGGCTCGCCGGCCCCCGCCGCGGCGCCACCCGCGGTCGTCCCACCACCCCCGGCCGCACCCCCGCCCGCCGTCCCCACCGTCCCGGCTGTTCCCACCGTCGAGGCGCCTCCCGCGGTACCCGAGGGCGGCGGGCTCCCGGCCGGGGGACCGCCGGACGCGGCCCCGCCGGCGGAGGAGCCGGAGCCGCAGGCCCCGTGGGAGGCACCCGTGCCGGACCCCGTCGAGCCGCCCGTCCCGCCCCTGGACCCGCCCCTCGACCCGCCTGCCGACGACCCCGTCGAGGTGCCGGTCGAGGACCCCGCCCCGCTTCCCGAGCCCCCGGACGAGACGGACCCGACCGGGACGCCACCCGCGGACACCGGCACGCCCGACCCCGCCGCGCCGTCGCCCTGAGCGAGCCAGCTCACCCGCGACGGGGCCCGCGACGCGCCGGGGGGTGGGACGATGGGGAGGCCATGACTGCCCTGCCCCTGGTCCTCGACGCCCCGCGCCGCGGCAAGCCGCCGCGCCACCTCGCCGACCTGACCCGCGAGGAGGCGCGCGCCGCCGTGTCCGAGCTCGGTCAGCCGGCCTTCCGCGCCGACCAGCTGGCGCGGCACTACTTCCGCGGGGTCACCGACCCGGCGGACATGACCGACCTGCCGGCCGCGGCCCGCGGGGCGCTCACCGGCGCGCTGCTGCCCGGCCTGCTCACCCCGGTGCGCACGCTGAGCGCCGACGGCGGCCGCACCCGCAAGACGCTGTGGCGGCTGCACGACGGCGCCCTGGTCGAGAGCGTGCTCATGCGCTATCCCGACCGCGCCACGGTCTGCATCTCCAGCCAGGCCGGCTGCGGCATGGCCTGCCCCTTCTGCGCCACCGGCCAGAACGGCCTGACCCGCAACCTGTCGACCGCCGAGATCGTCGGCCAGGCCGTCGCGGCGGCCGCGGCCATGGCGAGCGGCGAGGTCCCCGGCGGCCCGGGCCGGCTGTCCAACGTCGTCTTCATGGGCATGGGCGAGCCGCTGGCCAACTACCCGCGGGTGCGCCAGACACTGCGCGCGCTGCTCGCCCCGGCGCCGTGGGGCCTGGGCCTGTCGCAGCGCGCGGTCACCGTCTCCACCGTCGGCCTGGTGCCCGGCATCCGGAAGCTCACCGAGGAGGGCATGGCGGTCACCCTCGCGGTGAGCCTGCACGCCCCCGACGACGAGCTGCGCGACACCCTCGTGCCGATCAACACCCGCTACAAGGTGACCGAGGTCGTCGAGGCCGCCGACGCCTACGCCGCCCGCACCGGCCGCCGCTACTCGGTCGAGTACGCGCTCATCCGCGACGTCAACGACCAGCCCGAGCGGGCCGACCTGCTGGGCCGGCTGCTGGCCGGGAAGCTGGCCCACGTGAACCTGATCCCGCTGAACCCCACCCCGGGCAGCCCGTGGGACGCCAGCCCGCTGCCCGCGCAGCGGGAGTTCGTCGCCCGGCTGCGCGCCCACGGGGTGGCGACGACGGTCCGCGACACCCGCGGCCAGGACATCGACGGCGCCTGCGGCCAGCTCGCCGCCGCCGACCTGGGGGACGACGTCGGCGTCCCCGCCGTGGCCACGCCCACCCCCACGACGCCCACCCCCACGACGCCCACCCCCACGACGCCCACCCCCACGACGGCCACCCCGACGCTCGAGGCCCCCGTGCCGCTGGGCGCCGAGGCCGACGCGTGACGTCGGGCACCGACGAGCAGGCGCACGACGGGCCGGTCGCGGAGCACGAGCACCACCACGCCGACGTCTCGGGCGGGTGGCTGCGGGCCGCCGTCTTCGGGGCGATGGACGGGCTGGTCACCAACACCGCGCTGGTGGCCGGCGTCGGCGGCGGGGGAGCGGCGCCTCGCGCGATCGTGCTCACCGGCGTCGCCGGGCTGGTCGCGGGCGCCGTGTCGATGGCGCTGGGCGAGTACACCTCGGTGAAGACGCAGAACGAGCAGCTCGACCTCGAGGTGGCCAAGGAGCGGCGCGAGCTCGCCCGCCACCCCGAGGAGGAGCTCGCCGAGCTGGTGGGGATGCTGCGCGTCCGCGGCGTCGAGGACCGGCTGGCGCGCGAGGTCGCCAGGCAGCTCTCCCGTGACCCGGAGGTCGCGCTGCGGCTGCACGTCGTCGCGGAGCTCGGCCTGTCCCCGGAGGACAAGCCCTCGCCGCGGACGGCGGCGCTCTCGTCGTTCCTGACCTTCGCGCTGGGCGCGGCGCTGCCGCTGCTGCCCTACCTGTTCGGGCTCTCGCTGCTGTGGGTGGCGCTGCTGTGCGGCGGCCTGGGCCTGGTGGCCGCGGGCGCGCTGTCGTCGCGGTTCACGCCGCGGCCGTGGTGGTACGCGGGGCTGCGCCAGCTGCTCTTCGGCGCGATCGCGGCGGGCGCCACCTACCTCGTCGGCACGGCGATCGGCGTCACGGCGACCTGAGGCGCCGGCACCCGCGGACGCCCTCCCCACACGCCACGACCCGGCCCCGCGCGGTGCGGGAGCCGGGTCGTCGTGTCGGGGCGGGGGAGCGTCAGGGGCGCCAGGCGGTCCGCTTGCGGCGCAGGTCCCACAGCAGCATCACGACCATCAGGCCGGCGATGCCGACGAGCCAGAGGTCCTCCATCCGGCCCTCGTGGTTGCCCCACAGGTAGGCGAGCAGCGACAGCACCCCGAGCCAGCCGGCGACCTGCCCCCACCTGCCGGCGTGGCCGTGCCAGCCCCAGTCCTCGGGACGCTCGTGCTCGACGGGGTGCTCGCCCGCGCGGACCACGCCCTCCTCGCGGTTGGGCTGGTTGACGCGCGTGGTCAGCGGGTCGTGCTGGCGGACCCCGGGGCCGTGCTGATCGCTCACGCTCCCATCCTGCCAGCCGCGGCCGCCGCCCACCGGACGAGGTGGCGGCGGGTCGTCAGCGCCGGCAGGAGAGCCCGGCCGCGGCGACGGCGGCGGCGGTGTCCGCCGTGGGCCGCCGGGTCGCGGCCGGACCCCGCGGCTCGCCGGCCGGGAGGACGGTGACCGGCCCGAGGTCGGCCCGGCCCAGGTCCAGCAGGTCGGTCACCGAGGTGCCGGGGTCGACCGAGACGGCGCCGGAGGCCGCCCACGCGACCGCGTGCAGCCGCCACGGGCGCGGGACCGAGCCCCGCACCTGGTCCGACAGCGCCGACAGGACGGCACCCGCCGCGTCGGCCCGGCCGTCGGGGTCGACGACCGCGGGCACCCACGTGCCGTCGACGAGGTGCTCGGGGTGGCGGGACCGGACCAGGGCCAGCGCGGTCGCGCCGTCCACGCGTTGGGGGCCGGCGCGGGGCAGCAGCAGGCCGGCCGGCTGGTCGCGCACCGGCTGGGGGACGTCGACCTGCAGACCGCCGGAGGCGTCGACGACCGCGGCGAAGCCGGCCAGGTCGACGGTGACGAGGTGGTCGGTGGGGATGCCCAGGCCGCACAGGGCGCGGACGGTGTCCTGGGGACCGTCCAGCCAGGTGAGGCCCAGCCGGCCCACCCGGTTCCCGGTCGGGACCAGCAGGTCGCGGGGGACCGACAGCACGGACGTCCCGGCGTCGGTCTGGTGGACGACCACGACGACGTCGGCCCGGTCGCCCGGCACGGCCTCCGGGGTGCCGAAGTGCCGCGGGTCGGCACCGGCGGGGAGCGCGGCACGGGAGTCCAGGCCCACGAGCACCCACGTGCGGCCGTCGGAGTCGTCGGCGGCGAGGTCGACGGCGACCCCGTCGAGGCGGGCGGCCAGCACCGCGGCGTCCGTCAGGGCGGCGGCCGGCAGCGCGAGCAGCGCCACCAGGACGACCCACGGCCACCTGGCTCTGCCGGGTGACGACCGACGCCGGCCAGGGGATCCCTGGCCGGCGTCGGTGCCGTGCGGTGCGCTCACCGTCAGGCCTGCGGGGCCTCCGCCGCCCCGGCCGAGCGCCTGCGGGCGAGGAGGACCAGGCCGCCGCCCAGGGCCAGGGTGCCGGCGCCGAGGCCGAGCGGGAGGGCGACGCCGGCGCCGGTGTAGGCCAGGCTCGCCGGGTCGGTGCCGGCCGTCGGCGCGCCGACGGTGAGGGTCTCCTGGAAGTAGGTGCCCCCGTCGCCCTCGTAGACCAGGGTGTGGTCCGCGTGCGGGGTCCCCGCCGGGACGGTGAAGGAGACGGTCACGACGCCCTGGGCGTCGGCGCGGAAGACCCCGGCGGTCCAGGGGTCCGAGTGCAGGGTGACGGTCACCTCCTCGAACGGCTGGAACCCGCGCAGCACCTTGACCACCCGCGCGCCGGGCGCCGAGCGGTCGCCGGTGGAGGCGCCGGTGTCGGGGCTGCTGACCCCGGGGGTGTTGTGCGCGGCGCCCCGGACGGTCCCGGTGGCGGGGGTGGTCACGCCGGCGGAGCCGGTCGGGGAGCCGGTCGGTGTGGCGGTCGGTGTGCTGGTGACCGCTCCCGTGCCGGGGGTGGGCGCGGCCGCCGGCGGGACCCAGCCGGCCGGGACGACCGTGACGGTGACCGGCGGGTACTCCCCGCCCGCGGTGTAGTAGTCGCAGTTGACCGGGATCACGTAGGTACCCGGGTCCATCTCGACGTACATGCTGACCAGGAGGGTCCAGGTGCCGTCGGGCCGCGCCTGGGCCGACCCCTCGAGCCAGCTGGTCTCGCCGGCGTAGTAGACGTCCGCCGGGTGCGTGGCCCCCTCGGGGGCGAAGCACCCGGTGCCGGAGAGGACGATCCCCTCGCCGATCTCGACGACCGGGTCGGCGACCGTGGGCGTCGGGAGGGTGTCCCCGGCGAGCGCGTTCGGTGCGAGCACCAGACCCGTGGCAGCGACGCCCAGGGCGAGACCGGCGGTGGTGGACAGGCGGAGCGGGGACACGCGTGACATGGGCCCTCCAGGGCGTCCGTGGCCCGGAGACCCGAGCCGTCGAGATCCACATCGGCACGGTTCCGTTCCACTGAAGCTCGATGATCACCTGGGTCAGGAGTGACGCGCGGGGCGGGTGGGGTCCGGGGCCGGCCGGTTGGGAGGATCGCGGCATGAGCGAGCCGCGCGAGGTGACCCTGCTGGGCTCCACCGGCTCCATCGGCCGGCAGGCGGTCGCGGTCGCGGGACAGAACCCCGACCGGCTGCGGGTCACCGCGCTGGCCGCGGGCGGTGGCGACGTCGCCCGGCTGGCCGACCAGGCCCTCACCCTCGGCGTCCGCACGGTGGCGGTGGCCCGGGCGACGGCGGCCCAGGACCTGCAGCTGGCCTTCTACGCCGCCGCGTCCCGGCGCGGGTGGGCCCGGGGCGAGTACGCGCTGCCGGAGATCCTCGCCGGCCCCCGGGCGGCCGAGGAGCTCGCCGCCCGCCGGACCGACGTCGTCCTCAACGGCATCACCGGCTCCATCGGGCTCGGGCCCACGCTGTCGGCGCTGCGGGCGGGCAACACCGTGGCCCTGGCCAACAAGGAGTCGCTGGTGGCCGGCGGGGACCTCGTCCTCGCCGCGGCCGGGCCCGGTCAGCTGGTGCCGGTCGACTCCGAGCACTCCGCGCTGGCCCAGTGCCTGCGCGGCGGCGCGCGCGGCGAGGTGGCCCGGCTGGTGCTCACCGCCAGCGGCGGCCCGTTCCGCGGGCGCGCCGCCGCCGAGCTCGCCGACGTCACCCCTGCGCAGGCGCTCGCCCACCCCACCTGGGACATGGGTCCGGTGGTGACGATCAACTCCGCGACCCTGGTCAACAAGGGCCTGGAGCTCATCGAGGCGCACCTGCTCTTCGGCGTCCCCTACGCCGACATCGACGTCGTCGTGCACCCGCAGTCGATCGTGCACTCGATGGTCACCTTCACCGACGGCGCGACCATCGCCCAGGCGAGCCCGCCGGACATGCGGCTGCCGATCGCCCTCGCCCTGGCCTGGCCCGACCGGCTGCCGCACGTGCAGCCGGCGCTGGACTGGTCGACGGCGAGCACCTGGGAGTTCGCGCCGCTGGACGCCGACGCGTTCCCCGCCGTCCGGCTGGCCCGCGCGGCGGGGGAGGCCGGCGGCGTCGTCCCGGCGCTGTACAACGCGGCCAACGAGGAGGCGGTCGCGGCCTTCCTCGCCGGCCGGCTGCGTTTCCCGGACGTCGTCGGACTGGTCGCGCGTACCCTCGACGACGCGCCGGACCTCGGCGCACCCACCTGCGTGGACGACGTGCTGGCCGCTGAGCGCTGGGCCCGGCAGCACGCCCGCGCCGCCCTGGCCGGAGGACCGAGCTGAGCACGCTCCTGACCGTCCTCGGGATCGCCGCCTTCTTCGTCGGGCTGCTGTTCTCGATCGGCTTCCACGAGTTCGGTCACTTCTTCTGGGCCCGGAAGTTCGGCATGCGGGTGCCGCAGTTCATGGTCGGCTTCGGTCCCACGCTGTTCTCCCGGACGCGGGGCGAGACCGAGTACGGCGTCAAGGCCATCCCGCTGGGCGGCTACATCCGCATCGTCGGCATGATCCCGCCGGCCGAGGAGAACGAGAGCAAGCGGGCCACCCGCATGCGCACCTTCATCGCCGAGGTCCGCGGCCAGGCCCTCGACGACGTGCTGCCCAGCGACGGCGACCGGGTCTTCTACAAGAAGCCCTGGTGGCAGCGGGTGGTCGTGATGTTCGCCGGGCCGTTCCACAACCTGGTGCTGGCGCTCGTCTTCTTCGCCGTCACGCTGACCGCCATCGGCACCAACGTCATCACCACCCAGGTCGACGCCGTGCCCGCCTGCGTGGTCCCGGCCGGCGCGGAGAGCATCCAGCTCGCCGAGGAGCAGGACCGCGACGTCTGCTCCATCCCGATCGTCGCCACCGGCGCCGACGCCGGCCAGGTCTGCGAGCAGGGCACCCCCGGCTGCGCGGCCCCCGTGGCCAGCCCCGCCGCCGAGGCCGGACTGCGCCCCGGCGACACCATCGTGGCCGTCGACGGGCAGTCGCTCGACCCCACGGCCTACGACAGCTGGACCACGGTGCAGCAGGCCATCCGCGGGTCGGCCGACGAGCCGCTCGAGCTCACCGTCGAGCGCGACGGGCAGCGCCGCGAGCTCACCGTCACGCCGATCGAGAACGTCGTCCCCACCGACGACGGCGAGGGCACGATGACCGCCGGCTACCTCGGCGTCGGCCCGGTGTTCGGCTTCGCCCGCCAGTCCCCGTCGGCCCTGCCCGGCTACTTCGGGATGGTCGTCTCGCAGTCGGTGCAGCGGCTGGTCGAGATCCCCGAGCGCATCCCGCAGCTGTTCCGCGCGGCCTTCCTCGGCGAGGAGCGCGACGCCAACGGCCCGATCGGCGTCGTCGGCGTGGGCCGCATCTCCGGCGAGGTCTTCGCCATCCAGGAGTTCAGCGGCGCGGAGAAGCTGAGCTTCTTCCTCAGCCTGCTGGCCAGCGTCAACCTGGTGCTGTTCCTGTTCAACCTGCTGCCGATCTACCCCCTCGACGGTGGGCACGTGGCCGGCGCGCTGTACGAGAAGGCCCGCTCGGTGGTCGCCCGCTGGCGCGGCCGCCCCGACCCCGGCCCGTTCGACATCGCCCGGCTCATGCCGGTCGCCTACGTCGTGGCGGGCCTGTTCATCGCGCTGTCGGGGTTGCTGCTGGTCGCCGACGTGGTCAACCCGATCACACTGCAGTAGCCGACGGCGCCGACCCCGCCGGAACGGGGATACTCGGGCGCATGGCCACCTCCGTCGGTCTCGGCATGCCCGCGCTGCCCCCACCCGTCCTCGCCCCGCGCCGCAAGACCCGCCAGCTCATGGTCGGCGACGTCGGCGTCGGCAGCGACTTCCCGGTCAGCGTGCAGTCGATGACGACGACCAAGACCGCCGACGTCAACGCGACGCTGCAGCAGATCGCCGAGCTGACCGCGTCGGGCTGTCAGATCGTGCGGGTCGCCGTCCCCGACACCGACGACGCCGAGGCGCTGCCGGTCATCGCGCGGAAGTCGCAGATCCCGGTGATCGCCGACATCCACTTCCAGCCGCGCTACGTCTTCGCCGCGATCGACGCCGGCTGCGCCGCGGTCCGGGTCAACCCCGGCAACATCAAGAAGTTCGACGACAAGGTCGGCGAGATCGCCCGGGCGGCCAAGGGCGCCGGCATCCCGATCCGCATCGGCGTCAACGCCGGGTCGCTGGACAAGCGGCTGCTCGCCAAGTACGGCAAGGCCACGCCCGAGGCGCTGGTGGAGTCGGCGCTGTGGGAGTGCTCGCTGTTCGAGGAGCACGACTTCCGCGACATCAAGATCTCGGTGAAGCACAACGACCCGGTCGTCATGGTGCGCGCCTACGAGCTGCTGGCCGCCCAGTGCGACTACCCGCTGCACCTCGGCGTCACCGAGGCCGGCCCCGCGTTCCAGGGCACCATCAAGTCCGCCGTCGCCTTCGGCGCGCTGCTGTCCCAGGGCATCGGCGACACGATCCGCGTCTCGCTCTCGGCCCCGCCGGCCGAGGAGGTCAAGGTCGGCAACCAGATCCTCGAGTCGCTCAACCTGCGCCAGCGCGGCCTGGAGATCGTCAGCTGCCCGTCGTGCGGGCGTGCGCAGGTCGACGTCTACAAGCTGGCCGACGAGGTCACCGCCGGCCTGGAGGGCATGGAGGTCCCGCTGCGCGTGGCGGTCATGGGCTGCGTCGTCAACGGTCCCGGCGAGGCCCGCGAGGCCGACCTCGGTGTGGCCTCGGGCAACGGCAAGGGCCAGATCTTCGTCAAGGGCGAGGTGGTCAAGACCGTCCCCGAGTCGCAGATCGTGGAGACCCTCATCGAGGAGGCTCTGAAGATCGCGGAGGGGATGCCTCTCGCCGGCGAGCAGCTCAACGGCGGCGTCGCGTCCGGCCCGCCCGTCGTCACCGTCAGCTGACCCGCCCGTCCCCGTGCTCCGCTCGCCGACCGCCCGCGTCCTCGACGAGACCGACGAGCCGGCCGTCCGCCGGCTCCTGGCGCTCGACCCGGTCGGCGCCTGCGTGATCGCCGGGCGGGTGGAGGTCGCCGGGACCGCGCCGGCGGCGCTGGGCGCCCCGCTGTGGGGGATCGGCGGCGGCCGCTCCCTCGACGCGGTCTGCCTGGCCGGCGCCAACCTCATCCCGTTCGCCGTCCCCGGCGCCGAGCGGGCCGCGGCCGCCGCCTTCGCCGAGCGCGCCCGCCGGGGTGGCCGGCGCTGCTCGACCATCGTCGGGCCCGCCGCCGCGGTCGAGCCGCTGTGGGAGCTGCTCGAGCCCTCGTGGGGCCCGGCGCGCGACCACCGGCCCCGGCAGCCGCTCATGGCCGTCGAGGGCCCGCCGGCGGTGGCGCCCGAGCCGCGGGTGCGCCCGGTGCGGCCCGCCGAGGTCGACGTCCTGCTGCCCGCCGCGGTCGCCATGTTCACCGAGGAGGTCGGCGTCAGCCCGCTGCGGATCGACGGCGGTGCCGGCTACCGGGCCCGCGTCGAGGACCTCGTGCGCGCGGGCCAGTCGCTGGCCTGGATCGAGGACGGCCAGGTGCTGTTCAAGGCCGAGATCGGCGCGGTGTCGCGCGCGGCCTGCCAGGTGCAGGGCGTGTGGGTCGCCCCGGCGCTGCGCGGCCGGGGCCTCGGCGCCGCCGGCATGGCCGCCGTCGTCGAGTACGCCCGGACGGCGATCGCGCCGGTGGTCAGCCTGTACGTCAACGACTACAACGCCCCCGCCCGGGCGGTGTACCGGCGGGTCGGCTTCACCGAGGTCGGCTGCTACGCCAGCGTCCTCTTCTGAGGCGCCTCCCCGGATCGGGCACCACCGTCTGACAGGGTGGGTGGCCGTGGGAGCACGACGCACGGCGGTCCTCGGTTCGGTCCTGACGCTGCTCGCCGCCCCGGCGCTGGCGGCCTGCTCGGGTGGCTCGGAGGACGACGTCCGCGCCGCCGCGCAGGCCTTCCTCGACGACTGGTCGGGCGGCGGTGCCGGCGCCGCCGCCGCGGCCACCACCGACCCCGCCGCGGCCGGCGCCCTGCTCGAGCAGACGGCCACCGACCTGCCCGGGGCCACGCTCGCCGCCGAGCTCGGCGAGGTCACCGTCGACGACGGCACCGCCACCGCCGGGTGGACGGCCACCTGGGACCTCGCCGCCGCCCCCGACTGGACCTACGAGGCGACCCTCGAGCTCCGCGAGGCCGACGAGGGCTGGCAGGTCGTGGCCGCGCCCACCGTCGTGCACCCCGAGCTGGCCGAGGGGCAGCGCCTGCAGCTGACCCGCACGCTGCCCGAGCGCGCCGCCCTCACCGACGCCGCGGGCCAGCCGCTGTTCACCCCCACCGAGGTGGTCAACGTGGGCGTGGCCAAGGACCAGGTGACCGACCTGCCGGCCCTGGCCGCGGCGCTGTCGGCGGCCACCGGGATCCCGGCCGAGCAGATCACCGCCGACGTCGAGGTCGCCCCGGCGGGCCAGTTCGTGCCGGTGATCACCCTGCGCCGGCCCGACTTCGAGGCGATCCGCGCCCAGGTGTTCGACCTGCCCGGCGCGGTGTTCCCCACCGAGACCCGGCTGCTGGCCCCCTCCGCACGGTTCGCCCCGGCGCTGCTCGGCCGGGTCGGCGCGGCCACCGCCGAGGTGATCGAGGAGACCACCGAGGACGACGAGGCCGTCTACGCCGCCGGCGACCAGCTGGGCCTGTCGGGCCTGCAGCGCGCCTTCCAGGAGCAGCTCACCGGCACTCCCGGCTTCACCGTCTCGGTGGTCAGCACCGACGAGACCACCGGCGACGCCGGTCGCCAGGTGGCCGCCGTCGACCCGGTGCCCGGCGAGCCGGTGCAGACGCCGCTGGTCCGCCCGCTGCAGGACGCCGCCGACGCCGCCGTCGCCACCCAGCCGCTGGCCACCCACCTGGTCGTCGTGCGGCCCGGGACCGGTGAGGTCCTGGCGGTGTCCTCGAACGAGGCCGCGGCCGCCGGCAACGCGCTGACCGGGCAGTACCCGCCGGGCTCGAGCATGAAGGCGATCACCGCGACCGCGCTGCTCTCCTCCGGCGGGCTCACCCCCGACACCCCGGTGGCCTGCCCCGGGACGACGGTCGTCGAGGGCCGCGAGTTCGAGAACCAGGACCAGTTCGACCTCGGCACGGTGCCCTTCACCGAGGCCTTCGCGCAGTCGTGCAACACGACCTTCATCCAGGCCGGCCTGCAGCTGCCCGACGACGCGCTCGCCGCCGCGGCCGCCTCCTACGGCGTCGGCACCGACTGGCAGCTGCCGGTCGACGTGTTCTCCGGCAGCGTGCCCACCGACTCCACCGGCACCACCAAGGCGGCGAACGCGATCGGCCAGGGCCAGGTGCTGGTGAGCCCGGCGCAGATGGCGCTGGTCGCCGCCGGCATCGCCGGCGGGACGCCTGCCGTCCCGGTGGAGGTCGTCGGCGCCGAGCCGGCCGGGCCGGCGCCGGAGGGCCCGGGCCAGGCGGTCCTCGACCAGCTGCGGCCGATGATGCGGCAGGTGGTGCTGTCGGGGACGGCGACCGCGCTGGCCGCCCGCGGCGAGGTGTACGGCAAGACCGGCACCGCCGAGTTCGGCAGCAACACCCCGCCGGACTCCCACGGCTGGTTCGTCGGCTACCAGCTCGGCGGCCCGCAGGGCGACATCGCCTTCGCCGTCCTGGTGGAGGCCGGCCAGTCCAGCAGCGCCGCCGTCGGCGTCACCGACGCCTTCCTCGGCGGCCTCGGCGGCTGACGGCTCAGGACAGGCCGGGCAGGGACGTGGTCAGCGGGGTCCGCCCGGCGGCCACCCGCCAGCCGACGGCGCGGGCCTCGGCGGCCTGCAGGCCGTCGACGGCGAGCTGCCGCACCTCGAGCTCCGCGGCGGCGGCCAGCAGCGCCACCCACGAGCCGCTGACCCCCTCCTCGAGGACGACGGCCAGAGCCGCGGCGTCGACCGCCGACAGCACGGGGAACGGCAGCTCGTAACCGGCTCCGGCCGGCGTCGCGTCGGCGCCGCGCCCGTCGAGCAGCGCCGCCAGCCGGTCGCGGGCGTCACGGTGCGCCTGCTCGGCGTCGGTCGCCGGCGCCCGCCCGTCGGCCGGCAGCGCCGCACCGACGACGCCGTAGCCCCACACCGCGGCGTGCTCCGCGGCGAGCGCGTCCTGCAGTGCGGTCTCCTCGGCGCCCGCCGCGCCGTTCCCGTCCTCGGCCATGCCCGTCCCCCCTCACGCCAGCGCGGTCTCGTGACCGCGCAGCCCGGCCGCCACCGACCCCAGCAGTGCCGCCCGCGCGCCGGTCACCTCGACGCAGGCCGTCGCGTGGCTCGTCGCCGCCGTGCCGATCTGCTCCCGCAGCCACGCCCGCACGTCGCCGCCGGCCGGCGGTGCGAGCGCCGGAGCCGCGGCCGTCGAGGAGGCCCTGCCCGAGGAGGCCGCGCTCGAGGAGGCCGCGCTCGAGGGCGCCGCCTCGCGCAGCCGGTCGAGCTGGTCGCGGGCCTGGTCCGCAGGCACCGCGAGCTCGGCGCGCAGCGCCGGGTCGGCCGTGCCGGCCGCGGCGTAGGCGGCCACCACGGCCTCCTGGACGGCGACCTGCGCGGCCAGCCGGTCGACCTGCTCGGCGGTCTCCCGGGCGGCCTCCCCGGAGCTGCCGGGGGTGCAGCCGGCGGTCGCGGCGAGCAGGGCCAGCCCCGCCGCGCCGGCGAGCAGGCCACGCCGGGAGAACCCGGCCGGGACGGGGGGAGCGGGCGGTGCGGACATCGCCGCCATCCTCCCAGGCCCGCTCCCGCCTGCCGGGCAGCGACGGGCGGGTGCCGCCCGGGCACCCCGGCCCGAGCACGCCGTCCGCGCGGGCACCTCGTCCGGCCGACGGGCGAGCGCCCGGCGGGGGAGCGGTAGCCTGACGGCTCCCCCGGGTACGCACGGCCGGTGCCGTGCGACGCGCGCCGCCGGGTGCGGCCCGGGCGGTGCGGTCCGCCGAGCACGAGCTCCGACCGGTCCAGGAGGGAGGGAGCCCGTGTCCACGCGACGGCAGGACCCGGCCGCGGGTCGCGACGACCCCGCCGCCACCCGGCTGGCCGGCTGGATCACGCCCGTGGTCGCCGCCGGCGGCTACGACCTCGAGGAGCTGGTGGTCACCCCCGCGGGCCGGCGCAGCATCGTCCGCGTGGTCGTCGACCGCGACCAGGGCGTCACGCTCGACGACGTCGCGGAGGTCAGCCGTGCGGTGTCGGCCGTGCTCGACGACAACGACGGCGAGTTCGGCGCCGCCCCGTACGTGCTCGAGGTGACCAGCCCCGGCGTCGACCGGCCGCTCACCGAGCCCCGGCACTGGCGGCGCAACACCGGGCGCCTGGTCGCCGTCGCCGTGGGCCCCGCCGGTGCGACCGAGCAGGTGACCGGCCGGGTCACCGCCGTCGACGACGGTGGCGTGACCCTCGCCGTGGAGAAGCCGGGCAAGCCCGGCGCGCGCCGCAAGCCCCCCACCCCCCGGCACGTCCCGTGGGCCGAGCTGGGCGCCGGGCGGGTGCAGGTCGAGTTCGCCCGCCCCGGCAAGGACGACGACGCGCACGACGACGCGCACGACGACGCACACGACGACCCGCTGGACGACGGGCTGCCGGACGACGAGCTGCCGGACGACGAGGGCGACGACGACGGAGGAGGACAGTGAACATCGACGTGACCGCCCTCAAGGCGGTCGAGCGGGAGAAGGGCATCCCCGCCGACACGGTCATCGAGGCCATCGAGACGGCGCTGGTGACCGCCTACCGGCACGCCGACGGCGCCGCCAAGCACGTGCGGGTGCACGTCGACCGCAAGACCGGCGAGGTCGCCGTCCTCGCCCAGGAGCTCGGCGCCGACGGCGAGGTCGTGCGCGAGTGGGACGACACCCCCTCGGACTTCGGCCGGATCGCGGCCAGCACCGCCAAGCAGGTCATCGTCCAGCGGCTGCGCGACGCCGAGCACGAGCAGACCTTCGGCGAGTACGCCGGCAAGGAGGGCGACATCGTCAGCGGCGTCGTCCAGGCCGACGCGCGCCGCAACGCCCAGGGCTCGGTCCTGGTCGACATCGGCAAGGTCGAGGCGGTGCTCCCGTCCGCCGAGCAGGTGCCCGGGGAGAAGTACCCCCACGGCAGCCGGCTGCGCGCCTACGTCGTGTCGGTCGCGCGCACCTACCGCGGGCCGCAGGTGACCGTCTCGCGCACCCACCCGAACCTGGTGCGCAAGCTGTTCGCCCTCGAGGTCCCCGAGATCGCCGACGGCAGCGTCGAGATCGTCGCCGTCGCCCGCGAGGCCGGGCACCGCTCGAAGATCGCGGTCCGCACCTCGGTGCCGGGGCTCAACGCCAAGGGCGCCTGCATCGGGCCGATGGGGCAGCGGGTGCGCAACGTGATGAGCGAGCTGCACGGCGAGAAGATCGACATCGTCGACTGGTCCGACGACCCCGCCACGTTCGTCGCCTCGGCGCTGAGCCCCGCCCGGGTCAGCACCGCGACCCTGGTCGACCCGAAGGCCAAGGCGGTGCGGGTCGTGGTGCCCGACTACCAGCTGTCGCTGGCCATCGGCAAGGAGGGCCAGAACGCCCGCCTCGCCGCCCGGCTCACCGGCTGCCGCATCGACATCCGCAGCGACGCCGCCCCCGACGACGCCGCGCCCTCGCCCGGGGTGGGCCGCCCGCCGCTGCGCTCGGGCCCGCCACCGGTGCGCGCCGGCGCCCCGGGCGGCCGCCCGTCCCCCGGCGCGGGTGCCCTGCGGCCCGGTCAGCGGCGCCCGGAACAACGGGGTCCCGCAGCGCGCTAGAGTGACGGGTGGCCGAAACGTCGATCCCGGTGCGCACCTGTGTGGGCTGCCGGGAACGCGCTCCGGTCACCGACCTGCTGCGCGTCGTCGTCCGGGACGGGGCCCTCGTGCCCGATCCGCGACGGCGGCTCCCCGGCCGGGGCGCCTCGCTGCACCCCACCCCGGAGTGCCTGCGCGCAGCGGAGCGACGCCGGGCCTTCCCCCGGGCGCTGCGTCTCCCCGGTGGAGGCGGCGCCGCGGTGGAGGCCGGTCCGCTCCGGGCCCACGTCCTCGGTGCACCAGCACCAGCGGACACCCGGCCCGGACGGGCGCACCACGACGAACGACAGACCGCAGTCCCACCGGCAGACCGGCTCCCGGCCGGTCCGCACGTCGAGAGCAGGACGTCGTCGGATGAGCAAGCCGTGAAGTCCCCACGATGACAAGCCAGACCATGCACCACTGACGACGAGGTCGCGCGGGCGAGCCGCCGGCCTCACCAGAGGAGATCCGTGCCAGGCAAAGCCCGCGTCCACGAACTCGCCAAGGAGTTCGGGGTCGACAGCAAGACCGTGCTCGCCAAGCTCAAGGAGCAGGGCGAGTTCGTGAAGTCCGCCTCCTCGACCGTCGAGGCCCCCGTGGCCCGACGGCTCCGGGAGGCCCTCGGCGCCTCCACCGGCGGCAACGGCGGCGGTGCCCCCGCGGCCCGTCCCGCCGCACCGCGCCCGTCCGCGCCGCGCCCGTCCGCCCCGCAGCCGGTGGCCAGCGCCCCGCAGGCCCCCGCCGCCCCGTCGGCTCCGGCCCCGGTCGCCGGTCCCACCCCGGGTCCGCGTCCCGGTGCCGCGCGTCCCGGTGCGCCCACTCCCGGCCCGCGGCCGGCCGCGCCCCAGGCTCCGGCCGCCGGCGCGCCGGTCCAGCAGCCCGCCGCCGGTGCCCCGGTCCAGCAGCCGGCCGCCAGTGCCCCGGTCCAGCCGGCGGCCGGTGCCCCGGTCCAGCAGCCGGCCGCCCCGCAGGGGCCGCGTCCGGGCGCCCCGCGCCCGGGTGCCCCCGCGCCGCGTCCGGCCGGCGGTGCGGTGCCCGGTCCCGCGCGTCCGGGCGCCCCGCGCCCGGCGGCTCCCGGTGCGCAGCGTCCCGGCGCCCCCGGTGCCGCTCCGGCCGCACCCGGCGCCGGTCCCCGGCCGGGTCCCCGCCCGGCCCCGCGTCCGGGCAACAACCCCTTCAGCAGCGCCCCGCGGCCCGGCCCGGCCGCCGGCGGCCCGCGTCCCGGCCCCGCGGCCGGCGGTCCCCGGCCCGGTCCCGGTGCCGGCGGCCCGCGTCCCGCACCCGGTGCCGGCGGTCCCCGTCCCGGTGGCCCCCGCCCGGGCCCCGGTGCCGGCGGTCCGCGTCCGGCCGCCGGTCCCGGCGGTCCCCGCCCGAACCCGGGGATGATGCCGCAGCGTCCCTCGCCCGGCATGATGCCGCCGCGTCCGGCCGGTGCCGGCCGTCCCGGCGGTGGTCCCGGCGGTGCCGGTGGCCGTGGCCGCCCGGGTGCGCCCGGCGGTGGCGGCGGCTTCCGTCCCGGTGGCGGCGGCGGCCCCGGTGGCGGCGGCGCGCCGGCCGGCGGTGGCTTCCGCAGTGGTGGCGGCGGCGGTGGCCGCGGTCGTGGTCGCGGTGGCTCCGGTGCGGGCACCGCGGGTGCCTTCGGGCGTCCCGGCGGCCGTGGTCCGGTCCGCGGGCGCAAGAGCAAGAAGCAGCGGCGTCAGGAGTTCGACTCCATGGCGGCGCCCAGCATGGGCGGCGTCAGCCTGCCGCGTGGGCACGGGCAGACCGTCCGGCTGCCCCGCGGCGCCTCGCTGACCGACCTCGCCGAGAAGATCGGCGCCCAGCCGGCCGCCCTGGTCACCGCCCTGTTCCACCTGGGCGAGATGGTCACCGCGACCCAGTCGGTCAACGAGGACACCCTGCAGCTGCTCGGTGCCGAGATCGAGTGGGACATCCAGGTCGTCAGCCCGGAGGACGAGGACCGCGAGCTCCTCGAGACCTTCGACCTCACCTTCGGCGACGAGGGCGACGAGGCCGACTGGGAGGCCCGCCCGCCGGTCGTCACCGTCATGGGTCACGTCGACCACGGCAAGACGAAGCTCCTCGACGCCATCCGCAACACCAACGTGGTGGCGCGCGAGGCCGGCGGCATCACCCAGCACATCGGCGCCTACCAGATCGTCACCGAGCTGGAGGACTACGAGCGGCCGATCACCTTCATCGACACCCCGGGTCACGAGTCGTTCACCGCGATGCGTGCCCGCGGCGCGAAGGTGACCGACATCGTCGTCCTGGTCGTGGCCGCTGACGACGGTGTCATGCCGCAGACGGTCGAGGCGCTCAACCACGCCCAGGCCGCCGAGGTGCCGATCGTGGTCGCGGTCAACAAGATCGACAAGGAGGGGGCCAACCCCGCCAAGATCCGCCAGCAGCTCACCGAGTACGGCCTGGTGGCCGAGGAGTACGGCGGCGACACGATGTTCGTCGACGTCTCCGCGACCACGCGTCAGGGCCTCGACGAGCTGCTCACGGCGATCCTGCTGACCGCCGACGCCTCCCTGGACCTGCGCGCCAACACCGAGCAGGACCCCCAGGGCGTCGTCATCGAGGGCAAGCTGGACAAGGGCCGCGGCCCCGTCGCGACCGTCCTCGTCCAGCGCGGCACGCTGCGCCAGGGCGACTCGATCGTCGCCGGGGACGCCTACGGGCGCGTCCGGTCGCTCCTCGACGAGCACGGCAACAAGCTCAAGGAGGCCCTGCCGGCCCGCCCCGTGCAGGTCGTGGGGCTCACCTCGGTGCCGCGTGCCGGTGACACGTTCCTCGTCGTCGAGGAGGACCGCGTCGCCCGGCAGATCGCCGACCGTCGCCAGGCCCGCATCCGCAACGCGCAGAACGCCTCCATGCGCAAGCGGATCAGCCTCGAGGACCTCGACGCCGCGCTCAAGGAGAACCGCCAGCTCAACCTGATCATCAAGGGCGACAACTCGGGCACCGTCGAGGCGCTCGAGGAGGCCCTGATGAAGATTGAGGTGAGCGACGACATCTCGCTGCGGGTCATCCACCGCGGCGTCGGTGGCATCACCAAGAGCGACATCGACCTGGCGCTGGCCGACGACGTCATCGTCCTGGGCTTCAACGTCCGGGCCGAGGGCCAGGCCACCGAGCTCGCCAGCCGCGAGGGCGTCGACGTCCGGTACTACTCGGTCATCTACCAGGCGATCGAGGAGATCGAGGCGGCCCTCAAGGGCATGCTCAAGCCGGAGTACGAGGAGGTCGCGCTCGGCACGGCGGAGGTCCGCGAGGTCTTCCGGGTGCCGCGCATCGGCAACGTGGCGGGCTCCATCGTCCGCAGCGGCACGATCACCCGGAACTCCAAGGCCCGGCTGGTCCGTGACGGGGTGGTCGTCGCCGACAACCTCACCGTCGAGTCGCTGCGCCGGTTCAAGGACGACGTCACCGAGGTCCGCGACGGCTACGAGTGCGGTATCGGGCTCGGGTCGTTCAACGACATAAAGATCGAGGACGTCATCGAGACGTTCGAGATGCGCGAGAAGCCGCGC
Organism: Geodermatophilus dictyosporus; assembly: GCF_900115505.1. Lineage (GTDB taxonomy): Bacteria > Actinomycetota > Actinomycetes > Mycobacteriales > Geodermatophilaceae > Geodermatophilus > Geodermatophilus dictyosporus. The sequence continues at coordinate 14,013 of NZ_FOWQ01000002.1, read as the reverse complement.
GCCTAGCGCGCAGCGCGTCGTCGCCCGGCAACAGGGAGGAGCACCCGTGTTCACGGGGGCGCTGACCGCCGACCTGTTGCTGGGCGACGTCCACTCGCTCAAGGGCAAGCGCGCCGTGGTCCGGCCGATCGTGGCCGAGCTGCGGCGCCGCTTCGCCGTGGCCGCGGCCGAGGTCGGCGACCTCGACCTGCACCGCCGCGTGCAGGTCGCGGTCGCCACGGTCGCGGGGGACGCCGGTCAGGTGACCGACGTCCTCGACGCCTGCGAGCGGTTGCTGGCCGAGCGGCCGGAGGTGACGCTGCTGTCGACGCACCGGCAGCTGTTCAGCAGTACCGACTGACCCATCCATCCACCACCGTGGCCCCGTCCCGGGCCCGCCCCCAGCGTGCGAGGGGTGGGCAGGACGGGGTCCTTCCACCCCGGAGGTCCGCCGTGGCCGACCCCGCCCGCGCCCGCAAGCTGGCCGTGCGCATCCGCCAGATCGTCTCCGCGGCGATCGAGTCGCAGATCAAGGACCCCCGGCTGGGCATGGTCACCGTGACCGACGCCCGCGTCACCAGCGACCTGCGCGAGGCCACGGTCTTCTACACCGTCTACGGCGACGAGACCGCGGTCGCCGACTCCGCCCGCGCGCTGGCCAGCGCCACCGGCGTGCTGCGCTCGACGGTGGGCAGGCAGACCGGCATCAAGTTCGTGCCGACGCTGGAGTTCGTCGCCGACCACGTCCCCGACACCGCCCGCGAGCTCGACGAGGCGCTCGAGCGGGTCCGGCACGCCGACGCGGAGCTCGCCCGGCTGCGCGAGCACGCCACCTACGCCGGCGACGCCGACCCCTACCGGCACCCCGAGGCCGACGACGACCCGGAGGACGTGGGCTCGTCCTCCGAGCACAGGAGCGCCTCGTGAGCGGGCTCGCGAGCTCACGCGAGGACACAGCAGCGCCGCGAACGCGGCCGACGAGCGCCAGCGAGGAGGTCTCGTGAGCGAGAACGACCCCGACCCGTACCTGCCCGGCGAGGGCCAGGGCCGCTCGGAGTTCGGCGGCCGCGCCGAGCCCGACGCCGGCGACCCGACCGACGGCGGCCGCGAGGGCCAGATCGGCGAGGTGCCCAGCATCGCCGAGGACGAGCCCGACGACGGCGGCCCCGCGCTGCCGCCCGGCGGCGGCCGGGTCACCGAGGACTCCAACGCGTCCCCGGTGGCCGACCCCGGCCCCGACGCCTGAGCCCGGTGACCGTCCCGTCCACAGCCGGGCGCACCCCCGCCGCCGTGCTCGCCGAGGCGGCCGACGCCCGGGCCACCGTCGTGCTGTCCGGGCACGTGCAGCCCGACGCCGACGCCCTCGGCAGCACGCTCGCCCTCGCCGAGGGCCTGCGCCGCCGCGGCGCCCGGGTGCACGCCACCTTTCCCGGCCCGCCCACGCTGCCGGCCTCGCTGGGCTGGCTGCCCGGCGCCGAGGGGCTGGTGCCGTCGGGCGCGGTGCCCACCGCGCCCGACGTCTTCGTCGGCCTCGACGCCGCCTCCCCGGGCCGGCTCGGGGAGCTGGCCGCGGTGCTCGAGCGGGCCGGTACGTCGGTCGTGCTCGACCACCACGCCAGCAATCCTGGCTTCGGCGACGTCCGCCTCGTCGACCCGGCCGCGCCGGCCACCGTGGTGCTGGTCGCCGCGCTGCTGGACGAGCTCGACGTCGCCCTCGACGCGCCGCTGGCCACGCTGCTCTACGCCGGGCTGGCCGCCGACACCGGTTCCTTCCGGTTCGGCAGCACCCGCCCGGACACCCACCACCTGGCCGCCCGGCTGCTCGGCACCGGCATCGACCACGCCGCGATCAGCCGGCGGCTGTTCGACACCGCGCCCTTCGGCTGGCTGCGCCTGCTCTCGGCGGTGACCGGCCGGGCGGCGCTCGAGCCCGAGGTCGGCGGGGGCCTGGTCTGGACCTGGTCGACCACCGCCGAGGCCGCCGAGCACGGCCTGCCCGGCGAGCAGCTGGAGGCGCTGGTCGACGTCGTCCGCAGCACCGCCGAGGCCGACGTCGCCTGCGTGCTCAAGGGCCAGGACGACGGGACGTGGTCGGTGTCGCTGCGCTCGCGCGGCGCCACCGACGTCGCCCGGGTGGCGATGGCCCTGGGGGGCGGCGGGCACCGCGCGGCGGCCGGGTTCACCTCGCACGAGGACCGCGGGACGACCATGGCCCGCATCCGCGGGGAGCTGGCCGCCGGCCGATGACCCGGTCGTCCCCCTTCCGGCGGGATCGCCGACCTCGCCCGGATCCGGCCCCGGAACCGCACGGGACCGCCGATCCCGCCGCGGCCGGGCGGCGGGCACCCGGCGTCCTCGCGCTGGCCCTCCCGGCGCTGGTGGTGCTGGCCGCCGAACCGCTGTACCTGCTCGTCGACACCGCCGTGGTGGGCAACCTCGGCACCGTCCCCCTCGGCGGGCTCGCCGTCGGGGGCGGCCTGCTCGCCTGGGCCGCGGCGCTGCTGAACTTCCTCGCCTACGGCACCACCGCCCGCGCCGCCCGGCGGGCGGGGGCCGGCGACCGCGCGGGCGCCGTCGCCGAGGGGGTGCAGGCCACCTGGCTGGCGGTGCTGCTCGGCGCCGCCGTCGTGCTGCTGTTCCAGGTGCTGGCCGGCCCGCTGACGCAGACGCTGGCCGGCGGCCCCGGCGAGGTGGCCGAGGCGGGGGAGCAGTGGCTGCGGGTGGCCGGCTGCGGCGCCCCGCTGCTGCTGGTCTCCCTGGCCGGCAACGGCTGGCTGCGCGGCGTACAGGACCTGCGCCGCCCGGTGCGCTTCGTCCTCGCCGGTAGCCTGCTGAGCCTGGTCCTCTGCCCGCTGCTCGTGCACCCGGCCGGCCTCGGGCTGCCCGGGTCCGCGGTCGCCAACCTCGTCGGCCAGTCGCTGACGGCGGCGCTGTTCGTGCGCGCGCTGCTGCGGGAGGGCGCCGACTGGCGGTTCCGCCCGGCCGCCGTCCGCGCGCAGCTCGTGTTGGGCCGTGACCTGCTGCTGCGCGCCACCGTGCTGCAGCTGGCCTTCCTCGTCGCGGCCGGGGTCGCCGCGCGGACCGGGCAGGCGGCTCTCGGCGCCCACCAGATCGCCCTGCAGCTGTTCCTCTTCCTCGCGCTGGTCCTCGACGCCTACGCCATCGCCGCCCAGACGCTGGTCGGCCACGCGCTCGGCGCCGGGCGCCCCGCCGAGGCCCGGGCCACCGCCCGGCGGGTGACCCTGTGGGGCCTGGGCACCGGCGTGCTGGTCGCCGTGGTGCTGCTGGCCGGCCGCGACCTCGTCGTCCCGCTGTTCACCGGCGACCCCGCCGTCCGCGCGCAGGCCGGGCTGGTGTGGTGGTTCCTCGCCGGCTTCCAGCCGCTGGCCGGGGTGGTGTTCGCCCTCGACGGCGTGCTCATGGGCGCCGGCGACGTCGGCTACCTGCGCACGGTGACCGTGGGCGCGGCCCTGGTCGGGTTCCTGCCGCTGTCGCTGCTGTCCGGGCCGCTGGACTGGGGCCTGGCCGGGGTGTGGACCGGGCTGACGGCGTTCATCGCGCTGCGGCTGGTCGCCGTCCTGGCCCGGGTGGCGGGGGACCGGTGGCTGACCGCACCTGCCACGGTGGGCGCGTGAGCCCACCCCACGAGGACCCTCCGCTGGCGCTCCACGTCTCCGCGGGGACCCCGGCATGAGCCGCCGACGCGCCGCCGACGCCGACGTGACCCCGGGGGTCCTGCTGGTCGACAAGCCCGGCGGGATGACCTCGCACGACGTCGTCGCCCGGGCCCGGCGGGTGCTGTCGGTGCGGCGGGTCGGGCACGCCGGCACCCTCGACCCGATGGCGACCGGCCTGCTGGTGCTCGGCGTCGGTGCGGCGACCCGGCTGCTGGGCCACCTCGGCGGCTCGGACAAGGTCTACGAGGCCACCATCAGGCTCGGGCAGACGACGGTCACCGACGACCGCGAGGGGGAGGTGCTGACGACCACGTCCGCCGCGCACCTCGACGACGACGCCGTCCGCGCGGCGCTGGCCGGCCAGACCGGGCCGCTGCAGCAGGTGCCCTCGTCGGTGAGCGCGGTCAAGGTCGGCGGCCGCCGCAGCTACGACCGCGTCCGGGCCGGCGAGGAGGTCGTGCTCGAGCCCCGGTCGGTCACCGTGCACCGCGTCGACGTGCACGCGGTCACCCGGCCGACCCCCGACCTGGTCGACGTCGAGGTCACGGTGGCCTGCACCGCCGGTACCTACGTGCGCGCCATCGCCCGCGACGCCGGCGCCGCGCTCGGCGTCGGCGGCCACCTGACCGCGCTGCGCCGCACCGCCTCGGGCCCGTTCACCACCGCGCAGGCCGCACCGGTCGAGGACGCCGCTGCCGCGCTCGCCGCGGGCGGCGGTCCCGGCGTGCTGACCCTCCCGGAGGCCGCGACGGCGGTCTTCCCCGAGCGGCGGCTCACCGACGACGAGGCCCGCGCGCTCGGGTATGGCCAGCGGGTGCCCGCCACGGGCCGGCCGGGGCTGTCGGCCGCCGTCGACCCCGCCGGCCGGTTGGTGGCCCTCGTCGAGGACGCCGGGTCGACCGCCCGCGTCGCCGTCGGCTTCCCCTCCGCCTAGCCGGTCCGCCCGGCTAGCCCCGGGCCACCGTGCCGACCAGCGAGTCGTCGAGGTGGGCCAGCAGGTCGGCCGGGTCGTCGTAGACCTCGTCGGCCCCCTCCTCGAGCAGCTCGGCGCGCGAGATGCCCCCGCAGGTCAGCGCGATGACGGGGAAGCCGGCGCCCCTCGCCGCCCGCACGTCCCAGATCGTGTCGCCCACCGCGACGGTCCGGTCGGGGTCCAGACCGTGGGCCTCGGCGGCGGTGCGCAGCAGGTCCGGCGCCGGCTTCGCCGACTCCACGTCGCCCGACGTCGTCGACCCGTCGACGACGTCCTCGCCGCCGATCGCCGGCACCATCCACTCCAGGTCCGACTCCTCACCGCTGGTCGCCAGCACCACGGCCAGCTCCCGCTCCCGGCACGCGGCGAGCAGCTCGTCCACCCGGGGGAAGGCCACCACCTGCTCGCGCAGCGGCTCGTAGCGGCGGCTCTTGGCCTTCATCACCTCGTCGACGTCACCCGCGTCGTCCCCCAGCAGGTGGGTGACGAGCTCGGCGCTGCCGATGCCGATCGACCGGTGGCACTCGGCCATCGACACGTCGTCGTGCCCGGTGTCGCGGAAGGCCTGCCACCAGGCGAGGACCTGCAGGTAGTTGGTGTCGAGCAGGGTGCCGTCGACGTCGAGGAGCACGCCGGGCCGCTTCTCCGGGGTCACCGGGCCATCCTCACCCGGGCGCCGGACTCCCGCTCCGGTTAGCCCGGGCGCACGCCGGGGCAAGGGGAGCGCATGAGCGTCGTGAAGATCAACGCGATCAGCGTGCCGCCCCACATGCACGAGCGCTTCGAGGAGCGCTTCCGCGGCCGGGCCGGCGCCGTGGAGAAGACCGCCGGCTTCGAGTGGTTCGAGCTGCTGCGCCCGCTGGAGGGCACCGACCAGTACCTGGTCTACACGCGGTGGTCGAGCGAGGAGGCCTACCGGGCCTGGGAGGACGGCCAGGACTTCGCCCGGGCGCACGAGGGCGGCGGCGACGAGCTGGCCCCCGCGGCCAGCGACTCGCACCACCTGTGGTCCTACGAGGTCATCGAGAGCTCCGCGCCCGACCGGCCCTGACCTGCCCGGGGGAGGCGGCGGTGGTCGGCTCCCGGCCGCCGACGGGCCCGGCGCTACTGTGAGCGGCGGGCCGGTCGTCCGCCGGTCCCGCCCCGAGCTCGCCCAGGTGGGAGACATGACCGACACGCTCGCCGACAGCCGCACCTCGTCCCGGGTCTTCACCGAGGGCGTGCCGGTGACCGTGGAGGACGTGTCCCGCCGCCCGGCCGCCGAGCGCGAGGCGGTGCTGGCCGACCCCGGCTTCGGCCGGCACTTCACCGACTCGATGTTCGTGGCCCGCTGGACCGCGGGCCGCGGCTGGCACGACGCCCGGCTGACCGCCTACGCGCCGCTGCAGGTCGACCCGGCCACCGCGGCGCTGCACTACGCGCAGTCGATCTTCGAGGGGCTCAAGGCCTACGCCCAGCCCGACGGCAGCGTGGCCACCTTCCGCCCCGAGGCCAACGCCGCCCGCTTCGCCCGCGGTGCCCGCCGGCTGGCGATGCCGCCGGTGCCCGAGGATGCGTTCATCGCCGCCGTCGACGCGCTCGTCGACGCCGACCGCGACTGGGTGCCCACCGGACCGGACCAGACGCTGTACCTGCGGCCCTACCAGCTGGCCACCGAGCCCTTCCTCGGCGTGCGGCCGGCCCACGAGTACCTCTTCCTCGTCATCGCCAGCCCGGCGGGCGCCTACTTCCCGCGCGGGGTCCACCCGGTGTCGGTGTACCTCTCCGAGGACTACATCCGGGCCGCGCCCGGCGGCACCGGCGACGTCAAGTGCGCCGGCAACTACGCCGCCAGCCTGCTGGCGCAGGAGCAGGCCATCGAGGCCGGCTGCGACCAGGTGGTCTGGCTCGACGCGGTGGAGAAGCGCTACGTCGAGGAGATGGGCGGGATGAACCTGTTCTTCGTCCTCGGCACCGGCGACGGCGCCGAGCTCGTCACCCCCGAGCTCACCGGCACGCTGCTGCCCGGCATCACCCGCGACTCGCTGATCGCCGTCGCCCGCGAGCGCGGCTTGCGGGTCACCGAGCGCCGGTTCAGCGTCGACGAGTGGCGCTCGGGGGTCGCCGACGGCACGGTCACCGAGACCTTCGCCTGCGGCACCGCCGCCGTGATCACCCCGGTCGGGGAGGTCAAGGCCCGCACCGGCGACTTCACCGTGGGCGACGGCGAGCCCGGACCGGTCACGATGGGGCTGCGCGAGCACCTGCTCGACATCCAGCACGGCCGGGTGCCCGACACCCACGGCTGGCTGCACCGGGTCGCCTGAGCAACCCGGTCCTGACGACGTGCGCCGCTGGCGGGGGTTGCCGGCCACCCCCGGCGACCTGGGCCGCACGGTGGTGACCATCGGCATGTACGACGGCGTCCACCGCGGCCACCAGGAGCTCATCGGCACCGCGGTGGCCCGCGCCCGCGCGCTGGGCCGGCCCTGCGTGCTGGTCACCTTCGACCCGCACCCCACCGAGGTGGTCCGCCCCGGCACGCACCCGGCGATCCTCACCTCGCTCGACCGCAAGGCCGAGCTGGTCGCCGCCCTCGGCGTCGACGCGATGTGCGTCCTGCCGTTCACCCAGGAGTTCAGCCGGTGGACGCCCGAGGAGTTCACCCACGAGGTGCTGGTGGAGAACCTGCACGCGGCCGCCGTCGTCGTCGGGCAGAACTTCACCTACGGGCACCGCGCGGCCGGCAGCGTCGCGACGCTGACCCAGGAGGGCCGCCGGTTCGGCTTCGCGGTGGAGGGCGTGCCCCTCGCCGGGGACGCCTCGGCCGACGGCGAGGTGACCATCTCCTCGACCTACATCCGCGCCTGCGTCGCCGCGGGCGACATGCACAGCGCGGCCCGCGCGCTGGGCCGGCCGCACCGGGTCGACGGCGTCGTCGTCCGCGGTGAACGGCGCGGCCGCGAGCTGGGCTACCCGACGGCGAACGTGGAGAGCCCGCCCTGGACCGCCATCCCCGCCGACGGCGTGTACGCGGGGTCCCTGGTCGTCCAGGACACCTCCGGCCGCACCGGCGACAGCCGCCCGGCCGCGATCTCGGTGGGCACCAACCCCACGTTCCAGGGGACCCGGCGCACCGTCGAGGCGTACGTCCTCGACTTCTCCGGCGACCTCTACGGCGAGCACGTCGGCGTCGAGTTCGTCGAGCGGCTGCGGCCGATGACCTCCTTCGCGGGGGTCGACGAGCTGGTCGCCACGATGGCCGACGACGTCGCGCGCACCCGCGCGGTGCTGGGGTCACCCCCCGCCGGGTGATCACCGCGGCGGGCGGCCACCGCCGCGCTGGTAGTCTGCTGGACGCCGCGTGTGCGCGGCGATGTGTGTCACCTGCCCCCGTGAGTCAGACCGGGGGCCACACGAGACCTGGCCAGGAGGCCCGTCCATGGCGCTCGACAGCGCGACGAAGCAGCAGATCATGACCGACTACGCGACCGTCGAGCGGGACACGGGCTCGCCCGAGGTCCAGGTCGCGATGCTCACCCGCCGGATCAGCGACCTGACCGAGCACCTCAAGCAGCACAAGCACGACCACCACAGCCGCCGGGGCCTGCTGCTCCTGGTCGGCCGCCGTCGCCGGCTGCTGAACTACCTGGCCAAGACCGACATCAGCCGCTACCGCTCGCTCATCGAGCGGCTCGGTCTGCGCCGCTGACCCCGGAGGGGGCCGTCCCGCCGGGACGGTCCCCTCTCTCGTGGGGCACCCGCCCTGCGAGCCCCGGCGCCCCGCCGCGCGCCCCGACGCTGGTCGGTCCTCGGTGGTGGCCCCCGGGTGTGCCCCTCCGCGACGGAGGGAACCGACCCCGTGGGCTTCGATCGAAGACCGGTCACCCGGCAGCAGTCCGGCGCAGGACGCCACGAAGAGGACGTCGCCGCATGCGACGCAGGAAGAGGACGACGTGTCCGCACCCACCACCCAGGGCAGCCAGGCCACCAACGGCGTGGCTGCCGAGTACGACCCCGAGGACGGCGTCACCACCGCCACCGCGGTCATCGACAACGGCAGCCGCGGCAGCCGCAGCATCACCTTCGAGACCGGGCGGCTGGCCAAGCAGGCCGCCGGCTCGGTCGTCGTCACCACGGGCGACACCATGCTGCTGTCGGCCACCACGGCCGGCCGGCAGCCCAAGGAGCACTTCGACTTCTTCCCGCTGACGGTCGACGTCGAGGAGCGGATGTACGCCGCCGGGCGCATCCCCGGCTCGTTCTTCCGCCGCGAGGGCCGCCCCAGCGAGGACGCGATCCTCACCTGCCGGCTCATCGACCGCCCCCTGCGCCCGACCTTCGCCAAGGGCCTGCGCAACGAGGTCCAGGTCGTCATCACCGTGCTGGCGCTCGACCCCGACCACCTCTACGACGTGCTGGCGATCAACGGCGCCTCGGCCTCGACGCAGCTGTCGGGCCTGCCGTTCTCCGGCCCGGTCGGCGGCACCCGCGTGGCGCTGGTCGACGGCCAGTGGGTCGGCTTCCCGACGCACGCCGAGCTCGAGGACGCCGTCTTCGACATGGTCGTCGCCGGCCGGCTGCTGCCCGACGGCGACGTCGCCATCATGATGGTCGAGGCCGAGGCCACCGAGAAGACGATCCAGCTGGTCGCCGGCGGCGCGTCCGCCCCGACCGAGGAGGTCGTGGCGCAGGGCCTCGAGGCCGCCAAGCCCTTCATCCGGGCGCTGTGCGAGGCGCAGTCGGCGCTGGCCGAGAAGGCCGCCAAGCCGGTCGCGGAGTTCCCGCGCTTCCTCGACTACCAGGACGACGTCTACGCCGCCGTCGAGTCCGCCGCCCTCGAGCGGCTGACGCAGGCGCAGTCGATCGCCGGCAAGCAGGAGCGCAACGACGCCACCGACGCGCTCAAGGACGAGGTCGTCGCCTCGCTGGCCGAGCAGTTCGCCGGCCGCGAGAAGGAGGTGTCGGCCGCCTTCCGCGCCGTCACCAAGAAGGTCGTGCGCCAGCGCATCCTGCGCGACAAGGTCCGCATCGACGGCCGCGGCGTCACCGACATCCGGCCGCTGTCGGCCGAGGTCGAGGTCGTCCCGCGGGTGCACGGCTCGGCGCTGTTCGAGCGCGGCGAGACCCAGATCCTGGGCATCACCACGCTGAACATGCTGCGGATGGAGCAGCAGCTGGACACGCTGTCGCCCGAGACGCGCAAGCGTTACATGCACAACTACAACTTCCCGCCGTACTCCACTGGCGAGACCGGTCGCGTGGGCTCGCCCAAGCGACGCGAGATCGGCCACGGCGCGCTCGCCGAGCGGGCGCTGCTGCCGGTGCTGCCCGACCGCGAGGAGTTCCCCTACGCGATCCGGCAGGTGTCCGAGGCGCTGGGCTCCAACGGCTCGACGTCGATGGGCTCGGTGTGCGCATCCACCCTGGCGCTGCTCAACGCCGGTGTGCCGCTCAAGGCCCCGGTCGCCGGCATCGCGATGGGCCTGGTGTCCGACGAGGTCGACGGCAAGACGGAGTACATCGCGCTGACCGACATCCTCGGCGCCGAGGACGCCTTCGGTGACATGGACTTCAAGGTCGCCGGCACCAAGGACTTCGTCACGGCGCTGCAGCTGGACACCAAGCTCGACGGCATCCCGTCCGACGTGCTCGCCCAGGCGCTGACCCAGGCCCGCGCCGCCCGGCTGCACATCCTCGACGTGATGAACGAGGCCATCGACGCCCCGGACGAGATGAGCCCGTACGCCCCGCGCGTGACCACGGTGCGCATCCCGGTCGACAAGATCGGCGCGGTCATCGGCCCCAAGGGCCAGATGATCAACTCGATCCAGGACGAGACCGGCGCCGACATCACCATCGAGGACGACGGCACGATCTACGTCGGCGCCTCCGACGGTCCCTCGGCCCAGGCCGCGGTGGACCGGATCAACGCCATCGCCAACCCGCAGATGCCGAAGGTCGGGGAGCGCTTCCTCGGCACGGTCGTCAAGACCACGCCGTTCGGCGCCTTCGTCTCGCTGCTGCCGGGCAAGGACGGCCTGGTCCACATCAGCAAGCTCGGTGGCGGCAAGCGCATCGGCAAGGTCGAGGACGTCGTGAACGTCGGCGACAAGCTGCAGGTCGAGATCACCGACATCGACGCCCGCGGCAAGATCAGCCTCGTCCCGGTGGCCGCCGAGGCCGCCGGCGACGGCGCTCCCGCCGGTGACGCGGCCGCTCCGGCCGACGCGCCCGCGGAGGCCTGACACGACCGCCGACCCGACGACGACCGGGGCCGGAACGGGCACGGGGTCTGCCGACCTCGGGCTCGTCCCGGCCCCGGTCGGTGTTCCCTCCGTCCTCGACGTCGACGACGACGGCGGCCGGGTGGAGCGCACGGTGCTCCCCGGCGGCCTTCGGGTGCTCACCGAGACGATGCCCGGCGTGCTGTCCGCGACGCTGGGCATCTGGGTGGGCGTCGGCTCGCGCGACGAGACCGACCGCGTAGCCGGTGCCTCGCACTTCCTCGAGCACCTGCTCTTCAAGGGCACCCGCAGCCGCAGCGCCCTGGAGATCGCGACGGCGATGGACGCCGTCGGTGGTGAGATGAACGCCTTCACCGCCAAGGAGCACACCTGCTACTACGCCAACGTGCTCGCCAGCGACCTGCCGCTGGCGGTCACGCTGCTCGGCGACCTGGTCACCGAGGCGCTCAACACGCCCGAGGACCTGGAGTCCGAGCGGACGGTGGTGCTCGAGGAGATCGCCATGCGCGACGACGAGCCCTCCGACCTCGTGCACGACCTGTTCGCCGAGACGCTCTTCGGCGGCAGCCCCCTGGGCCGGTCGGTGCTGGGCAGCGTCGAGTCGATCGAGGGCCTGTCCCGCGACGACGTCGACGGCTGGTACCGCTCGCGCTACGCCCTCCCGTCGATGGTGGTCACCGCCGCCGGGCGGGTCGACCACCAGCAGGTGGTCGACCTGGTGACGGCGGTCTTCGGCGACCGGCTCGCCGGTGACGGGGCCCCCGCCCCGCTGCGCCGGGGCGAGGACGCCGCCCCCGGCCGGCCCGCCCGGCCGACCGGGCTGGTGTCGCGCCGCACCGAGCAGACGCACCTGCTGCTGGGCAGCCTGGGGCTGAGCCGCTTCGACGACCGGCGCTACGCCGCGGCGGTGCTGGAGACCGCGGTCGGCGGCGGGATGAGCTCGCGGCTGTTCCAGGAGGTCCGCGAGAAGCGCGGGCTGGTCTACAGCGTCGGCTCGGCGCTGACCTCCTACGCCGGCACCGGCTCGTTCTCGGTCTACGCCGCCTGCTCCAAGAAGCGGGTGCCCGAGGTCCTGCGGCTGGTCCGCGAGGAGGTGGCGCGCGTGGCCGCCGACGGGCTCACCCCCGAGGAGGTCGCCCGCGGGCGAGGGCAGCTGCGCGGCGGCACCGTCCTGGGCCTGGAGGACACCGGGTCGCGGATGAGCCGGCTCGGCAAGAGCGAGCTCTCGCACGGGGAGTACGTGCCGGTGCGCGAGGTGCTCGAGCGGATCGCCGCGGTCGACGAGGAGCAGGTGCGCACCGTGGCCGCCGACCTGCTCACCCGGGAGACCTGCCTGGCCGTCGTCGGCCCCTACCGCGCCACCGACCTCGACCGGCTGTGAGCGGTCCGTCCGTGGTCACCCGGCCCCCGCACCCCGCACTGCGCGTCCACGGCGCGCTGTCGCGCGGCGCGTTCGCCGTCACGGTGCTCGTGTCGCTGGCGGTGCTCTTCGCCCCGGCGTCCGACGTGCCCACCGCACCTCCAGGGGTGGACAAGCTCGTGCACCTGGCGCTGTTCCTGGCGCTGGCACTCGCCGGGCGGTGGGCGGGCATCCGCCCCGTGCCCCTCGCGGTCCTGCTGCTGGCCTACGGCGCGGTCAGCGAGGTGGTCCAGGCCGCCTCGGCCCTGGCGCGCTCGGGCTCGGTGCTCGACTGGCTGGCGGACGCCGCCGGCATCGGCCTCGGCCTGCTGGCGTGGTCCGCGGGGGAGCGGCGCCCCGCCGTCCGCTGACCGGTGTTGCACCCCGACCGGACGCCGGGAAACCTGACCCGGTGACCACCACCCCCTCCGCACCCGACCACCAGGCAGCCGGCGTCGGAGGGGCGGAGCCGCCGCGGACCGCGGTCGGCGTGCTCGGCGCGCGGGGGCGGATGGGCACCGAGGTGGTCAAGGCGGTCAACGCCGCCGACGACCTCGAGCTGGTGGCGATGGTCGACGACGGCGACTGGCTGTTCAACGTGGCCGACGCCGGCGCCCAGGTGGTCGTGGACTTCACCCGCCCGGACGTCGTCATGGACAACATCCGGTTCTGCATCGACCAGGGCATCCACTGCGTGGTCGGGACCACCGGCTTCGACGAGCAGCGGCTGGCCACGGTGGCGCAGTGGCTGGAGCCCAAGCCGGACGTCGGCGTGGTCATCGCCCCGAACTTCGGCATCGGCGCGGTCCTGCTCATGCGCTTCGCCCAGGAGGCCGCGCGGTTCTTCCCCTCCACCGAGGTGGTCGAGCTGCACCACCCGAACAAGGTGGACGCCCCCTCGGGGACGGCGGTGCGCACGGCCCGGCTGGTCGCGGCGGCCCGCCGGGCGGCCGGCCTGCCACCCTCGCCCGACGCCACGACCGACTCGCTGCCCGGCGCCCGCGGTGCCGACGTCGAGGGGATCCCGGTGCACGCCGTGCGCCTCACCGGGCTGGTCGCCCACCAGGAGGTGCTCATGGGTGCGGCGGGGGAGACCCTGACGCTCCGGCACGACTCCTTCGACCGCGCGTCCTTCATGCCGGGCGTGCTCCTGGCGGTCCGCGAGATCGGCGGCCGCCCCGGCCTGACCGTGGGGATCGAGTCCCTCCTCGGGCTCTGAGGGGGACGCCCGCGGTGTGACGGAGACCCCGCGTGCACGACCCCCGGAGGTCGTGTACTGTTCTCTTCGCGCCGGACGGGGCCGAGAGGCCCGCGGAGAGCACCCCAGCGGTGCAGACCTCCGCGAGACGGCGTAGAGTGGGACAAGCCGCCTCCGACAGAGCCCGAGAGGGTCGAGTTGGTGTGCGTCCGCTCCTTGAGAACTCAACAGCGTGCCGAAAGTCAGTGCCAAGTAGTACCCCGTCCGCATCCTGTGGGGTGTGGAGGGTTCCTTTGGTTGATTGATCGAGATCTGTCAGGTCTTGGTTCTTCGCCTGGTTCAAGCATCTACGGAGAGTTTGATCCTGGCTCAGGACGAACGCTGGCGGCGTGCTTAACACATGCAAGTCGAACGCTGAACCCTGCTTGCGGGGGGATGAGTGGCGAACGGGTGAGTAACACGTGGGCAACCTGCCCCCGGCTCTGGGATAACTCCAAGAAATTGGGGCTAATACCGGATGTTCACCGGCTGCCGCATGGTGGTGGGTGGAAAGGGTTTCC
>NZ_FOWQ01000008.1 GCF_900115505.1 Geodermatophilus dictyosporus | reverse complement strand
GAGCCCACGCCAGAGCCCACGCCAGAGCCCACGCCAGAGCCCACGCCAGAGCCCACGCCAGAGCCCACGCCAGAGCCCACGCCAGAGCCCACGCCTACCCCGACCACCGAGCCGACGCCCACGCCGGAACCGACGCCCACCCCGGGTCCCGAGTCGCCGGACTGCTCCGCGGTGGAGCCGGCTCCGGCGGACGGGACAGCCGCGAGCGAGCCGGCCCCGGCTGAGGGGACGACGCCGACCGCGACGGTCCCGACCTGCGCCGCCCCGTGCCCGGCCCAGCCGCCGGAGCCCGCGGTCGTGCCCCCGGCGACCGACTCCGCGGCTCCAGCAGCCGCCACCTGCCCCCCGGTCGAGCCGGCACCCGCCCCCTGACGGGCGGCCCCCGAGGGCGACGCCCCCAGGCTCCGTGCGCGCCCGTGGCGCACCCGGTGCGCGGCGCGCCGCGGTCCGGACGAGGATGAGGCGTGCCCATCGACGTCACCCGGACCTACGCCGCCGACCCCGACCGCGTGCTCGCCGTCCTCACCGACGAGGCCTTCCTCCGGGAGGTGGCCCGCGAGCTGGACGCTCAGGTACAGGAGGTGGCGACCGGCACGGACGGGCCGGTCACGACCACGCGGGTGCGCCTGTCGGCGCCGACGACCGGCATCCCGCCCGTCTTCGCCCGGTTCGTCGGCGCCACGGTGCCGGTCGCGCAGGTCACCACCTGGACGCCGGACGGCGACGGCGGCCACCGCGGCGACCTCGACCTGCGCGCGGAGATCATGGGCCGCGCCGCGCTGGTGACCTGCGAGCGGCGGCTCACGCCGGCCGACGGCGGCACGCGGGCCACGGTGACCGGCGACGCGCGCGTCGACGCGCCGCTGATCGGCCGGCAGGCCGAGGGCGCCGTGCGCGACCTGGTCACCCAGGTGGTGCTGCGCCTCGAGCACGAGGTGCTGCTGCGCCGCCTCGCCTCGGCCTGACCGGGCGCGACCCCCGGATCAGGGCGCGACCGGACCCCAGCGGGCGACGTCGCCGCCGCCCTCGTCGGTGAGCAGGTACCCGGCCGCGCCCTGCGGGTCGCTCGCGCGGTGCTCCTCGACGGTGCGCACCGCCTCGTCCTCGGCGGTCCTGGCGTCGGCGGCGTCCCACTCGCGGAGCACGGAGCCGTCCGCGGTGGTCAGGCGGTATCGGGTCACGACCGGACGCTAGGGCGCCGGGGTGAGTCCGGCCAGCGCGCGGACCAGCACGTCACGGGTGTCGGCGGGGTCGACGACGTCGTCGACCTCGAACGCCGACGCGACGTTGAGCGCCCTGCCCTGCGCGTAGGACCCCGCGACCAGCTCGGCGAAGCGGGCCGCCCGCGCCTCCGGGTCCAGCGCCTCGAGCTCCCGCCTGTGCCCCAGCCGGACGGCACCCTCCATGCTCATGGGCCCGAACTCGCCGGTGGGCCAGGAGAGCGTGAGCACCGGCGCGCGCAGGTCACCGCCGAGCATGGCCATCGCGCCGAGCCCGTAGGCCTTGCGCAGCACCACCGCCAGCAGCGGCACCGGCAGCTGCGCACCGGCGACGTAGAGCCCGCCGAAGCGGCGCACGGTGCCGGTGCGCTCCGAGTCCGGGCCGACCATGAACCCCGGGGTGTCCACCAGCGAGACCACCGGCAGCCGGGCCGACGAGCACAGCCGCAGGAACGCCGCGGCCTTGTCCGCCGCCTCGCCGTCGATCGCCCCGCCGAGGTGCCGCGGGTCGTTGGCCACGAACCCGACCGGCCGCCCGTCGAGCCGGGCGAGCGCGGTGACGATCCCGCGCCCGAACCCCGGCCGCAGCTCCAGCACGCTGCCGGCGTCGGCCAGCGTGGTGACCACCGGCCGCACGTCGTAGCTGCGCACCCGGTCGGCCGGCAGCGCCGTCCGCAGGGCCCGCTGGTCGGCGGGCTCCCCCGGCCGCACCCGCCCGGTCAGCAGCCCGACCGCCTGCCGGGCGGCGGCGACGGCCGCGGCGTCGTCGGGCACCACGACGTCGACCACGCCGGTGGCCGCGTGCACCGCCGTCGGCCCGACGTCCTCCGGTGCGACGACGCCCAGCCCGCCGGCCTCGATCATCGCCGGCCCGCCCATGCCGATGCTGCTGTCCTCGGTGGCGACCACGACGTCGCAGCAGCCCACCAGGGCGGCGTTGCCGGCGAAGCAGTACCCGGAGACGACCGCGACCGTGGGCACCCGCCCGGCCAGCCGCGCCATCGTGGTGAAGGTGGGGACGTCGAGCCACGAGAAGCCGGCGACGTCGGTGTCGCCGGGCCGCCCCCCGCCGCCCTCCGCGACGAGCACCACCGGCAGCCCCCGCTCGGCCGCCAGCTCGAGCAGCCGGTCGGTCTTGCGGTGGTTGGTGTGGCCCTGGGTCCCGGCCAGCACGGTGTAGTCGTAGGCGAGGACCGCGCAGGCGACGCCGTCGACCTCGCCGATGCCGGTGACCATGCCGTCGGCCGGCGTCCGCGCGACCAGCTCCGCCAGCGACCGCCGCGCGCGCTGCGCGGCGATGCCCAGCTGGCCGTACTCGACGAAGGTGCCCTCGTCGACCAGCGCGGCCACCGTCTCCCGCGCGGTCAGCCGCCCGGCCGCGTGCCGGCGGGCGACCACCTCGGGCCGGGCCCCGTCGAGGGTGGCGGCGCGCCGCTCGCGCAGCTCGGCCAGCTCCGGGCGGACGGCGTCGGGGTCGGTCCCGTCGGGTCCGGTGGCCTCGTCGCCGACCTCCCCGGGGACGACGCCGCCGAGCACCGTCCCCGCGGTCACCACGTCACCGGCCCGCACCCGCAGCCCGGTGACCACACCGCCGGCGGGGGCCGGGACGACGTGCTCCATCTTCATCGCCTCGAGCACCACGAGCGTCGCGCCGGCGGCCACGGCGTCGCCCTCGGCGACGGCGACCTCGACCACCGCCCCCAACAGCGGCGCGGTCACCGGCAGCACGCCGTCCACGGCCTCCGGCGCGACGGCCGGGCGGTCGGGCACGAGGTCGGCGAGGCGGGCGTCGACCAGGTCGGTGGTGGCCCGCCCGGCGGCCGGCTCGGGCAGCGCGAGCAGCGCGGTGAGCAGGTCGCGGTTGGTGGCGACGCCGGCGACGTCGAGCTCGGCCAGCGCCCGCGCCGTCCCGGCCAGCGCCCGCGGCAGGTCGCGGTCGTGCACGACCACCTTGGCCAGCAGCGGGTCGTAGCGCGGGCTGACCTCGCCGCCGGGCTCGGCGGCGGTGTCCACGCGCACGCCGCGGCCGGTGGGCGGGACGAAGCGCCCCAGCACCCCGGCGGCCGGCTGCACGGTGCCGTCGGGCAGCAGCGTCTCGGCGTTGACCCGCGCCTGGACGGCGACCCCGCGCGCGGGCGGCGGGTGACCAGCTCCAGCTCGGCCAGCGTCGCGCCCCCGGCCAGCCGGAGCGCCACCTCGACGAGGTCCAGGCCGGTGACCTCCTCGGTGACCGTGTGCTCGACCTGCAGCCGCGGGTTGACCTCGAGGAAGGCCACCTCCCCGCCGCGGACGAGGAACTCCACGGTCGCCAGCCCGCGGTAGGACGCCGAGCCGCACAGCGCGGTGGCGTGCGCGGCGAGCCGGGCGCGCAGCGCGTCGTCCAGCGCGGGCGCGGGGGCGATCTCCACCAGCTTCTGCCGGCGCCGCTGCAGCGAGCAGTCGCGGTCGCCGAGCGCGACCACCGCCGCGCCGTCGCCGGCCACCTGGACCTCGACGTGCCGCGCCCCCGTCAGCAGCCGCTCGAGGTAGACGGCGTCGTTCCCGAAGGCCGTCCGCGCCTCCGACCGGCAGCGCTCGAGGACCGCGGGCAGGTCGGCGACGTCGTGGACGGGGCGCACGCCCCGCCCGCCGCCGCCGGCCAGTGCCTTGACCATCGCCGGACCGCCGCCGAGGAAGGCCGCCGCGTCCTCCGGGCCCGGGTCGGCACCGGTGGCGGCGAGCACCGGGACGCCCCGCTCCACCGCTCGGGCGCGCGCGGCCGTCTTGTCGCCGAACAGCGCCAGGACCGCGGGGTCGGGCCCGACGAACGTGATCCCGGCGTCGGCGCAGGCCCGGGCGAGGTCGGGGCTCTCGGCGAGGAACCCCCACCCGGGGTGCAGCGCGTCGGCGCCGGCCTGCCGGGCCGCGCCCACCACCGCCGCGACGTCGAGGTAGGCCGCCGGACCGGTGCCGGGCAGCCGGACCCAGGAGTCGGCCCGCCGCACGTGCAGCGCGCCGGCGTCGTCGTCGGGGGCGACGGTGGCCAGGCCGAGGGCCGCGGCGGTGCGCAGCACGCGGACGGCGACGTCACCGCGGTTGGCGACCAGCAGCCGGGGAGGGCTCACGGTCGCCGGAGTCTAGGGAGCGGGCCGGGTCGGGCCGGGGCAGGCTGTCGGGCATGACGACGCCGCAGCAGCCCGACCCGGGGACCCCGCAGCCGCGCGACATCGCCCTGGAGATGGAGACCGAGGAGACGGCCGCCGACCTCGAGGCGAAGAGCGACCCGGAGGAGCCCGCGAACCCGGCCTGACGCCGGCCGGTCCCGACCGGGGCCGGCCGGCGCCGATGCCCGGACCGATGCGGATCCGTCACCGCCGGCAGGGCCCGACTTGGGGGCGACGCCCAGGGTCCGGGCGTACTGTCCCGCCCATGACCGCCGAAGCGGGTACCGGACGGCTGGTCGCTGGGCGCTACGTCGTGGACGGCGTCCTGGGCCGCGGTGGCATGGGCGTGGTCTGGAGCGCCACCGACCAGGTCCTCGGCCGCAGCGTGGCGCTCAAGGAGGTCGACTTCCCGACCCACCTGAGCACCGAGGAGCGCGACGCGCTGCGCCGCCGCACCCTGCGCGAGGCCCGGGTCGCGGCCCGGCTGGAGCACCCGTGCGCCACCACGGTGTACGACGTGGTCGAGGAGGACGGCCGGCCCTGGCTGGTCATGGAGCGTGTCGACGCGCGCAGCCTGCAGGAGGTCGTGCACCGGCACGGGCCGCTGCCCTGGGCGACCGTCGCGCGCATCGGCCTCGACGTGCTCGGTGCCCTCGAGGCCGCCCACACCGCCGGCATCGTGCACCGCGACGTCAAGCCGGCCAACGTGCTCGTCGGGCGGGACTGCACCGCGCACCTCACCGACTTCGGCATCGCGGTGACCACCGACGACCCGTCGATCACCACCACCGGGGCGATCATCGGCTCGCCGTCCTACATGGCCCCCGAGCGGGCCCGCGGCGAGGACGCCGGCCGGGCCGCCGACCTGTGGTCGCTGGGCGCCACGCTCTACACCGCCGTCGAGGGCCGGCTGGCCTTCGAGCGGGGCGAGCCGATGGCCACCCTGTACGCGGTCGTCACCGAGGAGCCCGCGCCGATGGAGCGCGCCGGGCCGCTGGAGCCGGTGCTGCGGGGGCTGCTCACCAAGGACCCCGCCGCCCGGATGGACGTGCCCGCCGCCCGCGCCGCGCTGGAGCGGGCCCTGTCCGGCAGTCCCCTGGGGACGACGTGGACCCCGCCGGACACCGACGACGGCCCCGCCCGGGAGGACGGCGCGACGCTCGGCGGCGGCGTGGAGCGCTTCGACGCCGACGACCTGCGGGCGCTGGCCTCGCTGCTGGGCACCGTGGCGCGCGACGCCCGCGACCAGGCCCGGCACCTCGCCGAGCGGCACCGCGAGCGCAAGGAGCGCCGCGCCGCCCGCACCGCCGCTCCCCCGCCCCGGCCGGCACCGCCACCCCCGACCCCGCCGGCGCCGCGGGCGCAGGCCCCGGCCCGCGCCCGCGGCCGGCGCCTGCGGTTCAAGCGCCGCTGGGTCGTCGTCCCCGTCGTGCTCGTGGTGCTCGCCGTGCTGGGCGCGCTGGCGGGGGTGGCCGCGCTGCTGGCCGCCGCCCTCGGCGTCCTCTGACCTCCCGGGCGCAGCCGGTCCCGAAGGGTCAGCGGCGGGCGGTCAGCCGCGCGGGGTCGAGCCGCTCGTCGGCGACGTAGTACAGCGTCGCACCCTCGGGGACCGGGGTGTCCCAGCGCGGGCTCACGACGAGGCCGTCGCCGGTGCGCAGGGCGAGCAGGGTGGCGCCGAACTCGCGGCCGAACTCGGTCTGCCAGTCGCCGTAGCTGCGCCGCGCCGGGCCGGCCGGCACCTGCAGCGAGTAGGTGTTGCCGTGCCCGCCGGCGGTCATCAGCTCGTTGTAGACCTGGGTCAGCCCCGGGTCGGCCGCCTCCTCCGACAGCAGGAACGGCATGTGCCACTGCACCACCTGCACGCCGGGGTTGACGTAGCGCAGGCTCTCGCGGCGGCCGAGGTCGCGCACCGCGGCGACCAGGTGCACCCGCGGGTTGGCGTGGTCGACGGCGACCGCGATGGCCAGCGTCTCGTTGTCGTCGCGGCCGTCGACGACGACCGTGCGCGCGCGGTCGACGCCGGCGCGCGCCATCACCTCGGCGTGCGTGAGGTCGCCGCGGACGAACGACACCTGCTGCTGCTCGGGCATCGGGTTGACCGGCACGTCGTCGTGGGCGCACAGCGCGATCCGGGTGCCCGGCTCCACGCACAGCTCGGCGACGATCCGCTCGGTCCGCCCGGGCGTGTAGCCCAGGACGACGACGTGGTCCCGGAGGTCCAGGGCCACCACTCCTCTCAGCCGCCTGCCCCGCACCGTCTGCAGGGCGGTGGCCAGCTCGGTGAACAGCAGCGTCAGCGTGACGATGCCGCCGACGATCACGTAGGCGCCGACGACGTGGCCGGCGGCGGACACCGGGAAGAAGTCGCCGTAGCCGACCGTGGCGGCGGTGACGACGAAGTACCACCAGTAGTTGCCCGGGGCGACGATCTCGCTGCCGGCCGGCTCCGCCAGCGCCATCAGCCCCCAGCTGGTCAGGAAGACCAGCACGGCCACGGCCAGCGGCAGCCGCCAGCCGCTCAGCCGGACGCGGACGGTGCGCAGCAGCCGGAGCAGGAAGAACGGCAACGCGGGACCCCTCGACGCACCGGGCGGACACCGCAACCTACCGCCGCCGGCCCGCCCCGGGCGTCCCCCGCGAGCGGGACGGGTAACGCTGCGGCATGCGCAGCAGCGACCTCCTCCAGTACGCCTACGCCCAGGTCGGCGAGCACCTCCGCGACGCCGTCGACGGCCTGTCCCCCGAGCAGCTGGCGCAGCGGGCCGGCCCCGACGCCAACCCCGTCGGCTGGCTGGTCTGGCACGCGCTGCGGGTGCAGGACGACCACCTCGCCGAGGTCGCCGGCAGCGGGCAGGTGTGGACCGCGCAGGGCTTCGCCGGGCGGTTCGCCCTGCTGGTCGACGACGCCGCGACCGGCTACGGGATGAGCAGCGCGGAGGTGGCCGCCGTCCGGGTGCCGTCGGCCGGACTGCTGGTCGAGTACCTCGACGCGGTGCTCGCCCGCAGCCGGGAGTTCCTCGGCGGCCTGTCCGACGACGACCTCGACCGCGTCGTCGACGAGCGGTGGGACCCGCCGGTCACCCTCGGCGTCCGGCTGGTCAGCGTCCTCGACGACGACCTGCAGCACGCCGGCCAGGCGGCCTACGCCCGGGGGCTGCTCGGCGGCTGAGGCAGGTGCGCCGGCAGCAGCCGCGCGGCGAGCTCGGTGAGCACCGGCGCGGGCTCGGCCAGGCAGCGGGCGACGTCGGGCTCGACGTCGACCAGCGCGCCGGCACCGGCGAACCCGGCCGCCCGCAGCTCGGCGTCGGTCAGCTGCACCCGCCCGGCCAGCCCCACGCACGGGACGCCGGCCGCGCGGGCCCGGGCGAGGACGACGGCGGGCGCCTTGCCGCGCAGCGTCTGGGCGTCGAGGCTGCCCTCACCCGTGACCACCAGGTCGGCCCCGGCCAGCGCCGCGTCCAGCCCGACGAGGTCGGCGACCAGCTCCGCGCCGGAGGACACCGAGGAGGTGAGGACGGCGGCGATCCCGGCCGTGGTGCCGCCGGCCGCGCCCATGGCCGCGATCCCCTCCAGCTCGACGCCGAGGTCGCGCCGGACGACGGCGGCGAAGCGGGCCAGCGCGGCGTCGAGCTCGGCGACCTGCTCGGGCGTGGCGCCCTTCTGCGGCCCGTACACCGCGGCGGCGCCGGCCGGGCCGGTCAGCGGGTTGTCGACGTCGGTGGCCACCTGCACCTCGACGTCGCGCAGGCGGGGGTCGGCCGAGCCGGCGTCGACGCGGTCGAGGCGGGCCAGGCCCGCGCCGCCGGGCGGGACGTCGGCGCCGTCGGCGTCGAGCAGCCGGACACCGAGGGCCTGGAGCAGGCCGGCGCCGCCGTCGGTGGTGGCGCTGCCGCCGAGGCCGACGACGACGCGGGTGGCGCCCTCGTCGAGGGCGGCCAGCAGCAGCTCCCCGACGCCGCGGGTGGTGGCCGTGGTCGGGGCGAGCTCGTCGAGCAGCCCCAGCCCGGCGGCCGCGGCCATCTCGACCACCGCCGTCGTCCCGTCGACGGCGAACTCCGCCTCGACCGGGCGGCCGTCGGGGCCGGTCACCGTCACCGTCCGCGCGCTGTAGCCGGCGCGCAGGGCGGCGGCCACGGTGCCCTCCCCGCCGTCGGCCATCGGGCGCAGCAGCACCTCGGCGTCGGGGCGCTCGCGGAGCAGGCCGCGGGCGACCGCCTCAGCGGCGTCCGCGGCAGCCAGGGAGCCCTTGAAGGAGTCGGGGGCGATCACGATCCGCACGACCGGCAGCATGCCGCACCCGCGCGTAGCGTCGGATCGTGACCGAGCCGTCGTCGCCCGACTTCTACGCCCTGGAGGACCTGCTCACCCCCGAGGAGGTCGCCGTCCGCGACCGGGTGCGCAAGTGGTGCGACACCGAGGTGCTGCCGCGGATCAACGACTACTGGGAGCGGGCGGAGTTCCCCTTCGAGCTGGTGCCCGGCTTCGCGGAGCTGGGCATCGCCGGCGGCACCGTGCAGGGCTACGGCTCCCCCGGCATGAGCGCCGTCGCCGCCGGTCTGGTCGCCGCCGAGCTCGCCCGCGCCGACGGCAGCGTCGGCACCTTCAACGGCGTGCACAGCTTCCTGGCGATGCAGTCGATCGCCATGCTGGGCTCGGAGGAGCAGAAGGAGCGCTACCTCCCGGCGATGGCCCGGATGGAGAAGATCGGCGCGTTCGGCCTGACCGAGCCGCGGCACGGCTCGGACGCCGTCGCCCTGGAGACCCGCGCCCGCCGCGACGGCGACGTCTTCGTCCTCGACGGCCAGAAGAAGTGGATCGGCAACGGCACGATCGCCGACCACGTGATCATCTGGGCGCGCGACGAGGAGGGTGCCGTCGGCGGGTACGTCGTCGACAAGGGCACCCCCGGGTTCACCGCGACGGTGATGACCGGCAAGACGGCGCTGCGGGCGGTGTGGCAGGCCGAGATCACCCTCGAGGGCGCCCGCGTCCCGGCCGAGAACAAGCTGGCGAACTGCCGGTCGTTCAAGGACGTCTCGACCGTGCTCGACCGCACCCGCTACACCGTGGCCTGGCGGGCGCTCGGGGTGGCCACGTCGGCCTACGAGCTGGCCCTGGCGCACTGCCTGCAGCGCGAGCAGTTCGGCCAGCCGATCGCCGGCTACCAGCTGGTGCAGGAGAAGCTCGCGACGATGCTCGCCGAGATCACGACCATGCAGCTGATGTGCTGGCGGCTCTCCAGCCTGGCCGACGCCGGCCGGATGACGGCGGCGATGGCGTCGCTGGCCAAGCGGCACTGCTGCGCGACCGCCCGGCGGATCGTGGCCGACGCCCGCGACCTCTTCGGCGGTGACGGCATCCTGCTCGAGCACCACATCGCCCGGCACCACGCCGACATCGAGGCGATCTACACCTTCGAGGGCACCGACCACGTGCAGGCGCTCATCATCGGCCGGGAGATCACCGGCCACTCGGCGATCAGCGGCCGGCGCCGCTGACCCGCCGTGCTCCCCCGCCGGTGCCGGTCAGCCGGCGCGGCGCAGTGACGGCGTCTGCCCGAGCCCGCTGAGCCGCCGGCAGTCGGGGCAGGCGGTGCGGCCGGTCCCCACGCGCTCCCACTGCTGGGAACCCCACACCTGCACGATGGCCCCGCAGACGGCCAGCTCCACCTCCCCGTCGAGCTCGCTGGTCGGACGATGGGCCTCGACGGCGTGCCAGGGGCGGCTCTCTCCGGCCGGGCGGTCCTGGGACCACCGGTCGGGCCGGGCGAACCCGACCGCGTACGCATCCACGACCCAGGTGTGCCCCGGGTCACAGCCGGTCAAAACACCTGATCAGGTGGCCCGGGCGCCGCTCCCCGCGGGCGTTCCCCGTGCCCCCGGGGTCCGGCAGCACCACCGGTGGACGAGGAACACCCCCGGAGGTGACCACCTCCAGGCACCGTCACCGCCCTCCCGGCGTTACCGTCGGGAGGCAGCACGTCGGGAGGAGCAGGGACGGTGGAACCAGTCAGCCTGGTGGTCGGTGCGGTCCTGCTGGCCGCCGGCTTCGTGGCCGGGCGGATCGGCCGCCGGCGCCCCCCCGCCGGGCCGCCGCCCCTCCCGACGCCGGTGTGCGGCTGCGGCCACACGCTCAGCCAGCACGACACCGCGACCAACACGTGCTACGCCGAGCTGCGCCGCGACTCCTACGACAAGCGCGGCCGCTGGGCCGGCCACACCTGGGTGCCCTGCACCTGCCGGCAGTACGTCGGCCCGCGGCCGATCGACGAGGTCTTCGTCCCCCGCGTCCTCCCGCCGGCGGAGTGAGGCGTCGTCAGACGAGGTCGGTGAGCGCGCGGACGAGCGCGCCCACCCGCCCGGCGCCCAGCTCGGCCGCCAGCGCGGACTCGTGCGCAACCACCAGCGCCTCGAGCCGGTCCAGCCGCAGCCGCCCGCCCGGGGACAGGTGCACCAGCACCCGCCGGCCGTCGCCGGGGTCGGGCAGCCGGTAGGCCAGGGCGGCGTCGACCAGGCCGTCGACCAGGCGGGTCGCGGTCGGCGGGGGCAGGCACAGCACCGCGCCGAGCTCGCTCATCGAGCGGCCGGGACCGGAGGCCAGCGCGCGCATCACCCGGTAGGTGTCGAGGGTCGCGCCGTCCTCGGCCAGCGCCGCGGTCACGCCCCGCGCCACCCGCCGGGAGACCAGGGTGAGCAGCTCCACCAGCGAGGGGGGACACGTCGTGCCGTCCACCCCCGCGGCCTGCTGCTCGACCGACATGAGCGCACCATACTCAGTCCGTGCCGCGCTGGACCGTCCCGATGGACGCGTGGGAGGCCGCCGTCACCGGCCGCGCCCCGGGCGTCGTCCGGGTGGGGCTGGCGGTGCCGCTGTCGGGCCCGCTGGCGATGACCGCGCCCTCGGCACTGGGGCTGGCCACCCTGGCCGCCGGCGAGCTCACCGAGGCCGGCGGGGTCCGCGGCCGTGCGGTCGAGCTGGTCACCGTGGACGCCGGGCGCCGTCCCGCCGAGGTGGGTGCCGACGTCGCCGCGCTGCAGGCCGCGGGCGCGCTGGACGTCGTCGTCGGCTTCTCCACCAGCGACGTCTCCCACGCCGTCGCCCGCGTCCTCGCCGGCCGCACCCCCTACGTCTTCACCCCGCCGCACGAGGGCGGCCGCGTCACCCGCGGGGCGCTGCGCATCGGCTCCTCGCCGCTGGCCCAGCACGCCGCCGCGCTCGCCTGGCTGGTCCGGCACCGGCGCGCGCGGCGCTGGGTGCTGCTGGGCACCGACTACGTGTGGCCGCAGGCGGTGCACCGCGCCGCCCGCGCCGTGCTGCGCGACCTCGGTGCCGACGTCGTCGGCGAGCTGCTGGTCCCCTTCGGCCCGGCCGACCCCGGCCCCGCGCTGGACCTGGTGCGCCGGAGCGGTGCCGACGCCGTCCTGCTCAGCCTGGTCGGCCGCGACCTGGTGACCTTCAACCGCGCGTTCGGCCGTGCGGGCCTCGGCCGCCGCGTCGTGCGCCTGTCCGGGGCGCTGGAGGAGAACGGCCTCTACGCGATCGGCGGGGACGACACCGGCGAGCTCTACGCCTGCATGCCCTCCTTCGCCGCCGCCGCCGCCGCCGCGGCCGACGCCACCGACGAGGGCCAGCTCGCTCTGCAGGAGCGGCTGGCCGCGCACGCCGGGCCGGACGCGCCGGTCGTGTGCGCCTACGCCCGGGGCGTCCACGACGGCATCCGCGCCGCGGCCGGCCTGCTCGACGACCGGACGGCGACCCGGCCCCGGCCGCCGCGGGTCCGGCTGGCCCGCGCCGACGGGCTGGTCTTCCGGGAGGTCGGTCCCCCGGCCTGACCCCGGTGTTTCCGCTTGGAAGGATCTCGGCCTACCCTCCCCGCGTCCGGCGAGCGAGCCGGCCGAGAGGAGGAGTCGTGAGCGACCCCCGCACCACCCAGTCCTCGCCCGCCACCGGGAGCTCCGGTGCCGGCGCGGTCCCCGCGGCCGGCGCCGCCGGCGTCGAGGAGTTCGGCTACCGCCAGGAGCTCAAGCGCTCGCTGAGCTTCACCGACCTGCTGGTCTACGGCCTGGTCTTCATGGTCCCGATCGCGCCGTTCGGCATCTTCGGCGGCGTCTTCCAGGCCAGCGGCGGCATGGTCGCCCTCGCCTACGCGATCGGCGGCCTGGCCATGGCCTTCACCGCCGCGTCGTACTCCCAGATGTCGCGGGCCTTCCCGATGGCCGGCTCGGTCTACACCTACGCCGGGCGCGGCATCGCCCAGCCGGTCGGCTTCATCGCCGGCTGGATGATCCTGCTCGACTACGTGCTCGTCCCCGCGCTGCTCTACCTCATCGCCGCCATCGCGATGAACTCGATCATCCCCTCGGTGCCGGTGCTGGTCTGGCTGATCGGCTTCGTCGTCCTCAACACCGTGGTCAACTACTTCGGCATCGAGTTCACCGCGCGGGTCAACAAGATCATGCTCGTCGGCGAGCTGATCGTGCTCGCGGTCTTCCTGGTCATCGGGGTCGTCGCGCTGGCCTCCGGCGAGGGCCGCGGCTTCGACTTCTCACCGATCTACAACGCGGACACGTTCTCGCTGGGGCTGGTCTTCGGGGCCGTGTCGGTCGCGGTGCTGAGCTTCCTGGGCTTCGACGGCATCTCCACCCTCGCCGAGGAGAACCGCGACTCGGCCCGCTCGATCGGCAAGGCGATGATCGCCGCGCTGGCACTGGCCGGGACGCTGTTCATCGTGCAGACCTGGGTCGCCGCGCTGCTCGTGCCCGACCCGGACACCCTCATCGCCGAGGGCGACGCGGCCGGCACCGCCTTCTACGACGCCGCCGCGGTGGCCGGCGGCGCCTGGCTGAGCACGCTCACCGCGGTGGCGACGGCGGTCGCCTGGGGCTTCGCCAACTCCCTCGTCGCCCAGGCGGCCACCTCGCGGCTGCTGTTCGCGATGGCCCGCGACCGGCAGCTGCCCGGCTTCCTCCGGCAGGTGCACCCGACCCGCCGGGTGCCGGTCAACGCGACGCTGCTGGTGGCGGCCGTCTCCCTCGTGCTCGGCTGGTACATGACCACCCGCGAGGACGGCATCACGCTGCTGTCCACGCTGGTGAACTTCGGCGCCCTCTCCGCGTTCCTGCTGCTGCACGTGTCCGTCGTCGTCCACTACGTGGTGCGGCGGAAGAGCCGGAACTGGTGGCTGCACCTCGCGGTGCCCGTCCTGGGGTTCGCGATCCTGGTCTACGTGGTCATCAACGCCCAGGTGACCGCCCAGCGGCTGGGCTTCGTCTGGCTGCTCGTGGGCCTCGGGCTGATGGCGTTCCTCGTCGCCACCGGCCGGAAGCCGGAGATCCGGGCGGAGGAGCGACTGTGACGGCGTCCCTCGAGGTCGTCGCGCTGGAGCCGACGCCCGACCAGTGGCGCTGGTCCTTCGGCGGCGGCGAGCCGCTGCTGACCGTCGCGCCGGGCACGGTGGTCGAGCTGACGACCGAGGACTGCTACGCCGGCAAGGTGCGCAGCGTGGACGACCTGCCGAGCGTCGTGTGCCGGTTCCCGTACCTCAACCCGGTGACGGGGCCGATCGCCGTCGAGGGCGCCGAGCCCGGCGACACCCTCGCCGTGCACCTGGTCGACATCGCGCCGGCGCGCGACTGGGCGGTGTCGAGCACCTTCCCGCACTTCGGCGCGCTCACCACCACGCACAGCACGGCGATGCTGCACGACCCGCTCGAGGAGCTGGTGTGGCTCTACGAGGTCGACCGCGAGCGCGGCACCTGCCTCTTCCGCCCGCGCCGCGGCGGCCCGGAGGTCGAGCTCCCGCTCGACCCGATGCACGGCACGATCGGCGTCGCCCCGGCGTCCGGCGAGGTGTTCGCCAGCATCACGCCCGGCGCGCACGGCGGGAACATGGACACCCCCGAGATGCGCGCCGGCACGACGGCGTACTTCGGCGTCAACGTGCCCGGCGGTCAGCTGTCGATCGGTGACGGGCACTGCCGGCAGGGCGAGGGCGAGGTCTGCGGGACCGCGGTCGAGTCGGCGATGCGCACCGTGGTCGTCGTCGACCTGGTGAAGGGCGGCGGCCCCGCGTGGCCGCGGCTGGAGACCGACGAGTTCCTCGCCTCGACCGGCTCGGTGCGACCGCTGGAGGACGCCTACCGGGTCAGCCAGCACGACCTGGTGACCTGGGCGGCGGAGCTCACCGGCTGGGACCGCCTCGACGCCCTGCAGCTGGTCAGCCAGGCCGGCCTGGCGCCGGCGGGCAACGTGGTCGACACCAACTACACGATGCTGGCCAAGCTGGCCAAGCGGTACCTGCCGGGTGCCGTCGCCGCCGACGGAGTCCACCAGCGGTTGCGGGAGACCGCTGCCGCCTACCTCGCGCAGCGCTGACCTGCGGTGCGTCCCGGCGCCCCGCAGCGGGCGCCGGGACGCACCCTCCGGCGGTAGCGTGCCGCGGGTGGAGGCCGCGGAGTGGGTCGGGGGGCCGCCGGTGCGCGACTCCGACGCCGTCGCCGCGCTCATCCCGATGGTCCGGCGCATCGTCGCCGCCCGCGTCGCGGACGTCACCGCCGCCGAGGACCTGGTCCAGGAGACCCTCGCCCGCGTGCTCGCCGCCTCCGGACGGGTCGAGCCCGGCATGCTCGAGCCCTACGCCATCGCCACCGCGCGCAACGTCGTCGCGACCGCCTGGCGGGAACAGGACCGGCAGCGGCGCAACCAGCACCGCGTGGTCGACCTCACCGCGCCGGACCTCCCCGAGGGCGGGCTGCTCGCCGAGGAGGAGCGGTCCGCCGTCGCGGCGGCGCTGGCCCGGCTCTCCGAGCGGGACCGCCAGGCGCTGATCGCCCACGAGGTGTCGGGCCGGGACACCCGGTCGCTGGCCGCCGAGCTCGGCTCCACCGCCGGCGCCGTCGCCGCGCAGCTGCACCGCGCGCGGGCCCGGCTGCGGGTGGAGTACCTGCTCGCCCGCGACCGCACCGAGCCCCCGACCGACCGCTGCCGTCCGGTCCTGTTCGCCCTGTCCAGCGGCGACCGCCGCCGGCAGCGCGAGGTCGACGCCGGGCGGCACCTGCTGGAGTGCGACGTCTGCGCGGCGCTCGGCCAGCCGCTGCTCGAGCGGGCCCCGCAGCGCGACGACGAGGTCCGCATCCCGATCGGGGGCGACGCCGACGTCGTCGCGGCCCGGCAGGCCGCCCGGGAGCTGGCCGGCCGGCTCGACTGCTTCTCCCCCACCGACCTGACGCTGCTCGCCACGGCCGTGTCCGAGGTGACCCGCAACATCGTCAAGTTCGCGGGCTCCGGCGAGGTGGTGGTGGAGGTGCTCGACGAGCCCCGCCGCGGCGTCCAGGTGACCGCCCGGGACGCCGGCCCCGGCATCCCCGACGTCGAGCGGGCGCTGCAGGACGGCTACAGCACCTACGCCGGCCTGGGCCTCGGCCTGCCCGGCGCCCGGCGGCTGATGGACGAGTTCGCGATCGCCTCCGAGGTGGGGCGGGGCACGACGGTGACGATGACGAGATGGTGTGGTGACCGATGAGCAGCACCCAGGGAACGGCTCCGACGACGGCGACCGCCGGGTTCGACGGCCCCGGCGAGGACCAGCTGCTCCCCCAGCTCGTCGCGCACCTGCGCGAGCACCGCGCGCGGCTCCGGCACGAGTGGTCCGACCGCATCCAGCAGGCCGGGCTGCTGCACGCCATGACGCCGCAGGAGATGGCGGCCGAGACGACGTCGGTGTACGACAACTACGTCGAGGTGCTCGAGACCGGCAGCGTCGAGGCGCTGCAGCGCTACGCCCGCGACCTCTCCGAGCGGATCATCCCCCGCGGGGTGGAGACCCACGAGGTCGTCGGCATCGTGCTGCTGCTGCGCGACGTGCTGGCCCGGTCGCTGTTCGAGAAGTACCAGCGCGACTTCGGCCTGCTCAACCGCGTGCTCGACGCCTACGAGCCGGCGGCCAACCGCATCGCCAACACCGTCGCGGTCAGCTTCGTCGAGGAACGCGAGCGGGTCATCCGGCAGCAGCAGGACGCGCTGCGCGAGCTGTCCACCCCGGTCCTGCCGGTGCGCGAGCGGCTGCTCATCCTGCCGATCATCGGCGTCCTGGACAGGGAGCGGGCGCGCCAGCTCACCGAGCAGCTCCTCACCGGCATCCGCACCCACCGCGCCCGGGTGGTGGTCGTCGACATCACCGGCGTCCCCGAGGTCGACGAGTCGGTGGCCAACCACCTCGTGCAGACCGTCGACGCCTCCCGTCTCATGGGTGCCAGCGTCATCATCACCGGCCTGTCGCCGAAGATCGCCCAGACGCTGGTGACCATCGGCGTCGACCTCAGCAAGATGGACACGATCGGCGACCTGCAGGGTGGGCTCGAGGAGGCCGAGCGCCTCCTCGGCTACCGGACCGCCAGGGACGACGGGACGGCGGTCCCGTGACCGGGCCCCGGCTGGTCTCGATCCTGCGGCAGGGGTCCTACCTGATCGCCTCGATCCACACCGCTCTCGACGACACCGAGATGACCGCCTTCCAGCACGACCTCGTCGAGCGCATCGGCCGCGACCGCGCGCGCGGGGTGGTCATCGACGTCGCCGCGCTCGACGTGCTGGACTCCTTCGCCAGCTGGACCCTGCGCACGATCGGCGAGGTCGCCCGGCTCCGCGGCGCGGTGACCGTGGTGGTCGGCATCCAGCCGGAGGTGGCCTTCGCGATGGTGGCGCTGGGGATGGACACCGGGTCGGTGCGCACCGCGCTCGACCTCGAGGAGGGACTGGCCTTCCTCGACCGCGTCGTCGGCCCCCGCCGGCCGGCGACCGCGACCCGGGGCGGGCCGGCGTGACCGGTGTGGAGGGCTTCGCCCGCGACTACCGCGTCGCCTTCCTGACCCACCTCGCCCGGCGGTCGGAGACCTCGCTGAACCGCGGCTACGAGCTCGGCCGGGCCGCGGTCACGCAGGGGCTGGGCATCCTCGAGGTCGTGCACGTGCACCACGAGGTGCTGCTCGGGGTCCTGCGCGGGACCCCCGCCGGCGAGCTGCCCGACGTCGCCGCCGCGGCGTCGGAGCTCCTCTGCGAGGTGCTGGCCACGTCGGACATGGCCCAGCGGACGCTG
Organism: Geodermatophilus dictyosporus; assembly: GCF_900115505.1. GTDB lineage: Bacteria > Actinomycetota > Actinomycetes > Mycobacteriales > Geodermatophilaceae > Geodermatophilus > Geodermatophilus dictyosporus. The sequence continues at coordinate 259,514 of NZ_FOWQ01000008.1, read as the reverse complement.
CTGCGCCCGCGCTGAGGGCGGGGCCCCTCCGCCGGCGCCGGGGACGGTCACCGACGGAGGGGCGAGGTGTCCCGGTCGGGGACGGCGACGGGGGCGGCACCGTCCCCGGCCGGGGGTCCCAGGAGGTGCGGCCGGACGACCGCACCGGGTGGGTCAGTTCTGCTCGAAGGTCACCGGGGCACCGTTGTTCTCGCACACGGTGCGGGCGGCTCCACTGCGGTCCACGGCGCGCCCGAGGACCGCCACCGGCCCGACGTTGACGCCACAGATGTTGGCGGCGACCTGGGCGGCCAGCGCGACGTTGACGTCCTCGAGGATCGTGACGTCGCCGACGTTGACGTTCACCAGGCCGTCCTGGACCGGCTGGGCGCTGGCCGTGCCGGCGACGCCGGTGACGAGCGCGGTGGTGGCGGCCAGGCAGAAGGCGGAGCGCTTGAGCGTGCTGGTCACGGGGACCTCCTCCGGGGGTGGCCCGGTGCGGCGCCGTCGCCGCGTGGGCCGTGCACGCATGAAGACCCCTCCGGGCGCCCGGCACGACGCGGAGTCCGCGCGGAGGGAGCCGGGATCGGGTGACGGATTCCGCGTCATGCGGAGGGTCCCTGCGCGTCCGGCCGGGTATGCGGCCCAGGCACCACTGCCTGCCGCCGGAGGAACCCGTGCCCTGGTCTCCCGACCGCCGCCTGCTCGCCGCGACCGAGCCGGTGCGCGCGGCGGCCAGCGCCGGCGCGCTGGCGCTCGCCTACCCCCTCCTGCGCGGCGCCCCACGGGGCGAGCCGCACGGCGTGCTGGTGCTGCCCGGGCTGCTGGCCTCCGACGCGTCCACGATGACCCTGCGCCGCTGGCTGCGCGGACTGGGGTACCCGGTCGTCGGCTGGGAGCTCGGCCGCAACCGCGGTCCGACGAAGGAGGTCACCGACGAGCTGCCGCGGCTGGTGCGGCGGCTGGCCGATCAGCACGGCGGGCCGGTGAGCATCGTCGGGCAGAGCCTGGGCGGCATCTACGCGCGGCGGCTGGCGCTGCGCGTGCCCGGGCAGGTGCGGCAGGTGATCAGCCTGGGCTCGCCGTTCGGCCTCTCCGGCGGGCCCGCCGACGACAGCCCCGGCGCCCGCGCCTACGCCCGCCAGCGACACCTGCAGGCCGTGCCGCGCGGGCGGGGCGGGCTCGGCGACGGCCTGCCGGTGCCGAGCACGGCGGTCTGGTCGCGGTGGGACGGCGTGGTCGACTGGCGGGCCTGCCGGCAGGCGAGCGGGCCGACCGCGGAGAACGTCGGCGTGCTGGCCAGCCACCTCGGCATGGGCCACGACCCCGCGGTGCTGTGGCTGGTGGCCGACCGCCTCGCGCAGACCCGGGAGGGCTGGCAGCCGTTCCGCCCGCCCGCCCGGCTCCGCGCGCTCTACGCCGCCGAGCCCGACGACGCCTGAGCGCGCCGCGCCCGCAGCACGGCGTCGGCCACGTGCACCGACCCGTGATCGTGCGCCCCGCCCTCGTGCGACCTGGCCTCCCGGGGGCGCGACTCGGCGACCTCGACCTCCCACTCCTCCGGGTCGAGGACGGCGGCCAGCTGCGCGCCGGTGGCGTACCACTCGGGCAGGCCCGGCCGCTGCACGCCGCGGGCGAGGTCGCCGCCGTCGTGCATGGTCACCAGCAGCGTGCCGCCGGGTGCGACCGCCGCGGCCAGCCGGCGCAGCACGTCGTCCCGGGTGGCGGGCAGGAAGTGCAGGAACGACGCCGTCACCAGGTCCCAGCGCTCGTCGCCGGGCTCCCACGAGGAGACGTCGGCCTTGCGCGTCTCCAGCGGCACGCCGGCCGCCGCGGCCGCCGCGGCGGCCCGGTCCAGCGCCGTGCTCGAGAGGTCCAGCGCGGTGACCGTCCAGCCGCGCCGGGCCAGCCAGACGGCGTCGCCGCCCTCCCCGGCCCCGGCGTCCAGCGCGCGGCCCGGGGTCAGGTCGGCGGCCTCGGTGGCCAGCACGTCGTTGACCCGGCCGCTCCACGCGCCGTGCGCGTGCGCGCGGTAGCGCTCCTCCCACCACCGCTCGCCGTACTCCGGGTCGGTCTGCGCGCGGACCACCTCCACCGCGCGCCGGGTGTCCTCGGCGACGAGGTCGGCGTTGATCGCGGCACCGGCCAGCAGCCCGGCGGCGGCCGCGCCCAGCACCTGCGCGCCCGGGTCGGCGACGTTGCCGGCCGCCCACACGCCGGGCACCGCGGTGGCGCCGCGCGCGTCGACCGGCACGTGCGAGCCGACGACCGCCTCGCCCATCCGGAACGGTGCGGGCTCCAGCCCGAGGCCCGTCAGCACGGCCGAGCGGGCGGTGAACCGCGGGGCGACGACGACGGCCGCGCGCGGCACGACCTCCCCGCTGGCCAGCCGGACGCCGGTCAGCCGGCCGCCGTCGGTCTCCAGGCCCACGACCTCGCCCGTCACCACGCGGACGCCGCGCGCGGCCAGCGCCTCGGCGACGTCGGCCGGCGGCGGCTCCGCCGTGTGCTGGAACAGCACGACGTCGGCGCTCCACTGCCGCCACAGCTGCGCCTGGTGCAGCGACATCGGACCCGTGGCGACGACGCCGATCGGCCGGTCGCGCACCTCCCAGCCGTGGCAGTACGGGCAGTGCAGGACGTCGGTCCCCCACAGCTCGCGCACCCCCGGGACGTCGGGCAGCTCGTCGGTGAGGCCGGTGGTGACCAGCAGCCGGCGCGCGCCGAGCACCCGGCCGCCGGCCAGCTCGACGGTGAAGGCACCGACCGCACCGCCGACCGCGGTGACCGAGCCGGACACCAGCACGCCGCCGTAGCCGGCCACCTCGGCCCGACCCGCGGCGAGCAGGTCACCGGGCGGCGTGCCGTCGCGGCCCAGGTAGTTGTGCATCTCGTGCGCCGGCGCGTTGCGCGGCGTCCCGTCGTCCACCACCGCCACCGAGCGGCGCGCCCGTCCCAGGGCGAGGGCGCCGGACAGACCGGCCGCTCCCCCGCCGACGACCACCACGTCATACGTCTCGTCCATGCCGACGACGGTGCACCCACCCGTGCCGGCCTGACAACATCCGTTGCTGGAACGGCAAACTGGACGGCGTGACCGACCTCGAGGGCGTGCTGGACGCCGTGGGCCCGCGACTGCGGGAGCTGCGGCGGCAGCGCGGCGCCACGCTGACCCAGCTGTCGGAGGACACCGGCATCTCCGTGTCCACGCTCTCGCGGCTGGAGTCGGGGCAGCGCCGGCCCACCCTGGAGCTGCTGCTGCCGCTGGCCCGCGCCCACCAGGTGCCGCTCGACGAGCTCGTCGACGCCCCAGAGACCGGCGACCCGCGGGTGCGGCTGCGGCCGGTCACCCGGCACGGGGCCACGTTCATCCCGCTCACCCGGCGCCCGGGCGGGCTGCAGGCGTACAAGCAGGTGCTGCCGTCGCGCTGGCCGGGCGGCGAACCGGAGCTGCGCAGCCACGAGGGCTACGAGTGGCTCTACGTGCTGTCGGGCCGGCTGCGGCTGCTGCTCGGCGACGCCGACGTCGTCCTCACGCCCGGCGAGGTCGCCGAGTTCGACACCCATGTCCCGCACTGGATGGGCAACCCCGACGACCGGCCGGCCGAGCTGCTGGCCCTCTACGGCCCGCAGGGCGAGCGGCTGCACGTGCGCGCCGCCCCCGCCGGCCGCTAGGGCGTCACGACCAGCCGCGTCCCGGCCGCGCCGGTGGCCTGCCGCTGCCAGGCCGCGGTGACGTCGGCCAGCGGCACGGTCTCGTGCGCGACGGCGATCCGGCCGGCAGTGGCGTGCGCCAGGACGGCGTCCAGGTCCTCCCGGCGCTGCCCGGGCGAGAGCGCGTTGTTGGTGTGGCCGAGCACCTCCGCCGAGCGGCCGCGCAGCACCGCCGAGGAGAACACCGCCTCGTCGCCGGACGTCCCGCCGAGGTTGACCAGCCGCCCGCCGGGCGCGAGCACCCGCGACGCCGCGGTCGCCGCCGTCCCGAACACCGGGTCGACGACGTCGGCGCTCCCCCCGCAGGCCCCGGCGAGCGCGGCGGCGAGCGCGTCGACGTCCCCGGTTAGCGGCACCACCGCGTCGGCGCCGGCGGCCCGGGCCCGGTCCTGCGCGGCGGCCGACCGGCACACCGCCACCACCCGCCCGGCGCCGAGCACGCGCGCCGCGCCGACCGCGACCTGGCCCACCGCGCCGCCGGCCCCCAGCACGAGCACGGTCTCCCCCGGCCGCAGCCGGCCGCGCCGGGTCAGGCAGGCCCACGCCGCGACCGCCGACGTCCCGAGTGCCGCGACGGCGGCGTCGGGGAGCCCGCCGGCCAGGGGCACCAGGTCGTCGTCGGCGACCGAGCACCGCTCGGCGAGGCCGCCGTCGCCGGGCGCCATCCCGGCCGACGTCGCGAACCACACCCGCGTGCCCGGCGGCACCGCCGCGGACTGCTCGACGACGCCGACGCCCTGCACGCCGGGGACGTAGGGCACCGCCGGCGTCCCGAGGTAGGACGTGCCCGAGGCGCAGAGCAGGTCCAGCGGGACGATCGGCGCGGCGGTGACCCGTACCAGGGTGCGGCCGGGACGGGCGACCGGATCAGGGTGCTCGTCGTGCCCGGGCGGCGTCCCGGGCGTGCGGACGACGGCGGCGCGCACGTCAGGTGCTGATGTCGGGGTAGGGCAGCGAGATGTGCTCCATCGCCTTCCCGTAGGCCTTCTGGTACTCCAGCGGCCCGTGGTCGCGCTCGAACACCGCGATGAACAGCGTCAGCGTGAGGAACGGGTGGGCGCCCATCTGGAACAGCGTCACGTGGTCGTGCTCGCGCAGCGCCCGCCGCTCGTCCTCGGTGAACTCCAGCCAGGTCGAGCGCTCGTCGGCGGTGCAGTTGAGGATGCGGTTGGCCATCTCGGCCTCCCACCACGCCACCGTGCCGGCGGGGTCCTCGCGGTAGCGCTCGACCAGCTCGGGGTCGCGGTCGACGGTGTAGAGGAACTTGTCGAGCAGGTACCTGCTCATGCCGGGGCCACCTCTCCGGGGACGCCGTTCGGGTACCAGGTGAAGTAGGCCTCCATCGTGTGGAACAGGTCGAGGGTGTCGACGTGGTCGGCCTTCGCGCCCTCGCCGGCGACGCCCATCATCAGCATGAAGTCCATGAACCCGTGGGTGGCGTTGCCCGGGGCGTGCAGGGAGTCCAGCGAGACCTCGGCGAGGCAGCCCTCGACGTCGCCGGAGGCGATCCACTCCACCGCCCTGCGGTCGAACTCCGGGTCGGGCCCGTGCTCGCCGAACTGGCGGGGGCCGCCGAGCTCCAGCGACAGGTGGCCGGTGCCGATGACGGCGACCCGCTTGTCCGACTCCCAGGACTCCACCATCTCCCGGATGGCCCTGCCCAGCGCCACGAACCGGCGTGGCTGCGGCAGCGGCGGGGCGAAGATGTTGGTGTAGACCGGCACGATCGGCAGGTCGGCCTGCGGGCGCAGCGTGATGATCGGGCACGTGATGCTGTGGTCGATCCGCAGCTCGTTGGAGAACGCCAGGTCGAAGTCGCGGTCGAGGCCGTCGCGCAGCAGGTGCGCGGCCAGGTCCTCCTCGCCGCGCAGCGTCATCCGCGGCAGGCCGAACTCGCGCTCCTCGTTGTAGAAGTTCGCGTCGAAGAACGGCGCCTTGCCCACCAGGAACTGCGGCATGTTGTCCAGCCACAGCTGGTGGAAGTGGTCGCTGCCGACCATCACCAGCACGTCGGGCTCGGCCCGGGTCAGCGTCTCCCGGAACCGCTCGATCTTGGCCACCCACTCGTCGGCGAACGGCGGCCGGTCGGCGCCGGTCGAGGTGCTCGCGCGGTAGTAGAAGGGGTGGTGGGTGGACGCGATGACCGCGGCCAGTTCAGCCATGCCGGCCTCCCAGTGGGTCGGGCTCGTACGGATCCGGGGCGACGGAGCGGTTGTGCAGGTCGACGGACAGGAAGACCTCGTCGGCGACCGGGGAGCGGATCTCCTCGGCGAGCTGGCCGATCAGCCCGGCGGTGCGCGCCAGCAGCGCGAAGCCGCGCAGCAGCTCGAGCGGCAGCCCGAGGTCGGCCAGGGCCGCCCCGCAGACGCCGGCGCCGTTGAGCGGCAGGGTCTTCCCGAGCACCTGCGGGTGCACCCGCCCGATGGCGGCGAACAGCTGCAGGTGGGGGCCGGTGAGCCCCTCCTCGGCGGCGATCTGGAACAGCCGGGGGGTGCGCGGGTCGCCGTCCTTGTGCACGTGGTGGCCCAGGCCCGGGACGAACCGGCCCGCGGCCCGCTGCGCGGTCACCGTCTGCAGGGCGAGCGCGTCGAAGCCGGCGTCGTCGGTGGGCAGCTCAACCGCGGCGGCGAGCACGCCGTGCAGGAAGCGGCCGCAGTCCTCGGTGACGCCGAGGAAGCGCGAGCCGCCGCCGAGCAGCCCGGCGGCCAGCGCGCCCTGCACCGAGTCCGGCGCCGACAGCCAGGTCAGCCGGGTGACGATCGCGGTCGGGGTGAACCCGTGGTCGGCGAGCGCGGCGAGCACCGCCTCGAACACCCGGGTCTCCCCCGGCGTGGGCCGGCGCTGCGTGGCCAGCCAGAACGCCAGCTCGCCGAAGCCCACGTTCCCCATGACGTCGCGGGCGAGGTCGGTGCCGAGCAGCGTGATCGACTCCCGGCTCGAGGCGCCCAGCGCCGTCGGGTAGCCGTGCTCGGCGGTCACGGGGTCTCCCTCCCCTCGGCCAGCCAGCGGCGGATCTCCTCGCCGTGCTCGTCGAGGGAGGGCGGCGGCAGCCGGTACTGCGCGGCGGTGTCGGAGAAGGTGATCGGGTTGCGGATCGAGGGCATCCCCGCCGCGCCCTCCCCGGCGGTGACGACCGGGTCCAGGCCCACCTCCTCGGCGAAGGCGACGCCCTGGTCGATCGTGTTGATCGGCCCGCACGGGACGCCCGCGCCGATGATGTCCCGGAACCACTCCATCTTGGTGCGGGTGCGCAGCCGCTCGACCAGCAGGGGGCGCAGCTGCCCGCGGTTGGCGGTGCGGTCCTCGTTGCGCAGGAACCGCGGGTCGTCGGCCAGCTCCGGTACGCCGAGCACCTCGCACAGCTTCCGGAACTGGCCGTCGTTGCCGGCGGTGACGACCAGGTCGCCGTCGGCGCAGGGCAGCGGCTCGTAGGGGAACAGGCTGGGGTGGCTGTTGCCCATCCGGAACGGGACGACGTCGCCGGCCACGTACGCCGAGGTCTGGTTCACCAGCCCCGACAGCGCACTGGAGAGCAGGTCGACCTCCACGTGCTGGCCGCGGCCGGTGGACTGCCGCAGGTTGAGCGCCGACAGGACGCCGATCGTGGCGTGCAGCCCGGCCATGACGTCGAAGACCGCGACCCCGGCCCGGTAGGGGTCGCCGTCGGGGTCGCCGGTGAGGCTCATCAGGCCGGAGATGGCCTGCACGATGAGGTCGTAGCCGGGCAGCGACCGCCCGCCGGGCCCGCTGCCGAAGCCGCTGATGGAGGCGTAGACGACGCCCGGGTTGGTCGCGGCGACCGACCCGTAGTCCAGGCTGAAGCGGGCCAGGCCGCCGGGCTTGAAGTTCTCCACCAGCACGTCGGCGCGGCGGGCCAGCTCGCGGGCCGCGGCCAGGTCGCCGTCGTCCCTCAGGTCGAGGGCGACCGAGCGCTTGTTGCGGTTGACGCCCAGGTAGTAGGTGGAGACGCCGTCCCGGACCGGGGGCTGCCACGTGCGGGTGTCGTCCCCGCCCGGGCCCTCGACCTTGACCACCTCGGCGCCGAGGTCGGCCAGCAGCATGGTGGCGTAGGGCCCGGCCAGGATCCGCGAGAAGTCGGCCACCAGCAGCCCCGCGAGCGGTCCGCCCGGTGGCGGGGCGCCGACTCCGGCCGGTCCTGGCGTCATCGTAGCTCCTCGCCCTCGGTCGCACGCGGACAGCCGTCCGCCGTCGGGGCCGATCCTCGGTACGGTCGCCGGACGCTGTCAACTGCACCGCCGGCGGCTTGACAGGTGGCGCAGGTCACGCGCAGGGTGGCGCCGTCCGAGCACTGTGTCCGTCCAGCGGACGCACGTCCGCACCTGTTCGAGGAGACCGCATGACCCAGCCCGCGTCCCCCGCCCCGCAGGCCGGGCGCCCCGTCGTCCTGCGCGGCGGCACGGTGCTGACGATGGACGACGCCGGCACCGTGCTGCGCGACGCCGACGTGCTGGTCGTCGGCGACCGGATCGCGGCCGTCGGGCCGGCACTGGAGGTCCCCGAGGGCACCGCGGAGGTCGACGCGACCGACGGCGTGGTGCTGCCCGGGATGATCGACACCCACCGGCACATGTGGCAGACGGCGATGCGCGGCTACGGCGCCGACTGGTCGCTCACCCAGTACTTCGTCTGGTACTACCTCGAGCACGGCCGCCGCTTCCGGCCCGAGGACGTCGCTGCCGGCAACCGGCTGGCCGCCGTCGAAGCGCTCGACTCCGGGGTCACCACCGTCGTCGACTGGTCGCACGGGCTGCAGACGGTCGACCACGCCGAGGCCGCGGTCGACGCGCTGCAGTCGGTGCCCGGCCGGTACGTGCTCGCCTACGGCAACATCCAGGCCGCCCCGTGGGAGTGGACCGCCGACCCGGCCGTGCAGGCCTTCCTCGAGCGCCGCCGCACCGGCGCCGGCGACCTGCTCGGCTTCCAGCTCGCCTTCGACGTCACCGGCGACCCGGCCTTCCCGGAGAAGGCGGCCTTCGAGGTGGCCCGCGAGCTCGGCCTGCCGGTGACCACGCACGCCGGCGTCTGGGGGGCCACCGACGACGAGGGCATCCGGCTCATGCACGAGCACGGCTTCGCGACGCCGGGGACGGTCTACGTGCACGCCGCCTCCCTCTCCCCCGACAGCTACCACCGCATCGCCGCCACCGGCGGGTCGATCTCGGTGTCCACGGAGTCCGAGCAGAGCGCCGGGCAGGGCTACCCGCCCACCTGGCAGGTGCGCGCGCACGGCATCCCGGTGTCGCTGTCGATGGACACCAGCGTGTGGTGGAGCGGCGACCTCTTCTCCGCGATGCGCACGACGCTGGGCGCCGACCGCTCCCGCGAGCACTTCGAGGCCCACCTCAAGGGCGAGACGGTCACGCAGCTGGCACTCCGGGCGCAGCACGTCGTCGAGTGGGCCACCCGGGGCGGGGCGACGGCGCTGGGCCGCGACGACCTCGGCCGGCTGGCGCCGGGCGCCAAGGCCGACGTCGTGCTGCTCAAGAACGAGGCCTCGCCGGTGTCGTTCCCGCTGCTCAACCCCTACGGCCACGTCGCCTTCCAGGCCCAGCGCGGCGACGTGCACACCGTGCTGGTCGACGGCCGGGTGGTGAAGTCCGACCACCGGCTGGTCGGCGTCGACCTGGCGGCGGTGCGCCGCGAGGTGGAGGCGACCGTGGAGCACCTGCGCGCCGAGATGGGCGAGGAGGTCTGGCAGTCCGGCATGGACCCGGAGCTGCCCTCGAACGAGGTGCTCGACAACCCCTACCAGTACACCGACTACCGGTCGGACAGCACGCACGCCGCGCGCGAGGCGGCCTTCGGGCGACACCTGGCCGGGGAGCACTGAGCGCCCTGCCGGGGTACGGGAGGAGCGGGCACGGGACGAGGGGGAGGCGTCGTGGCCGGACGGGGTGAGGGACCGGACTTCGTCGAGGCGCTGGCCCGCGGGCTCGACGTGCTGACCTGCTTCGGGGCCGACCGGCCGGCGATGTCGCTGAGCGAGGTCGCCGCGGCGGCGGGACTGGCCCGTCCGACGGCGCGGCGGCTGCTGCTCACGCTGGAGGAGCTGGGCCACGTCCGCTCGGCCGGCGGCCTCTTCTCGCTGACCCCGCGCGTGCTGTCCCTGGGCATGGCCTACGTCGGGTCGCTCGGACTCTGGGACGTCGCCCGGCCGCACCTGGAGGCGCTGGTCGCGCAGACCGGCGAGTCGTCGTCCATGGCGCAGCTCGACGGGTCCGACATCGTCTACGTCGCGCGGGCGTCGGTGCCCAAGCTGATCGCCCTGCGGGTGGAGATCGGCACCCGGTTCCCCGCCGTCCAGACCTCCCAGGGCAAGGTGCTGCTCGCCGCGCTGCCGCCGGAGCAGCTGGCGGCCACGCTCGCCGAGCCCAGCCGCTCGGGGCTGCCGCCGGCGGTCGGCCGCACGCCGGAGCAGCTGCGCGAGGAGCTCACCGAGGTGCGCGCCCGTGGGTGGGCGCTGGCCGACGAGGAGCTCGCGCCCGGCATCCGCTCGGTCGCCGTCCCGGTGCGCGACGGGGAGGGTGCGGTGCGCGCGGCGATGAACGTGACGGTGCACGCCGCCGAGACCTCCACCGAGCGGCTGCTGGCCGAGCACCTCCCCCGGCTGCTGTGCGCCGCGGGCGAGGTGAGCGCCGACTGGGCGCGGTGGCAGTCGCGGCCGCACGTGCAGGTGGACCGGTCGCGCTCTGCTGGGTGAGCCACGGCTGGACGAGACACGGCCGGATGAGACACGGCCGGATCGGGTACCGCGGGCCCATGAGCGGGAAGTCGGCGGAGGACTACGCCAGGGACTACACGGACCCGGAGCTGCGCGAGCGGCTCAAGGAGGAGATCAAGGCCGGGGACCGGGGCGGGAGGCCCGGCCAGTGGTCGGCGCGCAAGAGCCAGCTGCTCACCCACGAGTACGAGGCGGCCGGCGGCGGCTACCGGCACGAGGGCGAGCGCACGGAGAGCCAGCAGCACCTGCAGGAGTGGGGCGCGCAGGACTGGCACACCGCCGAGGGCAGCGACCGCGCCCGCGGCGCCGACGGCACGAAGCGCTACCTGCCCGACGCCGCCTGGCAGCTGCTCTCCGAGGAGGAGAAGGAGGCCACCGACACGAGGAAGAAGGGCTCCGCGCAGCAGCACGTGGCCAACACCGACGCGGCGAAGGAGGCCCGCAAGGCCGCCGAGCTGGTCGACGTCACGGCGAACGAGGCCCGCGAGCGGGTGGGCCGGCTGCACGGGGACTCGCAGCTCGACCGCGCCGAGCGGGCCGAGCGCGACCTCGGCAAGGGCCGCAAGACGGTGCTCGAGGCGATCGAGAGACAGCGCGACCGCGACTGACCCGCACGATCAGGTGGGCTGATCGTGCGGCGTCCGCGCTCGGCGTGGGCGGTGAGCCCGGACGCACCACGGTGAGCCCGGACGCCCGACCCGCCGTGCAGGACGTGTGCGTCCGTGCGCGTCGGGCCCTCAGAGCAATCTTTCCCACCGCGGTAGCATCCGGGTGTGAAGCTGAGCATCAGCCTGTCCGAGGAGGACGTCGCGCTCCTCGATGCCTACGCCCGGGAGGCGGGGCTGCCGTCACGATCGGCGGTGGTGCAGCGAGCTGTCCGGTTGCTCCGTCACCCGGACCTGGAGGACGACTACGCCACGGCCTGGGACGAGTGGCGCTCCTCGGGCCAGGAGGCCGAGTGGGAGGGGACGACGGCTGACGGCCTCGACGATGCTCCGCGGTGAGATCCGCCTGGTCGATCTGGAACCCATCCGCGGCAATGAGGCGGGCAAGCGCCGTCCCGCCGTCGTGGTGAGCAACGACCGGGCCAACGCCACGGCCGCCCGTCTCGGGCGAGGGGTGGTGACCGTGGTGCCGGTCACCAGCAACACCGCGCGGACGTTCCCCTTCCAGACCCTGCTGCCGGCGGCCGAGACCGGGCTGCGGGTCGACAGCAAGGCCCAGGCCGAGCAGGTCCGTGCCGTCGCGGTCGAGCGGGTCGGCCCCGTGCTCGGTCGTGTCCCCGCCGGCACGATGGCCGCGCTCGACGACGCGTTGCGCCTGCACCTGCAGCTCTGAGGCCCGAGCGTGCACGTCCTCGGGAGTGCACGGTCAGTGGGCGGTGCGGGCGGCGGCGGTCTCGGCCACCAGGCGGTCGAGCAGGTCGGCCGGCAGCGCGGCCCCGAAGTCGGTGGCGAACCGGCGCATCGGCATCGAGCCGATCATCTGCAGCACCATCGCCTGGTCCCCGGGCGAGGCGGCGTCCGCGGGCAGGCTCGCGGTCAGCGCCTCGGCCAGCGCCGGCCCGGCGGCCGGGTGGGTGAACCACTCGGCGACCGAGGAGTCCATGGTCAGCACCGGCACCAGGTCGTCGCCGGCCAGGGCCACGGTCTGCTCGAGGAGCACCGTCTCCGCGTCGGCGCAGACCTGCACCGCGTACTCGCCGGGCGCGACCACCCAGCCGGACTCGACGACGTCCCAGTAGGCGAACGCCCGCCGGCCGAGGTCTAGCGTCACCTGCCGGCTCTCCCCCGGCCCGAGCGCCACCTTGGTGAACGCGCGCAGCTCCCGCAGCGGGCGGCGCACCGGCCCGGCCGCCGTCGACACGTACACCTGGACGACGTGCGCCCCGGCCCGGTCGCCGGTGTTCGCCACGGTCACCGACACGGACGCCGTGTCGTCGCCGGTGACCTCGACGCGCAGGTCCGATGTCGCGAAGGTGGTGTACGACAGCCCGTGCCCGAACGGGTACCGCGCCGGCCGCCCCTGGGTGAGCAGCCCGCGGTACCCGACGAGCACGCCCTCGCCGTAGACCACCCGGCCCTGCTCGCCGGGGAAGGACAGCGAGCTCGGGGAGTCCGCCGGCCGCACCGGCACCGTCTCGGCGAGACGACCCGAGGGGTTGGCGACGCCGTAGAGCAGGTCGGCCAGCGCACCGCCGCCCGCCTGGCCGAGCAGCGCGCCGTCCAGCACCGCGTCGACGTCGTCGTGCCAGCCCTCCAGGGACACGACCCCGCCGTGGGAGAGGACGACGACCGTCCGCGGGGCCGCGGCGGCGACCGCGCGGACCACCTCCACCTGGGGGGCGGGCAGGTCGATCGTCGTCCGGTCGAAGCCCTCGGACTCCTCGGCGTCCCCCAGGCCGACGAACACCACCGCCACCTCGGCGGCGCGGGCCAGCGCCACGGCCTCGTCCCGCAGCGCGGCGGCATCGCGATCCTCCGGGCCGGGGCCGTCGACGGGGAAGCCGGCGGCGAAGGGGACGTCGCCCCCGGCCAGCGCCCGCACCGCGTCGAGGGCGGCCTCCACCCGGGTGGCGTTGACGTTCGAGCTGCCGCCGCCCTGGAAGCGCGGGGTGCGGGCGAACTCGCCGACGACGGCGACCCGGGTGCCCGGGGCCAGCGGCAGCGTCCCCCGCTCGTTGCGCAGCAGCACCGCGCACTGCGCGGCCAGCTCCCGGGCGAGCGCGTGGTGGGCGTCGGCGTCGAACCCGTCGGCCGGCTCGCCGGCGTAGCGGGCCAGGGCGGCCACCCGGGCGGCGCTGGTGTCGACGAGCGCCGGGTCGAGCTCCCCGGCCCGCACCGCCTCGACCACCCGCCGGTTGCCGGCGCCGGAGTCGCCGGGCATCTGCAGGTCCAGCCCCGCGGCCAGGGCGGCGGCGCGGTCGTCGACGGCGCCCCAGTCGGAGACGACGACGCCGGCGAAGCCCCACTGCTCGCGCAGCACCTCGGTGAGCAGCCACCGGTTCTGGCTCGCGTAGACGCCGTTGACCTTGTTGTAGGCGCACATCACCGTGGCCGGCGCCGCCTCGGTGACCACCCGCTCGAAGGCGGGCAGGTAGATCTCGCGCAGCGTCCGCTCGTCGACCTCCGCGCTGATCCGCATGCGCTCGGTCTCCTGGTTGTTGGCCGCGAAGTGCTTGACCGAGGCGCCGGCGCCCTGCGCCTGCTGCCCGCGGACGTGCGCCGCGCCGAGGACGCCCGACAGCAGCGGGTCCTCCGAGTAGTACTCGAAGTTCCGCCCGCCGAGCGGGGAGCGCTTGATGTTCACGCCCGGCCCGAGGACGACGTGCACGCCGAGCGCCCGCGCCTCCCGGCCGATCGCCGCCCCGGTGCGCTCGGCGACCGACGGGTCCCAGCTGTTGCCCACCGCCACCGCGGGCGGGAAGCAGGTCGCCGGGAGGTTGCGGGTGATGCCGAGCGTGCCGAGGTCGCCCTCCTGGCGGCGGACGCCGTGCGGGCCGTCGGTGAGCACGACCGAGGGCAGCCCGACCTCCTCGACCGGCGGGGTCGACCAGAAGTCCTGACCGGAGAGCAGGGCCGCCTTCCGCTCGAGAGGGAGGCCCTGGAGGTCGGGGTGGTCGGTCACGGGAGCTCCTGGGGGCCGCGGGCGACGAGCAGGTCACCTGATCCCAGCGCGTCCTCCCTGGCCGTGCACGGTGAGGGAGGACGCGCTGCGGTGCGGGAGGACGCGCGGGGTGAGGCCGGGTGGTCAGGGCAGGTGCCCCCGGTCGGGTCGGTGCCGGCGAGCGCACCGGAGCTCGCCCGGCCGGCCCACCTCGGCCGCTCCGCTCAGGCGGGCAGCCGCGGGTCGACGTGGACCTTGGGTCCCGCGCCGCTGCCCCGGGGGCGCCCGCCGGCGAGCACGGCGCCGACCTCCGCGAGGCCGACGGTCGCGCAGACCAGCGGCCGGGGGTCGACCGCACCGGTCCGGTAGGCGGCGATCGTCGGAGCCAGCCCCGGGGACGCCGAGAGGACCCCGACCGCCGTGACGTCCTTGAGCAGCAGCGTCCGGGTGTCGATCGTGCTCGGCGTACCGGCGATGCCGATGCAGACGACGCGGCCGGCGGGCTCCACCAGGTCGAGGGCCAGGGCCGGGGACCCGGGGGCGGTCGAGGCGTCGACGACGGCGTCGAACGGCAGGTCCGGGAGGGTGTCGCGGGTCCACGCGTCGGCGAAGCCGAGACCGCGGGCGAAGTCGAGCGAGGCCGGGGTGACGCCGAGCAGGTGCACCTCGGCGCCTCGCGCCCGCAGGAACATCGCCGTCAGCAGGCCGATCGTCCCGGGCCCGATCACCAGCGCGCGGTCGCCGGAGGCCACCGCGGCCGCCTGCGCCGCGCGCCAGGCGTTGCCCCCCGGCTCGACGAGCGCGCCGAGCACCGGGTCGACGGAGTCGGGCAGCTCGTGCAGCGACTCCGCCGGGACGGCGAGCTGCTCGGCCAGCGCGCCGGGGCGGTCACCCCGGATGCCCACCTCCTGCCGGTCCTCGCACACGTGCTGCTGCCCGCGCCGGCACCGGCGGCAGACCCGGTCGCCGAGCATCGTGTCCCCCGTGACGCGCCGGCCGAGCCAGGCCGGATCGACCCCGTCGCCCACCGCGGTGACCCGGCCGCACCACTCGTGGCCGGGCCGCAGCGGGTACGAGGAGTGCCCCGTCTCCAGGTAGGACAGCTCGCCGGTGAACAGCTCGACGTCGGTGCCGCAGACGCCGACCCGCTCCACGTCGACGACCACCTCGCCCGGGACGGCGGTCGGGGCGGGCACCTCCTCCACCGCGCACCTCCCCGGCCCGGAGAGCACGACCGCGCGCACCGTCCTCGACACAGCGCCAGGATGGCGGGCGTGACCCTGCGCAGCGCGGCGTGGTACTCCGGCGACGTCCGCAACGCCTACATCCACCGCGCGTGGATGCGCCGCGGCCTCCCGGACGACGCGTTCGGCCGCCCGCAGATCGCCATCGCCAACACCGCCTCCGACCTGGTGCCCTGCAACCGGCACCTCTCCGAGGTCGCGGCCGCCGTGCGCGACGGCGTCCACGCCGCCGGCGGCACCCCGCTGGAGCTGCCGGTGT
This sequence comes from Geodermatophilus dictyosporus, assembly GCF_900115505.1. Taxonomy (GTDB): domain Bacteria; phylum Actinomycetota; class Actinomycetes; order Mycobacteriales; family Geodermatophilaceae; genus Geodermatophilus; species Geodermatophilus dictyosporus. Next base: position 243,970 of record NZ_FOWQ01000008.1, on the reverse strand, counting down.
TCGGCCTGGGCGAGACGCAGGTCCGGCCCACGGCGATGCTCTGGCGCAACCTGGCCGCGATGCAGATGGAGGAGGCGTTCCGGGCCAACCCGGTCGACGGGCTGGTCCTGCTCGGCGGGTGCGACAAGACGATCCCGTCGCTGCTCATGGCCGCCGCCTCGGTCGACCTGCCCGCCGTCGTCGTCCCGGGCGGGCCCATGCTGACCGGCACCTTCCGCGGGGTGCCGCTGGGCTGCGGCACCGACGTGTTCCGGCTGTCGGAGGAGGTCCGCGCCGGCACCCTGTCCGCCGAGGAGTTCGCCCGCTCGGAGTCGGCGATGATCCGCAGCCGCGGACACTGCAACACGATGGGCACCGCCTCGACCATGGCGCTCGTCGCCGAGGCGCTGGGCACCGTCGTGCCCGGGGTCGCCGGCACCCCCGCCGCGGACAGCCGCCTGCTGGAGGCCGCGCACGGGAGCGGTCGGCTGGCGGTGGAGATGGTGGCCGCCGACCGCCGGCCCTCGACGTTCCTCACCGCGGGGTCGTTCGCCAACGCCATCGTGGCGCTGGCCGCGATCGGCGGGTCGACGAACGCCGTCGTCCACCTGCTGGCCGTCGCCGGCCGGCTGGGGATCGACCTGACGCTCGACGACTTCGACCGCATCGGCTCGGGCGTGCCGGTGCTCGTCGACCTGCTCCCGGCCGGGCGGTTCCTCATGGAGGACCTCCACCGCGCCGGGGGCCTGCTCGCCGTGCTGGGCCAGGTCCGCGACCTGCTCGACCCGACCGCGCTCACCGTCACCGGCCGACCGCTGGTCGACGCCCTCGACGACGCCCCGATCTGGGACCCGGAGGTCATCCGGCCCCGCGGGGAGCCCCTGGTCGAGCACGGCGGCATCGCCGTCCTGCGCGGCAACCTCGCTCCCGACGGGGCGGTGGTCAAGCCGGCCGCGGCCTCACCGCACCTGATGCGGCACCGCGGCCGGGCAGTCGTCTTCGACTCGATCGAGGACTTCTCCGCCCGCGTCGACGACCCCGACCTCGACGTGGACGCCGACTCGGTGCTCGTCCTGCGCGGCTGCGGCCCGAAGGGCTACCCCGGCATGCCCGAGGTCTCCAACATGCCGCTGCCGAGGAAGCTGCTCGAGCAGGGGGTGCGCGACATGGTGCGGGTCTGCGACGGCCGGATGAGCGGCACCGCGTACGGCACCGTCGTCCTGCACGTGGCGCCGGAGGCCGCGGCCGGCGGGCCCCTGGCGCGGGTGCGCACCGGCGACGTCGTCTCGCTCGACGTCGCGGCGCGGCGGATCGACGTCGAGGTCCCGGACGACGAGCTGGCCGCCCGCGCGCCGAGCGAGGCGACCGTCGCCGGCTTCGCGGCCCCCCGGCGCGGCTGGGAGCGGCTCTACGTCGACCACGTGCTGCAGGCCGACACCGGCGCGGACCTGGACTTCCTCGTCGGCTCCAGCGGGTCGGCGGTCAGCCGGGAGTCCCACTGAGCCCGGTCAGGCGCCCACCCGGGTGACCACCGACGTGCCGAAGCGCGCCGCGGCCGCCCGCTTGTAGCCCGCCGGGAAGTCGGCCGAGGCACCGCGGTCGACCGCGGCGAGCCGCACCTGGGCGTCGGCGTCCCCGCCCAGCGCCGCGACGCACAGCTCGGGGGCGACGTTGGCGGCCGCCACCAGGGCGCCGGCGGCACCGATCGCGCCGCAGAGCCCGACCAGGGACGCCGCTCCCGTGTAGAGGTCACCGGCGAGGACGTCGCACTCGTGCAGCAGCCGGCCGGCGTCCCCCGAGGAGTCCTTGAGCCCGGACACCGGCAGGTCGGGCAGCAGGTCGACGGGGATGCCGGGCGCGGAGGCCCCGGGGAAGTGGTAGGCCAGCAGCGGGCCGGGAGCCGCCTCCGCGACCGCTGCGTAGTACGGCCGCGGGTCGGGGACGCCGGGCGGGGAGAGCGCCAGGACGGCGTCGGCGCCCGCGGCGAAGGCACGCCCGGTCAGCGCCGCCGCCTGCCGGCCGGTGGGTGCGCCGGTGCCGGCGAGCACGGGGACCTCCGCGGGCAGCGCCGCCCGCACCGCGCCGACGAGCGCGTCCCGCTCCTCGGCGGTGAGGGCGGCCGCCTCCCCCGTCGTCCCGGCGACGAGCACGCACCGCACGCCGAGGCCGGCCAGCTGCGCCGCCAGGTCGGCGGTGGCCGGGGCGTCCAGCGCGCCGTCCTCGCGGAAGAGGGTGACCAGGGCGACGCCGACGCCGGTGAACAGGGGCATGCCCGCATCCTGCTCCTGCGGACGCCCGCGGGCGCGCACCGGCGTCAGCTCCCCGGCCGGTCCTCCGGCTGCGGCTCGCCGGTCGCCGGCAGCGCGTCCGCGGCCTCCCGCCGGGGATCGTCGTCGGGCGGCCGGGGGTCCTCGACCTGCGGGTGCGGGTCGTCCCCGCGGTCGCGTGCGCGGCCGGCCCCGGGCAGACCCGACACCACCTGGTGCAGGTCGTCCATGAGCTCGAGCAGGGCGTGCAGGTCCGTCGGCACCCGCCCCAGGTCGGCGGAGCTCGGCAGGTGCCCCGACTCCAGTCCGCGCAGCACCCGCGGCACCTGGTCGGCGAGGGCGGCCAGGCCCGCGGTCCGGTCCTCCGTGAGCAGGGTGGGCAGCCGGTCGAGCAGCGCGGCCAGCGCGCGGGCCGCGTCGTCGGTCACCACGCCGTCGAGCCGGGCGAGCAGCGCCAGCGCGGCCGCCGCCTCCCCTCCCCCGAGGACCTCCTCGGTGCGGTCGAGGTGCTCGTCGGACAGCAGCCGGTCGAGGCGGCCGCTGATCCGGGCGAGGCGCCCGTCCTGCAGCACCCCGTCGGCGCGCTCCACCAGGCGCGGGACCCGGCCGTCGGCGAGCAGCGCGTCGAGCCGGCCGAGCAGCGGGAGCACCCGGTCGTCGGCCGCGAGGTCGAGCAGCGCGCGGACCCGCAGGTCGGCGGCGAGGTCCAGGGCCTGCTGCACCCGGTCGCCGGTGAGGATGCCCAGGGTCCGGTCGACCCGGTCGTCGGTCACGACGTCGAGCGCCTGCCCGAGCCGCTCGTCGACGGCGAGGTCGAGCGCCCGGCCGATCCGCTCGTCGGCGACCAGGTCGAGCAGCCGGCCGACCCGCTCGTCGGCGGCCAGGTGGAGGGCGACCCCGACGCGGTCGTCCGCGGCCAGCTCCAGCGCCCGCTCCGCGCGGGGGTCGGCCAGCAGGTCCAGCGCCCGCTGCAGGCGCTCGTCGGCCACCAGGTCCAGCGCCCGGTCCAGCCGGGTCAGCAGGTCGGCCGACGCCAGCCGGTCGAGCGCCTCGCCCAGCCGGGGGAGCCGGTCGGAGGACAGCAGCCCGTCGAGCGCGTCGAGGGCGCGCGGCACGACGTCGGCCCGCGCCCGCAGCGCGTCGGCCGCGCGGGTCACCGCGGCCACGCGGTCGGGGGCCAGCGCCGCCCCCAGCCGGTCGACCACCGCGCCCAGGGTCGAGAGCCGCTCCGGGGTCAGCACGGCGGCGACCCGGCGCAGCACGGCGGTGGCCGTGTCGAGGGCCTCGGGTGCCGCGGCCGCCGCCCGGGTCACCGCGGGACCGGTGCCGTCGAGCAGGGCGCGGGTCCGGCGCAGCACGTCGTCGGCCAGCGGGATGAGCCCCTCGGCGCGCGGCAGCGTCGCACCCAGGGTGCGGACGGAGTCGGCGATCGTCCGGGGCAGGTCGAGGAGGTCCGAGGGACCGGGCAGGCGCACGGGGCGCTCCCTACCCGCCGATCGCCCTCCGAGTCACCTCCGCGCGCGCAGCACCTGTCCCAGGGTCCGCGCCGGCCGCCCCAGCAGGTCGGGGACGGCGGTGCTGACGGCGGCCAGCTCGCCGGCCGCGATCGCGGTGTAGGTGGACACCCACGCGTCGACCTGCCAGCCCGGCGCGCCGTAGGACGCGCGGGAGGCGTAGGCCTCCTCGACGGTCTCCGGCACGTAGCGCACGGCCCGGCCGGTGACGTCGGTCAGCACCGCGGCCACCTCGCCCAGCGTCAGCGCCTCCGGGCCGGTGAGGTCGTAGCTGCGGCCGGCGTGCGCGGCGGGGTCGCGCAGCACGAGCGCGGCGACGTCGGCGATGTCGTCCTGGGCGACAAGGGCCGCCCGGCCCTCCCCCGCCGGGCCGCGGATCGCGCCGTCCTCCCCCACCAGCGCCGGGGCGAAGTCGGCGTAGAGCGAGTCGCGCAGGAAGGTCGCCGGCAGGCCCCGGGTGCGCACGTGCTCCTCGGTGGCGCCGTGGTCGCGGGCCAGGGTGAAGGTGGCCTCCGGTCCGGCACCGAGGAAGGACACGTAGACCAGGTGCTCCACGCCGGCGGCCACCGCCGCGTCGACGAAGGTCCGGTGCTGCCCGACCCGGTCGGCGCTCTCCGACGCCGACACCATGAGCACCGTCGAGGCGCCCTCCAGCGCGGCCCGGACGGCGGCGGCGTCGCCGTAGGGCGCACGCACGGCGGTGGCGCCGGGCAGCCGCGGCGCCCGGCCGGGGTCGCGCACCAGCAGCCGCTGCGCCACGCCGGCGTCGGCGAGCCGGCGGGCCACCCGCCCGCCGAGCCGCCCGGTCGAGCCGGTGATCGCGAGGGGCACGGTCGTCACGGGGGTCTCCTGACGGTCGGGGCCGGACCCGTCCGACAACCCCGGCACCCGGCGCGGCCTTCCCCGGGCGGCATCCCGCGAGCACCATGCGCCCGTGGACTACGCCCAGGCCCAGCAGGTCTTCCTCACCCCGCTCGAGGACGAGCGTCCCGCCGTGGGGCTCCCCGACACCCCCGGCCGGCGGCTGCGGGACGCCGCCGAGCCGCTCGCGACGATCAGCTGGTGGGGCAAGCCGGTCAACGACCGGCTCGCCGCCCTCGGCCTGGACTTCCTCACCGGCTACGTCCGGGGCCGCGCCGCACCGATGGGCGAGCCGTCCGCGCCGGTCGTCGTCGCCGCGTTCGGCGTCTTCGAGCCCGGCGCGCTCACCGCCTGGTACGAGCAGGCCCGCGCCACCGCCGGCCGCGACGCCGTGCTCGCCGCCCGGGAGGAGGGCGTGGCGGTGTCGCTGCGCGAGCTGCTGCCCGGCGCCGACGTCCGCGGTGCGGTCGAGCTGCTGCGCCGCGCGGTCGACGCCGCCGCGCCGCACGTCGTGGGCCGCCCGCTGTTCGCCGGCCAGCTCTCGCTGCCCTGGCCGGCCGACCCGCTCGCGCAGCTGTGGCACGCGGCGACGCTGCTGCGCGAGTTCCGCGGCGACGCCCACCAGGCCGCCAACGTGGCCGCCGGCCTCACCGCCGTCCAGATGAACCTGGTGACCGAGTACTGGGTCGGCTGGGAGCACGGCGCCTACGCCGGCACCCGCGGCTGGTCACCGGAGGCGATGGCCGCGGCCGACGCCGACCTCGAGCGCCGCGGGCTGCTCGCCGACGGGCGGCTCACCCCCGAGGGACGGCGGCTGCGCGACGACGTCGAGGCGCGCACCGAGGCCGCCACCGAGCCGGTCCTCGCCGCGCTCGGGTCGGACCTGCCGGACCTGACCCGGCAGCTCGACGAGTGGTCCGCGGCCGTGGTGGCCGGCGGCGCCGCGCCACCCGACGTCTACAAGCGGATCAGCGGCTGAGGAAGGACCCCGTGCCCCCCACGACTCGCACGCTCGTCGCGGGCCCCTGCACGGGAGCCGCCCCGAGCGCTGGCCGGCCGGTCAGGACAGGCGCGCCTCCGCGGCGTCCCAGGCGGCGGCCGATCCCGAGGGCCGGTACTCCACCAGCGCCTGCGTGCCGCGCAGCAGCCGCCGCATCTCGCCCAGCCCGCCGTCGAGGCCGCCGAGGGCGCGGGCCTGCACCAGCGCGTTGCCCAGCGCCGCGGCCTCCACCGGCCCGGCGAGCACCGGCAGGCCACAGGCGTCGGCGGTGAGCTGGCACAGCAGCGCGTTGCGTGTTCCCCCGCCCACCACGTGGACGACGTCGACCTCGCGGCCGGAGAGCTCGACCGCCCGCCGCACGGTCCGCCGGTAGGCCAGCGCCAGGCTGTCGACGATGCAGCGCACCGTCTCGGCCTGGCCCTGCGGCGGTGCCTGGCCGGTGGCCGCGCAGGCCAGCGCGATCCGGCTCGGCACGTCGCCGGGCGGCAGGAAGCGCGGGTCGTCGACGTCGACCACCGCGGTGAACGCCGGCACCCGGGCCGCCGCGGCGAGCAGCTCGGGCAGGTCGGCCGGCAGGCCCGCCGCCGCCCAGGTGCGCAGCGACTCCTGCAGCAGCCACAGCCCCATGACGTTGTGCAGGTAGCGCACCGTGCCGTCGACGCCGAGCTCGTTGGTGAACCCCGCGTCCCGGCTCGCCGCGGTGAGCACCGGCTTCTCCAGCTCCACGCCCACCAGCGACCACGTGCCGCAGGAGACGTAGGCGAACCGGTCGCCCTCCGCCGGGACGCCGACGACCGCCGAGGCCGTGTCGTGCGACCCCACCGCGAGCACCGGCACCTCGCCCAGGCCGGTCTCCGCACGCACCTCGGCGGTCAGCCGGCCGATCTCCCCGCCCGGCTGCACCAGGTCGGGGAGCAGGTCGCGCGGGAGGTCGAGCCGGTCGAGCAGACCGGTGGCCCACTGCCGCGTCGTCGCGTCGAGCAGCCCGGTCGTGGAGGCGTTGGTGACCTCCGCGCCGCGCGCCCCGGTGAGCCAGTAGGCCAGCAGGTCGGGCACCAGCAGCGCCTGCCGGGCGGCGGCGAACCGCGCCGTCCCGCGCATCGCGGCGAGCTGGAAGACCGTGTTGAACGGCAGGTGCTGCAGGCCGTTGACGGCGTAGAGCTCGTCGGGCGGGACGAGCGCGTGCACCGCCGACACCGCGGTCTCGTGCCGGCGGTCGCGGTAGTGCACCGGGTTGCCCAGCAGCGCGCCGTCGGCGTCGAGCAGGCCGACGTCGACCGCCCAGCTGTCGATGCCGATGCCGTCGACCGCACCGCCGTCGGCCTCCCGGCCGGCGGCGCGCAGCCCGTCGAGCACCCCGGCGTAGAGGCCGAGGACGTCCCAGTGCAGCGTGCCGGCGGTGCGCACCGGCCGGTTGGGGAAGCGGTGCACCTCGGTGAGGTCCAGCTGCCCGGGGCCGACCCGCGCGGCCATCACCCGGCCGCTGGAGGCGCCCAGGTCGACGGCCGCGAGGGTCAGCGGGCGGGTCATCGCAGGAAGGCCGCGGCCACGCCGGAGTCGACCGGGACGTGCAGGCCGGTCGTCCGGGTGAGGTCGCCACCGGTGAGGGCGAAGACGGCGTCGGCGACGTGGTCGGGCAGCACCTCGCGCTTGAGCAGGGTGCGCTGGGCGTAGAACTGCCCGAGCTCCTCCTCCGGCACCCCGTAGACCGCGGCGCGCTTGGCGCCCCAGCCGCCGGCGAAGATGCCCGACCCGCGGACGACGCCGTCGGGGTTGATGCCGTTGACCCGGATCTGGTGCTCGCCGAGCTCGGCGGCCAGCAGCCGCACCTGGTGCGCCTGGTCGGCCTTGGTCGAGGAGTAGGCGATGTTGCTCGGGCCGGCGAAGACCGCGTTCTTGGAGGAGATGTAGACGACGTCGCCGCCCATGCCCTGCTCGATCATGATCCGGGCGGCCTCGCGCGAGACCAGGAAGCTGCCCTTGGCCATGACGTCGTGCTGCAGGTCCCAGTCCTGCTCGGTGGTCTCCAGCAGCGGCTTGGAGATCGACAGGCCGGCGTTGTTGATCACCAGGTCCACGCCGCCGAAGGCCAGGCAGGCCTCGCGGAAGGCGGCGGCCACGGCCTCCGCGTCGGAGACGTCGGCGGCCACGCCGATCGCGACGTCGGCCGACCCGATCTCCTCTGCGGCGGCCTGCGCCTTGGCGAGGTCGAGGTCGGCGACGACGACGCAGGCGCCCTCGCGGGCCACCCGCTCGGCGATGGCCTTGCCGATGCCGCTGGCCGCGCCGGTGACCAGGGCGACCCGGGTGGCCAGCGGCTTGGGCCTCGGCATCCGCTGGAGCTTGGCCTCCTCCAGCGCCCAGTACTCGATGCGGAACTTCTCGCTCTCGTCGATCGGCGCGTAGGTGGAGACCGCCTCGGCGCCGCGCATCACGTTGATCGCGTTGACGTAGAACTCGCCGGCCACCCGCGCGGTCTGCTTGTTGGCGCCGAAGCTGAACATGCCGACGCCGGGCACCAGCACGATCGCCGGGTCGGCGCCGCGCATCGCCGGGCTGTCGGGGGTGGCGTGCCGCTGGTAGTAGGCCGCGTACTCGGCGCGGTACTCCTCGTGCAGCTCCCTCAACCGGTCGACGACGTCCTCGACCGGCGCGGACGCCGGCAGGTCGACCACCAGCGGCCGCACCTTGGTGCGCAGGAAGTGGTCGGGGCAGGAGGTGCCCAGCGCGGCCAGGCGCGCCAGCTCCTCCCGCGCCAGGAACTCCAGGACGCCGTCGGAGTCGGTGAAGTGCCCGACCTGCGGCTTGTCGGTGCTCGCCAGGCCGCGGATCACCGGGGCGAGCGCGGCGGCCTTGCGACGGCGCTGGTCGTGCGGCAGCGGCTCGAAGCCGGGGACGACGGCGCCGAACGGCTCAGCCTTCCCCTTCTCGGCGAGGAAGCGCTCCGCCGTCCGGATGATCTCCAGGCTGTTGGCCTCGGCCTCCTGGCTGGTGGCGCCCCACGCGGTGATGCCGTGGCCGCCGAGGACGCAGCCGATCGCCTGCGGGTTCTTGTCCTTGATCGCGGCGATGTCGAGGCCCAGCTGGAAGCCGGGACGGCGCCACGGCACCCAGACGACCCGGTCGCCGAAGCACTCGCGGGTCAGCGCCTCGCCGTCGGCCGCCGTGGCCAGGGCGATGCCGGAGTCGGGGTGCAGGTGGTCGACGTGCGCGGCGTCGACCAGGCCGTGCATGGCGGTGTCGATCGACGGCGCGGCGCCACCGCGGCCGTGCAGGCAGAAGTCGAACGCGGCGACCATCTCGTCCTCGCGCTCGACGCCCGGGTAGACGTCGGCCAGCGAGCGCAGCCGGTCCAGCCGCAGCACGGCCAGGCCGCTCTCGGTGAGGGTGCCGAGGTCGCCGCCGGAGCCCTTGACCCACAGCAGTTCGACCGGCGCGCCGGTGACCGGGTCGGTCCCGGTGCCCGTGGCGGAGGTGTTGCCGCCGGCGTAGTTGGTGTTGCGCGGGTCGGCGCCGAGCCGGTTCGACCGCGCGATGAGATCGCTGACCACGGGGTTGGTCACGGGAGTGGTTCCTTCCATCCATCGGTGACGTGCGGGAACGGCCTGGCCGCAGGGACACGCGGCGCGCGGAGCGTGTCGTGGGGGGCGGCCAGGTCCTTCAGGCGCCCCAGGAGGCCTGGGTGCCGCCGACGCGCTCGCGGGCGGTGCGCTCGGCGTGGCCCGAGCGGGCGTAGGCGGCGTAGGGGTCGGCGTCGAGCCCCTTCGACTCCCGTAGCTCGGCGAGCAGCGGGCGGACGTCGGTGGAGAAGGCGTCGGTCAGGGCGCCGTGCGCGGCCAGCACGTCACCGGACTGCTGGGCGGCGGTGAGCGCCTGGCGGTCGACCAGGAGCGCCTTGGCGGTGGCCTCCTGCACGTTGAGCACCGAGCGGATCTGGCCGGGGATCTTCGGCTCGATGTTGTGGCACTGGTCGAGCATGAAGTTGACGCCGGAGTCGGGCCGCAGCGCGTCGGCGGCCACGATCTCGTTCATGATCCGGAACAGCTGGAACGGGTCGGCCGACCCGACGATCAGGTCGTCGTCGCCGTAGTAGCGCGAGTTGAAGTCGAACGCCCCGAGGCGCCCGACGCGCAGCAGCTGCATGACGATGAACTCGATGTTGGTGCCCGGCGCGTGGTGACCGGTGTCGAGGACGACGGTGGCCTGCTCGCCGAGGGCCAGGCAGTGCAGCAGCGAGGTGCCCCAGTCGGGGATGTCCATCGCGTAGAAGTAGGGCTCGTAGAACTTGTACTCCAGCAGCAGCCGCATGCCGGGGTCGAGCAGCGCGTAGACCTGCTGCAGCGAGTCGGCGAGGCGGTCCTGCCGGGCGCGCAGGTCGTCCTGGCCGGCGTAGTTGGTGCCGTCGGGCAGCCACAGCTTCAGGTCGGTCGAGCCGGTGGCGCGCATGACGTCGACGCACTGCGCGTGGTGGGCGACCGCCTTGTCCCGCACGGCCTCGTCCGGGTGGGTGAGCGACCCGAGCCGGTAGTCGTCGTCCTGGAACAGGTTGGAGTTGATCGCGCCGATCGAGACGCCGAGGTCGGCGGCGTGCGCGGCGAGCTTGCCGAAGTCGTCGACGAGGTCCCACGGGACGTGCAGCGACACCCGCGGCGCGGCGCCGGTGAAGCGGTGCACCTGCGCGGCGTCCTCGATCTTCTCGAACGGGTCGCGGGCCACGCCGGGCTGGCCGAAGACCTTGAACCGGGTGCCGGAGTTGCCGAACGCCCACGAGGGCAGCTCGATGGTCTGCTCGGCCAGCGCGGCGAGCGCGGCGGCGCTGCGGTCGGGGGTCCGGGGGTCGGTCACGAGGGGTCTCCTGTTGGTGCGGTGGTGGACGCCCCGAGCGCCGTGAGCTGGGCGTCGAGGTCGAAGACGAGGTCGAGCTCGGCCTTGCCGCGGCCGTCGCCGGTCTCGAAGAAGGGCGCCATCTCGGCCTCCCAGCGGGCGCTCACCGAGGTGGCGTCCACGGCGGCCTGGGCGGCGGGGAGGTCGTCGGTCTCCACGACGCCGACGAGCAGGCCGTCGTCGCGGAGGTAGAGCTGGTAGTCGCGCCAGCCGGCGTCGCGCAGCGCGCGCAGCATGTCCGGCCAGACGGCCGCGTGCCGCTCGCGGTACTCGGCCAGCCGGTCGGGGCGGACCTGGAGGGTGAAGCAGGCGCGGGGCACGCGGGGCTCCTCGGGGGTGGTGCCCGGTCCCGCCACGGAGGCGGCGGGACCGGGCGGACGACTCAGAAGTCGAAGTCGTCGATGTTCTCGGCGTCGAACACGGTGGGCTCGCCGAGCACGACGACGCCGTCGGCGCCGACCTCGTACTCGCCGAGGTCACCGGCGGTGAAGGTCTCGCCCTCGGCACCGGTGATCTGGCCGGCGGCCAGGGCGGCGCCGGCGTAGGCGGCCAGGTAGCCCAGGTCCTCGGGGTTCCACAGCGCGAAGGCGGTGACGGTGCCGTCCTGCACGAACTCGCGCATCTGGTTCGGCGTCCCCAGCCCGGTCAGCGCGACCCGGCCCTTGTACTCCGAGCCCGACAGGTAGCGCGCCGCGGCCGAGATGCCCACGGTGGTCGGCGAGATGATGCCCTTGAGGTCGGGGTAGGTCTGCAGCAGGCCCTGCGTCTCCTGGAAGGACTTCTCGTCCTCGTCGTCGCCGTAGACCGTCGTCACGATCTCCATGTCCGGGTACTCCTGGGCGGCGTACTCCGTCATGAGCTCGATCCAGGTGTTCTGGTTCGTGGCGTTCGCCGTCGCCGACAGGATCGCCACCTGGCCCGCGCCGCCGATCTGCTCGGCCATCGTGTCGATCTGCGTCTGCGCGATGCCCTCGGCCGTGGCCTGGTTGATGAACAGGTCGCGGCACGCGGGGTCGGTGTCGGAGTCGAAGGTGACCACGCTGGCGCCGCCGCTGCGGGCCTGGTCCAGCGCGCTGCAGATGGCGTTGGGGTCGTTGGCCGAGGTCAGGATGACGTCGGCGCCCTGCTGGGTCAGCGTGTTGATGTAGCTGACCTGCGAGGAGGCACTGGCCTCCGACGGGCCGACCTGGCTGAACTCGCCCTCGATCTCGCCGACGGCCCGCTCCGAGCCGGTGGCGGCGACGTCGAAGTAGGGGTTGTTCAGCTGCTTGGGCAGGAAGGCGATCGCGAGGTCGGCGGGGATCTCGGCGTCCGGGTCGGCGGAGGCGCCGGCGGCGTCGTTGCCGCCGCTGCTCGCCTCCTCCTCGCCGCGGGTGGTGCCGCCGCAGGCGGCGGTCGTGAGCACCATGGCGGCCACCGCCAGGCCGGTCAGGCCACCGCGCACGCGGCGGCTGGTCAGGAACAGCGACATCGGGGTCCCTCTCTTCGGGTGGGTGGGGTGGTGCGGTGGTGCGGTCAGGAGGCCGGTCGGCGCCGGCGTCGTCCCTTGACGCGTGCGGCGACCTGCGGCGCGACGACGGCGGTGATCAGCAGCACGCCGGTGACGATGTTGAGGACGTCGGAGGGCACGTTGACCAGCTGCAGCGCGTTGCGCACCGAGCCGAGCAGCAGCGCGCCGGCGATGACGCCGAGCAGGCCGCCGCTGCCGCCGAAGATGGACACGCCGCCGAGCAGGATCGCCGCGATGACCTGCAGCTCCAGGCCCGTGGCGTTGTCGGCGCGGGCGCTGCCGTAGCGCAGCGTCCAGTAGACGCCGCCCAGGGCGCTGACGACGCCGGTGACGACGAACAGCCACAGCTTGGTGCGGGCGACGTCGATGCCGCTGAAGCGGGCGGCGTCCTCGCTGTTGCCCATCGCGTACAGCGCGCGGCCGACCGGGGTGGCGTGCAGGACGACGCCGGTGAGCACGACGAGCACCAGCAGCGGGACGACGACGGTCGGGATGCCGGTCGAGCCGATGGAGCTGATCGCCCACGTCGTCCAGGCGCGGGGGAAGTCGGCCACCGCCTGGTCGCCCAGGACGACGAAGGCCAGGCCGCGGTAGAGCGCCAGCGTGCCGATGGTGACCGCCAGGGAGGGCAGCCCGAGCCGGGTGACGAGGAACCCGTTCACCGCGCCGAGCACGCCGCCGAGCACGAGCACCAGCGGGACGATCGCCTCCAGCGGCAGCCCGGCCACCCACAGCTGGCCCATCACCGCGCTGCACAGGCCCACGGTGCTGGCCACCGACAGGTCGATCTCGCCGGTCACCACGATCAGGGTCAGCGGCAGCGCGATGAGCGCGATGACCACGACGTCGAGCAGCAGGAAGCCGGCGTTGCGGGTGCTGGCGAAGCCCTCGACCGAGAACGCGGCGACGACCAGGAACAGCACGAGGAACGTGGTGATGACGCTACCGGCGGGCAGGGTCCGGTCGCGGCGGGCGGGCGCGGCGGCCCCGGCCGGCGCGGGAGCGGTGTCAACGGTCACGGCGGGCGTTCCTCCCCCGGAGACGGGCGGCCAGGCGCAGCTGCAGCGCCCGGTCGAGGGCGATGGCGGCGAGGATCAGCGCGCCGACGGCGGCGTCGCGCCAGAACGGGTCCAGCCCCAGCTGCGGCAGCGCGGTGCCGATGGTGGTGAGCAGCAGCGCGCCGAGCGCGGCGCCGTAGACCGAGCCGCTGCCGCCGAAGATGGCCACCCCGCCGACGACCGCGGCGGCCACGACGAAGAGCTCCTGGCCGGTGCCGGCGGTGGTGTCCAGCGTCTGGAAGCGGGCGGCGTAGAGGACGCCGGCCAGGCCGGCGAGGGCGCCGTTGACGACGAAGGCGGTGAGCACCCGCCGGCCCACCGGGATGCCCGACAGCCGCGCGGCCTCGGGCGCCGAGCCGATGCCGTAGAGCTCACGGCCGCTGCGGAAGGTCCGCAGGTACCAGCCGACCAGCAGCACGACGGCGACGGCGACCAGGAAGAGCACCGGGACGCCGAGCAGCCGGGCACCGCCCAGGGCCTTGAACCCGCTGGGCAGGTCGGCGGCGTTGATCTGCAGCCGGTCGGCGCTGCTGGCCCACAGCGAGTCCAGGCCGCGGAAGGCGTAGAGCGTGCCGAGGGTGACGACCAGCGAGGGCACCCCGGCGGCCGCGACGACCAGGCCGTTGAGCAGGCCGCACACCGCGCCGACGGCCGTGCCGGCGAGCACCGCCACGACGACCGGCGTCCCCGGCGCGACGACGAGCAGCGTGCCGGTCGCGTAGGCCGACAGGCCCAGCACCGAGCCGACCGAGAGGTCGACGTTGCGGGTGACGATCACCATCGTCTGGCCCGCGGCGAGGACGGTGAGGATCGCGGCCGACAGCAGCAGGTCGCGGACGTTCTGGCCCGACAGGAACCGCGGGTTGGCGACCACCGTGACGAGCACCAGCAGCACCAGCGCGGCCAGGATGCCGAGCTCGCGCACCACGAACAGCCGGTGCACGAGGGCCGAGCCGCGGCGGCCGGTGCGCTCGGGGGCGGCCAGCTCCTCGGGCAGCGCGGCGGGCGGCTTCGCCACCGGGGCGCTCACCGGGCCGCCCCGGCGCTCGTGCCGCCCTGGCCGGTCGCGGCCAGCATCACGCTGTCCTCGTCGGCGCGGGCGCGCGGGATGTCGTCGACGAGGCGGCCCTCGGAGACGACGAGGACGCGGTCGGCCATGCCGAGCACCTCCGGCAGTTCGCTGGACACCATGACGACGGCCAGGCCCCCGGCCGCCAGCTCCGACAGCAGCCGGTGCACCTCGGACTTGGTGCCGACGTCGATGCCGCGGGTGGGCTCGTCGACGATCAGCACCCTCGGCTCGGTGGACAGCCACTTGGCCAGGACGACCTTCTGCTGGTTGCCGCCCGACAGCGTGGACACCGGGTCGGAGAGCCGCCCGGCCTTGACCTGCAGGCGCTTGGACCACTCCGCGGCCTGGGCGCGCTCGGCCCGGGAGCTGAGCAGGCCCCCCCTCGCCAGCTTCCAGCGCCGGGTGAGGGTGGCGTTGCGCTCCACGGAGAGCTCCATGACCAGGCCCTGCTGGCGGCGGTCCTCGGGGACCAGGGCGATGCCGGCGGCCATCGCCGCGGCCGGGTCGCCCTTCCGGAGCTCCTCGCCCGACACGCGGACGGAGCCCGCGTCGTAGGGGTCGACCCCGAAGACCGCGCGCACGATCTCGCTGCGGCCGGCGCCGACGAGGCCGGCGAGCGCGACGATCTCGCCGGCCCGCACGTCGAAGGAGACGTCGGCGAAGACGCCCCGGCGGGTCAGGCCGCGCACCTCGAGCACGACCTCGCCGGGCTCGACGTCGATCTTCGGGAACAGCGAGGAGACCTCGCGGCCGACCATCCGGCGGACCACCCGGTCGACGGTGAGGTCGCGGGCGGGGTCGGTGGAGACCCACTGGCCGTCGCGCATGACGGTGATCCGGTCGCAGAGGTCGAACACCTCGTCGAACCGGTGGGAGATGAACAGCACCGCCGCACCGGAGTCGCGCAGCGACCGGGCGACGGCGAACAGCCGCTCCACCTCCACGCCCGACAGCGCCGCGGTCGGCTCGTCCATGACGAGCACCCGCGCGTCGAAGGACAGCGCCTTGGCGATCTCGACCATCTGCTGGTCGGCGATGGACAGGCCGCGCGCCGGGCGGTCGGGGTCGAGCGCGACGCCGAGGCGGTCGAACAGCTCGCGGCAGCGGCGGGCCAGCGTCCGCCGGTCGATCCGGCGCCCGGGGAGCAGCGGCTGGCGGCCCATGAAGATGTTCTCCGCGACCGAGAGGTCGGGGAACAGCGTGGGCTCCTGGTAGATGACCGCGATGCCGGCGGCTCGGGCGGCGGCCGGGTCGGCGAGGGCCACCGGCTGCCCGTCGAGCAGCACGCGCCCGGTGTCGGGGCCGTGCACCCCGGCCAGGATCTTCACCAGGGTCGACTTGCCGGCGCCGTTCTCGCCCACCAGCGCGTGGGTTTCCCCCGCGCGCAGCTCCAGCTGCGCGCCGCGCAGGGCGGCGACCGCCCCGAAGCTCTTGCCGACGTCCTCCAGGGCCAGCACGACCCGGCCGGGCGCCGACGACGACGCGTGGTCCACGGTGACCACCTCCTCTGCTGAAACGATTCACAGGCGTTGTGGCGCAGACCATAGGGCTCGTGCCGAGAAGGTGTCAACGACCACGACCGGGACGGCATCGTCCGGGTCGGCGGCGCTCCCCCGGCGGTTGACACGTTTCAGGCCGTAGGCTCACCATCGCCGCACGGCGTCCGTCCCGGGCGCCGCCCCCGGCCTGCGCGAGGAGGCGCCGTGCCCGCGAGCATCCGCGACGTCGCCGAGTCCGCCGGCGTCTCGGTCGGCACGGTCAGCAACGTGCTCAACCGGCCCGAGGTGGTCAGCGCGGCCACCCGCGAGCGGGTGCTCGGCGCCATCGCCGCGCTGGGGTTCGTGCGCAACGAGTCGGCCCGCCAGCTGCGCGCCGGCTCCAGCCGCACGGTGGGGCTGGTCGTCCTCGACATCGCCAACCCGTTCTTCACCGACGTGGCCCGGGGCGTGGAGGACGTCGTCAACCCGGCCGGGCTCGCGCTGATCCTGTGCAACTCCGACGACCGGCCCGAGAAGGAGTCCGCGCACCTCGACGTGCTGGCCGAGCAGCGGGTGCAGGGGGTGCTCATCACCCCGACCGCCGAGCTCACCCCACACCTGCGGTCGCTGCGCCGGCGCGGGGTCCCGGTGGTGCTGGTCGACCGCCGCGCGCCCGCGGCCGACCAGTGCGCGGTCGCCGTCGACGACGTGCTCGGCGGGCGGCTGGCCGCCGAGCACCTGCTCGAGCGCGGGCACCGGCGGATCGCCTTCATCGGCGGCGCCTCGGGCCTGCCGCAGGTGCAGGAGCGGCACGACGGCGTCGAGGCGGCGGTGCGCGAGGCCACCGGCGCCGTCGACGAGTTGCTCACCCTCTCCCCCGAGGCGCTCACCGTCGCGGGCGGGCGCGAGGCCGCCGCCCGCATCGTGGGCATGCCCGCGTCCCGCCGGCCCACCGCCGCCGTCTGCGCCAACGACCTGATGGCGCTGGGCGTGCTGCAGGAGATGGTGCGGCAGGGTGTGCGGGTGCCCGACGAGTTCGCCATCGTCGGCTACGACGACATCGACTTCGCCGCGGCCGCCGCGGTCCCGCTCACCTCGGTGCGCAAGCCGCGCCAGGAGCTCGGGTCCCGCGCGGCGCGACTGCTCCTCGACGAGGCCCGCGGCGAGGGGCACGTGCACGTCCAGGAGGTCTTCGAGCCGGTGCTCGTCGTCCGTGAGTCGAGCCGCGTCCGCCGCACCGGCGGACGCTGAGGAGGGGTTCCATGAGGGTCGCGCTCTTCGCCACCTGCCTGGTGGACACGGTGGTGCCGCAGGTCGCCCGGGCGACGGCGGCGCTGCTCGAGCGGCTGGGCCACGAGGTGGTCGTGCCGGCCGGGCAGGCCTGCTGCGGGCAGATGCACGTCAACACCGGGTACCGGCGCGAGGCGGTGCCGATCGTGGCCAACCACGTGCGGGCCTTCGCCGGCGCCGAGGCCGTCGTCGCGCCGTCGGGCTCGTGCGTGGCCTCGATCCACCACCAGCAGGCGATGGTGGCCCGCCGCGCCGGTGAGCACGGGCTGGCCGACGAGGCCGAGGCGCTGGCCTCGCGCACCTACGAGCTGTCGCAGTTCCTCGTCGACGTCCTCGGTGTCACCGACGTCGGCGCCTACTACCCGCACCGGGTCACCTACCACCCGACCTGCCACTCGCTGCGGCTGCTCCAGGTGGGCGACCGGCCGCTGCGGCTGCTGCGCGCGGTGCGCGGTCTGGAGCTGGTGGAGCTGCCGGGCGCGGAGTCCTGCTGCGGGTTCGGCGGCACCTTCTCGGTGAAGAACAGCGACACCTCGACCGCGATGCTCACCGACAAGATGGCCAACGTGCTCGCCACGCACGCCGAGGTGTGCACCGCCGGCGACTCCTCCTGCCTGATGCACATCGGCGGCGGGCTGTCCCGACTGCGCTCGGGCACCCGGACGGTGCACCTGGCCGAGATCCTGGCCTCGACGGAGGACGCCGTGAGCCCCCACCAGACGACCCGACCGGCGGTGACCGCGTGACGACGACCCCGCAGGACCTGCGCACCGACCAGACCCCGCTCGCCCCGGGCGCCCCCCGGTCGGGGACGACGTTCCTCGGCCTGCCCACCGCGCCGCGGGGCGTCGGCCACCTGCGCGGCGACCGGCCCTTCCCCGACGCCGCCCGCGACGCCCTGCGCGACGGCCAGCTGCGCGCCAACCTCGGCCACGCGACGCAGACGATCCGCGGCAAGCGCGCCAAGGTGGTCGCCGAGCTGCCCGACTGGCAGCAGCTGCGCGCCGCCGGCAGCGCGCTGAAGGCCGCCACGATGGCCCGCCTCGACGAGCACCTCGAGGAGCTCGAGCGGCAGGTGACCGCCCGCGGCGGCACGGTGCACTGGGCGCGCGACGCCGCGGAGGCCAACCGCATCGTCACCGACCTGGTCCGGGCCACCGGCACCGACGAGGTGGTCAAGGTCAAGTCGATGGCCACCCAGGAGATCGGCCTCAACGAGGCGCTCGAGGCCGCGGGCATCGCCGCGCACGAGACCGACCTCGCCGAGCTGATCGTGCAGCTCGGGGACGACAAGCCCAGCCACATCCTGGTGCCGGCGATCCACAAGAACCGCGCCGAGATCCGCGAGATCTTCCTGCGCACGATGCCGCGGGTCGACGCCGACCTCACCGACGAGCCGCGCCGGCTGGCGATGGCCGCCCGGTCGCACCTGCGCGAGCGGTTCCTGCGGGCCCGGGTGGCGATCAGCGGGGCGAACTTCGCCGTCGCCGAGACCGGCACGCTCGCCGTCGTCGAGAGCGAGGGCAACGGGCGGATGTGCCTGACCCTGCCCGAGACGCTGATCACCGTCATGGGCATCGAGAAGCTGGTGCCCACCTGGCGCGACCTGGAGGTGTTCCTCCAGCTGCTGCCCCGCTCCTCCACCGGCGAGCGGATGAACCCCTACACCTCGATGTGGGCCGGCGTGACGCCCGGCGACGGGCCGCAGGACTTCCACCTGGTGCTCGTCGACAACGGCCGGACGGCGGTCCTGGCCGACGAGGTGGGCCGCCAGGCGCTGCACTGCATCCGCTGCTCGGCCTGCCTCAACGTGTGCCCGGTCTACGAGCGCACCGGCGGCCACGCCTACGGCTCGGTCTACCCGGGACCGATCGGCGCGGTGCTCTCGCCGCAGCTGACCGGCGTCGAGGACAACGCCTCGCTGCCCTACGCCTCCTCGCTGTGCGGCGCCTGCTACGACGTCTGCCCGGTGGCCATCGACATCCCGTCGATCCTGGTGCACCTGCGCGCCGAGCACGTCGAGGCGCAGGAGAAGCCGACCGCCGAGTCGGTGGCGTTCAAGGCGCTCGGGCGGGCGATGAGCAACCCGCGGCTGTGGCGGCTGGCGCAGCGGGCGGCCGGCCTGGGCCGGCTCGTGGCCCGGGGCCGGCCCACCATGCCGGCCGCGCTGCCCTTCCCCGCCTCGGCGTGGACCCGCAGCCGCGACCTGCCCACCCCGCCGGCGGAGAGCTTCACCGCCCAGTGGGCGCGTGAGCACGGGGGCCGGTCGTGAGCGCCCGGGAGGAGGTGCTCGGCCGCGTCCGCACCGCGCTCGGCGAGACCCGCGCGCCGGTCCCGGAGGTGGTGCGCGACTACCGCACCACCGACGACCGCCCGGCCGCCGAGCTGCTCGACGTCCTCGTCGACCGGCTCGAGGACTACAAGGCCTCGGTGCTGCGCTGCGGACCCGACGACGTCGCGGCCACCGTGACCGCCGCGCTGGACGCCGGGCTCGGCACCGGGTGGGCGCCGGGGTCGGTGGTGGCCGCGCCGGGGCTGCCCGCCGCGTGGCGCCCCGAGGGCCTCGACACCGACGACGATCGGCCGCCGGTGCAGCTCGCCGAGCGCGCCGCCTCGGTCACCGCCGTCGCCGTGGCGATCGCCGAGACCGGCACGCTGGTGCTCGACGGGACGCCGCCGTGCGGCCGGCGGGCGCTGTCGCTGCTGCCCGACTGCCTGGTCTGCGTGGTCACCGCCGAGCAGGTGGTCGGGAGCGTGCCCGAGAGCCTGGGCCGGCTGGACCCGCTGCGCCCGCTGACGATGATCAGCGGGCCGTCGGCCACCAGCGACATCGAGCTGCAGCGGGTGGAGGGCGTGCACGGCCCCCGCACGCTGGTCGTCGTCCTGGTGGCCTGAGGCGCAGCGACGACCAGGTGGCCTGATCGTGGCGCGTCCTCCCCGACGGTGCACGGTCGGGGAGGACGGCTGCGGTGCGGGAGGACGGACGCGGGGGCGCCCGGTCAGCGCGGGTCGACGGGCTCGGGGAAGAGCGCGCGCACGGCGGGCATGTCCAGCGCTCGGACCGTGGCGACGAGCAGGTCGAGGGAGTCGCCGGGCAGGTAGCCGGGCTCGGCGTACACCGGCACGCCGTCGCGGAACACCATGAGCGTGGGCGCCGAGCGCACGCCCACGCGGGCGGCCAGCACGGTCTCGGCCTCGGTGTCGACCGAGGCGAACACCAGCCCCGGGTGCCGCTGCGCCGCGGCGTCGAACTCGCGGGTGAACGCCCGGCTCGACCCCGAGCCGGCCGCGCGGAAGTCGACCAGCACGATCCCCGGCGCGGACACCGCGGCCGCGTAGTCGGCCCCGGTCAGCACGACGGTCACCCGACCAGTGTGCTCCGGGATGCACGCACGCGGACCCCGGCCGCTCCCGGCCGGGGCCCGCTGCGCGACGCTGCTCGTCTCAGGCGCGCGTGAGGCTCTTCTCACGCGCCCCGGCCCGCGCGTGCGCGTCACCGAGCTGCGCCAGCGGCACGTGCGCGGTCTCCCGGGCGGTCAGCGCGCAGAGCCCGGCGACGGCAGCGCGCCGGCGGTCAGCAGCGCGACCGGCACCCAGCCGCCGGAGCCCTCGCCCACGATGGCGGTGGCGATGACCGGCGAGAAGCCGCCGAGCGCGAAGCCGATCTGCGTGCCGATCGCCATGCCCGAGTAGCGCACCTGGGTGGAGGACATCTCGCCGTAGAAGGACGGCCGGATGCCGTTCGCCGCGGAGTACACGACGCCGAACAGCGCGATGCCGGAGACGACGACCAGCGGGCCGTCGCCCTGCTGCAGCGCCCGGAGGAACGGGAAGGCCAGCGCGGCCGAGCCGAGCGCGCCGAGGGCGAAGACCGGACGGCGGCCGATCCGGTCGGACAGCCGGGCCCACAGCGGGGAGGGGGTGACCTGCGTGCACGCCGCGAACCGCCTGGCGGTCCACCAGTCCCTGGTCCACCCGCGCGACGCCCTCGAGCTGACCCGGGCGCTGCCGGGCACCGGGTGGCACTCCGTCGGCCTGCACGTCGGCGGCACCGCGGAGGTCGAGCCGTGGTGGCACGGCGGCGCCGGCGAGCGCAACCTCGCCCGGCTGGTGGCCCTGCTGCTGGAGACGCGGGTGACCGTGCTCGACGTCGGGCGGGTGCAGCTGGGCGCCGACCTCCCGCGCGACGACGTGCACGCCGCGCACGGGCGGGTGCTCGACCTGGGTGCCCGCTTCGGCGCCCGGTGCGTCACCGCCCGCCTCCTCACCCCGGATCCCGCCCGGCGCGCCGACGTCTTCGCCCGGCTGGCCGAGGGCCCGTCCCTACCGGCTGGTGCCGCTGCTGGCGCCGGTGCCGGCCGACCGGCCCGACCTGGTCGACGCCGCCGTCGCGGTGGTCGCGCCCAGCGGGGGCGGCGTCGTCCTCGACGTGCCGGCCGGGTCGTGCACGGCCGGGGAGGTCGAGGCGGTGGTCGACGCGCTCGGAGACCGCCTCGGCTGCGTCCGGCTCGGTGCCCGGCAGGTGGCCGCCGCCGGGGAGGACGCCGCCGGCCTGCTGGCCACGCTCCCGCCGCACGTGCCCGTCGCCCTGGGCGGGGACGACTCGGCGGGCTCCCTGGACGGCGACCTGCGGGCCCGGCTCACCGGGCTGCACGGGCGGGTCGACGCGCTGCTGGGGCACCCGCGGGCGCGCGCCCGCCGGCTGGCCGGGCGCCCGGAGGCCCGGGACGGGGAGTAGACAGGGGCGCATGGACCCGCGCGCGCCCTCGGACGGGACGGCGGCGGACGGCCGCGTGCGGCCCGGGGTGCTGCGGTGGATCGGCTACGCCATGGGCGCGGGCCTGCCACCCCGCCACCGCACGTGGGTGCTGCACGACACGACGACGCGCACCTGGGTGCTCCGGCACGTCGCCCGCAGTCTCGTGCAGCTCGCCGTCCCCGTCGCCGTGGTGCTGCTGCTGGTACCCGGACCGTTCTGGATCCGCGGGCTGGCCGCACTGGGCGGGCTGCTCCTGGGCCTGGCGTTCTCCATCGCCTACATGCCCGAGGCCACCGAGAACCGGGTGAAGAAGGCCGGCTACCCGACGGGCACCGCCCAGGCCGTCCGGGACCGCAGCTCCACCGAGCGGGAGGCCCGCGACGCCGACCGGCGGCGCGCCGCGGCCGCCCGCCGGGCGGCCCGCTACCGCGACCGCCGGTCCGGCTGACCGCGCCGGGAGGCCGGCGACCGGCCGCAGCTCCCGTAGGCTCCCCGCCCAGCGCCGGTCGCCCGACCGGCGACCGACCTGGAGCCGAGGTGACCGGACCCACCCCCGAGCAGGCCGAGCACGAGCGCGTCCGCTTCCTCGCCGGGGTGACCGAGTCGCTGGCCGAGCTGCTCGACACCGGCGAGGCCGCCGACCGGCTCGCCCGCCTGCTGGTGCCGCGGCTGGCCGACTGGGCCACGGTCACCGTCATGGCCGGCGACGGCGCCCCGGGCCGCACGTCCCGCGCGCACCGCGACCCCGAGCGGCTCGCCGACGCCGACACCTACCTCGCCGGGCGGGTCGCCGCGCCCCGCGACCAGGCCGCGCTGACCGCCGTCCTGCGGTCGGGCGAGCCGGTGCAGGTCGGCCCGGTCGACCTCGACCTCGGCCCCGAGGCGCTGCCGGAGGGCCCGGTGCGCGACGCCTGGCGGCGGCTGGACCCGAGGTCGGCCCTCCTGGTGCCGCTGCAGGCGCGCGGCTCGGCGTTCGGGGTCCTGTCGCTGGTGTGCACCGGCGACCGGCCGCCGCACACGCCCGCGGAGGTCGACCTCGCGCGGGAGGCCGGCCGCCGCGGTGCGCTGGCGCTGCACAACACCCGCCTCTACTCCCGGCAGCTGCGGGTGGCCGAGACGCTGCAGCACAGCCTGCTCACCCCGCCGCCGGAGAGCGAGGGCCTGCAGATCGCCGTCCGCTACCGCCCCGCGGGCTCGCAGGCCCTGGTCGGCGGGGACTGGTACGACGCCGTCGCCCAGCCCGACGGCGCGACGCTGCTGGTGATCGGCGACGTCACCGGGCACGGCGTCGAGGCGGCCGCGGCGATGGCCCAGCTGCGCAGCGCCGTCCGCACGCTGGCCTACGACTCCCCCGACAGCCCGGCGCGCACCCTCGACCGCGTCGACCGGGTGCTCTCCGGGCTGCACACCGGCACGCTGGCGACCGCGCTGGTCGCCCGGCTGGAGCTGCCCGAGGCCGACGGCACCCGCACGCTGCGCTGGTCGTCGGCCGGGCACCTGCCGCCGCTGCTCGTCGCGCCGGACGCCGCCGTGCGGGTGCTGTCCTCCCGCGCCGAGCGGCTGCTGGGCACCCGGGAACCCGCCCGCCGCAGCGACCAGGAGACCGTGCTCCGGCCCGGGGAGACGGTGCTGCTGGTCACCGACGGGCTGGTGGAGGTCGGCCGGCAGGACGTCGACACCGGGATGGCCCGCCTGGTCGACGCGCTGCGCGGGCTCGGCGGGCTGTCGGCCGACGCGCTGTGCGACCGGCTGCTGACCCGGGTGGTCCCCGACGGCACCGACGACGACGTCGCCGTGCTCGCCGTCCGCCTGCTGCCGGCCTGAGCGGGGCCCGACCGCCCGCGGGCAGGGCACGCGGGGAGCGGGCCGCACCGCGGTCCTAAGGTGCAGCCGTGGCAGGCGGGGACACCGACGGGACGGCGACCACGACGGGGACGACGGCGGGGACGGCGGGCGACACCGGCACGGCGGGCGGCCCTCGGGACGGCGCGACCCGCGTGTGGTCGGCGCTGCGGCGGCGGCTGTCCGACGAGGCCACCGCGGCGCTGGGGGAGGACGAGGCCGACGCCTTCCTCACCCGCGTCGACCTGGCGCTGGTCGACGTCCACGGGCCGCTGGCCGAGCTCTACGGCGACCGGGCCGACGACCTGTTCGCGCGGGTCCTGCGCACCGCGCTGGCCGCGGCGGCGGACCGGCCCCGGGCGCTGCGCCGCCTCGACCGCCGGCGGGAGCTCGACCCCGGCTGGTTCCAGCGCACCCGGGTGCAGGGCTACGTCTGCTACGTCGACCGCTTCTGCGGCACCCTCGACCGGCTGGCCGGGCAGCTCGACCACCTCGCCGAGCTGGGCACCACCTACCTGCACCTCATGCCGCTGCTCGCCCCCCGCGAGGGCGAGAACGACGGCGGCTACGCGGTGGCCGACTACCGCGCCGTGGACCCGCGGCTGGGCACGATGGCCGACCTGGAGGCGGTGGCCGGGGCGCTGCACGAGCGCGACATGGCGCTGTGCATCGACCTGGTGCTCAACCACACCGCCCGCGAGCACCCGTGGGCGCAGGGGTGGCTGGCCGGCGACCCCGCGTACGAGGGCTTCTACACCGCCTTCCCCGACCGGACGCTGCCCGACGCCTACGACGCGACCATCCCCGAGGTCTTCCCCGACCGCGCCCCCGGCTCCTTCAGCTGGGTGCCCGAGGCCCGCGGCGGCGCCGGCGGCTGGGTGTGGACGACCTTCTGGCCCTACCAGTGGGACCTCGACTACACCAACCCCGAGGTCACGCTGGCGATGCTCGGCGAGATCACCTGGCTGGCCAACCGCGGCGTCGACGTCTTCCGCATGGACGCCGTCCCGTTCATGTGGAAGCGGATGGGCACCACCTGCCAGAACCAGCCCGAGGGGCACACGCTGCTGCAGCTGCTGCACGCGGTGACCCGGCTGGCCGCGCCCGGCGTCGTGTTCAAGGCCGAGGCGATCGTCGCCCCGGACGACCTCGTGCAGTACCTCGGCGCGCACGAGCGCTTCCGCCCGGAGTGCGAGCTGGCCTACCACAACCAGCTCATGGTGCTGCTGTGGAGCAGCCTGGCCACCGGCGAGGTGCGGCTGGCCCGCCAGGCGCTGGGCCGGATGCGGGCGATCCCCCCGTCGACGTCGTGGGTCACCTACGTGCGCGGCCACGACGACATCGGCTGGGCGATCACCGACGCCGACGCCGCCGCGGTCGGCCTCGACGCCTTCGCCCACCGGCGCTTCCTCAACGACTTCTACTCCGGCCGCTTCCCCGGCTCCTTCGCCCGCGGCGCGCTGTTCCAGGAGAACGAGGTCACCGGCGACGCCCGCGTCTCCGGCTCGGCGGCGTCGCTGTGCGGCATCGAGGACGCCCTGGAGCGCGACGACGCGGCCGCGCTCGAGGCCGGCGTCCGCCGGCTGCTGCTGCTCTACTCGGTCGCCTACGCCTTCGGCGGCATCCCGCTGCTCTACATGGGTGACGAGCTGGCCCTGCGCAACGACGCCGGCTACCTCGCCGACCCCGCGCGGGCACCGGACAACCGCTGGGTGCACCGCCCGCCGATGGACTGGGCGGCCGCGGCCCGGCGCGGCGAGCCCGGCACGCTGGAGGGCCGCGTGTTCGCCGGCATCCGGGACCTCGGGCGGGTGCGCCGCTCCCTGCTGGCGCTGCGCGGCGGCACCGAGCCGGAACTGCTCGACGCCGGCAGCGACGCGGTGCTGGCCTGGCGGCGACGGCACCCGCGCAGCGGCGCCTTCGTCGGCGTCGCCAACTTCTCGCCGCGCCCGCGGGAGGTCGACGCCGACACCGTCACCGGCTTCGGCAGCTTCGTGCAGGTGCACGGCAGCGACGGCCGACTCGGCGTGCGCAGCGGCCGGCTGACCGTCCCCGGGCTCGGCTTCGCCTGGTTCGCCGAGCCCTGACCCGACCCCCGACCACCTGCACGACCCCGAGGAGGACGCGTGGCACGGATGGACCTGCGGGTGCGGTTGCTCGGCCGGGCCCTGTCCCGGCTGTCGGTCGCGACGATGGACGACGAGCGGCTGCGCCGCGTACAGAGCCAGCGCATCGGCCACAACCCGGTGACCGACCACCTCCTGGGCGGCGTGGCCCGCGGGGTCACCCTGACCGACGGGACCGCGCGCGGCGAGGTGGCCGCGCTGCCCGTCCGCACCTACCGGCCCGCGGACGCGGCCGGCACGCTCCCGCTCGTCGTCCACTTCCACGGCGGCGGCTGGACCCTGGGCAACCTCGACTCCGGCGACTGGCTGTGCAGCAACGTCGCGGCGACGGTCGGCGCCGTCGTCGTCTCGGTGGACTACCGGCTCGCGCCGGGGCACCGCTGGCCGGCCGCGGCCGAGGACTGCTACGCGGCCCTGGTCGACGTCGTCGGGCGGGCGGCGGAGTTCGGCGCCGACCCCGCGCGGGTGGCGGTCATGGGCGACAGCGCCGGCGGCAACCTGGCCGCCGTCGTCAGCCTGATGGCGCGCGAGCGGTCCGGCCCGCGCATCGCCCACCAGGGGCTGGTCTACCCGTCGGTCGACCTCACGATGAGCAGCCCGTCGATGGACGAGAACGCCTCCGCGCCGATCCTCACCAGGGCCGACTGCCTGGCCTTCCGCGACCACTACCTGGGTGGGCAGGACCCGCGGGCGCCGCACGCCTCGCCGCTGTTCGCCGCCGACCACACCGGGCTGCCGCCGGCGCTCATCCAGGTCGCCGAGCACGACCCCATCCGCGACGACGGGTACCGCTACGCCGAGGTGCTGCGCGCGGCCGGCGTGCCGGTCCGCCTGACGCAGTACGTCGGCATGCCGCACGGCTTCCTCGCCTTCCCGCGGCTGTGCCGCTCGGCACCCCAGGCACTGGCCGAGCTGTGCGCCGAGCAGGCGGCTGCGCTGGCCTGAGCCGGACGCGCCGGGGTGGCGTCGGCGGGTCGACGGCGCGACTGACAGGGTGGGGGCGTGGCAGACGTCGAGCAGGCCAGCGGATCCCGGACCCCCGCCGTGTCCAGCTACAAGGGGCACGGCATCCACGCCGCACCCGGCGTGCACGAGTACGCGCTGGAGCAGGTGCGGGCCGCGCTGCCCGACGGCGGCCGGGTGCTCGAGGTGGGCTCGGGCTGCGGCGCGCTGGCGCTGCGGCTGCGCGACGCCGGCCTCGACGTCGTCCCCACCGACCTCGACCCGCCGCACGACTGGATCGCCCGGCTCGACCTCGACCACCCCGACTGGACCGACGAGACGCGCGGGCCCTTCGACCTGGTGGTCTGCGTCGAGACCCTGGAGCACGTGGAGAACCCGCGGCAGGTGCTGCGCTCCATCCGGGCGCTGCTGCGGCCGGGGGACCAGGTGGTGCTCAGCACGCCGAACGTGACGCACCCCCACTCGCGCCTGCTCACCCTGCTGCGCGGCGCGCCCTACGTCTTCGGGCCGCGCTTCTACCACGCACCGGGGCACATCACGCTGCTGCCGGACTGGGCGCTGACCGAGCACGTCCGGCTGGCCGGCTTCGGCGACCTGCGGGTCAGCACCGGCGGTGACCACTTCTACCGGGGCCCGATGCGGCTGGCCTTCCGGCTGGAGATGGCGGTGCTGGCGCTGCTGGGCATCCGCACCCGCCGTCCCCGCTCCGGCGACGGCGTCTGCACGTTCGTCACCGCCACCGCGGTGTGAGGCGGGCCCGGCGGTCCCGCGGGACCGCCGGGCCCGCCGGGCTCAGGCGGGCTGGACGCCGAACGTCTCGGCCAGCCGGGTGATCTTGCGGGCGCGGGCCAGCCGGGGCAGGTCGCTGCCGTCGCGGACGACCTGGCCGCGGGCGTCGAAGTCGGCCAGGAAGTCCTGCGCCCAGGCGACGTCGGAGGGGGCGGGGCTGATGATCTCGTTGAGCACCGGCGCCTGGTCGGGGTCGAGACAGAGCTTGCCGGTGAGGCCCAGCGAGACCGTCACGGCGCTCTGCTCGCGCAGCACCGGGAGGCTGTGGGTGACCGTGGGCCCGTCGATGGGGCCGGGCAGCTCGCCGATGCGGCTGGCCACGACCAGCCGGGAGCGCGGGTAGGCCATCGCCAGGTCGTCGGCGCTGGTGCCGGTGTCGCGGCGGTAGTCGCCGCTGCCGAAGGCCAGCCGGAAGGTGCCACGGGCGCGGGCGGTGCTCACCGCCTCCTCGATGCCCAGCGCCGACTCCACCAGCGCGAGCACGGGCGTGGCGCCGCCGAGGCGGTCGTAGGTCTCGGTGACGTGCTCGGCGGCCTCGGTCTTGGCCAGCACCACGCCGAGCAGCCCGGGGACGCCGGCCAGGGTGGCGACGTCGTCCTCCCAGTACGGGGTGGAGTGGTCGTTGATCCGCACCCACGCCGACCGCTCGCCGTCGGACAGCCACTGCGCCACCCCGGCGCGCGCCTCGTCCTTGCGCGCGGGGTCGACGGCGTCCTCGATGTCGAGCACGACCTGGTCGGCGCGCGACCCGTGCGCGGGGTCGAACAGCTCGGGGCGGGCGCCGTTGACCAGCAGCCACGAACGGGCGTCCTCGGGACCGACTCTCCTGCGTGCCATCACGCCGACCATCCTCGCTGTGTGCGTCAGCGCACACGGGGTCAGGGGCCCGGCGTCCCCGTCCCGAGCGTCGAGGCGCGCGCCATCAGTTCCGGTCGCAGCCGCTCCGACTCCACGGCCCGCCCGGCCAGCCGGTCCATGAGCAGCTCGACGGCCCGCACGCCCATCCGGTGCATCGGCGACCGGACCGTGGTGAGGGCGACCGGCAGGGCGGCGGCCAGCGGGACGTCGTTGAAACCGACGACGGCGACGTCGCTGCCCACGCGCAGGCCGGCGTCGCGTGCCGCGCCCATGGCCCCGATCGCCGCGAAGTCGTTGACCACGAACACCGCGGTCGGCGGCTCGTCGAGCGCCAGCAGCCGCTCCATGCCCGACCGGCCCCCCTCGGTGTCGAAGCGGGTGTGCACCACGGCCGCGGCCGGGACGTCCACGCCGGCCTCGCGGCAGGCCGCGACGAAGCCCGCGGTGCGGTCGATGCCGGTGCTGGCGTAGGGCTCGCCGGCGACGACGCCGAGCCGGGTGTGCCCCAGGCCGAGCAGGTGCTCGGCGGCCAGCCGCCCGCCGAGCAGGTCGTCGCAGGTCACCGAGGGGTGCCTGCCGGCCCGGCGGGACACGAGCACGAAGGGCACGCCGCGCCGGGCGACCTCGTCGAGGAACCGGCCGTCCTCGTAGGCGTCGCCGAAGACCATGCCGTCGACCCGCCGGGACAGCACCATCTCGGTGCGCGACCGCTGCACGGCCGGGTCGTCGCCGGTGTTGGCCACGAAGGTCGAGTAGCCGAAGGACGCCGAGGCCTCCTCGACGCCCTCGTAGATGGTGGCCAGGACGATGTCCACCAGGCGCGGCACGAGCACCCCGACCAGGTGGCTGCGCTGGGTCCGCAGGCCCGTCGCGTGCGGGTTCGGGCGGTAGCCGACCTCCTCGGCGATCCGCCGGATCCGGTCGCTGGTCTGCTCCCCGGCGGTGCGCACGCCGGTGCCCTGGCTGCCGTTGAGCACCCGCGAGGCGGTCGACACGTGGACGCCGGCCAGCGCGGCGACCGTCCGCAGCGTCGGTCGTCCGCTCGCGTCCCTGTGCGGGTGCGTCGGCTGCTCGCGCACGTCGCGTTCCATGGCCTCCCCCATCGCCGTCCGTGACCCATCCTGCCCGGACGTCCCGACGGCGGTGACCGGCCGGGCGGGTCAGGCCTCGGCGGGGGACGCCGTCACCAGCGCGTGCTCGGGCAGCACGCCGGTGCGGTGCCGCTGGCGCAGCAGGTAGTACGCCAGGCCCACGGCCGCGATGGCGCCGATGAACACGAACGCGCCCCACTGCAGGTACCAGCGGTGGGGCTCCGTGGCGTTGTAGACCTCGCGCCGGGGCCAGGCGAGGTTGAGCGCCATGCCCGCCCCCCAGAGCACGGCCAGGGCGTTGACCGGCAGGCCCCAGCGGCCGAGGGAGAACCACCGCCGGTCGCCGGCCGCCTCCGGCCCCGGCCAGCGCCCCCGCAGCCGGGCCAGCAGCATCGGCACGGTGACCAGCAGGTAGGCCAGGTACACCATGATGATCGCGATGCTGGTGAGCACCGTGAAGATCTGCGGCTGCCGGATGTTGACCAGCAGGATCGACACCGCGAGCACCCCGGTGACCACGGCGGGCACCACCGGCGTCTTGCGCTTCGGGTCCACCCGCGCCAGCCGGCTGCTGAAGGGCAGGTTGTTGTCGCGGGCCATGGCGAAGGCCATGCGGATCGTGGCGGTGTGCACCGCCAGGCAGCACACGGTGATGGCGACGACGATGCAGGCGAGTGCCGCCTTGCCCAGGGCCGGGCCCGCCGCCTGCAGCAGCACGTACTGCAGGCCGCCGGTGCTCGAGGACAGCGCCGGGTCGCCCAGGTCGCGCACCGCCATGAGGCCGAAGAGCAGGATCAGGCCGCCCAGGACGAACGACGCGGTGACCGCGCGGAGGATCGCCCGCGGCGCGGTGCGGCGCGGCTCGATCGTCTCCTCGCCCAGCGAGCTGGCGGTGTCGAAGCCGTACATGACGTAGGCCGAGGCCAGCGCCGCGACGAGGAAGGCGCCGAGGTAGCCGCCGTCCTCCCCTGCCCCGCGGCCGCCGGTGTCGGTGAGCACGTCGAGCGGGCTCCGGGTCACCGCGAGCGCGAGGATGACGACGATCAGCACCGCGGCGACCAGCTCGATGAACACCCCGGCGCTGTTGATCCGCGCCATGAGCCGCACGCCGAAGGCGTTGACCAGCGTGGTGAACAGGATGAGGGCGCTGCCCAGGATCACCGCGTTGACCGCGAAGTCGTAGGTGCCGGTGCCGTCGCCGACGACCTGGAAGCCCGACCACAGCTGCGGCAGCGTGATCTGGTAGGCGAGCACCGTCGCCGACAGGGTGACGACGGACGCGGTGAGCATCATCCAGCCGGTCATCCACGCCGTCGTCCGGCTGCCCAGCCGCTTGGTCCAGTTGTAGAGCGAGCCGGCCACCGGGTAGCGGGCGGCCAGCTCGGCGAAGCACAGCGCGACCGTGAGCTGGCCGACGAAGACCATGGGCCAGGACCAGACGTAGGCCGCGCCACCGGCACCGAAGCCGAAGTAGAACAGCTGGAAGGTGCCGGTCAGGATGGAGATGTAGCTGACGCCGGCGGCGAAGCTGGAGAAGCCGCCGATGCTGCGGTCGAGGCGCTGCTGGTAGCCCAGCTGGGCGAGGTGGGAGTCGGCGTCCTGCGGGGGCTGCGCGCTCATGGCCGTCCGTCCGGTCGTGCGGTGCGGACGCCGTCGCCGGACGGGCCCCTGGTCGGCGGGACGGTAACCCAGACGCCGACGGACGGCAGCCGGCTCAGCCCGGCTCGGCGAGCAGATCGGCGGCGATCACCATCGTCGTCGCGCCGAGGTGCTCGGCGACGGCCCCGGCCATCATCCGCTCCCCCTCGGCCTCCCCGTGCCGGCAGCGGTCGCGGGTGGCGGCGTCCGGCCAGCGGGCGTAGGCGACCCAGGTCCCGTCGTCCGCGCGGTGCAGCCGGGAGCCGTAGCTGCCGCAGGTGGCGTGGATGGCGCGGGTGACCCGCTGCCAGCCCTCGACGAAGGAGTCCTCGGCGCCGGGGTGCAGGCGCCAGCGGTAGACGACGGCGAACACGCCTCTCCTCCTGGGGACACGCGAGGACCGGGTGGCCCGACCCGCGGGGCGGGCCACCCGGTCCTCGCACTGCCCGTCAGCTCACTCGTCGAACACCAGCGACGGCGTGTCCACCCGCAGCGTCCGCCCGCGGAAGAAGTCCGGGTGCCGCGCCCGCCAGGCGAACATCAGCACCACGCCGAGCAGCAGCAGCCCGATGCCGATGACGAACACGCTGCCGATCCCGAACACCGACGAGCCGCTGCCGTAGGCGGGGTCGAGGGTGTCGACGGCGGTCTGCACGAACACCGCGGTGAGCATCAGCGCGCCCAGCAGCGGCAGCACGCCCTTGAACACCAGGTCGCGGGGGCTGCGGAACAGTTCGCGGCGGAAGTACCAGACGCAGGCGTAGGCGGTCAGGCCGTAGTAGAAGCAGATCATCAGGCCGAGCGCGTAGATCGTGTCGATGAGGACGTTCTCGCTGATGATCGTCATCCCCACGTAGAACGCGGCGGTCGCGGCGCCGGCGACCAGGGTCGCGGTCGAGGGCACCCGGTGGCGGGGGTGCACCTCGGCCAGCCGCTGCGGCAGCGCGCCGTAGGTGCCCATGGCCAGCATGGTCCGGGTGGTCGGCAGGAACGTGGTCTGCAGCGACGAGGCGGAGCTCGCGACGACGGCGAGGAAGAGCAGGAACGCCAGCCCCGGGCCGAGGACCGGTCCGGCCAGCGCGGCGAAGACGTTGTCGCTGGTGTCGGGGTTGCCCAGGCCCGTGCCCTCGGTACCGACGCCGGCGTACATCTGCACGACGATCGCGACGCCGACGTAGGTCACGATGATCACCAGCATGGTGAGCAGGGCGGCGCGGCCCGGGGTGCGGGCGCTGCCGGCGGTCTCCTCGTTGACCGTCAGGCAGGTGTCCCAGCCCCAGTAGATGAACAGCGACAGCGACAGGCCTGCGGTGAACGCGCTGAACGAGGTGATCGCGGTCGGGTCGAGCCAGGAGAACTCGAAGGCGATCCCGCGCGGGGCCGAGCCGGCCTTGGCCAGCGCCAGGACGGCGAAGACCAGCAGCACGGCCATCTGGAAGCCGACCAGCACGTACTGCACGCGCTTGGTGGCCTCCACCCCGCGGTAGGTGACCCAGGTGGCGAGGGCGACGAACGCCACGCACGTGAGCGCGTTGACGACCGCGTCGTCACCCAGCGTCGCCAGCGACTCCGACCCGGTGATCTCCCCGAGCAGGAGGTAGAAGAAGGAGACGGCGACGCCGGCCAGGTTGGACAGCACGATGACCGTGGCCAGCAGCGCGCCCCAGCCGCACAGCCAGCCGACGTAGGGGTTGAACGCCTTGGTCGTCCAGGTGAACGACGTGCCGCAGTCCGGCGCCACCCGGTTGAGCTCCCGGTAGGCGTAGGCCACCAGCAGCATCGGCAGGAAGCCGGCCAGGAAGACCGCGGGCATCTGCAGGCCCACCTCGGTCACCGTCGGGCCGAGCGTGGCCGTGAGCGCGTAGACCGGCGCGATGCTCGAGATCCCCAGGACCACGCTCGCCAGCAGCCCCACCGAGCCGCCCGCCAGCCCCTTGGTCCGCAGATCGGTCTGTCGCCCGGTCCCCCGGTCCTGTCCCACCGCCATGCGGCCCTCCTCTCGTCGCACCGCCGTCAGCGGCGGGTTCCCGGCGCGGCGGGTGTGCCGCGCCTCACACGGGACAGGAGGCCACTCCCCCGCCCGGCGGGGAAGAGGCCACGATGTACACCGTGCCCGGGCCACGTCGACAGTCCGGCATGGACGTCGGCACGGATCCGAGCGCCGGGAGCATGCACCACCACTGTTTCGTGCGCGTGTCGACGCACCGCTGACTCATTCCGTCGAGGTAGCCGACCCCTGGGGGTGACCGGTCCCGTCGACACCGGCGACGACACTTGGCAACACGGAAACCGTCGCCTAACGTGTCCTGCGACACGGATTCCGTCGTCCCGACGGCTCGGGAGTGCCTCGACCCGCCGTCCTCCACCGCACATCGATCGGACCTCGACGTCATGACCCGCTACGGCGCCCAGTTCGGGCCCGACATCACCTACCTGGGTGTCGACCGCTGCGACCTCGACGACCCGGCCTCCTTCGCCGGCGCCGACGTCGTCGTCCTCGGCGCCCCCTTCGACGGCGGCACCTCGCACCGCCCGGGCACCCGCTTCGGCCCGCAGGCCATCCGGATGACCGACTACCTGCCGCACGACGGGTCGCGCCCCAGCCTGGCGCTGCGCACCGACGGGCTGCGCGACCTGCGCGTGCTCGACGCCGGCGACGTCGAGATGTACTCCGGCGACATCGAGACCGCGCTGCCCGCGCTCGAGGCCGCGGTGGAGACCGTCACCCGGTCCGGCGCGATCCCGGTCGTGCTGGGCGGGGACCACTCGATCGCCTTCGCCGACGCCAAGGGCGTGGCCAACGTGCTCGGCCACGGGCGGGTGTCGATGATCCACTTCGACGCGCACGCCGACACCGGCGACATCGAGTTCGGTTCGCTGTGGGGCCACGGCCAGCCGATGCGCCGGCTCATCGAGTCCGGCGCGCTGCGCGGCGACCGCTTCCTGCAGGTGGGCCTGCGCGGCTACTGGCCACCGCCGGAGACGCTGGACTGGATGGCCGCGCAGCGCATGCGGTCCTACGAGATGACCGAGATCGGCCACCGCGGGCTCGACGCCTGCCTCACCGAGGCCTCGGCGATCGCCACCGACGAGTGCGAGGGCGTCTTCCTGTCCGTCGACATCGACGTCTGCGACCCCGGGCACGCGCCGGGCACCGGGACGCCGGAGCCGGGCGGGCTGACGGCCCGCCAGCTGCTCGACGCCGTCCGCCGGCTGTGCCTGGAGCTGCCGGTGGTCGGCATCGACGTCGTCGAGGTCAGCCCGCCCTACGACCACGCCGACATCACCGCGGCGCTGGCCAACCGCGTCGTCCTCGAGGCGCTCTCGGCGCTGGCCCGCCGCCGCCGTGACGCCCGCGACGGCACCCGCTGGGACCCCTCGGTCCCCCTGCTCGCGAACCGCCCCGACACCACCCCCCGGGAGAACCCCTCATGACCGAGCTCGCGACGTCCTGCCACGCCTCCGGCTCGGCCGGCGCCCGCGCGGCCGCCGGCACCCCGCACCCGCTCGACCCGCTGACGCCCGAGGAGTTCCGCGCCGCGGCGGCGGTCCTGCGGCGGGACAGGGGGGTCGACGAGCGCTGGCGGTTCGCCTCCATCGAGCTGCGCGAGCCGGCCAAGGACGTCGTCCGCGCCTTCTCCCCCGGCGACCCGATCCGCCGCGAGGCCCGGGTGACGGTGTGGAGCCGCGACGAGGGCACGCCGTACAAGGCGGTCGTCTCGCTCACCGACGACGCCGTCCTCTCCTGGGAGGCGGTGCCCGGCCAGCAGGCCAACATGACCCTCGACGAGTGGCACGAGGCCCACGAGGTGCTCATCGCGCACCCCGACGTCGTCGCGGCGCTGGCGAAGCGCGGGATCACCGACCTCGACCTCGTGCTCATCGACACCTGGGCCTACGGCCACTCGCTCGTCCCGCAGGGCCTGCAGGACCGCCGGGTCGGCTGGACCGACGTGTGGCGGCGCTCGGTCCCCCACGGCAACCCCTACGCCAACCCGGTGATGGGCCTGCACTTCGTCGTCGACCTCAACACGATGGAGCTGCTGCACACCGAGGACACCGCCCCGCCCCAGCAGCCCGCCGTCATGGGCGAGTACCTGCCCGCGCTGGTGCCCGGCCTGCAGCAGCGCACCGACGTCAGGCCGCTGGAGATCACCCAGCCCGAGGGCGTCTCCTTCGAGCTCGACGGCCACGAACTGCGCTGGCAGAACTGGTCGATGCGGCTGGGCTTCAACCACCGCGAGGGCCTGGTGATCCACCGGGTGTCCTACGACGGCCGCCCCGTGGCGCACCGGATGTCGTTCGCCGAGATGGTCGTGCCCTACCGCGACCCGAGCCCCGACCACCACCGGCGCACCGCCTTCGACATCGGCGAGTGGGGCCTGGGGTTCATGACCACCTCGCTCAAGCTCGGCTGCGACTGCCTCGGCGACATCACCTACGTCGACGCCGTCCTGCACGACACCCGCGGCGAGCCGTACACCATCGAGAACGCCATCTGCCTGCACGAGGAGGACGACGGCGTGCTGTGGAAGCACGTCGACGAGAAGGCCGGCTCGGAGGTGCGCCGGTCGCGGCGGATGGTCGTCTCGTTCCACGCCACGGTGGCCAACTACGAGTACCTGACCTACTGGCGCTTCTACCAGGACGGCACGATCCAGTGCGAGGTCCGCGCCACCGGGATCATGGTGACCAGCGCCTTCGAGGACACCCCGCCGGCCTACGGCACCGTCGTCGACGAGCGCACCTACGCGCCGATCCACCAGCACTTCGTCGTCGCGCGGCTCGACATGGAGGTCGACGGCCCGGAGAACACCGTCGTCGTCACCGAGAGCGAGGCGCTGCCGGTGTCCGACGACAACCCCTACGGGCTGGCCGTCGTCACGAGGAGCCGGCCGGTGGAGCGCGAGTCCGAGGGGCGCCTCGACCTCGACTTCGCCACGCAGCGGTCGTTCAAGGTGGTCAACCGGACCAGGCCCAACCGGCTGGGGACCGCACCGGGCTACAAGCTGTACCCGAACTCGGCGCTGCCCTCGATGGCGCACGCGGACGCGCCGTTCCGGCAGCGGGCGCAGGTCATCGACCACCCGGTGTGGGTGAGCCGCTTCGACGAGGAGCAGCGCTGGCCCGCGGGCGAGTTCTGCAACCAGAGCCGCCGCGACGCGGGCCTGCCGGTGTGGCAGGAGGCCGACCGCCCGCTGGTGGACACCGAGCTGGTGCTCTGGCACGTGTTCGGCATCCACCACGTGCCGCGGCCGGAGGACTGGCCGGTCATGCCGGTCGACGTCGTGAGCTTCGAGCTCAAGCCGGTGGGCTTCTTCGACCGCAACCCCGCGCTCGACGTCCCGCCGGCCCCGGGCACGTGTCACTGAGAGAGGACCCCCCTGCCCCCCGCCACTCGCGAGCTCGCGGCGGGACCCTGCACGGGGGCCGAGGATGATGCCGCTCGGCGCGGCGGCCCTGCCGCGGTTCCTCGCGCACAGCGCGGCGGGGGCCGCGGCGGGCTGCGCCGCCGTGCACGGCCTGGCGCTGCTCGCCGTACCGCACGCCCCGATGGCACTGCTGTCGGCGGCCTGCCTGCTGTGCGCGGTGCACCTGTGGCGGCGGCCGGGCCGGGCGGCGTGGGTGGCGCACGTCGTGCTGACGACGGCGATGCTGCTCGCCCACCCGCCGGTCGCCGGCGGTCACGTGCACTCCGCCGCGACCGGACTGGCTGCGTGGGCCGCGCCGGTCGCGGGCCTGCTCGCGGTCGTCGCGCTGCTGCTGGCCGCCGTCCGCGGCTTGGGTGTCGTGGGCTCGCACCTCTGCCGGATCTAGCGGAGCAGGTGGACGCGGATCGGCAGGTCGAGGTCGGACCAGGCCCGGTCGGCGGTGGGGACCTCGGGTGGGTCGCTCCGCACCGTCAGGGCCAGGCAGCACCGGTCGCCCAGGGACAGCGAACGTCCACTCGGCAGCGCGCGCAGCGCACCGGCCAGCTCGGCGTCGGCCTCGGTCACCGGCTCGACGCGTACGCCCGCGGCTGCCAGCAACTGGCGCAGGCGCGTGCTGCCGGCGCCGGCGTCGACGAGCTCCCCGACCACCTCGGCGAGGTTGGCCGTCCCGAGCACGGATCCGGCCAGTGCGGGAACGACCAGGTCGGCGCCGGGTTCGTCGTGGAGCAAGGCGAGGACCGCCGAGGCGTCGAGGACGGTCACTCGCCGGACGCGGCGGCCGCCCGGCGCTCGGCCAGCAGCTCGTCGACCAGGGACCGCGACGCGGACACGGCCGCCTGCACCGCTGTCTGCTCAGGTCACCCCGCCGGTCGGTTCCGCGCCCTCCCGGCTGGCCGGACCTGGAGGGTGCGGAACGAGCCGGCGAGGTGGGCGGTCGCCCGCACCGCGGGGGCGGACGCCACGCCGCCGGTGCGCCGACCGCTTCCCTGCGAGACGGCCACGCGGGACCCTCACCGCGTCCCTGCCCTCGCGAGGGAGTGCGGCATGGCCGATCGGCGCCCCGGCCGGTACCTCATGGCGGTCATCGACGGCGGCGGCACGCTCCCGCCGGCGCTCGGGCTCGCCCGCGAGCTGGTCCGGCGGGGGCACACCGTCGACGTCGTCGCGGACCCGACCGCGGAGGGGTCCGCCCGGGCCGCCGGGTGCGGGTTCCGCCCCTGGCAGCGGGCACCGCACCTCGACACGGTGGCCGACCAGACCGCGCTCATCGCCGAGCTGGAGACCGGCGGTCCCCTCCACCAGCTGGCCGTCGCGCGGGACCGGCTGCTGGTCGGGCCCGCCGCCGCCTACGCCGACGACGTGGTCGCCGCCGTCGCCGACCGCTCCCCCGACGCCGTGCTCGCGGAGGGCGCCGTCCCGGGCATCCTCGTCGGGGCGATCGCGAGCGGCCTGCCCACCGCCGCCCTGATGCCCAACGTGTACCTGCGGCCGACCCGGGGGCTGCCGCTGCCGCTGTCGGGGTGGCTGCCCGGGACCGGACCGCTGGGCCGGGCCAGGGACGTGCTGGCGCCCGCCGCCCTGCGGCTGGCCACTCGCCGGATGGCGCGGGGGCTGGGCGCGGCGCTGGCCGCGCACGGGCAGCCGCCGGTCCCCGACCTCTTCGCGCTGCTGGACCGCTGCGCGGAGGTGCTGGTGATGACCAGCCCGAGCTTCGACTTCCGGTCGCCGCACGTCCCGGCGAACGTGCACCACGTCGGCCCCCAGCTCGACGACCCCGACTGGGCCGCCGGCGACGACTGGCGGCCTCCCGGGAACGACCCGCTCGTCCTGGTCGCGACCAGCTCGGTGTTCCAGGACCAGGTCGACGTGCTGCGCCGGGTGTCCGCCGCGCTGGGCCAGTTGCCGGTGCGCGGGCTGGTCACGACCGGGCGGGCGGTGTCCCCCGACGACGTCCCGGCACCGCCGAACGTGCGGGTCGTCCGCGCGGCGCCGCACCGCGCCGTGCTCGCGGAGGCCGCCGCCGTCGTCACCCACGCCGGGCACGGCACCGTGCTCAAGACGCTCGCCG
This sequence comes from Geodermatophilus dictyosporus, assembly GCF_900115505.1. Lineage (GTDB taxonomy): Bacteria > Actinomycetota > Actinomycetes > Mycobacteriales > Geodermatophilaceae > Geodermatophilus > Geodermatophilus dictyosporus. The sequence continues at coordinate 205,491 of NZ_FOWQ01000008.1, read as the reverse complement.
CCGGGGTGCCGCTGGTCTGCCTGCCGATGGGCCGCGACCAGAGGGCCAACACCGTCCGCGTGCTGCGCCTCGGCGCGGGGGTGCGGGAGTCCCCTGCCGCACCCCCGGAGCGCATCGCCGCAGCGGTGCGGCTGCTCCTCGAGGACCCCTCCTGCGCCGAGGCGGCCCGCCGGTTCGCCGGCACGCTGGCCGAGGAGGCGCGGACCCGCCCGAGTGCCGCCGACCGCGCCGAGGGCCTGCTCCCCGGCTGAGCGGCGGTCCCGGACGGCGGGGGTCAGTCCTCGGGCAGCCGCACGGGTGCGAGCTCGTCGAACACGTCGCCGGGGCCCGGGTTGTCCGGGTGGCTGCGCCCGCCGAGGTGGTGCACCACGCCCCACACCGCGTTGAGCGCCGTCTGCACCGCGCCCTCGGCCCAGCCGGCGGTCCAGGAGATGTCGTCACCGGCGAGGAACAGGCCGCGGTACCGCTCGGGCAGCTCGTCCTGCTTGAAGTGGGTGAACAGCCGCCGCTGGTAGCGGTAGTGGCCGGGCAGGTTGGCCTTGAACGCGCCCATGAAGTCGCGCTCGGACTCCCACGACACCGTCACCGGCGAGGCGATGACGTGCCGGCGCAGGTCGACGTCGGGGTAGATCTCGCGCAGCGACGCGAGCATGACCTCCATGCGCTCGGTCGCCGACAGCGGCAGCCACTTCAGCGAGTCGTCGGCCCAGGTGTAGCTCAGGCAGATCAGCCCGGGCTCCCCCTCGCCCTGGTCGAGCAGGTACGTGCCGCGGGTCATCCGGTCCGACAGCGTCATGCTCATCCGGTGCCGGCCCGTCCGCGGGTCGACGTCCTTCCAGAACGGCCGGTCGACCAGGCAGAACAGCTTCGTCGACCCCATGTAGTGCGTGCGTTCGATCGCCGTCCAGTGGTCGATCGGGAACAGGCTCTCGTCGCAGACGATCCGGGAGAGCAGGTTCCAGCTCTGCGCGGTGAACACCGCCGCCCGGAACGTGCGGATCCCGCCGGCGGAGTCGGTGACGGTGAGGCAGTTGGGCGCGGTCCGGTGCAGCCGGGTCACCCCGGGCAGCGGCCGCCCGCCGGCGTGCAGCGAGGCCAGGCTGGTGCCGGCCGGCCAGTGCACCGGCGCCTCGACCGCGCGCCGCCACAGCCCCACCGGGATCTGCTGGCTGCCGCCCACGATCGAGAGGTGGTCGTCGTCGGCGGCGGTGTAGACCACCCGCAGGATCTCCAGCATCGAGTTCGGGTAGTCGGTGTCCCACCCGCCGGTGCCGAAGCCGACCTGGCCGAACACCTCGCGGTGCCGGAAGGAGCGGAAGGCCGGCGCGGCGGACAGGAAGCCGTAGAAGGTGGTGTCGTCGAGCTGCTCGACCAGTTCGTCCCAGATCGCCTTGATCGTCTTGACGTCGCGGTCGCGGATCGCGGCCTGCATCTCCGCCAGCCGCGCCCCGTGCGCCAGCGTGTCGTGCCAGGCGTCGGCGACCTCGCGGTAGAGCGGCGGCAGGTCGTCGAGGGACTGCGCGTAGTGCGTCTCGCCCTTGAGGTCGACCACCGTGCTCGGGGTGGACACGTCGAGCGGGTTGGGGAAGCGCGTCGTCCGCAGGCCAAGCTGCCGCACGTAGGAGAACAGGGACGTCGACGACGGCGGGAAGCGCATCGCGCCCATCTCGGCGACCACGCCGGGGTGGCCCTCGAACGGCGTGGAGCGCAGCCGGCCGCCGATCTCGTGGGCCTCGTACACGACCGGCCGCAGGCCCAGCCGCATCAGCTCGTAGGCCGTCACGATGCCCGAGAGGCCACCGCCGATGACGGCGACCTCGGTGCCGTGCTCGCCCGCGGGCACCTCGCCGAGCCCGGCCGGGTGGGCCAGCCAGTCGTCGTAGGCGAAGGGGAAGTCCGGGCCGAACATCGTCAGCGGCCGGGCGGGGCGCTCCTCGCCCGGCTCGTGGGCGTTGACGGGGATGGCGGAGGTCATGCGCGGGTCTCCGTGGGGTAGAGCTCGGGACGGCGGTCGGTCAGGTGGGTGTTGAGCCGGCGGGACCCCGCGAGGACGGCGGGGTCGACGTCGGCCAGCAGCAGCTCCTCGCCGCGGCCGGCGCGGGCGAGCTCGGTGCCCTCGGGCGAGATCACGCAGCTGGCGCCGCAGTACACGAACTCGCCCTCGGTGCCGGTGCGGTTGGCGTAGGCGACGTACACCTGGCTCTCGTAGGCGCGCGCGGGCACCAGCACCGTGCCGACGTGGCCGTAGGGGTCCATCAGCCCGGTGGGGACGACGAGCAGCTCGGTGCCGGCCAGCGCGTGGGCGCGCACCGCCTCGGGGAACTCGACGTCGTAGCAGACCAGCAGGCCGACGGTGAGGTCGTCGAGCCGGACCTGCACCACGCCGACGTCGCCGGGCACGAACGCGTCGCGGTCGACGTCGCCGTAGAGGTGCGCCTTGGCGTAGGTGGCCAGCAGGCTGCCGTCCCGCTCGAGGACGGCGACGGTGTTGGCCACCCCGCCCGCGGTGCGCGCCGGGAGCCCGACGGCGATCGCCAGCCCGTGCTCGGCGGCGATCGCGGCCACCCGGTCGGTGAGCGGGCCGGGCACCGGCTCGGCCAGCTCGGCCACCCGGTCGGCGCCGATGGCGTAACCGGTCAGCGACATCTCCGGGGTGACCAGCAGCCGGGCACCGGCCGCGGCCGCGCGGGCCGCGGCGTCGGCGACCGCCGCCAGCCCGGCCCCGGTGTCCGGCGTCCGCGCCGGGCCCTGCAGCAGCGCGATCCGCACGGTCAGACGCCCGTCCGCAGGGCCGAGCGGCGGTACCCGTAGCCGAGGTAGACGGCCAGGCCCAGCAGCATCCAGCCGACGAACACCACCCAGGTCGAGGTGCCCAGGCCGAACACGAGCAGGACGCAGCACAGCACGCCCAGCACCGGGGTGACCGGGTAGAGCGGCGTGCGGAAGGAGCGCGGCAGGTCGGGGCGGGTGCGGCGCAGGATGACGACACCGACGTTGACCAGCGCGAAGGCGAACAGCGTGCCGATGCTGGTGGCGTTGGCCAGCTCGCCCAGCGGGACCAGGCCGGCCAGCAGCGCGATGAGCACGCTGACGATGACGGTGTTGGCCACCGGGATCCGCCGGCGCGCGCTCACCCGGGAGAACACCGGGGGCACCAGGCCGTCGCGCGACATCGCGTAGAGGATGCGGGTCTGCCCGTAGAGCACGGTGAGCACCACGCTGGCGATGGCGATCACCGCGCCGATCGAGAGCAGCACCGCCGTCCAGGTCTGGCCGGTGGCGAGGCTCAGCACGTCGGCGAGCGCGGCCTCCGAGCCGCTGATCTGCTGCCACGGCACCGCGCCGACGGCCGACAGCGCGACCAGGCAGTAGACGACGGTGACCACCAGCAGCGACAGGATGATGGCGCGCGGCAGGTCGCGGCGGGCGTCGCGGGCCTCGTCGCCGGCGGTGGAGGCGGCGTCGAAGCCGATGTAGGAGAAGAAGGCCTGCGAGGCCGCGGCGGTCACGCCGGCGATGCCCATCGGCACGAACGGCGCGAGGTTGCCGGCGCGGAAGGCGGTGAAGGCGACCACGCAGAAGAACAGCAGGACGCCGACCTTGAGCACGACCATCGCGGCGTTGACGCGGGCGCTCTCGCTGGTGCCGCGCAGCAGCAGCGCCATCGCGAGCAGGACGACCACGATCGCCGGGACGTTGACCACCCCGCCGTCACCGGGCGGCGCCGACAGCGCGGCGGGCAGGACCGCGCCGACCGTGTTCGAGGCGAGGTCGTCGATGTAGGCGCCCCAGCCGACGGCGACCGCGGCCACCGAGACGCCGTACTCGAGCATCAGACACCAGCCGCAGACCCAGGCGACGAGCTCGCCCATGGTGGCGTAGGTGTAGGAGTACGAGGAGCCCGAGACCGGGATGCTGCCGGCGAGCTCGGCGTAGGACAGCGCGGAGAACAGCGCGGTCACCGCGGCGAGCACGAAGCCGAGGACGACGGCCGGGCCGGCCAGCGGCACCGCCTCGCCGAGGATGACGAAGATGCCGGTGCCCAGCGTGGCGCCGATGCTCAGCGCGGTGAGCTGCCACAGGCTCATCGACCGGCGCAGCCCGTGCCCGCCGTCCTCCTCGTGCTGGGCGACGATGGCGTCGACCGGCTTGAGCCGGAACAGCTGGCTGCGGCGGGCCGGGGCCACGGTGCCCGTCCCGCTCCTGGTGGTGTGCACGTGCGCTCCTCTGCGGCCGTGTCCGGCGTCGTCCACCCAGGGTCCTCCGACGGACTCCTGTGGCGTGGGTCGCAGCGAGCATCACCATCGGTTGCCCACTTGTCAACAACGGTTTCCTAGGATGGCGGCGGCACGGCCGCCCTCCCCTCGGAGAGCGCGGGCGCGAACACCCACAGCACGCGGGTGGGCCCGTCGGCGCGCAGCGAGCGGAAGCCGTGCTCGGCGCCCGGCGAGAAGGTGAACGCGTCCCCGGTCCCCAGCGCGGTCACCTCGCCGGCGACGGTCACCTCGAGGTCGCCCTCCAGGACGAAGACGAACTCCACCTCCGCCGGCAGCGCGTAGGTCTCCTCGCCGCTGCCGCCGCCCGGCGCCACCTCGGAGAGCAGCGCCTGGAGCCGGCGCTCGCCGGAGGGCGTGAGGAGGTACTCGGTCAGCCCCCGGCCGCCGAAGGAGATCGGCGGGTAGCTGCCCGCCCGCACGACCTCCCCGGCCGGCGCCGCCTCGAACAGGCTGCCCGGCGAGATCCCCAGCGCGGCGCAGACGCGGACCAGCGCGGCCACCGAGGCGCTCGCCTGGTCGCGCTCGAGCTTGCTGAGGAACCCCTTGGTCAGCCCGCAGGCCTCGGCCACGTCGGTCAGGGTGAGCCGACGTGCCTGCCGGACGGCCTTGAGCCGCGCCCCGATCCGCGGTACGCCGTCGTCGAGCGCTGCCTCCACCGCCACCTCCCCGGTCGCCCGTGACCCTAGTTCGCCACGCCAGGGAGTTGACAAGAGGGAAACACGAGTTGACAGTGACCGGCGACCCGGACGGGGGAGCCCGTCACCCGCACCGTCCCGGAGGAGCACCCGTGCAGGAGCAGACCCCGATCGGCCCCGTCGACGCCACCCGCGTGCCGCGCTACGCCGGCCCGGCCACCTTCGCCCGCCTGCCGCGCCTCGACGAGGTGTCCCGCGCCGACGTCGCCGTCCTCGGGGTGCCCTTCGACTCCGGCGTGAGCTACCGCCCCGGCGCCCGCTTCGGCCCGGGCCACGTGCGGGCGGGCTCGAAGCTGCTGCGGCCCTACAACCCGGCGCTCGACGCCACGCCGTTCGGCACCCAGCAGGTGGCCGACGCCGGCGACGTCGGCGTCAACCCCTTCGACCTCGGTGAGGCGATCGAGACCATCGACCGCGAGGTGACCGCGCTGCGCGCCGACGGCACCCAGTTGCTCACCATCGGCGGCGACCACACCATCGCGCTGCCGATCCTGCGGTCGCTGGCGCGCGACCACGGGCCGGTCGCCGTGCTGCACTTCGACGCCCACCTCGACACCTGGGACACCTACTTCGGCGCCCCCTACACCCACGGCACGCCCTTCCGCCGCGCCAGCGAGGAGGGGCTCATCGACATGGAGCGCTCGCTGCACATGGGCATCCGCGGCCCGCTGTACAGCAAGCAGGACCTCGAGGACGACGCCGTCCTGGGCTTCCAGGTGATCCGCTCCGACGACTACGAGGTCGACGGCGTGCGCAGCATCGTCGAGCGCATGACGCGGCGGCTGGCGGGCGGGCCGGTGTACGTCTCGGTCGACATCGACGTGCTCGACCCCGCGCACGCCCCGGGCACGGGGACGCCGGAGGCCGGCGGCCTTACCAGCCGGGAGCTGCTCAACACGCTGCGCGGGCTGGTCGGCCTCGACGTGGTGGGCGCCGACATCGTCGAGGTGTCCCCGCCCTACGACCACGCCGAGCTCACCGGGATCGCCGCGGCCCACGTGGGCTACGAGCTGCTGTCGGTGCTGGCGCTCAACCGCGCCGGGGCCTGATCCCCCTCCTGCGGCAGGTCGTGCTCTGACCACGGGTGTGGTCAGAGCACGACGACGCTCCGGAGGACGTCCGGCCTGCGGCTCAGAGGCCGGCGGCGGGCGCGGGGCCCTGCGGGCCGCGGGTGCCCCACGCGTAGGTCTGCTTGGCCAGGCCCAGGTAGAGGTGGGTCTCGGTGGACTCCACGCCCTCCACCCCGCGGATGCGGGCGACGACGTCGAGCAGCTGGTCGTCGTCCTCGCAGACCACCTCGACGAGCACGTCCACCGACCCGGCGGTGATGACGACGTAGTCGACCTCGGGGAAGGCGGCGATCCGCTCGGCCGCGGTGCGGGCGTCGCCGCTGGTGCGCACGCCGACCATCGCCTGCCGCGAGAAGCCGACCTGCAGCGGGTCGGTGACGCCGACGATCTGCATCACGCCGGCGTCGAGCAGCCGCTGCACCCGCTGCCGGACGGCGGCCTCCGACAGTCCGACCGCCGTGGCGATGCGCGCGTAGGGACGGCGGCCGTCCTCCTGCAGCTGCTCGATGATCGCCCGCGAGACGTCGTCCAGCACGAACTGCCGACGGATGGTCACCCGGGAGCCCTCCCGCCTCGGTCGCCTCGACCCGGCGGTCCCGGGCCCCCGGATGGTAGCGACCACCCGGGAGCCCGGCGCCCTCCCGCCGGGAGAGGTCAGGCCACGGCCTCCACCAGCCGGCGCAGCTCCGCGACCACCACGCAGGCCCGGCCCAGCACGTCGTCGCGGGCGGACGCGGCCCGGTCGCGGACGGCGGCGAAGCGGGCCAGCGCCGCCCCGTGCCGCCCGGTGAGCACCTCGGGGTCCCGCAGCACCGCGGCCACCAGCGCCCAGTGCATCCGGTCGACCTCCTCGCGCAGTGCCGCGCGGGCGGCGACCACCCAGTGCGAGTCGCCGGCCTGCTCCACCGTCCAGGCGTGCACCCGCGGCAGGCCGAGCAGCCGCTCCACCTCGGCGTCGGCGGCCGGCACCCGCCCGACGTCGGCGGTGCCGGCCACGCGGGCGAGGTCGACGACGTCGGCCTGGCAGCCCAGGACCGCCACCCGCTCGGCCAGCTCCGGGCCCGCGCCCGCGGCGGTGAGCTCCGCGGCCAGTGCCCGCGCCCGCTCCCCCGCCGCGCCCGGCCGGGCCAGCCACCCGGCCGGCTCCAGCCCGGCGACGACGGCCCTCAGCGCCGGTGCGGCGGCCGTGAGCGCCGCCGGGTCCCGGTGGGCGGCCAGCAGCCGGTCGGCCACCCGCTCGGTGGCCGCCTGCAGCTCCGGCAGCGCCAGCCGCTCCACGGCCAGCGGCACCTCGCTGCCGACCAGGCCGTCGACCAGGGCCCACACCGGGTCGAGGTCGAGCACCCGGGTGGCCACCGTGTACGCGCGGGCGGCCACCGCGGTGGGCACGGCGTGCCGCTCCTCCAGCCGCAGCAGGAACCCCGGGCCCACCCGGTTGACCAGGTCGTTGGCCAGCTGGGTGGCGGTGATCTCGCGGGCCAGCGGGTGGGCCGCCACCCGGTCGGGCCAGCGCTCGCGCACCGCTCGCGGGAAGTAGGCCGCCAGCACGCCGGCCACCGACGGGTCGTCGGGCAGGTCGCCGGCCAGCAGCTCCTCGCGCACCAGGTTCTTCGAGTGCGCCAGCAACACCGCGGCCTCGGGCCGGGTCAGGCCGGCACCGGCCTGGCGCAGCCGCTCGACGCCCGCCTCCGACGGCAGCCCCTCGAGGTCGCGGTCGAGGCCGTGCCGCTCGAGGTCGCCGATGAGCTGGGCGTGCCGGTCGAGCAGGAACGGTGCCTGCGCGGCGCACACCGACAGCGCCCGGGCCTGCAGCGCGTTGTCGGCCAGCACCGCGGCGGCCACCTCGTCCTCGACCGCGCGCAGCACCGCGTCCCGCTCGGCGCGGGGCACCCCCGACAGCGCGATCTTGAGGTTCACCTCGCGGTCGGAGGTGTCCACGCCGGCGGAGTTGTCGATGAAGTCGGTGTTGAGCGCGACGCCGGCCCGCGCGGCGGCGACGCGGGCGCGCTGGGTCAGCCCCAGGTTGCCGCCCTCCCCCACCACGCGGCAGCGCAGCTCGTCGGCGGTCACCCGCACCGCGTCGTTGGCCCGGTCGCCCACCTGCGCGTCGGTCTCGTCGGCCGCGCGCACGTAGGTGCCGATGCCGCCGTTCCACAGCAGGTCCACCGGCGCCCGCAGCACCGCCCGCACCAGCTCGGCCGGCGACAGCTGCTCGGCGTCCACCCCGAGCCGCGCCCGCACCGGCGGGGACAGCGGCACGCTCTTGGCGTCGCGGCGGTACACGCCGCCGCCGGCCGACAGCGCGGTGCGGTCGTAGTCGTCCCACGAGGAGCCGGGCAGGGCGAACAGCCGCCGCCGCTCGGCCGACGAGCGCGCCGGGTCCGGGTCGGGGTCGAGGAACACGTGCCGGTGGTCGAAGGCGGCCACCAGCCGCAACCGGTCCGACAGCAGCATCCCGTTGCCGAACACGTCGCCGGACATGTCGCCGACGCCGACCGCGGTCAGCTCCCCGTCGGGGTCGACGCCGAGCTCGCGCAGGTGCCGGCGCACCGACACCCAGGCGCCGCGGGCGGTGATGCCCATGGCCTTGTGGTCGTAGCCGCTGGACCCGCCGGAGGCGAACGCGTCGCCCAGCCAGAAGCCGCGGCTCTCGGCGACCTCGTTGGCCAGGTCGGAGAACGTCGCCGTCCCCTTGTCGGCGGCCACCACCAGGTAGGGGTCCTCGCCGTCGTGCACCACGGTGCGCGGCGGGGACACCACCAGGTCGCCGTCCCGGCCGTCGGTGACCCGGTCGTCGGTGACGTCGAGCAGCGCGCCGACGAAGGTGCGGTAGGCGGCGGCCACCCGCTGCTGCACCGCGGCCCGTTCGAGGCCGCGCAGGTCCTCGCGGACGACGAACGCGCCCTTCGCGCCGGCCGGCACGATGACGGCGTTCTTCACCATCTGGGCCTTGACCAGGCCGAGCACCTCGGTGCGGAAGTCCTCGGGGCGCTCGGACCAGCGCAGCCCGCCGCGGGCCACCCGCGCGCCGCGCAGGTGCAGGCCCTCCACGACCGGCGAGCAGACGAAGGTCTCCACCGCCGGCCGCGGCGCGGGCAGCAGGTCCAGCTGCGCCGAGGCGATCTTCAGCGCCAAGGCCGGGCGCGGCGCCCCGGCGGCGTCGGTCTGGTAGCGGTTGGTGCGCACCACGGCGGCCAGCACGTCGCGCAGGCCGCGCAGGATGCGGTCCTGGTCGAGGCTGGTCGTCCGGGTGAGCAGGTCGGCCAGGTGGTCGGCGGCCGACGCCGCAGCCGCGGGGTCGGCGGCGTCGGGGTCGTGCCGGGCCGCGAAGTGCGCCAGCAGCGCCCGGGCGAACTCCGGCGCGGCGAGCACCGTCTCCTCGACGTACCCGCGGGACAGGCCCAGCCCGACCTGCGCGAGGTAGCGGCAGGCGGCCCGCAGCACGGCGACGTCGCGCACCGGCAGGCCCGCGCCGACGGTCAGCCGGGACAGCCCGTCGAGCTCGGTCTCCCCCGCCCAGGCCGCGGCCAGGGCCTGCTCGAGACGGGGCAGCGCGGTCGCCGGCGCCGTCCCGGCCGGCAGCAGCAGCTCCAGCCGGGTGGCCGGCGCGTCACCGTCCCCGGGGACGGCGACGGCGTCGGCCACCCGCACGCCGAGCCGGTCGAGGACCGGCACGACGTCGGCCAGCAGCGGACGGTCGGCCGGCCAGGTGACCACGCCGCCCACCACGCCGCCCACCAGGCCCCCGACCCGGCCGCCGGCGGCCGGGCCCTCCGGTCGCAGGGTCAGCCGGCGGCGCGCGCCGGCGGCCGGGGCGCTCACTTCCCGGCGTGCGCGTCGAAGGCGGCGTCGAGGACGTCGAGGCCCTCGGTGAGCAGGTCCTGCCCGATGACCAGCGGCGGCAGGAAGCGCAGCACGTTGCTGTGCGTGCCGGCGGTCAGCGTGATGACGCCCTCGGCGTGGCAGGCCTTGGAGATCGCGTTGGTCAGCGCGGAGTCGGGCTCGGTGGTGCCCGGCTCGACCAGCTCGACGGCGAGCATCGCACCGCGGCCGCGGACGTCGCCGACCACGCCGGTGCGCTCCGCGATCGCGTGCAGCCGCGGCAGCATGGTGGCCTCGATGGCGCGGGCCGCGGCGTTGAGGTCCTGCTCGCGCATCGTGCGGATGGTGGCCAGCGCGGCGGCGCAGGCCACCGGGTTGCCGCCGTAGGTGCCGCCCAGGCCGCCGGTGTGGACGGCGTCCATCAGCTCGGCGCGGCCGGTCACGCCGGCCAGCGGCATGCCGCCGGCGATGCCCTTGGCGGTGGCCACCAGGTCGGGGACGACGCCCTCGTGCTCGGAGGCGAACCAGGCGCCGGTGCGGCAGAAGCCCGTCTGCACCTCGTCGGCGATGAACACCGCGCCCGAGCGGCGGCACCACTCGCTCAGGGCGGCCAGGAAGCCCGGCGCCGGGACGACGAAGCCGCCCTCGCCCTGGATGGGCTCGATGAGCACCGCGGCCACGTTGCGCGCGCCGATCTGGGTCTCGATCAGGTCGAACGCCCGCGCGGCGGCCTGCTCGCCGGTCGTGCCGGGCGCGTCGCGGTACGGGTAGGACATGGGCACCCGGTAGACCTCGCCGGCGAAGGGCCCGAAGCCGTTCTTGTACGGCATGTTCTTCGCCGTCAGCGCCATCGTGAGGTTGGTGCGGCCGTGGTAGGCGTGGTCGAAGACGACGACGGCGGAGCGGCCGGTGGCCACCCGGGCCACCTTGACGGCGTTCTCCACGGCCTCGGCGCCGGTGTTGAACAGCGCCGAGCGCTTCTCGTGGTCGCCGGGGGTGAGCCGGTCGAGCTCCTCGGCGACGGCGACGTAGCCCTCGTAGGGCCCGACCATGAAGCAGGTGTGGCTGAACGCCGCGACCTGCGCCTGGACGGCGGCGACCACCTCGGGGGCGGCGTGGCCGACGTTGGTGACGGCGATGCCCGAGCCGAGGTCGATGAAGGAGTTGCCGTCGACGTCGACGACCACGCCGCCGCTGGCGCGCTCGACGTAGACGGGCAGGACGCTGCCCACGGCGGAGGTCACCGCGGCCGAGCGGCGGGCGGCGAGCTCGCGCGAGCGGGGGCCGGGGAGCTCGGTGACCAGGCGCCGCTCCTGGGCGACGGTGTCCGGTCCGGGAAGCAGGGTGGTCATGGCTCTCTCCTCGCAGGTCGGTCTCCCCCGACGGGGGACGTCCTCGCCTCCAGGGTGGGTGAGGCACGTCTCTCCCGGTACCGTCCGGACCGGCACCCCACGGGCCTCCGGGTGTCCACTTCGTCGAGAGGACCCGTCCGTGCCGGTCACCGTCGCGACCCTGCTGGGGACCGCGTCGCTGGAGCTGGCGCTGCACACCCGCAGCGCGCCGGTGGACCGCGCCGTCTCGTGGGTGCACGTCAGCGAGCTGACCGACCCGACGCCGTTCCTCGAGGGCGGCGAGCTGCTGCTCACCACCGGCCTGGCGCTGACGCCCGGGGACGCCCCCGCCTACGTGCGGCGGCTGGCCGGCGCGGGCGTGGTGGGCCTGGGCCTGGGCACCGGGCTCAGCCACGAGCGGGTGCCGGGCGAGCTGGTGGCCGCGGCCGACGAGTCCGGGCTGGCGGTGCTCGAGGTGCCCCGGCAGACGCCGTTCATCGCGCTGTCGCGGACGGTCTCCACCGCGCTGGCCGCCGAGGAGTACGCGGCGGTGTCCCGCACGTCCACGGTGCAGCGGGAGCTGACCCGCGCCGCGGTCGGGCCCGGCGCCCCGGGCACCGTCGTCGACCGGCTGGCCCGCCACCTCGGCGGCTGGGCGCTGCTGCTCGACGCCGCCGGGACGCCGCTGGAGGCCGCCCCGGCCGGGGCGCGCCCGCGCGCCGGGGCGCTGGCCGGCGCGGTCGACCGGCTGCGCACCACCCGCCCGCCGGCCGGCGCCGCGCTCACCCAGCCCGGGGAGACGGTGCTGCTGCAGTCGCTGGGCACCGGGTCGCGGGTGCGCGGCTTCCTCGCCGTCGGCCGGCCCGGGCCCTTCCCGGCCGGCGACCGGCACGTCGTCAACGCCGCCGCGCTGCTGCTGACCCTGCGGCTGGAGCAGTCCCGCGCGCTGGACTCCGGCACCGCGGCGCTGCGCGCGGCGATCCTGCAGCTGCTGCTGGCCGGGCAGACCGCCGCCGCCGAGCCCGTGGTGGCGGCGCTGGGCGAGCGGCTGCCGGGCGAGCCGGTGCTGACCGTCGCCGTGCTGGGCAGCGCCGAGCAGCGCGCCGCCGCCGTCGACGTCGCCGCCGACGCGGCCGCCGCCACCCGCGAGCCGGTGCTGTCGGCCGAGGTCGACGACGCCCTCGTCGTGCTGGTGCCCGCCGGCGGGGCGCTGGCCGGCCGGCTGGCCGACCTCCCGGAGCGGGTGCCCGGCGCGGTCCTGGGCACCGCCGCGCCGGTGCCGTGGGAGCGGCTGGGCGACGGCGTCCGGCAGGCCCGCCAGGCCGCCGGGCACGGCCGCGCCGCCGGGCGGCCGGTGACCGCCTTCGCCGACCTGGCCGGCCGCGGGCTGACCGCCCTGCTCGACCCGGCGGCCACCACCGCCTTCGCCGAGGCCGCCCTCGCGCCGCTGGCCGCCGCCGACCGCGCCGGCCCCGGCGACCTGGTCGAGTCGCTGCGCGTCTGGCTGGCCGCGCACGGGCAGTGGGAGCCGGCCGCGGCCCGCCTGGGCGTGCACCGGCACACGCTGCGCAAGCGCATCCGCCGGGCCGAGGAGCTGCTGGGCCGCGACCTGGACTCCCCCGGCGTCCGGGCCGAGCTCTGGCTGGCGCTGCACCCGCCGACCCAGTGACGTCTGGAACGGCCTCGGTGCAGGGGCCCGCGCCGAGCGGAGCGAGGCGTCGGGGGCACCGAGGTCCTTTCAGAAGGCGGGCATCACCTCGTCGTGGATCAGCTGCAGCTGCTCCTCGACCGACGCCACCCCGGGCAGCTCGCGCCCGGTGAAGGTCCGGACGATCGAGGCGTCGGTGATCGCGGCGATCAGGTGGTTGACACCGGTCGGCTCGATCTCCTTGATCTTCGCCGTCACCTCCTCCGGCGTGCCGGCGAACGACAGCTTCTCCGTGAGCTCCGGGGAGGTCAGCTCGATGCCCTTCGCGAGGTCACCGCCGGCGATGGCGTCGACGATCGGCTTCAGCTCCGCCGCGTCGACCCCGTGCCGCTCCAGCTGCTCGGCCGGCATGGAGGAGGCGTAGATGCCCACCATGCTGCGCGCGGCGTCCTTCGCGGCCGCGGAGTCCCGGCCCACCGCGACGACCACCCAGGCACCGAAGTCCAGCGTCGTCCAGTCCTTGCCGGCCCGCTCGGCGCCGATCCGCAGGTGCTCGGCGGCGTACTCGTAGGCCTCGCGGCTGTAGCTCAGCGCGTGGTGGCAGCCGTCCGAGTGCTCCGCGGCGGCCTGGAACGACTTCGGCCCGCGCATCGCGCCCATCTTCACCGGCAGCCGCTCCTGCACCGGCCGGGCGAAGGTGAACAGGCCGTCGTAGCGGAAGAACTCGCCGTCGTAGGTGATCGCGCCGTCGTCCAGGAGGGTGCGGACGACGTGCACCGCCTCGACGACTCGCGACAGCGGCTTGGTCTTCGTCCAGTCCAGCTTGTACTGCGCCAGCAGGCCGAAGTTGCCGCTGGACAGCACGACCTCCGCCCGTCCCCCGGTGAGCTCGTCGAGCGTCGCCGCGGCCTGCGCGATCAGCGTGGGCTCCCGGAGGGTCACCGGCGACACGCTCGGCCCCATCCGGATCCGCGAGGTCTGGGCGGCCGCGGCGGCGAACAGCAGCCACAGGTCCTTGTGCCAGGTCTCGTCGGCGGCGTACACGGCGTGGAAGCCGAGCTCGTCGGCCAGCCTGATCGCCCGCAGGCACTCCTCCAGGGAGTAGTCGGGCAGCATCGCGTAGCTGAACTTCATCGGATCTCCTCACTCACCCGGACACCGGCACCCCGCCGGATCTGCTGGAGCTGTGCTGCGACCTCGCGGGCGTCGCCCTCGGGGACGTGCGCGGAGTGGCGGTCCGGCCGGGCGAGGAACAGGTACAGCAGCCCGCTCCCCGCGACGACGGCCAGGCCGATGGCCACGACCCAGCGGTCGAGGAAGGTCTCGGTGCCCGGCGCCGGCTTGAGCAGCAGCACGATGGCGAACACGCCGTAGGCCAGCGCGAGGACGTTGACCACCAGGCCGGCCGCGCCGAGGTTCCACAGGCCCGCCGGCCGCCAGCCCCGCAGCCGCTGCCGGAGCGCCGCCAGCACGACCGCCTGGAAGGCGATGTAGATGCCGAGCACGGCGAACGCGGTCACCCGCGCCAGGGAGTCGGGCTGCCAGAAGACGAACAGGCAGATCAGCACCGGCACCACGCACACGACGAGCAGCGCGTTGGTCGGGACGGAGTGCCGTGCGGAGACGTGGGACAGCCACCCGCTGGCCGGCAGCATCCGGTCCCGGGCGAAGGCGTAGAGCAGCCGGCTGCCGGCGGCCTGCAGGGACAGCACGCAGGAGACGAACGCGACGACGGTGACGACGAGGAACACCTTCGACCCGACGGTGCCCAGCGAGCTCTCCAGGATGCTCGGGATCGGGTCGACGTCCTCGCCGGCCATGATCGCCTGCAGCTGGGCGTCCGGGGCGGCCAGCACGTAGCCGGCGTAGGAGAGGAAGCCCGACACCCCGCCGACGAGGATGGTCAGGATCATCGCGCGCGGGATCCGCCGGGTCGGGTCGGCGACCTCCTCGGCGACGTCGCCGCAGGCCTCGAAGCCGTAGAAGAGGAACAGCCCCGACAGCGCCGCGGCGAGGAACGTGCCCAGGTAGCCCTCGCCGCCGCCGGCACCGAGGGTGTCGAAGAAGATCGAGAACGGCTGCTCGCGGCGGAACAGCAGCAGGTAGAGGCCCAGCGCGACGACGCCGATCAGCTCGGCGGCCAGGCCGATCCTGGCGATGCGGGCCAGGGTGCGGGTGCCGCTGTAGTTGATGACGAAGGCGAGGACGAGCAGCCCCACCGCGGTCGCCAGCGCCACGCCCGGGCCGGCCTCGATGCCGAACAGCGCGGCGACGAAGCCCCCGCCGAACTCGGCCACCGCGGTGACGGTGACGATGATCGCCCAGATGTAGACCCACGAGACGATCCAGGCGTAGCGCCGGTTCCACAGCCGCCGCGTCCACGGGTAGATGCCGCCGGCCAGCGGGTACTGGGAGACCACCTCCCCGAAGACCAGGGCCACCAGCAGCTGGCCGAGCCCGACGACGACGATCCACCAGATCGCCGGGGGCCCGCCGATGGAGAGGCTGTAGGCGAACAGCGAGTACACGCCCACCAGCGGGGACAGGTACGTGAAGCCCAGGGCCATGTTGGCCCACAGGCCCATGCTGCGCTCGAACTGGCCGGTGTAGCCGAGAGCGGCGAGCTGGGCGTCGTCGTCGGCGGTGCTGCCGGCGTGCGTTCCGGGTGGTGTCACCGGGTCTCCTCGGCTCGGTGGAGGGGTGCCGGCGAACGCCGGTGTACCCCAGGCCACAAGGTCGGCGGAAAACCTATAGAGCCAGAGTTCACAGGACAAGACGTCCGGCGTCGTTTCCTCCTCCGGGGCTCGTGACCGGGGCCCCGGCGCCGTCAGCCGGCGAGCAGGCGCCCGTGGCGGACGGGCAGCAGCCGCCAGGGGACGCCGGCGATCGGGGCCCCCTGCCCGGCGGCCCCGGCGTCCGGGGTCAGCAGGCTCCCCACCAGGAACCGGGGGGCGGTCGAGAGGACCACCCGCCCCTCGTCGTTGAGCAGCACGAACGGCGCGGGCAGCGGCCCGAGGGCCTCGAGCAGGGAGGTCTCGAAGCGGCGCACCGGGACGTCCGCACCCGCCACGCCGACGAAGCCGCTCCCGGCGACGACCGGCTCGGTCAGCGTCAGCACGTAGCGCCCGGTGCCGTGGACGTCGACGTGCGGACCGAAGGCGTGCCGGCGCCCGGTCCGGCGGGGGACGTCGTACCACTCGGTGGTGGTGTAGTCGTAGTAGCCCAGGCTCGCCGGCCGCAGGTCCGGCTCGAGGGTGTGCAGCCGGCCGCCGTCCGGCTCGGCCTGCCACCACTCCAGCCGCTGCCGCAGGCCCTCCTCCGGCCGGGGCGCCACGACCAGGCCCAGCCCGACGGCGAGCTGCCCGGGCTCGCGCAGCAGCTGCGCGACGCCGTCGGGCAGGACCCACCTGCCCGCCGGCAGCCCGTCCCGCTCGACCGCGTGCAACACCGCGTCCCGGACGCGGGCGACCGTGACGAACACCCGCTCGACGAGGCCGGACACCGCGGCGGCGGCCTGCGCGACCTCCGCCCCTCCCCCGCCGGTCACGAGACCTCCCGGTGGTCGGCGACCGCGCCCACCCCGCCCAGGCGCTGCAGCCGCAGCTCGATCGCCCAGACCGTGCGGGTCTCGACGTGCGCCTCGGTGAGGGCGCGGGCGCGGGCGGCGTCCCGGTCCTCGATCGCGTCGATCACGGCCCGGTGGCCGGCGACCATGACGTCGAGCAGCCCCGGGGCGTGCGCCGGCGGCCACGGCAGCTGGCCCAGCTCCAGGTGCAGGTCCATCTCCTGCATGGTCAGGCGCACCGACTGGGCACAGGCGGCCAGCTCGATGTAGTACCGGCCGTCGGTGCGCCGCTGGCCGGTCACCGACCCGGCCGAGGCCAGCCGGTCGACGATGTCGCGCAGGCGGGCGATCTCCGTCCGGGAGGCACGCGAGGCCGCGAGGCGGGCCGCGGCCGCCGCGACCGCACTGTGCACGTCGCCGAGCTCGCGCAGGTCCGTGGTCCCCAGCTCGGCCAGCCGCGCGTCGGCGAGCTCGGCGAGGACGTCGTCGCGCGAGCGCACGAAGCTGCCGCCCCCGCGCCCCCGGCGGGTCTCGACCAGCCCGAGCTTGCGCAGCTCGGCCAGCGCCTCCCGCAGGGTGACCGTCGAGACGTTGAGCATCGTGGCCAGGTCGGCCTCGGTGGGCAGCTGCTCGCCGTCGGCCAGCAGGCCCAGCGCGACGGCGCTGCCGACCCGCCGGACGACCGCCTCGCTGCGCAGCGCACCGTCGTCGAGCGGGGCGAAGACGGCGCGCCGGGCGTCACCGCTGAGCAGTTGCACCGTCGCCTCCTGTGACCGGGGGTGACCACAGTGTCGCACCGATGATCCACCGGCTTAACCGTTGATTCCATAGGTTTTAGCGGATAGCGTGTCCCGGACCCCAGCCACCCTGTGACGAGGAGCACGCAGTGACACAGGTCCAGCCCGAGCGGGCGCCCGGGGCAGACGCCCTCTCGGAGCCGTTCACCCCGGGCGCTCCGTCCAACGCGCCGGAGCTCGCGGACTACCCGGAGACCCTCGCCGGGCCGATCCCCGCGCCGGTCAGCGACCCGAAGACCGCCGCCTTCGTCGAGCAGTGGCGCAACACGTCGTACAACTGCTTCTCCTCGGGCCACAAGTTCTGCCGCGAGGTCTGCCCGGTCACCCAGGTGGAGCGCAACGAGTCGTGGACCCCGACGGCGTTCCACGCCAACGTCGTCGCCATGGAGCGCGGCGAGCTCGAGATCGCCGACATCGCCGCCGACTACGTCAACTGCACGCAGTGCGGCGCCTGCGAGCTCCGGTGTCCCAACACGCTGTTCACCGGCGACTTCTACCGGTTCCGCACCCGCACGGTCGACGTCGTCAAGGCGGTGCGCTCGCTCGCGGTCGAGAGCGGTGTGCACCAGCCGAGCTGGCAGATCTGGAACGAGCGCACCGACCTGCGCACGCACGAGCCGGTGCTGGGCGAGACGCCGGTCAGCCAGGAGAAGGTGCGCGACTGGGCCGAGGGCCTGGACATCCCCATCGGCGGGGAGACCGTCCTGTTCGTCGACTGCGAGGCCGCCTTCTACCGGACCTCCGTGCCGCGCGCGGTGGCGCAGATGCTGCAGATGGCCGGCTACGAGTTCGGCCTGATGGGCGAGCAGTGGTGCTGCGGCGGCCCGGCCGCCGAGATGGGCTACGCCGAGCAGGCCCAGCGCTTCGCCCGGCACAACCTGGACAACTGGCGGGCCACGGGCACCAAGCGGCTGCTCGTGCTCGACCCGCACGACTACATCAGCTTCACCGAGGACTACCCCAAGTACTTCGGCGAGGAGTTCGACATCGAGGTCGTCCTCGTCATCGAGGTGCTGGCCCAGCTGCTGCGCGAGGGGAAGCTCACCCCGTCGGTGCCGGTGGACCGGGCGATCACGTACCACGACCCGTGCCGGCTCAACAAGCGCAAGGGCATCTGGCAGGAGCCGCGCGAGCTGCTGCGGGCCATCCCCGGCCTGCACTTCCAGGACGTCGACCGGGTCACCCAGTGGTCCTACTGCTCCGGCGGCGGGGGCGGCCTGCCCATCGAGAAGCCCGAGCTCACCGCCAAGATCAGCGCGATGCGCCTGGAGCGGGCCGCCGAGCTCGACGTCGACACGCTGGTCAGCGCCTGCCCGTGGTCGGAGCGGCCGCTGTCGGAGGCCGGCGACGCGCAGGACATCGACGTCGTCGACCTGCACGAGCTGTTCGCCCAGTCGCTCGGCATCACGGTCGGTGGCTCCCGCGGCGACGTCGGCGACCGCCGGCTGGCCCAGGAGCGCACCGGCGTCCCCGGCCGCGCCCGGCGGGCCCACGGCAGCTCCCGCGGTGGCTGCGGCGGTGGCGGTGGCGGCTGCGGCGGCGGGTGCGGCAACGGTTCCGGCGGCTGCGGGTGCGGGGGGCACTGACCATGACCCTGATCGAGAACTCGACCGGACCGACGGCGGAGGTGCTGGGCACCGCACCGTTCACGCGCGAGCCGCTGGGTGAGTCGGAGCTCGCCACCCTCGTGGCGGCACTCCGGCCGGTGCTGGGCGACGACCAGATCCTGCTGGCCAAGACCGACCGCTACAACCGCGCCCGGGTGCCCGCGCCGTTCCCCGTGCACCGCTGGTCGGAGCGGGTGCCCGACGTGGTCGTCATGCCCACCTCCACCGAGCAGGTGGCCGCGGTGGTCAAGATCGCCAACGACCTGCGGATCCCCGTCGTCCCGCGCGACGGCGGCACCGGCCTGACCGACGGCGCGGTGCCCATGCGGCGCGGCATCGTCGTCGACGTCAAGAAGATGAACCAGATCCACGAGCTGGACCTGGTCAACCGCACCGTCACCGTCGGCACGGGCATCAGCATGATGAAGCTCAACGAGCGGCTGGCCCAGCACGGCCTGTTCTACCCCGACGACCCGGCGTCCTACCCGTGCTCGCTGGTCGGCGGGCGGATCGGCACCAGCGGCTGGTCGCTGATCGGCTCGCGGTACGGGCACACCCGCGACCTGGTGCTGAGCTTCGACCACGTGCTGCCCACCGGCGAGGTGCTGCACGTCGGCGACGGCATCGGCCAGAAGATCAGCAAGAGCTCCAGCGGCTACCAGCTCAAGCACCTGTTCATGGGGCACCAGGGCACCCTCGGCATCGCGACGAAGGCGACGCTGAAGCTGTTCCCCAAGCCGGAGGCCGAGCTCTCGCCGTTCTGGGCGTTCGACAACTACGAGGACGCCCACGCCTGCACCGGCGCGCTCGCGCGGGCCGGCGTGGCCACCTTCGCCGGCGCGGTGCTCTTCGACGAGCACAAGGTCGCCTACCTGCGCCGCGACGACGAGGCCTACATCCCCCAGCCCACCGACGTGCGGGCCCTCGTCTGCTCGGTCATGTACGGCTACGAGGACGAGGTCCGGGCGGGCGGCAAGCGGCTGTTCCGGATCGCGAAGGAGCACGGCGCCCGCTACCTGGGCGACGAGATCTCCGAGGGCGACTGGGCCGCGCGGCACGACCGCTACGCCACCCCCCTGCACGGCCGCACCAAGGACGGCCAGGTCATCCCGATGTCCTGGCACTGCGAGGACGCCGCGGTCAACTTCTCCAACGTGCCGGCGGTGAGCCGGGCGTGGCACGAGATCCTGGCCGACCTGCGCCGCAAGACCGACGTCTTCGACGACTGGGGGATGTTCGCCTACACCTCGGCCAGCACCGGGGTCGACTACCTCACCGAGATCGACGTCGGCATCTGGGAGCAGCGCCTCGACGACGCCGCCTGGGCGGCCTGGGTGCAGGCCAAGCGGGACATCGCCGCGGTCGCGATCGCGCACGGCGGCTCGATGAGCGCCTGCCACGGGTCGTGCCGCGAGGGCGAGGTCGACCTGGTGCCGCAGGAGCTGGGCAAGGGCTTCGACGTGATGCTCGAGGTGAAGCGGGCGCTGGACCCCAACAACGTGATGAACCCGGGCAAGTACCTGCTCGACCGGGCCTACGGGAGGGACACGACCGATGAGAACCGATGACCAGCCCACCGGCCCGGCGGCCACGGCCCCGTACCGCTTCGCCGAGCAGCACACCCCCCCGGCCCCGCTGCGGGCCAGCGAGGTGGCGCAGACGACCTTCGAGCACGTCTACGAGGTCGACCCGCGGCTGATGCAGGAGCACGTGCTGCAGCAGGTGTTCCCCAACTGGGACACGCTGCGGATCATGCGCAGCCGGCACGACCACCTGGCGTGGATGCACCGGCACTTCGCGGAGAGGGTGGTGACCGGGTCCGAGCTCCTGGCGGAGGTCGAGGCGGAGGCCGCGCTGCGGGATCCGCAGTCCGGCACCCCCGCTACTGGATCGATCAGTGGCGACGGTGCACGATGACGACGGGATCAGCACCACTGTCGAACGAGAGGGACCTGCGGTGAGCGAGAAGCTCGAGCTGCGCAACTTCGTCGGCGGCGAGCACGTCGAGGTCACCGACGGCCGCCGGATGGACCTGGTGGACCCCTCCACCGGAGAGGTGTTCGCCTCCGCGCCGGTGTCGGGCGCCGAGGACGTCGACCGCGCCTACCGGGTCGCCGCCGACGCCTTCGAGACCTGGCGGGACACCACCCCGTCGGAGCGGCAGCGGGCGCTGCTGCGGCTGGCCGACCTCGTCGAGGAGCACGGCGACGAGCTGGTGGCGCTGGAGAGCCGCAACACCGGCAAGCCGATCGGGCTGACCGCCTCGGAGGAGATCCCCCCGATGGTCGACCAGATCCGCTTCTTCGCCGGCGCCGCCCGGACCCTCGAGGGCAAGGCGGCGACCGAGTACCTGGCCGGGCACACGTCCTGGATCCGGCGCGAGCCGATCGGCGTCGTCGGGCAGGTCACGCCGTGGAACTACCCGATGATGATGGCGGTCTGGAAGATCGCCCCGGCCCTCGCCGCGGGCAACACCGTCGTCCTCAAGCCGTCGGACACCACCCCGGTGAGCACGCTGCGGCTGGCCGAGCTGGCCGCGGAGGCCTTCCCGGCCGGCGTGCTCAACGTCGTCTGCGGCGACCGCGACACCGGCCGCGCCCTGGTCGAGCACCCGACGCCGCAGCTGGTGGCCATCACCGGGTCGGTGCGGGCCGGCATGGAGGTCGCCGGCGCCGCGGCCAAGGACGTCAAGCGGGTGCACCTCGAGCTCGGCGGCAAGGCGCCGGTCGTCGTCTTCGACGACGCCGACCTCGAGGCCGCCGCCGAGGCGATCGCCGTCGCCGGCTACTTCAACGCCGGGCAGGACTGCACCGCCGCCTCCCGCGTGCTGGCCGGCCCGGGCATCCACGACGACTTCGTCGCCGCGCTGTCCGAGCAGGCCCGCGCCACGGCCACCACCTTCGAGAAGGGCGCCGAGGACGCCGACGCCCTGGTGCCGCCGGTGAACAACGCCAACCAGCTGGCGCACGTCACCGGCTTCCTCGACCGGCTGCCCGGCCACGCCGAGGTCACCGCGGGCGGCCGCCGCCAGGGCGACCGCGGCTTCTTCGTCGAGCCGACCGTCGTCGCGGGCCTGCGGCAGGACGACGAGATCGTGCAGCGGGAGGTCTTCGGCCCGGTCATCTCCGTGCAGCGCTTCACCGACGAGGACGAGGCGGTGCGCTGGGCCAACGGCGTGGACCTGGGGCTGGCGTCCAGCGTGTGGACGAAGGACTTCGGCCGCGCGATGCGGATGAGCAAGCGGCTGGACTTCGGCTGCGTGTGGATCAACACCCACATCCCGCTGGTCGCCGAGATGCCGCACGGCGGGTTCAAGCACTCCGGCTACGGCAAGGACCTCTCGCTCTACGGCCTGGAGGACTACACCCGCGTCAAGCACGTCATGGCCAACATCGACAGCTGACCTCCGCCCGCCCGAGAACGCGCCGAGCGCCCCCTCCCCGCGCGGGAGGGGGCGCTCAGCGCGTCCCGGGAGCGACCAGGCGGACGGCGTCCAGCGCGGCGAGGGCCCCGAGCTCGTCGGCGACCATCCAGATGTCGCTGATCCGGCCGTCGGTCAGCGTCAGCACGTCGATGACGCGCAGCTGCAGCTCCCGGCCGGTCGGCGGCAGTGGTCCGGCCGACGTCTCGTACGCGCCGACCTGCCGGCCGCCCATCCGGAAGGCGACGGCCACGCGGTCACCGTCCTCGACGACGGCGACCACCTCCCGCCCGACCGTCTCGAAGGTCCCCTGGACCGCACGGGCGCGGGCGACCAGGTCGGCGGCGGACAGCTCCCGGCCGTTGACGGTGACCGGGTCGGTGTAGACCGCGCGGAAGGCCGCCTCCGCAGCGGGCCCGTCCGGCAGCGGCTCACTCCACAGCCGCAGGAGGCGCTCGACGTCGAAGGTGGCGGCAGCAGCCATCGCCCCAGCGTGGCCCTCCGGGGGCACCGCCACCAGGAGGTGGGGAACGCAGAGCGGGGCCCCGGTCCGGTCGGACCGGGGCCCCGCCGCCTCCCGTCCGCCCCGAGGTCGTCAGGGGCGGCCGGGGATCCCGGGCGGCCCTAGACCGCGATGCCGGTGAGGACGAGGACGCGCTCCTCGGTGAGGTCCTCCATCGCCGCGTGCACGCCCTCGCGTCCGGTGCCGGAGTCCTTCACGCCGCCGTAGGGCATCTGGTCGGCGCGGAAGCTCGGCACGTCGCCCACGACCACGCCGCCGACCTCGAGCACCTGCGCGGCGCGGAAGGCCACCTGCAGGTCGCGGGTGAACACGCCGGCCTGCAGCCCGAAGCGGCTGTCGTTGACCCGCGCGAACGCCTCGTCCACCGAGTCCACGGTGTCCAGGACGACGACCGGCCCGAACACCTCCTCGCAGGACACCTTCGCCCCGGCCGGGACGTCGGTGAGCACGGTCGGCGCGTAGGAGGCGCCCTCGCGGCTGCCACCGGTGAGCACGCGGGCGCCGGCGGCCACGGCCTCCTGCACCCACTCCTCGACCCGGCGGGCGGCGCGCTCGTCGATCAGCGGGCCGACGTCGGTGGCGTCGTCGGTCGGGTCGCCGGTGACGAGCTTGCCGACGGCCTCGACCACCCGTGCGGTCAGCGCCCCGGCGACGGCGCGGTGGGCGAACACCCGCTGCACCGAGATGCACGACTGCCCGGCCTGGTACATCGCGAACGTGGCGATGCGCGAGGCGGCCCAGTCCAGCGCCGCGTCGTCCTGGTCGGGGGCGACGACGGCCGCGGCGTTGCCCCCCAGCTCGAGGGTGACGTGCTTGCGCGGCGCCGACTCGCGGATCGACCAGCCCACCGGCACCGAGCCGGTGAAGGAGACGACCGGCAGCCGGGGGTCCTGCACCAGCGCGGCGGCGACCTCGTTGGGCACCGGCAGCACCGACCAGGCCCCGGCCGGCAGGTCGGTCTCGGCCAACAGCTCGCCGAGCAGCAGCGCCGTCAGCGGCGTGGCCGGCGCGGGCTTGAGCACGATCGGCGCACCGACGGCGATCGCGGGGGCCACCTTGTGGGCGACCAGGTTGAGCGGGAAGTTGAACGGTGCGATGCCCAGCACCGGGCCGCGCGGCACCCGCCGGACCAGGGCCAGCCGGCCGGAGGCGGCCGGGTCGGTGTCCAGCCGCTGCAGGCTCCCCGACCAGCGCCGCGCCTCCTCGGCGCCCCAGCGGAACGTCGAGACCGCGCGGGCCACCTCGAGCCGCGCCCACTTCAGCGGCTTGCCCGACTCGGCGGTGATCAGCGCCGCGACCTCCTCGCTGCGCTCGACCAGCCGGCGGGAGACGGAGTCGAGGGCGGCGGCGCGCACGTGCGCCGGGGTCGCGGCGAGCTCCGCGCGCACCCGGTCGGCGGCGGCCACGGCGGCCTCGACGTCCTCGGCGGTCGCGGTGGTCGTCGCGCCGGCGAGGGCGCCGTCGTGGGGCGAGCGGACCTCGAGCACCTCGGTGCCGGTGGCCGGCCGGCCGGCGACCCAGTAGGGGGTGGACATGCGCGCCTCCTCGGGAGTGGGAACCGGTCCCGAGCGTGGTGGACGGCGCGGCCGGAGACGAGGCTCCGCTCCGTCCACCCCAGGCCCGCCGGGACGCCGTCCCGGCACGCCGCCGGTGCGCCGGCCCCCCGGCGCCACGGACCGGCGCTACGGAGACGTGCTCCACCGCGGCGGTCCAGCAGGGGAGGAGTCCTCCCTGCCGGGTCCGGGCGCGACCTCCCTACCGTGGCGTGGGCCACACGCCGGCCCACCGCGCACGGACGTCGTCGTCAGGAGGAGCCGTGGCCCACCCCGTTGCCGACCCGGTCGGGAGGAGCGCGCTGCGCAAGGTCGCGTGGCGGCTGGTCCCCTTCCTCGGGCTGCTGTACTTCGTCAACTACCTCGACCGCACCAACATCGGCTTCGCCAAGCTGACGATGAGCGAGGACCTCGGGCTCACCGAGACGATGTTCGGCCTGGCCTCGGGGCTGTTCTTCATCGGCTACCTGTTCTTCGAGGTGCCGAGCAACCTGGCACTGCACCGCTTCGGCGCCCGCCGCTGGATCGCCCGGATCATGGTCAGCTGGGGCGTCGTCGCCAGCGCTATGGCCTTCGTGCAGTCGGCCGGCTGGCTGTACGCGCTGCGGGTGCTGCTCGGCATCGCCGAGGCGGGCTTCTTCCCGGGCGTCCTGCTCTACCTGACCTGGTGGCTGCCGCGCGCCCAGCGGGTGCAGCTGATCGGCGCCTTCCTGGTCGCGGTGCCGCTGTCCTCGGCGCTGGGCGCCCCGCTGTCGGGCGCGATCATCCAGTACGCCGACGGGCTGTTCGGCCTGGAGGGCTGGCGGGTGATGTTCCTCGTCGAGGGCCTGCCCGCGGTGCTGCTCGGCGTGGCCTGCTGGTTCTACCTGGCCGACCGCCCCGCGGACGCCCGCTGGCTGACCCCCGAGGAGCGCGGCTGGCTGGACCGGACCATCGCCGCCGAGGGCGAGGCCGGGCACCGCGAGGCCTCCCCGTGGCGGGCGATGGCCAGCCCGCGGGTGGTCGCTCTCGGCTTCGTCTACTTCGGCGTCGTCTACGGGCTCTACGCGGTGTCGTTCTTCCTGCCGACCGTGGTGGCCGGCTTCGCCGAGCGCTTCGACGCCACCTACTCGATCTTCGAGACCGGCGCGATCGTGGCCGTCCCGTTCCTGGCCGGCGCCGTCACGATGGTGCTGTGGAGCCGGCACTCCGACCGGACCGGCGAGCGCCGCTGGCACCTGGCGCTGCCCGCGGCCCTGGGCGGGGTCACCATCCCGGTGGCGCTCCACCTCGACTCGCCCTTCACCGTCATGGCCGTCATCACGCTGACGGCGGTCGGCATCTGCTGTGCGCTGCCGGTCTTCTGGCACTTCCCGCCGCTGCTGCTCACCGGCGCGGGCGCCGCCGCGGGCATCGCGCTGATCAACTCCCTCGGCAACACCGCCGGCTTCGCCGCGCCCTACATCACCGGCTGGATCTCCGACGCCACCGGCAGCATCCGGCCGGCGCTGTGGCTGGTGGGCCTCGCCATGCTGCTGTCGGCCGTCGGCATCCTCCTGCTCTCCCGCTCCCGGGCCGGCGCGGACGGCGGGCCGGCCGGGGTCAGTCGGGAGGCAGTGCGCCCAGCAGGTCGTTGAGCCGGAAGGCGAGCTGCAGGTCGAGCACCCGGCCGGGGTCGCGCCAGCCCTCGCCGAGGAGCTCGGTCGCCCGGTCCAGCCGCTGGTAGAGCGTGTTGGCGTGCACGTGCAGCGCCGCGCAGGTGCGGGCGTGGTGCTGTGCCTGCGCCAGGTAGACCTGCACCGTCCGCGCCAGGTCGCGGCCGCGCTGCTCGTCGTGGCGCAGCAGCGGCCCGAGCGTGGCACCGACGAACGCCCGCACGTCGCCCCGGCCGGCGTGGCTGAACAGCCCCCGGTACACCCCGACCTCCTCCGCGGAGGCCACCGCGGTGGACCGGCCGAGGGCCACCAGCAGGCGGGCGGTCTGGCGGGCGGCCCGGTGCGCGGAGCGGACGGCGGCCACGCCGCCGGCGCACGGTGCGATCCCGACCGCGGCCGGCAGCGCGTCCGGGGGCAGCTCGCGCAGCCGGTCGCGGACCTCCGACGCCGGGGTCGCGGCCACCAGGACGACGACCTCGCCCCCGTGCTCGGCGGTCCAGCCCCCGACCGCGGCCGTGACCCGGGCGGCCAGCGCCCGCGGCGTCCGCTCGCCGCCGTCCCCGGGCACGAGCACCAGCACCGCGGTGACCGCACCGACGTCGAGGCGCGCCGCCGTCGCCGAGCGCCGCAGGCCCGCCTCGTCGCCGTCGGAGGTGAGCAGGGCGTGCACGAGCTCGCCGCGCGCCCGCAGCTCCGCCTCGGCGAGCAGCCGCTGCTGGGTCACCACGAGCGCCACCGAGACCGCGCCGGTGCGCAGCAGCGCGGCGTCCTCCTCGTCGGGCGGCCGCGGCCCGGCGGTGCCCAGGCAGCCGGCGGGCCCGTCGCGCAGGACCACCGGGGCCATGGTGACCCAGCCCGCGCCCGCCGGCCGGCTGCCGGGCCGGTCGCCGTCCGGGCCACCCGGCAGTTCCGTGGCCGCGGCCGCCAGCTCCGGCGGCGCCGCGGGCAGCGCCGGGTCCAGCGGGCGGCCGTCCGGGCCGAGGACGTGCACCGGGCGGCCGACGGCCCGCGCGATGCGCTCCCCGACCTCGCGCAGCCCGGCACCCCGCACGACCAGCCGGCCGAGGTCCTCGCGCAGCTCGGCCTCGCGGGCCCGCGAGCCGACGGCCCGGCGCAGCGTCGCGTTGGCCGCCTGCAGCTCCTCCCGCGCCCGGCGCTGCTCGTCGAACAGCTGGGCGTTGCGCAGCGCGGCGGCGGCGTGCGCGGCCAGGCCGGCGAGCAGCTCGACGTCGGAGGGCCCGAACCGCCGCGGTCGCCGGTCGGCGGCCAGCAGCACGCCGAGGGTGTCCTCCCCCACCTGCAGCGGCACGCCGAGGATGCCGCCCAGCTGCTCGCTCACCGCGGCGCCGTCCACCGTGCCGACGTGGCCGAGGCCGGTGTCCTCGAGGTAGGACTCGCTCCACCGCGGCCGCCCGGTGCGCAGCACCTCCCCGCCGAGCCCCTGCCCCTCGTGCAGCTCGATGCCCCGCAGCGCCGAGCCCATCGACCCGTCGACCACCTCGATGCGCAGGGTCGCGCTGCCGCCCTCGCGCACCATGATGTAGGCGAGGTCGACGCCGAGCAGCTGCCGCGACTGGGCCGCCACCTCGTGCAGCAGGCCGGCGGTGTCCCGCAGCGAGGCCAGCCGGCGGGCGAGGTCGTTGAGCACCCGCAGCTCGCGGGCGTGCCGGCGCTGCTCGGCCAGCCGCTGGTGCAGCACGGCCGCCAGTGCGGCGTCCCGCTCGACGGTGCCGCGCCCGGCGGCGGGCACCAGCCCGGCGAGCGCGCGGCGGTGGGCGTCGAGCGCGGCGCGCGAGGCGTCGTCGACCAGCAGCCGCAGCCAGCCGGTCTCGGGGGTCTCGACGTCGGCCACCCCGCCATCGTGGACCGGCGGGTGGAGGACGGCACCCGGTCCCGGGCCCCGGTGTGGACACCTCCTCCATGGGCACCGGCCGGGCGCCGACGCTTCACTGTGGGGTGTGACACAGGCTCCCGAGAGGACGTCGGCCGTCGTGACGGCGCTGCTCGACGCACTGCCCGCCGACCGCGTCCTGGCCGACGGCGACGTCGTCGGCTCCTACGTGCACGACGAGGCCGAGTGGGCGCCGCACGGGACGCCCGCGGCCGTCGTCCGGCCCCGCTCCACCGCCGAGGTGCAGGCCGTGGTCCGCGCCTGCCTGGCACACCGGACGCCGGTGGTGCCGCGCGGCGCGGGCACGGGGCTGTCCGGTGGGGCCAACGCCGTCGACGGGTGCGTGGTGCTCTCCACCGAGCACCTGCGCGACGTCGTGGCGATCGACCCGGTCGAGCGCTACGCGGTGGTGCAGCCCGGCGTGGTCAACGACGACCTGAGGGCCGCCTGCGCCGAGCAGGGCCTGTGGTACCCGCCGGACCCGGCGAGTTCCCCGTGGTCGACCATCGGCGGCAACGTGGCCACCAACGCCGGCGGCGTGTGCTGCGTGAAGTACGGCGTCACCCGCGACTACGTGCTCGAGCTCGAGGTGGTCAACGGCCTGGGCGAGGTGGTGCGGCTGGGCCGGCGGACGGCGAAGGGCGTCGTCGGCTACGACATGGTCGGGCTGCTGGTCGGTTCCGAGGGCACCCTCGGCGTGGTCACCGAGGTGACCGTGCGGCTGCGGCCGGCGCGGGCGCCGGAGCGCACCGTCGTCGGCTACTTCGACTCCGTCGTCGCCGCCGGCCGCGCGGTGGAGGCGGTCGGTGCGGCGGGGGTGACGCCCTCGGCGCTGGAACTGGTCGACCGCCACTGCCTGGCCGCCGTCGACGAGTGGAAGAACACGGGCGTGTCGGTCGACGCCGCGGTGGTGCTGCTCGGCCGCACCGACGCCCCCGGCCCGGCCGGCGACGCCGAGGCCGAGGCGATGCTGCGCTGCTTCGAGCTCGGCGGCGCCACCTGGGCCGCGGCGTCCACCGACCCGGCCGAGGCCGAGGCGCTGTTCGCCGCCCGCCGCCTGGCCTACCCGGCGCTGGAGCGGCTGGGCCCGCTGCTGACCGAGGACGTGTGCGTGCCCAAGGCCGCCGTCCCGGAGATGCTGGCCCGCATCGAGGCCGCCGCCGTCCGCAACGACGTGCTCATCGCCAACATCGCGCACGCGGGCGACGGCAACCTGCACCCGCTGCTCATCACCCCGCCCGGCGACGCCGCGGCGCGGGCGCGGGCGCAGGTCGCGTTCGGCGAGATCATGCGCGACGCGGTGGCGCTGGGCGGGACGGTGACCGGCGAGCACGGCGTCGGCCTGCTCAAGCGCGACGGGCTGGCCCTCGAGCTGGCCCCCGAGGTGGTGGCCATGCAGCGCGCGGTCAAGGCCGCCCTCGACCCGCACGGGATCCTCAACCCACGGAAGGTGTTCCCGGAGCCGGCGGCCTGAGCCCGGCGGTCAGCCGACCTCGTCGCCGGACGCGGCGGGCGGCGAGGCCGGCAGGTCGAGGGGGGCGGCGAGCAGGCGGCGCAGGCCGGCCGCCCGCTCCCCCAGCCCGGCCTCCAGGGCGGCCAGGACGGCGCCCGCGTCGGCGGCCAGGTCGCGGCCGGTGGAGGTGCGGCGCACCAGCCGGCCCCGGCGGCGCGCGGGGTCGGCGACCACCTCGAGCAGCCCCAGGCGGGTCAGCCCGGCGACGAGGTCCTGGGCGGCCTGCCGCGTGCTGCCCAGCCGGCGGGCGAGCTCGGCCGGCGGGGTGCCGTCAGGGTCGAGGAAGGCGAAGACCAGCGACTGCGCCCCCGACAGCCGCGGCCAGCCGCGGGCGGCGAGCTCCTCGCGCAGCGCGGCGTCGAGCTGGCGGCTGGCCATCAGCAGCAGCGCGGCCAGGGGCGGTGCTCCGCTCGACACGGCGTCAGGTTACCTGACACTCTGGTGTCAGGGAACCTGACAATCGGGAGGAGCGGATGATGCGCGTGGTGGTGCTCGGTGCGGCCGGCGGGGTGGGCCGCGCGGCGGTCCGGCTGGCCGGTGAGCGCGGGCACGCGGTGCTCGCGGTGGCCCGCACCCCCGTCGGCGACGGCACGGCGGAGGAGCTGGCCGGCGACGTCCGGGACGCCGGGCTGCTGGCGCGGGCGGTGGCCGGGGCGGACGCCGTGCTGTGGTGCGTGGGCGTGACCCGCCGGTCGGGCGGCGACGTCGGGCGGACGGCGCTGCCACTGCTGGTGTCCGCGATGACCGGGGCGGGGGTGCACCGGTTCGTCGGTGTCTCCGGCGCCGGCGCGGACCTGC
Organism: Geodermatophilus dictyosporus; assembly: GCF_900115505.1. Classification (GTDB taxonomy): domain Bacteria; phylum Actinomycetota; class Actinomycetes; order Mycobacteriales; family Geodermatophilaceae; genus Geodermatophilus; species Geodermatophilus dictyosporus. The sequence continues at coordinate 175,346 of NZ_FOWQ01000008.1, read as the reverse complement.
CCGGCGACCGCAAGGGCCCGGGCCCGCCTCGTCTCCGGGCTCACCCACCGGCTGGCCCGCGACCTGGTCGCGGACAAGGAGGGTGAGCACGCCGTCCTCGCCACCTCCCCGCTGGACTGGACCCAGGTGCGCCCGCCCCGGCTCGTCGACCGGCCCGGCACCGGGCGCTACCGGCTCACCGACGCCGCGCCGGGCCTGCGCGCGGCGCCGGTGGCGAAGGCCGACGTCGCGCTGGCGGTGGTCGAGCTCGCCGAGGGCCGGGAGTGGCTGCACGCGGCCCCCTTCGTCGTCGCGGCGGGCCGGTGACCGTCCTCGTCGCCGGCGCCACGGGCACGGTCGGCAGCGAGGTGGTGCGCCGGCTGGCCGCGGCCGGCGCCGGTCTGCGTGCCGGCGCGCGGGACCCGCACCGGGCGGCCGCGCTGCTCCCCGCCGGGAGGCCGGTGACCCGCCTGGACCTGGAGGACGGCGCGACCTGGCCCGCGGCCCTCGCCGGCGTCCGGCGGCTGTTCCTGCTGCGCCCGCCCGACGTGGCGCGGGCCCCCGGCTGCAGCCGTTCCTGGACGCCGTCGTGGCCGCCGGGGTGGAGCACGTCGTGGTGCTCTCGGTGCAGGCGCTGACCGGGCCCGGTCACGAGCGCCGGGCCTACGAGCTGACCGGGTCGGAGGCACCCACGTGGTCGGAGGTCGCGGCCACGCTCTCGGCCGTGCTCGGCCGCCCGGTCGTCCACCGGCACCCCGGCGCCCTGGCCTTCCGCCGGCGGGCACGGCGCACCGGCACCCCGGGCGGGCTGGCCGTCGTCATGACCGTCCTGTACACGGTCACCCGGCTGGGGCTGGCCGACCGGACCACCGGCGACCTGGGCCACCTGCTCGGCCGCTCGCCGACGACGCTGCGCCGGTTCGCCGAGGAGCACGCCGACGCCTGGCGGTGAGCGGCTGGCCCTGCACACCGGGCGCCCGCAGTGGTAGCCATGGCCCATGGACGTGCACGTGCGCGACCTCCGCTACTTCCTGGCCGTCGCCGACGAGCTGCACTTCACGCGCGCCGCGCAGCGCCTGTTCGTCTCACAGCCGGCGCTGAGCCGCCAGATCCGGGCGCTGGAGCAGAGCCTGCGGACCCCGCTGTTCGTGCGCGGCCCGGGCGGGGTGGCGCTGACGGCAGCGGGCCGGCTGCTGCAGGACCACGCGCTGCGCGTCGTGGCCGCCTGGGACGAGGCGCAGGCGGCCGTCGCCGAGGCCGTGGCCGCGCGGTCCACCGTCCTGGTCGCCGGGCTGACGATCAGCGTCGGGCGCGGCCTGCTGCCGGTGGCGACCCGCGCCTTCCAGGAGCGCCACCCCGCCGTGCGGGTGGAGCTGCGCCAGGTCGGCTTCGGCGACGCCACGGTGGGCCTGGCCGACGGCGACGCCGACGTCGCGTTCTGCTGGCTGCCCCTGCCCGGCGACGCGGGCGTGCGGCACCGGGTGCTGTTCACCGAGCCGCGGCTGGTCGCCCTCCCCGTCGGCCACCGGCTCACCACGCGCACCGAGGTGACCGTCGAGGACCTGCTCGACGAGCCGTTCCTCGCCATCCCGGAGTCGGCCGGGCCGCTGCGGTCCTTCTGGCTCGGCGAGGACGCGCGCGGCGGGCGACCGGCGCGCGTCGCCGCCGTGGTGCACGGCCCCGAGGAGGTGGTCGAGGCACTCGGCCGCGGCCTGGGGGTGGCGCTGATCAGCGGGGGCAACGCGGAGATCTACCGCCGCCCGGAGTTCGTCGTCCGGCCGGTGCGGGGCCTGGCCCCGGCCCACCTGGCCGTCGCCTGGCGGGAGGGCGACGGCCGCGCGCAGGTGCACGACTTCGTGCGCAGCTGCACGGCGGCCGCGGCGTCGGCGGCCGGCCCGGGCGCCGCCTGACCGGACGGTCACCCCGCCCTGCCGGACAGGGGCAGGCGCACCTGGAAGCGGGTGTCCCCCGGCTGCGAGCGGACCGTGATCACCCCGCCGTGCCGGACGGTGACCACGCGCCAGGCGACGTCGAGGCCCAGCCCGGTGCCCTCCCCCACCGGCTTGGTGGTGAAGAACGGCTCGAACACCCGCCGCCGCAGCTCCTCCGGGATGCCGGGGCCGGTGTCGGCCACCTCGACCAGCGCCGAGGAGCCGTCGACGGCGGTGCGCAGGGTCAGCGTGCCGCGGCCCGCCATGGCCGCCAGCGCGTTGTCGATGAGGTTGGTCCAGACCTGGTTGAGCTCGGCGGCGTGGGCCGGCACCCGCGGCAGGTCCCGGTCGTAGTCCTTGACCACCCGGATCCCGGGGCCGATCTTCGCGCCGAGGACGACGAGGGTCGCGTCGAGGCCCTCGTGCAGGTCGGCGGGCTGGTGCGGGGTGCGGTCGAGCTGGGAGTACTGCTTGGCGGCGTCGACCAGGTGCGAGATGCGCCGGGTGCTCTCGGCGACCTCGCGCAGCAGCGTCTCGGTCTCCACGGTGTAGGCCAGCCAGCGCAGCGCCGGCTCGAGGAAGTCCTCCCCGACGGTCCCGGCCACCTCCTCCAGGCAGGCGGGGTCCAGCCCGGCCGGCACGAACACCGCCGCCAGGTCCCACGGCCGGGCGATGCCGCGGTCGTCGAGCCAGTCGCCGAGCTCGTCCTCCCGGTCGGCCCGCTCGAGCGCGTCGAGCTCGCCGGTGGTGCCGATGCGGGCGACGAAGCGCTCCTGCAGGTCGGTCAGCCGGCGCAGCTGCTCGCCGTCGACCCGGCCCTCGGCGAGCAGGGCCAGCTTGTGCCGCATCCCGGCGACCCGCTCGCCCAGCGCCGCCGTGGCCCGGGACGCCGCGGCCGCGGGGTTGTTCAGCTCGTGGGTCAGCCCGGCGGTCAGCTTGCCCAGGGCCAGCAGCCGCTCGCGCTGGCCGACCAGCTCCTCGGAGTTGCGGGTGCCCAGGAAGAGCCCCTGGAGCAGGTGCACCGCCATCGGGTACCAGCGGCGGAACACCGCGGCGAACTCGGCCGCGGGCAGCGCCAGGAAGGTGCAGTCGGTGACCGCCCGGACCGTGGCCGGGTACACCTGGTCGACCTGGTCGCCCAGGTAGAACTGCACCGCCCCGCTGTAGACCCCCGGCGTGTCCGACCGCACGGTCTCGACCTCGTCGCGACCGACCCGGCGCACCATGCTCAGCGTCCCCGACAGCAGCACGTGGAAGCACTCCGCCGGCTCGCCCTCCACCGAGACGTCGCTGCCCGCGGGGAAGGACTCGACCCGGCCGGCCCGTGCCACCCAGTCCAGCTGGTCCTCGTCGAGGTCGGTGAACAGGAACAGCTCCCGCAGCCGGTCCGGTGCCAGGCGGGCGGGGGCGTCGGGGGGTGTCGCGGTCACCGCTCCTCCAGGTACCGGTGCACGAGGGTGACGGCCATGGCGCCCTCGCCGACGGCCGAGGCGACCCGCTTGACCGACTGGGCGCGCACGTCACCGGCGACGAACACCCCGGGGACGCTGGACTCCAGGAAGTAGGGGTCGCGCTGCAGCGGCCAGCCGGCGGGCCGCTGGCCGTCGACGAGCAGGTCCGGGCCGGTGGCCACGAAGCCGCGCCCGTCGCGGGCGAGCACGCCGTCGAGCCAGTCGGTGCGCGGCGCGGCGCCGATGAAGACGAACAGGTGGCCGGCCGCGACGGTGTCCACCCGGCCGGTGCGGTCGCGCAGCTCCAGCTCCTCGAGGTGCTCACCGCCCCGCGTGGCCACGACCGTGGTGCCGGTGCGGACGACGACGTTGGGCAACTGCGCCAGCTGCTCGATCAGGTAGTGCGACATCGACGCCTCCAGCGACGGCCCGCGCACCAGCAGGGTCACGCAGCTGGCGTGCCGGGAGAAGAAGACGGCGGACTGGCCGGCGGAGTTGGCGCCCCCGACGACGTACACGTGCTGCCCGGCGCAGGCGGCGGCCTCGGTGAGCGCCGAGCCGTAGTAGACGCCGCGGCCGGTGAGCGCGCCCGCGCCCTCGGCGTCGAGCTGCCGGTAGGAGACGCCGGTGGCGAGCACGACCGCGTGCGCGGCGATGCTGCCGCCGTCGGCGAAGTGCACCACCCGCGCCGAGCCCCGGGCCTCCAGCGCGCTGACGTCCCGGGTGGTGAGCACCTCGGCGCCGAAGCGGGTGGCCTGGCGGCGGGCCCGGTCGGCGAGCTGGCCGCCGGAGACGCCGTCGGGGAAGCCGAGGTAGTTCTCGATCCGGCTGCTCTGCCCGGCCTGGCCGCCGGTGGCCTGCCGCTCGACGAGCACGGTGCGCAGCCCCTCGGAGGCGCCGTAGACCGCCGCACCCAGCCCGGCCGGGCCGCCGCCGACCACGACGAGGTCGTAGAAGTCGGTGCTGGGCTCGACGGTGAGCCCGACGGCGGCGGCGAGCTGCGCCTCGGTCGGGGAGAGCACCGGCTGCCCGTCGGGCGGGACCACCACCGGGACGTCGTCCGGGCCGGCGCCGGCCGCGGCCAGCAGCCGCCGCCCCTCGGGCTCGTCGACGCTGTACCAGCGGTAGGGCACGGCGTTGCGGGCGAGGAAGTCACGGGCGGCGAACGACGGCGCCGACCACCGGTGCCCCACCAGGCGCACGTCCTGGACGGCGGTGTCGGGGCTGGCCCGCCAGGTCTCGACCATGGCGTCGACGACCGGGTAGAGCTTCTCCTCCGGCGGGTCCCAGGGCTTGAGCAGGTAGTGGTCGACGTCGACGAGGTTGATCGCCTGGATCGCGGCGTCGGTGTCGGCGTAGGCGGTGAGCAGCGCGCGCCGGGCGCGGGGCACGAGGTCCATCGCCTGCTCGAGGAACTCGATGCCGTTCATCTGCGGCATCCGGTAGTCGGCCAGCAGCACCGCGACCGGCTCGCCGCGCAGCGTCAGCTCGCGCAGCGCGGCCAGCCCCTCCTCGCCGGAGGAGGCCCGGACGACGCGGTGGTCCCCGCCGTAGCGGCGGCGCAGGTCGCGGGCGACGGCGCGGGAGACGTTGGGGTCGTCGTCCACGGTGAGCAGCACCGGCCGGGCCGGGCGGCCGGGCCGGGCGGGGACGTCGGGGGTCTCGGTCACGGGCCCTCCTGGACGGCCGGCTCGGGCGGGGCGCCGGCCGGCGCGTCGGCGAGCGCGGCCAGCTCGGCGGGGGTCGGGCGGCGCAGCACCCGCTCGGAGCGCCACACGACCACGGGCAGGTCCTCCTCAGTGACGTCGAGGTCGGCGAGCAGCGCGGCGACGTCGTCCTCCGTCTCCACGTCGACGACGACGGCGCTGAGGCCCCGCTCCTCCGCGGAGCGCCGCAGCAGGTCGGTCTCCGGGGACGCGCCGCTGGTCACGATCCGGACGTCGGCGGCCAGCGCCAGCAGCATCGAGCGGCGGATGAGGAAGGCGCGCAGCACGGTCTCCTTGAGCGCGCGGTCCTCGGCGAAGACCAGCCGGGCCTGCGCGTCGGGGACGGTGACGACCTCGGCCGGCTGCAGCACCACGGCGGTGAGGAAGACCGGGCGGTCGCTGAAGAGGTCCAGCTCGCCGAGGAAGCGCCGCGCGCCGTGCACCGAGACGACCCGCTGGTCGGGGTGGCCGTGGTGCTCGACCACGGCGACCAGGCCCGACAGCACGACCTGCAGGTCGTAGCCGGGGTCGCCCTCGCGGAACAGCGTCTCCCCGGGCGCCCACGTGCGGCGGGTGCCGTACCGCTCCAGGAGCGCCAGCTGCTCGTCGGGCAGGCGCGGGAAGGCGCCGTGCCGGTCGGGCGTCTCCTCGAGGTCGGCCGGCAGCGGGACCGGCGTGGTCCCCGGCCCGGCCTCCGGGTCGCGCCGCCGGGGACCCAGCGCCGGCAGCACCGGGCTCGCGGCTCCCCCGCGGGGCTCCGGGAGCGCGCCGTCCCAGCCCGCGTCCGCCAGCAGCGCGGCGGCCAGCGAGTCGGCGTCGTAGGGCCCGGTGTGCCGGCGCCCGCCGACGAAGAAGGTGGGCGTGCCCTCGACTCCGCTGGCCTCGGCCGACTCGACGTCCTGCTGCACCCGCCGGGCGTACCGGCCCGAGCCGAGGTCGCGGGAGAAGCGCACGACGTCGAGGCCGACGGCGGCGGCGTGCTCGAGCAGGTCGCCGGCGGTGAGCCGGTCCTGCTCGGCGAAGAGCCGGTCGTGCAGCTCCCAGAAGCGGCCCTGGGCGGCGGCGGCCTCGGCCGCCTCCGCGGCCAGCCGGGCGTGGGGGTGGACGTCGGCCAGCGGCACGTGCCGGAACACGTAGCGCAGCCGGTCGCCGAACCGCTCCCGCAGCTCCTCGACCGCGCCGGTGGCCCGGCCGCAGAACGGGCACTCGAAGTCGCCGTACTCGACGAGGGTGAGCGGCGCGTCGACCGGTCCCCGCACGTGGTCGCGGTCGGGGTCGACGGGCGGCTCGAGCAGCACCGGCCGGCCGGTGCCGGCGGGGCGGCGGCGGTCGGCGAGGCGGAACAGCGCCCAGCCGAGCAGCGCAGCCAGCACCGAGGCGGCCAGGACGCCGACCCGCGCCTGGTCGGCGGCCCGCTGGTCGGCGTCGTCGAAGGCGAGGTCGACGATGAACAGCGAGATGGTGAAGCCGATGCCCGACAGCGCGGCGCCGCCGGCCAGCTGCGCCGCGGTGAGCCCCGGGGCGAGCCGGCCGAGGCCCAGCCGGACCGCCAGGCCGGTGCCGAGCAGGATGCCGGCGAGCTTGCCGAGCACCAGCCCGGCCACCACGCCGAGCGTCACCGGCGAGGACGCCGCGGCGCGCAGGGTCTCCCCCGTGAGCGGCACGCCCGCGTTGGCCAGGGCGAACACCGGGACGATCACGAAGCTGGTCCACGGCTGCCACAGCTGCTGCAGCCGCTCGCTCGCCGACACCGACCGGTCGATCGACAGCCGCGCCGCCCGGGCGAACTGCGGGTTGGGCGACTGCTGGTAGGCCCGCACCAGGCGCGCGGCGTCGGCGACCTCGTCGCGCCGGGCCGCGTAGGCGGGGGTGAACAGCGCGATGACGACCCCGGCGAGGGTCGGGTGCACCCCTGACTCGTGCATCGCCACCCACACGCCGAGACCGAGCACCAGGTAGGCCGGGCCCCGCCACACGTTGAGGTAGCGCAGGCCGATCATCAGCGCCAGGCCCAGGACGGCCAGGCCCAGGGGCGTCAGCCGCAGGTCCTCGGTGTAGAACAGCGCGATCACGGTGAGCGCGCCGACGTCGTCGGCGATGGCGAGGGTCAGCAGGAACAGCCGCAGCTGCGCCGGGCAGGCCGGCCCCACCAGGGCGAGGACACCGAGCAGGAACGCGGTGTCGGTGGAGATGACCACCCCCCACGCCGACGCCGCCTCGTCGCCGAGGTTGAAGGCCACGTAGACCAGCGCCGGGACCACCAGGCCGGTGACGGCGGCCAGCGCCGGCACCGCGGCCCGGCGCCGGTCGGTGAGCTCGCCGATGACCAGCTCGCGCTTGATCTCCAGCCCGACGACGAAGAAGAAGAACACCATCAGGCCGTCGTTGACCCAGTGCTGCAGGTCCAGGGCCAACTCGGTGCCGCCGAACCGGACGGCGAACTCCGTGTGCCAGAAGGCCGTGTACCCCTCGCCCATCGGCGAGTTGGCCCAGACCAGCGCGAGGACGGTGGCCGCCAGCAGCAGCCCGGCGCCGCCGGCCTCGGTGCGCAGCGAGCGGCGCAGCGGCGACAGGCGCCCGAGCACCCCGCCCCGGTCGTCGGACCGGCTTGCGCCGGCCGGCTGGTCCGTGCCGGTGCTCACCGCGGACCCCCTCCGGTGCCGGGACGCGACGGGTGCAGCTGCGGCCCGGTGACGCCGCAGTGCGGGCACTCCTCGACGCGCAACCGCGCCTCCTCCGGCGGGGTCGGCGCGGGGACGTCGTCGAGCGGCCGGCGCAGCGTCGTCGCGGCCACGGCGGCCCCGGCGAGCAGCAGGCCGACGCAGATGAGCAGCGCGACCCGGAACCCGCCGGCGAAGGCCCCGGGATCGGTGTGGTCGTCGCCGCCGATCCCGGCCGCGGCGGGCACGGCGGCGACGGCGAGCAGCCCGGCGGCCCGGGCGACGGCGTTGTTCACGCCGGAGGCGGCGCCGGCGAAGCGGGCCTCCGCGGCGTCGAGCACGGTCGCGGTGAGCGGCGCGACCAGCAGGGTCAGCCCGGCGCCGAAGAGCACCGCGCCGGGCAGCACGTCGGCCCCGTAGGACGCCCCGGGCCCGATGCGCAGCATGAGCAGCAGCCCGGCGGCGGCCACCAGCGGGCCGCCGGTCAGCAGCGGCCGCGGGCCGATGCGCTGCGCGAGGGCGCCCACCCGGGCGGAGAACAGCAGCATCAGCACGGTGACCGGCAGGAGCGCGGTCCCGGCGGCGAGCGGGCTGAACCCGGACACGACCTGCAGCTGCAGGACGAGCAGCACGAACAGCACGCCGAGGGCGGCGTAGACGAGGAAGGTCACCGCGTTGGCGGCGGTGAACCGGGGGCTGGCGAACAGCGCCGGGGGCACCAGCGGGTGCGCCGACCGGCGCTGCACCGCCACGAACGCCGCGAGCGCCAGCACCCCTCCCACGGCACCGGCGGCGACGACGGCGCCCTGCCCGGGCCGGCCCGCCGTCGTCAGCGCGTAGGTCAGGGCCGCCAGGCCGGCCGCGGCCAGCACGGTCCCCGCCCAGTCCAGCCGGGGCGCGGCATCGGGGTCGCGCGTCTCGGGCACGTGCCGGGCGGCGACGAGCACGATCACCACGGCCAGCGGCAGGTTGAGCAGGAAGACCGCCCGCCAGTTCCACTCCACCAGCCAGCCGCCGAGGAAGGGCCCCACCGCGCCGGCGACCCCGCCCAGGCCCGACCACGCGCCGACCGCCGCCGCCCGGTCCTCCCCGGAGAAGGACGCCGAGATGATCGCCAGGCTGCCCGGGGTGAGCAGCGCCGCGCCGACGCCCTGCAGTGCGCGCGCGGCGACCAGCGTCCCGACGTCGGGGGCCAGCCCGCACAGCAGGGAGGCCGCGGCGAACCAGGTCACCCCGACGACGAAGACGCGGCGCCGGCCGAAGCGGTCGCTCAGCGACCCGCCGAGCAGGATCAGCGAGGCCAGGGTCAGCGTGTAGGCGTTGACCGTCCACTGCAGCCCGGTGAAGCCGGCGCCGAGGTCGGTGCCGATGCGCTCCAGGGCGACGTTGACGACCGTCGCGTCGAGCATGGCCAGGCCCGAGCCCAGGACGGTGGTGAGCAGCACCCAGCGGGCCTGTGGCGTGTGCATCCGCAGGCCCGCGGAGTCCGTCGTCGTCACCGGACCCCCTCCCACGCGACCGGTCCCCGGGCAGCCTCGTCCTCCCGGAGCGGTGCTGTCCAATAGCCCGCCCGATGACCCGTGCGCATGGCCGGTGCGCAGGGGCCGGTGCGCGGTGAGCTGCGCTGTTACGGTCCGCCGCGTGGCCGACCTCTCCCGCACCGCCCGCGTCGACGTCCTCGTCGAGGGCTACGCCCGACTGCCGAACGTGGCCGGGACGGTGAGCCTGGTCCGCGACGCCGACCGGGTGGTCGTCGTGGACCCGGGCATGGTCGCCGACCGCGAGCTGATCCTGCGGCCGCTGCGCGCGCTCGGGGTCGAGCCTGGCGACGTCACCGACGTCGTCGTCAGCCACCACCACCTCGACCACACGCTCAACGTGGCACTGTTCCCGGTGGTCCCGGTGCACGACTTCCAGTCGGTGATCGAGGGCGACGTGTTCACCCGCCGCCCCGCCGACGGCGTCGAGCTCACCCCCTCGGTGCGGCTGCTGGCCACCCCGGGGCACACCCCGCAGGACGTCACGACCCTGGTGGGCACGGCCGACGACGTGGTCGCGCTGACCCACCTGTGGTGGACCGGCGAGGGCCCGGCCGACGACCCCTACTCCCCCGACCGCGACGAGCTGCGGCGCCAGCGCGAGCGCGTGCTGGACCTGGCCACCCTCGTCGTCCCCGGTCACGGCGCGCCGTTCCGCCCGAGCGGGGCCACCCCGCGCTGAGCCGGCCGGCCGGACCCGACCCGACGCAGACACGAGGAGGAGGACAGTCGTGGACGTCGCCGTCGTCGGCCTCTACCTGGCCGCCATGATCGCCTTCGGCTTCTGGGGCAAGCGCCGGGCGACCACCCAGTCGGACTTCCTGGTCGCCGGCCGGCGGCTGGGCCCGCTGCTCTACTCCGGGACGATGGCCGCCATCGTGCTCGGCGGCGCCTCGACGATCGGCGGCGTCGGGCTGGGCTACGAGTACGGGCTGTCGGGGATGTGGCTGGTGGTCGCCATCGGCACCGGCATCCTGGCGCTCTCGCTGCTGATCGCCGGCCGCATCCAGCGGCTGGGCGTCTACACCGTCAGCCAGATGCTCGAGCTGCGCTACGGCCCCGGGTCGAGCGTGCTCTCCGGTGTGGTGATGTTCGGCTACACGCTGATGCTGTCGGTCACCTCGACGATCGCCTACGCGACCATCTTCGGGGCCCTGCTCGACCTGGGGCGGGTGCCCTCGATCGTCGTCGGCGGGGCCGTCGTCGTCCTGTACTCGACGCTCGGCGGGATGTGGTCGATCACCCTGACCGACTTCGTGCAGTTCGTGATCAAGACCGTCGGCATCTTCTTCGTCCTGCTGCCGGTCGTCGTCCTGGAGGCCGGCGGGTTCGGCGGGCTGGCCGACGGCCTGCCCGCCGACGCCCTGTCGCTGACCACCATCGGCGGCGGCACGATCGTCACCTACTTCGTCGTCTACACCTTCGGCCTGCTCATCGGGCAGGACATCTGGCAGCGGGTGTTCACCGCGCGCAGCCCCGGGGTGGCCCGCTGGGCCGGGACGGCCGCCGGCGTCTACTGCCTGCTCTACGGCGTGGCCGGCGCCGTGATCGGGATGGCCGCGCGGGTGGTCCTGCCGGCGCTCGACGCCCGCGACGACGCGTTCGCCGCGGTCGTGGAGGCCACCATGCCGGCGCTGCTGGCCGGGCTCGTGCTCGCCGCCGCCCTGGCCGCGGTGATGTCCACCTCCAGCGGCGCGCTCATCGCCACCGCCACGGTGTTCAGCCAGGACATCGTCGCGCGGCTGCGCGGTCGCGACCCGGAGGCCGGCAGCGAGCACGAGCACGTCCGCAGCAACCGGCTCTACGTCGCCGGCTTCGGCGTGGTGATGATCGCGATCGCGTGCGTGCTGCAGGACGTCGTCGCCGCGCTCACCATCGCCTACGACATCCTGGTCGGCGGCCTGCTGGTGGCCATCCTCGGCGGCCTGGTGTGGCGGCGCGGGACGAACGTCGGCGCGCTGGTGTCGATGGCCGCCGGCACGCTGGCCACGCTCGTGACCATGGTCGTCGTCGGCGACATCTACGCCAACGAGCCCATCTACTACGGCCTCGCCGCGGCGCTCGCCGGCTACCTGGCCGGCAGCCTCGCCTCGCGGCCGACCGACCCGCAGGTGCTGGCCACCTGGGACCGCCGCCTCACCGGCGGGCCGGCCGCCCGGACGCCGTCCGCGACCCCCTGACAGCGCTCGGTCCGCGGTGCGTGCACACACCGCGGACGCGACGGCCCGGCGTCCGCGGCACGTGCACACACCGCGAGACGCCGGGCCGGTCCTCAGTGGATGTGCGAGCCGCCGTTGACGTCGTAGGTGGCGCCGGTGACGTACCCGGTCTCCTCGCGGCAGAGGTAGGTGATCAGGTCGGCGACGTCCTCGACCCGGCCGTTGCGGCCGACCGGGATGCCGGCGACCAGCGCGGTCTTGCGCTCGCCCTCCAGCGCGCCGCCGGTGATGTCGGTGTCGATGAGCCCCGGGGCGACGGCGTTGACCGTGATGCCGTGCGGCCCCAGCTCGCGGGCCAGCGCGCGGGTGAACCCGAGCTCGGCGGCCTTGGCGGCGGAGTAGGCCACCCCGCCGAAGACGCCGCCGCCGCGCTCGGCCGACACCGAGGACAGGAAGACGATGCGGCCGAACCCGCGCTCGGCCATGCCGGGCGCGAGGCGGCGGGTCACGTTGAACGACCCGCGGACGTTGACGGCGAAGATGCGGTCCCACTCCTGGCCGCTGACCTCGAGGAAGGGCGTCGGCGAGGTGATGCCGGCGTTGTTGACCAGCGCGCCGACCGGGGGCAGGGCGGCGTCGAGGACGGCGAGGGCGGTCTCGACCGACGCCTCGTCGGTGACGTCGCAGGCGGTGCCGACGGCCTGCACGCCGTGCCGGTCGGCGATCTCGTGGGCGGCCTCCTTGGCGCCGGCCTCGTCGAGGTCGAGGACGGCGACGTGCCAGCCGGCGGCGGCGAGGGCGTGGGCGGTGGCGCGGCCGATGCCGCGGGTGGACGCGGCGCCGGTGACGACGGCGGTCCTGTCGGTGGTGGGCACGGTGTTCCTCCGGGGGTCTTCGGGGTGGGTGGTCAGGCGGTGGCGGGGGCGGGCTCGGGGACCCAGCGCGGCGCGGTCCCGCCGCCGAGCTCGCCGCGCACGCGGGCGACGACGGCGTCGGTGGACAGGCCGTAGCGGTCGTGCAGGGTGGGCAGGGCGCCGGCGGCGAGGAACTCGTCGGGCAGCGCGATCGGCACCACCCGGGTGGTGGCCCCGGCGAAGGCGAGCGTCGAGGCGACCGCCTCGGCCAGGCCGCCGACGACCGTGTGGTTCTCCAGGGTGACGACGAGCCGGTCGGTGCGGGCCGCGCGCAGGACCGCCTCGGTGTCCAGCGGCTTGATCGTCGGCACGTGCAGGACGGCGACGTCGACGTGGTCGGCCTCGAGCCGGGCCGCCGCCTGCAGCGCCCGCATCGTCATCAGCCCGGTCGAGATCAGCACGACGTCGCGGCCGGTGCGCAGCTCGGCGGCCTTCCCGAGCTCGAACCGGTAGTCGTACTCGTCGAGCACTGTCGGCACCGCGCCGCGCAGCAGCCGCAGGTAGGTCGGGCCGGGGTGGTCGGCCAACGCCGGGACGGCCTGCTCGATGTCGACGGAGTCGCAGGGGTCGACGACGGTCAGGCCGGGGCAGCCGCGCAGGATCGCGAGGTCCTCGGTGGCCTGGTGGCTGGGCCCGTAGCCGGTGGTGAGTCCGGGCAGCGCGCCGACCACGTTGACGTTGAGGCCCGGCTCGGCGATGTCCAGGCAGAGGAAGTCGTAGGCCCGGCGGGTGGCGAACACCGAGTAGGTGGAGGCGAAGGGCACCAGCCCGACCTCCGCCATCCCGGCGGCCGTCCCGAGCAGCGACTGCTCGGCCATGCCCATCTGGAAGAAGCGGTCCGGGTGGGCGTCGCGGAAGACGTGCATGTCGGTGTACTTGGCGAGGTCGGCCGACAGGCCGACGACCTCGGGCCGCTGCTCGGCCAGCCGGTTGAGCGCGTGCCCGAAGGGGGCGCTCGTGGTCCGCTGACCGGGGTCGGCGAACGAGGCGATCATCGCCGACGTGGTGAGCCGCTTCTCCGGTGTCGTGCTGGTCATCGGGCCAGTCCTTCCTCGAGCTGGTCGCGGGCGATCTGCCACTCGTGCTCCTCGACGCGCATGAAGTGGGCCTTCTCCCGGCTCTCCAGCAGCGGCACGCCGCGGCCGATGCGGGTGTCGCAGACGAGGACCGAGGGCGAGCCGCGGTGGCCGCGCAGCTCGTCGAAGGCGTCGACGAGCGCGCCGACGTCGTTGCCGTCCACCCGCAGGGCGTGCCAGCCGAAGGCGCGCCACTTGTCGGTCACCGGCTCGGTGCGCAGCACGCCGGCCGTGGGGCCGTCGGCCTGCAGGGCGTTGACGTCGACGATCGCCGTCACGTTGTCCAGGCCGTGGTGGGCGCAGGCCAGGGCCGCCTCCCAGGTCGAGCCCTCGTCCAGCTCGCCGTCGGAGAGCAGGTCCAGCACCCGCGCACCGTTGCCCTGGTGGCGCAGGGCGAGCGCCATCCCGGTCGCCACGGGCAGCCCGTGGCCCAGCGAGCCGCCGGAGATCTCCACGCCCGGGGTGTAGGAGGCCATGGCCGACATCGGCAGCCGCGACCCGTCCGAGCCGTAGGTCTCCAGCTCCTCGAGCGGGATGGTCCCGGCCTCGGCCAGCGCCGCGTACAGGGCGATGGCGTAGTGGCCGATGGAGAGCAGGAAGCGGTCCCGGCCGGGCCAGTGCGGGTCCTCGGGGCGGAACCGGAGCTGGTCGGTGTAGACGGTGGCGAGCACGTCGGCCACGCCCAGCGCCTGGCCGATGTAGCCCTGCCCCTGCACCTCCCCCATGTCGAGGGCGTTGCGGCGGATCCGGTGGGCGGCCCGGCGGATCCGCTCGACCCGCTCGGCCCGGTCCCCGGTGCCGGGCGCGGCCCCTGGTGCGGTCGGCGCGGTCGGTGTGGACGGTGTGGTCAGCGAGGTCATGGTGTCCTCCTCGTCGTCGGGGGGTCAGTCGGTCGCCGAGGCGGCCGGGGTGCGGCGCTCGGGCGTCCCGGAGCGCGGGGCGGGGACGGACGAGCGGGTGGCGAGGGCACGCTCCAGTGCGGCGACGTCGTCGCGCTGGGCCCGGCCCCAGGTCTCCCGGGTGAGCAGGGCGGCGACCAGGCCGAGCAGGCCGTAGGCGCTGAAGAGCAGCGCCGGGCCGATCCAGCCGAAGCCGGCGTAGAGCGCGGTGGTGACCAGCGGGGTGAAGCCGGAGACGACGGCCGACAGCTGGTAGGCCAGCGAGGCGCCCGTGGTGCGGGTCTTGGTCGCGAACAGCTCGGAGAACCAGGCGCCCTGCACCCCGGCCAGGCAGTTCTGCAGGACCGCGTAGCTGACGACGAAGGCGACGACGATCGCCACCGCGGCGCCGGTGTTGACGACGAGGAACAGCGGGATGCCCCACAGCAGGTGCAGCGCGGTGCCCAGCAGGTAGACCGGCCGCCGGCCCACCCGGTCGGTGAGGGCGCCCCAGGCCGTGGTCGCGGCGATGCCGATCCCCGCGGCGATCATGGTCGCGGTCAGGGTGACCGACCGGTCGGCCAGCCCCTCGGCAGCGACGTAGGACAGCATGAAGGTGACCGACACCGCGTAGCCGGCGGTCTCGGTGATCCGCAGGCAGAAGGCCCGCAGGATGTTGCGCCAGTCGTCGCGGAGCACCTCGAGCAGCGGGTTCTTCGAGAGCTCGCCCTCCTCCTTGAGCTCCTCGAACTCCGGGGACTCCTCGACCTTGAGCCGGATGACGATGCCGACGACGATCAGCACGGCCGACAGCAGGAACGGCACCCGCCACGCCCACGTGCCGCCCAGCGGGACGCTGATCAGGAAGGCGAGGTTGGCCAGCAGCAGCCCCACCGGGAAGCCGGCCTGGGTGATGCCGGTGTAGAGGCCCTTCTTGCGCCAGGGGGCGTGCTCGAAGCACATGAGGATGGCGCCGCCCCACTCCGCGCCGAACGCCAGCCCCTGCACCACACGGACGAGGACCAGCAGGATCCCGGCCCAGATGCCGACCTGCTCGTAGGTGGGCAGGGCGCCGATGAGCACCGTCGCGACGCCCATGAGCAGCAGGGAGCCGACGAGGACCGGCTTGCGGCCGATCCGGTCACCGAGGTAGCCGCCGATGATCCCGCCGAGCGGGCGCACCGCGAAGCCGATGCCGAGCGTGGCGAAGGACAGCAGGGTGCCGGACAGCGGGTCGTCCGCGGGGAAGAAGGCGGTGTTGAAGTACAGCGCCGCGGCGATGCCGAAGCCGATGAAGTCGTAGGTCTCGATGGTCGCCCCGACGGAGCAGCCGATGGCGACCTTCCTCTTCTCCGGTGTCCCCTCGATGGGGTGCCAGGCGGCGACCTCCTCGAGGTGGCCGTCGTGGACGGGTGGGTGCCGCTCGGTCACGGTGACCTCCAGTGGGCGGTGGGCGTCGAGTCCCCGTTGTCCGTTGACTGTTGACAGTCAACTGGCGACCAGAGTGGGTGGCCCGGGTCACGGTGTCAAGGGTCACCGGGGCAGCACCTGCGTCCGCGCAGGTCAGGTCGTCGTCCGGACGACACTGCGACGCCCCTCAGGGCACGTCGGAGGAGCATGTCCCCCGGGCGTGCGCCCCGCCGGGGGAGTCAGGCCGGACGCGAGGGCGCGGCGAAGTGCTCCGCGGCGTCGGACATGTGCGCGTCGACGACGCGGACGGCGGCCTCGGCGTCCCCGCGCTCGATCGCCTCGACGATGGGCACGTGCCGCTCGCGGGCCATCATCGGCGCCTGCCGGTCGGCCCCGTCCAGGATCGCGACCCGCATGCGCCCCTCGAGGCGCTGCCAGGCCTCGACCAGCATGGAGTTGCCCGACAGCCGGCACAGCTGCAGGTGGAAGGCCAGGTCGGCCTCCATGCGCGCCGCCGGCTCGGCCTCGTCGGTCAGCTGCTCGACGGCCGCGCGCAGCGCGGCGGCGGCCGCCTCGCGCCGCGGGGAGGCGACGACCTCCCGGACGGCCAGCGCCTCGAGGGCGGCGCGGACGCGGAAGAGCTCGTGGACCTCCGCGGGGGTCAGGCTGTTGACCCGCAACATGCCGCGGGTGCCGGCGGTGACCAGGCCCTCCTGCTGCAGGTGGCGCAGGGCCTCGCGGACCGTGCCCCGGCTGACCCCGAGCGACCCCGCCAGCTCCACCTCGCCGAGGTGGTCCCCGGGGCGGTAGCGCCCGGAGAGGATCGCCGCCCGCAGTGCCTCGAGGGAGCGCTCCCGCAGGGTGCTGCGGTCCAGGGCGGACAGGGACTCAACGCTCACGGACCAGCCTCCTCGTCGTACCTCATCCTAGCCGCGGCACCCTGGTGTGGACTGGCGACAGTCGACAGCGGCTCACCCCGGCGGGTCGGCCCCCGAGAGGACCCGGCGCCTCCGGTCCGCGGCAGGTGCACACACCGCGGACCGGGCGGACGGCGCCGCCGGTCAGCCCGCGGCGCGGCGCTCGCGGAGCAGCCAGGCGAACGGGTCGCCGTCCCCGGGCAGGTGCTCGAGCGCGACCCAGCCGGCGTAGCCGCCCTCCTCCAGCCGGCGCAGGTGCCGCTCGAGGCCGAGGCCGCCGGAGCCCGGCGGACCGCGCCCCGGCGCGTCGGCGACCTGCACGTGCGCGGCCCTCCGGCCGTGGACGGCGACCTCCCGGTCGAGGTCCCCGCCGTTGACCGCCAGGTGGTACAGGTCCAGCAGCAGGCCGAGGTCGCGCACGCCGGCCTCCCCCGCCACCCGGTCGACGACGGCGAGCGCGTCCTCCGCCGTCCGCAGCGGGTAGCGCGGCGCGGCGCTGAGCGGCTCGAGGAGCACCGTGCCGCCGATCCGCGCCACCGCCCGCCCGGCGAGGGCCAGGTGCTCGACGGCTAGGGCGTCCTGCGCGGCCGGGTCGGCACCCTCGACCCGGTTGCCGTAGAGCGCGTTGAACAGCCGCACCCCCAGCCGCTCGCCCACGCCGACGGTGGCCGCGACCGCGTCGCGCCACTGCGCCTCCCGGCCCGGCACCGACACCAGCCCGCGCTCGCCGTCGGCCATCGCCCCGGCAGGGAAGTTGAGCGCGACCAGCCGCACCCCGGCGTCCTCGACCGACCGGGCGAACGCCTCGACCTCCCGGTCGCCCGGGTCGACGGCGTCGAAGGGCCACCACGACTCCACCGCGGTGAACCCGGCCTCCCGCGCGGCGGCCGGGCGGCGCTCCAGCGGCAGGTCGCCGAACAGGATCGAGGTGTTGACGGCGAAGCGCACGGGCGTCCCTCAGCCGCGCCCGAGGTAGGGCATGCCGGTGGCGAGGATCGTGGTGAACGGGACGCTGACCTCCAGGGGCAGCCGGGCCGTCTGCACCACGGTGTCGGCGACGTGCGCGGGGTCGAAGGTCGGCTCGGGCCGCACCGAGCCGTCGGCCTGGCGGGCGCCGGTGGCGATGCCCGCCGTCATCTCGGTGGCGGCGTTGCCGACGTCGACCTGCCCGCAGGCGATGCGGTGCGCGCGGCCGTCGAGCGCGATGGCCTTGGTCAGGCCGGTGACGGCGTGCTTGGTGGCGGTGTAGGCGACGCTGGCCGGCCGCGGCACGTGCGCGGAGATCGAGCCGTTGTTGACGATCCGCCCACCGGGCGGGTCCTGCGCCTTCATCAGCCGCACCGCCGCGCGGGCGCAGAGGAAGACGCCGGTGACGTTGACCTCGACGGTCGCCCGCCAGTCGGCGACGTCGACCTCGTCCACCTCGCCGGACGGGCCGAAGGAGCCGGCGTTGTTGACCAACAGGTCGAGGCGATCCCAGGTGTCGCGGACGGCGGCGAACGCGGCGTCGACCTGGTGCTCGTCGGTGACGTCGGTGGGCAGCACCAGGGTGTGCGCGGCGCCGTCGGCCGTCTCCTCCAGCGCCTCCCGGCGCCGACCGAGCAGGGCCACGGCCCACCCGTCGGCCAGCAGTGCCCGGGCGATGGCCCGGCCCAGCCCGGTGCCGGCACCGGTCACCACCGCGGTGCGCGGGGCGGCGGCCGGGGGTGCGACGTCGTCCACGGGCCCATCGTGGCGGGCACCCGGCCCGCCGACCACCGGGCCGGACCGGCCACGTCCGACACTCCCGGCCCCGGGGTGCCGTGCGGTGGCGTGCCCCGGAGCGGCGCACCGGGATGCTGCCCGGCCGGACACCGGCCGTTCGCCTCCCCGAGCCCGCACGGCGGCAGCGACCGTCGCGCTGCTCGTGCAGATCGCGGTCGCGACGACAGCCGGTCGCAGCTGCTGCTGAGCCTGCCCGCCTGGGCGCTGGTGCTCGTCGCCCACCTCGTCCGGCGCCGGGCCGCGGGCCCGGGGACCCCGGCCGGGCGGGACGTCGCCGGGGGCGCCACGTGGCGCCGAGGGCGCTCAGCCCGCGTCGGGGACGACGTCGATGCAGGCCCACACGTGCTTGCGGCCGTCGTGACTGTCCCAGCCGTGCGCCACCGCCAGCCGCGCGACGAGGTGCAGGCCCAGGCCGCCGGCGGCGGGGTCGCGGTCGACCGCCGGGGTCGGCTGCCGCCCCGGTGCGCCGTCGCTGACGTCCAGCACCCAGGTGCCCGACGACAGCGTCACGGTGATCTCGACCGGCGGGGAGCCGTGCCGCAGCGCGTTGGAGCCCAGCTCCTCGAAGGCCAGCAGCAGCTGGTCGAGGCACTCCTCGGCGGGCGCGGCGGGTCCGCCGTCGGCCAGCCGGCCGCGCAGCCGGGCGCGGGAGTCGGTCAGCTCCGACGTCGTGGCCGGGGCGCACTGCCAGAGGACGGCCCCGGCCGGACCGGCCGCGGGTGTCGGCCGGTGTGACCAGATCTCGTCGTGCACGTCATCCCTCCGGGTCCCCGGCCTGCGCCGAGCAGGCTGGCTCGGCGGCCCGGGTCGCCCCGCGGGGAGGGTCCGGCCGGCCCCGTCCTGCTACAGGCCCGCCCACGGGCCGTTACCCGCGGTCCCGCCGCTCAACCGGGCGCGCCCGGCCGGCCTGGCATGATCGGTTCGTGCGCGACGGATCGGGCGGGGACCCGGGTGGGGTCCGCGCCGGTGCCCGCTCCCCCGCCCGGCCGGAGGGCCTCGCACGGCGGCACGACGACGACGGGTCGAGCCGGGACCGGCTGACGGCACTGGTCCGGCTGCTGACCGGTGCGCCGATCGCGTCGGTGACGGTCGCCGGCGCGGGGCCCCACGGCACGGCTCCGGAGTCCCTCTGCCGCACCGTCCTCGGCTCGGGCCGCCCGCTGGTGCTCGACGACGTCCGGGGCGACGAGCGGACGCGCGAGGACCCCTCCGTGGCGGGCGCGGGGGTGCTCGCGTGGGCGGGGTTCCCGGTGCACGCCGCCGACGGCCGGGTGGCCGGCGTGCTGTCCGCCGCCGACACGGCGGTGCGCGCCTGGACCGCGCGGGACGTCGAGGTGCTCGGCCGGCTCGCCGACGTCGCGTCGCAGGAGCTGGCCCTGCGGGCGCTGGCGGTCGACGCCGAGGCGGCCCGCGCGCGCTCGCAGTTCCTGTCCCGCATCGGCGACGCGCTGCCGATCGGCGCGGGACTGGCCGACAGCTGGGCCACGATCGCCCGCGTCGCCCTGCCCGTGCTCGCCGACCTCGCCGTCGTGTCGTCCGTGGAGGAGAGCGGGCTGCTGCGCGTGCAGGCCCTGGAGCACCGCAGCCGCGACCGGCAGCCCCGGCTCGCGGACCTGGCGGGGGTGCTCACCCGCCGGCGCGGCGACCGGCACGGGGCCGGCCGGGTCCTCGCCACCGGCGCCACCGAGCTGCTGCCCGACCTGGCCGGCCTGGACGGGCTGTCCGAGGGCCAGCGCGAGCTGCGGGCCCGGTTCGACGCGGCCAGCGAGATCAGCGTGGCGCTGCGGGCCCGCGGGGAGCTGCTCGGCGTCCTCACCCTGGTCCGGACGTCGGGGCGGGCGCCCTTCGGCCCCGACGACGTCGAGGTGGCCGAGGCGGTGGCCGAGCGGGCGGCGCTCGCGCTGGACCGCGCCCTGTCCTACGACCACGAGCGCAGCCTGTCCACCCACCTGCAGCGGGCCCTGCTGCCGACCGCACTCCCCCGCTTCCCCGGCCTGGAGCTCGTCGCCCGCTACGTGCCCGCCGGCAACGCGCAGGTCGTGGGCGGCGACTGGTACGACGCCTACCGCGACCGGTCGGGCACCACCCGGCTGGTCATCGGCGACGTCGCGGGGCACGACATCCACGCAGCGACGCTCATGGGCCAGCTGCGCACCATGGTCCGGGTGGCCGGCCACGACGGGTCCCGTTCGCCGGCCGCCGTCCTCGACGCCGTCGACACGGCCACCGGCGCGCTCGACGCCCCCGTCTTCGCCACCGCGCTCGTCGCCCAGGTGTCCGACGACGGCCGGCAGCTCGTCTGGTCCTCGGCCGGGCACCTGCCGCCGCTCCTGCTCGGCCCCACCGGCGCGGTGTCCTCCCTCGAGACCCGCCCCGACCCGGTCCTCGGGCTCGACCTGGGGAGCGCCGGCCGGGCCCGGCGGGACCACACCGCCGTCCTGCCGCCGGGCACGACCGTGCTCCTCTACACCGACGGGCTGGTCGAGCGGCGCGGCGAGGACCTCGACGCGGGCCTGGACCGCCTGGCGGACGTGGCCGCCGAGCTGGCGCCCGGCGAGCGGCCCCTCGCCGAGGTGTGCGACCTGCTCCTCGAGCGGCTCGGCGCCCGGGCCGACGACGACATCGCCGTGCTCGCCGTGCGCACCTCGCCGGCGCGCGGGGACACCGATGAGTCCGCCGTCCGGTACCGGTCCCAGCAGGACCAGCGGCACGACTGACGAGGAGACCCGCGATGAGCACCCCGCCCCCGGCCGAGGCCACCTTCCGCACCACGCTGTGGGCCGCCGGCGGCAACAACGTCGGCATCGTCGTCCCCGAGGACGTGGTGCTCGGGTTCGGCCGCGGCAAGCGTGTCCCGGTGGAGGTGACCGTCGACGGCGCACACACCTACCGGACGACGATCGCCTCCATGGGCGGCCGGTACCTCGTGTCCTTCAACGCCGCGACCCGGGCGGCCACGGGCCGGGGCGCCGGTGACGAGGTCGAGGTCCGGCTCCGGGTCGACGACGCCCCGCGCACGGTGGAGGTGCCGCCCGACCTGGCCGCCGCGCTCGCCGCCGACCCCGCGGCCACCGCGGCGTGGGGCGCGCTCTCCCCGAGCCGGCAGCGGGCGCACGCGGAGTCGGTCGCCGGCGCGAGGACCGCCGAGACGCGGGCCCGCCGCGTCGAGAAGGTGCTCGCCGCCCTGGCCTGAGCGACCCGGTCCGGCGGGCCGGCCCCGGCGTATCGTGTCGCGAGGTACCAGCGGGTGGCGCACGGGAAGGGGAGCACGCGCATGAGCGGGGCCGTCGAGGTCGAACCGCAGGGCGACCACGAGTCCGTCGTCCGCCTTCCGGGCGACGGCGCGGCCGACGAGGAGGCCGGCGACCTCCCGGACGTCGTCGAGCTCGAGGACGTCGCCGCGAGCCACGACGGCCACCTCGACGCCGTCCGCCCCGCCGCCCGGCCGTGACCCCGGGGCCCGCGCGCGACGACGGGCGGGACCCCTCCGGGACGGCCTCCGAGGAGCCCCTGACCAAGGAGGACTTCGAGGCGCTGGCCCGGTTCCGCTCCGCCATCCGGCGCTACCTGCGCTTCAGCGAGGAGACCGTGCGGCAGCACGACGTCACGCCGCAGCAGTACCAGCTGCTGCTCGCCCTAAAGGGCTTCCCCGGGCGCGAGTGGGCCACCGTCCGCGAGCTGGCCGAGCGGCTGCAGCTGCGGCACCACAGCGTGGTGGAGCTGGTCACCCGCGCGCAGGGTCAGGACCTCGTCGCGCGGGCACCCGACCCCGACGACCGCCGGGCCGTGCGGGTCACCCTCACCGCGCGGGGCGACGCCCTCCTCGGCCGGCTCGCCGCGCTGCACCGCGACGAGCTGCGGCGGATGGACGCCGCCCTCACCCTCCCGGCCTGGCACGAGTCCGCCTGAGGACCTGCCGGCGAGCGCCCGGCGCGGGCGGGACGCGGTACTCGACGCGGTCGGCGCCCACGACGGCCACCGGGGCGGGTGCGCGCAGGACGACCTCGCGGCTGACCGACCGGGCCAGCCTCCGGCGCAGCGGCCCGAGCCTGCGGGACCCGACGACGACGAGCGCGGCGCCGGACGAGGCGGCGACCACCGCCGCCGCGGGGTCGGTGCAGGGCACCCGCCGGTGCACCGGGACGTCGGGGAAGCGGCGGCGCAGGGGGGCCAGCGCCCGCTCGAGGACCTCCCGGGCCTCCGCCTCGGCGACCGCGGGGGCGCCGCAGGCGCCCTCCAGGTCGGCGGGGACGTCCGCGCCCCAGGCGTGCACCGCGGTCACCGGGACGCCGCGCTGCGTCGCGGCCGCGAACGCGAACCCGAGCGCCGGGGCGCAGGACCCGGTCGCCTCGACCCCGACCACCACCGACGGCCGGGACGGCCCGGCGGGCACCCGGGGCCGGTCGCGCACCACGACGACGGGACAGCACGCCCGCGCGGCGACCCGGGCCCAGACCCGGCCGGCCGGGTGTCGCGACCGCCCGCCGAGCACCAGCAGCCCCGCCTCCCGGCTCTCCGAGAGCAGGAGCGGCACCGGTGCGCCGGCCAGCACGCACCCGGACAGCGACAGCTCCGACGCCACGGACCGGACCCGGGCGAGGGCGGCCTCGACCACCTCGGCCGCCGCGGCGGTGACCCCGGGCAGGCCGTCGACCGACAGGAGGACGCCGCACGGGTCGAGGACGAACCGGTGCGGGACGACGTGCACGATCCGCAGCGGCACCTGCCGCACCGCGGCCTCGGCGGCCGCCCAGACCAGCGCGTCGCCGTCGGCGGCGCCGGGGCCCAGCCCCACCACCACCGGCCGCCGCCCTCCGCTGCCGGGGAAGGCCCCGGTGGACCGTCCGTCGTCGTCGAGCACGATCGACCTCCTCGGCAGGAGCCCCGCCGCGGCTCCCGTCGCGACAGGTGCATCGTAACGCGATACGACCTCCGAACGGGCCCGTCCAGCGCGCCCGACCAGGGGTGCACCGGTCGGCGCCCTGCTTGCCGGTCGTCGGCAAGGGAGCGGCGTCCGGGTTCACCGGCGGGCACCCTGTCGCCGGCCGCGCGGCGGGGAGAGGGTCGGGTCCCGGTCCCTGGTCCGGCGGGAGGGGGAGCAGTGGTGCACGACCGCACGCGGGCCCCCGGCCCGCGCGACGCGGACCTGCCGCGACCCGTCCGGGACCGGGCGCCACCGGCGGGGTCCCGACCCCCGGCGCCCGGTCCTCGCACGCGCGCCCCGCTCCCGCGGGGCGCGTTTCTCGTCTCCCAGGAGGAGAGCATGTCGACACTCACTCCCCCCGCTCCCGACCGGGCGCCGTTCCGCGCGCTGCTGGAGGCGCAGCGGGCCGACTGCGTCCGGCAGCGCGAGCTCGCCCTGGCCGAGGCGGCCACCTCGGTGCCGGACCCGGTCGCGGTCGACCGCGCGGCCGCCCTGCTGCGCACGATCGGCGAGATCGACGCCGCGCTCGACCGCGTCACCGCCGGCACCTACGGCGTGTGCACCTCCTGCGGGAGCGCCGTCCCCGCCGAGCGCCTGGAGTCCCGGCCGTTCGCGGCGACCTGCGTCTCCTGCCAGCAGCGCTGAGCCGTCCCGGACACCCACCCGCCGGTGCCCGCCCTCCCCTCGCGGTCGCCGGCGGGTGGGCCCTCCCACCAGGAGCCCCCGTGCCGCACACCTCCGCCGAACGGTCGACGACCGTGCCCGGTGAGCTGCTGTCGGTCACCACCGTGCGCGACCTCCGCCCCGGCCGCGTGGTCGTCGAGGTCGTCGGCGAGGTCGACACCTGCACCGCCCCGCTGCTGGCGGCCTGCCTGGACGCGCCGGCGGACCGGGCCGGCGTCCGCGAGCTCGTCGTCCGGCTGGAGCGGGTGACCTTCCTCGGCGTCGCCGGGCTCGGCGTGCTGGCGCGGGCGCACCGCCGCTGCCGCTCGCGCGGTGCCCGGCTGGTCGTCCGCACCGGCGGACGCCGGTGCGTGCTCCGCCCGCTGCACCTGGTGGGGCTGGCCGGGCCGGTGGCCGTGGACCCGGCCCGCGCCGACGGCCTGCCCACGGGTCCGCGGACGCGTGGGCGACCGCGGGCGGCCCCGCGCCGCTCGCCGGAGCGGCGCGCCCGGGGCGAACCGGTGGGCGGGGGCGGCGCGGCCGCCCACCGGTGACGCGGCGGCCGCGTGCGGCAGGCTGTTGCCGCCCACCGGCAACAGCGGCGCGGCCGGTGGTCGCACCCGACGTGCCAGGACGGGAGGTGCGCCCATGACCCGGGACGTCGCGGGTCCGCCGGCCGGCGCGTCGGAGGAGTGGCTCGTCTCGGTGGGGACCTCCGCCGCGGCCGCCGTCCGGGCGCCGGCGGAGCTGCTCGGCGGGTACCTGCCCCTGCTCGCAGACGCCGCGATCAACGGTCGCCGTCCGGACGCCCGGGAGCTCGACGCGGTCCGCGAGCTCGGTCGCCGGGCCGCGGCGCAGGGCGTCGACGCCCGCCGCGCGGTGGACCTGTACCTGTCCGCGGCCTGGCGGCTGTGGCGGCAGCTGCCCGTCGTCGTGCGCTCGTCCGACCCGGAGAAGGTCCGCCGGGCGGCCGAGGCGGTCCTGCGGGTGCTCGACGACGCGGTCGGCGTGCTCGTCGACGGCCACCAGTCCGAGCGCCGCGAGATGATCCGCCGGGAGGAGGCGATGCGCGCGGAGTTCGTCGACGACCTGCTGCGGGGCGACGCCGACGTGTCGCGGATGGTGGAGCGCGCCGAGCCCTTCGGCATCGACCTGGGCACGCCGCACCACGTCGCCCTGGTGGCGCCGCGGGACGGAGGGGTGGCGCTCGACCGCGCGGCCACCGTCCTCGAGCGCGCCGTCGTCGGCCGGTTCGGCGACCGGGAGGTGCTGGTGGCCACCAAGGACGGCCGCGTCGTGGTGGTCGTCCCCGGCGGGGCGGCACCGGCCGGGGCGAGGGAGCCGGCCGGCGACGTCGGCGGCGTGCTGCACCAGGAGCTCCGGCGGCTGCGGGTCCCCGGCCGGTGGCGGGTCGCGACCGGCCGGGCCTTCCCCGGTGCCTTCGGGGTGGCCCGCAGCTACGAGGAGGCCCTGGAGGCCGTCGTGTTCGCCGACCGGCTCGCCCTGACCGGCGACGTCGTGGACGCCCGGGACCTGCTCGTCCACCGGGTGCTGGGCCGCGACCAGGCCGCCATCGCCGACCTGGTCCGCGACGTCCTCACGCCGCTGACCCGGGTGCGCGGCGGCCCGGGGGTGCTGCTGGAGACCCTGCAGGCGTACTTCGACGCCGGTGAGGTCGCGACGGAGGCCGCCCGCCGGCTGCACGTCTCGGTCCGCACCGTCACCTACCGCCTGGCCCGGGTCGCCCAGCTGACCGGGTACAGCGTCTCCCGGCCCGACCAGCGGTTCTCCCTGCACACCGCGGTGCTCGGCGCGCGCCTGCTCGAGTGGCCCGCGACCCCGCTGCCCGCCGACCCGTGACCCGACGACGGCGAGCGGCGCCGACCGGCGCTCAGGCGTCGACGGCCGCGTACAGCCCGGCGGACGGGCTGCCGCCGGCGACGACGAGGTCGGCCACCACGCGGGAGGCCACCCACGCCTGCACGTGGCCCGTGCCGTTGTAGCCGCCGAGGGCGAGCACCCGCCCGTCGGTGCCGGGCACCGGCCCGCACCGCGGCAGGGGGTCCTCGGCGAAGCCCACGACACCGGCCCACCGGTGCGTCACCGGCGCGTCGACCCCGAGCTCCTCGGCCAGCCACCGGTCCAGGCGATCCTGGACGGCGGTGGAGGCCTCGGCCCGGTCGGTCCAGCTCGCGTCGCCGTCGAGGTCGGAGAAGCCGCCGAGCGCGATCCGGCCGTCGGCCGTCTGGTGCACGTACTCGTGACCGAAGCGCGCGTAGACGGGGAACGGCAGGACCGTCCGGCGCAGCGGTGCCGTGGCGAGCATGTTGAGCCGCCGCGGGCGCACGGCCCCCGCCGACGGCACCAGCGCGGCGAGGTCGCCGTCCACGGCCACCACGGCCCGGTCGCAGCGCACCACGCCCGACGCGGTCCGCACGCAGACGCCGTCGCCGTCGGCGGCCGGCGGCGCGACCACCGGCGAGTGCTCGAGGACCCGCGCCCCGCGCGACTCCAGGGCGGCGGCGAGCGCCCGGAGCCAGCGGACGGGGTGCACCGACCCGTCGTGGGGGAAGAAGAGCCCGGCCCGGCCGGGCCGGGCGAGCGGGTCCGGCAGGTCGCCGCCGGCCACCAGCTCCCCGGGGAAGCCGTCCTCGGCGAGCGCCGCGGCGTTGGCCCGGACGTCGTCGGCCTCGGCCGCGTCGACGGCGAGCCGGAGCAGCCCGCCGACGCGGAAGTGCGAGCGGGCACCGACGGCGTCGGCCACCTCGAGCACCTCGCGCTGGGTGGCCAGGGTCGCCGCGTGCACGGCGACCGCCCGCTCGCGGCCCCAGAGGTCGCGGGTCTCGTGGTACATCGGGGCGGCGCCGGCGATGAAGAAGCCGCCGTTGCGGCCGCTCGCGCCGGAGGCCACCTCGTGCCGGTCGAGCACGACCACCGACAGCCCGGCGTCGAGCAGCCGCCGGGCGGTCGCCAGCCCGCCCACGCCGGCGCCCACCACGCAGACGTCCGCCCGGACCTCGCCCTCCAGCGGCGGTCGCGGGGAGTACGGCTCGTCCTGCCACAGCGGGACCGGGCTCCCGGTCACGTGCGCCTCCTGCTCCTGGTCGGTGCTCCTGTCAGGAGGTGTGTACCGCAGCACCCCGCCCGCCGGGCCCCGGGCGGACGACCAGGACCCACCGCAGTCCGGCGAACCGGGCGAGCCCCACCACGCCGCTGACGGTCCACACCGCGAGCACCGGGACGAGCGGCCCGGCCGGGCCCGTCCAGGTCTCCAGGGCGGCCAGGGTGAGACGGGAGGTCACCAGCCCGGCGACCGCCAGTCCCCCACCGGCCCACTGGGCCGCCGCCCAGCCGGCCCGGTCGCCGGCGCGGAAGGTCAGCCGGCGGTGCAGCTCGTTGGCCAGCGCGGTGGACGCCATCACGCCGGCGACGTTGGCCGCCTGGTCCCCGAGCGGGGCCAGCACCAGGAACAGGCCGGCGTAGACCACGTTCGCCGAGCCGCCGACGAGGACGAAGCGGGCGAACTGGGCCGGGGTCGAGTCGCCGGCGAACCGGTGCACCGCGGGCAGCGGCACGGAGGCGCCCGCCGAGGCTCGGCCGGGGGCGGTTGCTGGCATGCGTCCAGGCTGCTGACCCGGCCGCGTGCGGCACATCCGGGAGGACCCGGGGCACCCCCCGGTTCCCGGACGCCGGCCGGCTCCGGGACCTCCCGGGGAGGCCCGTGGCGGGGCGCCGGAGCCGGACCCTTTCTTGACTCGTTCCAGGCTGGACGTCAAGATGCCGCTGTGCCCGACGCAGCAGCCCTCGAGCGCGCCCTGCGCGCGGCCGGGCTGCGGGTCACCCGCCCGCGCCTGGCGGTGCTCGACGCCGTCCACGCCCACCCGCACGTCGACACCGAGACGCTGATCGGCGCCGCCCGCGACCGCGTGGGTGCGGTGTCGCACCAGGCCGTCTACGACGTGCTGCGCGTCCTCACCGACACCGGGCTGGTGCGGCGCATCCAGCCCCAGGGGTCGGTCGCGCGGTACGAGGCGCGCGTCGGCGACAACCACCACCACCTGGTCTGCCGGTCCTGCGGCTCGATCGTCGACGTCGACTGCGCCACCGGCGTCGCGCCCTGCCTGACCCCCTCGGACGAGGGCGGCTTCGTGATCGACGAGGCCGAGGTCGTCTACTGGGGACGCTGCCCGTCCTGCGCGGCCGGTCCGCTCCCCGACTCGCCCGCCCACCCCCCAGCAGAGAGAGGGAGACCGTGACCAACGAGGTCGACAAGGTCCACAGCGAGAGCACCAGCGAGAGCGAGAACCCGGCGATCAAGTCGCCGACCCCGGTCACCGACCGGCGGCCGCAGAGCAACCGGGACTGGTGGCCCAACCAGGTCGACCTGTCGGTCCTGAACAGGCCGGCGAAGAGCTCCGACCCGCTCGGCGAGGACTTCGACTACCGGGCCGAGTTCGCGCAGCTCGACGTCGAGGCGGTCAAGCGCGACCTCGTGGAGGTCATGCGCACCTCGCAGGACTGGTGGCCGGCCGACTGGGGTCACTACGGCCCGCTGTTCATCCGGATGTCGTGGCACGCGGCCGGCACGTACCGCATCGCCGACGGCCGCGGCAGCGGCAACACCGGCGCGCAGCGCTTCGCCCCGCTCAACAGCTGGCCGGACAACGCCAACCTCGACAAGGCCCGCCGCCTGCTGCTGCCGGTCAAGCAGAAGTACGGCCGCAAGCTCTCCTGGGCCGACCTGCTGCTGCTCGCCGGCAACGTCGCGCACGACGACATGGGCCTGAAGACGTTCGGCTTCGCCTTCGGCCGCGAGGACAGCTGGCAGCCCGAGGAGGTCTTCTGGGGGCCGGAGGACACCTGGCTCGGCGACGAGCGCTACGCCGACGACGCCCCGCTCGACCTCGAGGAGGGCCACCTCGCCGCGGTCACCATGGGCCTGATCTACGTCAACCCGGAGGGCCCGAAGGGCCAGCCCGACCCGGTCGCCTCCGCCCACGACATCCGGGTCACCTTCAGCCGGATGGGGATGACCGACGAGGAGACCGTCGCGCTCATCGCCGGTGGTCACACGTTCGGCAAGACGCACGGTGCCGGCAACCCCGAGCTCGTCGGCCCGGAGCCCGAGGGCTGCCCGGTGCACGGCAACGGCCTGGGCTGGATCAGCCAGCACGGCACCGGCAAGGGGGCCGACACCATCACCAGCGGCCTCGAGGGCGCCTGGACCCCGACGCCGACGACGTGGGACAACACCTACTTCGAGATGCTCTTCCGCTACGAGTGGGAGCTCACCGAGAGCCCCGCCGGCGCCAAGCAGTGGAAGCCGAAGGACGCCGAGGCGCAGGAGCTCGTGCCCGACGCGCACATCGAGGGCAGGAAGAACCCGCCGATGATGGCGACGACCGACCTCGCGCTGATCATGGACCCCGGGTTCCGCGAGATCTCGGAGCGCTTCTACCGCGACCCCGAGTACTTCGCCGACCAGTACGCGCGCGCCTGGTTCAAGCTGCTGCACCGCGACATGGGCCCCCGGAGCCGCTACCTCGGCCCGGACGTCCCGGCCGAGGAGCTCATCTGGCAGGACCCGGTGCCCGCCGTCGCCCACGAGCTCGTGGGCGAGGCGGAGGTCGCCGACCTCAAGCAGCGGCTGCTGTCGTCGGGCCTGACCGTCCCGCAGCTGGTGCACACGGCGTGGTCCTCGGCCGCGTCGTTCCGCAGCACCGACATGCGCGGTGGCGCCAACGGCGCCCGGATCCGCCTGGAGCCGCAGCTCGGCTGGGCGGTCAACGAGGGCGTCCGGGACGTGCTGCCGGTGCTCGAGCGGGTGAGGGCGGAGTTCGAGCAGCAGACCGGCAAGCGGGTCTCGCTGGCCGACCTCATCGTGCTCGGCGGCACCGCGGCGGTGGAGAAGGCCGCGGCGGACGCCGGCGTGCCGGTGACCGTGCCGTTCTCCCCGGGCCGCACCGACGCCTCGCAGGAGCAGACCGACGTCGAGAACTTCCGCTGGCTCGAGCCGCGGGCCGACGGCTTCCGCAACTGGATCGCGCCGGGCAGCAAGCTCCAGCCGGAGACGCTGCTGGTGGACCGGGCCTACATGCTCAGCCTGACCGCCAAGGAGATGACGCTCCTCGTCGGCGGCCTGCGGGTGCTCGGCGCGAACACCGGCGGCGTGCGCCACGGCGTCTTCACCGACCGCCCGGGCGTGCTGTCGCAGGACTTCTTCCGCAACCTGCTCGACCTGGGCACCTCGTGGCGCACCTCGGTCGACACCGAGGGCGTCTACGAGGGGCTGGACGCCGACGGCCACGTCGTGCGCACCGCCACCGCCGCCGACCTGGTGTTCGGCTCGAACTCGATCCTGCGCGGCATCGTCGAGGTCTACTCGGCCGACGACGCGAAGGAGAGGTTCGTGCGGGACTTCGCCGAGGCGTGGGTGAAGGTCATGGAGCTCGACCGCTTCGACCTGCGGTAGACCCTCCCCTCCGGACGCCCCGGCCCGCACCCGCGGGCCGGGGCGTCCGCGCGTCCGGCCGCGGTCCCCGGGGTTCAGTCCTGGCGGCCGGTGATGATCCGGCGCAGCCGCTCGATCGGCAGCTTGGGCTGCCGCTGCTCGTCGAGCAGGCCGTTGGCCTCCTGCATGGTGTCGGTGAGCTGGGTGTAGCAGAACCCGGCCAGCACCGGCGAGGCGTGCACGGCCGACAGCAGGTCCTCCAGCCGCGCGGCGAAGTCCTCGGCGTCCTCGGCGCTGGAGTACCCCCAGGTGCGCTCCACGGGCACCTCCTCGGGCGGCCGCGGGGTGTACCGGACGCCGCCGAACTCCGTGAGCATCACCGGCTGCCCCCGGTCGACGGCGCCGGGCAGCAGGACGCGGCGCCCGGCGGGCCAGAAGTCCTCCAGCGTCGCCCGCACCTCGGGGGACCCGTACCGCTGCGCGAGGACCGCCCCGGTGTCGGCGTAGTCGTGCACGGTCCACAGGTCGCTGTCGGTGTGCTCCCAGCCGTCGTTGCTCACCACCGGCCGGCTGGGGTCCACCGCCCGGGTCAGGGCGGCCAGCGCGACGGTGTAGGCGTGCTGGGCCGGGTCGGTGGCGACGTCGTGCACGCCCCAGCTCTCGTTCATCGGCACCCAGGTGACGATGCAGGGGTGGCTGACGTCGCGGTGCACGACTTCGAGCCACTCGGCGGTGAGTCGCCGCACGGCCTCCGGTGAGAAGGCGAACGCGTTGGCCGTCTCCCCCCACACGAGCAGGCCCAGCCGGTCGGCCCAGTACAGGAACCGGGGGTCCTCGACCTTCTGGTGGACCCGGACGGCGTTGAAGCCGAGCCCCTTGATGAGCTCCACCTCGCGGCGCAGCGCCCCGGCGTCCGGGGCGGTCAGGTGCGAGTCCGGCCAGTACCCCTGCTCCAGCACCGACCGCACGTAGTACGGCAGGCCGTTGAGCAGGAACGCCCGGCCGCCGACGCCGGCGGTGCGCAGGCCGAGGTAGCTGCCGACCTCGTCGACCACCCGTTCCCCGCCGTCGCCGTCGTCGGCGAGCACCTGCACGGTGGCGTCGACCAGGCGCGGGGTCTCGGGGGACCACGTCAGGTCCTGGCGCGCCTGTCCGTTGAGCAGCGCGGGGACTGCCACCGTGGTCTGCGTCCGCTGCTCGTGCACGCGGACGCGGTGCTCGGCCAGCAGCGTGCCCTCCAGCTCCAGCCGCACCGCCACCGTCACCGGCCGGGACGGCACCTCGCGCAGGGTGAGGCCCAGGTGCACGGCGGAGGCGGCGACGTCCGGCGTCCAGGCCAGGTGCTCCACCGCCACGGCCGGCACGACCTCGCACCACACCGGCTGCCAGATGCCACTGGTGCGCGAGTACCAGATGACGTGCGGCTCGTCGAGCCAGTCCTGCTTGCCGCGGGGCTGGGTCACGTCCCGCGGATCGTCCTCCGCCCGCACCACCAGGACGTGCTCGTCCGCGTCCCCGGCCGTCAGCAGGTCCGTCACCTCGAAGGAGAACGGCGTCTGGCCGCCCTCGTGCGAGCCCAGCAGCGTGCCGTCCAGCCAGACCTGCGCGCGGTAGTCGACCGCGGCGAAGCGCAGGACGACGCGGTGCCCGTGCCCGCGGACGGCGTCGGCGTCCGCGACGTCGGCCAGCCGCAGGGCACGCCGGTACCACAGGACCGGGTGGGGACCGTTGTCGCCGATGCCCGACGCCTCGGACTCCGGCGGGAAGGGCACGGTGACGTCGCGGTCGAAGACGCCGCGGTCGGCGAGGTCGGCCAGCGCGGCCCAGCGCCCGTCGAGTCCCTCGCGGGCGTCGTCGTAGGCCAGTTGCCAGGTGCCGCACAGGTCGGTCCACCCCTCCCGCACCAGTTGCGGGCGGGGGTGGGTGCCGTCCTGCCGGCTGGCGCGTACGGGCATGGTCACTCCTCGGTCTTGGGGTCGACGAGCGGGCCACCCGGGCCGGGCGTCCGGTCGTCGGTGCCCACGTCGTCGATGCCCACTCGTCGATGCTGGCAGGTGCCCCGGATCCCGCCGGACACCGGCGTGTCCGGTCGGGGTCGTCGAGCCCACCGGCGGCCGGCGCCGCGGGGGTCGGGCCGGGCAGGCCCGTCGGCTCGTGCCCCGCGGGTGGGGTCGACCGCGCCCGGCCGGTCCCGTGGCCCTGGAACGGACCCCCGAGGCTCCTGCGACGGAGTCACCAGCACGAACGCCGTCGATCGAGCTCTCGCGGTGGCGCGACCTCCGGAATCCGTCCGGCCACGCCCCCCTCCACGGCGAAGATCCTGCTGTTGCCCTCCCCGAGGAAGCCGTGCAGAGTCCTCGGCACCGGCAACTCGGGCTAGGACTGGACGTCTCCCATGACTGGAATCTCACGTCGTCAGTTCCTCGCCGCGGGGGGTGGTCTCTCGCTCGCCGTCGCGATGTCGGGGTGCGCGTCACCGCTCGCCACCAGCTTCACCGGAGGGCAGCCGAGGACCGCCGACGTCATCTTCTGGCACCTGTTCGGTGGTGGTGACGGCGAGAACATGGCGACCATGCTGGAGACCTTCCGCGAGTCGTCCGGCACGTCGGTCGAGGCCTCGCTGCTCTCCTGGGGCAACCCCTTCTACACCAAGCTGGCGCTGTCGACCTCGAGCGGCCGCCCGCCCGACGTGACCGTCGCGCACCTGTCCCGGGTGCCCCTCCTGGCGCAGGCCGGACTGCTCGAGCCCGTCGCCGACCAGTTCGCCGCCGCGGGGATCACCGAGGACCAGTTCACGCCCGCCGCCTGGGAGAAGGCCACGGTGGACGGCACCACGTACGCGGTCCCGATCGACACCCACCCGTTCGTGCTCTACTACAACAGCGCACTGGCGGAGCAGGCCGGCCTGCTCGACGAGACCGGCGAGAACCTCAAGCCCATGAGGAACAGCGACGACTTCATCGCCACCCTCCAGGCGATGAAGGACTCGACCGGCAACGAGTACGCGGCGGTCGCGTCGATCACGGTGGACCCCTCGACCTGCTGGCGCCTCTTCCTGATGACCTACTCCGGTCTGGCCGGACCGATCGTCGAGGACCTCGGCACCAGGGTCACGATCGACCGCGCCGCCATGGAGGAGTCGTTCACCTTCCTGCAGAGCCTCACCGGGGAGCTGGGGCTGCTGCCGCGCACCGCCACGTCGACGACGTCGTCGACCCTCTTCAGCAACGGCGAGGTCGGGTTCCTGTTCGACGGCGTGTGGCAGATCCCGACGTACCGCGATGTCGAGGGCCTCGACTTCAACGTCGTGCCCTTCCCCGCCCTCCTCGGCCCCGAGCCGGTCGCCTACGCCGACTCCCACGCACTGGTCATACCGGCGAGTCCCGGACGCGACGCCACGCGGACCGGGAACGCCGTGCGCTTCGTCAGGGGCCTGCTGGACCAGAGCTCGACCTGGGCGGACGGCGGACACGTCCCCGCCTGGCTGCCGGTGCAGGAGAGCGAGGAGTTCCTCGCGCTCCAGCCGCAGAGCAACTACACGGAGGCGGCCTTCAACGCGGTCTACGACCCGCCCGGCTGGTACACCGGAGCGGGCTCGGACTTCCAGACCGCCATGGGCTCCGTCGTCGCCAGCGTGCTGACCGGGGCCACCGATCCCGCAGGTGGCGTCGGCGCCCTGACCAGCAGCCTGCAGACGTTCTCCACCGCCCGGCCACCCGTGTAGGACGGAGACCGACATGACCGCCACCGCGCTGCCCGCGCCCACGACCGGGATCGAGGCCACGACCCGGCACGCGAGCGCGGGGAGGGCCCCCCGCTCCGAGAACCGGGCGGGCTGGCTGTTCGCCACGCCGTTCCTGGCCCTCTACCTCGCCTTCCTCATCGGCCCGGTGGTCATCGGCCTGGTCATCAGCCTGTTCAACACCACCACGGTGCGATCCGGCATCGGCAGCTGGGTCGGCTTCTCGAACTACGCCGACGTCCTGACCAACGCCGACTTCTGGGCCTCGATGTGGCACTCGGCGCTGTTCACGCTGCTGACCACGCCGATCCTGGTGCTGCTGCCGCTGCTCTTCGCCGTCCTCGTCTCGCGTCTGGGCCGCGGCCAGTGGTTCTACCGGCTCGCCTTCTTCGCCCCGTACGTCGTCCCCTCGGCCGCCGTGTGCCTCATCTTCGCCTTCATGTACACGCCCGAGACCGGGCTCATCACCAACGCCTTCGGCTGGTTCGGGCTCACCGCCCCCGACTTCTTCGGCAGCACCTCGGGTGCCTGGTTCGCCGTCGTCCTGCTCACCGTGTGGTGGACGTTCGGCTTCAACTTCATCCTCTACACCGCGGCCCTCCAGGAGATCTCGGAGGAGGTCTACGAAGCGGCGACGCTCGACGGCGCCGGGCCGTGGCAACAGATCCGGATGATCACGATCCCCCTGCTGCGCCCGACCATCGGCCTCGTGCTGATCCTCCAGGTCCTCTCGTCGCTGAAGGTGTTCGACCAGATCTACATCCTGCTGACCGGCGGTCCGAACTACACGACGCGCCCGGTCATCCAGTACATCTTCGACACCGGGTTCTCCGCCTACCGGGGCGGCTACGCGGCCGCCGCGACGATGGTCTACTTCGTGGTCCTGGTCCTCGTCAGCGTCGCCTGGTTCCTGGTCCGGCGGCGCAGCAACTCCGCGGACGCCTGAGGGGAGACCGACGATGTCGACCGTGGTGGCCGCGCCTGCGGCCGGCGCCGATCGCTCCGGCGCCGGGCGTTCGCGCCGGCGGGGCGAGCAGGAGCAGAGCGGGAAGCTGTTCAACCGGCTCGCCGCCACCTGTGTGACGCTCTTCGCCCTGATCTGGCTGGTCCCGTTCCTGTGGGCGCTGATCACGTCGCTGCGGCCCAACGACGAGATCGCGGCGAACCCCACGACCCCGTGGTCGAACAACTGGAACCTCGACGCGTACAGCTACGCGTGGAACTCGAGCCCGCTGGGCTGGTGGTACGTCAACAGCTTCGTCATCTCCACCCTCACGGTCGTCTTCACCGTGGTGGTCTCCTCGATGGCCGCCTTCGCCCTGGTCAACCTCGACTTCCGCGGGAAGTACATCGTGTTCGGGCTCATCCTGGCCGGCCTGATGGTGCCCGTGGAGGCGCTCGTCCTGCCGCAGTTCCTCGAGTTCCGGGCACTCGGCCTGCTGGGGACCTACTGGGCGGTCGTCCTGCCCTCGGTCGCCCTCCCCGTGGCCCTCTTCGTCTTCCACTCCTTCATGAAGGCCATCCCGGTGGCCCTCATCGAGGCCGCCCGGCTCGACGGTGCCAGCTGGTGGCGGATCTACTCCGGGATCGCCATGCCGCTGTCCCGGCCGGCGATCTCCGCGGTGGCGATCCTGACGTTCATCACGTCGTGGAACGCCTTCCTCTGGCCGCTGCTGGTCCTCACCCAGACCAAGTCGCAGACCATCCCGGTCGGTCTCAGCAGCCTGGTCGGCGGTTCCGCGATCCAGTACGCCGAGACCATGGCCTCCGCCGTCCTCGGCATCCTGCCCCTGCTCGCGGTCTTCCTGGTCCTCCAGCGCCAGATCGCCCAGGGCGTCGCGAACACCGGCATCAAGTAGCACCCGGAGCAGCGTCCTCCCCGAGGCGTTCCACCGACGACTCCGCGCGCACGCGGAGGTGCGACACGCAGGCCCTGGCCGGCCCCGGGCGCGGCCGGCGCGACGCCCGGCCTTGTGCGGGCGTCCTCCGCTCGCTTGGCTGTCCCGGCACGCCGCCGAGGGTTCGGGAGCGCTCATGTCTCAGGCATCGGCGACCCAGAGGGCCGCCGCACCCCGGAAGTCGTCCCCGCCGAGGCGCGCCCAGACCGCACCCTCCGCAGACTCCGCCGGCTCGGCGGCCGCTCCCCCGGACCAGGCCGACGGAGAGGCGGCCCGACGCCCGGACGCGGCGCACCGGGAACCGGTCCCCGGCGGAGCGACGGATCGCCCACCGTCCACCGACCTGCTGGCGGCCAGGGACCGCGGGCGCCGGGCCCTCGAGGCGCACGACGCCCAGCGCCTCCTGGCGACCAGGCGGCGCGCGCTCCAGCAGGTCGACGCGGAGCTCGCCGCGGTCGACGACCGGATCGTGCTCGACGAGCTCGTCACAGCCGGACGCGAACTGCTCCGATCGCTGGAGACGCTGAACGATGACGAGGAGTTCTGGGACGACCTGACAGCGGTCGAGCGCCGCGTGGACAGGTCCAGCAGGGCCGACCTCCTGCGCCTCCGAGAGGTGCTCGACCACGACCTCCTGGGGATCCTGCCGGCCCTGGGGTACCGCCCCCCGCCGAGCGAGCTCGAGTTCGCTGACGCTGTCCAGGACACCCTGGCCGCCCTGCTGGGGCCGCCCCGCCCCGAGCGGGGTGACGCCCGACGGGTGGAGCGGGCCCACCAGGAGCTCAGCTGGTTCCTCATCCGGTTCCGCCGCCTGCTCGACGACCGGGCCTGCTCCGCCTCGGCGCGGACGGCGGGACCCGAGGAGCGTGCGTCAGCCCGGGTCCGCGTCGCAGCCTGGCTGCGGCGAGCGGTCTCTGCCGCCGTCCCGGCCGCCGTGGCGGCCGGGACCCTGGGGGCGATCATGGGGCCGCAGGCCGGTGTCGCCGCGGGCCTCGCGGCCGGCAGCTCCGAGGCCCTCAAGCAACTGGTCCAGGTGGGCGCAGCGGACGCGATGGGGCGCGTCCTCGGTGCGGAGGGGCTGCCCCAGCCCGAGGGGCTCGCCGCCGATCTCGAGTCCGCCGTCGACACGGCCGTGCAGCGGGTGGCCGGCGTCGCGCACCGCCCCCCGGGGGATCCGGTCCGCGAGGGCGCCGTGTTCCTCCTGCGTCGTGCGCTCTACCGCGTCCTGCAGGCCGGACCCGAGGTCGACGGTGTGGCGCCTCTGCAGGGCTGGTGCGAGGAGGCGGTGCGCCTGCTCAGGAGCGCACCGCTCGAGCAG
The DNA here is from genome assembly GCF_900115505.1 of Geodermatophilus dictyosporus. GTDB lineage: Bacteria > Actinomycetota > Actinomycetes > Mycobacteriales > Geodermatophilaceae > Geodermatophilus > Geodermatophilus dictyosporus. Next base: position 137,967 of record NZ_FOWQ01000008.1, on the reverse strand, counting down.
GTCGTGGGCTACTGGCGTCACGGTGACCAGGCCGTCCCACCACCGTCCCCTGCGGCGGTCCCTCCCCGGCCGACCGGGACCTTCGTGTGGTGAGGGTCCTCGTGGGTGCCGGTCGCAGGACGCGCAGGACACCGGAGCGCCGTCGCGTGCGGCCCGGCGCCTGACGGCCGCCCGGCAGGCCACACCCACCACGGCCGGGTGACCACCGCTGCGGACCAGACGGTCCGCGGCCCTCCGGTGACGCGTCGGTGACGTGCCGGTGATGCGCCGTCGGGAGACTCGCGCTGCTCACCACGACGCGCGGGAGTGGGGACCGCTTCCCGGACGACGCCACACCTGGGCCGAAGGGCGGATCGATGACCTCCGCATCGACGACTGCGTCGACGTCACTGTTCAAGGGCGGCCCGACGCTGCTCGACCTCCTCGTCGACGTCGGCGAACTGCGGATCGCCGTGACCGGCCCGCGGATGCTGTTCGAGAAGCTCACGTTGGTGACGACGCTGTCGGCGTTCGACGGCTGCACGGTGGGGCGCCTGCGGGAACTGGCCGACTCACTCGAGGGCACCGTCCACTGCGGCCTGGTCGGTGTGCAGCGCGCGGAGATCGCGGTGACGGCGGTCCGGTCCGGTGGGCACCTCGAGATCGGGCTGGGACCACCGAGCATGTACCAGAGCGAGCTCGTGCTGCGCACCCGGACCGGGGAGACCTTCCGCGAGCTGCTGTCGCGCGTGCTCGCCGGCGACGCGCCCGGGCCGTTCACCGCCGGCCTGCACCCGGTGACCGCCAGCGGCCACCTCGAGCACCACTTCGGCCCCGACCCGGACGGCGGGAACGGCGGCGGGCACGACCACGGCGGGGAGCACCGCGATGGACGTCCGTAGGAGAGCCACCGACCTGGCCGACGCCGAGCGGGACCGGTTCCTCGAGGCCGTCGTCAGGCTCAAGCACCACCCCGCTCCGGGTGGCCCTGCCGGCGTCAGCGTGTACGACCAGTACGTCGCCCTGCACGGCGCGGTGATGGCGGTGATCGCACCAGGGCTACCGCCCGGTGAGACCGTGAACTACGGACACTGGAACATCGGGTTCTGCGCGTGGCACCGCCAGTACCTGCGGTCCTTCGAGAGGGAGCTGCAGGCCCAGATCCCCGGCGTCACCATCCCCTACTGGGACTGGACCGACCACGTGGCCGCGACGACCGGACTCTTCACCCCCGAGTTCCTCGGATCGCTCCGCTCGGGTGGACCCGGACCCGTCACCGATGGCGTGTTCCGCGACCCGGTGCCGCCGACGGAGCGGCCCCCGTGGTGGCCGCCCGGGGCCACCGGCTTCCCGGTCCACCCGCTGCTGCGCGAGGGGCTCGGCGCCCGGCTCTCGCGCGGGAGCGCAGGAGTCGGCTGGCCACCGACGGCGGCGGGGGTGGACCGACTCGAACGGCTGGTGGTCGACCAACCCGGCGTCCACCCGCTGTGGTACTTCTGGCTCGTCCTCGAACAGGGCCACCAGCAGGTGACCAGTCGTACCCACAACCGCGGCCACAACGTCATCGGCGGCCACATGTCGGGGGCCTTCTCGCCCAACGACCCGGTGTTCTGGCTGCACCACGCCAACGTCGACAGGCTGTGGGCCAACTGGCAGGCCCGCCGGCTCGCAGCGGTGCCCGGGTCCAAGCCCGAGGACCACTACCCCCCTGCGGACGAGATCTCGCCCTTCGACGGCGACCTCGCACCGCTCGGGCACCGCCTCGACGACACGATGTGGCCCTGGGTGGGCGCCGCACCCGGTTTCGGCGTCGCCATCCCCCCTGCCGTGGCAGCACTCCTGCCGGACTTCTCCGGCGCACCCACCGTCTCCGTCCGACAGGTCCTGGACAGCACCACCATCGACGCGACCGGGTACCGGTACGCGCCACCACCGGGACCGTGACCGGCCTCCGAGCCGACGGCGGCCGTGCCGCCCGACACCTCGCTCCGCACACCAGCCGCAAGGTGATCCGGGCCGGCCGGCCCGGGTTCGCCGGCGGCCAGTGCCTGGCTCGCGCCTGACGATCACCGCGTGAGCCGTGCGCGGGCACTCGAGCGCCACGACGACGGCCCCGAGGGCGAACTCGGCCCGCAGGACAGACGACCCGCTGCTGCACCGGCAGCTGCACCCGCCGTACCGCGCCACGTAGCCGGTGGTCACCAGTGGCGCCACCACGGCAGTGCTGGAGGCACGGAGTGCCCGCTCGGTACTGCACTTCGTCGGCGGCCGCCGGGCCGACGAGACCAGGGCAGGACGACGGCGCCGCAGGGCTCACCCGCGCCATCGCCGCGACAACGGCCCTGGTCGGCGGCGCGGCGTGGACCACGACGTCCCTCGACTCGTGGTCGCGCCCGGTCCCGGGCGGAAGGCTCCTCCGCGTCCGGTCCGCCGGCGCCCGGGCGGGGCCGGGCACCGCCCTCGTGCGGCCCCCTCGAGAGCCCCCGAGGAGTTCTGCTGCGGCGACGTCGTCCTGCTTCCCACGCTCGCCTTCGCCACGCGCGCCGACCGCCGCCTGGAGGTCCGGGGCTCCTGTGACGGCCGGTGAACGGCGACCCCGGTCCATGCTGGTGGCCGCGGGAGGACGGCAGCGGGAGGTGAGCCGTGTTCGCCCAGGTGGTGCACGGCAGGACGACCCGGCCCGAGGCCCTGGAGGCGGCTGTCGGCCGGTGGATGGAGGAGCTGGCGGCGGGGCCGTCGGCTGGCTCGGCACCTCCGGTGGGGTGACCGAGGACAGTCGCGCGATCGCCCTCATCCCGGTTCGACTCCGCGGCGGCGGCGGACCGCCACGGGCAACGGCCGGAGCAGCGCGCCCGGTGGTCCACGGCGACCTCCACGTCGGCGCTCAGGGCCCGGCCGAAGGTGGCACTGCCCGATCTCGAGCGGTCCCTGCGAGGAACCGGCCGTGGTCGACGCCACGGACGGCGACCGTCTCCGGCTGCCCGACGGGCCGGTGCTCGTCCGGGTCCCCTCTGGGTCCGCTCCCCGGGTCGTCGTGGTCAGCGACGGCGCGGACGCCGTGCGACCACCTCCTCAGGGCCTCGCCATGCCGGACGGCGACGGCGAGAGCCCCGCGGGCCGGGAACCAGACGACGCACAGCGGCGACTCTGCCGGATTGACTGAGGGCAGCCTCACCTAATAGAACAGCAGCCTCCAGTCTCCCAGTCCGACCGCCGGATGTGGCTGAGCTCCACCGGATCGACGCGGCCGCCCCGTGCCGCCTGCTGAGAGGACGTGCACCTCGTGCGCCTGCGCTCACTCACCACCGCCGTCGTCGCCGCGATGGCCCTCAGCGCGTGCGGCGCCTCCGCCGCAGACGACACCGAGGAGACCTCCGCGCAGGAGGGCTCCGCGCCGGCGGGGACCCGGTCGGTCGACCACGTCCTGGGGACCACGGAGGTGCCGGCCGACCCGCAGCGGGTCGTCACGCTCGACACTCCACACCTCGACACTGCGCTGTCCCTGGACGTCACCCCGATCGGCTCGGTGCAGTCCGACGTCGCCACGGGCTTCCCCGAGTACCTCGGTGACCGGACGGAGGGGATCGAGACCGTCGGGACGATCGAGGAACCCGACCTGGAGGCGATCGCGGCCCTGGAGCCCGACCTGATCCTGTCCTCGAGCGTCCGGCACGAGGCGATCTACGACCAGCTCGGCCAGATCGCCCCCACCGTCTTGACGGACTACGAGGAGGGCTGGCGGGCGGTGTTCACGACGACCGCAGAGGCCCTGAACAGGTCCCAGGAGGCCACCGAGGCGCTGGACGGGTACGACGCGCGGGTCGAGGAGGTCGGCCAGGCCGTCGGCGCGGACGGCGCCACCGCCTCGATCGTGCGCTTCCTGCCCGAGGAGACGCGGATCTACGGACCCGACACCTTCTCCGGCAGCGTCCTGACCGACGTCGGGTTCACCCTGCCGCAGCTCTCCTACGACGAGTACTCCATGGCCTACGTCAGCGCCGAGCAGATCGACCAGGCCGACGCCGACGTCGTCTTCTCCACCACCTACGGCGACCCCGCTGCGACCACCAAGGGCGGCGTCACCGCCGTCTGGGACTTCCTGCAGGCCGTGCCCGACTGCGCCTTCGAGGTCGACGACGACGAGTGGATGCTCGGCATCGGGCTGCTCGGTGCCGAGGTCGTGCTCGAGGACGTCGAGACCGCCCTGGCCGGATCCGGCTGCCTCTGACCGCAACGCCCCGACGCCACCCGCTCCGGCCCGCTCCGGTCGACCGGAGCGGGTGGCGTCGCAGTGCCCGCGCCACGGACCTGTGCGGCCCCGCCCACGGCACCTCCCGCGCCCTGCCGGCCACCGTCCTCCCGACCGGGATCCGTGCGCCGGCGACGACGTCGGACGACCCGAGAGCTGGGGGTTCAGATCGAAACAGCGCAATCGATGGTCCGGGGTTCGCCGAATCCCCGTGACGCTCACCAGGAGCTCTGCTCCCCAATTGGACTCGAACCGGTGACCCGGCGAGTTGATCTCGAGGTCGTTGGCGTGGGTCGGTCGACGACGAACCTCCAGGTCAGACCCTGTTCACGTGATCGGCCGACGTTGGCTGGCGTCGGACACCGAAGGTGGTTTGTCGGTCGTGAGTTGGTCGCGTCGTTGACGCGGACCAACCCGACCCGGCCCCACCACCCGCTTGGTGCCGGCTGGACCGCCACCGCCGTTGTGGTCATACTTCTGACCATGACGACGTTGTCCCTGGCGGACGCGAAGGCTCACCTGTCCAGGTTGATCGCCCGCGTCAGCGGGCAGCACGAGCGCGTCTACGTGACCGTGCACGGCAAGCCCTCCGCGGTCCTGCTCGCCACCGAGGACCTCGAGTCGCTCGAGGAGACCATCGAGATCCTCGCCGACGCCGACGCCATGCGGCGGCTGCACGCCTCCGAGGCCGAGCTCGCCCGCGGGGAGGTCGAGAGCCGCGAGGACCTGGAGGCGGCCATGGCCCGCCGACGCAGCCAGCAGCGGTGAGCGACGACCAGGACGCCTACCTCCTGGCCATCACCCCCACCGCCCGCCGCCAGCTCACCGACCACCTGCCCGAAGCCGTCGCCGCGGCCGCCTACGAGTTCATCGTCGGCCCACTGCTGGACGACCCCCACCGCCTCGGCAAGCGGCTGCGCCCACCGCTCAGCGACCGGCACAGCGCCCGCCGCGGCACCTACCGGATCGTCTACCGCATCGACGACGACACCCGAACCGTCACCGTCCTCGACGTCGCCCATCGCCGCGACGCCTACCGAACCGGCCGCTGACCACACTGTCCGGGGCAGCGGTTCGGGCCTTCAGCGCATCGATCGTGATGCTCTGCCGTGCGGGCCGGACGGACTCGCGCACCGCGCGATGGCTCGCGGACAGACCAGGCTGCTCCCGCGGGCAGCCGGCGCGGAGCAGGAGTACCGCCCTCCTGAAGTCCGCCACAGGGTCACACGGTGACCACGACCTTGCCGGTCGCCCGGCCGTCGATCAGGTACTCGACGGCGGCCGCCGTCTCGGCGAGCGGAAAGACGCGGTCGACCAACGGTGTGACCGAGCCGGCCTCGATCAGCCCGGTGAGCGCGCGCAGGTCCGCGCCCCGCTCCTTGCTGACGAAGAAGCCCAGCGTCTGGCCGACGAACGGGGAGAGCAGCGCGGCCCGGAACTGCCGGCCGAGCCCGTCGCACAGCCGGCCGCCGGTCTCACCGCCCACGATGACCAGCCGCCCGTGCGGGGTGAGCACCCGCCGGAGTTGCGCGAGCGGGCGGCGGCCGGCGATGTCGATGACCGCGTCGAAGCGGCCCTGCGGGATCTCGTCCCGGCGGTGGTCGAGGACGCCGTCGGCGCCCAGCGCGCGGACGGCGTCGAGCTTGGCACCGCTCGCCAGGCCGGTCACCCGGGCCCCCAGGGCGTGGGCGATCTGGACGGCGAAGGTCCCCACGCCGCCCGAGGCCCCGATGACCAGCACCTCCTCCCCCGGCTGCACCCGGGCGTGGTCGCGCACCGCCTCCAGAGCGGTGCCGGCGGACACGGGCACGGCCGCCGCCTGCTCGAAGGAGACGTTCGTCGGCTTGCGGTCGAGCTTCTCCTGCTTCGCCACGGCGTACTCGGCGAAGGTGCCGTTGCCGGAGGCGATGCCGTACACCTCGTCGCCCGGCCGGAAGTCGGTCACTCCCTGACCGACTTCCTCGACCACCCCCGCGAGGTTGCGGCCGGGGTTGAGGAAGCTCGGCCGGCGCAGGCCGAAGACCAGCCGCACGGGGTACGGGCGGCCCGCCATCAGGTGCCAGGTGCCGCGGTCCACACTCGCCGCCCGCACCCGGACGAGCACCTGGCCCTCCCTCGGGGCCGGCCGGTCGGTCCGGCCCATCCCGAGGACGTGCCGAGGAGCGGTGCCGTACCGCGTCTGCTCCACCGCACTCATCGTCTCGGCGCCGCTGCTCCGCGCGGCTCGCGCCGAACCCGTGGCGTCCATCGCCTCCGCCTCTCGCCCATGAGACTTACGGCGTAAGGGTGAGCCTTACGCCGTAAGGTGTCAAGGGTCGTTCGACTGGAGGTGCCGATGACCGGGTCCGCTCGCGAGCCGCGACGACCGCTCACGCGCCGGCGGGTGCTCGAGGTCGCCGTTGACCTCGCCGACCGCAAGGGGCTGGAGGCGCTGAGCATGCGCAAGCTCGGGGAGGCGCTCGAGGTCGAGGCGATGTCGCTGTACGGCCACGTCGCCAACAAGGACGACCTGCTCGATGGCATGATCGATGCGGTCTTCACCGAGATCGACCTGCCCTCGGCCGACGACGGATGGCGTGCGGCCATGCGGCAGCGAGCACTCTCGGTACGGGCGGTCCTGCGCCGCCACCGGTGGGCCATAGGTTTGATGGAGTCGCGCACCTATCCGGGCCCGGCGACCTTGGCCCACCATGACGCGGTGATCGGCGCGCTGCGGGCCGGTGGGTTCAGCGTGCCGCAGACCGCGCACGCCTTCTCGGTCCTGGACAGCTACATCTACGGCTTCGCGCTGCAGGAGAAGGGCCTGCCGTTCCAGACCGCCGATGAGGCTGCCGAGGTGGCGCAGGCGATGTTCGCCCAGATCCCCGTCGATCGGTATCCCCACTTCGTCGAGCTGGCAACGCAGCACGCCCTGCAACCCGGCTACGACTACGGCGAGGAGTTCGAGTTCGGGCTGGACCTGATCCTCGACGGCCTCGAGCGGCTGCATCGGCCATAGGAGACGTTGTGCAAGTAGGTGCTCGGGCTCTGTCGGGCTGAGGGAGGTCGGCGCAGGTTCTGGCCATGTCGTTGCCGGCGCCTCCCCCGCCGCCGCAGCCGATCAGTGACGAGCTGTGGGCGTCGGTCGAGCCGCTCGTCCCACCGCGCGAGCCGGCGGTGCACGGCCGCGCCGGCAGGCCACGAACCTCCGATCGGGGATGTCCTCGACGACATCGCGTGCACGCTCTCCACGGGGGTCACCTTGGCCGAGCAGCGGCGGCGGTGACGCTCAGCCGCCGGACGACCACCGTCCCCGGCCGGACAGCTGGGGACCGACGTCGTGATCCATCGTCGTGGACGCTGTGGCCCACGGAGAGCTACCGTCGGTCCGTGCCCGGACGCGCGACCTCCTTTCCCTGCCCCCGGCTGCCGAGCAGCCGTGCGGGCTCCGAGGTCTGCCGGTAGTCCCGTTCACGGAGCCGTCGGCCGGGGGGTCCACCACCCGACCGACACCCCGAGGGGGACTCCGTGACCACCCTGCTCTCCGCCCACGACCTGGAGGTCGCGCTCGAACTGCGCGACCTGTCCGACCCCGCCGGTGGGCCGCACGCGATGCAGCTGCTGCTCGAGGACGTGCTGACGGCCCTGACCGACGCCTGGGGCTGCACCCTCGACCTGCAGCGGCGCCGGCCCCTGGTGAGCGTCGAGGACAACTACGACCGCCTCGGCTACGCCACCGAGGACGTCACCCGCGACACCCGGTACAGCCGCTACGCCGCCGAGACGGTCATGCTTCGCAGCCACACCAGCGCCGGCGTCCCGCCCGCCCTGCGGGCCCTCGCCGCGAGCACCCCCGGAAGCGCCGCGGCGGCCGACGTCCTGCTGGCGCTGCCCGGCCTGTGCTACCGCCGGGACAGCATCGACCGGCTGCACGTGGGCACCCCGCACCAGGTCGACCTGTGGCGCATCACCGCCGGCGGCCCCGACGGGCGACTGGACGAGGACGACCTGCAGCGGATGATCGAGCTGGTCGTCCACGCCGTCCTCCCCGGGGCACCCTGGCGCACCCATCCGGCCCGGCACCCCTACACCCGCTGCGGCCTGCAGATCGACGTGCACACGCCGACCGGCTGGATGGAGCTGGCCGAGTGCGGACTGGCCGCCGACCGGGTGTTGGCGAGGGCCGGCCTGGACCCCGCCCAGTGGAGCGGGCTGGCTCTCGGCATGGGCCTGGACCGGGCGCTCATGCTGCGCAAGGGCATCGACGACATCCGCCTGCTGCGCTCGACCGAGCCCCGCATCGCCGCGCAACTGCTCGACCTGCGCCCGTGGCGGCCGGTGTCGGCGCAGCCGCCGGTGCGCCGGGACCTGTCGATCGTCGCCGACCCTCCGGTCGACGCCGAACTGCTCGGCGATGCCGTCCGCGCGGCGCTCGGCCCCGCCGCCGAGGATCTGGAGTCCGTGACCCTCGTGGCCAGCACCGGCTACGCCGACCTGCCGTCCGCCGCCCGCACCCGGCTGGGCCTGCGCCCGGATCAGGTCAACGTGCTGCTGCGCCTGGTGCTGCGCCCGCTCGCGGGCACCCTGACCGACCGGCGGGCCAACGAACTCCGCGACGAGGTCTACGCCGCCGTCCATCGCGGACCTCACCGGGAATGGGCCGCCTGACCGTCGCTCCGGGTCGACCGGGCCGAACCGGGTCGGTGGCTGGCGGCCGGTGGCACGAATGCGCGTGGGCGACCGCGGGGCGGTGACGATGCCAGCAGTCCTCCAGGTAGGACCTCACCGCCTCGCGTCCTCGATCTTGAGCGCGCCGCAGGGGCATGACCAGGGCAGCCCTTGAGGAGCGGGCTTGATCTAGTGACATCCGCGAGGATCGTCGGGTTGGCGGTGCTCGACCACCTGCTGGCGTGTCGCTGTGCGGAGGCGCTGGCGCTGTGCGGCGGACACCCAGTTGAGATGGCATGCGGCGCAGGGCGGCCATCCGCCGGCATGCGTCGCTGGGCCAGCTGCGGCACGTGCCCTCGGGGTGAGGTGCTGCCTCGAACGCTCGGCCTGTCGACGTCTCGGTGACGCGTATCAGGCCGGGAGGCTGGGCGCTTCTCTCGATCGGCGGACTGCAGCGGGCCGGGGGCAGGGTCCCGATCCCGCCGTGATCTGAGCACAGGTCCTCTGGAGGTCCGGTGGTGTCCGACGAGCCACGACAGGGCAACGGGCCGTAGGCCGGGTCTGGGTCACTCATGTCCGCCGAGAGGTCGCCGCAGAGTCCGTCGGGTGCTGCCCGGCCGACGGGGCACTCCGGACGGAGCAGGTCGGATCCGCGTCGTCGATGCGGCGATGCCGTCTTGGTCGAAGCCGGCTGCCCTCGCCGCATCGAGGGCTTCTCGGGCAGGGCGGCGGGCGCCGGGGTCGGCGGCGAGGACACGGTCGAGGTGGACCATCAGCTCAGGGAGGACAGCATGGCCAGGCAGCAGCCGGACACCAGGGTGCACGGAGTGATCGCGGCTCTCGACGAACTGCGCCGGCAGGCGGTGCGCCGTGCACGGGTGCACCTGAAGATGCCGCAGGGCAACGCCATCGTGCTGGCCGTGTTGCGGTCGCGCGCGCACCGTCTGCTGAGCGGCTCTGCGATCGAGTTGCGCTACGTCGGGCGGCGTAGTGGGCGGCAGTACGTGTTGCCGGTGCAGTACGCCAGCGCCGGTGACCACCTCGTCGTGTGGCCCCAGCACTGGCAGCGCGCCACGTGGTGGCGCAACTTCCGTACACCGCAGCCGGCGACCGTGCGCCTCACCGGTCGACCGCACGAGGGCGTGGCGCGAGTAGTAGATCCTGGCGACCCGCAATGGCACGCAGCCCGGCAGACCTACGCCATGCGCTGGCCGCGGATGGCGCCGCACGTGACCGGACCGCTGGTGCTGATCAGCCTGCGGCCGTGACCACGGTCAGCGGCCGACATCCGGTGCCGGGATGAACCGCCCCGGGTTCACGGAGGCTCGGTCGTGCCAGGTGGTCCTCGGTGGGGCCGGCGAACGAACGGTATGCGAGGTCCTCGTACTCGACCGGCGGGGGATGTCGCTGCATGCCCGGGCAACCAGCGGCGGTCGAACCAGTCGACGCACTGCAGGGTCGTCAGCTCGACGTCGTCGAGGCCGCGCCAGGAGCCGCGCCGGGGCTACGCGGCGCGCTGCTGGCCGCCTGCGCCGCCGGCAACGCACGTCCAATCGACATCGCGGTGACGAGACGGTCGAGTGGCCCGAGTGGAGAAGGTCGAACAGTGGGCCCGAAGACCGTCTCACCGTCAGGCCGTGGCGGTCACTTCATAGATCATCGGTGGTTTGAGGCGGATGCCCGCCTGTATGGCCTCGGAGATGATGCTGCCGAGTGCGTCTCGGTTGAAGTTGGCCGAGTCTGCGTCCTGCCAGGTGCTGATCGCCACCAGGTTGCCGGCCTGCCGATCCAGCCCACTCTGGTAGGAGACGAAGCCAGGTCGGGTCTTCACTGCCGCGGCGACACCCTCGGTGAAAGTCGTCAGCTGCTCGTCGCTCATCGCGTTCGGGTCGTACTGTCCCCGACTGACTCGTACGTACATCCCGTTCCTCCCCCTTTCGGAGTCCGGCGCTCGATGCGCATGAATATCCCGCCGGTCGCCGCTGCCTCGCCAGAGGTCAGCGCCTGGGACAGCAGGTTCTGTGGGACCCCACGGCGAGGCGCTCGCCGTGGGGTTGACCGCGTCACCACGCCTACGGGCCGACTTGCTCCACCGCTAGCGTCACACGCGTCTTAGCAGTGCCGAGAAGCTCGAGTAGGAGCCAAGCGGTGGTGCGGACGCCACGGCCGGTGGTCACCCAGGGAACGAGCGGTTCGGGTCGAGCTCGGTCACGACAAGTACTCGGCGGGAGATCCGGGGCTGCTCCACCCGGACCCGGGACGCTACAGCGAGCGGTTCATCGTCGAAGCGTCGAACCGAGGTCACCGTCGGCGCCGACTCCGGCCACCGCTCGGCCTCGCCCAGCGCCTCCCAGATCCGTTCGACCGAGGCCTCCACGTCGATCCTGGTGCTCCGCTCCGCCGGACCATCCTGCTCCCCATCGCTACCAGTCCCAAGACGGTGGCAAGGCGGGAAGCGGACACGGGCACGGGGCACCTCCGGAAGCGCGGGATCCGGACGCCAGCGTCTACGCAGCGCACAGATGTGTCACCACCTTCCTGTGCGTCCGCCCGGCCTGTCCGAGACTCCGCCGCGTCAGTCCGCCGGCCCGACCCACCACGCGTAGCGCGTGCGCCCTCCCGCTCGCGCCATCAGCGGACTTCCCGCCAAGCACTCTCACCGCTCGAAGGTCTCATCATCGGCCTGGCACCGCCGCGCCGATCGATCCCTCGATCGCTGCTGCAGAAGACCGGTACCAGGGGAAGAGCCTCTCGCCGGCCAGTCACATCGGCGATGGAGCCTGTCGGACAGCGCTGCGAGTCCGGACGACGTCTGGCTCAGTAGCCGCGGTGGAGGAGTACTGGAGAAGGACTGCAGCAGGCTCGCCACGGTCGGAGCCGGACGGCTCCGTCGTCATCCACAGAGCTCTGCGCTGTCCCCAGGATCCCACGCCGTCGCCGCGAGGGGTCCACCTCATCGCCGAGCCCGCCTCAGCCGGTACTCCCCCACCACCGGCGAGGATCGGGGAAGCCGTCATGGGAAGGCCACCGCTGCCGGTGGGGACCCTCGGCAGGATCGACTACCTCGTGGTCGGCAAGGGCCGGGTGCGCGCCCGGGCCGGCTTCCGCGACTTCGGCGGCCGGCGCCGCTTCGTCACCCGCTACGGCACCACCCGCGCCCACGCCGAACGCCGCCTGCGTGAGGCCCTGCGCGACCGCGGCGGAGCAACAGCCCCGGCGGCGACCGCCGACAGCCGGCTGGCCGCCGCCGCGCAGCTGTGGCTGGCGGAGGTCGAGGCCAGCGAGCTGGCCGCCGGCACCAAGCGGCTGTACCGCTTCGTCGTCGACTCCTACGTCCTGCCCGGCCTGGGCGAGCTGCGGCTGCGCGAGGTAACCGTCCCCGCCGTCGACCGGCTGCTGACCGCCGTCCGCGCCAGCCACGGCGCCGGCGCGGCGAAGTCCACCCGCAGCGTCCTGTCCGGCATCCTCGCCCTCGCCGTCCGCCACGGCGCCCTGGCCACCAACCCGGTCCGCGAGACCTCCCTGCGGCGCACCGCCCGGCCGGCGAAGACCCCGCGGGCGCTGACCGTCGCCGAGGCCCAGCGGTTGCGAGAGGCCCAGCGGTTGCGAGAGAAGCTCGCCACCGACCCCGACGCGGTGCGCCTGGACCTGCCCGACTTCGTCGACCTCATGCTCGGCACCGGCGTGCGCATCGGCGAGGCCTGCGCGGTCCGCCCGACCACAATCGACCTGGACGCCGCCACCTTGGCGATCACCGCGACCGTCGTCCGGGTGCCCGGCCGCGGGCTGGTCATCCAGGAGGTGCCCAAGTCCGAAGCCGGGCGGCGGACCATCGCCCTGCCGCCCTTCGTCGTCCACCTGCTCCGCCGCCGCTGCGCCGCTGTCCCCCCAGACGCCGAACCGCCGGTGCTCTTCCGCAGCCCGCAGGGCCGGCTGCGGGATCCGAACAACACCAGCGGTGACCTGCGGGCAGCGCTTGATCGGGCCGGCTTCGACTGGGTCACTTCGCACGTCTTCCGCAAGACCGTCGCCACCCGGCTCGACGAGGCCGGGGTGTCCGCCTGGCAGATCGCCGACCACCTCGGCCACACCCGGCCCACCTCACCCAGGACGTCTACACGGGCCGCCGGCTGGCCAGCCCCGAAGCGGCCACCGCACTGCAGCGCACGCTGTAACGGCGAACCGCGCCCCGTGCCGCCCGGCTCCGCCCGCGGCGACTCCCCCGCCGGCGCGCCGTCTCAAAATATGCCTCGACAGCGGTCGCACTGGGGTGTGCGGGAGGGGGTTCGCTGGTCGTCCGTTGGTCCTTGGTAGATCAACCACCGACCGAACAAGCCGCTGACCTGCGGCTTTGCTCCCCCGATTGGACTCGAACCAATAACCCTGCGATTAACAGTCGCATGCTCTGCCAATTGAGCTACGGGGGACGGGCGGCTGCGAGCCGCGCGCCCGTCGAGAGTACCCCACGGCTCCCGGCGGGCCGCGGAGGCTCTGCGATCGCGGACGGTCCGGTGCCGCCGTAGCGTGATCAACCGGTCGGTGTCCGCTCCAACAACCCCCGGAGGTCCCCCGTGGCCAAGTTCTCCTTCCTCGTCGGCTTCGGCGCCGGCTACGTGCTCGGCGCGCGGGCCGGCCGCGAGCGTTACGAGCAGATCCTCGGGCTGTGGTCCGACGCCAAGGACAACCCGCAGCTGCAGGGCCTGGCCGGCATGGCGCAGGCACGCGCCGACGACGTCGTCAGCTCGGTGAAGGCCAGGATGGGCCGCGACGCCGAGCCCACCGCCAGTGCCGCCGGGCGCAGCACCGGCACCACGACGACGCCCCCGGCCACCGCCACCAGCTCCCCCGACGTCACCGCGCTGCCGGTCGACCCGCCGCCGGTGGTCTGACCGCCTGACCGCAGCCGGACCGGGGCCCAGGGGGCGGCCTCAGTCCGGCTGGTCGGCCGCGACCGCCTCGGCGAGCTTGCGGCGGGCGATCTCGCGCATCTCCGGGTCGCCGCGGTGGGCGTCGTCGTCGAAGACCACCGTCCACTCCCGCGCCGCCTGGCCGGGCACCCGCCGCGCCACGAGCAGCACGCCGCCGCCGTTGGGCAGCGGCGAGCGCTGGCTGGCGACCACCGTGTCGTCGACCCGGCGGCGCACCACGGCCGGCAGGTCGCCGGCGTCGGCGAGCGCGTGCCGCTGCGCGGGCTCGCGCGCCTGCACGCCCGGCTCGACCTCGGTCAGCGCGGTCACCGCGAAGCTGCCGCCGCCGTCGTTGGTCGCCGTCCAGCGCGCCGACCCGACCTCGTGCCAGCGCAGCACGCCGACCTCACCGGCCCCGGACAGCGGCAGGTCCGCGGGCACCAATCGCAGCCCGCGGCTGGTGGCCACCAACCAGCCCTGGCCCCGCACCAGCTCACCCCACGCCAGCACCCGCTCGTCGGGGTCGGGAGAGGCGGCGACGACGGCGCGCACGGGCTCCGGCGGGCGGGTGAACCGACGGCGCAGCGCCGAGGCGAGGCTCACTCGCCCAGCCCGCCGATCGCCCGCTTGCGCAGCGAGATGGCCTTCTGCTCCAGCTCCATCAGCCGGGTGAACTGGCGCATGTACTCGTCGCCCTGCTCGACCGGGTTCATCCGCTGCAGCTTGCCCTTGATGGCCGCCACCTGCCGGTTGGTGTGCATCTCCTCCAGCCGGGCCAGCACCGCTGTCACGTAGCCGGCGTCGGCCTCCCCCACCGAGCGCAGCGGCTCGACGGCGAGCGCGGTCAGCATCGCGCGCGCCGTCTCCCGGTCGCAGTGCGCGGCCACCTGGTCGAGCCACTCCGGCCCGGTCACGGTCGCGGCCGCCGCTCCCCCGGCGCCGGCCACGGCCGCGGCGACGGCGGCGTGGTCGGGGTCGGTGTAGGCCTCCGGCGGGACGGCGTCGAACGACGGCCCGGCGACCTCGGGCACCTGCAGCGCGGCCTTCACCGCCTCGCGCTCGACGGCCACCGCGGCGTCGTCCGGCGTCCGCTTCGGCACCCGTGGCCGCGAGCGGGAGGAGGCCACCTCGCCGCCGGTGATCCGCCGGATCCGCTCGAGCACCTCGCCCTCGTCGGTGTCGCCGATCAGGCCGGCCAGCCGGCGGGCGTAGGCCGGGACCAGCGCGTGGTCCTTGACCTGCGCCAGCAGCGGCGCGGTCTTGTCGAGCGCGGCGACCCGGCCCTCGACGGTGTCCAGGTCGTAGTCGGCCAGCGTGGTGCGCAGGACGAACTCGATCAGCGGCGTCCGCCGGGCCACCAGGTCGCGGACGGCGGCGTCGCCGTGCGCCTGCCGCAGCTCGCAGGGGTCGCGGCCGTCGGGCTCCACGGCGACGAACGTCTGTGCGACGAAGCGCTGGTCCTCCTTGAACGTCTTCATCGCGGCGGCCTGGCCCGCGGCGTCGCCGTCGAAGGTGTAGACGACCTCCCCGCGGAACTCGTCCTGGTCCATGAGCAGCCGGCGCAGCACGCCGATGTGCTCGGGGCCGAACGCGGTGCCGCAGGAGGCGACCGCCGTGGTCACCCCGGCGAGGTGGCAGGCCATGACGTCGGTGTAGCCCTCGACGACGACGGCCTGGTGCCGCCGGGCGATGTCGCGCTTGGCCCGCTCGATGCCGTAGAGGACGCTGCTCTTCTTGTACAGCGGCGTCTCGGGGGTGTTGAGGTACTTCGGGCCGGGGTCGTCGTCCATCAGCTTGCGGGCGCCGAAGCCGATGACGTCGCCGGTGATGTCGCGGATGGGCCAGACCAGCCGGCGGTGGAAGCGGTCGATGAGCGTGCCGCGCGAGGACTCCTTGGCCAGCCCCGCGGTCACCAGCTCCTGCTGGCTGTAGCCCCTGCCGCGCAGGTGCCGGGTCAGCGCGTCCCAGCCGGCGGGGGCAAAGCCGCAGGCGAAGTCGACGGCGACCTGCCGGTCGAAGCCGCGGTCGGCGAGGAACTGCCGGGCCGGCGCCGCCTCGGGGCTGCGCAGCTGCTCGGCGTAGAACTCAGCCGCCGCGGTGTTGGCCGCCACCAGCCGGGCCCGCTGCCCGGCCTGCGCGCGGTCGGGCGCCCCGGTGGGCCGGCCGCCGTCGTCCTCGTACTTCAGGTCGACGTTCGCCCGCGCCGCCAGTCGCTCGACCGCCTCGGTGAAGCTCAGGTGGTCGATCTGCTGCACGAACCCGATGACGTCGCCGCCGGCCCCGCAGCCGAAGCAGTGCCACAGGTTCCTCGACGGCGTGACGTGGAACGACGGCGACTTCTCGTCGTGGAACGGGCACAGGCCCTTGAGGCTGCCGCCCCCGGCCCGCTTGAGCTGCAGGTGCTCGCCGACCACCTCGTCGATCCGGCTGCGCTCGCGCACCAGCGCGATGTCCGCCGCTCGGATGCGTCCCCGGCCGGCCATGAGCCCCCTCCGTCGTGCTGCTGCGCGGGGCGCCGGTGCGCGTCCCGCCCCGATCATCCCCCGTCGCGACGACGGCAGCGGCGGCCGTCCCCCACCGGTCGCCGGGCCGCCGTCGACCTCGCGCCGTGGTGCCCGACCGCGCGCTGCGGGGTGCGGTCGGGCACCACACCGCGAGGTCCGCGCGGCCTCCTCAGCCGATCCCGGGCGCTCCGGCGACGCTCTCGCCGGTCGCCCGGTAGAGGAGGTAGGCCGCGGTCTCCCGCAGGATGTAGCGGAACTGCGTGGTGCGCGTCTGCACCGCCGGCCCCTGGCGGGTGGGCGAGCTGGTGACCGCCATCCCGGCGTCCTCGGCCATCCGCTCGGCCCGCATGGCGTGCCAGGGGTCGGTGACCAGGACGGCGGTCGACCAGCCGCGCTCGGCGTAGGCCGCGCCCACCGCCCGCATGCTCTCCAGGGTGTCCACGCCCTCGGGCACCGCCAGCAGCGAGCCGGCCGGGATGCCGGCGTCCTGGAGGTAGGCGCGGCCGGCGTCGGCCTCGGTGAACTGGTCACCGGCCGCCTTGCCGCCGACGGTCACCACCACCGGGGCGACGCCGTCCTCCCACAGCGACAGCGCGTGCTCCAGCCGCGCCGCGAAGATCGACGACGGGACGCCGTTGTACTGCGCCGACCCGAGCACCACGATCGCGTCGGACGACGGCCGGGCGTCCTGCCGCGCGGTCCACCAGATGCCCCCGGCGGTGGAGGCCACCAGCAGCAGCACGGCGAGGACGACGGCGGCGAACACCCGACCCACCAGCGCCCCGGCCCACGTCACCGATCGAGGATGACACGGGCCCCCTGTCGTCCGTGGTTGCTGTGACGGGCGTGGCGCGAGGGGTTCCCCGGCGACCCGGGGATCCCCCGGTCAGGAGCCGGCGCGGTCCGCGCCGAGCGCCGCCCGGCCGGCCTCGAGGCGGGCCACCGGCACGCGGAACGGCGAGCAGGACACGTAGTCCAGCCCCACCTCGTGGAAGAAGTGCACCGACTCGGGGTCGCCGCCGTGCTCGCCGCAGACGCCGAGCTTGAGGTCCGGCCGTGCCGACCGGCCCTCCTCGGTGGCGACCTCCACCAGCCGCCCGACGCCGGGCCGGTCCAGCGACTCGAACGGCGAGACGCCGAAGATGCCCTTGTCCAGGTAGGCGTGGAAGAACGCGGCCTCGACGTCGTCGCGGGAGAAGCCCCAGGTCATCTGGGTGAGGTCGTTGGTGCCGAAGGAGAAGAACTCGGCCGACTGCGCGATCTCGGCGGCGGTGAGCGCGGCGCGCGGCACCTCGATCATCGTGCCGATCAGCACGTCGAGCTCGACGCCGCACTCCTCGAACACCGCCGCGAGCACCTGCTCGGACTCCTCACGGATGGCCTCGAGCTCCTGCACCGCCCCGACCAGCGGGATCATGATCTCCGGTCGCGGGTCGCCGCCGGCGCTCTTGCGCGCGCAGGCGGCCTGCGCGATGGCCCGCACCTGCATGGCGAACAGGCCCTTGACCACCAGGCCGAGGCGCACGCCGCGCAGCCCGAGCATCGGGTTCTGCTCGTGCAGCCGGCGGACGGCGGCCAGCAGCCGCAGGTTGGCCTCGTCGGGGTGCCCCTGCGCCTCGGCGACGGCCACCCGCACCGACAGGTCGGTGAGGTCGGGCAGGAACTCGTGCAGCGGCGGGTCGAGCAGCCGCACGGTCACCGGCAGCCCGTCCATCGCCTCGAAGATCTCCCGGAAGTCCTGCTCCTGCAGCGGCGCGAGCCCGTCGAGCGCGGCCTGCTTGTCCTCGTCGGTCTCGGCGAGGATCAGCTTCTCCACCAGCTGCCGCCGGTCGCCGAGGAACATGTGCTCGGTGCGGCACAGGCCGATGCCGCGGGCGCCGAAGCGCCGGGCGCGGGCGGAGTCCTCGGGGGTGTCGGCGTTGGTGCGCACGTCCAGCCGCCGCGCGCCGTCGGCGTGGGTCAGGACCCGGTGCACGCTGCGCACCAGGTCGTCGGCGGCCTCGTCGTCGCTGCCGGACTCCGGGTCGATCTCGCCCTCGAAGTAGCGGACGACGGCCGACGGCTCCACCGGCACCTCGCCGAGCCACACCCGGCCGGTGGACCCGTCGATGGAGATGACGTCGCCCTCCTCGACGGTGA
The DNA here is from genome assembly GCF_900115505.1 of Geodermatophilus dictyosporus. Lineage (GTDB taxonomy): Bacteria > Actinomycetota > Actinomycetes > Mycobacteriales > Geodermatophilaceae > Geodermatophilus > Geodermatophilus dictyosporus. The sequence goes on along the minus strand of NZ_FOWQ01000008.1, from coordinate 119,542 downwards.
CGCCCCCGGGCGCGGTGAAGCGCCGGTGCTTGGTGTCGACCTGCAGCTCCTCCGCGCCGCAGACGCAGGTCTTGCCCATGCCCCGGGCGACGACGGCGGCGTGCGAGGTCTTGCCGCCGCGGCTGGTGAGCACGCCCTGGGCGGCGATCATCCCGGACAGGTCGTCGGGGTTGGTCTCCCGGCGGACCAGGACCACCTTCTCCCCCCGGTCGGCCCACTGGACGGCGGTCTCCGAGCTGAACACCGCCCTGCCGACGGCGGCGCCGGGTGAGGCGTTCATGCCCTGGGTGAGCTGGGTGGCGTCCCCGCCGGAGACGAAGCGCGGGAACATCAGCTGGCCCAGTTGCTCACCGGTGACCCGCCGGACCGCCTCGTCGAGGTCGATGAGGCCCTCGTCGACGAGCTGGGTGGCGATGCGGAAGGCGGCGGCCGCCGTCCGCTTGCCCACGCGGGTCTGCAGCATCCACAGCTTGCCGCGCTCGACGGTGAACTCGATGTCGCACAGGTCGCGGTAGTGCGACTCCAGCGTGCTCATGATCTGCCGGAGCTCGCCGTAGGCCCCGGCGTCGATGCGCTCGAGCTCGGTCAGCGGCACGGTGTTGCGGATGCCGGCGACGACGTCCTCGCCCTGCGCGTTCTGCAGGTAGTCGCCGTACACGCCCTGCTCGCCGCTGCCCGGGTCGCGGGTGAACGCCACGCCGGTGCCGGAGTCGGGGCCGAGGTTGCCGAAGACCATCGAGCACACGTTGACCGCGGTGCCGGCGTCGCTGGGGATGCGCTCGCGGCGGCGGTAGAGGATCGCGCGCGGGGAGTTCCAGGAGTCGAAGACGGCGTTGATCGCCAGGTCCATCTGCTCGCGCGGGTCCTGCGGGAAGTCCCGGTCGGTGTGCTGGCGCACGATCGCCTTGAACCGGTCGACGACGTCGCGCAGGTGCTCGGCGTCGAGGTCGAGGTCGAGGTCGGTGCCCTGCTCGCGCTTGGCCTCCTCGAGGGCGTGCTCGAAGTGCTCGCCGTCGATGTCGAGCACCGTCTTGCCGAACATCTGGATCAGCCGGCGGTAGGAGTCCCAGGCGAAGCGGTCGCTGCCCGACTGCGCGGCCAGGCCCTGCACCGACTCGTCGTTGAGGCCGACGTTGAGGACGGTCTCCATCATCCCGGGCATCGACGCCGCGGCCCCGGAGCGGACCGACACCAGCAGCGGGTCCGACGGGTCGCCGAGGGTCTTGCCCATCGCCTTCTCCAGCGCGGTCAGGTGCTCGGTGACCTGGTCGGCGAGGTCGGGCGGGGTGCTGCCGTGCTCCAGGTAGAAGCGGCAGGCGTCGGTGGTGATGGTGAACCCGGGCGGCACCGGCAGGCCCAGGTTGGTCATCTCGGCGAGGTTCGCGCCCTTGCCGCCGAGCAGGTCCTTCTGCTCCTTGGAACCCTCGCTGAAGTCGTAGACCCAGGTCGTCCCGTTGCCCACCGTGCACCTCCGCGCTCGTCCGTCGGGGGGCTCCGATCACGACGGTGTGCGCAGACGTCTCAGACGTCCGCTCGGAGCAGGACTGTGATGGTGGACCACCGGCGGAGGACACGCCAGCCCGTCACGCGTCAGGGGCAGGGCGGACCGGGGCTCAGGGGCCGTCCGGGGAGGCGGTGCGGACCAGCGCGCGGACCTCCGCCGCGCCGGCCGCGGCCAGGCACCGCCGCGCCAGCCCGGCGCACGCGCCGGAGTCCAGCCGCCGGACGGCGGCCTTGACGCCGGCCACCGCCGACGGCGCGACGCTGAGCTCCCGCACGCCGAGGCCGACGAGCACGGGGAGGGCCGCGGGGTCGGCGGCGACCTCCCCGCACACCGACACCGACGCCCGGCCGGCCGCGCGGGACGCCGTCTCGGCGACCAGGCGCAGCACGGCCGGGTCGAGCGGGTCGGCGAGGGCGGCCAGCGCCGGGTGGCCCCGCTCGGCGGCCAGCGTGTACTGGGTGAGGTCGTTGGTGCCGATGCTCAGGAAGTCGACGTGGGGCAGGAAGGCCTCGACGTTCAGGGCGACCGCCGGCACCTCGACCATGACGCCGACCCGCAGACCGTCCGGCACCGGGCCGGGGGCGGCGGCCTCGGCGAGCAGCCGGCGCACCGCGAGGACCTCCTCGACGACGGTGACCATCGGGAACATCAGCCGCACCGGCCCGTGCCGGGCGGCCCGGCACACGGCGGCGAGCTGGGTCGCCAGGAGATCCGGCCGGGTGAGCGACAGGCGCACACCGCGGACGCCGAGGAACGGGTTGGCCTCCGCCGCCTGCGGCCAGTAGCGCAGGGGCTTGTCCCCGCCGACGTCGAGCGTGCGGATGGTCACCGGGCGCCCGGCGAGCGCGTCGAGCACCGCCCGGTACTCCTGCTCCTGCTCCTCGGCCGTGGGGGGCCGGTCGCGGTCGAGGAAGAGGACCTCGGTGCGCAGCAGGCCCACGCCGTCGGCGCCGGCCGCCGCGGCGGCCCGGGCGTCGGCCACCGACCCGACGTTCGCGCCGACCTCCACGCGCCGGCCGTCCCGGGTGACCGCGTCGCGGGGAGCCTCGGCGGCGTCCCGCGCGTGCTCGCCGGCGAGCTCGCGCCGGCGGGCCTGGTACTCCTCGACGACGGCCGCCGGTGGGTCGACGAGCAGGCGTCCCGCGGTGCCGTCGACCACCAGCGGCGTGCCGTCGGGGACGTCGAGCAGGCCGGACCCGGCGGCGACGACGGCCGGGATGCCGAGGGAGCGCACCAGGATGGCCGCGTGCGACGTCGGGCTGCCCCCGGCCAGCGCGACGCCGAGGACCCGCCGCGGGTCGAGGGCGCCGGCCCGGACGGGGGTGAGGTCGTCGGCGACGAGGACGCCGTCGACGTCGACGCCGCGGTCGGGGGCCTCCCCGGCCAGCGCCCGCAGCACCTGGTCGCCCACCGCGCGCACGTCGGCGGCGCGTGCCCGCAGGTAGGGGTCGGGCAGGGCCGCCCACTGCGACTCGAGCGCCGCCACCGCCCGCGCCCAGGCGCCGGGCGCCGACGTCCCGGCGTCGATCCCCGCCCGCGCCGCGCCGGTCAGCTCGTCGTCGTCGAGCAGGAGCAGGTGCGCCTCGAAGACGCCGGCCTGCGCCGGGCCGGTGCGGTCGCGGGCGCGCGCCACGTCCTGCCGCACGGCGGCGAGGGCGTCGGCGAGCCGGCGCTGCTCCTGCTCCGGCGGCCCGGCGGGGCGCTCGTCGACCGGGACGGAGGCGGCGCGGAGGTGGGCGGCGGGGCCGATCGCGATGCCGGGCGAGGCCGCCACCGGTCCGGCCGACGGCGCCGTGCCCGCGGGTTCCTCCGCGGGATCGGGCGCCTCGTCGAAGGAGCGGGCCGCCAGCGCCAGCACCCGGTCCACGGCCTCGCGGGCCTCGCGGCCGACCGCGGCGACCTCGACCTCGTGGCCGTGCAGTGCGCCGAGGGTGGCCACCCGGCTGAGGCTGCCGGCCGGCACGGGTCCGGCGCCGGTGGTCAGGTTGCGCACCGTGACGTCGGCGTCGAGCCGGCGCACCTCGCCGACCAGGCGGGCGGCGGGGCGGGCGTGCAGGCCGTGCCGGTTGGCGACCACGAAGGTGCCGGTGAGGTGGCCCCCGGCCGCAGGCCCGGGCTCCGGGACCGGCGCCTCGTCCAGGTGCGTGTCCTTCGCGAGCAGCGCGGCCCGGGCCTCCGCGGCGACCTCCGCCCGGTCGGCGCCGCCGGCCGCGACGACCGAGGCCACCAGCAGCCCCTCCACCAGCGGCGCCGGGGAGAGGACGACGCGCTCGCGCACGTCGTCGGCGAGCATCTCCAGCGCCATCTCGGCACTGAGCAGTGCGCTGCCCAGGTCCATGAGCACCACGACGCCGTCGCCGTCGTCCACCTCCTCGACCGCGGCGGCGATCCGGACGGCGTCGGTGCCGAACGTGGTCTCGTCCAGCCCGGCGGCGACCGCGATGCGCACCGCCTGCCCGGAGAGCATCTCCGCGGCCAGGCCGACCGCGGCCTCGGCCAGCGCGCGGCTGTGCGACACCACGACGATCCCGACGCGGGACCCGCCGGGCCCGCCCGGTGCGCTCACCGGCTGTCCGGTGCCCCGGCTCCGCGGCCGCCGAGGGTCTCGGCGGCCGCGGCCAGCAGCAGGGCCGCGCTGGTGGCGCCCGGGTCCTGGTGCCCGGCGCTGCGCTCGCCGAGGTAGCTGGCCCGGCCCTTGCGGGCGACCAGGGGCGTGGTGGCGTCCCGGCCGGCCGCGGCCGCGTCGGCGGCGGCCGCGAGGGCCTCCTCCCAGGTGCGGCCGGCGGCCAGCGCCTCCTCGCAGGCGGCGACCGCCGGTGCCAGGGCGTCGACCATCGTCTTGTCCCCGGCCTCGGCGCGCCCGCGGGTGACGACGCCCTCCACGCCGGCGCGCAGGGCGGCGGCCACGTCGGCGGGGGCCGCGGTCGCCGCGTCCCCGAGGGCGGTGCCGAGGCGCAGGAAGAAGGTGCCGTACAGCGGTCCGCTGGCGCCGCCGACCGTGGACACCAGCGTCGTGCCGACCTTCTTGGCCAGCGCCCCGGGCGAGGCGGGGACCGCACCGTCGACGGCGGCGAGGGCCGCCGTCGTCCCGCGGTGCATGTTGGCGCCGTGGTCGGCGTCGCCGATGGCGGCGTCGAGCTCGGTGAGTGCGTCCCGGTGCTCCGCCACCAGGCGCGCGAAGGCCCGGACCCAGGCGAGGAGGTCGTCGGTCGACACCTGCCCCACCGCTCAGACCCCCCACCGCAGCGCGGGGGTGCGCACGGGGGCGTCCCACAGCGACAGGAGCTCGTCGTCGACCCGCAGGAGGGTGACGGAGCTGCCGGCCATGTCCAGTGAGGTGATGTAGGGCCCCACCAGGGACCGGGCGACGTCGATGCCGGAGCCGGTGAGGATGCGGTGGACCTCGTTGTAGAGCACGTACAGCTCGATGAGCGGGGTGCCGCCGAGCCCGTTGAGGAAGCAGAGCACCCGGTCCCCTCGGCCGAACGGCAGGTCGGCCAGGACCGGCTCGACGAGCATGGCCGCGATGTCGCGCGCCGGCGCGAGCGGCACCCGCTCGCGTCCGGGCTCGCCGTGGATGCCGACGCCGAGCTCCATCTCGTCCTCGCCCAGCTCGAACGTCGGGTGGCCCACGGCCGGCACCGTGCAGCTGGTCAGCGCCACGCCCATGCTCCGACCGTTCGCCTCGACCCGGCGGGCCACCTCGGCGACCTCGTCGAGGGACCGGCCCTGCTCGGCCGCCGCGCCGGCGATCTTCTCCAGCAGCACCGTCACGCCGACCCCGCGACGGCCGGCCGTCCAGGTGCTGTCCTGGACGGCGACGTCGTCGTCGGTCACGACCGACACCACGCGCGAGCCGGTCTCGGACTCCGCGAGCTCGGCGGCCATCTCGAAGTTCATGACGTCGCCGGTGTAGTTCTTCACCACGTGCAGGACGCCGGCTCCGCTGTCGGCGAGCTTGGTCGCGGCCAGCACCTGGTCGGGCACGGGCGAGGTGAACACCTCGCCGGCGCACGCCGCGTCGAGCATGCCGAGCCCGACGAAGCCGCCGTGCAGCGGCTCGTGCCCCGAGCCGCCGCCGGACACCAGGCCGACCTTGCCCGGGCGCGGCAGGTCCGCCCGGTGGACGACCTTGTTGGCGTGGTCCACCCGCAGGTCGGGGTGCGCGGCCTCGATGCCGGCGAGCGCCTCGGGGACGACGTCCGCGGGGTCGTTGATCAGCTTCTTCATGACCGGGGCTCCTCGTCGGGTCGCGGATCAGGACGTGCTGGGGGCAGTGGACACCAACCAGACGTCCCCCCGCACCCGTCCCGACGCCGCCACCGGCGCCGGGGCCCCGTCAGGCGACGAGGGCGAACCCGACGACGGCGAAGGCGATGGTCAGCAGGCAGACGAGGATGCCGACGTAGAGGCCGGTGCGGTTGACCGGCGAGGGGGCCGGCGAGCGGTAGTTCGGGAAGCCGCTGGCGAGCGTGCCCTGCGGCAGCCGCGCGGCCTGCTGCGGCGTCGGCGCGTACTGCGGCCGGGGCGGCAGCTGCACCTGGCCGGGGTGGACCACCTGGGTGGGCGCGGCGGGCTGGGGCACGGCCGGGGCGGCGGCGGGCGCCGGCACCGGCGGGTAGGGGGCGTACGGCCCGGCGGGCGTGTACTGCGCGGGCTGGTAGGGCGGCTGCGACAACGTCGTTCCTCTCGACGGGCCCGGCCGGACCTCCGGACGGGCGGCGCACATGGTGGCAGCCACCCTCCGGGGCGGGAAGGGATCCCGCCGCGCCTCGCAGCGCGCCCCGTCGTCAGCCCGCGGGCGTGCTGCCGCAGACGCGCGGGCCGTCCTCGAGGACGACGGTCACCGTCGTCTCGGCACTCCCGTCGCCGTCCGCCCAGCGGACGCGGACCTCCTGCGCGTCCTGCCCGTCGAGCTCGCCGGGCTGCACGCCGGCGACCTCACCGGTGCCGAGCGGTGCGTACCCGAGTGCCCGCTCCCCGGCCTCGACGCCCTGCTCCTCCGCGCGGTCGCGCTCGGCCTCGCACAGCAGCTCGCCGGCGGTCTCGGTGTCGCCGGCCTCCAGCGCGGCGAGGTAGACGCCGACCACCTCGCGGGCCTGGTCCTCGGCCGAGCCCTTGACCAGGGGCAGCGCCACCACGGCGGCCACCGCGACCGCGGCCGTGCCGCCCAGCATCGCGACGATGAACCCGTTGCGGGTGCGCGGCTTGCCGGTGTGCAGCGCCTCCGGACCCTCGTCGTACAGGTAGGGCCCGCTCATCCGCCGCTCGTCTCCAGCTCGGCGCCCGCCGGGGGGCGCGGGTCGTCGCGGTCGTCGAGCCAGCCCTCGGGCAGCGCCACCGGCCGCGGGCTGCTGGTGCGCCCGCGGGGCCCGCCGAGGACCGCCGTCGGGTAGGGCTGGTCCTCGATCCGGTCGAGCAGGCCGGCCAGCTCGTCGAGCGAGCTCACCATCGCCAGCGCGCGGCGCACGTCGGAGCCGACCGAGAAGCCCTTGAGGTACCAGGCGACGTGCTTGCGGAAGTCGGTGCAGCCGTGCAGCTCGCCCTGCTCGGCCGACAGCAGCTGCGCGTGCCGGTGCATGACCGCGGCGACCTCGCGCAGCGTCGGCAGCGCCCGCCGCGACTCCCCGGCGAAGGCGGCGGCCAGGTCGCCGAACAGCCACGGCCGGCCCAGGCAGCCGCGGCCGATGACGACGCCGGCGCACCCGGTCTCGCGGACCAGCCGCAGCGCGTCGTCGGCCTCCCAGACGTCGCCGTTGCCCAGCACCGGGATGCCGACGGTCTCGACCAGGCGGGCGATCGGCGTCCAGTCGGCGGTGCCGCTGTAGAGCTGGTCGGCGGTGCGCCCGTGCAGGGTGATCGCGGCGGCGCCCTCGTCCTGGGCGATCCGGCCGGCGTCGAGGTAGGTGACGTGGTCGGCGTCGATGCCGATGCGGGTCTTGACCGTCACCGGGACGTCCCGCGCCGCGCGGACGGCGGAACGCACGATGTCGCGGAGGAGCACCCGCCGCCACGGCAGCGCCGAGCCGCCGCCCTTGCGGGTCACCTTGGGCACCGGGCAGCCGAAGTTGAGGTCGACGTGCGCCGGGCGGACGCCGGCGACCTGCTCGTCGACGAGCATCTCCACGGCCCGCCCCACGGTGGCCGGGTCGACGCCGTAGAGCTGCACGGAGAACCCGCCCGCCGCCTCCTCGCGCGTGGCCCGGACCATCCGCAGCGTCTTCTCGTTGCGCTCGACCAGCGCCCGCGTGGTGATCATCTCGCAGACGTAGAGGCCGGCCCCGAACTCGCGGCACAGCGTCCGGAACGCGGGGTTGGTGATGCCGGCCATCGGCGCGAGGACCACCGCGGGGTCCACCGTCAGCGACCCGAGCCGCAGCGGCGGCAGCGCCGTCGACGTCGGCTCGAGGGTGGCGGTCACGAGGTCCAGGGTAGGTCGCGGCGCGCCGTGGCCGGGGTCACCCGCGGGACCGTCAGCGCGGCCCCGGCACGGTCCGCAGCCCGGTGTGCCGCGCCAGGACGGCGAAGTCGCGGTCGCGGTGCAGCACGCCGACCCCGTGCCGCAGCGCCACGGCGGCCACCACGCAGTCGTTCAGCGAGCGCGGTGTCTCACCGGCCCGCCGGCAGGCCCGGTACAGCGCGGCGGCGGTCTCCGCGTCGACCGGGGACTCCTGCCGGAGGAGCTCGGCGCCGGCGAGGAAGCGGGCGAGCTGCCCGGCCCGCTCCTCGTCGGCCGTCCCGGCCAGGACCTCCAGCAGCACGACGTCGGTCGCCGCCGCCGCCCCGTCGGCGATCAGCTCGTGGAGCAGGTCGGTCTCGACCCCCTCGACGCCGCGCAGGTAGGCGATCCACACCGACGAGTCGACGAGGACGGTCACCGGTCGACCGGCTCCCCGGCCTCGCCGCGGCGGATCGCGTCGAGGTCGCCCTCCCACCCGCTGCCGCGCAGGGCGTGCATCTCGCGCGGGGTCATGGGCGCCGCGCTCACCTGCCGGAGGGCGAAGTCGACGGCGTCCTTCTTGGTGCGCAGCCCGTACCGCCGCATGACCCGGTCGACCAGGTCGTCGTCGATGTCGATGTTGGTCCGGCCCACGGGGGCAGCGTACACATCGAGGTGTACGCGTGTGCACGGCGACGGTCCAGCCGATCGGGCGGCCCGGGCATGGGCCGCACCCGGGCTGGGCAGGGGGAGTCCCTGCCCAGCCGAGCCCAGGAGGACGCGTGCCCAGGTCGTTCGCCGCACCGCCGGCGGCCGCGGGGGCGCTCGTCCCCGGCGTCGAGCGGATCGCCGTCCTGCGGGCCAACTTCCTCGGCGACCTGGTGCTCACCCTCCCGGCGCTGGCCGCGCTGCGGGCCGCCTACCCCGACGCGGAGGTCACCTACCTGGGCGCGCCGTGGCACCCGGGCCTGCTGGAGGGCCGGCCCGGGCCGTGGGACCGGGTGGTCGTCGTCCCGCCGTGGCCGGGCGTCCGCGACGAGCCGGGCGCCTCGCGCGACAGCGCCGAGGTGCGGCGCTTCCTCGCCGGCCAGCGGGCGGAGGGCTACGACCTGGCGCTGCAGCTGCACGGCGGGGGCGGCAACTCCAACCCGCTGGTGGCCGCCCTGGGCGCCCGGGTGACCGCCGGCGCCCGCGACGCCGGCGCGCCGGCCCTCGACCGCGACCTGCCCTACGCGCACGACCAGCACGAGGTGTTGCGCTGCCTGGAGGTGGCCGGGCTGGTCGGCGCGGTCCCGGTGGAGCTGGCGCCGCGGCTGGCCCTCACCCCGGCCGACGCCGCGGCGGCCGACGCGGTCCTGCCGGCCGGGCCCGCACCGCTGGTCGCGCTGCACCCCGGCGCCCAGGACCCGCGGCGCCGGTGGCCGGCCGGGTCCTTCGCCGCGGTCGCCGACGCGCTGGCCGCCGAGGGCGTGCACGTGGTGCTCGTCGGCTCGGGGGCCGACGACCGGCAGGCCGCGGACGCGATCCGCGCGGCGTCCTCGGCCCCGCTGCTCGACCTGGTCGGCCGGCTGCCGCTCGGTGCGCTGGCCGGCGTCCTGGCCCGCTGCCGGCTGGTGGTGGCCAACGACTCGGGGCCGCGGCACCTCGCCGAGGCCGTGGGGACGGCGACCGTCGGCGTCTTCCTGGAGCGCAACCTGCTCAACGCCGGCCCGCTCGGCCGCCGGCGGCACCGCGTGGCCGTCTCCACCCGCACCGACTGCCCCGTCTGCGGCACCGACCAGCGCCGGTCCCGCTGCGGGCACGACCGGTCGCTGGTCGCCGGCGTGCCGGTCGGGACCGTGGTGGCCGCCGCCCTCGAGCTGCTCGAGGGCGGCGGCCCCGCGGTGCACGCGGCTGCCGCCGCGGAGGAGCCCCGGCCGGCTCAGCAGCCGGGCAGGCGCGCGGCGAGGTAGGACTCGACCTGGTCCAGGGCGACGCGCTCCTGGCTCATCGAGTCGCGCTCCCGGACGGTCACCGCCTGGTCCTCGAGGGTGTCGAAGTCGACGGTGAGGCAGAACGGCGTCCCGACCTCGTCCTGCCGGCGGTAGCGGCGGCCGATGGCGCCGGCGTCGTCGAAGTCGACGTTCCAGTTGCGGCGCAGCTGCGCGGCGAGGTCGCGCGCCTTGGGCGAGAGGTCGGCGTTGCGCGACAGCGGCAGGACGGCGGCCTTGACCGGCGCCAGCCGCGGGTCCAGCCGCAGCACCGTGCGGGTGTCCACGCCGCCCTTGGCGTTGGGCGCCTGGTCCTCGGTGTAGGCCTCGACGAGGAAGGCCATCAGCGAGCGGGTCAGGCCGGCGGCCGGCTCGATGACGTAGGGAGTCCAGCGGGTGTTGCTGGCCTGGTCGAAGTAGGACAGGTCCGTGCCCGAGTGCTCCGAGTGCGTGGACAGGTCGAAGTCGGTGCGGTTGGCGATGCCCTCGAGCTCGCCCCACTCCGAGCCCTGGAAGCCGAAGCGGTACTCGATGTCGACGGTGCGCTTCGAGTAGTGGGAGAGCTTCTCCTTCGGGTGCTCGAAGTGCCGCAGGTTGTCCGGCGAGATGCCCAGGTCGGTGTACCAGCGGGTGCGCTCGTCGATCCAGTACTGGTGCCACTCCTCGTCGCTGCCGGGCTCGACGAAGAACTCCATCTCCATCTGCTCGAACTCACGCGTCCGGAAGACGAAGTTGCCCGGGGTGATCTCGTTGCGGAAGGACTTGCCGATCTGGCCGATGCCGAACGGCGGCTTGCGGCGCGCGGCGCCCATGACGTTGGCGAAGTTGACGAAGATGCCCTGCGCGGTCTCCGGGCGCAGGTAGTGCAGCCCCGACTCGTCCTCGACCGGGCCGAGGTAGGTCTTCAGCATCATGTTGAAGTCGCGCGGCTCGGTCCACTGCCCCTTGGTGCCGCAGCTCGGGCAGGTGATGTCGGCCAGGCCGTTCTCCGGCAACCGGCCCTTCCTCGCCTCGAACTCCTCCTCGAGGTGGTCGGCCCGGAAGCGCTTGTGGCAGTTCTGGCACTCGGTGAGCGGGTCGGTGAAGACGCCGACGTGCCCGGAGGCCACCCACACCTGGCGGGGCAGGATCACCGAGGAGTCCAGGCCGACGACGTCGTCGCGGCGCTGCACGACGGTGCGCCACCACTGCCGCTTGATGTTCTCCTTGAGCTCGACGCCCAGCGGCCCGTAGTCCCAGGCGGAGCGGGTGCCGCCGTAGATCTCACCGGAGGGGAAGACGAACCCCCGGCGCTTGCAGAGGTTGACCACCTTGTCGAGGCGGGCGGGGTCGTGCGGGGTGGTGCTGGCGCTCACGGGCTCGGGGCTCCATCCGGCTGGCGGTCGGCGAGTGGACCCGCCCACGGTAGTCGCCGGGCCCCGGCCGCCCGCCCGGTCAGGGCTCGGTGAACCCGCACACGGCCGGCCGGCCGGCCTCCTCCACCACGGTGACCACGAACGACCGGGCCGCGCCCGTCTCGAGCGTGACGTCGAAGGTGACCTGGTCGACGTCGTCCTGGGCGACCGCGTCGGTGGCCGAGCCCTCGGTGATCCGGCCGCCGAGGAACGCCTCGAAGTCGCCCTGCAGCGCGGCCGGGTCGGCGAAGCGGTCCTGCCCGTCGGTGCACAGGTCGGCGTAGGCGGCGCCGGCGTCGCCGTCGACCAGCGACTGCACCCACCCGGCGGCGAACTCGGGGCTCTCGGGGAGGTTGAGCGTGTCGCTGCTCCCGCCACCGTCCGGGTTGCCGGCGCCGCCGCCGAAGCCACCACCGCCGCCGGGCGACGACGACGTGGGGGTCGCGGTCGTCGGGCTCGCCGAGGTCGGCGACGCGCTCGCCGACGTGGAGGGAGGCGCGGTGATCGCGGTGTCGCCGCGGTCCTCGCGGGTGAGCAGCACGGTGACCAGCACGCCGGCGCCGACGAGGACGACGGCCAGCGCGACCAGGAGCGCGACGAGCGGCCCGCGGCGCCGGCGCTGCTGCGGGGGCGGCGCGCCGTAGCCGGGCCCGCCGTACCCGGGGCCGCCGTAGCCGGAGCCGCCGTACCCGGGTCCGCCGTACCCCGGGCCGCCGTACCCCGGGCCGCCGTGACCACCGGGCGGGCCGTAGGGGCCGGGGGCACCCCAGGACGGGCCGGCCTGGCCCGGGGCGCCCCAGCCCTGCGGCTGGCCCGGCCGGGCCCACGCCGGGTTCGGGACGGCGGGCTGCCCGCCGGTCGCCGGGGGTGCCGCGCCGGGCTGCTGCGCGCCGCCGTCCATCCGCAGCGTCGGGTCCCGCTGGCCCAGCGGCGTCCCCGACATCCGGTCGGTCGGCTGGTCGGGGACCGGGGAGCGCGGCGGGACCGGGGGCAGGCGCACCTCGCGGGTGCGGTCGGCCGGCGTCCCGTCGTCCTGCGGCGGCTGGCTCATCGCGCCCGTCCTCCCGGCTGCGGTGCTGTCCGACGCAGGCTACGCACCGGGGACGACCCGCCCCAGCGGCTACGGCCCCGGTCGGTCCAGGGGCAGGTAGGCGCCCGGCTCGTCGAGCGCGTGCAACCACACCGGCGCCCCGGCCACCTTGACCTCGGCGGCCGACAGCGCCCGGCGGTAGGCGCCGACGCCCTCCCAGCGCGTGACCAGCGCCCACAGCGACGGGTCGTCGGCGGCCCGTCCCGCCTCCCCGCCGCGCCAGCCCGGCCGGTCGGCCAGCGCGGTCAGCAGCCGGTCGACGACGGCGGGGAAGTCGGCGGCGCCGTCCGGGGGGACGCGCAGACGGGTGACCGCGAACACCGGCCCATCGTGCCCCACGGGGCGGCCCGGCCCGCGTCGCCCGGCGGGTGCGCGGACCGCGTCCGGGGCGCTGGTCGCGGCCGGTTGCCGTCCCTAGACTCCGCCGACGACCCGCACCCGGCGCCGGCTCCGGCGAGCGACCGGGGTCGCGGCACACGGAGGAAGCACCGGTGGAGTTGCAACAGTTCGGCCCCTACCGCCTCGAGGCACTGCTCGGCCGCGGCGGGATGGGCGAGGTCTACCGCGCCTTCGACACCGAGCACGACCGGACGGTGGCGCTGAAGGTGCTCTCCGAGCACCTGGCCGCCGACACGGGCTACCGCGAGCGCTTCCGGCGCGAGGCACACCTGGCCGCCCGCCTCAACGAGCCGCACATCGTCCCCATCCACCGCTACGGCGAGATCGGGGGCCGGCTGTTCCTCGACATGCGCCTGGTGCCCGGCCGCGACGTCGCCGCGGTGCTGGCCGCCGAGGGGCCGATGAGCCCCGAGCGGGCGGTGTCGATCGTCGGCCAGACCGCGCGGGCGCTGGACGCCGCGCACGCCGACGGCCTGGTGCACCGCGACGTCAAGCCCTCGAACGTGCTGCTGACCGGCACCGGCGACGACGAGTTCGTCTACCTCGTCGACTTCGGCATCGCCCGGTCGACGTCGGACGCGCAGGGCCCGGCGCTGACCCAGACCGGCGCCGCGCTCGGCTCCTTCGACTACATGGCCCCCGAGCGCTTCCTGGAGAAGCCGATCGACCGGCGGGTCGACGTCTACGCCCTGGCCTGCGTGCTCTTCGAGTGCCTCACCGCCCGCCGCCCGTTCACCGGCGACGGGCTGGCCACGCTGATGTACGCCCACCTCAACACCACGCCACCGCCGCCGTCGGCCCTGCGTCCGGGGCTGCCGCGGGCGCTCGACGACGTCGTCGCCAAGGGGCTGGCCAAGGAGCCCGCCGAGCGGTACGCGAGCTGCGGCGAGCTGGCCGCGGCGGCGCGGGCGGCACTCGCGTCGGTGGGCGTGGCGGCCCGGCCGGAGGCGGCCCCGCCGACGTCGGTCACGCCGCTGCCGGTGCGGCCGCAGACCGTGGGCTTCGCCCCCGCCGGCGCGCCCGGCGGGTACGGCCCGCCGTCCTCCCCCGGGCTCCCCGCGGCCGGCTACGGGCCGCCGTCGAACCCGGGCCCGCCGGTCGGGTTCGGCCCGCCGTCGAACCCCGGCCCGCCGGTCGGGTTCGGCCCGCCGTCGCACCCCGGGCCACCCGCCGGGTACCCGCCGCCGGGCCCGGGCTTCCCGCCCGCGGGCCCGGGCTTCCCGCCGGGTGGGGCGACGCCGTCCGGCCACCGCAGGAGGAACAGCAGGCTGCCGCTGGTCCTGGCCGGGCTCGCGGCGGTCGTCGTGCTCGCCGTCGTGGCGGTCGTCGCCCTGGCCGGCCGGTCCGGTGACACCACCACCGGCACCTCTCAGGCCGGCGGCAGCAGCGGGCAGGTCGGCACCTCGGGCGACGCGGGCACCAGTGCCGGCCCCGACCCGGAGGAGCAGCTGCGCGCCGTCCTGCCCGGCGGTTTCGACCCCTCCTCCTGCACCACTCAGGGCGCCGCGGGCGACGGCGACCTCGCGGCACTGCAGTGCGGCGCGGCGGAGCAGCAGCCGGGGCCGCAGGTGGCGTTCTTCTACCTCTACGAGGACGGCGCCGCGGTCGACGCGGTGTTCGTCTCCGACGTGACCGGCGTCGGGCTCTCCCCGCTGAGCGGCGCGGACTGCCCCGACGCCCAGGGCTACCGCGGCTACGAGGGGCCGGACGGCGAGCTGGCCGGGCGGGTGGCCTGCTGGGTCGACGACGAGGGTGACGCCAACCTCGCCTGGACCCAGGACGACGTCGCCGCGGAAGGACACGTGGTGGTCGCCGACGGCGGGGAGTCCGGGCTGGCCGACCTGTGGGCCTGGTGGAACGACGCCGATGAGAGCGACTTCCGGGCCGGCTGAGCCGCTCACGGCGAGGCCCCGCCCCCACCGGCCGGTGGGGGCGGGCCCTCCGCCGCGTGCGGGTTCAGGCGCGGACGCCGCCGAGCGCCGCCGCGGCCAGCCGGTCGAGCCGCAGGGCCACCTGCTCGGCGGTCGCCGGGCGCTGCCCCACCGGGGCCAGGCACTCCGACACCAGCGCGGCCTCGTCGTCGGTCAGCCCCGGGCTGATCGCGGGCTCGGCGCTCATCACCCGGCGGATGGCGAGCAGCGGCTCGCCGTCGGGCAGCTCGCCGTAGAGGCCGGTGCCGGTCAGCGCCCGGTTGAGGGTGGCGCCGAGGGCGAAAACCTCGGTGGCCCGCGAGGGGCGGTCGCCGCGCAGCAGCGCCGGGTCCAGGTACTCCACCGAGGCGGCGCTGGCCATGCCGGTCAGCGTCACGCCCGGGGCGAGGTAGCGCGCCAGGCCCAGGTCGGAGAGCTTGCCGCCGTCCTCGGTGAGCAGGACGTTGGCCGGCTTGATGTCGCCGTGGGTGAGGCCGGCCTCGTGCAGGGCGTGCGCGGCGTGCGCGGCGTGCGCCACCGCCCGCAGCACCTCCCCGCGGCTCAGCGGCCGGGCCGGCGCGGCCAGCGAGCCGAGCGGGCAGTACTCCATCGCGTACAGGAAGCTGTCCTGCAGCACCGCGTCGAAGACCCGCACCAGGTAGGGCGAGGCCACCTGCGCGAAGGCCCGCAGCTCCCGCACCCCGCGCTCGTAGGCCTGCTCGCTGTGCGTGCCGGTGAAGACCTTGACCGCGACGTACTCGTCGGGCAGGCCCAGGCGGGCCGGCGGGCGGGCCAGGTAGAAGCGGCCGTTGTTCCCCTCCCCCAGGACGCGGACCACCTGGTAGTCCGCGATGTTGGCGGGCGCCGCGCCCACCAGGCCGACGGCATCCATCCACGTCCTCCTGAACTCGGTGCTCCCCGGCCCGGCCGGGACGCCGCGGGTGCGCGGCAGCGCGTCAGTGTGCCGCCCTCCCCGCGGTCCCGGAACCCGTTCGCGCCCGCCCCACTCCCGCGTCCGCGAACCCCCTGTGCGGTGCCGGGCGGGGCTAGCATCCGCGCCCGCACCGCCCGGGCAGCGTGACCCGGACACCTCGACACCCCCGGAGCAGCCGTGGAGCCGCGCCCCGTCGCAGAGATCATCGCCTACGTCTTCATCGACCTGGCGGTGATCATGGTGATCGCCCGGCTCATGGGCCGGCTGGCGGTCAAGGTCGGCCAGCCCGCCGTCGTCGGCGAGATCGTCGCCGGCATCATGCTGGGCCCGACCCTGCTGGGGGCCCTGCCCGGCGATCTGGACACCCTGCTGTTCCCCACCGACATCCGGCCGTTCCTCAACGTGCTGGCGCAGCTGGGCCTGGTCCTGTTCATGTTCCTCATCGGCCTCGAGGTCGACCTGTCGTTCATCCGCGGGCGGGAGAAGGTCGCCGTCTCGGTGTCGCTGGCCTCGATCCTGCTGCCGTTCGCGCTCGGGGTGCTGCTGGCCACCTACCTGCACACCAACCACGACGTCTTCACCGCGGAGGACGGCGCGACGTCGGTGATCCCGTTCCTCGGGTTCGCGCTGTTCATGGGCGTGGCCATGTCGATCACCGCGTTCCCGGTGCTGGCGCGGATCCTGGCCGAGCGGCAGATGCACCGGATCCCGACCGGCGTGCTGGCGCTGGCCTGCGCCGCCGTCGACGACGTCCTGGCCTGGTGCCTGCTGGCGGTGGTCGTGGCGATCGTCGCGGCGAGCTCGTTCACCGGCGTGGTGCTGATCCTGAGCCTGTCGATCGTCTTCGCCCTGGTGATGTTCCTGCTCGTCAAGCCGCTGCTGCGGGTGCTGGTCACGAAGTACGAGCGGCTGGGTCAGCTGACGCCGGAGATGCTCGCCGGCGTGCTCATCGGCATCCTCGCCAGCGCGTGGGTGGCCGAGGAGATCGGCATCCACTTCATCTTCGGCGCGTTCCTGTTCGGCGTCGTCATGCCGCGCAAGGGCGCCGCCCGCCTCAACCACGAGATCATCGACCGGCTCGAGCAGGTCAGCGTGCTGCTCCTGCTGCCGGTGTTCTTCGTGGTCACCGGCCTCAACGTCGACGTCGGCGCCATCGACCTGACCGGGGTCGGCGAGCTGGCACTGATCCTGCTGGTCGCGATCTCCGGCAAGTTCGTCGGCGCCTTCGCCGCGGCCCGGGCGCAGCGGGTCCCGCGGCGGCAGGCCACCGCCCTGGCGACGCTGATGAACACCCGCGGGCTCACCGAGCTGGTCATCCTCAACATCGGTGTGCAGCAGGGCGTCCTCGACGGCGAGATGTTCACGCTGATGGTGATCATGGCCGTGGTGACCACGGTGATGGCCTCGCCGCTGCTCAACGTCATCTACCCGAAGCGGATCCTGGAGCGCGACATCGCGGCGGCCGAGCGGGCCGAGATGGGTCTGACCGACGCCTACACCGTCGTGGTGGTGGTCGACGACCTCGACCGCGACGCCGGCCTGGTGGACCTCGCCTGCGACCTCGTCGGCCGCGAGCAGCCGGCGCAGGTCGTGCTCACCCGGGTGGTCCGCCGGTCGCGGCCCAAGCCGGAGGTGTCCAGCGGCCTGGGTCCGGACCTGGAACTCATGGCGACGGTGGCCGGCGAGCTCCGCACGCTGGCCCGGCGCGTCGAGCAGCGCGGCCCGCGGGCCTCGGTGGCCTCGCGCTTCAGCGAGGACCCGTGGGCCGAGGTCGCCGACCTGGCCGGCAGCAGTGCCGCCGACGTGGTGCTCGTGCGCAGCGGCTGGGGCATCGCCGAGGGCGCGCTGACCGCCGGGACGGGCAACCCGTGGCCGCCGTCGCTGCACGGGTCGGTGGTCGTGGTCTCGGGCGAGCTGGGTGAGTCCGGACTCCAGCCGGGCGGGCCGGTCGCCGTCGTGCAGGACGCCGACGCCGACGGCCGTGCCGCCCTGCGGGTGGCCGCGCACGCCGCGGTCGGGAGGTCGGCGCCGCTGCAACTGCGGTCCGGGGGCCGACGCGGGGTGCGGCGCAACGTCGCCGACTCGCTGCGCCGGGCAGGGGTGCAGGTCGCCGCCGACGGGGAGGTGCTCCCGGCACTCCTGGTCGCTCCCGCCGGCGCGGCGCCGGTCCCGGCCGCAGACGACCTGACGCCGATCCTGCTGGTGCACGCCGGCACCGCCGACACCGACCGCGACATGGACGAGACGCTGGCCGCTCTCGCCCCCGCCGCACGCCCGGAGACGCCCCGCGCCGAGTCGGTCTGAGGCCCCACCACCACCGGAGCCCGCGTCCCCGTCTCCCGGGGGCGCGGGCTCCGGCGCGTCCGGGGGCGACGCCGGGCACTGGCGCGGGACCACCTGGTCCCCTGGCCGCCGGTCGTGCCCTGCCCGGGAGCGCCGTCGTGCTCGGACCACTCCTGGAGTCAGAGCACGAGGAGCGGCCGGACAGGTCCCCGGCGGCCGGTCGTGCTCTGACCACACCTGTGTGCAGAGCACGACCGGACTGGCGCCGGGGACAGGTGCCGGTCAGAAGCCACCGTGGGGTGACTCGAAGGCGAACTGGCGGCCGCCCATGCGCACGGCCATGCCCGGGGTCAGCCGGACCGGCTGACCCGGCACCAGCGACGACCAGCCGGGCGCACCGCGCGGGGCCACGAGCGTGCCGTTGGCCGAGCCGGTGTCGACCAGCAGCACGTCCCAACCCTCGAGGCGGATCTCGGCGTGGTGCCGGCTGACGCCGCCGGTGTGGTCGACCACCAGCAGCGGCCGCAGCTGGCCGGAGGCGACGCGCTCGTCGGTCTCCGGCTCGCGGCCCAGCAGGTAGTCCATGTCCAGGCTGACCGTGGCGCCGTCGTCGAAGACCAGCAGCCCCAGCGGTGGGCGCGGACCCTCGACGAGCACCGCGGTCTGCTGCGTCGTGCGGATGCCGCACAGCGCGCAGAACCCGGCCCGCGGGTCGTTGAGGTGCCCGTTCTTGCAGAGGATGCCCTTGACCTGCGGACGCTCGTCCTGGGGCTCGGCGGCCGGGGCGCCCACGGCGGGCTCGGCGCCCGGTGTGGGCAGCGGCTCCCGCCGCGGCTCGGGCTCGGCGGTGCCGCCGAACAGCAGCGTCGACTTCTTCGGCGCGGGCAGCTCCACCGGCGGGGCCGGCTCGGGCGGCAGCGGAGCGGCGTGGTCGTGGCCCGCGTGGTCGTGGTCGCCGTGGTCGTGGCCGTGTCCCTCGTGGTCGCGCGGCGCCGCGGGCGGTGCCAGGACCTCGGGCGGCCGCGCCGGCGGGGCCGGCACGGACGGCCGCGGAGGCGGTGGCGGCAACGGCGGCGTCGCGACGTGGGGCGCCGGCAGCCGCAGCTGCGTCGTCCCCGGGGGGACCGGACCGGCCGCAGTCGGCGCGGGGGCCGGGGACAGGACCGCCGCGGCACCCGGGACGGCCCCGGCCTCCAGGTCGGCGAGCGGGTGCGGCGCGGTGTCGGCCGGGGAGCCGGCCGACAGGTGCAGCGCCGCGGGCGGCCAGGTGACGAACCGGTCGAGCACGAGCGTCCCGTTGTCCAGCTTCTCGCCCTCGGCCGGGGTCAGGCGCAGGCCCAGGTCGGGCACCTCGGCGGTGCCGCCGCCGACGAGCACCAGCGCCAGCCCGTCCTCGGTCGCGGCGGCCACCGCGAACGACGGCGGGTCGGTGACCGTGAGCAGCCACCCGCGCACCTCCTCGTGCAGCCGCCGGCCCGGGGCGCGGCTGCCGGCCGCCGAGACGCGTCGGCAGAGGGTGACCAGCTCACCGACGTGCGCGTCGCCGGCCGGGGCGGCGACCGGCGCCGCGGGCACCGGGGCCGGCCCCCAGCCGACCAGCGCCGGCCGGACCGGCGCGGTGGCCGGCCCCGCCCGGGAGGTGGTCACCCCGACGACCAGGAGCACCCCGGGCAGCCGCACGACCAGGTCCTGCCCCGGGGCGACCCGGACGGCGACCTGGTCGAAGGGCGGCACCGTGGCCGGCGCCCCGGTCGCGCCCGTCAGCGGGACCGGCGGCGTGGAGACCGACATCAGATGAGCCTCCCGCCGTTGATCCGCCAGTGGATGAAGGGCACGCGCATGGGGCCGTTGGCCACCAGCCACACGATCAGCCAGACGCTGACGAAGTGGATGGCGAAGGCCGGGCCGGTCAGCGAGTCCACCCACGGGATGGCGCCGCCGGCGAACAGGAACCACACCAGCAGGCCCTCGGGGATGCCGGTGAGCAGGCCGAAGAGCGTGGGCCAGTCCTTCTCCCACCGGAACTGCTGGATGCCGTGGTAGACGAGCTCCCACAGCACGCCCAGCACGGTCACCACCAGGAGCACGGAGAAGGTGGCCTTGTAGGACTCACCCAGCGAGGCCCCGGTGGGCAGCACGGGCGTGATGATCAGGGTCCAGATCGATCCGACCACGGCCAGCAGGAAGATCCTGGTCTGGATGCGGCCGTTGAGGGTGGGCAGCACGGGTGTCGTCTCTCTCGGTCGTCGGTATCGGGGTCGCGGGCGCCGGTCAGATCTGCTTGTTCCGGACCCACTTCCACCACTGGCTGGTCGACCGTCCCGGCCCCAGCTTCCTCGCGAAGCCCTGCTTGATCAGGTCGTCGGCGATCTCCTGAGCGGCGATCTGCAGCCCGAAGAAGGTGTCGACCCCGGGGAAGGGGCCGCCGAGCGTCGCGCTGCCCGAGGCGTAGACCTTCCCGCCGTTGGCGGTGCCGGTGACCTCGAAGTTGCGCTGCACGTCCAGCCGGCCCACCGGGTTGCGCCCGGCACCGGAGTGGTCGAGCAGGTCGGCCAGCACGCGGTGCTCGCGGATGTCGGCCTCGAGCCCGGTGCAGTCGATGACGGCGTCGAAGGTGCCCACGTGCGGACCCTGGTCCGGTGTGCTCACCCGCACCTCGACCAGGTCACCGACCGGCCGCATGTCCTCGATCGAGCCGATCATGACGCGGTACCAGCCCTCGGCGCGGCCGCGCCGGAGCTGCTCCTGCCAGTCCCGGCGCACCGGGGTGTTGGTGCCGCCCATCTCCTCGTAGAGCCGCTTGCGCTCGGCCCCCTCACTGGTGCGCACCTGCTGCTTGAGCTGCCCGCCCCAGACCGACTTCGGGTAGTTGAAGCCCTGGTAGGCCCAGCCGTCGGCACCCTTGCGCCGCTTGAAGATGCCGGCGCCGTGCGGCTTGTCCACGTAGGTGCGGAACAGGTGCACGATCTGGGTCTGCAGGCCACGCTGGTCGCGGTCGTCGATGAGCCGCTGCAGCACGCGGGAGGCGACGATGCCGCCGCCGCGGACGAGCACGGTCCCCGGGCGCTGGTGCAGCCGCTCGTAGACGTGCTCGTGCCGCTCGTAGGCGTTGACGACCCTCGAGTAGTCGTTGTGCTCGCTGCGGTAGCGCTGGAGGTCGGGCAGAAACTTCAGGCCCGGGTAGCCGACGGCCACGTGCACCCACTGGCTGCGGTAGGCGATCCGCTTGGTCGGGGTCGCCCCCTCCGGCGGGGTCAGGATGGTGAAGTACCCGCCGCCCACGCGGCGCCGGACCATCCGGACCTGGCCGTGCACGACCATCTCCGGATACCGGATCCGGTACATCTCCTTCTCCATCGACTCGAACGCGTGCCCGGCCTTCGGTGTGTAGTAGTTGGCGAAGATCGGCTCGACCAGCACGTTCCAGGCCTGCTTGAGGTCGCCCTGCAGCGCCTCGCGGATGGCGTAGCTCGGGAAGCCCCAGATGTTGTCTGGGCAGGAGGACGAGTCCGACCGCAGCCGCTCGCCCCGGGGGATCTGGGAGACCGTCGTCAGGTACTCGTAGCTCTCCCACGGCGTCTTCAGCGGGGTCAGCACCCGCATGGCGCTGGTGGGGACGCCGCAGATGCGGAGGTAGTCCACGGTCACGAACGACCCGATGCCGCCGCCGAAGGTGACGAACGGGACGTCGATGATCGGGATGCCCGCCTCGGCCAGCATCTGGTCGGTCCAGAAGTCGCTGGCGATCAGCTGGTCGTTGAGGTCACCGGGCTGCGCCGGGGTCCGGGCGTGCTGGGGCGCGATCGTGCTCTCGCTCACGGTGGGAGGTCCGTCCTCTGTCGGGAGGCGCCACTGTCGGTCCGTGCCGTGGGCCTGTCAACGGATTCCGTCGCGGCTCCGGACACCCGTCGGAGGCCCCCGCCGGGAGCCCCGGGACGGCGGTCGCGCGCCCGCGCGCCCGGCGGCCGGACAGGCCCCTCGCAGGGGCCCGCCGCCAGCCGGCGAGCGGTGGGGGTCCCTCTCAGGCGCTGCCGAAGCGGCGCTGGCGGGAGGCGTACTCCTCGCACGCCGCCCACAGGTGCCGGCGGTCGAAGTCGGGCCAGAGGGTGTCGAGGAAGACGAACTCGGCGTAGGCCGACTGCCACAGCAGGAAGTTGCTCGTCCGGTTCTCCCCCGAGCTGCGCACGAACAGGTCGACGTCGGGCATGTCGGGCTCGTCGAGGAACCGGGCCACGGTGTCCTCGGTGACCTTGCCCGGGTCCAGCCGCCCGGCGGCGACCTCGCGGGCGATCGCGGCGGCGGCGTCGGCGATCTCGGCCCGGCCGCCGTAGTTGACGCACATGGTCAGGGTCAGGACGTCGTTGTCCTTCGTGAGCTCCTCGGCGACCTCGAGCTCCTTGACGACGCTGCGCCACAGCCGCGGGCGCCGGCCGGCCCAGCGCACCCGGACGCCGAGCTCGTGCATCTCGTCGCGGCGGCGGCGGATCACGTCGCGGTTGAAGCCCATGAGGAACCGGACCTCGTCGGGGCTGCGCCGCCAGTTCTCGGTGGAGAAGGCGTAGGCGCTGATCGCCCCGACGCCGAGCTCGATGGCACCCTCGACGCAGTCGAACAGCGAGGACTCCCCCGCCTCGTGGCCCGCCGTCCGGGGCAGCCCGCGCTGCTTGGCCCAGCGGCCGTTGCCGTCCATGACGATCGCGACGTGCCGGGGCACCCGGTCGGCGGGGATCGCCGGCGGCCGCGCGCCCGAGGGGTGCCGGTTCGGCGCCTTCACCTCACGCCTCACGCAGCAGACCCACGTCCCGGCGCGGCACCGCGTCGGAGCGGTCGACCAGCGGCAGCGACCGCAGCCCGCGCTCGAGGTGCCACTGCAGCAGCGCGGCCACCAGCCCGCTGCCCTCGCGCCGCTGACCGCTCTCGCTGGCCTCGGCGGTCGCCCAGTCGCCGGACAGCAGCGCCTCCAGGTGCCCGATGGTGACCGGGTTGGGCATCGCCGAGCCGGTGGGCCGGCACTCGCGGCAGACGGTGCCCCCGGCCGGGACGGAGAAGTGCCGGTGCGGGCCCTCGATGCCGCAGCGGGCGCAGTCGCCGAGCGCCGGTTCCCAGCCGGCCACCGACATGGCGCGCAGCAGGAAGGCGTCGAGGACCAGCCCGGCGGGGTGGGTGCTCTCGGACAGTGCCCGCAGCGCGCCGATGACGAGGAGGAACAGCCGCAGCGAGGGCTCCTTCTCCTCCGCCGTCAGCCGGTCGGCGGTCTCCAGGACCGCGGTGCCGGCGGTGTAGGCCGGGTAGTCGCCGGCGATCACCGAGCCGTAGGAGCGGATGGACTCCGCCTGGCTGACGATGTCGAGGGTGCGGCCGGTGTAGAGCTGCAGGTCGACGTGGCTGAACGGCTCGAGGCGGGCGCCGAACTTGCTCTTGGTGCGGCGCACGCCCTTGGCCACCGCCCGCACCTTGCCGTGCCGGCGGGTGAGGACCGTGACGATCCGGTCGGCCTCCCCCAGCTTCTGGGTGCGCAGGACGACGCCCTCGTCGCGGTACAGCGCCTTCGGTGTGGTGCTCACTCAGTACCCGAGCCTGTTCAGCTTCTTGGGGTCGTCCTGCCACTCGCCGAGGACGGTGACGTGCAGGTCGAGGTGCACCCGGGCGCCGAGCAGCTGCTCCAGGCCCGCGCGCGCCTCGCTGCCGATGGCCTTGATGACCGACCCGCCCTTCCCGAGCAGCATCGGCTTCTGGCTGGGCCGCTCGCAGTGCAGCAGCGCGTGCACCTCCACCAGCTCGGCGCCCTCCCGCTTCGGGTCGGGCCGGCGGACGAGCTCCTCGACGGTGACCGCGAGTGAGTGCGGCACCTCCTGGAACACCTTCTCCAGCGCCGCCTCGCGGATGAGCTCGGCGATCTGCCGGTCGGTGTCCTCGTCGGTGGTCTGCTCCTCGGGGTAGAGCGGCGGGCCCTCGGGCAGCAGGCCGACGAGCAGGTCCTCGAGCAGCTCCACCTGGTCGCCCCTGACGGCGCTGACCGGCACGACCTCGGCGGCCTCGACGAGCTGGCTGGCGGCCACCAGCTGCTCGGCGACCTGCTTCCTGGACGCCGCGTCGGTCTTGGTCACGACGACGACCACAGGCGCCTTCACGTCCCCCAGCTGGCGGGCGATGAACCGGTCGCCGGTGCCGACGGGCTGATCGGCGGGGATGCAGAACACCACGACGTCGACCTCGGAGAGGGTGTCGCGGACGACGTCGTTGAGCCGGCGGCCGAGCAGGCTCTTGGGCTTGTGCAGGCCGGGGGTGTCGACGAGCACCAGCTGGCCGCCGGGCCGGTGCACCACCCCGCGGATGGCGTGCCGGGTGGTCTGCGGCCGGTTGCTGACGATGCCGACCTTCTCGCCGACCAGCGCGTTGGTCAGCGTGGTCTTGCCGGCGTTGGGGCGGCCCACCAGGCAGGCGAACCCGCTGCGGTACGGCTGCTCCGGCGTGCTCACCGGCCCAGTCTCCCACTCCGCACCGACACCTCCGCGGAGGCGGCGGCGGTCAGGAGGTCGAGCGCAGCGCCCCGTCGGGGCCGGCGAGGTGCACCGGCGCGGACGGCGTCAGGTCGTGGACGGCGGCCAGCCCGGCGGCCTCCACGGCACCGGCGTCGGAGACGACCGCCGCCGCCTCCAGGCCCTCCACCCCGCTGGACACCGCGGCGGCCACCGCGGCCTGCAGCGCCGACAGCTGCAGCGAGGGCAGCGCCACGCTCGCGGCCACGTAGGTGCGCCCGTCGGTGTCGCGCACGGCCGCGCCCTCGGGTGCGCCGGTGCGGCCGCGGGCGGAGCGGGCCAGGGTGACGAGCTTGGCGTCCTCGGGCTGCAGGTCAGGTGCCGACACGGGGGGTCAGCCTTCCACCACGCCCGCCGCGACGTCGGCCCGGGTGGCCCCGGACTGGTGCTCCGGGTCGGCGTCGGGCAGCCGCGTGACGAGGAGGGTGTCGATGCGGTTGCGCCGGCCGCCGGTGCTCTCGGCCACCAGCAGCAGCCCGGCCACCTCCGCCTGCGAGCCCTCGATCGGCACCAGCCCCAGCTCCCGGGCGAGCAGCCCGCCGACGGTCTCGACGTCGTCGTCGCGGGGCAGCTCGACGTCGAAGAGCTCGGCGAGGTCCTCCACCGGCAGCCGGGCGGTGATCCGCACCGACCCGTCGTCGAGGTGCTCGACCGGCGGGCGCTGCACGGCGTCGTGCTCGTCGGCGATCTCGCCGACGATCTCCTCGAGGATGTCCTCGATGGTGACCAGCCCGGCGAAGCCGCCGTACTCGTCGACCACGATGGCGATGTGCGTGCGGCGGGCCTGCATGTCGCGCAGCAGCTCGTCGACCGGCTTGGACTCCGGCACGAACGCCGCCGGGCGCATGAGCTCCTCGACCCGCGGCCCGCGGGAGTCGCCGAGGTTCTGCGAGCGGCGGACGAGGTCCTTGAGGTAGACGACGCCGACGACGTCGTCGACGTTCTCGCCGATGACCGGGATGCGGCTGAACCCGCTGCGCAGTGCCAGGGCCAGCGCCTGCCGGACGGTCTTGGTGCGCTCGATCCAGACGACGTCGGTGCGCGGCACCATCACCTCGCGGGCGATGGTGTCGCCCAGCTCGAACACCGAGTGGATCATGTTGCGCTCGCCGGACTCGACGACGCCGCGCTCCTCGGCCATGTCGACCAGCTCGCGCAGCTCGACCTCGGTGGCGAACGGCCCGTCGCGGTAGCCGCGGCCCGGGGTGATCGCGTTGCCGATGAGGATCAGCAGGGTGGCCACGGGGCCCAGGACGCGGCCGAGCAGCCGCACCAGCCCGGCGGTGGCCAGCGCGGTCGGGTAGGCGTGCTGGCGGCCCAGGGTGCGCGGGCCGACGCCGACGAGCACGTAGCTGACGACGGTCATGACCGCGGCGGCGAGCAGGACCGCGCGCCCGGTGCCCTCGACCACCTCGAGCGCGACCACGGTGACCAGGACCGCGGCGACCGACTCGCAGACGATCCGCAGCAGCAGGAGCAGCGACACGTGCCGTGCCCGCTCGGAGAGGACGTCCTCCAGGGTGCCCGCGCGGCGGACGCCGTCGCGCCGCAGCTCCTCGACGCGCGCCTTGGACACCCGCTGCAGGGCGGCGTCCAGCGCGCCGAAGAGCCCGGCGAGGGGCACCAGGCAGACGGCGACGACCAGCAGGGCGACCGCGCCGGCGCTCATCGCGTCACCGCGACCCGGGGCCCCGTTCGGCCGGCTCGCCGGTCACCGGCTGCCGCGGCGCGGACCGCCAGCCCTCGAGCAGCCGGGTCTGCAGGCCGAACATCTCCCGCTCCTCCTCCGGCTCCATGTGGTCGTAGCCGAGCAGGTGCAGCACGCCGTGGGTGGCCAGCAGCAGCAGCTCGTCGTCCATGGAGTGGCCGGCGGCGCGGGCCTGCCGGACGGCGACCGACGGGCACAGCACGACGTCGCCGAGCAGGGCGGGGCCCGGGTCGGGGTCGTCGGGCCGGGCGGTGTCGAGCTCGTCCATGGGGAAGGCCAGGACGTCGGTCGGCCCCTTCTCCCCCATCCAGCGCTCGTGCAGCACCGACATGTAGTCGGGGTCCACGCACAGCACCGAGAGCTCGGCCATCGGGTTGACGCCCATCTCGGCGAGCACGAAGCGGCAGACGCCGGTCAGCTCCGCCTCGTCGACGGCGATCTCCGACTCGTTGGCGACCTCGACGGGCACCGCTCAGCTCCCCTGCTGCCGGCGCGGCCGCGCCGTCCGGCCGCCCTGGGGTCCCGCGGCGGCCGGGCGGTCCTCGCGCTGCCGGCTGGCGTCCCACCGCTCGTAGGCGTCGACGATGTCGCCGACGAGCCGGTGGCGGACGACGTCGGAGCTGGTGAGGTTGGCGAAGTGGACGTCCTCGATGCCGTCGAGGATCTCCCGCACGATCCGCAGCCCGCTCTGCGCCCCGCCGGGCAGGTCGACCTGCGTGATGTCACCGGTGACGACGATCTTGCTGCCGAAGCCGAGCCGGGTGAGGAACATCTTCATCTGCTCGGCGGTGGTGTTCTGCGCCTCGTCGAGGATGACGAACGCGTCGTTGAGCGTGCGCCCGCGCATGTAGGCCAGCGGGGCGACCTCGATGGTGCCCGACTGCATCAGCCGCGGGATCGACTCCGGGTCGACCATGTCGTGCAGCGCGTCATAGAGCGGCCGCAGGTAGGGGTCGATCTTCTCGCTCAGCGTGCCGGGCAGGTAGCCCAGCCGCTCGCCGGCCTCGACCGCGGGCCGGGTGAGGATGATCCGGTTGACCTGCTTGGTCTGCAGCGCCTGCACGGCCTTGGCCATCGCCAGGTAGGTCTTGCCGGTGCCGGCCGGGCCGATGCCGAAGACGACGGTGTGCGCGTCGATCGCGTCGACGTAGCGCTTCTGGTTCAGCGTCTTGGGCCGGATGGTGCGGCCCCGGCGGCTGATGATGTCGAGGCTGAGGACGTCGGCCGGCCGCTCGGACCCGCCGCTGCGCAGCATGCCGATGACGCGGCGCACGGAGTCCGGGCGCAGCGCCTGGCCGGTGCCCAGCAGGGCGATGAGCTCGTCGAAGACGCGGACGGCGAAGGCGTTGTCGGCCGGCTGCCCGGTCACGGCGATCTCGTTGCCGCGGACGTGGACGTCGGCGGCGAGCTCGCCCTCGACCAGCCGCAGCAGCTCGTCACCGGAGCCGAGCAGGGCGACCATCGACACGGAGTCGGGGACGGTGATCGTGGTGCGCACCGCGGCGGGGGTGGGACCGGCGAGGCTGCTGGCGCCGTCCGCGGCCGCGGCCTGCGCGGAGGCCTCGCGCGCGGTGGGCGCGCCGGGCACGGGGACGTTCGGGGATGGATCGGGCAAGTGCCCTCGACCCTGCCTTCCTGGCACAGAGGCTGCTGACCGGTCGAGTCTACCCGCGCGCGGGGGCCCGGAACCGCCCGCGCGGGGCAGCCCTCACCGCCCGGTGTAGCTCGCCCTGCCCGGTCCCTCCTCCAGGAAGGAGGCCACCGCGCCGCGCAGGTCGGCGGTGGCGAACAGCGGCCCGGACACCTGCGGGGTGATCTCGTCGGCGGCCCGCACGCCGTGCCGCACGGCGGTGGTCACCAGCCGCTTGGTGGCCGCGTGCGCCAGCGTCGGCCCCGCCGCCAGCCGGCGGGCGAGGTCCCGGGCGGCCTCGGCGAAGCCGTCGTCGGGCAGCACCCGGTTGACCACGTCCCACCGCTCGAGGACGGCGGCCGGGTAGCGCTCGCCGGTGAGGATGAGCTCCTTGGCCCGCGCCGGGCCGGCCCGCTCAGCCAGCCGCTGCGGCCCGCCCATGGACGGGGTGAGCCCGACGACCACCTCGACCAGCCCGAACGAGGCGCGCTCGGCGGCCACCAGCAGGTCGCAGGCCAGCGCGATCTCGAACGCCGCGGTGAGGGTGAGCCCGTGCGCGGCGAAGACCGTGGGCACCGGGAGGTCCTCGATCGTCTGCGCGATGCGCAGCAGCCGGGCCCACAG
The DNA here is from genome assembly GCF_900115505.1 of Geodermatophilus dictyosporus. GTDB lineage: Bacteria > Actinomycetota > Actinomycetes > Mycobacteriales > Geodermatophilaceae > Geodermatophilus > Geodermatophilus dictyosporus. The sequence continues at coordinate 91,118 of NZ_FOWQ01000008.1, read as the reverse complement.
CGCCGTGCCGCGCTGCGCGGACTCGGCCCCCTCCGCGATCTCCCGGAAGCCGTGCACGTCGACCCCGCCGGAGACGACCTTCCCGCGGGCCTCGATCAGCACCGCGCGGGCGCGGTCGGGCCGGCCGGGCTCGGTCAGGGCCACCAGCTCGGCCAGGACCCGCTCGAAGCCGGCGTACACCGGCTCGTCGAACAGGTTCAGCGGCGGCTTGTCCAGCACGACGACGGCGACGTCGCCGTCGCGCTCGATCCGGACGGGGGCGGCGCCGGGTGCCTCGGTCATGCCGGCCACCCTGCCACGGCCGGCTCAGCCGGGCGGCCACCCCAGGTCGCGGCCGCCCAGGACGTGCAGGTGCAGGTGGTGCACGGTCTGGCCGGCCTGCGGGCCGGTGTTGGCCACCAGCCGGTAGCCCGGCTCCGGCCCGTCCTCGGTGGCCAGCCCCTCCTGGACGGCGACCGCGTGCGCGGCGGCCACGACGTCGGCCAGCAGCTGCGGGTCGGCGCCCACGAGCAGGCCGGCCGTCGCGTGGTGGTCCTTGGGGATGACCAGCACGTGGGTGGGGGCCTGCGGGTTGATGTCGCGGAAGGCCAGCGTCCGGTCGGTCTCGTGCACGACGTCGGCCGGGATCTCCCCGGCGACCATGCGGCAGAACAGGCAGTCGCTCACGCGCGCACCCTAGGGGGCGTTGGGGACGGCCGCGGGCGAGGATGGGTCGCCCACCACCGATCGTCCCCGGAGGTCCCCGTGCCCGTCCCCCACCGACCCGGTCGGACGTAGTGGCCGGCCGCCGCGCTCTCCGGTCGGGGAGCCCCGTCGTCCCGCTACTCCCGCGCCGCGCGTTCCTCGCGGGCCTGACCCTCGCCACCCTCACCACCGGCGCCGCCTCCGCCTGCGGCCGCTCCTCCCCCGTCGGCCGCGAGGCGGCCGGACCGGGCTCGCTCTCCGTCGGCGCCATCCCCGACCAGGACCCCGAGGTCCTGCAGCGGCTGTACGGCACCGTCGCCGACTCGCTGTCCGCCGCGCTCGACCTCGACGTCGCCTACACGCCGGTGACCGACTACGGCGCGGCGGTCTCCCTGTTCCGCACCGGCGACCTCGACCTCGTCTGGTTCGGCGGGCTGACCGGCGTCCAGGCCCGGCTGCAGACACCGGGCGCCACGACGATCGCCCAGCGCGACGTCGACGCCGACTTCCACTCGGTGTTCGTCGTGCAGTCGGCCACCGGGCTCGCGGCGTCGGACGACCTGCGCCCGCTGGCCGGCCTGCGGTTCACCTACGGCGCCGAGACCTCGACGTCGGGCCGGCTGATGCCGGCGTGGTTCCTGCAGCAGGCCGGCGTCGACCCGCAGGGCTTCCCGGGCGGTCCCGCCTTCTCCGGCTCGCACGACGCCACGCTGCAGCTGGTGGCATCGGGCAGCTACCAGGCCGGCGTGCTCAACGAGCAGGTGTGGGCCGCCCGCACCGCGGAGGGCGCGGTCGACCCGTCGGTGGTCGCCTACGCCCGGACGCCGGGCTACCCCGACTACCACTGGCTGCTCGGCCCGCGCGCCGCCGACCTCGCCGGCCCGCTGCGCGACTTCTTCACCGGACTGCGCGCCGACGACCCGGCCGACGCCGCGGTCCTCGACCTGTTCGGCGCCGGGTCGTTCGTGCCGGCCCGGGCCTCGGACTACGACCGGATCGAGCAGATCGGCCGCGAGCTGGGGCTGGTCACCTGAGCGCCGTCCTGCGGCTGACCGGCGTGACCGTCCGCCTCGGGGCGGCGACCGTGCTCGACGACGTCGACCTCACCGTGGGCGCCGGCGAGCGGGTGGCCCTGGCCGGGGCGTCGGGCGCCGGGAAGTCGACGCTGCTGGGCGTGGTCAACGGCACCGTGCCGCCGTCGGGCGGGTCGGTGCGGGTGCTCGGGGCCGACCCGGCCGCGTTGCGCGGGGCCGCACTGCGCCGGCTGCGCGCCCGGGTGGGCACCGTGCACCAGCACCTGGAGCTGGCCGGGGCGCTGCGGGTGGTGCACGAGGTCAACGCCGGGCGGCTCGGGTCGTGGCCGGCGCTGCGGGCGGCGTGGTCGCTGGTGCGGCCGCAGGGCGTGGCCGACGTCGTCGCCGCGCTGGAGCAGGTGGGCCTGGCCGACCGGGTGTTCGACCGCACCGACGCGCTCTCGGGCGGGCAGCGGCAGCGGGTGGCCGTCGCCCGGGTGCTCGTCCAGCGGCCCGACCTCGTGCTGGCCGACGAGCCGGCGTCCGCGCTGGACCCCGTGCTCACCGAGCGGGTGCTCGGCCTGCTCGCCGGGCCCGCGGACCGCGGCGGCGCGCTGCTGGCCGCGCTGCACGACCCCGCGCTGGCGCTGCGGCACTGCGACCGGGTGGTGGGGCTGGCCGCCGGCCGGGTGGTCCTCGACGCCCCGGCGGCCGCGCTGACCGTCGCCGACCTCGCCGCGCTCTACGGGACGGCGGCGTGACGGCGCTGCTCGCGCGGCCGGCCGCCGCCGTCCCCCGGCTGCGGCGCGACCGGCGGCGCTGGGCGTGGGGGCTGGCCGCGCTGGCCGCTGTCTGCTGGTCGGCGACCGGGGCCCTCGACGGGGTCAACCCGGCCGGGGCGGCGCAGTTCGGCGCCTTCGCCGCGGCGGCCCTCTCCCCCGCCCTGGACGGCGCCTTCCTCGGCGTGCTGGCCACGGCGGCGCTGGTCACGGTGGCCTACGCCGTCCTCGGCACCGCACTGGCCGTGCTGCTCGGTGCGCTGGGCGCGGTCGCCGCCGCGCGCAGCACGTGGGGGCGGCGCCGGCTGGGCCGGCTGGCCACCCGCGGGGTGCTGGCCGTCCCCCGCGGGCTGCACGAGGCGGTGTGGGGGCTGCTGCTGGTCAACGTGCTGGGCCTGGACCCGTGGGTGGGCGTCCTGGCGATCGGCCTGCCCTACGGGGCGGTGACCGCCACGGTGTTCGGCGCGCTGCTCGACGAGGTCCCCCGCGGGCCGTACGAGGCGCTGCGGGCGGCGGGGGCCGGGCGGCTCGCCGCGGCCCTGTACGGGCTGCTGCCGCGGGCGGCCGGCGGGTTGCTGTCCTACGCCTGCTACCGGCTGGAGTGCGCCGTGCGCTCGGCCGTGGTGCTCGGCCTGGTCGGCGCCGGGGGCCTGGGCTACCAGCTGTCGCTGTCGTTCGGCTCGCTGCGCTGGCCGCAGGTGTGGAGCGCCGTCTACGCGCTGGCGCTGCTGTGCCTGGCCGCCGACGTCGCCGGCCGCGCGGTGCGCCGCCGGCTGGCCGCCCCGCGGCGGCGGGCCGGGGTGCTCTCCCGCGACCGGGTGCTCACCGCCGCGGTGCTCGGGACGCTCGTGGCGGGCGCGTGGTCGTGGTGGTTCCTGGCGCTGTCGCCGGCGTCGCTGGTGTCGGCGCGGGCCCGCGAGCAGGCCGGCTTCGTGCTGCGCGCCGCGTGGCCGCCCTCGGCCGACGGCGACCTGCTGCGGTCGGTGGCCGCGGCGGCGGTGGTGACCGTGCAGACGTCGGTGCTCGCGGTCGTCCTCGCCGCCGTCGGGGCGGTGCTCGTGGCGGGGGTCGCGGCGCGGCCGGCCGGGCGCTGCTCTCCGCTCCGGCGCCTGGCCGGCGTGCTGGTGCGGCTGGGGCTGCTCCTGCTGCGGGCGGTGCCGGCGCCGGTGTGGGCGCTGGTCCTGCTGTTCGTGCTGCTGCCCGGTGTGCTGCCGGGCGCGGTGGCGCTGGGGGTCTACACGCTGGGCGTGCTCGGCCGGCTGGCCGCCGAGGCGGTCGAGGAGGCCGACGCCGGTCCGCGGGCGGCGCTCACGGCGCTGGGGGCGCACCCGGCGGGCGGGTGGCTGTACGGGGTGGCGCCGCTGGTGGCCGGGCCGGTGCTGGCCTACGCGCTGTACCGGTGGGAGGTGACCGTGCGCGACACGCTGCTGGTCGGGCTGCTCGGGGCCGGCGGGCTCGGGGCGCTGCTGGCCTCGGAGCTGGCCGCGTTCGACTGGCCGGCGGTCGCCACGGTGCTCACCGCGACCGTCGTCCTCACCCTCGCCGTCGACCTCGTCGGCGACCGCGCCCGCCGCGCCCTGCGCTGAGCCCGGGCCGCCGTCCTCCCGGCACCGCAGCGCGTCCTCCCGCACCGCCCACCGTCGGGGAGGACGCGCGGTGACCAGGTCACCCGATCACCGCGCGGTCGCCGCTCACCGCCAGCGGGTGGTGACCGAGAGGGCGGCCAGGGCGGCGGCGCCGGCGGTCGAGGTCCGCAGCACCTCTGGGCCGAGCCGCACCACCTGTGCGCCGGCGGCCCGCAGCGCCACCACCTCGCCGTCGGTGAGCCCGCCCTCGGGTCCCACGACGACGGCGACCGTGCCGCTGTCGGGCACGTCGATCCCCGACAGCGGACGGCGCGCCTGCTCGTGCAGCACCAGCGCGAGGTCGACGTCCTCGAGCTCGCCGCACACCTGCCGGGTGGTCATCGGTGCCGACACCTCGGGCACCCGCGGCCGCCGCGACTGCTTGCTCGCCGCCCGCGCCGCGGCCCGCCACCGTGCCAGGCCCTTCTCGACGCGGTCGTCCCGCCAGCGGGTCACGCAGCGCGCGGCCGCCCACGGGACGATGCGGTCCACGCCGAGCTCGGTGGCCAGCTCCACGGCCAGCGGCCCGCGGTCGCCCTTGGGCAGCGCCTGCACAAGCCACAGCTCCGGCTCGGCGGGCGGCACCTCGAGCCGGGCGGCCACCTGCACCCGCAGGCCGGCCGGCCCGGCGTCGAGCACCGTGCCCTCGGCGACCGTGCCGCGGCCGTCCCCGACCCGCACCGGCTCGCCGGCGGTCAGCCGCAGCACGTCGACGGCGTGCCGGCCCTCGGCCCCGCCGACGAGCAGCTCCGGTGCGTCGGGCAGCTCGTCGAGCAGGAACAGCGGGGCGCCGTCGAGGACGGGCCGCTGCTGGCCGGGGGCCGGATCGCTCACTTGAACGGGTTCCGCACCCGCGAGAACAGCCCGCCGTGTCCCTCACCCGACGCCGACGCCGACGCCGGGCGGTCCTCGCCGCGCAGCACCGCGAGCTCGCGCAGCAGCTTCTCCTGCTCGGCGTCGAGCCGCGTGGGCGTCTGGACGTCGACGTGCACCAGCAGGTTGCCGCGGCCGGTGGACCGCAGCCGCGGGGCGCCCTGCCCGCGCATCGTGAGCACGGTGCCCGGCTGGGTGCCCGGGCGGACGTCGACGTCGGTCTCCCCGCCGTCGAGCAGGGTGAGCGGCAGGGTGGTGCCCAGCGCCGCGGCCGTCATGGGCAGCGTGACGGAGCAGTGCAGGTCCTCGCCGTCGCGGGTGAACACCTCGTGCGGGCGCTCGCGGATCTCCACGTAGAGGTCGCCGGCCGGGCCGCCGCCGGGACCGACCTCGCCGCGGCCGGTGAGCCGGATCCGCATGCCGTCCTCGACGCCGGCGGGCACCTTGACCGGGATGGTCCGGCGGGCACGCACCCGCCCCTCGCTGCCGCACTCGGGGCACGGTTCGGGGATGACCTGGCCGGTGCCGGCGCAGGTCGGGCAGGGCCGGGTGGACACGACCTGGCCGAGGAACGAGCGCTGCACGCTCTGCACCTCGCCACGGCCGGAGCAGGTGGCGCAGGTGACCGGGTGGGTGCCCGGTGCGGTGCCCGCGCCGCTGCAGGTGCCGCACAGGACGGCGGTGTCGACGGTGATCTCCTCGGTGGTGCCGAAGACCGTCTGCTCGAGGTCGAGCTCGATGCGGATGAGCGCGTCGTCGCCCTCGCGCACGCGGCTGCGCGGGCCGCGGGCGCCCATCCCGCCGGCGCCGCCGAAGAAGGCGTCCATGATGTCGCCGAGGCCGCCGAAGCCGGCCTGCCCGAACGGCGAGCCGCCGCCGGCGCCGGGGCCGGTCTCGAACGGGTCGCCGCCGAGGTCGACGATCCGGCGCTTGTCGGGGTCGGTCAGCGCCTGGTAGGCGCGGCTGACCTCCTGGAAGCGCTCCTTGGCCTCGGGGTCGGGGTTGACGTCGGGGTGCAGGTCGCGCGCCAGCCGCCGGTAGGCCTTCTTGATGTCGGCGTCGGACGCGCCCCGGGACAGCCCGAGGACGCCGTAGTAGTCGGTTGCCATCTGTCTTCGAGACCTCAGCTCTCGGCCAGCAGCTGGCCGACGTAACGGGCCACGGCGCGGACCGCGGCCATGTTGCCCGGGTAGTCCATGCGGGTCGGGCCGACGATGCCCAGCCCCCCGAGGGCCCGGTCCCCGGTGCCGTACCCCACGGAGACGACCGATGCACCGGTCAGTGCCTCGTGCGCGTTCTCCTCGCCGATGCGCACCAGGACCGCGCCGCCGGTGTCGACCTCGCTGATCAGCTTGAGGACGACGACCTGCTCCTCCAGCGCCTCCAGCAGCGGGCGCAGGCTGCCGGGGAAGTCCAGGGCGGTGCGGGCGAGGTTCGCCGTCCCGCCGATGACCAGCCGGTCCTCCCCCGGCTCGACCAGCGTCTCGACCAGCGTGGCGCTCACCGCGGCGACCAGCGCCCGCAGGTGCGGCGGCGCGGTGTCGACCAGGTCGGGCACCCGGCCGCCGGCGTCGGCGAGCCGGGCGCCGGCGAAGGCGGAGTTGAGCAGCGCGCGGAGGTCGGCGACGTCGTCCTGGGCCATGTCGACCGGGCACTCCACGACCCGCTGCTCGACCCGGCCGGTGTCGGTGATGAGCACCAGCAGCAGCCGGGAGGCGGTCAGCTGCACCACCTCGAGGTGGCGGACGGCGCTGCGCGAGAGCGTCGGGTACTGCACGACGGCGACCTGGTGGGTCAACTGCGCCAGCAGCCGCACCGTGCGGCCCAGGACGTCGTGCAGGTCGACGGCGCCGTCGAGGAAGCGCTCGATGGCCTTGCGCTCGGCGGCCGACAGCGGCTTGACCGCCGAGAGCCGGTCGACGAACAGGCGGTAGCCCTTGTCGGTGGGCACCCGGCCGGCGCTGGTGTGCGGCTGGGTGATGTAGCCCTGCTCCTCGAGAACGGCCATGTCGTTGCGGATCGTGGCCGGCGAGACGCCCAGGTCGTGCCGCTCGGCGAGGGCCTTGCTGCCCACCGGGTCGTTGGTGGAGACGTAGTCCTGGACGATGGCCCGCAGGACCTGCAGACGGCGTTCGTCGTGCGCCACGGTGACACCTCCCCGTACCGGTCGACGTGCCCGTGCGGGCGGCTCCGGGAGACGCGGCCTGCACGCACCGGGCTCCCCGGTGGGCTGGCACTCGCACGGACCGAGTGCCAGCCCAGCATACGACCGAGGCGCTCGTCCGTCGCGGACTCCGACGCACGCCACACCCGCGGGGGCGGGCGGGTCCGCGGGCCGGTGGATAGGCTCACGGACCGACGGTGCCGGAACGGGGCGGGTCAGGACGGAGGTCGGGTCCCTGGTCTTCAAAGCGGTGCGCGACGGCCGCCCCTACCCCGAGCACGGCCTGGCCACGAAGGACTGGGCGATGATCCCGCCCCGGCAGATCCGCCTCGACACGCTGGTCACGACGAAGCGCGAGCTGGCCCTGGACACCCTCCTGGCCGAGGACTCGACCTTCTACGGCGACCTGTTCCCGCACGCCGTCCAGTGGCACGGCGAGCTCTACCTCGAGGACGGCCTGCACCGGGCGCTGCGGGCCGCGCTGCAGCAGCGCACCGTCATCCACGTGCGCGTGCTCGACCTCGACGCCCTCATGTCGACCGACCCCGGCCGGGTGCTGTGAGCGAGCACCCCCTCGGGGACGGCGTCGTGCTCCGCCGCGCGGGTGCGGACGACGTCGCGGCGATGGTCGCGCTGCTGGCCGACGACGTCCTGGGCGCCGGCCGGGAGACCGCCGACCTCGCGCCGTACGAGGCGGCCTTCGCCGCGGTGGACGCCGACCCCGCCCACCTGCTCGTGGTCGCCGACGACGGCGGCACCGTCGTCGGCACGCTGCAGCTGACGTTCCTCCCCGGGCTGTCCCGCGGCGGCGCGCTGCGGGCGCAGGTGGAGGGCGTGCGGGTGGCCGCGGCGGTGCGCGGGCGCGGGCTGGGCGAGGCCATGCTGCGCTGGTGCGCCGACGAGGCCCGCCGCCGCGGCGCGACGCTGGTGCAGCTCACCACCGACAAGCGCCGCACCGACGCGCACCGCTTCTACGAGCGCCTCGGCTGGGTCGCCTCCCACGAGGGCTTCAAGCTCGAGCTGTAGGACCCGCCCGCGGCTCGCGTGCGCTGCCGCTCGCTGCTCGGTGTGCCGATGGTGTGCGCCCAGGGGCGGTCGTCCAGCCGGGGACTGCACCCCTCTGCACACCGCTCGTCGGTGCCCCCTCGCTGCACCTCCCGGTCCTCGAGTGCCCGCTCCGAGACGGACTGCGGTAAGGAGTCCCACATGACACAGGTCGAGTCCCGTCTCACGTCCCCGGAGTCGGTGGGGATGAGCGCCAACCGCCTCGAGCGCATCGCGCCCGCGCTGCAGGAGTACGTCGACGAGCGCGGCTACCCGGGCTTCACGACGCTCGTGTCGCGCCGCGGCCGGCTCGTCCACGAGGGGCGGATCGGCTGGCAGGACCGCGAGGCCGAGGTGCCCCTGGCGGAGGACACGATCTACCGCCTGTACTCGATGACCAAGCCGATCATCTGCACGGCGCTGATGACGCTCTTCGAGGAGGGCAGGTTCCAGCTCGTCGACCCGGTCGCCAAGTGGATCCCGGCGTTCGGGGCGACGAAGATCGCCGGTCCGGGCGGGACGCTCGAGGACCAGTCGCCGCTGCGCCCGATGCAGATCCGCGACGTGATGAGCCACACGAGCGGGCTCACCTACGACTTCCTCGAGGACTTCCCGGTCGCGGAGCAGTACCGCGCCAGGCAGCTCATGCACGACCCGACGCGCACGCTGGAGCAGCTCGTCGACGAGCTCGCGACGATCCCGCTCGCCTTCGCGCCCGGGACGATGTGGCACTACAGCCTGGGCACCGACGTCACGGCGCGCCTGATCGAGGTCATCTCGGGCCAGCAGCTCGGGGACTTCCTCCAGGAGCGCCTCTTCGGGCCGCTCGGGATGACCGACACGGCCTTCGGCGTCCCGGAGTCCGAGCGCGGCCGCATCTCCGCCATGTACGGCCTGCCGGACATCATCGCCCAGGACATGACGTTCAGCACCCTGGCGGCCGCGTTCGCCGCCGGCGACGTCGGCCGCCGCGACGTGGAGGCGACCTACCCGAGCGACGCGGCGGACGTCTTCCAGCGTGGCGGCCTCGGCCTCTTCGGGACGGGCTCGGACTACCTGCGCTTCGCGAACATGCTGCTCACGGGCAAGGCGGAGGACGGCACCCGCGTCCTCGGCCGCAAGACGCTCGAACTGATGCACACGAACCACCTCGCACCGGCCCTGCGCCCCTACGTCCTCGCCGGCGTACCGGCGCCCGGCTACGGGTTCGGCCTGGGCTCCCGCGTCGCCATGGACATCGGCCAGAGCGCGCTGGCCGGCTCCCCCGGCGAGTTCGGCTGGGCCGGTGCGGCGAAGACCTACTACTGGGTCGACCCGGTCGAGGAGATCGTCGGCGTGATCCTGACGCAGCACATGGTCGGCTTCGACCTGCCCGAGGCCGACTTCCGGGCGGTCGTGTACCAGTCGATCGAGGACTGACCGGCGGTTCCCGGGCGGCGGCGGGTCCTCCGTCGCCGCCCGCAGGCCCCTCGTCCGGTGGCACGACCCACCGGCGCGAGCCCGTCCGGAGCGGCGCGAGGCGTCCTGCGGCTACAGCCAGCCCTTGTCGGCGGCCACGCGGGCGGCCTCCACCCGGGTCCGCGCCCCGGTCTTGCCGATCGCCGAGGACAGGTAGTTGCGCACCGTCCCCTCCGACAGGAACAGCCGGCGGGCGATGTCGGCGACGGTGGCGCCGTCGGCGGCCTCGCGCAGCACGTCGGCCTCGCGGGCCGACAGCGGGGTGGCCCCGAGGGCCAGCGCCGCGGCCGCGAGCTCGCGGTCGATCACCCGCTCCCCGGCGACGACGGCGCGGATGGCCCTCGCCAGTTCGGCGACCGGGGCGTCCTTGACCAGGAAACCGGCCGCGCCGACCTCCATCGCCCGCCGCAGGAAACCGGGCCGGCCGAAGGTCGTGAGCACGACGGCCCGCACCGCGGGCAGCTCGGCGGCCAGCTCGCGGGCGGCCTCGATGCCGTCCTGCCCGGGCATCTCGATGTCCAGCAGCGCGACGTCGGGCGCGTGCTCGCGGGCGGCGGCCAGCACCTGGTCGCCGCGGCCGACCTCGGCGACGACGGTGATGTCCTCCTCCAGGTCCAGCAGCGCCCGCAGCGCGCCGCGGACCATCGACTGGTCCTCGGCGACCAGCACCCGGATCACCGGGTCACCACCGCCGCCGGGACCGGCGCCAGGGGCAGGACGGCGCGCAGCTCGTACCCGCCGGCGCGCCCGGCGCCGCCGGTCAGCACCCCGCCCAGCGCGCCCACCCGCTCGGCCAGCCCGGTCAGGCCGGAGCCAGGGGCGGTGTCGTCGGTGGGCCCGCGGCCGTCGTCGGTCACGGTGAGGACCGCCTCCGTCCCGTCGTCGGTCAGGGTGACGGTCACCGCGCGGGCGCCGCTGTGCCGCAGCACGTTCGTCGTCGCCTCGCGGACCACCCAGCCGAGCGCGGCGTCGACCGGCCCGGGCAGCGGGGGCACCCGGGCCGGCAGGCGGACGGCGATGCCCGCGCCCGACAGCGCCGAGCGGGCCTCGGCCAGGGCCTGGGCGCAGCTGACCTGCCGGTAGCCGCTGACCGCGTCGCGGACCTCGGCCAGCGCGCGGCGGGCGGCGGCCTCCACGTCGGCCATCTCGGCGCGCGCCCGGGCGGGGTCGACCTCGGCCAGCCGCCCGGCCAGCTCGCTCTTGAGCGCGATGAGCGACAGGCTGTGGCCGAGCAGGTCGTGCAGGTCGCGGGCGAAGCGCAGCCGCTCCTCGGCGACGGCGTTGCGGGCCAGCTCCTCGCGGGCCTCGGCGAGCTCGGCGTTGACCGACACCAGGTGCCGGGTGCCGCGCAGCGCGAACGCGGTCAGCAGGCAGAGCACCGGGAGGACCAGCAGCCCGGTCCCGCCGTCGAGGAGGAGCACCCCGGCGCAGACGGCGGTCGCCGCGAAGACCGCCGGCCACGTCCATCGGGTGGGCAGCGCCGCCGCCGAGGCCGCCGACACGTAGATCAGCAGGCCCGCCCAGGACGGCCCCAACCACGCGGCCAGCCCGGCGCCGAGGACGGCGACCACGGCCAGCCGCCCGAGCAGCGGCCCGCTCCAGCAGCCGTCGAACGCGCGCCGGAAGACGTCGAGGTAGACGGCGGTGAAGACGACCAGCCCGGCGCCGGCGACCACGCGGACGGCGAGCGGCCGGTCGGTGGTGACCAGGTCGGCGACCGGGAAGTACTGGAACAGCAGCCAGGGCAGCGCCCAGCCGACGCGGTACCAGCGGGGACGGGGGTCCACGGCGCCCGACCGTAGCCCGCTCAGCCCGCGACCGCGGGCAGCGACCGCCGCCGCGCGACGACCGCGGCCAGGGCACCGAAGGCCGGCACGAAGGCGGTCAGCGCCGCGACCGCGGCCGCGGGCGGCAGCCGTCCCGCGGCGGCGGCGTGGCCGGCCTCGGCATACCAGTACGACGGCAGCCCGTGCGCCACCGCGCGCAGGCCCGAGGGGAACAGCTCGACCGGCACCCACAGCCCGCCCAGCGCGGCCAGCACGGTGCCGACGATGCCGACCGCGCCGCCCGCTGCCCGCTCCTCCAGCGCCCAGCCCAGCAGCAGCCCGAGGGCGACGAACACCGCCGACCCGAGCCACAGCACGCCGACCAGCCCGGCCCACTCCCCCGGCGCCAGCCGCACGCCGGTGAGGAACCGCCCGGTCAGCGCGACGACGACCAGCGGCGGCAGGGTCAGCAGCATCCCGACGGCGACGTCGACGGCGACCACCGAGGTCTGCGGCACCGGGGTCACCCGCAGCTGCCGCAGCCAGCCCGAGGCGCGGTCGAAGGAGAGCCGGACGGTCGCGCCGAGGGCGGCCCCGACGGCCCCGTGGGCCATCATCGCGACCATCGTGGCCGCCGCCTGCTCGGGGCTCACCCCGCCCGGCGTCCCGGCGAAGACCTGGGTGAAGAAGACGGTGGAGGCCGCCGGCAGCAGCACGGTGAAGAACAGGAAGGCCTGTCGCCGGGCGCAGCAACCCGAGGACCGCGCCGACGGTGCTGGACTTGCCCGCCCCGTTGGGCCCGAGCAGCGCGACGGTCTCGCCGCGGCCGATGCGCAGGTCGAGGTCGTCGACGGCGAGGACGTCGCCGTGGCGGACGGTCAGGCCGGAGGTGCTGAGGGCGTCGGGAGGCACGGCCCGAGCCTGCTGGCCCGCGGGGCGCCCGCAGTAGTGCGGGACGTCGCCGTCCCGACCTGACACCTGTCACCCGGCCCGGCGGGCGGGCCTCCCCCTAGTCGGTGAGGTCGCGGACGACGGCGTCGGCGAGCAGGCGTCCGCGGTCGGTGAGCACCGCCCGGCCGGCCCCGTGCGCGGCGGGGTCGAGCAGCCCCCGGGCGACGGCATCGGCGGCGCGCAGCCGGCCGGCGTCCGACAGCGCGGTGAGCGGCAGCCCGTCGCGCAGCCGCAGGCCCAGCATCACCGTCTCCAGCGCCCGGTCGGCGGGCTCGAGGACCTCGCTGTCGGCCACCGGGTCCTCCCCCGCGGCCAGCCGCTGCGCGTAGGCGGCCGGGTGCTTGACGTTCCACCACCGCACCCCGCCGACGTGGCTGTGCGCGCCCGGCCCGACACCCCACCAGTTCGCGTTGGCCCAGTACAGCTCGTTGTGCCGGCAGCGGGCGGCGTCCCCGCGCGACCAGTTGCTGACCTCGTACCAGTCGAACCCGGCGCCGCGCAGGACGGTGTCGGCCTGCACGTAGCGGTCGGCGAGCACGTCGTCGTCGGGCAGCGGCAGCTCGCCGCGGGCGATGCGGCGGGCCAGCCGGGTGCCCTCCTCGACGATGAGCGCGTAGGCGCTGACGTGGTCGACCGGCGCGGCCAGGACGGCGTCGAGCGAGGCGGCCCAGTCGGCGTCGGTCTCGCCGGGCGTGCCGTAGATGAGGTCGAGGTTGACGTGCCCGAAGCCGGCGGCGCACGCCTCGCGGGCGGCCCGGGCGGCGCGGCCGGGGGTGTGCCGCCGGTCGAGGACGGCCAGCACGTGCTCGGCGGCCGACTGCATGCCCAGGCTCAGCCGGGTGAAGCCGGCGGCGCGCAGGGTGGCCAGGCTCGCCGGCGTCACGGACTCGGGGTTGGCCTCGGTGGTCACCTCGACGTCGTCGGCGACCGGGAACAGCTCGCGGACGGCGGACAGCACGGCGGCCAGGTCCTCGGCGGGCAGCAGCGTCGGGGTGCCGCCGCCGACGAAGACGGTGGAGACCGTCGGCAGGTCGGGGCCGAGGACGTCGGCCGCGCGGCGCAGCTCGGTGATCGCCGTCCCGGCGTACTCGGCGCGGTTCGCGCCGGGGCCGAGCTCGTCGGAGGTGTAGGTGTTGAAGTCGCAGTAGCCGCAGCGGGTGGCGCAGAACGGCACGTGCACGTAGAGCCCGAAGGGCGTGCGGGCCAGTCCCTCGCGGGCGCTGTCGGGGAGCTGGAGGGTCCGCGGCGGGGCCTCCAGCAGCGGCAGGACGGTGTTCATCTGACCCCAGTGTGCCGCGCCGGGCAGGATGTCCGGTCGTGGCTGACGACGACGTGCTGCAGGTCTCGGTCGAACGCGGGGTCGCGACCCTCACGCTCGACTCCCCCGCCAACCGCAACGCGCTCTCCCGGGCGCTGCGGGCCCGGCTGCGCGAGGCCCTCGACGCCGCGCTGGCCGACGACGGGGTGCGGGTCGTCGCGCTCGACCACACCGGCCGGGTGTTCTGCTCGGGCATGGACCTGTCCGAGGCGGCCGGGGCGGGCGCCGGCGACCAGGGTGTGCGCGAGCTGCCCGAACTGCTCGAGCGGATCTGGACCGCCCCCAAGCCCGTGGTCGCCACCGTCCGGGGTCCCGCACGGGCCGGCGGGGTCGGGCTGCTGGCCGCCTGCGACGTCGTCGTGGCCGGCGCCTCGGCGACCTTCGCCTTCTCCGAGGTCCGGCTGGGCATCGTGCCCGCGGTGATCTCGGCGGTCGTGCTGCCGCGGGTCCTGCCGCACGTGGCGCACCGGCTGATGCTGACCGGCGAGGTCTTCGACGCCGCCGCCGCGGCCGCCGGCGGCCTGGTCGACCTGGCCGTGCCCGACGACGAGGTGGACGCCGCGGTCGAGGCCCAGGTGCGGGCGCTGGCCGCGGGCTCGCCCTGGGCGCTGGCCGAGACCAAGCGGCTGCTGCGGGCGGGCGGCCTGCGCGGCTCCTTCGACGACCTGCTCGACCTCTCCGCGCGCGCGTTCGCCGGCGAGGAGGGGCAGGAGGGGATCGCGGCCTTCCGGGAGAAGCGCCCGGCGCGCTGGGTGCCGGCCCCCTAGCGTCGGCCGCGGGCGCGCGGGACCCTGCGGGCGTGACCGCACCGGAGGACCCCCGCGCCCGCTTCCGCTCCCTGCCGCGGCCCGTCGACCCCCAGGACACCGTGGAGACGGTGGACGCCTCCGTGACGCGGCCGGCCGCCACCGAGAGCGACGAGCGGGACCGACTGCTGCGCGACGCCGGCGGCGTCTGACGCGGGGCGGCACCTCCCCTGGCAGCCGGTCGTGCTCTGACCACAGGTGTGTGCAGAGCACGACGACCCTCGGGAGGACACCCGGTGCGGCGTGGCTAGTCCTCGACCGTGACCGCGTCGAGCCCCTCCTCGGGCGCCGGGTACCGCGGGTCCATCGCCTCGAGCGTGTCGGCGATGGTCCGGGCGATCACCAGGTTGCGGTACCACTTGTTGTCGGCGGGCACGACGTACCAGGGGGCGACGTCGGTCGAGGTGTTGGCGATGGCCTCCTCGAAGGCGGCCATGTAGTCGTCCCAGTACCGGCGCTCGCGCAGGTCGTTGGCGGAGAACTTCCACCGCTTGTCGGGGTCGGCGAGCCGGCTCTCCAGGCGGCGCTTCTGCTCGTCCCGGGAGATGTGCAGGTAGAACTTGAGCACCGTGACGCCGCTGAGCGAGAGCGCCTGCTCGAACTGGTTGATGACGTCGTAGCGGGGCCGCCAGACCTCCTCCGGCACCAGCCCCTTGACCCGCACCACCAGCACGTCCTCGTAGTGCGAGCGGTTGAAGATGCCGATCATCCCGCGCGAGGGCACCCGCTGGTGGTAGCGCCAGAGGAAGTCGTGGGCCGACTCCTCCGCGCTCGGGGCCTTGAACGACGACACCTGGCAGCCCTGCGGGTTCACGCCGCGGAAGACGTGCTTGATGGTGCCGTCCTTGCCGCCGGTGTCCATGGCCTGCAGCACGAGCAGCAGGCTGCGCCGGTTCTCCGCGTAGAGCCGGGCCTGCAGGTCGGCGATCCGGTCGCGGTGGTGGGCCAGCTCGGCGGCGGCGTCCTTCTTGCGGCCGAAGTGCTCGGACTCGTCGGGGTCGACGTCGGCCAGCCGCACGCCGGCACCCGGCTCGACGCGGTAGCGCGGGTAGTCCGGCTCCGGCGGCGGGTCGGCCACCACGACCTGCTCCGGCCGCGCGGCCCGCGACTGCCGGCCGGCGACCGACCGCGCGGCGGTGCGGGTCTCGCGCGACTCGGCCGCGGTCCCTCCCGCGGCGCTCGTCCTGTCGGCCATGCTGCCCTCCCGGTGACGGTCCCTCCCGGCACACCACGGCCGGAGCGGGTGCGGGCAGTACCCCCGACTGCGCCGGCCCTACCGCCCAGGCGGGACGGTCGGCGCAGCCGCGTCAGCGCAGCCGGCGGGTGGCGTCCGGCAGCTTCTCGGTCACCCCGCGCGCGTCCAGCCACTCCATCAGCGGCACGGCCACGCGCCGCGACGTCCCCCAGGCCGAGCGGGCCTGGCTGAGGGTGAACGGCGCCGGCACCGCGGCCAGCCGCGCCCGCGCCTGCTCCTCGACCCCCGGCGCCAGGTAGACCCCGTCCGCGACGCGCACCAGCTGACCGTCGCGCACCGCCGCGGCCAGCTCGCGCGGACCCAGCCGCGCGGCACGCAGCTCCTCGGCGTCGGGCGCGGCGAACGGGTTCCCCGCCAGCCGGGCACGGACGGCGTCGACCGCCCGCTGCACCGCCGGCGGGAGGCCGGCGGCGGCCACGACCACGCGTCCCTCGCGCATCGCCAGGGGCGTGCGGACGACGAGCCCGACCAGGTCGTCGGCGGGCAGGCCCAGCTCGCGGCGGACGAGCGCCACCGGCGGCCCCGGCTCCAGCGGGTGCGCCTGCCGGTGCGCCGCGACCAGCCCGGGCACCCGCCGCGCGAGCGCCTCGACCAGCCCGGGCGCGAGCAGCCACGGCCCGGCGCGGACGGCGTCGCCGGGCACCGGCCAGCCCATCGCGGTGAAGTCGTCGGCGCGCACCACCCGGCGCCGCGCCAGATCGGCGGCCGCACCGGCGGGCCCGGTGTCCTGCCCGTCCAGCTCGGCGGCGCGCTGCCGGGCCGCGCCGCGGCGGCGCAGCTCGGGCGGGGCCACGTCGCGGACGTCGGCACCCAGCACCCGCCGGGCGCCGGGGTCGCGCAGCAGCACCCGGTCGCCCACGCGCAGCGGCAGCGGGCCGGCCAGCCGCAGCCGCACCGCCGTCCCCTCCAGCGGCCGCACCCGCACCGGCACCGCCGCGGAGCCGACGTGCAGCACCGCCTCGGCCGGCAGACGGTCCTCCGGCTCGCGCGCCAGCACGACGTCGACCTCGGCGGTGGACCGGAACGCGCCCGGGGTGAGCAGCGCGTCGCCGCGGGCGAGGTCCTCGACGGCGACGCCGCGCAGGTTGAGCGCCACTCGGGCGGTGGCGTCCGCGCGGTCCACCGGCCGGCCCAGGGACTGGACGCCGCGCACGCCCACCTCGCGACCGCCCAGCAGCAGCCGGTCGTCGGCGGCCACCGAGCCCGCGGGCAGCGTGCCGGTGACGACGGTGCCGGCGCCGCGGATGGGGAACGCCCGGTCGATCCACAGCCGCACCGGCGCGGCGGGGTCGGGTGCGGGCAGCCCGGCCAGCAGCGTCTCCAGGGCGGCGGCCAGCTCGGGCACGCCCCGGCCGGCCGGCGCGCTGACCGCCACGCCCGGCACCGCACCCATCGTGGTCGCGGCCAGCCGCTCGGTGGCGTCGGCGAGCACCGGCGCGGGGTCGGCGAGGTCGGCCTTGGTGACGGCGAGCAGCGCGTGCCGGACGCCGAGGGCGTCGAGGACGGCGACGTGCTCGGCGGTCTGCGTCGACCAGCCGTCGTCGGCCGCCACCACGACCAGCGCGGCCGGCACCGGGCCCACCCCGGCCAGCATGTTGCCGACGAACCGCTCGTGCCCGGGCACGTCGACGACGGCGACCACCCGGCCCGAGGGCAGCGTCGTCCAGGCGAAGCCGAGGTCGATGGTCAGGCCGCGGCGGCGCTCCTCCTCCCACCGGTCGGGCTCCATCCCGGTGAGCGCGCGGACCAGTGTCGACTTGCCGTGGTCGACGTGGCCGGCGGTCGCGATCACGTCCATGCCGTTCACGTCCACCGGCGCGCGACCTCCAGCACCGCGGCGGCCAGGTCGCCGTCGCACGCCGGCGGGACGCTGCGCAGGTCGAGCAGCGTGCGCCCGTCGGCCACGTACCCGACCACCGGGGAGCCGCCGAGCCGCAGCGGCCCGGCGAGGGGCTCGGGCAGCGAGACCGCGGCGCTGGGCAGCGGGTGCTCGGGCGCCCCGCCGCCCCCGACGCGGGCGGCCGAGTCCACCGCGCGGGCGTCCACCCCGGCGGCGACGAGCCGGGCGGCCAGGGCCGCGGCACGCGAGCGCAGCCCCTCGACGTCGGCGGCGAGCATCTCCTGCACCGGCGGCAGCGGGCCGCGCAGCGTGGCCTCCAGCGCCGCGAGCGTCGTCTTGTCCACGCGCAGCGCCCGGTACAGCGGGTGCCGGCGCAGCCGCTGCACCAGGTCGGCCCGGCCCAGCACCAGCCCGGCCTGCGGGCCGCCGAGCAGCTTGTCGCCGCTGGCCAGCACCAGGTCGGCGCCGTCGGCGAGCGTCGTCTGCAGGTCGGGTTCCTCGGGCAGCGCCGAGTGCGGCCGCAGCAGCCCGGAGCCGACGTCGGCCACCAACGGCACCCCCGTCCCGGCGAGCGCCCCGGAGAGCTCCGCGACCGGCACCGCCCGGGTGAACCCGCGGACGACGAAGTTCGACGGGTGCACCTTGAGCACCGCGCCGGTGTCCGGGCCGAGCGCGCGCGTGTAGTCCTCGAGCGCCACCCGGTTGGTCGTCCCCACCTCACGCAGCCGGGCGCCGGTGGCCTCCAGCAGCTCGGGGATGCGGAAGCCGTCGCCGATCTCCACCAGCTCGCCGCGGGCGATGACCAGCTCGCCGCCGAGTGCGGTGGCCACCAGCGCGAGGGCGGCCGCACAGTTGTTCACCACGATCGCCGCCTCGGCCGCCGGCACGGCCGCCAGCAGCGCCGCCAGCGCCGCCTCCCCGCGCGGGCCGCGACGGCCGGTGCGCAGGTCGAGCTCGACGTCGGTGGTGCCGCTGGCCGCGACCACGGCCTCGACCGCGGCCGGCGACAGCGGCGCCCGCCCGAGGTTGGTGTGCACCACGACGCCGGTCGCGTTGAGCACCGGCCGCAGGCTGCCCGCCGTCGTCGGCAGCGCGGCGAGCACGGCGGCGACGGCGCCGTCGGGGGCGAGCCGCCCGTCGCGCACCCGCTGCTGCGCCGCGCGGACGGCGTCCTTGACCAGCTCGCGGCCCAGCCGCGCGCACGCGGCGGCCACCGCGGGGTCGGCGAGCAGCGTGTCGGTGCGGGGCACGGCCCGCCGCGGGTCGGCGCTCATCGCTGCGGAGCGTATGCGCGCCGGCCCGCGGGGCGGCTGGCGGAGGCGGACGGGAATCGAACCCGCCTGACCGAGCTGCTCGGCCACGTCGGCTTTAGAGGCCGCGGGGGCCACCAGGCGCCCTGACGCCTCCGCCGGCCAGCCTACGGTGGGGCGGTGACCAGCGCGCCCGCACGGATCCGGCTCACGCAGTACGCGCACGGCGGCGGCTGCGCCTGCAAGATCCCGCCCGGCGAGCTGGAGGCCGTCGTCGCCGGGCTCACCGCCACCGGCCCGCGCGACCCGGCCGCCGAGCTGGTCGTCGGCCTCGACGACGGCGACGACGCCGCCGTCGTCCGGATCGCCGGCGGGCAGGGGCTGGTGCTCACCACCGACTTCTTCACCCCGGTCGTCGACGACGCGCACACCTTCGGCCGCATCGCCGCCGCCAACGCCCTGTCCGACGTCTACGCCATGGGCGGCACCCCGGTCGTGGCGGTGAACCTGCTCGGCTGGCCGCGCGACGTGCTGCCCGCCGAGCTCGCCGCCGAGGTCCTGCGCGGCGGGCTCGAGGTGGCCCAGGAGGCCGGGTGCCATGTCGGCGGCGGCCACTCGATCGACGACCCCGAGCCCAAGTACGGCATGGCGGTCACCGGCGTGGTCGACGTCGACCGCGTGATCACGAACGCCGCCGCCACGGCCGGGACGCCGCTGTCGCTGACCAAGCCGCTGGGCGTCGGGGTGCTCAACAGCCGGATGAAGGCCACCGGCGAGGTGAGCGAGGAGGCGGTGGTCTCGATGACGGCGCTCAACCGCGACGCCGGCCGGGCCGCCGTCGCCGCGGGCATCCGCGCCGGCACCGACGTCACGGGCTTCGGCCTGCTCGGCCACCTGTACAAGATGGCGCGGGCCAGCGGGGTGACCGCGGTGGTCGACGCCGCCGCCGTCCCCTACCTGGCCGGGGCGCGCGAGGCGCTGGCCGCGGGCTTCGTCTCCGGCGGGACGCGGCGCAACCTCGACTGGGTGCGGCCGCACGTCGACCTGTCCGCCGTCTCCGCGGACGAGGCGCTGCTGCTGGCCGACGCGCAGACCTCCGGCGGGCTGCTGCTCGGCGGCGAGGTGCCCGGCGCGCCGGTCGTCGGGGAGTTCGTGCCGCGGCAGGAACACGTCGTCGTCGTCCGCTGACGGCGTGTCGCCGGCGGCACGCCGCCCACCCGTCCACCTGCGCGCGAAGAGCGCTTCGGCCCCGAGGCCGACCGCTGTCACCCTCCCGCTCACCGGACCCCGGAGGTCCCGGGGACCGGCTCGCGAGGAGGACGGCATGAGGACGAGGACGGCCGGCCGGGCACTGACCGTGCTGCTGGCCACGGCGGCCCTGGGTGGCACGGCGGGGACCGCGGCCGCGGCACCCCCGGAGGGCGTCGGCGCGAGGAGCGCGTGGTTCGCGACCGCCTTCCTGGGCGCGGGCGGACCCATCGCGGTGTCGGCCACGGTCACCGGCACCCGTTCCGGAGCGTTGGAGACCGACCTCGCGGTGTACCTGCCCGGGTACACCTGCCGGCCGGAGGACCCGCTGCGCGCCACCCTGGTCCAGCTGGAGTCCGCCTCCCTCGCCGGCACCGACGTCGCCGTGACCTGTGAGCCCGACGGCGGTGAGGGACTGGCACCCGTCAGCGGAACGGTGGACGTCCACTTGGTCTGGGTCGGGGTCGGCGAGACCGCCCGCACCCCCGAGGTCCTGGACCACTGTGTGGGTCGGGTGCTCACCCGCGCCGTTGCCGTCACCGGATCGGTTAGCGCCTCGATCGGGAGTGACCCGGAGGTCACCGTGACGGCGACCGGCCAGACCACCGACGCTCTGCTGCGGTACACGCACACGGCCTGTCCGCCGCCGATGGCCTGATCCGCGGTGGTCCGGCGGGCGCGCTGTCGCCCGCCGGACCGCCGTGTCCTAACGTCCGGCACATGCGCGCCGTGTTCGTCTCCACGCCCTCGCCCGACGACCCGCTCTCCGTCCTGGAGGTCGGCGACCGCCCCGATCCCGAGGTGCCCGACGGCTGGACGACGGTGCAGGTCAGGGCCGTCTCGCTCAACCACCACGACCTGTTCAGCCTGCGCGGCGTCGGGCTGCCGCAGGAGCGGATGCCGATGATCCTGGGCACCGACGCCGCCGGCCTCGACGAGGACGGCAACGAGGTCGTCGTGCACGGCGTCGTCTCCACGCCCGGCTGGACCGGCGACGAGACCCTCGACCCCAAGCGCACGCTGTTCTCCGAGCTGTACCAGGGCACGATGGCCGAGCGGGTCGCCGTCCCCCGGCGCAACGTGCTGCCCAAGCCGGCCGAGCTGTCCTTCGCCCAGGCCGCCTGCCTGCCCACCGCGTGGCTGACCGCCTACCGGATGCTCTTCGTCAAGTCCGGGCTGCGCCCCGGGCACACCGTGCTCGTGCAGGGCGCCAGCGGCGGCGTCGCCACCGCGCTCGTGGTGCTGGGCAAGGCCGCCGGCTTCCGCGTCTGGGTCACCGGCCGCAGCGAGGAGAAGCGGCAGGCGGCGCTCGACCTGGGCGCCGAGCAGGCGTTCGAGTCCGGCGCGCGGCTGCCCGAGCGGGTCGACGGCGTGATGGAGACCGTCGGCAAGGCGACCTGGAGCCACAGCGTCAAGTCGCTCAAGCCCGGCGGCGTCATCGTCACCTCCGGCGCCACCACGGGCTTCGACCCCAGCGCCGAGCTCAACCGGGTCTTCTTCACCCAGCTGTCGGTCATCGGCTCCACGATGGGCACCCGCGACGAGCTCGAGGCCCTGATGCGGATGTGCGCGGCCACCGGCGCCCGCCCGGTGATCGACGTCGAGCTGCCGCTGGAGCAGGCGCGCGACGGCTTCGCCCGCATGCTCGAGGGCCGCACCGCCGGCAAGATCGTCTTCACCGTCTGAGCGGGCGCTCCCGCAGCAGGAGCAGCGCCGCGGCCGCCGCCAGCGCGGCGGCGACCGCGGCACCGGCGAACACGGTGTGCAGCTGGGTGAGGACGGCGGCGTCGGTGGCCGCGTCGTACGCCGGACAGTCGGCGGGCGACGTCGGGCAGATCGTCAGCGGCGAGCCGATCGCCTCGACCTCGGCGGTGAAGCGGCGCAGCGCGACGGCGGTGAGCAGCGAGAGCCCGACCAGCATCCCGACGGTCCGGGCGACGACGGCCAGCGCGCCGGCGCTGCCGTGCACCGCGGGGCTGGTGACCGCCAGGAGCACCGCGTTGACCGGCGCGATCGCCAGGCCGAAACCCAGGCCCGCGGCGAGCAGCACGACCGTGGACCACCGGCCGTCCAGCGACGTCTCGCCCCAGCCGGTCATCGCCCACAGCGCCAGCGCGGCCAGCGCCATCCCGCCGGCGGTCACCACCCGCGGCGCGACCACCCGGCACAGCCACCCGCCGGCCACCGCGCCCACCGGCACCGCGACGAGCAGCCGCAGCAGCACCAGCGCGGCGCCGAGCTGGTCGCCGGGCGTCGTCGTCGCCCGCGCGAACAGCGGGACGTCGACCAGCGCGGCCACCAGGGCCACGCCGACCAGCAGGTTGACCAGCAGGGCACCCCACGCCCCCACCGGGCGCAGCTCGCGCAGCGGCAGCACCGGGTCGGGCGTGCGCCGCTCGTGCAGCCAGAACGCGACGGCGGCTGCCGCCGCGACCGGCAGCAGCACCGGGCCGTGCGCGACCACCTCGGTGGCGGGGTCGGCGGCGGCGAACGCCCACACCAGCGCCCCGAGCGCGACGACGGCGAGCAGCGACCCCACGACGTCGACCTCGCGCACCAGCCGCGGCAGCCCGCGCAGCGGCAGCACCGCGCCGTCCGGGGCGGCGAGGCTGCGGGCGACCAGCGCGGCGCCGGCGGCGACGGCGGCCACCAGCAGCGGCGTCGAGGCGGCCACGCCGTCGAGCAGCGGCACCCAGGCGAGACCGAGCGTGACGTTCTCGGCGAGCGCGGGAGGCTCGGCCAGCAGCAGCCCGAGGGCGGCGCCCGCGAGCAGCAGCAGCACCAGCCCGGCCGGGTCGGGCCGGCGCCCCCGTCCGGTCAGCACCACGCCGGCGGCCAGCCCCAGGCCGAGCAGCAGGTTGAGCCAGAACACCGCCCGCCAGTCGGCGACGGCGAGCACCGCAGCCCCGGCCAGCGGGCCGAGCACCGCACCGGCCTCCTGCACCGCGGCGACCACGCCCAGCGGCACCGCGCGGCGCTCGGGCGGCCAGCGGTCGGCGACCAGCGCGAGCGTGGCCGGCACCAGCCCGCCGGCACCCACGCCCTGCAGCCCGCGGCCGGCCACCGCCGGACCCAGGCCGGTCGCCGTCGCCGTCAGCAGCGAGCCGAGCGCGAACAGCAGCAGGCAGCCGGCCAGCACCGGCACCCGGCCGCGGAGATCAGCGAGGCGCCCCAGCAGCGGCAGCGTGGCGGTGTAGCCGAGCAGGAAGCCGCCGATGATCGGCGTCGCGCGCTGCAGCTCGTCGATGCCGACGCCGACCCCGGCCAGCACGTCGGGCAGCGCCAGGACGACGACGTAGGTGTCGGCCGCGGTGACCAGCACCGCCAGCGTGGCCAGGACGACCAGTGGCAGGCCCGGGGCCGGCCACCCGTCCGCCTCGGGGTCAGTCGGCAGGCGGTGCGGTGATCTCGACATCGGCGCCGAAGTCGCTGAGCTCGAGGGTGAAGGTGGCGTCCTGGTCGGCGGTGTAGAAGGGACCGGTCAGCTCGGCGCGGCGCAGCTCGCCGCTCCCGGTGGCCACGGAGAAGCGGGCGTCCACCGGCTGGCTCGGGTCCTCGCTGGTGAGCACCTGCTCGACCAGGTCGCCGGGCAGCTCCGCGGTCACCTCGCGCACCACCTCGCCGTCCACCCGGCGCTCCTCCCCCAGTTCGGCGGAGTCCGCCTGCGCGAGCAGCTGCGAGATGCCGGTGTCGGGGTCGAGCAGGGCGCCGGGGTCGCCGAAGCCGAACTGGGCGGGGTCGACGACGCTGTAGCCGGTGGTGAAGGGCAGCTGCGCGTAGACCGTGCCCTCCACCGAGACGACGGCGAGGTCGAGCGGCGAGCCCGCGGCCAGCACCTGCAGCGTCCCCTGGAACGACGCGGGACGGGCGACGTCGCCCTCGCCGCCGACCAGCGCGGTGCCCGTGGTCGGCGCGCCCTCGCTGGTGAGCACGAAGTGCAGGCTGCCGGCCTCGTCGAGGGTGGTCTTGGCGCGGGCGAGCAACTGGTCGGCGGTCTCCTCCGGCTCCCCGCCGCCGCAGCCGGCCAGCAGCGGCACGGCGAGGACGACGCCGGCGACCAGCCCGGCGGCACGGCGCAGCAGCATCGAGCGACCTCCCCGTCGCGCCGGTGCACCCGGCCCGGCGCGACGGTAGCGCGCTGCGGGCCTCAGCCCGTGGCGGCCAGCCGCCGCTCGATGCGGGCGGCGATCCTCGCCCGGGTGCGCTGCGGCAGGAAGGGCAGCGCGGGGGCCAGCTCGGGCAGGCGGTGCTTCTGCGTGGTGTACGCGCGGAACGCCGTCCCCACGGTGACGCCGTGGGCGGGCCGGTCGACGACGGTGACCGGGTCGCCGGCGCCGACGTCCCCGGTCTCGAGGACACGGAGGTACGCGCCGCTGGCGCCGTGCGCGGTGAACCGCTTGACCAGCCGCGGCACGCCCCAGAAGCGCTCGAAGTTGGCGCACGGGATGCGGCAGTCGGTGACCTGCAGCAGGGCGGTGCCGACCCGCCACCGCTCGCCGAGGACGGCGCCGGTCAGGTCCAGGCCCGTCGTCCGCAGGTTCTCGCCGAAGCGGCCGGGCGGCAGCTCGCGGTCGAGCTCGGCCGCCCACCAGGCGGCATCCTCCTCGGCGTAGGCGTAGACCGCCTGTCCCTCGCCCCCGTGGTAGCGCCGGTTGACCTGGACGTCGCCGTCGAGCCCGAGCTCCCGGACGGCGACCCGGCCGGCCACCGGTCGCTTGTCGATGCCGCTGCGGCCCGGCCGGCGGTCGGGCAGCGGCAGCAGGTCGGTGCTGGAGACGCAGACGGCCTCGATGCGGCCGGCGGTCACTTCTTGGCGGAGGAGGGCTCGCTGGTGGACAGCGCGGCGACGAAGGCCTCCTGCGGGACCTCGACCCGGCCGACCATCTTCATCCGCTTCTTGCCCTCCTTCTGCTTCTCCAGCAGCTTCCGCTTGCGGGTGATGTCACCGCCGTAGCACTTGGCGAGGACGTCCTTGCGGATCGCGCGCACCGTCTCGCGGGCGATGACCCGGGAGCCGACGGCGGCCTGGATGGGCACCTCGAACTGCTGGCGCGGGATGAGCTCGCGCAGCTTGCCGGCCATCATCACGCCGTAGCTGTAGGCCTTGTCCTTGTGGACGATCGCGCTGAACGCGTCGACCGGCTCGCCCTGCAGCAGGATGTCGACCTTGACCAGCTTCGACTCCTGCTCGCCGGCCTCGGCGTAGTCGAGGCTCGCGTAGCCGCGGGTGCGCGACTTCAGCGCATCGAAGAAGTCGAAGATGATCTCGCCGAGCGGCAGCGTGTAGCGCAGCTCGACGCGGGACTCGCTCAGGTAGTCCATGCCGCCGAGTTGGCCGCGCCGGCTCTGGCAGAGCTCCATGATCGCGCCGGTGTAGTCGCTGGGCGCGATGATCGTCGCGCTGACGACCGGCTCGAAGACGGTGTCGATCTTGCCCTCGGGCCAGTCGCTGGGGTTGGTGACGGTGTGCTCGGTGCCGTCCTCCATGACCACCCGGTAGACGACGTTGGGCGCGGTGGAGATGAGGCTGATGCCCGCCTCGCGCTCGAGCCGCTCGCGGACGATCTCCAGGTGCAGCAGGCCGAGGAAGCCGACGCGGAAGCCGAAGCCGAGCGCCGCGGAGGTCTCCGGCTCGTAGGTGAGCGCGGCGTCGTTGAGCAGCAGCTTGTCCAGTGCCTCGCGCAGCAGCGGGTACTCGCTGCCGTCGATCGGGTACAGGCCGGAGTAGACCATCGGCCTGGGGTCGCTGTACCCGCCGATCGCCTCGGCGGCCGGCTTGTGCTGCAGCGTGACGGTGTCGCCGACGCGGGACTGGCGGACGTCCTTCACACCGGTGATGAAGTAGCCGACCTCGCCGACGCCGAGGCCCTCGACCGGCTTGGGCTCGGGCGAGATGACGCCGATCTCGAGCAGCTCGTGGGTGGCGCCGGTGGACATCATCTTGATCCGCTCGCGGCTGGCGATCCGCCCGTCGACGACGCGGACGTAGGTGATGACCCCCCGGTAGATGTCGTAGACGCTGTCGAAGATCATCGCGCGGGCCGGGGCGTCGGCGTCCCCGACCGGGGCGGGGATCTGCGCGACGATCTGGTCGAGCAGCTCGGGCACGCCCTCGCCGGTCTTGCCGCTGACCCGCAGCACGTCGGAGGGGTCGCAGCCGATGATGTGTGCGATCTCGGCGGCGTACTTCTCCGGCTGCGCGGCCGGCAGGTCGATCTTGTTGAGGACCGGGATGATCGTGAGGTCGTTCTCCAGGGCCAGGTAGAGGTTGGCCAGGGTCTGCGCCTCGATGCCCTGCGCGGCGTCGACCAGCAGGACGGCGCCCTCGCAGGCGGCCAGGGAGCGGGACACCTCGTAGGTGAAGTCGACATGGCCCGGGGTGTCGATCATGTCGAGCACGTACTCGTCGCCGCCGACCGTCCACGGCAGGCGCACGTTCTGCGCCTTGATGGTGATGCCGCGCTCGCGCTCGATGTCCATCCGGTCGAGGTACTGCGCGCGCATCTGCCGCGCCTCGATGATCCCGGTCACCTCGAGCATCCGGTCGGCCAGCGTCGACTTGCCGTGGTCGATGTGGGCGATGATGCAGAAGTTCCGGATCCGGGTGGGATCGGTGGCAGCGGGAGTCGTCACAGTGCCGCCATCGTCCCACGGCGGGCGGCTGCTGCCGAGCACCGTGCCGGGAGGGCCGCCGCGACCGGGGTGGGACACCGCCCGGGGCACTGGTAACCTGGCAGGCCGGTCCGCTGACGCACGCCGTCCGGACGCACTGTCAGACTCCCAACTCTGCGAGACACCGAGGCTCACGCGTGGCGAACATCAAGTCCCAGATCAAGCGGAACAAGACGAACGAGAAGGCGCGCCAGCGCAACGTCGCCGTCAAGTCCGCCCTGAAGACGGCCGTCCGCCGCTTCCGCACGGCCGCCGCGTCCGGGGACACCGAGGCCGCCGGCACCGCCCTGGCCCACGCCAGCAAGGCGCTCGACAAGGCCGCCAGCAAGGGCATCATCCACAAGAACCAGGCGGCGAACCGCAAGTCGGGCATGGCCAAGCACTTCGCCAGCCTCTGACCTGCGCTCCAGCGCTGCCGCGCGAGCCCCGTCCCCGCGAGGGACGGGGCTCGCCGCGTGTCGTGGGCCGGTGGCCCGGTCCCGGGGCTAGTAGCCGGCGCGACTGCGCGCGGCGCGGCCGGTGACCGCCCGGATGGCGACGATGCGGCGGACCGCCCGCTCCAGCGCGTAGTCGGCGCTGGCCGCCACGCCCTTGACGTCGGCGTTGAGCTCGGCGGCGACGCCGATCGCCTGCTGGAGCCCGTCGATGGTCCACCCGCGGGCCTGGCTCTGAGCCTTCTTCACCTTCCACGGTGGCAGCTTCAGCGCCCGCGCCAGCTCGCCGGTGTTGCTGGTGTTCAGCGAGGTGACCCGCGCGGCGGTGCGGACCCCGTCGGCGATGGCGTCGGCGATGAGCACGTGGGCCACGCCGCGGTCGAGCGCCCAGCGCAGCATCTCCAGCGAACCCTGCCGGTCGCCGACGAGCACCCGTTCGGCGACGGTGAAGCCGGTGACCTCGGCCTGCCCGCGGTGGAAGTGCGCGACCGCGTCGGCGTCGACGGTGCCGCCGAAGTCGGCGACGAGCTGGGTGGCCGCCGAGGACAGCGCCCGCAGGTCGGCGCCCACCGCGTCGACCAGGGCGGTGACCGCGTCGGCCGTGATCCGGCCGCCGGCCGCCCGCACCTCGTTGCGGACGAACGCCGCCCGGTCGCCCGCGGAGGAGATCTTCGGGCAGTCGTCGACGGCGCCGCCGGCGGCGGTGAGGGTCTTGACCAGGCCCTCGTTGCGCTTGCCGCCGTGGTGCACCACGACCAGCGTCAGGTCCGGGTCGGGATCGGTGCAGTAGCTGGTCAGCGCGTCGACCAGGGCGCCGGCGGCCTCGTGCACGCCGCCGACGACGACGAGCCGGTGTCCGCCGAACAGCGAGGGCGCCAGGACGTCGGCCAACTGCCCCACCGGGAGGCCGAGCGCGGCCAGCTCGTGCACCTCCGCGTCCGGGTGGCGCTCGAGGACGGCGGCGC
Source organism: Geodermatophilus dictyosporus (assembly GCF_900115505.1). Classification (GTDB taxonomy): domain Bacteria; phylum Actinomycetota; class Actinomycetes; order Mycobacteriales; family Geodermatophilaceae; genus Geodermatophilus; species Geodermatophilus dictyosporus. The sequence continues at coordinate 62,973 of NZ_FOWQ01000008.1, read as the reverse complement.
GCACGGCGGCGACGGCGCGGGCGCGCAGCAGCTCCTCCTCGCCGACGACGGCCCGCAGCCGGGAGGTCGGTGCCGGGGGTGCTGCTGCCACGCGGCGATGGTGCCACGCCCCGGTGACGGGACCGCCGACGTGCAGCCATCGCGCGGGGCACGGCCACCGGAGTGCCGTGGGCGGGCCCCTCCCCGCGGTCAGGGACCGGTCCCGCGGCGGTGTCGCCGGCCGCGCCGCGGGCGGTGACGCCCCAGTCGTCGGCCGATCCCACGACCGCGAGGTCGCCCTCCCGGTCGGTGCGGTGCACCCGCATCCCGGCCTGCTGCAGCCAGGACAGCAGCCGGGGCGCGGGGTGCCCGTAGGTGTTGTCCGCCCCGACCGAGACCAGCGCGACCCGGGCCCCGGAGGCGGCGAGGAACGCCGGGTCGGCGTCGGCGCTGCCGTGGTGCGGGACCTTCAGGACGTCGGCGCGGAGGTCGACGCCCCGGTCGAGGATGCGGGACTCCGCCACCGCGCTCAGGTCGCCGGTGAGCAGCACGCGGACCCCGCGCTGGGTGACCCGCACGACCACCGACAGGTCGTTGGCCGCGGCGGCCGCCGAGGCGATCTGCGGCGGCGGAGCGAGCACCTCCAGTGCCGCCGAGCCGACCACCCGCCGGTCCCCCGGCCGCAGCACCTCCCGCCGCGCACCGGCCCGGCCGGCGGCCGCGTCGATGGCGGGCGCCCGCTCGTCGGCCGGCGCGAGGGTGCCGGTGGCGACCACGTCGACGTCCCGCCCGCCGAGCGCGCCGGCCAGCCCGCCGACGTGGTCGGCGTCGAGGTGCGAGAGCAGCACGAGGGGCAAGCGGTCCACGCCCAGCCGGTCGAGGCAGCGGTCCACGGGACCGACGTCGGGGCCCGCGTCGACGAGGACGGCCTCCCCCGGTCCCGTCGGCACGACCAGGGCGTCGCCCTGCCCGACGTCGCAGGCGACCAGGACCGCCTCCGCCGGCGGCCACCCGTCGGCCACCTGGCGCAGCGGCCAGCCCACGACGAGCAGACCGAGCAGGGCGGCCAGGGCGAGCGGGCGCAGCCGCGGGCGGCGCCACAGGAGCAGGGCGGCGAGGAGCAGCACGACGGTGAGCAGGACGGCGCCGCGGGTGCCGGCCGGCCAGCCGGTCGCGCCGTCGGGCAGGCCCGACGCCATCCGGGCGACCAGCACCAGCCAGCGCACCGGCCAGCCGGCGAGCCAGACCAGCGCGTCCCCGACCGGGGGCACGAGCGGCCCGGCGACCGTCCCCAGCAGGCCGAGGACGGTCGCCGGTGTCACCGCGGGCGCGGCGAGCAGGTTGGCCGGCAGCGAGACCGGGCTGACCAGGCCGGACAGCCCGGCCACGAGCGGGGCGGTCGCCAGCCCGGCGGCCGCGGCGACGGCGACCGCGTCGGCCACGGCCCGCGGCCAGCCGCGCTCGCGCAGGCGCGCCGACCAGCCGGGGGCCAGCAGCACGATGGCCGCCGTCGCCGCCACCGACAGGGCGAAGCCCGCGTCCCGGGCCAGGCCGGGGTCGAGCCACAGCAGGACCGTGGCCGACGCGCACAGGGCCGGCACCGCCGCCCGGGCGCGGCCGGTGGCCAGGGCCAGCAGGGTGACCGCGCCCATCGCGGCGGCCCGGACGACGCTGGGCTCGGGCCGGGCGAGCACCACGAAGCCGGCCAGCGCGACCGCCGCCACGACCGCCTGCACCCGGCGGTCGACCGCCCGGCGCCGCAGCGGCGCGAGCACCCCCGTGACGACGATCGCGACGTTGGCACCCGACACGGCCGTCAGGTGCGACAGGCCGGCCCGGCGGAAGTCCTCGTCGAGGACCGCGTCCATGCCGGTCGTGTCGCCGACGACGAGCCCGGGCAGCAGCCCGCCGGCCGGACCGCCGACGACCCGTCCGGACGTCTCGGCCAGCCCGGCGCGCAGGCCGCCCGCCGCGCGCTGCACCCACGGCGGCCGGCCGAGCACCTCGGGCGGACCACGGGCCGAGAGCCGGGCGACCACACCCTCGGACGCGGCGGCGGACGCGACCGCGACCCGCGTGCGGACCGCCTGCCCGGGCAGCACCCCGGCCCACTCCTCCGCCGGGGCGAACAGCACGACCTCCGCGGTCAGCTCCACCCGCCGGCTGCCGTCGTCGAGTTCCCCGACGGTCGCGTCGACGACCGCGCGGGGCGCGCCGGGGCCCCGCACCCTCCGGGGGTCGCCGTCGACCTCCAGCACCACCTCGACGGTGCGACCCGCGACCGCGGCCAGCGGCGAGGCGGCCCGCTCGGCGCCGCGCACGGCCGCGGTGGTCGCCGTCGTCGCCACCGCGGCCAGCACCGCGAGCAGCACCCCGGCACCGGCCCGTCGGCGGCGCAGGACGAACCCGGCGAGGAGGACGGCCGTGACCGCCAGTGCGGCCAGGACGGTGGGCGGCAGCACCCCGGCCAGGAGGGTGACGCCCCAGACGGCGGCCGCGACGGGGGCGAGCCGCAGGTCCAGCCAGGTCCAGCGGCCGTCGGGTGGGCGGCTCACACGCGCACCAGGTCGGCCAGCCCGGAGTAGACGGCCGGCCCGATGCCCGGGACGTCGTCGAGCTGCTCGACGCTGGTGAACCGGCCGTGCTCACCACGGTGGTCGACGATGCGCTGGGCCAGCACCGGGCCGATGCCCGGCAGCGCGTCGAGGTCGGTGGCCGTCGCGGCGTTGAGGTCCAGCGGCCCGGCCGACGTCCCTCCCCCGCCGGTCGCGCCCGGCGCCGCCCCGGCCGCTCCGGGGACCCCGACGGCGACCTGCTGGCCGTCGGTGACGACCGCGGCGAGGTTGACCGACGCCGCGTCGGCCCCTGGCAGCAGGCCGCCGGCCGCGGCGACGGCGTCGGCCACCCGTGCGCCCTCGGGCAGGGTGACCAGACCCGGGGCGACCACCAGCCCGACCACCGAGACGACGACGGTGGCCTGGGCGTCGGAGGACTGTGCGTCGGAGGCCCCGCCGACCGACGGGGACGCGGACGACCCGGCGGTCACCGCCGCGGAGGGTCCGGCGGCCGGGGCCGGCTGCACGCTCGGCCGGTCCAGCCACGTCCAGCCGGCGACGGCCAGTGCGGCGACCAGCCCGCACACCCACAGCGCCCAGCTCCCCCGGCGGCCGGGGTCCACGCGCACCGTCCGCGCCGGTGCACGGTGGCGTCCCAGGCCGGACGGCAACCCGTCGCGCGGGTCGCCGTCGAAGGAGTCGTCGTACGGGTCGTCGTCCGCGTCGTCGTCCGCGTCGAGGTGCTCCTCGGGGTCGCCCGCAGCCCGGCGCCGGAGCACGTTCACGCCGGTGACGGGGGCGTCCCGGAGGGGGTCGTCGTCGGGCAGCCAGCCGGAGGCCCGCCGGCCCTCGTCGAGCAGCGCCCGCAGGCGGGCGCGGATGACGTCGGCGTCGTCGGGGCGGCGGGAGGTCAGGCGCACGCGGCGGACGCTAGGCAGGCCGGCTGCGCGGCGGTCCGCGCAGCGGGCGGCTGTGGACGGCGCAGCACCCTGTGGACGACCGGCGCCGGGTGGTGCCCGCCCGGGTGCACGCTGCGCCCGTGCACCCCGCCCGCCGCTCAGCCCTCCGGTGTCCCGCCGCCGTCCTCGTCCTCGTGCTGCGGCTCGTCGGCCGGCGCGACGACCACGCCCACCGCCCCCGGGCCGACGTGCGCGCCGACCACGGCTCCGAGCTCGCTGACGTGGAACTCCCGGATGCCGGGGATGGCCTGCTGCAGCTCGGTGGCGAGGCGCTCGGCGCGCTGCGGCGCCGCCAGGTGGTGGACGGCGATGGCCGCGCCGGGTCCGCCGGCGGCCTCGGTCGCCCGCTGCACCAGCCGGGCCAGGGCGCGACCCGACGTCCGGACGCGTTCGAGCGGGACCACGCGGCCGTCGGCGACGTGCAGGACCGGCTTGACCGCGAGGGCGGTGCCCAGCAGGGAGGCGGCCGCACCGATCCGGCCGCCCCGGCGCAGGTGCTCGAGGGTGTCGACGACGAACAGCGTGCGGGTGCGTGCGGCCGTGCCGTTGGCGTCCGCGGCCACCTCCTCGGCAGCGGCCCCGCGGGCGGCGGCGCGGGCCGCGGCGAGGACGGCGAAGCCGGTGCCCATGGCCGTCGACCGGGAGTCGACGACGGTGACGAGGTGCTCGCCGACCTGCGCGGCGGCGAGACGGGCGGCGTCCCAGGTGCCGGAGAGGTCGGCGGAGAGGTGGATCGAGACGACCCGGTCGGCGCCCCCGTCGAGGAGCCGGCGGTAGGCGGCGACGAAGTCACCGGGGGTCGGGCGCGACGTGGAGACCTTCTGGCCCCGGCTGCTCAGCGCGCGGGCGACGTCATCGGGGGTGACGTCCTCGCCTTCCCGGCCCGACCGCCCGGCGAGGACGACGTAGCAGGGCACGACCTCGATGCCGTAGCGGGTGACGACGTCGGTCGGCAGGTAGGCCGTGGAGTCGGTGACCACGGCGACGACCACCAGGGGAGGCTAGCCCGCCCGGTCCGGGGCGCCCGGGGCAGGCGACGGGCGGCTGCTCAGAGCACCGCGTCGGCGTCCTGCGCCGTCGCTCGCGCCCCCTCCTCCGGGGTGGCCCCGGCCTCGACCGGGGCCGTGCCGGACCGTGACGCCGCCGCCTCGGGAGCCGGAGCAGGGGCCGGGGCGGGCACGTCGGCCACCGTGCAGTTGTGGCGCATCAGCCGCCACCGGGAGCCTTGGCGGGCGAGCTCGCTCCACCCGCAGTTGGCCAGCGGGCCGAAGACCCGGCGGTGCTCCGGGCCGAGCTCGAGCAGCGCCTCCATCAGCCGCCCCGCGGTGCCCCCGTGGGTCACCACGACGGCCACCTCGGCCTCGGGCAGCTCGGCCAGCGCACCCAGGGCGCGGGCGGCGACGGCCGGCGCGTCCTCCCCGCCGCGGCCCTGCACCGGGCGCCCGGCGAGCCAGTCGGCGTACTGCTCGGGGTACCGGGCGGCGACCTCCTCGCGGGTCAGGCCCTCCCAGCAGCCGAGGCCGTGCTCGCGCAACCGCTCGTCGAGGCGCAGGGGCGTGTCGAGCAGGCCGGTGAGCGCGGTGGCGGTCTCGGCGGCCCGGACCAGGTCGCTGGAGACCACGACGGTGTGCTCGGGTACCAGTCCCCCGGCCACCAGGTGCGGCGCGGTGCGGGCCGCCTGCCCACGCCCCTCGGCGTCCAGCGGCGGGTCGAGCTGTCCCTGGAAGCGGCCGGTGGCGTTCCACGCCGTCCGGCCGTGGCGCCAGACGACGAGGCGGGGCACCGGCAGGCCGGGGACGGCGGCCGTCACCGGCCGGTCGCCTCCGGGTCCTGGTGCGGGTCCTGGTGCGGGTCCTGGTGCGGGTCCTGGTGCGCGTCCTGGTGCGGGTCCTGCAGCGGGTCGCTCTCCACGACGTCGTCCTCGACGAGCTCCTCGTCGGTGACGACCTCGCCCGTATCGGGCGTCAGCGGCGCCGGGTCGGAGCTGCCGGGGTCGACGTCGTCGGCCGACAGCGTGCCGGAGGGGCCACCGGCCCCGTCGGCGGCGGGCGGCATGGCGCGGTCGACGAACGGGATGGTCGGGCAGTCCTTCCAGAGCCGCTCGAGCGCGTAGTAGGCCCGCTCCTCGGCGTGCTGGACGTGCACGACGACGTCCACGAAGTCCAGGAGCACCCAGCGGGCCTCGGCCACACCCTCGCGGCGCACCGGCTTCACCCCGTGCCGGCGCAGCCGCTCCTCGACCTCGTCGACGATCGCCTGGACCTGCCGCTCGTTGGGCGCGGCGGCCAGCACGAACGCGTCGGTGATCGCCAGCCGGTCGCTGACGTCGACGATCGAGACGTCGGTCGCGAGCTTGTCGGCGGCGGCCTGGGCCGCGAGCAGCGCGGTCGACCGCGCCTCGGCCGAGGCGGTCATCGGGGCACCTCCTGGAGGTGGGGAGCTGGTGGGTCGGTGGGGTCGGAGGGGGACGGTCCGGGTGCGCGGTCGTGGGCCGGCCGGCCCCCGCGGGATCCGCCGGTGGGGCGGGCGCCGGACGCGGAGCGGTAGAGCCCGCGCTTCTCGATGTACTGCACGACGCCGTCGGGCACGAGGTACCAGACCGGCATCCCCCGGGCGACGCGGTCACGGCAGTCGCTGGAGCTGATGGCCAGGGCCGGGATCTCGACCAGGCTGACCGAGCCCTCGGGCAGGTGCCCGTCGGCCAGCGTGTACCCGGGCCGGGTGACGCCGACGAAGTGCGCCAGGCGCAGGAAGCGCTCGCTGTCGCGCCAGCTGAGGATCTGCGCCAGCGCGTCGGCGCCGGTGATGAAGAACAGCTCGGCGTCGGGGCGCTGCTCGTGCAGGTCGGTCAGCGTGTCGATGGTGTAGGTCGGGCCCTGGCGGTCGACGTCGACCCGGCTGACGGAGAATCGCGGGTTGGAGGCGGTGGCGATGACCGTCATGAGGTAGCGGTCCTCGGCGGCGCTGACCACGCGCTCGCTCTTCTGCCAGGGCTGGCCGGTGGGGACGAACACCACCTCGTCGAGGCCGAACAGGCCGGCGACCTCGCTGGCGGCCACCAGGTGCCCGTGGTGGACGGGGTCGAACGTCCCACCCATCACCCCGATCCGGCTGCCGGCCACCGATCGAGCCTAGCCGGGTAGCCCGGACGCGGCCCGCGAGGACCCGGGGCGGGAAGAGGGGGACGGCCGGCCCGGCGCCCGGGTGCGGACCGCGCCGCACCCGGGCCGCCGGGACCGCCCCGGCCGTGACCGGCACCCCCGTGCCGTCGGTCACGGGTGCCCGGCTCCTCTCGGACGCCGGGTCCGACCCGCGGCCGGACCCCGCGACGGGCACCACGCTGACAACGGCGCGGCACCGTTGCGGTCACGCCCGACGGACCGGGAAGCACGCCCGCGTGCCCCGCCGAGGCGGCGGGTCGGCGTGCGCGTCAGAGGGTGGTGACGAAGTCCGCCAGCTGCGTGGCGTTGCGGCACTCGACCATGTCGATGACGTCACCGTAGCGGTCGGCCGCCGAGTCCCCGCTCCCCCAGAGCCGCCGCGGCTCGGGGTTGAGCCAGTGGGCGGAGCGGGCCCGCTTCACCAGGTCGGCGAGCACCGGCAGCCCGGGCTGCCGGTAGTTGGTCCGCCCGTCGCCGAGCACCAGCAGCGACGTCTTGGGGCCCACCGCCGACGGCCAGCGGTCGGCGAAGACCTCCAGGGCGTTGCCGTAGTCGCTGTGCCCGTCGAAGGCCACGACGTCGGCCTCGCGGCCGATGCGGGCGACCGCGTCGGACACGTCGGCGCCGGGCCGGAAGAAGCGGGTGACCTCGTCGGTCGCGTCGACGAAGGCGAACGCCCGGACACCGGAGAAGTGCTCGCGCAGCGCCTGGGTGAGCATCAGCGTGAAGTGGCTGAACCCGGCCACCGACCCGCTGACGTCGCAGAGCACCACGAGCTCGGGCTTGTGCACCTTCCGCGGCCGGTGGTGGGTCACCACCGGCACCCCGCCGGTGCCCAGCGACGCCCGCACCGTCCGCCGGAAGTCCAGCCGCCCGACGCGGCCCATCCGCCGCCGCGCCGACAGCCGCACGGCCAGCCGCCGGGCCAGCGGCGCCACCGTCCGCCGGAGCTCGGCGAGGTCGGCCTGCTGCGCGCGCAGGAAGTCGACCTGGTCGGCCAGCGGGCGCACCGCGCTCCTGGCCACCCGCTCGCGGCCGCGCTCGGCCGCCGCCCGCCGGCGCACCTCGGCGTCCACCGCGGCACGGAAGGCGGCCAGCCGCTCGCGCACCGTCTGCCGGGCCACCTGCTCGGCCAGCCCGCCGCGGCCGCCGTCTGCGAGCAGGCCGGCCAGCAGCTGGGCGACCAGCGTGTCCGGCGACAGGGCCCGCATCACCCGGTAGCCGAAGTAGGACTGGCCCGACGGCGAGGCCGGCGCCCGCCCCAGCAGGTCGACCGCCTGCCGGGCGAAGCGGCGCAGCGCCTCGTCGTCACCGTCCAGCAGCAGCCGGGCGAGCTCCTCGCGCATCCGCCGGGCGAGGTCGCCCTCGTCGCCGTGCCCGTCCGGCAGGTCCAGCGTCGAGGCGGGGTCGTCGTCCCCGGGCCCGCCGTCGCCGTCCGGCGGGTCGACGGCGGGGCGGTCGGCCAGCGGCCACCACAGGTCGAACAGCACGTCGTAGGCCGGCCGCTGGGCCGCCCGCTGCAGCAGCACCGCCGCCAGCCCGTGCCGCAGCTGCTCGCGCTCGAGCAGGTCGACGACGGTGAGGATCTCCGCGGCGTCGACGGCCTGGCTGATGCCCACCGGGATGCCGGCCTCGCGCACCGCGCGCACGAACCCGTCGAGGTGACCGGCGAGACCACCGGTGGCGGCCGCGCCGGACGACGTCGCCGCGGTCATCAGTTGAGCCGCAGCTCGGCGGCGGCGCGGTCCTGGTCGCTGGCGTGCTTGAGCACCACGCCCAGCGTCGAGCGCACCGCCGCCTCGTCGAGGGTGTCCAGGCCCAGCTCGAGCAGCGTCTGCGCCCAGTCCAGGGTCTCCGAGATCGACGGCGACTTCTTCAGCTCCAGTGCCCGCAGCGCCCGGATCGTGCGCACCAGCTGCTCGGCCAGCCCCGGCGCGAGGTCGGGCACCCGGGAGAGCACGATCTCGCGCTCCCGCTCGGCCGACGGGTAGTCCAGCGACAGGTACAGGCAGCGCCGCTTGAGCGCCTCGGACAGCTCGCGGGTGGCGTTGGAGGTGAGCACCACGGTCGGCCGGCGGGTCGCGGTCACGGTGCCGAGCTCGGGGATGGTCACCTGGAAGTCGCTGAGCACCTCCAGCAGCAGGCCCTCCACCTCGACGTCGGCCTTGTCGGTCTCGTCGATGAGCAGCACCGTGGGCTCGGTGCGCCGGATGGCGGTCAGCAGCGGCCGGGAGAGCAGGAACTCCTCGCCGAAGACGTCGTCGTGCACGGCGTGCCAGTCGGCGCCGTCGGACCCCTGGGCGGCCTGGATGCGCAGCAGCTGCTTCTTGTAGTTCCACTCGTAGAGGGCGCGCGCCTCATCGAGCCCCTCGTAGCACTGCAGCCGGATCAGCTCCGAGCCGGTGGCCGCCGCCAGCGCCTTGGCCAGCTCCGTCTTGCCGGTCCCGGCCGGGCCCTCGACGAGCAGCGGCTTGCCCAGCCGGTCGGCGAGGAAGACCGTCGTGGCGATCTGGGCGTCGGGCAGGTACCCGGCGGTCGCCAGCCGCTTGCCCACGTCGGCGACCGAGGAGAACTGGGGCATCTGCGACGGCGGGCGGGGCATGCGGCTCCTCAGGGGACGGGTGGGCCTCAGCGGGTGTGGCCGCTGCCCGTGACGACGTAGGTGGTGCTGGTCAGCTCCGGCAGGCCCAGCGGCCCGCGGGCGTGCAGCTTCTGGGTGGAGATGCCGATCTCGGCGCCGAAGCCGAACTCGCCCCCGTCGGTGAACCGGGTGGAGGCGTTGACCATCACCGCGGCGGAGTCGACCCCGGCGGTGAACGCGGCGATGGCGGCCGCGGAGTCGGCGACGATCGCCTCGGTGTGCCCGCTGCTCCACCGGGCGACGTGGTCGAGGGCGGCGGGCAGGTCGTCGACCACCCGCACGGCCATGTCCATCGACAGGTACTCGGCGGCCCAGTCCTCGTCGGTGGCGGGGACGACCGCGTCGTGGGCGGCGCGTGCCGCGTCGTCGCCGTGCAGGGTGACCCCGGCGTCCACCAGGGCGGACAGCAGGCGGGGCAGGAACGCGACGTCGCGGTGCACCAGCAGCGTCTCGGCGGAGTTGCAGACGCTCACGCGCGAGGTCTTGGAGTCCAGCACGACCGCCTCGGCCATCGCGGCGTCGGCGGAGACGTCGACGTAGACGTGGCAGTTGCCGACGCCGGTCTCGATCACCGGCACCTGCGCCTCGCGGACGACGCGCTGGATGAGCGAGGCGCCCCCGCGCGGGATGACCAGGTCGACGTGGCCGCGGGCGGACAGCAGCTCCCCGACCGAGGCGCGGTCGGCCGGCAGGAGCTCGACCGAGCCGTCCGGCAGCCCGGCCTTCTCCCCCGCCTCGGCGAGGACGGCGACCAGCGCGGCGTTGGTGCGGTAGGCCGAGGCCGAGCCGCGCAGCAGGGCCGCGTTGCCGCTCTTGAGGCACAGGCCCGCGGCGTCGACGGTCACGTTGGGCCGGGCCTCGTAGACGATGCCGACCACGCCGAAGGGCACCCGCACCTGCCGCAGCTGCAGCCCGTTGGGCAGCCGCGAGCCGCGGACGACGTCGCCGACGGGGTCGGGCAGGGCCACCAGCTCGCGCAGCGCGGCGGCGACCCCGGCCACCCGGGCGGGGTCCAGGCGCAGCCGGTCGACCGTCGAGGCCGGCGTCCCCTCGGCCACCGCGGCCTCGACGTCGAGCGCGTTGGCGGCGAGCACCTCGTCGGTGCGCTCGACCAGCGCGTCGGCCATCGCGGCCAGCGCGGCGTCCTTGACGTCGGTCGGCAGGGTGCGCAGCACGCGGGCAGCGGCGCGGGCACGCAGGGCGGCGGCCCCGATCAGGGGGAGCTCGGCGACGTCGGGCACGTCCCGGAGGGTACGCGCAGGACCGGTCGCCCGGACCCTTCGCCGGACGTGTGAGAATGGTTCTCATGCCCGGGATCCCGACGCGCGCCGTCGCCTCCGCCGCCGCTGCCGCCTCCGCCCTGCTGCTCGCCGGCTGCGGCTCCGACGACGCGCAGGCCGGCGCCGCCGACGGCGTCGGCGTGGTCGCCGCCTTCTACCCCCTGCAGTGGGCCGCCGAGCGGGTCGGTGGGGACCGCGTCGACGTCACGTCGCTCACCCCGCCGGGCGCCGAGCCGCACGACCTGGAGCTCACCCCGCAGGACGTCGCCACGCTCAGCGGGACCGACCTGCTCGTCTACCTCGAGGGCTTCCAGCCCGCGCTCGACGACGCCGCCGCCGAGGCCGGGGACGCCGCCTGGGACGCCGGGCAGGCCGCCGACCTCTCGCTGACCACCGAGGCGCACGAGCACGAGGGCGAGACCGAGGAGGAGCACGCCGAGCACGCCGACGAGGAGGTGCCCGACCCGCACTTCTGGCTCGACCCCACCCGCCTCGCCGACGTCGGCGACGCCCTGGCCGACCGCCTCGCGGAGGTCGACCCCGACGGCGCGGCCACCTTCCGCGACAACGCCGCGGCGCTGCGCACCGACCTCGAGGCCCTCGACGCCGAGATGGCGCAGGGCCTGTCGGACTGCGCGTCCACCACGATGGTCACCAGCCACGAGGCCTTCGGCTACCTCGCCGACCGCTACGGCCTCGACGTCGTCGGCATCAGCGGCCTGAGCCCCTCGGCCGAGCCCGACCCGGCGCAGCTCGCCGAGATCTCTACGCTGGTCCAGGAGCGCGGGGTGACGACCGTCTACACCGAGACCCTCGTCGACCCCGCCGTCGCCGAGACCGTCGCCGAGGAGGCCGGTGTGCAGACCGCCGTCCTCGACCCGCTGGAGGGGCTGACCGACGAGTCGGCCGGCTCGGACTACCTCGAGGTCATGCGGGCCGACCTGGCCACGCTGCGGGAGGGGCAGGGCTGCGCGTGACCGACCCCGCGATCCGGCTGGCCGGGGCCACCATCGGCTACGGCGACGTGGCGATCGTCCGCGACGCCGACCTGACGGTGCGGCGCGGCGAGGCGGTCGCGGTCCTCGGCTCCAACGGCTCGGGCAAGACCACCCTGTCGCGAGGCCTGCTCGGCCTGGCCACCGTCCTCGGCGGCACCGTCGAGGTGCTCGGTGCCCCCGTCGGCCGGTTGCGCGAGCGGGGCCGTGTGGGCTACGTGCCGCAGCGGCACACCGTCAGCGGGGCGATGCCGGCCACGGTGCGCGAGGTGGTCGGCGTCGGCCGGCTGCCGCGGCTGGGCCTGTTCGGCCGGCCCGGCGCCCGGGACCGGGCCGCCGTGGCCGAGGCCGTCGAGGCCGTCGGCCTGGCCGACCGGCTGGCCGACCCGGTGGCCGCGCTGTCGGGGGGCCAGCAGCGGCGGGTGCTCGTGGCGCGCGCCCTGGCCGCCGAGCCCGAGCTGCTGGTCATGGACGAGCCGACCGCGGGCGTGGACGCGGCGAGCCAGGCGGCGCTGGCCGACGTGCTGGCGCGGGTCTCGGCGGCCGGGACGACACTGCTCGTCGTGACCCACGAGACCGGCCCGCTGGCCGGCGTGCTCACCCGCGCCGTCGTCGTGGACTCCGGACGGCTCACCTACGACGGCCCCCTGGCCGGGGCGGGGACCGCCGGCCCGGACTGCCACCACCCGGACGAGGCCGCGCGGCCGCCGGTCCGCGGCTACCGCCTCGACCAGCCGCGGCCGGCGCCCGACGCCGTGCGCCTGCGCCACGGGAGCCGCTAGGTGGAACTGCTCGAGTACGGGTTCATGCAGCGGGCGCTGCTGGCCAGCCTCATGGTCGGCCTGGTCGCGCCCGCCGTCGGCGTCTTCCTCGTGCAGCGGCGGCTGTCGCTGCTCGGCGACGGGCTCGGCCACGTCGCGCTGACCGGTGTCGGCGTCGGTGTGCTCACCTCCAGCGCGCCGGTCGGCACGGCGCTGGTCGCCGCCGTGCTGGGCGCGGTGCTCATCGAGCTGGTCCGCGCCCGCGGGCGCACCAGCGGCGACGTCGCCCTCGCCGTCCTCTTCTACGGGGGCATCGCCGGCGGCGTCGTCCTGCTGTCGCTGGCACCGCGGGGGCAGGCGACCAACCTCGACGCCTACCTCTTCGGCGCCATCACCACGACCACGGCCGCCGACGTCGCCGTCTTCGCGGTCATCTCCGGGGTCGTGCTCGCCGTGGTGTGGCTGCTCGGCCGGCGGCTGTACGCGGTGAGCGACGACGAGGAGTACGCGCGCGCCGTCGGGCTGCCGGTGCTGCCGCTCAACATCGTGCTGGCCGCGCTGGTGGCCTCGACGGTCGTGCTGTCGATGCGGGTCGTCGGGCTGCTGCTGATCAGCGCGCTGATGATCCTGCCCAGCGCCGTCGCCCAGCTCGTGGGCCGCAGCTTCCGCAGCACCCTGTACCTCGCCTGCGGCGTCGGCGTGGTGGTCAGCGTCGCCGGGACCGCCGGCTCGTACTACACCGGCACCCCGTCGGGCGGCACGATCGTGCTGCTGGCCATCGCGCTGTTCCTCGTCGTCACCGCCGGGGTCGCGCTGCGCGACGCGACGGCGCGGCGGCGGCACGGCCGCCAGGTCGAGGTGCACGCCGCCCACCCGCACGAGCACGGCGAGGGGTGCGGGCACCGGCCGGTGCCGCACGGCGACCACGTCGACTACGACCACGACGGGCACCTGCACGCGCCGCACCGGACCGGCACCGGCACCCACTACGACGAGCACGACGGATCCGCCCACCCGCCCGCCGCCGTCGTCCCGCCGGTGGGGAGGGAGCGGCCGTGAGCGCGGCCGAGGTCCCCGCCCGCCGGCAGACACGGCAGCGGACGGCGGTGCTGGCGCTGCTCGACGAGCTCGACGGCTTCCGCACCGCCCAGGATCTGCACGCGCAGCTGCGCGAGCGCGGCGACGGCGTCGGCCTGGCGACCGTCTACCGGGCGCTGCAGGCCCTGGTCGACGACGGCCTGGTCGACGTGCTGCGCAGCGAGGTCGGCGAGGCCGCCTACCGGCGCTGCTCGCCGGTGCACCACCACCACCTGGTCTGCCGGTCGTGCGGGCGCACCGTGGAGGTGGCCGACCCGCCGGTCGAGCGCTGGGCCGCCCGGGTGGCCGCCGAGCACGGCTTCGCCGACGTCCAGCACCAGCTCGAGGTGTTCGGCACCTGCGCGGCCTGCGCCGCCCAGCGCTGAGGCCCGCTCAGCGGTAGGGGTCGGTCAGCTCGCGGAGCCGGGTGAGCGCCGCGCGCAGCTGGGCCGTGGCCTCCTCGCCCAGGTGCGCCGTCCACTCGGCCTCGACCTCGGCCTCCACCCGGCGGGCGACCGCCACCAGCTGCTCCCCGCGCTCGGCGATCTGCACCAGCCGCGCGCGGGCGTCGGTCGGGTCGGGCACGCGGCGCACGTAGCCGGCGCGCTGGAGCTGGTCGACGAGGTGACCGGCCGTCTGCTTGGTGACCAGCGCCTGCTCGGCCAGGTCGGTCAGCCGGGTGCCGGAGGGGCCGATGCGGGCGGCGAGGCGCGCCTGGGCGAGGGTGAGGTCGTCGAAGCCCTCGGCCGCCACCGTGGCGAGCAGCCGGGCCTCCATCGCCCGGTGCGGGTAGAAGCAGAGCAGGGCCAGGTTCTGGTGGTCCCCGTCCGGCCCGGCCACGCAACCCCCTTGACGATGGTCAGATCTTCTGACTAACTGGTCAGATCATCGTACCAACTGCGAGGAGGTCGTCGTGGACCTCGACGACGTGTGGCGCAGCATCGACGCGGAACGGGCGAGCCTGGCCGACCTGCTCGACGACCTCACGCCGGCGGAGTGGGAGACGCCGTCCCTCTGCACGCGCTGGCGGGTGCGCGACGTCGCGGCGCACCTGACGCTGGCGCACTCGAGACTCCGGGAGGTGATCGTCCCGGCGATCCGGGCAGGCGGCAGCTTCGACCGGATGGTCCGCGACTCCGCGCTGCGCCTCGGCCCGCTGCCCGACGCCGAGTACGGCCGGCGGATCCGGGCGATGGTCGGCTCCCGGCGGCGGGCACCGTTCGTCAGCCCGGTCGAGCCCCTCCTCGACGTCCTCGTGCACGGCCAGGACATCGCCCTCCCCCTGGGCCGGCAGCGGCCGGTCCCCCCGGTCCCCGCGGCCCTGGCGGCGCAGCGGGTCTGGGACCTGCACTTCCTGTTCCGGGCGCGCACGCGCCTGGCCGGCCTGCAGCTGCGGGCCACCGACGGCGACCTCGTGCTGGGCGAGGGCGCACCGGTCGAGGGCACGACCGGCGACCTGCTCCTGCTGGTCGCCGGCCGCACCGCCACGGTGCACCGGCTCTCCGGCGCGGGGGTGCAACGGCTGCCGACGGCGACGGGCCGCCGGGAGGAGTCGAGGAGGACGACATGACCCTGGGTGTGATCACCGACGTGTCCGCACCGGTGGAGACCTACGACGCGCTGCACGCGGCGATGCTCGGGCGGACGGACCCGGCCGTCGACGGCCTGCTGCTGCACCTGGCCCGGGCGACCGCGGACGGCTTCCAGGTGATCGACGTGTGGGAGTCGCGCGAGGCCTACGAGCGCGGCATCCGCGAGGTGGTCGGGCCGGTGTCCGCGGAGGTGCTGGGCGGACGCGCCCGGCCGCCCTCGACGACCACCGAGTTCGAGGTCCGCGGCCTCGTGCTGCCGCGGGCCGGCATCGCCGTCTGACCGCTGCATCCAGCCCGTCGGGGAGGAGGATGAGGTGGTCTAGGCGGTGATCGAGGACGCGTCGGCACCGGCGGAGGCGTACGACCCGGTGGAGCTGTACGACGCCGTGCACCGGCTGCACCCGGAGCGCACCGGTGGGGACGTCGACGGCCGGCTGGTCCACCTGGCCTGGCCGACCGCCGACGGGCTGCGGGTGGTCGAGGTGTGGGACTCCCGCGAGCAGTACGACCGCCACGGCCGGGAGGACGTCGGGCCGCTGGCCGCGGGGGTCCTCGCGGGACGGCCGTGGCCGACCGTGGTGGTCACCCGGCTCGACGTCCGCGGACTGGTGGTCCCGGCCGGAGGGGTGGTGGTCCCCGCCGGCGGAGCGGCCCGGTGCGGCGGTCCTCCGTTCAGTTGAGCGCGCGGGTCCCGGGCGGGAGGACGCCCCCGGCGACCATCTCGGCCGCGGCGTCCTGCAGCGCGGTGAGCGCGACCCGCTGGGTGAAGGGGCCGGTGGAGACCCGGGCGACGCCGAGCTCCTGCATCTCGCGGGCCGGCAGCGAGGCCCCGGGGACGCTGATCAGCGTCAGCTTCCCGCGGCCGAGGCCCTCGACGACCGCGGCGATCTCGTCGCGGTCGACCAGCCGCGGCACGAACACCACCGGGGCGCCGGCCTCGAGGAAGGCCCGGCCGCGCCGGATCGCCTCGGCGACGAGCTCACCGCGGTCGGCGCCCTCGGCGGCGCGCACGAAGGCGTCGGTGCGGGCGTTGAGCACGAAGTCGATCCCGGCGTCCCGGCCGGCGCGCAGCACCGCCTCCACGGCCGCGACGGCGTCGTCGAGCGGCTTCATCTGGTCCTCGAGGTTGCCGCCGACGACGCCCTTCGCGATCGCGCGGCGGGCGGTCTCCCCCGCGTCGCCGTAGCCGGCCTCCATGTCCATGCTGACCGGCAGGTCGACCGCGGCGGCGATCCGGCCCACCATGTCCAGGTGCAGGTCGAGCGGGATGTTCTCGCCGTCCTGGTAGCCGAAGGTCGCGGCGATGCCGTGGCTGGCGGTGGCGAGCGCGCGGACGCCGTCGGTGGCGGCCACCACCTGCGCGGAGACGACGTCCCACACGTTGGCGAGGACGAGGATCTCCGGAGCGGTGTGCAGGTCGAGGAGGGTGCGGGCGCGGGTGGCGAGGTCGGTCACGGCACCCGACCGTACGGCCTCGTCCAGAGGCTCGCCCCGAGCTCGCGAGGGGCGAGGAGGACGAGGCTCCTCACCGGTCGCGCAGTGCGCGCAGGGCGGTCTTGCGGGCCTCGCCGGTCAGCCGGTCGAGGAACACCTTCCCGTCGAGGTGGTCGACCTCGTGCTGCAGGCAGCGTGCCATCAGCCCGCTGCCCTCGACCCGGACCGGCTCCCCGTGGACGTCGAAGCCCTCGACGACGGCGTGCGCCGCCCGCACGGTGGGCGCCCACAGGCCCGGCACCGACAGGCAGCCCTCGTCGCCGTCCTGGGTCTCCTCCGACAGCTCGGTGAGCGTCGGGTTGACCACGTGCCCGATGACGCCGTCGACGTTGTACGAGAACACCCGCGCGCCGACGCCGATCTGCGGTGCGGCCAGCCCGGCGCGGCCGGGGCGGCCGACGGTCTCCACCAGGTCGCGCACCAGGGCGGCCAGCTCCCTGTCGAAGGCGCGCACCGGGTCGGCCGGGGTGCGCAGGACCGGGTCGCCGAGCTCGCGGATGGGACGGATCGTCACCGGGGCAGTCTCGCAGCCCCCCGCGGCGCCCCGACCAGCACCATCTCGTCGCGGTGCACCACCTCGCGGCGGTACTCCGGGTCGAGGTCGGGGGTGCGCCGGCCCAGCAGCGCGGGCAGCTCGCGGGCGTCGTAGGCGACCAGTCCGCGGGCGACGACGCCGCCGTCGGGCGCGACCAGGTCCACCGGGTCGTCGGCGAGGAAGTCGCCGTCGACGCCGGTGATGCCGGCGGCCAGCAGCGAGGCCGACCGCTCGCGGACGGCGCGCACGGCACCGTCGTCGAGCAGCAGCCGGCCGCGCGGCCGGCTGGCGTAGCGCAGCCAGAACTGCCGGCCGGTCGGACGGCGGCCGTGCGGCTCGAAGAGGGTGCCCACCCGCTCACCCGCCAGCGCCGCGGCGGCCTGCGGGGTGGAGGTGACGACGACGGGCACGCCCGCGCCCGAGGCGATCAGCGCCGCCTCGACCTTGGTGGCCATGCCCCCGGTGCCCACGCCGTTGCGGCGGGCGGTGCCGAGGGTGACCGCGGCCAGGTCGCCCGAGCCGCGCACCCGGTCGATCAGCCGCGCCGGGCCGGTGCGCGGGTCGCCGTCGTAGACGCCGTCGACGTCGGAGAGCAGCACCAGCGCGTCGGCGGCCGCCACGTGGGCGACCAGCGCGGCGAGCCGGTCGTTGTCGCCGAAGCGGATCTCCTCGGTGGCCACCGTGTCGTTCTCGTTGACGATCGGCAGCGCGCCCAGGGTGAGCAGCCGCTCCAGCGTCCGGCGGGCGTTGCGGTAGTGGCTGCGCCGGGTGAGGTCGTCGGCGGTGAGCAGCACCTGGCCGATGGTGACCCCGTGCCGGTCGAAGGCGTCGGCGTAGGTCTGCACCAGCCGCAGCTGGCCGACGCTGGCCGCGGCCTGCGCGGTGGCGAGGTCGCGCGGGCGGCCCTCGACGCCGAGCGGGGCCAGCCCGGCGGCGATCGCGCCGGAGGACACCAGCACCACCTCGCGGCCCTGCGCACGCACGGCGGCCAGCACGTCGACCAGCGCGGTCAGCCGCGCCGGGTCCAGGCCACCGGGCAGCGTGGTCAGCGACGAGGAGCCGACCTTGACCACCACGCGGCCGGCGCCGGCGATCTCCGGGCGGACACTCACGCGTCGTCCCCGGGCAGCTCGTCGTCGGGCAGCTCGTCGTCGGTCCAGGTCTCGGTGAGCTCGTAGGGCACCCGGCGGGCCTTCTTGGCCGCCAGCCGCTCCGCGGCGCGCACCCGGTGCGGGGCGTCGATGCGGCTGTCGGTGCCGCGGCCGCCCAGGCCCGCCGTCTCCTCGGCCAGCGGGGTGCCGGCGGGGAGGGTCGGCTGGAAGTCGAAGGCGACGTCGCCGATGACGACGGTGTCGCCCTCCTGCGCGCCGAGGCGGGTGAGCTCCTCCTCCACGCCGAGGCGGTTGAGCCGGTCGGCGAGGAAGCCGACCGCCTCGTCGTTGGTGAAGTCGGTCTGCCGGACCCAGCGCTCGGGCTTGACGCCGCGGACGACGAAGGTGCCCTCGTCGTCGGGGTCGGGGGTGACGGTGAACCCCGAGTCGTCGACCGCCCGCGGGGTGAGCGTGACGCGGGCCGGCTCGGGCGCGGGCAGCGCGGCGCGGTGCTCGTCCACGGCGGCGGCCAGCGCGTAGCCCAGCTCGGCCAGCCCCTCCCCCGTCGCGGCGCTGACCGTGGACACCCGCAGCCCGCGGGCCTCCAGGGAGGGCCGGACGAGGTCGGCCAGGTCACGCCCGTCGGGGACGTCGACCTTGTTGAGGACGGCGAACCGCAGCCGGCCCACCAGGTCGAGCTCCTCGCCGCCGTACTCGCGCAGCTCCTGCTCCAGCGCCTCGATGTCGGTCTCCGGGTCGCGCCCGGGCTCGAGGGTGGCGGTGTCGACGACGTGCACCAGGACCGCGCAGCGCTCGACGTGCCGGAGGAACTGCAGGCCCAGCCCCTTGCCGGTGGCCGCGCCGGGGATGAGCCCGGGGACGTCGGCCATCGTGAACACCGTGTCGCCGGCGCGGACCACGCCGAGGTTGGGCACCAGCGTGGTGAACGGGTAGTCGGCGATCTTGGGCCGGGCCGCGGACATCGCCGCGATCAGTGACGACTTGCCCGCCGACGGGAAGCCGACCAGGCCGACGTCGGCGACGCTCTTGAGCTCCAGGACTGCGTCGAAGGCCTCGCCGGGCTCGCCGAGCAGCGCGAAGCCCGGCGCCTTGCGCCGCGGGTTGGCGAGCGCGGCGTTGCCCAGGCCGCCCCGGCCGCCCTGCGCGAGGACGACGCGGCTGCCCGCGCCGACGAGGTCGGCGACCACCTCGCCGCCGACGCTGACGACGGTGCCCTCGGGCACGCGCAGCACCCGCTCCTCGCCGTTGGCGCCGTTGCGGTGGCTGCCGGCGCCGGGGCGGCCGTTGCCGGCGCGCTGGTGCGGCCGGTGGTGGAAGTCCAGGAGCGTGTGGACGCTGGGGTCCACCTCGAGGACGACGTCGCCGCCGTTGCCCCCGTTGCCGCCGTCGGGGCCGCCCAGGGGCTTGTACTTCTCGCGGTGCACGGACGCGACGCCGTGACCGCCGTTGCCCGCGGCGACGTGCACGACGACGCGGTCGACGAAAGCGGCCATGTCTGCTCTACCTGCTCACTGCCTGCTCAACGCCGACGAGCGCACGGGCCGGCCGGCCCGTGCGCTCGTGGCGTGGTGACGTGCTGGGACGGCCCCCTCGCAGGACCCCGCCGCGAGCTCGCGAGTGGCGGGGAGCAAGGGGGTCCTTCGTCAGGCCTCGACCGCGGTGATCGAGACGGTCTTGCGACCACGGCGGGTGCCGAAGGTGACCGAGCCGGGCAGCAGCGCGAACAGCGTGTCGTCGCCGCCACGGCCGACGCCCAGACCCGGGTGGAAGTGGGTGCCGCGCTGGCGCACGATGATCTCGCCGGCCTTGACGACCTGGCCACCGAAGCGCTTCACGCCCAGGCGCTGGGCGTTGGAGTCGCGGCCGTTGCGGGAGGACGAGGCGCCCTTCTTGTGTGCCATGTCGTCGTCAGCCCTTCGTGATGTCGCGGACGACCACGTCGGTCAGCGGCTGACGGTGGCCCTGACGCTTGTGGTAGCCGGTCTTGTTCTTGAACTTGTGGATGCGGATCTTCGGGCCCTTGCCGTGGCCGACGATCTCGCCGGTGACGGTGACGCCGGCCAGGGCCTGCGCGTCGCTGGTGACGGTCTCGCCGTCGACCAGGAGCAGGGCCGGCAGGGTGACGGTGTCGCCCGCCTCACCCACGAGACGGTTGACCGTGAACCGGTCGCCCACGGCCACCTTGTGCTGCCGGCCACCGGCCTTCACGACTGCGTACACCACTGACTCCTCGATCGCTGCTGTCTGTCCCGCGATGCGCCCTGCACGCGCACCCCGGCGCGGGCGCCGGGTGCTGGACGGGCCGCACCGCCTCATCGGCCCCGGGCAGGACCCGGTCCGGGGCGGTGCAACCCGACCAGCGTACCCGAGCGGTCGCAGCCGGGTCGAACGCGCCCCCGGCGCCTCAGGAGGCCGGCGGACCGGCCGGGCGGCTGGCCGCGCGGCGGCGGCGCGGACGCCCACCGGCGGCCGGGTCCGCGCCGTTGCCGGACGCGGTGGCGGGGTCGCTGCCGGGCGCCTGCGGGTCGCGGGAGGGCGCCGGGTCGTCGGGACCGGCCGACGCGGGCACGTCCTCCTCGTCCTCGTCGTCCTCGTCGGGGACCTGCCGCGCCGGCTCCGCGACCGGCTCCGCGCCGCCGGCCGCGGCGGGCTCCGGCACGACCGGGGTGGCCGCGAGCTCGGCCGCGGTGGGCTCCTCGATGACCGGCTCGGGACCGCCGGTCACGGGCCCGCCGCTCGCCGCCTCGGCGCCCACCGGCCCGGTCCCCTCCGTGTCCGGCACCTCGGCGACCTCGGCACGGTCGGCCTCGTCGGCGCTGTCGGCCTCGACGGTGTCGTCGGCCCCGGGCGTCTCGTCGGCGTCCCCGGAGGCCGCGGCGAGCACCGCGGCATCCTCGGCGGCGCGCTCCTCGCCGGCCTGGCCGCGGTTGCGGCGCCCGCGGCGGCGGCCGCCGGACCGCTGACCGTCCCCGCTCTCCGGACCGCTGCCCTCGGCCGCCTCGGCGCCGACCGGCACGGGGACCGGCTCGGCGTCCCGGCGCTCGGTCTCCCGGCGCTCGGTCTCCTTGCGCTCGGTCTCCTTGCGCTCGGCGTTGCTGCGCTCGGTCTCCTTGCGCTCGGCGTCCTTGCGGGACTGGTCGCGCCGGCCGTTGCCGCCGGAGTTCCCGGAGCCGCCCGGGCCGCCCGGGCCGCCCGGGCCGTTGCCCCCGCCGCCGCGCCGCTTGTCGTCCACGGGCTCGGTGTGCACGAGCACACCCCGGCCGCGGCAGTGCTCGCACGGCTCGGAGAACACCTCGAGCAGGCCCTGGCCGACCCGCTTGCGGGTCATCTGCACCAGGCCCAGCGAGGTGACCTCGGCGACTTGGTGCTTGGTGCGGTCGCGGCCCAGGCACTCGGTGAGCCGGCGCAGCACCAGGTCGCGGTTGCTCTCGAGCACCATGTCGATGAAGTCGATGACGATGATGCCGCCGATGTCGCGCAGCCGGAGCTGGCGGACGATCTCCTCGGCCGCCTCCATGTTGTTGCGCGTGACGGTCTGCTCGAGGTTGCCGCCCGAGCCGGTGAACTTCCCGGTGTTGACGTCGACGACGGTCATCGCCTCGGTGCGGTCGATGACCAGCGAGCCGCCCGAGGGCAGCCACACCTTCCGGTCGAGCGCCTTGGCCAGCTGCTCGTCGACGCGCAGGTCGCGGAACACGTCGCCCTCGCCGGTGTGCCGGGTCAGCCGCCCGGTCAGCTCCGGGGAGACGTGCGCGACGTAGGCCTCGACGGTGTCCCACGCGTCGTCGCCCTGGACGACGAGCTCGGTGAAGTCCTCGTTGAACACGTCGCGGATGACCCGGATGGCCAGGTCGGGCTCGCCGTAGAGCAGCGTGGGCGCGTTGCTGCTCGACGACGCCTTGGTCTGGATGACCTCCCACTGCGCCTGCAGCCGGGCGACGTCGCGGGTGAGCTCCTCCTCCGAGGCGCCCTCGGCGGCGGTCCGGATGATCACGCCGGCGTCCTCGGGGACGATCTTCTTGAGGACGTCCTTGAGCCGCTGGCGCTCGGTGTCGGGCAGCTTGCGGCTGATGCCGGTCATCGAGCCGCCGGGCACGTAGACCAGGAACCGGCCGGGCAGGTTCACCTGCTGGGTCAGCCGGGCGCCCTTGTGGCCGATCGGGTCCTTGGTGACCTGCACCAGCACCTTGTCACCGGACTTCAGCGCCTGCTCGATCGAGCGCTGCTTGCCGGACAGGCCGGCGGCGTCCCAGTTGACCTCGCCGGCGTAGAGGACGGCGTTGCGGCCCTTGCCGATGTCGACGAAGGCCGCCTCCATGCTGGGCAGCACGTTCTGCACGCGGCCGAGGTAGACGTTGCCGGCGAAGGACGTCGCCTGCGCCTGGGTGACGTAGTGCTCGACGAGCACGCCGTCCTCGAGGACGGCGATCTGCGTGCGCTCGCCGCGCTGCCGGATGACCATCCGGCGCTCGACCGACTCGCGGCGAGCGAGGAACTCCGCCTCGCTGAGGATCGGCGCGCGGCGGCGGCCGGTGTCGCGGCCCTCGCGGCGGCGTTGGCGCTTGGCCTCGAGCCGGGTGGAGCCGGCGACCCCGCGGACGTCGTCGTCGCTGGTGGTGCGGCCGGTGCGGCCGGCCCGCTCGGGGCGGTCGTCGTCGTCGGCCGCGGTCTCGGCGGCGGTGTCCCCGCCGCGGCGCCGGCGGCGACGGCGACGCCGGGTGCTCGACCCGCCCTCGGCCTCGTCCCCCTCGGCCGCCTCGTCGGCGTCGGCGTCGGTGTCAGCGTCCTCGTCGTCGGACTCGTCATCGGTGTCCTCGCCGGCACGCTCGGCGTCCTCGCCGTCGCCCTCGGCGTCGTCGCCGGTGCGCCCGCGGCCACGGCCACGGCGGCCCCGGCGGCGGCGCCGGCTGCCACCGCCGTCCTCGCGGTCGGCGTCGTCGCGGTCGGCGTCGCCCTCCACGTCGGTGTCGGTGTCGGTGTCGACATCGGCGTCGGTGTCGACGTCCTCGGTCTCGTCCGCGGCGTCCTCGTCGGCCTCGGGACGCGGCTCGTCGGCCGCGGGGACCTCGCCGCCGCGGCGCCGGGACCGGCCACGGCGCGGGCGCGGCGCCGGGGTCTCCTCGGCGTCCTCGTCCGGCCCGGCGGCCTCCTCGACCTCCGGGGACTCCGGCAGCGGCCGGCGGCTGCGCCGGCGCGGCGCCGGGGCCACCTCGGCCTCGGGTGCCACGAAGCTGACGAAGGCCGGGATCGCCGGGGCGACCGGCGGCGGGGGCGGGGTGTAGGTGCCGGGGTCGGCCGCACCGGCGGGCCGGGTGGCCCGGCGGCGGGGGCGGGCGATGACGGCGGTGGGCTCCGGGGAGCTGAACTGGGCGCCGAAGGGGGACGGCGCCGGGTCGTCCTCGGGCTCCTCCTCGGCGGGGGTCCCGATCACCGGGGACTCCACCACCGGGGACTCCGCCACCGGGGGCTCGGCCACGGCGGTCTCGGCCACGGCGGTCTCGGCCACGGCGGTCTCGGCCACGGCGGTCTCGGCGGGCGGCTCGTCGGGGATCTCGCCGGTGGCGGCCTCCCCGCTGAGCACCTCGGCGACGGCGGCGTCGCCGGGCGGGAGGTCGGGCGCCGCGGGGGTGTCGGTGGCGGGGGTCCCGCCGGTGTCCCCGGGGGTGCTGTCGCCGGTGGTGGTCGTGTCGTCGTCCTGGTCGGCCACGAGGGCTCGCCTCCTGTGTGGTGCTCCCGGGCGCCGGTCGGAGGACAGGCGGCCGCGCAGGAGCACGGGTTGGGCGGGCCGGGCGGCCGCGAGGGGTGCGGCGGCCGCCCGGCCTGCGAAGTCTGTGGTCGGTCCCGCGCGGCGGTCGCCGCGGCCGGAGCCGGACTGCAGGTGGTGCGGACTGCAGGTGGTGCGGTCGTGCGGTGGTCTCGGGTGGTTCCGGGCGGCGGCACGTCTGGCAGCCGTGCCGCTCGACGGCGCAGGAGCGTCCGGGCTCCCCGGTCAGACCGCGGCGTGCTCCCCCTGGCAGCGGG
Source organism: Geodermatophilus dictyosporus (assembly GCF_900115505.1). Classification (GTDB taxonomy): domain Bacteria; phylum Actinomycetota; class Actinomycetes; order Mycobacteriales; family Geodermatophilaceae; genus Geodermatophilus; species Geodermatophilus dictyosporus. The sequence continues at coordinate 38,811 of NZ_FOWQ01000008.1, read as the reverse complement.
CGCGCGCCTCTCGGTCGGGACCGAGCGGGTCGGCCACGGTCCCGCTGCCGTCGAGCCGGCCCTGCGCCTCACGCACGGCCCGTGGGGGCGACGGCGGGCGCAGGTCGGCGACGGCAGCCAGAGCGGCCACCACGTCGTCGGGTCGAACGGCGGGCGTCACCTGCCGGACGACCACGTGCAGTATGGCACAACCTGCCTCCCCGCCCGTGGACGCCGAGGCCACCGGGCCCCGGGCGTCGACGTCGCGCAGGCCGTTCTTGGTGCGCTTGGCGACGAGCACCTCGTCGCGGGCCAGCAACGCGTCGACCGCGGCGGCGAGCACACCCGGCTCCACGCCGGGCAGCTCGACCCGCCACCGGGCGGCGTCGATCCGGTCGGCCAGCGACCCGCCGCCCTCGGCCGCCTCCACGCACTCCAGGACGTCGACGCCGGCGGGCAACGACGCGTCCAGCGCGGCGCGCACCTGCTCGGGGTCGCAGCGCCGGGCCAGGCCGATCTCGAGGTACTCGGCCTCGCTGGCCGCCCCGGTGGGCGCCGCGCCCACGTAGGAGATCTTCGGGTGCGGCGAGAAGCCGGCCGAGAAGGCCATCGGCACCTGCGCGCGGCGCAGCGCCCGCTCCAGCGCGCGGGCGAGGTCACGGTGCGAGGCGAAGCGCAGCGGGCCGCGCTTGGCGTAGCGCAGCCGCAGCTTCTGCACGGTGGGCGGCGGGGGCGGCCCGTCGGGCTGGCGGGCCACTACCGGGCCACCTCAGCGACCCACGACGGTGAGCGGGAGCAGGCTGCGCCCGGTGGGACCGATCTGGATCTCGGTGCCGTTGGTCGGGCAGACCCCGCAGTCGTAGCAGGGGGTCCACCGGCAGTCGGCGACCTCCTCCTCCGACAGGGCGTCCTGCCAGTCGTCCCAGAGCCACTCCTTGTCCAGCCCGGAGTCCAGGTGGTCCCAGGGCAGGACCTCGTCCTGGGTGCGCTCGCGGGTGGTGAACCAGTCGAGGTCCAGGCCCAGCGGCGCGAGCTCGGCGGCCGCGGCGGCGGTCCAGCGCTCGTAGGAGAAGTGCTCGCTCCACCCGTCGAAGCGGCCGCCCTCGCGCCACACCCGCTCGATGACCCGGCCCACCCGGCGGTCGCCGCGGGAGAGCAGGCCCTCGACCACGCCGGGCTGGCCGTCGTGGTAGCGCAGGCCGATGGAGCGGCCGGTGCGGCGGTCGGCGTTGATGGCCTGACGCAGCACCCGCAGCCGGTGGTCGATCGTCTCGGCGCTGGCCTGGCCGGCCCACTGGAACGGGGTGTGCGGCTTGGGCACGAAGCCGCCGATGGAGACGGTGCAGCGGACGTCCTTGCGCCCGCTGGCCTCGCGGCCGGCGCGGATGACCTCGACGGCGAGCTCGGCGATCTCCAGCACGTCCTCGTCGGTCTCCGTCGGGAGGCCGCACATGAAGTAGAGCTTCACCTGCGTCCAGCCGTTGGCGTAGGCCGTGGTGACCGTGCGGACCAGGTCCTCCTTGGACACGGTCTTGTTGATCACCCGGCGGATCCGCTCGCTGCCGCCCTCCGGGGCGAAGGTCAGCCCGGAGCGCCGGCCGTTGCGGGACAGCTCGTTGGCCAGCGTGACGTTGAACGCGTCCACCCGGGTGCTCGGCAGCGACAGCCCGGTGTTGGTGCCCTCGTAGCGGTCGGCGAGCTCCTTGGCCACCTGGCCGATCTCTGAGTGGTCGGCGCTCGACAGCGAGAGCAGCCCGACCTCCTCGTAGCCGGTGGCGCGCAGGCCCTGGTCGACCATCGAGCCGATGCCGGTGATCGTCCGCTCGCGCACCGGGCGGGTGATCATCCCGGCCTGGCAGAACCGGCAGCCGCGCGTGCAGCCGCGGAAGATCTCCACGCTCATCCGCTCGTGCACGCTCTCGGCGAGCGGCACCAGCGGCGTCTTCGGGTAGGGCCACTCGTCGAGGTCCATGACCGTGCGCTTGCCGACCCGCACCGGGACGTCGTCGCGGGTGCGGGCGACCGCGGCGATCGCGCCGTCGGGGCCGTAGGAGACGGCGTAGAAGCGGGGCACGTAGACGCCGTCGACGCGGGCCAGGCGGGCCAGGAGCTCGACCCGGCCGCCGGGGCGGCCCTGCTCCTTCCACGCCGCGACGACGTCGGTGACGTCCCCGACGACCTGCTCGCCGTCGCCGAGGACGGCGCAGTCGACGAAGTCGGCGATCGGCTCGGGGTTGAACGCCGCGTGCCCGCCGGCGACGACGACCGGGTGCGTCTCGTCGCGGTCGGCCGCGTGCAGCGGGACCCCGGCGAGGTCGAGGGCCTCGAGCAGGTTGGTGTAGCCGAGCTCGGTGGCGAAGCTGACGCCGAGGACGTCGAAGTCGCGGACGGCGCGGTGCGCGTCGACGGTGAACTGGCCGACACCGTGCTCGCGCATCAGCGCGGCCAGGTCGGGCCACACGGCGTAGGTGCGCTCGGCGAGGGCGTCGGGGCGCTCGTTGAGCACCTCGTAGAGGATCATGAGGCCCTGGTTGGGCAGCCCCACCTCGTAGGCGTCGGGGTACATCAGCGCCCAGTGGACGGCGACGTCGTCCCACGCCTTGACCTGCGCGTTGAGCTCCCCGCCGACGTACTGGATCGGCTTCTGCACCTGGGCCAGCAGCGGTTCGAGACGGGGGTAGAGGCTCTGTCCAGACATGACCGGTCCAGGGTAGACGCCGCGCCCCGTGCTGCGACCCCCGCGCCGAGAGGCGCCGCAGCGTGTGCGGGCCTACACTCACGGTGACCAGCACGACGGCCTCAGGGGGGAACGTGCCCGAGCCGGCCGGGACCACGACCGTGCCCAGGGACGCCGACGGCGTCTCCCGCACCCGGTCCCCGCAGACCCTGCCCCGCGGCCGGGCGGTGTTCTCCCTGCCCCGCGGCCGGGCGGTGTTCTCCCTGCCCCGCGGCCGGGCGGTGTTCTCCCTGCCCCGCGGCCGGGCGATGCCCCCCGAGCAGTGGGCCACCCACCACGCCTTCGTCCTCCGCGCCCTCGCCGTCCTCGTCGCGGCGGTGCCGGTCTACGCCCTGCTGCGCGGCCACGGGCCGGCGACCGCGGCACTGTCCACCGCTCCCCTGCTGGCGCTGACCCTCCTCGCGCGCACGACGCTGCTGCGGCGCAGCACCCGTGCGGCGGCCGCCGCGCTCGCGCTCATGGCGGTCGCGGCGGTGGGCGTGCAGCTGTCGGGCGGGCAGACCGAGGCGCACTTCCTCTTCTTCGCGCTGCTCCCGCTGGCCGCCCTCTACGCCGCCCGGGCGCCCTTCCTGCTCGCCGTCGGTTTCGTCGCGGTGCACCACTTCGTGCTGGGCAGCCTGCTGCCCCACGCGGTGTTCCAGCACGACGTCGCCCCCCTGCCGATGGCCTCCCTGCACGCGGCGTTCGTGCTGCTGGAGAGCTGGGCCTGCCTCGCCGCCTGGCGCCGCTTCGACGACCGCCGCGAGCTCGTCGAGCAGCTGGTGGCCGAGCGCACCGCGGAGCTCTCCGCCCAGCGCGACGAGCTGGCCCGGCTGGCGGCCGTCGTCCAGTGCACCGACGACGCCGTCGCCACCCTGAGCCCCGACGGGCGGATCACCAGCTGGAACCCCGGCGCCGAGCGGCTCTACGGCTGGGCGGCCGGCGAGATCGTGGGCCGCCACATGTCGGTGCTGACCGGCGACGGGGAGTCCCCCGCCGACCTCACGGCGCTGTCGGGCAGCATGGCGCCGGTGGAGCGCCGGCACCGCCGGCGCGACGGCTCGGAGTTCGACGCGCTGGTCACCTTCTCGACCATCCACCACGAGGACGGCACCCTCACCGGCGTCGCCGGGATCGCCCGCGACATCACCGGGCGCAAGCGGGCCGAGGCCGAGGCCCGCGCGGCCGCCCGGCAGCTGGAGGAACAGGCGGGCGAGCTGGCCCGGCTGGCCCTGCACGACCCGCTCACCGGCCTGGCCAACCGGACGCTGCTGGCCGACCGCCTCGAGCACGCCCTGGCCGACCGCCGCGCCCGCCGGCACGCCGTCCTGCTCGTCGACCTCGACGACTTCAAGGCGGTCAACGACGAGTGCGGGCACGAGGCCGGCGACGCCGTCCTCACCGCGGTCGCCCGGCGCCTGGAGTCGGTGGTGCGCCCGGCCGACACCGTGGCCCGCCTCGGCGGCGACGAGTTCGTCGTCCTCATGGAGGACGTCGAGGGCCGGCGGGACGTCGTCGCCGTCGCCGAGCGGCTGCTGGGCGCGCTGCGCGAGCCGGTGGCCTTCGGCGACGAGCGGTTCACCGTGGGCGGCAGCGTCGGGGTGGCGCTCACCGGCGCCACCGACCGCCGCGGCATGGACGACCTGCTGCGCGACGCCGACCTGGCGATGTACGTGGCCAAGTCCGGCGGCAAGAACCGGGTCCGGGTGTTCGAGCGCGGCATGCGCGAGGAGGTCACCGCCCAGGACGAGCTGGTGCGCGACCTGCGCGCCGCCGTCACCAACGGCGAGCTGCGGGTGCTCTACCAGCCGCAGGTGGACCTGCGGACCGGCGTGGTGACCGGCGTGGAGGCCCTGGCGCGGTGGCAGTCGCCCAGCCGCGGGCTGGTCGAGCCGGCCGGCTTCATCCCGGTCGCGGAGACCTCCGGCGTCGTCGACGCCATCGACGACTGGGTGATCGGCGAGGCCTGCCGGCAGCTGCGCGCCTGGGACGACGCCGGCCTGCCCGCGCTGGGGGTGGCGGTCAACGTGTCCGCCCGGCGGCTGGGCACCGGCGACCTCGCGGTCGCCCTCGCCGCGGCCGCGCGGGACGCCGGCGTCGACCCCGCCCGGCTGGAGATCGAGGTGCCCGAGGCGGTGGCCGCCGGACCCGATGCCGCCGCCGGCATCCGCGAGGTGCGGGCGCTGGGCGTGCGGGTGGCCATCGACGACTTCGGCACCGGGTCCTCGTCGCTGTCCCGGCTGCAGGACCTGCCGCTGGACCGGCTGAAGATCGACACCACGTCGGTGGCGCTGCTGGCCGCCGACGCCGCCGCCGGGTCGCTCGCCGACGCGGTCATCGCGCTGGGCAACAGCCTGGGCCTGCAGGTGGTCGCCGAGGGCGTCGAGGAGCCGGGCCAGCTCGCCGCGCTGCGGGCGCTGGGCTGCGACACCGCGCAGGGCCACCTGTTCGGCTCGCCGGTGCCGGCCGACGCCGTCACGGCCCTGCTCCGCGACGGCCGCGTCCTCACCGCCGTCGCTTAGCGGCGGGCTCTAGCGGAGCAGGAGGCGCTCCAGCCGCCGGGCGCCGATCGCCAGGCCGACGACCCCCATGACGAGCAGGTAGGCGGCCGAGCCCAGCAGCGCCCAGCGGACGTCGCCGGTGACGACCCCCCGCACCAGCTCGATGCCGTGGTAGAGCGGGGTGCACTCGACGAGGAGCTGCAGCGGCCGCGGGTAGGCCGACAGCGGGTAGAAGGTCGTGGAGAACAGGAACAGGGGCAGGACGGCGACCTGGACGAACTCGAAGTCCTGCCAGCCGCGCAGGAAGGTGCTCGCGGCCAGCCCCACCGCGGCGAAGGCGAACCCGATGAGCACGGCGGCCGGCAGCGCCAGCACCGCCCACCAGGAGCCGACCAGGCCCAGCGCCAGCATGACGAGCAGGAACGCCGCGGAGTACACCGCGCCCCGCAGCAGCGCCCACACCGTCTCCCCGACCGCGGCGTCGGCCGCCGACACCGGGGTGGCCAGCACCGCGTCGTAGAGCTTGGCGTACCTCAACTTGAAGTAGAGGTTGAAGACGGCGTCGTAGACCGCGCCGTTCATCGCGGCCGAGGCCAGCAGCGCCGGTGCGACGAACTCCTGGTAGCTCAGCGCCGTGCCGCCGTCGGTGACCACCTCGCCCACCAGCCCGCCGATGCCGACGCCGATGGACAGCAGGTAGAAGAACGGCTCGGAGAAGCCCGAGACGTAGACCACCCAGTTGCGGCGGGCCACCAGCAGGTTGCGGTGCACCAGGGAGCCGGCGCGCCGGGGCGAGAGCGGGTAGAGCGGCACGACCCGCAGCACGAGCGACACCGACGGGCCGGCCGGCCGGGGGACGCTCACCGGACCAGCCGCCGGGTCAGCGCGCGCGCGGCGAGGACGGCGCCGGCCGCGGTCCACAGCAGCAGGTAGCCGGCGTGCAGCAGCGCCGGCCCGGCCTCCGCCGTCCCCAGGGCCAGGTCGCGCGCGAGGGTGACGCCGTGCCACAGCGGGGTGGCGTAGGCGATCCCCCGGAGGACGGCGGGCAGCTGCTCGACCGGGAAGAACGTGCCGCTGAACAGGAACATCGGGACCAGCAGGAACCGCTGCAGGGCGGCGAACGCGGCGTCCTCCTCCAGCCGGGCGGCCAGCGCGGTGACCGGCGCGGCGAAGGCCAGCCCGGTGAGCAGCGCCACCGGCACGGTGAGCACCACGAGCGGGCTGCGCGCCGCGCCGAAGGCGAGCAGCACCAGCAGGAAGGCGGCCGCCGAGGTGGTCACCCGGAAGGCGACGTAGAGCAGGTGCCCGGCCACCAGGTCGACCGGGCGGGCCGGGGTGGCCAGCAGCGCCTCGTAGGTGCGGTCCCACTTGATCGCCCCGAGCACCGGGTAGCTCGACTCCCCGGTGGCGGTCTGCATGGCCGCGGCCACCAGCAGGCCGGGCGCGAGGAAGGCCAGGTACCCGACGCCGCCGGGCACCCCGGGGCCGCGGTCGACCAGCGAGCCGAGGACCAGACCCATCGCGGCGAGGAAGAGCACGGGCTCGAGCACGCTGCCGATCGCGCTGCTGCGCCAGTAGTGGCGGTGCGCGGTCAGCCGCTGCAGGAACAGCGACCAGGCGGCCGGTCCGGGCACGTCAGTCGACCAGCGTCCGGCCGGTGAGCCGGAGGAAGACGTCCTCCAGCGAGCTGCGCCGCACCAGCGACGACACCGGCTGCAGGCCGTGGGCGAGGACGGCGGACAGCGCCGCGTCGCCGTCGTCGGTGTAGAGCAGCAGCCGGTCGGGCAGCACCTCGACCCGCTCGGCGAGGCCGCGGGCGGTCAGCGGGGCGAGCGCGTCGGCGTGCGCGGCCGGTCCCGGGCCGCCCTCGGTGAGCGGGAACCGCAGCTCGCACACCTCACGGGTGGACCAGGCGGCGATGAGCTCGGCCGGCGACCCCTGCGCGGCGATCCGCCCCTTGTCCATGACGACGAGCCGGTCGCACAGCTGCTCGGCCTCGTCCATGTAGTGGGTGGTGAGGACGAGGGTGACGCCGCGCTGCTTGAGCCGGTAGAGCCGCTCCCAGAGCACGTGCCGGGCCTGCGGGTCGAGCCCGGTGGTGGGCTCGTCGAGCAGGACGACGTCGGGGTCGTTGACCAGCGCCCGGGCGATGGTGACCCGCCGCTTCATCCCGCCCGACAGCGGCTCGACCCGGTCACCGGCCCGGTCGGTGAGCTGCACGAAGTCGAGCAGCTCGGCCGCCCGCGCCCGCACGGTGGCCCGCGGCAGGCCGAAGTAGCGGCCGTAGACCAGCAGGTTCTCCTCGACGGTGAGCTCCAGGTCGAGGTTGTCGGTCTGCGGGACGACGCCGAGCCGCCTCCGGATGGCCGGGCCGTCGACGGCAGGGTCCATTCCGAGGACCCGCAGCTCCCCCGCGGTCGGCGGCGAGACGGCGCCGATCATGCGCATCGTCGTGCTCTTGCCGGCCCCGTTGGGTCCGAGGAAGCCGAAGGCCTCCCCGGGCGCGATGTCGACGTCGATGCCGTCGACCGCGGTGTACCCACCGAACCGCTTCACCAGGCCCCGGGCCCGGACCAGCGACTCCCCCACGCCCCCGACGCTATCCCCGGCCCCGGGGGCGGGGTCCAGCCACTTACAGGCTCGGGAAGAACAGGCCGATCTCGCGCGCGGCGGACTCGGCGGAGTCCGAGCCGTGGACGATGTTGTTCTGCACCTCGAGACCGAAGTCGCCGCGGATGGTGCCGGGTGCGGCCTTGACCGGGTCGGTGGCGCCGGCGAGCGCGCGGAACGCCTCCACCGCACGGGGCCCCTCGACGACGAGGGCCAGCAGCGGGCCTCCGGTGATGAACTCGACCAGCGAGCCGAAGAAGGGCTTCTCGCGGTGCTCGCCGTAGTGCTCCTCGGCGACCTCGCGGGTCAGCGTGCGCAGCTCGGCGGCGACCAGGCGCAGGCCCTTGGCCTCCAGCCGCGAGACGACCTCTCCGACGAGGCCGCGGGCGACGCCGTCGGGCTTGACGAGGACCAGGGTGCGATCAGTCACGGGGCGGCAGCCTACGGGACGCCGCGCGTCAACCGAGGTTGACAAGCCGGATGGCGTCAACCATGGTTGACGCATGGCCTCTCCCACCGACGTCACCACCGCCGCCGCGGCCGACGACCCGGACACCGGCCTGCGGGCCGTCCGGGCGCTGCGCGAGCTCGCCGAGCGCCTGGAGGTGCTGCAGGTCGGCAACGCGCGGGCGCGGGGCTGGTCGTGGCAGCAGATCGCCGGGGCGCTCGGGGTGTCCCGGCAGGCCGTCCACAAGAAGCACGCCCGGAGCAGGAAGGACGTCTGAGGTGTTCGAACGCTTCACCCTCGAGGCCCGCACCGCGGTCGTGGTGGCCCGGGAGGAGGCCCGCGACCTGCGCGCCGGGCGGATCGAGCCGGTGCACCTGCTGCTCGCCCTCAGCCGGGACCCGGGGCGCGGGGGCAGCGCCCTGCGGGCCGTCGGGCTGGACCAGGCGACCCTCCGGGACGCGCTCGCCCGCTCCGGCGGCCCGCTGGACGCCGACGCCCTCGCCGCCGTCGGCATCGACCTGGACCGGGTGCGGGCGGCGGCGGAGTCCGCCTTCGGGCCGGGCGCGCTGGACCGCGGCTCCCCGGAGCACCCCGGGCACATCCCGTTCGCCGACGGGGGCAAGCGGGCGCTCGAGGGCGCGCTCCGGCACGTCCTGGCGCAGCGCCGCCCGCGCCGCGGCCGGGTCATCGACACCGGGCACCTGGTCGTCGGCGTCCTCGCCGTGGCCGACCCGGTCGTCGAGCGCGTGCTGCGGCAGCTGGGCACCGACGTCGTCCGGCTGCGGCAGGAGCTCGAGGACCGCTCCGCCGCCTGAGCGTCAGTCGCCGGCGGCGGGCTCGCGGAACGGCGACCCGAGCAGGTCCTTGCGGATCTGCAGCAGGTACAGCCAGATGAGCACGAAGACGCCGCCGACGAACCACATCGCCGAGTCGATGAGCCCGGTGAGCAGCAGCGGCACCTGCAGCGCGGTCCCGATCTCCAGCCCGCGCGGCCGCCGCTGGACGCCGCTGGCGAGGACGAGCACGAGGGCGAGCGCCAGCAGGATCGTCAACCGGACGCCGCCGAGCCCCGCCTCGGTCTGGGCGATGGCGCGTGGGACGAACAGCACCGCGATGCCCTCGAGCAGCAGCACGGCCGCGGCGGCCCCGCGCAGGGCGCGGGCGGCGCGGACCGGGTCGGGCGCCGTCACGACCGGCCGCCGAGCACCGTGCGGGCCTCGCCGGCGGTGACCACGCTGCCGGTGACCAGCACGCCCGAGCCGCCCAGGGCGTCGTCGGGCCCGGCCTCGGCCAGCTCGATCGCCTCGGTGAGCGCCTCGGGCAGCCGCGGGGACACGCTGACCCGGTCGGCGCCGAACACGTCGACCGCCAGCGCGCCCAGCTCGTCGGCCGGCAGCGCCCGCGGCGAGCCGTTCTGGGTCACCACCAGCTCGGCGCAGACGGTCTCCAGCTCGCGCAGCATCCCCTCGACGTCCTTGCCGTGCACCACGCCGACGACGCCGACCAGCCGGGTGAAGTCGAAGGACTCCCGGATCGCCTCGACGGTGGCGGCCATGCCGGCGGGGTTGTGCGCGGCGTCGACGAGCACCGTCGGGCTGGTGCGCACCCGCTCCAGCCGGCCCGGGGAGCGCACGGCGGCGAAGGCGGCCCGCACGGTCTCGACGTCGACCGGTCCGGTGGCCGCGCCGGCGCCGAGGAACGCCTCGACGGCGGCCAGCGCGGTGGCCGCGTTCTGCGCCTGGTGCGCGCCGAACAGCGGGAGGAAGACGTCGCCGTACTCGCCGCCGAGGCCCTGCAGCCGCAGCTGCTGCCCGCCGACGGCGACCTTCCGGTCGAGCACGCCGAACTCGGTGCCCTCGCGGGCGACCACGGCCTCCACCTCGACCGCGCGGCGCACCAGCGCGTCGAGCGCCCCGGGCTGCTGGTGGGCGAGGACGGCGATCGCGTCGCGCTTGACGATCCCGGCCTTCTCCCCCGCGATCGTCGCGACGTCGGGACCCAGGTACTCCGAGTGGTCCAGCGCCACCGGCGTGACGACGGCGACCCGCGCGTCGACGACGTTCGTGGCGTCCCACGTGCCGCCCATGCCGACCTCGACGACCGCGACGTCGACCGGGGCCTCGGCGAACAGGGCGTAGGCCAGCCCCACCGTGACCTCGAAGAAGCTCATCGGGTGCTCGCCGGCGGCGTCCACCATCTGCACGTAGGGCGCGATGTCGTCGTAGGTCTCGACGAGGCGCTCGGCGCTGACCGGCTCGCCGTCGAGCACGATCCGCTCGCGCACCGACTGCAGGTGCGGGCTGGTGAAGCGGCCCACCCGCAGGCCGAAGCCGCGCAGCAGCTCGTCGACCATCCGCGCCGTCGTCGTCTTGCCGTTGGTGCCGGCGACCTGGACGACGGGATAGGCGCGGTGCGGGTCGCCCAGCAGGTCGACCAGCGCGGCGATGCGGCTCAGGGAGGGCTCCAGCCGGGTCTCCGGCCAGCGCGCCAGCAGCTCCTGCTCCACGCGTGCCATGTCGCCGAAGCCGTCGCTGCTCATCCTCCCCAGGATGCCAGCCGGACGGTTCCTAGGATGGAGGTCATGGTCACCGACTCCGCCACCCCGGTCAGCACCGCCCCGGGAGCCGGGGCCGGCGTACCCGACAAGCCCACCCTCGACGGTCTCGAGGACACCTGGGTCGCCCGCTGGGCCGAGCAGGACACCTACGCCTTCGACCGCGCCGCCGCCCTGGCCGCGCCGCGCGAGCAGGTGTACTCGATCGACACCCCGCCGCCGACGGCCAGCGGGTCGCTGCACGTGGGCCACGTGTTCAGCTACACCCACACCGACATCGTCGCCCGCTACCAGCGGATGCGCGGCAAGCACGTCTTCTACCCGATGGGCTGGGACGACAACGGGCTGCCCACCGAGCGGCGGGTGCAGAACTACTACGGCGTCCGCTGCGACCCCGCGCTCCCCTACGACCCGTCCTTCACCCCGCCGGACAGGCCCGGCAAGGAGCAGGTGCCGGTCAGCCGGCGCAGCTTCGTCGAGCTGTGCGAGCGGCTGACCGAGGAGGACGAGCGCGCCTACGAGCAGCTGTGGCGCCGCGTCGGGCTGTCGGTGGACTGGTCGAACGTCTACCGGACGATCTCGGCGACGTCGCGGGCCACCGCGCAGCGGATGTTCCTGCACAACCTGGCGCGCGGGGAGGCCTACGCGCAGGAGGCGCCGACCCTCTGGGACGTCACCTTCCGCACCGCCGTCGCCCAGGCCGAGCTCGAGGACCGCGAGCGCCCGGGCGCCTACCACCGGATCTCCTTCTCCGGCCCGGCCGGCCCGGTCTTCATCGAGACCACCCGGCCCGAGCTGCTCCCCGCCTGCGTCGCGCTGGTCGCCCACCCCGACGACGAGCGGTACCGGCCGCTGTTCGGGCAGACGGTGCGCACGCCGCTGTTCGACGTCGAGGTGCCCGTGGTCGCCCACCGCCTGGCCGAGCCGGACAAGGGCTCGGGCATCGCGATGATCTGCACCTTCGGCGACCTCAACGACGTCACCTGGTGGCGGGAGCTGCAGCTGCCCACCCGCGCGGTGATCGGCTGGGACGGCCGCTTTGTCCCCGACGCCCCCGACGGCGTCCCCGCGGAGGTCTACGGCGAGCTGGCCGGGAGGACGGCGTTCAGCGCCCAGCAGCGGATCGTGGAGCTGCTGCGGGAGTCCGGCGACCTGCACGGGGAGCCGAAGACCATCACCCACCCGGTGAAGTTCTTCGAGAAGGGCGAGCGCCCGCTGGAGATCGTCACCACGCGGCAGTGGTACATCCGCAACGGCGGGCGCTCCCCCGAGCTGCGCGACGCGCTGGTCGCCCGCGGCCGGGAGATCCAGTGGGTGCCCGAGCACATGCGGTACCGCTACGAGAACTGGGTCGAGGGGCTCAACGGCGACTGGCTGATCAGCCGGCAGCGGTTCTTCGGCGTCCCGTTCCCGGTCTGGTACCGGCTCGACGCCGCCGGCGACCCCGTGTACGACGAGCCGATCCTGGCTGACGAGGCGTCGCTGCCGGTCGACCCGGCCTCCGACGTCCCGCCGGGCTTCGACGAGTCGCAGCGCGGGGTGCCGGGCGGGTTCGTCGCCGACCCCGACGTCATGGACACCTGGGCGACGTCGTCGCTGTCGCCGCAGGTGGCCTCGGGCTGGGACACCGACCCGGAGCTGTTCGCGCACGTCTTCCCGATGGACCAGCGGCCGCAGGCGCACGACATCATCCGCACCTGGCTGTTCTCCACCGTCGTCCGCTCGCACTTCGAGCACGGCGCGGTGCCGTGGACGCACGCGACGATCTCCGGCTTCGTCGTCGACCCCGACCGCAAGAAGATGTCGAAGTCGAAGGGCAACGTCGTCACGCCGATCGACGTGCTCGAGCGCTACGGCACCGACGCCGTCCGGTGGCGCGCCGCCGGGGCCCGGCCGGGTGCGGACTCGCCGTTCGACGAGGCGCAGATGAAGGTCGGCCGGCGGCTGGCCATGAAGATCCTCAACGTCGGCAAGTTCGTGCTGGGCCTCGGCGTGACCGCGGACCTCGCCGCCGAGCAGGTGACCGAGCCGCTCGACCTCGGCGTGCTCGCTGCGCTGGGGACGGTGGTCGGGGAGGCCACCGCCGCGATGGAGGCCTACAACTACACCCGCGCGCTCGAGGTGACCGAGGCGTTCTTCTGGTCGTTCTGCGACGACCACGTGGAGCTGGTGAAGTCGCGCGCCTACGGCACCGGCCCGGCGGCGGAGTCGGCTCAGGCGGCGCTCGCGCTGGCGCTGTCGGTGCAGCTGCGGCTGTTCGCCCCGGTGCTGCCCTTCGTCACCGAGGAGGTCTGGTCCTGGTGGCAGGCCGGGTCGGTGCACCGCGCGCCGTGGCCGTCGGCCGCCGAGCTGCCCGGCGGCGGGGACCCTGCCGTGCTCCCCGTGGTCGCGGCCGCGCTGGCCGGCGTCCGCAAGGCCAAGTCCGACGCGAAGGTGTCGATGCGGGCCGACGTCTCCTCGGCGACGGTGACCGCGCCCGAGGCGCAGGTGCCGCTGGTGGAGGCCGCCCGCGGCGACCTGACCGACGCCGGGCGGATCGCCGCGCTGACCGTGGTGGCCGGCGAGGGCCCGCTGAGCGTCGACGTCGTCCTGGCCCCGCCCGCCGACGCCTGACCGTCAGGCGGCGTCGTCGGCCGCCCAGGCGGGTGCGGGTCCCAGGCCGAGACGCCAGCGGGCCGCCTGCTCCGACGGGCTGTAGGAGCCCAGGGCCAGGCGGAGCCCGCGCAGCTGCAGCCGGGTGGCCGTGACCTGGGGAGTGCCGCCGCGGCCCCGCCCGGGCACTCCCGCGCAGCCGGCGAGCGTGGGCGACACCAGGTGGGCCGCCGCCCCGGACAGCCCGCGGTAGAACACCCGCTCGGGCGGGCTGAGCCCCGGCGGGGCGGCGAGGAAGGCGCGCAGGTCGTCGGGGACCGGCGCCAGCTCACTCCGGTGGGCGGCGATCGCCTCGGCCAGCTCGGCGGCGGTACCCGGCAGGTCGGTGGCGCCCAGCTCCCGCGCGGTGCGGGCCCACTCGCCGACGTAGACGTCGGGCCAGCCGCGGCCGAAGCGGCCGGTCAGGTCCTGGCCCACGGCCTGCTGGGCGGCGAGGAACGCGTCGGTGAAGGCCAGGTGCACCCAGCGCAGCAGGGCCGGGTCGGACGCCGAGTAGGCGCGGCCCCGCGCGCGGCCGCGCACCCGCTCGTGCATCCCGCGGACCCGGGCCGCCTCCTGCCCGGCCAGCTCGGCCGAGCCGAAGGTGCTCACCACCAGCCAGCGGGCGGTGCCGGCCAGCCGCTTCCACGGGTCCTCGCGGTAGGCCGAGTGCCGCTGGACGCCGGCCAGCGCGAGCGGGTGCGCCGCTTGGCCCAGCAGCGCGGCGACCCCGCCGACGAGGGTGGACAGGTCGCCGTGCACCCGCCACACCACGCCGTCGGGCTCGAACCATCCCGGCCCGGTGCCCACCCGGGCGATGTCGCGGACCCAGTCGGGTGCGCCGGTCGGGTCACCGGAGACGCGGGCACGGAAGGCGCGGCGGGCCGCCTCGGGCAGGGCGGTCAGGACACGCACCCCGCCGAGCCTGCCAGCCCCGCCGTCCCCCGGCCCGTCGGAGCCGCGGTCGACCGTGTGCGCCCGGGCGGCGGTGTGCGGCTACGGCGTACCCCACGCCCGGCATGCGCCACGGACGCACACCACCTCGGCATTCACAGCCACCCGGCCCGTCCACGGACCCATGGGGACTCCCGCGCGGCCCCGGTCCCACGCCACCGTGGCGGAGTGGCCCTCGACCTGCTGCCGCTCCTCGGTCCGTTCGGCGTCGCCCGCGCGGCCGACCTCGCCGGACGGGTCGACCGGCACACCGTCGGCCGCTGGGTCACCCGCGGGCGGCTGTTCCGGCCGCACCGCGGTGTCGTCGTCGACCCGGCGTGCTGGGACGACTGGCAGACCCGGGCGCTCGCCGGCGCCCTGGCCGTCGACGGCACCCTGAGCCACGTCACCGCCCTCGCCGTGTGGCGGGTGCTCGAGGACGACGGTCCGGTGCACGTGTCCGTCCCCGCCGCGCGACGGGCACCGCGCAGCCGCGGCCTGGTCGTCCACCGTGTGCGGGAACTGGTGCGCGACCGGCTCGGCCCCTTCCCGGTCGCCCCGCTGCCGCGGTCGCTGGTCGACGCGTGGGGTGGGCGTCCGGGCGGCACGGGTCGCGGCGGCTGGTCGACGGGGCGCGGGCCGCCGTGATCGGCACCCTCCGCGACCGGCAGGTGACCGTGGCCGGGCTGCGGGCGGAGGTCGCCCGCCGTCCTGCACTACCGGGTCGCCGGGGCCTGGTGGCGCTGGTGGAGCTGGTCGAGCAGGGCTGTCGGAGCGAGCTGGAGATCTGGGGCGTGCGGCACGTGCTGACCAGACCGGGGATGCCACGGTTCGTGCAGCAGCACCCCGTCGTCCTGCCGTTCGGGACGGTGTTCCTCGACGCCGCGGTGCCGGCCCTGCGAGTGGCGGTCGAGCTGGACGGCGCCGCCTTCCACGGCAGCGCCGCCGACCGGGAGCGCGACACCCGCCGGGACGTCGCCCTGGCCGCGCTCGGCTGGGTGGTGCTCCGGTTCAGCCACCGCCGCCTGACCCGGGAGCCCGACGCCTGCCGCCGGGACGTCCAGCAGGTCTGCCGGGCGCGGGAGGTCCTGCTCGGCGCCCGGTGATGTGCACCCGTGGCGCATCGACGGCCGGCGGTGCGCCACAACCGCACACCACCCGGCCGCGACCGGCCCCGGACAGCGCGACGGCCCGCCTCCCTCGCCGGGGAGACGGGCCGTCGGGACTGCGTCAGTGCGTCAGGCGGACTTCTCGCGGCGCTCGCGGCTGGGCTTGCGCGGCACGATCGTCGGGTTGACGTGCTCCAGCACGACCTCCTTGGTGATCACCACGGAGGCGACGTCCTCGCGGCTGGGCACCTCGTACATCACCGACTGCAGCACCTCCTCCATGATCGCCCGGAGCCCGCGGGCGCCGGTGCCGCGGAGGATGGCCTGGTCGGCGATCGACTCGAGGGCGTCGTCGGTGAACTCCAGCTCCACCCCGTCGAGCTCGAAGAGCCGCCGGTACTGGCGCACCAGGGCGTTCTTCGGCTCGGTGAGGATGCTGATCAGCGCCTCGCGGTCGAGGGCCTGCACGCTGGTGATCACCGGGAGCCGGCCGATGAACTCGGGGATCATCCCGAACTTCAGCAGGTCCTCGGGCATGACCTCGGCGAACGCGCTGGAGGCCTCGATCTCCTTCTTGCCGCGGATCTCCGCGCCGAAGCCGATCCCCTGCTTGCCGACCCGCTGCTCGATGACCTTCTCCAGTCCGGCGAAGGCACCACCCACGATGAACAGCACGTTCGTCGTGTCGATCTGGATGAACTCCTGGTGCGGGTGCTTGCGGCCACCCTGCGGGGGCACCGACGCCGTCGTCCCCTCGAGGATCTTCAGCAGCGCCTGCTGCACGCCCTCACCGGAGACGTCGCGGGTGATCGACGGGTTCTCGCTCTTGCGGGCGATCTTGTCGACCTCGTCGATGTAGATGATCCCGGTCTCGGCGCGCTTGACGTCGTAGTCGGCGGCCTGGATCAGCTTGAGCAGGATGTTCTCGACGTCCTCGCCGACGTAGCCGGCCTCGGTCAGCGCCGTGGCGTCGGCGATGGCGAACGGGACGTTGAGCATCCGGGCGAGGGTCTGCGCCAGGTGGGTCTTGCCGCACCCGGTCGGGCCCATCAGCAGGATGTTGGACTTCGCCAGCTCCACCGACTCGTCGCGGCTGGCGCGCTCACCGCCGGCCTGCACCCGCTTGTAGTGGTTGTAGACGGCGACGGCGAGGGTCCGCTTGGCCTTCTCCTGGCCGATGACGTACTGCTCGAGGAAGTCGTGGATCTCCTTGGGCTTCGGCAGCTCGTCGAACTTGAGGTCCGACGACTCCGAGAGCTCCTCCTCGATGATCTCGTTGCAGAGGTCGATGCACTCGTCGCAGATGTAGACCCCGGGGCCAGCGATGAGCTTCTTGACCTGCTTCTGGCTCTTGCCGCAGAACGAGCACTTGAGCAGGTCACCGCTCTCACCGATTCGTGCCACCTGCTGACCTCCACCTCGGGGGAACCAGGTCCTGCGTGGAACGGACCTGCGGATGATGTGTCGCTGACGTTGCCCGTGTGCTCGGCCCCGCTGGAGGCGGGTGCCGCGAGGGGTGACCTCCCGGCGCTGCCAACCGGGGATCGGGCGCTCGCCGACGGTACCTGCCGCCACCGGCGCCGCGGGACTCCGACGCCCCGGTGCGCCGGGGTGGGTCGACTCGCTCGTCACTCCCGGCACTGCACCCCGAACGGTACGGGTCAGAGGCGCGACACGCGCGACTCCGGGCCGTACCGTCCGGGGATACTGCGGTCGGTCACACCGGGAGCGCGTTGAGCTTCCGGCTCTGGATCACCTGGTCGACGATGCCGTACTCCTTGGCCTCGGTCGCGGTGAGGATCTTGTCGCGGTCGATGTCGGAGCGCACCTGGTCCACCGCCCGGCCGGTGTGCCGCGCGAGGATCTCCTCCATCTGCGACCGCACCCGGGCGATCTCGGCGGCGTGGATCTCCAGGTCGGAGACCTGACCGCCGGCCTCGCCGGAGGGCTGGTGGATGAGCACCCGGGAGTAGGGCAGCGCCAGGCGCTTGCCCGGGGTGCCAGCCGCGAGCAGGACCGCGGCGGCCGAGGCGGCCTGGCCCATGCAGACGGTCTGGATGTCGGGCCGGACGAACATCATCGTGTCGTAGATGGCCATCAGCGAGGTGAAGGAGCCACCGGGCGAGTTGATGTAGATGGTGATGTCGCGGTCCGGGTCGGCGGACTCGAGCGTGATGAGCTGGGCCATCACGTCGTTGGCCGACGCGTCGTCGATCTGCACCCCGAGGAAGATGATGCGCTCCTCGAAGAGCTTGTTGTAGGGGTTGGACTCCTTCATGCCGTAGCTCGTGCGCTCCACGAAGGAGGGCAGGATGTAACGGCTGGAGGGCATCTCGAAGCTCATGGCGGTTCTCCTCGCGGCCGTCAGTTGTCGGTGACCGGGTTGGTGCTGTCGGTCATGGCGGCACGGCTGACGACGTGGTCGACGAAGCCGTACTCCAGGGCCTCCTGCGCGGTGAACCACCGGTCGCGGTCGGAGTCCTTCTCGATCTGCTCGATCGGCTGCCCGGTGTGGAAGGACTGCAGCTCGTTGAGCTCCTTCTTGGTGCGGCGGAACAGGTCGGCCTGGATGGCGATGTCCGCGGCGGTGCCGCCGACGCCGGCCGAGGGCTGGTGCATCATGATCCGCGCGTGCGGCAGGGCGTAGCGCTTGCCCTTGGTGCCGGCGGTGAGCAGGAACTGGCCCATCGACGCGGCCAGGCCCATCCCGTAGGTGGCGACGTCGCAGTCGATGAACTGCATCGTGTCGTAGATGGCCATGCCGGCGCTGACCGAGCCGCCGGGCGAGTTGATGTAGAGGTGGATGTCCTGCTTGGGGTCCTCGGCGGACAGCAGGAGCATCTGGGCGGCGAGCTGGTTGGCGATGACGTCGTCGACCTGGGTGCCCAGGAAGATGATCCGCTCGCGCAGCAGGCGCTCGTAGACCGAGTCGTTGAGGTTCATCCCCCCGGCGCCGCCCCGCATGAGCGGGGACATCGCCGGGTTCGGGTCGGTGCTCACGGGTGTGGTGACCTCCGTTGGGCGGGGAAGCAGTCGGTCTCGATGGGCGGGCTCGTGGGAGCGGGACCGGGGAGCCCGGACGGGCCGTACCCCCGGCGTCCACCCCGAGTCACGTCGACCCTAACGCGCACCCCCGGGCCCGGAGTCCCGGCGCGGGGGCCTGTTCGCCGACGGCGCAGCGCGGCGCCGGCGGAGACGACGGACGCCGTCCTCCCCGCGGGTGCAGGGAGGACGGCGTCCGTCGAGGCGGGGTCGGAGACTAGCCCTTGGCGACGTCCCCGCTGTCCTCGGTGGCGCCCTCCGCGGCCTCGACGGCGACGGCGGTCGCCACCTCGGCGTCGGGCGCCTCCTCGGCGTCCTCAGCAGCGGCGTCCTCAGCAGCGGCGTCCTCAGCAGCGGCGTCGTCGGTGGCGACGTCGTTGGTGGCGACGTCGTTGGTGGCGACGTCGTTGGTGGCGGCTGCGGCGTCGTCCGCGGCCGGGACGGTGCGCGGGCGCAGCGCCTCCAGGTCGACGACGTTGCCGGAGGCGTCGGTGATGGTGGTCTGCTCCAGCAGCTGGGCCAGCGCCTTGGTGCGGCGGACGTCGGCGACGAACTCGGCGATGTTGCCGCCCTGCTGCAGCTGCTGGGCGTACTGCTCCGGGCTCATCCGGTTGCGCGAGGCCTGGGCCATGATCTGCGCGGAGAGGTCGTCGTTGTCGACGGTGATCTCCCGGGCGTCGGCGATGGCGTCGAGCACGAACTGGGTGCGCACCGCCTCCTCGATCTGGGTGCGCTGCTCGGCCTCGTAGGCCTCGCGGCTCTCCGAGCCGGTCATCGACACGAACGCGTCCCAGTCCATGCCGGCCTGCTGCAGCTCGTTCTGCAGCGCCTGGTTGCGGTACTCGATCTCGCGGTCGACGAGGCCGTCGGGGATCGGCACCTCGGTGGTGGCCAGCAGGTGCTCGACCAGCTTGTCGCGCGCCTGGGCGCCCTGCTGCATGGTCTTGACCCGCTGCAGCCGGGTGCGGACGTCGTCGCGGAGCTCCGCCAGGGTGTCGAACTCGCTGGCGGTGGAGGCGAAGTCGTCGTCCAGCTCCGGCAGCTCCTTGGCCTTGACCGAGCGGACGGTCACGGTGACCTGCGCCTGCTCGCCGGCGTGCGGCCCCTGCTGGAGCGCGGTCTCGAAGGTCGCCGACTCGTCGGCCGACAGCCCGCGGACGGCGTCGTCGAGGCCCTCCATGAGCGAGCCGGAGCCGACCTCGTAGGACGTGCCGCTGGTGCTTCCGTCCTCGAGCACCTCGTCGCCGACGCGGGCCTCGAGGTCGATGGAGACGAAGTCGCCGTCCTGGGCGGCGCGCTCGACGCCGGTCAGCATCGAGAAGCGCTCGCGCATGACCGAGACCTGCTGGTCGATCTCCTCGTCGGTGACCTCGACGTCGTCGACGGTCACGGCGAGGTCGTCGAGGGAGGGCAGCTCGACCTTGGGGACGACGTCGACCTCGGCGGTGAAGGCGAGGGTGTCGTTGTCGTCGAGGCGGGTGACCTCGATGTCGGGCTGGCCGAGCACGCGGACGGAGTTCTCGCGGACGACCTCGGAGTAGACCTCGGGGATCGCGTGCTGCACGACCTGCTCGAGGACGACGGGGCGGCCGATGCGCTGGTCGAGCACGCGGTTGGGCACCTTGCCGGGACGGAACCCGGGGACGCGGACCTGGCGGCCGAGCTCCTTGTAGACCTCACCGAAGGCGTGGTCCAGGTCCCCCCACGGCACCTCGATCGCCATCCGGACCCGCGTGGGGCCCAGTTCCTCGATGGTGCTCTTCACAGCGGCAGTGCTCCTCGGTAGACAGACGGGGACGGGCGCCGGGCAGGGACGACGCCGGGTCGGCCCCCGAGTCTAGAGACGCCGCGCGCGGGGTCGGGGTGGCGGGATTCGAACCCACGGCCCCCCGCTCCCAAAGCGGGTGCGCTACCAAGCTGCGCCACACCCCGTGGCGGTCCGAGTCTAGGCGTGCGCCCCCGGACGGCGTCCCGCCCACGGGGCCGACTCCTCCAGGGCGGCGGCCACGCGGACCAGCAGGTCCTCGCGGCCGGTGGCGGCGGCGAGCTGGACGCCGACGGGCAGGCCGGCGCCGGTGGTGTGCAGCGGCAGGCTGACGGCGGGCTGGCCGGTGACGTTGAACTGCGCCGTCCAGGGGATGAAGGAGCCGATGCGGCGGCCCTCCTCGCGCGGGCCGGCGGCGGTGAACCAGCCGAGCTCCGGTGGCGGGGCAGCCACGGTCGGGGTGACCAGCAGGTCGAAGCCCTCGCCGCCGTCGTCGGCCGGCGTCCAGAAGGCGGCCATGCGGCGCGACCAGGAGCCCAGCCGGGCGCGGGCGGCGAGGTACTCGGTCGCGGTCATCCGGTTGCCGAGGGCGCGGTAGTGGACGTTGCGCGGCTCGAGCTCGCCGTCGGCGATGTCGCGGCCGAGGACGCGCTCGAAGTCGGCGAGGGTGCGGGCGGTGTCGGCGGCGATGGTGGCGTTGAAGTCGCGCTGGAAGGTGTCGTCGAAGAAGGCGGCGGGGGCGGCCTCCTCCACGGTGCAGCCGAGGTCCTCGAGCAGCCGGCCGGCCGCGGCGACGGCGGCGCGGCACTCGGGGTCGTCGAGCCCGCGCCCGTCGGGCGGGGCGCCGAGCAGGCCCACGCGCAGCCGGCCGACGGGTGCGCCGACCTCCTCGCGCAGGGGGCGGGGCAGCGGCGGGGCGGCGTAGGGGTCGCCGGGCATCGGCCGGCCGATGACGTCGAGGACGGCGGCGGCGTCGCGGACCGTTCGGGTGACGACGCCGTCGATGGCGGCGCCGGCCCAGCCCTCGCCGACGTCGGGGCCCTGGCTGACGCGGGCGCGGGTGGGCTTGAGGCCGACCAGGCCGCACTCGCTGGCGGGGATGCGGATGGAGCCGCCGCCGTCGCTGGCGTGCGCGACCGGCACCATGCCGGCCGCGACGGCCGCGGCCGACCCGCCGCTGGAGCCGCCGGTGGAGCGGGTGCGGTCCCACGGGTTGCGCGCCGGGGCGTTGGCGGCGGGCTCGGTGGTGACCGTGGTGCCGAGCTCGGGGACGTTGGTGCGGCCGAGGACGACGAAGCCGGCCTTCCGGAAGGCGTCGGCGAGGTGGCTGTCGCGCCGCCAGCGGATGCGGGCCTCCTGGAGCGGGGCCAGCCCGTAGGCGGTCTCCTCCCCCGCCATGTGCGCGCCCATGTCCTTGAGCAGCAGCGGCACGCCGCGGAACGGCCCGTCGGGCAGGCCGCTCTTCGCCTCTTCCCTCGCGGCGTCGAAGCGGTCGCGGAGGACGGCGTCGAGCTGCGGGTTTGCCGCCTCGATGCGGGCGATCGCGGCGTCGACGAGCTCGGCCGCACCGGCCTCCCCGCGGCGGACGAGGTCGGCGGAGGCGGTGGCGTCCAGCCACGTGGCGTCGGTCACGCTCGGACGCTATCGACCGGGCGGCTACGCTGGGCGGGCACCTCGCGGGTGTAGCTCAATGGCAGAGCCCCAGCCTTCCAAGCTGGCCATGCCGGTTCGATCCCGGTCACCCGCTCCACGCATCACCGCAGGTCAATGGGCCTGCTAGCTCTCCTGGAGAAGCTATGGAGGAGCCTCCAGAGGGCCCGTTGAACCCTCTCAGGACCCCTGTTTTCCTCTGCATTGGTCATGGATTGGTCACGCCGGGAGCCTCGACGTGGCCGGCTTAGACGACTGGTCCCCCGCTTCCGGCGCTTGTCCTGGTTGCCCGGTTAGTCACGCCGACTCAGGTCAGGCCGGCCACCGCATCGCCGCTCTCCGCCTCGACGGGCGGCTCGGCGGGCCACCGGGGCTGCTTACCGGCTCGCCGGCGGGCAGCCCATCGACCCGGAGCGCGTGTTGGCTCAACTCGTCACCCACCGACTCGAGGACCGCGCAGGCGGCCGTGACGGTGCCGAGCGCCTCGGCGGTCCCGATCGTGCGGCCGTCCGTCACCGGCAGGGCGCGAGTGCCGCAGCTGACAGCGTCAACGCGCCGCCTACGGCGTCGGCCAAGCTCAGACCGTGCCGCAGGCAGGCGTCGGCAAAGTGTTCCGTCGACCACCGGCAGACTGCATGTCGTGAGCACCGAGAGCGTGTCAGCCGCTCAGAAGCTCGCTGAGCACTGAGCGGCGCTGCTGGCGGATGCCTGGTACGTCAGCGCCGGTGACTAGCTCGTGACCGATGCGGCGGCATGGGTCGACAGGTTGGTCGTGACGGCCTTCACCGACCCTGCAGTAGCGCAGCCGCAGGCGGCACTACGGGAGGCGTCGCACTCCGAGTCGGTGAGGCGTGGCCCTTCGCCCGCAGGGTGGGGGCGGCCGGCTGCTCCGCGGGCGTGCTGAGAGAGGGTGACGCGAGCACCCTCCTCCCGCTGTTGGCGCCAGCTCACGATCCACTAACTCCCCGTCCCACGCACGTCGAACTGGCACGCCTGCCAGGCCAAGTCGCGGCACTTGGCCGGGGCGGCTTCCGCCTGTCGGCGAATCGACTGTTGGCACGGTGGAGGCGTTACGACCTGCTCGACCCTGTCGCCGCGGCCATACAGCAAGAGGACCCACTGCAGGGCTGGACGGCTGAAGCCGGAGCACTACGAGCCCTCCGTCGCCCGCTGGGATGCCGCCTAGGCCGTGGGCGATGACTAGCACCTCCGGAACTGGCGGGCCACCGCCAGGCGACCTTCCCCTTGAGTTGCCACCATGGGACGCAGCAGCGACCGGCCGCGAGGATCCAGCCAGTGACGTTGCTCTGGTCCTACCCATCGAAGGAGTGGTGAGGTGCGAATACTTGACGAAGAAGATCTCGATGACGTGATCTTTTGGATCAGACATGGTGGATTTCCTGGCGAGGCGACGGACGAAGATGTCGCGTGGGCGCGGAACCTGCTGAGGAGCAATAAACGCCTGAAAGCGGTCATCATGGCACTGGGCGGGCGTTCCATGCTATGGGTAGGAACGGACACGGAAGAAGCAGTTAGGCCACCTACCGACTCCGGCGAGTTCCCGCGAGATTCCTCGGGTGGGTACGCCCTTGGCGTTAGCGATGGCGCCATTCTGCCGGGAATCCCTCAGTCGTGGCGCCTGCTGACTTTCGCCTGCCCGCAGGGTGACTCGGAGCTCCTAGTTGCGCGCTACCCTCCGGAACCTCCACTTTGCCCCAATGACGGCAGCGCGATGCTGTACAGGCGGGATCTTGCATGAGCGACTCGGTGCCTCTGGGTGTCTCGGTTGAACAAGCGACAAGCACACGTTTCGCCTTGGTCGGTTACCTTCCTACCTATGCTGGCATTCTCGCGGTCCTCCTGCTGATCTCAGCAGACGCACCTCCCGGGCCATTCGACTTCAAGCACGCAATCGTACAGCTTCTCAATATTTCTGTGTCAGGCGCGCTGGTACTAGCACTAGTAGCTCTGCTCCTGTCGGTCCTGCTGCACCCCTTGCAGTTGCCGCTCGTTCGCATTTTGGAAGGCTACTGGCCTGCCTGGTGGGGCCTCTCGGGCCTGAAGCGTCGTGCGATTCGCCGGCAACGAGCCATCCGCGACCGCTTAGTGTCCGAGTCCCAAGCGCTCGGGAATCCAAACCCGAGGGAGGCTGAGCAAATTCTTACAGCGAGTTGGACGCTCACTCGCCGCTTTCCCGACAAGGATTCGGCGTTGATGCCTACAACCCTCGGGAATGTTCTCCGCGCGGCCGAGTACTCCGCTGGGTCAGCCTATGGGGCCGACGCGGTCACATGGTGGTCGCGAATATACCCTGTTATCTCAGCCAGAACGAAAGAGATCGTTGATGACCGCCGCGCGCAGTTGGATGCCTCTTGCAGGCTCTGCGCAGTAGCGATGATGGTCGGCCTGACGAGCATACTCGTACTCCTCGACGACGGCCTGTGGATCGTCATCACCCTAGGGCCCCTTTTCCTTGCTTGGCTGAGCTACAGGGCGGCAGTCTCTGCTGCCTCCCAATATGGCGATGCAATTGGGGTGGCTTTCGACCTGCACAGGTTTGACGTCCTCGCAGCGCTACATCTTCCGTTGCCAGCAACGCCCAGTGATGAGAGGACAGTCAATGGGCAACTCACATTGTTGTGGCTGCAAGGCGTGCCGTTAGACGGCATCGCCTATCTTCATGAACCCCGCCAGCCTGACTCAAAAGATGAGCGTACAAGCTGAGCTAGGAGTGAACTAGATGCCCGAAGCGCCGGGGACTCGCAGCGTCACCTTCAGTCGAGACTGGGCAGGTCTGTCCAGCTCTGGTCGGATCATCATAAGTATCGAACGTGTAGCCAGCGGTCAGCCATTAGGTCAGATTCTCTCTCACGAATCCGCTCATGATCTGCTGTTGAAGTCAACGCATCTAGGGCTGGTACAGCTGGCGCTGTCAGGGGAGGGTCTCGATCCAGCCCCAGCAGGACAGGTGAGGGATAGGTGCGCACGCCTGCTGGACGACTTGATCGAAGCGTCACGATTCACCCACGAAGCGGTCGCCACGTTCGCTTCAAGTATCGGCGTGCCTGAGCGAGAGCTGCCTGCCTATTGGAGCCGCCACCCCAAAGATTACCAGGATGCCGCTCATGTCATCGAATGGTTGCGCGCTAGGCCGGTTGCTGACGACGACAAGATCAATATTGCGCTCACTCTCGGTCAACTCGCATTAGCGGTTTCGATCCTCGATGACTGGTCCCCGCTTCATCTTCGGGACGTAGATGCGATGGAGCGATGGCTCAATGCGCCGCAAAATCGACCTGACCGTCGCTTTCCTGCTCTCAGCAGGTTCTTTGCTGCACAAGAAGACGATATACTCCGCTCCGTCAGTAAGAGCGGGACGAATTTCGCCGCCTCAATCAGTAGCCAGGTTCCGCTCGGTGGGCAAAGCATTTCCTATCGCGGCTTGGTTGAGCCAGTGACTGGTCAGCCATTGTTCCGCGACATCGCGTCGCATATCATTAAGGATCTCGCGGTCGACCCGAGCCTACCTCGGACCGATCGCGATCGACTGACTCGGGAGTGGGAGCAGAGATCGCAGCTTCTGAACATGGCTCCGACGAAGCTCGGGGTAATACTAGGGTCGACGACGTCAACTGCGGGTCAAGTGGCTTACTACCCCCCCGTCTCAGTTCTTCCTGCGCATCCGCTGGTCCACGTCCAGAACAATTGCTCAACCGCTCCGATTCCAGGCATCGAGCCTGTAGGAAAGAAGCCCCGCTACCTGCCTCCCGGAGACTCCGCACTTTGGTTCATGGACTCCAGTGGCGGTCGGAGCGCGGTTCATGTTTCCCCCGGTGCGCTTAGATCGTGGCTGGAGGGGTTATCTGAAGACACGACCGTTTGTGTTCGCGATGGTGGCTCCTTCCTCGGAACGGCGATCGGCGAGCCGCGATTGCGAAAGCGTAGGCACGTCGTGCTCGTACAGAATAGAACCCCCGCACAGGTGGCAATCGAAGTGTCCGCTCTTGGACTCGACGCCACTCGCGGCGTCGTTCTAGTAGCACATGTCGCGTCGGAACTAAAGGACGTCTCCTACGTGTTGCTTCGGCCGCAGGCGGATGCAGTCGTGGTCATCTTGCCCACTGCGTACATCAGTGCCCTAGAGTTCTGTAGAACCGTGACGGAGAGTACCGTAGGAGCGCGATTCGCTCCTCGTGGCGTTGCGGATTTTTTCCCCACGCAGCGAGCCAGGGTTGACGTCCGCCGTGTGATTGACACATTTGAAGGGCGTCACTGGGACACGGAACTTCTTCCTGAGTCCACCGGGTCGACGCCATGCACCACCGCCATCTCGGCCGCTGACAAACGTGTAGAGGAGTGCGTCTACCGATTAGTCGAGCTCTGGAACGACTTCAAAGATGTTCGCACCGCCAACGCTCAATGGCGATTGATTGCGTACGCCCAGGAGGTTTGGCGAGGAACCGACCTCTGGGTCACGGATGTGAACAGGCGTATAGACGCTCTTGAGAATCTTACTAGCCTGCTTCATGAATCATGGTTGCTTAGGCGAGAGGTTGCAGCGCTCCGTCTCAGTGTAGAGAT
Source organism: Geodermatophilus dictyosporus (assembly GCF_900115505.1). Taxonomy (GTDB): domain Bacteria; phylum Actinomycetota; class Actinomycetes; order Mycobacteriales; family Geodermatophilaceae; genus Geodermatophilus; species Geodermatophilus dictyosporus. The sequence continues at coordinate 12,292 of NZ_FOWQ01000008.1, read as the reverse complement.
GTACAGGCGGCTACTATCGGAATTGCCCCTCGACTGGCCGGTTAGGTTCCGATACGCAGGGAATGCAGGGCAAGCCATGCTGAGATTGTGGGGGGACAGTGGAGACGATTCGCTCAGGCGAGAGGCCTTACCGCTATTGCGTGCAGCAAACGTCATATGACAGCTGTGCGCGGTGTAGAACGTACCGCCGCTAGCCTGCTCGGAGCGTGCCGTCGCCGCACGAGATTCCCTCGAGCTCCTAAGGTCCTCGGCAGGGGTCGCATCGGCTTGAGGACGCCCGACGAAGCTCGACGGCCGTGGTCGCACGCGGCGCCGGGGGGATGCTGCGTGTCCTTGAAGCCGCCTGTCGCAGAAAGCTTGCCGGACGCAATTTAGAAGGCGCACACCGGAGGAAGACTCGACTCTCGGCCGTGCCTATATCGGGGTAGCACTACAGATGTTGCGCCGCCTAGAAGACGTTGCGGAAGTAGGTTCACGGGCTATGTCTCGCTGTGGCGCGCCGATGCAGGTGCCGGGCATGTCATCGCCGGCGTCTTCCCCGCCGCCGCGGCGGATCACTGACGAGCTGTGGGCGCTGGTCGAGCCCGCTGGCTCCACAACCGCGGTCACGGCCTGCCCGGGTGGTCACCCGGGGACGACGATGCACGCCAGGCGCGCGCCGCGATCGCTGCCGCCGTCGACATTCCTGCCCCCGGCGACATGCCCGCCACCCCCACCGTCGGAGCGGACGTTCTCACCCTCGTGCACAGCTACGCCCACCGCATGATCCGTCAGACCGCCGTCTTCGCCGGCATCGACCGTGACGCGCTCAACGAGTACCTGGTGCCCAGCCACCTCGGCTTTTTCCTCTACGCCTCCCCGCGTGGCGACTTCGTCCTCGGTGGCTTGCAGTCGGTGTTCGAGACCAACCTGAACCTGCTGCTGGACACCGTCACCACGGCCGAGTCCCGATGCCCTCTCGACCCCGGTTGCGCTCGTGGGACCGGCGCGTGCAGCGCGTGCCTGCACCTGGGCGAGACCTCCTGCCGTGCCTACAACACCTTCCTGGACCGCCGAGGGCTCCTGTCCGCGGGTGGATTTCTCCGATGACTCGATGCCCGACTCCGACTACCCGACGTCGCAGTCCGCACCTCCACTCGGGACGACGCCAGCGGCGTCCACCCGTCTCCCCGGGGATCAGGGCGGCCACGGCATTGCGCCTGCACGCACGGGTCGGCGGTGGCTCCCCGGCGGGGGCCGTCAGGTGATCCTGGTCTCGCTCGCTACCGCGCGCCTGCGCCGCTCCCACCGTTCGATCTCGTCCACAGCGGTCGACCGATAGTGGCCGGGCAGCCCGCCGGCCTCCATGTGCTCGATGACGTTGTCCGTCATGCTCTTCACAATGCCGGGATACCTGGCCTCGACGACCTCGAGCGCCTTGAGTACCGAGCGGAGATTCTTGCGGTCGCCGGCCTGTTGGGAAATGACCTTCCGCCATACTTCTGGGGCATCCAGCCGCAGATTGCGGCGATGCAGGGAGCTCGTCCAAAGGTGCGCGCCGAAATATGCCTGCAGATTCTTGCAGATGCGGAGAGCTTCAGCCTCGTCGATCGGCCGAGAGAACAAACCCATGCCGAGACCGTAGTTGCGCGATCAGCAGCGCCCATCGCCCAAGCTGGCTAGCCGACACGAATGAGCGACGAGTACGCGTCACTCACTTGAGCAGTAAGGCGACCGTTCAGGCATGCCGAGTCCACCGCGCCCGCGCCCGCGGCCGCTGCCCGAGTTCGTCGACACGGCATCGCCGTCCTCGTCCAAGACTCCACTGGCTGCCCCTGTCATCGGCAACGTCGCGTGCCTCGCCGGGGTGGAACGTTCAGGTCAGGAGCTCCGCGAAATCCACCCATTGGATCGAGCGCTCGTCGTCCGCAGACAGCTCGTCGAGCCGCAGCCAGCGTTGACATGACGGGGCTTCGTCGATCCGCGCGAGAACCCAGTCCGCAAAGCGACCTCGCTTGCCGAGATCGACCGTGGGATCAATCTCGGCCCACATCCTCACCTGAGCCTTGCCGGCCCGTGCACGAACCAGCAAGCCGACATCACTGATCAATACCGGAGCTAGCAGCGCCAGGTACGGATGGGCCTCGTAGACCAGCGGCCGCACCGGCACTCCGCGTGCCAGCAGTCGTCGCTCGGACAGTGACACCAGGCCACGGCTCTCCACCGCTCACTCCTCGACTCGGGCGGCCCGTTGATCGGCCACCACATCCTGGACCCACCGTGCGGCGTCCTTTTCCTGGGGGCGGGCCAGGCATGTCCGTGGGGATGAGCGTCGGCGGTAGTGCTGCGGCCGTCGCCGACGATTGACGCACCGGAGCACCGGCGTCGGCCCGCCTATGGAGGTGTGCCATGACGGTGCTGCCGATCGGCTACCCCGGGTGCCCACCGACGACCGACACCTGACCGCCCAACGTGACGGGCTGCTCGCGCTCGTGGTAGCTCTGGGACACCTACGTCGACCACGGCCTGACCTCCTCCAACCGCGAGCGACCCGGGCTGCGTGAGGCCTTGGCTACCTGGCGGGAGGGCGACACCCCGGCGGTGACGAAGCCCGACCGGCTCGCCGCATCGCCACCGTCCGTGCACCTGAGTCCGGCCGCCTGGGTGCTCTACGCATGGACAGCCGGCCACGATTACGACGCATCTACTGACGAGGCTCTGACTGGCAGTATGTGTCTGTGGGATCGGTGGCGTGTCAGCGGTGCTCGTCGCTCGAGTTTCGCCCGATCGCCCCTACCTTCGTCGAGTGCTCGGGCGTCATCGTCGAGCAGCGCTACGCCGGCGATCAGCAGGTCGGGTGGCACGTCCCCGGCCGGGTCCCCGCCATGGCGCCCGCATATGTGACCGTGGAGGTTCCATGCCTGGTTCGGCGTCACACCTTCGCGCTGGGGTTCACTATGAGTGACAGCCCGTGGCCGACGTGCCGCTGTGGGACCTTCGCTATCGGCCGGTGCTCGGCCTGTGCCACACCGGTTTGTGGCGACGACAGCAGCCGGGAGCACGGCTCGGGCCTGCGGCTATGCACGGCGTGCGCTCAATCGCCGGACATCATCGCGGACCTCAAAGCGGTCGGCTTGCCTGCTGAGCGCGACCCCGACGCCGTGCGACGCCTGCGTGCGTTGACCGAAAGGGCTGCGCCTGTGCGGGCCGCCCACAGGCGGGACGAGAACGGCGGGCACGCGGCCGAAGTTGCGAAGAACGAAAGGCTGGTCGGCGGCTTCAAGTCTTATGTGACTTCGATGCGGGCCGTTCGTGATGCTGGCCAGCCCGGTGAGTTCCGCCGAATGCGGGACCGGCTCGGCTGCGGTAACCACGACTGCCCCGAGCCAATTTGCCGGGCATTACGAGTGGAGCTCGGGATTGGCTGATTCCGTTAGCGGATCCCCTGCGGGACGCCGCTCCCGTCCTCAAGTCTGTTGGGCGTCGCCGCGGCGGGTTCCGTTACCGGGACGGGCTTGTAGTGAGTAGCCTCGTGATCGGATCAGGCGCCGTCCGCGCCCTCATGTGTGTTCCTGACTGCCGGCCGAGCCGCGACCTGGTTGCCCCGCCGAGGGCGCTCCGAAGCTGCCAAAGAGCCCGAAAGTTGCCCGCGCTCCAGGCTGCCAGAGAGCCCGAGAGTTGCCCGCGCTCCAGGCTGCCAAGACGTTGCATGCGTTGGTCGGGAGTCGGCGGGCGCGGATCAGGATAACGAGAGCCGGCCCAGAGCTGATAGTTGGGGCGGTGCCGTCGTAGCGCAGCCCCCGGCGTTCGTAGGGCAACAGCGAACCCAGCGTCCGCTTGACCACCCGGCGATGCCGGCCCAGGGGCTGGCTGAAGTCCCGACCAATCTGGCTGGCGTCCGCGGTCGCATCGGATGAAACTCGCCGGCCCTGCACCGCGGCCCGGAAGATCGTCCGGACGGCGGTGAACCGGTTCGCGAGGGTCAGCGGCGCCATTTTGTGCCGTCGGGGCGCATCCGCATCCCTGGATAGATGTGCTGATAACACCTTCGCCGCTCGCAAGTCCTCCCGTTGCGTGACGTGCCCATCCATCGAGCAAGGGTCTCGTCTCGAGGTGGAGATTGTGTCGCTGAGACGGGGCAACTCAGTCGGCGCAGTATGGCGACCCAAAGCGTTCGGACGCGAATTGAATCTGATCCGGTCCTGGAGTCTCCGACGTTGTGAAATGGTAGGTCGCTTCAACCCCAGCGATGCGGAAGGGGTCGGATCTTGAACCAAGTTGGCGGTGGTACGTCCTGCCGTTCAAAACGTACTCGATGTCCAGACCGAACTCGTAATTGAAGCCACAGGCTTGCACGTCCAGGTGCAGCGCTACCGGCTCGTCTTCCGATACGGTAAATACGTCGCCCAGGCCATTCAAGGCCGGGGCCCCCTCGTCGGGGCGCCCCTCTCCGGTGAGGCCTCGATCGACAACGTAGCCTTCTCCGTTTTGTAAGTACATATCGAGAAGTCGGAAGACGGAACCACCGCAGTCGCCATCTGCATCCGCCAGAGCCCAGTGTGGGGCCATTGCGGTCTGCCTATAGATAACTGGGGTGATGCTGTGGACGAGGATCGTGTCCGCGGTTGAGCCCGAAAGCACCAGGTCCATGCTTCCCCACTGGTATGCGGTTGCAAGCTCCGACGCTAGTAAAAATTTCGAATCAACCACGCGGTTCAGAGCATCAAATGTTGCTGGGAACTGCTCGCCCTCGGCTACAGAGGCTACAAGCTTGCGGGAACAAGGGGTGTGAGGCCAGTCCGCGGCTCGGACGTTGAGAAGACTTTCCCCCCTTGCGACATCTAGCCAGTCCAGCCAGGCGGGGCTCCATCGGTCTAAGGCCGTCCCGGCCAAGGCTCCCGATACAAAGGTAATTATTGCAAATACGGTCGCGAAGATGCGCTTGGTCCCGCGCTTCAGCGGGCCGCCGCCCTCGCCCACGCTGGCTGTGGCGTCCGCAGCGGGAAGGTCGGCTGATGACCTAATGGATGGACGGCGCTCGGGTCGAGCTTCCTTAGGTGTGTCCGTCGCTCTGTGCGCAGTGTTCGTGGGAGCGCTAGCTCCTCGTTGTGTCTCCGCTCGACCGTCTGCTCGCTGGTTTGGCGTCCTTGGCTTGCGCCTCGCTGTCACGGTTCCCCCAGTCCAGCGGTTGAACGAAGTGGAGGAGAGGCTAGCGCTGTAGCAAGGATGTGTATTGGGGACACCCGTGGCTACGTCGGCCCGCGTAATGGCGTAGCTCCTGCGGCACCCGGTGATCCAGTCCGAGCGCGATGACCCCAAGTGACCGTCCGCCGGAACCAAGGGGCACCGGTCCGACCCGCCGCCCGCGGTCGAGGTTGAGCGCGGCGGCCAGTAGTGGCCGGGCTTCCAGCGCGCCTGGCGGCTGTGCGTTGACGGCCGTGGCTGGCGCGCCGAGGTCGAGTTCACCGATGACTACAACTGGGGCCGGGGCAAGCACCTGGACAGCGCACCGCCGGAGCGCCCGCGGCTCGTCGCCGCGGGCCGACCCTTCAGGATGGGAGACGCCATGCCCGACCAGCCGTCGAGCCGGCCTCCAGCGCCCGTCGGGGATCGTCGCGCGGGACGGCGCGCAGGGGATCCCTCGCGGGCGTGGAGTGTGTCGCCTGCGCGAGTGACGTCGTGGTGACGAGCCAAACGACGGGGATTCGTGATGATCACCGTCCGTGGACAGCGGCTGTGGCCGTCGCCGGTGATCGACCCACCGGAGCGCCGGCGTTGGCCTGCCCGTGGAGGTGCGCCATGAAGGCGCTGCTCATCGGCTACGCCCGCGTCTCGACCGACGCCCAGGACCTGACCGCGCAACGCGAGGGACTGCTCGCCCTCGGCGTCGACTACTCGCGCATCTACGTCGACCACGGCTTGACCGGTACCAACCGCGAGCGTCCTGGGCTGCACGAGGCGCTGGCCGCCTGCCGCGAGGGTGCCACCCTGGTGGTGACAAAGCTGGATCGGTCGGCCCGCTCCCTGCCCGACGCCCGGGCGATCGCCGAGGTGCTCACCCGACGGCAGGTCCGGCTCAGCCTGGGCGGGCAGGTGTACGACCCGCACGATCCGGTCGGCCAGCTGCCGTTCAACGTGCTGGCCATGGTCGCCGAGTTCGAGTCCGACCTCATCCGGCTGCGCACCCGCGAAGGCATCCGGGTGGCCAAGGCCAAAAGCAAACTGCGCGGAAAACAGCCCAAGCTCAACCCGCGCCAGGAAACGCACCTGGTCGACCTCTACCGGCAGGGCGAGCACAGCACTGCCGAACTGGCCGACCTGTTCGGCGTCGCTCGCTCAACCGTCTACCGCGCCCTTGAGCGCGACCGAGTCCGCGGCAATCAGCCAGCGCGTCAGCTCGGGACCCCTGCAGGCCCTGGCCACTGACGTCGACGAGCGAGACGCGGGTGTCCCGCAAAGAGGCGGGACTTCCGAGACAATTGTCATCATGCAGGAATTGGCGACTGAATCGTTCGCCCGGCGCCGAGGGTTCGAGGGGCACGGTGTAGGACGTGATCCGTGCCCCTCGACTCGGTGATCTCAGTTGACGGGGCTTGGGGAGATGCGGCCCTTGATCTTCAGGGTTCCGCGCCTGGCGTCGAGCACTCCGCCGGAGAAGGTCCCGCTGCCCACCAAGGTGACGTCGCCGTCGGGTTCTACCGGTGAACCCGGTCCTGACGTCCGCAAGGTCAGCGACAGGGTCGAGTCCTCCTCGGTGGGGGGCATGAGCGGCACATTTGGAAGCTCGGCGCTGTGGTCGAACTTCAGCTTCAGCGGCAGCGCGATCGACCCATTCGTGAAGGTGCCGCTGCCGCCACCCATCTTCGTCACCGTCACCCTGTTCGGCCCGAAGGGAGTGTCGAATGTCCTCGTACGGATCGGCGGGAACGTGGTGACGACCACCGTGGAACTGGTGAACTTGAGGCCGACCTTGATGGCGGCCACGAATGGGCCTTGAGCCGGATTGAAGTCCGTCGTGATGGTGGCCTCACCAGTGAAGGTGGCTTCCAGGGCTGCCCCTCGAGTGCTGGCCGTGGTTGCTGCGTCGGTCATGATCTCTCCTCGTACCAGGGTCCCGGGTGGACTCGGTGAGATCAGGTTGCCGAGCGGTCCTGATCGGTTTCTGAAGAAGGGCTTAAGTCCCTTGAGCGCTCCCCTGACGATGGGCAGCGTGGGATAAGTCTGACGCAGTTGGACTCGTGGGCGGCTGCCCCGGACCACAGGTCACCGGGGAAGGCGCGAGGAGCTGGCGTTGAACATCCGGCTGCTGGGGGCGTTCGAGGTCACCGCCGCGGGCAGGACTCTGGCGCTCGGCGGAACCAAGCAGCGGGCTGTCCTCGCTATGTTGGCGCTGCAGGCGAATCGAGTGGTGCCGATCGACTCGCTGATCACCGGCCTGTGGCACGAGGCGCCGCGCAGCGCCGTCAACGCCGTACAGGTGCATGTATCCCAGCTGCGGCGTCGACTGCAGGTCGACGACGCATCCGACCAGGGTGTGGTGTTACTGCGGCGGAAGCCGGGCTATGTGCTCGGGTGCGCCCCCGAGACGCTGGACGTGTGGCGTTTCGAGCGGCTCGTCCGGGAGGGCGTGAGAGCTCTCCCTGCAGCGCCGGCGCTGGCCTCGGCGACGTTGGCTGAGGCGCTCGGGCTGTGGCGTGGGGCGCCACTCGCCGAGTTCGCCGATGCACCGTTCGCTCCGCTGGAGACAGCTCGGCTGGAAGAGCAGTGGCTCACCGCTCTGATCGCACGGGTGGAGGCCGATCTGGCTCTTGGCGAGCATGCCCGGCTCGTCGGTGAGCTTCACACCCTCCTGACCCGCTATCCCCTGCAGGAACGGCTGCACCGTCAGCTGATCCTGAGCTTGTACCGATCGGGGCGACAGGCCGAGGCCCTGGAGGCCTATCAACACGTGAGGCGCATCCTCGCCGAGGAACTCGGCATCGATCCCGGCCGGGCACTGCAGGAACTGGAAACCGCCATCCTGGCCCAGGACCCGCAACTGGACTGGTTGCCGCCGCCGGCACCGAGCGTGCCCTGGTCGATCGGCGCCGGCTCCGGGCCGACGACCACGACCGGAGCCGGCTCCCTCCGCAGCAGCCCTGAATTGCCGGAGGTGCGTAACCCGCCGCCGCGCAATCCGCACTTTACCGGCCGCGAGGACATGCTCACCGAGCTGCGGAAGCGGCTGCACGCCGGGGAGGCCACGCTCGTCGTACAGGCGCTGTACGGGCTGGGTGGAGTGGGCAAGACCCAGTTGGCGATCGAGTACGCACACCGGTTCGCCGCCGACTACGACCTGGTGTGGTGGGTCGACGCCCAACAGCCGGTGCTCATTCCGGACCAGCTCGCCGCCCTCGCCGACCGGCTCGGACTTCCGTCTGGGCCCACGGTGACCGCCACTGTCGACCGACTGCTCGCCCAGCTGCGCAGCCGGGATCGCTGGCTGCTGATTTTCGACAATGCGGAGCGGCCGCAGGACGTTGCCGACCATCGGCCGAGCGGGGCTGGGCATGTGCTGATCACCTCCCGCTTTCCCGGCTGGGGAGCCCTGGGCGGGCGACTGGAGGTCGACGTGATGGCCAGGGCAGAGACGATGGCGCTGCTGCGGGCCCGCATTCCGGCGATGAGCGAGGAGTTGGCCGACCAGCTCGCCGCCGAGCTCGGTGATCTGCCGCTGGCCGCTGCGCAGGCTGCCGGTTATTTGGAGCAGACCGACCTGCCGGCAGGCGACTATGTGCGCCGGTTCCGCGCCCGCCGAGCCGACCTGCTGGCCCGCGGCGACGTGCTGGGCTATCAAGGTCGGGTCGACACCACCTGGGCGCTGTCGATGGAGCAGCTGCGCGGCCAGGACCCAGCCGCGGTGCAGCTGCTAGAGCTGGCCGCCTTTCTAGCTCCCGAGCCCATCCCGCTGGCGCTGATCGGCGTCCACGTTGACCTTCTCGAAGAGCCGCTGCGCGCGACCGCCGCGGATCCCGACGCCCTGGCCGATACCATCGGCGCGCTGGTCGGCTACTCGCTTGCCCGCCGCCGCCCCGACGGCTTCCAGGTTCACCGGCTGGTGCAGGCGGTGATCCGCTACCAACTCTCCCCTAACCACCAAGAGGCCGTCGCCCACCGAGCAGTGGCGCTGCTGGCCGCCGCATCTCCCGGCAATCCGGAGAATCCGGCTGGCTGGGGTGTCTACGCTCGGCTAGCCCCGCACGTGCTCGCCACCGCCCCGCTGGGAGATTCCTCACCCACTGGCCGGCATCTCGTCCTAGACACCGCCCGCTACCTGCAAGCTAAGGGCGACAATTCCGCCAGCCGGGCCGTCTGCGAACAGTTGCTCAACCGCTGGCGTCCGATCCTCGGTCCCGACCATCCCGACACCCTGACCGCCACGAGCAATCTGACCCTTAGCCTGGTTCAGATTGGCGAAGTGGAGTCGGCCCGCGTCCTGGGCCAGGACACGTTGCAGCGCTGCCGTCAGGTGCTCGGACTGGACCACGCCATCACGCTGTTGGCGGCGGCCGCCCTGACCCTTGCGCTGACAGGGCTAGGCGAGGCGGAATCGGCACGCTCCCTAGGCGAGGACACCCTGCAGCGCAGCCGTCGGGTCCTCGGACTGGACCACGCCATCACTCTGGAGGCGGCGGGCACCCTGACCGGTCTGCTGGCTTCGCTGGGCGAGGGGGAATCGGCACGGGCCCTTGGCCAGGACACCCTCCAGCGCTGCCGTCGGGTCCTAGGCAAGGACCACGCCAGAACCCAGTGGGCGGCCGCCACCCTGACCGGTGCACTCGCAGCGCTGGGCGACGCGGAATCGGCCCGCGCCTTGGGCCAGGACACCCTGCAACGCAGCCGCCGGCTGCTCGGCGCGGATCACGCCGTCACCCTGTTGGCGGCCAACGCCCTGACCGTCGCCCTTGTTTCGCTGGGCGAGGCGGAACCCGCCCGCGCTCTGGCTGAGGACACCCTTCAGCGCTGCCGTCGGCTGCTCGGCCCCAATCACGCCATGACCCTGTTGGCGGCGGCCACTCTGACCGGTGCCTTAGCTTCGCTGGGCGAGGCCGAACCGGCCCGCGCTCTAGGCGAGGACACGCTGCACCGCAGCCGCCGAGTCCTTGGCCCGAATCACGCCACCACGGTGGTCGCGGCGGCCGCCCTGACCGGCGCGCTGGCTTCGCTGGGCGAGGCCGAACCGGCCCGCGCTTTAGGCGAGGACACGCTGCAGCGCAGCCGCCGGGTCCTCGGCCCTAGACACCCAATTACGCAGCACCTAAAGCAGGCCAGCGAAGACCGCTAAGAAGACGTTGCATCAGTCGCTCTAAATGCGTCGGGTGCATATGAGGGTGACGGCGAAACGGACCAGCGCGGTGATCGTCGTGGCGGTGCGGTCGTAGCGCAGCGCGAGACGCTTGTAGGACAGCAGCCAGCCCTGGCCACCAACACGCTAGGCACCGCAGCCACCGCCGCTGCGCACCGGCTCGGTTGAGGCCACAGGATGGCGGTATGGCACCGGCGGCCCACTATGTCGCGCTCGGCGACTCGATCTCGATCGACGACTATTCGGGTGGCCCCGGGCGGGGCGGGGCCAGCCTCCTGCACCGCAACCGCGACGACGACTTCGCCGAGTGGCGCGGCCGCGATCTCCTGACCGTCGACCCCGACGCAACGTTTTCGCTGCTGGCCACGGACGGCGCGACGACGCGAAGCCTGCTCGAAGTTCAGCTGCCGCGGCTGGCCGCGCTCACGCGCCGGCCGACGATCGTCACCGTCACCATCGGTGGGAACGACCTGCTCGGCGCGTTCGGGGACACCTCAGCGGCGCGCGGGGTAGTCGTGCGGGTGCGCAGCGCCTTGGCCAGCGCCCTGCCCGTGATCGACGAGCTGCTCGCGCCGGGCGGGCGAATCGTCGTCGGCACCGTCTACGACCCCAGCGACGGCACTGGGGACGCCGGCCGACTCGGGCTCCCACCCTGGGACGACGCCGTCGCGGTTCTCGCCGAGCTCAACGCGTCGCTCCGCAGCGTCGCCGGAGAGTACGGCGCGACGGTTGCCGAGATCGCCGAGCGCTTCGCCGGCCACGGGCTTCTCTCGGGGGACCCGACGCGGCCGGAGGCGCGGCCGGCCGAGCGGGCGCTGTGGTTCTGCAACCTGATCGAGCCGAATGCGTGGGGCGCCGGCGGCGTCCGGGCGGCCTTCTGGGACGCGATTCACGACAACTGAGGGAGCCCACGGCTCCTCGCCCATGGGTCTCCTGTTCGGTCGGGAGTAGGCGACCTTAGACGGCTCCTCGTCTACGTCCATCCACCCGTCACGGTGGGACCGCGCACGCGCCGGCTGACCTGTCCGCCGCGCCCACGGACTCGCAGCAGGACGCGCTGGCCGGCGGCCTGAGGGTTGCCAGAGGTCTCGCCACATGGACCGCTTGAGCCTGGCCGGACACTCGACCCAGCACCGCCGCACATCGGACAACACCCCGCCCCTCGCACATCGCCCGCCGACCGGTCAGAGCCCTCTCGACCGGTACCGGGGACTACAAGATCGCAAGGCATCACACGTCTTGCACCTGCGGTACGAAGAGACGCCCCGTCGCCGAGCGGGGTGCTCGCGGGCGTCACCGGCGAGGCTCGACGTCTTGCTGCCCGTCGTGATCGTGTGTGGCCTTCGCAGTGAGTGCCCGCCGGTGACGCCTGCCGATGTCCTGGGCGGTTGACGCCTGATAGGAGCGTGGGCCGCGGCGGCCCGCAGGTGCGTGCGCTCCCGCCCGGGACCTCGGCGGTCGCGAGCACGGAGTCGACGCGAGAGGAGTCGGCGTGCTCGCCGGCATCGACACGCACAAAGACACCCTGGCCGTGGCCGTCATCGACGATCGCGGCCGCCCGGTGGCGGTCACCGAGCTGGCCAACACCGAGACCGGCTTCGACGCCCTCGAGGAGCTGCTGAGGCGCCACCAGGTGGCGCGGGTGGGCATCGAGGGCTCGGGCAACTACGGCCGCGGCGCCGCGGTGCGCCTGGTGCTCACCGGCGGGCTGGAGGTGGTCGAGGTGCCATCCAGCCTGACCTCCCGCGAGCGCACCGCCCGCCCGGCCCGAGGCAAGACCGATCCGGGCGATGCGGTCGCCATCGCCCGGATCACCGCCCGCGAACCGGGCCTGCCCCCGGTGCGCCTGCCCATCGGGCAGGCCGCGGACCTGCGGGCGTTGTGTGACTACCGGACCCAGTTGGTGGCCGAGCGCACCGCGCTGGCCAGCCGCACCCACGCCGAGCTGCACGGCCTGCACCCCGGCTA
>NZ_FOWQ01000011.1 GCF_900115505.1 Geodermatophilus dictyosporus | reverse complement strand
TTGCAGTCCCGATCCTGCTCTTCGCTCAAGCCAGACACCCACGCCCACCGCGGCCACCAACCTAGTCCGGAGCGGCACTGGACATAGAGGCCCACGCGTGTCGTCGTCACCCGGAAGACGCCTGGCCCGGGCGGTGTTGAGCCCCTGACGTGACCAGTTCCACACCCGAGACGCCCGCCCTGCTGACCCCGCTGACCGTGCGCGGGGTGACCGTGCCCAACCGGCTGGTGGTCGCCCCGATGTGCCAGTACTCCGTCGCCGACGGCCTGGTCGGTGACTACCACCTGGTGCACCTGGGCCGCTTCGCCCTGGGCGGCTTCGGCCTGGTGCTGGTCGAGGCGACGGCCGTGACGCCGGAGGGCCGGATCAGCCACGGGGACGTCGGCCTGTGGTCCGACCGGCACGTGCCCGGCCTGGCCCGGGTCGCTGACTTCCTCCGCGCGCACGGCGCGGTCGCGGGCATCCAGCTGGCCCACGCCGGCGCCAAGGCCAGCAGCCAGCGGCCGTGGGACGGCGGCGCCGCGGTGACCGCGGAGAACGCGCGGCCCGGCGAGGCGCCCTGGCCCACGGTCTCGGCCAGCGCCGTCCCCGCGGGCCCCGGCTGGCCGGTGCCGCACGAGCTGACCGTCGCCGAGCTCGGCGAGGTGCGCGACGCCTTCGTCGCCGCGACCCGGCGGGCGCTGGCCGCCGGCTTCGACGTCGTCGAGGTGCACGCCGCGCACGGCTACCTGCTGCACCAGTTCCTCTCGCCGCTGTCCAACCGGCGCACCGACGGCTACGGCGGCTCGCGCGAGGCGCGCACGCGCTTCCCGCTGGAGGTGGTGGCGGCCGTGCGCGCCGCGTGGCCCGAGGACCGGCCGCTGCTGGTGCGGGTCTCGGCCGTCGACGGCTCCGAGGGCGGGATCACCCTCGAGGACACCGTGGCCTTCTCCGCGGAGCTGCGCGACCGCGGCGTCGACGTCGTGGACGTCTCCGGCGGCGGGCTGGGCGGCTGGCGGCACCCGCTGGGCTACGGCTACCAGGTGCCCTTCGCCGCCCGGCTCCGCGCCGAGGCGGACGTCGCGACGATGGCCGTCGGGCTGATCGTCGACCCGCACCAGGCCGAGGCCGTCGTCGCCGGGGGCCTGGCCGACCTGGTGGCGGTCGCCCGGGAGGCGCAGGAGGACCCGAACTTCGCCGTCCACGCCGCCCGGGAGCTCACCGGCCGCTACGACGCCTACCCGGTGCAGGCGGGACCGCGGCTGGGCCGGCGGCGGGAGTTCCTCGGCACGCTGGGCCCGTGGACGGGGCCGGGCCCGGTGCAGGTCGCCGAGCGCGCCCGGTGACCGGCCGCCGGGCGCTCCTCGCCGTCGCCGGCGTCCAGCTCGCCGCCGGCCTGGCCGGTCAGGTCCTGGCGCTGCGCCGGCGACGGGCCTTCGACACCCCGCTGCTGGCCGGCGACCCGGCGCGGGTGGGCCGGGACGCGTGGTGGGCCGGGACGGCGCTCGGCCCGCCGGCCTGGACCCTCGCCGTCCACGCGGGGGCCCTGGCCCGGCTGGCCGCGCGCCCGGACCGGCGCGCCGCCGCGGTGCTCGGGTGGGTGGGTGCCGCCCTGGTGCCCGGCTACCTGCAGGAGCGGCTGGTGCGGCAGCGGCTGGCCTCCCCCGCCGACGCACCCGGGGAGGCCGCGGTGGCCGCCGCCGGGCTGGTGGCCGCGGGGGCGATGGCCGTGCTGGGCGCTCAGGCGTCGGGCGCGCGACCGTAGTCGGGGCCGGCCGCGGCGAGGAAGGCGTCCCAGTCGGCGGGGACCGGTCGCCCGCCGACCTCGGCGTCGAGCTTGTCGAGGTACCAGTGCCAGCCGAGGGCGAAGTCGGTGACGTCGGTGCCGGCGGGGAACACCTGGACGAAGTGCAGGGTGGTGCGGCCGCTCTCCACCGTGAGGTCGAGCTCGACCCGCCAGCCCTCCGCCCCGGCCTGCACCCACTCGACGACCAGCCGGCGCGGCGGGTCGCACTCGACGATCGTCACCTCCTCGCTCGCCGGCTCGGACTCGTGGGTCATGGTGAACGAGCCGCGGCCGCCGGGGGCCCGCTCGCCCTCGTAGGTGCCGATCCAGCGGGGCAGCCGGTCGGGTCCGGTGAGCGCGGCCCAGACCTCGTCGGGACCGTCGGGCCAGGAGCGGCGGAACTCCAGGCGCTGGCGGCCGTCGGGGAGCGCGCTGACGGCGCCGCGACGGTCGGTCGGGGCCGCGGCGGGGGTCTGCTGGTCGGTCACGGGGCGTCTCCGTCCGTCGGGGTGTGCACCCGGGCCCGGCGGCCGCGGGCGATCTCGGTGTCCAGCGCGTCGAGCCGCTGCGCCCACAGGTCGCGGTAGGGCTCGAGCCACTCGTCGAGCTCCCGCAGCGGCCGCGGGTCGAGCGCGTAGAGCCGCCGGCGTCCCTCGACCCGGCTGCGGACCAGCCCGGCCTCGCGCAGCACGCGCAGGTGCCGGCTGACCGCCGGGCGGCTCACCGGGAACCGGCCGGCGAGCTCACCGGCGGCGAGCTCGCCCTGCGCCAGCAGGGCGAGCAGCTCCCTCCGGGTCGGGTCGGCGAGAGCCGCGAGCGCCTCCACGGTGCATGCGTAACACAGCGGTTACGCGTGCGCCAGCGGTTCGCCGCCGGTCGAGGCGGGCACCCGGGAGCGCATGACCGTCACCGACCCCGACGTCCCGGACCCGCTCAACGACCCCCGGACGACGCAGGCCGACCCCGGCGCCTACGGCGAGGGCGCCGACCTCGCCTCGGCCGGCGACGACCCGGCGTCCAGCGGCGAGGACGAACTGGCCGCCGACGACGCGGACACCACGGCCGGGCAGACCCTCGCCGACGACGCCGGCGGCGGGGACGTCACCGGCGGGGCGTTCGCGGAGGCACCGCCGGACCCGCGGTGACGGACCGGTCCGGTTTCGGACGTCGGGCGCGGGGAACCTGCTGCTTCGCCCACCCCCGTCGACCAGGAGGTTCCCATGGCCACCGGTGAGACCGGCTTCGAGGACGTCACCTTCGACCTCATCTCCGTGCAATACCACTCGCTGAAGGCCGGGCACGACTACGGCCAGTACGTGCGGGACGCCGAGAACGCGGGCCTCGACGACATCGCCGCGTTCTTCCGCGAGGTGATGGAGCAGGACTCCGCGCGCGCCCGCCGCTGCCACGAGTTCCTGCGGACCATCTCCGGCACCGAGCAGGGCGGCCCGGCGACGCAGTAGCCCGGGACATCCGGAGGGCCCCCACCCGTCCCGGGTGGGGGCCCTCTGGCGTCTCGGGCGCCGGCGTCTCAGGCGCTGGTGACCGGGGCGCGTTCGGCCCAGGCACGCTCCAGCAGCTGGAGCAGCAGGTCGGCGGGCTGGGCGCCGGCGGCGCCGTAGCGGCGGTCGACGACGAAGAACGGGACGCCGGTGGCGCCGAGCGCCTGCGCGGTGCGGGCGTCGTCGAGGACGGCGGCGCGGTACCGGTGGTCGGCCAGCGCCGCACGCACCTCGGCCTCGTCCAGGCCCACCTCCACGGCCAGCGCGGCGAGGGAGTCGACGTCGAAGACCGAGCGGGACTCCTCGAAGTACGCGTGGAACAGCCGCTCCTCGGCCGCACCCTGCAGGCCGTGCTCGGCGGCGAGGTGGACGAGCTCGTGGGCGAGCAGCGTGTTGCCGCTGACGCCGTCCGCGAGGGAGTACTCCAGACCCTCGCCGGCGGCGGTCTCCTCGACGTGCCGCATCATCGCCCGCACCTCCTCGACCGGGCGGCCGTACTTCGCGGCCAGGGCGGGCAGCGTCGGGTGCGTCTCGCCCTCCGGGACCGACGGGTCGAGCTGGTAGGACCGCCAGACCACCTCGACCTCGTCGCGGTGCGGGAACCGCTCGAGCGCGGTCTCCAGCCGGCGCTTGCCGATGTAGCACCACGGACAGACGACGTCGGACCAGACCTCGATGCGCACGGAACCGCTCAACCGCGCCCCGGGCCCGGTTCTTCCGGCCGGTGCACCTCCGCGCGGGCCCGGCCGTCGCCCGGCGTCGGGTCGAGGAAGACGTAGCGGACGCCGCTGTGCCGGGCCACCAGCCGCCGCTCGGCCTCGTCGGAGGCGCGCTCGACGTCGGCGACCGTCGCGTCGTCGGCGAAGTCGACCTTGGCCGAGACGATGAGCTGGCCCGGGCCGATGACCGAGGTCATGAGCACCGGGACGTCGACGACCTGCTCGAGCGCGGCGATCTCGGCGCGCAGCCCGTCCTCGACGGCCCGCGGCACCGACCGGCCGATGAGCAGGGAGACGTTGGCGCGGGCGAGGGCGCCGGCGACGACCAGCAGCAGCACGCCGATGAGGACCGCGGCCAGGCCGTCCCACACGGGGTCGCCCGTCACCTGCTCGAGGAACAGGCCCAGCGCGGCGAGCACCAGGCCGACCAGGGCGGCGCTGTCCTCGAAGGTCACCGCCTTGACCGTGGTGTCGCTGGTCTCGGCGAGGTAGCGGCGCCACGTCGTCCCCCACCGGCGGGCCGAGCCGCGCACCTGCCGCACGGCCTTGAGCCAGGACGCGCCCTCGAGGAGGAAGGAGACGCCGAGGACGACGTAGGCGACGAGCGGGTCGCCCTGCTCCTCGCCCTCGATGATCGTCTCGACGCCCTGGTAGAAGGAGAAGCCGGCGCCGAGGGTGAAGGTGGCCAGGCAGGCCAGCAGCGCCCAGAAGTAGGTCTCCCGCCCGTAGCCGACCGGGTGGCGGGCGTCGGGGGCCCTCGTGCCGCGCTTGAGCGCGACGAACAGCAGGACCTCGGTGATGGTGTCGGCCACCGAGTGCGCGGCCTCGGACAGCATCGCCGAGGAGTGGCTGATCAGGCCGCCGACGAGCTTGGCGATCGCGATGCCGAGGTTGGCCAGCCCGGCGACGACGACGGTGGCGGTCGACTCACCGCCCGAGTCGCCGGCGCCCGCCTCCTCGGCCAGCGCGTGCGTGCGGGTGGGCACGGGCTCGGTCATGGCCGCACCCGTGCCCCGTCGTTGCCCGGTGCAACCACCGGGCCGCGGGTCAGCGGATGCCGACGAGGTCGACGACGAAGACCAGGGTGGCGCCGGGCGCGATCACGCCGCCGGCACCGCGGTCGCCGTAGGCCTTGTGCGGCGGGATGGTCAGCCGGCGGCGGCCGCCGACCCGCATCCCCTGCATGCCCTCGTCCCAGCCCTGGATGACCATGCCGACGCCCAGGCGGAACTCCAGCGGGTCGCCCCGGTCCCAGGAGGCGTCGAACTGCTCGCCGCCGTCGTGGGTGACGCCGACGTAGTGGGCGCTCACCAGGTCGCCGGCCTTGGCCTCGGGGCCGTCGCCGACGGTGATGTCCTCGATCACCAGGTCGTCGGGCGCGGGGCCGGTCGGCGGCTCGACGTCGGGGCGGCTGGGCTGGGACATCGGTGCTCCTCGGGTCGGTGCCGGGTGGTCCCGACGGTCCCGCACATCCAAACAGCGCTCCGGCCGCCCCGCTCAGCGGCCCCCGGCGACGTCGAGCAGGCTGCCGGTGCAGTAGCCGGACTCCTCGCCGAGCAGCCACAGCACCGCGGCCGCCACCTCCCCGGGCCGCCCTGCGCGGCCCATCGGCACCGACGGCGCGATGCGGGCGACCCGGTCGGGCTGGCCGCCGCTGGCGTGGATGTCGGTCTCGACGATGCCGGGGCGCACCACGTTGACCCGCACGCCCTCCCCGGCCACCTCGCGGGCCAGGCCGGTCCCGAGGGTGTCGACGGCGCCCTTGCTGGCGGCGTAGTCGACGTACTCCCCCGGTGAGCCGAGCCGGCTGGCCGCCGAGGACACCAGCACGATCGACCCGCCGGTCCCGCCGTGCCGGGTGGACATCCGCCGCACCGCCTCGCGGCAGCACAGGACGGCGCCGAGCACGTTGACGGCCAGCACCCGCCGCACCCGCTCGGCGGTGAGCTCGTCGACCCGCGCCCGCGGGGCGACGATGCCGGCGTTGGCGACCAGGCCGGTCAGCGGGCCGAGCGTCTCGGCGGCGGCGAACGCGGCGAGGACGTCGTCCTCCTCAGCGACGTCGGCCCGGACGGCGAGCCCGGGGCGCCCGGCGGCCTCGACGTCGGCGACGACGGCGGCCGCCGCGGCCTCGTCGTCGCGGTAGGTGAGGGCGACCGACCAGCCCGCGGCCGCGGCGGCGCGCGCGGTGGCCGCGCCGATGCCGCGGCTCCCGCCGGTCACGAGCAGCACACCGGGAGGCACGGTCGGCGACCGTAGCGCGCGGGTGCGGACGGGGGTGCGACGTGCTGGGCTGGAGCCGTGCCCGACCAGCCGCCGTGGTGGACCCGCGCCGTCGTCTACCAGGTCTACCCGCGCTCGTTCTCCGACTCCGACGGCGACGGGATCGGCGACCTCGGCGGGATCCTGCAGCGGGTCGACCACCTCGCCGACCTCGGCGTCGACGTCGTCTGGCTCTCGCCGGTCTACCCCTCGCCGCAGGCCGACAACGGCTACGACATCAGCGACTACCAGGGCGTCGACCCGCTGTTCGGCACGCTGGACCAGCTCGACGAGCTGGTCGCCGCGCTGCACGGGCGCGGGATCCGGCTGCTCATGGACCTGGTGGTCAACCACACCAGCGACGAGCACCCGTGGTTCGCCGAGAGCCGCTCGTCGAAGGACTCCCCCAAGCGCGACTGGTACTGGTGGCGGCCGCCGCGCACCGGGATGGCCGCGGGGCAGCCCGGCGCGGAGCCGACCAACTGGCACTCGTTCTTCTCCGGCCCCACGTGGGAGCTCGACGAGGCCAGCGGCGAGTACTACCTGCACCTGTTCGCCCGCAAGCAGCCCGACCTCAACTGGGAGAACCCGCAGGTCCGGCAGGCGGTCTACGCGATGATGCGCTGGTGGCTCGACCGCGGGGTCGACGGCTTCCGCATGGACGTCATCAACATGATCAGCAAGGACGTCGCACCGGACGGCGCGCTGCCCGACGGCCCGCAGCTGCCCGGCCTGCCCTACGGCGACGGGACGCCGCACTTCCTCAACGGCCCGCGCATCCACGAGTACCTGCAGGAGATGCACCGCGAGGTGTTCGCCGGCCACTCCGAACCGCTGCTGCTGGTCGGGGAGATGCCCGGCGTGACGATCGAGCAGGCGCGGCTCTACACCGACCCGGCGCGGGCCGAGGTGGACATGGTGTTCCAGTTCGAGCACGTCCAGCTCGACTTCGACGGCGACAAGTGGAACCCGCGGCCGCTGCGGATGCGCGACCTCAAGGCCTCGCTCGGCCGCTGGCAGGCCGGGCTGGCCGAGGTGGGGTGGAACTCCCTCTACTGGGACAACCACGACCAGCCGCGGGCGGTGTCCCGCTTCGGCGACGACTCGCCCCGCCACCGCCGCGACTCGGCGACGTGCCTGGCCACCCTGCTGCACCTGCACCGCGGGACGCCCTACGTCTACCAGGGCGAGGAGCTCGGGATGGCCAACTACCCGTTCACCGCGCTGGAGGAGTTCCGCGACGTCGAGTCGCTCAACCACCACGTGCAGGCGGTGTCGCACGGCGCCGACCCCGCCGACGTGCTCGCCGCGATGCGCCGGATGAGCCGGGACAACGCCCGCACGCCGGTGCAGTGGGACGCCTCACCGCACGCCGGGTTCACCACCGGGACGCCGTGGATCGCGGTCAACCCCGACCACGTCGAGTGGAACGCGCAGGCCCAGCGCCCGGACCCGGACTCGGTGTTCGCCCACCACAGGCGGCTGATCGCGCTGCGGCACGAGGACCCGGTGGTGGCGCTCGGCGACTTCACCATGCTGCTGGCCGGGCACGACGAGGTGTACGCCTTCACCCGCTCCCTCGACGGCGACACGCTGCTCGTCGTCTGCAACCTGAGCGCGACGCCGCAGCCGCTGGCCGAGCTGCTGCCCGAGGCCGTGACCGCGGAGGTCGTCCTCGGCAACCTGCCCGAGGACGACCCCGCGGTCCTGCGCCCGTGGGAGGCGCGGGTGCTGCGCCTCCCGTGATCACACGACCCTGACGGCCTCGGCGGGCTCCTCGTCGGGGAGGACGTCGAGCGGGTGGGCCAGCTCGTCGGCCGGCAGCCGCCAGGCCAGGACGGCGAGCACCGCGAGGACCGGCGGCACCAGCCCGGCGAGCAGGAAGGTGCCGGTCAGGCCCACCGACTGGCTGACCGGGCCGGCCAGCGCCATCGACAGCGGCATGAACGCCAGCGAGACGAAGAAGTCGAGGCTCGACACCCGGCCCAGCAGCGCCGGCGGCACCCGCCGCTGCAGCAGCGTGCCCCAGATGACGGTGCCCGCCTCGAACGCCGCTCCGAGCAGCGCGGCCGCCGCGATCATCGGCCACAGCTGCGACGTCGCCCCGAACACGACCAGCGGGACGCAGCCGGCACCCCAGAGCAGGTTCATGACCGTCAGGTAGCGGCGCGGCAGCCGCAGCGAGGCGACGACGGCCGAGCCGACCGCACCGCCGATGCCGAACGCGGCCAGCACCCAGGCGTGCTCGGCGGGCCCGCCGCCCGCCCGGTCGCGCACGGCGAAGGGGACCAGGACCTCGAACGGCCCCATGATCATCAGCACCATCAGCGAGGCGAACAGCAGCGTGGCCAGCAGCCACGGCGTCCGGACCATGTAGGACACGCCCTCGCGGACGTCGGTGAGCAGCCCGGGACGCTCGCCCTCGCGGCGGACCGGCAGCGTCGGCAGCGCCGCCACGCACGCGGCCGCGGCGGCCGAGGTCAGCGCCGTCGCCGCCAGCGCGGCGCCGGGCGAGAGGACCGCCACGAGCAGGCCGCCGGCCGCCGGGCCCGCGGCCATCGCGAGCGCCGGGCGGACGACGCCCTCCAGGCCGTTGGCGGCCAGCAGCTCCCCGGGCGGGACGACGCCGGGCACCAGCGCCGAGTAGGCCGGGTAGTACAGCCCCGTCGCGACCCCGCCGGCCAGCGCCGCAGCGGCCAGCGGCCCGAGCGCGAGCGCACCGGCCAGCGACAGCAGCGCGACCGTGCCGACCGCCGCCGTCTGCAGCAGCGCGACGCCGAGCAGGATCCGCCGCTGCGGCACCCGGTCGGCCAGCGCGCCGCCGAGCAGCGTGCTGGCGAGCATCCCGGCGGCCTGCAGGGCGGTGGCCAGCGACAGCGCACCCGGCCCGCCGCCGAGGTCGACGACCTGCCAGACCAGCGCCACGGTCCACAGTCCCTGCGCGAACAGCGACAGGCCCATGGACGAGGCCAGCAGGCGGTAGTCGCGGGACCGCAGGGGCGCGAGTGCGCGCGGCAGCCTGGCCATCTCCCCCTCCGTCGTCGGCGGGCGCACCGTCGCGCCCGGACACCCATGCTCGCGGAGGGGACCGACAGCGGGCACCCGGTTATCGGGAGGAGAGCAAGGACGGTCGGCGGCTAGGGTCCGGCACCCGTGGGGGGACTGGTCGAGACCGTGCTGCCGGCGCGGATGGGGACGCCGTTCCGCTGGCTGGTCGCCTCCTCGTGGGTGAGCAACCTCGGCGACGGCGTCGCGGTCGCGGCCGGGCCCCTCCTCGTGGCGAGCCTGACCACCGACCCGCTGGTCGTGGCGCTGGCGGCGCTGCTGCAGCAGCTGCCGTGGCTGCTGTTCGGCCTGCACGCCGGCGTGCTCGCCGACCGGGTGGACCGCCGCGCGCTGGTGGTCGCCGTCGACCTGGCCCGGGCCGGCGTGCTCGCCGTGCTGGTCCTCGCGCTGGCCACCGGTGGCGTCGGGATCCCCGCCGTCCTCACCGCGCTGTTCGTGCTGGGGACCGCCGAGGTGTTCGCCGACACCGCGGCCGGGACGCTGCTGCCGATGGTCGTGCCGCGCGCCGACCTCGGCATCGGCAACGCGCGGATGACCGCCGGCACGCTGACGATGAACCAGCTGGCCGGGCCGGCCGTGGGGGGCGTGCTGTTCGTGGCCGGGGCCGCGTGGCCGTTCCTCGCGCAGGCGGTGCTGGTGGCGCTGGGGGCGGTGCTGGTCGCGCGGGTGCGCCTGCCCGCCGTCGAGCGGCCGGCCGGTCGCGCGACGGTCCGCCGCGACGTCGCCGAGGGGCTGCGCTGGACGTGGGGTCACCCCGCCGTCCGCACGCTGACGCTCACCATCGTGCTGTTCAACGTCACCTACGGGGCGGCGTGGTCGGTGCTGGTGCTCTACGCCGACCAGCGGCTGGGCCTGGGTGCGGCGGGGTTCGGCCTGCTCACGACCGTGGTCGCCGTCGGCGGGATGGTGGGGACGGCGTCCTACGACTGGCTCGAGCGGCACGTCGGGCTGGCGCACCTGATGCGGGTCGGGCTGGTGATCGAGACGCTGACCCACCTCGGGCTCGCGCTCACCCGCACACCGTGGGTGGCGATGGCGGTGCTGGCCGTCTTCGGCGCCCACGCGTTCGTGTGGGGGACGACGTCGCGCACGGTGCGGATGCGCGCCGTCCCGGCCGGCCTGCAGGGGCGGGTGGGCAGCCTCTACGCGATGGGGGTGTTCGGCGGCATCCTGGTCGGCCAGGCCCTCGGCGGGGTCATCGCGCGCGTCTGGGGCGTGACCGGCCCGTTCTGGTTCGCCTTCGCCGGCTCCGCGCTGCTGGTGGCGGTCATGTGGCGCGCGCTCGGGCACGTGGCCCACGCCGACGACGCAACCCTGGCGGCCACCTGAGGTCCTCTCCCGCTCGGTCGTGCTCTGCCCACGACCGTGGGCAGAGCACGACCGTGGGCAGAGCACGACCGTCCGCAGGAGCACTGGGTGAGGGGCGGGCGCGGCAGCAGGCGGTCGCTGACGATCCGCTTCTGGATCTCGCTGGTGCTCTCGAAGATCGTCGTCAGCCGGGCGCCGCGCCCTGCGGGCACCGCACGGCACGCTCCGACCTCACAAGCACTTCACAGATCTAACGGAGACGTGGTAGCAATGTCCCCGTGGCCGTCCCCGACCGACTCGACGTGACGCTGCGGCTGGTGCGCAACGCCGGCCGGGCGTCGCTCGCCGACCTGTCCGCGCGGCTGGGCGTCTCGGAGATGACGGTGCGCCGCGACCTCGACGCGCTGCAGGCCCGCGGGCTGGTGGAGCGGGTCCGCGGCGGCGCGGTCGCGGTCGCCGCCCCCGAGAGCGCCGCCGGGTTCGCCGCCCGGGCCGGCTGGCAGGCCGGGGTCAAGGAGCGCATCGGCCGCGCCGCCGCCGCGCGCGTCACCCCGGGCGCCACCGTCCTGCTCGACGCCGGGACGACGACGGTGCACGTCGCCCGCGCGCTCGCCGCCCGCGCGGCCGCCGGCGAGGGACCCTTCACCTGCGCGGCGGTGAGCCTCCCGGTCGCCGACGCGCTGGCCGACCGGCCGGGCATCCGGCTGTTGGTCGTCGGCGGGGAGTCCCGGCCGGGCGAGCGCAGCCTGTCCGGGCCGCTGACCGCCGCGGTGCTCCGCCAGCTCACCGTCGACCTGTTCGTCATGTCGATCGGGGCCGTGGACGCCCGCGCCGGCTGGTCGGAGTTCACCCTCGAGGACGCCGCGGTCAAGCAGGTCGGCCTGCAGCAGGCGCGCGCGAGCCTCGTCGTCGCCGACGCCTCGAAGCTCGGCGTCCGCGCCTTCGCCTCGGTCGCGCCGCTGTCCGCCGTCGGCCGCCTGGTCACCGACGCCGGCGCGCGCGACCCCCAGCTCACCCCCGCGGCGCAGGACACCCTCGCCGCGCTCGACGACGCCGGCGTGGAGGTCGACCTGTCGTGACCCAGCCCCTGTTCGTCCTGGTCGCCGGCCCCTACCGCGGCGGCACCGGCGACGACCCCGAGAAGATCGCGGCCAACCACCGCGCCATCCAGCAGGCCTGCCTCCAGCTGTTCCGCGCCGGCCACCTCGCCGTCAACGGGGAGGACCTCGCGCTCCCCATGGCGGAGCTCGCCGGGTCCACCCGGGTGGGCGACGCCGCCTTCGACGAGGTCTTCCACCCGATGGGCCGCCGGCTGGTGGCCCGCGTCGACGCGGTGCTGCGGCTGCCGGGCGCCTCGGCGGGGTCCGACGAGATGGTGGCGCTGGCCCGGGCCCGCGGCGCGGCGGTCTACACCGGCGTCGACGAGGTCCCGGCGGTGACGCGGTGACCGGCGTCCCGGGGGTCGACGTCCCCGACGCGCGCGGGCGGACCGGGCTCGACCGCGCGGGCCGCGACCTGGCCGGCAACCCCGACGTCGTCGTCCGCGACGTCGAGGTGCTGTCCAGCTCCTGGTACGTCAACCGGCGGACGACGTTCGAGCGGCGCGGCCGGGACGGTGCCTGGCGCACCGAGCAGCGGGAGACCCACGACCGCGGCAACGGCGCGACGGTGCTGCTCCACGACACCGCCCGGCGCACCGTGCTGCTCACCCGGCAGTTCCGCCTCCCCGCCTACGTCAACGGCTCCCCCGACGGGATGCTGGTCGAGACCGCCGCCGGGCTGCTCGACGAGCAGGACGCCGAGTCCGCCGTCCGCCGGGAGGCCGAGGAGGAGCTCGGCGTCGCCGTGGGGGCGCTGACCCGGCTGCCCGACGTGTTCATGAGCCCGGGGTCGGTGACCGAGCGGCTGGCCCTCTTCGCCGGCCCCTACACCCCGGCCGACCGCGTGTCGGCCGGCGGCGGGCTGGCCGAGGAGGGCGAGGACATCGAGGTGCTCGAGCTGCCGTTCGACGAGGCGCTGGCCTGGGTCGACGACGGCCGGATCGCCGACGCGAAGACGATCCTGCTGCTGCAGTGGGCGGCGTTGCGCGGCCCGTTCTCAGCGCGCTCCGCGCTCCCGGGCCAGGGCGGCGTAGTGCTCGACGAGTGACGCGTCGTCGACCGCCCCGGGGTTGACCGCCCTCTCCGGCGCCACGCCCTGGAACAGCCGCTTGAGCGGCACCTCCAGCCGCTTGCCGGTGCGGGTGTGCGGGACGCCGGGGACGACGAGGACCTCGTCGGGCACGTGCCGCGGGCTCGCCTGGCTGCGGATGGCCGCGCGGATCCGGTCGCGCAGCTCGTCGGTGAGCTCGGCGCCCGGTGCGAGCTGCACGAACAACGGCATCCAGTAGCCGCCGTCGCGCTGCTCGACGCCGAGGACGACGCAGTCGAGCACCTCGGGCACCGACTCCACGGCGGCGTAGATGTCGGCGGTGCCCATGCGCACGCCGCCGCGGTTGAGGGTGGAGTCCGACCGGCCGGTGATCAGGCAGGTGCCGCGCTCGGTGACCTCCATCCAGTCGCCGTGGCGCCACACGCCCGGCCACGGCTCGAAGTACGACTCGCGGTAGCGGGTGCCCCCGGGGTCGTTCCAGAAGTACAGCGGCATCGAGGGCATCGGCTCGGTGATCACCAGCTCGCCGAGCTCACCGGTGACCGGCCGGCCCTCCTCGTCCCAGGCGGCCGCGGCGACGCCGAGCATCGGCCGCTGCAGCTCACCGGCGGTCACCGGCAGCAGCAGCGTGCTGCCGATGAACCCGGTGGCGACGTCGGTGCCGCCGGACACCGAGGCGAGGAAGACGTCGGGCGCCACCGCGTCGTAGACCCAGTGGAACGCCGAGGCCGGCAGCGGCGACCCGGTGGACCCGATCGTCCGCAGCGCCGAGAGGTCGTGGGTCTCCCCCGGACGGATCCCGGC
The DNA here is from genome assembly GCF_900115505.1 of Geodermatophilus dictyosporus. GTDB lineage: Bacteria > Actinomycetota > Actinomycetes > Mycobacteriales > Geodermatophilaceae > Geodermatophilus > Geodermatophilus dictyosporus. The sequence goes on along the minus strand of NZ_FOWQ01000011.1, from coordinate 156,996 downwards.
CCGCTCGCACGCGGTGAGGTAGCCGGCGCTGGTGCCGAGGTAGGTGATGCCGGTGCGCGCGGCGAGGGCGAACTGCGCGTCGACGGAGGGGTACGCCGGGGCGCCGTCGTGGACCACCACGGTCGCGCCGCGCAGCAGCGCCGAGGTGGCGATGTTCCACATGATCCAGGCGGTGGAGGCGTACCAGTAGAACCGGTCGCCGGGGCCGACGTCGCCGTGCAGGCCCAGCTGCTTGTGCTCCTCGAGGACGACGCCGCCGTGGCCGTGCACGATCCCCTTGGGCAGCCCGGTGGTGCCCGAGGAGTAGACGATCCACAGCGGGTGGTCGAAGGGCAGCGCCTCGAACTCCGGCTCCTGCGCCTCGGCGACCGCCTCCGCCCACGGCAGCGCGCCGTCGGGCACCTCGTCCGGGGACAGCCGGGGGACGGCGATCGTCGTCCGCACGCTGGGCAGCGCCGCGCGCAGCTCGGCGACGACGTCGCGCCGGTCGTACGGCCTGCCGTTGAAGCGGTACCCGTCCACGGCGACCAGCACGGTCGGCTCGATCTGGGCGAACCGGTCGAGGACGGCGCGGGTGCCGAAGTCCGGCGCGCACGACGACCAGACCGCGCCGATGCTCGCCGCCCCCAGGAAGGCCACCACCGCCTCGGGCACGTTGGGCAGGTAGCCCGCGACCCGGTCGCCCCGCTGGACGCCCAGCCGGCGCAGCGTCGCGGCGAACGCGCCGACCTGCCCGCGCAGCTGCGCCCAGGACACCTCGACCGGCTCGGCGTCCTCGGCCACCGCGACCAGTGCGGGGTGCTCGTCGGTGGCGTTGCGCAGCGCCTGCTCGGCGAAGTTGACCGTCGTCCCGGGGAACCACTCGGCGCCGGGCATCTCCCGGCGGGTGAGCACCCGGTCGTCGGGGACGCGCGGGAGCACCCCCGACCACACCGCGACGTCGGCCCAGAACTGGTCGGGGTGCTCGACCGACCAGCGCCAGACCGCGTCGTAGTCGGTCGGGTCGAGGTCGAGCCCGCGGCGGTCGGCCGCCTCCCGGGCGAAGGCGGCCAGCCGGGTGGCCTCCCTCGACTCCGGGGTGGGCTGCCACAGCACCGGGACGGCGGACGGATCAGCGGTCACGGCCGCACCCTGCCACCGCTGCGCCCGGTGCGGCAGCAGGGGGCGGCACGACGCACGGTGACGGGCGGCGGCCGCGTCCCCTCCCATCGGGTGACTCGACCGGACGGTCACGATCCGCTGTCATGGGTAGGCACTGCGTCACCGACGATCGGGGGGGTGCGATGGCGGAGCAGCGACTGCCGGGCCGTCGCGCCCGCCTGCGCCGGTGGGGCGGCCGCGCGCTCGTGGTCGCCGGCATCGGCGCCGGGATCTGGCTGGCCGGCTCGGCCACCGCCCCGGCCGGCGCCGACGACGGCGGCCTGCTCGGCACGGTCGGCGGGGTCGTCGAGGCGGCCACCGCCCCGGTCGCGGAGCCGGTCCTGACGCCGGTGACGTCGGCGCCGGCCCCGGTCGTGGAGGCGGTCCCCGTCCCGTCGGTGGCGCTGGCACCGGTCGTGGCGGCCGTGCCGGTCCCGTCCGCGCCGGCCCCGGTGACCGCTGCGCTGTCGCCGGTCCCCGACGCCCTCCCGCCGGTCGCCGAGGTGCCGGCGCCGGCCCCCGCTGCGCTGCCGTCGCCGCCCGACGTCCCGGTCCCCGCCGCCCCGGCCCGGCCGGCGACGGCCGCCCCGGCTGCGGGCAGCGGTGCGCCGACGCCGGGGGCGGACACCCCGGCCGCCGCCGAGCCCCTGGTCACGGCCGCTCCCGCCGCTGCTGCGGCGGACGGCGGGCCCGCCGCTCCCCCCGCGGTGACCGCCGGGGGCGCGGACCCGGTCGCTGCTGCGCCCTCTGCCGTGTCCGTGCCCACTGCGCCCGTCCCGGCCCTGCCGCACGGGCCCGCCGCGCCCGCCGTCACCGCGCCGGCTCCTCCGGTCGCCAGCTCCTCCGCCGCGGGCCCCGACCAGCCTCCCGCCGACCTCGCGGCCGCCGTGCGCGCCGCGCGCTCCACGTCCGCCGGCGCCACGGCCGCCGACGCCGCCGAGGCCACGGCCGACGCCGTCCTCGACCCCGCCACCTCACCCGACTGAGGACCGCGCCGCCGGCACGACGCCGGCCGAGCGCACCGCCCCCGCCGTCCCGTCCGGGACCGGGGTCCCCTCGCACCCTCAGTCAGGAGCTCTCGATGACCACCTGGGTCACCCGCACCCTGCGCGTGGCACTGCTGACCGGCGGCCTGCTGGCCGTCGGCACCGGTGTCGCCGCAGCATCCGACGACCTCGACGTGACCGTCCCGGTCACCGTCACCGACAACGCACTGGGCGTCCTCGGCGACGCCCCGGCCCCCGGCAGCACCGGGCTGCCGGCGGTCTCGACGGACCTCTCCGTCGACCTCGGCCCGGCCGCCGTTGCGGTGCCCGTCACGATCGGCGGCAACGACGCCGCGGTCGGCGGGGTCGCCGTCTCGCAGGACGCCGCGCCGCCCGCTCCCTCCGGCCCGGCCGACCTGGCGGTGCCGGTCACCGTGGCAGGCAACGCCGTCGGCGTGCTCGGCGACGCCTCGGCGTCGGGCACGGCGCCCGCTGCCCCGCCCGCGGCCGTCAGCATCCCGGTGACCGTGTGCGGCAACGGCGTCGGCGTGCTCGGCGACGCCGCCGGCAGCTGCACCCCGGCCACCGGCGGGCCCGACACCACCGGCGGGCCCGGCACCACCGGCGGCGGACTCGTCGACGTCGAGCTGCCGGTGACCGTCTGCGGCACCGGCGCCGGCGTGCTCGGCGACGGTGGGGGCGACTGCACCGCGCCGGGCCAGGGCACCGGCCAGGGCCAGGGCACCGGCCAGGGCCAGGCCCCCGGCCCGGGCCAGGGCACCGGCCCGGGCCAGGGCACCGGGCCGGCCGGACCCGCGGCGCCCACGCACACGGCACGGTCCGGGAGCTGGGCGCACCCGCAGCCGGCCGGTCACCCGGTCGCGCCGCGGCACGGGGCCGGCACGCCGTCCGCGCACCCGGCAGCGACCTGGCCGGCCGGTGGGTCCGCCACACCGGCCGGCACCGCCGACACCGCCGGCACCGCCGGTGACGCGCTCGCCTACACCGGCACGCAGCTGGCCGGCGTCCTCGGCGCGGGGCTGCTGGCCCTGCTCACCGGCGCGGGACTCGTGCTGGCCCGCCGCCGGGGGACGACGGGCTGACCGCCTCCCGGGCCCGGTCGCCGTACCGGCGGCCGGGCCCGGGACCGTCGGCTCTGCCACGATCGAGCCGTGACCGAGCCGGAGCGCAACGTGCTGGGCGGGGTGCTGCAGCCGTGCGGCACCGAGCCGCTGACCGGGTTCTACCGCGACGGCGTCTGCAGCACGGGCCCGGAGGACCTGGGCAGCCACACCGTGTGCACGGTCGTCTCGCAGGAGTTCCTCGCGGTGCAGCGGGAGCTGGGCAACGACCTCACCACCCCGCGGCCGGAGTACGGCTTCCCCGGCCTGCGGCCCGGTGACCGCTGGTGCGTGGTGGCCGCGCGGTGGCTGCAGGCCTACCGGGCGGGCGCGGCGGCCGGTGTCGTCCTGGCCGCCACGAACGCGCGGGCGCTCGACGTGGTGCCGCTCGCCGCGCTGCGCCAGCACGCCGTCGACGTGCCCGACGACGTCAGCAGCCTGGAATGACGGAGAGGACCCCGTGACCGACCTCCTCGACCTGCCCCTCGCGAGCCTGCAGGGGGAGGCGACCACCCTCCGCGCGCTCACCGGCGGCGAGCCCGCGCTGGTGGTCAACGTGGCCAGCCGCTGCGGCCTGACGCCGCAGTACACCCAGCTCGAGCAGCTGCAGCAGGAGTACGGGCCGCGCGGGTTCACCGTGGTCGGCGTGCCGTGCAACCAGTTCGCGGGGCAGGAGCCGGGCACCGCCGAGGAGATCGCCGGGTTCTGCTCGGCCACCTACGGCGTCACCTTCCCGATGACCGAGAAGCTGGAGGTCAACGGGGAGGGCGCGCACCCGGTGTTCCGGCGGCTGGCCGCGGCGCCCGACGCCTCGGGCGAGGCCGGCGACGTCAGGTGGAACTTCGAGAAGTTCCTCGTCGACGGCGACGGCGAGGTGGTGGCGCGGTTCCGCCCGACCACGGACCCCGGCGCCCCCGAGGTCCGGACGGCGATCGAGGCCCTCCTCCCCCGCTGACCTCACTTCCCGGGCCGGTTCCCTCCTCCCCGGGCCGGATCGGACCCGGGTGGCACGGAACCGGCCCGCAGAGCGGTCCGGGGCGCGCGGCAGGAGCATGGGGGCATGGCCGACCTGCACTTCTACTTCGACCCCGTCTGCCCGTTCGCGTGGATGACCAGCAGGTGGGTCCGCACGGTCGCCGCGCAGCGCGAGTACGACGTCGACTGGCGGTTCGTGTCGCTGCGGCTGCTCAACGCGCACGTCGACTACGACAGCCACTTCCCGCCGGAGTACGAGGCCGGGCACACCGCCGGGCTGCACCTGCTGCGGGTCGCCGCCCGCACCCGCGAGGATCACGGGCGCCCGGCGGTCGGCCGGCTCTACGAGGCGATGGGCCGGCACGTCTTCGAGGACCCGGCCGGGCAGCCGCCGCCGGAGCGGGCCACCGGCCGGGAGTTCCTCGGGACCGTGCTCACCGAGGCCGGCCTGCCCGCCGACCTGGCCGCCGCCGTGGACGACGACGCGTGGGACGCCACGGTCCGGGCCGAGACCGACGAGGCGCTGGGCCTCACCGGCCGCGACGTCGGGACGCCGATCCTGCACTTCGAGCCGCCGGAGGGCGTGGCCTTCTTCGGCCCGGTGATCAGCCGGCCGCCGACCGCGGAGCAGGCCGTGCCGCTGTGGGACCACGTCGTCGGGCTGGCCCGCTTCCCGGGGTTCGCCGAGCTCAAGCGCAGCCTGCGCGAGCGCCCGCAGCTGCCCGCCTTCGGCACCACCGAGGACGAGGTGGGCATCCAGGAGGACTGGCACCAGGGCAGTCGCCGCCTCAAGCACTGACGGACCGCCGGGTAAGGTGAGCCTCACCGAACCCGACCGTCCGGAGCCGCCGGTGTCCGTCCCCAGCGCGACCCGCGCCGCCGCGGCGACCCCGCCGGACACCGCTGCTCCCGCAACGGGACGGGCCGCGCGCACCCGCCGCCGACTGCTCGGGTTGCTCGCCCTCCTCGTCCTGCTGGGCGCCGCCTGCGCGGCGAGCATCGCCGTGGGCAGCCGCCCGCTGGGCCCGGGCACCGTGTGGGAGGCGCTGACCGACCGCTCGCTGCGCACCGAGGAGGCGGTCATCGTGTGGGACCTGCGGGTCCCGCGCACGGTGCTCGGCCTGATGGTCGGCGCGGCCCTCGGCGTCTCCGGCGCCCTCATCCAGGGCCACACCCGCAACCCGCTCGGCGACCCCGGGCTCCTCGGCATCACCGCCGGCGCCTCGTTCGCCGTCGTCCTGGCGATCGTGCTGCTCGGCGTCGGCACCCCGGCCGGGTACGTGTGGTTCGCCTTCGCCGGGGCGCTGGCCGGCACCGTCGCCGTCTACGTCCTCGGCTCGGCCGGCCGCGGCGGGCCCACCCCCGTCACCCTCGCGCTGGCCGGCTCCGCGCTGAGCGCGCTGCTGTTCGCGCTGGTCCGCGCGGTGCTGGTCAGCGACTCGGACTCCCTCGACGCCTTCCGCTTCTGGGTGGTCGGCGCCCTGGCCGGCCGCGGCGCCGACGTCGCCTGGCAGGTGGCGCCGTTCATCGCGGCCGGGCTGGTCCTCGCGCTGCTCAACGCGCCGGCGCTGGACCTGCTCGGCATGGGCGAGGACGTCGCCCGCGGCCTCGGCCAGCGCGTCTGGCCGGCCCGCCTCGTCGGCCTGGGCGCCACCACGCTGCTGGCCGGCGCGGCCACCGCCGCCTGCGGCCCGATCGCCTTCGTCGGCCTGGTCGTGCCGCACGCCGTCCGGGCGTTCACCGGGCCGGCACACCGCTGGCTGGTGCCCTGCGCCGGCCTGCTGGGCGCCGTCGTGCTGCTCGCCGCCGACGTCGTCGGCCGGGTGGTCGCCCGGCCCGGCGAGCTGCAGGTCGGCATCGTGCTCGCGCTCCTCGGCGGGCCGGCCTTCGTGGCGCTGGTCCGCCGCCGGCGGACGGCGGCCGGCCTGTGACCGCGACCGCCGACGCCGTCGCGCGGACGACGCCGCCCGACCCCGGCGGGCGCCCGCGCGGGCGGGCGGTCACGGTGCGGGTGGGTCCGGTCTCGGCGCGGTTCCGGTGGCGCTCGGTCGTCGTCCCGCTGGTGGCGGCGGTCGCGGTCGTGCTGCTCGGCGCGGCGAGCCTGGGCCGCGGCGACTACCCGATCGCGCTCGGCGACGTGCTGCGCACCCTGGTCGGCGCGGGCACCGAGGGCCAGGCCTTCGTCGTCCTGGAGCTGCGCGCCCCGCGGACCGCCGTCGGCGCGCTGGTCGGGCTCGCGCTCGGCCTGGCCGGCGCGCTGTTCCAGACCTTCGCCCGCAACCCGCTGGCCTCCCCCGACGTCCTGGGCATCACCCAGGGCGCCTCGGTGGGCGCCGTCGCGGCGATCGTGCTGGGCGGCGGCACCTCCACCGGTGCCCTGCTCGGCGGGCTCGGCGTCCCGCTGGCCGCGCTGCTCGGCGCGCTGGGGGTCGGCGCGCTGCTGTTCGTCCTGGCCTGGCGCTCGGGCATCGACGGCTACCGGCTCGTGCTGATCGGCATCGCGCTGTGGTCGGTGGCGCAGGCGCTCACCGACTGGCTGCTCACCCGCGCCGAGATCCACGACGCCGCGTCGGCCTACGTGTGGATCACCGGCTCGCTCAACGCCCGCACCTGGGAGCAGGCCGCGCCGTTGGCGCTGTCGCTCCTGGTGCTGGTCCCGCTCGCGCTGGCCGCCGGCCGGGTGCTCGGCGTGCTGCAGTTCGGCGACGACACCGCCCGCGGGCTGGGGGTCCGGCTCGCCCGCGCCCAGGGTGCCGTGGTCGTCGTCGCCGTCCTGCTGGTGGCGACGGCGGTGGCCGCCGCCGGGCCGATCGCCTTCGTCGCGCTCGTCGTCCCGCAGGTCGCCGTCCGGCTGGCCGGCGGCTCCCGGCCGCCGCTGCTGGCCTCGGGTCTGCTGGGCGCCGCGCTGGTCGTCGGCGCCGACCTGCTCACCCGCACCGTCCTGCCCCAGGCGCTGCCCGTCGGCATCCTCACCGCCGCGCTCGGCGCGCCCTACCTGCTCTGGCTGCTCGTCCGCGGGAGGCGGACCACCGCATGACCACTGCTGCCCCCCGCACCCGCCCCGCGCCCACCACCGGCCCGGACGGACCGGTCCGCCTCGCCGCCGAGGGCGTGCGGCTGGCCTACGACGACCGCGTCGTCGTCGACGGGCTCGACCTGCGGCTGACCGACGGCTCGTTCACCGCCATCGTCGGCCCCAACGGCTGCGGCAAGTCCACGCTGCTGCGGGCGCTGGGCCGGCTGCTGCGCCCGCAGGCGGGGCAGGTGCTGCTCGACGGCCGCTCGATCGCGCGGGCGCCGACCCGCGAGGTGGCCCGCGTCCTGGGCCTGCTGCCGCAGACGCCGGTGGCGCCGGCCGGCCTGACCGTGGCCGACCTGGTGGCCCGCGGCCGGCACCCGCACCAGAGCTGGCTGCAGCAGTGGTCGACGCAGGACGAGGCGGTGGTGGCCGAGGCGATGGCGTGGACCGGCACGGGCGACCTCGCCGACCGCCCGGTCGACGAGCTCTCCGGCGGGCAGCGGCAGCGGGCCTGGATCTCGATGGCGCTGGCGCAGGGGACCGACCTGCTGCTGCTCGACGAGCCGACGACCTACCTGGACCTCTCCCACCAGATCGACGTCCTGGAGCTGGTGTCGCGGCTGCACGCCGAGCGCGGGCGCACCGTCGTCGTCGTGCTGCACGACCTCAACCTCGCCGCCCGCTACGCGCAGCGGCTGGTCGCGATGCGCGACGGCGTCCTGGTCGCCTCGGGGACGCCGCACGAGGTGCTCACCGAGCAGCTGCTCGCCGACGTGTTCGACCTCGAGGCCCGCGTGGTGCCCGACCCGGTGGCCGGCACCCCGATGGTCGTCCCCGTCCGCCGCCTCCGCCGCTAGCCCTCGGCGCGGCCCTCGCGCCAGTAGCCCATGAAGGCGACCGCGCGGCGGTCGACGCCGAGGTCGCCGACGAGGTGCCGGCGCAGCCGCTTGACCACCCCGGCCTCACCGGCGAGCCACGCGTAGCAGCCGGCCCCGGCGGCGGGGTCCTCGGGGACCTCCCACAGCAGCCCGGCGTCGAGGTCGACGTCCTCGGGCGCCGCGGCGGGCGCAGCGGCGACACCGAGGTCGACCAGCGCGGCGTGCACCGCGGGCACCGTCAGCTCGCCGCGGGGCCGGCCCTGGCGGAACAGCCAGTGCACGGTGACGCCCTCGGGCAGCGCCAGGTTCTGCGCGTCGCCGGGCCCGGGGACCTCGAGGACGGCGACGGCGCGGCGTCCGGGCACCTCGGGCAGCGACTCCAGGACGGCGGAGACCGCGGGCACCGCCGTCTCGTCGCCGACGAGCAGCAGGCGGGTCGCGGTGGCCGGCGGCGCCCACTCGACGCCCCACGCGCGGCCGCGGCCGGGCCGGTCGGGGCCCATGAGCACCGCCGCGTCGCCGGGCCGGGCCGCGGCGGCCCAGGTCGCGGCCGGGCCGGCGTGCCCGTCGCCGACCCCGTGCAGCACGACGTCGAGGTCGACCTCGGCGCGCTCGGGACGGGCTGCGCGCACGGTGTAGGTGCGCAGCACCGGGCGCCGGTCGTCGGCCAGCGCGCAGTGGACCGGGTACCACTCGCCGCCGGCCGCCTGGAGCTCGGCCAGCGCCGCCGGGTCGGGGGCGAGCACGAGCTTGACCCGCTGGTCGTCGCCGGCGACCCCGAAGCCGCCCAGCTGCGGGCCGGTCAGCGTGATCCGGACCGTGCTCGGGCCCAGCGGCCGCACGCGGGCGACGACGGTGTCGAAGAACAGCCACTGCGGCAGCTCGGTCACCGCCGCGGGCGCCTCGGTCGTCGTCACTCCGGTCTCCGTTCCCCCAGGGACGGCCCGTGCGGACCGCAGGTAAGGCGAGCCTAACCTGAGCCGCACGGGCGGGGAACCCCGTGGGCTCCTCACCGGCAGCAGACGGCTCAGACGGGCGCCGGCGTCTCGGGGACGGGCGCCGGCGCCGGCCCCGGGGCACGGGTCCGCGCGGTCTGCGCCAGCACGATCCCGGTGAGGACGACGAGGCCGCCGGCCACCTGCCAGCCGCTGAGCACCTGCTCGAGCCACAGCCACGCGACGACGGAGGCGAACACCGGCTCGACGGTGGCCACCAGGCCCGCGGTGGTGGGCGGCAGGTGGCGCAGCGCCGCGATCGACAGCCAGAACGGCGTGATCGCGCCGAGCACGACGATCCACAGCACCAGCAGCCACAGCGGCAGGGTCAGCGAGCCCAGGGAGACCGGCACCCGCTCACCGAGCACGGCGGCGTCGAACCGCGCGGTGAACGGTGCGACGGCGGCCCAGAACAGCCCCGCGGCCACGAACGTCCACGTGGTCAGCGCGACCGGGTCGCGGGTCGCCGTCCCCCGCTCCCCCATCAGGTAGTAGGTGGCCAGGCAGACGGCCGCGGCCAGGCCCGCGCCGACGCCGACCGGGTCCAGCGACCCGCCGCCCTGCCACACCTGGGCCACCAGCACCAGCCCCGACAGCGACAGCCCGAGGGCGAGCCAGATGCGCGGCCGCACCGGCTCCCGGCGCACCAGCCGCACCCACAGCGCGATCCCGACCGGCGCCGTCATCTCGAACACCAGGGCGATGCCCACCGGGAGCCGGCCGATGGCGACGAAGTAGAGGAACTGGGTGAGGGCCACGCCCACCACGCCGAAGACGGCGAGGAAGGGCACCTCGCGCCAGGTCAGCCGCAGCCGCCGCGGGGAGACCAGCGCCAGCGCGGCGAGCAGCCCGACCGCCGCGCCGCCGCAGCGCAGCGCCGTCAGCCAGGTCGGCGGGATGCCGGCCTGCAGGGCGAGCGTGGAGACGGTGCCGTTGACGGCGAACAGCCCGGCCGCCGCCACGGTGGTGAGGTAGCCGACGGCGGGACGGCGGGTGTGCGGCACCCGTCCGACTGTAGCGGGCGTAGGCGCCGACACCACCTACCGGCCGGTCACTGCACGTGCGCGGGGTCCATCCACACGACCTCCCAGACGTGACCGTCGGGGTCGGTGAAGCTCGAGCCGTACATGAACCCGTGGTCCTGGGCCGGCATCCAGGTACCGCCGCCGGCGCCCACCGCCTTCTCGACCATCGCGTCGACCTCCTCCCGGCTGTCGCAGGACAGCGCGTAGAGGGCCGCCGTCGCCGAGCGCGGGTCACCGGTCGCGGTGCCCTCGGGCAGGAAGCCGGCGAACCGCTCGTGCGAGAGCAGCTGCACGTGGATGGCGTCGCTGACCACGACCGAGGCCGACGAGTCGTCGGAGAACTGCTCGTCGATCGAGAAGCCGAGCGCGCTGTAGAAGGCGCGGCCGGCCGCCACGTCGCTCACCGGCAGGTTGAGGAAGAGCATGCGCACGGTGGTGCTCCCGTCGTCCGCGGGGCCCGCCGTCCGGACCCGTCGGGAGGGGAGACGGCGCGGCCGGGCGGAACTCATCGCGGGCGACACCACAGCCGGCGGGCGGGTGGCGTCCAGGGGCAGCGGGCACCCTCGGGTGCGTGACCGAGCTCCGACCGCCGTGGTCCCCGCGCCGCCGCCGCACGCTGACCTGGCTGGCCGGCGGCGCCGTCGTCCTCGGCATCGCGGCGCTGGTGCTGCCCGCGCAGTTCGGCGTGACCGCGGCGTTCCTCGCCGCACTCTGTGCGTTCCTCTTCGTGGCCGCGCTGGTGCTGTTCTTCGCCGTCCCCGGGCCGGACACGGTCGGCACGCTGCTGCGCTCCTCCCCGCTGGCCGGCGCGGTCACCGTCGTCGCGGTGCTGCTGTGGCTGTCCACGGAGGGCCAGCAGCTGCGCTGGATCTGGGCGGCGGCCGCCGCCGGCGGGCTGACCTGGGTGGCGACGGCGCTGTGGCTCTCCCGGCGGAGCTGACCCCGGGGACCGCCCCGGGCGGCCCGTCGGCAGACTGCCGGGCGTGCAGCTGCCCGCCGCGTTCTACCTGCCCGACGGCGACGGCCTGGTCGCCACCGCGCTGACCATCGGCCCGTGGGACCCGGGCCTGCAGCACGCCGGGCCGCCGGCCGCGCTGCTGGCCCGGGAGGCCGAGCGGGCGAGCGGGATCCCCGGCGGGCAGACGGTGCGGCTGGCCTTCGACGTCCTCGGGCCGGTGCCGGTGGGCCCGGTGCGGGTCGCCGCCCGGGTGGTCCGGCCGGGCCGGCGGATCGAGCTGGTCGAGGCGGCGCTGGAGGCCGGCGGCCGGACCGCCATGCGGCTGACGGCGTGGCGGGTGCGGACGGCGGACAGCGCCGACACCGCCAGCCCGGCGCCACCACTCCCGGTCGGCCCGCAGGAGAGCGCGCCGGCGCAGTTCTCCGTCTTCCGCCAGGAGGTCGCCTACCACCGGTCGCTGGAGTGGCGGGCGGCCGCGGGCTCGCTGACCGGGCCGGGGCCCGCGGCCGCCTGGACCCGGCCGCTGTGCGCCCTGGTCGAGGGCGAGCCGATCACGCCGCTGCAGCACCTGCTGGTGATGACCGACGCGGCCAGCGGCATCTCCGCCGAGCTGGACTGGTCGCGGGCCACCTTCGCCAACGTCGACCTCGTCGTCGCACTCTTCCGGCAGCCGGCCGGCGAGTGGCTGGCCATGGACGCCGCCACCACCCTCGGCCCGACCGGGGTCGGGCAGTGCGCCGCCGACCTCCACGACACCCGCGGGCGCATCGGCCGGTCGGTGGCCTCGTTGTTCGTCGAGCCGCGGTGAGCCGCCCGCCCGGCCGACCCGGTTGGATGGTGGCCGACCCGACGTGGAGGGGAGGTCCCGACCTGCCATGGGCCCGCTGACCGACCTGCTCGACTGGCTCGCCGACCGCGGCCTGCAGATCGTGCTGATCATCCTGGGCTCGGTGCTGCTGGCCCGGTTCGTGACCTGGGTGGGCACGCGGATCACCGACCGCATCGACGCCCGCTCCACCGGCGGCGACGTGCTGGTCCGCTCCGAGGCCGCCAAGCACCGCCACTCGCTCACGCAGGTGATCACCTGGGCGCTCATCGTGCTGATCTACACGGTGGCGGTGTTCTACGTGCTCGACCGCCTCGGCGTCCCGGTCACCGGGCTGGTGGCGCCGGCCACCGTGCTCGGCGTCGGCCTCGGCTTCGGCGCCCAGCGCATCGTCGGCGACGTGCTCGCCGGGTTCTTCCTCATCACCGAGCGGCAGTACGGCTTCGGCGACGTCGTCTCGATCCAGGTGGTGGGCGGCGGCGACCCGGCCGACGGCACGGTCGAGGACGTCACGCTGCGGGTCACCCGGCTGCGCTCCGCCGACGGCGAGGTGATCACCGTGCCCAACGGCCAGATCGTCAAGGTCGTCAACCTCTCCCGCGACTGGGCGCGGGCGGTGGTCGACGTCCCGGTGCCGACGACGGCCGACGTCAGCCGCGTCAACGGGATCCTCCGCGAGGTGGGCCGCGACGCCTTCGCCGACCCCGGCCTGCGCCGCCTGCTGCTCGACGAGCCCAGCGTCATGGGCGTGGAGAGCATCGACCTCGAGCAGGTCAACGTGCGGGTGGTGGCCCGCACGCTGCCCGGCCGGCAGTTCGAGGTGGGCCGCGACCTGCGCGAGCGGATCGTGCTGGCCTTCCGCCGCGCCGGCCTCACCCTGAGCCCCGCGCCGCCGCCGGACCCGGCCGCGCCCCCGGTCCGCCAGGGGGCGCAGCAGTGACCGTCCCCGGCGGCCCGCGGCCCGACGCGGGGCGCGCCGGCGGCGGCGACCCGGCCGCGCGCGGGCGCTTCGGCCTCACCGGGCTCCTGCGCAGGCGGGTGCCCGGGCACATCGGCCGGCTGCGCACCTCGACCGTCGTCCTGGTGCTGCTCTTCCTCGGCCTGGGCCTGCTGCACCTCTACGTCCGGCCGGAGGCGACCGGCGGCACCGGGCCGACCGGCGGGACCACGACGACCACGCCGGCGCCCGCCCCGGCACCGGCGACGACGGTCGCGCCCACGACCAGCGTGCCGCCGGCGACGTCCCCGGAGCCGACGAGCCCGGAGCCGACGAGCCCGGAGCCGACGACCGGGCCGACGACGACCGGGCCGACGACGGGCGCGCCGACCTCGGGGGACGGCCCGACGACCACCGACACCCCGCAGACCGTCGGGCCGACGACCGGGCCGACGACGAGCGGGCCACCGGCCGGCACCCCGGGGGCCCCGGCGACGACCGGGGCCCCCTCCCCGCCGACCTGACCCCCTGCCGGACCTGCCCGGTGGCCCGCTAGGGTCGCCGCAGGCTCCTGAGCGACAGCGTGAAGTACCTGGCTGGCTGTCCGGCAACCTCCTCCTCCGTCTGAGGTGCTCCCAGGGGAAGAGCCGGCCGTGCGGCGACCGCCGCGCGGCAAGGACGGAGCACCTGTGCGCCGCAGGTCCTCCGGAACGAGAGGAGACGGCGCGTTGACCGACCCCCAGAGCTGGAGCTTCGAGACCCGGCAGATCCACGCCGGCACCAGCCCCGACCCGACCACCGGTGCCCGGGCGCTGCCCATCTACGCCACGACCGCCTACCAGTTCCGCGACAGCCAGCACGCCGCGGACCTGTTCGCGCTGGCGGAGATGGGCAACATCTACACGCGGATCATGAACCCGACGCAGGACGCGCTCGAGCAGCGCGTGGCCTCCCTCGAGGGCGGCGTCGCGGCGCTGGCCGTGGCGAGCGGGCAGTCGGCGACGACGCTGTCGATCCTCAACGTCGCCGAGGCCGGCGACCACGTCGTCGCCTCCGCGTCGCTGTACGGCGGCACCTACAACCTGCTGCACCACTCGATGCCCAAGCTCGGCGTCGAGGTGTCCTTCGTCGAGGACCCCGACGACCCGGAGGCCTGGCAGGCCCTGGTCCGCGACAACACGAAGGCGTTCTTCGGCGAGAGCATCGGCAACCCGAAGGGTGACGTCCTCGACGTCGCCGCGGTGGCGGAGGTGGCCCACCGCAACGGCGTCCCGCTGATCGTCGACAACACGATCGCCACCCCGTTCCTCGAGCGCCCGCTGGAGCACGGCGCCGACGTCGTCGTCCACTCGGCGACCAAGTACCTCGGCGGTCACGGCACCGCGATCGCGGGGATCATCGTCGACGGCGGCGGTTTCGACTGGCGCAGCGGGCGGTTCCCCGGGTTCACCACGCCCGACCCGACCTACCACGGCGTCGTCTACGCCGACCTCGGTGCGCCGGCCTACGCGCTCAAGGCCCGCGTGCAGCTGCTGCGCGACCTGGGCCCGGCGATCTCGCCGTTCAACGCCTTCCTCGTCGTGCAGGGCATCGAGACGCTGTCGCTGCGGATGGAGCGGCACGTGCAGAACACCCTCCGCGTCGCCGAGTTCCTCGAGGCGCACGACGAGGTGGACCGGGTGAACTACCCGGGCCTGCCCTCCTCGCCGTGGCACGCCGCGCAGCAGCGGTACGCCCCGCGGGGCGCCGGCGCGGTGCTCACCTTCGAGCTGCACGGCGGCCGCGCGGCGGGGCAGCGGTTCGTCGAGGCCCTGGAGCTGCACAGCCACGTGGCCAACATCGGCGACGTCCGCAGCCTGGTCATCCACCCGGCCTCGACCACCCACTCGCAGCTCACCGAGGACGAGCAGCTGACCACCGGCGTCACGCCGGGACTGGTCCGCCTGGCCGTGGGCCTGGAGGGGATCGAGGACATCCTGGCCGACCTCGAGGCGGGGTTCCGCGCCGCCAAGGGGGCGTGATGACGGGGGTGCGGGACGTCCCGGCGTCCCGCACCCCGCCGCGCACCGGGGGGTGGCGCGACGGCGACCCCACCGGGGACCGGCTGTTCCTGGACCTGGACGGACCGGTCCACCTCGAGCGCGGCGGGGTGCTGCCCGGCGTGCGGGTCGCCTACGAGACCTGGGGCGAGCTCGCCCCCGACGGCGGCAACGCGGTGCTCGTCGAGCACGCGCTCACCGGCGACAGCCACGTCACCGGTCCCGCGGGCCCCGGCCACCCGACGCCGGGCTGGTGGGCGCCGCTGGTGGGGCCGGGCGCGCCCCTGGACACCGACCGGCTCTTCGTCGTCTGCGCGAACGTGCTCGGCGGCTGCCAGGGGACGACGGGGCCCTCGTCGACCGCGCCCGACGGCCGGCCGTGGGGCCCGCGGTTCCCCGAGGTGACGGTGGCCGACCAGGTGCTGGTCGAGGCCGCGCTGGCCGACGCCCTGGGCGTGCGCCGGTGGGCGGCGGTCGTCGGCGGGTCGATGGGCGGCATGCGGGCGCTGGAGTGGGCGGTGGCGCTGCCCGACCGGGTGGCCGGGCTGTTCTTCCTCGCCTCGGGCGCCGCGGTCACCGCCGACCAGCTGGGCACCCAGACCACCCAGCAGGCCGCCGTCCGCGCCGACCCGGTCGCCGGCCTCGGCATCGCCCGGCGGATCGCGCACCTCACCTACCGCAGCGCGCTCGAGCTCGACGAGCGGTTCGGCACGACCGTGCAGGCCGACGGCCGCTTCGCCGTCGCCTCCTACCTCGAGCACCACGCCGACAAGCTCGTCCGCCGGTTCGACCCGGACAGCTACGTGGTGCTCACCGAGGCGATGAACACCTGGGACGTCGGCCGCGGCCGCGGCGGCGTGGCGGCCGCGCTGGCCCGGGTGACGGCGCGGGCCGTCGTCGCCGGCGTCGACAGCGACCGGCTCTACCCGCTGGCGCTGCAGCAGCAGGTGGCCGAGGCGCTCGGCGTCCCGCTGCAGGTGGTGTCCTCGCCGTACGGGCACGACGGCTTCCTCATCGAGGCCGACGCCGTCGGGGCGCTGGTGCGTGGTCTGCTGGGCACGTGAGCGACGACGACCTCGACGCCCTGCGGCTGTCCTGCGACCGGGCACTGTCCGGCCACGGGCCGGTGCGCGCGGAGACCCTGCTGGCCACGATCCCCGCGGGCACCGCGGTGGACCGCTACGGCGCGGGCGGCGTGGTGGCCGAGCTGGAAGCCGAGGTCGCGGCGCTGCTGGACAAGCCCGCGGCGGTGTACCTGCCCAGCGGCACGATGGCCCAGCAGGCCGCGCTGCGGGTGCACGCCGGGCGCACCCTGCGGCGCACCGTCGTCGCGCACCCCCAGTGCCACCTGTTCCAGCACGAGGGCGGCGCGCTCGAGCGGCTGCACGGCCTGGTCCCGCGCCCGGTCGGCGACCGCGACCGGCTGCTGCTGCGCGCCGACCTCGACGCCGTCGCCGAGTCCCCCGCCGCGCTGGTGGTGGAGCTGCCGCAGCGCGACCTGGGCGGGCAGCTGCCGCCGTGGGACGACGTCGTCGAGCAGGTGGCCTGGGCGCACGACGTGCACTCGGTGGCCCACCTCGACGGCGCCCGGCTGTGGGAGGCCTCCGCCGGCTACGGGTTGCCGCCGTCGGACCTCGCCGCGCCCTTCGACACCGTCTACGTCAGCTTCTACAAGGGCATCGGCGCGCTGGCCGGGTGCTGCCTGGCCGGACCGGCCGACCACGTCGCCGAGGTCCGCGAGTGGCGGCACCGGCTCGGCGGCACCCTGTTCGGCCTGTGGCCCGGCGCGGCCTCGGCGCTGACCTGCCTGCGCGAGCGGCTGCCGCGGGTGCCGGAGTACCTGCGGCGGGCACGGGAGGTCGCCGACGCCGTCCGCGGCCTGCCCGGTGTGCGGGTGGTCCCCGACCCGCCGCAGACGCCGATGCTGCACCTCCTGCTCGCGACGACGCCCGACGCCTTCCGCACGGCCGCCCGCGGGCTGGCCGAGGAGGGGCTGTGGACCTGGGCCGAGCCCGCGACCACCGGCGACCCGTCGGTGCTGCGGGTCGAGCTCGCCGTGGGCGACGCGACGATGGCGCTGCCGGTCGAGGACGTCTGCGCCGCGGTGGCCCGCCTCGCCGGGGCCGGCTGAGCCGACGGGACCGGCGGTCTCAGCCGTCGCGCACGACCGGGCGCACCTCCCGGGCCGTGGGCAGCCGCTCGGTGTAGCTCTGCGCGTTGAGCCGGATGTGGGTGAGGTCGTCCTCGGTGGTCGGCCGGACCACCTTGGCCGGGACGCCGGCGACCAGGGAGCCCGGCGGCACCTGCGTCCCCTGGGTGACGACCGCGCCGGCGGCCACGATCGAGCCCGACCCGATGTGCGCGCCGTTCATCACCACGCTGCCCATGCCGACCAGCACGTCGTCGTCGACCCGCGCGCCGTGCAGCACCACCCGGTGCCCGACGGTGACGCCCCTGCCGACGACGAGCGGGAAGCCCGGGTCGGAGTGCAGCGTCGAGCCGTCCTGGACGTTCGAGCCCTCGCCGATCT
This sequence comes from Geodermatophilus dictyosporus, assembly GCF_900115505.1. Classification (GTDB taxonomy): domain Bacteria; phylum Actinomycetota; class Actinomycetes; order Mycobacteriales; family Geodermatophilaceae; genus Geodermatophilus; species Geodermatophilus dictyosporus. The sequence continues at coordinate 139,567 of NZ_FOWQ01000011.1, read as the reverse complement.
CGATGACCTCGGCGTCGGCCCGCGCGACCGCGCCGTACCAGATGCTCGAGCGCGGCCCCATGGTCACCGCGCCGACGACGACCGCCGTCGGCGCGACGAAGGCCTCCGGGTCGATGGCCGGGGCGCCGAACGCGTGCTCCGCGATGTAGTTGTCCGCCACGACCCCACCCCAGCACAGCCGCACGACGGGCGCCCCGCGGCACCGACCGGTCAGTCCGGGGTGGACCGGAGCTCAGGCCTCGCGCCGGCTCGGCACCGCCATGCGGACCGTGACGTCGGCGAGCGCGACGACGACGACGGTGAGCACGGCGGCGGTGAGCACGGTGGCGGTGAGCACGGCGGCGGCGTCCAGCCGGAGGTCGGTGACCGCCCGGGCCGTCGAGACCAGTCCCAGGACGACCAGCAGGTCGAGGGAGGAGCCCGACGCGCTGCGCTGCCACCACCCGTGCTCGACGGTCTCCTCCGGGGGCGACGCCGTCCGGGCCGGTGCTGCCGGAGACGAGCAGCAGCCAGCCCAGGCCCCAGGCCGGTCGGCGGCGGAGCGCAGGACCACGACCGTCCTCCAGGCGGACCACACGGGACGGGTCGCGAGCCCGTGCCCCCGTCCGGGGCAGACTCCCTGCGTGCCCGCCCCGCTGCCGCCGCTGCCCACCACCGTCGTCGGGAGCCTCCCGCAGCCGGGCTGGCTCATCGACTCCGACCGCCTGGCGCACCAGTTCCCGCCGCGGGTGCGCGCCCGCGAGCTGTGGCGGCCGGCGCCCGAGCTGCTCGAGGAGGCCCAGGACGACGCGACGCTGCTGGCCGTGCGCGCCCAGGAGCGGGCCGGCCTGCACCTGGTGGGTGACGGGGAGCAGCGCCGCGAGTCCTACTCCAACCACTTCGCCACCGCGCTCGACGGCGTCGACGTCGACACCCCGGGCACGGTGCGCAACCGGTCGGGGCAGCCGATCCCGGTGCCGCGGGTGGTCGGGGAGATCCGCCGCCGCGGCCCCATCCAGGCCCGCGACGTGGCCTTCCTCCGTGCTGCCACCGACCGCGCCGTGAAGACCACGCTGCCGGGGCCGTTCACCATGGCGCAGCAGGCCCAGGACGAGCACTACGGCGACGACCGCGCGCTGGCCCTGGCCTACGCCGACGTCGTCCGCGAGGAGATCGCCGACCTGTTCGCCGCCGGCGCCGACGTCGTCCAGGTCGACGAGCCGTGGCTGCAGGCGCGGCCGGAGGTGGCCCGCCGCTACGGCGCCGAGGCCGTGACCCGGGCGGTCGAGGGCGCGCCCGGCCCGGTGCACCTGCACCTGTGCTTCGGCTACGCGGCGATGGTCGCCGAGCGCCCGGCGGGCTACTCGTTCCTGCCCGAGCTCGCCGACACCCCGGTGGACACCGTCTCGGTGGAGACCGCCCAGTCGCACCTGGACCCCGCCTCGCTCCGGCCGCTGCGCGGCAAGGGGATCGCGCTGGGCGTGCTGGACCTGTCCACGCCGGAGGTGGAGACGCCGGAGGTGGTGGCCGACCGCGTGCGGCGGGCCCTGGACGACGTCGACGTCGAGCGGCTGGTGCTCTCCAGCGACTGCGGCCTGAAGTACCTGCCCCGGGCCGCCGCCGAGGGCAAGATGCGCTCGCTGGCGCTGGCCGCGGAGGTGCTGCGCGCGCAGCTCTGAGCGCGCTCAGCCGGTGCGCACGCTCCAGCGGGCCAGGAACTCCTCCGGCTCCACGGCGGCCAGCTCGTCGCGGACCGCCGACAGCAGGTGCGCGGAGGGGTCCTCGCCGGGCACCCGCAGCACCTCCGTCCCGTCGTCGCGGCGGCGCACCACGACGTCGAGCACGGTGGGTGCGGGCACCAGACCCTGCGCCATCTCGGCGGCGAACGCGCCGGCCACCCGGACCCAGTGCCGCACCGGCCCACCCGGCCGGGGCTCGAGGTCGGCGGTGAGGACGTCGCTGGCCCGGTCCACCCGCACAGGGTGGCGCACCGGGCGGCGGCGCGGCCAGGATCGGTGCCCATGACCGTGCCCGTGACCCCGCCCACCGACCTGCCGGTGCTCGCCTTCCCCGACCAGGCGGCGTTCGAGGCGTGGCTGGAGGCCGAGCACGCCACCGCTCCCGGCTGCTACGTGCAGCTGGCGAAGAAGGGCGCCGGGGTGCCGCCGCTCACCCATGCCGAGATGGTCGAGTCGCTGCTGTGCTTCGGCTGGATCGACGGGCGCAGCAACCGGCTCGACGAGCGCTCGTACCTGATGCGGGTCACCCCGCGGCGACCGCGCAGCGTCTGGTCGCAGAAGAACGTCGCCGCCGTCGAGGAGCTGACCGCGGCCGGCCGGATGCGCCCGGCGGGCCTGGCCCAGGTGGAGGCGGCGCGGGCCGACGGCCGCTGGGACCGTGCCTACGCGGGCCCGGCCACGATCACCGTCCCCGACGACCTCGCCGCCGCGCTGGCCGCGCAGCCCGCGGCGCAGGCGGCCTTCGCCGGCCTCGACGGGCGCAACCGCTACGCCGTCCTGCACCGGGTGCACACCGCGGCGACCCCGGCCACGCGCGCGAAGCGGGTCGCCGCGCTGGTCACGATGCTCGCCGAGGGCCGTACCCCGCACTGACGCCCGGGCGCTCCTGCCAGAAGCGGCCGTCGCGCCACCGCCACAGCAGCATGAGGGCGACGCCGGCGAGCAGGATGCCGACGCCGATGACCAGCGGCGGCCCCAGCCCGAACCAGGCCTGCCCGCCGTAGCTGTTGGCCGGGTCGGCGAGGTCGCGCACCGACAGGACGAGCAGCCACAGCAGCACCGCCGCGCCCACCAGCGGGCCGACGCCGAGCAGCAGCAGGTGGCGCACGCCGCGGGTCAGACGCCGGCGGAACCACCAGGCGCAGGCCAGCCCGGTGAGGGCGTAGTAGAGCGCGATGAGCAGCGACAGGGCGGTGATCGAGTCCAGCAGCGCGTTCTCGCTGACCAGGTGCACGCCGACGTACCAGGCCACGGCCACGCCGGCGACCCACCAGGTGGACACGTCCGGCGTCCGGAACCGCTCGGACACCGAGCCGAACCGGGCCGGCAGCGCCGCCCGCCGCGCCATCGACAGGCCGGTCCGCGACGCCGGAATGATCGTCGTCTGCGTGGAGGCGACCGCCGAGGTGGCGACGGCGACCAGCACCACCCAGTCCCACCCGCCGAGCACCTGCTCTGACAGCAGCGCGAACACCGCCTCCTCCTCGTCGGCGTTGCCGGCCAGGAAGCCGGTGCCGGCGAAGGAGACGACGGCGACCGCGACCCCGAGGTAGGTGAGCAGCAGGACGACGGTGGAGAGCACCCCCGCGCGGCCGGGCGCGTGCCGCGGGTCGCGGGTCTCCTCGGTGAGGTTGACCGCCGACTCCCAGCCCCAGTACGCGAAGACGCCGAGCAGCAGGCCCCCGGTCAGCGCGGCACCGCCGGCCCCGAACGGGTCGAGCCAGTCCCAGGACGGCGTCAGCCCGCCGGACGGCGAGTCCCCCCGCACCCCGCGGACGACGGCGACCACGGCGAACACCGCCAGCGCGACGGTCTGCGCCAGGACCAGCCCGCTCTGCACCCGCGCCGACAGCTCGGTGCCCAGCACGCACAGCGCCGCCATCAGCACGACGAGCAGCACGCTCAGCGCCACGACGAACGGCGTGGAGGCCTCCCAGGCCTCCAGCCCGAGGGCCAGCAGGGTGAACCGGACGCCGACCTCCGCCAGCGAGCCGACCACCAGCACGCCGGTCATCGCGATCGCCCACCCGCCGATCCACCCGGTGGTGGGGCCGAAGGCGCGGGTGACCCAGGAGAACGTCGTCCCGCAGTCGGGGTCGGCCCGGTTGAGCGCGGCGAAGGCCCCGGCGACGAGCAGCATCGGGACGAAGGAGGCGAGCACCACCCCGGGGGCGTGCACGCCCACCAGGGCCACGATCGGCCCGATGACCGCCGCCAGCGAGTACGCCGGCGAGGTGGCGGCCAGGCCGATGACCAGCGCGTCGAGGAAGCCGATGGCCTCGGGGCGCAGGGCAGGCTGCGGACGCTGCGGTGCCCTGGTCACCGGGGCACGCTACGGCCCGCGCTAGGCGACGCGGACGGCGCCCCGGTAGCCGGACACGTCCACGCTGGTCACCGCGACCGGGGAGCCGAAGGTGCGGGCGTGCACCATCTTGCCGTCGCCGACGTAGAGGCCGACGTGGCTGACCGGCGAGTAGAAGTAGACGACATCGCCCGGCACGAGGTCGGCGCGGGACACCGGCGTGCCCATCGACGACTGGGCACCGCTGGAGTGCGGCAGCGAGATGCCGGCCGCCGCGTAGGCGTACTGCGTCAGCCCCGAGCAGTCGAAGCCGTCCGGGCCGGAGGCGCCCCAGACGTAGGGGTCGCCGACCTGGGCCAGCGCGGTCTGCACGGCGACGGCGGCGGCCGGGCCGGGCGCGGCGGCCGCGGCGGTCTCGGCGGAGGGCGCGGCCAGCGTGGGACCGGCCAGTGCGGTGGTGACGGCGGTCTGCTCGGCGGCCGACAGCCGCGCGAAGTCGGCCTCGTAGGCGTCGACCTGGGCCTGCACCTGGGCCTGCTGGTCGTGCAGCGCGGCCAGCGCGGCCTCGGCCTCGGCCCCGGCGGCGTCGGCGGCGGTGCGGGCCTCCTCGGCGTGCGCCTGGGCGGCGGCGACCTCGGCCAGCACGCCCTCGGTGTGGTCGGCGATGAGCTCGAGGGTGGTCATCTGGGCGACGAGGTCGTCGGCGGAGTCGCTGCCGAGGAAGGCGGCCACCCGCGACCGGGTGCCGCCGGTGTAGCCGGTCTGGGCGATGGCGCGGATCTGCGGCGCGTACTGCGCGAGCGTCCCCTCGGCGTCCGCGGCGGCGCGCTCGGCGTCCGCGGCGGCCTGCTGGCGGGCCTGCACGGTGAGCTCGGCCTGGTGCACCTGCTCGTCGAGGGCGGTGAGCTGCCGGCCGGTCTCCTCGACCAGCGCGGCGGCCTCCTCGGCGGTCGCCGGCGCGGCCGAGGCGGCGGTGGGGGCGAGCACGAGGGCGAGCAGGCCGGCGGCGGCCACGGCCGCACCCGACCAGCGGTGGCCCGTCGTCCGGTTGCGCTGCACTGTCGCCGTCCCCCCTGCCGCCGGGTGGCGGCTCCCTCACGTCCTGCACGGACGGTAGGGAGACGGACACCCCAGGGTGACCGCGGCGCGCGGGCCCGTCGACCGGTGGTGTCACACCGGCCCCACCCGGCGCGGGGACCCCACCCACACCACGGCGGGCCGGAGGGCGTCAGGAGCGGGTGCGGTGGCTGCGGTCGGGGACGAGGGGGACGAGGGCGTCGGCGACCGCGCCGGTGACGAAGGAGTACACGGCCTTGCCGGCGACGTCGACGACCTGGTCACGGCGCGACCAGGTCCACGGCGGGTCACCGACCCCGGTGGCGTTCTCCAGCGTCTGGTCGGTGGCCAGCCGGACCGACGTGAACCACGCCGAGCCGCGCCAGCCACGCAGCCCGCTGGCTGCCCAGATCCCGCGCAGGGCGCCCACGGCCGCGCCGGTGCCCCAGTGCATGAGGTGGTTGCGCACGAACGGCCGCTCCGACCCCGGGGGCCGGCGGCGGGTGGCCAGGGCGGTGATCGTGCGGCCCGGCACGTAGGAGTCCGGCCGGCCGGTCACCTGCTGCTCGACCTTGGTCGCCACCGTCATCGCCGCGGTGCCGGCCAGACCGGCCAGGGCGCCGCGCAGCGCCGCTCGTCCCAGCATGGAGGGCCCGGTACCCAGCGGGGCCGGTGCCATACGGCACCGGCCCCGCAGGGTCCTCCCTCATCCGGCCAGGGGCTCCTCGGCGTCGAGGCCGGTCACCAGCTGCAGGTCGCGCAGGACGGCGGAGAGCTCGTCGGCCGTCCACGGCTCGCAGCAGTCGCAGCCGTCCGGGCGGAAGCTGGACAGCCCCAGCGTGCCGCCGGCCTGGTCCTCGTCGATGGCGAGGGTCCCCGAGACCGGGTGGCGGTGGCAGGCGCACGAGGAGGCGCACAGCCCGATGCCCCACCCGGAGACGACGATGGTGCGGCCGTCGTCCCAGATCCTGCCCACCTGGAAGACGGAGGGCTTCTGCGTGCGGGTCATGGCGGGCTCCCCTCGACACCCCCGTCCCTGGGGGGCTGGTGCGGTTGCGCAGAAGGTAGTGCGCAATCCGTGTTTGGGAGGAGCAGCCGTGCGGTATGGCAGTCGGTTTCGTCTCCGTCGTCACACGCGTCCCAGCCGCGACGCGGTCACACGTCGGTGACCCGCAGCCCGGCGTGCGCCTTGTACCGGCGGTTGACGCTGATCAGGTTCGCGGTGAGCGCCTCGACCTGGTGGGCGTTGCGCAGCCGGCCCGCGTAGACCCCGCGCATGCCGGGGACGACGCCGGCGAGGGCCTGCACCAGGTCGGTCGCCTCGCGGTCCTCGCCGAGCACCAGGACGTCGGTGTCCACCTCGGCGACCTCCGGGTCCTCGAGCAGGACGGCGCTGACGTGGTGGAAGGCGGCCACCACCCGGCTGTCGGGCAGCAGGCCCGCGGCCTGCTCGGCGGCCGACCCCTCGGGGACGGCGAGCGCGAAGGCGCCGCGCTTGTCGAAGCCCAGCGGGTTGACGCAGTCGACGACGACCTTGCCGGCGAGCTCCCCTCGCAGGTCGGCGAGCAGGTCCGCGTGGCCGTCCCACGGCACGGCGACCACGACGACGTCCCCGGCGCCGGCCGCCGCGCGGTTGTCGTCGCCGGTCACGTCCCCGCCGGTGGCCGCGGCGAGGTCGGCGGCGGTGGCCTGGGCGCGCCCGGCGTCCCGGCTGCCCAGGACGACGCGCACGCCGGCCGCGGCGAACCGGCGGGCCAGCCCACGCCCCTGCGGGCCGGTGCCGCCGAGCACCGCCACGGTCAGGCCCTCGGGCACGGTGGTCGTCTGGGGGTCGGTCACGGCAGGTCTCCTCCCGGCGCTCCCCGGCGGAGCACCCGGGACCGCACGCTAGCCGGAGGTCAGCGCGCGTCCGCCAGCTCCCGGAGCTGCTCGACGGTGCGCAGCCGGCCGGCACGGTCGGGCTGCACCAGGGAGGTCACCAGCGTGGTGACGCCGGCGTCGCGGAGGGCCGCCAGCCGCTCGGCCACCCAGCCGCGGGGGCCGACCAGCGAGGTGGCCGCCACCAGCTCGTCGGGGACGGCCGCGGCGGCCTCCTCCTTGCGCCCGGCGAGGTAGAGGTCCTGCACGGTCGCCGCGGCGTCGGCGTAGCCGTAGCGGACGGCGAGCTGGTTGTAGAAGTTCCTCCCGCGCGCGCCCATGCCGCCGACGTAGAGCGCCAGTTGCGCGCGCTCCCGGGCGCGCAGCGGTGCGACGTCCTCCCCGATGGCACACGGGACGCCGACCCGCACGTCGAGCGGCCCCAGCGCCGGATCGCGCCTCGCCGTCCCGGCCGCGAGCGGGGCGCCCCAGGTCTCGGCCGCCTTCTCCGGCACGAAGAAGATCGGCTCCCAGCCCTCGGCCACCTCGGCGGTCATCTCGACGTTCTTCGGCCCGATGGCGGCGATGGCGACCGGGATGCGCTCGCGCACCGGGGTGTTGACCAGCTTCAGCGGCCTGCCCAGGCCGGTGCCCTGGTCGGGAGGGAGCGGGATCGAGTAGTGGCGTCCGCGGTGCTCGATGCGCTCGCGCCGCCACACCGCCCGGCAGATCTCGACGATCTCGCGCAGCCGGCCCAGCGGTGCGTCGTAGGGGACGCCGTGGAAGCCCTCGACCACCTGCGGGCCGCTGGCGCCCAGGCCCAGGGTGAAGCGCCCGCCGGACACGGCGTCCAGGCCGGCCGCGGTCATCGCCGTCAGCGTGGGCGTGCGGGTGAACGCCTGCAGGATGCCGCTGGTCAGCTCCAGGCGGTCGGTGACGGCGGCGAGGTACCCGAGTTGGCTGACCGCGTCGAAGCTGTAGGCCTCGGCCACCGAGACCAGCTGCAGGCCGGCCCGCTCGAGTTCGCTGATCTCGGCCGCCACCTCGTGGAAGCCGCCGTCGTACCGGATCCGCATGCCGACGCGCACGGCGTCACGCTAGGCCCGGTGGCCGACGGGGAGGACGCCGGCGACCGTCGGTGACCATCCTCGTTCCGTATCCGCGGGGCCGTCCCGGAACGCCCGGGTGCCCTATCCTCCGGCGACGAACACGGACGACGGGGGACGGGGATGGCCGTGCAGTGGGACAGCGGGATCCGGGCACTGCAAGCGGGCGTGGCCGCGGCCTGCCTGGTGGCGACGGCGGCGTGCGGCGGCGGGGGGTCGTTCACCGCCGCACCGACGCAGGGCACCTCGGCCGCCCCCACGACGTCGACCGCGGCGACCACGACCGCGACCACCGGAGCACCGACGACGACTGCACCCACCACGGCGTCCGCGACGGAGACCGGCTCCGGCGGCCCGCTGGAGACCGACGACGCCGGCCGCCGTCTCACCCTGCGCGACTTCTTCGAGCCGGGCTCGTCCTGGGAGGAGGAGCGGTACGACGTCGCCGGTCAGCAGGACGTCCAGGGGATCGCCACGGACGTGTCCTCCTGCTACGGGTTCCAGCGTGAGGACGCGCTGGAGCTCCGCCTGGGCAACAACTTCGAGACTCTCGAACTCTCCGTGGCCCAGGCCGACGACTCACGGAGCTCCGACCAGCAGCTGACCGTGCAGGTGCTGGCGAACAACGCACAGGTTGAGATCCGCAGCGTGCCCTTCAACGAGGTCCTGACCCTGAGCATCCCGGTCGAGGGCGTGAACGCCCTGAGGATCGAGTTGGCGCTCGACGAGGACGACCCCGAGTGCAGCGGCGCGGTGACCGCCGTCCTGACCGACGTCGAGGTCCGCTGAGGCCGCACTTGCGACCGGATCAGTCCCGGCCCGCGCCACCCTCCACCGGCAGTGCACCGGTCCCGAGCCGGCGCAGCGAGGCGACGAGCACGTTGTCGCCGCGCACTTCCACCACGCACGCGGCGGCCTCGGGAAGGAGCCGGAGTTCGGCGTCCACCTGGTCGAAGGGCCTGCCCAGGTAGGAGTCCGCGCGCTGCCGGCAGTCGAGGGGAGTTCCCCCCACTGCCTCAGCGACCACCTCGGTCCGGTGCGGTCGCTCGCAGGACACCTCTCGCCCCACCTCGTCGGCACACCGCCGCCACGCATCGTCGTCGGCGCCGAGCAGGACATCGCGCGCCGGCCCGGGCGGCGCGTCCGCCGGCACATCCACCACGCAGACGGTGGCGCCGTCGACCGTCCGGGACGCTGGGACCACTGAGGCGCGCAGCACGTCCTCGCCCGCGACGCCGCCGAGGTGGCCGAGCAGCGTGGCGACGTCGCAGGGACCGTCCGTGGCCACCACCTCGGCTGCGTGGGGGATGGCGCAGGAGCTCGGGGTGCCCGCCGCGTCGAGGCAGGTCCCGGGCGCGACCGGAGCCTGCGTGCCGGTGCCGGGGACGTCACCACCGCCTGCGTCCTCCGTGGGGCCGGGGACATCGGTCGACGTCGGAGCGGCCACCGTTCCGTCGGTCCCGGGTGCCGCCGGATCGGGCCACACCACCCAGACCACGCCGCCGGCCAGGGCGAGCACCGCACCGCAAACAGCGGCCGTCACGGCCTGGCGCCTCCGTCGCGGGCGAGGCAACACCTCGCGTCCGGGGACGTCGGCGCCCGGTGCGGGCGAAGGCACTGGCCCACCGGGCCCGGCGGGTGGGACGGTGCCGGGTGGGGGGAGGGCGCCGGGCTTCGGGACGTCGCCGCGTGGCGGGATGGCACCAGGTGGCGGAGGGACCAGGGGCGTCCCGCGGACGGTCTCCGGCGCCGGCCCGGGCCGGTCGAGCGCCGACCGTGCCGCGGCGGCGAGGGCGCCGGCCGTCGGGTAGCGGTCGGACGGGACCTTCGCCATGGCACGTGTGCAGACCTCAGCCAAGGGCGCCGGGAGATCTGGACGCAGCGCACGCGGGTCGGGCACCGGCCCGTAGAGCGCAGCCGCGATCAGCGCAGCGGGGAGGTCTGCGTCGAAGGCTCGACGGCCGGTGAGCAGTTCGAACAGCAGCGCACCGAGGGCGTAGACGTCCGTCCTGCGGTCCGGCGTCGTCCCGGCGAACTGCTCTGGTGCAGCGTAGGCGTGAGTGAGAGGGACGCCCACCTCCGTCAGCCGGGCGGCGTCGAGGTCCCGGACGATGCCGAAGTCAGTGACGACGGCCCGCTCACCCAGGGTCCCCACGTCGCGCAGGAGGACGTTCGCGGGCTTGATGTCCCGGTGTACGAGCCCTTGGTCGTGCGCGTGATCCAGCGCGGCCGCGACGCCCTCCACCACCGCCACAGCACGCTCCGGCGCGAAGGTCCCCTGCTCCATCAGGACGGACTCGAGGTCCGGTCCCGGGACGAGGTCCATCACCAGGTAGACGACGTCCCCCTCCTCGCCGCGGTCGCGCACCCCGGCGATGTTCGGGTGGTCGAGTCGGCACAGCACCTCCGCCTCCCGGGCGAAGCGGGCCCGGGACTCGGCGCTGGCGATGAGTCCCGGCGCGAGCACCTTGAGGGCGACGTCCTTGGGCAGGTTCGGGTGACGGGCGACATAGACCGCGCCCATGGCACCGGCGCCGAGCCGCCGGACGATCTCATACCCGCCGACCCGTGCGCCCGCTGCCAACACCACGACACCCCCGCTGTCCGGCACCCGTCACCGGGTGGCCTCGGAGGGTAGCGATCGGACCGCCCCTGACGGTCGTGCGACGGCGCCACCGCCGGGAGGCACCCCGGAGGTTCTCCGGGGTCTCGTGCGCGCCCCCGGGGTGCTGCAGGACCCCGAAAGGTCGGAGAACGCCCCGGCGACGTTCAGCTGGCGGGGGACACCGAGCTCATGTTGAAGTCCGGCACCCGCACCGGCGGCATGGCGGCGCGGGTGAACCAGTCGTTCCACTCGCGCGGCAGGGTCCGCTCGGTGCGGCCGGCCTGCGAGATGCGGCCCAGCAGGTCCACCGGCGACTCGTTCCACCGGAAGTTGTTCACCGCGCCGGTCACCTCGCCGCCCTCGACGAGGAAGACGCCGTCGCGGGTCAGGCCGGTGAGCAGCAGCGTCTGCGGATCGACCTCGCGGATGTACCAGAGCGTGGTCAGCAGCAGCCCGCGGTCGGTGGCGGCCACCATCTCGTCCTGCGTGGCGGTGGTGTCCGGCGCCTCGAGGACCAGGTTGTCGACGGCGGCCACGGCCGGCGCGGTGGTCTTCAGCGCCCACGCCCGCGGCCGCACCAGGTTGGTCAGCACGCCGTCGCGGATCCAGTCCACGGCCGGGGTCGCCATGCCGTTGTCGAACACCGACGCGGCGGCCGAGGAGCTACCGACCACCTGGAACGCGGCGGCCTCCAGGCCCGGTTCGGCCGGGTCGCTGCGCAGCGTCAGCGGCAGCTGCGCCAGCCGGTCGCCGATCCGGTTGCCGCCGCCGGGCCGGGCGAAGACGTTGCGGCCCTCGTCGGCGTCGCGGGCCTCCATCGTCCAGTAGGCGTAGAGCATCAGGTCGCTGACCGCCGACGGCGGCAGCAGGGTCTCGTACCGGCCCGCGGGGAGGTCGACCCGGCGCTGCGACCAGCCGAGCTTGCGCTCGACGTCGGCGGCGAGGTCGGGCACCGAGACGTCGCGGAAGTCGCGGGTGCCCACGCCGGCCCACACCGACCGGGAGAAGTCGGTGCTCTTGCCGTTGAGCTCCACCCGGCCGCTGGGCTGGTCGTGCCGCAGCCGCAGGCCCGTCGAGGTGCCCAGGTAGGTCGTGGTGAGTGAGTGCTCGGCGTAGCCGAACAGCAGGTCGCCGCGGTCCCGGGCGCCGCCGAAGGCCTCCCCCAGCGCCGGCGCGAACTCGGCGAACACCTCGATGGAGGTCTCGGCCGGGTCGGCGTCCCAGTCCCCCGCCCCCGCCGGCGGCTCGCTCAGCAGCGGCACGGCGTCCTCGGCCGGGCCGGCGTCGCGGGCGGCCTGCTCGCTGGCGGCCACCAGCGCGGTGACGTCCGGTGTGCCGGTCCGCGCGACCGTGCCGGCCGCCATCCCGGCGCCGCCGTCGACGAACGAGACGACGACGACCTGCCGCGAGCGCATCGCCCCGTTGGTGGTCAGGCTGTTCGACGCCCACCGCAGGTTGGCCTCGGTGCTCTCGACGACGTAGGCGACGCAGCCGTCCGCGGTCGAGGCCGCCAGGACCTCCTCCACCAGTTGCTGCGCCGTCAGCCGGCTCATCGCCCGCCCTCCTGCACCGTGTTGAGGATGGACACGCCCTCGAAGAGCGCGGCCGGGCAGCCGTGGCTGACCGGGGCGACCTGGCCGGGCTGGGCCTTGCCGCAGTTGAACGCCCCGCCCAGGCGGTAGGTGGACGGCCCGCCGACGGCGCGCATCGAGCCCCAGAAGTCCGTCGTCGTCGCCTGGTAGGCCACGTCGCGCAGCTGCCCCGCCAGCCGCCCGCCCTCGATCCGGTGGAAGCGCTGGCCGGTGAACTGGAAGTTGTAGCGCTGCATGTCGATCGACCAGCTCTTGTCGCCGACGACGTAGATGCCGCGCTCCACCCCGCCGATCAGGCCGGCGAGGTCGGGGCCGTCGGGGTGAGGCTGCAGCGAGACGTTGGCCATCCGCTGCACCGGCACGTGCCGCGGCGAGTCGGCGAACGCGCAGCCGTTGGAGCGCGCCATGCCGCCGAGCCGGGCGGTGTTGCGGTCGACCTGGTAGCCCACCAGCACGCCGTCGCGCACGATGTCCCACCGCTGCGCCTCGACGCCCTCGTCGTCCCAGCCGATGGTCGACAGGCCGTGGTCCACCGTGCGGTCGCCGGTCACGTGCATGAGCGGCGAGCCGTACTGCAGGCTGCCGAGCTTGTCGACGGTCGCGAACGACGTCCCGGCGTAGGCCGCCTCGTAGCCCAGCGCGCGGTCGAGCTCGGTGGCGTGGCCGACCGACTCGTGGATGGTCAGCCACAGGTTGGACGGGTCGACGACGAGGTCGTAGCGGCCCGGCTCGACCGAGGGCGCCTTGGTCTTCTCGCGCAGCAGCTCGGGGAGCTCGGCCAGCTCGCCGTCCCAGTCCCAGTGCCCGCCGGTGACGAACTCCCAGCCGCGGCCGACCGGCGGGGCGAGGGTCCGCATGCTCTCGAAGGCGCCGGTGGTGCGGTCGACGGTCAGCGCGTCGAACACCGGGTGGATGCGCACGCGCTGCTGGCGGGTGCGGGTGCCGGAGGTGTCGGCGTAGTACTTCTGCTCCTTGACGTGGGTGCAGCCCGACTGCACGTGCTCCACGCCGTCGGCGGCCAGCAGCCGCTCCGACCACTCGGTGAGCAGCGCCGTCTTCTCCGCGTCGGGTACCTCGAAGGGGTCGACGTCGTAGGCCGACACCCAGCTGCCCTCGTGCGGCGGCTCCGGCGCCAGCTCCACGCGGTCGCTGGCGACCGCGGCCGACACCTTCGCCACGGCGACCGCCTGCTCGGCCAGCCGCACGGCCTCCGCGGCGGTGAGGACGACGCCGGCGGCGAAGCCCCACGTGCCCTCGTGCACCACCCGGACGGCCAGGCCGAGGTCCTCGCCGTCGGCGAGCGCCTCCAGGCGGGCGTCGCGCAGGGTGATCGACTGGGTGCGGATCCGCTCCACTCGCAGGTCGGCGTGCTCGCAGCCGAGGTCGACCGCGCGGGTGAGCGCCGCCTCGGTGAGCGCGGACAGGGGCAGGGCGAGGAAGGACTCGTCGACGTCCCGGGGCTGCACCATCGCCTCTGTCTACCAGGATGGCCGGGTGCTCCACGCCCGGGTCCGTGCCGACCTCGCCGCCGTCCTGGCCCTCCTCGCGGCGTCCGCCGCGGTCGGCGTCCTGGCCCTGGCGACCGCGCGCGGCCTCGTCCCGCTGGGCGGCGACTCCTACCGGACGGAGTTCGTCAGCGGCTGGTGGTGGCTGGCCTTCCTGCTGGCGCCGGTGCCCGCGCTCGCCGGCCGGCGGCGGCCCGTGGTGGCGCGGGTCCTGGTGCTCGCGCTGGTCGGCCCGCAGTTCGTCACCGCGGTGGTGTGCGTGACCCGCTACCGGGAGTCCGGCTTCGGCGAGGGCCTGGAGGCGCTCGCCTTCCTGCACCCGCTGCTGCTCACCGCCGTGGCCGCGGTGCTGGTCGCCGCGCTGCGCCGGCGCGGCTGACCACCCGCCGCGCGGGGTAGGGGGCGCGCATGACCGGCCCGGACGACGTCACCCTCACCTTCGGCGGCAACGCGACGACGCTGCTCCGGCTGGGCGGGTTCACCCTGCTCACCGACCCGAACTTCGTCCGCCGCGGGGAGCGGGTGTACCTGGGCAAGGGCCTGTTCGCCAAGCGGCTGACCGACCCGGCGCTGCTGCCGGAGGACCTGCCCGACCTCGACGCCGTCCTGCTCTCCCACCTGCACGGCGACCACTGGGACCGGATCGCCTACGCCACCATCGACAAGGCCACGCCGGTCGTCACCACCCAGGCGGCGGCCCGCACGCTCGGCTCCCGCGGCTTCTCGGCCACGGCCGACCTGCGGCCCTGGCAGGTGCACGAGATCGGCGGCGACGGCGAGACGCTGCGGATCACCTCGGTGCCCGGTGAGCACGGCCCCGGCCTGCTGGCGAAGGTGCTGCCGCCGGTCATGGGCAGCGTGCTGGAGCTGCTCCGCGGCGGCGAGGTGACCTGGCGCGGGTACATCACCGGCGACACGCTCTTCCGCCCCTACCTCGCCGAGGTGCTGCAGCGGTGCGGCCCGCTCGACGTCGTCGTCCCGCACCTGGGCGGGACCAGGGCGCTGGGCTTCACGGTGACCATGGACGGCCGGCAGGGCGCCGACCTGGTGGAGCTGCTGAAGCCGCCGGTCACCGTGCCGGTGCACTTCGACGACTACGACCGGTTCGCCTCGCCGCTCGGCGACTTCGTGCGGGAGGTCGCCGAGCGGCGGGCGCCGGGTGAGCTGCGGACCGTCGTGCGCGGGGAGACGATCTCGCTGCGCCCGTGAGCGCTCAGCCGGCCAGCACCTCGTCGAGGCGCTCGTAGCCCTCGACGACGCCGGTCTCCATGCCGCTGGCCAGGAAGGCGTCGCGGCCCTCGAAGGAGTCGACCAGCGAGGTGGCGGTCAGCCGGGTGCGGCCGTTGCCGAGGTCCTCGAGGACGAGCTTCTCCAGCGCGACGCCGTCGGGCGCGCCCTCGAAGGTGAACGTCTGCACGATCAGCTCGTCGGGCCGGACGTCGTGGAAGCAGCCGCGGAAGGCGTACTCGCCGTTCGCGTCGCTGTGCACGTAGCGGTAGGAGCCGCCCGGCCGGCAGTCGAAGGAGTCGATCCGCATCTCCAGCCCGCGCGGGCCCAGCCACCGCACGAGCAGCTCCGGGTCGGTGTGCGCGCGGAACACCCTGCTCGGCGGGGCGTCGAACTCGCGGGTGATGCGGACCAGCGGGACGTCGGGGTCGGCGACGATCTGCGTCTCGCGCGTGCTGGTGGTCATGACGGGTTCCTCTCCTGGGATGGGTCGTCCGGCAGGGACCGGAGGACGTCGTCGAGGCGGCGGTAGCGCTCCTCGGCCTGGCGCCGGTAGCGCTCGATCCACTTCGTCATCAGGTCGAACACCTCCGCCTCCAAGTGCACCGGGCGCCGTTGGGCCTCCCGGCTGCGGCTGACCAGGCCGGCGTCCTCGAGCACCCGGAGGTGCTTCGAGACCGCCTGGACGGTCACGTCGTAGGGGGCGGCGAGCTCGCCGACCGTCGCGTCACCGACCGCGAGCCGGGCGACGATGTCGCGCCGGGTCGGGTCGGCCAGTGCCGCGAACACCCGGGAGAGCTCGTCTGCCGCCACCTGCGACTCCCTATATCAACCAACTGGTTGATAAAGAGGGTAGGCCTCCGCGTGCCCGTCGTCAACCGTCTGGTTGAGGAACGGCGGGTGCCCGTCCTCCCCACCGCCCACCGTCGGGGAGGACGCACCACGATCAGGTCACCTGATCGTGGCGGCGCCCCCTCAGCCGGCGAGGCGGGCGGCGCGCTGCGCCACCTCGGTCCGCAGCGCACCGGCGTCGACGCCGGTGACCGTGCCGTCGGCCACCACCGGCCGGCCGCCCACCCACACGTCACGGATCAGCCGGGACACCCCCGACCAGACCAGGTGGGTGAGCCAGTCGGCGTCATCACCCACCGGCTCGAAGCCGAGGTCGAGGGTGTCGACGTGCACCAGGTCGGCCCGCCGCCCGGCCGCCACCTGGCCCAGGTCGGGCCGGCCGATCGCGTCGGCGGCCCCGCCGGTGGCCAGCCAGAACGCCTCCGCCGCGGTCAGCGCGGTGGCCGACGCCTCCCGCAGCCGGGCGAGCTGCGCGGCCAGCCGGACCTCGGCGAGCAGGTCCAGCCCGTCGTTGGACGCCGGACCGTCGGTACCGAGGCCCACCCGGATGCCGCGGTCGAGCATGTCCCGCACCCGCGCCAGGCCGCTGGCCAGCTTGGCGTTGCTGGCCGGGCAGTGCGCGACGGCGACGTCGTACTCGGCCCACAGCTCCAGGTCGCCGTCGTCCATGTGCACGCAGTGCGCGGCCAGCACCCGCCCGCCCAGGACGTCGTGCGCGGCGAGCAGCGCCGGCACCGACAGCCCGTGCGTGGCCAGCAGGTCGGCGCCCTCGCCGGCGGTCTCGGCCACGTGCAGGTGCAGCAGCATCCCGTGCTCCCGGCACAGCTCCGCGGCCCGGCGCAGCAGGGGCAGGGGCACGGTGTAGGCCGCGTGCGGGCCCAGGCCGTACTCGACGCTGCCGTCGTCGGGCACGCGGGAGGCCAGGTCGACGGCGGCGGCCATCTGCTCCTCCAGCGGCGGCATCCCGGGCAGCGGCACCATCGGCGCGGGGATCACCGCACGGGCGCCGGTCGCGGTGACCGCGGCGGCGATCCGCTCGGGCGAGAAGTACATCTCCACGCTGGTGGTGACCCCGCCGCGCAGCATCTCCGCCGACGCGGCGGTCATCGCGACCTCGACGTCCTCGGGGGTCAGCCGCGCCTCCCGCGGCCACATCACCTCGCGCAGCCAGCGGTCCAGCGGCAGCCCCTCGCCCTGGCCGCGGAAGAGCACCATCGGCGCGTGCGAGTGGGTGTTCACCAGCCCCGGCACGAGCAGGCCCGGCAGCGCCACGACGTCGGCGTCGCCCGCCGGCGGGGCCTCGGCCGAGGGCCCCACCCAGGTGATCCGGCCGTCGTCGACGTCGACGGCGGCGTCGGGGACGACGGTGCCCGCCCGGTCCCCGACGACGACGGCCCGGGCGGTCAGGCGCTGGCGCATGGCGGCACGCTAGCCCCAGCGGCCCCCCGCGTCCCGGCGGCGTCCGGGCGGTCCGCAGGGGGCGCCTCTACCGTGGACCCATGTCCCTCCTCGCCGCCGCCGCCTCAGACCAGGGCGGGATCACCGGCTTCCTGCTCGACCTCGTCGAGAGCCTGGGGCCCGTCGGCGTGGGGTTCAGCATCCTGCTCGAGACGGTCATCCCGCCGATCCCCAGCGAGGCGGTCCTCGGCCTGGCCGGCGTGCTGATCAACGACGGCCAGATGAACATGGTCGCCGTCATCACCTTCGCCACGATCGGCTCGATCCTCGGCGCGCTCTTCTTCTACTACGTCGGCCGGGCCCTGGGCCCGCGGCGGTCGCACGCCTTCCTCGACCGGCTGCCCCTGGTGGAGACCGCCGACGTCGACAAGACCTTCGCCTGGTTCGAGCGGCACGGCCGCTCGGCGGTGTTCTTCGGCCGCATGGTGCCGATCGTGCGCAGCTTCATCTCCGTGCCCGCGGGGGTGGTGCGGATGCCGATCCTGCAGTTCGTCCTCTACTCCGCGGCCGGCAGCCTGATCTGGAACACCGTCCTGGTCACCCTCGGCGTCCTGGCCGGCGACTTCCTGCAGGACAACCTGCACTACCTCGACTACGCGGTGGTCGCGGCCTTCGCCCTCGGCATCGGCTACCTGGTCTACAAGCGCGTCCAGGACGTGCGCCACCACCGGCGCCGGCGCTCCACGGCGGGGCGGGCCGAGGACGCCGGCCGCGAACGGCCGACGGCGTGAGCGGGCACGCCGGCGCCCGCCGCCCGCACGTCGTCGCCTTCGACGTCAACGAGACGCTGCTCGACCTGGCGCCGGTGCAGGCCGCGCTGGTCGAGCTCGGCCTGCCCGGGCACCTGCTGGCCACCGTCTTCGGCCGGACGCTGCAGACCGGGTTCGCCGCCACCGTGGCCGGCACCTGGCTGCCCTTCCGCGCCGCGTTCGACTCCGCGCTGGCCCAGCTCACCGACCTGGCCGACGACGACCGCTCGCAGGTGGCCGACGCCTTCCTCGAGCTCTCCCCCCACCCCGACGTCGAGCCCGCGCTGCGCCGGCTGACCGCGGCCGGCGTGCGGGCGGTGACCCTCACCCACGGCTCCCCCGGCGTGACCGAGGCCGGGCTCGAGCGCGGCGGCATCACGCCGCTGGTCGAGCGGTCGCTGAGCAGCGAGACGGTGCGCGCCTGGAAGCCCTCGCGCGCGGCCTACCTGTGGGCCGCGGGCACGTGCCGGGTCGAGCCGGCACGGATGGCGCTGGTGGCCGCGCACGGCTGGGACGTGCTGGGCGCGGAGCGGGCCGGGCTGACCGGGGCCTGGTTCCCGCGCGGCGAGCGGGTCTACCCGCCGGCCTACCCGGCTCCCGCCGTCGTCGCGCCGGACCTCGCCGGCGCGGTCGAGGCGCTGCTCGCCCTGCCGGAGTGAGGCTCGTCGAGACCCCGCTCGGCCCCGCCGGCGTGCACCGCGACGGGCCGGACGAGAGCCCGCTCGGCACGCTCGTCCTCGGTCACGGCGCGGGCGGCGGGGTGGGCTCGGCCGACCTGACCGCCGTCACCGCGGCGGCGGCCGGCGCGGGCTGGCGGGTGCTGCGGGTGGCCCAGCCGTGGCAGGTGGCCGGCCGGCGGATCGCGCCGGCCCCGCAGCACCTGGACACCGCCTGGACGGCGGTCCTCGACGCGGTGCGCCCCGGGCTCGCCGGGCCGCTGGTGCTCGGCGGCCGGAGCGCCGGCGCGCGGGTGGCCTGCCGGACGGCGACGGCCCTCGGCGCCGACGGCGTCCTGGCGCTGGCGTTCCCGCTGCACCCGCCGGGCCGGCCGGAGCGCAGCCGGGCCGCCGAGCTGGCCGCCGCCGGGGTGCCGCTGGTGGTGGTGCAGGGGGCCACTGACGCGTTCGGCCGCCCGGCGGAGGTCGGGGCGGCGCTCGCCGGGGTGCCGGCCGCCTCGGTGGCCGAGGTGCCCGGCGACCACTCGCTGTCGCGGGCACCGGAGGCCGTGGCCGCCGCGGCGCTGGCCTGGCTGGCGGACCTGGCCGCGGTCAGGAGCTGACCACCGCCCGCGCGCACGCGCGGGCGGTGGTCGGACGGCCGGCGGCTCAGCGGCGGCGGCGCCGGCGGACGACGAGCGTGACGAGCAGCAGCACCGCGGCCACCCCGGCGGCCGGGAGGGCGAAGCGGGCCGCCGCAGCGCCACCGGCGACCTCGAGCAGGTCGATCGGCTCGGGCTCGGGCGCCGGCTGCCGCGGGGCGGCCGACGGGGTGCTGCGCGGCGGGGCGCCGGTGGCCGGGCGGGTGGGCGGCGCGGTCGTGCCGGACGGCGGGCCGCTGGGGGCCGCGCCGGTGCCGGCCGGCACGGTGTCCCCGCCGGCGGCCACCGCGGTCACCGGCGTCGTGTCGGTGGAGCCGACCGCGGTGATCGGCGCGGTGGGCGGGTTGGCCACCGCGGCGTGCCGGCCGGTGCTCGTGTCGGTCGCAGCAGCAGCCGCCTCGCGCGTCGCCGTCCCCGCCTCCCGCACCTTCTGCGCGACGGCGTTGTCGCCCGGCGTCTGCTCCACCGAGGCGGCGACCTCCTCGACGACGCCGGTCGCGGTCGCGGTGACCGAGCCGGGGGCGTCGACCTGCGCCGCCTCGGCGCGCGCCGCGTCACCCTGCGCGTCGCCCTCGCCCAGCTGGGCGGCGAGCTTGTCGGCGAACTGGCCGAGCAGCTTGTTGCCGACGTCGGTCATCACGCCGCGGCCGAACTGGGCAGGGCGGCCGGTGATGTTGAGGTCGGTGAGGACGTCGACCCGCGTACTGCTGCCCTCGCCCTTGAGCTGGGCGGTGATGAGGGCGGCCGCGGTGCCGTTGCCGCGCTGGTCCTTGCCGCGCCCGTCGATGACGGCCCTGTGCGCGGCCTCGTCCTTCTCCACGAAGGACGCCTTGCCCTGGTAGGTCAGGTTGATCGGGCCGAGCTTGACCTTGACCCGGCCGGTGAACGAGTCGCCCTCGACGGAGTCCAGCGCGGCACCGGGCATGCACGGGGCGATGCGCTCGATGTCGAGCAGGACCCGCCAGGCCTCGTCGACGGGCACGGGGACGGTGAACGAGTTCTCCAGCTGCACGGTGCGACCTCCGGGGTGGGGAACGGACCTCGGCCGGTCCGCCCGGGAGGGCGGGCCGGCCGAGGGGACGGGCGGGAGCCAGGCGCGGCCCCGTCCAGGGCACCACCCCGAGCCTGCGAGGGGTGGGGAGGACGGGGTCCTTCAAGTTACAGCCCGGCGGCCGCCGTGACCGCCCGGCGGGTCAGCACCTGCACGAGGTGCTCGCGGTAGTCGGCCTGGGCGTTGAGGTCGCTGCTCGGGCTGGTGCCCTCCGCCGCCGACCGCGCCGCGGACGCGACCGCGTCGGCCGTCGCGGGGGCCCCGGCGAGGGCCGCCTCGGTCGCCGATGCGCGCAGCGGCGTCGGGCCCATGTTGGTCAGCCCGATCCGTGCCTCGGCGATGTGCCCGTCCTCCCGCCGGACCGCGGCCGCGACCGCGACGATCGACCAGGCCTGCGCCACGCGGTTGAACTTCTCGTAGCGCACCCCCCAGTCGCCGGACAGCTTGGGCACCCGGATCTCGACGAGGATCTCCCCCTCCTCGAGCGAGGTCGTCAGGTAGTCGACGAAGAACTCGCGGGCGGGCACCGTGCGCCGACCCGACGGGCCGGCGATCACCATCTCGGCGTCCAGGGCCAGGGCCACCGCCGCCAGGTCGCCGGCCGGGTCGGCGTGCGCCAGGGCGCCGCCGAAGGTGCCCCGGCGGCGGGTCTGCCGGTCGGCCACCGTCTCCGTCGCCTCGGCGATGAGCCGCGCGTGCTGGGCGATCAGCGGGTCGGTGACCACCTCGGCGTGCGTCGTCATCGCACCGATGACCAGGTGGTCGCCCTCCTCGCGGACGCCCCGGAGCTCGGCGATGCCGCCGAGGTCGACGATCGTCTCCGGCGCGGCCAGGCGCAGCCGCATGACCGGGATGAGCGACTGCCCGCCGGCCATGACCTTCACGTCCTCGCCGCCCTCGGCGACCGCCTGGACGGCCTCCTCGACCGTCGTGGGCCGGACGTACTCGAACGGGGCGGGGATCATGGCTTCACTCCAGGGTCGTTACGGCGGATCACCGGTCACCTCCGAGAGCGGACTGCGGGGTCGAGACACCGGCGGTGGTCTCGGTCTGGGCGCCGCCGTAGGCGTTGGACCCGGCCGTGGCCCGGTCCCCGCCGTCGCCGCCCTGGTGGATCGCCCGCCACACCCGCTCGGGGGTCAGCGGCATGCGGATGTCGGACACGCCCAGGTGCCGGACGGCGTCGAGCGCGGCGTTGACCACCGCCGGCGTGCTGGCGATGCAGCCGGCCTCGCCCACGCCCTTGGCGCCGATCGGGTTGCCGGGTGCCACGTGCACGGTGTTGCCCGTGTCGAAGTGCGGCAGGTCGGCGGCCGAGGGGACCAGGTAGTCGACGAAGGTGCCGGTGGTCAGGTTGCCGTCGGCGTCGTACACGGCCTCCTCGTACAGCGCCTGGGCGATGCCCTGCGCCAGGCCACCGTGGACCTGCCCCTCGACGATGAGCGGGTTGACGATCGTGCCGACGTCGTCGACGCAGGCGTACTTGCGGATCTTGACGAACCCGGTGTCGGTGTCGACCTCCATGGCGCAGACGTGCGTGCCGTGGGGGAAGGAGAAGTTCACCGGGTCGAAGGTCGCGTCCGCGTCGATCGTGGGCTCGACGTCCTCCGGGTAGTCGTGCGCGGCGAAGACGGCGAGCGCGATCTCCTGGATGGACAGGCCCGACCCCGGCGTCCCGCGGACGGAGAACTTCCCGCCGGAGAACTCCAGGTCGTCCTCGCTGGCCTCGAGCAGGTGCGCGGCGACCTTGCGGGCCTTGGCGACCACCTTGTCGGCGGCCTTGATGACGGCGGTGCCGCCCACGACCAGCGAGCGCGAGCCGTAGGTGTCCATGCCCCTGGGCGCGACGGCGGTGTCGCCGTGCAGGACCTCGACGTCCTCGAAGGGGACGCCGAGTGAGTCGGCGACCAGCTGGCTCCACGCCGTCTCGTGGCCCTGGCCGTGCGGCGTCGAGCCGGTGACCACCTCGACCTTGCCGGTGGGCAGCATCCGGATCGAGGCCGACTCCCAGCCGCCCGCGCCGTAGGACAGCGAGCCGAGGACCCGCGAGGGGGCCAGGCCGCACATCTCGGTGAAGGTGGAGAAGCCGATGCCCAGCTGCACCGGGTCGTTCGACTCACGGCGGCGGCGCTGCTCCTCGCGGAGCTCGGAGTAGCCGAGCAGGTCCAGCGCCTGCTGGGTGGCCGCGTCGTAGTCGCCGCTGTCGTACTCCAGGCCCGCCACCGTGGTGAACGGGAACTCCTGCGACTGGATCCAGTTCCTCCGGCGCAGCTCGAGGGGGTCCATGCCGAGCTCGACGGCGAGCTCGTCCATGATCCGCTCGACGGCGAAGGTCGCCTCGGGCCGGCCGGCGCCGCGGTAGGCGTCGGTGGGCACCTTGTTGGTGAACACGCCGTCGCACTCGAAGCGGTAGGCCGGGAACTTGTAGATGCCCGGGAACATGAACGCGCCCAGGGCCGGGACACCCGGGGTGATCAGCCGCAGGTAGGCGCCCATGTCGGCGAGCAGCCGCACGCGCAGGCCCTTGACGTTGCCCTCGCGGTCGGCCGCGACGTCGATGAACTGGACCTGGTCGCGGCCGTGGTGGGCGGTCATCAGCGACTCGCTGCGGGTCTCGGTCCACTTGACCGGCTTGCCGAGGCGGCGCGCGATCAGCAGCGCGAGGATCTCCTCGGGGTTGACCTGCAGCTTGCCGCCGAAGCCGCCGCCCACGTCGGGGGCGACCACGCGCAGCTTGTGCTCGGGGATGCCGGTGACCATCGCCAGCATCACGCGCAGCACGTGCGGGATCTGGGTGGCCGACCACATCGTGAAGTTGTCGCCCTGCGGCTGGACGACGACCGACCGCGGCTCCATGAACGCCGGGATCAGCCGCTGGTTGACGAACCGGCGGCTGACGACGACGTCGGCGTCGGCGAACGCCTGCTCGGTGTCGCCGCCGGTGCCGGCCTCGCCCGCGTCGAAGACGAAGTGGTAGCTGGTGTTGGTCCCCAGGTCGTCGTGGACGAGGTCGGCGCCCTCGCGGACGGCCTCCTCCATGTCGAGCACCGGCGGGAGCAGGTCGTAGTCCACGTCGACGAGCTCGACGGCGTCGGCGGCCGCGGTCCGGGAGCGGGCGACGATGACCGCCACCGCCTCGCCCACGTGGTTGACCCGGTCGACGGCGATCGACGGGTGGCCGGGGTTCTTCATGTCCGGGGTCACCGGCCAGGCACAGGGGATGGAGCCCTGCTCCTCGGCGAGGTCGCGGCCGGTGAGGACGGTGACGACGCCCGGGGACTCCTTCGCCGCGGACACGTCGACGCCGGTGATGCGGGCGTGGGCGACCGGGCTGCGCACGACCGACAGGTGCAGCATGCCGGGCAGCACCATGTTGTCGGTCCAGGTGGTGCGCCCGGTGATCAGGCGCGCGTCCTCCTTGCGCTTGCGGGCCTTGCCGACCTCCTTCTCCGGGCCGGGCACCTGGGTGGTGGCGGCGTCCTCGGTGACCGTCATGCCTGGGCTCCCGTCGTCTCCGGGGTGGTGGCGGAGCCGGACAGCTCACCGGCTGCCTGCTGCACCGCGCGGACGATGTTCTGGTAGCCGGTGCACCGGCAGAGGTTGCCCTCGATGCCCTCGCGCACCTCGGTGTCGCTGGGGTTCGGGTTCTCCTTGAGCAGGTCGATCGAGGCCATGATCATCCCGGGCGTGCAGTAGCCGCACTGGAGACCGTGCATCTCGTGGAACGCCTTCTGCACCGGGTGCAGGCTGCCGTCGGGCGCGGCGACGCCCTCGATGGTGGTGACCTCGGCGCCGTCGGCCTGGACGGCCAGGACGGTGCAGGACTTCACGGCCTGCCCGTCGAGGTGCACGGTGCAGGCGCCGCAGTTGCTGGTGTCGCAGCCGACGACCGTCCCGACCTTGCCCAGCGCCTCGCGCAGGTGGTGGACCAGCAGCGTCCGGGGTTCGACCTCGTCGGTGTAGGTCACGCCGTCGACCTGCATGCTCACCCGTGTCATGGATCCTCCGCTGTCGTTGCAGGGGGCGAACGCGCCCGGCCCTGCGGGCGCTCTGCGGCGGAGTGTGTCAACGGGGAGGTGACTTAGGCCACGCTTACCCGGTCGCTCGGGTACTACGCGTCCGCACCAGCGGAACCGCGCAGCGGTCCTGTCTCCGCGGGTGCGGTGGCTGACGAGGCGTGTCGGGCGCAGCGCGGACGTTGCACGGGTGTTGCAGACGCCCTGGAGCGGGGGTGTCAGGTGGCCGCGCGGAGCTCCCGCCGGCGCAGCCGCGCCGAGGCGGCCAGCGCGACCAGGCCGGCCGCCGCGAGGGCGGCGCCGACCAGGCTCGGCGCGGCGTAGCCGTGGCCGGCGGCGATGACCACCCCGCCCAGCCAGGCACCGAGCGCGTTGGCCGCGTTGAGCGCGGAGTGGTTGAGCGCGGCGCCGAGCATCTGCGCCTCGCCGGCGACCTCCATGAGCCGCAGCTGCAGGCAGACGACCAGCGTCGAGGCACTCATCGCGAGCAGGAGGACGACGGCGAACAGGGTGGGCCCGGTCGCCGCTGCCGGGCCCACGACCAGCAGCAGCGCGAGGACGGTGACCATCGCGCCCACCAGCGAGCGGAACAGCGCCAGGTCGGCCAGCCGCCCGCCGAGCGCGGTACCGAGGAAGCCGCCCACGCCGAAGGCCAGCAGCACCCACGGGACGGCTCCCCGGGCGAGCCCGGCGACGTCGGTGGTGATCGGGGCGATGTAGCTGTAGACGGCGAACATGCCGCCGAACCCGACGGTGGCCACGACCAGCGTGAGCAGCACCTGGGGCCGGCGCAGGGCGCCCAGCTCGGTGCGGATGCCGGCGTCGCCGCCCTGCGGCGTCGGCGGGACCACGGCGAGCACCGCGACGACGGTCAGCGCGGCCAGCACGACCACGGCCCAGTACGCCGAGCGCCAGCCCAGCGTCTGGCCGAGCCAGGTGGCCGCGGGGACCCCGGCCAGGGTGGCCGCGGCCAGGCCGAGCATGACCGTGCTGACCGCCCGCCCGCGCAGTGCCGGCGGCACGAGCGCGGCGGCGACCAGCGAGGCGACGCCGAAGTAGGCGCCGTGCGGCAGGCCGCTGACGAAGCGCGCCAGCAGCAGCGTCGTCGACCCGGGCGCCAGCGCGCTGAGCACGTTGCCGGCCACGACGGCCGCCATGAGCCCGACCAGCAGGCCGCGGCGCGGCAGCCGCGAGCCCAGCGCGGCGATGACCGGGGCGCCCACGACCACGCCGAGGGCGTAGGCGGAGATGACGTGACCCGCGGTGGGGATGTCGACGCCGACCCCCGTGGCGATGTCGGGCAGCAGCCCCATCGTCACGAACTCGGTGGTGCCGATCGCGAAGCCGCCCAGCGCCAGCGCGACGAGGGCCACCGCCACGCGCGGGGTGCCCAGCGAGGTCGGCGCGGGGGCGGGCGGAGCGGCGGCGCGAGCGGTCACGTTGCCGTGCCAAGGCCGCCGGCACCGGACGCATTCCCCGCCCGGCGTGTCGGGTCAGCCGCGCGGGGCCCGGCGCAGCGCGAGCAGGTGGGCGGCGACGGCGGGCCGGCGCGGCGACCCGGCGGGCAGCACCTCGAGCAGGGTCTGCCAGGCGAGGGCGTCGTCCCGGGCCTCGGGCAGCGCCGTCCAGCGCAGCAGCAGCTCCGGCCGCCGGCTCGCCAGCACCGCGGTGCGCAGCGCGACGGCGGTGCGTCGGCGGGCCGCCGCGACGCCGGGCGCGCCGGAGCGCGGCAGCACCGGGCCGGGGTACCGGTCGAGGGCGGCGGTCACCGCACCGCGGTCGAGCAGCCGGCGCAGCGTGCCGACGTCGGTCTCCAGCGGGCCCAGCAGCCGGTAGGGCCGTGACCCGACCAGCTCGGGGCCGACCAGCCGGCGCAACCGGGACAGCTCCGCGCGCACGGTGACCGCGGCGCCGCCGCCGTGGCACTCGGCGGCCAGCCGCTCGGCGCTGCGGCCCTCCCCCGTCGCGGCGGCCTCGGCCAGCAGCAGGAGCAGCTCGGAGTGGCGCAGGGAGAGCTCGACCGCCCCCTCGGCGCGGGTCAGCCGGGCCCGGTCGCGGCCGAGCACCTCCAGCACCGGCGCGGCCTCGCGCGCCGGTGCCGCCGTCGTCACGACGGGCCGCCGGCCGGGCTGCTCCTCCCGGTGCAGCCAGCGCAGCTCGGACTCGACGGCGGCGACGGCGGCGCGCACGAGGGTGAGCACGTGCGGGCTGGCCACGTGGTCGCCGCCGGTGACGTCGATGGCGCCGAGCAGCACCCCGGTGACCGGGTGGTGGACCGGCGCGGCCGAGCAGCTCCACGGCTGGACCGGTCGGCGGTAGTGCTCGCTGCCGAAGAACTGCACGGGGTGGTCGAGGGCCAGCGCCGTCCCCGGGGCGTTGGTGCCGGCGACGTCCTCGGACCAGCGGGCCCCCGGCACGAAGTTCATGTTCTCGGCCAGGCGGCGCAGCCGGGAGTCGCCCTCCACCCACAGCATCCGGCCGTCGGCGTCGGTGACCGCGACGATCATCCGGTCGGCCTCGGCGTCCTCGACCAGCAGGCGCCGGATCACCGGCAGCACCGGTGCCAGCGGGTGGCCGGCGCGGTAGGCGGCCAGGGCGTCGTCGAGCAGGTCGACCGGCGGGCCCTGGCCGTCGGGGTCCACCCCGCTGCCGAGGCTGCGCGCCCAGGAGTCCCGGACGACCGGGCGGACCCCGGACCGCGGGGGCGGGGCACCGCGGGTCACGAACGTCTCGTGCGCGGCGCGCAGCTGCCGCGCCAGCCCCGGGGTGGGCCGGCCCTCGGGCAGCGCGAGCCACGGGCTGACGCCGGTCACGACGGAGTCCGGGGGCTGGGGCTCATGACCCGCCCATGGTGACGCGGATCCCACGCCCGCGCCAGGGTGCGATCCCGCAGGTCAGCCCCCCGGAGGGGCGGCGACGACCAGGGCACCTGGTCATCGCGGCGGAGCGACGTCCGGGGGGCGGGCCGGCAGCAGGGCCCGGGCGTCGCGGGCCCGCAGCGCACCGGCCCACAGCCCGGCGCCGTAGGCGAGGTCCTCCAGCCGGCGCGCGGCGGCGAAGCGCAGCAGGCCCACCCGTCCGCGGTGCGGCAGCCACGCGAGGACGGCGTCGGCGACGGCCACGGCGGCCAGGCCGCGGCGGGCGCGGGGCGAGACCAGGGCCGCGGCCGCCGCCAGGGGCCAGTGGTGCCGGGTGGCCGCGCGGGCCAGCGTGCGGGCGCCGGCCGCGCTGCCGCGCACCACCAGCGCCGCGGCCAGCCCGTAGGGCGCCCGCCGGCCGGGGCCGGCGAGCCGGCGGGCCAGCCGGGCGGCGGCCGTCCCGAGGACACCCGCGGCCAGCACCCGCCCGGGCCGCCCGCCGCCCACCGCCAGCACCAGCGCGGTCGCCGTCCACGGGGAGACCACCACGGGCGCGACCAGGCCGCCGTGCCGGGCGGCCAGCGGCGCGGCGCCGGTGCCGTAGACCGCGCGGCGGCGCAGCCAGGCCCCGGTCGTGCTCGGGTGGTCGTGCGCCACGCGGGCGGCCGGCTCGTAGCGCACCCGCCAGCCGGCCGCGGCCAGCCGCCAGACCAGGTCCACGTCCTCGGCCACCCGCATGCCGGCGTCGAACCCCTCCCCCAGCGCGGCCCGGCGGGCCAGCAGCGCGGCGCTCGGCACGTAGGACAGGCCACCGAGCGGCGCCACCGGTGCGGGCGCCGGCCCCATGTCCAGCGCGCTGACCGCCGTCTCGTACGGCGTCACCCAGCCCGGTGCGGTCGACGGCAGCGCGGTCACGCGCGGGGCGACGAGCGCCAGCCGTGGGTCGGCCAGGTGCGGCAGCAGCGCGGCCAGCCACCCGGGCTCGGGCACGCAGTCGGAGTCGAGGAAGGCGACCGCCGCCGTCGTCGCCGCCCGCAGGCCGGTGTTGCGCGCCGCCGCGGGCCCGCGCGACCGCTCGTGGCGCAGCACCTCCGCACCGGCGGCCGCGGCGGCGAGCGCGGCGCGGTCCGCCGAGCCGTCGTCGACCACGAGCACCCGCACGCCGGCGGTGTCCGGGTCGGCGCGCAGCGCGGCCAGCAGCCGGGCGACGCCGCCGGCCCGGTCCCGCACCGGGACGACGACGGTGACGTCGGCGGGCCCGGGCGCCGGCCCCGCGGGCTCGGGGACCGAGACCCCGGTGTCGAGCAGGCGGGCGGCGAGCGCGGCGCTGCCCGCGTCGGTGACGGCGAGCCGGTCGCCCGCCAGCAGGGTCCGGGCGCGGGAGCTGAGGCGCAGCAGCCGCAGCGGCGAGCCGCCGAGCAGCACCGCGCCGTCCTCCCGCCGCCGGGTGCCGGGGGCCAGCCGCACCGCGTAGCCGTCGGGCAGCCGGGCGTCCGGGGGCGGGGGGACGGCGGTCACCCGGCGAGGACCTCGGCGGTCGTCGTCAGCTCGACCAGCGGCGCGTAGAGGCCCATGAGGTGCAGCGCGCGGCGGTGCTCGTCGTCGCTGGAGCCGGCGCAGGCGTCGGTGACCACCCGCACCGGGACGCCCGCGTCGGCGGCCGGCAGCACGGTGGACACCACGCAGCAGTCGGTGGCCACCCCGGCGACGGTGAGCGGGCCGCCCCCGACGACCCCGGCCAGCTCCGGGCCCCACTTGCCGAACGTCGGGGCGTCGAGCACACGCGCGCCGCCGGGGTCCTCGACCAGCCGGTAGAGCGGCGCGTCCGGCGGCTGCAGCGCGAAGGGGTACTGCGCGTAGTAGTCCACCCAGGCGCCCGCCGGCTCCGCGGGCGCGACGAAGCGCGTGAACACGACCCGCTCGCCGAAGGCAGTCACCAGCTCCCGGACCCGCGGGCGGACCTCCTCGAAGCGGGGTGCCGTCCACGGCGAGTCCGGGTCGCCGAAGACGTGCTGCAGGTCCACGACCACCAGCCAGCCGGGGGCATCGCTCACGGCCGGAGGCTAACCGGGCGCCGCGAGGCCACCGAGTGAGGTCAGGCTAACCTCACCGGGAGCCGACCCGAGGAGAACCGCCATGCCCTCCCGCCCCCTCCCCCGCCGCGCCGCCCTGGTCGCGGCGGCCGTGACCGCCGCCGGGGTCCTGGCCGCGTGCGGCTCCGACGGCAGCTCGTCCGGGAGCGCGTCGTCGTCCGCCGGCGGCGGGGACGGGACGTTCCCGGTCACCGTGAGCACCGCCTTCGGCGACGTCGAGATCCCCGAGGAGCCGCAGCGCGTGGTGGCACTGGGCTGGTCGGACGCCGAGACCGCGCTGGCGCTGGGCGTGCAGCCGGTGGGCGCCAGCGACTGGCTGGGCTTCGGCGGCGAGGGCGTGGGCCCGTGGGCCGAGGGGCTCTACGACGAGGCGCCGGAGATCATCGAGACGCTCGAGCCGAGCCTGGAGGCGGTCGCCGCGCTGGAGCCCGACCTCATCCTCGACACCCGGTCCGACGGCACGCAGGAGCGCTACGACCAGCTGCGCCAGATCGCCCCGACGGTCGGCGTCCCCGAGGGGGCCGACCAGTACCGGACGACGTGGCAGCAGCAGCTGGAGCTGGTCGGCCAGGCGCTGGGCCGCACCGAGGAGGCCGAGCAGCTGCGCACCGACCTCGAGCAGGGCTTCACCGACGCGGCCGCCGCCAACGCGGACTTCGACGGCACCGAGGTCGCCGTCGGCGCGTACACCGCCGAGGGCTTCGGCGCCTACGTGCGTGGCGACACCCGGGTGGACTTCGTGGAGGCGCTGGGCTTCAGCAACAAGCCGGCGATCCAGGACCTCGCCGGCGAGAGCTTCTTCGTCCCGGTGTCCGACGAGCAGGTCGACCTGCTCGACGCCCCGCTGACCGTCGTCTTCCCGATCTTCGTCGACCCGGCGCAGCTCACCGGCAACCCGGTGTGGCAGACGCTGGGCTCGGTGCAGGCCGGCAACGCCCTGGTGCTGGACGACGAGACGCTGGTCAACGCCTTCTCCAGCGGGTCGGTGCTGGGGACGGAGTACGCCCTGGACAACGCCGTCCCGCTGTTCGCCGAGACGCTGCAGGACTGAGCCGCTGCAGGACGAGTCCCTCAGCGCACGACCGGAGGCCGTCCCGGCACCGCCGGGGCGGCCTCCTGCGCCCGCACGGCCGCCCGGCGCAGCGCCAGGGTGCCCAGCAGCCCGACGAGGAAGGCGGCCAGGACACCGAGGTTGGCGAAGGCCCACGCGCCCTCGCGGCCCCCGAGCCCGAGCGGGCCGAGCAGGTAGCCCGGCCAGTCCAGCCAGCCGGCCAGGCCGTTGGTGACCAGCCCCCAGCCGAGGACGGTGCCCACCGCCAGGAGCACCAGCGGCACGGCCGGGACGGCGCCGTAGCGGCCGCCGGCGTCGTAGAGGTCGGCCTCGGCGTAGTCGCGGCGGCGCAGCGCGAGGTCGCCCAGGAAGATGCCGCACCAGGCGGCGACCGGGACGCCCAGGGTGATCAGGAAGCCCTGGAACTGCACGAAGAAGCCACCGGTGGCCAGGAAGACCACCCAGACCGAACCGAGCACCATGAGCGTGCCGTCGATGCCGGCCGCGACCGGGCGGGGCACCCGGACGCCGGCGGCCAGCAGCGACAGGCCCGACGAGTAGATGTCCAGCAGCGCCCCGCCGACCAGGCCGAGCACCGCGACGACGACGAAGGGCACGAGGAACCAGGTCGGCAGGATCGAGCCCAGCGCGCCGATCGGGTCGGCGCCGATCGCGCCCGACAACTCCGCGTCCGAGGCGGCCAGCAGCAGCCCGGTGGCCAGCAGCACGACCGGGGCGAGCGCGCCGCCGGTCGTCGTCCAGCCGACGACGCCGCGGGTGGACGCCGTCCGGGGCAGGTAGCGCGAGTAGTCGGCGGCGGCGTTGACCCAGCCGAAGCCGTAGCCGGTCATCGCCAGCACCAGCGCACCGACCACGGCCGCCGTCGTCCCGCCCGGCGTGGCGGTGACCGCCGACCAGTCGACCTCCCCGGCGACGAGCGCCACGTAGACGACGGTGAGCACGCCGCTGACCACGGTGATCCACCGCTGCATGCGCATGATCGCGTCGAAGCCGAGGACGCCGCCGGCGACCACGAGCGCGGCGACCACGAGCAGGGCCACCACCTGGGTCGCCGTCCCGCCGCTCCAGCCGAGCTGGCCGAACACCGTGGCCGTGGCCAGGGTGGCGAGGCTGACCAGGACCGTCTCCCACCCCACGGTGAGCACCCAGGACAGCACCGCGGGCACCCGGTTGCCGTGCACGCCGAAGGCGGCGCGGCTGAGCACCAGGGTGGGCGCCGAGCCGCGCTTGCCGGCGATCGCCACCAGCCCGCAGAGCAGGAACGACACGACGATGCCGACGACGCCGGCCACCAGCGCCTGGGCGGCCGAGATGCCGAAGCCCAGCAGGAACGAGCCGTAGGCCAGGCCCAGCACGCTGACGTTCGCGCCGAACCACGGCCAGAACAGCTGGGGCGGGGAGCCCCGGCGCTCCTCCTCGGCGATGACGTTGATGCCGTTGGTCTCGACGGCGACCCGGCCCGCCGGCGCGGTGCTCCCGGGGACCTGGTCGGCGACCGGCTGGTGCGCCACGGTGGACTCCTCTGCTCCGACGGCGGTGGCCGTCATCCTGCTGCAGGAGGCACTGTGCCCGAGCACCCGCGCGCGATCGTCCCCACCGGCCACGTCGAGCCCGTGCCCCGGCGGGTGCGGGCGGTGCTCGGGGGCGTGGTCGTCCTGGACACCCTGCGGGCGCGGTACGTGTGGGAGTGGCCGCCCTACCCGCAGTACGTGGTGCCGCTCGACGACGTCGCCCCCGGCGTGTTGGCCGACGAGGGCGAGGTGGCCGGGACGCCGGTGGGCACCGCGGCCCGGCACGGGCTGCGCGCCGGCGGTCTCGAGCGGCCCGGCGCGGCGCTGGTGCACACCGGCGACCGCGTCCCCGAGCTGGCCGGCCACGTCCGCCTCGACTGGGCAGCGCTCGACGCGTGGTTCGAGGAGGACGAGGAGGTGTTCGTCCACCCGCGCAACCCCTACTCCCGGGTGGACGCGATCCGCTCGTCGCGGCGGGTGCGGATCGAGCGCGACGGCGTCGTGCTGGCCGAGTCGGCGTCGCCGGTGCTCGTCTTCGAGACCGGGCTGCCCACCCGCTCCTACCTGCCGCGCACCGACGTCCGCTGGGAGCACCTCACGCCCAGCGACACGGTCACCCAGTGCCCGTACAAGGGCCGCACCAGCGGGTACTGGTCGGCCCCCGGGGTCGACGACGTCGCGTGGTCCTACGACTTCCCGACGCGCGAGCTGACGCCGATCGCCGGCCTGGTCGCCTTCTACGACGAGGAGGTGGACGTCGCGGTCGACGGCACCCGCCAGGAGCGCCCGCGGACGCACGTGCGCTGACTCACCGCAGCCGGCCGTCGTCGCCGACGTCCCAGCGGGCGACCGCCGTCGTCAGCCGGGCGGCGATGCCGGCCAGCAGGCGTGCCCCCTCCTCCGCCGAGGCGCCGGCCGGGTCGCCCAGCACGCCGGTGGGGCTGACGCCGAGCACGCCCTCGGCCCGCAGCCGCGGCAGCAGCTCGGCGATCGGCGCCGTCTCCCCGGGGACGGACCGGTCGGTCCGCACGCCGCCTGGTTCCACGTGCAACAGCAGCGACGTCTCGGTGCGCCCGGCGTGCGCGTCTCCCCCGGCGACGCCGCACGGGAACCAGGCGGCGTCGCGGCCCTCGGCGCGCAGCAGCGGGACGGCGGCGCGCAGTGCGTCGAGGTTGCCGCCGTGGCCGTTGACGACGAGCAGCCGCCGCGCCCAGCGGCAGGCCGAGCGGCCGTACTCGACGAGCAGGGTGGTCAGCGCCGCGGTGCCGATCGAGACGGTGCCCGGGAACCCCTCGTGCTCCCCGCTGGCGCCGTACGGGACGGCCGGCGCGACGACGGCGTCCAGCCCCGCCCCCCGGACCACCGCCTCCCGGACCACTGCCTCCCGGACCACCGCCTCGGCGACCACGGTGTCGGTGGCCAGCGGCAGGTGGTGGCCGTGCTGCTCGACCGAGCCCAGCGGGACGACCAGCAGCGGCCGCTCGGGCAGCTCCGGCCACGCGGCGCCGGCCAGGTCGGGCACCGCGCCAGCCTAGGCGGCCGCGGGCACCTCGTCGGACACGTCGTCGGGCAGCTCCCACGGCCGGACGACGACCACCAGGACGACGATCGCGGTGACCAGCGCGGCGACCACGACCGCGCCCATGGCGACCGCGTCGTTGCCGAGCAGGCCGACCAGCGGGGCGACGAGCGCGCCGACGCCGAACTGCACCGCGCCGAGCAGCGCCGCCGCGGTGCCGGCCGCCTCGCCGTGCCGGGACAGCGCCAGCGCCGGGGCGTTGGGCAGCGCCAGGCCCGAGCTGAACAGCACCGCCCACAGCGGCAGCGCCACTGCCCAGAGCCCGCCGGTGCCGCTGGCGGCGAGGACGACCAGCACCGCGCCGGCCAGCGCGCCGCCCACGGTGCCGGCCACCAGGACCTGCGCCGGGGAGAACCGGCGCAGCACGACCGGGTTGAGCTGGGTGGCGGCGATCAGCCAGACGGCGCCGGCGCCGAAGAGCAGGCCGAACTGCTGTTCGTCGAGGCCGAACTGGCCCTGGAAGACGAACGAGGAGCCCGACACGTAGCTGAACAGCCCGGCCATCGTCAGGCCGGCGACCAGCACGAGGCCGACGTAGGCCCGGTCGCGCAGCAGCGCCCGGTAGCCGCGCAGGGTGCCGGCCAGGCCGGTGCTGCGCCGCCGCTCGGGCGGCAGCGTCTCGCGGACGGCGAACCAGCCGAGGACGAGCAGGGCGGTGCCGTACAGGCCGAGGATCAGGAACACGCCCCGCCACGAGGTGAAGCGCAGGACCTCCCCGCCCACCGTGGGCGCGAGCACCGGGGCCGCGCCGAGGACGAGGAAGAGCCGGGACAGCATCGTCGCCGCGGCACGACCGGCGAACAGGTCGCGCACGACCGCCAGGGCGATCACCGCGCCGGCCGCCGTCCCGACGCCCTGCAGGAAGCGCAGCAGCCCCAGCACGGCGATCGACGGCGCGACGAGCACGAGCAGCGAGGCGACGACGTGCAGCGCGGTGCCGGCCAGCAGCGGCTTCTTCCGGCCGAGGGCGTCCGACAGCGGGCCGAGCACCAGCTGGCCCAGCGCGAGGCCGACCAGGGTGCCGGTCAGCGTGAGCTGCACCGTCGCCGGACTGGTCCGCAGGTCGTCGGCGATGGTGGGCAGGGCGGGCAGGTACATGTCGATCGTCAGCGGGCCGAGCGCCACGAACGCGCCGAGGGTGAGTGCGGTGCGCGCCGTCCCCGGCCGGTCGGTGGCGGCGGGCGGTGCGGCCGGCCGGTCCTGGGTGGTGGTCACGACGTTGGTGAAGGCAACCGCCTGCCGATCCATTCCGATACGCCGGGGTGTCGTCCGTGTCGCGTGGCCGATCCGGGGAACGGCAGGGTCATGACCACCGACTCGCAGGAATCCACCGCCAAGGTCGCCGGGCTCATCAAGGGGCAGAGGTTCGGCTTCCTCACCACGACCATGCCCGACGGTCGGCTGACCAGCCGGCCCATGGCACTGCAGGAGGTCGAGTTCGACGGCGACCTGTGGTTCTTCGCCGAGCACGACGCCCCCTGGCTCGGCCACATCCAGACCTCGCCGCAGGTCAACGTCGGCGTCGGCTCGGGCGGCACCTGGGTCTCGCTGACCGGGACCGCGCGTGTCGTCGACGACGTCGCGAAGAAGAAGGAGCTGTGGAACGCCGGCGTCGAGGCCTGGCTGCCCCAGGGGCCCGAGGACCCCTCCGTCGTCCTGGTGAAGGTCGACGGCGACACCGCGGAGTACTGGGACAGCCCCGGCAACCGGCTGGCCACGGCGCTGAGCTTCGTCAAGGCCAAGGCCACCGGCTCGAAGCCCGACACCGGCGAGAAGGACGTCGTCGACCTCCCCTGAGGCGCGCGCACGGGGCACCCAGCGGACTCCCAGGCCGGTCACCGGGCCCGGTCAGGGACGGCGGTCAGCCTGGGGGCACGTCGTCCCGGAGGTGCCCCGTGCTCACGCTCGCGCTGCTCGTCGCCCTGCTGCTGACCATGACGCTGGCCGACCTCGCGCCCGGCCTGCTGCCGGAGGGGTCGGGGCCGGTGGTGGCCCCGACCCGCTGAGTGCACTCAGCCCAGCTGCAGGCCCGCCAGCGGCGACTCGTCGCACGCCTTCGCCGGCGGGAGCGACGGCATCCCGAGCAGCGTCGGCTGGCCGCGCACCGGGCCGGTGTGCGAGTGGTCGAGGTGGCTGCGCGGCGTGACCAGGTCGGCGTCGCGGGCGGCCAGCGCCGACTCCCCGTACCCCTGCACGCACTCGGGGTCGGGGCCGTCCAGCGGCAGGCCGGTGAAGAACTTGGCCGCCATGCAGCCGCCGCGGCAGGCGTCGAAGTGAGCGCACCTCGTGCACGCGCCACCGGTCTGCGGGCTGCGCAGCTCCTGGAACAGGTCGCTGTGCTGCCACACCCGCTGGAAGCCGCCCTCGCCGCGCACGTTGCCGGCGAGGAACTGCTCGTGGATCGCGAACGGGCAGGCGTAGACGTCGCCGACCGGGTCGATCAGGCAGACCACGCGCCCGGCGCCGCAGAGGTTGAGGCCAGGCAGGGCCTGCCCGTAGGCGGACAGGTGGAAGAACGAGTCGCCGGTGAGCACGCGGTCGCCGTTGGCCAGCAGCCAGGCGTAGAGCTCGCGCTGCTGGGCCTGGGTGGGGTGCAGCTGGTCCCAGACGTCGGCGCCGCGGCCCGACGGGCGGAACCGGGTGATGCGCAGCTGGGCGCCGTAGCGGTCGGTGAGCGCCCGGAAGTCGTCGAGCTGGGAGACGTTCTCCCGGGTGACGACGACGGAGACCTTGAAGTCCTTCATCCCGGCCTCGGCCAGGTTCTCCAGCGCCCTCGTCGCGGTGGCGAACGAGCCGGTGCCGCGGACGCGGTCGTTGACCTCGGCGGTGGCGCCGTCGAGGGAGATCTGCACGTCGACGTAGTCGGTGGCCGCCAGCTGGGCCGCGCGGGCCCGGTCGAGCTTGACGCCGTTGGTGGAGAACTTGACGCCGACGTCGTGGCCGATGGCGTAGTCGAGCAGGTGCCAGAAGTCCGGCCGCACGGTGGGCTCGCCGCCGCCGACGTTGACGTAGAAGACCTGCATCCGCTGGAGCTCGTCGATGACGCCCTCGGCCTCGGCCGTCGTGAGCTCGCGCGGGTCGCGCCGTCCCGAGGAGGACAGGCAGTGCACGCACGCCAGGTTGCAGGCGTAGGTGAGCTCCCAGGTCAGGCAGATCGGGGCGTCGAGGCCGTACTCGAACTGGTCGACGAGGCGCCCGCCGGTCGGGCGTTCCGGGGCGGGACGGTTCGGCAGGACGGCGGTCACGCGCGCACCTCGATCATCTGGGAACGGGCGAGGTCGGCGAGCGCCCTCACGTAGGCGGGCCGCTGGGCCTCGGGGACACCGCACGCCGCCAGCGTCGCGTCGGCGCTGGGGTGGTCAGCCAGCGTCTCCACGACGGTGACCAGCGTCTTCGACTTGAGGAAGGACAGCTTCCGGTTGCCGAAGTGGTAGACGAGCGCCCCGAACGGCTCCGGCCGCAGGGCCACCGACCGGGCACGCCGCCACGGGAGGGCCGGGTCGAACGCAGCCGGGTCGGAGACGTCCGCGGCCGGAGCGGTCGAGGTCATCGGAGGGACCTGGGCCGTCGGCTCAGTAGACGCCGCACATGCCGTCGATGGAGACCTCCTCGACGAGGGACTCCTCGACCAGCGCCTCCTCGGCCACGGCGGTCTGGATCTCGGCCTGCGTCTCGGTCTGGGTCGTCTCGGGCATGCGGACCTCCGGGTTCCGGGGGACGGGGATGGCGAGGACGTTAGAGACACCGGGTGCCACCGGCAAGGGCGCCGGTGTCCGCGGTCACGGTCCCCCGTCCGGTCGGTCGGGGCGCCCCCGTCCGACCGGGTGGGCCAGGATGGGGACGTGAGCATGCCGCTGGGCCGAGCCGTGGCCGTCGTCCCCCGGACCGGCCCGGCCGCCCCGCGCGCGGTCGGCGGCGTGCGGGCGGCGACCCGGGCGCGCATCGAGCAGGCGGCGCTGGAGCTGTTCACCGCCGCGGGCTTCGAGCAGGTGACGATCGAGGAGATCGCCGCGGCCGCGCACACCAGCCGGCGCACCTTCTTCCGGCACGTCGGCAGCAAGGCCGACGCCGTCTGGGGTGACTTCACCGCGCACGTCGACCGGCTGGCGGGCCTGCTCGAGGCGGCCGGCGACGACGTCCCGGTGCTGCCCGCCGTCTTCGCCGCCTACGTCGAGGTCAACGACTACGCCGAGGCCGACCTGCCGCTGCTGCGCCAGCGGATGCGGCTCATCCTCACGGAGCCGGCGCTGCTGGCGCACTCGCAGGTGCGCTACGCCGACGTCGACCGGGTGGTGGCCGGGTACGTGGCCCGCCGCTGCGGGGAGGGCCCGACGGCGCTGGTCCCCCGGCTGGTCGCCACGGCGACGCGGGCCGCGGCGACGACGGCGTTCGAGGCCTGGATCTCCGGTGCCGCGCCGTCCCTGGCCGACGCCCTGCGGACGGCGTTCGGCCAGCTGGCGGCGGGCTTCCCCGACCTGCGCTGAGGCACCGCGGCGCGTGCACGCAGCGTCGTCCGGGAGACCCCGGGTCCGCGGCGTGCACACCCGGTGGACAGGACCCCCGGGTGCGGCGACGCCGCGGTCAGGCCGAGGCCTCCCGCAGGCCCTCCAGCAGGCGGTCGACGTCGGCGTCGTCGGTGTAGGGCGCCATCCCCACGCGCAGCCCGCCGGTGTCGCCGAGGCCCAGCCGCCGGGAGGCCTCGATCGCGTAGAAGGTGCCGGCCGGGGCGTTGACGCCGCGGGCGGCCAGCGCGCGGGACACCTCGGCGGCCGGCCGGTCGGCGAAGGTGAGCAGCAGCGTCGGCGTCCGGTGCCGGGCGCGCGACCACAGCGTGACGCCGGGCAGCCCGTCGACGGCGTCCTCGACGCGCTGCCGCAGCCGGTCCTCGTGCGCCTCGACGGCGGCCATGCCCGCGACCAGCCGGGTGCGCCGGTCGCCGTCGGCCCCGCCGAGCGCGGCCAGGTAGTCGACCGCCGCGGTGGTGCCGGCGAGCAGCTCGTAGGGCAGCGTGCCCAGCTCGAAGCGCTCGGGGACGGCGTCGGTGGAGGGCAGCAGCTTGTCCGGGTGCAGCGTCTCCAGCAGCTCCGGCGCGGCGACGACGCAGCCCAGGTGCGGGCCGAGGAACTTGTAGGGCGAGCAGGCGTAGAGGTCGGCGCCGAGCGCGGCGACGTCGACGGCCGCGTGCGCGGTCAGGTGCACGCCGTCGACGTAGGCGAGCGCACCCACCTCGTGGGCCAGGGTGGTGATCGCCGGGACGTCGGGGCGGGTGCCGATCAGGTTGGAGGCGCCGGTGACGGCGACGAGCCGGGTGCGGTCGCTGAGCACCGCGGCGACCGCCTCGGGCGCCAGCTCGCCGGTGGCCGGGTCGAGGTCGGCCCAGCGGACGGTGGCGCCCCGGGCGGCGGCCGCCTGCACCCACGGCCGGACGTTGGCGTCGTGGTCGAGGCGGGTGACCACGACCTCGTCGCCCGGGCCCCACCCCGCGGCCAGCACGCGGGACAGGTCGTAGGTCAGCTGGGTCATGGACCGGCCGAAGACGACGCCGCCGGGGTCGCCGCCGGCCAGGTCGGCGACCGCGGCCCGGGCGGCCACGACGACGGCGTCGGCGTTGCGCTCGGCCTCGGTGACCGAGCCGCGGTTGGCGATCGGCGAGCCGAGGGTGGCCGCCACGGCGTGCGCGACCTGGCGCGGGACCTGCGAGCCGCCCGGCCCGTCGAAGTGCGCGGCACCGGCCCGCAGCGCGGGGAAGTCCGCCCGGACGGCGGCGACGTCGTAGGTCGTGGCAGTGGTCACCCCCGCAGCATGCCCGCCGTCCCGGCGGCAGGGGCCGACGGCCCTGGCCGGTCGGGCAGGTGCACCTGACCGGACGGCCCGACCTGCTCCTCCGGTCGGCCGGTTCCGCCCCGCGACCCCTGCCGCGGGGGGGAGCGCCGCTCGTACGGTCCCGCCCGACGGCTCCGCAGGCGAACGGAAGGACCCCTCCCATGCAGGTCGAAGAACTCCTCAAGCCCTTCCCCATCAAGGAGTTCCACCCGTTCCCCCGGGCGCTCATGGGCCCCGGCGCGCACGAGATCATCGGCCCCGAGGCGCTCAAGCTCGGCTTCAAGAAGACGCTGATCATGACGTCGGGCCTGCGCGGGTCGAACATCGTCGAGAAGATCGCCGAGTCGATGCGGTACCACGGCCTCGAGGTCGTCGTCTACGACAAGGTGGAGTCCAACCCCAAGGACTACAACGTCATGGACGCCGTCGCGCTGTACCAGGAGAACCAGTGCGACAGCTTCGTCTCCATCGGCGGCGGCTCCAGCCACGACGCCTGCAAGGGCGCCCGCATCTCGGTCGCGCACGACGGCCGCAGCGTCAACGAGTTCGAGGGCTTCAACCAGTCGGAGAACCCGAAGAACCCGCCGCACATCGCCGTCTCGACGACGGCCGGCACCGGGTCGGAGACCTCCTGGGCCTACGTCATCACCGACACCACGACCGACCCGGACAACCCGCACAAGTACGTGGCCTTCGACGACCACTGCCTGGCGACGCTGGCGATCGACGACCCGGTCCTCTACTTCGACTGCCCGATCGACTACACCGCGCAGTGCGGCTTCGACGTCCTCGCCCACGCCAGCGAGCCCTACGTCTCCCGGCTGGACTTCCCGCCGTCGCTGGGCAACGCCCTGTACGCGGTCAAGCTGACCAACCAGCACCTGCGCCAGGCGGTGTGGAACGGCCAGGACCTCGGCGGCCGGCAGGGGATGATGTACGCCCAGTACATCGCCGCGCAGGCCTTCAACTCCGGCGGCCTGGGGATCATCCACTCCATCAGCCACGCGGTGAGCGCCTTCTACGACACCCACCACGGGCTGAACAACGCCGTCGCGCTGCCCCGGGTCTGGGCGTTCAACATGCCCACGCAGTACCAGCGCTTCGCCGACATCGCCGAGGCCATGGGCGTGGACACCCACGGCATGACCGCCCCGCAGGCCGCCGACGCCGCACTCGCCGCGGCCGTCCGGCTGCTGCGCGACGTGGGCATCCCGGAGAAGTTCACCGACGTCACCCAGGACAGCTACTCGAAGAACCGGCTGGGCCAGGGCCCGACGAAGTTCTACGAGCAGGCCGGCGTCATCAAGGGCGACGACACCGACATCGACCGGATCACCCACCACGTGCTCGGCGACGCCTGCACCCCGGGCAACGCCAAGGAGTGCACGTTCGAGACGGTCCGGCCGGTGGTCGAGCACTGCATGAACGGCGACCTCGACGACCTGCTGTCCTGACCGACCTCCCGTGGGGCGGGGTGACGGGTCCGTCACCCCGCCCCTCTCCCTCGCACGAGGAGCCTCGTTGACCGTCCAGCCCGTCCCCGCCGACTCCGCGCCGGCCGACTTCGACAGCCCCGACGACGTCGCCCGCGCGTTCGCCGAGCAGGGGTACATCACCGACCGGCGGCTGGCGACGACGACGTTCGTGATGAGCCGCCTGGCCAAGCCGCTGCTGCTCGAGGGCCCGGCCGGGGTCGGCAAGACCGAGCTGGCCAAGACGCTGGCCGCCGCCACCGGCCGCAGGCTGCTGCGCCTGCAGTGCTACGAGGGCCAGGACGAGACCAAGGCCCTCTACGAGTGGGACTACGGCAAGCAGCTGCTGTACACGCAGATCCTGCGGGAGAAGACCGCCCAGCTGCTGGCCGACACCGACACCCTCGAGGCGGCGGTGGACCGGGTGGCCGGCGCCGACAGCGCGTTCTTCAACGAGCGCTTCCTCGCGCCCCGGCCGCTGCTGGAGGCGATCCGGTCGGAGGATCCGGTGGTGCTGCTGGTCGACGAGGTCGACCGCGCCGACGAGGCCCTGGAGGCGGTGCTGCTGGAGATGCTCGCCGAGTACCAGGTCTCCGTCCCCGAGCTCGGCACGTTCGTCGCGAAGCAGGCCCCCTACGTCGTCCTGACGTCGAACAACACCCGCGACCTGTCGGCCGCGCTCAAGCGGCGCTGCCTGCACCTGTTCCTCGAGTACCCCGACGCCGACCGCGAGCTGGAGATCCTGCGGTCGAAGAGGACGGGGCTGGGCGACGCCGCGGCGCAGCGGCTGGTCGACGTCGTGCGCGGCCTGCGCGGCCTGGACCTGCGCAAGGCGCCGAGCATCTCCGAGACCATCGACTGGGCGCGCACGCTGGCCGTGCTCGGCGTCAGCGAGCTCGACGCCGCGGTCCTCGCCGACACCGTCTCCGTCGTCGCCAAGTACGAGCGCGACGTGGAGCGCTCGCGGCAGGCGCTGCCGCGGCTGGTCGACCCCAACGCGACGGTGCCCTCGTCCCAGGACCAGGGGCACGGGCACGCCCACTCGCACGGGTCGCACACCCACGGCGGGCACAGCCACGACCACAGCCACGACCACGGCGACCACGGCGACCACGGCGACCACCCCGCGGACGACGGCCGGAGGGTGCGGGCGGCCAAGGACACCCCCGGCCGGCACGACGACTCCTTCGGCGCCCGCGGCGGTCCCGCGGACGCGCCGGCCGCTCCGAGGAAGGTGGGCACCGGCCAGGGGACGCGCTCCTTCGCCCCCGGCAACCGCGGCGGCGCGCGGCGCCGGCCGGTCTGATGGAGGGGGCGCTGCACCGGTTCGTCCGGCTGCTGCGGCTGCGC
Organism: Geodermatophilus dictyosporus; assembly: GCF_900115505.1. Classification (GTDB taxonomy): domain Bacteria; phylum Actinomycetota; class Actinomycetes; order Mycobacteriales; family Geodermatophilaceae; genus Geodermatophilus; species Geodermatophilus dictyosporus. Next base: position 97,397 of record NZ_FOWQ01000011.1, on the reverse strand, counting down.
GGGATGCGGGTGTCCACCGCCGAGGCCGTGGACGCCTTCGCCGCGGCGGCCGCCGTGGGGGTCAGCGACCGGGCCGCCCTGGAGGCCGCGCTCGGGGCGGCGCTGCTCAAGGACCGCCGCGACGCCGAGGTCTTCGCCGACACCTTCGCCCGGTTCTTCAGCCTCCGGCCGGTGGTCGAGGACGCCGACGGGCACGGGCACGCCCACGACGACCTCGAGGACACCGGCGACCTGACCCGGATGACGTGGTCGCAGGAGCCGCCGACCGACGTCCAGGAGGGACACAGCCACGGCAAGCCGGTCGACATCCGCGACTTCTTCGACCCCGCCGACCTCGCCGCGCAGTACAACCTGCACCAGGAGGCGAACAAGATCGACCTGGCCTCGCTGACGCAGCAGATCGTGCTGTCGTCGGAGAGCCCCGCCGGGCCGGCCGACGACGCCCAGCAGGTGCAGCTGGAGGTGTCGCGGCTGCACGACCCGGGCCTGCCCGGCGACCTGGTGCGCGCGGGCGGCACGCCGATGGACGTCGAGCTGACGGTGGCCCAGCAGCAGGCGCTGCGCGACTGGCTGGCCGACCCGGTCGGCGACCTGGACCCGGAGGTGGCCGAGGCGCTGCGCCGCCAGCTGGCCGGGGTGATCGAGGACCTGCCCGAGCTGCTCGCCGCCCACCTGCAGAAGCTCGCCGAGATGACCGAACTCGCCATCGAGGAGCGCGAGCTGGCCCGGGCACCGGTGGAGAAGATCACCGAGTCGGAGCGCGCGCGGATCGAGGAGTCGCTGCGCCGGCTGGCCACCTCGCTGCACGGCGGGCTGACCCACAAGAAGCGGCAGTCGCCGCGCGGCCGGGTCGACGTCTCCCGCACGATGCGCCGCAACCTGCGCTACGACGGCGTCCCGTTCCGGCCGGTGACCACCCGGCTGGCCGAGGACAAGCCGCGGCTGGTCGTGGTGGCCGACGTGAGCCTGTCGGTGCGGACGACGGCGCGGTTCAGCCTGCACGTGGTCCACGCGCTGCAGGACATGTTCGCGCAGGTGCGCACGTTCGCCTTCGTCGACGACGTCGTCGAGATCACCGACCTGTTCGACGAGCACCCCCTCGAGCACGCGCTCGGGCTGGTGTTCGGCGGGGACGTCATCGACGTCGACGCCTCGAGCGACTACGGCACGGTGTTCGCCACGCTCGCCGCCGACCACTCCGGCGCCTTCACCCGCCGCTCCACGCTGCTGGTGCTCGGCGACGGCCGCGGCAACGGCAACAGCCCGCGGCTGGACGTCTTCGGCGACCTGACCCGCCGGGTGCGCGAGACGATCTGGCTGACCCCCGAGCCGCGCTACTCCTGGGCGCTGGGCGGCTGCGACCTGCCCGCGTACGCCGAGTACTGCGACCGGGTGGAGGTCATCCGCGACCACTCGGGGCTGGAGAGCTGGGCCACCGACGTGGTCACCCGCGCCTCCTCCCGCTGATCAGCGGCCGCCCCACGCCGGCGGCCCGCCGGGGGGCGGTCCGCCCAGGGTGACGACGCGGTCCAGCTCCTCGGTGTCCCGGGGGTCCAGTGCCACCTCGACCGCCGCGAGCAGGTGCTCCAGCTGGGCGATCGAGGTGGCGCTCGGGATGACCAGCACGTTCGGGGAGCGGGTCATCAGCCACGCGACGGCCACCTGCACGGGGGCCGCCCCCACCCGCCGGGCGACGGCGTCCAGGGCCGCCGCCTGGGCCGGGCCCATCTCCCCCACCGGGAAGAACGACGTGTAGGAGACGCCCTCCAGCGCCGTGTAGGCGATCCCGTCCCGGGCGAGCTCCTCGACCAGGGCGTCGTCGGTGCGGTGGATCAGGTTGTAGTGGTTCTGCACGCACGCCAGCGGCGCGATGCCGCGCGCCTCGGCGACCTGCCGGGCGGTGGTGTGGCTGATCCCGAGCTGCCGGACCAGCCCCTCCTGCCGCAGCCGGTCCAGCGCCTCGAGCGGCTCGCCGACCGAGCGCTCCGCGGGCTCGCCCAGACCCGGCATCCGCAGGTTGGCGACGGGCAGCGAGTCGAGCCCGAGGTGCTCGAGGTCCTCCTCGACCGACCGGCGCAGCTCCCCCGGCGTCAGCGCCTCGTCCCAGCCGCCCTCCGGCGTCCGGCGGGCGCCGACCCGGGTGACGATGACCAGGCTCTCGGGATAGGGGTGCAGCGCCTCGCGGATCAGGTCGTTCACCACGTGCGGCCCGTAGAGACCGCTGGTGTCGACGTGGTCGACCCCCAGCTCGACGGCGCGGCGCAGGACGGCGAGCGCGGTGCCCCGGTCGGCCGGGGGCCCGGTGACCCGCGGCCCGGTGAGCTTCATGCCGCCGAACCCCAGGCGGTGCACGGTCCGGTCGCCGAGGGGGACCCGTCCGGACCTCGTCGCGGTGGTCGTCATGCCGCGGCAGGCTAGGGTCGGCCGGACGCGGGCCGACACGGCCGGACGGCGCCGCCCGGCGCGCCCGTCACCAGTTGTGGAACCGGATCGGGCGTGTCGTGGACCACCCCGAGCGTGTCCCCGCGTGTCGTCGGCGTGTCCCCCGCGGCCGGGTGCCGGTGCGAGACTCCCCGGGTGACCGCGGACCGCACCTTCTCCGACTCGATCGTCGTCGCCGCCCCGCCGGAGGCGGTGTACGACCTGGTCAGCGACGTGACCCGCACCGGTGAGTGGAGCCCGGTCTGCGTGGCCTGCTGGTGGGACGAGGGCGCCACCGGGGCGGTGGGCGACTGGTTCACCGGCCGCAACGTCACCCCGGAGCGCACGTGGGAGACCCGCAGCCAGGTGGTCGCCGCCGACCGCGGCCGGGAGTTCGCGTGGGTGGTCGGCGGCTCGCGGGCGCGCTGGGGCTACACGCTCGAGCCGGTGGACGGCGGCACGCGGCTGACCGAGTCCTGGGCGTTCCTGCCCGACGGCCTGGCGTTCATGGCCGAGCGCTACGGGGAGCAGGCGCCGGAGCAGGTGGAGCTGCGCACCCGGATGGCGCACGAGGGGATCCCGGTCACGCTCGCCGCGATCAGGCGCGTCGCCGAGGCCTGAGGGAGGACCCCTGCAGGGGGCCGTCAGATGAGGCCGAGCTTGGAGCCGGCGTAGACGGCCTCGGCGCGGCGGGACACCGACAGCTTGCGCATCAGGTTGGTGACGTGGAACTTCGCCGTCGTCGCCGAGATGTAGAGCTCCCGGCCGATCGCCTCGTTGGACAGCCCGCGGGCCAGCAGCGTCAGCACCTCCCGCTCCCGGCCGGTCAGCTCCGGGGACGACGGCGGCGCGGTCGCCGGCGCGGCCAGCGAGCGCACCACCATCGCCGCGCTGTGGCTGTCGAAGGCGCTCTCCCCGCGGCGCACCGCCCGGATGGCGGCCACCAGCGCGACGGCGTCGACGTCCTTGAGCACGTAGCCGCGGGCGCCCCTCTGGATCGCCTCGAGCACCAGCCGCTCGTCGAGGAACGTGGTCACGACCAGGACGCCGGGGGCCGGCGCGCGGGCGGTGAGCTCGCCGCACAGGCTCAGCCCGGCGACGTCGGAACCCGCCGACAGCTTGAGGTCGAGCAGCACGATGTGCGGCCGCGCGGCGGCGACGAGGTCCAGCGCGTCGGTGGCGGTGGCCGCCTCGCCGACGACCTCGATGTCCGGCTCCCGCTCGAGGATGGAGCGCAGGCCCTGCCGGACGATGGCGTGGTCGTCGACGATCACCAGCCGGATCGGGTCAGTCACCGGTCTCCTCCGGGGTCGCGAACTCGGGGACGAGGGGCAGCCGGACCTCCACGCGCACCCCGCCCAGCCGGGCGCGGGTGAACCGCAGCGAGGCGCCGAGCTCGCGGCAGCGGGAGTCGATGTTGCGCAGCCCGCGGTGGTAGCCGTCGTCGCGCCGGGCCGCGGCCCGCAGCGCCCGGCGCAGCGTCTCGGGGTCGCCGGTGCCGTCGTCGGCCACCGACAGCCGCAGCTCGGCGGGCCGGTAGCCCAGCCGGACGGTGGCCCGGGTGGCCCGCGCGTGCCGGGCGGTGTTGGACAGGCACTCCGAGGCGATCCGGAACAGCTGGTGCTCGGCCTCGGGCGGCAGCACCCGCGGCCGGCCCTCCACCCGGACGGCGACCACCAGCCCGGGCACCGTCGGCAGCCGGTCGAGCAGCGCCGGCAGCCCGGGGCCGGGGGCGTCGCCCTCGTGCACCGACAGCGCGTGGATGGCGCCGCGCAGCCGCTCCACCGCCTCGCGGGTGAGCGCCTTGGCGTGCCCGAGCCGCTCGTGCACCTCGGCGTGGTGGGCCACCTCGGGGCGGCACCACTCGATCGTCATCCCGGCCGAGAGCACGTGCTGGGCCACGCTGTCGTGCAGCTCGCGGGCGATCCGGTGCCGCTCGGCGTCGACGGCCTCCCGCTGGGCGGCGACGTCGAGGCGGTGCTCGGCCTCGGCGAGCTGGCGGTGCCGCTCGGCGAGGTCGCAGGCGCGCTGGTCGGCCTCGGCGTAGAGCCGCTCGGTCTGCCGGCGCAGCGCCTCGGACCGGGCCAGCAGGTGGTCGGCGTGCAGCGCCACGGCCGACTGGTTGGCCACGATCCGCAGGATCGTCAGGTCGGTGGGGGTGGCCGTGCGCCGCGGACCGCCGCAGGCCACCAGCGCGCCCACCGGGTCGCCGTCGACCACCAGCGGGACGACGACCGCCCCCTCGGTGGTCTGCCACGGCTCGGTGCCCGCGGCCGCCAGCGCCGCCCGCACCGGCCCGGCGACCACCCCGGGCAGCGCGGCCGGCTCCCCCACCGGCCGGCCGGCCGGCCCGCGGCCCACCAGCCGGGGCCGGGCCAGCGGCAGCGCGTCGTCGGCGAGGGCGAGCACCACCCACGGCGCGCCGACCTGCTCGGCGGTCGCGTCGACGACGGCCCGGCACAGCGCGTCGGCGCCCTCGCCGGTGGCCGACAGGACCTGCGCGATGTGCCCGAGCTGGTCGAGCGCGCGGTGCAGGTTCTCGGCGGTCTGCCGGTACTCGGCGTACCAGCTGGGCTTGGACGAGCGCAGCCCGGTGAGCTCGGGGATCCCCGGCGCGCTCATCGGCCGGCACCCTCCGGGGACCCGGCGGTCACAGCGCGGCCCGGAACAGCGCGGCGACGTCGGCGCGGTCGGCGTCCCGGGGGTTGGTGGACAGGCAGGCGTCCCCGAGCGTCGTCGTCGCCAGGGTCTCCACGTCGGCCTCGGTGACCCCCAGCTGGGACAGCCGGCTCGGGCAGCCGAGGTCGGCGGCCAGCCGGCTGACGACGTCGGCGGTCACCTCGGCGACCACGTCGGCCGGCAGCCCGCTGACGTCGACGCCCATGGCCCGCGCCACCGGGACGAAGCGCTCGGGCACCGCGCGGGCGTTGAACCGGATGACGTGCGGCAGCAGCACGCCGTTGACCACCCCGTGGGGCACGTCGAGCAGGCCGCCGACCTGGTGGCTCATCGCGTGCGTCGCGCCGAGGATCGCGTTGGTGAACGCCAGCCCGGCCTCCAGCGACGCCTGCGCCATGTCGGTGGTGGCCGCGGTGTCGCCGGGGACGCGCAGCGTGCGGCGCAGGGAGCCGCAGATGAGCTCGACGGCGTGCAGCGCGTGCACGTCGGTGAGCGGCCCGGACGCCCGGGACACGTAGGCCTCGATGCCGTGGGTGAGCGCGTCGAGGCCGGTGGCGGCGGCCAGGTCGTCGGGCATCGTGGTGAGCAGCCGCGGGTCGGTGACCGAGATGTCGGGCACCAGCGCCCGGCCGATCAGCGTCGCCTTGAGCCGGCGGGTGGTGTCGGTGATGACGGCGAACTGCGAGACGTCGGCGCCGGTGCCGGCCGTGGTGGGGCACATGACCGTCGGCGGGATCGCCGCGGTCACCTTGTCCACGCCCTCGTAGTCGAGGATGTGCCCGCCGTTGCTCGCGACGACGGCGACGGCCTTGGCTGCGTCGATCACCGAGCCGCCGCCCAGGCCGATGATCACGTCGCAGCCGCTCTCCAGGTAGCGCTGGGTGCCCTCGGCGACCTCGGCGTCCTTGGGGTTGGGCGTCGGCCCCGACCACACGGTGGGCCGCAGCCCCGCGTCGGCGAGGTGCCCGGCGAGCTCGGCGAGCCAGCCGGCCTCGACGAGCCCCGCGTCGGTGACCACGAAGGGGCGCCGCGCGCCCAGCCGGCGGGCGGCGAACCCCGCCTCGGACAGCGCACCCCAGCCGAAGACCACCTCGGGCACCAGGTACTTCGTGAACCCGCCGCGGGCAGGGGCGCCCGCCGGCTCCGGGAGCGGCCACGGGTCGTGGTCGACCGGGAGGCGGGTGACGGACGGGCCGGCCCGCAGGGGGACGGCGGTCACCGCGTCGGGCGGGACGGCGGAGCGGGTGCGCGGTCAGCGACGGGCACGGCGACCTCCGGGGAGCGGGCGGCCCGCCCACGATAGCCGGGCTCGTGACGTCCGTCACAGAGTCGTGCGCGACTGGACGGCGGCGGGTCCTCCCGCCGCCCGGGCGGACGGCGGGAGGACCGGCGGGCCGGCTACCGGCCGAGGATGCCGCCGATCGCCCCACCGAGGCCGCCGCCACCCTGGCCCCCGCCGCCGGTCACCATGCGGATCAGGTCGGCGGGCTCGAGGCCGAGCTTCTGCAGCAGCCCCGCGTGCTGGTCGGTGTCCACCTGGCCGGGGAGCTCCTGGTCGGCCTGCTGCGCCTTGGCGTCGTCGCCCTGGGAGCGCAGCAGCTGGAGGATGGTGTCCTTGTCGATCTGCATGCGCGGGCTCCTACCCCGAGGACCCCGGCCGACGCCTCAGCGCGCCGATCCCACGATCCGGTCGGGCCGGACGGTGACCCGCGCGGCCCGGCCGGCGCGCAGCCACGCGGTGAGGGCGCCGTCGACGTCCTCGACCGCGCGCCGCCGTCCGCCGGCCCCGACCACCAGCGCGCCCCCCGCCAGCTCGAGCACGGCCGGCCCGGAACCGAGGACGTCGTCGAGCCGGCACTCCCGGCCGTCCACGCGCACCCGGGCCCGGGGCACCAGCGTCCCGGCCAGCCGGCGACCGGCCCGGCCGCGCCGGTCGACCAGCGGCCCGCGGCGCAGCGCCGGCGTCCGGCTGTCGGTGGCGTAGGCGGCCAGGGCCGGGACGCGCCCCACGGCCGCGAGCACGGCCCGGCGCACCGGCGCCGCGGCCGCTCCCCCACCGGTCATCAGCCGCCCGACCAGCGCGGCCAGCCGCACCAGGGCCCGCGCGTGCGGCGCCCGCTCCGCCTGGTGGGTGTCGAGCAGGTCCTCCCCGGCCGCCCCGGTGACGACGTCGGCGACCTTCCAGGCCAGCTGGTGCACGTCGCGCAGCCCCAGGCCGAGGCCCTGGCCCACGAACGGCGGGGTGAGGTGGGCCGCGTCGCCGGCGAGCAGCACCCGCCCGCGGCGCCAGCGGTCGGCCACCTGGGCGCGGTGCACGTACTCGGCCGCCCGCACCACCTCGGCGTCCCGGGCGCCGAAGGGGTCGAGCAGGCCGGGGAGGTCGACGTCGCCCGGCCTCTCGCCCGGGAGCAGCCGCGCCTCGAACCGGTACCGGTCGCCGCTGACGGGCATGAAGGTCGCCGCGCGGGCCGGGTCGCAGACCTGGTGCACGCCCGGCCACACCGGCAGCGGCGCGGTCGAGCGCAGGTCGGCCACCAGCCACCGGTCGGGGCGGCCGAGGTCGCGCATCCGGGCGCCGACGAGGTCGCGCACGGTGCTCCGCGCGCCGTCGCAGCCCAGCACCGCCGAGGCGACGACGTCGCGGCGTGCTCCCGTGTCCGGGTCCCGCAGGGTGACCGTGACGCACCGGTCCGCCTCCTCCGCGCCGACCAGCTCGGCCCCGCGGCACACCTCGATGCGCGGGGACCGGGCGACCGCGGCGCGCAGCACGTCCTCGAGGTCGGGCTGGTGGAACATCGACGCCTGGGGCCAGCCGTGCCGGCCGGCGTCCGGCCGCCGCCGGAACTCGGCGAGGACGCGGTGCCGGGCGTCGAGCAGCCGCAGCCCCGCCATCGGGCGGCTGCGCGCGAGGAACTCCCCGGCCACCCCGGCGTCGGCGAGCGCCCGCAGCGCCTCGTCGTCGAGGTGCACCGCCCGGGGCAGGCCGTAGGGGTGCCGGCGGCGGTCGACCAGCAGCACGTCGAGCCCGCGCCGGGCCAGCAGCAGGGCCGCGGTGGTGCCGACGGGGCCGGCGCCGACCACGACCACCGGCGCGGGACCCGACACGCCGCCCAGTGTCGCCGACCGGCCGCGGGCGGCTGGCATCGTGGTCCGGCCATGGCAGACGCCCCTCCGGTCGCCCGCGCCGACGCGTGGCGCACGCTCGCGAGCGGCCTGGGCCAGACGCTGGTCACCGTCGGCGTCGTCCTGCTGCTCTACGTCGTCTACCAGCTCTGGGTCACCGACCTGTTCACCGCCCGCGACCAGGACCGGCTCGCCGACCGGCTGCGGACCGAGTGGACGGCGGCGCCGCCCGCCGGGGACCCGGCCCCCGTACCTGCGCCCCCGGCGCCGGTGGCCGTGGGCCGGCCGTACGTGGTGCTGCACGTGCCGCGGCTGGGCGAGGACTGGTCGCGGGTGGTCCTGGAGGGCACCACCGAGGACCAGCTGTCGCAGGGCCCGGGCCACTACGCCGGGACGGCGGCCCCGGGGGAGCGCGGCAACGCCGCCTTCGCCGGGCACCGGGTGGGCCGGGGCTCGCCGTTCCTCGACCTCGACGCGCTGCGCCCGGGCGACCCGGTCGTGGTCGAGACCGCCGACGGCTGGTTCACCTACCGCGTCCTCGGCGACCCGGTCACCGGCGACGTGACGGCCGACCCCAGCGGCATCCCGGGCGTGCAGGTCGTGGCGCCCTCGCAGACGGAGGTGATCGCGCCGACCCCGGGCGACCCGGAGGCAGGCCCCACCGGCGCCTACCTGACCCTCACCACCTGCCACCCGCGGTACTCCGCGCAGCAGCGGCTGGTCGTGCACGCCGTCCTCGACGGTCCCGGCGTGACGCGGGAGCAGGCACCCGACGGGCCGCCGGCCCTGACCGAGGGCTGAGGAGGGACGTGTACCGCTGGATCTGGCGCTCCCTGCCGGGCGGGACGGCGACCCGTGCGGCGTTGTCGCTGCTGCTGGCACTGGCGGCCTGCGCGCTGCTGCTGTTCGTCGTGTTCCCGTGGGTCGAGCCGCACCTGCCCTTCAGCGCGGTCACCGTCGACCCCGGCCGCTGACCAGCGTCCCCTGCACTTGACGGGGGTTCCGGACCGAAAGAGTCTGTGGCGCGGCGCACACGCGCCGGGACGCCGCCGTCGAGGGCGGGCCGGACGGAGGGACGAGGGTTGAAGACCAAGGGCGCGATCCTGTGGGGGATCGGCGAGGAGTGGTCGGTCGAGGAGATCGAGCTGGGTGACCCCCGGGAGGGCGAGGTCCAGGTACAGCTGGCCGCCTCCGGGCTCTGCCACAGCGACGAGCACCTGGTCCACGGCGCGACGCCGGTCGCGTTCTACCCGGTCATCGGCGGGCACGAGGGCTCCGGCGTGGTGACCAAGGTGGGCCCGGGGGTCACCGGGCTGCAGGAGGGCGACCACGTCGTCACCGCGTTCATCCCCGCGTGCGGGCAGTGCCCGCCGTGCTCGAAGGGCATGCAGAACCTCTGTGACCTGGGCGCCAACCTGCTGGCCGGGACGGCGATCTCCGACGGCTCCTACCGCGTGCAGGCGAAGGGCAAGGACGTCATCCCGATGTGCCTGCTCGGGACCTTCTCGCCCTACATCACCGTGCACCAGGCCTCGGTGGTCAAGATCGAGCCCGACATCCCGCTGGAGATCGCCGCGCTGGTCGGCTGCGGGGTCACCACGGGCTGGGGGTCGGCCACCAAGGTCGCCGACGTCCGCCCCGGGGAGAACGTCGTCGTCATGGGCGCCGGCGGCGTCGGCATGAACGCCGTCCAGGGCGCGGCCGCGGCCGGCGCGAAGCGGGTCATGGTCATCGAGCCGGTGGCCCGCAAGCGCGAGTGGGCCATGGACCTGGGCGCCACCCACGTGTTCGAGAACGCCGAGGAGGCCACCGAGAAGGTCAACGAGCTGACCTGGGGCCGGATGGCGGACAAGACGATCATCACCGTCGGCGACATCCAGGGCGAGGACGTCCAGACCGCGCTCAGCCTCACCGGCAAGGGCGGCCGCGCCGTCGTCACCGGCATGGGCAACGCCGCCAACACCGACGTCAAGCTCAGCCTCTTCGAGCTGACGCTGCTGCAGAAGGACCTGCAGGGCGCCATCTTCGGCGGCCTGGCCCCGCGGGCGGCGATCCCCGAGCTGCTCGGCCTCTACCAGGAGGGCCAGCTCAAGCTCGACGAGCTGGCCACCACGAAGTACTCGCTCGAGGACATCAACCAGGGCTACCAGGACATGCGCGACGGCAAGAACATCCGCGGGATGGTCGTCTACACCGACGCCGACCGCTGAGCCGGTCCGGCGCGGTCGTGCTCTGACTGCACCTGTGGTCAGAGCACGACCGCGCCGGCGCGCACCTCAGCTCCCCCGCAGCTCCGGGAAGTCGGTGTCGGCGTAGTCGGTGCCGGTGCCCCTCGGCGCCAGCTCCGCCTCGCGCTCGCGCAGCTCGACCCGGCGGATCTTGCCCGAGATCGTCTTGGGCAGCTCCGCGAACTCCACCCGCCGCACCCGCAGGAACGGCGCCAGCCGCTCGCGCGCGTGCCGCAGCACCGCCAGCGCCGTCTCCGGCCCCGGCTCCCAGCCCGGCGCGAGGGTGACGTAGGCCTTCGGCACGGCCAGCCGGACCGGGTCGGGCACCGGGACGACGGCGGCCTCGACCACCGCCGGGTGCTCGATGAGCACGCTCTCCAGCTCGAACGGGCTGATCTTGTAGTCGCTGGCCTTGAACACGTCGTCGGTGCGCCCGACGTAGGTGATGTAGCCGTCCGCGTCGCGGGTCGCCACGTCCCCGGTGTGGTAGTACCCGCCGGCCATCGCCTCGGCCGCCCGCTCGGGGTCGCCCTGGTAGCCGGTCATCAGGCTCAGCGGCCGCTGCGAGAGGTCCAGGCAGATCTCGCCGTCGTCCCCCTGCTCCCCGGTGACCGGGTCGACCAGCACCACGGGCACGCCCGGCAGCGGGCGCCCCATCGAGCCCGGCCGCACCTCCGCGCCGGGCGGGTTGCCCACCGACGCCGTCGTCTCCGTCTGGCCGTACCCGTCGCGCAGGGTCAGCCCCCAGTGCCGGCGCACCTGCTCGATGACCTCGGGGTTGAGCGGCTCGCCGGCGGCGATGACCTCCCGGAGCTGCCCGGGCCCGCCCGACAGGTCGGCCTGGATGAGCATCCGCCACACCGTCGGGGGTGCGCAGAAGGTGGTGATGCCGGCCTCGCGGACCCGGGTGAGCATCGCGTCGGCGTCGAAGCGCCGGTAGTTGGCCAGGTAGACGGTGGCCTCGGCCGCCCACGGGGCGAAGAAGCAGCTCCACGCGTGCTTGGCCCAGCCGGGCGAGCTGATGTTGAGGTGCACGTCGCCGGGCTGCAGGCCCAGCCAGTACATCGTCGACAGGTGCCCGACCGGGTAGCTGACCTGGGTGTGCTCGACGAGCTTGGGCCGGCTGGTGGTGCCGCTGGTGAAGTACAGCAGCAGCGGGTCGCCGGGCTCGGTGCCCGGGTGGCCCAGCGGCCGGTCGGGCGCGCCGGCGGCGTCGGCGTAGGGCGCCCAGCCGGCGGCCTCACCGCCCACGACCACCCGGCCGTAGTCGCCGGGGACGTCGGCGAACTTGCCGGCCTCGGCGACGTCGGCGACCACGTGCCGGGCGCCGGTGCGGCCGATGCGGTCGGTCAGGTCGGCCGGCGGGAGCGCGGTGGTGGTCGGCATGATCACCGCACCCAGCTTCATGACGGCGAGCATCGCCTCCCACAGCTCGACCCGGTTGCCGAGCATGAGGACGACGCGGTCCCCGCGCTGCACCCCCCGCTCGCGCAGCCAGGCGGCCACCTGGTCGGAGCGGCGGGACAGCTCGGCGAACGACCAGCGCCCCTCGCTGCCGTCCTCCTCGCTGATGACCAGCCCGGGCCGGTCGACGCCGCGGGCGATCTCGTCGAACCAGTCGACCGCCCAGTTGAACGGCCCCTCGATCGCCGGCCAGCGGAACTCGGCGGCCGCCGTCACGGGGTCGCCGCGCAGCGCGAGCAGCCGGTCGCGGGCGGCGCGGTAGGCGGAGGTGGCGGTGCCGGGCATCGACGACTCCTCGTCGGACGGGGTGCGGACCGGTGCATGGTCCGCCCGGGCCCGCGCGCGCCACCACCCCCGTTCGCGCCGGTCGGACGGGGGGCGGCCGGGGCCGCCGGGCGGCTCGGTGACCTGCGGTAACGTGACCGGGGTCACCGGCGTCGCCGCCGAGCGAGGAGGTCCTGCGTGTCCCTGCCGGCAGCCGCGCGTCCCGACGACCGCGACGCGCTGCGCGCCGCCGTCCGGGAGGTCCGCGCGGGCTCGGGGATGAGCGTGGCGTTCGCCGGCCCGGTGGGCACGGGCAGCGTCCGCATCGAGGAGATCGTCGGCGCGCGCACCCGGTTCCTGCGCGGGCTGGACGTGCGCTCGGGCGCGGGCCTCGGCGGGCGGGTGCTGCGGGAGGGCCGGCCGGCCGGCGTGGAGGACTACTCGAGCGCGCTCGACATCACCCACGACTACGACGGCCCGGTGCTGGCCGAGGGGCTGTGCACGGTGGCCGCCGCACCGGTGCTGGTCGGGGGCCACCCGCGGGCGGTGCTCTACGCCGCCAGCCGGGAGAACGGGTCGGTGGGCGACCGGGTGCGCGAGGCCCTGGGCCGGGCGGCGGCGCGGATGGCCGCCGAGCTCGCCGTCCGCGACGAGGTGGACCGCCGGCTGGCGCTGATGGCCGCGGCCTCCTCCGGCCCGCCGCCCGCGGAGGACCCCGTCCGGTGGGAGGAGGTCCGCGCGGTGCACGCCGACCTGCGGCTGGTCGCCCAGGCCACCGACGACACCGAGCTGCGCGACCGGCTGCTGGCCGCCTGCACCCGGCTGGCCGCGCTCGGCGGCAGCCGGGAGGAGGCCGTGCCGGAACGGACCGTGCCGGTGCACCTGTCCGGCCGCGAGGTCGACGTCCTCACCCAGGTGGCGCTGGGCTGCAGCAACCGGGAGGCCGCCGCCCGGCTGTCGCTGCGGCCGGAGACGGTGAAGAGCTACCTGGGCTCGGCGATGACCAAGCTCGACGCGCACACCCGCCTGGAGGCCGTCGTCCGCGCCCGGCGGCTCGGCCTGCTGCCCTGAGGCCCCGCGCTCAGCAGCCGGCAGCGCGGGCCAGGGCCGCGCGGGCGTCGTCGGTCAGCCGGCGCACCAGCTCGCCGGCGGGCCGCGGCTCGACCAGCCGGTAGGCCTGCCCGGCCCACAGGTTGACGCCGCCGGCGTCCCCGGCCGTGCGGGCGGCGGCGCGCAGCGGCGTGGTCAGGTGGTGCACCTGCGGGTAGGCCGACGGGGCGGCGGTGTGCTCGGCGAGGAAGCGGTTGACCAGCCCGCGGGCGCGCCGGCCGCTGAAGGCGCGGGTCAGCGCCGTCCCGGTGGAGCCCGTCAGCGCCTCGCGGTGCGCCGGGCCGGTGCCCGCCTCGGGGCAGGCCAGGAACGCCGTCCCCAGCTGGGCGGCCTCCGCACCGGCCACCAGCGCCGCGGCCACCGACGGCCCGTCGACCAGCCCGCCGGCGGCCACCATCGGCAGGTCCGCGGCCCGGGCGACCAGCCGCAGCAGCGCCAGCAGCCCGTACTCCCCCACCCCGTCGTCGTCGCGGAAGCCGCCGCGGTGCCCGCCGGCCTCCACGCCCTGCACGACCAGCGCGTCGGCGCCGACGTCCCGGGCGGCGACCGCCTCCTCGGGCGTGGTCACGGTGACCAGCACCAGCGCGCCGGCGTCGTGCAGCGCGGCGACGACGTCCGGGCGGGGCAGGCCGAAGGTGAACGACACCACCGGCACCCGCTCCTCCACGCAGACGGCGACCTTGGCCTCCCAGGCGTCGTCGTCGGCGCGGGGCTCGCCCAGCTCGACGCCCCACCGGTCGGCCTCGGCCCGAAGCTCGGCGGCGTAGCGGCGCACCGCCTCGTCGTCGCCGGGCGGCCCGGGCAGGAAGATGTTGACGCCGACCCGCGCCCCGGTCAGCTCCCGGGCCGCCCGGACGTCGTCGCGCACCGCCTCCGGCGTCCGGTAGCCCGCGGCGAGGAAGCCGAGCCCGCCGGCCTCCGACACCGCGGCGGCCAGCGCCGGTGTCGAGGGCCCGCCCGCCATCGGCGCCTGCACGATCGGTCGCGTCAGCTCCAGCACCACGCGGCCATCCTCACCCCAGCAGGCGGGTGAGCGCCGGGCCCAGGTCGCGCACCGTGCGCACCATCTGCGCCGTCCCGCCGCCGCGGGCGGCCAGCGACCGGGCGGCCTCCTCGGCCTCGGGCGTGGGCAGCGGGCACAGCACGTGCAGCCGGTCGAACCCGCCGAGCGCCGACTCAGGCGGGTCGCCGGTGGTGTGCAGGCAGTCCGACAGCAGGACGACGACCCGCTCGTCGGCGACCTCGGCGGCCAGCTGCAGGCGGGCGGCGCGCAGGGCACCGGCGAGGTCGGTCATGCCGTGGCCGCGCAGGGTCAGCAGGTGGGTGACGACGTCCTCGGCGGCCCGCCGCTGCCCCTGCCGCTGCACCACCTCCACCTCGCGGCCGAAGGTGATCAGGCTGGTGTGCAGCCGCTCGTCCCCGGTGAGGACGACGCCGGCCGCGGCCACCGCGGCGATCGCCACGCCCAGGCCGGTCATCGACCCGGACGTGTCCACGGCCAGGCACACCGCCCGCCGGAGCCCGGTCCAGCGGCGGGTGACCAGGTCACCGGGCTGCAGCGGGGTGCCGAGGTCCCAGCGGTCGAGGGTGCGGTCGAGGTCGAGGTCGCCGTCGCCGCGCCGGTCGGGCACCAGCCGGCGGGTGCCGCGGGTGCGTGCGCGACCCACCCGGCCGACCTGCAGGAACACCCGGCCGGCCAGCCGCCGGGCGGCCGCCCGCAGCTCGCGGTCGGTGGCCGCGGCGAGGTCGGTGAGCAGCGCGGCCGCGGCGTCGGCGTCCTCGGCCATCAGCGCGGCGAAGGCCTCCTCGTCGAGCTCCCCGACCTCCGGGCTGACCTCCTCGAAGGCCTCGTGCCGGGCGGCCATCTCCCGGCGGCTGGTCTGCCGGCGCGTGCTGCCGCCGCGGCGGTCGCGGCGCAGCGCGGACGCGGAGTCGGTGCCCGCCGGGGACTCCGGCGGGCCCTCACCTTTTCCCTGACCACCTGCGTCCGCGGGTGCGGCGTCGGGCTGGTCGGCGTCGGGCTCGTCGGGCGGCGGGGCGGTCTCGGGCCAGACGTCGTCGAGGATGTCGTCGATGACCGCCTCGGGCGTCCGCTCGACGCCGTCGGCGACGCGGATCCGCCCCGACAGCGCGGCGTAGGCGGCGTCCCGGGCGGTCTCGCGGGCGCCCTCGGCACCCAGGCCGGACTGCCCGCGGACGTCGAGCAGACCGCCGAGCAGCAGCACCAGGTCGGTGGCGCCGCGCACCGAGGAGCCCATCCGGACGTCGCGGTGCTCGCGCGAGGCGCGCACCAGGCGGACGGCGAGGCCGATGAGCGCCGGCGGCGCCCCGGTGACCGCGCCGACGATCGCCCGCTCGGCTGCGGCGTCCTGGTAGCCGAGGACGACGCGGCACATCCGGTCGGCGATGGCCTGCCCGACGCGCGCGGTGCCGATGGCGTCGAAGGGGTTCATCGCGGCGATCAGCCGGAAGCCCGCGGCCGCCCGCACGTGCCCGAGCCGGGGCACGGTGATCTCGCCCTCGGTGAGCACCGTGATGAGGACGTTGAGCGTCTCCTCGGGGATGCGGTTGAGCTCCTCGAGGTAGAGCAGCCCGTGCCCGCGCATCGCCGTCAGCAACGGCCCGTCGGTGAAGCTCTCGGGCACGTAGCCCTCGGCGAGGACGGCGGCGGGGTCGTACTGGCCGATGAGGCGGGCCGGCGTCAGCTCGGCGTTGCCCTCGACGAAGACGACCTCCTGGCCGGCGTCGGCGGCGATGGCGCGCAGCAGCGTCGACTTGCCCGTCCCCGGGGGCCCCTCGAGGACGACGTGCCGGTTGGTCCGCAACGCCACGGCGAGCACCTCGCGCTCCCGCTGCAGCCCGATGACCGGGTGCGGCGCGGTCGGGTTCCCCACGCGGTTCCTCCCTCGGCTCCTACCTCGACGGCGGACGGCGAGGCCTGCACACCGGCCGGTGCCGACCAGTGTGCAGGCCTCGCCGGGGGTCAGGCCGGGGCACCCTCCAGCGGCGGGGTGTCGTAGACGATCACGCCGCGGATGTTCTTGCCGTTGACCAGGTCCTCGTAGCCCTGGTTGACCTCGTCGAGCGTGTAGGTCTTGGTGATCAGCTCGTCGAGCTTGAGGTCGCCGGACTGGTAGAGCTCGATCATCTTCGGGATGTCGTGGAAGGGGTCGCCGGAGCCGAACAGGCTGCCCTTGACCGTCTTCTCGAACAGCGTGAGCAGCGAGCTGCTCAGCTCGATGTTGGTCTTCGTCGGGTCGGCCAGGCCGGTGATGACCGCCGTGCCGCCCTTGCGGATGGTGTTGACCGCGTCGGTGACCACCTTCGCGTCGACCACGCCGACGGTGATGATCGCCTTGTCCGCACCGACGCCGCGGGTCAGCTCCTGGACCAGCTCGTGCGCCTCCTCGGCGGTCTCGCAGCTGTGCGTGGCGCCCAGCTGCTCGGCGGCCTCCCGCTTGTTGGGCAGCGGGTCGACGGCGACGACGTTGCGCGCCCCGGCCAGCGCCGCACCCTGCACGCTGTTGATGCCGATGCCGCCGATGCCGTAGACGACGATCGTGTCGCCGGCCTCGGTGGCCGCCGCGTGCACCGCCGACCCCCAGCCGGTGGGGACGCCGCAGCCGATGAGGACGACCTTGTCCAGCGGCAGGTCGGGGTCGACCTTCACCGCGGAGTTCTCGCTGATGACGGCCCGCTCGGAGAACGTGCCGAGCATGCACATGCCGCCGTAGTCGTTGCCGTCGGCGTCGTGGAACCGGAAGGTGCCGTCGGGGAGGTTCCCGACGAGGATCGACGCGCCCATGTCGCACAGGTTCGACTTGCCGGTCGAGCACCAGCGGCAGTGGCCGCACACCGGCAGGAACGAGCAGACGACGTGGTCGCCGGGCTGCAGGCGGGTGACGCCCGGCCCGACCTTCTCGATGATGCCGGCCCCCTCGTGCCCGCCGACGATGGGGAACTGCGGGACGATGTCGCCGTGCCGCAGGTGCTCGTCGGAGTGGCACAGGCCGGCGGCGACGTACCGGATGAGCACCTCGCCGGCCTTGGGCTCGTCGAGCTCGAGCTCGGTGATCTCGAACGGCTGCCCGGTGTCGCGCAGCACGGCTGCCCTGGTCTTCATCGATCCTCCGGTCCCCGGCACCGGCGTGCCGGATCTGCTACGCGGACGTGGTCCGGTCGCACGGCTCGTGGAGCGCCTGGGCGACCCGGCGCCATCGTCGGCCGGAGGTGTGACCGCGGCCACCCCCGGACGGGGGTGCCGGCGCCTCAGCGGCGGCGGGGCAGGACCCGGTGGACCTCCCCCGCCCGCCCCGGGTCGAGCGGGACGGCGCTGCTGAGCACGGCCGGGCCCAGCCGCAGCACGCCGTCGGTCAGCGGGGCGCAGCGCACGCCCCCGCGGCCGCGCATCCCCCGGTGGGCGCCGGGCGCCAGCACGGTGTCCAGCCAGGCGCAGGGGTTGGCCGGGCGGCCGCCCTGCAGCACCAGCACGCCCTCGCCGCAGTCGAGGGCGAACCGCTCGCCGCGCAGCGCCTCGACCTCCGCACCGCGCAGGACGACGTTCCGGCGGGTCAGCAGCGGGTCGAGCGGGCCGGTGCCGAGCTCGGCGGCCAGCGCCTCCACCGCCTCGGCGGCCAGCACGGTGACCGCAGCGTCCCGGTGCGCGGGCCGGCCGGCGTAGCGGTCCCCGACCAGGCCGTGCCCGGCGCGCACCTCGACCCGCCCGATCCGGTCGCCGTCCTGCGGCGGGACGACGCCGCCGGGCCGGCCGTCGTAGCGGTGCACCGGCGAGACCAGCAGTCCCACGACCTCGACGGCGCAGGTGTGCGGCAGCTGGCTCAGCGCTCCGCCGTCCGGTGGATTGGGCCCTCCGTACCGGTCAGCCGCTCGCCCGTGCCGCCCCACCGCCCGGCGATGACCTCCGCGGCGATCGACACCGCGGTCTCCTCCGGCGTCCGGGCACCGAGGTCCAGCCCGATCGGCGAGGACAGCCGGGCGAGCTCGTCCTCGGCCAGCCCGGCCTCGCGCAGCCGGTCGAGCCGCTCGTCGTGGGTGCGCCGCGAGCCCATCGCGCCGACGTAGGCCACCGGCAGCCGCAGCGCGACCTCCAGCAGCGGGACGTCGAACTTCGGGTCGTGGGTGAGCACGCACAGCACGGTGCGCTCGTCGATGCGGCCGGCGTCGACCTCGCCCTGCAGGTAGCGGTGCGGCCACTCGACGACGACCTCGTGCGCGTCGGGGAACCGGCGGGCGGTGGCGAACACCGGCCGGGCGTCGCACACGGTCACCCGGTAGCCGAGGAACGCCCCGACGCGGGCGACGGCGGCGGCGAAGTCGATGGCGCCGAACACCACCATGCGCGCCGGCGGGGCGAACGAGGAGACGAACAGGGTCAGCTCGTCGCCGCGCCGCTCGCCGTCGTGGCCATAGGTCAGCGTGCCGGTGCGGCCGGCGGCGAGCATGCCGCGCGCGTCGTCGGCGACGGCGTCGTCGAGGCGCTGCAGGCCCAGCGTGCCGGAGCTGCGGTCGGGCCAGAGCACCAGCCGCCGGCCGATCCGGTCCTCCGGCCCGCGCACCACGGTGACGACGGCGACCGGCTCGTGCCGGCCCACCGACTCGGCGATCTGACCGAGCTCGGGGAAGGACTCGCGCGACACCGGCTCGACGAAGACGTCGAGGATCCCGCCGCAGGTCAGGCCGACGGCGAACGCGTCGTCGTCGCTGACGCCGTAGCGCTCCAGCGTCGGCACGCCGGTCTCCACGACGTCCTTGGCCTCCTCGTACACCGCGCCCTCGACGCAGCCGCCGGACACGCTGCCGACCGCCGTCCCGTCGGGGCCGACCAGCATGGACGCCCCGGCCGGCCGCGGCGCCGAGCGCCAGGTGGCCACCACCGTCCCCATCCCGACCGTCTCCCCGGCCTGCCACCAGCCGACCAGGTCGTCGAGCACGTCACGCACCGTCGTCCACCTCTCTGTCGCCCGTTCGCTCAGGCACGGGAGATCACCCCCGACAGCTCCTCGAAGGCCGCCAGGCTGTGGC
Organism: Geodermatophilus dictyosporus; assembly: GCF_900115505.1. GTDB lineage: Bacteria > Actinomycetota > Actinomycetes > Mycobacteriales > Geodermatophilaceae > Geodermatophilus > Geodermatophilus dictyosporus. Next base: position 78,066 of record NZ_FOWQ01000011.1, on the reverse strand, counting down.
CGGCGACGAACGCGTCGACCGCGGGCAGCGCGGCCTGCATCCCCGCGGTGAGCGGCTCGTAGCCGGCGCGGCCCTTGTGCGGGTTGACCCAGACGACGGCGTGCGCGAGCCGGCGCAGCCGCGCCATCTGCTCGCCCAGCAGGTCGGCGCTGCCGCGCTCCCAGCCGTCGCTGCACACCACGACGACGGCCCCCCGGGCGGTGCCGCGCTGCCCCCAGCGGTCGAGGAACGCCTTGAGCACCTCGCCGAGCCGGGTGCCGCCGGACCAGTCGGGGATCGCCTCGCCGCTGGCGGTCAGCGCGCGGTCGGGGTCGCGCAACCGCAGCTCGCGGGTGACCCGGGTCAGCCGGGTGCCCACGGTGAACACCTCGGTCGACGCCGGCCGGGCCCGCACGGCCGCGTGCGCGAAGCGCAGCAGCGCGTCGGCGTAGGGCGCCATCGAGCCGGAGACGTCGACCAGCAGGACCACCCGCCGGGGCCGGGGCCGCGCCCGCCGGTGCAGCAGCCGGGCGACCTCCCCGCCGTCGCGCAGCGCCCGCCGCACGGTGCGCGAGGCGTGCACCGCGCCGTGCGGGGCGGCGCGGCGGCGGCGGGAGGCGCGCATCGGCGTCGCGGGCACCAACAGGGCGAACAGCCGGCGCAGGTGCTCGCGCTCGGCCGGGGTGAGGTCGGCGACGTCGCGGTGCCGCAGCACCTCCTCGCCGCTGGCCTGCGCGGCCAGGTCGGGCGCGTCCTCGCCCTCCTCGCCGGCGGCGGTGCCGGGGTCGACCGGCGCGGAGGCGGCCAGGGTCGGCGGCTTCTGCGCGGCGGGGGTGGTCCGCCGGGGCGCCTCGCCGCCGAAGTACGCCGCGAAGGCGGCGTCGTAGCGGTCGAGGTCGTCGGGCCCGGCGCACAGGGTCAGCCGCCCGGACCAGTAGACGTCGGAGGGGTCGAGGACGTCGAGCGCCGCGACCGCGGCCAGCATCGCCTCCACCCGGTCCGGCGAGGCCGCGACCCCGGCGGCCCGCAGCGTCCGCGCGAACCCGAGGACGACGCCGACGACGTCCTGACGCCGGACCGGGCCGGCCTCACCCGCCACCGAACAGCGCTCCGCGGGTCAGGGAGTGCACCCGGTCGGTGTCCTCGCGGTACTTCAGCACCGCCCCGAGCGTGCGCGCGGCGAGGTCGGGGTCGAGGTCGCGGGCGCCGAGGGCGTGCAGGGCGGTGGCCCAGTCCATCGCCTCGGCCACGCCCGGCGGCTTGAGCAGGTCCAGGGTGCGCAGCTTCGCCGCCGCCCGGGCCACCTCGCGCGCCAGCTGCTCGGTCACCTCGGGCAGCCGGGTGCGCAGGATGGCGACCTCGCGGTCGAAGTCGGGGTGCTGCAGCCAGTGGTAGAGGCAGCGGCGCTTGAGGGCGTCGTGCACCTCGCGGGTGCGGTTGGAGGTGAGCACCACCAGCGGCGGGACCTCCGCGTGCACGGTGCCGAGCTCCGGGATGGAGATGGTGAAGTCGGAGAGCACCTCGAGCAGGAATGCCTCGAACTCGTCGTCGGCGCGGTCGACCTCATCGACCAGCAGCACGCTCGGGGAGTCCTCCAGGGCCTGGAGGAGCGGGCGGGCCAGCAGGAAGCGGCGGTCGTAGAGGGATGCCTCCAGCCGCTCGGTGTCGCCGGTGGCGTGCGCGGCCTCGGCGGCGCGCAGGTGCAGCAGCTGGCGGCCGAAGTCCCAGTCGTAGAGCGCCTGGCTGGCCTCCAGGCCCTCGTAGCACTGCAGCCGGTAGATCGGGCGGCCGGTGACCTCGGCCAGCGCCCGGGCCAGCGCCGTCTTGCCGACGCCGGCCTCGCCCTCCAGGAACAGCGGGCGGCGCATGACCAGGGCGAGGTAGGCGGCGGTGGCCAGGCCCTCGTCGGGCAGGTACCCGGTGTCCCGCAGCGCGGCGGCCAGCGCGTCGGGCCCGTCGAAGGGCACGCCGGGCGCGGACGACGGTGCAGCCGTGGTCTCGGTCACCTCGCGAGCATCCCACCTCGGGCACCGGGTGCCCCACCGCCGGTCGGGCAGGTGCCCGCCCGGACACGGCGCGACGGCCGGCCGGAGGGGGTCCTCCGGCCGGCCGTCGCGGTCCGGTGCTGTGGATCCCTCCCGCAGGAGGGGCCGCCTCAGCGGCCGGTCTTGCCGTCGTTGTCGCGGTCGAGGGCGTCCTTGGCCTTCTGCACCAGGCCGCGGTCGTCGTGACCGGTGGTGCCGGTGCCGGCGACACCGGTGCCGCCGTCGACCTCGATCTGCTCCTTGCGGACGTCGCCGCTCACGGTCTCCTGACCGGTCACGGTCTCGGTGTCCAGGCGCACGCGCTCGACCGGGGTGGCCTCCTTGGAGACGACGGGGCGCTCGGCGTGCAGCGTGACCTCGTGCTCCTCCTCGGAGATCGTCGGGCCGTCCATGGCGTTGGGCATGTTCGCCTCGGTGATCGGCTCGCGCTCGACCCGGACCTCCTCGCGCGAGACCGGGACGGTCTGCGTCACGTTCTCGGTCACGACGTACTTGCGCAGCCGCGCCCGGCCGGCCTCCACGCGCTGGGTGCCCACCTCGAGGTGCTCCTCGGAACGGGTCATCGCGTTGTCGGTCGTCGGGCCGGAGGTGTCGCGGCCGACGGTGCCGGCGCGGTTCTCCATGCGGTCCGGGATGCCGTCGCGGTCGCGGTCGCCCATGGTGCCCGCGGTGCCGGCCGTGCCCGTGGTCATCCCGGCGGTGCCGGTGCCCGCGGTGGTCAGGTCCTGGTCGCTGCGGGTCTGGTCCATCGAGTAGGTGCCCGCGGTACCGGTGTCCGTGGTGGTCTGCCCGGTCGTCTGCCCGGTCGTCTGCCCGGTCGTCTGCGTCCCGGCGCCGAAGCCGAGCCCGTAGTACCGGTACAGCTCCTGCTCCTCCTGCGGGGAGAGGTGGCCGTCGGTGTCGATCTTCGGGGCGTCCTTGACCTGGGCCTTGCTCACGTGCACGCGCAGGCCGTCGTTGGTCAGGTCCGCCTCACGGAGGGGGACGAAGGACTCCTTGGTGCCGAACAGACCGGTGCGCACCGTGGCCCACTCCGGCTGACCGGTCTCGTCGTCCAGGTAGACCTCCGAGACGGAGCCGATCTTGTCGCCCGACTCGTCGTAGACGTCCTGCCCGATCACACGGCTGATGGTGTCGGTGCCGATCATCGTCGTTCGCGCTCCCATCTGAGCTCTGGTGTAACGGTCGGGTGGATGGGTGACCAGCGGGAACGGGCCGAAACGGACGGAGTCGATCTCTCTCGCCGCCGACACCGGGTGACGGCCGTCGCCGACGCCCGGAGCCCGTGGCGGCGACCGCCCGCGACGGGTGTCCGCGCAGGTCAGCAGGCCGTGGACGGGGTCCGGCCGGTGCCGTCCGGGGCCCCAGGGGCGGTCACGCTGCGCGAACACCGGGTCGTCCGGGCGTGTCGCGCACCCCCGCACGGCGCGCCGCCACCGTGCAGCCGCCGCCATCGGCTCTCCTGGGACCGTGCCGCCCCGCTCGCCCTACGACTCCCTGGTGCACCCCCGCACGGTGAAGCAGCCGCCGCCGCAGGTGGCCGCCGAGCGCGACCTCGTCGTCGAGGACCCCAGCTCGGGGTTCGTCGGCGCCGTCGTCCGCTGCGAGAAGGACGTCGTCCACCTCGAGGACCGGTTCGGGAAGGTGCGCGCCTATCCCCTCGGCCCGGGTTTCTGGGTCGACGGCCGGCCGGTGGTCCTCGTGCGCCCGACGCCGAAGGGGCCCGCGACGCCGACCCGCAGCGCCTCGGGCTCGACCTACGTCGCCGGTGCGCGCGCCCGCGTCGCCCGCGAGGGCCGCATCTACGTCGAGGGCAAGCACGACGCCGAGCTGGTCGAGAAGGTCTGGGGCCACGACCTGCGCATCGAGGGCGTCGTCGTGGAGCCGCTGCACGGCGTCGACGACCTGCCGGGGATCGTCCGGGAGTTCCGGCCCTCGTCGGGACGGCGACTGGGCGTGCTGGTCGACCACCTGGTGACCGGCTCCAAGGAGTCGCGGATCGCCGCCCGGGTCACCGGCGAGCACGCGCTCGTCGTCGGCCACCCGTTCATCGACGTCTGGCAGGCGGTCAAGCCCTCCGTCGTCGGCATCCGGGCGTGGCCGACGGTGCCCAAGGGCGAGTCGTGGAAGGACGGCGTCTGCCGCCGGCTGGGCTGGGAGGACGACACCGGGTACGTGTGGGCCCAGCGGATCCTGGCGCGGGTGCGGACCTGGACCGACCTCGAGCCGGCCCTGATCGGCCGCGTCGAGGAGCTCATCGACTTCGTGACGGAGTCCTGAGCGGACCCCGGACGGGCCCCGGACGGGCCTCGGGTGACACCCGGACGGGTGAACACGGGGTGACGGCCCGGTGACCGTGCGGGGAGGGCGTGTTTCGCTGAGCGCCCCGTGGCGCCTCCTGCCCCGGCTTGGCGACCCGAGGTGCAGACATGGTGGTTCCCGCAGACGGCGAGGACGTCCGCGCGTCGGGAGGTCCCGCTGCGGACCCCGGGGCCCCCGTGCAGTGGCGGCGGCCCCTCCCCCGGCTGCCGTGGTGGCTGGCGGTCACGGCGGTCGTGCTCGTGCTGCTGAGCATCGGCCTGCCCAACGTCGCGCCGGGCGTCGACTTCCTGGCCGCTCCGGGGTCACCGGTCCGGAGGTTCTTCGGGGTGGCCGGGGAGATGAACCTCCCCACCTTCTTCAGCGTGGTGGTGACCCTCGGCGCGTCCGCCGCGCAGGTCCTGGTCGGCCGGCTGGTCGGGGGCCGGGTGGGTCTGGCCTTCCTGGTCTCGGCCGGGCTGCTGGCGCTGATGGCGTTCGACGACTTCACCGCCCTGCACGAGCGGCTCGACAGCATCGGCGAGGCGTGGGTGCCGCCGGGGACGACCGGCTACCTGTGGGTCCTCCCGGGGCTGTTCCCGGCCGCCGTGGTCCTCGCCGCCCTCGCGCACCTCGCGAGGTCGCTGCGAGGTCCCGCGCGGCGCGACGTCGTCCTCGGCATCGTGCTCGTCCTCGGAGCGGCCCTGGGACTGGAGACGCTCAACGGCGTGCTCGACCGGCCGGGCACCGACGGCGTGCCCCTGCAGATCGGCACCCACGTCGAGGAGCTGACCGAGGTCCTCGGCCTGGTCCTCCTGCTGCGGGGGTCGCTGTCGGTGCTCGAGGTCCGGCGTCGGTCGCGCGGGCTGTGCCTGCGCGTCGCCGGGAGGGCGCTGGCCCGCGCAGCGCGCCCGCAGCCGGTCGCCCAGACCTAGCGACACGGACGGAACGGCCCCGCCGGGAGATCGCGTCTCCCGACGGGGCCCTCCGTCGTGCGGGCTCAGTGGGGCACGTAGTCGAACGTGTCCGGGTCGGGGCCGGTGCGCTCGCCGCGGTCGAGGCCGGTGATCGCGGCCATGTCGCCGGTGTCGAGCTCGAAGTCGAAGAGGGCGAAGTTCTCCTCGACCCGGCTGCGGGTCACCGACTTCGGGAAGACGACGTCGCCGCGCTGCACGTGCCAGCGGAGCACGACCTGCGCCGGGGTGCGCTCCAGCTTCTCGGCGATGCGGGTGATCACCGGGTCGCCGAGCACCTTGCCCTGGGCGATCGGGGACCAGGCCTCGGTGACGATCTCGTGGTCGGCGTCGAAGGCGCGCACCTCGTCGTTGGCCAGGTAGGGGTGCACCTCGATCTGGTTGACCGCCGGGCGGACGTCGGTCTCGCCGAACAGCCGGCGCAGGTGGTGCGGGTTGAAGTTCGAGACGCCGACCGCCCGGCACCGGCCGCTGGCGTAGATCTCCTCCATGGCCTTCCACGTCTCGACGTAGTCGACGTCGATCGTGGGCAGCGGCCAGTGGACGAGGAACAGGTCGAGCTGGTCGAAGCCGAGGTCGGCCAGCGTCTGGTCGAAGGCGCGCAGGGCGTCGTCGCGGCGGTGGAAGCCGTTGTTGAGCTTGCTGGTGACGAAGACCTCGGAGCGGTCGACGCCCGACTCGCGGACGGCCTGCCCGACCTCCTTCTCGTTGCCGTACATCTCGGCGGTGTCGATGTGCCGGTAGCCGACCTCGAGCGCGGTGCGGGTCGCCTCGACGGTCTCCTCCGGCGGGATCTGGTACACGCCGAAGCCCAGCTGCGGGATCTCGACGCCGTTGTTCAGGCGGATGGTGGGCACGGTGGCCACGGGCTGCCCCTCTCGGTGGTGGACGGTGGGCGGCGCGGCATCGGGTGGCGCGCCAGGCTCCCGTCCAGCCCGGCTACCCGCCGACCGCGTCCCCAACCCGTGACACGGGCCCCTCGGCCGGGGCCGCCGGCCGGGTGCGCAGCAGCGGCGCCCCGGCCAGCGCGATGAGCGCGGCCGCGGCGGCCGCCAGCGCCGGGACGGCGAACGCCCGCTGCGCACCCCAGGCGTCGACGGCGGCACCGGCCAGCGCCGAGCCCGTGGTGACCCCGAGCGTCAGCCCGGTGTTGGTCCAGGCCAGCGCCTCGGTCAGCGCGGACCGCGGCACCCGCGACTCGGCCAGCGAGGCCCCCGACACCAGCACGGGGGCGACGGCGAGCCCGGCGAGGAACCCGGCGCCGACCAGCAGCGGCAGCGAGGACACCGCCCACAGGGCCTGCGCGGCCAGGCCGAAGGCGACGGCGGTGACCACGAAGCGCGTGGCCAGCGAGCCGCGCAGCCGGGCGACGCCGTAGGCCAGGCCGGCCAGCAGGCTGCCGCCGGCGTAGAGCGCCAGGGCCACGCCCGCCAGCGCCGGCGCGCCGACCGACTCGGCGAACCCCACGACGACGACGTCCATGGCGCCGAAGACGGTGCCCACCCCGAGGTAGCCGGCGCAGACGACGAGCACCGCCGGGGTGAGCGCGGCCGTCCGCCGGGGCGCGGGGCCGGCCGGGACCGGCGCCACCGCCGGCTCGGTGCCCCGCTGGCGGGCCAGCCAGAGCCCACCGGCGGTGCCGAGGACGATGCCGGTGGTGAACCCGGCCGCCGGCGCCACCAGCGTGCCGAGCACGGTGACCAGCGGCGGGCCGACGACGAACACCACCTCGTCGACGACGGCCTCGAAGGCGAAGGCGGTCTGCCGGCGCTCGGCGTCGGCCAGGGCGGCCGCCCACCGGGACCGCACCATCGCGCCGATGTTGGGCAGGCTCGCGCCGGTCAGCGCGGCGAGCAGGAACCAGGTCCAGGTGGGCGCGTCGCCGACGACGACGGCCACCAGCGACAGGCCGGTGACCAGGTAGGCGGCCATCGCCCGGCGCAGCACGGCCCCCTGCCCGCGGCGGTCCATGGCCCGGGACCACAGCGGTCCGGCGACGGCGGCCGAGAGCGCCAGCGTCCCGGAGACGGCGCCGGCCAGCGCGTAGCTGCCCGAGTAGCCCTCGACGAGCAGCACGGCACCCAGGCCGAGCATCGGCAGCGGCAGGCGCGCGACCCAGCCGGCGAGGGAGAACCAGGCGGCACCGGGGACGGCGCGGAACAGACGGGCGTACGGACCCAGGACGGGACCGAGGACGGTGCGGGGTGACACGGGTATCTCGCGCTTCCTGGCCACAGGCGAGTGCGGGGGTGCCCGCCGGGCTCTCGGGTGGTGTCCTCGACCGTAACGGGACGGTCGGCACCGCGTCGTCCCGATTCCGCCGGACCCCGCGTGTCGGGTCCCTGTTGCATGAAGGTTCATGCACTCTGGGTGACGTCCCGCACACCGTCCGAAGGAGCCTCGTGGCCCCCTCCCCCCGGCAGCACCGCCCGCTGCCCCTCCGCCTCCTGCTGGTCCTGCTGCTCGCGCTGACCGCCCTGCTCGCCCCCGGCACCGCGTGGGCCGGCGGCGACGACGGCGTCGCCGAGGGCGGCAGCGCCGGCGGCGACTTCTCGGTCACCGTCAACGGCCGGACGTACAACCCGGCCGCCGGGCGCGAGACCCGCCTGCAGGGCGTGACGCCCACCGGGCAGATCGTCGTCCGCGGCACGCACGTCACCTACAGGATCGACCCGACCACCCTCGGTGTCTACGACTACACGCTGACCGGCGCGCCGAACCCGGAGCGCATGGTCACCGCCCCGACCGTCGTGTTCGCCTCCAAGGTCCCCGTCCTCACCGCGGCCCAGCTGCGCAGCGTCCGGATCAGCGACCTGCGGCTGCGCGACGACGTCCTGGTGACCGAGTTCAGCACCGCCGCCGGCAAGTTCAAGGTCCAGTCGAAGGACGCCCCGCAGGGCGGGATCTTCCAGGTGGAGCAGGAGTTCGGCACCGCCGTCGAGTACGTCCACACCCTCGGCGCCGGGCTCTTCTACTTCGTCAACGAGTACACCGGGAAGATCAACTTCGGCGACGGCGTGGCCGCCGACGCCACCCACCGGATGCTGCTGGGCAAGGACAGCCCGCAGGTGGCCACCAAGCTCGAGCAGACCGCCACCACCACGCGCTGGTCGGTCGCCTCCGGCGGCCGGATGGGCGGCGTGCTGGGCGAGGACGCCGTCGAGCTGTCGGCCGGCGCGACCAACTGCACCACCGACTGCCAGGCCCGCAACCGCATCCAGGGCTCGGTGCCGGTGCCGCCGGACCCGGTCGCCCCCACCCCGATCGGCTGAACCACCGGCCGGCGTGCAACGTCGGTGCAGCGCTCCGCATCCGCGGGCGCGGCGGGAGGACCCCGTCGCGCCCGCGGATGCGGCGTTTCCGGCACTGGTCCGTGCGGGACGGGGACGCGGCCCGGTTCCGCCACTACATTCGCAGGCGTGAGCGCCACCCCCCTCCCCGACCCCCGGACCCGTCCGTCCGACGGCGTCCCGGACGGCGGTGTCCCGGACGGCGGTGTCCCGGGCGGCGTGACCCCGGGGACCGGCGGTCTGGTCGACCGGCACGGCCGGGTCGCCACCGACCTGCGCGTCTCCCTGACCGACCGCTGCAACCTGCGCTGCACCTACTGCATGCCGCCCGAGGGGCTGCAGTGGCTGCCCAAGGTCGAGCAGCTCACCGACGACGAGGTCGGCCGGCTGGTCCGCATCGGCGTCGAGGAGCTCGGCATCCGCGAGGTGCGCTTCACCGGCGGGGAGCCGCTGCTGCGCCCGGGGCTGGTGGGCATCGTCGCGGCGGCCACCGCGCTCGCGCCCCGGCCCGAGGTCAGCCTCACCACCAACGCCATCGGGCTGGCCCGCGTCGCACCCGCGCTCGCCGCGGCCGGCCTGGACCGGATCAACGTCAGCCTCGACACCCTCGACCGCGAGCGCTTCAGGACCCTCACCCACCGGGACCGGCTCGACGACGTCCTCGCCGGGCTGCGGGCCGCCCGGGACGCCGGGCTGACCCCGGTCAAGGTCAACGCCGTGCTGCTGCGCGGCGTGAACGAGGACGACGCCGTCCCGCTCCTCGACTTCTGCCTCGAGCACGGCTACCAGCTGCGCTTCATCGAGCAGATGCCGCTCGACGCCCACCACGCCTGGACCCGCAACGAGATGGTGACGGCGGAGGACGTCCTCGAGCGGCTCTCGGCCGCCCACGACCTGACCGCCGACACCGAGGAGCGCGGCTCGGCCCCCGCCGAGCGGTGGCTGGTCGACGGCGGCCCGGCCACCGTCGGGGTCATCGCCTCGGTCACCCGCTCCTTCTGCGGCACCTGCGACCGCACCCGGCTCACCGCAGACGGCCAGATCCGCAACTGCCTCTTCGCCCGCGAGGAGTCCGACCTGCGGACGGCGATGCGCGAGGGCGCCAGCGACGCCGAGCTCGCCGACCGCTGGCGGATCGCCACGCTGGCCAAGCTCCCGGGCCACGGCATCGACGACCCGAGCTTCCTGCAGCCGAGCCGGCCGATGTCGGCGATCGGCGGGTAGGTCCCGTGGACCCGACCGTCACCGTCCGCTACTTCGCCGGCGCACGCGCCGCGGCCGGCGTCGACACCGAGACCTGCGCGGCCGGCACGCTCGAGGAGCTGGTCGGCGCCATCGTGGCCGCCCACGGCGAGCGGCTGGAGAGGGTGCTCACCGCCTGCTCGTTCCTGGTCGACGGAACGCAGACGCGCGACCGCGCGTTGGTCCTGGGACCCGGGGCGGTCGTCGACGTGCTGCCCCCCTTCGCCGGAGGATGACCCCGACCCCGTGAGCTCGCCTCACCATACGAGCCCCTCCCCGTTCCCCCAGGTCGCGCCGTGATCGAGTGGCTGCTGGTCCTCGTCGGCGTCCTGCTGATCCTGGCCTGCGCCGGCTTCGTCGCCTTCGAGTTCGCCCTGGTCACCGTCGACCGGGCGACCGTCGAGCGCGAGGCCTCCGCGGGCGTGCGCGGGTCCCCCGGCGTCCTCGCCGCGCTGCGCACCCTGTCCACGCAGCTGTCGGGCGCCCAGCTGGGCATCACCGTCACCAACCTGGCCATCGGCTTCGTCGCCGAGCCCTCGATCGCGGCGCTGCTGCGCGGGCCGCTGGAGTCAGCCGGCCTGTCCGGCGCCGCGGCCCGGTCCGTGTCGATCACCCTGGCCCTGGTCCTGGCCACCGTGCTGACGATGGTCTTCGGCGAGCTGGTGCCCAAGAACGTGGCGATCAGCGAGCCGCTGCGCACGGCGAAGGCGGTGTCGAGCTTCCAGCGGGGCTTCACCCGTGCCACCTCGCTGGTCATCCGCCTGCTCAACGGCTCGGCCAACGTCCTGCTGCGCCGGCTGTTCGGCGTCGAGCCCCAGGAGGAGCTGGCCTCGGCCCGCTCGCCCGAGGAGCTGACCTCGCTGGTCCGCCGCTCCGGCCGGCAGGGCACCCTGCCCGCCGAGACCGCGGTGCTGCTCGAGCGCGGCCTGGCCTTCGGTGAGCTGCGCGCCAGCGACGCCGCGACGCCGCGCACGCGGATGACCACCGTGGACGCCGGGGCGCCGGTCGCCGCGGTGCTCACCGTCGCCCGCGAGTCCGGGCACTCCCGCTTCCCGGTGGTCTCGGCCGCCGGTGTCGACGACGTGGTGGGGATGGTGCACGTGAAACACGCCCTCGCCGTGGCCCGCGACCGGCGGGAGGACACGCCGGTGTCGGCGGTGATGCTGCCGGCGCTGTTCGTGCCGACCTCCCGGCGCCTGGACGACCTGCTCGGCGACCTGCGCCGGGGTGGGCTGCAGATGGCCGTCGTCGTCGACGAGTACGGCGGGACCGACGGCGTGGTCACGGTGGAGGACCTCGTCGAGGAGCTCGTCGGCGACCTCACCGACGAGCACGACACCGACAGCGGGGACGACGTCGTCGACCGTGGCGACGGCAGCTGGTCGGTGTCGGGCCTGCTGCGGCCCGACGAGGTCGCGTCGGCCACCGGCCTGGCGGTGCCCGCCGACCGGCACTACGAGACCCTCGGCGGCCTGGTGCTGCACGTGCTCGGCCGCATCCCCGACGTCGGCGACCGGATCGAGGCGCGCCCCACCCTGCCGCCGGAGCTCGCCGCCGAGGCCGAGGGGCTGCCGGCGGGCGTGTGGGTGCGCGTCGAGCGGGTCGACGGCACCCGCGTCGAGCGGGCCGTCGTCGGCGGCCTGCCGGCGACGTCCGACGACGAGCAGGAGGCCGTCCGTGGGTGACTGGGTCGGCGTGCTGGTCGCCGTCGTGCTGCTGCTGGCCAACGCCTTCTTCGTCGGCGCGGAGTTCGCGCTCATCTCCGCGCGCCGCTCGTCGATCGAGCCGCTCGCCGAGGCCGGCTCGCGCCGCGCCCGGACGACGCTGGCGGCCATGGAGCGGGTGTCGCTGATGATGGCCGGCGCCCAGCTCGGCATCACCGTCTGCTCGCTGGGCCTGGGCGCGATCGGCGAGCCCGCCGTCGCGCACCTGCTCGAGCCGGTGTTCACGCTGCTGTCGGTGCCCGACGCGCTGGTGCACCCGATCGCCTTCGTCATCGCGCTCACCGTCGTCGTGGCGCTGCACGTGGTGATCGGCGAGATGGTGCCCAAGAACCTGGCGCTGGCCGGGCCCGACCGCGCGGCCCTGCTGCTGGCACCGCCGCTGGCCGCCGTCGTCACCGTGCTCAAGCCGGTCATCGTCACCCTCAACGCGCTGGCCAACGGCGTGCTGCGGCTGCTGCGGGTGCAGCCCCGCGACGAGGTGGCGAGCGCGTTCACCCGTGACGAGGTGGCGGGCCTCATCGACGAGTCGCGCGCCGGCGGCCTGCTCGACGAGCGCGGCCACGAGCTGCTCACCGGCGCGCTGGGGCTGGAGGACCGCGACACCCGCTCGGTGCTCATCCCGCGGTCGGCGCTGACCGTCGTCGCCCCGGGCGAGGGCACCGCCGCCGTCGAGCGGGCGGCCGCGGCGACCGGCTTCTCCCGCTTCCCGGTGGCCGACGGCGACCGGCTGCTCGGCTACGTCCACGTCAAGGACGTGCTGGTGCCCGACGGCGCCCCGGAGCCGCGGGTCCGCGACATCACCCGCCCGCTGCCGCGGGTGGCCGCCGCCGACGACCTGCGGCGCACCCTCGCCGTGATGCAGGCCGGGCGGGCGCAGTTCGCCGCGGTGACCGACGGGGGCCGGGTCGTGGGCGTGGTGGCGCTGGAGGACATCCTGGAGGAGCTCGTGGGCGAGATCCGGGACGCCGCCCACCGGGGTCAGGAGAGGACGGGAGCGCGATGAGCTTCATCGAGAAGGCGAAGGCCAAGGCGGAGGAACTGCTCGGCCGGGCCGAGGAGGTCTACGGCCAGTCGCACGGGGACGCCGCGGCCCAGGTGGCCGGGGAGGCGCACCGGCTGGAGGCCGAGGTGGAGCTCGAGGAGGAGCGCGCCGAGGAGGCCGCCCGCGGCTCCGGCGCGCCCCGGCCGACCGACGAGGACGGCCGCACCGTCGGCTGACCCGCGCGGGGCGGCGACGGGTCAGCCGGCCAGGCGCAGGGCGACGAGGGCGACGTCGTCCTCGGGCCGGCCCTGCACCAGCCGCTCGATGAGCTCGTCGCAGAGCGTGTCGAGCGGGCGGTCGGCGAGCTCCCGGGCGGCGGCCACCAGCCGGCCCATGCCCGCGTCGAGGTCGCTCCCGCGCCGCTCGACCAGGCCGTCGGTGTAGAGCAGCACCGTCGTCCCGGCCTCCAGGGCGATCTCCGACTCACCGCGCGGGCTCCCGGGGTCGACCCCGAGCAGCAGGTCGCCGGGGCCCTCGGGCAGCGCGACCGGGGTGCCGCAGGGCCGGAGCAGCAGCGGCGGCAGGTGCCCGGCGTTGGACCAGCACATGCGCGTGCGCCCGGCCGCGGCGTCCTCCGGCGTCCGCTCGAACCGCGCGACGGCGGCGGTGGCCAGAGTGTCGACGCCGAGCGTGGCCATCGCGGTGTCCAGCCCGCGCAGCACCTCGGCCGGGCCGGCGTCGCTGTAGACGGCGATGCCCCGCAGCAGCGAGCGCAACTGGCCCATCGCCGCGGCCGCCGCGGTGTCGTGCCCGACGACGTCGCCGATGACGAGCGTGGTCCCCCCGCCGGGCTGGACGAACGCGTCGTACCAGTCGCCGCCGACCCGGGCGGCCTCGGCGGCCGGGGTGTAGCGCACCGCGATCCGGCCCAGCTCCGACCGGCGCGGGCGGGTGAGCAGGCTGCGCTGCAGCGCCTCGGCCAGCTGGCGCTGGCGGGCGAAGAGCCGGACGTTGTCGAGGGCCAGGCCCACCCGGCCGGCCACCTCGCGGGCGGTGAGCGGGTCGACCGGGGTGGCCCCGGCGAGGAAGGTCAGCGCGCCGATGACCCGCTCGCGGCCGGGCAGCGGCACGGCCAGCACCCCCGGGGTGCCCAGCGCGCGGTAGAGCCCGTGCGCCTCGGAGTCGGGCATGGCGGCCAGCACGTCGGCGCCCTCGGCGGCCACGGTCTGCCCCGCCAGCGCCCGCACCACCGGTGCCGCCGCGGGCATCGCGGGCAGCCGCACCGCCGCGTAGCGGGCCAGGACGTCGCGGAGGGCCGGGTCGCGGTGCCACGACCCCAGGTCGCGGGGGCGTCCCTCGTCGTCGAGGACGGTGAGCAGGCAGCCCTCGCCGAGCTCGGGCACGACCAGGCGCGGGATGCGGCGCACGGCCTCGGCCAGGTCCAGGGTGCCGGTCAGCTCGGCGCCCACGCGGGCCAGCAGCGCGAGCCGGTCCTGGGCGAGCCGGCGGTCGGTGACGTCGGAGAGGTACAGCGCCAGGCCGCCGGGCAGCGGGACCGCGCGCACCTCGAACCAGCGGTCGAGCGGCGCGGGGTGGAACGCCTCGACGGTCCGGGCGTGCCCGGTGGCGACCGCCTCGCGGTAGACGGCGCCGAACTCGCTGTCGACGGTGGCCGGGAAGGCCGCCCACCAGTCGGTGCCGACCAGTTCGTCCCAGGTCCGGCCGAGGACGGCCTCACCGGCGGCGTTGACGTAGGTGACCCGCCAGTCGGCGTCGACGGAGACGTAGCACAGCGGCATCGCCTCCAGGTGGGCGTCCCGGTGCGGCGCGACCACGGGCGTGCACCTCCCGTCGACTGCGGTGACGTGCCCCCGGTACCGCGCCCCACCCTTGGGGCCAGCGCCTGTTGTGCCACGGGTGACCGGCGCGGTCAAGGACCTCGGCCGCACGCTCGGCCACGGTCCGGTCACGGGTCGGCGCCTGCCCCTAGGGGCAGGCGACCCACTCCTCGGCGCCGTCGGTGAAGACCTGCCGCTTCCAGATGGGCAGCCGCGCCTTGACCTCGTCGACGAGCTCGGCGCAGGCGCGGAAGGCCTCGCCGCGGTGCGCCGCGCTGACGGCGCAGGCCAGCGCCACGTCGCCGATGCCCAGCAGCCCGACCCGGTGGGAGACGGCGACCGCGCGCACCTCGGGCCGGGCGGCGAACTCCTCGGCCAGCTCGACGATCACCGCCTCGGCGGTGGGGTGGCCGACGTACTCGAGCTCCGTCACCGACCGACCGCCGTCGACGTCGCGGACGACGCCGGAGAAGGAGACGACGGCGCCGGCACCGCGGTCGGACACCGCCTGCTCGTGCTCGGCGACCGACAGCGGCTCGTCGACGACTCGGGCGATCAGGAGGCCGGCGGTCACGGCGCCGAAGCTACCCCGCCGGGCGGCACGTCGAGATCGACCGGGTCGGCCAGGCCGGTGCAGTCCACCTCGGTGACGGCGTGGGCGGCCAGGTAGCGGCGGGCGCCCTCGTCGCCGGTCGCGGTGGCGGCCACCCCCGCCCAGTGCTCGCGCCCGAGCAGCACCGGGTGCCCGCGGACGCCGTCGTAGGTGGCCACCGCCAGCGCGTCCGGGGCGGCGTGCGCGGCGACCGCGCGCAGCGCCTCCGGCGTCATCCCCGGCATGTCCACCAGCGTGACGAGCGCGGCGTCGACCGCCCCGGGCCAGCCGCGCAGCCCGTCGAGGCCGGTGCGCAGGCTCGAGGCCATGCCGGTCTCCCAGTCGCGGTTGGCCAGCACGGTGGCGCCGGTGAGGTCGGCGGTGCGCCAGACGTCCACCGCGCGGGCGCCGAGGACGACGAGCACCGGGTCGCACGCCGCCCGCGCCGTCCGCACCGCCCGTTCGACCAGCAGGCTGCCCCCGTGCTCGACGAGCGCCTTGGGCATGCCGTAGCGGCGTCCCCCGCCCGCGGCGAGGACCAGGCCGGCGACCGTCGTCATGGCCCCAGCCTCTCAGCGGGCTCCGTCTCAGCGCGCGTAGACGGTGACCTCGTTGGCCTTGACCACCGCCCACACCAGCGAGCCGGGCGCCAGCCCCAGCTCGGCGAACGCGGTCGCGGTCACGTCGGCCAGCAGCGGCACCTCGCCGTCGAGCTCGCAGCGCACGGTCGAGCCGTGCGGCGTCGCCCCGGCCAGGGTCGCCGGCCAGGCGTTGCGCGGGCTGCCTCCCGGCCGCGACGGGTAGAGCGCCACCGACTCCGGGCGGATGGCCACCAGCACCGGTCCGGCCACGGGCTCGGCGACGGCGACCACCCCGCCGCCGGCCAGCCGCACGGCCAGCCCCTCCCCCGTGCCCGGCAGCAGCGAGAGCCCGACCAGCCGGGCCACGTAG
Organism: Geodermatophilus dictyosporus; assembly: GCF_900115505.1. Taxonomy (GTDB): domain Bacteria; phylum Actinomycetota; class Actinomycetes; order Mycobacteriales; family Geodermatophilaceae; genus Geodermatophilus; species Geodermatophilus dictyosporus. The sequence goes on along the minus strand of NZ_FOWQ01000011.1, from coordinate 62,151 downwards.
TCGGTGCGCGGGTGCCGGGCGACGTCGGCCGGCGTCCCGGCCTGCACCACCGTGCCGTCCTCGACCACGAGCACCCGGTCGGCCAGCGCGGTGGCGTCCACCGGGTCGTGGGTGACGAGCACGGTGCTGCCGCCGAACTCGGCGAGGTGCCGGCGCAGCTCGGCGCGGACGGCCAGCCGGGTGCGGGCGTCCAGCGCCGACAGCGGCTCGTCGAGCAGCAGCAGCGCCGGGTCGCCGACCAGCGCGCGGGCCAGCGCCGCCCGCTGCGCCTGGCCGCCGGAGAGCTGCCCGGGCCGGCGGGCGCCCAGGTCGGCCAGCCCGACCCGCTCGAGCCAGGCGGCCGCCGCCCCCCGCGCCGCGGCCTTCGACGCCCCGCGCGTGCGCGGGCCGAAGGCGACGTTGTCCAGCACCGAGAGGTGCGGGAACAGCAGGTGGTCCTGGAAGACCATGCCGAGCGGGCGCCGGTGGGCGGGCAGGCGCACGCGGGCGGCGACGTCGTCCCACGGCTGCCCGTCGACGGTCACCCGGCCGCCGTCGGGCGGCAGCAGGCCGGCCAGCACGCGCAGCAGCGTGGACTTGCCCGCGCCGTTGGGCCCGAGGACGGCGAGCACCTCGCCGTCGGCGACGTCCAGGGCGACGTCGACGGTGAGCGGGCCCCGGCGGACGACGACGTGCGCGCCGAGCGTCACGCCGCGGCGCCCCGGCCCAGCCAGCGGTCGCGCAGCAGCAGCAGGGTGGCCACCGAGACGACCAGGAGCACCAGCGAGAGCACGATCGCCGCCTGGGGGTCGCGCTGCAGGGCGAGGTAGACCGCCAGCGGCATCGTCTGCGTCGTCCCCGGGAAGTTGCCGGCGAAGGTGATGGTGGCGCCGAACTCGCCCAGCGCCCGGGCCCAGCACAGGACCGCGCCGGCCGCGACGCCGGGCGCGACCAGCGGCAGGGTGACCCGGCGGAAGGTGGTCCAGCGGTCGGCGCCGAGGGTGGCGGCGGCGTCCTCGAAGCGGGCGTCGGCGCCCCGCAGCGCGCCCTCGACGCTGATGACCAGGAAGGGCATCGCGACGAACGTCTCGGCGATGACCACCGCGGCCGTGGTGAACGGGATGGTGATCCCGGTGGTCTCGGCCAGCCAGCTGCCGAGGATGCCCTGCCGGCCCAACACCAGGAACAGCGCGACGCCGCCGACGACCGGCGGCAGCACCAGCGGCACGGTGACCAGCGCCCGCAGCACCGCCCGCCCGCGCGCCCGCGACCGGGCCAGCACCCAGGCCAGCGGCACGCCGAGGACGACCGAGACCAGGGTGGCCAGGGTCGCCGAGACGACCGACAGCCGCAGCGCCTGCCCGACGCCGGGCGCGGTGAGCAGCGTGCCCAGCTGCGACCACGGGGTGCGGACCAGCAGCCCGGCCAGCGGCAGGACGAGGAAGGCGACCGCGAGCGCAGCGGGGACGAGCAGCGGCGCCGGGGTGCGCTCGCGCCTCACGGGGCGCGGAAGCCGGCCGCCTCGAGCGCCTGCTGCCCCTCCTCGGAGCCGACCAGGTCGACGAAGGCCCGGGCACCCTCGGGGTTGGGCGCGGCGGCCAGCGTGCACAGCGGGTAGTCGTTGACGGCGTCCTCGGCCTCGGGGAAGGCGATGCCCTCGACGGCGTCCCCGGCGGCGACGACGTCGGTGGCGTAGACCAGGGCGGCGTCGACCTCGCCGAGCTCGACCTTGGTGAGCGCGGCGCGCACGTCCTCCTCCTGGGTGTCGGGGCGCGGCGTGATGCCGGCGGCGGCGAAGACGTCCTCCGAGGCCGCGCCGCAGGGCACCTCGGGGGCGCAGACGGCGAGGGTGAGCTCCTCGCGGCCGAAGTCGCCCAGGCCGGTGACCCCGGCGGGGTTGCCCGCGGGGACGGCGATCTGCAGCACGTTCGCGGTGAAGACGGCCGGCTCGCCGTCGGCCAGGCCGGCGTCGGTCACCACCGACATCTGCGCGGCGTTGGCCGAGGCGAACACATCGGCGGGGGCGCCCTGGGTCAGCTGGGTGGCCAGCGCCGAGCTGCCGGCGAAGTTGAACTGCACGGTCAGCCCGACGTTCTCCTCCTCCAGCCGCTGCCCGAGCTCGGTGAAGACGTCGGTGAGCGAGGCGGCGGCGAAGACGGTCACCGTGCCGGTGGGACCGCTCGCGGACCCCTCCGCCGTCGACGCCGCGGCGCCGCCGTCCCCTCCCCCGCACCCGGTGGCCGCCAGCGCGACCACCGCCAGCACCGCCGCTGCTCGCTGCCGCATCGGGTCTCCTCCCCGCACCGGCGGACCTCGGATCCGCGCCTGCGGGACCATAGCCGACCGTCGACCGGAGATGCGGACATCGGAACGGGCAGGGCTTCCGCAGATCCGTCAGGATGCGCCGCATCCGACGCTCCGCGCGCACCCAGCTGTCCGGCACCGTCACCGCTGTCACCCCGGGTCGGTGACGGCCACCGTCGAGGTCGACGTCGGCGGTCAGGGGACGTCGACGCTCACCTGCGTCGCCTTGACGGTGGCGACGGCGCGCACGCCGACCTCGAGGCCCAGCTCGTCGGCGGCCTCGCGGGACATCAGCGAGACCAGCCGGAAGGGCCCGGCCTGGATCTCGACCTGCGCCATGACGGTGTCGCGGACGACGCGGGTGACGATCCCGGCCAGCCGGTTGCGCGCCGACGACCCGCGGGTGGCGCCGGGCTCCGGCGCCTCGTGCAGCTCCGTGGCGAGACGGGCGAGGGCGGCGCCGTCGACGTGCGCGGGGCCACCGCCCTCCCGGGACGCTGCGAGCCGCCCGCTGTCGATCCACCGGCGGACGGTGTCGTCGCTCACGCCGAGCAGGCCCGCGGCCTCGGCGATCCGGTAGCTGCTCGTCACCGGGGGCAGGCTAGCGACCCGCTGGTCCGTCCGGGTGTAGGTCCCGACGACCGGGGCAGGGGGAGGACGCGTCCGGTGCCCGTCCGGACGTCGGGGCGACAGGAGGGCGCGACGAGCATGCGCCGGTGGCGCGGTCCCCTGGTCGTCTCGGTGGTGTACCTGGGGCTCTGGCTGGGACTGGACGCCATCGCCAGCGTCTTCCAGGCGCGCCAGGAGGTGTCGCTGTGGTACCCCCCGACGGGGCTGAGCTTCGCCCTGCTGCTCGTGTTCGGACTGCGCTACTCCCCGCTGCTGCTGCTCACCAACCCCCTGCACGCACTGGTGGTGAGCAGTCCCGGCACGGGCTGGGCCGGGATCTGGCTCAGCGGCGCGCTGGCCAGCGCCGTCTACACGGGCGTGGCCTGGGTCCTGCTCCAGCGGCTGCGGATCGACCCCCGCCTGCCGGGTCAGCGTGACGTCGCCTGGTTCCTGGGCCTGGCCGCCGTCGCCGGGCCGCTCGTCGTCGCGGTGGCACAGGTCCTGCAGTACACGGTCTCGGGGCTGCTGACCTGGGGGGAGTGGTTCCGGGGCGTCCTGGGCTTCTGGTCCGGCCGGGCCACCGGCGTGGGGGTGCTGGCCCCCGCGCTGCTCGTCGCGAGCCGGCGGGTCCCGGCGCTCTGGCGCGACCGGCCCCCGCTCCCCGGCCCGCCCTGGACCGACCGGAGGTACGAGCGACCGTCCTGGACCGGGCGTGTCCGGCCACGCTGGCTCGGCCGGCTCGCCGGCCGGCGGCTGGACGAGCGGCTCGAACTCCTCGCGCAGGGCGTCCTGCTGCTCGCGACGGTGTACCTGGCCTACGGCGAGCCGGCGGGCGGCGGGCTGGACCTGGCCTACCTCGTGTACGTGCCGCTCATCTGGATCGCCGTCCGCGGCGGTCTGCCCCGGGTGGCGTTCGCCGTCCTCGCCGCCAACGCCGTCGCCGTGGCACTCGTCGGCCGCGACGTCGTCGAGAGCCCGCTGCGGCTGCAGCTGGGCCTGGTGACGCTCACCCTGGCCGGGTTGACGCTCGGCGCGCTGGTCACCGGCCGGCAGGTCAGCGTCGCGGCCGCGGAGCACGCCGCGGTCCACGACCCGCTCACCGGGCTGGCCAACCGGGTCCTGCTGATGGACCGGGTGGACGCTGCGGCGCACCGGGCCGAGCGCAGTCCCGAGGACCGCTTCGCGGTGCTCTACTGCGACCTGGACGGCTTCAAGGGGGTCAACGACCAGCTCGGGCACGACGCCGGCGACGAGCTGCTCGTCGCGGTCGCGCGCCGGCTGGAGCAGGCGGTGCGGCCCGCCGACCTGGTCAGCCGTCTCGGCGGGGACGAGATGGCCGTCCTGCTCGACGGCGTGACCGGCGTCGAGGAGGCGGCCGGGGTGGCCGAGCGGCTGCTCGCCGCGCTGGCCGAGCCGTACGCGGTCGACGGCCGGGAGGTCGTCGTCACGGTCAGCGTGGGCGTGGCGGTCGCCGACGCCGAGGGGCTGGCCGGGCCGCGGCTCCGGGAGGAGCCGGACGCGGCCGTCCCGCCCGCGGGCGGTCACGCCGAGGAGGTGCTGCGGGCGGCCGACATGGCGCTGCAGCGGGCCAAGGCGACCGGCGGGCACCGCTACGAGGTGTTCAACGAGCCGCTGCGCCGGCAGACGTGGGACCGGCTGGGGCTGCGGGCCGCGTTGCGACGCGCGGTCGGCGCGGGTGCGCTGACCGTCGCCTACCAGCCGATCGTCCGGGTGGGCGACGGCCGGCTGGCCGCCGTCGAGGCACTCGCCCGGTGGCACGACCCCGAGCGGGGAGAGGTCCCGGCGGCGGAGTTCATCGCCGCGGCGGAGGAGACCGGGCTGATCCACGAGCTGGGCATGCAGGTGCTCGAGCAGGCCTGCACCCAGGCGGCGGCGTGGCGGGAGGCCTTCGGCCCCGCGACCACCCCCCGCGTGGCCGTCAACGTCTCGACCCGTCAGCTGCTGCCGGCCGACTTCGCCTCCCGGGTGCTGGCGGTGCTCGACCGCCTCGGGCTGCCCGCGGACGTCCTCGAGCTGGAGATGACCGAGTCCTGCGCCATGGAGCCGGGGGCGCGAGCGGCCCTGGAGCAGCTCAGCGCCGCGGGCACCACGCTGGCCGTGGACGACTTCGGCACGGGCTACTCCAGCTTCGCGGCACTGCGCGAGCGGACGCCGCAGTCGTTCAAGCTGGACCGCTCCTTCGTCGCACGGCTGCCCGACGACCGCCCGACCGACGCGATCGTCTCCGCCGTGCTCGCGCTCGCCCGGCACCTCGGCGCCACCGTGACCGCCGAGGGGGTGGAGACGGACGAGCAGCTGCAGCGACTCCGGGAGCTCGGGTGCCCGCAGGTGCAGGGCTTCCTCCTGGGCCGCCCGGTGCCCGCGGCACGGATCGAGCGGGACTGGCTCGGCCACCCGCGGTGACGCCCGGTCCAGCAGCGTTCCGTTTGCCGATCTCGGGCCTCGGGCAGCGCGTGCCGGTGCCCCGAGAGAAGCAGGACAACCCCGCCGGTGGGTCGGCCTCCGTCCGGACCCGTCGGCTGCGGGAGACGGCCCGCGACGTCCTCGGCTACGACGGGTTCCGCCCGGGCCAGGAGCCGGCCATGCAGTCCGTCCTCTCCGGCCGGGACACGCTGGCCGTGCTGCCCTCGGGCGCCGGCAAGTCGGCGGTCTACCAGGTGGCCGGGCAGCTGATCGACGGCCCGGTGCTGGTCGTCTCCCCGCTCATCGCGCTGCAGCGCGACCAGGTCGAGCGGCTCGCCGAGCTCGGCGACGCCGTCGGCCGGGCCGCCCAGCTCAACTCCAGCCTCTCGGCCGGCGACCAGCGCGAGGCGCTCGCCGGGCTGGCGGACGGAACGGTCCGCTACCTGTTCCTCGCCCCCGAGCAGCTGGCCAAGCCCGAGGTGGTCGAGGCGATCCGGGACGCCGCACCCGCGCTGTTCGTCGTCGACGAGGCGCACTGCGTCTCCGCGTGGGGCCACGACTTCCGCCCCGACTACCTGCGGCTGGGCCAGGTCGTCGAGCAGCTCGGGCACCCCACGGTGCTGGCGCTGACCGCCACCGCCGCTCCCCCGGTGCGCGCCGAGATCGTCGAGCGGCTGTCGATGCGCGACCCCGAGGTCGTCGTCGCCGGGTTCGACCGTCCCGAGATCCGGCTGGAGGTCGACCACCACGCCGACGCGCACGCCAAGCGCCAGGCGGTGATCGACCGGGCGGCCGGCGAGGTGGAGGCCGGCCGCGGTCCGGGCATCGTCTACAGCGCCACCCGCAAGGGCACCCTCGACCTCGCCGACGCCCTCACCGACCGCGGCCTGCGCGCCCGGCCGTACCACGCGGGCCTGAGGAAGAGCGAGCGCGAGGACGCCCAGCGCGCCTGGATGGACGACGAGCTCGACGTCGTCGTCGCCACCACCGCGTTCGGCATGGGCATCGACAAGCCCGGTACCCGCTTCGTCGTGCACGCCGAGCCCGCCGACTCCGTCGACAGCTACTACCAGGAGATCGGCCGGGCCGGCCGCGACGGCGAGCCCGCCCTCGCCGTCCTGGTGTACCGCCAGGAGGACCTCGGCCTGCGCCGGTTCTTCGCCGCCGGCGCCCCGGCCGAGGAGGAGCTGCAGCAGGTGGCCGGGCTGGTCGCCGCCGCGCCGGCCGCCGGCGTGGACGACGGCGTCGACGTCAAGCAGCTGCGCGAGGAGACCGGCCGCCCGGCCACCCCGCTCGCGCGCGACCTCAACCTGCTCGAGCAGGTGTCGGCCGTCGTCCTCGACGAGGAGGGTGCCGCGCACCCGGCCGAGGGCGCTCCGGCGCCCGGCGAGGCCGCCCGTGCGGCGCGCGAGCTGGCCGAGCACCACGAGCGCGTCGACCAGAGCCGCGTGGAGATGATGCGCGGGTACGCCGAGACCACCGAGTGCCGCCGCCAGTACCTGCTCGGCTACTTCGGCGAGCAGCTCGAGGAGCAGTGCGGCAACTGCGACAACTGCTCGGCCGGCACCTCCCACGAGCAGCCCGCCGGTGACGACGCCGACACCCCGTTCCCGCCCGAGACCCCGGTCGTCCACACCGAGTGGGGCGCCGGCGTGGTCATGCGCGTGGAGGACGACCGCGTCGTGGTCCTCTTCGAGGAGGTCGGCTACAAGACGCTCGCGCTCGCGGCGGTCGAGCGCAACGACCTGCTGCAGGTCCGCGGCGGCTGAGCGGCGGTACCGGCCCACCCCATCGGGCGCTCGCCCTGCGCGACCGCACGGGGACGTCGATGATCAAGCGGATGTCCGGGCGCGGCGCCCGGCTGGGAGGAGTGCACGGGTGAAGGTCCTGGGGATCAACGCCATCTACCACGACCCGGCGGCGGCGCTCGTCGTCGACGGGCGGGTCGTGGCCGCGGCCGAGGAGGAGCGGTTCAGCCGGCGCAAGCACGGCAAGCGCCCGCTGCCCTGGAGCGCGTGGGAGCTGCCCGAGCTGTCGGCGGCGTGGTGCCTGGCCGAGGCCGGCATCCGTCCCGAGGAGCTCGACGCCGTCGCGTACTCCTTCGACCCGGCGCTGATGGTCACCCCCGAGGAGACCGGCCTGTTCGACGACGGCGACGTCATGCGCAAGCGGTACGCGCAGATGGCGCCGGACTTCCTGGCCCACGCGCTGCCGGGCCTGGACCCCGCGAAGGTGCACTTCGTCAAGCACCACGTCGCCCACGCCGCCTCCGCCGGCAAGGCCGCGCCGCAGCGCGACAACGCGGTGCTGGTGCTCGACGGCCGCGGCGAGGCGCACAGCCACCTGGCCGGGCGCTACGTCGACGGTCAGCTGGAGGTCCTCGCCGGGCAGGCCCTCCCCCACTCCCTGGGGCTGATGTACGAGGAGCTCACCGACCACCTCGGCTTCCTGCGCAGCTCCGACGAGTTCAAGGTCATGGCGATGGCCTCCTACGGCAAGCCGCGCTTCCTCGGCGAGCTCTCCGAGCTCGTCCGGGCCACCGGCGACGGCGGCTTCGTGACCGAGCGGATCGACTTCTCCGAGTTCGCCCCCCGCCTGGGCAAGGACGAGCCGTGGACCGAGGACCACGCCGACCTCGCCGCCAGCGTGCAGACCCGGCTGGAGGAGGTGCTGGTCGACCTGGCCCGCTGGGTCCACGAGCAGACCGGCGAGAAGACCCTCACCATGGCCGGCGGCACCGCGCTCAACTGCGTGGCCAACACCCGCATCCTCGCCGAGAGCCCGTTCGAGCACGTCTGGGTGCAGCCGGCCGCCGGGGACGCCGGCACCGCGCTCGGCAGCGCCCTGCACGTCGCCCACGAGCTCGGCGACCGCACCGACCCGATGCCCGGCGCGGCCCTGGGCCGCGGCTGGACCGACGACGAGATCGAGCGCTGGCTGCAGACGGCGGCCATCGACTACGAGCGGCCCGACGACGTGGCCGAGACCGTGGCCGAGGTGCTGGCCGACAACGGCATCGTCGCCTGGTTCCAGGGCCGCAGCGAGTACGGCCCGCGGGCGCTGGGCCACCGGTCGCTGCTGGCCCACCCCGGCTTCGAGGCCAACCTCGAGCGGATGAACGACGTCAAGGGCCGCGAGCAGTTCCGCCCCGTGGCGCCGATGGTGCTGCTGGAGCGCGCGCCGGAGCTGTTCAGCCGGGGGCCGATCCCCTCGCCGTACATGCTCTTCGTCCACGACGTCGCCGAGGAGTGGCGCGACCGCATCCCCACCGTCACCCACGTCGACGGCACGGCGCGGATCCAGACGATCGACGCCGGCACCGAGCCGCTGGTGCACCGGATGATCTCCGCCTTCGAGCGGCGCACCGGGCTGCCGGTCGTGGTGAACACCAGCCTCAACACCGCCGGCCGGCCGATGGTCGACGACCCCCGCGACGCCCTCGAGTGCTTCGGCTCCGCGCCGGTCGACCTGCTGGCCATCGGCCCGTTCGTCGTCCGCCGGCCCCGCCCGACGCCCCGTCCGACGCCGCGTCCGACGCCGCGGTCCTGAGCCGCCGGCCGGGCACGCCGCGGGCGTGCCCGGCCGGCGGGATCCCCCCACCGGGTGAGGACCGAACCGGGACGGCGGTGCGGCGCGAAGACCTCGTGCACCACCGCCCCGCGCATCACGGTCCGGACACGACGCTCCTCCGAATGGATGAGTTCCGGTTCCCCACGACACGCCGGGGTAACCGAAGGAACGACGCGCGCCATCAGGCAGCACACCACACACTCGGAGGACCCCATGGCTGCATCCACAGGCAACACCGGCGCCCGCCCGGCCAAGGCCTGGCCCCAGACCCTCGCTCTCGCGTTCGGCGTCGTCTACCTGCTCGTCGGGATCGTCGGCTTCTTCGTCACCGGCTTCGACAACTTCGCCGACAACGCGCAGGACGAGATGCTGCTGATCTTCATGATCAACCCGCTGCACAACATCGTGCACATCCTGATCGGCGCCGCCGGCATCGCCCTGTCCCGCACGCTGGCCGGTGCCCGCACCTACGGCTGGCTGCTCGCCGTCGGCTACGCCGCCGCCTTCGTCTACGGCCTGATCGCCATCGGTCAGAGCTGGGACTTCCTCAACATCAACGCCGCCGACAACGTGCTGCACATCGCCACGGCGATCGTCGGCCTGGTGATCGCGCTCGGCCCGGTCAACGACCGCGTCGCCCGCCCCTCGCGCGCCTGAGGAAGGACCCCCGTTCCCCCCACCCTTCGCAGGCTCAGGGCGGGACCCTGAACGGGGGCCGTCCCGGCACGTCCCGAGGAGCCGGGCACCCAGGACGGGTGCCCGGCTCCTGGCGTGTCGGTGGCCGGCGACAGCGGAACGGGAGCGGACCCCGGTGCGACGACGGTCACGCAGCGGTCTACCTTCCGGAGCATGGACTTCGCCCTCTCCGCCCGAGCCGAGGACGTCTGCGGCCGGATGTGGGACTTCATGCGTGAGCAGGTCTTCCCCGCCGAGCCGGTCTACGACGCCTGGCGCGCCGAACGCGGTCACGACGACCACGGACACCCCCCGGTCCTGGAGGACCTCAAGAAGGAGGCCCGGGCCCGCGGCCTGTGGAACCTGTTCCACCACGAGCTCGGTGGCCTGAGCAACCTCGAGTACGCCTCGGTCGCCGAGATCATGGGCTGGTCGCCGGTCATCGCCCCCGAGGTCACCAACTGCGGTGCGCCCGACACGGGCAACATGGAGACGCTCATGCTGTTCGGCACGCCCGAGCAGAAGCAGCGCTGGCTCGACCCGCTGCTCGAGGGTGAGATCCGCTCGGGCTTCGCGATGACCGAGCCCGACGTCGCCTCCTCCGACGCGCGGAACATCCAGACCTCGATCGTGCGCGACGGCGACGAGTACGTGATCAACGGCCGCAAGTGGTGGACCAGCGGTGCCGCCGACGAGCGCTGCCAGATCTTCATCGTCATGGGCAAGACCGACCCGGAGGGCTCACCCCACCGCCAGCAGTCGATGGTGCTGGTCCCGCGCGACACCCCCGGCCTGGAGATCATCCGGCACCTGCCGGTCTTCGGGTACCAGGACCAGCACGGCCACTCCGAGCTGCGCTTCACCGACGTCCGCGTGCCGGTGTCGAACATCCTCGCCGGCGAGGGCGACGGCTTCATGATCGCCCAGGCGCGGCTCGGTCCCGGCCGCATCCACCACTGCATGCGCGCGATCGGCATGGCCGAGCGCGCGCTCATGCTCATGGTCGAGCGGTCCAAGCAGCGGGTCGCCTTCGGCCGGCCGCTGGCCGAGCAGGGCACCGTGCGCGAGGCGATCGCGCTGTCCCGCATGGAGATCGACCAGGCCCGGCTCTACGTGCTCAAGACCGCCGACCTGATCGACAAGTACGGCGCCAAGGGCGCCCGCACCGAGATCTCGGCCATCAAGGTGTCCGCGCCGCGGGTCGCCCTCGACGTCATCGACCGCGCCATCCAGCTGCACGGCGGTGCCGGGGTCAGCAACGACACCGTGCTGGCCCGCTTCTACGCCAGCGCCCGCACCCTGCGGATCGTCGACGGCCCCGACGCCGTGCACGTCCGCGGGGTGGCCAAGGAGGAGCTCGCCCGCGAGCGCCCCTGGGTCGGCTGAGCGACCGGACCCGGCACGGCGGAGGGGCCGGCACCCGGGCCGGGTGCCGGCCCCTCCGCCGTGCCGGGCGGTCAGGGGCTGAGCGTCGTCCCGAAGGAGCCTCCGGCCAGCTTGGCCATCAGCTGGGTGCGGTCGAGGCCGACGGCCGACAGCTCGTCGGCGTCGCGGTCGGTGTCGATCTCGTCGGACAACCGGCTCTCCACCGCGTCGGCCGTGTCGTTGTCGCCCTCGGTGCGCAGCACCTTGACCAGTTCCTGCTTGTCGAGCTTCACGCGCTTCCTCCGTCCTGGGGACCCCCCGTCCCCCGGAGTGTGGTGCGGCCCACCCGCGACGGCAAACGATCGCTCCGGACACGCCGTGCCGACCTGGGCCGACGCCGTCCCCCACCGGCGTGACCGCGGCGCCGCGCAGGCCCCCACGACGGTCCTCCCGGTCCTACCGTGGCCCCCCGGCCACCGGAGCCGGGACCGACCCGTCCGACGGGGGACGCCATGAGCCAGCCGCCCGGAGCCCCGCCCTGGGGCCAGCCACCCGCGACGCCCGGCTGGGGCCAGCAGCCCCCACCCTCCTGGGGTCAGCAGCAGGCGCCCCCGTCCTGGGGCCCCCAGGCCCCGCCCGCGTGGGGCGGGCAGCACGGCGGCCCGCCGTCGTGGCCGCCGGCGGCCCCGCCCGCCGCACTACCCCGCCGGTCCCGCCGCGGGCCGTGGATCGGCCTCGGCGCCGCGGTGCTCGCGCTCGTCGTCGCGGCCGGCGTGGTGGTCTTCCTGCTCACCCGCCCGGTCGATCCGCCCACCGGGGTGACCGCCGAGCTCCGGGACGACGGCGTGGCCGTCAGCTGGGACGCCGTCGACGGCGCCACGGGCTACGAGGTGCGCCGGGACGACGACGTCCTGGGCACCACGAGCGGGACCAGCTACGTGGACGCCGGGACCGACAGCGGCACCGAGTACCGCTACTCGGTCACCGCGCTGGAGGACGACGACCGCTCCGAGCCGGTGTCCGCCCAGGACCCGGTGGTCACGCCGGTCGCCCCGCCCGCCTCGATCACGCTGACCACCGACGGCCCCGACGTCCTCGTCGAGTGGGACACCGTCACCGGCGCCGACGCCTACGAGGTCAGCCGGGACGGCACCGTCCTGGCCACCGACCTCACCGACAGCTCCTACCGCGACGTCGGCGTCCCGCTGGGCGACCACACCTGGCAGGTCACCGCGGTCGACCAGGACGGCGCCGGCAGCACCGCCGACATCGAGAGCGCGCCGCTGTTCACCGCGGGCCCGTGGCAGGAGGCGTACGCGCTGGCCGGGGCCTTTCCCGACCTCCTGCCGGCCGAGCCCGGCGGCCTGGGCTGGTCCGACGGCACCTGCGACCGGGCCCCGGCCGAGGGCGTGCAGGCGCTCGTCGTCTGCAGCTACCCCACCGGCGTGTACGTCGAGATCAGCCAGTTCGCCGACCGCGCGCAGTGGCAGGCGCGCCTGGACGCCGCGACGGCCGCGAGCACCGGCCCGGGCACGTGGGCCTACGGCGACGGACCGGCCCAGGGCGACCTGCTGGAGAGCCCCGAGGGTGGCCTGGCCTGGAAGTACCTGACGTTCTACGCCGAGGACCGGTCGCTCTACGGCATCTACGTGGCCTGGGAGGGCCACACGCAGGCCGACATCGACGACGCCTGGTTCGCCGAGGCGCCCTTCTGAGGTCCGCCACACCCCCCGCGGACGCGCCGGCCGGGCCGCCGGCCGGCGCGCTCAGCGGGCGCGGGACCTGCGCAGCAGCATCGCGCCCGCGCCGAGCAGCGCGGCGGCCAGCACCAGCTGGCCCGCCCCGACCCCCGCCCGCCCGCTGCCGAACCAGGTCGGCGAGCTGACCAGCAGCACCGCGCCGACGCCCAGAACCAGCAGCGCCACCAGCCGCTCGCGCCGCGCGTCCCGTGGGGTGCCCATGCCGCCTCCGCTCCGGCCGGGACCGGTCCCGGCTCCCGACGAGCCAACCAGACGGCCGTCCCGGGGAGCCGGCGGCCTCGACAGGCAAGCCGTTGCTTGCGTATGGTGCCGTCGTGGGCGACGTGTTCCGGGCCCTCGCCGACCCGACCCGGCGCGCTCTGCTCGACGAGCTGCAGGAGCGGGACGGCCAGACGCTGTTCGAGCTGTGCACCCGGCTGACCGTGCGGCACGGGGTGGGCTCGTCGCGCCAGGCCGTCTCCCAGCACCTGGAGGTCCTCGAGCAGGCCGGCCTGGTCAGGACCCGGCGGGAGGGTCGCTACAAGTTCCACCACCTGGACACCTCGCCGCTGCGCGCCATCGTCCGGAGATGGCGCACCGACCCCGAGGAGGGCCCGTGCGGATCACCCTGACCAGCGTCCTGGTCGACGACCAGGACAAGGCGCTGCGCTTCTACACCGAGGTGCTGGGCTTCGTGAAGAAGACCGAGGTCCCGCTCGGTGAGCACCGGTGGCTGACCGTCGTCTCCCCCGAGGCCCCCGAGGGCGTCGAGCTGGTCCTGGAGCCCGACGGGCACCCCGCCGTCCGGCCGTTCAAGGAGGCGCTGGTCGCCGACGGCATCCCGTTCACGTCCTTCACGGTGGCCGACGTGCCCGCGGAGGTGGCGCGGCTGAAGGCCCTCGGCGTCCGGTTCACCCAGGAGCCGCTCAGCACGGGACCGGTGACCACGGCCGTCCTCGACGACACCTGCGGCAACCTGCTGCAGATCCAGAGCGCCTGACGGGACCGCTCAGCCGTCCTTCGACGGGGGCTCCCCCGCGTCCAGGGCCTCCTGGGCGCGGACCGGGTCGTAGGCGCAGGCGTCGCCGACGTCGGTCGCGGGCGCGGCCGGCGGCGGCTCGGGCGTCTGCCCGGAGGCGCCGCCCTCCGAGCCGGCCGCCTGGTCCCCCGGCGCGGCGGGCGGCGCGGAGGACGCCGGCGCCGCCGGGGTGATCGACTCCTGCACGATCTGCCGCATGCGGTCGTAGTCGGGGTAGGCCGGGTCGATCACGCTGTCGTCGAACACGACACTGCGGATCTCGGCGTCCTTGACCAGGAAGGCCAGGTCGACGAAGTCGTCGAGCGCGGCCCGCGGGATGTCGGTGCTGACGATGTCCTGCGTCGTCGCGGCGAGCTCCTGGTACTGCTCGAGCAGGGTGATCGGGTCGGCCTCCTCGATGATCGCCGAGATGGTGCAGCGCTGGCGGTCCATCCGGTCGTAGTCGGTCAGGCCGAAGCGCCCGCGGGCGAAGGCGAGCGCGGTCCCGCCGTCCATCCGCTGGTCGGGACCGGGCGCGATGTAGCTGTCGGGCAGCTCGCCGGTGCCGGGGTTGCCGTTGACCGGCACGTAGTAGTTGACGTTCACCGTGATCCCGCCGAGGGCGTCGACCAGGCGGCTGAACCCGTCGAGGTTGACCAGCACGAAGTAGTCGAGGTGCAGGCCGAGGGCCTCGCCGACGCCGAGCTTGAGGAAGTCGGCGCCGGGGTCGTCGGTGGGGCCGAGGACGTCGGGGTGCGCCGCCGGGCCGTTGCGGTAGACGGCGTTGAGCAGGCTCTCGCTCTCGCTGCCGGCGTCGAAGCCGTCCGGGTAGAGCTCGGCCAGCGGGCTGTCGGCCGGGAAGGGCAGGTCCTCGAGGTTGCGGGGGAGGCTGAACAGCGTCGTGGCACCGGTGTCGGTGTCGAGGCTGGCCACGATCACCGTGTCGGTGCGCACGCCCTCGCGGCCCTCGCCGCCGTCGCCGCCGAGCAGCAGCACGTTGACCCGCTCCTTGGCGCCGAACGGGTCGACGGCGTCGTCGACGGTGGCCGACTCGCGGTCGTCGGCGAACACGCCGTCGAGCAGGCCCTGCTGCGCCACCGCGGCCTCGCCGACGAGGAAGGCCGGGTAGGCGATGCCGGCGACCAGGGCGGCCACGAGCAGCGCGCCGACGGCCAGGCGGGGCCGGCTGCTGCGCCGCGGCAGCAGCGCGCGGTAGCCGGCCACGACGACGACGGCCCACGCCAGCGCCAGCACGACGAGGGCGACCAGGACCCAGGTCAGCCGGGTGGAGTCGACGGCCAGCCGCGCGGCGGTGCGCTGCCCGGCCGTGGCCAGCCAGACGCCGCCGGCCAGGAGCAGCAGGAAGACCACGAGGACGGCCGCGCCCAGCCGCCGCCGCCCGGAGGCCAGGAAGGCGGTGCCGGGGACGACGGCGTTGGCCACCGTCAGACCCAGGACGGCGGCCAGCGACCGCCGCTCGGGACGCTCGCGACGGCGACGGCCCGACCGGTCCTCCCTCGCGGCGGGCACCGGCGGGAGGGCCGGGGCGTCGCCGATCGGGCGGGTGAGGTCGTCGTCGCTCACCGGCGCACCCGTCGTGCGGTCCCGGTCATCGCGTCGTCCGGACGGTGGTCATCCGGCCATCGTCCCACTGGTCCCTGGCAGTCACGGGGGCTCCGTACCCCGTGAACGCGCAGGTCACCCGATGGGACGTGACCTCGGTCTCCCCCACCCCGCCACCCGGGACCGGCCCGCGCCCGGCGGGCAGGAGGGTGCGCTCACTAGGCTCGGTCGTCGTGCGCCTCGCGACGTGGAACGTCAACTCCATCCGCACCCGCGCCGACCGGGTGGCCGCCTGGCTGCAGCGCCGCGACGTCGACGTCCTGGCGCTGCAGGAGACCAAGTGCCGCGACGACCAGTTCCCGCACGCGCGCTTCCGCGAACTGGGCTACGAGGTGGCGCACGTGGGCCACTCGCAGTGGAACGGCGTCGCCGTGCTGTCCCGGGTCGGCCTGGCCGACGTCGAGGTCGGCTTCCCGGGCATGCCGGCGTGGGCGGCCAAGGAGGGCACGGACCCGACCGCGGAGGCCCGCGCGCTGGGCGCCACCTGCGGCGGGGTGCGGGTGTGGAGCCTGTACGTGCCCAACGGCCGGGCGCTGGGCGACCCGCACTACGACTACAAGCTCGAGTGGCTGGCCGCGCTGCGGTCGGCGGCCGGCGGCTGGCTGGCCGCCGACCCCGCCGCCCAGGTGGCGCTGGTCGGCGACTGGAACATCGCCCCGCAGGACGACGACGTGTGGGACATGAGCGTCTTCGCGCACTCCACGCACGTCACCGAGCCCGAGCGGGCGGCGTTCCGGGCCGTGGTCGAGACCGGGTACGCCGACGTCGTCCGGCCGCTCGCGCCCGGCCCCGGCGTCTACACCTACTGGGACTACACGCAGCTGCGCTTCCCGCGCCGCGAGGGCATGCGGATCGACTTCGTGCTCGGCACGCCGGCGCTGGCCGGCCGGGTGACCGGCGCGCTCATCGACCGCGAGGAGCGCAAGGGCAAGGGCGCCAGCGACCACGCCCCCGTCGTCGTCGAACTGGCCGACCCGGCCGGCGGCGCCCCGGTCAGCTGACCGACCGGGCGCCGACCGGGGACGGCGCCCCGACCGGGGCGTCCGCGGCCGGTGCCTCCTGCTGCCGGCCGCGGCGCCCCCGGGCCTGGCGGAGCCGCGACAGGACCGACCGCTGCCCGAAGGCGCCGGTCAGGCGGTCGAGGAACACGGCGAGCAGGACGACGGCCAGGCCGCCCTCGAAGCCGCTGGCGACGTCGAGCTGGGTCACGGCGCGCACCACGACCGCGCCCAGACCGGCGGCACCCAGCAGGCCCGCCGTCACCACCATCGACAGCGCCAGCATGATCACCTGGTTGACGCCGGCCATGATCGCCGGCAGCGCCAGCGGCAGCTGCACCTCGCGCAGCACCTGGCCGGGCCGGGCGCCGAAGGCCTGCGCGGCCTCGACCACCTCGCGGTCCACCTGCCGGATGCCGAGCTCGGTGAGCCGGACCCCGGGCGGGATGGCGAACAGGATCGTCGCCACGACGCCGGGCACGACGCCCACGCCGAAGAAGAACACCGCGGGGATCAGGTAGACGAACACCGGCGTGGTCTGCATGGAGTCCAGGACCGGCCGGACCACGACGCTCACCGCCCGGTGCCGCGCCGCGAGGACGCCCAGCGGGACCGAGATCGCCGCGGCGATCACCGCGGCCACGAGCACCAGCGCGAGGGTCTGCATGGTCTCGACCCACAGTTCCAGCGACACCACCAGCAGGAACGCCAGCAGCGTGTAGAGCGCCAGCCACGGGCCGCGCAGCAGCAGCGCGAACACGGTGAAGACCACGATCCAGACCACCGGGGGCGGGGAGACCAGCGCGTCGGTCAGCCCGTCGACGAGGACCTGCATGACCGCGGAGATCGCGTCGAACAGCCAGGGCACCGCGTCGAGCAGCCAGTCGATGAGGTCTGCGACCCACTGGCCGAGCGGGATGTGCGGGATCACGAGCGCCTCCCCCGGACCGGGACGGCCGACAGCGCGTCGAGCACCGCGGCCCGCGGGACGACGCCGAGCAGCCGCCCGTCGCCGTCGAGGACGCCGAGCGGCACCGGGTGCCGGCCGACCAGGTGGACGAACTCGACGACCGGCCGGTCCGCACCGATCGTGGTGAAGTCGGGGACCAGCTCGCGTGGGCCGATCGCCGTCCTGCCCTCCTGCACCGCGCGGGCGAGCAGGTCGTCGCGGGCGACGCCGGCGACGCGCTGGTGGCCGTCGAGCACGTAGACGCCGTTGGCCTCCGCGCCGCCCAGCGCCCGGAGCACGTCCCCGGGCCGGTCACCGAGCCGGGCGGTCAGCCGCGGCTCGCGGAGCAGGTCGCCGGCGGTGAGCACCCGGGTCCGGTCGACGTCGGAGGTGAAGTCGGCGACGTAGTCGTCGGCGGGCGCGGAGATGATCTCCGGGCCGGTGCCCAGCTGCACGGTGCGGCCGTCCTTGAGCATGAGGATCCGGTCGCCCAGCCGCATGGCCTCGTTGAGGTCGTGGGTGATGAACACGATCGTCTTGGCCAGGTCCGACTGCAGCCGCTCGAGCAGGTCCTGCATGTCGCGGCGGATCAGCGGGTCGAGCGCGGAGAACGGCTCGTCCATGAGCAGCACCTCCGAGTCGGCGGCCAGCGCACGGGCCAGGCCCACGCGCTGGCGCATCCCCCCGGAGAGCTCGTCGGGCCGGGCCTCGGCCCGGTCGAGGAGCCCCACGGTCTCCAGCGCCCAGTCCGCCCGCTGCCGCTGCTCGGCCGCGGGGGCGCCGCGGACCTTGAGCGCGTAGGCGGCGTTCTCGCGCACCGTGCGGTGCGGCAGCAGGGCGAAGTGCTGGAAGACCATGCTGATCTTCTGGTTGCGCACGGTGCGCAGCGTGGCGTCGTCGAGCGCCCGCAGGTCGCGGCCGTCGACCTCGACGGTGCCGGCGCTGGGCTCGATCAGCCGGTTGAGCAGCCGGACCAGTGTGGACTTGCCGGAGCCCGACAGGCCCATGACGACGAACAGCTCACCGCGCTCGACGGCGAAGCTGACGTCGTGGACCGCGAGCGTGGCCCCGGTCCGCCGCAGGATCTCGTCACGCCCGTGGCCGTCGGCGGCCAGCCGCAGCGCCTCCTGCTCCCGCGCCCCGAAGACCTTCGTCAGGCCCGTGACGCGCAGCACCGGCGGCGCCACGGTCAGCCGATCCACTCGTCGATCTGGTCGGCGTGGTCGTCGACCCAGTCGCGCGCGACGGTCGCGACGTCCTCGCCGTCGACGTCGACCCGCTTCTGCATCTCCTCCATCTCCTCGACGGAGATGCGCAGGTCGGTCAGGAGGTCGACGAACGCCGGGGCCTGCTCGGCCAGCTCGTCGCTCGCGGCGATGTTGGCGCTGTAGGAGGGCATCGCGCAGGCGCCGTCGCCCTCGGTGAAGCAGCCCTCGGTGTAGGGCGTGGGCTCCTCGAGCTGGACCATGTCGTACTGCGCGAACACCGCGTGCGGGTGGTAGAGGTAGAGCACGATCGGCTCCTCGCGGCTGTAGCTGTTCTCCAGCTGCGCCAGCTCGGCCGCCTCGCTGGAGACCACGTGCTCGAGGGTGATGCCGTAGCCCCGCAGCCGCGCGGCGTTCTGCTCGGTGGTGATGTAGCCGGGGTCGGCGTCGTAGAACTTGTTGCCCAGCTCGTCGGCGTAGTCGTTGAGCTGCGTGACGCTGGTCAGCCCCTCCAGCGGCCCGCCGGGCTCGACCGCGTAGGCCGGCACGAACCAGCCCTGCGCGGCCTCGCCGTAGGTCTCCGACACGATCTCCACCCGGTCGCTCGCCGAGTCGGCCAGCTCCTGCTGGTTGGGCAGGGCGACCTCGGTGAGCAGGTCGATGTCCCCGCGCTGCGCCCCGGCCCAGGCCGCGGCCGGGTCCAGCTGCGTGGTCGCCAGGGAGGCCACACCCAGGTCGGGGTGGTCGGCGGCGATCTCGCCGAGGATGCCGTTGGTCAGCCCCGCGGCGGTCCAGCTGAACTGCGCCGCCTGCACGGTGACGCCGCCGCCACTGCCGCTGCCGCCGCCGGACCCGGCCTCCTCGCTGGTGCACCCCGCGACGGTGGCGGTGAGCAGGGCGGTCAGGGCCACCGCGGAGGCGCGGGGCCGAAGAGTGGTGCGCTGCATGGGGCTCTTCTTCCGTGGGGGCGCCGGACCCGGACGGGTGCGACGGGGGTGGAGCGTGCCACGAGGCGCAGACCCCCGCAGTGGGGCCTGCGCCTCGTCGCGCGCTGAGAGGACTGCGGGTGGGTCCGCGACCCGCAGGTCAGCGGGCCGTCGGCCCCACCGGTGCATCCCCGCGGAGGGTGATGCGGTGCATGACGCGGCGCTGGTCGCCATAGTCCCGGTTGGCGTAGTGCACCGTCGAGCGGTTGTCCCACATGACCACGTCGCCGACCGACCAGCGGTGCCGCACGATGTGCTCCGGCTTGGTGATGTGGGCGTAGAAGAGGTCGAGCAGGTGGCGGCTCTCGGCGTCGGACACGCCCTCGATGTGGGAGACGAAGCCGGGGTTGACGAACAGGCCCCTGCGGCCGGTCTCAGGGTGCACGCGCACGACCGGGTGCGCGACCGGGACCAGGGCGCGGAACTCCTCGCCCTCCCACCGGGTGCGCTCCTCGCGCTGGGCGAGGTAGTAGCCGAACTCCCGGGTGCCGTCGTGCACCGCCACGAGCTGGTCGGCCAGGCGCTGCACGGGCTCGCTGAGGGAGCGGTAGGCCAGCTCCAGGTCGGCCCACTGGGTGTCGCCGCCCGTGGGCGGGAGGACGACGGCCCGCAGCACCGACCCCAGCGGCGGCCGCCGCACGAAGGTGACGTCGGTGTGCCAGACGTCGGCGAAGCCGCCGGTGGAGCTGTCGAGCGCGTAGATCTCGGGGTGCTGGTCGTCCACGCCGGGGACGACCGGGTGCGACTCGGTGACCTCGCCCAGGCGGCGGCCGAGCGCGATCTGACCGTCGGGGTGCAGGTCGTGCTGGCCACCGAAGAACAGCACCTTGTACTCGGCGAGGGCGGCGCGGACGGCGCGGACCTGGTCGTCGGTGGCGCGGGCGAGGTCGACGCCGTGGACGCGGGCGCCGATGGTCGGCTCGAGGCGCTCGATCTCGAGGACGCCACCGGGGACGTCCTCGCGGTCGTCGGTGGGCGCGGTCGGGGCAGCGGCGAGCAGGGTCATGCGGGGTCTCCGGGTGGGTGGGTGCGGGCGAGCGGGACGGGCGGTGGCCTCAGGCCCGACAGAGCGCGCTCGCGCACCGCAGCAGGTCGACGTGCCGGCGCTCGACGAGCGCAAACCGCACAAACCCGACCGACTGCATGCGGATTACCGTAGCGGGTGCGGCGCCTCCGCGGGACGCGGGGTCCCCCGACCCCGCCCGGCCCGCCGCGGGCCTCCCGCCGCCGTCCTCCCGCCGCCGTCCTCCCTCCGTCGTCCTCCCTCCGGGTGACCGGGTCCCGGGCCGGGGCCGGTCCGCCGTCCGACCTGCCGAGACAGGAGGTGTCGGTCAGGCAGGACGGGAGGGGAACCGGTGGAGTCGAGGGCGTCGGTCGCGGCCCTGTCGCGGCGCGGGGCGACTGTGGCACCGTCTGGTTCCATGTCGCGTCCTGCCGGGGACCAGACCCTGGGCGACCTGGCGCGCGCGGTCCGAGTGGTCGGACCCGACACGCCCGTCGGCACCGTCGAGACGCTGCTGGTGCGCCGTCCCGCGAACACGCCCTGGCTGGTGGTGCAGACCGCCGACGGCCCGGTGCTGCTCGGCCGCGGCTGGCTGGAGGCGCTCCGGGCCGAGTCCGACGGCGACGGCGGTCCGCCGCTCGCCGCGCGCCGCGTCGAGGAGGTGGCGCCGCGCGGCACGCTCGTCGTCCCGGCCGACTCCACCGTCGGTGAGGCCGCGGCCCTGCTGGCGGAGCGCCGGCGCAGCGGGCAGGACGTCCCCGAGGCGATCGTGGTGGTCTGCACCGAGGGGACCGGCGTCGTCCCCGTCGCCACGCTGTTCGAGCAGCTCGCGCACCACTACGCCTACCGGGCCGTGCACGACCCGCTCACCGGCCTGCCCAACCGGGTGTTCCTCGAGGACCAGGTGCAGCCCCCCGGCGGCTTCCGTCCCGGCTCGCTGTTCTTCGTCGACCTCGACCGCTTCAAGGACGTCAACGACCACTTCGGGCACGCCGCCGGCGACGAGGTGCTGACCCAGTTCGCCCGCCGGCTGCGCTCGCTGGCCCGGTCCGGCGACCTGGTCGCCCGGCTCAGCGGCGACGAGTTCGTCCTGGTCACCGCCGACCGGCTCGGCCGGGAGGAGGCCGACGCGCTGGCCCAGCGCATCCTGCTCTCCGCCGACGCCCCGGTGGTCGTGCGCGGCGCGGACGGCGCCGAGGAGCTGGTCACCATCGGCGCGAGCGTGGGCATCGCGCACGCACCGGCCGGGGACGGGGCCGCCGGCCCGGACGTGCTCGACCGGCTGGTCACCGAGGCCGACACGGCGATGTACCGGGCCAAGACCCTCGGCCGCGGCCGCTGCGCCCACTTCGCGCCCGAGCTGCTCGAGGACCGCGAGCACGGCGAGGCGGTGCGGGCGCGGCACCTGCTCGAGCGCCGGCTGCGGGCCGCCGTGGACCGCGGCGGGCTCAGCGTGCAGTACCAGCCCGTGGTGGCGCTGCCCTCCGGCCAGGCCACCGGCGTCGAGGCGCTGGCCCGCTGGCACGACGAGGAGCTGGGCTGGGTCGCGCCGGACCGGTTCGTGCCGCTCGCCGAGGACACCGGCCTGATCGTCGACCTCGGCCGCTGGGTGCTGCGGACCGCCTGCCGGGAGGCGGCGGGCTGGCCGGTCCCCCCGTCGGGGTCGGCCCCGACCGTGGCGGTCAACGTGTCGCCGGTGCAGCTGGTGCAGCGCGGCTTCGTCGACGAGGTCGTCGCGGCCCTGGCCGACTCCGGGCTGGCGCCCGACCGGCTGTGCCTGGAGATCACCGAGACCGCGGCCATCACCGACCTGGCCGCCACGGCGGTGCGGCTCGAGGAGCTGCGCGGCCTGGGCGTGCGCCTGGCGCTGGACGACTTCGGCGCCGGCCACTCGGCGCTGTCCCTGCTGCGGCACCTGCCCGTGGACCTGGTGAAGATCGACCGCTCCTTCGTGGAGCGGGTCACCACCGACACCGCCGACGCCGTCCTGGTGCGCCTGGTCGTCGAGGCGGCGCACGGGCTGGGCCGGAAGGTGTGCGCGGAGGGCGTCGAGACGCCGGACCAGGCGCGGCAGCTGGTGGCGCTGGGCTGCGACTCCGCGCAGGGCTGGCTGTTCGGCCGCCCGGCCGACGTCCCCGTCCTAGCCGTCCCGGCCGCACCCGAGGCCGACCCGGTCTCCGGCCCGGCACCGCTGCCCCTGGCCGGCAGCGACGAGGTGGTCGTCGTCTCCACGCCCGGCCGCGTCATCACCTACGCGTCGGCCACCGCCGGCCCGGTGCTCGGGTGGCTGCCGCAGGAGCTGCTCGGCGCCTCGGTGCTCACGCTGCTGCACCCGGAGGACGTCGGCCGCGTGCTCGCCGGGCTGCCGGTCGCCCGCGACGGCGGCGCCCAGGGCACCGTGCACCGCGCCCTGCACCGCGACGGCACCGTGCGGTGGCTGCGCACCACGGTGCAGCGGCTGACCGACGCCTCGGGCTCGCTGCGCGAGGTCGTCACCGTCTCGCGCGACGTGACCGCGGCGGTGGCGGCCCAGGAGGCGCTGGCCGAGAGCGAGTCGATGTTCCGCCACGCCTTCGACGACGCGCCGATCGGCATGGCCCTCACCGGCCTCGACGGCCGGTTCATCCGGGTGAACAAGGCCTACGCCGGCCTGGTCGGGCGGACGCCGGGGGAGCTCGCCGCCATGACCGTCGCCGACGTCACCCACCCCGAGGACCTCGCCCAGGACGACGCCAACCTCGCGGAGGTCCGCACCGGCACGGCCGGGGGCCACCTGGTGACCAAGCGCTACCTGCGCGCCGACGGAACGGCCTTCCTCGCCCGGGTCCACGCCGCCGTCGTCGTCGACAGCGCGCAGCGTCCCGCGCACGTGTTCGCCCACGTCGTGGAGCTCGGCGGCGACGTCCCCGGCGTCGCGGCGCGGGACTGAGCCGGGGCCGGCTAGCGACCCGGCCCGGCCGGCAGCCCGGTCAGCAGCTCGGCCAGCAGCTCCGCCTCCCGGGCGGCGCTCAGCCCGGCGGACCTCGGCCGGTCGAGCCCCTGGGCGCGCTCCCACGCGAGCACGTCGGCGAGCAGCTCCTCCCGGCGGCGGTGGCGCAGCCCCGCAGCCGCCGCGCGCGCCCCGGAGCGGGCCGACCAGCCCCGGTCCTCGGCCGCCGGCAGCCACAGGGCCAGCGAGTCGGGACCCATCCAGGGTCCGACGCCCCGCTCCAGCAGCCAGTCGGAGGGCGCGGACACCACCGGACCGGTGTGCCCGGCCACCGCGCGGGAGGCGGCCACCCACCCGCCGAACGGGACGACCGGGCCGACGGCGTCGAACACGCCCGTGACGGACCGGTCCGCGCACCCGACCAGCCAGCCCGCGAGGTCGCGGACGTCGACGACCTGGGTGGGCAGGTCGGGGGTGTCGGGCACCAGCAGCGGCCCGTGCGGGTCGCGGGCGGCACGGGCGACCCAGGCGCCGGAGCGGCCGGTGTGGTCACCGGGACCGCCGATCAGCCCGGCGCGGGCCACGAGCAGGCGGTCCCCCACCGCGGCCCGCGACAGCTCCTCGCAGGCGACCTTCGCCGGCCCGTACAGCTCCCGGCCGACCCGGGGCTCGTCGGTGGAGCGGCCCAGCGGGTCGGTCTCGTCCCCGCCGGGCGCCGTCCGGGAGGCGTACACGCTCACCGAGGAGACGTACGTCCAGTGCCGGGCCCGTTTGCGCAGCGCGCTCAGCGCCTCGCGGACGAACGCCGGCTGCCACGACACCTCCACCACGGCGTCCCACGCCCGGCCGGCGACCGCGTCGTACGCGCCGGGCCGCTCGCGGTCGGCGGGCACCAGCCGGGCGCCGTCGGCCACCCCGCCCGCCTGCCCGCGGGCCAGGCAGGTGACCGCGTGGCCCCGCGCCAGCGCCTGCCGCGACACCTCGCGGCCCAGCCACGCCGTCCCGCCGAGCACCAGCACGTCCACGTGCCCAGCGTGCCGGGCCGCGCCGCCCGGCGCGCGCGTGTCCGCTCCCGGCGCAGCGGCGCTCAGCCGCCCAGAAGGCCGTCGACCACGGTCGCCAGGCCGCCGGCGAGGGCGACCGCCAGCGCGCCGGTCCGGGCGACCGGCGGAGCCACCCGGGTGGACAGCGCCGTCCCGCCGACCACCCCGGCGGCGAGCGCGACGGCCGCGGCGGCCCACGTCGTCGCCGGCAGCACGGGCAGCCCCCTGACCGCCACCGACGCGGCGCTGACGGCGGCGAAGCACAGCTGCGCGGTCGCCGCGAAGGCGGACTGCGGCCACCGGGTGGCCACCGCGTACGCCGTCAGCGCGGGACCGCCCACGCCCGCGGTCGCGGTGAGGAAGCCGGTGGCCGCGCCGGCGACCACGGTCGTCCCGGGACGCGCCGGCCCCGGCGGCCCGCCGGCGACCGAGCGGCCCAGGGCCAGGACCACCAGCAGCGACAGGACGACGGTGCCGCCGACCAGCACCTGGAGCACGGCGGCCGGGACCACCCGGGCGAGGAGGGCGCCCGGGACCACGGCGGCCAGCGCGGGCGCCAGCAGCAGCGCGCCGCGGCGCAGGTCGACGTGGTGGTACACCTGCCCCAGCACCATCAGCGAGACCGCGACACCGAGCGCGTTGGCGACGAGGACGCCGGTGACCGGCCCGGCGAGCAGCACGAGGAAGGGCGCCGCGACCAGGCTGAAGCCCAGGCCGGTGACCCGCTGCGTCACCGCGCCGGCCGCGACCGCGACCGCGAGCCCCAGGGTGGGCAGCCAGGCGCCGGACACGTCCCGACCCTCGCCGACGGCGGCGCCCGGGGCGACCCGGAGCACACCGGACCGGCCGCCGAGCTGGGCATGGGCAGCACCCGGCGGGTGTTGCACCAGGCGATGACCGCGCTGCTCACCCCGCCCGCCGCCACCTCCCCCGACGTCCCCGCCCCCTCCCGGCTGTGGACCCCCAAGCGGGTCCTGGTCACCCGCTCCGCCGCCGAGCGCCCGCACGGGCAGCGCGTCCTCGCCCACCTCGAGGCCGCCGGCGTCGACGCCGTCGAGGTGCTGAAGGGCGACCGGCTGCCCTCGCTCACGGGCGACGACGACCGCGCCGCCTTCATGGCCGCCAAGGACACGATGGCGCTCGTCGTGCCGCCGCCGTCGAAGCGGAAGCTGCAGCCGATCCCGCCGTCGGCCGACTTCCGGCTCGACCTGGCCGAGGGCTGCCCCGCGCACTGCCAGTACTGCTACCTCGCCGGCTCGCTGGGCGGCCCGCCGATCACCCGCGTGTGGGCCGACCTCGACGAGGTCCTCGAGGGCCTCGACGACTACGTCGGCCGGGGGACGATCACCTCCGGCACGCTCGAGCGCGGCGGCGAGGGGACGACGTTCGAGGCGTCCTGCTACACCGACCCGCTGGCCATCGAGCACCTGACCGGCGGCCTGGCGCGGATGGTCGAGCACTTCGGCACCCACGACTGGGCCGGCCCCGTGCAGCTGCGCGCCACCACCAAGTTCGACGACGTCGCCGGCCTGCTGGCCCTCCCCCACGGCGGGCGCACCCGGCTGCGCTTCTCGGTCAACGCCTCGTCGGTCGACCGCCGGTTCGAGGGCGCGACGGCGAAGGTGCCCGCCCGGCTGCGCGCGCTGGCGGCGGTGGCCGCGGCCGGGTACCCGGTCGGCGTCACCATCGCGCCGATCATGCCGGTGGAGGGCTGGCGCGAGCAGTACGCCGAGCTGCTCGACGGCATCGCCGCCGCCGTCCCGGCGGGGCACGACCTGACCGTCGAGTGCATCACCCACCGGTTCACGCCGGGCAGCAAGGAGACACTGCTCGACTGGTACCCGCGCACCAAGCTGGAGATGGACGAGTCGCGCCGCACCACCAAGCGCGGCAAGTTCGGCTCGGTCAAGCACGTCTACCGCAAGGACACCATGGCCGAGCTGCGCGGCTGGTTCGAGCGCGAGGTCGCCGAGCGGCTGCCCGGGGCCCGCCTCCTCTACTGGACGTGAGGCCGGCCCGGGGCATAGGAGGCGATGCGCACGTCCTGCCGCGCTGGACGTGCGGAAGGCCTCCTATGCCTCACGGGTCCTCTCAAGCGGGGATCAAGCCGTTCGGGTTCAGCACGTACTTCTTCGCCGCACCCTGGTCGAACTCCTGGTAGCCGCGCGGGGCGTCCTCCAGCGGGATCACCTCGGCGTTGACCGCCTTCGCGATCTGCACCCGGTCGTGCAGGATCGCCATCATCAGCTGGCGGTTGTAGCGCATGACCGGGCACTGACCGGTGGTGAACGCGTGCGACTTGGCCCAGCCCAGCCCCAGCCGGATCGACAGCGACCCGGTCTTCGCCGCCTCGTCGGCCGCACCCGGGTCCCCGGTCACGTAGAGGCCGGGGATGCCGAGCGCGCCGCCGGCCCGCGTGATGTCCATCAGCGAGTTGAGCACCGTCGCCGGCGCCTCGCGCTCGGCGTCCTTGCCGTGTCCGCGGGCCTCGAAGCCGACGGCGTCGACGCCGCAGTCCACCTCGGGCTCGCCCAGGATCTCCGCGATCTGGTCCTTGGGGTCGCCCTTCGAGACGTCGACGGTCTCGCACCCGAAGCTGCGCGCCTGGGCGAGCCGGTCGGCGTTGAGGTCGCCCACGATGACGACCGCGGCGCCGAGCAGGTGGGCGGAGGCCGCGGCCGCGAGCCCGACCGGGCCGGCCCCGGCGATGTAGACCGTCGAGCCGGTGCCCACGCCGGCGGTCACGCAGCCGTGGTAGCCGGTCGGGAAGATGTCCGACAGCATCGTGAGGTCGCGGATCTTGGCCAGCGCCTGGTCGCGGTCGGGGAACTTCAGGCAGTTCCAGTCGGCGTACGGGACCATCACGTACTCGGCCTGGCCGCCGGTCCAGCCGCCCATGTCCACGTAGCCGTAGGCGGAGCCCGGCCGGTCGGGGTTGACGTTCAGGCAGATGCCGGTCTTGCCCTCCTTGCAGTTGCGACAGCGCCCGCAGGCGATGTTGAACGGCACGCTGACGATGTCGCCGACCTGCAGGAACTCGACGTCGGAGCCCTTCTCGACGATCTCGCCGGTGATCTCGTGGCCGAGCACCAGGCGTTCGGGCGCCGTGGTGCGCCCGCGCACCATGTGCTGGTCGCTGCCGCAGATGTTCGTGGCCACCGTCCGCAGGATGACCCCGTGGGGGGTCTTGCGGCCGACGTTGGCCGGGTTGACCCCCGGCCCCTCCTTGAGCTCCAGCCCGGGGTAGTCGAGGTCGGCCACCTCGACCTTGCCCGGACCCATGTACATCACGGCCTTGTTGCCAGCCACCGGCGTCCCCTGACTCTCGTCCGGGGACGGGCCGCCGCCCGCCCCCGTGCCCTGTCCGCGCCGGTCGGCGCGGGTCCCCGTCCGCTCGTGGTCCCCCCGACGGGGTGGTCCATGTCACACCACCGGGTGACGTCCGGCAACACGTGGCGTCGTCCGCCCGCCCCGGACGGCGGAGGGCAGCGGGATCCCTACGCTGGGTCCCCGTGCTCGTGCTGCTGCCACCCTCGGAGACCAAGTCCCCGGACGGCGACGGCGCCCCGCTCGACCTCGCCGCGCTCGGCTCGCCCGAGCTGACGCCGGTCCGGGAGACGCTGGTCGACGCGCTCGTCGGCCTGGCCGCGGACCCGCCCGCCGCCCGCGCGGCCCTGGGCCTGTCCCCCGGCCAGGACGCCGAGATCGGCCGCAACGCCGCCCTGCGCACCAGCCCCACCACGCCGGCGGTCCAGCGCTACACCGGCGTCCTCTACGACGCCCTCGACGTGCGCTCGATGACCCGCGCGCAGCGGGCGCGGGCCGACCGGCGGCTGGCCGTCGGGTCGGCACTGTTCGGGCTGGCCCGGGCGACCGACCCGATCCCCGCCTACCGGCTCTCCGCCGGCGCGCAGCTGCCGGGGCTGCCGACCCTGCGGACCCTGTGGCGGCCGGCGCTCGGCGGGCTGCTCGCCGGCACCGGCGAGCTCGTCGTCGACCTGCGCAGCGGCGGCTACCAGGCGCTGGCCCCGGTGCCCGGCGCGGTCACCGTCGACGTCCTCAGCCAGCGGCCCGACGGCTCCCGCACGGTGGTCAGCCACGCCAACAAGGCGCACAAGGGGCGGGTGGCCCGCCTGCTGGCCACCACCACGGCCGAGCCGGACGGCGTCGTGCGGGTGCGGGCGTTGCTGCGCCGCGCCGGGTTGCACGTGGAACACGACGGGGGGACGGCGCTCACCCTGGTCCTCCCGCCGCCCTGAGCACAGCCGGTCGTCACCGCGCGTCAGGACGCGGACTGTGAGCGGTCAGACCTGTTGGCCGCAACCGGGGTCACCTACGATGCTCTGCGGCAGGCCCGTTCGAACAGCGGACGGACCGACTGCCGCATCGAGTCGGCTCCGAGCCGGACATGAGAGGTTCGGTGGACGACACGTCGCGGCCCCGCCCCGGGAGCCCGGTCGCTGACCTGCGCGCGGCCGCCGAGGTCCTGCAGGCCGACCGGACCCGGTCCGACGCCGCCCGCCGGCTGCGGCTGCGCGACGCCAGCGCGGCCCTCGACCGGATCGCCGAGCTGGCCGCCCGGCTCCTCGGCGCCCCGATCGCGCAGGTCTCCCTGCTCGACGACGTCCAGGTCGTCGTGTCCGCGGTCGGCCTGCCCCCGGGCACCGTGGGCAGCGAGACGCCGCTGGAGGCCTCGGCCTGCGCGGTCGCCGCCGCCGACCGGACCGCCTACGCCGTCCCCGACGCGCAGGCCGACCCCCGGGTGGGCGACCTGGCGCCCGTGACCGCCGGCGCGGTCGGCGCCTACCTGGGCGCGCCGCTGGTCGACTCCCAGGGCCACACCGTCGGCGTGCTGTGCGTGGTCTGTCCCGCTCCGCGCCCGTGGTCGGACACCGACGTCGCCACGCTGCGGCAGCTGGCCGACGCCGCGGTCACCGAGCTGGAGCTCGCCGCGCTCACCACCGCCTACGAGAGCGACCGGCTGCGGTGGGGGCTGGCCATCGACGCCGCCGGCATCGGCACGTTCGACTGGGACCTGCGCACCGGCGAGCTGACCTGGGACGCCCGGCTGATCGAGATGTTCGGCTACACGCCCGAGACGTTCGGCGGCAGCATCGAGGCGTTCAACGAGCGGCTGCACCCCGACGACCTGCCGCGGGTCACCGACGCCCTGCAGGCCAGCATCGCCGCCTGCGGCGACTACGAGGCCGAGTACCGCGTCGTGTGGCCCGAGGGGGAGACCCGCTGGGTGCAGGCCCGCGGGCGCACGCTGAGCGACGAGACCGGGTCGGCGGCCCGCGTGCTGGGCGCCGCCTACGACACCACCGCCGAGCGCGCCGCCGACGTGCGGGTGACGCGGGTGCTCGAGGCCATGCCGGCCGGCTTCTACTCCCTCGACCGCGAGTGGCGGTTCACCCACGTCAACGCCGAGGCCGAGCGGCTGCTCGGGCGCAGCCGGGACGAGCTGCTCGGCCAGGTGCTGTGGACGGCGTTCCCGGCCGCGATCAACAGCATCTTCGAGGAGAGCTACCGCGCCGCCGTCCGCACCGGGACGCCGGTGCAGTTCGACGCCCACTACCCGGCCCCGCTGAACGGCTGGTACGAGCTCCGTGCCTGGCCGAGCCCGGAGGGTCTCTCGGTCTACTTCCTCGAGGTCACCGAGCGCCGCCGGGTGCAGGACCGCGCCGAGCGCAGCGCCCAGCGGCTGGCGCTGCTCGCCCAGGTCAGCGCGGAGCTGGCCGGCGCCCTGGACGCCCAGTCGGCGACCGCCCACCTGCCGCGGCTGGTGGTCCCCGCGCTCGCCGACTGGTGCATCGTCACCGTCGTCGACCCCGACGGCCGCCCGCGCGACGTCGGGCACTGGCACGTCGACCCCGCCGCCCGCGCGCTGGTCGAGCGCTACGCCGCCGTCCGGCTCGACGCGATGCCGGCCACGTCGCCGCTCATGCGGGCGCTGCTCACCGGCGAGCCGGTCATGGAGGCCGCCGAGGCCGTCCGCGGCCTGCTGCCCCCGGGCGAGGCCCGCGACCTGCTGGGCGCGCTGACCCCCGAGTCGGGGGTCTGCCTCCCGCTGCGGGGCCGCGACCGCACGCTCGGCGTGATGACGCTGTACTTCCGGCGCGGCTGGGCCCCGCGCGACGAGGACCTGGCGACCGCGCAGGACGTCGCCGACCGGGCCGGCCTCGCGCTGGACAACGCCCGCCTGTACGGGCAGCAGCGGGCCCTGGCCGAGGGGCTGCAGCGCAGCCTGCTCACCGAGCCGCCCGAGCCCGACCACGCCGAGATCGCCGTCCGGTACCTGCCGGCCGCCGAGGCCGCGCGGGTCGGCGGCGACTGGTACGACGCGTTCCTGCAGCCGGGCGGGGCGACGACGCTGGTGATCGGCGACGTCGTCGGGCACGACACCGAGGCGGCGGCGGCCATGGGCCAGCTGCGCGGGCTGCTGCGCGGCATCGCCACCTACAGCGACGCCGGCCCCGGCGAGGTGCTGCGGGGCCTCGACGCCTCGATGGCCCTGCTGCAGACCCGGGTGCTGGCCACGGCGACGGTGGCCCGCTTCGAGCAGACCGCCGACGAGCTGCGGCGCGGCGTCACGCGGATGCGCTGGGCCAACGCCGGGCACCTGCCGCCGCTGGTGGTCAACCCCGACGGCAGCGTGGCCGAGCTGGCCTCCTGGCGCGGCGACCTGCTCCTCGGCGTCGACCCCCGGGCGACCCGCGAGGAGTCGGTGGTGACCCTCGACCGGGGTGCGACCGTGCTGCTGTTCACCGACGGCCTCATCGAGCGGCGCGACGCCGACCTCGACGCGGGCATGAGCAGGCTGCGCGAGGCGCTGCGCGAGCTGGCCGGCCGGCCGCTGCAGGAGATGCTCGACGAGGTGCTCGAGCGACTGGTCGACGGCCGGCCGGAGGACGACGTCGCCCTGGTCGCGGTGCGCCTGCACCGCCAGGACCGGCCGCGGCCGCCGGCCGCCGGCCCCAACCGCGTCCCCGACGTCGTCCCCGACGACCCGGCCACCCCGCCCCCCGTCTAGGACGGCGGGCGGGGTCCCTCCTCACGTGTCGCGGAGCTCCCGGCGGAGGATCTTGCCGGTGGTGGTCTTGGGCAGCTCGTCGACGAACTCCACCGACCGCGGGTACTTGTAGGCCGCCATCCGCTCCTTGGCCCAGGCGACGACCTCCTCGGCGGTGACCGAGGAGCCGGGCTTGAGCGAGACGAAGGCCTTCACCGTCTCGCCGCGGTAGGGGTCGGGCACCCCGACCACGGCGACCTCGCGCACCGCGGGGTGGCCGTAGAGGACGTCCTCGACCTCGCGGGGCCACACCTTGTACCCGGCCGCGTTGATCATGTCCTTCTTGCGGTCGACCAGGTAGAACCAGCCCTGCTCGTCCATGAACCCGACGTCGCCGGTGCGCAGCTCCCCGCCCGGCAGCGACTCCGCCGTCGCCTCCGGCCGCCCCCAGTAGCCGGGCACGACCTGCGGACCCGACGTGGCGATCTCCCCCACCTCCCCCGGTGGCAGCTCCTCGCCGTCCTCGCCCAGGATCCGCACGACGGTGTTGTAGACCGGCACGCCCACCGACAGCGCCCCGGAGTTCGGGTCCACCGGCGCCTTCACGCCCATCGGGACCGCGTGCGAGGGCGAGTTCGTCTCCGTCAGGCCGTAGATGTTGTGGATGTAGCGGCCGGTCCGCTCCTCGAACGCGTCGGTGACCGCGGGCGCGATCGGGGCACCGCCGGAGTAGATGGTGCGCAGCGAGGAGAAGTCCTCCCGGCCCACGCCCTCGACGCCCGACAGCGCGATGAACACCGTGATCGCCCCGACGGTGAACGTCGGCCGGTGCTCCCGGACGGCGTCGAGCACCACCTCGGGGTGGAACCGGTGGGCCAGCACCAGCGGGCAGGGCAGCAGCAGCGCGAGCGCGACGTGCCCGATCAGCCCGGTGATGTGGAACAGCGGCGCGACACCGAGGACGACGTCGTCGGGCGTCAGCCGCATCCACTCCCGGTAGGTGCAGGCGTTGAACACCATCGTCGCGTGGGTGTTCATGGCGCCCTTGGGCCGGCCGGTGGTCCCCGACGTGTAGGTCAGGATCGCCACGTCGTCCCCGGAGAGCGACACCGGCGCCGGCGTCCGCCCGGCGTGCGTCTCCAGCAGCTCGGCCAGGTCGAGGGTGCCCTCCTGCCGCGACCGGACGACGTCACCGAGCACGCGGGCGTCGTCGCGGGACTGGTGGTCCAGCGGCGAGCAGGTGACCACGGTCTGCACCTTGGTCTCCCCGCTGGCGACGACGTCGCGCGCGACCGACTCGTAGAGCTGCTCGAGGCACAGCAGCGCCGTCGCCCCGGAGTCGCTGAGCAGGTAGGTGAGCTCGGCGGCCTTGTTCATCGGGTTGATCGCCACCGCGGCGCCGCCGGCCTTCCACGCGCCGAGCAGCCCGATGACGAACGCCGGGTCGTTCTGCACGTAGACGCCCATCCGGTCGCCCGGGGCGAACCCGCTCCCGGTGAGCGCGACGGCGAGGGCGTCGGAGGCGGCGTCGAGGTCGGCGAGGGTGAGCGCGCCGTCGAAGTAGCGGATCGCCACGGTGTCGGGCGCGGCCGCCAGCGACGCGCGGAAGACGTCGAGCAGCGTGTCGTGCTCGGGCGTGATGTCGGCCGGCTGGCCCTCGCCGTAGAGGGACAGCCACGGCCGGTCGGTGTAGACGCTCATCGTCGTCCCCTCCTGCCGGTCACTTGACGGCGAGCGGGTTGACCGGGGCACCCGTCGCCTGGTGGATCTTCAGCGGGGCCGCGGCGTAGAGGAAGGTGTACTGGCCGTCTCCGGCACAGTCCTCGGCGAGCTCCTCCAGGTCGGCGATCTCGCTGAGGGTCACCCCGAGGTTGCGCATCAGCGCGCAGTGCAGCGGCAGCGCCGTGCCGTTGTTGGGGTCGTAGGTGACCTCGTTGGCGATCGTGTCGGTCGTCAGGTTGGGGATCTCCATGTCCTGGAACCACCGCACCAGCTCGGGGCTGTAGACCAGGCCGGGCTCGTTGAAGCCCTCGTAGAAGGCCTGACCCTGCTCGAAGAACAGCTGCAGGAAGTTGGTGCGGATCAGCAGGACGTCGCGCTTCTCGATCGGGGTGCCCTGGGCCTCGGCGCAGGCCACGAGGTCCTCGTGCGTGAAGGTCTCGCCCTTCTCCAGGTAGGGCTTGCCGCGGAAGCGGGCCACGTCGAGCAGGATGCCGCGGCCGACGACGCCCTTGCGCGCGATCGGCTCGACGCTGGCCCGGTCCAGCCCGCCGACGGTGCTGCGCGCGTCGTAGCCGTTCCAGATCTGGCCGCCGTACCAGACGTGGCCGAGCGCGTCGTACTGCGTGGAGCCCTGCAGGAACGCGTTGATCTTGTCGTCGGCGTAGTGCAGGCCGCCGGGGAACTGCGGGGCGTCCGGGGAGTCCCAGGTGGACTCGTCGAGGATCATCGTCCGCTCGGCCGGCGAGCGCCCCGGCCAGACCGGGTCGCCCTTCGGGTCGCCGATCAGCCGCTGCAGGGTGAAGACCTTCCCCTGCCGCACGTGCCGGACGCCGCGCAGGACCTCGTCGGCGGTCAGGTAGTTCAGCGCCCCGACCTCGTCGTCGTCGCCCCACTTGCCCCAGTTCGTCGGTGCGTCGGCGAGGACCTCGGTCATGTCCGGGGCATCGGCCACCGTCGTCTCCCATCCGTCGGGCCCCGGACCAGCACGTCCTCCGGGGCGAGAAGGTGGTCAGCGTCACAAACGGGTAACGGCGGTGTCAACGGAGCGGACCCTTCCGTTCCGCAGACCGCCCCATCCCCGCCGGCCCGAGGCCGGTCAGCGCGGGCGCTCGCGGCGGACGGTCACCTTCCGGCCCTTGATCGTGCTCCCCCGGAGCGCCGTGATCACGTCCTCGGCGGCGGCCGCCGGGACCTCGACCAGGCTGAACCGCTCGGCGATCTCGATGGCGCCGACGTCGCGGCCGCGCAGCTCCGTCTCCCCCGCGATCGCGCCGACCAGGTCGCCCGGGCGCACGCCGGCGCTGCGGCCGGCGCCGATGAACAACCGCTCGGTGTCCCCGCCGGCGGAGCGGGCCCGCGGCGGCCGGCCCTGGCCCCGGTCGCCGCGGTCGCCCCGGTCGCCGTCGCGCCGCGGGCGCTCGGGCCGCAGCGTGACCTCCGGGATCTCCTCGTCGTCGTCCGGGCCGGTGGTGGCCTCGTGCGCGAGCTTGACCGCGGCCAGCGCCACCTCGACGACGTCGAACTCGTCGGTGAGGGAGTCGACGACGGAGCGGAAGCGCTCGAGGTCGTCGCCGAGCAGGCTCTCCCGCAGGGCGGCGCGGGTGAGCTCGAGCCTCCGGGCGCGCAGGTCGGCGACCGTGGGCACCCGCTCGACGTGGATGGGCGCGCCGGTGACCCGCTCGATGGTCTTGAGCATCCGGTGCGCCCGCGGCTCGACCAGGGTGATCGCCACGCCCTCGCGCCCGGCGCGGCCCACCCGGCCGATGCGGTGCACGTAGGTCTCCGCCGCGGCCGGGACGTCGTAGTTGACGACGTGGGTCAGCTGCTCGACGTCGAGGCCGCGGGCGGCGACGTCGGTGGCCACGAGGAGCTCGGCGGTGCCGCCGCGCAGCCGGTTCATCACCCGGTCGCGCTGCTCCTGGCTCATCCCGCCGTGCAGCGCCTCGGCGCGGTAGCCGCGGCCGTTGAGCGTCTCGGTGAGGTCGTCGACCTCGTCGCGGGTGCGGCAGAAGACGATGGCCGCCGTCGGGCTCTCGACGTCGAGCACCCGGCCCAGGGCCGCGGGCTTGGCCGCGCGGGCGACGACGAACGCCGTCTGGCGCACCCGCGGGGCCTCGCCCTCGACCGGCACCTCGCGGGCCACCTGGATGCGCAGCGGGTCGCGCAGGTGGCGGCGGGCCATGGCGTCGAGCCGGCGCGGCATGGTGGCGCTGAACAGCACCGTCTGCCGCTCCTCGGGCACCTCCTCGAGCAGCGCCTCGAGGTCCTCGGCGAAGCCCATGTCGAGCATCTCGTCGGCCTCGTCGAGCACCACGGTGGCCACGCCGCCCAGGTGCAGGCTGCCGCGCTGCAACAGGTCCAGCGCCCGCCCGGGGGTGGCGACGACGACGTCGACGCCGGCCTCCAGCGCCCGCAGCTGCCGCGGGATCGGCTGCCCGCCGTAGACCGGCACCACGCGGGCGCCGAGGTCGCGGCCGTAGCGGTGCAGCGCCTCGGAGACCTGGATGCACAGCTCGCGCGTGGGCACGAGGACCAGCGCCAGCGGGTCCCCGCCGGGACGGTCGTCGGGCAGCCGCTGCAGCACCGGCAGCGCGTAGGCCGCCGTCTTGCCGGTGCCGGTGGCGGCCTGGCCGAGCAGGTCGCGGCCCTCGACCATCGGCGGCACGGCCTCGCGCTGGATCGGCGTGGGCTCCTCGTAGCCGAGGCGCGCCAGCGCCGCCAGGAGCTCGGGTCGCAGCCCCAGGTCGGCGAACGTCGCGCCGTCCTCGGCCGGCGGCGCCGTCCCGCCCTCCGGTGCCGCCGCAGGTGCCGCCTCGGTGCCCGCCTCGCTGGTCATGCCCCGATCGTCCCCGCCCGGGGCACCGGCCCCACCGCCGGGGTCGCGGGCGCCGCTGTGTGACCCACGCCGTGATCGGACCCTCGACCGGAGCCCGAGAGGAGGGCCGATGACCACGCCGACCGACACCGACCGAGACCTGCTCACCGTCATCGCGCACGTGCGCGCCGCGCCGGGCCGGGAGGACGAGCTTCGCCGGGATGCTCGACGACCTGCTCGACGGCGGCAGCAGCGGGCTGCACATCAACCGGCTCCGCCGGATCGCCTGAGGAGGCCCGCATGAGCGACGTCGACGTCCGGGTGGTGGGCCCGGACGAGCGCAGCGGCAACACCGGCCAGACGCCCGGCGGGCTGCACCGCTTCGAGGCGGTGTCGAACGAGCTGACCGGTTCGCAGCGGATGTGGATGGGCTACGCGGTGCTCGACCCCGGCGGGATGACCGGGGTGCACCACCACGGGGAGTCCGAGACGGCGATCTACGTCCTGTCCGGGGTGACCCGCTGGTGGGTCGGCGACCGGCTCGACGACGTCCGCGAGGCCCGGGCCGGCGACTTCGTGTTCATCCCGCCGGGGATCGTGCACTGGGAGCAGAACGCCAGCGACACCGAGCCGGTGGAGATGATCGTGGCGCGCAGCACCCAGGAGGCGATCGTCGTCCCGGTGGAGGGCCACCCGCACGCCCCGGAGCACGCGCGCTGACCCTGCCCCGGGGCCGTGGTCCCCGAGGGAGGGCGGCCCGTGGCACCCTCCCCCGGTGACCGCGATCGACGCTGCCGACGACAGCGACCTCTGCCTCCGGCCGGCCACCGAGCTGGCCGCCCTCGTGCGCAAGCGGGAGGTGTCGGCGCGGGAGCTGCTGGAGGCGCACCTGGCCCGCATCGAGCGGGTGGACCCGCAGGTCAACGCGATCGTGACCCTCGACGCCGACGGCGCCCGCGCGGCCGCGGACGCCGCCGACGCCGCACTGGCCGCCGGCGAGGAGGTCGGCCCGCTGCACGGGCTGCCGGTGGCGCACAAGGACACCCACCTGACCGGTGGCATGCGCACCACCTGGGGCTCGCCGCTGCACGCGGAGAACGTGCCGGCCCGCGACGAGCTGGTGGTCGAGCGGCTGCGCCGGGCGGGGGCGGTGCGGGTGGGCAAGACCAACGTGCCGGAGTTCGCCGCCGGCTCGCACACGGTCAACCCGCTGTTCGGCGCCACGCACAACCCCTGGCGGCACGGGCTCTCGGCGGGCGGCTCGAGCGGCGGCGCGGCCGCGGCACTCGCCGCGGGGCTGGTGCCGCTGGCCGAGGGCAGCGACATGGGCGGGTCGCTGCGCAACCCGGCGGCCTTCTGCAACGTCGTCGGCCTGCGGCCCACGCCGGGCCGGGTGCCGACCTGGCCCGCCACGATGGGCTGGTCGACGCTGTCGGTGCAGGGGCCGATGGGCCGCACGGTCGCCGACGTCGCCCTCACGCTCTCCGCGCTCGCCGGGCCCGACCCCCGCGCGCCGCTGTCGCTGGCCGACGACCCCGCCGGCTTCGCCACGCCGCTGCCCGAGGACCTGCGCGGCCTGCGGGTGGCCTGGGCGCCCGACCTCGGCGGCCTGGTGCCGGTGGACCCGGCCGTCACGGCGGTGCTGCGCGAGGTGCTGCCGGTGGTCGAGTCGCTGGGCGCCACGGTCGAGGAGGCCTGCCCCGACCTGCGCGAGGCCGACGAGGTGTTCGGCACGCTGCGGGCCTGGCTGTTCGACGCGACCTTCGGCGACGTCGTCCGCCGCTCGCCGGAGGCGGTCAAGGAGACCATCCGCTGGAACGCGGCGGCCGGCGCCGCGCTGACGGGGGCCGACGTCGCCCGCGCCGAGCTCGCGCACACCCGGCTGTACGAGCGGGTGGTCGGTTTCTTCGACCGCCACGACGTGCTGCTGGCGCCCACCACGCAGGTGCTGCCCTTCCCGGTGGAGCTGGAGTACCCCACCGAGGTCGCCGGGGTGCCGCAGTCGGACTACCTGGGCTGGATGCGCTCCTGCACGCTGGTCTCGGCCACCGGGTGCCCGGCGCTGTCGCTGCCCGCCGGGTTCACCCCCGACGGCCTGCCGGTGGGCCTCCAGCTCGTCGCCGCGCCGCGCGCCGAGCGGCGG
The DNA here is from genome assembly GCF_900115505.1 of Geodermatophilus dictyosporus. GTDB lineage: Bacteria > Actinomycetota > Actinomycetes > Mycobacteriales > Geodermatophilaceae > Geodermatophilus > Geodermatophilus dictyosporus. The sequence goes on along the minus strand of NZ_FOWQ01000011.1, from coordinate 24,040 downwards.
CTGCTGGAGGTCGCGCACGCGATCGAGCAGGCCACCGGCCACGGCCGCCGCCGCCCGCCTCTCTGACGGCGTCTAGCGCTCTCTGGTCCTCCGGCTAGAGAGCCGCAGACGAGGTCAGCGACGGCCGATGCGGGGCGGCGGCGGGGCGACCGGGGCGTCGGAGGACTCCTCCAGCACGTCGGCGGCCGAGCCGACGATGAGCGGGTCGGGGTCGCCGACGACGTCGCAGTCCTTGTCCTCGTAGTCCAGCCGGCACAGCACGTGCCGCATCGCCTCGAGCCGGGCGCGCTTCTTGTCGTTGCTCTTGATCACCGTCCACGGCGCGTGCCGGGTGTCGGTGTGCAGGAACATCGCCTCCTTGGCCTGCGTGTAGGCGTCCCACTTGTCGAGGCTGGCGAGGTCGGTGGGCGAGAGCTTCCACTGCCGCACCGGGTCGATCTGCCGGACGACGAAGCGGGTCCGCTGCTCCCCGCGGGACACCGAGAACCACAGCTTGAACAGCCGTATGCCGCTGTCGACGAGCATCCGCTCGAGCTCGGGCGCGTCCTGCATGAACTGCTCGTACTGCTCGTCGGTGCAGTAGCCCATGACCCGCTCGACGCCGGCGCGGTTGTACCAGGACCGGTCGAACAGCACGATCTCGCCGGACGCCGGCAGGTGCTGCACGTAGCGCTGGAAGTACCACTGCGCCTGCTCGCGCTCGCTGGGCTTGTCCAGCGCCACCACGCGGGCGCCGCGGGGGTTGAGGTGCTCGGTGAAGCGCTTGATCGTGCCGCCCTTGCCCGCGGCGTCGCGGCCCTCGAAGACGATGACCAGCTTCTGGCCGGTGTCCTTCACCCAGCCCTGCAGCTTGAGCAGCTCGATCTGCAGCCGCCGCTTCTCGATCTCGTACTCCCGGCGCTCCATGCGCTCGGTGTAGGGGTAGCCCTCGCGCCAGGTCTCGACCAGGGCGCCGTCGGGGCCGAACAGCTGGCGGTCGTCGTCCCAGTCCTCGTCGCTGTCCTCGTCGGGCAGGGCGTTGAGCCGCCACCGCGACAGGTCGAGGACCTCGGCCTCCCGCGGGGCCTCGGTGGTGCGGGGAGGGTCGCCCGTCGCCGGGTCGGCGGTGTCGCGGTCGACGAGCGTGTCGGGCTGCACGGGGGGCTCCTCCCGGACGGGTCAGGGTCCGGTGCGGCGGTACCCCGGCTGGGGGCGGGCACTCGCGGGACGTGCGGGGACCGGCGCGTCCGACCCCGGCACGTGCGCGACCGCGTACCCGGCGAGGGCCGCGAGCAGGCCGGGGGCCCGGCCGGGCGCCAGGGCGGGCAGCAGGTGCACCTCGACGACGTCGCCCGCGGCGGGCCGGACGGCGACCGGGCACACCGCGGCCTGCGCGTCGACGGCGGGGGCGAGGGCGTCGGCGCGGAAGCGGCCCGGCCCCCCACCGGTCGTCGCGCCGGGGACGGCGACCACGGTGTCCCCGCGGCGGAGCAGCGCGGCGACCGCAGCCCGGGTGGCCGCCGACCCGTCGTCGACCAGCAGGCCGCCGCGGCGCGCCAGCACCCGGGCCAGCGGCGCGCCGGCCAGGGCGGCGTCGACCACCGGTGTGCCGGGGACGACGGTGGCCAGCGCGAGGACGCCGGTCCAGCCGGCGGCGTCGGCCACCACGAGGCGCGGGCCGCGCGGCCAGCCGACCGGCGAGCTGACCACCCGCACGCGCAGCCCGAGCGCGGTGAGCACCTCCGCCGAGGTGCACACCCGCAGGCGCTGCCGGCGGCGGTCGCTCCCCCAGGACGCGGTGGCGGCCCGGACGGCGGTGCGGGCGGCGGTGCGGGCGGCGGTGCGGGCGAGCACCGGCGTCCTGGCCGTGCGGGCGGCGGGTGGGGTGCACGGGTCCATCGGGTCCTCCCGGCGGCGGGCTCGCGGTCCCGCTCAGCCTGGGGCGCCCAGGTGTCCGCCGGGTGACGTCAGGGCGAGGGCCGGCGGCACCCTCGGAGGACTCCCCGCGCGCGAGGTCCTCCGGGGGTGCCGCCCGCCGGGGATCAGTCGAACAGCACCGAGGACACGACGTCGTACAGGTGCGTGTTCGGGTAGTAGCCGGTCAGCTCCTCGCTGCCCGGGCCCTCCGCGGTGACGACGGTCGGTGCGCCGGTGTGCCCGGTCGTCGTCCAGTCCAGCGCGAAGTCGTACGCACCGTCGGTCCCGGCGACGAGGAACGGGCCGTCCTCACCGGACTCCGTCCCGCCCTCGACCGCGGTCTCCTGCGGCAGGGTGCCGCCGGGGCCGCTCTCGTCCTCGGCGTCGACGTCCTCGATGGTGAGCCCGCCGCACTCGTGGTCGCCGGTGACGACCAGCAGCGTGTCGGGGTGCTCGGCCACGTACGCCCGGGCGACCTCGACGGCCGCCTCGAGGGAGCGCATCGACTCCAGCATCCGCGCGGCGTTGTTGTTGTGGCTCATCTCGTCGACCGCCTCCTCCTCGACCAGGAGGAAGAACCCGTCCTCGTCCTCGGAGAGCACGTCGAGGGCCGTGGTGGTCATGTCGGCGAGGGAGACGACCGGGTCGAACTCGTCGCCCTGCCCCTCGGGACGCTGCTGGAACATCTCCTCGTTGGCGAACAGGCCGAGCAGGAGGTCGGAGTCCGCGGCGGCGAGCTCCTCGGCGGTGCTGACGTACTCGTAGCCCTGCTCCTGGGCCTGCGCGACCAGGTCGCCCTGGGTGCTGCGGGACACCTCCGGGTCCTCCTCGTCGCCGGCGCGCGGCGGGTAGGCGCCCTCGTCCCCGGCGGGCAGCCACCAGTCCTCACCGCCACCCAGGATCACCTCCGGCCGGCTGACCTCGAGGTACTGGCGGGCGATGTCGTCCTGCGCGGAGCGGTCGGCGCTGTTGGCGAAGAAGGCGGCGGGCGAGGCGTCGGTGACCTGCGCGGTGGTCACGATGCCGCCGGCCAGGCCCGCCGCCTCGGCCTGCTGCCCGATGGTGAGCAGGGGGTTGCCGTCGACGTCGACGCTGATCGCGCCGTTGTAGGTCTTCTGGCCCGTCGCCCACGCCGACGCCGAGGACGCGGAGTCGGTGACCGTGTCCTCCGGGTCCCGCGCGTCGGTGGTCTGCAGCCCCGCGACCGGCAGCGCGTCCATGGTCAGCTGCCCGTCGAAGCCCTCCTGCTCGAGCCGGGCGGCCTCGCGGTGGGCGGCGCCCATCCCGTCGCCGTTGACGAAGATGACGCTGCGCGGGTGGCCGTGCCCGCCGCCACCGCCGTCGCCACCGCCGGTGCCCCCTCCCCCGGCGAACGCCCCGGTCAGCGGCAGCAGCGCCAGCGTCCCGCCCGCGACCGCCAGCACGCCCGCCGTCCGCCGGCGGCGTGCCGTCCTCAACTCGCTCATGGACCCGTCCCTCCTCCGGCCGGGACATACGCCTGGCCCGGTTCCGAGTGGTGCGGGTCACACCGTGCGCGCCGGGTCGCCCCGTCGCCGGGAGCCGGGCCGGACGCCGGGGGCACCGGCGGCCGGTCGGGCCAGGTCGTGACGGACCGTCTCCCCACAGTCACCACCCGGGTCCCCGGGGAGGACGGCGGCAGGGGCGGCCCTCGTCAGCGGCGGCGCAGGCCGCGCAGCGTCCGGACGGCGACCAGCAGTTCGGGCAGCTCGTGCCGGTCCCCCGCCGCGAGGTCGGCCAGCTGCGCGGCGGCCCGGCGCTGGCCGGCGTCCCACGACTCCGCCCAGGTCGCCACCAGCGCGGCGGCGTCGGTCTGCCGCCCGCGGCCGGTGAGCACCTCCGCGGTGAGCTCGGCCTGCTCGGCGGCCAGGTCGTCGCGCAGCGAGGCGCGCGCCATCGACGGCCAGCGCCGGTCGCGGGGCAGCGCGATGACCAGCTCGCGCAGGGGCACCAGCGCCAGCCGCTCGGCCAGCTCCTGCGCCACCTGCCCGGCCAGCTCGATCGGCGCACCGGTCCGCTCCGCGACGACGGCCAGGTCCAGCGCGGCCGGCAGCAGCGGCGCCGCGGCCACCTCCCCCGCCAGGGCCGCCGGCACGCCCGCCCGCTGCAGGTGCGCCGACCGCTCGGCGTAGGCCGCCGCCTCGTCGCCCAGCAGCCACCCGGGCAGGCCCGCCCGCACCGCCGCCACGGGCGCGGCGAACCGGTCCGTCACGCCGCCGACGGGCACCGCCGCGCCGCTGACCAGCTCCGGCAGCCGCAGCAGCCAGCGGGTGGCCCGCTCGGCCAACCGCGTCGCCTCGGTGCGCAGCTCCACCTGCACCGGTGCGGGCACCCGGTTGTCCAGCGGCCGGACCGTGTCCCACAGCCGGTCGACGCCGAACACCGCGCGCGCCGCCGCGTGCGCCCGCACCACGCCGACGAGGTCGACGCCGGTCTCCTCGGCCAGCCGGAACAGCCCGGTGACCCCGGCGGTGTTGACCGCCCGGTTGGTCAGCGCGGTGGCCACGATCTCCCGCCGCAGGGGGTGCGCCGCGACCGCCTCGGGGAACCGCTCGCGCAGCGCCTCCGGGAAGTAGTCGGTCAGCAGGCCGGCCAGCGCCGGGTCGTCCGGTAGGTCGGAGTGCAGGACGGCGTCGCTCACCTCGAGCTTGGCGTAGGCCAGCAGCACCGACAGCTCCGGGCTGGTCAGCGCCTGCCCGTCCCGCCGCCGCTGGGCCAGCGCGCGGTCGTCGGGCAGCGCCTCGACGGCGCGCGCCAGCCGGCCCGAGCGCTCCAGGTGGCGGATGAACCGCTCGTGGGCGTCGAGCAGGCTGCGGGAGTTGGTCGCCTCGGCGGCCAGCACCGCGTTCTGCGCGTGGTTGTCGGTGAGGACGGCGACGGCGACCTCGTCGGTCATGTCGGCCAGCAGTGCGGCGCGGCCCTCGGCGTCGAGCTCGCCGGCCTCCACCACGCCGTTCAGCGCGATCTTGATGTTCACCTCGTGGTCGGAGGTGTCCACGCCGGCGGAGTTGTCGATCGCGTCGGTGTTGACCCGGCCGCCGGACAGCGCGTACTCCACGCGGCCGCGCTGGGTCAGCCCGAGGTTGCCGCCCTCCCCCACCACGCGCACGCGCAGCTGCCCGCCGTCGACCCGGACGGCGTCGTTGGCCTTGTCCCCCACGTCGAGGTGGCTCTCGGTGGCGGCCTTGACGTAGGTGCCGATGCCGCCGTTGAACAGCAGGTCCACCGGCGCGAGCAGCACCGCCCGGATCAGCTCGACCGGCGAGAGGGCGTCGACGTCCCCGGCCAGTCCGAGCGCGGCCCGCATCGGCTCGCTGACCGGGACGGCCTTCGCCGTCCGCGGCCAGACGCCGCCGCCGGGGCTGATCAGCGCGGGGTCGTAGTCGGCCCACGACGAGCGCGGCAGGTCGAACAGCCGGCGGCGCTCGGCGAACGACGTCGCGGCGTCGGGGGTGGGGTCGACGAAGACGTGCCGGTGGTCGAAGGCGGCCACCAGCCGGATGTGCTCGGACAGCAGCATCCCGTTGCCGAACACGTCGCCGGACATGTCGCCGACGCCGACGATGGTGAACTCCTGGCTCTGCACGTCGACGTCGAGCTCGCGGAAGTGCCGGGTCACCGACTCCCACGCGCCGCGGGCGGTGATCCCCATGGCCTTGTGGTCGTAGCCGACCGACCCGCCGGAGGCGAAGGCGTCGCCCAGCCAGAACCCGCGCTCGAGCGCGACGGAGTTGGCCAGGTCGGAGAAGGTCGCGGTGCCCTTGTCGGCGGCGACGACGAGGTAGGCGTCGTCGCCGTCGTGGCGCACCACCCGCTCCGGCGGCACCACCTTGCCGCCGACCAGGTCGTCGGTGAGCGCCAGGAGCGCGCCGATGAAGACCTTGTAGCAGGCCTGCCCCTCGGCGAGCACCTCCTCGCGGGAGGCGCCCTCGGGGAGCGGCCGGCGGACGACGAAGCCGCCCTTGGCCCCGGTCGGCACGATGACGGTGTTCTTCACCATCTGCGCCTTGACCAGGCCCAGCACCTCGGTGCGCAGGTCCTCCCGCCGGTCGGACCAGCGCAGCCCGCCGCGGGCGACGGCGCCGAAGCGCAGGTGCACGCCCATCACCCGCGGCGAGCTGACGAACACCTCGCGGGCCGGGCGCGGCTCGGGCAGGTCGGGGACGGCGTGCGGGTCGAGCTTGATCGCGAGGGGCGCGGGCCGGGTGGTCGCGGGGGCGAAGTAGGTGGTGCGCTGGGTGGCGGTGACCGCGGCCAGCAGGCTGGTGAGCACCCGGTCGGCGTCGAGGGAGTCCACCCGCCCGATGGCCTCCCGCAGCGAGTCGGCCAGTGCCTGCTGGCGGGTGGCACGGCCGGCCTCGCGGCCCGGCGAGAACCGGGTCTCGAACAGCGCCACCAGGCGGGCGACGACGTCGGGGTGGGCGGCCAGCACGCCCTCGACGTAGCGCTGGCCGAAGGGCAGCCCGGCCTGGCGCAGCCACTGCACGTAGGCGCGCACCACGGTCACCTGCCGCCAGTTGAGCCCGGCGAGCAGCACGAGCGCGCCCAGGCCGTCGTCCTCGGCCTCGCCGCGCCAGACCGCGGCGACCGCCTCGGTGAACCGCTCGGGCAGCGAGCCGGGGAAGGGCAGCTCCCCGCCGGGCGCGGTGAGCCCGAAGTCGTAGATCCACGCCGGCGGGGCGCCGATCCGGTCGATCTCGTAGGGCCGCTCGTCGACGACGTCGACGCCCATGTGCTGCAGCACCGGCAGCACGTCGGAGAGCAGCAGCCGCTCCCCCACCCGGTAGACGGTCAGCCGCGGCTCGTCGGCACCGGCGCCGCGGGGGCGGTGCAGCCGCAGGCCCAGCTCGCCGGGCGGCAGCGCGTCGAGGCGGGCGAGGTCCTCGACGGCCGTCGCCGCCGGGAAGTCCTCCTGGTAGGCGGACGGGAAGGCGTCGGCGACGCGCGCGAGCACCTGCTCGGCCTCGCTGCCGTACCGCTCGGCGAGGGCGTCGGAGAGGTCGTCGGTCCAGCTGCGGGCGACGGCGGAGAGCTCCTGCTGCAGCGCCTCGACGTCGACCCCACCTGGGGTGGGGACGCCGTCGCGGCCCACCGGCACCCGGACGACGAAGTGCAGCCGGGCCAGCACCGACTCGGTGGAGCGCGCGGTGAACTCGATGTCGCGCCCGCCCAGCCGGGACAGCAGCAGCTGCTGCATCGCCAGCCGGACCTCGGTCGTGTACCGGTCGCGGGGCAGGTAGACCAGCGCCGACCAGAACCGGCCCCACGGGTCGCGGCGCAGGAACAGCCGGGTGAGCCGGCGCTCCTGCAGGTAGAGCACCGACAGCGCGACCGGCAGCAGCTCGCCCGAGGAGGCCTGGAACAGCTCGTCGCGCGGGAGGGTCTCCAGGACGTCGACCAGCGTCTTGCCGGTGTGGCTGTCGGCCGGCACGCCGGAGCGGGCGACGACCTCGGCGACGCGGCGGCGGACCAGGGGCACGTCCCGGACCCCGGCCGCGGCCGCCGCGGTGGGGAACAGCCCGACGAGGCGGTGCTGACGGGCCGGGCGGTCGCCGACGGCGGGCAGGGTGACCGCGACCAGGTCCAGCCAGGCGCGGCGGTGCACCGTGGAGCGGGTGTCGGCCTTGGTGACCGTGAGCAGCGCCGGGCCGAGCGCGCCGGAGGCCTCGGGCAGCGCCGGCGAGGCGTCGCTGCGCAGCACGCCCAGGCCGCTGCCGGGGACCGCGCGGACCGCCGTCCCCACCTCGACGTCGCGGGCGCCGAGGAAGACGAAGTTGCCGTCGGCGAGCCAGCGCAGCAGCGCGGCGGCCTCGGCGGGGTCGTCGGCCGGGTCGGCGACGGGGGCCGGTCCGGGGGCGCTGCCCCGCTCCTCGAGCCGGGCGGCCAGCTCCAGCGCGCGGGCGGCGGTGCGCGGGGCGTCCTCGTCGACGGCGCGGACGTCGGCGAGCACGGTCCGCAGCCCGGCGACCAGGTCGGTGGCGGCCTCGTCGTCCAGCGGGCCGTCGAGGACCGCGGCGATCCACGACTCGGGCAGCGCGTCGGGCCCGCACGTCCCCACCTCGGTGAGCCCGCTGTCGCAGAACGCGCGCAGCGCGCCGGTGACGTCGCGGCGGACGACGACCACGGGGTGCACGACGTGCTGCAGGCCCACGCCCTGGCGGACCACCTCCGCGGTGACCGAGTCGACGAGGAAGGGCATGTCGTCGGTGACCACCAGCAGCAGCCCGCGGCCGTCGGCCACCCGCTCGACGGCGACGGTGGCCGACCCCTGCGGCCGGACGCCGGCCACCCGCAGGTGGCGCAGCGCCAGGCTCGCGAGGTCGGCGGGCTCGTGGCCCAGGACCTCGGCGGCCGGCTCGCTCCAGTAGTAGCGCTGCAGCAGCGCGGGCAGGTCGCCCGCCCCGCAGCCCGCGGGCAGGTCACCGGCCGGGTCACCGGCCGCGGCCCGGGCCGCCTCGGCGAGCAGGGCGCGCTTCTCCTCGTTGGCCGCCTCGAGGGCGGCCAGCTCCGGCGGCAGGTCGGAGGCGCCGTTCTCCTGGGGTGCGGGTACCGGACCGGCCTCGGACGTGCTGACCACGACAGTCCACGCTAGTGCGGTTCGTGGTGCCCGTCACCGCGAGCGGTCCGCCCGGCGCGCCGCGAGGGACTGCGCGCCCGCGCCCGTGTGGCGGATGGCCTCCCTGCAGGGGCCCGCCGCGAGCAGGCGGGGGGCAGGGAGGTCCTTCGTCTAGCCGCGCTCGAGCACGGTGTCGGCGAGCCAGCCGACCACCGCGAGCACCAGCCCCCCGACCACCGCGGTGCCGAAGCCGTCGACGTCGAGCCGGTCGGACAGCGCCGCCGTCAGGCCGAGCAGCGCGGCGTTGACCACCAGGAGGAACAGCCCGAGGGTCAGCAGGACCGCGGGGAAGGAGAGGAACCGCAGGATCGGCCCCACCACCGCGTTGATCACCGCGAACAGCAGCGCGACCCAGAGGAAGGTGCCGGTGACGCCGAGGGCCGCGTCCTCGTTGCCGATGACGTCGATCCCCGGCAGGTACTGGGCGAGGAAGTAGAACGCCACGGCCATGACGACGACCTTGAGCGCGAACCTGATCACGAGGCCACGCTAGTGCCGGTCCCTGGGAGCTCCCTGTGTCTGCGCCCGTCCAGGGCTCTCTCGCGTCGGCGCGAGACGGCCGCAGAGGGTCCTCACGGGACCGGTGTCTGGGTGTAGAGGGCCAGCCGCCAGCGGGCGCCGTCGCGGACGTAGAGGCTGGTCATCGCCCCGGTGAACGGCTCGCCGTCCTCGTCCCGCCAGGCCCGGCCGGTGTAGACCAGGGCCGCGGCGCCGTCCCCGGCGCCCACGACGCGGACGTCGGCGAGCTCGTAGCGGTGCCACGGCGGGGACGAGCCGAGGGCGGCCACGACGGCGGCGCGGTCCAGCACCGAGCCGTCGGCCAGCACCATCAGCCCGTCGCCGGTCATGACCCCGCCGTAGAAGTCCGCGCCGGTCGCCCGGCACAGCGCGTCCCAGCCGGCCCGCTCCAGGGCGAGCAGCTCCTCCTCGGTCGTGTCCGCCACGCCCGCCACCCTGGCCTCCTCGGGCCGCCGGCACCACGCCCCCGCGCGTCAGCCCGGCGGCAGGGCCGCGACGACCGGCGGCAGCGCCTCGGCGACCAGGTAGAGGCCGAGCAGGAACAGCACCCACGCCGTGGCCTCCCCGGCGTTGCGGGACAGGAGCGCCTCGAACCGGGCCAGGAGCGGCGTCAGCCGGTCGTGCAGGGTCGTGCGGAGGACCAGCAGCACGAGGGCGGGCAGGACCATCAGCAGGCAGTAGCCGGCCAGGACGGCGGCGGTGGCCCCCGTCCCGGTGCCGGCCGTGGCGAGCAGGGCGATGGCGGCCAGGTACGGGACCATCGTCGCCGCCTCCACGCCCACGGCGGTCGCCGCGAGCGCCACCACCGCCCCGGGCGGCCCGTCCCCGCCGGCGCGCTCACGCCACCGGGCCAGCCGGCCGGGACCCCGGGCGGCCCGCGCGGCACGGCGGCGCTCCTTGCCCGCCCTCGTCCACGGCTCGACGGTCAGCCCCAGGACCACGAGGACGACGCCGACGACGAGGAGCGCCACCCGGCCGGGGGTGCTCGCGAGGGCGCTGCGCAGCGGGTCGAGCAGTCCGGCGGCGCCGAGCGCGAGCACGGTCCCCAGCAGCAGGTAGGCGCCCGCCACGGTGCCGAGGAACAGCACCACCCGGCCGGCCCGGACGCGGCCCGGGGCGAGCATGAGCCACAGCGGCAGCCCCAGCGTGCCGATGCTGGTGCTGTCGACCAGGGCCAGTCCGGCCAGGGGCAGCAGGAGCGCGAGGTCCACGGGTCCTCCCGGGTCTTGGCAGCACAGCTGTGCTGCTGAGGCGAAGCTAGCACACCCGTGCTAGAAACGGCCGTGCCCAGGACCGTGGACGCGGAGGCGCGCCGCCGCGAGATCGCCGAGGCGGTGTGGCGGGTGGTCCGGCGCGACGGCGTCCCCGGCGCGTCGGTGCGCGCCGTCGCCCGGGAGGCCGGCACGTCGATGGGCTCGCTGCGGCACTGGTTCGCCACCCAGGACGACCTGCTGGTGTTCGCGATGACCCTGGTGCAGGAGCGGGCCCGGGCACGGGTGCTCGCGGTGGTGTCCGCCGCGGGCCCGGACACCACCCGGGGGCTGCGGGCGCTGGAGGAGGTGCTCCCGCTCGACGACGAGCGCCGGGCCGAGACCGAGGTGTGGCTGGCGCTGACCGCCCGCGCCCTGGTCGACCCCCGGCTCGCCGCGCTGCGGGACGGGTCCGCGGAGGACCTGCTGGCGCTGTGCGCCCTGGTGCTGCGCGAGCCCGGCGCCCTGCGCCCCGGCCTCGACCCCGCCCTGGAGGCCGAGCGGCTGTACGCCGTCCTCGACGGGCTGGCCCTGCACGCCGCGACCCGTCCCGCCGCCCTGCCCGCCGACCGGGCCCGGGAGGTGCTCGCCGCACACCTCGGCTCGCTGCGCGACACGCGCTAGCCACCTCTACCGATCTCTATCGCCCGGGCTAGACGTGGCCATACGGTGCTCGACGTGGACCCCGTGCGGAACCCCTACGCCCCGGGCGCCGGCCAGCGCCCGCCCGAGCTGGCCGGCCGCGACGACGAGCTGTCGGCCTTCGACGTCGTCCTCGAGCGGATCGCCCGCGGCCGCCCCGAGCGCTCGCTGGTGCTCACGGGGCTGCGCGGCGTCGGCAAGACGGTGCTGCTCAACCAGCTGCGCTCGGCGGCGATCGGCCGCGGCTGGGGCACCGGGAAGATCGAGGCGCGGCCGGACCAGTCGCTGCGCCGGCCGGTGGCCTCGGCGCTGCACATGGCCCTGCGCGAGCTGCGCCACCCCGACCAGGAGTCGATGGACGCCGTCCTCGGCACGCTCAAGGCGTTCGCGCAGCGGCTCACGTCGGCCGATGCGAAGGTCCGCGACCGCTGGCAACCGGGCATCGACGTCGCCGCGAGCACCGGGCGGGCCGACTCCGGCGACATGGAGATCGACCTGGTCGAGCTGCTCAGCGACGCCGCGGGGCTGGCCGCCGACGTCGGGAGGGGCATCGCGCTGTTCGTCGACGAGATGCAGGACGTGCAGGCGGCCGACGTCTCGGCGATCTGCGCGGCCTGCCACGAGCTGTCCCAGCAGGGCGCGCCGCTGATCGTCGTCGGCGCGGGCCTGCCGCACCTGCCGGCGGTGCTGTCGGCGTCCAAGAGCTACTCCGAGCGGCTGTTCCGCTACCTGCGCATCGACCGGCTGGACCGCCCCGCCGCCGACCGGGCGCTGCTGGCGCCGGCCGAGCGGGAGGACGTCGCGTTCGAGCCCGCCGCGCTGGACGCCCTCTACGCCGCCGCCGACGGCTACCCCTACTTCGTGCAGGCCTACGGCAAGGTCACCTGGGACGTCGCGGCCGCCTCCCCCATCACCGCCGCCGACGTCGCGATGGCCGCCCCGGTGGCCGAGGCCGAGCTGGCCGTCGGCTTCTTCGGCTCCCGCTACGACCGGGCCACCCCCGCCGAGCGCGAGTACATGCACGCGATGGCCGAGCTGGGCGGCCCGGCCGGTGCGCCCGTGGCGACGGCGGAGGTCGCGGCCACCCTGGGGCGCAAGCCGGCGTCGCTGTCGCCCGCCCGGGACTCGCTGATCAAGAAGGGGCTCGTCTACTCCGCCGAGCGGGGCCAGATCGCCTTCACCGTCCCCCACTTCGGCCGCTACCTGCTCCGCCACCCGGACTGAGGACCCGCGATCGAGCGGCCGGGCGCGTCAGCGGGCAGGGTGGGTCCGTGACCGAGGTGCGCGACCCCGTCCAGATCAGCGTCCCGGTCGACGGCGGCGAGCTGTCGGCCCTGCACTGGGCGGCCGACGCCCCCGGCTCCCCCATCGCCGTGCTCGTCCACGGCATCACCGCGAACGCGATGGCCTGGGCCCGCGTCGCGGCCGCGCTGGCCGGCGAGTTCGAGGTGGTCGCCCCCGACCTGCGCGGGCGCGCCGGCTCGGCGGGCCTGCCCGGTCCCTACGGCCTCGAGCGGCACGCCGCCGACGTCGCCGCCCTGCTCGACCGCTTCGGTGCCGACGCCGACACCGGCGCCGACGCCAGCGTGCTGGTGGGCCACTCCATGGGCGCCTTCGTGGCCGCCATGGCCGCGGCCGGGCCGGCGCGCGACGCCGTCCACGGGCTGGTCCTCGTCGACGGCGGCCTGGCGTACCCCCAACCGCCCGGCGCCGACGTCGATGCGATGCTCTCCGCCGTCCTCGGCCCGTCGCTGGACCGGCTGTCGACGACGTTCCCCGACCTGGCCGCGGTCCGGGCGTTCTGGGCGCGGCACCCCGCGGTGGGGCCGTGGGTCGACGTCCCCTCCGTGGCCGCCTACCTGGCCCGCGACCTCGCGCCCGGGGGGCCGCCGCTGCGCAGCGCGTGCGTGCTCGAGGCGGTCCGGGTCGACGGCGGCGACGTGCTGCTCAACGAGCGGGTGCTCGAGGCCACCACGGACCTGCCGGTGCCCACGACGCTGCTGTGGGCCCGCCGCGGCCTGCTCGACCAGGTCCCGGGGCTCTACGACGAGGTCCGCCTGGCCGGCCTCGGCCTGGAGCGGTCGGGGATCACCGCGCGCGAGGTGCCCGACACCAACCACTACTCGGTGCTGTGGGCCGACCAGGGCGTCGCGGCGATCGCCGAGGCGGTGCGCGCGGCCGCCGCCCGCACCTAGGGAGTCGGCGGCAGGAGCTCGGGACCGGCCTCGCCCGGCCGCTCGCCGCGGACCGGGTGCGCCCGGACGGCGAGCACCGCGACGTCGTCCTCGACGCCCCCGCCGAGCATCTGCTCGAGCAGGTCGTCGCACAGCTGCTGCAGCGGCCGGTCCGCGGCCCCGGTCAGCAGCCCGCGCACCTGCGCCCGTCCCTCGTCGAGGGGGACGCCGCGCCGCTCGAAGAGCCCGTCGGTGAAGAGCAGCAGCGTGGCGCCCTCCGGGACGGCGACCTGCCCGTCGGCGCGCGGTCCGCGCCAACCGGTGCCCAGCGGGGGCCCCACCGGCGCGGAGAGGTCGCGCACCGTCCCGTCGGGCAGCACCAGCACCGGGTCGGGGTGGCCGGCCGAGGACCAGCGCAGCCGGCGCAGGCCGGCGGCCCGGTCGGCCCCGTCCTGCTCGACCCGGCAGACCAGCGCGGTGGCCATCGCAGGCACGGCGAGGCCGACGAGGGCGTGGTCGACCCGGCGCAGCACCCCGGCGGGCTCCTCGAGCCGGTCGAAGGCGATGCCCCGCACCAGCGTCTTCACCTGGCCCATCGCCGCGGCGGCCTCGATGTCGTGACCCATCACGTCGCCGATGACCAGCACGGTGTCGCCGTCGGGCTGCAGGAACGCGTCGTACCAGTCGCCGCCGATGGAGACCCCGCGGGTGGCCGGCCGGTAGCGGACGGCGAGCTCGAGGTGGTCGGGCTGCACCGGCGGCGAGAGCAGGCTGTGCTGCATCCGCTCGGCCACCTGTGCGGCGGCGCCGGCCAGGCGGGCGTTGTCCAGCGCCAGCGCCGCCCGGCGGGAGGCGATCTCGGCGGTGCGCAGCTCGTCGTCGGTGTGCGGGCCGCGGCCGGGGCCGTTGACGAGCGTGAAGGCGCCGAAGAGCTCACCGCGGGCGAGCAGCGGGAAGGTCGCCACCGCGGAGGGCCGCAGCGGCGCCAGGGCGGCCCGGCTCCTCTCGTCGGCGGTCATGGCGAGCACGTCGGCGTCGGTGAGGTGCGGGATGACCACCGGGCGGCCGCTGGCCAGCGCCGTCGGCACCGGCGCGTTCGGCCGGTTGGTGCGCACCCGCAGGTCGGCGTAGTGGTGCATCGCCTCGACCAGGGCCGGGTCGCGGTGCGCCCGGCCGACGTCGCGCCGGGTGCCGTCGGGGTCGACCACGCTGACCAGGCACCAGTCGGCCAGCAGGGGGACGACCAGCCCGGCCAGGCGGGCGACGGCCTCGTCGACGTCGGTGGTGGCGGTCATCGCCTGGCTGATGTCGCCGAGCAGCACCAGGTGCCGGGCCGCCGACTCCGCCCGGGCCGCGGCCTCGGCGGCGTGCGCGGCGGCCTCCTCCCGGGCCGCGACGGCGGCCGCGCGCTCCTCCTCGACCCGGCGCCGGAGCGTGACGTCGTCGTAGGTGACGACCAGGCCTGCGGAGGTGAGGAAGGCGTCGGCGCGGAACCACCTCCCCAGCGGGGCGAACCAGGCCTCGGTCGACCCGGACGTCCCGGTGTCGCGGACGCGGCGGTACAGCTGGTCGAACGGTCCCCCGACGGCCTCCGGGAACTCCTCCCACACGACCCGGCCGGCGAGGTCCGGGGCGGTCCGCTCCAGCACGGCCGCGCCGGCGGGGTTGATGTAGCGGAACCGCCCGTCGTCGTCGAGCACGAACAGGGGCCGCTCCATGCCCTCGACGGCCTGCACGAGCAGCTCGTGCGGCGGCTGGGCGGCGCCGTCCGGGGTCATGGGGCCCCATGCTGCCGCACGGCCGGCGGGGCCCGGCGGACCAGCACGCCCGCGGCCCACCGGCGGGGAGTCCGGTCGGCGCCGTCCGCACCCCGGGGACGGCGCACGGTTGGGCGCCGGGCCGACTGGGCACCCCGGGACCGTCCGAGCAACGGGACGGCGACGGAGAGAGGACATGTCTCGACTGACGTGGCCGCTGCGGCCGCTCCCCGACGGTCGCGGCGAGCTGTGGCGCTGGGACCTCGGCGGGATCGCCGAGCTGCCCGCTGCGCGCGCCGGCCTCCGCGAGCACCTCGGCTCGATCGGCTTCCCCCGGGACGAGGACCCGGCGACCGACCGCCTCGTGCTCGCCTTCGACGAGCTGGCGTCCAACGCCCTGCGGCACGGGCTGTGCCCGGTCGTGGCCACCGTGGTCGCCGGGACCGGCGGCTGGCTGCTCGACGTCAGCGACCGCGACCCCGACACCATGCCGGCGCCGGCCGTCGACCGGGACCCGTCCCAGGGTGGCCTCGGGCTGTACCTGGTGGCCCGGCTGTCGGTCGCGCACGGCTGGTACGTCGACGACGGGTGCAAGCACGTCTGGGCCTGCCTGCCCTCGGCGATCGACGAGCACGTGACCGCGCCCGCCTGACCGGCGGGCCCCGGACGCAGGACAGCCGCCCCGGCCGGTGGCGCGGGGCGGCTGCTGGGTGGTGCGCCCGGGGCGGCGGGGACCGGGGTCCCGGCGCCGCCCCGGGGCGGACGTCACGGCACGACGAGCGAGAGGCGTCCCTTGCCGTAGCCGGGGACCTCGACGGTGAGGTCGAGGCGGTTGAACGCGGCCAGCATGCCCGCGACGTCGCCGGGCAGGTCGTCGCCGGGCGCGTAGGAGGCGTGCAGCTTCGAGTGCGGGGCGCCGGGCACGTTGAACAGCGCCGACAGGACGTTGACGACCTCGTGCAGCGCCTCGGTCAGCATCGCCGTCAGCTCGCCGTCCTCCTCGACGGCGTCCTGGACGCCGCCGGGGGGCAGCAGGGCCAGGGCGCCGCCCGTCCAGGCCGCCAGCGGCAGGTCCATGACGCACAGCGCGTTGACCGCCATCGTGGGGCTGACGTAGACGGCGACCGAGACCGGGGCCTGCGGGGTCGGCGTCACCGGGCTGCCCGGCGTGACGGCGACCGGCTTGCCCACCAGGCCCGACAGCATGTCCTTGACGGCCTTGGCGTCGGGCAGCACGACGGTGAGCGGGGCGGTCACTTCGCCTCCTCGCTGGCGCTCGTCGCCGGCGTGACCGCCGGCGCGACGGTGTCCACTGCGGAGCTCGCGAGCTCGCTCCTCATGCCAGCACCCCCTCGAGGTGCTCGGTGAAGGTGTCGGCGGTGAACGGCTTGGCGATGAGGAACAGCGCGCCGGCGTCGGCGGCCTTCTCCCGCATCTCGGCCGAGCCCTCCGAGGTGACGAACCCGAACGGGACGGTCGAGCCCGAGCCGCGCAGCGCCTGCAGGCACTCCAGGCCGGTCATGTTCGGCATGTTCCAGTCGGACAGGACCAGGTCGGGGCCCTCGGAGCGCACCTTCTCGTAGGCGTCGCGGCCGTCCTCGGCCTCGACGATGTCGTGGTCGTCGTAGCCGGCCTGCCGCAGGGTGCGGATGACGATCTGCCGCATCACGCGGCTGTCGTCGGCGACCAGGATCTTCACAGGGACACCTCGTTCTCTCGCTCGGCGAGCACGGACTGCACGCGGACGGTGAGGGGGGAGCCGCGCCACAGGAGGGCGACGCGGACGGAGTCGGCCTCGCGGCCGGACGGCGGGGTGGTGCCGACCTCGGGCAGGCCGAGGACCGACGGGCCGGGGAGGACGGCCTTGACGTTGCCGCCGACGACGTTGGCGAGCTCGCCGAGGGCGTCGTGGACGTCCTCCTGCTCGACCTCCTCGGGCGCGTGCTCGCCGAGGAGCGCCCGGGTGAGGTCGAGGGCGGTGTCGCGGCCGCAGGTGAGCGCGACCCAGCCGGTCCAGGGGCCGACGATCTCGACCCAGGAGCTCAGCGTCTCGGCCGGCAGCGGGGCCGGCAGCGGGACGAGCACCTCGTCCTCGCCGACGAGGGCCAGCCAGGCCTGCTCGGCGATCTCCTGGACCGTGGCCTCGTCGATCAGCTCGGCGACGGCCGGCGGCAGGTCGGTGACCCGCCGGCGCAGCCCGGCGTCGCTGACGTCGGTCACAGCGAGACCTCCTGCGGGAGCAGGCCGAGCAGCGCGAGCTTGTCGCGGATGGCGTCGGCGGTGAACGGCTTGATCACGTACTCGTGGGCGCCGGCGGCCAGCGCGCGCACGATCTGGCCGTGCTCGCTCTCGGAGGTGACCATCATCAGCGTCACCGGGCGCCAGGCCGGGTTCGCCCGGACGGCGTTGACGAACTGCAGGCCGTCCATCACCGGCATGTTCCAGTCGATGGTGCACAGCTCGGGGACCCAGCCACCGTGGAGGACGTCGAGCGCCTCCTGGCCGTGGCCGGCCTGGCGGGTCTCGTAGCCGAACCCCTCCAGGGTCCCGCTCACGATGCGCCTCATGGCGCGTGAGTCGTCGATCACCAGTGCACGCACGGTCATGCCCCCTTCAGCGGGCGGTAGACGGAGGTGCGGCCGACGACGACCCGGCTCCAGGAGTCGTCGACGCCGAGAGTGGTCTCGGCAGCACCGAGGAACAGCCAGCCGTCGGGGCGCATGAGCTCGCGCACCCGTCGGAGGATCGCCTGCTTGGTGGGCAGGTCGAAGTAGATGAGGACGTTGCGCAGGTACACGACGTCGAAGGGGCCCATCCGCGGCAGCGGGGCGGCGAGGTTGCACTCGCGGGCGCTGATCATCCGGCGCAGCGTGGGCGAGACCTCCCACTCGCTGCCGGCCCGCTGGAAGTGGCGGACCAGCATCGGGGCCGGCAGCCCCCGGTTGACCTCGAGCTGGGTGAACCGGCCGGCCCGGGTCCGCTCGACCATCTCGCGGGAGAGGTCGGTGGCGGTGATCGAGACGCGGTTCGCGGCGTTGGGCATCGCGTCCTCGAGCAGCATCGCGATCGTGTAGGGCTCCTGGCCGCTGGAGCAGGCCGCCGACCAGATCTGCAGCCGCTCGGCCGGGCCGCGGGCCGACTGCAGCGCCGGCAGCACGGTCGAGGTCAGCGCGGTGAACGGGTCGCCGTCGCGGAACCACGACGTCTCGTTGGTGGTCAGCGCCTCGACGATCTGCCGGGTGTCGTCCGGCCGGGGCCGGGTGCGCACCTGGTCGACGAGCTGGTCGACGTCGGTGAGGCCCATCTTGCGGGCCACGGGCAGCAGCCGGGCCTCGACGAGGTACTCCTTGCCGGGGGCGAGCACGATCGCGCTCTCCCGGTGCACCAACTGGCGCACCCAGTCGAATCGGGTGGCGGTGAGCGTCATCGTCGGGCTCCCGTCGCGAGGGTCAGGGGGGCGGGCTGCGGCGGGGTGCCGGGGGCGGCGCGGGCCAGGTGGCGGGTGATCGCCTCGGCGACGCGGTCGAGGGGCAGCACCTCGTCGGCGAGGCCGGCCGAGGCGACGGCGCCGGGCATGCCCCACACGACGGAGGTGGCCTGGTCCTGGACGACGACGGTGCCGCCGGCGTCGCGGACCGCGGAGGCCCCGGCGCGGCCGTCTGCGCCCATCCCGGTGAGCACCACGGCGAGCACGGCGCCGTCGTAGGCGGCGACGGCCGAGCGGAACAGCGGGTCCACGGCCGGCCGGCAGAAGTTCTCCGGCGGGCCCTGCGACAGCACCGTGGTGGCGCCGCGGCCGGTGCCGCGGACGGTGAGGTGGAAGTCGCCGGGCGCGAGGTGCACGGTGCCGGGGAGCAGCGGCGTGCCGTCGGCGGCCTCGACCACCCGCAGGGCGCACAGCCGGTCCAGGCGCTGGGCGAACTGGCGGGTGAACACCGGCGGCATGTGCTGGGTGAGCAGCACCGGCACGGGCAGGCCGGCCGGCAGCGTCGGGAGCACCTTCGCCAGCGCCTCGGGACCGCCGGTCGAGGAGCCGATGACCAGCACGGCGGGCGCCTTGTGCGGCGCGCTGCGGGGCGCCGGCGGCCGGGCGGCGACGGGGACGGCGACCGGGCGCGGCAGGCCCGCGACCGGGCGGCCGGTGAGAGCCTTGATCTTGGGGATGAGCTGCTCGCGCACGCTCTCCATCGACTGCGCGACGCTGCCGACGTTGGCCGGCTTGGTGACGTAGTCGTTGGCGCCGGCCGACAGCGCGTCGAGGGTCGCCGACGCCCCGCGCTCGGTGAGCGTGCTGAACATGACGATCGGGACGCGGTTGCGGCCGGCGCGGATGGCGCGGACCGCCTCGATGCCGTTCATCTCCGGCATCTCGATGTCCATGGTGACCAGGTCGGGCTTGAGCGCCTCGAGCTTGCCGAGGGCCAGCTTGCCGTTCACCGCCGTCCCGACGACCTGGATGCCCGGGTCGGCGGACAGCACGTCGGTCACGATCTTGCGGACGACGACGGAGTCGTCGACCACCAACACCCGGATCGGGTCCACACGTCCTCCTGCTGCTGCCGCGCGCTGCACCCCGGGGCGGGTCGCACCTCGGGTCTCGGCACCGGGTGACGTCCTGTCGAGCGCAATCCGGTCGTCCGCGCTCCGGGTGGGTCCGGGCGCGGCGCTGCCTGACAGGGAGGTTGTCGGCCGGGAGGCGGGCGGCCTTGACCCCGGCGGGAGAACCGTTACGGAACGTCGGGCGACTGCGGCACCGGCGGGCACATGTCGACCCGCCCGACCCGCGCGCGGGGGCGCGGGTGCCGGCTCAGCGCGGGGGAGCGGTGAGGCGGGTCCAGGGGGCGCGCAGGACGCCCGCGGCGCTGCCGTCGAGCAGGTCGGCCATGGTCATCGCCTGGACGACGCCGGCCAGGGCGTTCCACGAGCCGGCCGCGCCGTCGTGCGCGGAGAAGCCGCCGTCGACGAACGCACGGACGGCCAGCAGCTGGGCGGTGGCCAGGGTGCGGGTGCGGCCGGAGACGTGGGCGGCCCAGGAGGCCTCGTGCATCGCGGCGGCCCAGGGGCGCTGCCCGGCGCGGCCGTCCTCGACGGCGGCGCGCCAGCGCTCGCGGCCGCGCGCGTCGAAGGCGCCGACGACGGCGAGCAGGGAGCGCAGCTCGGGCGTGGCCGGCCCGAGGTCGGCGTCGGCCCCGCGGGTGGTCGCGTCGCGGACCACGCCGGCGAAGGGCAGCACCAGCTCGCGGCGGACCAGCGGCGGCAGCACGTCGGCGGCCCAGGCGCCCACCGCGGCGTCGGCCAGCACGTCGGCGGCCTGGTCGCGCACGTCCCCGGCGACCCGCGACAGCGCGGGGTGCTCGGGGCCGAGCACGTCCTCGCGCAGCAGCCGCTCGAGGGCGGCGGTGCTGCCGATGGTGCCCCGCTCGAGCTGGGCGACCAGCACGGCGGTGCGGTCCTCGCCCTGCCCGGGCGACACCGACCGCAGCTGCGGGACGGCGGCGGCCAGCTCCCGGGCGCGCCGCGCGCGGACGGCGAGCAGCGTGCGCTGCTCGCGGTCGGCGCCGTGCGTGCGCGCGACCCGGGCGAGCGCGCCGACCTCGGCGGGCCCGGCGACGAGGCCGGTGAGCAGCACGTCGGCGACGGCGCGGCCGGCGGGCAGGCGGACCAGGTCGAACCCCAGCGTCGCGGCACTGACCAGCGAGTACGGCACGTCTCCCCCTCCGACGGCACCGCCCGGGAAGTGGCGGTCCGTCCATGCTGGGGGTGATCACGGCGCAACGCCACGCGGCCGTCACCCGAACGCCGGAGGGGCGCGGGGTGACGGCCGCGTGGCGGGACCGTTCAGGTGATCTGTCGGTGACTCTCCGTCAAGCTCCGACGGCCTTCTGGACGTCGAGGGCCAGCAGCAGCTGCCCGTCGAGCTTGTAGGCGCCGCGGATGAGCTCGCGGGCCTGCCCGTCCAGGGTGTCCGGCGGGGTCTCGAAGTCGTCGGCGTCGACGTCCACGACGTCGGCGATCGAGTCGACCAGCAGGCTCACCGCCTCCCCGTGCAGGCGCACGACGATGACGACGGCGTCGGTGCCGGCCGGCCGGGGCGGGCGGCCCAGCCGCTCGCGCAGCTCGATGGCGGTGACCACCTGGCCGCGCAGGTTGATCAGGCCGGCGACGGCCGGGGGCGCCAGCGGCACCCGGGTGAGCCCCTGGCTGCGCAGCACCTCCTGCACGTGCTCGACCTCGACGCCGTAGAGGTCGCCGTCGAGCCGGAAGGTGGCCAGCTGGCCGCTGGTGGCCCGGGTGGGGGTGTCGGTCGGGGTCGTCACGTCAGACCTCCAGCAGCGAGGACGCGGGGGTGTGGTCGGCGGCGTAGAACGCCGGGTCGGCGGCGAGGATCGCCGCGCGGACGTCGAGCAGCTCGGTCACCTTGTCGCCCAGGACGGCGGAGCCGAGCAGGCCCAGGTCGTCGATGTCGCTGCGGACGGCGGCGCCGCCGTCGACGATGTCGAGGATCTCCTCCACGACGATCGCCACGCTGCGGCCGTGGTCGCTGTAGACGATCACCTCGAGCACCTCGCGGTCGCTGGTGCCGTAGGCGCCCAGGTGCCGGTCGAGCCGGACGATCGGCAGGATCGCACCGCGGTACTGCACGACCTCCCGGTTGCCGACCCGCTCGACGGACCCGGCGCGCACCTGCTCGAGGCGGGTGACGGTGTCCAGCGGGATGGCCACGCGCCGGCCCTCGCCGATGGCGGCCAGCAGCATCCGCTGGCGCTCGCCCTCGGCGGCGACGCTGCGGGCGGCCGCGGCCTCGCGGGACTCCTGCCGCTCGGCGGTCTCGGTCCGCAGCGCACGGCGGGCGAGGGCCTGCACGTCGAGGATGAGGGCCACGGTGCCGTCGCCGAGGACGGTCGCGCCGGAGTACAGGCCGATCGCCTTGAGCTGGCCGCCCACCGCCTTGACCACGATCTCCTCGGTGTTGATGACGCGGTCGACGACCAGGCCGAAGCGCCGGCCCTCGGAGCGCAGCACCGCGATGACGACGTGGCCGTCGTGCCGGTCGGAGGTCAGCCCGAGGACGTCGGTGAGCCGGACCAGCGGCAGCAGCTCGCCGCGCAGCCGGTAGACCGGCGCACCGCCGACCTCCTCGACGGCGTTGGCGGCCTTCTCGGCGTCCAGGCTGACCAGCTCCTGCAGGCTGATCTGCGGGATGGCGTAGCGGTCGCCGGCGCACTCGACGGTGAGCGCCGGGACGATCGCGAGGGTCAGCGGGATCCGCAGCCGACAGACGGTGCCCCGGCCGGGCTCGGACTCGACCTCGATGGTGCCGCCGATGGACTCGATGTTGGTCTTGACGACGTCCATGCCGACGCCGCGGCCGGAGACGTTGGTGACCGCGGCGGCGGTCGAGAAGCCGGGCAGGAAGATCATCTGCAGGACGTCCTGCGGGCCCATCCGGCTCAGCTGCTCGGCGGTGACCAGTCCGCGCTCGACGGCCTTGACGCCCAGCCTGCCCGGGTCGATCCCGGCGCCGTCGTCGGCGACCTCCACCACGACCTGGCCGCTCTCGTGCTTGGCGCGCAGCGTGAGCACGCCCTCGGCGGGCTTGCCGGCGGCGCGGCGGCGGTCGGGGGACTCGATGCCGTGGTCGACGCCGTTGCGGACCAGGTGGGTCAGCGGGTCCTTGACCGCCTCGAGCAGCGTCTTGTCGAGCTCGGTGTCCTTGCCCTCCATCTCCAGGCGCACGGTCTTGCCGCACTGGATGCCGAGGTCGCGGACGACGCGCGGCAGCTTGGACCAGATGTGGTCGATCGGCTGCATGCGCGTCTTCATGACGCCCTCCTGCAGCTCGCTGGCGATGAGGTTGAGCCGCTGCGAGGCGCGCACCAGGTCGGTGTCGGTGGAGCGGCCGACGTACTGGACGATCTGGTTGCGGGTCAGCACCAGCTCGCCGACCAGCAGCATCAGGGAGTCGAGCAGGTCGACGTCGACGCGGATGGTGGAGTCGGCGACGGCGCGGCGCTGCCCACCGCCCTGGGCCTCGGGCCGGGCGGCACCGGCGCCGGCGACGGGCGCCCCGGCCGCGGCCGGCGCCTCACCGTGGGCGTCCTCGTGCGCGTCGTCGTGCGCGTCCTCGTCGTGGGCGTCGTCGTGGGCGTCGTCGTGGGCATCGTGGTGGCCGTCGTCGCGGGCACGGTGGTGGCCGTCGTCGTGGGTGTCCTCGTGGGCGTCGTCCGCGACGGGCTCGACGGCCTCCACGACGGGCTCGACGACTGCCTGGACGACGGGCTCGACGACGGGCTCCGGTACGGCGGCGGGCGCCGGGGTGTCCTCCATCGCGGCGCTGATGGCGGCCACGACGGCGGAGACGTCGACCGAGCCCTCGCCGCCGGTGGTCTCGATGGAGGTGAGCAGCGAGCGGACCGTGTCCACCATGCGCAGCAGCACGCTGGTGCGCTCGGGGGTCAGGGACAGCACGCCGTCGCGCAGCCGGGAGAGCATGTTCTCCCCGACGTGGGTGACCTCCTCCAGCCGGTTGAAGGCCAGGAAGCCGCTGGTGCCCTTGATCGTGTGGATCGTGCGGAAGATGCTCGAGAGCCGGTCCCGCGAGTCCGGCTCCTGCTCCAGGGCCACCAGGTCCGTGTCGAGCTGGTCGAGGTTCTCGTGGCTCTCGACGAGGAACTCCTCGACGATGTCGTCCAGACCGTCCACCGCTGCCTTCTCTCTCGCTGTCCGGGGCGGGGCACCCCGCTGGGTCTTCGACGCCGCCCGGGTCCGTGTTGAGGCGAACCCCGGGCGGCGTCGGTCGTCGGTGTCCGTCATCGGCAGTCCCCTGCCCGGAGCCGACCGTCGGCCGGCCCGGTCCTGTACGGCCTCCCTGCAGGGGGCCTGCTGGGAGCGTGCGGGCAGTGGGGGCAGGGAGGTCCTCTCTCAGTAGGTGAAGCGGGCGACGCTGGTGCGCAGGTCGGCGGCCATGCGGGCCAGCTCGTCCACGGCCGTGCGCGTCTGGGTGAGCGCCTGGGTGGTGGAGTCCGCGGCGGTGGACACCCCGGAGATGTTGTCGGCGATCTGCCCGGAGCCGTGGGCGGCCTCCTGCACCGAGCGGCTCATCTCGTTGGTGGTGGCCGTCTGCTCCTCCACCGCCGAGGCGATGGTGGTCTGCCGGTCGGAGATCTG
>NZ_FOWQ01000013.1 GCF_900115505.1 Geodermatophilus dictyosporus | reverse complement strand
TCGGGGTTGGATGCGTTCAGAACCGCACAGTGGACGCGAACACGCTTGCTTTGTTGGCTTGACAGCAGGTGTGTGTGGTCAAGCCCTCGGCCTGTTAGTACCGGTCAGCTCCACACCTCGCGGTGCTTCCACTTCCGGCCTATCAACCCGCTGGTCTGGGCGGGGGCCTTACCCCATTGACTGGGTGAGAGACCTCATCTCGAAGCGAGCTTCCCGCTTAGATGCTTTCAGCGGTTATCCCTGCCGAACGTAGCCAACCAGCAGTGCACCTGGCGGTACAACTGGCACACCAGAGGTTCGTCCGTCCCGGTCCTCTCGTACTAGGGACAGCTCTTCTCAAGTCTCTTACGCGCACGGCGGATAGGGACCGAACTGTCTCACGACGTTCTAAACCCAGCTCGCGTACCGCTTTAATGGGCGAACAGCCCAACCCTTGGGACCTACTCCAGCCCCAGGATGCGACGAGCCGACATCGAGGTGCCAAACCATCCCGTCGATATGGACTCTTGGGGAAGATCAGCCTGTTATCCCCGGGGTACCTTTTATCCGTTGAGCGACACCGCTTCCACATGCCGGTGCCGGGTCACTAGTCCCAGCTTTCGCTCCTGCTCGACCCGTCGGTCTCACAGTCAAGCTCCCTTGTGCACTTGCACTCGACACCTGATTGCCAACCAGGCTGAGGGAACCTTTGGGCGCCTCCGTTACACTTTGGGAGGCAACCGCCCCAGTTAAACTACCCACCTGACACTGTTCCTGATCCGGATCACGGACCCAGGTTAGACATCCAATTCGACCAGAGTGGTATTTCAACGGCGACTCCACGAACACTGGCGTGCCCGCTTCCCAGTCTCCCACCTATCCTACACAAGCCGAACCGAACACCAATATCAAGCTGTAGTGAAGGTCCCGGGGTCTTTCCGTCCTGCCGCGCGTAACGAGCATCTTTACTCGTAGTGCAATTTCGCCGAGCCTGTGGTTGAGACAGCTGAGAAGTCGTTACGCCATTCGTGCAGGTCGGAACTTACCCGACAAGGAATTTCGCTACCTTAGGATGGTTATAGTTACCACCGCCGTTTACTGGCGCTTGAGTTCTGAGCTTCGCCTTGCGGCTAACCCGTCCCCTTAACGTTCCAGCACCGGGCAGGCGTCAGTCCGTATACATCGTCTTACGACTTCGCACGGACCTGTGTTTTTAGTAAACAGTCGCTTCTCACTGGTCTCTGCGACCCCCCTCCGCTACCCCAGCTAGTGGGTTCACGGGCGAGGGTCCCCCTTCTCCCGAAGTTACGGGGGCATTTTGCCGAGTTCCTTAACCACAGTTCGCTCGATCGCCTCGGTATTCTCTACCTGACCACCTGAGTTGGTTTGGGGTACGGGCCGCTCGGAACTCGCTAGAGGCTTTTCTCGGCAGCATAGGATCATCCCATTCGCCTCATTCGGCTATGCGTCAGGCCTCACCCTGCATGTGGTGCGGATTTGCCTACACCACGGGCCACACCCTTGCACCGGTACTACCACTCACCGGGAGGACTACCTTCCTGCGTCACCCCATCGCTTGCCTACTACCAGTCCGGGTCCCCAGCTACTCCCACCCACTCCTCCGAAGAGCAGTGAGCGGTTTCGGTGGGTCAGCATCGCTGGCCTGAGCATGGGCGTTCCTTCGCGGGTACGGGAATATCAACCCGTTGTCCATCGACTACGCCTGTCGGCCTCGCCTTAGGTCCCGACTCACCCTGGGCGGATTAGCCTGGCCCAGGAACCCTTGGTCTTCCGGCGGGGGAGTTTCTCACTCCCCTCTCGCTACTCATGCCTGCATTCTCACTCGCGTGGCGTCCACGGCTGGATCCCTCCGCCGCTTCACCCGCCACACGACGCTCCCCTACCCACCCCACCACCTGGCCGCCATCTCCGAGGAGATGACCGGCGGGCGTCTGGTGGAGTGCCACGGCTTCGGCGGTGTGCTTGAGCCCCGCTACATTGTCGGCGCGGAACCACTTGACCAGTGAGCTATTACGCACTCTTTCAAGGATGGCTGCTTCTAAGCCAACCTCCTGGTTGTCACTGCGATCCCACATCCTTTTCCACTTAGCACACGCTTAGGGGCCTTAGCCGATGATCTGGGCTGTTTCCCTCTCGACTACGAACCTTATCGCCCGCAGTCTCACTGCCGCGCTCTCACTTACCGGCATTCGGAGTTTGGTTGACGTCAGTAACCTTGTGGGGCCCATCGGCCATCCAGTGCTCTACCTCCGGCAAGAAACACGCGACGCTGCACCTAAATGCATTTCGGGGAGAACCAGCTATCACCGAGTTTGATTGGCCTTTCACCCCTACCCACAGCTCATCCCCCAGGTTTTCAACCCTGGTGGGTTCGGTCCTCCACGCGGTCTTACCCGCGCTTCAACCTGGCCATGGGTAGATCACTCGGCTTCGGGTCTAGAGCACGCGACTATCGACACCGAAGTGCCACCGCCCTGTTCGGACTCGCTCTCGCTACGGCTGCCCCTCACGGGTTAACCTCGCCACGTACCACTAACTCGCAGGCTCATTCTTCAAAAGGCACGCAATCACCGCCCGCACACGAGGCGCGGATTCACGGCTCTCACGGCTTGTAGGCACACGGTTTCAGGTACTATTTCACTCCCCTCCCGGGGTACTTTTCACCTTTCCCTCACGGTACTCGTCCGCTATCGGTCACCAGGGAGTATTCAGGCTTAGCGGGTGGTCCCGCCAGATTCACACCGAATTTCACGGGCTCGGTGCTACTTGGGATCCAGACACAGGGAGACGACCGGTTTTCGCGTACGGGGCTCTCACCCTCTACGGCGACCCCTTCCAGAGGCCTTCCACTAACCGGATCGTTTTCTCACTCCCCGCCACCCCGGCAGAGGCGACACGACTGTCCCACGACCCCGACGACACAACGCCTGCCGGCTGTCACATGCCATCGGTTTAGCCTCATCCGCTTTCGCTCGCCACTACTCACGGAATCACGGTTGTTTTCTCTTCCTGTGGGTACTGAGATGTTTCACTTCCCCACGTTCCCTCCACACGCCCTATGTGTTCAGGCGCGGGTCACACCACATGACTGGTGCGGGGTTCCCCCATTCGGACACCCTCGGATCAACGCTCGGTTGGCAGCTCCCCGAGGCTTATCGCAGCCTCCCACGTCCTTCATCGGCTCCTGGTGCCCAGGCATCCACCGTGTGCCCTCAACATCTTGGCCACACAAAACCTACAAACCAACCCCGCACACACAGCACCCCGCACAAGGGGTCCTGCGCGCACGAAGCAAACAAAAGATGCTCGCGTCCACTGTGCAGTTCTCAACGACCAACCCGAGACACCCCCGGCGACGACCCCACCAGCCCACACACCCGTGCAGCGGTCTGAGATCCCGAAGGCCCGGCATGAGACACCGACCCCCACCCCCGAGCACCGCCCGGCGACAGGGTCCGCTCCCTCAGGACCCAACAGCGTGCCTACGACCACCACCCACCCGCGGCTCCCCTCCACGCGCCCCCACCAAGGGAGGACGCAGTACTAGGAACCGACCCGTGAGCCGGCGGCCGAACTGGTCAGCGTTCCACCCTCGAGCACCACCCCGAACACCCGCCCGGCACCCCTGATGGGCACCGGATCACGGTCCGGGCGCGGCTCTGGACCGACAGACACCCCTCAACCGAGGCGACCTGCCGGCCAGTGCTCCTTAGAAAGGAGGTGATCCAGCCGCACCTTCCGGTACGGCTACCTTGTTACGACTTCGTCCCAATCGCCGATCCCGCCTTCGACGGCTCCCTCCCACGAGGGGTTGGGCCACCGGCTTCGGGCGTTACCGACTTTCGTGACGTGACGGGCGGTGTGTACAAGGCCCGGGAACGTATTCACCGCAGCGTTGCTGATCTGCGATTACTAGCGACTCCAACTTCATGGGGTCGAGTTGCAGACCCCAATCCGAACTGAGACCGGCTTTTTGGGATTCGCTCCACCTCACGGTATCGCAGCCCATTGTACCGGCCATTGTAGCATGTTTGCAGCCCTAGACATAAGGGGCATGATGATTTGACGTCATCCCCACCTTCCTCCGAGTTGACCCCGGCAGTCTCCCATGAGTCCCCACCATCACGTGCTGGCAACATGGAACGAGGGTTGCGCTCGTTGCGGGACTTAACCCAACATCTCACGACACGAGCTGACGACAACCATGCACCACCTGTGCACGACGCCAAAGGCACCCCGCATCTCTGCGAGATTTC
The DNA here is from genome assembly GCF_900115505.1 of Geodermatophilus dictyosporus. Lineage (GTDB taxonomy): Bacteria > Actinomycetota > Actinomycetes > Mycobacteriales > Geodermatophilaceae > Geodermatophilus > Geodermatophilus dictyosporus. Next base: position 1,001 of record NZ_FOWQ01000013.1, on the reverse strand, counting down.
CGTGCATGTCAAGCCTAGGTAAGGTTCTTCGCGTTGCATCGAATTAAGCAACATGCTCCGCCGCTTGTGCGGGCCCCCGTCAATTCCTTTGAGTTTTAGCCTTGCGGCCGTACTCCCCAGGCGGGGCGCTTAATGCGTTAGCTGCGGCACGGAGACCGTGGAATGGCCCCCACACCTAGCGCCCAACGTTTACGGCGTGGACTACCAGGGTATCTAATCCTGTTCGCTCCCCACGCTTTCGCTCCTCAGCGTCAGTATCGGCCCAGAGACCCGCCTTCGCCACCGGTGTTCCTCCTGATATCTGCGCATTTCACCGCTACACCAGGAATTCCAGTCTCCCCTGCCGAACTCAAGTCCGCCCGTATCGACTGCAGGCCCGGAGTTGAGCTCCGGGTTTTCACAGCCGACGCGACGAACCGCCTACGAGCTCTTTACGCCCAATAATTCCGGACAACGCTTGCACCCTACGTATTACCGCGGCTGCTGGCACGTAGTTGGCCGGTGCTTCTTCTGCAGGTACCGTCACTTCCGCTTCGTCCCTGCTGAAAGAGGTTTACAACCCGAAGGCCGTCATCCCCCACGCGGCGTCGCTGCGTCAGGCTTCCGCCCATTGCGCAATATTCCCCACTGCTGCCTCCCGTAGGAGTCTGGGCCGTGTCTCAGTCCCAGTGTGGCCGGTCACCCTCTCAGGCCGGCTACCCGTCGTCGCCTTGGTAGGCCACTACCCCACCAACAAGCTGATAGGCCGCGGGCCCATCCCCAGCCGGAAACCCTTTCCACCCACCACCATGCGGCAGCCGGTGAACATCCGGTATTAGCCCCAATTTCTTGGAGTTATCCCAGAGCCGGGGGCAGGTTGCCCACGTGTTACTCACCCGTTCGCCACTCATCCCCCCGCAAGCAGGGTTCAGCGTTCGACTTGCATGTGTTAAGCACGCCGCCAGCGTTCGTCCTGAGCCAGGATCAAACTCTCCGTAGATGCTTGAACCAGGCGAAGAACC
>NZ_FOWQ01000015.1 GCF_900115505.1 Geodermatophilus dictyosporus | reverse complement strand
GACCGGCAGACCACCATCGCCTCGGCGGTGGAGGAGCAGACGGCCACCACCAACGAGATGAGCCGCTCGGTGCAGGAGGCCGCCCACGGCTCCGGTCAGATCGCGGACAACATCTCCGGGGTGTCCACCGCCGCGGACTCCACCACCCAGGCGCTCACCCAGACGCGCACCGCCGTCGACGAGCTGGCCCGCATGGCCGCCGACCTGCGCACCACCGTCGCCCGCTTCACCTACTGACGCCCGTCCACCCCAGCTTGGAGACCCCCATGAGCCACACCCGCAGCGGCCGTACGGGCGGCTGGTTCTCCGACCGGCCGGTCGGCGTCAAGATCGGTGCCTCCGTCGTCGTCCTGGCACTCGTCGCGATCGCGATGACCGTCCTCGCCGTCAGCCGGCTGTCCGCCCTCGAGGCGGCCGCGGTCCGGATCAACGACAACGTCGTCCGGCTCGCCGACCTCGCGAACATCCAGCGCTCCTGGCAGGGCGACCGGTCCCGGTACAACGCCTACCCGATCGCCGACGCGCAGACCCGGGCCGCGCTGCTCGCCGACCTGGCCGAGCGGCGGGACACCATCGACGGGCAGCTCGACGCCTACGCCGCGGTGACCGTGAACCGGCAGGCGTTCGACGAGTTCCGCGCCACGGTCGAGGACTACTACGCCGTCGCCGACGAGCAGCTGGTGCCCGCTGCCGACGCCGGCGACCTGGCCACCGCCGCCGCGGTGGTCACCGGCCCGCTGCAGGACCGCTCCGACGTGCTCATGGACCAGTACAACGCCATGCAGGAGCGGCGGGTCGGCGCCGGCCAGACCGACACCGACGAGGCCGCCGCCATCCACGCCTCGGCGACCACCACCCTGTGGGTGGCCCTGGCCGCCGGGATCCTGGTCGCGGGCGCGCTCACCGTGACCGTCGTGCGCCGGCTGGTGAGCACCGTCCGCTCGGTGCAGCGGTCGGTCGAGGCCATGGCCGACGGCGACCTGACCGTCGTCCCGGAGGTGCGCGGGCAGGACGAGCTGGGCCGCATGGCCGCCGCGCTCGGCACGGCGCAGGACAACCTGCGCGGCGTCCTGCAGGCCGTCGCCGCGTCGGCCGACGCGGTGGCGGCGTCGTCGGAGGAGCTGTCGGCGTCCTCGGCGCAGATCTCGGCGTCGGCGGAGGAGACCTCGGCGCAGTCCGGGGTGGTGGCCGGTGCGGCGGAGGAGGTGTCCCGCAACGTGCAGACCGTGGCCGCCGGTGCCGAGCAGATGGGTGCCTCGATCCGGGAGATCGCCAGCAACGCCGCCGAGGCCTCCGCCGTGGCCGCCCGCGCTGTCACCGCCGCCGAGACCACCACCGCCACCGTCGCCAAGCTCGGTGAGTCCTCGGCGGAGATCGGCAACGTGGTCAAGGTGATCACCAGCATCGCGGAGCAGACGAACCTGCTGGCCCTCAACGCCACCATCGAGGCCGCCCGCGCCGGGGAGGCGGGCAAGGGCTTCGCGGTGGTCGCCAACGAGGTCAAGGAGCTGGCCCAGGAGAC
>NZ_FOWQ01000016.1 GCF_900115505.1 Geodermatophilus dictyosporus | reverse complement strand
GCGTTGCTGGCGATCTCCCGGATCGAGGCACCCATCTGCTCGGCACCCGCGGCGACGGTCTGCACGTTGCGGGACACCTCCTCCGCCGCACCGGCGACCACGCCGGACTGCGCCGAGGTCTCCTCCGCCGACGCCGAGATCTGCGCCGACGAGGCCGAGAGCTCCTCCGAGGAGGCCGCCACCGCGTCCGAGGCACCGGCCACGGCGGCCATGACCTCGCGCAGGCCCGCCTGCATGGCCGCGAGGGAGGCCGCCATCTCACCGACCTCGTCCCCTCGCGAGACGCCCGAGTCCACCGTCAGGTCACCCTGCGCCGCGGCGTCCAGCGCGGACCGGACCTGCCGCAGCGGCCGGACCACCGACCGGGCCGCCAGCACGGACAGGCCCGCGGCGACGAGGACGGCGAGCACCCCGACGACGCTGAGCAGCGCCGTCGCCCGCGTCTGCGCCGCGTCCTGCTGCCGGCGCAGGTCGGCGGCGCGCTCCTGGGCCGACGCCTGCACGGTGTCGGCCAGGCCGAGGACGATGCCGTAGCCCTCACCGGCCTCCCCGCCGTTGATGCTCTCCATCGTGGTCAGGAAGCTCTCGGGCGTGCCCGCCGAGAGCCACTCGACCACCTGGTCGTCCCAGCGGAAGTAGTTGTCCCAGGCCGGGCGCAGCTCCTCGAACGCCTCCCGCTCGGTGGCGTCCATCGCCGAGGTGTCGACCTGGTCGAGCCACTCGTACACCGCCGCCTTGGCCTCGAGCATGCCCGCGCGGTTGTAGGCGTCGGGTGCCAGTGCCACCGCCGGGCCGTAGGCCGCGACGTCGGCCATGACCAGGCCCTGCCAGCCGGTGACGTCGGCGATCTGGAAGCGCGCGGTCTCGGCGTCGGCGAGGACGCCGTCGACGGCGCTCAGCTCCTCGGCGAGGTCGCGCTGCTCGCCGACCGCGGACAGCCCGGCGCCGGCACTGACCAGCACGAGCAGCCCGACGGCACCGAAGGCGAGGCAGAGTCGGCGTCCGACGCGGACGTCCGAGAGGCGGGGGAGGGGCACGGGGTCTCCTGTGGTTCTCAGTAGGTGAAGCGCGCGACGCTGGTGCGCAGGTCGGCGGCCATCCGCGACAGCTCGTCGACGGCGGAGCGGGTCTGGGTCAGCGCCTGCGTGGTGGAGTCGGCCGCGCCGGACACCCCGGAGATGTTGTCGGCGATCTGCCCGGAGCCCTGCGCGGCCTCCTGCACCGAGCGGCTCATCTCGTTGGTGGTGGCCGTCTGCTCCTCCACCGCCGAGGCGATGGTGGTCTGCCGGTCGGAGATCTGCGC